>JACJYD010000001.1:1750000-2138718 GCA_020636275.1 Lewinellaceae bacterium | reverse complement strand
AGACGACAAAACCCTGGTATTCAGGGAGATCATCACCAAGAGCGAAGGACGCTGCTCGCTCAACGATTGGGTACGGGTTCGCTTTCAGATGGAAGGTTTTCTGGAAGTCACCTATGCCCATTCCTGGGCTCCCGACAACATCATTGCCACCCTGACCTTACGACGCCGGCAGCTACCCTAATTTTTTTCAACTCTTTCTACTGTCAAGGTTGAATAAAAACCCAAATTTCCTTATTTTTGCATCCGCCTTTTGAAGAAAGGGCTATTTTTGGTTTTTAAGTTTATAAGGGTATAAGTTTTTGAGGTCTAAAAACGCATACCCTAAAAACTTAAAAACTCCCATGGGTGATTAGCTCAGTTGGTTCAGAGCACTGCTTTGACAGAGCAGGGGTCAGCAGTTCGAGTCTGCTATCACCCACGATTTTTACTACACGGGGTGTAGCTCAGTCCGGTAGAGTACACGTCTGGGGGGCGTGTGGTCGCAAGTTCAAATCTTGTCACCCCGACAATTGAATCTTAATAAAGCGCTGAAAATAAATTCATTGAATTATTTTTCAGCGCTTTTTTTTGTAAAATGGTCGCCTGGGGCTAATTATTAGCATGCGCATTTTGTTATCGGGATCCCACCTTGAAGACCCTTTTTCTTGTTGCCGCGCTGTAAAGACAAAGACAAAATAGTAGAGAAATAGAATTTCCAACCTTTTGTCAATAGGTACTTCATACTTATAATTTTGGCAGGGGAATCTGCCCAAATTGCAAGTATGTTGTGAGAAATTTTGACTTTTTCGTGACAAAAAACAAGGAGTCATGGTCAATTAAGGAGCAATACTCAATAGCAATGGGGCGACCAATAACATTGGCATCCATAAGGGGGCTTCGTTCTATTGTACCTTTAGTATCTATTGATGTCACCACGACAACTGCTTTTTCCAAAAATTGGACCATCGAGTGAGGGCTATCGATTGTTTTTTTTAGGTTGTTTTTGCTTTCATTATAGATGAAATAGACCTTCTCTTTATGGGAAAATGCGATATGTCCCAAAAAACCGCCAGCATCTGAGAATTGATCTTTTGGAATGATGTAAATTTCTTTAAACCTGCCCCCACCCTCAAAATGGAAAACGATGATATCAGTACTTCGATAGGACATAGCCCCCCCTCCTGATGCATCTACATTTAACCCTCCCGTGTTCTTTTCAATTGTAATAAAAATGGAGCCATTTTCTAAGAAAAGTATGTCCCCTATCTGGAACATGAGGTCCAGACCTAACTTTCCTTCTGTAATACCAAGATATTTGCTGTTCATCCGGTCAAAGTCAGCTTTGGAAAATTCCTTTTTCGTTTGAGTTATAACCGAACCATTGAGCGGATCAATTTTTAGGAAAAATAAGCCTTGTATATTACCATTTGGCTTATTCGAGAATAATCCTGCCCCATAGAGTTCCCCTTGGGGAGAAATTTCTATATCGGCAACTTTTGTAAAAACTCCTTCCAAATTGAGAATGGACTCAACTGCTGATGTCGAACCTTGCCCGAATCGAAACAAAATCATGTCATAGGCTGCTAGCCATTCGTCATTTCGTTTTGTCTCTTTCCCTCGGTTATCTACATAGACCTTTGCCAACAGGTAGACATTACCATTATTATCTACTGTCCATTTTTGGATATCAATCTGTTTTTCGGTGTAGGGAAGCTCATATTGATGGACATTCAGGGACTCAAGTTGCTCATTCAATATCGCAATGTGCAGGTTAATTTTTCTGTTACCCTCATCTTGATCGAAAGTGGTCATCATGAACAATTTCGATCCGTCATAAGAAGTCTTCCATTCTGTCTCAGGCATTGTATATCCACTATCAAATTGACTTTTTCCTACCAGGATGGTCCTGCCTGCTTCACCTTCCGGGGAAATTTGAGTCAAATTCAACTCAATAGGACTGTTACCATTGGTTCTCTTCTTCCACATCCAAAAAAAATGCCCGTTGAAATGGGTTATCCCAACAGAATGAGCTTGGGGTTCAAAAGATTCCAAATCCTTGCTATAGATTAGGTTGAATTTAGGATCATATTTCTCAAAAATCACCGATGCCTGACCACCAGGTGTTCCAGATTCTAGGTGGTGGTATTGATTAAGGTAAAGGTAATGGCCTGTATCATCCGTAAAAACATGTCCTTGAAAGATCTGTTTTAAATCATATTTCCTCTCAAGGCTCAACCTATTGTCCGAATTTTGCCCAATTAGAGGCAAATAAACTAGAATGCAAAAAATGAGTAAAAAGTACCTGGTCATTTTCAATTAATTTTTAGGTGCTCAATGTTTCGAGATGCCAGAGGAAGGGTTTTCTGGGTTTACTATTGGTGGTCAAATTTTCACAACAAGCAACAGTGACTTGAATAATCCAATAATTCTGTTTGACAAGGTACAAAACTTATTGAGTTGGCGATGAAACGCAGCTTACTCAAGCTTGGATTTAGTCTGTCACCCGGTGGCTTACTAAACTCCCGAAAAAGCGCTAAACCCTCCATCCACAGGCACTACGATCCCCGTTACAAAGTTCGACGCATCACTGCAAAGCCAGATCGCGGTACTGACCAGCTCATCTGGCCGGCCAAACTTTTTGAAGGGCGTTCCACGGAGGATGGTTTGTCCTCTTTGGGTCAATGTGCCATCTTCATTTAAAGGAAGCTGCGGTTTTGTTATCCGATAAAAAAGCCCGGAGCAATGGCGCCACCGGTTACGATGGCTACTTTTCCTTTTAAATCAAACATTTGAATGAATTTATTCCTTAGCTTGTCTCAAAATATCCGTACCCGTATGCGCCCCGTCTCCCAATCCAGCCTTTTCTCCCGTCTGCTCCCCTACCTGCAGGAGGAAGGCCGCCTCTACCGCAAAATCACGCACGTTTTCGCTAAAGAAGCCCTCGGCGGCGAAGAGATCGAAACCAGCACCAGCGATGGCATCGAAACCAGCAACCGCGCCCGGAAAGGCGACTACCTGGTTAAAAACAAGACCGGAGCCGGGGAGATGTACATCGTCCCTCCCGAAAAATTTCACAAAAAATACGTGTTCCTGCAAAAAGCCGGGGACGGCTTCTCCGAATACCGCCCCACCGGTCAGGTGATCGCCCTGGAGCTCACGCCCTCCATGCTCGCCGAACTTGGGCTCTTCGCGCCTTTCTACTTCGAAGCCCCCTGGGATGAGGAGATGGTCGCAAAATTAGGCGACTTTCTGGCTGTGCCGGTGGATAGGAAAGAGGTGTATCGCATTGCCCGGAAAGAGTTTTTCGAGACGTACGAGGCCGAAGATTAACCATCCTTTTTCTCCTGCATATACTGGGCCCACTGCTGGTTTTCCTCCGCCGTAAACGTCTCCACCCGTTCGACCAACAGCCGGAAGGGGTCTTTTTCGTCGCGATAAGGCCCCGACTGGGTTTCGAACAGCAGGCGTTCCCGCTTCAGGTACTCCGCGGCCCGCCGGTATTCGGTCCATTTTTCCTGGTACTTGTTTAGGGAGGAGATCCCTTCAAAAATTGCCACCAGCGCTCCGGCCGTCCCGACGGCAAAGCGAAGGGCAGGCCCTCCCTGCTCCATAAAGCCCGCGCCCAGTGGAATAAAGACCGAGAGAATGATGACGATGGTCTTGAAAAGGCGGTACCGCTTCTGGTTCCAGCCGGCTTTGGCGTCGTACCAGGCAAATTGGTCGATGAGGCGTTCCTGGAGGTACTGGTCTTGGGTCATGGTGGTGGTGGAATTTTTGGTTTTTCTGAAGAAAAAAAGAGCTGAAGGGTTATTTTGGTAAATAACTCCTGTTACGCACTACTTGAGCATCTGGGGTTGTGGAGCGTTTTTCCTCCCCCTCCCTACGGTCGACCCCTCCAGAGGGGTACATTTGTGCAAAACTCAATGTCATCCTGTTTCGCCTGGTCATTTTACGAATGTTCAGAAAATATGATCCAGTATTCTGAAATGCAGAACATTGTACCCCTCTGGAGGGGTCGACCGTAGGGAGGGGGAGGAAGGCTCCTTGCATCCACGGATATTAAAAAAATGCGTAACATCCGTAAATAAGAATTGCGGGGCGACAAATGCGCCCCACAATTCCGGTTTCTTTACTTGGAAGCTGCCTGCGCCTGCTGCTTCTCCGCATCCTGCGGCCTTACCCCGGCATTCCGGATCTGGATCACTTTCTGCAGCATATCGAACCAGAACGGCGCCCCCAGCGAGACCGCCAGGGCGGTAACCGTCCAGCCGAAGAATTTTTTCAGGTAGAATAGCCAGCTACTTCCGGGTTTCCAGCCGCTGCTTTGGTACTGCTCTGCCAGGGAGGCATCCCAGCCCAGGCCCAGGGGTGACGGCACTTTCTGGATCTCGTTGTACAACAGCGAATCGACCATGGTCCGGAGCCGGGAGATGTTCTCCAGGGTGTCTTGCGGAATGCTGTCGGGATTGGTGGTGTATACATTGATCCGGTTGTCGTCGGTGAACTGCTGGGCCAGTTGAAGCAACTCCTGACGGGATTCCGGATTGTAGGTCAGGTTGTGCCAGATCTTGAAGGTATCGGCGTCGAAGCAGATGGCGATCGTCAGTCCGACGAGGATCAGCCAGGTTTGGATGCTGCGCTTGTACCAGCCCGTGGCCCGTTGCATGATCTCATCGTATTGCTTTTTGAAGGCGAGCTTGGCCTTGTCGACGACTTCCTCGGCTTTTTTCAAGGCCTCCTCCGATTCCTCTACTACCTCAAAAATGCCCCGGCTGCGCACGGTCGTATCCATCTTTTTGCCGCCCTGCATGATGACGCTCAGGTTGCGCTGCAGGTCTCTTTGTTTCATGTTGGAAAGCATCGCGGGCTGGGCGGGCTCAGCGCTCAAGCCCCGGGCCGTGGGCGCGTCGGCCTCGGCGGGTGTGTCGTTTTCCATCAACTCGGTAATGAGGGCAGTCACCTGGTCAGCGGTCAGATAGGAAGGCAATTGCTCCACAAACAGGAACTTGCCGCTGTACTTCTGGTAGACCTTACTGTTCTTTACCTGTTTTTTAAAGCCTTTGACCAACTCGCTTTTTGCGGCCCGGTCCAATCCTTCCGCATTGTCCAGTTCCAGCAGCTTGACGATGGCCTTGAGCAGGATCTTCCCGCGCAGGGAGGTGGCGGACGCCAGTAATTCCTGCACCGTTGTGGCCAGGAGGCTCAAAAGCAAAAAGATGAAAATCAGACCAATGACGATTTCCAGAGTTTCCATAATATCATTTTTTTAATGTGTGGTTTTTTTCGAAGAAAAAAGGTACGCAGAATTGAACGAATATTCTAAAGAAAAGTGAATTGACGGCCGGCGGCCGTCAATTCACTTTTCTTTAGAATATACTCAAAGCGAGTGGTCGGTTTTTCCCTCGACATGGACCGGAAGATCAAAAGGCCCCTGTTTGGACCTACCCCTCCTCCCGCACAATAAACACCGGAATTCCCACCTTGTGCCGCACCGAATCGACGGTCGTGCCGAAAATGAGGTCTTTGAACATCCGGTGCCCGTGCGCGCCCAGCACCAGCAACTCGGCGCCGAACTCCTGCACGGCCTGCGGTATACTGGTCTTGGGGTTGCCGAAGCCCAGGTAGGTCTCGGCTTTGAATCCCTTGCTCTGCATTTCCTGTGCATAAAAATCAAGGCGCTTGGCGTCGTCGCCGGTCTCCTTATCGCGGATCTCGTCGCCCAGCAAAATAGCGCCTGCCGATTCTACGACGTGAATGAGCTGGTAGACCGTATCCGGTGCGCCCATGGAAATGGCGTAGCGCAGGGTCTGTATATCGATGTCGCTGAAATCGATGGCAATGGCAATTTTTTTGAATGTCTTTCGCTCGAACACCTCCAGACTGCCTGGCTTGGCGTGCAGTTCGGTTTTGGGCTCTACGAGGAAGGATTTTACAAAGGGAGCAACCGTTACGTACAGCATCAACCCGGCGGCGCCCACCGCCAGGGGAACTACCGTGAGCCAAAGCACCATGGGCGAAGAAGAAGCGGCAATCCAGGAACCGATCTCGTCGATTACCAGTTTGACGTTCAGCGCCACGATAATGATGGCCGTCAGCCAGGACAGGAATTTGACCAAGGGTCCGATCGCCAGTTTGCCCATGCGGCGGCGGTCGCTGACGAAGTGGATCAGGGGAATGATGGCAAACCCCAGTTGCAGGCTCAGGATCACCTGACTGAGAATGAGCATTTTTCCGGTCACCGACTCTCCCAGGAAAACAATAGCCAGTACTGCCGGAGCGATCGCCAGTGTCCGGGTGAGCATTCGACGGATCCAGGGCTGTACGCGGAGGTTCAGATACCCCTCCATGACCACCTGCCCGGCGAGCGTCCCGGTGAGCGTGGAACTTTGCCCGGCAGCGATCAATGCGATGGCGAAAAAGATCGGCGCCAGGCGGCTGCCCAGCAACGGCTGCAGAAAACGGTGCGCATCCTGGATCTCCGACACGTCGTACATACCGGCCCGGTAAAAAGTGGCGGCGGCCAAAACCAGGATGGCGGCGTTGACGAAAAAGGCCAGGTTGAGCGCGATGGCCGAGTCGATGAAATTGAAACGAAGGGCCCCCCGGGTCTCCGATAGGTTATGGGCGAATTTCCGGGATTGCACCAGCGAGGAGTGCAAATAGAGATTGTGGGGCATGACCGTTGCCCCGATGATGCCGATGGCGATGTACAAGGCAGCACTGTTGGGAATGCTGGGAATGAAGCCGGTGGCGAGGGCGCCTACGTCCGGTTTCGCCAGAAATACTTCCACCAGAAAAGCCAGCCCGATGATCCCGATGAGCGCCAGGATGAACGCCTCGATCACCCGCATGCCCCGGTGAATGAAAAAAAGCAGGATAAAAGTGTCGAAAAACGTCAGGACCACCCCCCACAACAGCGGCAGGCCGAACAGCAATTGCAGGCCGATCGCCATCCCCAGCACTTCGGCCAGGTCGGTAGCAGCTATGGCCACCTCCGCGAGCAGGTAAAAGACAAAATTGGTGCCGCGTCCGTACGTCTCTTTCGATGCCTGAGCCAGGTCCCGGCCGCTGACGATCCCCAGACGGGTGCTCAGACTCTGCAGCAGCAGGGCCATGAGGTTGGACATGAGCAATACCCAGATCAGTGTGTACCCGAATTGACTGCCCCCCGCTATATCCGTCGCCCAGTTGCCTGGGTCCATGTATCCGACCGAGATCAGATACGCAGGTCCCATGAACGCAAAAAGCCGGCGGAAAAAACCTTTCTTCCGGGTCTCCACGGTCGCATGCACTTCCTCCAGGGACTTGGGTATCGGATCGGTCATTGTTGTACTTTTTTTGTAAAAAACAAACCGGCCTGGGCAATCCTAGTGCCGGTTTTAGGGTCATTCGTTATATTTATACCAAATATTTAAAAAAAATTCCCAATGAAAAGATCAATTACCCTTTTATCATTCTTAGCAATTGCCTTTTTTCTCCATGCCCAGGAAACGGTGACCGTCTCGGTGGGAAATGGTTATAGTACTCAGGTCTATTACACTATGGCCGACAACGCGCAAACGACCTTGGCCAATAATGCATGGGACCTCGCCTTTACCACCGATCCCGGCGACGGAGGTGTTTTTACGAATGAAGCCGGCAATTCCGGTGGGCCCGTCGTACAACTCTGGCTCGGCCTCACCTGGGAATGGTCGGACGTGATCGACCCGGGTATGCTGGAAGACAGCCTCTACAACCCGGAAACGGACTGGGCAACAGGGGCCTTCAACAGCGTGAAAGATCCCCTCGATCCCTACGACTACGGCTGGGGATTCTACAGCCCCTTCGACGAAAAGACCATCGGCGTCAGGGTCTATGCCCTCCAACTGCGCAACGGTTCCTGGAAAAAGATCATGATCGATTCGCTGGTCAACGACACGTATTACTGGCGGTTTGCTGAACTGGACGGTTCCGGCGAGGTGCATAGCACGGTTCTAAAAAGTGATTTTTCAGACAGCCCTCTCGTATATTTCTCCTTTACTACCGGGGAATACACGCCAAGTCCGGCAGGATGGGACCTCCTGTTCACGAGGTATTTCGCACCGTTGGAATTAAACGGGGAGATCGTGCCCTATCCTTCCACCGGCGTGTTGTCCGGCTTCGGCATCGAAGTGGCCGAAGCTAACGGCGTCAACCCCGCTACCGTCAATTACGAAGACTACCTCGACAGCCTCGACTCCCACCTGGATGTGATCGGACAGGATTGGAAATCTTTCAATCTGACCACCTTCTCCTGGGAACTCGATCCCGATCGGGTTTTCTTCGTCAAACTGGCCAATAATGAACTTTGGAAAGTCTTCTTCACCGCTTTCGGCGGCTCCGGCACCGGCAACATCTCCTTCGAGAAAACCCTGGTGGGAATGGTGTCGGGCGTGGAAGAAGCCGGCAGTAATTTCACCAGCTTCGGCGTGTTCCCCAACCCGGCTGCTACCGACCTGACCGTGGCGGTCTCCCTGGAAAATGCCGTGGAAAAGCTCCCGATCCGCCTGGTAAACGCCCTGGGTCAGGAGGTTTGGAATAAGACCGTTTCCGGTTCCGCCGGTCTGAATGTATGGCAGATCGAACTCCCTAACCTCCCCAACGGACTTTACTACCTTGTAGGAGGAAATGGGAATGATTCGGTAAGTACAGCCGTTCGGATCCAGAATTAAAAATATATAAACGCAAAGGCGCTAAGGGCGCTAAAAGAGCCTGCATTGGTGCTGAAAACGGTTTGAAGAACCCGTTTTTAAGCAAAGCAAGTTGTCTTAGCGCCCTTAGCGCCTTTGCGTTTAATTAAATACCTTCACGACCTTCCTGCTGAAAACGCCTTCTTCCGTAAAGACTATTATGATATAAACACCCGCCGATTTTCCTTATTTAGAGAAATTCAAAATAAAATTTTATATCCAAAGATCATTCTTTTCATAAAAAATGAATTTTGTATCCTTGGAAAAATGAACACCTGTTCATATCTTTATGCTTTAACCTGTCAAATCTTCCCCAAAATATGCCTTATTCTTGCCCGGCATTCGAAACATAGAGCATACTTTTTAAGAGAAATATCCAAATAAAACGTCAACCATGGCAGATTTCACTGTTAACAAAGAACTTGATTGCAAGGGGCTGCTTTGCCCCATGCCTGTGGTCAAGACCAAGAAGGCCATCAGCGCTATGGCAGTTGGGGAAGTCCTCGAAATGATCGCCACCGATCCAGGCGCCATGCCCGACATGCAAGCATGGTCCAAGCAAACCGGGCACGAGTTGCTGGAAGCAAAGGACGAGGGAGGAGTTTACCGCTTTTTCATCAAAAAAACCCACTAAAATGGCAGGTTCAACTGAAAGTGGCAAGCCCAAGCGCCTTGCCATGGTCGCCTCTAAAGGTACGCTTGATTGGGCTTATCCTCCTTTTATCCTGGCTTCTGCCGCAGCAGCAATGGATTGGGAAGTGGGTATTTTCTTCACCTTCTACGGCCTGCCCCTGCTGAAAAAAGAGCTCGACGCCAAAGTGTCGCCCCTCGGCAATCCGGCAATGCCGATGAAAATGCCGTTTGGCAGCGAAGGATTCCAGAACATCAACTGGCCGATGCCGAATATCCTGATGGCCAATATCCCGGGCTTTGAATCCGCCGCCACGGGATTGATGAAAAAGATGTTCAAGAACAAAGGCGTAGCCACAGTTGAAGAACTGCGCGAAGCTTGCCTGGACATGGACGTTCGCCTCATCGGGTGTCAGATGACCATGGATGTGTTCGGTTTTACAAAAGAAGACTTTATCGATGAAGCGGAAGTAGCCGGCGCGGCCGCCTTCCTGGCCTACGCCGCCGAAGCGGAGGTTAACCTCTTCATTTAAATCCAGGGGTGAAAAAAGATTTGCCCATACGTTTGATCGATGCCGGGCGGGTATCTGGTTTGCGTAGCCAAACGATCTACCACGCCCTGGCCTATGCCATGTCGCCCGGTTCCCCGGATACGGTGGTACTTTCCCGTCCGGACAACCCGTATGTCTGCGTGGGCTTCCATCAGGATGCCGACCGGGAGGTGGATCTCGATTATTGCCGAAAACTCGGCATCCCCGTGATCCGGCGGGAAACAGGAGGTGGCACGGTCTTTATCGACGATGATCAGCTTTTCGTGCAGTGGATCTTCCAACCGGAAAACCTGCCCAGAAAAGTAGATACCCGCTTTCAATTGTTCGTTCAACCGTTGATCGACACATACCAGTTCTTTGGCATACAGGCATACCCCTACCCACCCAACGATGTGCATGTAAAGGGGAAAAAGATCGTCGGCACCGGCGCCGCCGCTATCGGCAACGCGGAAGTGGTGACCGGCAATTTCCTGTTCGATTTCAACGGCGAACGAATGGCCCGCATCCTCCAGGCGCCCAACAGCGCCTTTCGGGAGTTATTCCGCCAAAGCCTCGACCAGTATCTTACCACATTCAAAAAGGAATTGGGCGACGCCCCCGACCTGGAACGGGTGAAGGAAGTGTATGCCGAAAAATGTGCTGCCACCCTGAAAAGGGAATGCATACCCGGCGATTTTACCGAAACAGAAATGGAGTGGATGGAAAAACTGGACCGAAAGTTCAGCACCGATAAGTGGCTGTTCCAACATCGCCTGCCCCCGGAGGAAGGACGAACCGTAAAAGTCCACGCCGGCGTGTATATCGGTGAGATTGAGCATTCGGCAAATGGCCATTCGTTAAATGCAACCATCCGGACTCGAGGGCCCGCAATCGACCAGGTTTCTTTCTCCGGAGATTTCCCCTTCCATCCAAAAAGTAAATTGAATGGATTGGAAAGGGCTTTGCACAACGTGCCGCTTGAAGCGGAAAGCCTGCGGGAAACACTGGAAGCCTTCTTCGAACTGCACGGAGCCGAATCACCGGGCATCGAAATAGACGACTGGATGACTATTCTTTTGAAAATGAAAAAGTAAACTGTGGATGCGGATAGCCGGGAATACAGTGCCGGGGAAATGGCCCAACTTTACCAAAAGCACCCCCACGAATGGCTGCTGCTGGAAATATTGGCCACCAACAACGCGGGACGTGCCGAACGATTGAGATTGGTGAAATACGCAAAAGATAAAAACGACTTATACGATTACCTGATGGATGAAGTGGAAAACTGGGATTGGAACAAGAACTTCATCTTCGTCTATTCAGACCCGGATAAAGAATGTGAATTATTTTAATCATCTAACACAAACATAAAGCTACCTTCATGGAAGACAAGGAAGGCAAAAAGATCCTCGTGATCCAAACCCACGGGGTCGATACTCCGACCCGCACCTACTCCCCCATCTACTATGCCGTGGCTGCCGCTGCCATGGAGATGGACGTGATGATCTGGTTCACCATGAACGGCACCAACCAGTTGCGCAAAGGCGCAGCCGAAGAGGTTTGCCTCGTTCCCGGCAGCGGCGTCACCCTCCGAACCATGCTCGATATGGCCATCGACAACGAGGTCAAGCTCCGGGTCTGCCAGCAAAGCCTGACCCTCTGGGATATGACCCCCGACGACCTCATCGACGATGTCGAAATACTCGGCGCCACCAGTATCATCGACCTGGCCCTGGATTATGATCATGTCATGTACTTTTAATCAAAGTGAAGAGTGAAGAGTGAAGAGATTTCACTTCACTCTTCACTCTTCACTAAAAAAAAAACCTTATGTCAAACGAAAAAATAAACAACTGCGTGATCCTGACCAACCTCTACTACTCGGTACAGGACAACACCTGGGTGCGCGTCAATGACGACGGCACCGTGACGATCGGCATGACCGACGTTGCCCAATCCCTCGCCGGCCCCATTCTCCACGCTCGCCCTAAAAAAGCCGGCGTTTCCCGGGAAAAAGGCAAACCCATCGCCACCGTCGAAAGCGGCAAATGGGTCGGCCCCGTCAAATCACCCATGACCGGTGAGATCGTGGAAGTAAATGAAAACCTCGAAAAAGACGCCCAACTCGTTAATAAAAGCCCCTATCAAAACGGCTGGATACTCAAGATGAAACCCGAAAACCTGGAAGCAGACCTCAAAGACCTGCTGACCGGAGATGCAGCCGTAGAAGCCTACCGCGCCAAGATCGACCAGGACGGCGTGACTTGCACGCATATCGAAGGGACGGATGAATACTAAATTCAGTTTTTGAGTTTATAAGGGTATAAGTTTTTGTAAACCAACCTTATAAACTTAATAACTTATAAACTAATCAAAATAATGGGTCTAGATCTATCCACCAGACAATACGACAAGGTTCCCTACGAAGAAAAAGAACGGCTCTTCGAGGAGGTCAAGGCGGACATGCGGTACCAGGACCATGCGCTCTACGGCTGTTATGAGTGCGGCATCTGTGTAGCGGCCTGCCCCTCGGCCCGCTTCTACGACTTCAGTCCCCGGGTCATCGCCCAGGCGGCTGCCAGGGAGGATGTCGACCTGATGTATATCCTCATGAACGATAGCATTTGGGACTGTTCCCAATGCTTTTCCTGCGACCGCTGCCCAAGGCACAACTCGCCCGGCATGCTGATCACGATCATGCGGGAAGTGGCTGTGCGCAACGGGCTGGGCACCGCCAAGGAAGCCCTCGAGGGCTACGGACGCATTATCTACAAGATCATGTCGACCGGGACACAGGTTTCGCCCGACATGCTTCAACCCAATGCCTTTCCCGACTGGGGTGGGCATGTGCACGATATTGCCGAAAACCTCGACGTGTGGCGTCGTGCCCTGCCGCCCGAAACCCTCCATACCACCGAAACCGGCTGGGAAGTCAGCGATAAGACCATCATCGAACTCTATCTCATCTGGCACATGACCGGCGTCATGGACATGATCGAAGAGATCGACGAAGGCCTTTACGATATCCTGGTCGACGTGATGGAGGAACGCCTGGAAGAAGCCGGGTACGACGACGTATCTTTCTAACTTAAAAAACCAATACCGCTTATGATACATTTGCCTGTCATTCCCGCTGCCAAGGACCGCGATTTTCAACTCCCCGAAAATCCGCCGACAGAGGACTACCACGAAATTTTGGACGAACTGGAAAGAGATGGGGAAATCATCGTCCAGCGGGTACCCGAACCTTATATCGAGGTGAAAACCAAGTTCGGGCGCATCAAAAAGATCCCGGTAGAAAAGACCTGGCACCACAAAAGCTGTGGTCAGTGCGGGCACATCCCGGGCTATTCGACCTCCATTTTCTGGCTCAACCGCCAGCTTGGGCTCGATTATATGGACCCGAAGGATCAGACCTCCTGCACAGCCTGGAACTATTACGCCTCCGCCACTTCCAACCCGGAAGCGCAGGCAGCCGTCGCCATCCGCAACTTCGCCACTGCGTATGAAACGGGGTATTACCCCCTCATCCACTGCGGCACCAGCTTCGGCCACTACAAGGAAGTGCGCCAGGCCCTCATACACTATCCCGAACTCCGGGACAAGGTCCGCAAGATCATGGCCAAACTGGGCAAGAAATTGGTCATCCCCGAAGAGATCGTCCACTACAGCGAGTGGGTCTACGCCATGCGCGACCGCATCAAGGAACGCCAGGTGGTCGATATGAGCCAAATAACGGCAACCGTGCATCCGGCCTGTCACTACCACAAACTGATCGAAGAAGATGCCATCTATACCCCGGAGATCTACGGCGCCCAGCGCACCGCGATCATTACCGGCGTATTGCAGGAACTGGGCATCAATGTGGCCGATTATTCGACCTGGTTCGATTGCTGTGGATTCGGTTTCCGGCATATCCTGGTATCGCGCGACTTCTCCCGCTCCTTCTCGGTGCAACGCAAGATCGAAGTGATGATGGAAGAAGCCAATCCCGATATTACCGTCACCCACGACACGGGGTGCGTGACCACTCTCGACCAAAGCCAGTTTGCCGCAAAGGCACACGGTAAAAAGGTCGGTCTCCCGGTATTGTCCGATTCCCAGATCGCAGCACTGGCGATGGGCGCACACCCTTATAAGGTGCTGCAAATGCACTGGCATAATACCGACAACACGCGGTTTCTCGCAAAACTCGGCCTCGACCCCGATGAAAAATGGCGGGAGTTTGAAGCATCGGTAGCCCGGCTCCAGGATGGGTCCAAACAGTACCTCACCTGGGAAGACGTAGAGTAGACTATTTTAAGATGGTGGAAGGCCTTCCACCATCTTTGATTCATTTATAATATTGAAAAACATGGCAAATCAAAAAATATTAGTGATCGGGGGTGGCCCCGGTGGACTGGAAGCGGCGAAAGGGATCGCCGAATTGGGCTATCAGGCCATTCTCGTAGAAAAAAGGGACCGCCTGGGCGGCACTCCCGACGAAGCTTCCTACGCGGCCCTCACCCCCGATCTGCGCGACACCGACGAAGCCCTGCGGGAAATGATCGAACCGGTGGAAAACAACCCGAATATCGAGATCCTGCTCAACACCATCGTGGTGGGCGCCGAAGGCTCGGTGGGTGACTTTCGCATCAAAGGCCTTACTATGGGTAAAGAGGTCGAGATCGAAGCCGGCGCCGTGATCGTCAGCACGGGCTTTAAGCACTTCGATCCGGGACGCGAGACCCAGAAATACGGCTACTACGAGCACGACGACGTCATCACGCTCGTCGACTGCGAGAAAATGCTCAAGGCCCACAACTTCGTCCGCCCCTCCAACGGCGAAAAACCCAAGCGGGTCTGCTTCATCCAATGCGTGGGCTCCCGCGACCGCCAGATCGGCAATGAATATTGCTCCAAGGTCTGCTGTGGCATCGCCTCCAAAGAAGCCATCGAGATCCGCCAGCAGGTGCCCGACTGCAAGGTCTACATCTTTTACATCGATATGCGGATGTACGGCTATTGGGAAAATGAAATCTACTGGCCCGCCCAGGAGAAATACAAGGTCAACTACATCAAGGGCATCGCCACCGAGATCCTCAAAAAAGGCGACAAACTGCTCGTCCGCGGAGAAGATACGACCCTCCGCCGTCCGATGGAAGTGCCCATGGATATGGTCATCCTGTCGGTGGGAATGGAACCCAGCAGCGGCACCAAAGATATGGCCAGGATCTTCGGCCTGAATCTAAACAAGTACGGCTTTATCGAAACGGTCGGCGGCCCGCTGAACACCGTGAGCACCAACGTGCCGGGCGTATTCGCCGCCGGGGCCTGCACCGGACCGGCCGACCTGGAAGACTCCGTCGGAATGGCCGGCCTGGCCGCCATGAAAGCTATCGCCGCCGTTCGTAAACAAGTGAATGTACCTGCATAAAATATGAGTGAGATCGTAGACACGGCGAGCGCAAAGGAATTCATGCAGGAAGTGCTGGGAAAAGTCTCAGCAGATGAACTGACTGCTATCGCCGGAAGCCTCGAATTGAAAAGCCGGTTTTTCAAACAGACCCTGGATCGCGAAGCGCTCGACCAGCTTTCCGGCGACCAGGCTTTCCAGTTGCTCCGCTCGGTATTCGCTACCCGCCGGAGCGCCAAAAAGATCCTGGAAGCCCATCCGGTCGGAGAACTGAAAAAGTGGATGATGAACCTCCTGTACGGAGAAGAGGCGGTGGAAGCCCGTTTCCAGACCTTCTGCCAACAGTTGGGCCAACTCGATCTGAAGCATCGTACCGATCTTGCGGGGGAACTCCTCCATTTCACCTTTCCCGACCAGTACTGGTTGTGGTGCCGGTGGATGTGGGACCCCAAGACAAAAACCGGCGCGCTGCCCCTGGTCGTTACCGAAAATTTCGACCTCGGCGCGCCTACCGAAGGAGAGGCCTACCTGAAAGTGGGAAAAGCAGTGGCCTTCGTTCACCATACCGGTGAAGCCGCCGGCTTTCAAAACATCAGCCGTACGCTTTTCGGCACCGATGTATTCCTCTGCTCCGTCTACGTGATCTACACCTACACCGTGTTGCGCATGCGCATGACCCAGGAGTTCAATAAAGTCGTGCCCGACCTGGCCGAGTTTACCAGAAGGCTTCTGGGAGTACATCGATTAAATGAATTTGAAAATTGAAAATCAATAGAGGACGCAGATACATTAGGATATTTTATGATTGTTTATGATCTCTTCGATTTGATCATAATCGATCATAAAAAAACCATAACGAATCAGTGTCCTGAAAAAAAGGAAAAACAAAAATCAATATGCCGGTTGATAAGAATCAAATAAGGGAGATCGAAAAGGCCGTGGTTGACGGTATCGAACTGACTGCCGACTGGAACCGCATGTTCGACCAACGCGTCGTTTTCGATTATGACCCCAACGGGGCTATGGATAAGGTCACCGACCTGCCAGGCGGTGAATCAATGGGCTGGTGCTACCAGTGTGGCCAATGTGTGCCCGTCTGTCCGGTCGATATCGCCGGAGGCGATTACGGTCCCCTGCGCATTTTCCGCAAGCTGCAACAGGGCATCGAGCTCCTCCCCGACCCCGATCTGTGGAAATGCACCACCTGCATGAACTGCCTCCGGGTTTGCCCGAAAGCCGTCAACATGATCGAGATCATGCCGGCGGCCCGGGAAGTGGCCGTGCTCGACGCCAACGTGCCCCAGGAATTGCAGGATGTGTTCGAAAGTACTTTCGAATACGGCAATCCATTGGGCGAATCGCCACGCAAACGGGCCGATTGGGTCGCGGAAACGGGATCGACCGCGCCGCTGATAAAGGACCTGGGCCGCCCGGTCGATGTCCTTTGGTTCGTGGGTTCCTATCCGTCCTACCACAAGAGAGGCAAGGACGCCAGCCGGGGCCTGGCCAAAGTGCTCAATCTGCTCGGCGTCGACTTCGGTATTCTCGGCGCCGAAGAAAAAGACGACTGCGACAGCTTCCGCCTGGCCGGAGAGGTCGGCTTGTTCGAGGAATTCGCCGAGCACAACATCAAGACGTTCAAGAAGTACAAGTTCAACAAGATCGTTCTCACCGATCCGCACGCGCTCAACGCCTTCCGCAAGGAATATCCAAAGCTCGGCGGCAAATTCGAGGTAGAGCATTACTCGACCTTCCTGGCGCCTTTGATGGACAAACTGGAATTCAAAAAGACCCTCAACTATAAGGTCACCTTCCACGACCCCTGCTACCTGGGCCGCCACAACGGCGAGTTCGAAGCGCCCCGCAAGGTGCTCCAATCCATCCCGGGTATCGAACTGACGGAGATGGTGCGCTGCAAGCAAAACAGTTATTGTTGCGGCGGCGGCGGCGGCGGCATGTGGCTCGATGGCTTCATGTCCGACCACGTCAACGAACGCCTGTCCGAACACCGCGTCCGCGAAGCCGTCGAAACCGGCGCCGACGTGCTTGCCGTCTGTTGCCCCTACGAAGTGTCCCGCTTTGAAGACGCCGTCAAATCGACCGGCAACGAAGGCAAACTCATCGTGAGGGATATTGCGGAGTTGCTGGAGGAAGCGCTGGGGTAGTTTTTAAGTTTATAAGGGTATAAGTTTTTGTTTCTTAAAAACTTATACCCTTATAATCTTAAAAACTCTAAAAAACTCAAAAACTTAAATAGATTTCCCTTGAAAAAAATAAAGAACCTCTCCATCCGCACCGACCTCTTCTACGCCACGGAAGAAGGCTTCTGGCTCGATATCAGCGGCAACATTGCCCGCATCGGCATGAGCCCGCTGGTACAGGAATCGACCGGGTCCTTCGTGGCGGTTCGCTTTGAAGAGGAAGGCGCCAGCTTCGCAAAAGGTCAGAGCTTCGGCAGCGTGGAGGCCGAAAAACACGTCGGCCACCTGAAAATGCCGGTATCGGGAACGATTGTGGCCGTAAATGAAAAAGTGTTGGAAAATCCACGCTTGCTCAATACCGACCCCTACGGTAGCGGCTGGCTCGCCGAGATCGACCTGACCAACTGGGATTCCGAACAGTCCCACCTCCTCTCCGGCGAAGCCGAAGTCGAAGCCTGGTTTGAAACCGAGATCGAAAAATACGAAGATAAAGGCTGGCTGGCCGAATCCTGAAAACACTGAAAACTGAACATTGAAAACTGAAAACCTGACAACAGCAGCTTCCCTCAGCACCACTTCCAGCCTGCAGGAACAAGCCTTCGCCATTCGCCGGGCCAATTTCTCCGACGAGATCAAGTTCTTCGCACCCGGACTAAAGCACTATGCCATTCCGGAGTTTGAACAAAAGAACCCGCTGGCCTTCCTGCCTATCAGCCTGACAGGCGCCGGCTGCGCGCTGGATTGCGACCACTGCAACAAGAAGATCCTCGAACCGATGATCCCCCTCGACCAAAAAGCGGGCCTGTTCAACATGTGCCAAAACCTGGCCCGGAAAGGCACCGAATCTGTCCTCATCAGCGGTGGATCCAAAAAGACGGGCGAGGTGCCCTTCATGAAACACATCGAAGACATCCGCCGCATCAAGGAGGAACTGGGCATGAAGATCATCATGCATACCGGCCTGGTGCTCAAGGAGTCGGAAGCTATCGCCCTCAAAGCCGCGGGTGTCGACGGCGTGGCCATCGATATCATCGGCTCCAATGAAACCATCAAAGAGGTCTACCATCTCGATGCGACCATCGAGGACTACGACCGCTCCCTGGCCCTGCTTTCGGCCCACGGCCTGAGCTTGCGGCCGCATATCATTCTCGGTCTTCATTATGGAAAATTCCTGGGCGAACACGCCGCCCTCGACATGATCGCCAAGTACCCGGTCCATTCCCTGATCCTCGTGATCCTCGTCCCCATGCACGAAACGAATATGTGGGGCATCGATCCACCGGATCCGGCGGAAGTATCCCGGTTCTTTTTCCAGGCCCGCCTGAAAATGCCGGATACCTACATCATGCTGGGTTGCGCCCGCCCCTTGGGTGAGTACAAGAAAATAGTGGATCGCGCCGCCGTGGAAGCGGGCATCAATGGCATCGCCTACCCCGCCGAAGGCATCATCGCCTTCTCGGAGTCCATGGGACTGCGTCCTACATTCTTTGAAAACAGCTGCTCTTGTGGAAGTGATTGATTGATTTTTATAGTACACAGATATATTATGATCATTTATGATTGGTTATGATAGGCAATGATGTATCATAATTGATCATAAAGAATCCTAAAAAATCTGCGTCCTCAAACAAAAAAAAAACTTTGAACTTAAATTCACATACCCCCTGGCGTTTGGTGCGCGAAGATGCCGTCTCCGCCGGCTACGGCCTGGCGGCGGATGAATTCTTCACCAGTACCTATGCCGCGGAAAGTACGGAGCATGGAGCCACCCTCCGGCTCTATACCTACCGCGACCACTGTGCACTCGTCGGCCGCTTCCAGAACATCCATGCGGAACTGGACCTGGATGCCTGCCAGCGGGAGGAGGTAGAAGTAGGACGGCGTTTGACGGGGGGTGGCGCTATCATAATGGGGAAGGATCAATTGGGCATTTGCCTGGCCTCCCATTCGAAGCGATTTGAGTGGCAAACGATCCGCGACCTGTGCGCCCAGCTCTCGGTTCCCGTCGTGCAGGCCCTGGCCAAATTGGGGATCCAGGCGACCTTCCGGGCCAAGAACGACCTGGAGGTCGGCGGAAAGAAGATCGCAGGACTGGGCGTCTACGTCGACCCGAACGGGGCCTTCCATTTCCACACCAGTCTGCTGGTCGACCTCGATATCCCGCAAATGCTCAAGGTGTTGCAGATACCAATCCAGAAATTTTCAGACAAGCAAAAAGTGGAATCGGTCGCCCAGCGGATCACCACCGTTTCGCGGGAAGCGGGCCGAAAAGTACCGGTAGAGGAAGTGCGGCAATTGATCCAGGAGCAATACGCATCTTATTTCCAAATAAATCTGGAAGAACAGGCCGTCACGGCGGAGGAGCGAAACCATATCAATCGCCTTGCCGAAGAGCGCTACCACCAGGAAGAATGGCTGTTCCAGCGCTCCCCCCAGGCAGACATGTCGGGCATGAGCTTGAAGAAAACCCCCGCCGGCTTGCTGCGCACCTATATCGGATTGAAAGGCGAAACGATCAAAAGCGTGCTCATCACCGGCGACTTTCTGGAAGATACCGAACTGTTCAGCAAGATCGAATCGCAGCTGAAGTGGAGTCCGTTGGACAAAGCCGCCATTGAAAAAGTGGTGTTCGCCGTTTTTTCGAAAAATGAACACCCGGACCTGCAGATCAACCCCGAAGACGTAACCAACGCCATTTGGATGGCGGCCCAAAGGGCCCATGCCGCTGAGCGGTATACGTATCAGGGGGCGTGTTATTATCCGGAGGAAAGCGGAAAGGTTGAAGAGTTGAAGAGTTGAAGAGTTGAAAGGTTGAAGAGTTGAAGAGTTGAAGGATTTTTCTCTTCAACTCTTCAACTCTTCAACAACCCATGCAATAATCGATAAAATAACCATAGATGGAATTTCCATTACAAACAGTCACCACCGAAGAGACCAAAAAGATCAGTCCCAACTATGTGCGGCTCAGCGGCGCCAGTGCCATGGCGCTGCGCTTGCAATCCGGCCGCTTCGCACGCGACTTCGACTTCGGCGGCATCAACCTGTTGCTCAACTACGACAACGGCTGCCTGTCTGATTGCGGTTACTGCGGACTGGCACGAACCCGCCCTGGCGATTACGAAGACAAGTCCTTCATCCGAGTCGATTGGCCGCTGTATGAAACCGATCTGGTGGTCGAGCGCATGGCCAAATACGAGCAAAAACTCACCCGCCTGTGCATCTCCATGGTGACCCACGGCTCCGCCTACGACGACACCGCCGACATCACCGAGCGGATCGCGGCGAAGATCAAAACTCCGCTTTCCCTGCTGGTCGCCCCTCCCACCCTCAACCGGGAGCGGCTGCAACACCTCAAAAACCTGGGCGCGGACATGATCGGTGTGGGCTTGGATGCAGTTTCGGAAAAAGTCTTTTTCGACACCCGTACCAACGTGCCCAAAGGCGGTCTAAAATGGGACAATTACTGGGATATCATCAATTACTCGCGGGAGATCTACGGCCCCTGGAAGGTTAACATTCACACCGTGGTCGGCTTGGGAGAGACCGACAAAGACCTCGTCGACATGTTCTACGACCTGAAATCCAAACAGATCCTGGCCTACCTGTTCTCCTTCAATCCCGAACCCGACAGCCGCATGGGCGATACCCCAAAGGCGACGATCACCCGCTGGCGGCGCATCCAGTTGCTCAAGCACCTGATCGAAGAATACGACCTGGATCCCAACGCGATAAAATTTGACGAAGCAGGCAACGTGGTGAAGCTGGAAACCTCCGCTTCCCGCATCAATAAGGTCCTGACCACCCTCGACGCCGGCATCCCTTTCATGACAAACGGATGCCCCGGCGAAAACGGCGAACCAGGCTGTACCCGCCCCTACGGCAGCTACCGCCCCAGCGAACCCTACCGCGATTTTCCCTTCCAGCCCATCGCTGACGACTTGGCGCAGATCCGGGGAGAATTGGCCTTGGAGGATTTGATGAGTTTTTAGTTTTTAATTTTTAGTTCTTAGTTAATTCATACCGTATGAATGCTAAAGACTGAATAATGAAAACTGAAAACCAACTAAAAACTAAACACTAAAAATTCAAAACTCACAAATAATGAACATCATTGTACCCATCAAGCAAGTCCCCGATCTGGTTGAAGAACTGGAGATCGATTCCTCGGGGAAAGACCTCGACCGGGAATGGTTGAAATACAAGGTCAACGAATTTGACGATCACGCCCTGGAGGAAGCCCTCCTCCTGAAAGAAGCCCACGGCGGCGCCGTGATCGCGATCGCCCTCGACGGCGACGACATCGACAAAGCCCTCTACGCCGCCGCAGCGAAAGGCGCCGACCGGGTGGTAAAGGTGACCGGCAACTATGCAGGCATCTCCAATCGCGCAGCCGCCAAGGTGCTTGCCGGGGTCATCGGTGGTATGAACCCCGGCCTCGTGCTCACCGGCGTGCAGTCGGTCGAAGACCGGGACGGACAGATCGCTGTGCTGCTCGCCCATTATCTCGGCCTGCCCCACGTCAGCGTCGTGACCGGCGTAGAAGTGAGCGGTGGGAATGTGACCGTGCACAAGGAATACGGTGGCGGAATGGTTGCCGAATTTGAAGCTTCCATGCCGGTCGTGCTGGGCGTACAGGCTGCGCGTGAAACACCGCGTTACGTACCCGTAGCCCGCGTGCGCCAGGCCATGAAATCCACCGAACTGGAGGAAATAGCGGGCGGCGACCCCGGCGTGTCCTCCGGCTCATCCATCAGCCGCATGTTCAAGCCCGAAACGGGCGGTGGAGCGGAAATGATCAGCGGCTCGGCCGCAGATGTGGCGGCGAAACTGGCCGAGATCATTAAATCCAAGATGTAAACCCTCTAAACGATAAAAAATGGCAAACAACATATTCGTCATAGCCGAACACCTCAAGGGTAAAGTTGACGACGTTACCTACGAAATGCTGGGCAAAGCAAAAGAACTCGCAGCAGGCGGACAGGTCGTAGCTGTATTGCTCGGCAGCGGCGCCAAAGGCCTGGCAGCCGATTTCGCCGCCGACAAAGTACTCTACGTCGACAGCCCCGAACTGGCCGAGTACAATCCCGAAGCCTACGGCAAGACCATCGCCAGTCTGGTAAGCGCCCATGCACCGAAAGCCGTCCTCGTGGCCTACACCTCCCAGGGCGTGGATATCGCCGCCGGCATCTGCGTCGATTGCGATATGCCCCTGGTGGCCTACGCCACCGGCATTTCCGGCAACCACGTCACCAGCCAGCTCTACGGCGGCAAAATGAATGTAGAATCCGCCGTAGACGGCGACCGCTTCGTAGCAGCCGTTATACCAGGTTCCTTCCCTGCTGCCGCAGGTAAAGGCGGCGGCGCTGCCGTCGAGGACGCCCCCGCTCCCGACCTCAGCGGCCTGAAGGTCAAATTCAAAAAGCTCATCGAGCCCGCCGGAGGCGACGTCGATATCACCCAGTCACCGATCCTCGTCAGCGTGGGCCGCGGCATCCAGAGCGAAGATAACCTGCCCGTGGTGCAGGCCCTGGCCGACAAACTCGGCGGAGCCCTGTCTTCCTCCCGCCCCATCGTCGACGCCAAATGGCTGCCGAAGACCCGCCAGGTGGGCAAATCCGGCCTCAAGGTCAAACCCAAGCTTTACATCGCCGTAGGCATCAGCGGAGCCCCCGAGCACATCGAGGGCATGAAAGATGCCGAATGCATCATCGCTATCAATACCGACCCGAAAGCCCCGATCTTCTCCTATGCCCATTATGGTGTCACGGAGGATCTGTTTGATGTGGTGCCGGCCTTGGTGGATAAATTGTAAAATAGGAACAGTGCCCGATGGCCATCGGGCACTGTTCGATATAAATTTCTTGTTATGGAAATCACCAGAGAAGTTTTCCGCCACTTCCCGCTTTGGATGCAGATCGTCTTCTACATCGCAGGACTCGCGACGATTGCTTTTTTCCTCTACGGCTTCTACCGCCGGTATCGAAAATACCGGAGGGGTACCGATGCCGGACGGTTTAACAACCTCGTCGGACGGTTTTTCAAAGCACTGGGTGCCATGGCCACCAACCGCACGGTGTACAAACGCGACACTTACGCGGGCACTGCCCACTGGATGATCTTCTGGGGCTTTGTGGTCCTGTTTATCGGAACCGTCATCGTGGCCGTCGACCACGATATGGTGGAACTGGCCTTCGGAGCGGAAAACCGTCTGTTGCAGGGCGGCTTCTACCAGTGGTTTTCGCTTTTCCTGGATGTGTTTGGCGTCCTGTTCATCGTCGGCTTGCTGATGATGTTGTTCAGAAGGGGCTCAAAACCGCCACAACTCGACTACAAGCGCCCCGACCTGAAGGAAGGACAGTACGACCGCTCGGGCTACAAAAAGGACGACAAGGCATTCCTTTGGCTCCTGTTGATCATCGGCGTCACGGGCTACTTCATTGAGGCGCTCCGCATTTCAGCCGACGGCATGCCCGCTTTTGAAGTTTGGTCGCCAGTGGGGAATACCCTGGCCAAAATGTTTGGGGAAAACACCGCCAACACCCTCCACCCCTATGTGTGGTGGATACACGGCATCTTCGTGCTGGGGTTCATCGCCTACATCCCCTATTCCAAGGCCATGCATATGCTGCTGGACTACGCCAACCTGATGTTTAAGGATGACCTGGCGGCCAAGCGCTTGCCACGGGTGTCGGAGGAGAAAATGAAACAAGGCCAGGGCTACCGCAAGATCGAGGATTTCACCTGGAAAGAACTGCTGGATTTCGACTCCTGCACGAAGTGCGGCCGCTGCCACGTAGCCTGTCCCGCCAACGCCTCCGGGGCGCCCCTCTCGCCGAGGGACCTCATTCTCGACCTGCGTACCTATGCGGATGCCAGCATCGGGAACGGCACCTCCGAATGGTTTGGTCAAACCTACGCAACCGGCGTAAAGGAAGGCAAGGGCGAAAAAGCGCCCGCCGTCGCCGGCGATATTATCAAGGCCGATACGCTTTGGTCCTGCACCACCTGCATGGCCTGCGTCGAAGCCTGCCCCGTCGGCATCGAGCACCTCACCAGTATCGTCAACCTGCGCCGCACCCTGGTCGACGCCGGCACGATGGAAAACAGCCTCCAGGATACCCTGGCCAACATCGGCGACTACGGCAATTCCTTCGGCCAGTCCGACCGCATGCGCGCCAAGTGGACCAAAGAATTGCCGTTCAAGATCAAGGATGCCCGCAAAGAGCCCGTCGAGTACCTCTGGTTCGTAGGTGACTATGCCTCCTACGATTCCGCCGTGCAGGGCATGACCCGCAAGGTGGCCGGTATTTTCGAAAAATTGGGGATCGATTTCGGCATCCTTTACGAAGCCGAGAAGAACGCCGGCAACGACGTGCGCCGCATCGGCGAGGAAGGTCTTTTCGAAATGCTCGTCGAAGACAACATGGCCGCCTTCGAAGAAGCCGAGTTCAAGGAGATCATTACGACCGACCCGCACACATTCAATACCCTTAAGAACGAATATCCCGAATTCGGGGCCTCTTACCCAGTACATCACTACACCGGACTCCTTTGCAAACTCCTGGACGAAGGCAAGTTGAAATTTTCCAAAAAACTCAGCCACTACAAAGTGACCTACCATGATCCCTGCTACCTCGGCCGCTACAACGGCGAGACCGAGGCCCCGCGGAAGCTCCTGGAGGCCCTGGGCGTCGAGTTTCACGAAATGCGGCGCTGCGGCGCCAATTCCTTCTGCTGTGGCGCCGGTGGCGGCCGCATCTGGATGGATGATTCGAAACTCGAAAAACGACCCAGCGTGCAGCGCATCGAAGAAGCCCTCGAGATCGATGGCGTCAACCTCTTCATCGTCGCCTGCCCGAAGGACTACACCATGTACAACGACGCCGTGAAATCCTCCGGCAACGAGGACAAGATCGCGGTGAAGGATATTATTGAACTTGTAGAAGAAGCGATTTGATGGTATGTTAGTTTTTGAGTTTATGAGGGTATGAGTTTTTAAAAACTCATACCCTCAAAACTCATACCCTAATAAACTTAAAAACTCAAAAAAGGAAGTGCTAAAGGAATACCTCCACGACCCTCTCCTCTCCCAGCTCTGGACCGCCATCAAGGCCGCCGGCCCCATCCGGTCCATTTCGCTGGATATCACCCACGTGTGCAATTTGCGCTGCGCGGGGTGCTATTATTTTGAGGAAGGAATGGATCAGCACAAAAGCCCTTCCGACGAGGCCGCATTCGATGCCTTTATCGAACGGGAAAAAGCCCGCGGCACCACCTTTGTCACCATCGTCGGCGGGGAACCCAGCTTGGTAATCGGACGCATCAAAAAGATCTACGACCATTTCAAGTGCAGTGTCGCCACCAACGGCATCCGGAAGATCCCCTACGAAGGCCTGGAGAACCTGCCCATCGGCGTCGCTGTATGGGGAAATCCCGCCACCGACAAGGCCCTGCGCGGTCAGGGCAAGGCCGACATTTTCCAAAAAGCCCTCAAAAACTACAAGGACGACCCCCGGGCCTTCTGGTACTACACCGTCGCCCCCGGCCACGCGCACGAGGTGGAAGAGGTCATCGAACAATGCATCGCCAACGGCAACAACGTCCTGTTCAACTACTATTCCGACATCGCCGGCTTCGGCGGCGAACTCGACTACCGCCTGGGCTTCGACAAGGTGCAACACGAGATCGACCGCATGATCGAGCGTTTCCCCGGCCGCATTTACATGACCCCCTATTTCAACCAGGTCATTTCCTCCGGGCATCTGATGGGCGAAAAATGGGGATACGACGTCTGTACCAACCTCTCCACCAACCACCCCGTCAACGCCGAACGACTGGCCAGCGGGCAACCCTACAACAAGCACTTCCGCGCCTACAATGCCGATTTCGCCTCCACCCGCCGCTGCTGCACCGGTATGCACCGCGACTGCGCGTCCTGCTTCGACACCTGGGAGCACTTCTCCTGGATCATGATCAACCTGCGCAAACACCTCGACACCAAACAGGATTTTACCAACTGGCTCACCACCATGTACCTCTTCTACGTCATCAACCGGCTGGTGGATATGGAGGAAGGGCTGGCCGTTTTGGCGGAAGTGCAGCAGAGAGCGAAGGTCGCGGTGATGTAAAAATGGGGGTAAAATTTGGCGGTCCACCTGTACTTGACGGGGCTTTTCAATTTCAGTATCTTGCCTGTAAAATTTCACAGACATAAAACCGGTGTTTGACGCCGGTTTTATGTATAAAAAGTATTTTATGCCCCTGGAGATTGCCAAAAAATTGTGGACAGTAGATGAAGTCCTGCGCATGCAGGAAGCGGGCATCCTCCCTCCCGACAACCGCCTGGAACTGATCCATGGAGAATTGATCGAGATGAGTCCAAGTGGAAGTAAACATGCGGCTGCAGTGAATCGCATTCATTTGTTATTTGTGGAATTGCTCGGGAGAAAAGCCATCATTTGGGGGCAAACCTCCGTATTATTTGACCCTTATTCGGCGCCGGAGCCCGATATTGCCATCCTCCGGTACCGCGATGATTTTTACGAAAAACAACTCCCCGGGCCGGAAGATATCCTTCTTGTCATCGAGGTGTCAGACTCCACGTTGGCCTTTGACCAGACCATCAAGGCCTCCCTTTACGCCGAGTTCAATATCCCTGAATATTGGATACTGAACCTCCAGGAGTTTTGTGTGGAGCGGTATCAGCAACCGGGAACGGAAGGGTATGTGAAAAAGAAGGTTTTTTCCAAAAATGAAATCCTGGCAGTACCAGGGGTAGGATTGGAAGTGAGCGTGGGGCAGTTGTTGGGGTTGTAAGCCCCTTTTTGATCTGCCACAAGGCAAAATCCGCTTGGATATACCGCCGAAAACGGCATATCCTCCATTTAATTTAACCTAAAAGAAACCATTTTTTAACTTTGGGCACCTATTAGGTAAACGGCCGTCCCGTTCGACCGTCCAAGTACGAAAAATGGTCGCATGAAATACCCGATGCTTTTCACCTGCCTCTTCTTCCTGGCAGGTATCCCTTTACTCCTTGGGCAGGCCTTCTACGACGTAGAAACGATCCAAACCATCGAGCTCACCTTCCCTTTCTCCAACTGGGACTACCAGCTCGATACCGCGAAAGCGGGAACCGAAAGCTATATCATCGCTACCAAGTGCGTCATCAACGGGGAGGTGTACGACAGCGTAGGGGTCAAATACAAGGGCAATAGCTCCTACCAGCCCAACAATATCAAAAACCCGTTTCATATCGAACTGACCACCGTCATTCCCACCCAGGACCTGAAGGGCAACAACGATATCAAACTGGGCAACGGGTTTGCCGATCCCTCCATGATCCGCGAAGTGCTCAGCTACGAGATCCTGCGCAATTACATGGATGCGCCGCGATCCAACTTCGCCAATTTGTATGTCAACGGGCAATACATGGGGCTCTATTCAAACGATGAACACGTTGGCAAAAAATTCGCCACCCGCCATTTTTTCTCCAATCACCAGGCCTTCTTCAAATGCAACCCGGTGATGGTCGGCGGACCAGGGGGCGGCGGCTCCGACCTCACCTACCTGGGGTCAAACCCCTCGCCTTATTTCAACCGCTACGAACGCCTGTCCGACTACCTCACCGATTGGCAGAGACTGATCCACCTTTGCGATACGCTCAACAACTTCCCGCAGGAACTGCACCGCATCCTCGATATCGATCGCGCCATCTGGATGCTGGCGTTCAACAACGTATTGGTCAACCTCGACAGCTATTCGGGCGGCATCCGGCAGAATTATTACCTCTACCTCGACGACAACGGCCGTTTCGACCCCATCGTTTGGGACCTGAACCAATCGTTCGGCAGCTTTCCCATCCTCGTCGGCGGACCCGGCGGCGCTCTCGATACCACCGCAATGAAAAACCTGCCCCTTTCAGCGAATAGCACCTCACCCGTGCACCCCCTGATCCAGAAGATCTGGAGCAACCCCATGTACCGGCGCATGTATATCGCCCACGCCAAAACGATCGTGGAGGAAATGTTTGCCTCGGGCTGGTATTACACCCGGGCTCAGGAATTACAGGCCATCATCGAAGCCGATGTCCTGGCCGACAACAATAAGTTCTACTCCAATACCCAATTCTATAACAGCCTGACGACCAATATCCCCGGCGGACCCGGAGGCAGTTTTATCCCCGGCATCAAAAACCTGATGCAGGGGCGGGTGAACTACCTGATGAATACCCCCGAATTTCAGGCCACGGCGCCGACGATCTCGAATATTTTGATTTCCAATCCTTTGCCCCAGGTCTTTGAAACGGTCTGGGTCACGGCAACTATCGCAGACGCTTCCGATGCCTGGCTCGGATACCGCCCCGCTACCCCGGCCGCCTTCCTGAAAACCCAGATGTTTGACGACGGCATGCATAACGACGGCGCAGCGGGCGATAAGGTCTTCGGCGCTCAACTCCCGCTCCTGTCGGGCCGGACGGAATACTACATCTATGCCGAAAATCCACAGGCCGGCAAATTCTCACCTGTGCGGGCGGAACATGAATTTTACGTCATCGAACCGGCCGTGCCGCAGGTACAATCGGGCCAGGTGGTGATCAACGAGTTCGTGGCCGATAACGACTCGGGCGCCACCGATCCGAACGGACAATACGAGGATTGGATCGAATTGTACAACAATACCCCCAACCCGGTTTCGCTGGCCGGTTTGCATTTGTCGGACAATGTCAACGACGATACCCAATGGAAATTTCCGGCCTGGGCGGTCATTCCGCCCTACGGTTACCTCCCCGTCTGGTGCGATGAAGACAACGGGCAATCGGGCTTCCATGCCAATTTTAAACTCGATAAGGAAGGAGGATTTGTCCAAATGGCCTATTCCGATACACAGATCATCGACGGGGTGGGCTATACCTTTCAGGAGAGCGACGCCAGTACCGCTCGCTGCGAAAACGGCATCGGGAATTTTACGCCGAACATTATCCCTACTTTTGCCGCGTTCAATACCTGCTTTACGGTAAATGCGGAAGAAGCCATGTCCGAATCGCCGGGCGTATTGATCTACCCCAACCCGGTTTCTGCAGAACTGCATGTTTCTTCCGAAATCCCGATCGAATACATCGAGATCTTCGATTTTTCCGGAAAGAAGATCTACAGTAAACAGGCGTTTCAGGAAAATGAGATCTCGATAAATACCAGCCGAATGCCCCCGGGGCTATACGTCATCCGGGTTAATGGAGGTTGGGCAGAGAAAATTATGGTAATGTGAGGAGGGAGCAGGGAGGAGGGAGCAGGGAAAATCTGCTCCCTCATCCCTCCTCTCTCCTCAAATCAAACAAAATGCTACGACGATATTCCGGCATCATTATCCTGGCTCTCTTCATCGCGGCGATCTTCGCCCCGGTAGATGTGCCCTATTCGCTGGAAAGCGTAGCCAAGGTCATTCCGGCGCGCCAGTGGATCCTGACCAAGCGCCTGGACGGCTCCCTGACGGTGACCCTCCACGATAACCGGACCGGCCAGTTACAGGAGGCAGAAGGCTACCAGTTCGACCGGGGCGATCTGGTGCAAATGCAGTTTGGCAATGCCGACAGCAGCGGCCTTATCGTCAAAAAAGGAGCGGTTGTCGCCACCATCCTATCCAACCGCCTCGACGAACAGATCGTCCAACTCAAAAACCAGCTGCAGGTCGAACTGGCCAATCGCGAAGTGGTCGCCACCGGCGAAAAACAGGAACTGATCCGGCAGCTGACCGAAGAGCTAAATCTGGCCCGGGAAAACCTCAAACTGCAAAAAAAGACTTACGACCGGGCCAAAGCCCTGGTTGCCGACGGTGTGATTGCACAGGCCGAATGGGAACAAGCTGAAAACGCCCACGATGCTGCCATTGTCCAGGTAAAGGTGGCCGAAGAGGCCCTCACGGTGGCCACGACCGGCGAAAAAGCGGAAACCGTCTCCCAGGCTGCCTCCCGCATTCAATCGCTGCAACAACAGATCGCTTTCCTCGAAAACAAACAACAACGCTACCTGCTCACCGCACCATTCGAAGGAACGCTTCGCACCGAAAACACCCCCGATGGCGACCGGATCGTGCTGGAAGACACCTCCGCATCGATCCTGATCATCCCCATCCGCCTGCGCGACAGCCGCTTCGTCCAGCCCGGTCAGGAGATCGATCTGAAATTCCCCGACAACCAACAGACCTTCACCTCTTTCGTGCTCGAAACAAGTACCCAGGTCGCCCTGCTCGGCCGCGATCAGGTAGTGACGGTAAAGGCAATGACAAAAGAGAAAAACCTGCCCGCCGGAATGCCCCTGCGGTGCACGATAAATTGTGGGAATGTCCGGATTATTGAGTTTTTGAAAAGATCGATTATTTGGAGATAGGAAGTTTAAAGTTTATAGTTGAGAGTAATATAGATTCCCTTTTGGCAAAGCCAAATAGGCATTAACATCACTCTCAACTCTCCACTCTCAACTAAATCATGAGATTCGAATATAAATACATCGTCCCCAACACCAAACTGGCCAAGCTGCGCGAAATGATCGCGCCCTTTGTTCAGTTGGACAAATACGCCCAGCAAAAAGGAGGGGAGTATACCGTGCGGAGTATTTACTTCGATACGCCGGAACTGGAGTGCTACCGGGAAAAGATCGCCGGGGTAAAACGGCGAAATAAGGTCCGCTTGCGGGGTTACAACGGCGGAGGAAGCGGAGACACGGTCTTTTTCGAAATAAAAAAGAAAGTCGAGGAACCGCTCTTCAAGAACCGCGTTTCCATGACCTTTGCCGAGGCCTTAAAAACCCTGGAGGGACGTGAAGCGACCGATGTGCTAGCTTCTGAAAATGCCCGCCGGTTCCTTTACCACCTCTACGCCCGCCGGATGCAGCCCGTAGTGACCGTTATTTACGAACGGGAGCCTTTTCAAGCCCTGCTAAAGGACCGCGATAACGATCTTCGCATTACCTTTGACAAAAACCTGCGCGCCGTGCCTTTCCCGACCGTAGAAAACCTCTACCAGGAAGAATCGGCCCGCCTCGTCGACGGGGCCAATTTTATCATGGAAGTAAAATTTAACCAATATTTGCCGACATGGGTCAAAACGGTCATCGCCAGCTTCGGCCTCAGCAAAGGTCCCGCTTCCAAATACGCCATGTGCGTCGAAACCCTGGGATTGACCAATGTAAGACCCTACCATAACAACCCAATCCAGTAAAGACACCATACGTGGCGTCCCACTCAACAGTTATTCATCCATGCTAGAAGACTTCCAACAAATAGACATCTTTCGCCCCTCCATCTTCGACTTCGCCGCGAACCTGTTCGTGTCGCTGGGGTGTGGGATCGTCATAGCGTTGGTCTATCGCTTTACCTATAAAGGCGCGAGCTACTCCTCCTCCTACGTAAATTCGCTGGTCTTATTGAGTTTGATCACCACGGTGGTCATCCTCGTCATCGGCAACAATCTGGCGCGGGCCTTCGGATTGGTGGGGGCCATGTCGATCATCCGCTTCCGCACCGCCGTGCGCGACGTGCAGGACATCGTCTTCATCTTCTTCGCCCTCTGCATCGGCATGGCGGCCGGCGTGGGACTCAACTCCGTGGCCATCATCGGTACCCTCTTCATCTGCTTCATCATCATCCTGCTGGATTCCACCGGCTTCGGGCGGCCGCCGCAGATCAAACACCTGCTCCAGATCACCTACACCAGCTCCCCGGAAATCGAGCAGGTCCTGCAGGCGGTACTCAAAAAATACGGCCGCCGCATCCAGCTCATGAACCTCCGCCAACTGGCCGACCGCGATGAGGTCGATGCCTTCTACCATCTCAGCATCCGCTTCCGCAAAAAGGAAAACGACTTCGTGCGGGAATTGCGGGAAATCGGCGCCGTCTCCCAGGTAAACCTCTTCTTCGAGGAAGAAGGCGGCGGAGCGCCGGCGGTGTAGACAATCCAAACGTCGTGCCCGTCGCGTAGTAGCGGTTAATTAAAAATGTCAAATTTTGTCCTAACGGATCATTTTCCGGCACCCCCTTCCCTTTTTAAGTAAATTTCAGGTACAAACAAAAAACCCTGAAATATGAAAAAGCTCGCCTTAGCCGTTTCCTTCCTTCTTTTTTCCCTTTTTGGTATTCTCCCCCCTCTTTCCGCACAAAACCAGCTATCCATCGTCAACCCTCAGTGGGGGTTGTGGGATTGGGGATATCCTGGAACCATCGAAGAGGCCGTCTTTACCCTGAAGCCGCAAGGATTGTATGTGGAGGTTGGACTTTACTTAACTTTTTCCTGGCCCGAAAATCCGTACGACATAAATGATTCCCTCGAGATCGTTTTTGATTTTGACCTTCCAGAAGGTGCTATCGTCAACGACTCCTGGCTGTGGGTAGGCGACGAGGTGGTCAAGGCCGATATTTGGGAGATATGGACTGCTCTGCAAACCTATAGTGATATAGTCGTCGTGGTGCAACAAGATCCTTCCGTTTTGTATAAAAAGCCCGAAGGTGGATACCAGCTCCGGGTTTACCCCCTGGTTACCCAGGAATCGCGGAAAGTAAAGATCAACTACTTGATTCCTGCCTTTTGGACCGAAGAAGAAGTCTTAGCGTCCCTACCCATAGAATTACTTTCAACCTCCAAAAATCCGGTCAATAACTTTCGCACCCTGGTCTATGCTGACCCTGCCTGGGAAAATTACCGGTTCAAGGAACTTCCCGGGCTCTCTTTCCAGGCAATCAACGACCCCGAATATGGCGTTTGCCTGGAGGCTGTAATCCCACCGGCCGACTGGACCACCTCCCTGCACTTGGCCATGGACACCCCTCCCTTATCAAATGGCCTGTTTGTGGGGCGACATACCGGGGGAGGCAATAATATTTACGAGTTGGCTTTTTTCCCTCAATCGCTTCCTCCTGTCGAAAAAACGACACGGCTAATGGTGGCGGTGGATTACAAAACCGGAAAATCAGATCTGAGTTTTTCAGAAGTGTTGGAGATCCTGAAAACGGAATTGAAAGAACAGCTTGAAGATGATGATTTTTTCAACCTGACCATTGGCAATAGTCAAACGATCTACACGGCCTCCCAAAACTGGATACCTGCAGAGGACGCCTCCATTGACTTTGTTTTCGATAATTTCACCCCTTCCACTGCAGGATCCCAAAAGCCTTTGATCAATCTCCTCCAGACTGCCGGCAATCGCATCGTCAATAATGGTTTGGAAGGTGAAATGCTGCTGGTGTCCAATACCGATGAATACAATGACCCGTGGTATGCCAATCCGGCCATGGAAACGTTCATGAACGCATTTCAAGGTAGTTTCCCCGTCCACGTTTGTGACTTTCAGTCGAAAAATTTCGCCGAGTATTGGGAAAACTGGTGGGAAAATCAGCCTTCTCACTACGGGAACGAAATTTTCAATTCTTCCCTTGCCACCCTCACTGACGGAACTTATCTCAGCCTCCGAGGCAGTAATTGGGATTTTCCTGCCATGCTGGATTTCCAGCTTTCCAGCTATATCGAGGGCGTGCAAATGGTGTTTGACCTGGACGCAGACCTGGAAACCGGTTTTTGTTACCAGCCATACATGATAAACTACCTTGGACAATCGGAATACGCACACCTGCCCATCCTTCAGATCGGACGCTATGAGGGAGGATTTCCCATGACCGTTGAGTTTTTTGCCCTGGCCGATGGGCAGATCGTCTCAGAAACCATCACCGTGCAGGAAAGCCAGGTAGTAGAGCTGGATACCCTTGCCCAGGAAGCCTGGGTGGGAAATCATTTCCAGGCCTGGGATTCGGATAATAACGATCCAAACGTCATCAGCCAGATCGTTAATATGAGCATCCAGGAACGGGTGCTTAGCAAATATACCGCCTTCATCGCGATCGATCCAAACCTGGTCATCGAACCTTGCTATATCTGTCCCTTCGGAAACCAGGGTGGCGCTATCGTGGAGGTGAAAGAAAAACCGGAAGATAACGCCCGACTCCATGCTTTCCCCAACCCTTTCACCCAAGAGGTGACCATCGAATTGAAGGGCCTTTCTGCGGGACAAGTTCGCATTTACAACCAAATGGGCAGCCTCGTCCGGATTCTTGAACCTGAGCCTTCCTTGTTGTGGGATGGCCGGAACAGCAATGGGGAAATGCTGCCTGCCGGTTTGTACGTCGTGGCCGTGATCGACGAAGATGGAAGGGCCTTTAATATGAAGCTGATCAAGCTATAAAAAGAAAGGGGCCGTTCTGGCCCCTTTCTTTTTATAGCTTGATCAGCTTCTGGCAAGTACCGTTATTCCATTTTACCCAATATACTCCCGGGCGAAGCCATCCTAATTCTATTCGGGTGGGGCGGGAAGAGGTCCCAAACGACTCCGTCCAAACCAATTTCCCCGCCACATCAAAGATCTCCATCACTCCCATGTTTCCCTCTGGCCACTCCACAGTCAAAAGGCCGTCTTGAATGGGATTGGGGAAAAGGCGAAACGCCTGAGGTGTAGTTGCTTCCTCTACCCCCAAAGGCTCGCAATCAGCCGGCAGGATTCCGTGCTGCCCGAACCGGAAATCGAATACCTGCAAGGTAGGCGGATCGATCTCCTCGATGATCGTCTTGCTCCCGTCGATGACGTAAAAGGTGGGAAAACCGATCACCCCGTAGGAGGAGACGATCGCATTGCCGCCGCCCTCCACCCCGCTGATCGAAGGAAATTTGATAGCATAAGCCGCGTCGTAGGTCTCCACCATCGCATCCGTATCGCCGTAATCGATGGCGATGAATACGACGTTGGCCGTATTGCAGCCGTATTTCTCATAAGCCAGGTTCACCTGCGGACTGTAAAACTGGCAAGGGCCGCAGGTAGTGAAAAAGAAATCCAACACCACGACCTTACCTTGCTCCAGGTATTCGTAAAGGTGGTGTGTATGACCATACACGTCGGTAGCGGTGAAATCGGGCGCCGGATTACCGATCTGAGCAATGGAAAGTACGCGAAGACCTACCAATATAGTTAAAAGAAGAACCTGTTTCATGTTGTCTTTTTTAGCACACTGTTTTGTTATGATCTATATACTAAAAAATCCACGTCCCCTCAAAAATCAATACACAAAAACCTTCCCACTAAATAACTCCCCCTCTGTTTTCACCTGAAGGAAATACACCGCCGGCGCCATTCCGGGAAGCCGGGTTTCTACCGTTCCATCCGCGCCGCTATTCAATTTTTCCAGCCAAACCTGCCGGCCATTGAGATCGTACAAAGCCAATTGGACCGTACCGGCGGAGGAAAGTTCGGGAAGCTGGACGCTCAATTGTCCGCCATAATAAGTAGCTGAAATGGAGTTAACCAGAACCGTTTCCTGTACGCCGGATGGTGTTTCAAACGGACATAATCTGAGCAACTGGGTACGTACGGTTTCGTTGATGGCGTTGTTTCCTCCCAAAACGTACAGACAGCTATCCAATGCTACGAGGTTGTGATAGGCACGCCCGATGGGAAGTGGAGTGCCGGTGCTATAGGTCTCTGTATTGGTGTCGAAGATCCAAACCTCATCCCGTTCCAGAAAATCGAAATAACCGCCTACCAGAAAGATCTGGTCGCCGATCGCCGCCCCGCGCAGGGCGTGGATAGCATTGGGCATGTTGGGCAGGGGGGACCAGGAGTCCGTCACCGGATCGTATTTGTGGGCTTTATTGACCGGGGCGGTGTATCCCCCTCCGCAAAAGCGGTAGATATGCCCACCGGTCGGTACATGAGCCCCATACCAGAAACTGTTGTCGGGCAAAGGGTTTTTGGTGATCCACTGATCGTTGACGGCATCGTAGGTCTGACACAAATTGGCCATTCCCTGCCCGCCGAGGCTATACAATACCTCGTCGAGGTTGACCGCGTAATGAATGGCCCGGGGCGCCGTAAGGTCGGCCGCCTGGGTCCAGGAATCGGACACCGGATCGTAGATATAGTGATCCTTGAGCGGAGTACCCGTATTGGGATATCCGCCCCCAAAGTAATGGATCTTTCCGTTTACGGCAGTACCGGCCGGCTGCTGGGCCAGGTAGGGCACCGGAGCCTTGGTTTCCCAGGTATTGGTGGCGGGATCGTAGGCGTAATGAGCAGCAGTCGCTCCCCCCGTGCCACCGCCCCCCATGATGTGGATGCGCCCGTCAACCACCGCCGTAACCGGAAAGGTCAGCGGCTCGGGGATGGGAGCAAGGGTGTCCCACTGCTGGGCAGGGAGGGAAAGGGACAGGAACAAGGAAGCGAAAATCGATAGATAGAAGTTTTTCATGTGGTTGTTTTTTGGTATTTCACTTCAATTTAATAAAAATATTCCATCCCCCTATTTTAGTATGGCTTCGATCTGATCCAGTTCCTCCCGCTCAAACGCCAATTGTTCCAACGCCCCGATATTATCCAGCATCTGCTTCGGACTGCTGGCGCCCACCAGCACCGAGGTGATCCGCTGGTCTTTAAGCAACCAGGCAATGGCCATTTGGGCCAGGGTTTGCCCGCGTTTTTGGGCAATGGCATTCAACCGGCGAACCAGTTCGAGCCTCTCGCCGCTGATCCGGTCCTTTCGCAGGTAGCGGCCGTCGCGCACGGCCCGGGAGTCCTCGGGAAACCCCTGCAGGTATCTGTCGGTCAATAGTCCCTGTTCGAGTGGGGAAAAGGCGATCGCCCCAACACCTTCCTGCTCGAGGGTATCGAGCAAGCCATCCTCCACCCAGCGGTCGAGCATGCTGTAACGCGGTTGGTGGATCAGCAGGGGTGTACCCATTTGGCGAAGGATCGCGGCCGCCCGGGCGGTTTCCTCCGGTTTGTATTGAGAAATTCCGGCATAAAGTGCCTTTCCTTGCCGCACGATATGGTCCAGGGCCCCCATGGTCTCTTCCAGCGGCGTCTGTGGGTCAGGCCGGTGGTGGTAAAAGATATCCACGTAATCGACACCCATGCGGCGCAGGCTTTGATCGAGGCTGGCGATGAGGTACTTCCTGGATCCGAAATTGCCATATGGGCCCGGCCACATATCCCACCCCGCTTTCGTCGACAGGATTAGTTCATCGCGGTAGGGCGCCCAGTCTTTCCGGAACAGGCGACCGAAATTCTCCTCCGCAGCTCCGAAAGGCGGGCCGTAGTTGTTGGCCAGGTCGAAATGCGTGATGCCGTGGTCGAAGCTGGTGCGCAGGATATTCCGCGCTTTCTCCAGGTCGTCGGTGTGGCCAAAATTGTGCCACAGACCGACGGACAACGCCGGCAGTCGGAGGCCGCTTTTGCCGCAACGGCGATATTCCATCCGCTCATATCTGGCCGCATCTGCCCGGAAAAAACCGGGGTCATATTTGTCATCGATCTTCATTTGCAGAAAATTATTTTGTGAATTGTTAAAATTTTAACAAATATTCTTAAATTATTCCAAAGGCCCAACTTTTCACCAGATTCGCCGAGTTTTGATATCCGTTCGTCGAGCAAAATCGTTTTTCGTCGGGTTTGGGGGGCATATTTGTTTCATACCAAACGCAAAATAAAAAGCACTTATGAATAACGGAAAATCGACTTAATTACCCATTTATTAACTTCAAAACTGCTAGTCATGAAATCCCTGTCCCTCGTCCTCGTCCGGTTCTTTTTTTCCGCTTCTTTGCTGGCTCTCGTATCGCCCGCGTTCTCCCAGCGGCTCAACTACTGGGTTGGTGGCACACCGGGGATGGAGAACCAATGGAACTGCCCCAAAAACTGGAGCAACTACCAGGTTCCGAATAACATGACGGATGTCGTCATCCCGGATGTTTCTTCGGGATCCCGTTCCAACCCCGTCATTGAACACGGAGTTGCCGAAGCCAATTCGATCCTTCTGGATTCCAATGCTGTACTGGAGGTTCGCCAACAAGCAACGCTGGTCGTTTACAATGGATTAACGGCCGTATACCGGGATGATCTGAAGGTGGATGGTATCCTGCTGGAGTGGAAGGAAGGGCCCCAAATGCCCTCCAAAGATATCGTGCAAAGGGTACACGGCAAGGTCTATGAATAATCCCCCCGACAATTTTGATTATCGTTCAGCGGATAATACAATAAATCGCCCGCCCCGGATACCCGGGGCGGGCTTTTTTTTGTTCTGCAATAACTTGCATTGCGATGACGATCGCATAGCAATTGTCTATGCGATAATATCAGTTTTGACTACTGCACTTTAAATTCATACCGGATGGTCCCGCACTGTCCGTCGTCTCCTTTGGCGAATTTCCAACTGCGGGCGTTCCGGATGGCCAGGTCTCTCAGCTGGCTGTCTTGGGTAGTAGAGCCGGAGAGGGTAAAATCAGCGGTTGTCACATTTCCGTTTGCGTCGACGCAAACTTTGATGACGACCACCCCTGTTTTCTGGGAGTTGTCCTGAATCCGGGGTGAGCTGACCACGCCCCGGTTACCCAGGCCGCCACCAACTTGTCCGGCGCCCGTGCTGATGCCTTCGAGGTTTTTGGCATTGGGGTCGCCGTTCTTATCGCCCTGGTTGCCTTGCTGCCCAGTGTTGCCTTTTCCGGTGCCATCGCCGCCGCCAAAAGCGCCGCCAAGCTTATCTTTGAGGGCTTTAGCTTTGGCTTCTGCATCAGCTTTTGCCTTAGCTTCCGCATCGGCCTTGGCTTTGGCTTCTGCTTCTTGCTGAGCTTTGACCCGGGCTTCTTCTTCCTTCTGCTTTCGGAGGGCTACTGCATTGGGGTCTTCCGTTTTGACCACTTCTTTTTTGGGGGTCGGGTTGGTTACCGGCTTTTCCTTCACCACCTCCTTCTGCGGTTGTTTGACGGGCTCAGTTTCGGGCTTGGGTTCCGGGGTTGGCGGAGTTACTTCTTCGACAGCAGCTTCGGGTTCGCCTTCCGGGGCATTTTCAACGCCCTGTCCGAAATCGCCGCCCAGATTTACCAGGATACCCTCCTGCCCGGGAGGCGGGTCGGGGTAGGTAAGCAGGGGAAGGATGAGAATGGCAAGCAGCAGGGTATGGAAGATCACACTGGTGATTATGCCCTTGCGCCTATTTTGTTCCTCTTTTCTATGCATTAAGTAGTCCATAAGCTGATTTTTTCGCAGAGACGGAAGGTTCCTCCCGCTTTCTCTGAACTTGGTCTATTCTGGAAAACGCATTTCGCTGCAAAAGTATTCCAATAAGTCCCTGTTTTTGATATTGTTAACACCCCGTACCGGGTCTTCCGGCCGAAGCAATTGAGAAGGTGGAATTACTTTTGTTCCGCCGCCAGGATCGCTTCGATATCGTAGCGAAGCGCGATATCCATCACGGCCACGACGGCTTCGGTGGGCGCCTGCCCGTCGGGGGAAAGCACGATTTGCAACTTTTTGCTGCTTCGGGAAGCCTTGCGCCCCAGTTCCGACTCCAGCTCTGCCAGGGAGGATCGGCGGCCGTTTAGAAAAAAGCGGCCGGTAGCATCGACGGCTACATCGTCGAGGCGGTCAGTGGAAGGGGTGGTTTGGCGGGAAGATCCCGGCAACTTCAGGTTGAGGGCATTGGGCGCCACCAGACCGGAAGTCAGCATGAAAAAGATCAACAACAGGAAGATGATGTCGGTCAGCGACGACATATTGAAGGTGGCCGTCACCTTTATGCGTTTCTTAAGTGCCATGGCTAGCTTTTTTTAGGCTGGGTGGCCAAAATGGCTTTCACCCGGAGTTTTCCGGCGATCTGCATGACGTCTATCACCCGTTCAAAAGGAGTTCCCTTTTCCGCCACAATAGTGATCGTGTAGTCCTCCCGGTTGCCGGCATCTTTCAATTCGCCGCGAAGCGACTGTTCCAGGCTGCTCATCGTAATCGGCTTGCTGTTCAGTGCATATTTACCCGATTGATCGATCGTCACGATCGCCGAAGTGGGCGCCACCGTTTTGGAATCCGATTCCGGAAGGTCGAAAGCTTCTATTTTGACGAGCGTGGAGGTCAGCATGAAAAAGATCAATAACAGGAAGATGATGTCAGTCAGCGACGACATGCTAAATTCTGCATTGGCTCTATTTCGCTTTTTTAATCCCATATATCTTCAGTTGAAAAGTTGAAAAGTTGAAAAGTTGAAAAGTTGAAAAGGTCTCTATAACTATCAACTCTTCAACCATTCAACTTTTCAACTATTTAAGAAGCCGGTTCCTGAAGCAAATCCATAAACTCCATGGAGGTGCGCTCCATTTTAAAAACGACCTTTTCCACGGCGGCTACGAGCAGGTTGTATCCGACCAGGGCGAAGATACCCACAAAGAGCCCCATGGCCGTGGTCAGCAGAGCCTGGTAAATACCGCCGGCCAATACATCCGGGGTGACATTCTCCTGGGTGGCCATGTTGTAAAAGGCCATGATCATACCCGTCACAGTACCGAAGAATCCGATCATCGGCGCCGAGCCGGCGATACTGGCCAGCGTGGATAGGTTCTTCTCCAGCTTGAAGATCTCGAGGTTACCCACGTTCTCAATGGCGGCATCGATGTCGCGGAGGGGCTTACCGATCCGCATCAGGCCTTTTTCCACCATGCGGGCCACCGGCGAGTCGGTCGACTGACACAGGGCCTTGGCCGCCTGGATGTTTCCGGAAGCCACATTGGCCCGGATATTGTGAATAAAGCTCTCGTCGATCCGCCCGGCACGCTGAATGTTCAGGTAGCGTTCCACGAAAATGTAGAGGGCGATAAAGGATAATAAGATCAAGACCAACACGATCGCGATCCCCACGGGACCGCTCTTCACGATGATGTCAAATAAACTCTGGCTCTTTTCAACCGGGCGTTCAATGTCGGTGCTTTGAAATAACAACAACAGGCTTTCTGTGAGCATGCGTTAAATGTTTAAGTGTGCAGAAGGTTTTCGCTTTCCAAATGAGGTAGCTAAATTAGCAAAAGTTCGGCTTACAAAGGGAGGAAACGTTAAAATGCATTACAATATTGAGTTTTTGAGTTGATAAGGGCATAAGTTTTTGAAGCTTCTCCAAAAACTTATGCCCTTATCAACTAATAAACTAAAAAAATTGCCTTTCCAGCGAATTTTCGCTAAACTTGTCCTGGAACTAAATTCAGCCTATCTCAAATAGCCATCATGAGAAGAATTAAAAAAGTCGCAGTGCTGGGCTCCGGCCTGATGGGAGCCGGCCTGGCCTGCCATTTTGCCAATGTGGGCCTGGAAGTCTTGATGTTGGACATCCTTCCACCCAACCTACCTGAATCCCAGGCAAAAGACCCGGCAGCGCGAAATGCCATCACACAACGCGGCCTGGACAACGCCTTGAAAGCCAAACCCGCTTCTCTTTACGACCCGGACTTTGCCAAACGAATTTCGATCGGCAACCTGGAAGACGACCTTTCTAAAATTGCCGGTTGCGATTGGATCCTGGAAGTTGTAGTCGAACGACTGGACATCAAGAAACAGTTGTTTGAAAAGATCGAAAAATACCGCAAACCGGGCGCCTTGATCTCTTCCAACACTTCGGGCATCCCCATCCGAATGATGGCCGAGGGGCGCAGTGAGGATTTTCAACGCCACTTTTGCGGCACCCACTTCTTCAATCCACCCCGCTACCTGCGGCTGCTGGAGGTGATCCCCACCCCTCATACGGATAAAGAAGTGGTTGATTTTTTCATGGATTTCGGCAGTCGCTACCTGGGTAAACAGTCCGTATTGTGCAAGGATACCCCAGCCTTCATCGCCAACAGGATCGGCCTGTTCTCCCTGGGCAATGCCTTCCAGTTAGCGGATGAACTGGGCTTGCGCGTCGAAGAGGTCGACCGGCTTACCGGCCCTCCCCTCGGTCGCCCCAAAACCGGAACCTTCCGGCTGGTCGATCTCGTCGGGCTGGATACCTCCGTACACGTTATCCACGACGTGAAGGCCAATTGCCCGGATGACAAGTACATCCAGGACCTGAAACTCCCCCGCTATCTGACGCATCTGACGGAAAATAAGTTTTACGGAAATAAAAGCGGCCAGGGCTTTTACAAAAAAACAGATCAAAAGGATGAGAACGGAAAGAGCATTATCCATGTGCTCAATCTGGAAACGCTCGAGTATGAACCCACTCAGCGTGTGAAGCTGCCCAGTCTCGACCTGGCCAAGCAGATCGACGATCCCCGAAAGCGGATTAAGGCCTTGTTCAGGGCGGAAGACAAAGGTGGCGAATACATCCGCCGCTCCCTCCTTGGCCTGTTTGCATACGTATCCAACCGGGTCCCAGAGATCAGCGACGAATTGTACCGCATCGACGACGCTATGCGTTCCGGCTTCGCCTGGGACTACGGGCCTTTCGAATATTGGGATATGATCGGCGTGAAAGAAGGGCTTGACCTGGCCACCGCACAAGGATTGACCATCGCTCCGTGGGTCGGCAAGATGCTCGAAAAAGGCATCTCCTCTTTCTATAAACGCGAAAAAGGCCAGGAATTCTACTACGATATCCCCAAGGGCGCCTACCTGCCGGTAACGAGCATGAGCGAATTCATCATCCTGGACAATTACCGCGACCAGGCTCCGGTGCACCAGACCACCGAAACAGTGCTCCACGACATCGGGGATGGCGTGCTATGCCTCGAGTTCAACAGCAAGATGAACACGATTGGAGAGGGTGTTCTTCGCGGGATGATGGAGTCGATCCAATTGGCGGAAGAGGGCAAGTGGACAGGCCTGGTCATCGGCAACAATGCCCCCAACTTCAGTGTGGGCGCCAACCTGATGATGGTGGCCATGATGGCCTATCAACAGGAATACGACGAGCTGAATATGGCCATCCACCAGTTCCAGCAGACGATGGCCCGCTGCCGGTTCTCTTCGATCCCGGTGGTGGCTGCCACCCAGGGCTATGTCTTCGGCGGTGGCTGTGAAATGCTGATGCATTGCGATGCCTCCGTCTGTGCCGCTGAATCGTACATCGGCCTCGTGGAAGTAGGCTCGGGCGTCATTCCCGGCGGCGGTGGCACCAAAGAATTCGCCCTGCGCCTGTCGGATTCCTTCTTCGAAGGGGATGTTCAAATCCCTTCGTTGGTCGAACGGTTCCGCACCATCGCTACCGCTCAGGTCGCCACCTCCGCACATGAAGCTTACAAACTGGGTTACCTCCAACACCAAAAAGACGAGGTAGAGGTCAACACCCCGCGCAATATCGCCCGGGCAAAGGAAAAAGTGCTGGCGCTGGCAGACCATTACACCCAGCCCATTCCCCGGGAAGATATTCTCGTACTGGGCCGGCAGGGATTGGGGGCACTTTATGTCGCGGCCAACGAGCTATTTCTCGGACGATTCGCCACCGAACACGACATTGTGATCGCAAAAAAGGTGGCCAATGTTCTCTGCGGCGGCGACCTCACCGCCCCACAGCAAGTGTCCGAGCAATACCTGCTTGACCTGGAACGGGAAGCTTTTCTCAGTCTCTGCGGAGAGCCCAAGTCGCTCGAACGGATGCAGCACATCTTGCAAACAGGAAAACCGCTGCGGAATTAACCCAGTTTTTAAGTTTATAAGTTATTGAGTTTTTTTTATTGAAATTCAAAAACTTATAAACTCATAAACTTAATAACTAAAAAAATGGAAGCATATATCGTAAAAGCATATCGAAGCGCCGTAGGCAAGGCCAAAAAAGGCGGCTTCCGCCAGTATCGCTCAGACGACCTGGCGGTAGACGTGATCAAACACCTCCTGGCGCAGACCCCGGAACTGGATCCGCTCCTGGTCGACGACGTGATCGTGGGCTGCGCCAATCCGGAAGGAGAACAAGGCCTGCAGATCGGCCGTATGATCTCCCTTCGGGCCCTGGGAAAAGAAGCTCCCGGCGTTACGGTCAATCGGTATTGCGCCTCAGGATTGGAAACCATCGCTATTGCCGTGGCCAAGATCCGGGCGGGCATGGGACATATCTTCATCGCCGGCGGTACGGAGAATATGAGCATGATCCCCATGACCGGTTATAAACTGGCGCCCAACTACAACGTAGCCAACAATACCCCTAACTACATCGCCAGCATGGGGATCACCGCCGAGCAAGTGGGCAAAAAATATAACATCTCCCGGGAGGCCTCCGATCAATTCGCCTTGCGCTCTCATCAACTGGCCGCAAAGGCCATCGACGAAGGGAAATTCCGCGAGGAGATCGTGCCCATCACGGTGCCGGAAGTGGTGGTGGAAAATGGGAAACGGGTTGAGCGTTCGTATGTGGTAGATACGGATGAAGGCGTTCGCCGGGAAACGACCCTCGAAGGGCTCGCCAAGCTCCGGCCGGTCTTTGCCAATAAGGGGATCGTCACCGCCGGCAACGCCTCCCAGACCTCCGACGGCGCCGCTTTCACCCTGGTGATGAGCGAGGAAATGGTCAAACAGCTCGGCCTCACCCCGGTCGCCCGCCTGGTGTCTTGCGCAGTGGCTGGGGTCGATCCGCTCTATATGGGTATCGGGCCCTGTGTCGCGATCCCCAAAGCGTTGAAACAGGGCGGCCTGAAGCTCGACGATGTACAACTCATCGAACTGAACGAGGCCTTCGCCACCCAGGCGCTCGCCGTCATTCAGGAAGCCGGACTCAACGCGGATATCGTCAATGTGAACGGCGGGGCCGTCGCCCTCGGTCACCCGCTGGGCTGTACCGGCGCCAAGCTGACCACCCAATTGCTGAACGAACTGCGCCGCCGCGATCAGAAATACGGCATGGTGACCGCCTGTGTCGGCGGGGGACAAGGAATCGCCGGGATTTTCGAGCGGTTATAATATTTCAAAGCCTTTCAGCGGGCCGCACCCGCTGAAAGGCTTTGAAAACATAGCGCCTTTGCAGTTCCCCAAGAACTATCGGATCAGGGTTATTCCCCCTTTAAATACCTCTACCTCCCCGTCAATAAATCGCACTTCTGCAAAAAAGGTATACACCCCCGGTGGCGCCTCCCGTCCGTTGAAGGTGCCGTTCCAACCGCGTGGCTCGTCGCCGGGCTGCAAACCCTTGGCCTCAAACACCAGAGCGCCGTTCCGGTCGAAGATGCGGAACAGGGTCACCTCCTCCACGCCTTTTTTTCCAAATACCGTAAAATAATCGTTCACCCCATCATAGTTGGGGGAAAATGTATTTGGAATGTAGAGCCGACGATCTTTGATCACCAGCACAAAAAGGGAATCTGCGGCACGGCACTTCGTGATCGTATCGAAAACCTGCAAGGCGATCAACCCGCTTTGGACGGGAAGCAGGGAAATATTCATGCAGGATGCGTCGAGACAGTCCAGGGTCCCTATTGCGGTAGTCCAATCGAAGACTGCCGAATTACTGTTTACCATGGCATCCAATGCGACCGGTTCGCCTAAAAGAACGGTTTGATCTTCCCCCAACTCCAGTTGGAGCACGGGAGGTGGCTGAATGGCAGAAGAATAACTCTTTTCACAACCCGTCGCATCGGAAATGTATACCGTATACGACCCGGCATTCAGCCCTGTAAAGGCGGTGTCGGAAATAAATGTATTCCCATCCAGCGAATATAAATAGGGCCCCACGCCCCCACTGACATTCGAGATCCAGAGGCTTCCGCCGATCGCTTCCGTCTCACAGGTAATATCCTCGACCTCTACCTGTCCAACGATCTCGGTGGGCTCGGTCAGGGTATACTGGGCATTGGCCGAGCATCCCAGTTCGTTAGCTACCGTCACGGAATACGCGCCGGGGCCGAGGTTGGACGCTAACGTGGTGAGAGCGCCGTTCGACCAGGTATAGCTGAATGCAACTCCCGGACCGCTGACGAGGGCCGATAGGATACCGTCGGCTTCGCCATAACAGGAGATCTCCTGCTGCAATTGGATCGATACACCAACCGGAGCGCCGGGCTCGGTGATCGTAGCCGAAGCCTCCGCCTGGCAACCGTCCGCATTGGTCACGGTAACCATGTAATCGCCTGCGGGCAAGTTGGAAATAGTAGCGGTCTGCCCCCCATTGCTCCAGGCAAAGGAAACCGGCGTCCCTCCGGTAGTGGTTACCGTGAGAGAGCCGTCGGACCCCTGAAAACAGGAAACATTTTGGCCAACCTGTATCGACGCCAAAAACGCTACGGGTTGGGTGATCGTATAGGTTTTAATGAACGAACAGGCATTGGCATCCACGACGGTAACGGTGTAGGCCCCGGCACAGAGTGCCGAAATTTTCGCCCCGGTGGCGCCGTTGCTCCATGTGTATTGGTAAGCCGGGGTCCCGCCGATGGCCTCAATTTCCAACTGGCCGTCGCATTCACCGAAACAGGAGGCATTTTCCTGCAAAAGCAGGTTGAAGTCGAGCGGTTGGGGTTCCCAGATCTCGAGAGAAAAAGTCGTATCGATCACACCATCGGCAATGGTGATCGTGTAATCTCCAGCCGGCAGATTGGGCAGGGTGATCACATCCCCTGCGTCGGGGATCGAGCCATTGCCGAACAGCGTATTTCCGGCATTTTGCCAGGTAAAGGTATAGGGTGGCATACCGCCAACCGCGGAAAAGGTGATAACGCCGTCCAAATCGCCTGCACAGGCCAGTGAATCGCCGCTCGCCGTCGGCGCAATATAGGTAAAGAAAGGCACTTCAAAACAGGTGTCCGCCTGGCAGCCGTTGCTGTCGGTGATCGTCACACAGGCGGTGGCGCCCCCCTCCAGGCCCGTGGCCTGGGCAGTGGTTTGCCCGTCGGACCATAGAAACGAATAGGGCGGTAATCCCCCAGTGCCGCCGGCCAGGGCGGATCCATCCATATTGCCCAGGCCGCTGGCCATAACCACGTCGCTGATATTGAGCACCAATTCCTCCAAAACGGTCAGATCGGTGATGACCACGCTGTCGCAGCCTCCGGGCAATAAAATGGTATCGGTATAAAAGCCCGTCGTCGTGTAAACAGTAGAACCGACCGCAACGCTTCCCCCCGCGCAAAAGACAAAGGTCTGATTGGTGACGGGGGTATCATCCCCTTCATCGGAAATGGTGATGGTAAAGATCCCGTCCTTGTTATTGGTGGCTCCATCCACCAACAGCCAGTAGGTTTGAGCCGGATCGAGGCAGGATACTTCCATCGATTCGTCGAAGGACCCTGAAGTATAGGAAAGGTCAACCTCCGAAAAGGTTCCCGTACAGGAATTGTCAGCTGATTTATAGAGGGCCAGTTGGATATTGATCGGATCCAGCGCGTTGCTCACAGCCTGGATCAGGACGTGGCCGGAAAGGGGTGGCGAAAAAGAGAACCAAACGGGTTTGTCGGGAAAGAAAAGACTTGGTACCGGATCGGACGCGGAGGTAGCACAGTGGTTGGTGTACAGGTCTGTAGTAATGGACCCCGCTTCCGGGATAGGGCCCATCCCAATGGCGTCGCAGCGAAGGTCACCCGCTTCCTGGACATCCCACACTTCGATGCCCAGTCCGAAATAGCCATAGAGTTCTGGAGGTGAATCCGCCGTTCCGTCGACCAGGATGTAATAAGTGGTATTCGGTTCAAGGCATTTGGCTTTCAGGGTTTCGTCCCAGTTCCCGTTGATAAAACTCGCCCCTTCCAAGATGAAATCGCCGGTGCAGGTGCCGTCGCTGGAAGAATAAAGGGCCACCTGAAGATTGACGTCGTCTCCCAGTCCTTCGGGATCGGAGGTAGCCGTGATCTCCATGTAAGGGATAGGATCGGGCCCAGTGGTAAAGGTAAACCAAAGGCCTACATTATTGTACCAGGAGGCTCCCTGGTCAGCGGGGCTGGGTTCCCCGGCTGAAGTAGCGCAATAGTTGTAATAGGTGCTCAACCCGGTATCGCCCCAGCTATCGCCCAGGGTGAGTACGCCGGCATCGACGGCGCCGCAAAGATCCTCATTGGCCATTGCGCCGGTGCCGTCAGCTGAAATGGTGAACTGCACCTCTCCCCCGGAAGTCAACCCGGTCGGTAGTGCGAGGGTATGAGTGTAATCTCCGGGAGTGGTGGGAAGCGGGAAATCCATGCAAATCGTCTCCAGACAAGAGGTGGCGATGGCACAAATACCGAAACCGTCATTTTCAAAAGCCCGAAAACAGACCTGCACGGTAGCCGGCGCGTCGTAAAGACAGGGATAGGTCTGGGTGTATTGCACGTGCGGAAGGGCGGTAAAGCAGGGCCCCTGAGCCGGGTAATCCACCCAGCCCTGGTTTTCGATATTCACGCTCCACATGGGGTCGGGCGGACCGAAAATATCTGTACAGGTGGTGGTCGACGTCCCCCCGGTGATGGTGATCGTCACAGTCGCTTGTGAATAAAGTGTGGAGGAGAGACCCAGAAAAAGACAAGACAGCAAGAGTAGGTTCCAGTTTCTCATGGAATTGGTTTGGCGGTTAATTATCTCTGATATCTGAGATAATTTACGACATCTTTCCACAAAACAAAAACGGCCGGCAGGAGTTGCTCCTGCCGGCCGTTTAAAGCCTGGGGTGTGACATTCCGTTACCGGACGATTGTAACATCGCCCCGAATGATCAGGCCGTCATTTACATCCAGGCGAAGTATATAATAGTAGGTACCAGCAGGTAGCGGTCCGTTACTGGAGTTGCCATCCCAGTCGTTGTTGTAGGGACTGGCCTGGAAGACAATGTCGCCCCAACGGTTGAAGATGACCAGCTCGTTGTCGGGATACCGGTCGGGATTAGCCAACAGGATATCGAAGATAAATACGTCGTTAGCGCCGTCGCCGTTGGGCGTGATACCGTTCGGGACGGAATTGTTCAGGTCGATGTTCTTGTCGATCGTCACCCGGACAAAAGCGGTATCGCAGAGGTTCAGGCAGGCGTCGTTACACAATTCGTAGAGGAACTGTACCTGGCCGGCGAAGAGCGGGGATGCGAAGTACGTCACTACCCCGTCGAGCGGATTGGCCGGTTCAACGGTACCTGGTCCGCCGAAGGGGATGATGTTGAGCACGTAATTGTCAATGCCGAGCAACAGGTCGTTGGCCAGCAGGTCGATCTCGACCGATTCCACGTCCTGCTGATCGATCAGGCCTATGTCGTTGTTGGCGATGGGCTTCCCTTCAATCGTCACTTCTCCCGTGGAGGAGCTGTAGTTGGGACAGTTGGGGGAAGACAAGGTCCAGGTAACCACGTTGGTACCCGGAGCGAGGTTAAATACCGTCGTATTCGGGTCGTTGGGATCCTGAAAATCAGCGGAGGTATTTACGGTCCAAACACCGGTAGTCCCTTCGGGCAAATTGCCGATAAGGGCTGCATCCGTGGCGCAGGGATCGCTATCGAATGAAAATGAAGCATCGGGCAGGCCGATCACCATGACGACCTCCACGGTGTCCGTACCGGAGCAGCCGGTGACTGCGTCAGAAACGGTCAGCACGTAAAAACCTGCTTCTTCTGCAATAGCGCTTGGGTTGGTGATCGTACCGGGATCGAGCACGCCACCTGAAGTCGTCCACAGGTAAGAGATGTTGGGTCCTGAAGCGGAGCCCGATCCATCCAGGGCCACAGAGACATCCTCACAGCCCAGTTCCTGATCGGGACCGGCACTGGTCAGCGGGGGCTGGTTGTTGGGATTCACCACCACATCATCGGTACCTACGCAACCGTTGAGGTTGCTGGTTGCTTCCAGGGTATAAGTGCCCGGTTCGCTGGCGGCATAGGTGATCATGGTAGCCCCTGAAATGGGATTTCCATCCAGATACCACTGGAAGGTCACGTTCGGACCGGTCGTACCGCTCAGGTTGGCGGTGGGGTCATTACAAGTGATCTCGGTATCCATGCCGGCATTTACGTTGGGCGGCAAGGTATCGGCCATGACGAAAGCGATGTCGGTGGCAACGCAACCGTTTTGGGTATTCATCACTTCAAGGCCGTAGGAACCCGGGCCGTTTACAGTCGGCGTAAGGGTCGTCCCACCCCCGGTAATAGAAGCGCTATTGGGTGGAATAGCCGTCCATTGATAGGTAAACAAGGGTCCCTGGGAAGACGCGGTACCATCGAGCTGGATCTCCGAATCCAAACAGGTAAAAGAAGAATTCTGGGCAATTGCCACAGGCTGGTTGGTATCTTCATCCACACAAACCTCTGCGGTCGATTTACATCCTGTGGCGGTATTGGTAACCGTCAGGGTAAAGCAGCCGGCGCAGCCTACCTGGGGCAGGAGCGGGTTAGTGGTATTGATGCAGAACGGACCGCTCCAGGTATAGGTATAAGTTGGCCCCTGGGAAGACCCGGTGGCATCCAGGATCACAAAGTCGTTGTTGCAGTCGATAATGCCCGGCGCAGCGATGACAGCAATCGGGACATCGCTGATATCGGGCACATTGATCGTAGCCGTGCCCACGCAACCATTGGAAGTCCGGGTAACGGTCAGGGTATAAAGACCTGGAGCCTGAGCGGTGGCGTTCAAATTAGCTTCCGTGCCCGGCTTAACGAGCGGTCCCGTCCAAAGGTAGGTAAACGCTCCGGCAACGCCCGTCGAAGATCCGGTTCCATTCAGGGGAACTTCTGTGACATTACAGGAGAGCGACTGCGGAGCACTCGCCACGGCAATGGGCGCCAGAGTATCCTTGGTAACAAGCACCACCGAAAGGGCCTGGCAATCGTTACTGGTATTGACTACCGTCAGGGCATAGGGGCCGGGTAAGGTACACTGCGCATTGATCAATGTCTCGGTGCCGGGTACAATTCCGCCGGCAGGTCCTGTCCACAGGTAGGTAAAATCACCCGGGTTGCCGGTAGATGACCCCGTACCGAGCAAGGTCACGGTGTCGACCAGGCAGTTGATCTTGCTACTGGCCATCGTGACGACCGTAGGCACCTGGACATCCGCAATAACCAAAGCCGAGTCGTTTGCCTGGCAGAAATTATTGATATTGCTGACGATGAATTGATAGACACCCGGTTCGGAGGCCGTAGTGGAAATGTTACTGGAAATGGGGGTTCCATCCGGATCCAACCACTGATAGGCAATATTGGCGCCGGTGGAAGACCCTACACCGCTCAGCCCCACGTTATTCTGGCTGCAGGTGATAAAGGAGGTATCCGGACTGGCGATGGCCATCGGATGGAGGGTATCGACAACGACGACCACTGAATCCAGGGTAGAGCAACCGCTGTTGATGTTGGTGACCTCAAAATAGTAGGTACCGCCTGCTACAGCCTCGATCAGCAGCGAGTCCACGTTGCCCGATCCGAAGGTGCCGTCGGGAGTCGACCATGCATAAGTGATATTGGGTCCCGTGGTGGAACCCAAGCCGCTCAACTGAACGGTATCGGTCTGGCAATTGATCGGTCCGCTCACAGATGCCGCCGCACCCGGTGAAACAGCCACGGCGATGCTAATCGTATCCAGGGTGGTACATCCGGATGTCTGATCGGTCACAGCCAGTTCGTATTCGCCGGCCCCAACGATGGTCGGGGTCAGGATCGTATTTTCACCCGGAGCAATTGAACCCCCAGTCAGGGGTGTCCACAAATAAGTGTATTGCCCACCCTGGGAAGAGCCCGAACCATCCAGATCCATCGCGATCTCGCCACAAGGGAAGATCGTATCATCACCTGCATCGGCGATAGGGGCATTGGGCGACAGGCCCACGACCAGGGTATCGATCAGCGTGAGGTTGCCGTAAATATTATCCTGTACCGTTACAAAATACGTACCATTGGTCAGGTTGACCTGGTCTTCGCTGGTGTTGTTGGGCGGGGGTACCGACCAATTGTAGCTGTAAACCCCGCTACCTCCGGTGACGGTAATATCGATCGCCCCGGAATTATCACCGGAGCAATCCACCCCCGTGATATCGGCAGACAAGATCTGCAGGAACTGACTGGAACAAACTTCCCCGGGCGTGGTGACCAGGCCGATATTGGTGGTAGGCGCACTGGCAGGGTATATCTCGATAGGCTGTGGTACGCCCGATATGGTAATCGGCGAACACTGCCCCGGATCCCCGATCACGATGAAGCATACTTCGAATATACTGGTCCCGTTCGGCAAGCTCACCGGGTTGCCCAAAGGCGTCTGATAGATGACGGATAAAAATCCGAAGCTGGCCTGGGCATCGTTATAGCTGGCTGCGGTAAAGCCCGGCAGGTTTTGGTTGTTGATCTCGGTATACAACAGAACGTTCGGGTCCCAGTTGATCGAAAAGATCAGTTCCCCGAGGCTCACGAAGTTGCTCACTTCAAAATCTACACATACAATGGTATTCTGGAATCCATCGATGCTCGTGGGAGTGATGCCGAACTGGTAGGGGTTCAACATACATATCTCGCCTTCAACCGGGTCTATTCCCACGTTGGTCCCGTTCGATTCGGAGGTGACCACATCGATCAGACAGGGGAATTCGGTAAAGGAAATAGAGGAACATTCGAAGGGATCGCCGATTGCAGTAAAACAAATGCTGAAAATGGCAGAGCCATCCGGGAGTGTCTCCCCTATTCCACTCGGGGGTGACCAGGTAAGGCAAATAGCCCCGAAGTTGGTAAAGTTCTCATCGAAGTTGGCCGCACTCAGGCCTGGGAGTCCGAAATTGGTAACGCCCGTATAATCGAGCACGGAAGTTTCCCAGATCACGGAGAACTGCAGATTCTCCACCGCGTCGAACTGCTGGACGTCGACATCCACGCAAACCTGTTCGCCGGGGTTGGCGGTGGCACTGCCTGCCACCAATACTACACCAGGCAACTGGCAAACGTCCACAAAACCGTTGTAAGTGTTTGGAGGTATGTTATTGCCGAAACACTGCTCGAGCACCTCTATCTGTAAGGGCGTACTCGTCACCGCCACGGTGGTGTTTACATCGCCGCCTCCTACCGACTGAAAACAGATGGTAAATAAGGTAGAGCCGTCGGTCAGGGTCTCTCCGAAACAGGAGGGATCGGCCCAGTCGACGGTTATATAGCCGTTGTTTACGGCCCCTGCAGTATTGAAGTCATTGATATCGAAGGTGAACAGGCTGCTATTGATGTTGGAGATGCCGGTAAACTGGATCACATCCGGGTTCCAGTTCAGGGAGAACTGCATGCCGACCAGATCGTTAAAATTGTCGGCGGTAACATCCATACAGAACGACTCACCCGGGCAGATACTAACATCGGGGATGTTAATGCTCATCCCGTTGGGGTTGAAGCAGTTGACGCTTACCGCGCCATCGCCGTTGAGCACCCCGATATCGACGCCGGGGTCGTTATCATAGGTGATCTCTATCCCGGTTGGGTTGCTGGTTATGGATACGGGCGAGGTCTGCCCACAGGAGCCGGTGACCTCGAAGCAGAGTTGTATGATCGCCGTCCCATCCGGGGCGGAAAAGCCCTGGGTTGGGTCCGGATTGAACCAGGAGAAAGTCGCCCAACCTTCCGCCTGGTTGACATTCGCGTTTCCGGACGTCCATCCGGGGAGGTTCAGGCCCTGCCAGGACACGAAGCTCAACACGGAGGGGTACCAGTTTACCGAAAACTGCAAACTGACGATATTGGTGAAATTTTCCACGGTAAAATCCATACAGACGGTTTCCCCGTTGTTGGCGTTCACGTAGGGCACATTGATGGTCAGCGGCTGGTTGTCGACCGCAATAAATCCATCGCTGCTGAACAGGCCGATATTGAGCGGACAGGAGTTGGTCCGGGTAACGTAGATATCTTCGGGATCGTCGGTGATCAGGATCTCCGAATACCCCTGGACCCCTTCGAAGCACAATTCGAACAGGGTCTGATCATCGGGGAAGAGCGTAACATCGGAGGTTGGACAGCCGGGAATGTTTTCCACTTTCCAGGTGAAGATCACGAAACCTTCGGTTTGATCGACGGTAAAGTCGCTGATATCGAGGCCTGTCATGTTCGGGTTGAGGCTTCCGAGCGGAATATCCACCAGATTGAGCGCCTCGGGGTTCCAACGCACCGTAAAGCGCATTTCCTGGATATCGGTAAAGTCGGCGGTCTTAAAGGCCACGCAGGTCTGTTCAAGGGAATCGATCAGCACATAGCCGGGATCTACATAAACCGTGGGCTGTGCGTATGCTTTATTGAGGCCCACAAACAGAGCCACTCCCAAAAAAATTAAGGGCAGTAAACGGTTCATAACTTGAATATGTTTTGGGATGTTGAACATCGATCTCAAAATAGGAGGGTTATTTGGTGCCAAAGGTATAGGTGAGGTTCACCTCGTGGGTACCTCCCGCAAACGGGCCATAGGTCGTAAAGGCGTAATCAAAACCATAGCCCAAACGGAACAGGTTGCCGAAACCCGCTTCACCCAGCAACAAGCCGCCTTCCAGGTGGAAATTCTTCGCGGTGGAAACACCGGTTCCGATCCAGAAATTGTAGGCAGTTTGATAGCGCAGGTTGAAATCGACGTTAACTGGTGTGTTCGGAGCGTATTTTACCCAAACCGAGGGTTCGAGAAAACTGTATTCATCAAAGAATTTGTAAAAGCCGAGAATACCGTAGAAGTGCTGTACCCGCTGGGTGGAATATTCCCCCTGGTCGTTACGGAAGGTCAGGTCCAACCCCATGACCTGGGGTACGGAGATCCCGCCATAGATGACGTCGTCTTCCAGCGCGCCGCCTTCGATCCGCCGGTAGGCGTAAAGGCCGGCGCCGACATCCGGGTAGAGTTGCATCTGGTCGCCTCCGGCAGCCACGACGTCATCCGGGTCGCGAAAGCGCAACTCGGAAGCCTTGAGCCGGAACTGGACCAGGCCCACGCTGATCCCCAGCGAAAGCCCGCCGTAGTAAGGATCGCCGGTGATGATACCGCCCACACGGCCATACAAGCCGGTCAGGCCGGTAGGGCCGGTCACGTCATTGAGCAAATAACCTCCCGCAAACATGTTGAAGGAGTTGTTGTCGGCATTCAAATAGATCCCGTGAATCGTCTCGGTCGTCGGGTTGGAGGGGAACGAAGTCCACTGCGTCCGGTAAGACGCACCCAATGACACGTTTGATTCGTAAGCAATGTAATCTGCAGAAACAGCCGCGGGATTCAGGACCCCGAGATTTTCCCGGTATTGAGTGAATAAGGAAAGCTGCTGAGCAGGCAGGAACTGTGCACACAGAAGTAGCGCAAAAAGGAGATGTAATCTGTTCATGGGATACCCAATTTTACGCGGGCAAAGTTATAAAAAATAACGCGTTCACCTACCCCCCCGAATCGCAAAAAAAACATTCAAAAATTCATAATTTAACAAATTTTATCGCGCTTTCAGGGGCGTGGCGGCTGTTTGCTCAGAAGCGTGTAATTTGGTTGAGGAATCGGAATGGAAAAAATTGAAAAAAAAATGACCATCCCGGGTTAGTGGGATGGCCATCCAACGTTTTGAGAACACACTATGAGAAATACCCTTATTTAGCCTAGACTATTTTTCCATGGAACGCGCAATGCGCTGTCCATGAAAGACTAAGATAATTTTCCTATATCGCGCACCAGGATCTTCCCGCGATTGAAGTAGATCAGGTCCGATTTGCGTAACTCATTGAGCACCAGCGTCACCGTCTGGCGGCTGGTACAGGTGATATTGGCGATATCCTGATGGGTCAGGGAATGCTTCAACAGCATTTCGAAGCCCACTTTGTGGCCGCGTTGTTCCACCGAGTCGCGGATAAATTCGATGATCCGGGTGCGGGCATCCTTGAAGATGAGCGATTCGAGCTTGCTCTCCGCACGCATCAGGCGATTGCCGAACGAACTCATGATCCGGTCGGCCAGGGAAAAATTGGACTTCATCAGCTTCTTGAAATCCTCTACGCGAATGGCGTAGAGATGGACTTCCTCTTTGAGCACTTGCGCAAAATCCTGCCGGCGTATTTCCCCGATCAGTCCCAGCTCTCCAAATATGGCCTTGGGGTGGATCAGGCTCTTGATAATTTCCTTCCCATCATGCGAATGGGTGCCGATCTTGATCGTTCCTTTCGCCAGGAAATACAGGGTGTCGGAAGGTTCATCGGCCAGGTAGATGAAACTGTACTTGGGCTTCACCTTGAATTCGACCATCTCTTCCAAACCGCGCTTTTCCTCCGGGGAAAGCACGTCGAACAGCGGAAACTGATCTGCGAATAACATGCGGGGTAAAGTTGCATTCATAATGCCCTGGCTTTAAAATTTGTGATCTTCACCAACCCTTATCTTGCGGATTGTAATACAGTAGACACAAATTTTTGAGATACCCCCTATTGCACGAATATTTTTTTTGAAAAAGTTAATCCCGGCTTTATGAATTTAAGTAGTGCAACAAAATTAATCAAGCATATTTCGCCGCCGGTGGCGGCGAAATATGCTTATAAACACTGCGGCCGGTGGCCGCAGTGTTTATAAATTAATTATATCAGAGAACTTAATTTCTCCCTTAACTTATTTCACTATATAAAATTTGGAAGTGAACCCCGCAAAGATCCCCTGTCCGTTCTTGACATTGGAATAGAGGATGACCGGCTCGGCGAAAGGGTCCTGGCCCGCCTGGTATTGCCGGACCAGGGAGCGGTGGTAGTCGTAGTATTCGGGGGAAGCCGAGCGAAGCTCGATGAGAAAGTGGCCGAGCAGCTGGTCGCTCCGCCGGTACTGGAAATTGGCCGTAAAGGAGAGTTCTCCATCGTCGATCGTCAGGGCATCGTCGGTGAAGAGCACACCCCGGTCGTCGATATAAGGAATGAGCGGAATGGCATCATCGATGGGAAAGGTGACCAGCGGCAGGGAAAAGAAATTTGTCTTCAGGGTATCGCCTTCCGTAGTGATCCGGAAATCGTATCCCTGCATGTAAAAGTTCAGGTGGTAATAATGGGGGCCACCGGGAGGGGGGAGAATTTTAATATGGGCCGTGATATTGGCCTGGTTGTAAAAAAGGTCGACCTCTTCTATTTCAATGAGCAGGGAGGTAAACCCCGTATCGATCCCGACCGGATAAGGCATCGTCGATTCGGCCTCTACCGAAGGATACCCCGGGGCATCGACCGTGACCCGGAGATGTTCGCCCGGTTGCGGCACCACGCCGGATGACAGGTAATAGCCTGGAATTTGAAGAATAGGTGAAGACACAAAACTCAATTGATCGGCAAAAGAATTGTCGACAAATAATTTCACATTGGCATTGGGGATGTATTCAGGCGCGTCCTGATCCAGCGCCGGACGACTTTTGCTCACCACCACCTCCAGGGTATCGAGGTCGGAAAAGTTGGCCAGGACCACCAACTCCGGCTTCAAATCCTGCAGGTTGAAGTCGAGGTCGCGCTCACATGCGGTAAAAAGGAGCAGGAACAGGGCTACCGGTAATATGGGATTGGGCAATTTCATAAATCAAACATACCATCTTTAACATTCTTCACAGCGGCAAAAGACCGACCGGGCAACTTTACAGGTTCGCTTTTCGCCACCGCAGGCAATACCGCACCGACGGCAGCGCCGGCATCAAAGCTACTTTTATATATTTGGGGCCGATCTCCCCGGTGTCGCCGTCCACCCGCTCGGAAAGCGTGTAGTAAAGCGGATTATAGCGGTTGTACACATTATAGGCTCCGAGGGTGAACTGGTGTTGGAAGCGTTTTTTGTCGAGCGTGAATTTGACCTCCAGGTCGAGCCGGTGGTAACTGGGCAGGCGAACATCGTTCTTTTTCCCAAAATTGGACACATCCAGGATAAAGGGGAACTGGGGAGGCACATCGGAGTACAGCAGGTTGAACAAGTTGAACTGATAACTGCTCCGTGGCAAGGTGGTCGCAATGCCGGACCCGTAGGTCCACACCAGGGAGACCTGCCAGCGGCGTCCCAGCGACAGCGCTCCGGCCAGATGCAGGTTGTGCCTGCGGTCGAAGCGGAAAGGAAAGGGTTCGCCGAGGTTCACTTCGTCAAACTGGCGGCGCGTAAACGACAAGGTGTAGGCGGCCCAGCCCGAAAATTTGCGCAGATTTCTCTTTACAAGCCATTCGGCTCCATACGACCACCCTTTTCCGACCGCTACCTTATTTTGCCAGTTGGTAGCGTCAATGGAGCTCAACAACCCCTCCTGGAAGGTTACCAGGTGCCCCATGCGCTTATAGAACCCCTCCAGGCTAGCCTCCCATCCCGATTTTCCTTCCCAATACAGGCTTCCGCTAAATTGCCAACAGCTGATGGGGCGGATCCGGGAGGTTGAGGACACCCAAAGATCGCGCGGCAGTCCGATCCCGGAGTTGGTCAGCAAGTGGAGCGGCTGCACGACACGCCCCACTCCGATGGAAGCCCGCAAATTCCGGAGCGGATGAAAATAGAACTGTGCCCTGGGTTGCGGGTGGAATTGTAATTTCCCATCGACCTGTAGGAGCGTGGTCCGAATGCCCAGGTTTCCACCCGATTTTTCATTCAATTGAAATTCATCCTCCACATAGCAGTCGTATTCACCGGCAAGTTGGGCGGTGCGCTCCAACAGGAATTGGATATGCTCTTCGGTAAGCGTATCGGGAGAGGCCGTCTCATCGAATGAAATACCGCCGGGTTTGAAGCGGTGGAACACCGCGTTGGCGCCGAACCGGATGGTGTGGTCCGGATTGGGCCGGAAATCAAAATCGGTGGTCAGTGCGATGTCCCGGTTGTTGGAGTTGTACCGGATAAAGAAATACTCCCGGTTTTGCAGCAGGTCCTGTTCCAGGAGCTTTTCTTCGTAACTGTCCTGGGAAGTATAAAAGAACCGGCTATAGGTGAGAATGGTATTGGAAAATAGTTTGTCGCTAAAAAGGTGATTCCAGCGCAGGGAGCCGATGGCATTGCCCCACTCTACTCCTTGTTCGCCCCGGTCGATGGTCGTGGAATCGCCCAGCACGGTCCTTTCCTCCTGGAAATTGTCGTAATGATCTCCGCCGGTGTAAAAGCTGCCGTAAAGGTGGTCCCGGTTGCCGAGCTTACAGTTGATCTTGGCATTTAGATCGTAAAAATTATAGCCCAGTTCTCCCTCTTCGTCTCGTTTTTTCAGCACTTTCCGGGTTATGGGACGGCTGTAAAAGTCGAGAAAGGAGCGGCGCACTCCAATAAAAATCGAGCTTTTCTCATTCACCAATGGGCCTTCGATCGACAATTTTCCGGAGGCGATCCCGATGTCGGCTTCTCCTTCCCACTGTTTGTTATTCCCTTCTTTGGTCCGCACATCCAGCACCGAGGAAACCCGGCCACCGTAGCGGGCGGGAAAAATACCTCTGATGAGGGTGGTGCTGCGCACGGCGCTGTTGTTGAAGATGGAGAATATGCCGAGCAGATGGCTGGCGTTATATACCGGCACCCCGTCGAGGAGGACCAGGTTTTGATCTACGTCGCCGCCCCGAACCGAAAGACCGCCGAAGCCGTCGGCGCCCGTTTGCACGCCCGGCTGCAGGTAGCTGAACCGGAGCACGTCGGGTTCGCCATTGAGGGAGGGGAGGCTTTCCATGTCTTCGGAGCGAAAGCGCTGCATGCCAGGAGGCGGTCCTTCCATGGAGGTGACATAGGATGGGGCTGTGACCAACACCTCTTCCAAGGTCACCGCGGGGCGCAGGTTCAGGTTGAAAACCTGGTTGGAGTAGAGTTCCAGCGGCAACACCCGCATTTCGTAGCCCAGGTAGGAAAAGACCACCTCTACCGGTCCTTCCAGCAAGGTCAGGGAGTAGTATCCATAGGCGTTTGTAGTGGTTCCCTTGCCGAGTTCGGGAGAAAAGACGTTGGCCCCGATCATGGGTTCCCCGCTGATCGCATCGCGGATATACCCGCTGACGGAAAATCTGCGAAGCTCTGAAAGGGGGATCGGCACGATCAGGATCTGCCCACCCATCCACTTATTGCGAAAACCGGTATTGATAAGGAGCGTCTCCAGGATCTCTTCGATCCGTTTTTGGTGGAAAGAATAGAAAAGGCCTTCGCGTTTAGGCAGGGCTGAGTTGCTGAAGGCAATAGGTATGCCGGTCAGCTCGGTCAACTCATAGAGGGCCTGTTCGAGGGTTTCCCCGTTTAATTCGAAGTCGTACAGGCGATCGGCGGCCGGTTGTGCCAACAGGTGGATCGAGCAAAAAAGAAAAAGTGCTGGTAAAAGGTATCGCATGTGTTCTCCTATCATCGAAGTGGAAATATAACGACGATAAGAGCAATTCTGCTTACAAGAGGTCGAAAAAAATGATCAATTGCAAGGTTTTCGGTAGCCGCCGGTGATGCGATAGGTTTTCTGGGCCATTTTTTCGATCTGGAAATTGGCCAATTCCTCGACCATTCCGATCGATTCCTCCAGGCTTTTGCCGGAGAGGTAGACCGTATAGCGGCAGTCGAGGTCGAGAGGGATCTCGCTGACATCAAATTTCACGTGAAAATAGGTCTCCATGACCTTGAGGATATCCTTCAACTTCTGGTTCTTCAGGTCGAGGTATCCTTTTACCCAATAGAGCGGAATAGCTTCCGGATCGTTAGATCGCTCCAGATGCGAAACAGACGAGTTGTAGACCACCCTTTCTTCCGGTTGGATATCCGCACTTTCGTGGAGTTTGTGCGCCAGGTAGTTTACTTTACCGGAAAACAAATATACCTCCTCAAATTTTTCCTTCCAATTGTAGGCCCGCACGTTGAAAACGGTTCCGGTTACGGTGACCTGCCCGCGAGGGGTATGCACGATGAAAGGGTGGCTGGAGTCTTTCTTCACCTCGAAGTAAGCCTCTCCTTTCAGATAAACATTTCGGGTTGCTCCATTGAATTTTTTGGGGTACGAAAATTTTGTGAACCGGTTGACCAGCACCACTGAGCTATCCGGAAGGACCAGCATTTGGTATCCGGAGGAATCGGTGCGGACCTTTTCGTAATTGGCAAAGATCGGTTTATAGCCAGGTTGGAGGGACTGTACGTACCAGAAAGTACCGGCAGCGGCAATCAGGAAAGCGATGGAAGCCGCGACCCGCCACAGGCGAGGGAAGCGGACCACCCGTGCAGGAGCAGGCGCCTGCATCTCTTTGCGGAAGCGTTCCCAAGCCCGGTTCGTATCGGGTTGGAAGGAAGAACTGGACTGGGCCGCTTTTTCCCAAAGCGTTTCCAGCGACCTGGCTTCCCGGCGAAAAGCTTCATCCGAAGCGAGCCATTCTTCCAGTCGTGCCAACTCTTCCGGAGAGATGGATTTGGTCCATCTCTTGTGCAAAAGCAATAAGCGTTCCTGATCGTTCATAAAATTAAAAGACTAGCATCTACATTTTAGGGACACCAAATGGAACCCTCCCCCCTATTCCTCATCCAAAAAAAATTATCCACAAAACTACGGAAAGAAGCCCTCCGTCTATAAAAGGACGCAAAGACTCCCGCAACAATTTCAAGGCTTTAACAATCTGGTTTTCCACCGTTTTGATCGAGATGCCGAGTTGGTCGGCAATTTCCTGATAGGACTTCTCTTCCATCCGGCTCAATCTGAAAACCTCCTGGCACCGATCGGGTAATTGCCGGATGGCATCATCGATATGATCCTGTAGTTCATCCAATTCCAGGTCGGGGTTTTCCGGGGTTTGGAGCTCGTATTGTGCGTCGGAGAGTTCTTCCTTAAAGCGGTTTTTCTTGTCGCGAAGGAAATTCAGGCTCCGGTTTACAGCCGAGCGACGGAGATAGGCTTTCAGGGAAATGCTGATCCGGAGGGAATTTCTCCGCCGCCAGATCTCCATAAATACCTCCTGAGCGATGTCTTCCGCTACCGTGCCGTCTTCCACCATGCGATAAACCGCCATACTGACATACGAGTAATACCGCCTGAACAACAACTCCATGGCATCCTCCCTGTCCTTTGACAAGAGGTCTAGTATTTCTGCATCGGTTAGTTCGATTGGTTGTGCCACGAAAGTAATGCGTTATTTCAGTTTTTAGCGGGAATTACCGCTGCGCTTTTTGTATGCACCGCGACTAAATGCGGCATTGGCGGTCAAAGATATATAAATCCGGAATAAAATCCGGTCAAGTCTGGAAGCCGGAAAAATTCCATTTTATTTTTTTGAATAAAATGGGAGAAGTAGATACCTTAACGCCTCATTCAATTTTGAAGCGCGGAAGAAGTCTTTCTTGACCTAATAACAATGGATAGCAGCAATATGAAAAAACAACTACTCAGCCTGTTGGCTCTACTCGTGTGTGCAATAGGGGCAAATGCGCAGGAAGTGCCGGCGCCACAGGGACTGGACGAACGGATCAATGAATGGATACAACCCGCCACGGACGCGGTAGAGTCCGTCATCTTTTATTCTTTACCCCTTTCCAGTGAGACTTCCATCCCGCTGGTCGTCATCATCCTCCTGACGGCGGCCACCTTCTTCACCATCTATTTCCGGTTTGTAAACATCCGCCGGTTCGGTCTGGCTATCAATACTGTCCGCGGGAAGTACAGCAACCCGGACGACCACGGCGAGGTTTCGCACTTCCAGGCACTCAGTGCAGCGCTTTCCGGAACGGTGGGCTTGGGTAATATCGCCGGGGTGGCGATTGCCGTCTCCATTGGCGGCCCCGGAGCGACCTTCTGGATGATCCTGGCGGGACTGCTGGGGATGTCCTCCAAATTTGTAGAATGCACCCTCGGGGTCAAATTCCGGGACGTCAGCACGGACGGCACGGTGTTTGGCGGACCGATGTACTACCTGAGCAAGGGCTTAAAAGAACGCGGTTTTACCCGGCTGGGCAAGGTCCTGGCTATTCTGTTTGCCATCATGTGCATCGGCGGATCGTTTGGCGGCGGCAATATGTTCCAGGCCAATCAGGCCGCGGCGCAATTCAACAACATGCTGGGCGCCCAAAGCGGCTATGCCGGATTCGGGTTCGGATTGGTCCTCGCCGTGTTGGTGGCTATTGTGATCATCGGAGGCATCAAGCGGATCGGCGCTGTAGCGGAACGCATCGTGCCTTTTATGTGCGGCATTTATGTGCTGGCCGCCTTGATCATTCTCCTCTTGCACTTAGACCATATTCCGGCTGCTTTTAGCCAGATCATCGCAGGGGCTTTCTCCCCTACCGGCATCACCGGGGGGATCGTCGGGGTGCTGATCCAGGGGATCCGCCGCGCCGCCTTCTCCAATGAAGCGGGGATCGGCTCCGCTGCCATCGCCCACTCGGCGGTGCGCACCGACTATCCGGCCAGCGAGGGGATCGTTGCTCTGCTCGAGCCCTTCATCGACACCGTCGTAATTTGTACCATGACCGCCCTGGTCATCGTGATCACCAACTTCGACGGCGGCGTGATGATGTACGGGGTGGGTGAATCCGACGGCGTAGCTGCGACTTCCCGGGCCTTCGCCACGGTGTTGCCCTGGTTTCCCTATCTGCTGACCCTTGCCGTGATCCTCTTTGCTTTCTCCACCATGCTCTCGTGGTCCTATTACGGTCTGCAAGCCTGGATGTTCTTATTCGGCCGCAGCAAATTGGCAAACTTTTCTTATAAGATCCTTTTCTGTATCTTTGTGGTCATTGGAGCCTCCGCCAGTTTGGGGGCTGTTGTTGGATTTTCCGATGCAATGATCTTCGCCATGGCCATTCCCAACCTGATCGGGTTGTTTTTCCTGCTTCCGGTAGTGCGGAAGGAATTGAACCGGTACGTGGAAATGGTGAAGAACTTTCGAGGATAAAAAGTTGTTATTTTTTTGGTTAGAGATTCGAAGCCCGTCCCCCCAGTGGGATGGGCTTTCGATTTTAAACTACGAAGAGGAGTGGTAACCCCGCTCCTCTCTGTTATTACTACTACAATATGAAAATCTCCATGGCTTTTGCCGTCCTGTTCCTCTGCCTGATCACAGGCGGATCCCTCCGGGCTCAGACTCAGTCCTCCACACTTCCCGACTATGTGGATGAGCCCGACAGCGCCCACATCGTGCTCATCGTTCTATCCGAAATTTGGGCCGATGTGCGTGAGATCAGCGGGGAAGTGGTCAAATACAATTTAAAGCTCTACCCTGAAAAAGAGCTGGTTTCCACCCGGGTATCCATGCCTTTTCTGAGCAACTTGCCGGTCCTGTATGTGCATTCCTTTGCGAATAAAGCAGATGCCATGGCTTACTACCGCCGGCTTTACAAACCCAAACCCGACTTCATGCAGATGAATATCGTGGAGTCGGTCTGGGTACTGTCGAAGGGCAACCTCAACACCTTGCTTCTGGAGGGATCGGTCAAACGGTACGAGCCCTTTTTCAAGGAACACTACCTCAGTCAGTGATCTGAAAAAAAACGGCTCACGCGGTTGAGCAGATCCGGGTTCTTCATCAACCTGAAATGGCCGTATCCGTCGGTCAGGACGAGGTGGGCATGTGGCCACTTCTCCACCAGGGAAATGGAGTTATCAACCGCTACCTGGGTATCCTGCTTGTCGTGCACGAGTAAGAACCGGCAATGCGACAACGATGGCCCGCTGTGCGCAGCATCCATCTCCTCGAGCGATTGCCCTCCGATCTGTTCCATCCGGAGTTTGAATTGGTTGGCAGCCCTGGCCGGAAGTCCCAGGGTATGGACCGCCTCTTTCCAAATGCGGACCATACTGGCAGGCATGGCGATCAGGACCATTTTTTCAACAGAAATTCCGGAGGAAAGCTGCGTCAGGGCATAAAGACTGGAGGCGCCGCCGAAAGAATGGGCGATGATCCCGTAAATTCCGCCGAGCTGACGGATCACCGCCAGGATCGCTCCGCCGAAATGCCGGAGATTGGTGTGCTTGCCCTCCGAATCGCCGTGTGCGGGCCCGTCGAAGGCCACGACGCGGAAGCCCTGCTCCAACAGCCCGGGCACGAAGGTCCGGAGAGCGGTACCTCTGGACTCCCAACCGTGAACGAGCAGTACGGTCCGGCTGCCCGTGCCCCACTCATACCCTTTCAATTTCAGGCCGTCGTAAGGGATCTCAAAAAGCCGGGCAGATTCCAGCCATTCATCGGAAACGGCATGCCGGGCCCGGGTGTGCGGGGTGGAAAACAACCGGAGGGCCAGGCGCGACGCCAGGCGCGGCGCCACAGGCCCCAGCACCCGAAATCCAACCTGAATGAAGGATAAAACCTGGGGAAAGGAAGCCGGCCGTTCGGGACTGGGGTCCTTCCACCCGGAAGGTAGCAATTCAATATTGTTCATTCACTCTCATTTCATCCAATCGCTCTATAAGCGGCTGGGTCATGATATCAAAAGGTCCGCGGTCTTGCTGGATGCGGGCCAGTAAAATCCCGCCCTCCAGGCTGCCGATAAAGTAGGTGGCAAAAGCCGCTGGGTCCATATCGGTCTGGATCTCCCCTTTTTCCATGCCCTTGCGCAGGGTATGTTCGATCCGGTCTTCCCATTCCCGGACCGCATCCACCACCCGCGCCCGCAGGACGGGTTGGTTGTCGTCGGCTTCAATAGCCGTATTCTGGATGGGGCACCCCCCTTCGACAGGAGGATTGAAGATGTGTTCGCGGTAAAAAGCGATCACCGTTTTGAGCTTGTCGATCGCATGATCGACCTTTCGGGTTTGCACCCCCACCTTGCCGTAAACCGAGCGAACGGCAAATTCAAAGGCCGCCAGGGCGATCTCCTCTTTTCCGCCTTTGAAATGCCCGTATAACCCGCCTTTGGAAAGCCCGGTGGCTTCCATGATGTCCTGCAAAGAAGTGCCTGCATACCCTTTCTGGTTGAACAGAGCTGCCGCCTGCTGGATGATGTGCTGCCGGGTTCGTGTTGCCTTGGTATCCATAGGTTTTGTCTGCGAGACTGTTTTCGCAAGCAAAAATAAACCAATCGGTCGGTTTTATCAAGTAGCGCCGTTTGCCATCTGCACTCAAATCACTTTATCTTCATGCGCCGATGGCCGCAATAGTCCCAAACCACTTCGCTTTTAGTTTATATTGTTTACGAAAACCTTACATTTGTCGGAATATAGGATTCCGGAGACGCCCGGTAGGACGCCTTCACTTTTTCACCCCGCTGGAGCCTTCGCGAAGGCGGGTCAACTATTCGACAAAGAAATGAGCAATCCCCGCCAACAGGCCCTGCTCCACCTGGGGAGCAACATGGGCAACCGACTGGAAAACCTGAAAGACGCCTGCCGCCGCCTGGAGCAGAAGGCGGGACGCATCCTCCAACATTCAAAGGTATACGAGACCCAACCCTGGGGCAATCCGGACCAACCCGATTTTCTGAATATGGCCATCCGGATGGAGACCAAATCCAATCCGGAAAACCTGCTGAAGACCATTCAGCAGATCGAAAAAGAGATGGGCCGGGTGCGGGATCAGAAATGGGAACCCCGCCTTATCGACATCGACCTGGTCCTCTTTGCCGATCTCGTTATCCAGACGGCCGAGCTGACCGTTCCCCATCCGGAGATGCACCTGCGCAATTTTGTGCTCGTACCCCTGTTGGATGTGGCGGCCGACTGGGTGCATCCCATTCTGAAAGAAACGATTGAAGACCTCTATTGGGAAAACGAGGACCCACTCGAGGTAGTCATGCTGGAAGAAAACGCCTGAAAGTATGATCGAGCCGTTCCCACACCAGTTCATTGCTATCGAAGGCAATATTGGCGCCGGAAAGACCACGCTCTGCAAGATGCTGGAACGCGACTTCCAGTGCCGGCTCGTTTTGGAGGAATTTGCCGACAACCCCTTCTTATCCTATTTTTATGAAAACCCCGAAAGGTATGCCTTTCCGGTGGAGCTCTTTTTCCTGACCGAGCGCCACAAGCAACTTCAGGAAAACCTGATCCAGAGGGACCTCTTCCAGGAAACCGTGGTTTCCGATTACTACTTCGTAAAAACCCTGCTTTTCGCCAAAAACAACCTTCATGAGGAAGAGTATCGCCTTTTCCAGCGGCTCTTCCATATCCTCAACGCCTCTTTCCCAAAACCCGACCTCCTGGTCTATCTCCATCGGCCCGTGGACCAATTGGTCCGGAATATTCAAAACCGGGGCCGCGCTTATGAACAGGAGATCTCCCCGCACTACCTGCACTCGATCCAGGAATCCTATCAGGATTTTTTTCGAGCTACCAACAACTTACCGATCCTGCATATCGACCTGGGCGATATCAATTTTCAAAACGCTGAAGACCACTATTTGGAGATCATCCGGCTCATCCGGAAAAAATATCCGGCGGGTATTCACAAAATGGAATTGACTAAAACATTATGAAAACAAATGTACTCGCCACGCTGGTGTTTTTTGCGGCGTTCTTTTTACAATTAGAAAGAATACAGGCGCAAACCAATGTTAACCATTCGGTTTTACTTCGAACCGGAATTATTCAGCTGCCGGAGAACGCTGCTACTTTTAATCCGGAGGAGGTACCGGAACACGATGTTGTGAGGGGCCTTTTTTTTCGCCTGATCCAGTTTGACCAGATCCCCTCTGCCGGTCAGCACCGCCTGCTGGAGGAAGCAGCCGTTCAATTGCTCGACTATATTCCCCACCAGGCATATATCGCTGCTATTCCCACCTCGCTCACCGTCGGTCAATTGCAGGCCCTGGGCGTTCGCAGCATCGTCCCCATTCCTCAAAACCTGAAGATGGCCGACAATCTCCGGGACCGGCCCTTTCCCGAATGGGCGCTTCGAAAAGGCAAGGTAGAAGTTATCCTGAAGTACTACGCCTCAATTCCGGTGGAGGAGGTGTTGGCTTATTGCCAGGCTGACGGCATCGAGGTTGTACGCCAGAATGGCATCAACAATTTCATTCGGGTGGCGATCCGGGAAGACCGGTTGGAAACAGTTTCGAGTCTGCCCTATGTGGCTTTCCTCGAATTGGCGCCCGGTCCCGACGAGCCCGACGATGTGCCGGGGCGCGGTTTGCACCGGTCCAATGCCATCGACACGGAATTTCCCTCGGGTCGCCATTATACCGGGGAAGGTGTGAATGTATTGGTGCGCGACGACGGCATTGTGGGCCCCCATATCGACTTCCAGGGGCGACTCAGCCAGGAAGGGGTATCCGGCCAGGGTATCGATCACTCCGATGGAGTGGCCGGCATTTTTGCCGGAGCCGGGAACCGGGATCCCAGGATGCGCGGGATGGCGGCAGGCGCTTTGGTGTATGTGGTCAATTACCAGGCCGACTTTCTGGATAATACCCTGCCCTTGCATATCGACAACAATGTGCTGGTAACCAACTCTTCCTATAGCAACGGCTGCAACGACGGTTATACCGCCAATGCCGCTACGGTCGATCAGCAATTACACGATTATCCCACCTTCCTGCACGTATTTTCCGCCGGGAATGCCGGCGGGCAGGACTGCAATTACGGCGCCGGCGGCAACTGGGGGAATATTACCGGGGGGCATAAACAGGCCAAGAATGCCATTGCGACGGCCAACGTCTTCGCCGATGGCTCCCTGGTCAATTCGAGCAGCCGGGGACCCGCCTACGACGGACGGATCAAGCCCGATATCTCCGCTCACGGACAAGGGCAATTCTCCACCGATCCGGATAACGGCTATTCTGCTTTTAGCGGCACTTCAGCTGCCGCTCCGGGTATCGCCGGCATCATGGCCCAGTTGCACCAGGCCTACCAGGAAGCCAATTCCGGCCAGGTCGCCGAAGGCGCCCTTTTGAAAGCGATTATGCTCAATACGGCCAACGACCTGGGCAATCCCGGACCCGATTTTAAGTATGGCTGGGGACATGTCAACGCCTACCGGGCAGCACTGGCTATCGAGGATGGCCGCTACTTCAGCGATACCATCGATCAGGGCGGCGCCAACACGCATACCATCACCATCCCCGAGGGGGTGAAACAGGCCCGGATCATGGTGTACTGGAATGACAAGGAAGCCTCCGAATTGGCCCTCAAAGCCCTGGTGGCCAATCTCGACACACACCTGTCCAATGCCGACGGGGAGGTATTCCTGCCTCTGGTGCTCGACCCCACTCCCACCCCGGCAACCCTCGACCTCCCCGCCGTCGCCGGGATCGATTCGCTGAACAATATGGAACAAATAGCCCTGGTTGATCCGCCTTCCGGTGAGTACACCCTTCAGGTGGACGGCACGGAAGTCCCTTTTGCCGGGCAGAAATACTGGGTGGTGTACGAGTTTCTCACCGATGCGATCACCGTAACCTATCCGATCGGCGGAGAAGGGCTGGCTCCCGGGGATACCGAGATCATCCATTGGGATGCCTATGGAAACGAAGGGAGTTTTGCCGTGGAGCTCTCCACCGATAGCCTGGCAACCTGGACTACCCTGGCCTCGGTAGCCGGATCGGCGAGATTGCTCAACTGGACCGTACCGGATATCCTGACGGGAAAGGCGTTTGTGCGGGTCAGCCGCGATACCGTTTCCAGTCAATCACAACGGCCTTTCTCCATCGTAGAAGTGCCGTCCAACCTGAATATCGCCCAGGTCTGCCCTGAATTCATCCATCTTGAATGGGATTCGGTGCCGGGAGCTACCGCTTACGACATTTTCCTCCTCGGTCAACTCTATATGGATTCGATCGGGACGACTACAGATCTATTCTACGATGTGCCCACCATCAATTTCAATCCCACACTCGACCACTGGGTATCGGTTCGGGCAGTCGGCAATGCCGAAATCCGGGGCCGCCGTGCAATAGCCATTTCGTGGAATAGCGGATTGCTCAACTGCCCGCTTGACAAGGACCTCGCCCTCCTGGAGATCGTGAGTCCGACAGGGGCCATCACCAGTTGTGGTTCATCCGAGGTCGAAGTCTCGGTACAGATCACCAATAACGGAAACGGGGAACAAAGCGACGTAATGGTCTCCTACCAGATCGACAACGCAGATCCCGTCACAGAAATCTATCCCGGACCGCTCCCGGCCGGAGAAAATATCCTCTATACGTTTGCCACGCCGGGGACGATTTCCGGTTCGGGCGAGATCAGTTTAAAAACATGGGTTGCCCCTTCAGACGGTATTGACGAGGCTGCGTTCAACGACACCATCTCCCAGGTACTGTCGACCGTGATCTACCCGGGAGCCGGGGCGGCCATCGGGGTGGTGGAGACCTTCGAAGGCGGGGTCATACCGCCCGAATACTGGCAGATCCTCAATCCCGACGAAAGCTACACCTTCCAGTCTCGCGAGAATATCACGGGCAGCGACGGACAGCCGACCACCGCCATGTGGGTCAACAACTACGACTATCCGGACACCGGCGCTGAAGATGCCCTGCTCACCCTGCCCATCGACCTGAGCGACGCCAATGAGAATACACAGCTGACCTTCGACCTGGCCTATACATTTTACAACAATCAATACTGGGACGCCCTGCGGATCGATGTATATACCAATTGCGGGGAAACTTTTGCCGGCACTGTTTACTATAAGGAAAAAGACGACCTGGCCACGGTGCCAACCCAAACCCAGCCCTTTTTCCCCGAAAGCGCAACGGAATGGCGAAAAGAAGCCCTCAGTCTGGCCGCCTATGCCGGCGAATCGGTCGTAATCCATTTCATTAATATTACCGGCTACGGCAACAGCCTTTTTATCGACAACATCAACGTCGACAATTTCATGATCCCGGTTGCAGGGATGGAAGTATCCGAAACGGTTGTCTGCCCGGGCGACACGGTCACTTTTTCGGATAGTTCCCAGGGTGCAGGGCTTTCCTATTCCTGGGATTTCGGCGCCGGCGCAGTACCTGCCAGCGCAATGGGCCCCGGCCCCCACCAGGTTCAATACACACTGGCCGGGATGAATACCGCCACGCTCCTGGTTTCAGACGGCGTATTCTCCGATACGGTCAGCCAACTCATCGAGGTATCCGATCTTCCCCTAGCCAGCTTTACCTACGACAACCAAAACGGAGTCGTCACCTTCACCAATAATTCCCAATTCGGACTGTCTTACACCTGGGATTTTGGCGACGGAAGTACCAGTGACCTGGATAACCCGGTCCATACTTACGCCGAGAACGGGGTCTACCCGGTAAAACTGACCGTGTCCAACGACTGTGGCGATGCCGCAATCGGCACGACGATCAATATAGTGATCAACAGCGTGCAGGAACAACCCTTGGGGCAGGCGGTGCAGATCGTACCCAACCCCAACCAGGGTCTGTTCGAGGTATTGCTGACCGGATTAAACGGCCAGCACGTCCGGATCCGGGCGCTGGATGTAACCGGAAGGCAAGTTTGGGCAGACGAATTGAACGCAGGCCCGGCCATTCGCCGGTCAATCGACCTGAGCGCCCACCCCAGGGGCGTGTACGAACTGATCGTGCAGACGGAGCGGGAAGTCCAGGCCTTCAAGGTGGTGGTGCAGTAAAATTGGCCGTCCGTTCGATCCAAAGAAGCCCCTGGGGTGTTTACTCCAGGGGCTTTAAAATTTCCCTGTCACTCCTTATGAACCCAACCTATTCCGTTGATCCGGGTATCCAGCTGCATTTTCCCGATTCTCCGCTTCCACGAATCGTGATCGTGGGCGCCGGGTTTGGCGGCCTGGAACTTGCTACGCGCCTGGCAAAAGGACCGTTTCAGGTGGTGGTCATCGACAAGAATAACTACCACCAGTTTCAACCCCTGTTTTATCAAGTAGCGATGTCGGGCCTTGAGCCCAGTTCCATCGTATTCCCTCTTCGAAAAATGTTTCAAAAGAAGCCTAACGTGCATTTCCGAATGACGGTCGTGGAGGAAGTGGATACGGCTGCACAGGTCATTTACACCCCGCTGGGCACTTTGTCTTACGATTACCTGGTATTGGCCGTTGGTGTGGAAACCAATTTTTTCGGCAACCAGCATATCGCCGAAAAAGCCATTCCGATGAAATCCGTTTCGGAGGCGCTTTACCTGCGCAACACCTTGCTCAACGATTTCGAAAAAGCGCTTTCCACCGTCGATGCGGAAGCGCGCAAAGGCTTGCTGAACATGGTCGTGGTTGGTGGCGGGCCCACCGGCGTGGAAGTAAGCGGAGCCCTGGCAGAAATGCGCAAATACATTTTGAAAAAAGATTACCCGGAATTGGATATCGATGAAATGGAGATCATCCTGGTGGAAGGCAGCCCCCGCCTGCTCAACGGCATGTCGGAAAAAGCCTCCAAAACCGCCCAGGGTTATCTTCAAAACCTGGGGGTAAAACTGAGGCTTGAAACCCTGGTAACGGATTACGACGGAGAATGGGTAACCATAAACGACGGCTCGCGCATCCGGTCAAAAAAAGTGATCTGGGCCGCCGGCATTACCGGCAACAAGTTAAAAGGGATACCCGACAACTGCATAACTCGAGGTAACCGACTGGTGGTCAACCGGTATAACCAGATCAACGGATTGGAAAATGTCTTCGCGATCGGAGATATTGCCTACATGGAAGAAGAAGCTTATCCAAAAGGGCATCCCCAGGTTGCGCAGGTAGCGATCCAGCAGGGAAGGAACCTCGCCGCCAATCTGTTGCGGCTGGGAAAATCCAAGCCATGGAAAGTCTTCCAATATAAGGACCTGGGCTCTCTTGCTACGGTGGGAAGAAACCGGGCCGTTGCAGACCTGCCCGGTTTCCGGACAACAGGTGCGTTTGCCTGGTTTATCTGGTTGTTCGTCCACCTGTACCAACTGGTGGGATTCAAAAACAGGGTCTTTGTTTTTTTCAATTGGGTCTGGAATTACCTGACTTACGACCAGTCGCTACGCCTGATCATCCGGCCCAGAAACCCTTAAAAGTAAACCGGGAAACAGCGCGCCGAATGGCGCGCTGTTTCCACCAGATTATTTGCCCGCTACCAGGCTGATCGTCATGTCAAAATCATCGTAGATGGCCTTGTCGCCCAGATCGCCGAAGAACGTGTTGGATCCGTAGCGCACATCGAACTTGGAACGGTCGACCTTCATGGCGGCATCTGCCAGGATCTGATTGCCCGCCTGCTCTACCGTGGCCTTGAACTGAACTTTCTCCGTTTTTCCCTTTATCGTCAGATTACCAACAATGTCGTACTGATTTTCGCCGAGAAAGGTAACCTTGCTCAGAACCAGCGAGGAGGTCGGATAGGTTTCCACGCCAAAGAAATCGTCGGACAAAAGGTGGTTGCGCAACTTATCGGCGTATTCGCCCTGAATATCCTTTACTGCGATGGATTCCATGTCGACGGTAAATTGGCCACCGGTCAGCTTGCCGTCCTGGAATTGGAGGGTGCCGCTCTTCAACTGGATGTCGCCAAAATGCTTGCCCGTCACTTTGTAGGCCTGCCAGGCGAGTTTGCTGGCGGAAACATCTACCTGATAGGTTTCAACAGGACCGTTGCCGGCAGAAAGTACTAATGCCGGCGCCATCAAAAGGGCCAGGATCAGGGTGCGGAAAATGGATTTGCTCATGATTGAATTTTTTTGGTTATAGAAATGGTTTTTTTATCCACGTAATTTGTCCAAAAGATCATTTAACTGCATGGCTTCTTCTTCGGACAGGGTACTGAAACACTCACGTATCCTGGTCTCAATGGCCTCCGAAGCCAGTTCGACCAACGCCAACCCCTTCTCCGTGATCCCCACGTTCACCTTGCGGCGATCTTCCGGACATTCCAGGCGGTAGACCAAGCCCTTCATCTTTAATTTCTCTACCAACCTGGAGGCATTCGACATTTTATCGATCATCCGCTCCGTCAGCAATTTTACCGTGGCAGGTTCGGGATGCCTTCCCTTCAGAATGCGCAATATGTTGAACTGCTGCCAGGATATGTGAAATTTCTTCAGCGCCCCATTGGTGTGCTGATCCATCCAGGAAGCCGTAAACATCAAATTAATCTGTGCTTTGATGAACAGATCCTTAAATGCCTTCTGTTTGATCTCTTGCTCAATTCGCATGGTGCAAATATATGTATATACATTAAATGCAGCAACATTATTTTGAGAAAAAATGAGGGGAGTAGAATGGTGAATTCTACTCCCCTCATTTTCAACAAAATATGCACTTAAGAGTATTGAAAGAAATTTAGTTTGCCAGCATCCTGCTGGCAAACCACTATACTTTTATTTCTATCGAACCAACGTCGTCGTTCCTTTAAAGGAGCCAAAAGAGCCGTCTTCGAAGATCACTTCCGCATACCACAGGAAGGCGGCGCCGTTCATGGGCTGGCCTTTAAACATGCCGTCCCATCCGACGTTCGGATCGTTGACCTCGAAATTCCGGGCATCGTAGACGAGTTCGCCCCAACGGTCAAATATCTGGAACAGGAAGACGCGGGTTCCGGGTCTGCCGTGGACCAACAGCCGGTCGTTCTGCCCGTCGCCGTTTGGCGAAAAACCGGTGGGCACCAGAATGGGCGTTTCCTTATTTACCAGGATACGGATCAGGTCGGTTCCTTCACAACCGTTCTCATCGATAACGGTGAGTTGGAACGTAGCCGGAGCGAACAAGGGATACAGCGTACTCGTTTCAGGGCAATCATAGCAGGTGAGCGAGTCGCGCGAGATGGACTGCCAGGCATAGAACAGCGCACCGTTCGAATTCTGGATCGTAGCGCTGAGGTCGACGGTCAATCCCGCATCGATCGTCACATCCGGACCGAGGTCGACGATCATGGGATCGGGCTCTCCGATCACGATGTCGTCGGAAATGTAGCCGCAGCCATTCGCATCGCGGATAAAGACATTGTAAGTGCCGGGCAACAAGCCGTAGATCTGCGGCGCCCCGTAGTAATTGAGCCCATCCAGGCTGTAGGCGTATGCCGGTGTACCGCCATAGGTGTCAAATACGACCGTCCCGTCGGCGCCGCCGAAGCAGCTGACATCCTTGGCGGTAAATTCAGACACGATGGGCGAATCGGGTTGAGGCACAATGGCCTCGCCCTCCAGATCGCAGCCGTGGGAATCGGTCAGCGTAGCCTGGTAAGCGCCGGAAACCAGGGCATCGATGAGATAACCTCCCTGTCCGGTTGACCAGCCTACGACATAGGGCTGCGTACCCCCGGTCGGAAGTGCCGTGACCGAGCCGGTATTTCCGCCATAGCAATCGACCGGATCGACCGAAAAAGCTAACTTCAACGGAGACGGCTGACCGACCACCGCACTGGTTACATTTGTGCAACCCTGGGAATCCGTGACGGTTACTCCGAAAGACCCGGCCACCAGGCCCGTAGCTTCGGGCCCGATCTGCCCGCCGGTGCCCGGCGCCCACTGGAAGGTATACGGCGGAGTTCCACCTCCCGCTCCGGCAGTTGCGGTTCCGTCCTTACTGCCGTAGCAAGATGCATCCTGTATAGAAGCGATAAAGATATCGATCGCCGGTGGGTTCCCGATCGCGATGGATTCTTCCACCGTACAACCCGCCTGATCGGTAACGGTGACCGAGTAGGTTTGTCCGCCGGTCAGCCCGGTAGCGGTTGAAGTGGTCTGCACCGGAACCGTATTCCAGGCATACGTAAAACTATTCGGATTGGCGGGTGTGGTTCCGTAGAAAACACCGGAGACCGAGGCGACCCCGGTTGGTGCGTTATGACAAAGGGCGTCTGTTTGGGATAGCGTAGCGGCCAGCACCTGCGGCTGGGTGACCTGCACAGAAGCCGTTTTTTCACAACCATTTAAGTCCGTAACGGTAACGGTATACAAGCCCGGTCCCAGGTTGGAAATGGTAGCTGTAGTCTGGTTGTTACTCCACAGGTAATCGTAAGGAGGCGTTCCCGTCAATACACTGACCGTGATCGATCCGTTCTGCCCTCCATTACAACTGATATTCTGGGCCTGCAGGCCAAGGGTCAGCGCCACCGGAGCGGTGAGGTTAAAGGTATTGGTCGCCTGACAGCCATTGGCATCCGTGATCGTCACGGCGGCTGTACCTACAGGCAGATTGGTTGCCGTTTGGGTGGTTTGGCCGTTACTCCAGAGATAGGTATACGGCGGGGTACCACCCGAAGGCGTGCTGGTCGCCGTTCCGTCCGGGAGTCCACTGCAGGACAGGTTGGTTCCGTCGATCGAAGAAATAAGTTGAGGCGGTTCCGAAACGGTGGTGCTCTGAACCGCCGTACAGCCATTGGCATCCGTCACGGTAACGGTATACGGGCCGGCCAACAAGCCGGTAGCGGTCGAAGTTTGCTGGTTATTGCTCCAGGTATAAGAATAAGTGCCCGTTCCCCCCGTAGCCGAAACAGTTGCCGTACCCGTATTGCCTGCAAAGCAGAGGGCCGGGGTATTCGTCAGACTGCTGATCTCCAACAGGGTCGGCTCATCCACATCAACGGTAGAGGAAGCCTGGCAGCCGTTGGCATCGGTGACGGTGACAGCAGCCATTCCCATGGAAAGCCCCGTAGCCGTCTGGTTCGTTTGCGCATTAGACCAAAGGTACTGGAAGGTTCCCGTCCCTCCGGAAGGAGTTACCGTAGCGGTCCCATCCGAACCTCCGAAGCAGTTCACCAGGGTCGAAGAGAGGTCCAGCGAGATCGCATCGGGTTGGAAGACTTCAAAATCGATGACCTCCACGCAATTATTGGCATCGGTGATCGTCACCGATTGGGCGCCTGCCGCCAGGTTGTTGCGAATCTGCGTAGCAGGACCTCCGTCGCTCCAGGCAAATGAATACCCGGGCGAACCGCCCGACACGGCTATTTCTCCAAAACCGTCGGCCAGGTTGTTGCAGGAGGTGGAGTCGGTTTGTAATGCGACCATCATCGCATTGGGCGCCGTCACGGATACGGAGATCGAATCGGTGCAACCCAAAATATCGGCAACCGTAACCCAGTAGGTACCCACGTCGAGTCCGGTGGCGGTTGCCGTCGTCTGGTTATTGGCATTGGCATCCCATTGATAGGTAAAAATGCCCACGGCTCCCCCGGAGGCTATCACGGAGGCCGTTCCATCGCCGGAAGAATTGCAATTTGCCTCGGTGGAATCAACCGCCAATACGATCGGGGCGCTTTCATCGATCAGGAAGCTGACCGAATCCTGGCAGCCGTTTGCATCGGTAACGGTAACAAAATAGGTCCCCGCATAGAGGCCGTTGACCAGGAATGTATCGAGCACGCCGGCATTGGGATCCCACTGATAGGAATAGGGCTCCGTTCCACCGGCTACCTGGACAAAAGCCTCGCCCGAATTGTCGCCGAAGCAGTTGATGAAGTTATTATCCGGGCTAAGCGCCAGGGGATCGGGTTCCACTACATCAAAGGATCCGATCGATTGGCAGCCATTGGCATCGGTGATCGTCACCTCGACCAGGCCCGGGCTCAGTCCCACGGCGATGGAATCGGTCACGCCGCCACCCCAATCAAAAGTATAGGGATAGGTTCCACCCAAAATATCGACAGTGAGCGCCCCATCGGTGGCTCCGCTACAGGAGATGGGTGCTACGATCATCTCATTCAGCACCATTTCCGGCGGTTCGTTGACCGTTACCGTAATAGTGGTCGGGCAGCTCACCGAGTTCATCACCGTCACCGTATATTGACCTGCCGCCAGATCCGAGAAGGACCCGATCGTATCGGTCTGGTTATCCAGGGTATAGTAGAACGGCGGGTAGGGACCGGTTGCAGAAAGTGAAAATCCTCCGTCCGAACTGCCGAAACAGGAAGCATCCGTACTTCCGGAGACAAACGGGGAAGGCGTATCGCAGTCGGGCGTTGTACAACTCGCCGTTCCGATCAGTCCGCTGCAGTTGTCGATGGCCCGCACCTGTATGTTCACGGTTGAATTGAAAGACAGGCCGCACACGGTATGGCTGAACAGCCCGTTGGCCAGCTCCCAGTTGAGCCCATTCGTAGTGATCTCATAATCATAAGCGCCTGGAATGGGGTCCCAGACGAAGGTGATGCAGGAGTCGGTAATAGTACCGCATTCCACCACCGGCGCCGGCAGAATATCCTCGACGGTGATGGTTATTGTATCGAAAGTTTCGCAGCCATAGGAATCGTAGGCGCGAACCACGTAGGTGGTCGTCGTGTCCGGGAAGGCCATGGGCTGAGGACAATCGGAACAACTCAGTCCCGTACTGGGGGTCCACTCGTAGTAGATCTGGTACAGCGGATTGAACGTAATGGTCCAGTCCAGCAAGGTGCCTGCGAAGCCGTTGGCATCGTCGATGAGAAGGAGATTCCACTCGCCGTTGGTGGGATTCGTCTGTCCGCTCCAAAGGTCCGACCACACGCCCTCCGCAGCGAAGGTGCCGGTATAAGGCGCGCCGGATGCCGGGGGAGAAATATAATCGATGGGCAAAGTAGCATCGGGTGTAAAGCAGGTATTGATATAATCGTCACCGTTCGATCCGTTGTCGGTGGTCAATTCCAGGAACTGCCCGTTGGGGGCCTGAAGGTAAATATCCAGGTCAGACAACCAGTTGTGGTCGACATTTATGCAGACCGACTGGATCACCCCCGGACCGAGCTCAAAGGGCTGGACTCCAGCCACCTGAACCGGCGAATACACGTTGGTAAATGTGGGGACAATTGGAATATCAGTCGTGTTGGAAAAAGACGGCGGCGGTGGCAACGGTATATTGACCGTTCCATCGAGCTGGATCGAGTCCAGCTTGCAAATGAGTTGATCAGGCCCCAGCTCGGGTGGAACAAGTCCATTTTCCCGGATATTAATATAGAAGGTGTCGCGATTGCAGACATCCCTTTGCACGTCGATACCGATAAATTCCAATCCTTCGACAATGCCGTCGTCAAAGGCATGGATCGGCACGCTGATCATGCTGTCGCCTGCGGGAATCGTCAGGTTAAGGGGGATCTCGGTGTAGTCAACCCCATTTTCGGCAGTCCCGAAGATGGTGAAATCGATGGGAAAATCCGATTCGGTCGGTGTAGGCAGGACAAAGCTGACCACGGCGTCCGAGCAGTCCTCCGTGATGGTCCCGTCGAGAGAAACGGTTTCGATCTGAACATCCATGGACCCGGTACCGAAACTTTTGGCTTCGAGAAAAACACCCGTGTCAAAGATGGCGTCACCCACATCGGCCAGCACCAGTTTTATGGTATACTCCTGGCAGGGCACGACCACTGCTTCCGCCACGAACACATCGGTAAAACCATCGTATACGGGGAGGGTGGACATTCCGTTGTTGTTGTTGTAATATTGTTCGTTGACCGGCGGACAATTGGAGCCGTTTTGCGGATGGAGGTTGTTGATGGAAACGTACTGGCTCGTGCCCGGGATCAGGGCGATATTTTCTCCGTTATTGGTGAACGGCCCGTTGATCCCCGGGCCGGTGATGAAGAATCCGAAAACGTCATTAAAGCTGGTGCAGGCGTATTCCGGGTACTCCTCCGAGCCGAACACGAATTTAAATCGCAGGGTATCCGCAGTGGGAATAAAGGTGATGAGGTATTTCACCCCGTTGTTAATGCTTCCGGTTCCGATAGCCGCCAGGTCGGGGTCGGTAACCGTACTGCCGTTGTTGCTGGAAGCGAACGTACTTCCGGGATTGACGATCCCTTTTGTCGTTCCGCTATCGGTGACCCGGCCCGTCGACATGACCAGGCCCCGGTCGATACCGATCTCATCTTCTCCATTCTTGAAATAACCCACAGCCGTGTTTACGCCGAAGAACTGGACATCGACCACCTCCACCCCTTCGCCGAGGAATACGTTGGTGATAAGATTCTCGGGTGTATATGGATTGGTAGCACCATCGATAACTTCCAGCGGTTGGGCCTTTAGTTGAAAAACAGAGAGGACCAGACAGACCAGCAAGGTCCATTTAGATGCATGTAGCATTAACTTCATAGTATCGAATTAAGCAAAGGACAATGTCATAAAATAAGAATGTGCCCGCCGGCAGATTTTGCTATTAAAGACCAAATTTAAGGATGCTATTCCAGTTTTGAATTATTCGAGTAAAAAATTTGCACCGTATGCCAAATTACAGCCAAAGATTTTCTCTCAACCCAGCTTTTGTAGGAATAGAGAAGGAAATTACTCAATCCGCTGCCCATCCCGAAAAAATTGATCCGCTCATCCCCGGATTGTGTCCATTGATCTAAAATATACGGAGGTCCATCCGCCCGGCAGTAACTTTGATTGCTACAGAATGTTTTGATTTCAACTTTAAGTTTTCCATATCATGAGACAGTTCTTCAAATTTTTATTCGCCTCCTGTTTGGGCGTTATCCTGGCAGGCGCCCTGCTTTCCCTCATCGGCGTAGGGATCATTGGCGGGCTGATCAGCCAATCCGAAAAAACCAAAACCGTAAAGCCCAACACCGTCTTGCGCCTGACCCTGGACCAACAGGTCCCCGAACAAACCAACAACCTGGAAATGAACCCCTTCGATGTGAAAAATCAATACATCCTGGGGTTGGACGACATGCTACAGGCCATCGCCCAAGCCAAGGACGACGACCGCATTCAGGGCATTTTCATCGACCTGAAGCAAATTGCCCTGGGGCCGGCCACCGCCGGTACGCTCCGGCATGCCTTATTGGATTTCAAAACGAGCGGCAAATTCATCTACGCCTACGGCGAGAATTTCACACAAGGTAGTTATTATCTGGCTTCCGTAGCCGACAAGATCTACCTCAACCCCTTGGGCGACCTCGACTTCCGGGGCTTTGCCGTCATCCAGCCTTTCTTCAAAAACATGCTCGACAAGATCGGCGTACATATGCAGGTCAGTTACGCCGGAAATTTTAAGAGCGCCACCGAGCCCTTCCGGTATACGCAGATGAGTCCGGAAAACCGGCTTCAGGTTCATGAATATGTACAATCGCTCTACAATTACTACCTCCAGGGCATCAGCGACTCGCGGGGCATTTCTGTACCCGATCTCAAGACGATCGCCGACGAGTGGAAGGTCCGCAATCCAGACGACGCGGTGGAAACAGGCCTGATCGACGCCGTGGGCTACCAGGACCAGGTCATGACCGACATGCGCGAAAAACTGGGGCTGGAGGAAGACGACAAGATCTCCTTCCTGACCCCGGCCGACTACTACCAGGCAAAGGGATCCAACCAGGATTTCTCCGTTAAGGACAAAGTCGCCGTTGTCTATGCAGAAGGCACCATTGAGGACGGCGAAGGCAAGCCAGGTACCATCGGCGACGAGCAATACGTAAAATGGCTGGAACAGATCCGCAAGGACGACAAGGTCAAGGCCGTCGTGCTGCGGGTCAACTCCGGAGGCGGCAGTGCCCTGGCATCGGAAAACATCTGGCGGGAGCTCAGTCTGATCAAGGAGAGCGGGCGTCCCATTGTCGTTTCGATGGGTGATTACGCAGCCTCCGGCGGCTACTACATTTCCTGTATTGCCGATTCGATCTATGCGGAACCCAACACCCTGACCGGCTCGATCGGCGTATTCAGCATGATGCCCAACGCGGAGAGCCTTTTCGAAGATAAACTCGGCATCACCTTCGACACCGTAAAAACGGGTGATTATTCCACCAGTCTGACCCCGTTCTATTCCTGGACGGATTCGGAGCGCCAGATCATGCAGGAAGACGTCAACGAGATCTACGAAACCTTCCTCAAGCGGGTAGCCGATGGACGGAAGATGACGCGCGACCAGGTGCATGAAGTGGCCCAGGGCCGGGTTTGGACCGGCCAACGTGCGCTGGAATTGGGTCTGGTCGACGACCTGGGCGGAATGGACAAAGCCCTCGCTACTGCTTCCAGTCTGGCCGGGATCCAAAAATACCGGACTACGGAATATCCAAAGATCAAAGACCCGATCCAACAATTCATCGATACGTTCATGGATGAGGAAGATGGGTTCCAGGCCCGCCTGGTCAGCCGGGAAATGGGCGAATACGCCGATCTGTACAAATACGCTCAGGAGATCAAAAACGCCAAAGGGGTTCAGGCCCGGCTGCCGTTCGTGCTGCTGTCGAAATAATCCTTTTCGGGAAAATAAAAGGGGGGAGTGCAAATGTTTGCACTCCCCCCTTTTATTTTATGGATTTTGCCGGCAAAAAAGCTCTAGCTTGCAAGAAATATTGCCCAAAGGACGTTAATATGGCATTCACTTTGGGAAATATTCCCTAAATCCAAATAACTTTAGGTCGCAATCCTGAATTTTGGAGGTCCCCCCGTCCAAAAAGGTTTTAAAGATGACGTGTTAAAATTGTTCTATGAAGGTATTGTTTACCACCAGTTTCCTTTTCCTCTCCCTTTTCCTGTTGGGGCAACGGCCCGCATCTTTCGATGAACGCCTTTTGGCAGTCTACGATCAGGCCTACCTGGAGCAACTCCAGGCGGAGAATCCCTTTCTGCTGGAGCGGCTTCAATTCTACCTCGACAACGCCTGGTACCTGTCCGACTATCCGGAAGACAAAGGCGCCATGGATTTCCCCTCCGTTCAGATCGAGGACCTCGGCGCCATCAACATCCTCCTGCTTGAAAAGGAACAGGATCTTCGAAAAGATTTCCAAAAGGAAGTCGTTTACAGCATCAATGGTACCCGGAAAGTCCTGATTTTCCGGTCGGGGCGGGAGTTTAACCGCCTGCTCAACGAATATTTACAGAGAGGCTATCCCAAACGAAATTGAGTTAAAGGACCGGCGTCGATTCTTTTTTTCGACCTGTTTTTTTACTTTCGCCTATGGCCTTTTTGACAAGGCCGAACCCAATCTTCCCGGAACATAGTCGTCAGTTTGCAGCGAATCCTTGTTTTACCGTATCTACAAATAGGCAGCAAGGCAATTCCCGGTATTTTTTTTTGTATTTGCCCAACAATCCTGCATCAATTCCAACAGCATGAAGCAGCGTATACTTTTCTGGCTTTTGCTTTTCCAAGCCTCCGCCATCTCCATTTATGGACAAAACTATCTCATGAACGGCACCCCGATCACCGATTGCGGGGGCTTCTTCCTGGATAGCGGAGGCGGTTCCAATCCCTACGGACCGAATCAAAATTTTGAGACCACCATCTGCCCCGACGGCAGCACTGGAACGCATATCCGGTTAAATTTTTCCGGTGTGGAGGTCATCCCACCCGATTTTCTGTGCTTTTTCGACGGGCCCACTTCGGCTGCGCCCTCCCTGGGATGTAGTTCGGACTACCTGCCGGGGGCGCCGTTCATCATCCAGGCTACCGCTGCCAACCTCAGCGGTTGTGTGACCGTGACGTTCAATTCGGATGCCACGGTGCAAGGCGCCGGCTGGGCGGCGGCCATGGAATGTATTCCGGCCTGCCAGCTCATTACCGCGGTGCTGACCAACTCCGATCCTATCGTTAACCCGCCCGACACCGGCTATATCGACATCTGTCCGGGCGACCAGGTCTCCTTCCAGGGCCATGGCCTTTATCCCCAGAACGGGATCCTCTACAACCACTCCGACCTGACCTCCACCTTCGAATGGGATTTCGGGGACGGAACCATCGGCCTGGGACCCAACGCCTCTCACCAATACCCCGATCCGGGCGGATATATCGTACAGCTGACCATCACCGACCAATTGGGATGCCGGAATACGAACTTCCTCAGCCAACGGGTCCGGGTCGCCACTATTCCCAACTTCGAGCTTTCGCCGGACTGGAATAACCAGATATGCGTGGGCGACACCATTGCCATCGGCGCCACGGTCAATCAGGATACCTCCAGCTCGGTCGTGACCGTCCTGCCGCCCCTGGAAGGCGCCTTCCAGAGCACGGGTATCCGGTCCGACTCCCTGCCCCTTCCCGACGGGACCGGGGCCTCTTATCAGTCCAGTATTTACTTCAACCAGTTCTCCCCAGGCCAGGTCCTGACCAATATCAACGACCTGCTCGGCATCGGGATCAACATCGAACACTCCTACCTCCGGGACCTGGAGATCAGCCTGTCCTGCCCGGACGGCACCTCCGTCATCCTGCACAACTTTGCCGGACAGACGGGAGGGGAAGTTTTCCTGGGCGAGCCTTACGAAGCCGATGAGGGCTTCAACCCCCCTATCCCGGGTGTTGGGTATGACTACAACTGGACGAACAATGCCACCAACGGAACCTGGCTGCAATACGCCAATAACTTTTCACCCCCTACCCTGCCTCCCGGGGATTACAATTCCTTCGAACCACTGACCAACCTGCTGGGTTGCCCGCTCAACGGCGAATGGACGATCACCGTGCAGGACCTCTGGGCCATCGACAACGGCTATATCTTCTCCTGGAACGTCCAATTCGACCCGGACCTCTACCCGGCCCTGGAGACCTTTACGCCAACTTATATCAACTGGGAATGGGATTCCATCCCCTCGATCACTTATTACAGCCAGGATTCCATCGAGGGCTCTCCGGAAAATGCAGGTATCGCCAGTTATACCTTCTTCCTGTACGACGATTTTGGCTGTACCTGGGATACGACCGTCCAGGTCAATGTACTTCCGTTCACCCACCCGGATTGCTACAGTTGCCAGCAAAACATCAATCCGGTTCCCGATACGGTAGTCTGCGCAGGCGAGCCGATCACGCTGGATGTCGGCGTCAACCTGGCGCCACCGCCGGTGACATTCGAGTCCTATCAAAACTACCCGATCGGTTTTTCCAACCATCCCCCTTCAAACCCCTATGCTTCGCCCATATTGGTCAACAGCATCATCCCCGCGGTGATCACCAACCCGGTAACCGACCTGGCCTCGGTGTGTTTCGATATGAATACCAATTTCCTGAGCGATATCATCGTGCGGCTCCGGGCGCCAAACGGCTCGATCCTGGAACTGACGAGCAACAACGGGGGCACCAGCGATTTTTACACACAAACCTGCTTCACACCTACGGCCGTCACGCCCATCACGGCCGGAAGTCCGCCCTTTACCGGCAACTACAAGCCGGAGGGCTCCTGGACCACCCTGAACGGAGCCCCGATCAACGGGCAATGGGCCCTGCTGATTTCAGATGGCGCCGGGCCCAATTTCCTCGGCAACTTCAATTGGTGGTCGATCACCTTTAACACCCAAAATACCATCACGTATACCTGGACACCTAACAACACCCTTAGTTGTACCGATTGCCCGGCTCCGGTGGCTACCCCACAGGGTCCAAATACGTATGTCGTCCAATCGCTGGACAGCTATAACTGCGTTTCTTCGGATAGCATACAAGTCGATATGGCGCCGCTCATACCGGCTCCAGACGTATCGTGCGATGCCTCGGTACCCAACGAGGTCTTGTTTACCTGGACGCAGGTCGACACGTTCACCCAATACCTCGTGAACGTCAACAACCTGGGATGGGAGCCGGCAAACGGATTTCTGTCCCACCTCGTCACCGGTCTTCCCAACGGGGCACTGGCCACTATTGAAGTGATGGTGGCTGATACCGGTACGCCCTGTCAGGCCGAGATCGGATTTTCGGACTGCATCACCTGCACCGTATCGATTTCCGCGCAGAATGCCACCGGGATCTCCTGCGTAGGCCAATGCGACGGCACCGTACAACTACTCGGCCTGACCGGATTGCCGCCCTACACCTATACCGTGGTCAACACCGGAGACCTGAGCACCACGACCCAGGCCGGAAACGGGCTGTTCACGGGACTATGCCCGGGAACCTACCTGGGGATCGTGCAAGATCTGGGCAGTTGCCTGGATTCCGTGAGTTTTGTCATCGATGGGGCCATCCCGATGGGCCTCACCGTGGTGGAAACCCAAAGCATCAGCTGCTTCGGGGAAAACGACGGGGAGGCCAAAGCTACGCCCAGCGGCGGCGTGGCTCCTTACACCTATCTATGGGGCGATCCGCTGGCCCAGATCCTGCCTACGGCTACCCTGCTGACCGCAGGTCCGGTCAGCGTGACGGTTACCGATGCCAATGGGTGCCAGGTCAGCGGGTCTACGGCCGTGACACAGCCGCTTCCGCTGCAGCTCACCCCGGCCAGCACCAACGTACTGTGTTTTAACGGCACATCCGGCACCGGACAGGTAGCCGTCACCGGAGGAACTTATCCCTACAATTTCCTGTGGAACGACACGCCCGGAACCGCCGATTCGCTGGTGGCCAACCTGCCTGCAGGGTCGTACGAAGTGTTGGTGACAGATGCCCATGGGTGTCAGGCCAACGCCAATATCACGATTACCCAGCCCGCTTCGGCGCTAACGGCTTCTGCGGCGCAGACAGATATCGCTTGTTTCGGTGAAAATGCCGGCCAGGCGCAAGTGACCGCCAACGGTGGAACGGGCGGCCCCAATTATACCTATCACTGGAATAACAATGCCAGTACGAGCACCATTTCCGGGTTGTCGCCTCAGATCTACACCGTCACCGTCACCGATGCCAACGGATGTCAGGCCAACGCCTCGGTCAACATTACCCAATACGACCCCATGACCATCACCGTTATTTTCTCTCCGGTGAGTTGTGCGGGTTATATGGATGGAGAACTGGCCGTAACCGCCGTTTCGGGTGGATCGGAATCGGGCATGCTCAACTATACCTGGAGCGCTAACCCAGGCCTCAACGACGACGTGATCTCCGGCCTGGCCGGCGGCCAAACTTACGGGGTGACGGTTACCGACGACCAGGGCTGCAGCGCTACGGGAAGCGTATTCCTGGTGGAACCCAACCCGATGTCCATCCAGGTGAGCGGACAGGATGCCAGTTGTTTCGGCTCCGCAAACGGCGCCGCTACGGTAACCTCCGTGCTCAACGCAACCGGTATGGTCAACTACCAGTGGGGCCCTAACGCCAATGATCAAACCACTCAAACGGCTTCCAACCTCCAGGCCGGCGTCTATGCCGTTGAGGTAGTGGACGCCCTCGGATGTATTGCCACCGGAACGGTGGAGGTGGATCAACCCCCTCCCATTACGGTTGACTTCGACGTATCGCCCAACGATTGTTTCGGATATCAGGACGGGGTGGTGAGCGCCACCCCTGGAGGCGGCGTCGGCGGCTTTGAATACGCCTGGTCGACAGGTAGCGGCGGAACCATTATCGACAAACTTCCCGCCGGTTGGTATTATCTGACCCTTACCGACGCAAACGATTGCGTCCTGGAAGATAGCGTAGAGGTCACCCAACCCGACATCATCAACCCGGGTATCGAGGTCCAGGATGTCTCCTGTTTTGGGGACCGGGACGGACGGATCATCATCACGCCGCAGGGAGGAACGGGACCGTACCTGTATAGTCTGAACGATGTCAATTACACCGGATCAAGTACGCTGGTTGGCCTGTACGCAGGTCCATACACCCTCTATATCCGCGATGCGAACGGTTGTTTCTGGTTTGACGACCTGAGCGTCAACCAGCCGCCGGCCATGGAGGTCATCATCCCCCTGGCGCCGGAGGTATCCATCAACCTGGGTGAGACGATCCTGCTTTCCGCATACACGGAAAACAACCAGGGCCCCGCCCAACTTACCTGGTCGGCTCCTTACGACGGAACGCTCTCCTGCACGGAATGCGATGAGACCACTTCCAATACGGAAAACACCATCACCTACCAGGTATTTGCCATAGACACCGTCGGCTGCGAAGCCACCGGAAAGGTGATCGTCCGGGTGATCAAAGAGCGGGTTTTGCTGGTACCTACGGCCTTTTCGCCCAACGGGGACGGCCACAACGACCGACTTCTGGTACACGGCCAGGAAGGCAGCCTGGTGACTTTGTTCCGGATCTTTGACCGCTGGGGCGAGCTTCTCTACGAGGCCCGAAACTTCCCCGTAAACGATCCCAACACCGGATGGGACGGCACTTTCAAGGGGCAGGCCATGAATTCCGGCGCTTTCCTCTGGTATGCAGAAGTGGAATATATCGATGGATTGCAGCAGACCTTCAAAGGAACAACCACACTAATCAGATAAATAGGATGGCGTCATCCTTTTCAAAACCGTAAGTAGCATAAAACAGAAAAATATGAAACTTTTTTACCGGGCACTTTCTCTCGTTTGGATTTTGGGTGGCCTGCTGTTCTGCGACACCCTTTTTGGCCAGGATCCACATTTCGGCCAATTTTATGCCGCTCCACTTCAGACCAACCCCGCTATGACGGGGGTTCACACCGGGCGGTACCGCATTGCGCTCAACTACCGCGATCAGTGGAGCAGTGTGGTAGACGAGCCTTTCCGCACCTTCGGCGCCAGCTTTGACAGCCGGTTCCGGATCGGCAAAGGCGACTTTTTGGCGCTGGGCTTCCATGCCTTGCACGACCGGGCGGGCGCTTCCCCCTACGTGCGCACCATGGGCTACCTGGACGCCTCCTATATGAAACAACTCTCCGGCAACCGCTACCGGACCAACGACCAGTACCTGATCGGGGGTCTGCAGGTCGGGTTCGGGCAGCATGCGCTGGATTTTTCCAAACTCTGGTTCTCCAGCCAGTTCAACCCGGGAACGGTATCCGTCGATTTTGGATCGCCTTCCGGGGAGCAGTTCGGCAGCTCGAGCCAGACGACCAGCGATCTCTATCTCGATTTCAATGCGGGCCTGCTGTATTATGCCCTGTTTGATGATGACGCCAGCTTCTACATCGGCGGCGCAGCGAGCCACCTGAACGGTCCGCAGATCTCCTTCCTGGACAATTCCTCCCAAACGCTTTACATGAAGTTGCTGGGACAGGTGGGCGGCCAGTTGCCCTTCACCGATGAACTGAGCATCCTTCCGGCAGCCATGGTTGCTGTTCAGGGACCTTCTTTAACGACCATTCTGGGGGGGAATTTCCGCTATTCCAACAGCGACTGGCGGGAATTGGCCATCCGGGCAGGGGCCTGGGTGCAGATATCCAAACAGGAAGATGCTAAAGGCTCCGATATCGGACTGCCTGCCGTGATCATCTCTACCGTTCTGGAAATGGAGCGCATCAATATCGGCATCAGCTACGATATCAATGCCGGCTACCTGAACCGCCCCACCGACGGACGCGGCGGGTTTGAACTGTCGCTCATCTACGTCCACCCGGCCGAACGCCATATCCGGGTGAATTGCCCGAAGTTTTAATTGAAAAAAAATAAATAAAAATGAGGTTTGCGGTTGCAACCGTAAACCTCATTTTTATTTTTTCTATTCCACATACAAAGCCAGTCCCTTCAGGTAGCTGCTCTCCGGGTGGAAGAGCTGCACGGGGTGGTCAGGAGGTTGTTCGAGGTAGTGCATCACCCGGACTTTCCGTCCCGATTCGATAGCCGCTGCCACAATCGTATTGTAAAACAACACTTTATCCACGACCTGGGAACAGGAGAAGGTAAACAGGATGCCGCCCGGCCGAAGGCATTTCATAGCGGCCAGGTTGAGGCGTTTATAGGCCTGTACGGCGTTATGGCGTTTGGATATGGTCTTTGCGAACGCAGGCGGATCCACGACCAACACATCGTATTGCTGATCGGTGTCGCGGAAGAAATGAATTACATCTGCCGCGATCCCTTCGTGGCGCTCAGCCCCCAGGCGGTTGAGTTCGACGTTCCGGTGGGTCCAGGCTACCGCTTTTTCCGAGGCATCTACCGACCAGACCTGGCGAGCGCCGGCGGCCAGGGCATAGACCGAAAAACCGCCGGAATAGGCAAAGGCATTGAGGACCGACTTCCCATGGACGTAGCGCCCGAGGAGTTCCCGGTTGTCCCGCTGATCGAGAAAAAAGCCCGTCTTTTGGCCTTCCGACCAATCCACCCAAAATGAATGTCCGTTCTCTTTGACCACCGCCCCGTTTCCGCCTCCCAACAGGTGTCCGTTCTGCACTCCCGCTGCGTACTGCGAGGGCAAGGTTTCCCGGCTCTTATCGTACAAAGCCTCCAGTTGTTTTCCCAACACGCCCGACAAGGCTTCCGCGATGAGGTGGCGATTTTTATGCATGCCGATGGAATGGCACTGCATAACTGCCGAGGTGTCATACATATCGATGATCAGGCCCGGAAGGCCGTCGCCCTCGCCGTGAACCAGGCGATAGCAGTTCGTATTTGGGTTGTGGGTAAGGCCCAGACTTTTCCGGTAGCGAAACGCCGATTTCAGTTTGGAATGCCAGAATGCGACATCCAGGGCGGCCACCGGTTCGAAAGAGCAAACGCGGACGCTAATACTCCCGTTTTGGTAATGCCCGACGGCCAAAAATTCATCCCGGGAGCTTCGGACCTCCACTGCTTCCCCGTCTTCGGGTTCGGCATCCCAGCGCGCAATAGCGCCGGAAAAGATCCAGGGATGGAACCGGCGCAAGGGTTCCTCCTTTTTAGGTTTAAGAAAGATCTTCTTCATGTGTTTCAGGCCAGTCCGCGCCGCTCCATCTCCTTGTAGATCAACGAGAGTTCCCTGCTCATATCACCCGTCACGGAGGTATTCTCCTTGGCCCGGCGCATCAGGTAGGGAATGACGTCACGCACTTCCCCGTAGGGAACGTACTTGGAGACATAAAAGCCCGCATCGGCCAGGTTGAAGGTGATGTTGTCGCTCATGCCGTAGAGCTGGGCGAAGTTGAGATGGGGGTGATTCCGTTTCAGGCCTTTTTCCACGATGATCCGCGCCATGAGCAGGTTGCTCTCGGCATTGTGCGTCGAGTTGCTCACCGCGATCTGCTCAAAGTTGTCGAGGCAGAAGCGGATCGCCGCATTGTAAGCCTCGTCGGTAGCTGCTTTATTCGGATAGATCGGCGATGGATAACCCCGTTCCTGGGCACGTCTGCGCTCTTTTTCCATATACGCCCCTCTCACCAGTTTGGCACCCAGGAAAAAGCCTTCTTCCTTCGCCATTTTGAAAGAATCTTTCAGGTATTGCAGGCGGTCGTGCCGGTAGAGTTGGTAGGTGTTAAAAACGACGGGACGCTCCTTGTTGTAACGGGCCATCATCTTATTGACCAGATCATCGATCGGATCCTGGATCCAGCTTTCCTCGGCATCGACAAACAGCATCACGCCTTTATTGCAGGCCGCGTGCGAAACGGAATCCACGCGCTTCAGCACATTTTCATATTCTTGTTGCTCGGCTTCCGTAAGAGGCGCTCCCGACTGGATCTTCTCCAGTAATCCAAAGCGCGCCATTCCCGTAAATTTGGAACTCACAACGGCGTGTTCCGAGATCGAACTGGCAAAATCGATGGCCCGAAGGGTTTCGTTCATGGTGCGGTTGAGGTCCTCCTCCGTTTCTTTTCCCTCGGCCCCAAAGTCGAGCACGGTAGATACCTTGTGCTTGGCCAGCCGCTCGATGGTCCGTTGGGATTCGAGGAGGGTACGCCCGCCGCAAAATTGGTAGAAAATGGTTTTGCGCACCATGGAGTCGACAAAAGGAAGGCCCATGCGAACCGCAGGGATGCCCATCCTGGTGCCCATGTTGACCAACCAGGGCTTGTTCATCATCTTGAAGAGCCAATAGGCTTTTTTCAGCTCTGCATCGGTCTTATCTACAAAGGCGATCTCTGTATTGGAAAAATTCAACCCCTCCAGAGCAGAGGGCGTTCCATTGTTCCTGACCGCCTCTTTTATGGCTTGGTCCAACTTGTCCATCGGTGTGTCCACGGGTTTGCCTTCCTTTTTCATAAACAGTCGTTTGTTTTTGATGAAACCACAAATAGCAAAGAGGGGGACGTTTGGGCATTGCTCACCAGATATACGATGGTGTATTCCAAATTTCCCAGGCTTTTTCCGCTTGAAGGTACAACATTTCCAGCCCATTTTTCACCTTGCAGCCTCGTCTCCTCCCCTGTGTTAAAAAGAGGGTTTCACCCGGGTTGTACACCAAATCGTAAAGATAATGATTCCCGGAAAGAAAAGAAAAAGGAAGGTCAGGAGTTGTATCTACCTTTGGGCTCATCCCCAGGGACGTGGTCTGAACGATCAGCAAATGGCCATCTATCACACTGGCATCCAGATCGTTGTAAGTCAGCACCCCCGGTGAGGGCGTCCTGGATACAAGCGTGCAGGCAATACCCATGGTCTCGAGCACGAACCGCACGGCCCGGGAAGCGCCTCCGGTTCCCAGGATAAGGGCCCGGGAAGAAAAGCCGGCGGGCAGGAACCCCTCCAGGGATCGTTCAAACCCCGGTGCATCCGTATTAAATCCCAGCAACTTTCCCTCCCGGACTGCAATGGTATTCACCGCGCCAATGGCAGCGGCAGCGGGATGGCATTCCGACAGGTAGTCCAACACCTGCACTTTATAGGGGATGGTCACGTTCAATCCCTCCAGGTCGGGATGTTGTTCCAACAGGGGTAGAAAATCCTGGATGGAGGGCAGCGGGTACAGGTCATAGCGGCAATCGCTCCTTCCTTCCCGTTCGAATTTTTCGGTAAAATGACGCTGGGAAAAGGAATGTGCAATCGGAAAGCCGATCAAACCGAATCGTCGCATATCATCAGGATTCTTTGTCGATGCCCCTGCCCCAGCGTTCGATGGCGAAAACAGTGAAAAATCCCACCACGATCAGGATCACGGCGAGGACGACCAGCGGATCGCCTTCGTACTGCCCCGGCAGCACATTGGTCTCCCGGAAGGGCACCATCAGGCCTTTGCTGTTCTGCCGGAATTCGATCACATTGCGCCAGGGCCAGATCTTATTGAGCGAGCCCACCAGAAAACCCGTCAGAATCGCCATGGTTGGATTGACATACCGGCGCAGGAGCCAGGTGAGCAGCCGGGAAAAACCCGCCAGTCCGACCAAACAACCCATCGCAAAAACGATGATGACCTTGAGGTAAGCCCATTCCCCGGTTTCCAACACCCCCTTGAAGGAGGAGATGACCAGGGTATACATTCCCAATAAAAGCAGAACGAAGCTTCCGGAAATACCCGGCAGCAACATAGCGGAAATGGCCAGGATGCCCGCCCCGAAAACGACGAGGAGAGACTCGCTCCCCTGCGAAGGCGAAACGACGGTAATCCAGAAAGCGATCCCCACGCCTGCCAAAAGGGCGATCACGGCCTGTCCGTTCCACTTCACAGTGCGCCCCAGGTATATGGAGGATGAGATGATCAAACCGAAGAAAAAAGCCCACAGGATGGGCGGATAGTTTTCGAGAATATGGGATATCCCAAACACCCCGGCCACCAGTCCGCATGCCATGCCGATCATCAGGGACAACAAAAAAGGGCCGTTCACTGCGAACCACAATCCCCGGAAGCCGTTGCTGCGAAAGGCCTTGTAGGCGATGGGGCCGAAGGCCTTGATCGATTGCAATAAACGCTCGTAGATCCCGGTGATCAAGGCGATCGTTCCTCCTGAAACACCTGGAATGACCTCGGCAATGCCCATCGCCAATCCCCGCAGTCCAATCCCTAAAAAACTCTTTCTCTTCTTCATGGGTGCAAAAATAGACAGGATTCTCAGGATTTTATAAGATTATCCGGATCGCTTTATTCATGCGGCCGCACCTTCATTTTACCACCCGGAGCGAGCAAGGCCGCCGAGCTGGAATCCGGTTCGGGGTTTTTGGGTTCTGTCATTTTTTTCAACGGGGGCGACCCGGCGTCGACCCAGGCGGTATACCAGGCGCTGCCCACGGCCCGGATCGAAGCGCGCATCCGGGCCTCCACCTGTCCGTCGAGACGTTCGTGGTAGGTGCGGGCATAGTCGGGGCATTGGGTTCGCACCGACGCCCCCTGCCGCTCTTCATAGCAATACTGCCGGTCGGAGGGATAGGTCTGGCGGAGTCCCTTTTCGATCGCCAGCACGCTGTCCAGCATTGAATGGCTGGCCAACACCACGTCCCAGAAATAGGATGCCGGATCCTGGATATAAATTGCCGGGCCGACGAAGTAATCGTATTGATCGTCGGCAAACAACTCGGGCAGGCGACTTTCCCAAAAGGCGTGAATGCCGTCCTGTCCCGTGAGTTGGCCGTTGTAGTTTTCCGTGGTGTGCAAGGGCACATGAGCGTCGGCGATGTAATGCCCCATTTCGGTCGACAATCGCAGGATAAGCTGCGCATTGCCTTCTTCAAAGGCTTTGGTCAGGCGGCGCTGCATGGCGAGCAGGTTGTAGGGAAGAATGCCATGCGGGGAGAACTCGTCGATGGCAATGACCTCCCGGCAGGCAGGCGCCCGAATGCCGGCCAATGAATCCAGGTCGGCACAGGAACAGGTCCACTCCTCCTCGTAATACTGAGGCAGGAACACTTCCCGGAAAAACCGGCGATACGCAGGATCGCCTTCCGGAGGCCCGTTGGAAAACAGGGGAACGGTATCTCCCTGCTCCGTCACCACCAGCACCCGGGTATATTTGATCAGGACATCGGTCCAATCGCGGGGCAGATCCGGAAAAGGATAGCGCCCCCAATGGTCGATGTCGATGTAGTGGCGCACGGCTTCATGCCGGGTGGCATAGCGCCGCTTGTCGGGATCGACGGCATGCTCGGTGATGTATTCGATGTGTTGTTTGTAAAACCCCGCCATTTCCGGCGGAAGGGTAAAAACCGCCAACCGGTTAATGCGACGATGGCCGAAAAAGCCCCAGAGGGGTTTTTCAACAGGATGGGTAAAGAGGGTGAAAAGCGGGAGGAACAGGAGGCCAAGTGTCAGGATCACGAATGGCCGTTTCATATTTTTTTATTTGACGAAAAAAAAGTCATATCCCCACAAAATGCGGGTGACGACGCGGTCCTGGACCAGCATGAAATCATTATTGGGCGATACTTCGGCGAGGTAGTGCTCAAAAGCGGGAGGTCCCTCCTCCATATAGGCGTTTCGGGAAATGGCCGGGTGCAGGCGCACGACCTCCTCTTCCCCGCTTTTGGTCCGCACCGTGATGATGCTGAACGGAAGCCGCTGGGTGATGGTATCGCGCAAGGGGTTATCGTTTTCATAGGCCTCGGCGACGATGCCCCTGAATCCCTCCAGGTAATTTTCGGCGCTCCCCTGTTTATACGGCCTGGCGATCGGCGGGGTCACCTCGTAAAAAGGCCGGATGGAAAAGGTCTCTCCTTCCCGGTTCAGCACGAAGGACCTGTTTTTCATCTTCGGATATTCCACGCTCACAAAATCGATGTCGGCGGGGGGCATCCGGAAGAGGGTTTTGTCGCGCCACTGGTCGCCTATCGCGGCATAGCGCATGCGCAGATTGCCGACCATGGTGGGAATTTGCGCGACGTAAGGTTGGTTGGAACCTTCCATGATCATAAAAGTGCCCCGTTCATCCGGTGTGCTTCCCCCCACGTAGTAGGTCTTCAGCAGTTTGTCCTTCCGGCCGTAGATCTCCACTTTGATCCCGTTGGAGGCGAGGTCTTCGACCATGGTGGGAGTGGCGCTGGCCGGGGGAATGTACTGCAGTTCCACTGTGGAGATCGCTTCCAGCAGGCCCTTCATCACGACGGGGTTGGCAGGAAACTGCCCGTTATAGACCCACGCTTCCCCCGATCGTTCCAGAGTAGTCTGATGGCCCTGGCGATCGGCGATGAAGATCTTCTGGATGGAGCTCACGTCTTCTACCTTGAAATCGCGGTCCCAGCCTTCTACCGTCGAATTGCCATTCCTCACCAGAAAAAAAACGGCGGTGAGGACGGCCAGAACGGCCAGGACGATGAGCAGGATCTGATTGGTTCGTTTCATAGCTTTTGCATTTCCATTAATGAGTATACCTTCTCCGGCGCAGGAAGAAATAAACCACGCCGAACAGGAACACCGTCAGCAGGGGAACTCCGATATTGAGAACCTGCCATCGCCGCTGATAATCGGAGGCCCTTACGGTATCGATCGGACGCAATTCGATCTCCTTGCCCCGGGCTTCGATCAGGCCATTTCCCTGAAGCAGGTATTCGATCGTATTGATAATGAAATCCTTATTGCCGTACATCCGGCGCTCGAACACATTGAAGCCAAGGGGCATGGTCCCCCCGTCGCGGGTCACGGGATTGAGGATGACATCGCCGTCCGACACCACCACCATCCGGTTGGGTGGGCTTTGCTCCTTGAAGCTGGCGCCGAGTTGTTCCAGTCCATCCTTCATCTCCTCGGTCACCCGGTTGGCATAGAGCGAGGGGAACTCCCCTTCCAGGAGAACGGCCATGGGAATATGTTGCTTGGTGAACTTCGTGGGGTCGGGATCGTAGCGCAGGATCTCGAAATTGAGCCGCGTCGGGTGGAACTGCTCCCGGCTGTAATTGGATGAAGCCAGCAAAACCGTCTTTTTGATCGGCGTCTTGGTCCGGACCGTATCGATCGAATTGGGAAAGAACAGGTTGACGTTCTCCAGTCCCTTCAGGATGGGGTGGTCGATCTGAGGAGTGACGACGGGATCGTAATACCAATTGAACAGCTCGATCTGCGGATTGCCCCCCTGGCTTCCCACCACCTGTGGGATCTTGGAGCACTGCAGGTCGAGCACCAGGTTGGGTTCGATGCGGACGCCGTAATGGAAAAGCAGGTCGTCGAGGTTGATCGGGTATTCGCGGGTCACAAAATTGCTCGATTCCCGAAGGCTGTCGAGTTCCGCTTCGAGGCGATCGAGGAGAAAGAGGACTTTCCCGCCGTTCATCACGTACTGATCGATCTTGAATTTATCCTGTTCGGTAAAGGGCTGCGTTGGTTTGGCTACGATCAGCAGGTCGATCTGGGGCGGGATGATGTAGCTGCTGTCGAGGAAAAAGCGGCCGAAATCGTAATACGGGCGCAGTTCGTTGATCAGGTCGCGGGTATATTGGTCGCCCGGTTCGCCTTGTCCGGCGGCAAATGCGATGACCTGCTTTTGTTCGAGTTGCAGTTTTTGGATGGCGCTGGCAAATTTGTACTCCAGCATGTTGATGGAGTTGCCCAGCACTTCATCCTGGGAGTACCCCGGCTGGTTTTCCAGCAAATTGACGGTCACCTGCCGGCCTTTGTAGGAGAAAATGGCGTAGGGATAGATAAATTTCTCTTCCGTGCCCTCCACATCCTTGAGGCGAAAAAGGGTCGGGACCAGGCCTTCCTTCCGAAACTCCTCGCGCCGCTGGTTGATCTCTTCCAGCGTGCCCGCATTGGGATCGCTGAATTCGTACTGGATAAACGATTTGGATGAAAAGACGCGGGCCCAGTAGCTCAACATCCCCTCGGTGCTATCCCTCCGGGGCTGGGCTTCGCCGCGAAAATCGTCGAGCATTTCACGGGTGGACCGTTGCAGCCGCTTAAAGCCGGCCGGGAACTCCCCTTCCAGCAACACCCGCACGAAAACCGGCCCGTCGAGGTTGTGCAGCAGATCGATGGTCGGTTTTGTCAGCGTGTACCGGTTTTCTTCGGTGAGGTCGAACTGGGTAAAGAAGAAATTGCCCAGTACATTCAGGAAGATCAGGATACCGGTGAGGAGCACCAGTTGTGTTATGCTTTGATTCCGTTTGCTGTTTTTGGACATAGCGATCTTCGTTTACCACTTTCTGCGTTCCAGGGAAACCACGGTAAGCGCCAGGAAGAAAGCGATCACCGAGAAGAAATAGAGCAAATCACGGGTATCCAGCACGCCCCGGCTGATGGAGGCGTAGTGGTAATCGATGCCGAGCTGTTGGATGAGGTCATCCAGTTTTCCCACAAACAGAGGCAGTTTGCTAAAATAGAAGAACCCCCAATGGAAGATCACGCACATGAGAACGGCCAGGAGGAAGGCCACGATCTGATTGGTGCTCAGCGAGGAGGCGAACATCCCGATGGCGGCAAAGGAGCCCGACAGCAGGAACAATCCGAAATAAGAGCCCAGAATCGCCCCCGAGTCGAGGTTGCCCTTCGGGACGCCCAGCTGGTATACGGTTATGTAGTACAAAACCGTCGGCAACAAGGCAAAGAGCACCAACACCAGGCTGGCGAAATACTTCCCCAGGACGATCTGCAGGTCCGTCAGCGGACGGGTGGCCAGCAACTCGATCGTGCCGGCCTGCCGCTCCTCCGCAAAGGACCGCATCGTGATGGCGGGGATGAGAAAAACAAACAGGACCGGCGCCAGGTCGAAGAAAGGCGACAAGGTGGCGTAACTGTATTCCAGCAGGCTGAAATCGGGCAAGAACCAGAGCATCACGCCCATCACGACCAGGAACACTCCGACAACGATGTAGCCGATCAGCGAGCTGAAGAAGGTGTTGATCTCTTTCCAAAAAATACTGGTCATAGCTATTCTTTTACACACTCCACTCTCTTCACTTTCCACTAATATAAACCTCGTTTCGATCCACGTAAATGAGCAGCGATTTGAACAACTTCGTCTTCGCTTCTTCTTCCGTCAGTACCCGGACTGCCTTGACCAGTTCCGGGTCGTCTGCAATCCAGGCGATCAGGTTTTCGCGGTTAAAATCAGCCACTTCCCCGGTTTCAAACCGAAGGATCTTGGGACAGGATACCTCCTGTTGCTTGTCCACCACCCCCCGGCGGAAGGGAAGGCCGTTGGAGGGGTTGTAAGCCGTGATGACCACCTGGGTCGTATCGATCCGGTCGAATTCAAAATAACAGATCTTGCCCCTCAGCTGGAGCGGGGCAAAAGTAGCCAATTCTTTTTGAATCCAATCCCGCGAAAGTCGGATATAGGGGATCCCCTGGAGGGAAAATCCCCAAATTTGGTCGGGGCTGAGACCGGGCTTCCCGTTCTTCAGTCGAAGGCCTTCCAGTTGGGTGACAAAGGTTTGCGGATTGGTATACCAGCGGGCCTCCACCTCTTCCCACCTCAGGTCGGGGTTGTCGGTCTGGAAAGAATGGAAGGAAAGATAGATCCCATCCTGAAAGCGGTAATTCTTGGTCACCAACGCGAGGTCTTGTTGGGCATTCAGCGAGGCCGCGGCGAGGACCATCCACAGGAGAAAACAGCGTCTCATTGGCCATCGGTTTTGGTGCGGGTCAGCTCCTGGAAGATACTTTCCACGCTGGCCATTTCGCGGTGCATTTCCAGCAGGGTCCATTTTTGTTCAGCCACCATTCTGGAGATATCGGGCCGGACGTCGTTTTTGGCGTCGGTGGTGAGTTTCCACTTATTGCCCCCCAGGGATTCCACATTGAGCAGGTGGGGCAATTTTCGCAATTGAGCTTCCGTCACGGCCTCCCCCAGTTCGAGGGTGAGGTAGATCCGTCCGCCGACCCGGTCCGACAATTGTTCGATGGGGTCGTCGGCAACGATCTTGCCCCGGTTGATGATCACCACCCGGTTGCAAAGGGCCTGCACTTCCTGCATGATATGCGTGGAAAAGATCACGGTTTTCTCCTGCCCCAGTTGCCGGATCAGGTTCCGGATCTCGGCCAGCTGGTTGGGATCGAGCCCGGATGTCGGTTCGTCGAGGATAAGCACCTCCGGGTCGTGCAACATAGCCTGGGCCAGGCCGACGCGTTGGCGGTAGCCCTTCGACAGGGCGCCGATCAGTTTTTTCCTTTCGAGGGTCAGGCCGGTGCGTTCGATCATTTCCGCAACCCGTTGGGAGCGGTTGGATACGCCGTGCAGTCTCGCTACAAAATTCAGGTATTCCACCACGTACATATCCCGGTAGAGCGGATTGTTCTCGGGCAGGTAGCCGATCCGGCGGCGCACTTCCATGGAATCCTTTTCCACATCAAAGCCACAGACCTTCACCGTACCCTCGGTGGGCGGGATGAAACAGGTTATGATCTTCATCGTGGTGCTTTTTCCGGCCCCGTTGGGTCCCAGGAAACCCAGGATCTCCCCCTTCTTCACCTGGAAACTGGCGTTTTCTACGGCGTGCTGTTCGCCGAAAACCTTGGTTAGGCCAAGAACCTCTACAGACATAGAATCGATATAATGGTTATATTCAAAATGTCATGGATCGACGATCCGACAGGGTTTTTCTTTTCCCCGCAAGATGCGCACCACCGCTTTTTTCAATACGTCGTAATCAAAGTTATCGTCGAAGGCTTCCCCGTCGAAGAGGAGGTGCCGGGTTCCTTCCACTTTGCCCAGGATGTATTTTTTCCCCGTGAGCGCGGCTTCCGGAGCGAGTTCGGTTTGGACGGTTTCGAGCACCTGGTTTCGTTCGTCGGTCACCAGAAACTGATGTTTGGGGCCGTAGCCCGGCGGTTCTTCAAACCGTTCGTAGGCATAGATGCGCTTTCCGTCCCAATCGAACTGGTCGAAACAAAAGCCTTTTTCCACCATTTCGGCCGGCAGCTGCCGCCGATTGTAAGCTCCGTACAGTTCCATTTTCAGCGCGTTCCCCTTTTCGTATTCACCGCCGGCAAAATAGACCTGGATCAGTTTGCTCACCCCCTGATAATCGTCCGGGTTGGAGGCGAGCAGCCGTTGGTAGATCGCTTCGGCATCCGGATAGTTCTCCAGCAAATATTCCGCTTGCCCCAGCCGGTAAAGGCATTCCCGGAAGCTGCTTCCCCGGGCGTCCATTTTGTCCAGGGCATCCTTCCAGGTGCTTAACGCCAAATCCATCTGCTTATTTTCCTGAAAGGCCCTGCCCAGCAGGACATAGGCTTTTTCCGGGCATTTGGGATAGGACAGGGCCTGCTGAAAGGCGAAAATCGCTTCGGGATAGCGGCCAGCCTGTAGCAACACATAGCCTTTTCCCACCTGAAAATCGGGCACTTCAGGCTGCAGGTAAATGGCATTTTCGTATTGTACCAGCGCATCGCTCAGGCGGTTGAGTTGCACCAGCACTTCGGCCTTCACAAAATAGGCCATAGCCAGGTCGTGGTCTTTCCTGACCGCCTGGTCGAGGTATCCCAAAGCCATCTGGTATTCGGCCTGCTGCATGAGGCACATGCCGCTCAGGAAGCAGACCTGTGCCGAAAGGCTGTCGCTGGACTGGCTCTGCACCTGCTGAACGAATTGATCGCAGTGCCCCGCATCGTAAAGTTCGCGCAGGGCGGTTTCTTCCTGGCCGAGCAAAGGAGTAGATAAAACCAAAGCGATGAGCAATCCCGTGTAGTTCCAGATCATATGTTTCCTGTCCAAAACGCTGGAACAAATTTACGAAAAAAAAGAAGGTTGGCCCGCGAAATGCAGGCCAACCTTCTCCGGCAGGTTGTTAAAACCGGCTCAATCCAGCGGGGGAATGCGCAGAACCTGGCCCGGATAGATCAGGTCGGGATCTTTCAGCATCGGCTTGTTGGCCTCGAAGATCACCGGGTATTTCATGGCGTTGCCGTAGTGGGCCTTGGCGATCTTGGAAAGCGTATCCCCTTTTTTTACTTCATAAAAAACGGCTTCAGGGGCCGGTTCGATCACCTCCAGCCGGTCGTCGACGGTTGCGATGCCGTCCACGTTCCCCAGCACGAGGACCACTTTTTCGCGTTGTTCCTGGGAAGCCACTTTTCCGTTGACGATAACGGTATCGTCGTTCAGTTCCAGAATAAGGTCTTTAACGTCAAAGCCAAAGCTTTCCACCAATTGGCGGAGCAACTGGATCTTTTGGTTCTTGAGGGCGATTTGGGCGGCCAGATCCGGGGTCGAAGAGGTGGAAGGAGTGCTCGGCGCTGCGGGCTTGGCCCCTTTGAACAAATTCGCGCCGGCATTTTTCAGGAAAGAGAATAATCCCATGACAATGGTTTTTTAGTGAGAAATGATATTACAGTTCGGGTATTTCAACGTGAAAAGTAAAAAAAGTTCACGACTTTCGCACTTTAGACGGAGAAAAGGAGGAAAGGGAACAAAAAACCCAAAAGTTTTATAAAACCCCGTATATTTGCGGAGTTTTTTCGGGAGGGTGTTCTCTTCCATACAATTAAGAAATTTAGGTAACCAAAAAAATGAACCCATGCAAGGGAAGGGAATTGTAAGATTCTTTCTCATCGTGATCACGATTGTTTGCGCGGTGCAGTACCTGTTTTTGCTGCCCACGCGTGGTGTAGAAAGAAAAGCGGAGAATTATGCCAAAACGGTGGCATCAACTGTTCCGGAAGCAGAACAACACGATGCGTATAAAATGGCAAAAGCAGCTTATCTCGACTCCGTTTCTTCGGAAGTCGTATTAAACATCCCGCTGCTCAAGAAATATACCTATCAAGACCTGAAAAACCAGCAATTGGCCTTGGGTCTGGACCTGAAGGGGGGTATGAGTGTGTTGTTGCAGGTCGACCTGCGCGAGTTCCTCGTTGCGCTTTCCGCCAATAATGAAGACCCGACGTTTGTCAAGGCGCTTGATATTGCATCGGCCAATCTGGAAAATGCCCAAAGCGATTATATCACGCTGTTCACCGATGCCTGGGCTTCTATCGCCGAGGGAAAGAAACTGTCAACTATCTTCCGGTTCTCGGAAGCGATAAAGGACAAGATCACGGCCAACACCTCCGATGGGGAAATGGCCCGCATCCTCCGGGAAGAAGCCAACCAGACTGTGGACCGGACCTTCTCCCTGCTGAAGCAACGCATCGATAAGCTGGGCGTTACGCAGCCCAACGTCACGCTGGATGCCGCCCGCGACCTGATCCTGGTCGAATTGCCGGGTATCGACAACCCGGAACGCGCCCGGACCTTCCTGCAGGCAGCTGCCAAGCTCGAATTCTGGGATTGTTACCGCATCATCGACGGCCGTATCGCAGAAGGGTTTATCCAGGCCAACGAAAAGCTGGCCCGGGAAAAAGGCACTTCCGAAGCTGAAGAAACCACTACGACCTTCCGAATCGATACCACCTATGCCGTCGACTCCCTGGGGAATATCGACAGCACCAAGTTCTCGACCGATTCGGTTGAAGTGCTCGACAACCAGACCTTCGGCCAGAGCGGCCCCTTGTTCGACATTTTTGAGCTCAACCAGACCGGCGCATACGGCTATGCCGTCATGGGTACGGCTGAAAAGAACAAGACCAAAACGATTTCGGACTACCTGAATCGCGAAGATATCAAAGCCTTGTTTCCGCCCGACCTGAAATTCCTTTGGTCGCGCAATCCGATCAAGGATCCGGAAACCAAGGAAATGACCAACCGCTACGAGTTGTTCGCCGTCAAAATGCCCGGCGGCAAGAACCAGGCGCCCCTGGAAGGGGACGAAGTGGTTAACGCCATGGCTCAACCCGACCCGCAAACCGGCGAGATGCAGGTATCGCTGCGGATGAACCAGTCCGGAGCGCGCACCTGGGGTCAGATGACCCAAAAAGCCGCCCAGGACAACAACCGCGAGATCGCCATCGTGCTCGACGACGAAGTCGCTTCCGCGCCCCGGGTTATCAACCCCATCCTCAACGGCAACTCGTCCATCACGGGTAGCTTTACGGCACAGGAAGCCAAGGACCTCGCCAGCATTCTCCAGATCGGTAAATTGCCGGCCCGTACGGTCATCATCCAGGAAAGCCTCGTCGGGCCTTCCCTCGGCGCCGACAACATCAACCGCTCGGTGACCTCGCTGGTCATCGGCTTTCTCATCGTGCTGGCCTTCATGTTGCTGTATTACGCAGGCGGCGGTATCGTCTCGATCATCGCTCTGTTCCTCAATATTTTCTTCATCTTCGGTTCGCTCGCTTCCATCGGTACGGTACTGACCCTGCCGGGTATCGCGGGTATCGTGTTGACCATCGGTATGGCCGTCGACGCCAACGTGATCATTTACGAGCGGATCCGGGAAGAATTGCGTGCGGGCAAATCGCTGTCCATGGCCATTTCGGACGGTTTCTCCCACTCCTATTCGGCCATCATCGACGCCAACGTGACCACGCTGCTGACCGCCATTGTGTTGGCCTACTTCGGTCTCGGCCCCATCAAAGGCTTCGCTGTGGTCCTGATCATCGGTATCCTGTCCTCCCTGTTCACCGCCGTGCTCGTCAGCCGTCTGGTGATCGACTGGTGGACCTCCAAGGGCCGCGGGATCTCTTTCTGGACCAAATTCACCGAAAATGCCCTGGCTAACGTCAGTGTCGACTGGATGGGCAAACGCATGATTGCGTACATTTTCTCCGGCACCCTGATCCTTGCCGGGATCATCAGCTTCATGGTGAAAGGCTTCGAATTGGGCGTAGACTTCAAAGGCGGTTACTCCTACAACATCGAATTCGTTCAGGATGTAGAACCGCAAGCCATCCGCGAAGCGTTGACCACCGCATTCGGGGCCACCCCCGTGGTGAAAGCCGTGGATACGAGGAATACCTACAACGTAGTGACGAGCTACAACATCGAAGACAGCAGCCCGGAAGCTGCCGAAAAAGTGGTCGCCAAATTGTTCGAAGGCCTTCAAACGATCTCCGGCGGAAGCCTGGATCTCGAAAAATTCCAGAAGACCGATTCGGAGGGCGTCACCCACATTACCAGTTCGACCAAGGTCGGGCCGACCGTTGCCGACGACATCAAGGTCAGCGCCTTCTATGCGGCGCTCTTCGCCTTGTTGCTGATCTTCCTGTACATCTTTATCCGGTTCTCGAAATGGCAGTATAGCGCCGGCGCTGTGGGCGCTTTGTTCCACGACGTCCTCATCACGCTCGGGGCCTTCTCCCTCTTCCACGGGATCCTGCCCTTCTCGCTGGAGGTCGACCAGGCCTTCATCGCCGCTATCCTGACGGTGATCGGTTATTCGATCAACGACACGGTGATCGTATTCGACCGGATCCGGGAATACATCACGGCCTATACCGGGAAATCGAAAAACGAGGTGCTCAACGCCGCCATCAACAGCACGCTGAGCCGTACCGTGATCACGTCCCTGACCACCTTCTTCGTGGTGTTCGTACTCTTCATCTTCGGCGGTGGCAGCATCAAAGGCTTTGCCTTCGCCATCCTCGTGGGGATCTCGATCGGTACCTACTCCTCGATCTTCGTGGCCACCCCGATCATGGCCGACTTGAGTAAAGGGCTCACCGCCCGCAAAAAATCGGAATCCAAAAAAGCAGGGTTCTCCAAAGCAGCCGCCAAAGCGCACTAAGGAGTTCCTTCTGTTCATATAAAAAAGGGAGAATGCTTCATGCGTTCTCCCTTTTTTTATCTTCAGCAACAATGCCCCGCATACCCGCGTTTAAGGGATGGATAACAATCTTTCTTCTGCTATGCGAATGATCTCTTTCCTGCTCCTGTCGCTGATCCCTTTCCTGCTCTCCGCCCAAAAGATCCGCGACGGCCGCCTGGCTTTCGAACGGAAACAATACGCCGTGGCCGCACCCTTGCTGGAAAAGGAATATAACAAAGAAAAAAGCCGCGTAGAGCGGGGAAAGCTGGCCTTTCTCATCGCGGAAAGCTACCGGGCCATGCACGAAAGCCCGCAAAGCATCCGCTGGTACGGCATCGCCTACGACAACCAGTACGGGGTGGATGCGCTTCGCGAATACGCCTACGCCCTCAAGCGGGACCAACAATACGACGCCGCTATGAACTCCTTCAAAGAACTGGGCCTCGAGATCGGCAGCCCGTATGAGTACCGAAAGGAGATCACCGCTTGTGAGATCGCCCAGGCCTGGCTCAAAGACCCCGACCGGACGATTACGGTCTCGCCCGCCGATTTCAACAGCAACCACGCCGATTATGCGCCCATTCCCTTCGGGAAGGATAAACTGATCTTCACCTCCGACCGGAGCAGCGCCACCGGGGACGATACCTATTACTGGACCGGAACCAATTTCTCCGACCTCTTCGTAGCCGACCTGAAAACCCAGGTGGTTACTCCCCTGGAAACGCCCCCCGTCAACACCGACCGCAATGAGGGCACGGCCATATTCAGTACCGACGGGAAGGAGCTGTTCTTCACCCGCTGTTTTACCTCCGAAAAACGGAGCGATCAATACTGCAAGATCCTCTATACCCACCAGGAAGACGGCGCCTGGACCGACCCCCTCCCCCTCCCCTTTGTAAAGGATTTTATTAACTATGGCCACCCCGCCCTCTCTGCCGACGGCCAGACCCTGTATTTCTCCTCCAACGATCCCGACGGTTGGGGCGGATACGACCTGTATTATGTGGAACGGGGAGCGGCCGGATGGGACGAACCCCACCTGATGAGCAGGGCCATCAACACGCCCGGAAATGAACAATTTCCCTATTTCGACGGCGACACCCTCTATTTTGCATCCGACGGCCACCCGGGAATGGGCGGTCTCGATATTTTCAAGATCTTCAAAATGTCGAACGGCAACTGGTCCTCGCCCTACAACCTCAAACCTCCGATCAACTCCGGCGCGGATGATTTCGGGTTCTGCATTGCAGACCGGACCCCGGACCAGGACATCCAGCTCCGGGCCTATTTCAGCTCCAACCGCGACGGCGGCCTGGGAAGCGATGACATCTACCTGGCTGAAAAGCGAAAAACGGTGACACCTCCCCCCGTAAAGCCGGCTGAGCCGGTGGTGTACCAACTGTTCCTGGATGTTTACGTGCTCGAAAAGATATTCCAGGAACCCGGCAATCCCAACTCCACCCTGCTCGGGCGCAAACCCCTGAAGGGCGCCGTGGTCCAGTACAGCGACAACGGGAAGACCCTCACCAAGGAAGTGGGCGAAGACGGGCTGCTCAGCCTGGAGATCCGCGAAAACGCCACCTACCGGTTCCTGGCGAGCAAGGATGGGTACTGGAATAAGGAAGCCTCCTTTTCATCGGCCGGTCTGGGTATGGATCCCACCAAGCCGGTTCAGCGCTACGAACTGGAGATCGTGCTCGATCAGAAATACGTCGATACCGAAATTATCCTGGAAAATATCTACTACGATTTCGACCGCTGGGAGATCCGGCCCGATGCCGAACCCACGCTCAACCGGCTTGCCAAAGACCTCGAATTGAATCCCGAGATCCGCATCCGCCTCGGCTCGCATACCGACTGCCGCGGCACCGCGCGGTACAACCAGGAACTATCCCAGCGACGGGCTCAATCGGCTGTGGAATACCTGATCGCCAAGGGCATTTCGCCCGACCGGCTCCAGGCTACAGGATATGGGGAAGAATTTCCGGCGGTTGATTGCATCTGCTCCGATTGCACGGAAGCTCAACACCAAACCAACCGCCGGACGACCTTTACGATCATTGAGTGACGACCAGGAGCGCCTCGCCGAGCAATAGCCCCTCCGACCATACCTGAACGCCATAGACCCCGGCGGGCAGATCGCTCAGATCGATGGGCAATAATGGCCCGGGCGGAACGGGGTTCGCCTGTTGCCGGACGGGTTGCCCCAGCATGTCCCGGATCAACAGATCGAAGGAAGTCTGCAGCCCCGGCGGCAGTTCCAGCCAGGCATTTCCCCTGGCCGGGTTCGGATAGATCCGCAACTGGCCCATCGAGATGTCCCGGATTCCATCTACAACCTTGAAAGGCAGGTAGATCTGCAATTCCAGTACGCACCCGTTCGAATCGGTCACGGTGAGTACGTAATTGCCGGCAAAAAGCGATTCGACGGTAGCCGTGGTATCGCCGGTGCTCCACAGATAGGTATAGGGAAGCATCCCTCCTTGAATGACCACGGCGATGGAGCCATCTGAAAGACCGACCGTCGCCGAATCGAGCGTGATCGAGACCACGCTCAATACCTGCGGATTGGTCAGCGAGAAGGTCGGGGTCACCAACTGACAACCATTGCCGTCCACTACCGTGCACTTGTAATTGCCCGGCCCCAGGCCGCTGATGTCTTCCGTCAATTTTCCATTGCTCCAGATAAAATCGTAGGGTGTGGTCCCTCCGGTAATTTCGATATTGATCGCGCCGTCTTTCACCCCGTTGCACATGATCGGCGAAACGATCACCGTATCGAGGACAAGCGGGGCATCCGGTTGCTGAACCTCGATCGAATCGAGGATGGCCGCACAGCCCTTGTTGTCGGTCACCGTCAGGGAATAGATGCCGGCGGCGAGGTTATCCTGAAAAGCGGCGTTGCCCGGAATATTCCAGGTATAGGTATACAGCGGGGTACCTCCGGTCGGAAAAGAAGTAATAGACCCTGTATTTGTTCCGTAACAAGCCAGATTTTCCACATCCAGGGTGACGTTCAGGGCCTCCGCCGGTTCGTCGACCTGAATATTCTGGATGACCAATACGCATTCATTTTGGTCGATCGCCTGGAAAGTATAAATGCCCGCAGGGATACTGTCCAGGTTCTGGGAAAGGCCGACCGGCGTGCCCATTTGATCCATCCACAAAAACTGGTAAGGCGGCGCTCCGCCGTTAACGGTGGGGTGGATATACCCGTCGTTTCCGCCTTTGCAGCGCACATCCATGATGGAGGACCCGATCACGAACCCATTGAGGGGATCGGGGAAGGTCACCTGGACCACGTTGGATACCGCCACACAGCCGGCTGCATCCGTCACCGTGACGGAATACGTATCTTCCTGAAGATTGGAAAGGTTGAGGGTATGGCTCGACGTGGTTCCCTGCACACCCGAGCTCCAGTTATACTGGAAGGGCGCCAGTCCCCCATGAATATCGGCCTTCAGCGAAGCGGTGCTCGCCGGGTTATTGCAATCGCCCGAAAAAGTGAAATTGCTGGAAAGATTGACGGTGAGGAAAGGCACCGGGTCCGGCACCTTCAGAGAGGTCAGGCTGTCCACGCAGCCCTGGGCATCGGTCACCGTAACGGAGTAATCGCCGGGTTGGCTGCCCAACACATAGGCATCCATTTGCCCGGTGCTCCAGAGGATCTGGTAGGGCACCGAGCCTCCGCTGATCTGCACGAACAGCGTATCCAGGGTATTCGACTGGCAATTGATATTGATGTCGACCACTTCCGTCTGGAGCTGCAACAGCGTTGGTTCGGGCAGAACGACGGGCTGGCTGATCACAGCGCAGTTCAATGCATCGGCAACGGTCAGGACATACGTGCCCCCACCGATCTGCTCCAGGTCCTGCGTCGTCTCTTCGGTATTCCAGGTGTAGTTGTAAGGCGGTATGCCGCCCGATACGTCCATATCGATCCCGCCGTCGTCCATGCCGTAGCAGGAAATGGAATCCAGCGCGAGCAATTCGATCTGAATGAGCGGAGGATTGAGCAATTCCACCGTATCGATGATCAGCATACATCCGTTCATATCGGTGATGGTACAGACGTAATCCCCGGAGGGGACGTCGAGCAGGTCTTTGGTCTGTTGCCCCGTATTCCAAAGATAGGAATAGAAGGGCAGTCCCCCCATGGGGGTGACGAAGATCTTGCCGTTGTTGCCGTTAAAGCAATTTGGTCCCAGCTCGGTAACAGTCGCCGACAGAGGCTGGTTGTAACCTACGGTAAAAGACAGGTCGCTCTCGCAGCCATTCGCATCGGTAACCGTGACCGCGTAGGTTCCGGCGCCGAGGTTGGACAAGACCGGGCCGGTAGCGCCTCCCTCCCATTCGTAGGTAAAGGGCTGTTGTCCGTTTTGCGGGGAAAGGGCGATCTGCCCGTCCTCTTTGCCGAGGCAGGATGCCTTGGTGATTGCTGACAATACCGAAACCGGGTTCGGAGCGGTCAGGACGATCCCTTCCAGTTTTTGGGTACAACCGCTAAAATCGGTTATGGTCACCCCGTATTCGCCGGCGGGCAATACGATGCCGGGCAGGGTATCTCCCGTCGACCAAAGGTAGGTATAAGGCGGCAGCCCGCCCGTGGCGGTGGCTTCCAACATGCCGTCGGAAACGCCGAAACAGGAAGGAGAAATGCTCTGGGTGATCTGAATGACCAGGGGCGGCGGATTTTCCACAACGATACTGGTATCGATCCCGCATCCGTTCAGGTCGGTCAGCGTAAGTCCGTAGGTTCCGGGACCCAGGTTTTCGATCAGCGGCAGGTTGGACCCCGTCGACCAAAGGTAGCCATAGGGCTCTACCCCTCCGGAAACGATCGCTTCCAGGGAGCCTCCCACCCCATCGGTACAGGGCACGGGCGTACTTACCAGCATCAGATCGATGCCGGGCGGCTCGGTGATCTCATTGGGTCCCAGGATCAACTGGCAGCCCCGATCGTCCGTCACGGTAAGGGTGTAATCCCCCGCCCCGACGCCGAGCAAACTCGAGGTCGTGGCATTGTTGGACCACAGGTATTGATAGGGCGGCGTACCCCCGCCCACGACGATGATCGCTTCTCCGTCGGCAGCCCCGAAACAGGTGGCGTTTTTAAGAAATGCCGTTTTACCCGTCAGGCTGTCGGGCGCCTGAACCACGATCCCAGAAAGGATATTTTCACAGGCGCCATCCGTGACCGTCACCGAATAGGTTCCGCCGTCGAGGTTGCATATGGAAGCCGTGGTATCGCCCGTGTTCCAGATGATCTGCGGGCTGACCCCGCTGACCTGCAACTCGATACACCCGTCCATTTCTCCATAACAGCTGACGGGTTGTATGGAAGCGATCGAAACCTGCGCTTGCGGTCCGTTGACGATCGCCAGTGGAATAACAAAAGGACACGGCGTCGCCGAATTATCCGTCACGGTAATAGAATACGTGCCCTGAGAAAGTCCGGTAATGGAATAACTGGACCCGGGCGAGGTGGCCGCGCCTGCGGCCTGCCCGTCCCAACTGATCTCAAAGGGCGCCGTACCTCCTGTAATATTCAAATTGATCGCCCCGTTGGCCCCTCCACAGGTGCTCACGTCCTGCTCGTTGATCTGTACCGAAGTGATCGACCCGATGACCTCAATATCGAAGGAATCGGAAGAGCGACAGCCGCCCGCATCCGTGATCGTCACGCTGTAGGTGAGGGTCGTGCCGGGCGGATCGGTAGCCAGTACGAAGATCGAGGTGGCGTTGGAGGCGTTGCTCCAAACGTAGTCCAAAGGCTGTATCCCATTCCCGGCATCCACCACCTGAAGCACCTGACTGGAGCCCTTGCAAAGTTGGTCCTGGCCCAGGATCTGGGCGATCGGACTGTCTTTTATTTCGACCACGACACTGTCCACATCCGTACAACCGCCATCGGCCGTCGCCAGCACGTAATAGGTGGTGGTGTACAGGGGATTCACCACAGGCGGATCCACTTTATTGGCGAGGGTGGGCGGATAGGCGGTATGGAAGCTGAGGGCAGCCAGGGAGTTCGACAGGTCCTGAATGATCAGTGCGGAAAGATCGACCGTATCGCCAGCGCAAAGGGGTTCCAGTTGTCCCTCCGGGATGAACAGGTCGGGCTGCGGCAACACGGTAATGGTGGCCACGCCCCGGTCTACCGTAGCGCAGCCGAACTGGTTGACCTCCTCCACATAATAAGAGTACGTGGCCGGCACATCTCCGGTCTGGAACAGCGGCGGATTGGGCAGGTAGAACGAATTCGTATCCAGCGGCTCCCCACCCACCGGAACATCGTACCAGATCAGGATGCCTCCGTAGGCGGCCGTGGCTTCGACCAGGCCGAAACCACCGCTGCAAACCGTATCTCCGGTCGTCAGCGGCGGCGGGAGGATCATTTCGTCATCCATGCCGTTGCAATTGATGTCGAACCCGTCGCAGGGCGTCTCCGGTATGCCGGGACTGATCTGGTCGGAAAGGTCGAAACAGTCGCCCCCCTGCACGGCAAAACCGGCCGGCGGAACGGGAGAACAGGAAGCGAAGTAGATATCGCTGTTGCCGTACCCGTCCAGGTCAAGATCCTGATAATAGACATAAGCCGGGGCGCCCATATCGAGTGAACCGTAGAAGATCAGGTTATCCAGTCCGATATCGGAGCGGACGTTGCTGCCTTTTTTGCCCACAAAGCGAAGCTGGGCGCTCTGTCCGTTGTAGGAGCTCAGATCGATGAATTGCCGGAACCATTGTTCGCCCTGGTTGCCGGATAACTGCCACAGCGGGATCCAGTTCTCGCCCCCATCGAGGGTAATATCTAACTGAAGTGAATTAACGGCGGTGCCGAACATGTAATAGTCAAATGAAAAATGGCAGGAGGAGCCCGGCGGCGCAACGATCTGCATACAATGCGAATACAATATAGCCTCGTCGTTATTGCTGCAGGACCCGGATCCTTCGAGGTAGACATAGCGTCCGCCTCCGGGAAAGTCGTCGGGCGGCCCGGTGCCCGGCGTTTCTGTTGGCCCTTCGAATGCCAGCCAGTCGAGGTCGTCGGCCCTGCTGTTGGCCCACAGTCCCGTCAGGTCACAAGGGGTGGAGCAGATCCCGATACAAACGGTTTCGCTGTTGAAATCTTCCGATTGCGTAACCGGAAGGGGCGAACACAGGGTCGTCAGGGAAACGGCGCAGCTGTTCTGCGTATAGCCTCCGTTCGGACAAGCCTCGCGGACGTAGAGATCGTAGGTCGTTTCCGGGAGCAGGCCGCTCAGGGTATAGGGCGGACAGGCAGCCGTGACGACCGTGCCGCCCAAACCGGCGGAGGCGCCCGTGCCCGGCGTAAAGCCCGGAGGACCGTATTCGATAAGCGTGCCGAGGCAGGAGTCGCCGGGCACCCAGTCGAGACCGGCAAAAGTAGAATCGACCCCATCTACCACCAGGCCGGTCGGGGCATGGCAGATTAGGGGTTCGAAGACCAGTTCGATGTATTCCAGTTTTCCGACATCATCGGCCGCATCGTCGCAAACCCGCAGTTTCCAGATGGCGTTGGGATTGGCTCCGGTGTTGAAGAGGGTCAGCGGTTCCTCCGGCAGGTACTCCCCGATGAACGGCGCCGTACCCTCCGTAATGGAGCTCAGCGAGCAGGCCCCGAGGGCCAGTTCATTGATGAAAATCGTTACGCTCTGACAGCTCGGATCGTTCGGGTCGCCGTAGTTATCGTCGTTCCCTCCGTTATCGGAACTCAGGTCGACCACGACCCCATCCGGCGCGATCAGGCTGAGTTCCAGGTCGTCGTCCCAGGAATGGCGCATGATCACGCGCACTTCCTTCAGAAATACGTCGTTGCCCAGTTCGGTCCCCGGTGCTCCGTCAACCCACACATTGAAATTGATGCATCCTTCGTCGGGCACATCGAGGCCCATTTTGCAGGGCGACGGATTGGTCAGGCCGGTAATAAAATAGCTGTTGTATTTGGCCCAGTTGCCGGGGATCGTATCACAGACGGCCCGGACGTAGAAATCGTAAGCCTTTCCCGAAGCCAGTCCCGGGTGCACGACCGGATGGCTTATCAGGCCCGACAAGGTGGGTAAATTGGGGGTAGGGCTGCCATGTGGCACCACGGCTACCTCCCATTCCGTTTCCATGCCCAGCGGGGTCCAATCCAGAGTAGCTGAGTTGGTCGTTATGTTGGAAACCGAAAGAAGAAAAGGGGGATCACAGGCCCCAAACAGATAGGAGTATGCAAAAAGGGTCCATGCTAAAACCAGCATCCAATTCCGTTTCATGAGCAGATTGCTTATTGGACTTACGCACATGCGCCGAAAAGTCATTTTAAAAGCAAAGTCGCCGCCTGCGGCGGCGACTTTGCTTTCAAAACGCGTGATGCGTAACTCCTGTGCTTAGAAAAATGGTTTACGAAGATGGAGTTAATGAATGATGCGTGGTCTAACAAAGATAACGATTCATGTTAAAAAAGGTGCGTTAGCTACCTTTTAAACGCCGTTTCCTCTTTAATTCGCAACAATATTGATCATCCGGCCGGGCACGACGATGGTTTTCCGGACCGTCAGGCCCTCCAGCCATTTCTTCACTTCCGGCATTTCCAGGGCCGCCGTTTCGATCTCCGGCACGGGCATCCCGACGGGCAGGTCGACCGTTGCCCGCTTTTTGCCGTTGATGCTCACCGGATAAGTGACCGAATCCTCCCGCAGGTACTCTTCCGACCATTGGGGGAAAGCGGCTTTCACGACAGTCGTGGAATTGCCCAGGCGGTGCCAGAGCTCTTCGGACAGGTGCGGAGCAAAAGGAGCGAGCAATACCGTCATCGGCTCCAGAATGGCGCGCTTACTGGTATTCAGCCGCCGCAGTTCGTTCGTGGCGATCATGAAACCGCTGACGCAGGTGTTGAGCGAAAACCGCTCGAGGTCGTCGTGGATCTTCTTGATGCACTGGTGCAGGGTCTTGAGCTCTTCCCGCGAAGGCGCCTCGTCCGTGACGATCCATTCGCCTTTTTCGTTGAAAAACAGGCTCCAGAACTTGCGCAGGAACTTCGATACCCCGTCGATCCCCTTGGTATCCCAGGGCTTGGCCTGCTCCAGCGGACCGAGGAACATCTCGTACAAGCGGAAGCAGTCGGCGCCGTATTCCTCGACCACATCATCCGGGTTGATGACGTTGAAATAGCGCTTCGACATCTTCCCCACTTCCGACACGGTGACCATACGGCTGTCCTTGCCTCCGTTTTTCGAGGTGAAAACGCCGTTTTGGTAAACGCCCTGGCTGCATTCGAAAATGGCATTCCTGAACTCGGGCCGCCATTCGATAAACTGCTCGATGCCTTTTTTATTGATAAAGGAGTTGGGTGAGCCGTAATCCTCCACAAATTCGACGTGGATGGGAATTTTGGCGAAGCCATCGCCATGGTCCTCTACCAGTTCGGCGCTCACGAAGCGGCTCGCGCCATCCACTTTTTCCTTTTGGAGATAAAGGTATTCGATAACCCCCTGGATCATACCCTGGTTGACCAGCTTCCTGAACGGCTCCACCACCGGCACCAGGCCTTTGTCGTAGAGGAACTTGTTCCAGAAACGGGCATACATCAGGTGACCCACCGCATGTTCCGTGCCGCCGATATACAGGTCCACATCCTTCCAGTAGTTGATGGCATCCTGGGAGGCGAAAGCCTGGTCGTTGTGCGGGTCCATATAGCGCAGGAAGTACCAGGACGACCCGGCAAAGCCCGGCATGGTGTCGGTTTCGCGGCGCCAGCCGTTGGGCAGATCGACCCATTCTTCATGGCGGGCAAGGGGCGATTTGCCGCCCCCGCTGGGCTGGAAATCTTCCAGCTCGGGCAATTCGAGGGGCAGGTCCTCCACCTTCATGGCATGGGCCACGCCCTCGGGGTCGTAAATGATCGGGAAGGGTTCGCCCCAATAGCGCTGCCGGCTGTAAATGGCGTCGCGCAATTTATAGTTGATCTGCCGTTTGCCGATGCCCATTTCCTCGATGCGTTTCAGGGTGGCCTCGATAGCCTGGGGCACTTGCATGCCGGTGAGGAAATCGGAGTTGATCATCACCCCGACCTTATCCTGGCGGGTGGCATCGGGGAAAGCCGATTTATCGATGATCTCGACAATGGGCAATCCGAAGTACTGGGCAAACTTGTAGTCGCGGTCGTCGTCGCTCGGCACGGCCATGATGGCGCCGGTGCCATAGTCTTTCAGCACGTATTCGCTGATCCAGATGGGGATGCGCTCCCCATTGAACGGGTTGATGGCATGCGATCCCAGGGCCACGCCGGTGATCTCCTTTTCAGCCATGCGCTCGCGGTCGGAGCGGGCATTGGTGTACTTCAGGTAGGCGTTGACCGACTCCGCGTTGTCGGTGGTGGTCAATTCCTTTACCCAATCGTGCTCCGGCGCCAGCACCATGAAGGTAGCGCCGAAGATGGTATCCGCCCGGGTGGTAAAGATCTCCAGTTTCTTGTCCGAGCCTTCGATCGGGAAAAAGAGTTGGGCGCCTTCGCTGCGGCCGATCCAGTTGCTCTGCATCTTTTTCATGGAATCCGACCACTCCAGGGTATCGAGGTCCCGGAGCAGGCGCTCGGCGTAGGCCGTGATGCGCAGCAGCCATTGGAGCATCGGTTTGCGCTCGACCGGGTGGCCGCCGCGTTCCGAAACACCGTCTTTCACTTCGTCGTTGGCCAGCACGGTGCCCAGGGCTTCGCACCAGTTGACATAGGTCACCTGGCGGTAGGCCAGGCGGTAATTCATGAGCACATCGTCCTTCGCTTTGGGGGACATGGCCTTCCACTCCGTCGCCGAAAAGGCCGAGGGCTGGGTACAGGCGGCATGCACGCCGAAAGAGCCGGATCGCTCAAAGCGGGCGACCAGTTCGCTGATCGGGACCGCCTTGTCGGCATCCTGGTCGTAGTAATGTTCGAACAGCTGCAGGAAGATCCACTGCGTCCAGCGGTAATAGTCGGGATCGCAGGTCTTCAACTCGCGGCTCCAGTCGTAGGAAAAGCCAATATTTTCCAGTTGGGCCCGGTAGCGGGCGATATTTTCGGTAGTAGCCGTAGCCGGGTGAATACCCGTTTGGATGGCATATTGCTCGGCCGGGAGGCCAAAGGCATCGTAACCCATGGGGTGCAGCACGTTGTACCCCTTGTGCCGCATGAAGCGGGCATAGATATCGGAAGCGATGTAACCCAGCGGGTGCCCCACATGCAATCCGGCCCCGGAAGGATAGGGAAACATGTCCAGCACATAGTATTTGGGCTTGTCGCTTTGGTGGGTCACCTGGTACACCTGGTGCTCATCCCAATATTTCTTCCATTTCTTTTCGATCTCACGCGGATTGTATTCCATACTAGCAGTTGTTTTCGAAAGCCGGGTGCAATTTTTTCCGGTGCGAAAATAGGTAAATTCGCCAAAAAGGAGAACGGGATTGTCCATCGCCTTTTCCCATAAACAGGTTATCAGGGATTTGGGGTTCCCAAATACACGGAATTGGAATTTTCTGACGTTGGTTTTAGTTATATCTTTGGATATAATATAATTTATAGACACTGCGGCCGACGGCCGCAGTGTCTATAAATTAATTATGTCAGAGAACTTAAGCTCTGTAATATTCCTTTTACAAAAATTCTTTTCCTACCATGATCAAGACCATCATTCAGGCATTAGTCGTCATCGTCGTTTTCGTGCTGGCATACAACTTCTTTTTCGGCACCTCCGAAGAAAAGCAAAACGCCACCGAGATCTTCAAAGAGGTGAAGGATGTGGGGGTGTCGGTTAAGGACCTGCTCCAGGCGGAGAAAGAGAAATTCGATGCCGGCAAATACGACAACGCCATTCAGAAAATGCGGGAATTATTTCAGAACCTGGAATCCAACGCCCGGGAAGTCGCCCCAGAATACGTCGACCGGATCAAAGGCCTCGAACAACAGCGCAAGGACCTGGAAACCCAGCTCGATCAGGCCAAAAAGACCACCGACGAACTCGGCGACAAACAGCAAAAAGTCGATGAGATCAACAAGAACCTGGATCAGCTCATGAAGGAGACGGAACAGGTGATAAAGGATATTCAGGAGAAAAAAGGGGAGTAAAATCTTTCACTCTTTCACCACTTCCGCCCGGATACACGTTTTGATGGGCCTGACATTATCGATCAGGATATTGCCCTGATAGGAGAAGTTGCTGCCGTCGGTGTAATTGGCTTCCAGGATGATGTAGTTGAGGGGCTGTTTCGGCACGAACTGGAAGGAGTAGGTTTCCCAATCTGTGTGTTCGATAAATTTGGACTCCGCGAGAAGCTGGTCCTTGTTGCATTTGGTGACCCCGCCCCAGATCCGCAGTCGGATGGGGTTGTTGTAGCCCGCATAGGTTTTGGAATGCGCCAGGTCGAGCGTGATCGTGTAGCAATCCTTGGGCAATACAGGCGCCGACAGGCGCTGCCCGATACTCTCCCAGGTCCCGTCGGCGCGGGTGATCAGGCCGACAAAGGTCTCCCCTTCGGAAGGTTCGGTATAGACGCCCCAGATGCCCGGCAGGATATCGGGGGTCGTTCCCATTTTGCAGGCATGCCAGCCGGCGGGCACGGTGGCGTCCTGCGGCTCATCGCCTTCAAAAGAGGGATTGATGAGGTAGATCTGCCCCCACAGCAACAGCGGGGAGGCGTACAAACCGGCGAGGCTCAATAGTTTTCTCATAGACTGAATTTTAGCTACTCGTCGTCTTCCAGCAGATCGGGGCGCCGCTCCCGGGTGCGGGCCAGCGCCTGCTCGTTCCGCCAATCCTCGATCGCGGGGGTATTTCCCGAAAGAAGGATATCGGGCACTTTCCAGCCCCTGTATTCGGCCGGACGCGTATAGACCGGCGGGGCGAGCAGATTGTCCTGAAAGGAATCAAACAGGGCCGAGGTTTCGTCGCTCAGCACTCCGGGAATGAGTCGCCCGATCGCATCGACCAGCACGGCTGCCGGCAATTCTCCGCCCGATAGCACATAATCGCCGATAGACAACTCCATAGTGATGTAGTGTTCCCGGATCCGCTCATCGATCCCTTTATAGTGCCCGGCGAGGATGAGCAGGTTGTTTTTCAGAGAAAGGCGGTTGGCGATCCCCTGCGTGAGCCGCTGCCCGTCGGGCGTCATGTAGATGATCTCGTCGTAAGCACGTTGTGCTTTCAGTTCGTCCAGGCAATTGGCCAGGGGCTCGACCATCATCACCATGCCCGCGCCCCCGCCGAAGGCGTAGTCGTCGACCTGCTGGTGGCGGCCCAGTCCGTACGGACGCAGGTCGTGCACCACGACCTCCAGCAAGCCTTTGGCCTGGGCCCGCTTGAGGATGGAATGCCCCAGCGGGCTTTCCAGCAGTTCGGGGAGAACGGTGATGATGTCGATGTGCATATGAGAGTTAATAAGTTTTTGAGTTTATAAGGGTATAAGTTTTTCAGTAAAACTTATACCCTTATAAACTTAAAAACTAGTTTATTCCCAGCAATTCCACCTCAAAGATCAAGGTCGAATACGGGCCGATATCGCTGCCGGCGCCGCGTTCGCCGTAGGCGAGTTCGTAGGGGATGAACAGTTTCCACTTGTCGCCGACATGCATCAGTTGCAGGGCTTCGACCCAGCCTTTGATGACGCCGTTGACCGGGAAGGTAGCCGGTTGGCCGCGCTCGACGGAGCTATCGAAGACCGTGCCGTCGATGAGGGTACCGTGGTAGTGGACCGTCACTTTATCGGTGGCTTTCGGGGAAGGGCCGTCGCCTTTTACGAGCACTTCGTATTGCAGGCCGCTCGGCAGGGTGACCACGCCTTCGCGCTTTGCGTTCTCTTCCAGGAACTTCTTGCCGGCTTCCATATTGGCTTTGCCCGCTTCCTGTTTTTTATCCATCATATAGCCCTGCACGATGGCGTTGGCCTGGTTAAAATCGATGGCGGTTTGCTCGCCTTTCAGACCATCCGTCAAGCCCTGGGCAAGACTGTTGGCATCCAATGCATCAATTCCCTGGCTCTTCAGGTTCTGGGCGACCAGGATGCCCACACTGTAACTCAATGAATCCATTTTCGTTTCCAATTTTTGTGCCTGCAGCGTTCCAAAACCCCACAAACCCATTAGTAATAGAAGAAAAGCTTTTTGCATGATATTGATATTTTTGACAAAGATAACCAGTGTTATTTAACTAAACCAGGAGTTGCGCAGAACGCCTATTCAAAGATCTTATTAGCAAACCGGAGCCCTTTCAAATTTTAATAAATGAACCCTTTATTCCGGATCCTCCCCCCACCGGTAGGAGGGAATGTCGAATCCGGCCAGGTCCAGCACCCGGTCGATCACCGTGGCTGCCACGGCCTCGATCGTTTTCGGACGGCTGTAGAACGAAGGACTGGCCGGGCATATTATGGCCCCGGCCAGGGTTAAGGTCCGCATATTTTCCAGGTGGATCAGGTTGTAGGGCGTATCGCGGGGCACGAGGATCAGTTTCCGCCGCTCCTTCAGCATCACATCCGCTGCCCGGGTGCTCAGATCGTTGGAGATGCCCTGGGCAATGCGTCCCATCAGGCCCATCGAGCAGGGACAAATGATCATCGCATCGTATTTGGCCGACCCGGAGGCGAAGGGCGCCATAAAGTCATTGGATTCGTAAAAGGAAAAGGGATAGTCCCGGTAACTCCGGTTGCCCAGTTCGTACTCCCAGTTAAACGCCGCATTTTTGGAAAATACCACCCCAACGGCAGCGAGTTGCGGCGACAACTCCACCAGTTTATCCAGCAGCACTTTTGCGTATATGGAGCCGCTGGAGCCGCCTACCGCTACGACGATCTTTTTCATTTATCTGCAGGCATTATTACACTGTAATTAAAGTAAGTTAACGTGGGGTTTGGGTTAAAAATGCTGTATTTCAGAATCTTAGCCCCGATAGGGGCGATATGTTTATAGATAGAATGGGATTAACCTTCTTTTCAAGCTCCGTAGGAGCGGCATGTTGAAAAACGGAAAGACATGCCGCTCCTACGGAGCTTGTTGAAACGATTATATCGCGCATGCTATAAACAGGTCGCCCCTAACGGGCAGGGCTGTTAAGTTCTAGTATAAGACCTCGCAAAGCCTGGCTTTTCCCGCGCCAAATAAATTTGGCGCACCAGTGGTGTGCCAAAATATTTTGGCACCATCGTCTTACAGGGAAGGCGCTCTATTCGAAAGAGGTTTATGTTAAGAGAATCCAAAAGTTTCTCTCCACCCCAGCATACAATATTGAAAAAGAGTAATTTTGAAACTGTTTTTCATTTAACAATAATACATTTTCATGAAAAAGGTTCTCCCTCTCGTTGCTTTCATCGCCCTCGGGGCATTGGTCTACTCCTTCGTGCTCCGCCCTTCCTCTACTACTACCTCCGCTACGGCCACCGACGACGGCGAGCTGAAATGGTACTCCTGGGAAGAAGCCGTTGCCGCCAATAAAAAAGAACCCCGCAAGATCCTGGTCGATGTCTACACCGACTGGTGCGGCTGGTGCAAGCGCATGGACGCCACCACCTTCCAGGACGAAACGGTGCAGGATTACCTGAAAAAGAACTTCTACGCCGTAAAATTCGATGCCGAACAAAAAGAAGACATCGTCTATGACGGCTATACCTTTAAATTTAAACCCTACGGCCGCCGCGGCGCCCACGAACTGGCCATCCAGTTGCTCAACGGCCGGATGTCGTACCCTTCTATCGTATACCTCAACGAAAATTTCGAGATCATCACCGTATCGCCCGGCTACAAAATGCCCGACGATATCATGAAGGAGCTCCACTTCGTCAGCGATGAAGCGTATAAGAGCAAGACCTGGGATGAGTTTAAAGCTTCTGGGAAATAGCATGAATAGGGGATCGCGTTCCGGTCCCCTATTCACCCAATAATAAAAATTTCCAGGACAATACCCGCCGCTTCGGCTCATAGCGAAACTCCAGCACCTGGTCGGGCCCAAAATTCGTGACGTAGGCGGGTGCGCGGGCGGGATCGACCGAGTTGTTGATGCCGGAGCCCAGGAACCAGATGCCGTCGGACGTCTGAAACTCGAAGGACTTGGCTCGCTGGCCGAGGTCGCCTCCTACCAATACCACCTCTATTCCGCGGTTTCGGATCTTTTTCAATAAGGGATAAACGGCTTTTTCAAACGTGGCGTCGTCGGGCAGGCAGCGCACTTTGAAGAAGGGCTTGTAGTAGTTGAACACCGTGTCCAGGTCGTAGCGACCTCCGGTCAGTTCGTTGGTCAGCAGGCAATAATGGTGCAGGACGACCACGTGCGAGGCGGCGGAGACGGTATCGGCCAGCGATTCCAGCATGTGGTACTGCCCTTCCATCCGCTCGCAGAAGGCGCTATCGGGACGCGAATTCGGCCACTGGAACAGGTTGGTGTTGAGCACGACGAGCAGGAAGCCGTCGACCCACTGCGCGTAATAGTCCGGGCGGCCCGTGGTGGCCATGAGCCGGTCTTCGTTCCCATACAGCACATCGTGGTTGCCCCAGGCCCAGTGCACATCGCCCCGGGAAAACCGGAACAGGCTATCGAGGTAAGCCAGCGTGGCCGGCTGGAGCGTGGTTTTGGCGCAGGCATCGCCGCCCAGCCAGATCTGGTCGTAGTTTTCGAGGGGCAGGGCCGCCACGCGGGGATCGATGCGGTCGCCCGAACCGATCCATTGGTAGCAATGGCCGAGAAAGAGATAGGAATGGGCGGAAGGATCCCGCCCGCAAGCCGTCAGGAGAAAGATCAGGGATCCGAGCAGGCTAAGGCGTGTCATCGAGCAAACGGGTCATTTCTTCCAGTTCCAGCTTTAGGGCATGCACCGTTTCCAGCGACTGGGAGCCCTGCATGCGATTCGACAGGTTGTCGATCGTTTCAAGATAGGTGCGGTCGTATTCGATGTCGCTGCGGAGTTCTTCCAGGTCGGCGATATCTTCGAAATTCTTTTCCCGCAGCAATTTCAGCTCGTTCTTCTTCTGGGCGAAAGCCTTGCTCAACTCGTAATCGTGCAGCACGATCTGGAGTTTGCGGATACAGGTTTCCAGAAAATTGATCTTGGCCTGCCGCAGTTCGAGTTCCGCCTGAAAATCCTGGATCAGCTTCCGGGTGATCCCCTTGCTCTCCTCGCTGGCCTGGGTGGCCTTCGCGAGCTTATCCTCCAGTTCCGAAATATTCTTCTGAATGCCGGCGATCGCCTCCTTGTTGTCGCTGATCTCCAGCAAACAGCGGTCTACCCGGCTTTCGATGATGCCTTCGGTCGTTTTGGCATATTGCTTCTTCCTCCAACGCGCCATGAGGTGGCGCACCAGGTAGTAAGCCCCGGCCCCGAATGCACCCACCGCGACCAGCACCAGGAATAAGCGGCCAAAGGCCATCATGTACCGGGCGAACACCAGGGCGGCGAATACCACCAGGACGATCCACAAATTGCGCAGTCCGGAAGGGGTTTCTGATTCCATTTCAGCGATCGGTTAGCAGCCTCTAAGTTGAAAAAAATATTCAGGAAAATAAACCCTTTACGGCAACACTTGTTTTAATCAATTATCTTTACCTGCCGGTAGAGGCGAAGTTCCTGCCGGTAAATGAAAGATGCCCGGGCTTAACGGCCCCAATTAACGCTAATGTTTTTTGTTTGTTTATAGTTAGGGGTACTCCTGTTTCGGGAGTACCTTTTTTTATTTCCGGGATTTGAATTAAATGAACCGCGACGACGCGACGGACGCGACGACGCGGTTAAATTTTTTTCGAAATACGGCAACCATACTACAAGGTCCGTATCTTGAGTGCCTTACCAAGGGTGAATCATGAATATTCTACAAAAGCTCCAGGACAAGTACCTGACCGAATTTACCGAGAACATCCCCTTCGACGAATTTCTCCTCAACATGCTGCTCATAGCCCTGCTGGCGGGCATCCTGCGCTGGTTTTACATCCGCTACGGCCATTCCATCTCCAACCGGCGGCGCTTCGGCAACAACTTCCTGCCGCTGGCCCTGGGCACCCTGCTGATCATCATGATCGTCAAAAGTTCGATCGCCCTGTCGCTGGGGCTGGTAGGCGCCCTGTCGATCGTGCGTTTCCGGGCGGCGATCAAGGACCCGGAGGAACTGACCTTCCTCTTTATCGCCATCGGACTGGGGCTGGCCGGGGGCGCCAACGAACCCATCCTGGCCCTGCTGGCATTCACCCTTATCCTGGCCCTGCTTTACGTCCAACGCGGTTTTTATCGAAAAAAAGGACTGACCCAGCGCTCCGGCGCCGTCTACGTGAACGTCCACACCGACCGGACGGAGTTGCAGGCGGTATCGGCCATTCTGACCGGGATCTTTCCCTACGTCGAATTGAAACGCATGGATACCCTCGACCCCGGCATGGACCTGTCGTTCCTCTGCCAGGCTGAATCGATCGATCAACTGGCGGCGGTGAAAGAAAAGATCCTGGCCCTTTCGGCAGCGACCCGCCTCTCCATTGTGGACCAACCCGACCTCCTGGTATGATCCTCGCCGACCGCCGGAAAAAGGAGCGCTTGCCGCGGATCGCCATCGCCGGTATCCTGGCGCTGATCCTGGCTTTTTCCGCGCCTTTCCTATACCATAAAGTCCAATCAAGATGGCTGCATAAGCACGGCGTGCCGCCCGGACAGATCTACTGCGATGCCGAATACCGGGAAGGTCTCTTTTTCCGGAACGGCGACTTCCAATTCGACAACGGCAATACACAGAGCAGTGCCCGGGCCCATAGCGGGAAATACGCCTGCCGGCTCCTCCCCGGCGACAACTATCAATTCGGCATCGGGGTGCGCCTGCCCGACCTGCAACCCGGCGGACTGTACCGGGCCACGGTCTGGCGCTACCAATCGGCCGAGAACCGGAGCTTCCTGGCCGCCCGTTCCGAAGGCGGGAAGAACCCGTTTTACCGCACCCAGGGATATTCCACCCAAAAAGACAGCACCGGCTGGGAGCAACTGGAGCTCCACTTCTTCATCCCCTACGGCCAGGCGCCCGACTTTGCCGAGGTATACGTGTTCTCCCACGGCAAAGACACCGTCTATTTCGACGATTTCCGGGTGGAGTTGGTGCATACCTTCCCCGAAAGCGATTTCCAGCTGCCCGTCTTCGACCTGCAGATCGGAAAGAACGCCCTTCAAAAACTGGAAAAAAAACGGGCAGAAGCCCTGCATAACGGCCTGCTCGAGGCGGCCCCCGACGATTGGGTGAAAGCCCGCCTGCGGTGGACCGGCCTTCCTGCGCCCATCAGCGCGCGCGTGCGCCTGAAGGGCGACTGGCTCGACCACCTCAACACCGAAAAATGGTCGTTTCGCGTCGACCTCGGCGGCGATCAGTTTTGGCGAGGCATGCAGACCTTTTCCCTGCAACACCCCGGCACCCGCTATTTTCTCCACGAATGGCTCCTCCATGAATGCTGGAAGCAGGAAGGCGTGCTGACCACCAACTACGATTTCGCCGAGCTGCGCCTCAACGGCAGTTCGCTGGGCCTTTATGCCATCGAAGAACATTTTGAAAAATACCTCGTCGAACGCCAGGGCCGCCGCGAAGGGCCCATCCTGAAACTCGACGAATCGGGCTTCTGGGAAGGACTGCAGCACCAGATCGCCCAGACTGGGGCGGTGGCGCCCGGCATGCAATTGCCCACCGCCCGGGCCTCCAACGCGACGATCGAGCCCTTCGAGGCCCGGCGCACCGGCGAAAACCCCGACCTGACCGCCATGAGCCGCCACGCCGCCTCCCTGCTCGACCAATTCCGCAGTGGACAACGCCCCGCCTCCGCGCTGTTCGACCTGGACCAGATGGCCCGCTTTTACGCCGTGGCCGACGTGTTCGGAGGCCAGCACAGCACCCAATGGCACAACCTCCGCTTCTACTACAACCCGCTGAAAGACCGCCTCGAGCCCATCGGCTTCGACGCCTTCGGCACCGGGCCTTCGGAACGCGGATCCTTTCTCCTGCAGGGATACACCGGGCCCCGGGAGGGGCAATTTCCCGAACTGCAGGACCTCTTGTTCCTCGACACCAGCTTTGTCGCCGCCTACCTGGGGTACCTCGATCGCTATTCCGCCCCCGGCTACCTGGAGCATTTCTTCCAATCGGTCGACTCCACCCGCCTGCCGCGGGAAATGGCCCTGTTGGGTGAATTTCCCCAATACGTCTTCCAGGACCAGGAGTTCATCCGCTCGGTCCGCCGGAAACGGGTCATGCTCTACCCCCAGGCCGGCTACGCCTTTGAGGCGCGCCTGCCCGACGGCCAACACTGGGAATTGCGCAACCTCCACCCCTACCCCCTCCGGGTGCTGGGGTATGCCAATGGAAAAAAAGGCGCCTGGACCCACCTTGCGGAAAGCCAATGGATCACCGCCGCCCCCGACCGGCCGCTCTGGGAAGAATCGTCGCGCGACAGCAGCGGCGTGTGGATGGCGATGGACCATTTCCGCAGCACGGCAGGCCAGCTCCTCGCCGGTAAGGGCTGGGTGGGGCCGCAGCCGACCCGCCTGCCTGCCAACGCCGGCTGGGTGGTGTATCAATTGCCCGGCATCGACACCCTTTTCCGGCAGGAGCTCCGTCCCGGTTTGTCGCCCCCGTCCCGCACGCCCCGGCAGGAATTGTTCGATCCGCCCTTCCGCGAGCGCGATCCCCGTTGGGTGGTACAAAACCGGGTGATCCGCTTCCGTCCGGGACCACATACAATTACCGAAATGATCGCCATTCCGGAAGGATACCTCGTCGAGGCCGGGCCGGGTGTCGTTCTCGATTTCGTGGGTGGCGGCGGCTTCCTCTCCCGATCGCCCATCCGCTTCACCGGCAGTCCGGAAGAGCCCGTGCGGATCACCAGCAGCGACCATACGGGAAACGGCTTCACGGTCCTGGCCCCGGCCGCCCCTTCCCTCCTTGAAAATGTCGTATTCGAGCAGATCCAGGCCCTGAACCGGAGTGGATGGACGCAAACCGGCGCCGTCTCCTTCGCCGATGCGACCGTGACCATCAAAAACTGTATTTTCCGCTATACCCGCAGCGAAGACGCCCTCAACCTAGTGCAGAGCCGGGTCGACCTGCACGACTGCCTCTTTCTCGACGTGCCCTCCGACGGGTTGGACTGCGACTTCTGCCAGGGCACGATCGCCGGCACCACCTTCCGCCTGTGCAGAAACGACGGCCTGGACGTGTCCGGCAGCCGCCTGGAAGTCAGCGCCTGCACCCTGGAATCCTGCGGCGAGAAAGGCATCAGCGTCGGCGAGCGCTCCGACATCGTGCTGCTCGATTCCCGCATCTCCAACACCCCCACCGCCCTCGCCGTGAAGGACCTCTCCATCGCCCTGGTCGACGAGCTATCGCTCTCCGCGTGCGGCACCGGATTCGCCGTTTTTCAAAAGAAACCCGAATACGGTCCCGGCCGCCTCGTGGTGCGTAACTACCAGGCAGATACAGTTGACCGCCTGTGGTCGGTACAGAAGGGAAGCCGACTGCAGGTGGGGAGCAAAGTGGTAGGGAAGTAGGCGTGGAGCGCAGGAAAGGCCCGGGCGTTTTTCCTCCCCCGGGCCCTGGGCGGGCCGTCCCCCTCGGGGAGGGGGAACTTTTGGGGGAGCCCTGTGTTTTTGGGATAAGCCGGGCCTGGTGCGGACCTGCACAGCTCAACAGAACAGCACATTCTGGAGAAACGCACGCTTTTTCCTGAGCAGCATGGGGCGGCTGGAGGTCTTTCCTCCCCCGGGCCCTGGGCGGGCCGTCCCCCTCGGGGAGGGGGAACTTTTGGGAAGCTCTGTATTTTCGGGATAAACCAGGCCTAGTGCAAACCCGCACGACTCAGGAGAACAGCACGCCCAAGAGAAACGCACGCTTTTTCCTGAGCAGCATGGGGCGGCTGGAGGTCTTTCCTCCCCCGGGCCCTGGGCGGGCCGTCCCCCTCGGGGAGGGGGAACTTTGGGGAAGCTCTGTGTTCTCGGGATAAGCCGGGCCTGGTGCGGACCTGCACGACTCAGCAGAACAGCACGCACTGTAGCCCCGCACGCTCTATTCCCCCTCCCCGAGGGGGTGCCCGCCAGGGCGGGGGAGGAAAAACCTCCAGCCCCCCCATTCCGGTCAGTGAAAAAACCCCTCCCTCACTCCCGCATCAAACTCACCGCCAATCCGCCGCCGGGGGCCAGGGCGAAGGTCATCTCCTGGCCTTTGGTGATCGGGGCGGTCTCGATCTGGATGCTGGTCGGGTTGTCCTTCCAGTGGGCGCCGGGACCGTCTTTGTAGATGGCGGCTTTGTACGTCACTCCGTCTTCGAGGAAATCGAAGTTGATCGTCACCTCGCGGGGGTTCTCGTCGGTGATGGAGCCGACGAACCAGTTGCCGGTGCCGCGCTCCTGGCGGGCGATGGTCACGAAGTCGCCGACCTCGCCGTCCAATACGCGGGTTTGCTCCCAGTCGACGCCGACGTCGCGGATGAATTGCAGGGCGGGATTGCCTTCGTAGTTCTGCGGCAGGTCGCAGGCCATCTGGATCGGACTGTAGATCACGACGTAGAGGGCCAGCTGCTGGGCAAGGGTGGTGTTGACCTGGTTGTTGGGCTTGTTTTTCAGCGAGAGCTCAAACACGCCGGGGGTGAAGTCGATCGGGCCGCTCAGCATGCGGGTGAAGGCGACGATGGGCAGGTGCTCGGGCGGATTGCCGCCGTCGGGCGACCAGGCGTTGTACTCCTGTCCGCGCAGGCCCTCGCGCGCGATGGCGTTGGGCAAGGTGCGGCGAATGCCGGTGTCTTTGATGGGCTCGTGGGCGTTGATGGCGATCTGGTAGTTGGCGGCGGTTTCCAATACTTTGCGGTAGTGCTGCACCATGTACTGCCCGTGGTGGTATTCGCCCTTGGGAAGGATGGTGCCGACGTAGCCGGTCTTGACGGAATGGAGCCCCAGGCGCTGCATCAGGGCAAAAGCGGTGTCCATCTGCTGCTCGTAGGTGCGCGTCGCGGCGGAGGTCTCGTGGTGCATGATGAGCTCCACGCCTTTTTCCTTCCCGTAGCGCACCACTTCTTCGAGGTCGTAGTCGGGATAGGGGGTCACAAAGTCGAAGACGCCTTCGCGGTCCTCAAAGCCGGCCCAGTGGTCCCAGCCGGTGTTCCAGCCTTCAACCAGCAGCCCGGTAATATGGTTGGCGGCGGCGAAATCGATGTAACGCTTGGCGTTTGCCGTGGTAGCGCCGTGGCCGACATTGCCGACGTCCTCCCCTACCCAGTTGTTCATGCTCTGGGTGATCTCATAATCCCAGGTCGACAGCCCCAGGTGCATTTCCCACCAGATGCCTACGTATTTTTTCGGTTTGAACCAGCTGACGTCGCCCAGCCGGTTGGGGTCGTTGAGGTTGACGATGAGGTTGGATTCGATCAGGTCACCGGCGCGCCTGGCGATCTGGATGGAGCGCCAGGGGGTTTGGAACGGCAGCGCGCGTTTGACGCTGTATCCCAGCCGGTCGGACCGCACCAGGCCGCTGCGGAGCGCAAGATTGGCGGGGTCTACCACGAGCGTCATTCCGGCGTAGTCGGTCAGGTTGGCTTCGTGGAAACTCAGGTACAAACCCTCGGCGGTCTTCATCGTCACCGGGGTATTGACGGCGTTTTCGGCAATGTGCATGCGGCCGCCGTGGTCTACCGGCGAGCCGACCGACAGGGCGTCGATCTCCGAAAGTTTGGTCGTATGGTAAAGGTGCTCGTAGTTGTCCCAGTCGCCGGGTATCCACCAGCAGGTGTGGTCGCCGGTCAGCCGGAATTGCGTGTTTTCATTCTGAATGACCAGGGTATCCACACCTTCCCACCTCGGAAATTCGTACCGGAACCCGATGCCGTCGTCGTAGGCCCGGAAATAGATATTCAGGGTGCGTTTGGGCGCTTGCGCTTCCTGCAGGCTCACCACCATCTCGTTGTAGTGGTTGAGTACCTCGCGCTGTTCGCCCCAGGGCATTTCCCAGGTTTCGTTGGTGGTGCTATGCTTCACTCCGGTGATCTTCATCCCTTTCTGCAGGGCCGGCTGTCCCTGAAAATCAAATCCCATGGTGGAGGTATCGATCACCGTAGCGCCTTCATAGGCTACCCGGTAGGTGGGGCTGCCGTCTTCGGCGAGGGCGAATTCGATGGTGGTCTTTTCGCCGGGGGAAGTGAGGGTTGTGGTTTGCTTTTGGTCCGGGCCACATCCGGCTGCAGTCAGCGCGGCCAGGGCCAGGAGGAGGAGGTGGGTCCTTATTCTCATTTTGATCCTGTTTTTTATGAGTCAATATTTTGAACCGCAAAGGCGCAAAGGACGCAAAGACGTTGGATCTTTTCAATTACCTGGAGTGCTATGGCCGGATCTCTTTGCGTTCTTAGCGCCTTAGCGGTTATTATTCTAACATGGAAGCCCTAACCTCATACACCACCGCTACCGTCAAAAACAACGGCACCATAAACAGGTATGAAAACGGCACGTGCAGGAAGGCGTAGAAAATAGTGAGATACGCCTTCAGGCTGCCGAGGGCATAAAGCCGGGAATCCAGTCCTCGTTTTTTCCAAAAATAATACCCGAATGCCAGGCCGACGGCGGCCAGGAGGCAAACCCAAAGCTGGGCGGTGCGGTTGGCGGCGAGACGATCCTGTGCCGTTCCATTTCCGAAATCATAGAACAGAATGGCGAAGCTCAAGCCCTGGTCGAGGTGGAAAGGCCTGGCGCCGGGCTCCTGCCAGGGCTGCGTTTGCCACTGCCCGATGGCGGTCTGTTCGTAGTAGTCCAGTCCGCGCTTCAGGATGCCGGGGTCTTTGATCCAGAACGGGAGGATATAGAGCAGCAACACCCCCAGCAAGGTGTACAATCCGGTGGCGAACGCGGGTTTGAAGCCTTTTCCGATCCAGAGCATGACCAGGTAGGCCGGCAGCCAGAAGGTGAAGGCATAGCGCGACAGCAGGCAGATCACGATGCCCACGGCCATGAACCAGGGCCTTTTGTGGAAAAGCGTGAGCGCCAGGAACAGGTAGAACGCCACGATCGTCAACTCGACCGAATGGCCGAAGATGTAGCGGTCGTAGACGATCAGCAACCACAGCATGCCGAAGGGAAGGACGGTTTTTAGAACGATCTCCGGCAGCGACCGGCGCAGGACCACCAATCTACCCACGTAGATGCCGAAAATGCCGTAGAACGCTCCCAAGGCCAGCCAGCGGTAGTCGATCTTCAGCAGTTCGGGGATGGTGTAAGGCAGCCAGGTCATCGTCAGGTAGGGCGGCTGGATAGTCCAGGTGGAGAAAGGCATGGGGGCGTAGACGGTCTCTCCCCGCAAAAAGCGCTGCACGTAGTACTGCATGGAGGGGATCACGTCCGACTGGTTGGGGTCGATGGGAAATTCGTCGAAGACGGGCCAGACGCGGAAGAAGGTGAGCGCGCAGCCGGCCAGGAAGACAGCAGCCACGATGGCGACGCCGGCCCAGCGCGGCAGGGTCGTCGAAGCGCCCGGGGCCGTTTCGGGCGTTTTCCGGGCGAAAAGCCAAAGTCCGGCACCTGCCACTGTCAAACCGGCCAGCGTCCACACCAGAGGGCTCCAATAGGGGCCCAAGCTTCTTTTCAAAAAGGTTTGAAAACCCAGTTCGAAGAAAAGACCCAGCAAGAGGACCCCGTAGGCTAATCGTTGTTTTGTGAAACGGTTCATATCAAAGCACTTCTCCCACAACAAAAATACTGCCGCCGACAAAGATAACATCTTTTGGATTTGCGGCCCGCCTGGCAGCCCGGAAGGCATTGGGCACGGAGCTGTAGGCGCGTCCCCTCAGGCCCAGGGCGCCGGCCCGCTGCTTCAGCTCCGAGGCGTCCATGCCGCGGGGGATATCGGCCTTGGCGAAGTAGTAGGTAGCGTGTTGGGGAAAATAGGTCAGCAATTTCTCGATATCCTTGTCGTTGGAAAAGCCCAGCAGGATGTGGAGGCGCTCACAGGGTAGGGAGAGCAGGCGGTTCATGATCGCTTCAAACCCGTGCTGGTTGTGGGCGCTGTCGCAGAGGATCAAGGGGTCTTCCCCCAGCTGTTGCCAGCGCCCGATGAAATAGGTGCTTTTCTTGAGGTTCTTCAACCCCTCCCGAAGGAGGTCTTCGTCCCAGCGTACGCCGGGCCAGCTCATTTGCAGCACCGACCAGGCCTGGAGCACGGTAGCCAGGTTGCGGCTCTGGTAGGGTCCGCCGGTCTCCACCTGGAGCTGGTCGTATTTGAGGCGGTTGTTCTCCCACACCTGGTAGGTGTTGTACCGGTGATCGGAAGCGATCAGTTCGGCCCGGTAGGTTTGGGAGGCCAGGAACAGCGGCGAGCGCTCTTGCCGGGCCTTTTGTTCGAACACCGGTTGGGTTTCCTCCTGCCATTCGCCGATCACCACGGGCACGCCCGATTTGATGATACCGGCTTTTTCGGCGGCGATCAGGGGCAGGGTATCTCCCAGCATATCCATGTGGTCGTAGCCGATATTGGTGATGATGCTGAGCAGGGGGCGGATGACGTTGGTGGAGTCCAGGCGTCCGCCCAGACCGGTTTCCACGACCGCCACATCTACTTTTTGGCGGCAAAAATGGTCGAAGGCCATGGCGACCGTGATCTCAAAAAAGGAGGGCTGGAGGGTCTCGATCAGTTCGCGGTGGCGCTCCACAAAATCGACCACTTCCTTGGGGCGGATGAACTGCCCGTCGATCTTGATGCGTTCGCGAAAATCCTTGTAATGGGGCGAGATGTACAGACCGGTCTTGAGCCCGTGCGCCTGGAGGATGGCGGCCAGCAGGTGGGCCGTCGAGCCTTTGCCGTTGGTGCCGGCGATGTGGATGGAAGGGAATTCCTTTTCCGGGTGTTTCAAATGGGCCAGAAGGGCCCGGATATTGGTCAGGTCTTTTTTGAAAGCCGCCTTGCCTACCCGTTGGAACATGGGCAGCTTTTGATAGATATAATCCAGTGTCTCTTTGTACAAGGTCGCAAATGCGGTCATGGGGTTGGGTATTTGCGCAAAGCTAGAAATAAAAAAGGCAACTCCGGGGGAGTTGCCTGCATCAAAACTGAACTAGTATGAAAAAACTTTTTTCGCTAGAAGGACCCAAAACGGAAGGTCAGCCCGCCCAGAAAACCGCTGAAATCCTCATTGGTATAGGAAGCGGGCAGTGCGTCTACGTCGGCCACCAGGCGGTAACCGCCGGTGAGGGCGATCCGCATAAAGTCGGTCACGTTGACTTCCACGCCAAGTTCGGGGGTGAAGGCGAAAATGCGGTCGGAATAATAGGCGTCGCGGTCCTTGTCGTTGCGGTCGGCCTTAAACCGGATGCGGCCCCAGCCCGTTTTGGCGCTGATATAGGCGTGAAACAGTTTGTGGGAAGGAATGGTATAGCCCAGCCAAAAACCGCCGTGCCCGAAGTTGACGACGTACCGGTTGCCGTTGTACACCGTTTCGGGATAATTGGTACCGATGCCGTAGCCGCCCAGGAAAAAACGCTGGAATTGAAGGGCGCCGCCGCCGCCGACCATCAGGCCCTCTTCTCCGAGGAGCTTGCCGTATTCCAGAAAGGGACTGCCAAAAGCGCCGACGACCTTGGCGTTTTCGAAGAGGGTCTCCGATTTTTGTCCGTAGAGGCTTGCAAAAAAGCCGAGCAGAAGGCCCAGGCTCAATACGATCGTTTTCATGGTTTCTCTTTTTTAAAATTAAAAATGAACACCGTTGGGCAGTGCTCATTTCCAAAAGTGTTCCTTTTTCGCACCAACGTCAAAAAGATTTAGGCAAAGGACACCAAATTTTAGATCAAGTTGCTTTAGGAATAAACACGAGCCATCCCGAATTTTTCGAAATCTGCTTTTCAACCTAACGACTTGTTTTCGCTCAAGACTCTCTTCTTTTTTGGCATCGCCCCAAAAAAGAAGCAAAAAAACGCTAGTCCTGCAAACTCACTCCGTTCGAACAGTGCAGGACAGGCCTCCCGCTTTTAGGTCTTGCATGCCTGGACAATAAAGCCTTTCGGCCTTAGCTGGTGAGCGTTAAGAAAATCAGCTGGAAGCCAGGGCCGAAGAGTGACCCACGAGTGAGCGATAGCGAACGGCTTGGGTCACGTGCCCTGCTGGAAGCTGATTTTTAGCGAAGCAGCGTCAGCCTTGACTTTTTTGGTTCTTTTTTTGTCAAGAAAAAAAGAACACCTATGGTAAAAGCAAGGTTTTAGGCTCAATTGCCGATTGCCAAAATTCGGGATGACGCCTGTTTTTCATAGCGATCTGTTCCTTATTAGAACGGCATCCGCCCCATAAGCGCCACAAACTCGGTCACGAGGTTGCCGGCTTCGGAGGCTTTTTCCGCGCCCATGGCGTCGGCCGGAAATTGAGCCAGCTTTTCGCGGATGGCTTTCAGCCTTTCCAGAGGCTCCGTCTGCCCCTTATCAGCAGCTACCCAGCTATTTCCCTCCGCGATCTGCTGATCCATCAGCTCCAGGATCTCCTCCTTCATGATGGCGGCACTCTCCAGGTCGCCGTCAGAGATGGCTTCGGTGAGGCGGGGTTGTTTTTCCAGAAAGCTTTGGACCAGCATTTGTTTGGCCTGCAGGGCGTTTTGGTCCCGGGCGATCTGCAGGCGGTCGGCCACGGGATCCTGGGCGAAAAGGACGCCCGTCAGGCCCAGAAAGAGCAGAAGTGCAGTAATTTTCATAGGTATCGAACTTTTTTTTGGAAAACGGATTTCTCAAAGATACAGGCTTTAGACGGATACTTCCTAATTTTGCAAATTGTATAAAGGCGCACATGTTTACGGAAAAACTCTATCTGGACCATTTGCCTCCGGCATTGCTGGACCATTACCTGGCCAAGGGATGGTACCGGATGGGGCAGTCCATGTTCACCTGCCGCTTCCTCATGTTTCAGGGGCAGCTGTTCCCGGCCGTGTGGGTGCGGATGCCGCTGGCCCAATACGCCTTCAGCAAAAAGCTGCGCAAGCTCTACAACCGCAACGCCAACCGCTTTCAGGTAGTGACCCGCCCCGGCAAGATCAACATGGAAAAGGAGCGGCTCTACCAGAAATACCGCAAACACTTTCCCGGACGCCTGGCGCCCTCCCTGAAGGTCTCCCTGCTCGACGACGGGAACGTCAACCTGTTCAACACCTACGAGACCTGCATCTACGACGGTCCGGAGCTCGTGGGCTTCAGTTTTTTCGATCTGGGAAAGGATAGCCTTGCCAGCATCCTGGGCGTGTATCACCCCGACTATAAAAAGCACAGCCTGGGCTTTTTTACCATGCTGCTGGAGATCTCCTTCGGACTGGAAAACGGGTATTCCTACTACTACCCCGGGTATATCGTGCCGGGTTATGCGAAGTTCGATTACAAGACCCGGATCGGTCCGGTGGAGTGTTTCGATGAAAAGTCCCAGCAGTGGATCCCCAAGCAGGAATTTCCTTTCGAAGACCTGCCTACCCGGCGCATGGAACAAGCGCTGCTGGAGGTGAAGGGCTACCTCGACGAGTGGTCGATCCCCAACAACCTGGTGCTCTACCCGCCTTACGAGGCCAACCTGATCGGTTACTGGATCCTGGATTACCTGGAATACCCGATGCTTCTGGAATGCGTCTCCACTACCCTGCCGGCGCCGGGCCGGATGGTGGTGGCGTATGATACGATCCGGGATTCCTTCCTGCTCTACCAATGCTCGGTCTACGACGACCTGTCCGATTTCTTCCACAGCAGCCTCCTGGATTCCACCACCAACATGCCCCTCCAGCTCGAATTGCTGATCAAGGACGAACTGCTCGCCGAGGTTTCCTCCGGAAAGGAAATGGCCCGAATTATCGCGGAGCAGGAACGGGAGGATTAACAGATCCGCGGCAATTGCTCGCCGGGAAGCATGTTAACGACCCGGCGGCCGCCGATGCTGCTCTGCAGAATGACCTTGCCGGGGTGTTCCGGCACCATTTCCCCGATAATCGCCGCCTGGCTGCCTTCCTCCGTCTGCCGGAGCCAGGCCAGGCAATCGCCGGCGATAGCGGGGTCGACCCAGGCCAGGAAGATCCCCTCATTGGCCACGTACAGCGGATCGAGTCCCAGGATCTCACAGGCGCTGTTCACCTGCTCGTCGATGGGGAGGTCGTCCTGACGGATCTCTACGCCGAGGCGTGTGTCGCGCGCGATCTCGTTGAGGGCGGTAGCTACGCCGCCCCGCGTGGGGTCGCGAAACAGCTTGATCCCTTCTCCAAAGCGGTCCAACAAGCCTCCGACCACCCGGTGGAGGGAGCGGGTATCACTGAGGATGTCTGATTCAAAGGACAGACCTTCCCGCACGGAGAGAATGGCGATGCCGTGGGCCGCCAGGTTGCCGCTCAACAGCAGCACATCGCCGGCCCCGACCCGCTGCGGATCGATCCTGGCCCGGGGATGCACCTGCCCGATGCCAGTGGTATTGATGAAGATCTGATCGCCTTTCCCGCGCTCCACGACCTTGGTATCGCCGGTAACGACCGGCACGCCCGCGATGGCGCAAGCCTTCCGGATGGAGACCAGCACGTCCCAGAATTTGGCGACGGGCAGCCCCTCTTCCAGGATAAAGCTGAGCGAGAGGTATTTCGGGATAGCCCCGCACATCGCCAGATCGTTGACCGTGCCGTTGATGGCCAGTTCGCCGATATTCCCTCCGGGAAAGAAGATCGGGGAAACGACGAAACTATCGGTTGAAAAGGCCAGTCCGCCCGGCAGAATGGCCCCATCGTGCCGCTTGTCCAGGTATTCGTTCGACAACAGGTCGAACACGCCGCTGTCGAGGAGTTTGTTGGTGAGCAGGCCGCCGCTGCCGTGGCCGAGGGTGATCACATCGAAATCCAGTTCGGGCAGCGGACATTCCCAGTTCAGGGGGCTCTTTTTATTTTCCATTTAATCCTGATTATATCAGTTTTTGGATTGATTTCTGCGGTCGCGCAGAAATCAATCCAAAAACATTAACCTTTATTCTTGATAAAAATGATAATACGCCGCACAGGCGCCTTCCGAAGAGACCATGGGCGCCCCCAGGGGAGTCGACGGCGTACACCCTTTTCCGAATTGCGGGCACTGCTGGGGTTTGATGATCCCCTTGAGCACCTGTCCGGCCATGCACAACTCGCTCTCCGGGGCGCGCTCGGTGGGGGCTTCAAATTTGCGCTTGGCGTCGTAGGCGGCATATTCTTCCCGCACCTCGTATCCGCTCATGGGGATATTCCCGATGCCCCGCCACTCCCGGTCGCGCACTTCAAAGACCCGTTGCATGACCTGTTGGGCGCCCGGGTTTCCCTCCCGTTTCACCACGCGGCTGTACTGGTTTTCGATCTCGTGCCGGCCCGATTCCAGTTGCCGCACCGTCATCAGGATGCCCTGCAACAGGTCGACGGGCTCGAAGCCGGTCACCACGATGGGGACCTTGTACTTTTCGGCGATCGGGTCGTACTCCTGCGTACCCATGACCGTGCAGACGTGCCCCGCCGCCAGGAAACCCTGGATCTGCGCAGCCTCGTCGTTCATCACCGCCTCAATGGCCGGTGGCACCAATACGTGGGAAGTGAGAATGGAGTAATTCGACAGCCGCTGCTCCGCCGCCTGTACGACGCTAAGGGCGTTGGCCGGGGCGGTCGTTTCGAATCCCACGGCGAAAAACACGACCTCCCGGCCGGGGTTTTCCCGGGCCAGGGCCACGGCTTCCAGAGGCGAGTAAAGAATGCGCACATCGGCGCCTTCGGCCTTGGCCTGCAGGAGGCTTTTTTTCGATCCCGGCACGCGCAGCATATCGCCAAAGGAACACAGGATCACCTCCTTTTGACCGGCCAAATGAACGGCGTGGTCGATCAGGTGCAGCGGCGTGACGCAGACCGGACAACCCGGCCCATGGATCATCCGGACCTTTGCGGGCAAGAGGTCGAGGATCCCGTTTTTCACGAGACTGTGGGTCTGGCCGCCACAAACTTCCATGATCGCCCAGTCCTTCGTCGTGATCTTGTGGATCTCGTCGATGTATTGCCTGACCAGTCCGGGGTTGCGGTATTCGGAGAGGAATTTCATACGGCTGTTATTTTTTCACCGGAGGCATACCCCCGGATGGTAAATCGAAAAATACTACTTTTCCGGAAACAGGACATTCAAAATGTAATACCAGGACAACTGCCCGAATGAAATACACTCGTCGTTGGGGGAAAGTTGCCGGTGGAAATACAATTGCCGGGTTTCCCCCAGCCGGTGGATCAGCAGATCGACCAACAGTTCGTTCTGAAAGACGCCTCCGCTGAAGGCCAGCCGGGACAGTTGCATTTGTTCGCTGATCTGCCCGACGATCCGGACCAGGGTATTGTGAAACCGGGCTGCAATTTTAGCCCTCGGCTCTCCCCTTCCCATATCCGCTACCAGTGCGCCCAGCAAGATCCGGGTATCGATCCGGCCCTGGTAGAGCTCGCCTGCCGCATATGCCTCCTCGAAATCCAGCCCTTCCCGCTCGAACCAGATCCTGGCCTGTTGTTCGACGTACAGGGGCGCTTCTCCTTCGTATTCGGCTACGTCCAGGATGCCGAGCAGGGCGGCCACGGCATCGAAGAGGCGCCCCATGCTGGAGGTCTTGAGGTTGTTGGGCCTTTGCAGCAGCTTTTGATAAATGAACCACTCGGAAGTATTGAATTTGGGCCGGAGGAGCTCATCGCTGCCCGGCACGCCGAGGGCTGCCGACATCGCGGCGATACGCGGCTCCCGCGGCATCTTGTCGCCGAGGATCATATCGAAATAATCCAGTTGCCCGCAGCGCGAAAAGCGGCCTTCTTCGTACCTGAAAAATTCGCCGCCCCAGATCTGGCCGTCGGTTCCCATTCCCGTACCGTCCCAGATGACGCCGAGGACGGGCGCCGGGGCATCCAGCAAATGGTTCTCGCCCAATACGGCGGCAAAGTGGGCGATATGATGCTGCACCTCGAGGAAAGGGATCGCTTTCTCTTCTGCAAATTCCCGCCCGAGCTGGGTAGAAAAATACTGGGGATGGCGGTCGACCAGCACCACCGAGGGCCGTGCCTCGAACAGGCCCAGGAAATGGTCCCGGCTCCTGCGGAAGCGCTCCTGGGTATCGAAGCTGTCCAGGTCGCCGAAATACTGGCTGACATAGGCGAAGGTCCGGTGCAGGAACCCAAAGGCGCTCTTCATATCGGCGCCCATGGCCAGCACCGTCTCCGGCAATCCTTCGAACGGCGGGTGCACGAACGCGGGGGCCAGTCCTCTGGACCGGCGGTGCAAAATGGGTTGATCGTGGTATTTCGACAAGCGCAACACGCTATCGTCCTGGGGCATGGCGATCTCCCGGTCGTGCACCAGGATGAGGTCAGCCATCGGAGAAAGCTCGGACAAAGCCCGGTCGTCGCCGTAGACAATCGGTGAAGCGCTCCGGTTGGCGCTGGTAGCCACCACCGGCATGCCCAATTCCGCCAGGATCAGCTCAAACAAGGGCGCGTAGGGGATCATGACCCCCAATTGGTCCAGGCCGGGGGCCAGCTGTTCGATACAGACCGGGAACTTCCGGTCGAGGCGCAAATAGGCCAATACGATGGGCGATGCCGGGCCAGTCAAGGCCGCTTCCCGGACGGAGTCGAGGGCTACGTCGGACGCGGCGGCTTCCAGGCCGGGGTACATAACGGCGAAGGGTTTGCGCGCCCGGCCTTTACGCGCCCGAAGGGTTTGGATCGCCTCCGGGTTGCAGGCGTCGCAGAGCAACAAATAGCCCCCGATCCCTTTTACCGCCACGATCTGCCCGTCCCGGATCGCCTGCGCCACCCGGGCGATGGCGGGATCGGACGCGGTCTCGAGCAAGCGGAAGGTCCGGTCGTAAAGCGCCAGGGAGACCCCGCAGGTGGCGCAGGAATTGGTCTGGGAAAAAAATCGCCATTCCGCCGGGTCATCATACTCCTTCCGGCAATCCGGACACATGGTGAATGGGTCCATCGTAGTCAACTCCCGGTCGTACGGGAGGCCTTTGAGGAGGGAGTAGCGGGGTCCACAATAGTTGCAGGTGATGAACGGGTACCGGAATCGCCTGTTTCCGGGATCGTGCAGCTCGGCGCGGCAGGACGGGCACAGGGCCAGGTCCGGCGTCAGCACGAGCTGACCGGAGCCCTCCCGGTTGCTCTTTACGATCTCGAAGGAAGAAAACGACTGATACGGAACGGATACCGCACTGAACTCGTTGATCTGCGCTACAGACGGTTTTTCTTCCCGCAAGGCGCGGATAAAAGCCTCCACCGCCTCCGCTTCACCCGACACCTGGATATGCACCCCTTCCAGAGAGTTGTTGACCCAACCCTTCAGGCGGTATTTCCCAGCCTGTTGGTATACAAAAGGCCGAAAACCGACCCCCTGTACCTGGCCCGTGATGCGAATAAAGAAGGTACAGTTCATTCCTTCAATTTTTAATCCGGTGCGGATTAAATACGGCGATTCAAAAAAAAATTATAAAGAACGAATGGGCCGGCGCGCCGGCCCATTCGTTCTTTATAATGAGCAAACCTCATTAATAAACATTTTGCAAAACACAGCAGTACCTGCCTGTGTAACTTCAGGTACGACTCGGTAATTGGGACCGCGCTTTCCGGTCGTCTTCGATCCGTTGCCGGAGCACGCCCAAATAATTGCGGCTGGTTTTATTTCCATAGGTCAGCCACGCCTTTTCGGCCCAATCGACGGCTTCTTCCAGGCGGCCCAGGCGCTCGCTGGACACGGCCAGGTTGTGGGCTGCGCGCCCGGCGGTCTTCGGATCGGCGGTGGAAACCAGATCGGTCCAGACCTCGACTGCCTTATCCCAGTTTTCGCTGTCGGCCATCCGGGCGGCCTGCTTCATGGTTTCCTTGTAGATGCCTTTTCCGGAGGTGAAAAAGGCGCGGGAAACCGGTACCCAGACGGGCGCGATGCGCATACCGTAACGCTGACCGGCCTTATAGCTCAGGTCGAAGGAGCGGCGCGCCGGGTCGGGCAAATTGGACCGGGCCTGCCTTTCCTGATCTCCGTTGGCAGAATAGTTCTCATCGAGGTGGACCGAAAATTCGTCTTCGATGATCTTGGTGCTCGGATCGTACAGGCGCCAGCCGATGGTCACATCCAGCGCGGCATCGGCCCGGTAGCGGGTGCGGAAGCGCTCCACGCCTTCCTTGTCCTTGTATTTTTCCTGAAAAGACCGGGTGGAGACGATGGCGTCGCTGTCGTATTGTTCGATAGCCAATACTGCATCTGCTCCATAGCGGTCGCAGATCGACTCGATCTCCGCCCAGGGAAGCGGGGGCGCCATGTTGTTGCCGGTATTGGTGCCTTCCAGTTCAACGTCAGTAGGTTTGACCTGAAAGCGGGGCGTACGGGTCAGGGAGTAGGTCAGGCCGTCGAGTGCCGACAGGCGGCCCCGCTTATCCTGGCCGATGGCCTCGCCGGTAAAAAGGCCTTCCAGCACGTTGACGAACCCGTTGGAAGGCTTGCTGCGGTCGATGGTGGCAATGGTGGAAATATGCTCGGGCAGGCGCATATCGGCGGGCTGAAGCACCTGCAAAGTGGTGGAATGCATGCAGGATTGCAAGCCGGTCCCGATCAGGATAAGCCACAAAAAAGAGGGTATTGTTTTCATATGTTTCAATTTTGGTGTTTTTGTCCGGTTCGTCTTCTCAGGGCGCCAGCTCGTGGAAGGTGTCCGAGGGATCGGTGGTCGGCTGGTGCTGGCAGGGAAAATCCTTTTCGACCACGACGTCAAGGGCGGCATTGCCGGCCAGGGGAAGGGAAGCTTCCATGCCCACTTGTTCGCTGTCGATCCACTGTCCGGCGGGTCCGGCCGGCAACCATACGGTGAGGCGTTGTCCCTCCCAGGAAACGTCCATTTCTTTCTTGTGGGGGTCCAGTTGCACGGCAAATTCAAACGGGGGGCCTGCGGGCAGGGCAATTGATTCCAGGAGGCGTCCTTCTTTTTGCAAAAGTCCGATATCGGATTTTCGGACGCGGATGCGGATCGTATCGGAAGCCAGGCGTAATTTCATAAGGTATTGGTTTGCAGTGTTTTTGATCTATTCATCCATTAAAATCCTATGCTCGCCGGTATAGACGTTGAAGCTGTTCTCCCGGAGGAAGCCAACGAGGGTCATTCCGTATTCTTCGGCCAGGTCGACGGCGAGGCTGCTGGGGGCGCCCACCGCGATGAGGATGGGAATGCCGGCCATCAGGGCCTTCTGGACCAGCTCGAAACTGGCCCTGCCGCTCACCATGAGGGCCTGATCGCGCAATGGTATGCGCCCTTCCCGGAGGGCGGCCCCGACCAGTTTATCCAGGGCATTGTGCCGTCCCACATCTTCCCGCAGCAAGAGGAGCGCTCCTTCCCGGTCGAACAGGCCGGCCGCGTGGATGCCGCCGGTACAGGAGAACAGCGGCTGGGCGTTGCGCAGCCGGTCGGGGAAAGCGAATAAGGTCGAAGCGGCGACAACCGGCCGCCGGGCTATGGGGAAAAAACAGGTCTGCGTCCGGACCAGCTCGATGGATCCCTTTCCGCAGACGCCGCAACTGGAGGCCGTGTAAAAATGCCGGCTCAATTTCCCGGGGTCGAAAGAAAGGCCCGGGGCGAGCTCCACCAGCAGGGAATTGTACTGCATATCCCCTTCCCATTGGGTCCCTACAAAGCGGGTCGAGAGGATATCGGCTGCCGAGCCGATGATCCCTTCCGTAAAAAGGAACCCGATGGCCAGTTCGGGGTCGTTGCCCGGTGTGCGCATCGTGACCGACAGGGACTCTTGGCGGCGGTCGGCTCCCTGCCCGTATGCGATGCGGATCTCCAGCGGTTCTTCCACCGCCAACTGATCGTCCTTCCGGCTCCAGGCGCCCGAATCCAGCTTCCATATCGATTTGGAGGAAGTCGTCATAAGCGGTTATCATTTTTCAAAAAACGATGCATCGTTATCCGTTTACGGCTTTGCCGGAGGACCGGATATTGACCATCTTGCGAAGGAGGTCGAACCAGAAAGGCGCCCCCAGGGAAATGGCCATAGCCGTGACCAGCCAGCCAAACACCTTGAACACCCAGTGTTGCCAGGTCAGGTTGGCGACCGGCACGTTCCCCCACCCGATCCCCAGGGGGCTTTTCAGCACTTCCAGATTTTCGGAGATCAGATCGTAAAGTTCCTTTTTGAGGGCCAGGGGGTCTTCTGTCGCCTCCTGCCCTTCCACGACCTTGGCCGCTTCCAGGGCGATCTTGTTGGCCGCATCCGGGTCGCGCGACAGCTGCCGGTAGATCTGCAGCGAATCGACATTGAAAGAAATGGCGATGATCAATCCCAGAAAGATCAGTACGCGCTGCACGTGCCGCTTGTACCATCCGGAGGCGCGGTCCATGACATCGTTAAACCACAACTCGATCTTTTCCTTGAACTCCTGTCCGTCGCTGCGGGCGTCCTGCCACAGTTGATGAAGGACGGATTTCACCGGACTGTCGGGAAGGCCGCTTATCCACTTGTCCACATCCGTTTCCTCCCCTTCTTTGGCCAGGACCGCAAAGAGGATGGAACGGAATTTCTCCGAAGTCAAATAGGATGGCGGGGTGGTCTTTCCGATAAAACGCCCGGCCAGTTGCGAGTATAAGGGATTATCCCCAAATGCATTGAAAAGGCTGGAATCACCGGTATCCAGCATATTGCGAAGCGCCTTTTCCAGGTTCTTTCCGCGAAAAGCCAGCAAACTGGCCAACAGTTCCAATACAGTGGTCGCGAACAGACTGTAAAGCAGAAAGATCAGGACCAAACCGACAACGACGTTTAGCATACCGAGTGAATTTGGGTGAAAAAATGCGACGTGTAAATTAGGGCATTTTATGTCATACGGCAAATTTATTCACCGAAGTTGCTCGAAATCGCACGGAAAGCGATCCGTTCTGCCGCCCCCTTTGAAAATACATTTTTTTTGCCGGGAGTGACAATTGTCATTGCATTTCTGGTATTTAGAAATTTCCTTTGTAAGCGATGATCAAAAGGCGGAAAAAGGAACGCCAATAGATCTATTAATTAGGCAATGAGGAAAATGGGTAATAATTAGGGAGGGCCCTCTCCCAGAGAGGGCCAACTAGTCGTCTCTAAGAACAGGTGTTCCAAAAACCTAAGGGATTTTTGGAACACTTTTTTATTTTTTTATCCCCAAGCTTCTTCTTTTCACCCGAATTGCACCTAAATTAGTGCCATGATTGAGGTCTACTCCAGCTACTTTCACCTCAAGTGCTGCAGATATGAAATTTTGGTTGCTACTGGTGGTTTATTGGCTCGGCAGCATAACTCCGGTCCTGGCCCAATGGGATGGGGAGGATCCGGTATGCCCGGTGCCGGTTGGAGTACAAAAAGCTTTTCAGGACCGGTATCCGGATGCTGAGGAGGTTTTTTGGGTAAAAGGCGAGCATGACTTCCGGGCCTCTTTCTTCGAAAACGGCCTCTCCCGCGAGATCCGGTACTCCCCTACCGGCCAGTGGCTCTGCGCCTGCACCTACCTGGAACTGGCCGACCTGCCCTCCACCATCCGGGAATTCCTCGCCCGGCGGTTTCCGGATTGGGAGATCCCCAGTGTGCTGTTCAAAATGGAACATCCCGACCATTCGGTCTGCTACCGGGTCCATTTCGACCTGCCCGAAGGAATGCTCGAACTTACCTTCAACCCAAAAGGGGTTCTCTTGCGGGAAAAACTGGATTCCATCCGGGATGAATAGTGAAAAAATCTGAAATTTAGTTCCGAATTTTTTATTTTTAGCTAAATAAAATTTTAGAAAATGCCGCAACGGTCCATATTTAATGCTCATTTTCCCGATAATGAAAAAAAATTTGGAGGGAATGGGAATTCTTACCTTATTTTTGCGGTTCCTTCGTCGGATATCTTCTGCCCGGAAACTCCGTCAGAAGTGCTCCGATAACCTTAACTGATTAAAAAAACCCGATTCATGACTAGCACGAACAGGTATTCAGACGCTGAATTGGAGGAGTTTAGAGTTCTCATTCAAACCAAACTGGATACGGCCAAAAACCAGCTGGAGCAGCTCCAAAGCCAGATCTTTGAGATCACGGAAAACAGTGACGACGAGTATGGCAGCGATTGGATGGATGACAGCAGCATCAACAACGAGATCGAGATACTGAACGACATGGCGATCCGCCAGCGCAAATACATCCAGGATCTGGAGAACGCCCTGGTTCGCATCCGAAATAAGACCTACGGCATTTGTGTCGTAACCGGTGAGCTGATCGATAAAAAACGCCTGCTGGCCGTGCCGACCACCACCAAGAGCATCGCGGCAAAAAATGCCGAGCAGGTAAAGGTGCAGCCGCAAAAGCCGGCCTCCTCTTCCGAAGGCAGGGATATGGATTCGGACGATTCCGATATCGCCGACACCCCGCCGCCGCCTAAAAAATCGCGCCCGACCACTCCGATCATCATCGACAAGGTCATTCGCAAATCCCCGACGGGCAATGCCCCGAAAAAACCGGCGGTCAAAAGCGACGACGACGATGACGATTTCGATCTGTACAAGGACCTCGAGATCGAAGACGACGACGAAGTCTATCCCGATTCCATGATAGATCCGGATACGATCAGCGACGAAGAGGACCGGGAGGACGATTTCTAGATTCCGGAAACGCCAATAAAAAAACGCCGGGTGGATGACCGCCCGGCGTTTTTTTTATTTCTTCAGCCGCCTCCGCACCGTAAAGACCCGCGAGATGTTAAATCCAAAATGGACCCCTCCCTTGAGCCAATCGCCGACGGTTTCGGCGACATAACCATGCCCCACCATCGAGGTTGAATTGGTGAAATGCAGCTGAAAGACGTGCCCGCCGGTCTCCACGTCAAACCCGATCGAAATGGAATTGCGGTAACCCGGCGCCAACTGCCCCGGCAACACGTAGATGTATTCGGCGTTCACAGCGATCCGGCGGGTGAGCTTGATCCGACCGGCCCCGCCAAGGGCAAATACGTCGTTCTTCTCCTGCCGGGTTCTCACCAGGTTGCGGTGCACCAGGGTCGGTGAAAGCTGAAGGGTCAGGCTCTCGCTGAACTTCCGCCCCAGGATCAGCTGGAACAGGTAATTCAGGCGGGAAGAAAAATAGTTGATCCGGTCGGGATTGGCCCATTTGACCGTGTTGATGGCACAAGAGGCCAATACCGCCCCCGTGAGGGGCATATTTCGTTTTCCGGTACTTTGGCGCAGGAACTTGTATTTCACAAATCCGTCGTAGGCCTTATCATAACTGTTGCGACCGACCCCGACGGTCAGCCGGTCCGACACGCCGAAATCGCCTCCAATGCGAATGGAGGCATTGTCCAGTCCGAAAAATTCGTATACCCCTCCGTTCAGAAAACCGAAGCGATGGGAGATCTTGAAGTCGAACACCCCGCTGGCCGTCGATTCCAACGAATGCAGATTGACCACCCGGTTGGTCTTGAAACTGGCCGTGGCGTAATCAGTCTGCTGCTCCCCCTGCTGCCCAAGCAGGGAGAGCAGATCTTCCTGGGCCAGGAGAAATGGTCCCGGCAAAGCACACAAAAAGAAAACTGCGATCTTAATTTTCAACTCCATCTGTACGATCAGGAACCGTTTGTCAGCAATTCGTAGTTCACGGCGACCTCTACTTTCAAAGACTGGGCAATATTATCGCGCACCACGGCAGGGATCTTGATCCCATATTCCTCAGGAGACAGGTTAAAGGACGAGCGGGCGTGAATGGCCCCGTTCTTTACTTCCAGTTTGCCGTCGGCAACCACCGGATTCGTGACGCCGTGGATCATCAGGTCGCCTTTCACCGTGATGGGATAAACTCCATCCTTGGTCAGGTCGACCAGGTCCATATCGGTGATCTGGCCTTTGAAGGTTGCCTTTGGAAATTTGGTGCTCTCCATGTAGTTTTCGTTGAAATGCTCCTGCATCAGGGCCTTCTCGAACTGAAATCCCTTGATCAGGACCGCAAATTCCACCTGCCCCGAAGCGGCATCCAGCACGCTGGTGGCTTTTTGGTTGACGGCTTCAATCTTTTCCATCGGCGTTTCGGACGTAAATGTGATCTGGCCATCCCGGGTGAAGTATTTCTGTCCCCAGGTCTGGGTGGCAAAAGACAAGGCCACGATCACGCTGAACAAGCAAAGAATCTTCTTCATGTTATTAAATTTTTATTTTTTACCGGATTTATACTGAAGAAAAAGTGATTTAATCACCGCTACGACGCGACGAACGCGACGCTTGCTGTAAGTTGCTTTCTCAGGAGCAATTGCTTCAGATTTTGAAAAGCAAGGTCTCGTTGCGTCGTCGCGGTAACAAAAACAACTTCCCAAAAATTCGGGATGATTTCTGTTTTAAAGTTTTTTTTACCCATGTGCGGATGACCTATTTTTTCAGGACACACGCACACAGCGTACCAGCACCACATCCATCGACATTCCGGTGCACAGGCCTTTGAACGTCACCTCCTGTCCCGCCTTGAAATCCGCTTTGGTCCAGTGGGAGGAGGATTGCAATTCACAAACGATCCCGAAGAAATCGTTTCCCGTATCGAGGGTGACCCGGACGTTCCCGTCGTCGTCCTGGACGACCTCTCTGACCACTCCGGTCACCTGGATGACCCGATCCAGAAATTTCGCATCGGCTTTTTCCTCGTATTCCTCGAACGCCGTAAAAAGGGATTTGGCATCGATGAAGTACTCGGGCTCCGATCTGGAAACGTTGCGATGCGGTTTATTGGCCAGGTAGATCCCAAAAATGACCAAAACGGCTATTGTCAAAAAGATGTATTTCAGATTGGGTTTCAATGATTTGATTTTTTTAGTTATTCAGCGCTCCATTATTTATCCAGGTCTCGATCTTGGCGATCACGCACTCGGCGAGGGGGGGCTGGTTGAGCGGCATGGGTGTGAAGCCTGCCTGGCCCCGGATCGCTCCGATCAAATTTCCGTTAGTGGCCTGGAGGCGCACCTGTTCATACCCTTCCAATACGATACCCCCTAATTGCGATGCCGCGTTATGACAGACATAGCAATTGTCCTGCAGGATGGGCAGCACTACCCCGGAGTAGGTAACCCCGGTGGTATCGCAGCCCGTATCCGGGTACAGATCCTCCTCGACATCGTAATAACAGCTTCCAGACAAGAGGATCAAAAGAAAAAGGCTTCCAAAAAATGCGGGTTTGATCAGACCTGCCATTCCATTTTCGGTTTTCAAAAGACGTCTAATTGTCCTGGGCGCCGGCATTGATCCAGGCGCCGATCTTCCGGATCCGGCAATCGCTCCATTGAGGTCCTCCTTTCGGCATGGGCGAATACGCCGGATCGTGTGCGATGGCGCCGTACAGTTGGCCGGTCAGGGCGACACTTTTTACATCCTGGTACGTGACCAGGCTAAAGCCGCCCACGGGATTGACCGCCCCGTGGCAGCCTTTGCATTGGTTTTGAAGGAGGGGGAGCACATACCCGGAAAAAGAAACATTCGTAGTGTCACAACCGCCGGCATCGGGATCGCAGCTCAGGTCCTGAGCGCCCTGGAGTATCCATTTCCCGATCAGACCGATCTGGTCGGCGTTCAGGGGTGGCTGGGGCGGTTGAGGCATGATCTTATCCGGATCGGTTTCCGTGATCATCCGGTACAATTTGCTTTCATTTGGGTCGTACGGCGTTACATCGGCCGTGTTCATCACGTTTTCATAGCTGGTGAGCACGACATCCTCCTGGTGGCTGTCCACATCGTGGCAACCCGGCATCGCGCAATTGGAGATCAATATGGGCAGGACCTGCAGGTCGAAATATACGACATTCGGGTCGCAAGGCGTGCCCAGGGTATCTTCGGGAGGCGGATTGGTGGTCGTATCGACCGGTGGAATAATATCCTCCACCGGGTAGTGTTTACAGGACGAGGTGCTTAAAGATCCGAAAAGGACCAGTCCTCCCAAAGCAACGGCGACGAGTATCCGGATCATAAGGAAAATGTTTATTTCAAAAATACAGGCACAGGCAATAGGATGCAAAGAGAGCCGGCCCGAACGGGAAAAAAACCGCTCTGAACAGGAAGGATTTTTATTTTCATCCGATAAAATACTGTATCAGCAGGACAATCCCCGCGATGAGCCCGAAGCAGAGGAGACAAATGACGATGAACTTTAAGATCTTGGATAGCATATCTGGTTTTTTATTCATGACCGGTCAGCCATTTTTTAAACACCGGCGACCGTTCGGTGCTGACGATGGTATCCATATTGCTGGGCGGGTCGAGCTGCAATTTGACGCGCGACTTGGACACGGAATACATTTCCTGGATCGCGTCGATCCCGACGATGAATTGCCGGTTGATCCTGAAATACTGGTCGGGAGGTAGCATCTCCTCCAGTTTTTCCAGGGAATAGTCGAGGGGGTAGCGTTTGCCGCCCCGGGTGATCAGGAAAGTGATCTTGCTTTCGGTATAAAAATAGGCGGCTTCTTTCAGTTCAACGACCCGGAAGTTTTGTCCCAACCGGATGAGGAAGCGTTTGTTCCAGCCCTGTTGCATGGCCTGCGCCAGCTGCTCATAGTTGATCCGCTCCACCTTCATCAAGCGCTTGACCCGGGCCAGCGCTTCTTCCAGTTCTTCCCGCTTGATCGGTTTGAGGAGGTAATCTACGGCATTTACTTTGAACGCCTGTAATGCATATTGGTCGAAAGCCGTGATAAAGATAACCGGGCTATCGATCCTGACGTGTTGAAAGATCTCGAAACTCGACCCGTCGGCCAGGTGGATATCCATCAGGATCAGGTCGGGAGCGGGTTGATCGACCAGCCAGTTGAGGCTGTTCTCGATGCTATCGAGGCATTCCAACACCTCCAGTTCAGGGTCGATTTCCTGCAACATTTTCGTCAGCCGGCGAGCGGCCGCCAATTCATCTTCGATCAGGAGTACTTTCATTTTTCATCATTTTAACAAAGGGAGCCGGACCTGAAACTCCCCGTCGTTCTGGCCGACCACCACCGGACGGTCGGTCAACAAAGCGTATCGGTTGACGATGCCCGACAAGCCGAAGCCGGTAGAGGGTTCGGCAGTGAGCTTGGGTTGAAGGTTGTTTGCGATGAGCAGGTAGTCGTTTTCCACCCGTTCGATCCGCACATGCAGGGGCTTGGTCCTGCTCACCACGTTGTGTTTGACGGCATTTTCCACCAGCATCTGCAAGGCCAGGGGCACCACGTAGACCGAATTGGTCTCCACGTTTATGGTGAGGGAGAAATTTTCCCCGAACCGCTGTTTCAACAGATAGGCAAAATCGGCCACCAATTGGAGCTCTTCCTCCAGGCTAATGCGTTCCTTCTCGCGGTAGGCCAGGATCACCCGGTAGAAGTCGGACAGTTTTTCCACGTACTTCACGGCCAATTTCGGATTTTCTTCGATAAAGGCGACCAGGGTGTTGAAACTGTTGAACAGAAAATGCGGGTTGATCTGACTTTTCAGGGCTTCATACTGGCTCTGGATCGTCTCTTGTTTGAGCTTTTCGATCCTTTTGATGCGGTTGTCCCGGTTTTTCATCAGGCCCACGAACAAGGCGGTAAAGACTCCCCCTGCAAGGAGAAGGAACCAGGGACGCATCCACAGGGGAGGAAGGATGCGGAAGGAATAGGAAATGACGGGTTCATCCAGGTACGCATTGTTCTCCGTAGACGACACCCGGAAGGTGTAGCGGCCCGGCGGCACGGCCGAGTAGGTGGCCCGGCGGTCGTTGACGTAGATCCAATCGTGGTCCAGGCCTTCCAGCCGATACCGGTAGGTGACCGTTTCGGGGTCGGTCAGCCAAATGCCCACATAATCGAAAACCAGGAAATTTTCATTGTATTTGAACACGTTGCGCGCCCACCAATCGACGGGCTTGAGCAGGACGGAAACCTGTTCCAGGCGGGTTTCGGGGTGGATTCGCAAGTGCCGGCCCAGGGCCGTGTAGCGGACCAGTCGATTGGGCAGGCCGATCCAGATATTTCCCTTCGCATCGGCGGCCAGGGTATTCAGGTTGGGTTCCGCATCCGGGATGCCAACTTCCTGATCGAAATAGATCAGGTGTCCGGTTTGGGGGTTGAGCAGGTCGATCCCACTGGAATGGACCATGAGCAGCTGCCCGTCGGCCGTGGTGGCGATCCCGCCGATAGACAGGTTTCGGATGCCCTGTTTGAGCGAAACCGTGGAAAAGGTTTTACCGTCAAATTTAAACAGGCCCTGGTCGGGGGTGCTAAACCAGATCTGACCCATTTTGTCTTCCGCGATCGAGTAGACCGCCTTAAGGGGAATGGTGTCGGCCTGGGAGTAGGTAGTGATCGTTTCTCCGTCCAGCACGCTGAGCCCTTTCCCGTCGGTGCAGAACCAGGTTCGCCCCTTGCTGTCGACCATCACCCGGTAGATATAGTTGGTTCCCAGTCCGCTTTCCTGGTCGTACGACCGGCTGGAGATCGTGCCGCCCTCCAGCGGATCGCCGTGCAGGGTGAATTCCATTACGCCGCCCAGGGTGGCCAGCCAGATCTTTTGGCCGGCCCCATCCATTGAAAGAATACTGCCGTTCTGGAGTTGCCCCCCTTCGGCGATGTGGCGGAGTTTGCCATCGAGATGCCGGTAGATATAGACCCCTTCGCCGAAGGTCCCGATCCACAAGTTGTGAAAAGGATCCTGGAAAAGGCTGATCACATTCAAGGTCCGGTTGGGGAAGACAGCTAAAAAAGTATCCTGAAAAGGAGGTATCAGGTAGAGCCCGTTTTGGGCGCCCACCCAGACCTCGTCATCCGGTCCGGCCATGACGGCCTGAATATCGCCCGGGGAATTCAATACAAATTCAAATTGCCGGTTGGCGGAAAAAAAACCGAGGGTATTGCCGGCGACCCATATGCCGCCTTCGCTGTCGCGCTGCAGGGCGTAGATCTTATTGGCCGAACGCCCGGAGGTGTTCAGGGCGAGGGGTTCCAGCACTTTGGCCTGGATGTCGAACCGAAACAGTCCGTTGGACTCCGTCCCGATCCAGATCTCTCGTTGGTGAAAACAGGCAAGGGCAGAAACGACCCCCTGGTCCCAGTCCGGGATGGAAAAATCCACCTGGTTGGTGACCGGATTGATCCGGCACAGGCCGCCATCGTGCATACCCACCCAAATTCCGCACTGCCGGTCGGCTAAAATGACGCGAACGATCTCATCCGGAAGCCCATCCAACAAGCCGAAGGGCTGGATTGATTTTTTATCGCCGTCCCACCGCACCCGGCTCAGGCCCCGGTCGGTGCCGCACCAGACCTGTCCGGAGGCATCGACCCCCATATCGTAGATCTCGTTGCCGCCCATGCCATCTTCGACCGAAAAATTGTACAGCCTGTTTTTTTTCCAGCAGTAAAGCCCTTCGCCATAGGTGGCGATCCACAACTGCCCTTCCAAATCTTCTCCGAATGCAGTGATTGCCGCAGCGGGATGGCCCTCTTCGGGGTCCCAGGGACGCAGGATTCCCGATCGGTCCAAAATAAAGATCTCGCCGCTTTCCAGGCCGACCCACAATTGCTTGCGCTGGTCCTCAAATAAAGCGGTAACTACCGCCGGACTTTCACGCTGTGGGATCGCGACCGGTATAGCAGCCTGGCCGTCGAAGCGGAATAAACCGTCTGAAGTGCCCAGCCAGATGTAATTGCTGGAGGCTTGCAGCATTTTATTGACGCGAACATGGCGATATTCCTCCGGAAAGGAATGAGCCCGGAAAAAGGGTTTCTGTGCGGAAAGAGCGCCCCCTGCACCGAGCAGGAAGATCCCCAGGAACCCTATGACCGCCGGAATGCGCATATTATTTCGATTGGAGGTTCAGGACGCCCTCGACTTCAACCTCGATCTCTTCGGCGATCTTTTGGTGCACCACCTTCGGGATCGTAATAGCGTGATCGGCCAGCAATACGGTAAAGGAAGAAGTGACGGTACACTTCCCGTTTTCGACCCGGACCAGCGATTTTATGATCCGCTCCTGGGTGATCCCGTGCACCGTGAGCATGCCCTTGGCACGAATGGTATACGTCCCGGGCTGCCGGAGATCTATGTCCTCAATGATGCGCCCTATGAAGGTGGCATCCGGATATTTCGCGCTCTCCATGTAATTCTCATTGAAATGCTCGCGTTGCAGCGGGCTGTTGAACCCCTGGAAGGAAGACATGGGAACGGTAAAGGCAAACGTCCGTTCATTCGGGGAGATCGCCCCGCGCAACTCCTGGGATGCAGCCTGGATCAGTTCCAGCGGGGCATCTGATTTGAACCGGATCGTCCCGTTATTGGTGAGGTACACCTGTTGGCCGGGGAGGAAACCGGGCAGGAAGGCCAGGAACAAAATGGCTATTTGGAGGCGGAAAAAGTGGATTCCCATCATGGAGGTGGAGGTTGTTTTGTCAAAAATGCAAACTAGTTGGTGTTCCGGTATAAAATAAGATGCCGAACGGGAATATTTTACCACCGAATGAGGGAAATGTGTGAATGAAGTGCACGAACTCCGGCGCAGCGTCTCTTTTTTTCTTAAATTTAGGAACATGAAATGGTCATTAAAAATTGCACGATTCGCCGGTATTGATGTCTTTGTCCACTGGACATTCCTGATCCTGTTGGGATGGATCATCTGGTCCAACCTTCAATCCGGACAAAACCTACTACAAAGCCTGATGGGGGTTTGGTTTATTCTGGCCCTTTTCGGCTGTGTCGTCCTGCACGAGTTCGGCCATGCCCTGATGGCCAGGCGATTTGGAGTGAACACCCGGCACATCACCCTCCTGCCCATCGGCGGAGTAGCCAGTATCGAGAAGATCCCGGAAAAGCCCATCGAAGAATTGTGGGTAGCCCTCGCGGGCCCGGCGGTCAACGTGGCCATTGCCGGGTTGATCGCGCTGGGTTTCCTGCTCAGCGGCTGGGAAGGCAACTGGCTGGCGCTCGCCCAACCCATCACGGCCGGTAATTTCCTGAGCGGCATGCTGCTGGTCAATATCACCCTGGTATTGTTCAACATGATACCGGCATTTCCGATGGACGGCGGACGGGTGCTACGGGCACTGCTGGCCATGAAAATGGGGCGGGCGGTGGCTACTGACTGGGCCGCAAAGATCGGCCAATTGCTGGCTATCGCCTTTGTCTTCCTGGGCTTCCTGTTCAACTTCTGGCTGATCTTCATCGGCCTGTTCATCTACCTGGGGGCCAGCGCCGAAGCCAATTACGAAGCTACGCAGTCCTTGCTGTCCAATTTCCGGGTTGGGGATGTGCTCATGCACCAGTTCACCATCCTCCACGCTTCCAACTCCATCGACTACGCCGTGCGCTTGCTGCTCGACGGACAGGAAAAGGAATTTCTCGTGGAAGAAAACCAGCAGATCGCCGGAACGATCACCCGCGACGACCTCATAAAAGGGCTGCAGCAGTTCGGCAAGGAAGAACCGCTGTCCCACATCCTCAACCGGAATTTACTCCGGCTGGACTACGACATGGCCCTTTCGGAAGCCTACCAGAAAATGATGGGATCAGGGATCAAGATCTGTCCTGTTTTCCGGGGAACCGAACTGACGGGCGTGCTAAACCAGGAAAACGTGCTGGAAGCCATCATGGTGCAGAATGCGGTGCGCGATGGAATGAAAAAGATCTAAACAAAGAAGGCGTCTCTCTCGGGACGCCTTCTTTGTTTTATTTACCCCATAAAGTAGTAGGTCAGGACCCCTGCCAGGTAACCCAGAAGGGCCAATAGGGAAATGCGCTTGAGGTACCAGATAAAGTCGATCTTCAGGATACCCATCGAGGCGACCCCTGCCGCTGAACCGATGATCAGAATACTTCCGCCGGTACCGGCACAGTAGGCCAGCAACTGCCAGAAGGGCGCATCGATATGGTAGGTCGACAGCGGGTACATGCCCATGGCGCCGGCTACCAACGGCACGTTGTCGACGATAGACGACAGGATACCGATAATGGTATTGATGATGTAAATATTGCCGATCGAATTGTCCAGCATATGCGCCAGCATGCCCAGGTGGCCGGCCGTTTGCAAACTGGCAACTGCCAGCAGGATGCCCAGGAAGAAGAGCACGCTGGGCACGTCAACCCGTCTCAATACCGCGCTAACGGTGAGCTTTTGAGGCGCCAACTCCTCTTCCGACTTCCCGCGGTGCATCATTTCGGTAACGACCCAAAGAACGCCCAGGCCAAAGAGGATACCCAGATAGGGCGGCAAGTGGGTTACCGTTTTGAATACGGGAACGAACAACAACAGGCCCACGCCAAGGAACAGGATAAACTTGCGCTGACCCAGGGTGACAAAGTCGCCGTGACCCAGCATATCGCTGTTCACTTCGGGCCGCTCAATGGTCCCTTTCAAAAAGAAGGAAGAAATGGCCAGCGGCACGAGCAGGGAAACCGCGCTGGGAATGAAGATATGCTTGATGATATTGACCGATACCTGTCCGCCGATCCAGAGCATGATGGTCGTCACGTCGCCGATCGGCGACCAGGCGCCCCCGGCGTTGGCGGCAATGATGATGACGCCGGCGAAGAACCACATGTCGTTCTTGTCCTTGATCAGCTTGCGGAGCAGGGCCGACATGACGATAGCCGTGGTCATGTTGTCCAGCACAGCCGACATGAAAAAGGTCAGGATGCTGAGGATCCAGAGGAGTGTTACTTTTTTGGTGGTCTTGATATTGTCGGTGATCACCATAAAGCCACCGTGGACATCGACGAGTTCCACAATGGTCATGGCGCCGAGCAGGAAAACGACGATAGCGGCGATCTCGCCGAGGTGGCGTTCCAGTTCGTGCAAGACCCAGGAGCCGCCGTGTGCGGCAGCTTCGGCGCCTCCTTCCAGGCCGGCCGGTGGTGTAAAGGATTCATGACCCAACATGAGGAGGGTCCAGGTAATTACCCCGATCAGCAGGGCCGAAGCTGATTTATCAACCTTGATGGGATGTTCCAATGCGATGGCTAGATAGCCGACCACAAAAACTACGATCATTAATGTGAACATGGGTAATAAAATTTTGCGCGAAAATAGGCATGTGTAGCCAAACTACCCTATAAATGATCGTTTTTTTGCCAATAAAAATGCCAATTAGACCAGAAAGGGCCGTGGGAGGGTGCTCCAACGGCCCTTTTTGATCAGAACCAGGACCCGCTCAGTCCTTCCCGGAAGGGCCAGGGAATGGCGACGAGAATGAGCAGCAGGGCAATGGCGAAGAAGTAGAACTGGGTTTTGAACCGCGCCGTATCCGTCGTCTGGCGTTTGGCGCGCAGGTAGCCCAGTGTGATCAGTACGATGGCGATGAGCATGAGGGAAATATGCTCTACCGTGTAAAAACGGGCCACCGGGTCTTTCATCGTCTCCGCAGTGAACTTTACGTAGGGACTGATGAAATAGAGCACCACGCCGAATAGCAATTGGAAATGCGCTGCGATCATGGTAAACAGGCCGCGCTTGCGGTCGCTGTCGGTGAAGGAAGCGCCGCTCCTCCAGTTCTTAAAGGCGGAAAAGGCAGCCCATATGAGCAGGATCAGAACGACCCATCGCAGGCCGGAGTGCACATGTTGGATGATATTGAGCATAGTAAGAGATGTTTAGGCCGCCAAGATAATAAAGAAAAAGTAGTTTGGGAGCATTGCGGCCGGCGGCCGCAATACTCCCAAACCACTTCGCTTCGAGTATCCTGTAGATTTTTTGTTTTTGTCCTGCACATAGATTACCTTGACAGCCTGAAAATTTTCGACCCAAAAAGCAATATCATGGCAAAAGAAAATCTGGTTCGGCTATTGAGCCTCGACGGCGGTGGGATCCGCGGCATTATCACTGCTACCATATTGGCTGCGCTGGAGGCCAAACTCAATGAAAAATACAAGGCAAAGAACGGCAAGGACCCTGTGCGGCCGTTGCGGATCGGGCAATTTTTCGATTTGCTGGCCGGCACTTCCACCGGAGGGATCCTGACCGTAGCCCTGCTGGCGCCCCATCCCGACGACCCCAGTTACCCGCGCTATTCCGCACAGGAGGCGATCGACCTGTACCTGAAGAACGGGCAGTTCATTTTCACCAAAGCGGCTAAAGCGCGCTGGCCGCTCGGCACGATCTTCTTCAGCGCCAAATACGGCCGCAACAATATGGAAGCTACCCTGCAGCGCTACTTCGGCGACCTGCGCATGAGCGAACTGATCAAGCCCTGCCTGATCACCAGCTATGATATCGAAAAGCGCAGGGCGGTATTCTTCACCCAGCACGATGCGATCCGGAAGGGCTCGATGTACGACTTCTATGTGCGCGATGTAGCCCGCTCGACTTCTGCTGCGCCCACTTATTTCCCGCCCGGCTTTGCCGAGTCCAAATCCGACCTGATCTACCACACGATCGACGGCGGGCTGTTTGCCAACAACCCGACCATGTGCGCGGTGATCGAATCGCTCAAGCTCTTCGGCAAGGAAGACTCGTTGCTCAACCCGAGCGATATGATGATCCTCTCGATCGGCACGGGTACGGTGGAAAAACAATACAATCATGCCAAAGCCCAAAAATGGGGCATGGTCGGCTGGCTGAATCCCATCATCAACATCATGATGAGCGCCGTTTCGGAAACCGTCGACTATCAATTGAAGAAATTGTACGATTCGATCAATCGCAAGGACCAGTATATCCGGATCATGCCGCAACTTTTCACCGCCGATTCGGAAATGGACAACGTCTCGGTGGAAAACCTCGAGAATCTTCACCAGGCCGGCTTGTCGAACGCCATTAAGTTCGAAGACACCCTCGACCGTGTGGCCGAGATCCTGCTGGAAGGCTCGACGGAGGAGGTGCCGAGGAGTTTTATGCCGCCGGGTGCTTAAGGCGCGAAGCAGGTAAAGGGATCCTGGGCGGATGCCATGCAAACGGAATTTACCGCTCCCCTATCCTCTTCTTCAGCACTTTATCCGCTGCGAGTTTGCCGGTCAAAATGGCGATGGGCAAACCGGAAGGGCTGTATGCCCACTGCCCGGCCTGGTAGATGGAAGGGAGACCGGTCTCCACCGATTGGGCGACTTTCAGCATTTTATCCACGACGGGCATATGGGGATTGGTAAATGCCCAGCCGGTAATGGCCCCGTCGGTCGAACGGGTGAGGTGCTCAATCGTTAAGGGCGTGGAAGAGAAGCGTTCCACGATTTTTTCTTTTATACCCGGAAAAATGCTCCGGTCCAGCACATCGATAAAACATTGCTCCAGAAAATCCTTTATCTCGGCGGACCAGCCGGCCTCCTCGATCTTTTTCGCCCATTGATAGTCAAAGAGCAGGCTGACGACCAAGCCGGTCTGCCCTTCCGGCGCCAGGTCGGGATCCCGCAGCGCGGGAAGGGCGATCTCGAACGTGTTCAGCTCGCAATACGCCTGGAGGTATTTCTTAACTTCGTCTTTCAAATGTGTGTTCTCCGTAAGGATGGTCTGTTCGTTCAGAAATGATTCTATGCCCTCTTTGGGTAAAGAAGAAAGCCCCTTTGTACTGGGGGTATAGAAGAAATGACCGGTGCAGATCTTTGAAAAATAATCCCTTTTTTCATCGACAATATAATAGGCCGTGTAAACGGAATCTCCCCCCTTCAGGTCCTTCAGTTCCACCCTCTTTTTTTCAACCTTTTCCTTTAAAACCGGGTCATCCAGCTCTTCGATGGGGATATTCCGGTAGAGCTGTTTCAGGTCCGCGGCCCAAATGAGCCGGTCGTATTCCAGGCGATTGCCCTGATGGTCCAGCACATATTTTTTCCCGGGGTTCAGGCGTTCGATGGGAGTTGAGGTGTGGATCGCGCCACCGTGCTGTTGGATGAATTCGACCATTTTATCAACCAGGACCGCTGTTCCGCCTTTGGGATAATGGTAGTCCAAGTAGAGACTGAAATAACCCAGGGCAAACGAAGTGGGCGTTTTTTGAAAGAAATGCTGCGCAATGATATCAATGAGCGCCTGGCTTTCGGTGAACCGTTTCAGGTATTCCTCGACGGGCTCCTTGAGCCGGTTGATCTTCCGGATGGTCAGGATAAATTTGAGCATCCAGGGCAGCATCACCTTGAACAGGTAGGTCCGGTCTTTCAGAAAATCCACAAACGCAGGGTTGTCGATCCCATAGAGCACTTCCATGTGCGCCATGGTCTTTCTGACTTCCCGGATGATCAGGCGGACGTCGTCTTTGTTATCGGGAAAATGCGCCGCCAGGAAGGCCTCGTAGGCGGCCAGGCTCCGGTGGTCTTCGATTGGGAGGACCTGGTCCGCGATGCCGATGGATACATAGCTCCTGGTGAATTCGATCTCAATGCCCAATTGTTTCAGCATCGGGAACACGATCCCGGAGTTTTCGATAGACCGCAACCCGGCGTCGAAGAGAACACCGTTCCGTTTAAAAGACTGCACCAGTCCGCCTGTTTTGGCTTGCTTTTCAAAAAGCGCTACGGATTGCCCTGCCCTGGAAAGGTAAGCGGCGGCAGTCAAGCCGGCGATGCCGCCGCCGACGATGATGGTGTCGTATTTCATAAAGGCAAAGGTTGATTAAACTGGAGGCATTACGGGTTTTTGCTGCTATTTTTTTTCACCGCAACGACGCGACGAACGCTACGTTTGCTTTGCTTTGCTTTCTGTTTGAGCAGCGTCTTCTCATGGAGGACGCTGCGGCTGCATAAAGCTATTCCGTTGATCTGCCGCAGAAATACTTGACGGAAATTCATATCCTGCCTGTCAATTCCTGGCTTAGTTGAAATATTTTCTTCCCCAGTTCCCGGTCCATGGCATGGGGGGCAGGGATCTCTTCATTCGTCAGGTGGAAAAATTTTCCGCTTACGCCATCGAGGTCAGGGGAGGAAGCGAGGTAATAAATGGCATCCCCGGAGATCCTGGGATCCTTGAGCATGGGTTGAATGATCCATTTGGAATACCAATTGTACAATTTCCCGTTATTGTGCCCGATATGGGACTTTACCGCACCCGGATGCATGGCATTGATCGTCACGCCGGTCCCCTTCAGCAGGTCGTTAAACTCCCAAACGGTCATCAGTTGGGCCGTTTTGGAGGCGCCATAGCCCTGCAATCCCTTGTACCGCCGGTTTTCCCAGGTAAGGTCGTCGATCCGGAGCCCGTTGAAGCGGTGGCCTTCCGAGTTGACCTGGATGATCCGGGAGGGAGCGCTCTCTTTCATTCGGTCCAGCAAGAGGTTGGTCACCAAAAAGGAGGCCAGGTGGTTTACGCAAAAAGCGGTTTCATGGCCGGCTTTGGTAAGCTGGCGGGTCGTCATGTGCACACCTGCATTGTTGATCAGCACATCGATCCGGGGGTAGTTGGCGCGGATGGCTTCCGCAGCGGCGGCCACCTGATCCAGGTCTGTGAAGTCAGCCAAAAAATAATCGGGGGCATGGGGTGACAGGGCGCGGATCTCCTCGCAAACACGTTCTGCTTTTGCACGATCACGCACGATCATCACCACCCTGGCGCCGGCTTTTGCCAGCCGGAGTGCGGCTTCATACCCCACCCCGGAGGTCGTTCCCGTGATGACGCAGACCTTGCCGTCCATCGATGCATGGGACTGCTTTTGAGGAAGACGGGCATTGGTGATGAATTTCAGTTCATCCGGAAGTTCAAATTTCATGTAAGCCCCTGTTTTTATCCAAATTTTTTCACCAAAAAGCGCCGGTACATTTTGCCGAAATGCGGGATATTATTGAAAATATCGCCCCACAGGTCATAATAATCCCTTTGGTTGAGGATGTATCCGTCGTCGCTGATGACGAGTTTTGTAGATCCATATAACGGTGTACTGGGGTACTTTTTGAACATCATCGTCATGATCCAGTCAAACAGGATCACATTGCCGTTTTGAGCGATGGATACGATCTCCATGTTCAACTGTTGGGTGCGTTTGGTCAGGCGATTGCACATGGCCATGAAATCGTCAATGCCTTCAATTCGCTGTATCGTGTCCTGGAATACGATGTCCTGGTGGTAATATTTAAAAATATGCGACCAGTCCGGCTTGCCGTCCGTGTTGTAGGTTTGCGACCAAAGCTCCTGGATGGTCTCTATGTTCAGGGGTTTTCTTTGCATATGTTCCTTTTCATAAATTTCAACCGCTAAGGCGCTAAGGGCGCAAAGTCATCGAGCTTTTGCAATCCAACTAAATTGCAAAAGCTCGATGACTTTGCGCCCTTAGCGCCTTAGCGGTTAATCATTCCCATATTTTTTCGAATCCAGCGCGGCGGGCGACCAGGCGTTCAGGAATTCCAGTACTTTTTGGGTGCTATGGCCTTGTCCTTGCTCCAGATAAGCGCTATTCTGGGTATGGAGCCGGTTGCCTTTGCCATCCAGGATCACAAACACCGGGAATCCAAACCGCTGCGGGTATCCGAGCGATGCGAGGACCTCTTCATTCTTGTTCTCCTTGCTGTAGTTTACATGATAAACCACGTAATTTTCCTCCATCGCCACCCGCAAAGTGTCATTGGACCGTACCTTTTCATCAAATAATTTGCACCATTTGCACCAGTTCCCGCCTATTTGTAAGAACACGTGTTTGCCCTCGCTCGCCGCTTTTTCGACGGCTTTAGCGATGTCGGCTTTGGCGTCGGCGGTTGGGTCGTATAGTTGGTCTGTGCTTTGCCCGGAGCAATTGGGAAGGAAAAACAGGACGGAGAAAAGGAAGAGGCTTAGCGTTCTCATGGTACTATCATTTTATCATAGCCGGGAGACCCGGCGCACTAAAATAGTCAAGTTTTCTGATAAAAAACCTGTACGTCGCTAAATGAACTTGGGCTCAAAGGCAAAAAGATTATTGCTGGAGCGTTTCTTTAAACGCATCCACCCCGTTGGTAAAGGCATTAACTACCTTCGTCCAGTTTTCGTCGGTGCTCTTCTCCAGGTTTTTGAATCGATCGTGAAGATCCTTCTTGCGCTCCTGGAGCAGGGCTATTTTCTCTTGAAGTTTTTCTTTTGCATCGCCTTTGACTTCTAAAGCTTTTTGTTCCATTTGGTCAAGCTGTTGAAAAAGGTCATCAATGTTCTCTTTTGCTTTTTCTTTAAATTCAGTTCTGTTCATTATTTTAATTTTTTTACTAAAAGTGAAGTAATTTGGGGACTAATGCGGCCGGCGGCCGCAATGGTCCCAAGCGATTTGACGGCCGCCAGCCGTCAAATCATTTTTTCTTGAGTATAAAAGTGAAGTGATTTGGGGACTAGTGCGGCTGGCGGCCGCACTAGTCCCAAGTGATTTGATGGCAGCAGGCCGTCAAATTACTTGTTCTTGAGTATATGTCATTTTACAACCAGCACTGGAATGGTATCGTTTTTTCGCAACAACAATTCGGTCGTCGACCCCAAAAAGATCTGTTTCAATTTTGAATGGCCTTTCGATCCCATGATGATCAGGTCAGCACTGGCCTTGCGGGCGCCGGCCAACAGTTGCGTCGCCACTTCCGGTTTATTGGTTTCAACCAAAACAGGTTCGACCTCGTCTTCAAAACCGGGGAGCTTTTCCGACAAAAACTGGTCGAGCTGCCCTTCGAAATCCTGGTTTAATTCACTAATTTGGTGAACGGGGACAAAGCCGGGTTCGTGGTAGTACAATGGGGCTACCTGGTGGATGTGCAGCGCGATGATCCGGACCGGATCAATCGATGCGTGCTTAAATCCCAAGGCTGTTTGAAGGGCTCGCACAGAATGGTCGGAAAAATCGACAGGCACCATGATGGTACTCAGGCCCGGTTTGGAATGCTGGGGAGCGACCAATACATTGGCATCGACCATTCGGACGACATTCATCGCACTGATCACGCGCTCTTCTTCCAGGGCACGTTTGCCGATACAGACCAGATCGCTACCGGATTCCTGTGCAAAACTGGCAAGAGTATCGAGCGGTGGACCCGATTTTATCGACAGATCCAGCTGATCCAGAACTCCGGAGCCGATATTTCGTTTTACCATGGTTTCCATTTTTTCCATCAGTTGCTCCTCCAACTCATCGTCCAGCCTGGTCGGGGTCTCCGGATAAATAGCCCGGAGCGGGAATACCGGATTGACTTCCGGCACGACGTAAAGGCAGGACACCTTTTTGGCTTTCAGGAAGGGTTTGATGAATTCAAAAGCTCTTAACACAGCATGATCTGCGTCATCGAGTTTCATTCCGATGGTTACGTTATCGACGTCCAGTGGGGTAATCGTTTTTTTTGCGACTGTTTTTTCTTTTGGCAGGGATGTCATTGTATTGTATTTTCTTTTTATTTGTGGAGGACCCCGGCAACCTTTGTTTTATCGGCAACCGGCACCTGGTTTAAAAAGGATAAAAGGTCGTAATCGTGGTAAGTCCCGTAGGATGTTACTACGGATCCCTTGCTTCCGTCAGCACAGGATATCGCAAAAACAATAGACATGTCTCCAGGATTACTTTGCCCTTCGAAACGGTGATATTCTATAATCTCGAGTTCATCAGCAGCGTAGTTTTTCTTGGTCTGTAGATCGGTGAGCTTACCATTTTCAAATTTAAAATCGTGCTCATATCCTCTTTTTCGCAATTGTGCGATGGCTTCGGAAAGCGTTCGATGGGCGATCATTTTATTTTATTTTTATTATGAGGGAAAGGCTCTTACCAGCCTTTCCCTCAATTAGAATGAATTATGCCATTATCCTTTCAGACTTTTGGGCGTACCAGGCATCCAGCATCCAGGAGCGCTTCTCCAGGTCGGACAGATAACCAGCGATCATGTCGATGGTCCCTTCATCCTTAACTTCTTCAGCAACGATGAGGGTGCTACGCATACGTTCAATCAGCTCCCGGTGATTTTCCAGGATGATCCGTACCATTTCCCGGTCGTCTGAGACTTTACCGGCTTCCTCAATCTGTGCTTCGCGCAAATAGGAAGCTAAATTGCTCATGGGACGATACCTGAGCGTCAAGATCCGTTCCGCAATCGCGTCGATCTTGGCGCGGGCATCGGTGTAGAGTCCTTCAAACTGGGCATGCAGGTCGAAGAAGTGTTCGCCCGACACATTCCAGTGAAAATTCCGCAGGTTTTGATAGTAAACCTGATAATTTGCCAGCAGTTGGTTTAATTCTTTTACAGTATTAACAGATTGATTTTTATTGATTCCTAAGTAGTCCATTATTTTGATTTTCAATTTAATAATTAATTGTACTCTAAATGCCTATTTCAGGCCATCGATGCTACGCGGCGTGCAGTTTCCAAATTTCGCTCAACAGTCTTCCAATCGACTAGCTGGAAAAACGCGTCGATATAATCAGCACGCCGGTTTTGAAATTTGAGGTAATAGGCATGTTCCCACAGATCCAATCCCAAAACTGGAATTCCAGGAAATTCGACCAAGTCATCCATTAAGGGATTGTCTTGATTTGGCGTAGAACTGATGAATAGATCATTGGTTGGTTCGTACAGTGAGAACCAGGCCCAACCTGACCCAAATCGGTTCATCGCCATCTCCTTGAAGGATTTCTTAAAATTGTCGAAGTCACTGTATTTTTGGGCGATAGCCTTTTGAATTTCGGACCCTTTCTCCGGTTCCCCTCCCCCATTTGGGGAGAGGATATTCCAGAATAAACGGTGGTTGAAATAGCCCCCCGCGTTATTCCGCAGGCTGATCGAATGTTTGGAAACTTCCCTAAGAATGTGTTCGATGGGCTCGTTACTTAACTTCGTACCTTCAATGGCTTTGTTGAGTTTGTCCGTATAGCCCTGGTGGTGTTTGGTGTGATGGATGCGCATCGTTTCTGTATCAAAATACGGTTCAAGGGCATCGTAACTATACGGTAATTGGGGCAATTGAAATTTCATAATTTTATTTTTTTTGTTTTTCTAAATCTTCCTTTTTCATCCGGGGGCAAGCAGCTGGATAATTTAATTCTCTTTTACCCGAGCGACATTTAATGCCGGAGAAAAGTCGTCCTTGAAACCGAGGAGTTTTCGATAACGGTTATTAAAGAACTCATCCAGCGATTTTCGATAAGTAGATGGGGGTGAAAAAGAAAGCCATTTGGAAGTATTCATACAAGTTTTTGTTTACTATTTCAAAATCAATTCACCGATAAAACGGACCAAACCTCGGCGTGTTCAATAAAAAATAATAATTGTGAAAAACTTTTGCTAATCAAATAGCGTTTATATTATTGAATATCAATTTATTGCAAATTCATTAAATCAAAAAACAACTACATGACCAAAAGTGAATTCATGAATCGAAGTAACCCATTACAAGACCCCCTTTTTGCATTTGCCATGAAACTCACGCAGGACCGGGAAAATGCAAAAGACCTCTACCAGGAGACCCTGACCCGAGCCTATGCCAACAAAGACCGTTTCTCGATGGGGACTAACTTCAAAGCATGGATCACTACCATCATGCGCAATAATTTCATCAATGAATATAGAAAGCGCCGCACACGAAATAAAGTGGAAAAACCCCTGGAAAACAATATGGAATTTGCGGCAAAAAAGGCCGTCCAAAATAACGGGCAGTCCCTCATCTTTCGAAAAGAACTCCACCATATACTACACGAACTGAAAGACTCGCAGCGCATACCCTTTGAAATGCACTTCAAGGGCTATGAATACCAGGAGATCGCTGACAAAATGAATCTGCCCATAGGTACGGTTAAAAGCCGTATTTATTTTGCGAGAAAGAAGTTGAGGAGAATGATCAGGGAAAGGTATATGCTGAAGTAAAAGCAATTTTCACCGGACGAGGGTTACGTCGCCTTCAAAGATTTCCGTGTGCCCATCGTTGAATTCGATTTCGGCAAACCAGACAAATACCGCAGGGGGCATTGGTATTCCGCGATGGGATCCATCCCAACCATAAGCCGGATTGTTGGGTTCAAACCCGTAATATTCAAATACGGACTCCCCCCAGCGATCGAATATCATAAACGAATTGATCTTTTTCACTGTTTTGTCTTTCGCGAAAATATAAAGCAGGTCATTTTCTCCGTCTCCATTCGGTGAAAAGAGGTTGGGCACGTATATTGCAGGGCGCTTGTCGACGGCAACTCGGATCGCCGCCGAACTTTGACATCCATTATCGGTAAAGACATCGATCCGGTAAAGTGTAGTTGTCAAGGGGGTAACCAGAGGGGCCAGGCAGTCCGTACAACTCAAACCCGCCACTGGTGTCCAGCCAATCTGGCCGATCTCCGATTCCGGAATATTAATCAAAGCCTGCAACTGGTAGGATTCCCCCAGTTTAAGCGTTACATCCAACCCCAGATCGATCACAATGGGTTCCGGCAAGTGGATAAATTGTATTTCGGGAACCGTCTCACAACCCAGGGCATCCTGGACTACGATGCTATATGTGCCCTCTCCTAAATCTGTGAAAACGGTGGAAGATTGAAAGGTCGCTCCCCCATCGATAGAATAAAGGTAGGGAGGCATACCTCCTTCCACATCGAGGATTTGAATACTGCCTCTATCTCCAAAACAGGGCGGTTGGTCAAACTGGTATTCCATGTTAACCGGTGTATTACCGGTCACCTCTACCTCGTCAAAAGCGCTGCATCCATTGTCCGTATTGGTAACGGCAAGTTGGTAAAGCCCTGCGCTGGTTATCGCAGGGTGGAGGGTTTGGTTTCCGGAAAGGATCTGCCCATTGATGGTGGTCCATTGATTCGAAAGATTGCCCGTTCCCGCAATCGCCGATCCCTGAAGGTAGACGATGTCCTCCATACAAGGAAACACCAGATCCGGACCGGCATCGACCTGGGGCGCAATTGTATCAATCAATACCACGACCTCCGCAATACTAGAGCAATCATTGTCGATATTGGTCACTTCAAGTTGGTAGCCCCCTGGCTGGTCCACCTGGGGATTCAGGGTATTCTCACCTGAAAGTATGTTCCCACCCGAAGTAGTCCATTCAAAAACGAAATTCGGACCGGTATCCGAACCGGTACCATCCAGTTCAACTATCGGATCTAAACAAGTGATCGGCGCCACCTCGATCGTCGTTGCCATAGGATAGGAGATTCCATCTTCAATCCAAACCTCATCGGTCGAACTGCACCCATTTTCCGTATTGAACACCAACAATTCGTACAAACCTCCAGCATTTACTAGCGGATTAAGGATAGTTTCGCCCGAAACGATATTCCCATTAGCTGTCGACCAGGTATATTCAAAAATACTCCCCTGGCTGGCCTCGCCCGATAAGACGACCGAGCTTTGGGAACAGGTCAGGGTGTTTCCAAGACCGGCTTCCGCATCCGGCAATTCAACATCTTCCGATATCAGCACCTCATTTTGTGCGATACAATGGTTGACCTCATTGGTCACGGTAAGCAGATAATTACCCGCCCCATCCACTACCGGATTGGGGGTGTCGGTCCCGCTGAGGAAATTCCCTCCGGTGGTTGTCCACTGATAAGAAATGAAAGGTCCGATGGAAGAGTTGCTTCCATTAAGTTGGATCTGTGGAAAATAACAATTCAATACGCCTCCGGGTCCCGGATCTGAAATCGGGATATCCAGGTCTTCAGTAATTTCCACCTCTGAGACAGCTATGCATCCATTGGTCTGATTTGTGACGGTCAACATGTAGATCCCCTCCGAACCGACTACGGGATGGGGGGTGCCTTCTCCGGAAAGGATAAGACCGTCGAGAGTTGTCCAAGCAAAAAGAAGCGGATCACCTCCACCTTCCCCTGAACCATTCAAGATCAGTAAAGTATCCTGGCAATTGATAACACCTTCCGGACCGGCATCGGCCAGGGGTTCTTCGAGGTCAGAATGGACCTCCACCTGGGTTGTCGTCGAGCATCCATTTTCATTGTTCGTCACCACCAGCCAATAGTTGCCAGCCTGATCTGCGGAAGAAACGAGGCCTTGATCATCCCCGGTAATATTCCCGTCCAGGGTACTCCATTGCACGGTAATATTGGATAAGCCATTCGCAAAGGCCTCCAGCGCGGTTTCCGGTACGTAACAGGTCAATAGTTCCGGATCGGTTACCGTTAGTTCCGGGGTAAGGGTGTCCGGCAGGATATGAATCGTGTCATTGGCAATACAGAGATTGACCGTATCGCTGATTGTCAGGACGTAGGTTCCCGGCAAATCGACCACCGGCATCAGGCTCTCTATTCCTCCTTCGAAATTGCCGTCGGGACTGGACCAGGTATAGACCTGGTTAGGTCCTTGTGTGCTCGCAGTTCCGTCGAGGGTAACAGTTGAAAAATAGCAGTTAAAAGGATTGGAGGGAGACACAATCGCCTCCGGCACATTGGCGTCCTGAGTAATTTCTACCGTATCCACTGCGAAACATCCGTTTAGAGAATCCGTGACGGTGAGGATATACGATCCGGGTTCGTCAACCTCGGGAGTCAGGGTAAAGGCTCCATTGAGAATATTTCCGGTTTCGGTCGTCCAGTCAATGACAAATTGAATGGTTTGCCCATTCACTTCTCCTTGTAACTCGATGGTGGTAAGCTGGCAAGTCAATTCACCCCCCGGACCGGCATCGACTTGCGGGTACTCCACGTTCTGTTCCACCGTCACTTCTGCACTGGAAGAACAACCGTTGAAGGTGTTCAAAACCGTCAGGATGTAGTCGCCCGGGGCATCCACTTCCGGAAACAAACTATTTTCTCCTGAAAGGATATTCCCATTTGGCGTGGTCCAGGTGTAAGAAAAGTCGGGCCCTTGCCCAGAAGCAGACGCATCGATCACTACTTGTGGAGAAATACAGGTAACCGTATCGGGTAGTGCAATGACCAGTTCAGGTAAATACAGATTTTCCGATACGCTCACGCTTCCGGTGTTCAAACAACCGTTTTGATTATTGACGATGGAAAGTACGTAGATCCCCCCCTGATCCACTACAATGCTCAAGGTCCCTTGTCCACTTAGGATATTACCGTCAGGGGTCGTCCAGGTAAACGACAAATCGCCCTGGTTGGTAGAATTGGTGGCATCGACGGTAATTTCAGGGTGAGAGCAATTAACCTCTTGCGGAGGATGAATATCGATGTCAGGAAGCTGGAGGTTTTCCGTTACTTCCACCGAGGAGGTAGACACGCAGCCATTAATAAGGCTCGTCACAGACAAGACATATTCTCCCGGTAAATTCACATGGGGAGTCAGGGTCATTTCTCCCGAAAGGATATTGCCGTCGGCAGTCGTCCACAGGAAACTGAACGGGCCACTGGAAGAACCCGTTCCGTCAAGGGTGATAACAGATTCATCGCAGGTGATCTCCATGTCAGGTCCTGAATTGGAAACAGGCACGTTTTCATCGACCTCCACCTGAACAGTAGCACTGGAAATACATCCATTCAGCGTGTTGGTTACGATCAAGGTATAGGCGCCTGGCAGATCGACTGTCGGATTCATGGTGGTGGCCCCGGAAACGATATTACCGTCTGTGGTCGTCCACAGGTACGAAAAATTAGGACCGGCGCTGGAGCCGCTCCCGTCGATGATTGCCCATGGATTGGCACAGGTAATAGGAGTCGAAGTGCCCATCGCAACAGGTGGTTGGGTTTGATCGCCCACTACGACGTTGGTCGAGGCGGTGCAGCCATTGTCTGCATTTGTAACGGTCAGGGAATAAGTACCGGAAACGTTCACTTCGGGATTCAGCGAGGACGCTCCGCTTTGAATACCGGGACCGTTCCATTGATAGGTAAAATTCGGTCCCTGACTGGAACCGCTTCCGTTTATCATAACCACCGTATCGGTACAGGTGATCGGAAGGGACACGCCAACAGCTACCGGCGGAGTGATATCCTGTTCCACCGTAACCGTCGCCGTTTCGATGCAACCGTTTTGCGTGTTGATCACGGTTAAGGTGTACAAACCCGGCTGGTTTACTACCGGGTTTAAGGTGGTTCCGCCGCTAAGGATACCCGGCCCCCCCCATTGGTACGCAATATTGGGCCCGGTACTGGAACCGCTGCCGCTCAAAGTCACCTCGGATACCATGCACCCTAAAATATTGTTAGAGGCGACCATTGCCAAAGGGGGCGACAGGTCTGAATTTAGGATAGCCGAAACGCTATCTGAACACCCATTATCGTCGGTGATCGTTGCCGTATAGGTTCCCTCCTGCAAACCCGCTGGGTTGGGTCCCGATCCGGAAGGACTCCATTGATAGGAATATCCCGGTGTACCTCCGCTCACGGAAAGGAAAATACTACCTGTGGGGTGAATGCAATCGATCTGTTGCACATTGGCCACACTGGCCGTCAGTTCAGGAGGCTCATTCAATGAAACTGTAACTGTGCCCTCACAACCGTTGGAATCGCTGACCGTCAGAGTGTAGGTTCCTGCGGGAAGTCCGTCAATATTTTGGTCGGAACTGCCGTTGCTCCAGTTGAATGTCAGTGGGTCGGCGCCTCCAGGAACCGTAGTGGCGATCGCCCCGTCGCTAGTCCCAAAGCAGGTGGGGGCGGTTGTTTGGAGTCCGGGCGTGATCGTCGTTTCTGTGATATCAACGGTGCCGGTCACCGTACCCGGGCAATTACCCAAGGTGCTTACCACCGATTGCAAAGAATAGGTTCCGGGTGAATTGATTGTAAGGGTATAGGGATTATCCGAAGTCGTGATGGGAGGCTGTGCCACCCCATTTACGGAATAAACAAACGCCCAGAGGGGGCTTCCCGTAAAAGAAATAGTCAGATCGACGGGGCCTGTTGCCCCTTCTGCACAGATCGTTCCCGATCCGCTGATCGACGCGGAAGGAATTCCTACCGCGGTTACCGAAACCTGGTCCCCTGCCGCATGGCCACAACCATCGGTCACCGTGACGGAGTAATTCGTCGTTCCTTGGGGGGGGTGATCGTAATGAATTGAGTGTTAGCCCCGGTGTTCCAGTTATAGGTAAAACCACCGGGAACGCCCCCCGTTGGATTAGCGACCAGCGTAACCATCTGCCCGAAACAAACCACCTGGTCCGGGATATTCAGCGAGATGGGAGGGGTATCATGGATTTCCATGGTGATCATGCTTTGCGAACAGGAGCAGGAGGAAAGAGCCACATTCAAAATAATGGTTTCCACGCCTTCACCGATGAGGTCGTTAAGCACATTCACCGGCAATTGAAAATCGGAAGATCCGGCGGGAATGGTGATGGAAGAGGGCAAAGGGGTATAATCGGAACCCGGCGTAGCCGTACCGGTAATGGTAAAGGGTATCGTAAGGGGTTGAGAAAGATCACCGTCGCGAACGAAGATAAAATAGCCGCCCGAACAGCCTTCATAGATGATATTTGTACCTTGTACCGTTCCAATAGCCTCACTGGTAAGCCCTTCCCCGGCGGCTTCAAAGCTGGCGGCTTCCAGAAATACGGATGAATCAAAGATGTAGTCCGTAGCATCCCCTATTGCCAATTTCAAGTGGTAAGTGCTACAAGGTATCACATCCGCAGTGGCCGTCAATATCGTGGTATATCCATCATATTGGCAGTCGGTCGTAGAGGGTGGCCCGGCAATGGGATGCCCGGCACAATCCGGATCATTTGTCAATTGGGGGCTCCCTGCGGGGATATTTCCCACATAAAAACCCGTGTTGGTATTGTGGTTGACCGAATTAATACCCACATAGGTACCGTCGGGCAAAACCGCCAGATTTTTCGAATTATTGGAAAAGGGTCCGCTGATGCCGGGACCACTGAGAAAAAAGCCGAATACATCGGTAAACTGGGAACCCACAAATTCGCAATATTCTTCCGAAGCGAAAACGTATCGAAAGCTCAGGGTATTACCGGTGGGCACAAAATCGAATTCAATGACGCTTGCATCCCTGATCACGCCTCCGCCGAGCAATTGCTCCAAGTCGGGATCGCCCAGGCTTTGAATAATAATCGTACTTGCACCATCCAGATCATTCGGACCAGGAGCCTGCGTGACATGCCCGGTCGATAGCATGATCCCGTGGTCCAACCCGATAGAGGTCAACCCGTTTCCAAAGATCCCACTTTGAATAATATGCCCTACGGAGCTTATCCCTGAAACTTCAAAACAATTATTTCCGATAAATACATTTTGGATAAGGCCACTCGCCGGCATCCCCCATTGAGCGGTCATTACCGGGGCCCGCGTTCCTGCATCTGGCGGCGGCTTTACCGATCCTGTCCCTTCGCGCTTGCTCACGCTGATCCAAACCGGCAGGCGATCGATCGCTTTTTGGGGTGAATGGGTTTCGATCCACAGGCGATGGCAGGAAGATCCGGCTTTGATCTTTCCGGAGTTCAAAGCATTTTCCCCCGATTCGAGTAAAGTCGTCGAAATGCTGCGGTCTGGAGTATCCGGGCTGACGTTCAGGAGGTACTCATCCCCTTCTGTCAGGCCGCAAAGCAATACCGACTCCCTGCTTTTGTAAAGAAAGACCAGCATACGGTCGGCGTCGCCCCGGTATTCGATGACCTGTTCCGGTGGCGGGGAAGGAACCCCTACAGGGTGAAACCCGTATGCAGTAAAAAACACAACAAATAAGGTGCTCATTTTGGAAGAGAATGCAGGAATCTTCCAATTTCCGCGCCAGTCAATTGTCTTGTAAGGGTCTTTCATCCGGGAAATTTTATCCGAAAACAAAAATTAACGTGAGATTCGGTGAAATCCAGGAAGGCATGATAAGCAAAAGCCAAGCCCCGTGAGGGCGACTTGTTTTCAGCATATGAAATGTTGCGGTTTCAACAAGCTCCATCGGAGCGACACGTTTTAAAACGGGCAACATGCCGCTCCGATGGAGCTAAATGTGTTTATGGTATCCAACTATGTAAAAACATTGCGCCTCAAGCGAGACTTTGGCAATGCGTTGCTTCCAGCCAGAAAACCGAACCTCCCGTTAATTTACGCGACATTTAACACATTCACAAGAGGTCAGGTATTGAGACTACCAACTTATACTCGAAGCGAAGTGGTTTTTCTTGAGTATTAATGGAAAAAATATGAAAAAATGGATACAGGGAAAAAGCGATTTTCACCGGACGAGGTTGTATCATTGCAGTTTAAAATGCATCAAAATCAAAGCCTCCCCTGTCTCCTCATTAATGAACGATTCATCAATAGGCATCTCCCAGGCAATAACTTTCCCATCAATATCCGCGACTACCGTTGGTGTAATTGAATATTTATTTGCAGCTGGTATTTCAGATAAAGGTGGAGAATCTGTGTCCGTAATGGGTTCTTTTATGACCACTGTACCATCCAATTGGATATCGTGTTGAGAAATCACATAGGGGAGGTACTCTCTTTTAACCTTCACATCTACAGAAGTAACGGATGCATCCGATTGCATTCGGTACAATTCATTCTGGAAATGCTGTTTCATGCTAAAAAGTACGTAATAGCCGGTATTCGTCAAATAGTCCTTGATGGTCCCACTTATTTTGTCCTCTACATTTGTTCTGTAAGTTTCATCATATTTGGCCGTGTAGCTGATATGAATGATCACGTCATTGATTGTCCTATAATCAAAAGGACGAAATGCCGAGGGCAACTGAAGGCTCCAGGTACTTTCTGCACCCGCCCCTTCAAACGGAAGGTATCTTTCATCTCTGAAATTCAGTTCAAATTGCCCTCCATCATTGTTTCCTGAGCTTGTGGAAACGGCAGTATGGGCATAGGAAGGCCCGGCCACCTTAGTTGCCCCATCTATCCTGATTTGACTACTGGTCAGGTTCAATCGGCAAGACACATTTGTATAAGGCCCTGTCACACAAGGAACAGAAAGCCGCACATTGGTGATCTTCCGGTTGAGATGGCCAGGATAGAAGAGATCAAAGGCAACTTCGGGTATAGTAAACGTGCATTGCCCTTGTTCTTGTAAAAGGGTTATTTGCTCCGGGGCCAACCCTCTCAAAGAGAAGGATTGGGTGATCTCATCTCGCCGGACATTATTTTCGATGAATGCCTTTTCAAGCTGATGCAATTGTATATTCAATCGCTCGCCAGCCAGAAAACCTGCATTCCCGGAATCCCAATTATCATTCTGAATGAAAAAATCATTCAAATCCAACTCATATTGATAGGCCCGCTCCGCTTTTTGTGCCATATCCAGCGCCATGGTATAGGCGCTGCGATAAAGCTGGCTCAGATTGGTTGCCAGATAGTTGTATAATCCAAGCTTGGTAAATTTTCCTTTATAAAAATCGTAGATCTCTTTTGTCTGATCTATGTTCTTTTCTTGGATTTCCAGATCCCTTTCAGAGATTTGAAGGCGGATTTCTGCAGCAATTATTTGCTGATCAATGGCTTTGATTTCTTGTTCAGCCAGTTTTAATTGTTGCTTCCAGTCTTGTTCGCGACGCTGAAAATTAGCTTCAATCCCGGCAGATCTTGCCAATACATTCGAAGCTTGCGCTAAAGCATCAAATGCAATCGCCTGTTTTTCAGGAGCTTCTTTCACCTGTGTCCCTCCATACTTCATTGCAGTAGGCGCACCTATATCAGGCAAAAGTCCAAAAACTCCAGATAAAACAGCCATTATTGACTCCACTCCATAAAGAATTGAAGAGGTATGCGTAGCAATTTGCTCCGTCCTTTCCCAGGGAATCAACCCTTTATCAATCAACCCCGTGTAATAATTGATCCGGTTATCCACATTCTTTTTGGTCTCTTTCAGATTATTTATCTGCGCCTTATTCTCCTCAATTTGCTGCTTCTTGAGCTTGGTAGTCAGGTTCTGAAGGGTTAATTGATGGACATTTTGCAGCAGATTCAATTCTTCCACATCTTTCTTCTCGAGGGCACTTAGCAATGCTCCTCCCAGAGCCTGCACCGTCCCGGTAAACTCCTTTGCTTTTTGGATGAGGTATTGGAATCTATACGGGGGCAAAGGGGCATCTAATCCCGATAATATATCTTCCAAACTTAGGCCGGCTCCACGGGCAGCAACTAAAGCTCCTGGATCGATAGAAGGCTGAAATAAAGCCAATTGCCTTCTCACCCCACTCAGGTTCATACAATTCCTGATCTTGAATAACCGGTCTTCTATCCGGTCATAGATGGCCATCAGCCTTTTATTGTGAGGCACACAGAACACCTGCGTTTTGTCTACCTTTACCCATTCACCCACTACCTGATATTGGAAATTAGCCTGCTGATTTGGTACCCGGTCATAATTCCCGGCATTTTGTGAAATGGGTTCCCGGTTATATTCCCATTGTATTGCATGGTAGGCTTCAGTCCCCCTAACTCCTCTGGCCAACGTTGCCGATCCTACTCTATTTGCCAGGTTTCCTCCTCCATAATTGGGGGACGGTTTGGTTTTAAATGGAATGAACCGGATATTTTCATACCAGAGCAAGATCTCAGATCCATTATCAATAGCCGGGCGCAGTTGGGCATAGGTCATCTTGGATTCCTCCAGTCCTTCGCACTCTCCAATCTGCTTAGGCCTCTTCCCCATGATATCAGAAGCGAGAATATACAACATTAGTGCTTCATTGATGGATTCGAAGCTATCCTGACCAAACAGCTTGTCTCCCCAGTCCAACAAATTATCGACATACTTCATGACGATAGATTTTTGGTAGGCACTCAACCTCAATCTTGCTATTGCGTGCGGATTGAATGGATCATTTTTGTATTGCTCAATTGCTGCAGGGTCATTCAAAATTTCGATCAGCCGGGGCCATCCGAGCCCTCGAAATTCAGAAAAGCGCCAATTCTTATCTGTGGAGGGCGTGGGTTCCGGATCTTCGGTGATAATAGGGTTAAAAATATAATGATACCATTTTTGTGCTTCGGCAAAATTCTGGTTTGCGTTTAAATGATCCGCTAATAAAAAAGGAGCGTGAAAAAAGAGTTCCCGGTAATACAATCCATAAGCACCGTTGAAATCCAGTTGATCGTTATTTTCTTCCGGCCCAAACAATGTCTGCTGTGGCGTGCTTGTGTAAATAAGGCCTAATGGTGGCTCTTTAAACTCATATTGGGTTTCCAGTTGCAAAAATTGATCAAGTCCAACATTAAATAACTTCTCCCCCAATGGGTAGGCAAGGGAAGTAGTAAGTCTGGTCATTTCCAGAGAGTCGTCCAACTTTCGGATTAAGAACTGTTGGTCGCCATACAAGAAAACAGATTCATTCCGCGCATTGTGAACCTGCCGAAGATCAAGTTTAAAATTTATTGGACGTAAAAAGAAATTTGTAAGCGGTTGGGCCCACGGGTTTTCTCCCCGGGTAGAAAAGAATTCAATATCTGCTTCATTAAATGGGTTTAGCGAAAAAATCAAATTATCACTACCCTGAATTTTCAATTGAAAATTGTCGCTCATCGGTTGCCTTCCTAAAACTACCGTATCAAGATTTTCAGGCCATCCTGACCTCATATTTGTATTATCGATCAGTTTATTACTGAAAAGATCTAAAAATAAATAACGGCCATAGTGATTATCATTTGAATTTTTTCTCAGATAATAAAAGAATAATTTATCCTGTTGCAGGACTGGAAAGATGCGTTTGTTGGTTTTAAGATTCCGGAAATATTCAATTTGATCATTATCCCGGTCCCCGTTATCGCCATACCAGTCATCAATTCGTTGTGGCTGGATCCACTCCCCGGTGTCGTCCAGGTATGAATAATTGAAACTAATATTGTGTTTGACTCGTTCAAATTCAGAGGTTCCTCCCTCGAACTTGGAAATCTCCCTGCTGGAAAAATCTATCCAGAACAGGAAAAGTTTTCCAAGATAGAAATAGGGTGATACCCAAGGAGAATTAATGGTCAATTTTACCTTTTTCCAGGGCGTCCAATCCTTTACGGTTAAATCCCCATTTTCGTCCGGCAATACGAATAATTTCCTGTAATAATAAATGGGAGGATCAGTGGGCATTTTGCCAAACAAATGGTAGGTCGGAAATGGCGTAGAAGCACCTGCTCTTTGGAAGTAAGTACCGGCGATCGTTAATTTGCTGTGATCCAAAAGCTTGTTCAAATATATCTTATAAGCCTTCTCTGCCGCAGGTTCGGTAATTTTTTCCTGAAGGATCTCATCTTCCAGTTCTTCAAAAATGGGCGACTTGTTATCTCTAAGTTCTGGTTCAATCCAGTTTTCCGGCCAAAGGAATACTTTCCGGTTAGCTTCCCATACCCTGTAATTTTTCCTCCAGATCCATTGCCTGGCCGCAGCAGGAGGGAGAAAGGCCCGGAAGGTTCCATCCTGACTTTGCTCCAGGTTCATGATCACGCGATGCACAAATAATTGGGCACTCAGTGTGAGCGCTTTCACTTTCGAGATTCTGGCACAGCCGCTTATTTCGGGATCGATCAAAAGAAAGGCATAAATTTCATTAGTATCGCTGAATTTATACTCCTCTTCATTGGACAATATGTATCCGCACAACGCATCCCGCTTTATTCCATTGAGCTTATCCAAATAGGGCTCATATATCTTCTCCCATTCTTCTTCCTTTGAGTATTTGGCTTTAAAAGCAGCCAATAACATATCTCGCCCAAGAGCAAGATCAGCATAGTCTGTTGAAAACACCTTTGAGAAAAAATGACCATGAACCCCAAGGACCATATTAACTTCCGAGGCGGCCCTTGTCTTTTCCAGGGCTTCAATAGCAATACCAGGGAGGCTCAACGCATTATAGGTGCTTTGAACCAGGGTCTTATCCAATTCAGTAAGATCCGAAATCATTTCAAACTCAGAATCGGCTAGGGCACCCATACCGAAAGCGCTTAATAAGGTGTGGATTCTCTTTGGGCCTTCCTCTTTTTTGTCAAGCCAGGATTTGTATTTGACCAGGCTAAAAATATCCTCCAGTTTCAGGTTTTTGACATCGCTAATACCGAACAAATTTGGATTTGTTGCGATGAATTCTAAGTGGGTCTCCTCCATTTTCAGGGTGCCAAACAGTAAAGCAAGGCGGTCAGTCTCATTAAAAAGATGGAGTAGAGATTCCAGGTCCGGGGGCGAAACCACCTCACCTTCTTCCGTCAGCTCCGTACTTAGGCCATTCAGAAAAGAAACGTCCGTTATGTCAGCCTGAACGAAAGACTCAAGCTCAGCTACGTATTTAGGGGGTTTATTATAGACATTGCCCAACGAAAATCGGACCATTTCTGAAAAATGGTGCTGATTGGATTGTGCTAATAACTTTGTTTTTTTATCTGAAAAAATTTGCTGGGTGGCAGGATTCAAAATAGTGGAGATGAAGGAATCCAATTCTGTTTCGGTTAACCGGGTGCTATTAGGAAAAAAGTACTTTTTTCGGTTTGCATCGTAGGAAAGAACACTCTGGTTTGCCAATTCAGCGACCAAATCGTTTGCTTCTTTTTCCGGGATACCGTTGATAGCTGTCAGATCGCGATGATCCATCAGCAGTAATCCTGCTTCCTGCACCCTTCTTACCTGTCCGACGATCTGTTCATTGGTTGTCTCATAAATCGTGTCCTGACTTTCCTCACCAAGTAAAATAAATCTAGTCTCTTCAATATTGAATGGAGAATCCTCAATACTTTGATGCACCCGGATAATCCGCTCTACCTGATCAAGGTTGGAAAGGAAAGAAGTGCCTTGTCCGGTAACAGAAAGTTTGACCAGTTTGATAAATTCAGCGATGGTTAGTTTCAAGCCTTTCGCAACTGCCGCGTGTCTCCAGAGGTGGGATACTTTTTCTTTATTAAGGGTGCAAATACCATTGCTGCCAAAGCCCAATTCGGAATTCATAAAAACAAAAAGCTCCAACAACTCAGATTCTGTTACGCCTAGTCCGCCTATCAGGATAGGCATTTTGGCGTCCGGGGGATTGGGGTTACCACCGGAATCAAATTCAGGATGGTAAAAATCACACTGCGTCTGGTTTTGGCCAAATAGCTCGTCGGGATTGAACGAACGGATAAACAATCCAGGGACAGCTTCTTCGTATTTTTCTTCGGAGAATGGAACTGTTTGCGTTTTGCTTCGGACCGAGGTGTCGGGAATTTGATGCACGATACCGCACAACTCCTCTGTAGAGAGTTCAAGGTTATCCTGGATGATTCGCAGCCTTGCGATCCCCCGCAACAGTTCTGTATTGAGAGGATTTGCAGCATCATCTCCAATACCGGCTGCCTTGAGGCTTTTGACCAGGATATCCAATTCTTTCAAGGACCACGGCAGTTTGTACCACAGGCGAATAAGCCGGTGAATTCGAACCAATACCTCATCGGTCAGGTCAACGAGAAATTCTTCAAATCGCTGTATATCATTATCAACGGGAACCTTTTCAATGTGGATGGTTTGTGCGTTTGTAATGAAATCGAGTTTGATCAATGTACCTACCTGTTTCCGGTCAAGCCTGGTATATTTCATGAAGTCAGAGACATTCATTTTGTCCAGATTGTCCGGATCGCCGTATCTTTTTCTTGCCGAGGTTGCATTCGTTACAATTATTTTCTTCTCTTCTGCCGAAAGCTCCAGGTAAGAAAGCTGGATTTCATTGGCATCGGCATGGGCTGTTTTATATAGGTCGAATAGTTTTAGCTTGAAGTGTTTGAGATAGATCTTCAGCTCTTCGAATGGTAGATTGAAAGGCAGGTGAAATGAAATATTTTGACTTTTCAGGAACTCATAGATATCGGAGCTTCCGGTAACCTCTTCCAGAAAGGCCTGCAAAATATGGTTGACGATATTAAGCGTGGGCTGCATTTTAAAGGTATTCTCACAAGTCAAGGGACAATTCCACAAATCCGGCCTCCTCCTCTTCAGAAAAAGCGGGTGGTCGTGCTGAGTAGCGTCAATATTGTCGAGAATATTCTTTTCGATGAAGTACATCAGGTCAACAAAGTAGGCGGAAGGACTTAGAACAGACCGGCATGGAGGACAATCGCAATAGTTCTGCGAACCAAACAGATCATCATATCCATCGATATCCTTCAGATCGTTCCAAAGGGCCGGAATTGCAGTGTTATCTACATTTATCCCATAATTTAGATTCCATTGGATTTCCCGAAATGCGGATTCAATTTGAGTTACCCAAATTTTGGTATCCTGAGCATTTTGATACACAGCCAGGGCCAATTGAGGTTCAAGGCCCGATTGTTTCTCAAATTGCTTTTGCGTTAGGTTGGCTATGGAATGCGCAGAATCGAATCCCTCCTCCAACAAAGATTGGCTGATTTCCGGAGAAGTAGCCAGAAAGAGGGTACGTTGGTAAGCCCTGAGTTGCTGTTTCACTCCATCCTGTTCTTCGGCGGGGATATCACGCCAGTTCAGGTTTTCTTCCAGTTCCGCCTTGCTTAATAGTTGGGCTCTTTTTAAATCAAAGTTTTCATTATTTTCGTAAAATGTGTTCAACAATGCCACTTTATCTCCAAGAGCTTTTGCCTTTTGGGCCGGAGTAAGGGATGAATCATTTATGACCTTTTCTGTCCCTAAATATCGGTAGGTATTGGACAGTCTTTTGAGAGCGTCCAATTCCACCTTGAGTGTTTTTTGATCTTCCCCAGAAATATTGCCCCAGTTGACATTATTTGCTTTTCCATCCTTTATCAACTCCGGGTTAAGCTTATAAAGCCGGGTGAGCTTTTTAGCCGGTTCAAACCTCTTTTTATCGGTATTAACAGCACGTAGTAAAAGAAAATGAGAAGGGAAATTCCGCTGAACGGTGAGAATGATATTATCTACGTATTCTTCCGGGCTTTCTTTACCCGGCACTTCATTTCCAGCTTTCTCCAGAACACGCTGCCAGTCTTCCCTTTCCAGCTGAGCCAAATCTTTCGGGGTAATAATATTTTTCTCTTCTGCGAGGATTTTGGTCAGTGCAAAGTTATTGCCTGTTATCTTAGAAAAACCGAAGGCCTTCTGCAAGCCGGTCTTTTCTTCTCCACTAATAATCCCTTTTTCTTCCAATGCATCCCATTGATTTTGGGTGGCGTCTTCCCATTTGACCCCTTGGGAGTGGATAGCATCTGCGGTTTCATCAGGAAGCCCTGCAATATGAGCAATCGTATAGTTCTTGATCCGGCGAACCTCCTCTGAAAATAAAGGGTGTTCTTTTAATGGAAGATCTAACTGCAGGAGCTCAGATAAATTGGTAGTTTCAATAATGTTTTCTGCTGCAACTGCTCCTGAAAATTGCTTGTTGAGCACTTCATCCTTTTGTAGCTCCGGGACGACCAATTCTTCCACTACTTCCTTTAGCGACCGGTCCTGCCATACCCGAAAATCGATGTCCAGTTTTTCCAAAAATCGTTCGACACTTGGCCCATCGATGGGTAATTGCCCTTTGATCCGATCCTTTAAATTGTTGTTTAATCTATTTTCAATATAGGCTTTAGTGCTAAATCCAATGGTTCCCAGGTTTCCCAATTCTGTTTTTAAGTCTTGTATCTTAATCGGTACATTTGGAACGGGAAATGTAACTCCTTCTCCTGGAATTCTGATCACAACGTCCAGCTTGGAAACATTAAGCCCCCAATAGATTACATCCTCCCTGGTATTGTAGATCAATTTCTCACCATCAAAGACCTTAAAATATACATCCGGCCGTTTTTCCCCTCTATCATTAGCACGATCCAGACCAAAGCGGATGGTGCATTTGCCTTCCTCATTGGTAGTGGCTTCGCCTAAGAAGTCATCTTGTTTGCCTTGGTCGAGGTCCCAGGCTTCTAGACGGTGGCGGGTAATGGGTTGGTCCTCTTGATTGAGAAGTTGGATTTGGAGTTGGAATTTTTTGGGGGTCATAGCTTATGGGTTTTTTATTTTAATATTGCAATTAGTCATCTACATTATGGCTTTCAAATCTCCAACTCCCTTACCTAGGAGTCCAATATTGCCCTCCTGAAAATGGAATCCATCCCCTTTTTATAGCGCTTTCAACTTTTGCAAATTCCCCTGAAACGTACCAAAGTCCCTCATCAACATATGTCCCTACTTTTCCACCTACATATTCTCCAGCTGCTGCTCCTCCTACACTTGCTCCACCAATAATAATAAACCCAATAACTGTTCCTACCCCACCAGTGAGGACTCCGCTTGCAACTAAGGCAATAACAACCACTCCTCCCATTTCTGCACCTAGCGCACCTCCGCCCATTGCTCCAAATTCCCTTCCAGCCGTTTCGAATTTTTGGTTTACAGGTGCCTCTGAAATTTTGTATATACTTTCTCCTACTGATAAAGCAGCCAGGGCACCTCCTGCTAATTTTACATTTGGATTTGCTAAAATTTTTAAAATATTATTGGACTTCCCGCTACTTGAAATGACCCTTTTCTTTGCTACTTCAAGGCTCAGTCCCTCTTTTTCAACATAGTAATTTACTCTTCCTTCAGGAGTCGAAGGGTCAAAACCTGCCTCTCTCATCTTCGCATTACTAGATAAGACTTCATCGAATAATTCTGCAAATGCCTCAGATGCATAATTTTGACTTTTTTTTACATTATTTTTTATTGTAATTCTTTCATCAAAAAATTTTGAAATATCATCCATTGTGACGTTTTTGTTTTGGGCTAGAAAAACTTCTGCTTCACTACTTACTTGATTTAGGTTAGCGATATAAGTAGATCTTGATTCACTTGATATGTATGTATTTACACCCATCGAAAAAGTAATATCAAATTCAACATTTTGGCTAATAAATAGGCCTAACTGTTCTTTGACGTTTTCCAGTTCCGACGAATCAATATTGATAGGAGGTTCCGGAATATCATCTATATTCTCGATAGCTCCAGCGCCATCCGTTACGTTTACTGAATAGGGTAATGTTTCAGGCAATGTTAATTTTTCTGAACCTTCTCCAGTAGACCATACATAATTGTATTGCACTTCCGTGCTATCTGAAGATTGCTTGTTGTCTTCTTCCTCTTTTTGATTCCCATTCTTGTCTGAGAAAGAATTAGGATTATTTTTTACATAACTGTAAACATTGACCCCATCTCCAATCCCAATCGGATCCGGCTTCATCCATCTACCTAGCCATCCCAAATAATACCTCGCCCCATGATACGCCAACCCACTCTCCTCATCTCTTTCCATGCCCGTGTACCGATACCTTTTTGATGCTGTTTTGATCGTCGAATTAGCCGCCTGGTAAGCGGTTGTGCCATATGGATGATACTCCTCATAGGAAATGAGGTCAGCATTTTCATCTACCTCTAAAGCCACTGAACCCAAGTGATTCCCCAATTGGTACCGAATCGTTTTCGCATCCGTCCCATCATTTACCGCATTCCGTTTGTCGATCATTGCAATACGTCGGGTATCATCCATCACATGGAGGGTAATGCGGATCAAGCCCGAATGGTTTCCTGTATGTTTTTTATAGACCTCAATGCCCCCCATGTACAGCCGTTCTTCTTTTTTGGTAGGGGTATTATTTGCCTGGGCCTGGTTTTCGGTCACCTTACGTACACGCTGCCCGCTACTATCGTAAACATAGTAAGTCGTTTCCGGTGTGCCGGTATTCATTTGTTGTTTAGCAACTGCTTGCAGTTCATCCCGGAAATTCCAATTCATCACCTGGAGGTGTGGCATGGCTGTGAAGAACCCATGAGCTGTATGGTGGGGATAATTGTAAACCAGGGAACCAACCGTAGTTGTTTTCAGCCGATTATTTTGCGTTTTGTAGTCATAGGTACGTGTCCAGTTCCCTCCACTGGCCACATGGCGCATTTCGAGAATGTTCCCTACCGCATCGTACTGATAACGTTGGGTGTAGTTTCGCCACACCAAATCGTCGCCGGGGCTGTATTGCTTGAGAAAAGGCAGGTCCTGCCAAATGTCGGTTGGTCCGTGGTTAACCTGGGCAGCATGTTCTCTACCTTCAGCCTGGATAAGCCGGTAGAGTGCATCATAGCGGTAATTGCTTTTTCCAGAGATCTTTTGACCGTTAAAGAACTTGGTGGGGACACTGGTGTCTTCAATTTCCGAGATGTTGCCTACTGGATCGTAAGTGTAGTAGAGGTCTTGTAATTTTCCACCTCCTGCACCCCCTCCAGCGGGGAACAATGATTCGAGATGGATCAGGCGAAAGGTTTGTGGGTCATAGGTATACCTGGTCTTCACATCATTTCCATAGGTGATGCTTTGTCGTTGGCCTTTTTCATCATAATCAATATTCTTGACAAAGAGCCTGGCATTGCCGTTTTGGGTGACTTTCACCGTTTCGAGCAGATTCGCTTCATTGTAGCCGGGTTCAGTGATGCTTCCATCCGGAGTGATGGACTCAATGACCCGCCCAAGTGCGTCGTATTTTAGTTCGGTGGCATACTTTTCTGTTTCAAGATTTGCATTCAAATTGCCTACCCAGTCGGAAATCGATTTGTAGTCTATCGCAAATTGCCGGAAACTTTTTAGGGGGGCGCCTTTGATGTCATAGGCTTCTACCTCAACTTTCCCGGCCGTATCGTATTGCTCGACCAATTGCCCCCTCAGGTTTAATTGTTTTGCATTGGCCCGGGTTTCCCCGTAGATCGCTTTTTCATAGACATTGTTCAGAGGATCGCCTCCATCACCCCCTTCCACTTTTGCCTCTAAAGGACGATGCAAAATGTCATAATTGAAGGAAAATACATGGCCTCGGCTATCCCATTTTATCACGGGGAGGCCCAACACATTGTTCAGCATCCATCGAATACCGGAATCCATGCTGTTTTGAAGCACTCGATGGCCAAGCATATCGTACTGGTATGCCATGACGGTATTACCGCGGGCATCGATTACTGCACGGGCATTGCCTTCTATGTCGAGTTCAATTCTCGTCTGGAAGTATTCATCTATTCCGTTCAGATCCCTATTATGCTCAATGCTTAGTATGGGCCGGCCCAGTGTATCCAGGTGCACTTGAGAAGGCGTGCCATGATGGTGAGCCGCTTTCCAGGCAGCAAGTTCTTCTTTGTCGGTAGGAGTTGCTGAAGCCGGATCGGGGCTGTTGCGATCTGCATACCATTGGCTGTCCCTCACCGTATCATTCGGATCAAAACTACGTTGCTGCCAGGCATCGAATTCGACCTTGCTAAAGGTCCCATTTGGTAATTCTGTTCTAATATTTCTACCCAGCGCATCATAATAAAGAATAGGCGTTACACCTGTCTCAACTAACTCGGGGGCATCCTCAAAATGCGGCGTTACGGAAAAGAATGGCTCGTATTGTTTAACCGGGTTACCTTTGTTATTGAGGATCGTCCGGCCATTTCCTATCCACCGCAAGCGTGGGGGCGAGAAATCATTGCCCGTATCTATTTCATCAACAGAATAAGATCCATCAGTTTGGTAGCTCAATTTTTTGGCCGTTCCCGGCTCTGCCTGGGCTTTTACCATAACCACATTGCCCAAACCGTCAGAATATTCAAAGCCCAATTGGATCTTGGTACTCTGGTTGGCATTCAGGTGATGATGGTGGGTCTCCCGGTTAATACCGGCTACCACTACGGGTTTTCCCGTATTTTGGTAAACATCAAAATCATATAAAAAACGTCCGGTGGCCTGTTGTAATAAGGTTCGGCCAATTGTATCCAGTTCGTTTGAGTCTTCTGTTGTGAAAAAAGCCTGGATAGCCGTTGTTTCATGCTCAGTGGTTTCCTGCAGACCAGCCAGGCTATCAGTTAGATCCAATTCGACCACGCCATCTCCGTCCAGGTCCTTGCCTAGAATGGCAGAGGCTTTAACCAGCCCTAATTCATCGATCAGGACCGCCGATAAATTGTCATTGATATCCCGAATTACCTGTGGACCCAGCGCTCTGAAATTGAATTGCTCTATCTTAACCTTGTTGGCTAATGCATCCTCGGTTTTCTGGATAAAAAGAAAATAGTCCTTGTAATAATTGACTTTTGCAATTGTGGCAAAAGGATCTTCAAATGCAAGGGGTGAGTAAAACCGTTGCTTTGCCGTGTTGATGTCCTCGCCCAAACCACTGTCGTAATAATGAACCATACCGGAACGTATCCACCAGTTGCCATCCCCTTCGCTATGGACGAAGCGGCCCTTCTGCATATTGACATCATTATAGGCTACTTTTCCTCCAAAAATACTATCAAACAATCCTAGTGTATAGGCCAGTTGATAGCTTTCATAGGGCATGCCGACAGGTTCCAGTGCATGCAGGCTTAAGGGGCCGGAAAGGTCGTCCTTGCAGAAGATAGTGCGGACATGTTCGATCTTTCGGCGTTCGGTATTTCCAGGAGTCGGAGATTGATGGTATTCAATGAGGGTACTCGCGCTGTCAAGTAAATCACCAAGGTCATCCAATTGATACAAAACGCCTGATTTTTCTACCCCCGAAATCTCGAAAGTCTCCGATTCAGACGCCAGTCGCAATCGGTAGGCATGATCCAGTATGACATCATTAGTGAATTGGTTGCGGGTATAGGTGAGCAACAGCTTGGCCTGCTCAGCCTGCGTTTCGGCGGGGAGTGCAGTATTTACCTGCTGCCTCGGATATACCACTGCTGCAGATTCCAAAATATTGCCCAGATCATCGATCCGGGTATTGAGCGAATGGGCTATGCGTGGGTCAATTTCATTGCGTTCGTACTGAATGCTCAGCGCTTCATTTTCGGTTACGATGAATACGCCGAAGAGCGCCTCTTTGCGTGGCTGTAACAATTGGATATTACAATTGTGCGTAGCGACGGAATAAGGCTTGAATTGGGCCTGATATTTTTTTGTTCCTTCAAAATCAGTATTCGGCGGTTTTACTTGCGGACCATCAAGAGTGAATACCTCTTGCCGAATCACCATGCCTTTGCAAGCTCGTAAAGCTTCCCGCCATTCGTCCGTCGAGAGATTGTTCAAAATAGTATTATCCTGGATCACCTCAGCCGCCTTAATAATGGAATCGGGCAAAGTGGGGTCCGTTACCGATAATGGGGCATCCGGAAACAGCCGATTGTATTCTTCAAACCAATATTCTTCCTTGAATTGATCAAGGATCTTTTCTTTCCCCAGGAAGGCGCCGGTATGGTACCAGGTCTTAACTAAGGTAGGAGCCTGATAGAGTATCTCCTTTTTTTCCAGTTTACCGGTAGCATTATTGCCCGCCCATTCTTCGTAGAATTCGGTATCGATCTGCTCTACCTTTCCAAAGCCTCTGAATTCCCTTTCGGGATGATCGTAATAGCCATGACAGTAACGATACTCACTGGTAAAACGGACGTCCGTGACTTTATCTACCACCTCCAACCGGCTCACAACCTGAACCGGGAATGGCAATTTTGTAACCCAGGGCTTTCCGGCCAGCTTATCCTTCAAATAGAAATAAGTAGAGCTGCGATAACGGACCGATGTTTCCTTGCCGAAATTATTGACGTACTTCACCAACACATGCGGTTTTTTGCTATTCATCAGATCCATGTACCGCAAAGGAGCTTCCGCATGAGCAGGCAAATCAGAAGACCAGACAATGCAGGACGTCCCGGTTCCCAAAAGATCGACCACCGATAACCTGGCATTAGGGTCAACAGGAAAAAACGGATCGATCTCATGGGCATCGCTCCATGCGTTGCCGCTTAGATTGATAAAGGCTTTGAATTTGTGCTTCCCCAGGTAAATGATATCTGTAGCGCCGGTTCCGCTCACATCCGCCAGGTGCAAATACAGAGGATTGAAAAGATCGGGATAGTCAAAGATCGGCGCATTACCCATGCTAATTTTAGCGCTGAAACGGCCATAGCCCAAATTAGCCCAATAGCAAATTTCTCCGTTCCGGATTCTCACTATATCCGTCAACCCATCGCCAGACATATCAGCCAAAAAGATAGTTTGTTCCTGGTCTGCAAACACGATTGCAGGTCCTTGTTCTTCATCAAGGGTTTTTAGGGTCTGGACGGCAGGTTTGTGTCCTTTTATTCCATGAGCTTCGTTCCAGATCCACACATTTTCTTCCGACATGACGATATCCGGTTGCCCATCGCCGGTAACATCTATCAATCGAATATTCGGATCTCGAAGGTTGATATTGAGTACCTCAGCAAAAGCCTGGAAGGGTTTCCAATTCTCTTCCTCCCCAAGCTCGAAGTATCCCCTAACATCAGGGCTGCTCACCACCATTTGTTTTAGGCCGTTGGCCTCCAGGTCCTGCAGGCTCAACACACCGGTACTGAGTCCATTAAACGATGGTTTGGGAGCTACTTTTTTTGCGGAGGCAAACTTGACCTGACCATCGTCGTCCACGTCGCCATAGTTATTCTTATAGAACCAGCCTTCTCCCTGTTCTGTTAGTAATCCAGAGATGCCTTCTCCATGGAGGTCCACCCACTGATAATTGTTGGTTAACCCTACCGGTGCATTGGCAATATTTTCTTTATCAACAATTCTAACTTGCCTATTCCAGTCCAGATTCTGGTACTCAAATTCCATCGGTGGCAACGACTTTTTGGCATAAGTTCCATCTGCCTTTCGAATGTATCCGGATTGGGAAATTGATTTAAGATAAGTGACCTCCGTTTGTCCGGAGTTATTTATGGAAGAAGGTTCATATTCAAAGTCAAGTGAACGGACCAGGTAATTTTCCCCGAAAGGGGTTTCTATAGCCGTTCCATCAGTTTTGTAACCGACCAATTGCCGTTCATCCGAAAAATGGTGGAACATCAACATGCGTTTACAAAGTCGATTGGTCCGGATCTCAAAACCGGAACGAAAAAATGAAAAGGCATCTGGCCGATAATTCCATTTGGGATCAGTAGAAGACACTTGAGGAACTGGGCCATCCAGGTCGTGCTCTCCGTAATCGAATACAACTTCAAAAAAATGGGTGGAATCCGTCGGCGGTTGTGGGTCGTACCAAATAGACGGATCGACATAATACGGCTTATGGTTACCATACCTGATTCTTTTCAGGTATTGGTTGGAAAACATTGCCAACCCGCTCAAACGATTCTTTTCATAAAGGGTTTCGGGTACATTGGCAAGGTCTTCGGCTTTATATTCGTACTGGATCCAGTTACCTTTGTCGTCATAACTGAATTCGGGAAGCCACTGAAAGATCTTTGAGGGATTATCGGGATCAGCAATTCGGGAGTTCGCATTTCTGCCAAAAATAGTGGCTACATTGTCTCTGGTCGTTACTTTCCAATATGTTCTTTTCGTCGGATGACTTATGCGCTCAATCTTGGCAAAACCATCTTCAATTCTGGGCCTGTAACGCTTTACTGTATACTGGCCGCCACCAAAAGTGCCCTCCAAAGGCTCCCAATTGCCGGGAGAATTTTCTTTTAAATAAGGGACCAGATCTTCCACACCGGTGAACATGAAAATATCCTCTTTCCCTTTTTGCCCATCTTTATATCGAGGAAGTCGTTTTTCCGTTTTACGTTGAATGGAAGGTAGAGCCACCGACCAGCCCAATCCAAACGGGCTATTGCCTCCGCCGGAGTTATAGCTCAATGATAAGGAAGGGGAGAAACCATTCCTTCCGGAAGTGACCGGCAAAGGGATATTGAACCCTGCAGTCCCATTGGCTGCATTTACTTCAAACTTTTCGTCGATGCCTTTTAAAGCACCGCCCCCTTTTGGAAGGGAAATCTCCGGAATCTGAATAGCATTGGACTCGGTGGCGTTCTCCTTCGTGAGAGAGCTAATGTTGGATTGATCCTGCCTGGAATTGCCAGGCCTTGGTCGATTGGGGTTCGAATTGTCCATAAACAGGGTCTGAGCTATGATATTCTAATTCATAATTCATATTAAAAAAACTCCAAAAAGAAACATTTTACAAAAACGTAAATTAAAAAAATTTTATTACAAAAATTGTCACCTAAGTGACTTTTTGTTCGACCCTTTCATTAAAACTCAATCTAATATTGCCGCAATTATGGAAACAAGAAAAGAAAACGGTCAATGCCTGGGAGGTGAATCGGAATCAGCCTAATTTGTAAAAAATTGGAATTTCACCCGGTCAGCTTCCATAAAAACGGAAATATCCTCTACCGCCAAATGTTTGCCGATGATAGTCCGGTCCGGATTGAGCAACAGGATCTCCGGAGTAGCCCAAACGTTGTAGTGATTGTAAATAGCCTGGTTGTCCTCATCCGTTACGTTGATACAATTCATTGCATTGTTGCGGATGAAATCCTTCCATTCCTCTTCCGGCGTATCCATGGCTACGGCGATTATTTCCAGTCCCTGCTCCTTCAGCATGCGGTATTGCTGAGCCAGTTTCGGTGCAGTCTCTATACAATGATCGCAATCGTAGTGATAGAAGAAAAGCGCAACGTACGGGGACTTGACATCATAAAGGGTCTGGGTGGTTCCTTCGGGGGTTTTGGCTGAAAAATTGGCCCCTTTCTCGCCGATCAGGCTAACGCTACGGCCCTTGGCCCGCAATTGCCAGGCATAGATCTTGAGGGAGTCCGCCCATGGGGCACACTCCTCGGTCAGGTAATTATTGACCATGTGGACATAGAGTGCATCCGGATCCATTTGCCCTGTGATTGGGGGCAGATAGTCGTCGACCAACCAGGTAGCAAAAAATGCATAGTAGGCTGGTTGATCCATCACTTTTCCCATCAACACATCCGCCGCCAGAATTTTGATATCCGTCTGATCCGGTACGAACTGGTTGAAGTATTGCCACAATTTGTCAAAGATAACGGGCGTATGCAGCAGACGCTCATCACTAAAGTCGACCTGATCCCAAAAAGCACTCAGGATCATCTCATTCTTCTCCCCCGGATCGAGGCTTTGATCAGCCAGGATGGCATACATTTTTTGGGGTTCCTGCCTGGCTTTTTCATACTTGGTAAACAAGGCGTCTGGGTATAGTTGAAAGGTGTTATTCAGGGAGGTCGCTTTTTCAGCAAAATATTTTTCCCGAAGTTGGTTGATCAGGTTTTGGTCCAGCTGTTGCTCTCTCTGCTGGATATCCATAACCTCGGCCTGAAAACGCTCCTGCAGATCGAAGTCAAGTTGCATATTCTTATACAATAAGGCGTTTTCCGTGCTTCCTTGGACCTCCATATTTTGGACCAACTGCTCCATATTGGTCTTCAGGGAGAAGGTCTGATCACGGTCCAATAAAATAGAAAAAGAAACATCCTCTGACAGGACCAGATCGTAGTAGCCTTGGTCTAGGGGTGTATCATATTTGAAAAGGCCTTTTCCTTCAGCATCCAGCCAGGTTGAATCAACTTTTGATTTAACGTTTTTGTGGACTCCCTGAAGGTAGATCCAGCAAGAGGAAGCCCCTTCTATTTGTAGGCTGATCTCTGTGTTTTCCAGATGATTGGCTCTGGCGAGCTGGCAATTGACAAAGAATACGGAGACCAGAAGCAGTGTGATTACAGGTGTGATTTTCATGATGACTCTTTTTTGAAGCTGCAGTAATTGTATCACTGCTACAAAGATGAGGCATCATCGGGGGGCAGTTTTGGACTATTGTTTCACAGATCTGGATTATTGTTTCGAGTGCGGAATGCGCGTGTAATGAATCCATAATTAAAAGATGCGGAAGAGGAAGTCGCTCTATTTATAGTCCTGGTTTTTAGGATCCAATAGGTAACTAGTGCAAAGAAAAAAGTAATAAACCATCCATAGGTATATAGATCCTGAAAAAACGCCGGAATCCTATCGGAAGGGACAACTCCTGTTTGAGACAGGAAACCTGGCAATACAGGCAACTGGCTAATCATCAACGCGACCCAGGCCGGCCAATTCCAGCGTCCGTATTCTCCATTTGGAGAAAACAGACTATTAACGTTCAGACGGGTTTTCCGGATCAAATAGTAATCGCAGATCATGACGCCGGCCAGGGCTCCAAGCAGGGCCGAATATCCGATTAGCCAGACGAAAATAAAGCCTTGTGGATCGGCCAGCAATTTCCAGGGGAAGATCAGTATCCCAATAAACCCGGTGATGTATCCACCCATGCGGAAACTGATCTTGCTTGGCGCAATATTGGCGATATCATTTGCCGAAGCAACCACATTGGCCGCAATGTTGGTCGACAGGGTAGCGATGGTTAAGCCCACCATGGAGATAATGACTACCACCGGTGAGCTAAACCGTCCCAGCAATTGAACCGGATCCCAGATAGCCTCTCCTCCGATCCAGCTTTGGATGCCAAACCAGCCACAGCCTACCAGGCCTCGCAAAAGGGCGGCCAGTACCGCACCCCGTGTGCCAAAGCTAGCCCGGAGCAGGACAGGCAAAGGCAGTCCGTATTGGGCGCCGGCATATGCATTCAGGATCATGGGTAGTAAAACGATCAGATTACCGAGCAGGATGGTTAAGGTAGCTTGCCACCAGTTCATTCCTTCCCGGATCATACTGCCTGCCAGCATATAGGTAGGTATACATACGGCCATACCAATCCATAGCGAGGTAAAGTTCCAGGTCGTCCAGTTTCGTGCGGATGATGTAACGGGCGCAAAATCCTCACTGTACAAAGGAGAAGCTGAAATGTCTTCCATTTTCATTTTCTATTATTTGAGGAATTGTTCCAAATAATTGCTCAAAAAAGTTTGCTCACGCGTGAAAGCATTATCGCTATTATAGAATATCGGATAGCGCTTCATCAATTGTATTTTTTTCGCTATAACATTCCGTAAAGCGGTGATCATTTCTTTTTTGGAAAAGGAAAATACCAGGATGACATCGGCAAAATAAAAATTTGATTGATCCCTGATTAAGTTATCGTCTAGGATTAAAATGATGGGAATATGGCTGGTAAGCTGGTTTTCCCTTATAGCCTTACCTGTAGTCATTAGACGTTCCTTTGGCATATCGCTTTGGATAATGATAATATCCGGTACCGACGAAAAAGCCATAGCCAACCCATTTTCAAGATTGGTTACGGTCTTGAGTCGATACCTTCCTTCCAAAGCATTCTCCAATCGTTCCTGAAGATTGCTATCTTGGACGATTAGCAATAAACTGATCTCTCTCTTTGGCATTGGAACGATAGATTTCCCCCAATGGATCAGGGTACAGGTATCTTCACGGGAGTGAGTTCCAGTACAAATTTCTGGCTCCCATCCACGACCTCCATAATGGTTACGGATTTGCTTGGAATGCGACTGTCCGGACCAAAACTGATCGTACCGGTCACACCGTTAAAACCCTGGATCTCAGTCAGCGCCTGGCGTATCGATTCTGGATGGGGGGAATCTGAGTGTTCGACCGCCCGGATCAGCAATCTGGCTGCATCGTAGCCCAGGGCAGCAAAGGCATTTGGTTCTTCTCCGCCGTAAGCATTCATGTAGCTTTGCCGGAATGCCTGGACTTCGGGTTTGGGGTTATCCGCTCCAAGGTAGGCATGTGTTGTAAAATAGACCTCGCCCAATTGGTTTTGACCCTGCCATACATCAGGCTCATCATAACTGTCGCCTCCTATTACCGGAACGTTAATCCCGGCCTGGCGGATGAGCTGGATCCCCGGCAATACATCCTGGGGTAGGGCGGCAAAGAAGATGAGATCTGCCGCCTGTGCTGCCTGAACAGCTGTAGCCATACTACCTGCGGAATAGGCATTTTGGGAATTGACCTGGCCGCCCAGCTCTTCAAAGCGGGTGGTAAAGTAGCCCTGTAGCAAGCGGGTATAGGTATCTGTAGAATCGTATAGGATGGAAACGGATGCCGCACCCAGGGTATCGTAGGCATATTCGGCTGCCGCTGCCGCTTGCACATTGTCTCCGAAACAGGCCAGGAAAAGGTAATCCGGGATCTGCCCGGGAAGCAATGGCGAGGTAGCCCCTGAGGTCATGAAGACCCGCTGGTGACTTGCTGCCTCTCCTGCAGCCGCCAATACCTGGTCGGAATCCGATAAACCCAGAAAAGCCAGCGTAGCGGGCGCCTCTTCCAAAACCTCCAGAACCTTAGCCTTCAGGGTGTCGGTATTGGTTTGCCCGTCCTTCAACAGGAGTTCCAGCATTTGATCGTGGACACCTCCTGCCTCATTGGCCTGCTGAATGGCGAGTTGTGCTCCTTTGGAAGAAGAAATATCGAGGGCGGCCTGGCCGCCGGTCAGATTATAAATGGCGCCTAATACGATCGGCTCGGTTTGTTTATCTTTAGTACAGCCCAGGCTGAGTAAAATCAAGAAGATCCAGAAAAGGGATATGTTTTTCATACATTGATTTTTTTCGAATTAGAAAATCAGACAACGCTACGACACAATCCGTGTTGCTTGTGGATTGTTATTTCGATACAAAGATGCCGGAATTATCCATTTGGAAAATGGACTGTCGTTTCGATTTTTTGGATTATTGTTTCGACAGGGGAACCACCTTCTGCGGATTCACCCCAAACTCTTCTGTAAACTTTCTGGAAAAGTAGCTCAAATCATTAAAGCCCACTTCCAATGCCACCTGAGTGACGTTTAATTCGCCTTGTTGGAGTAACTCTTTGGCTTTGTGCAAGCGGATGGTGCGGATGAAAATAGAAGTGGAAAGATTGGTCAGCGCTTTGATCTTCAGGTGAAGATGGGAGCGGCTCATACCCATAGCCTTGCAAAGCTGTGTAGGGCCAAAATCGGTATCGTCCAGGTTGTCTTCCACGATCTTTTGCAGCTTTGCCATGATGGCATCTTCCTTCTCAAAGCCGGTTTCAGGTGCCGCTTGAACAGCATCGGGAGCAAGTGGGCGGATATGCTGATACCTTTGTTGGAGCAACCGGCGTAATTCGGCCAGTTTTTCCAGGCGTACGAACAGTTCTTTTTCATTGAACGGCTTGGACAGATAGGCATCGGCGCCTCGTTCCAGTCCTTCAATGCGGGACTCCACGCTTCCCTTAGCAGTCAGTAAGACGATGGGGATGTGGCTGGTCCGATCGTCGTTTTTCAACGTATCGCATACTTCGAAGCCATCCTTCTTCGGCATCATGACATCGCTGACGATGAGATCAGGAATGTGTTCGAAGGCCATTTCAATGCCTTCCTCACCGTCGCCGGCCAGGTAAAGGGTGTATTTCGATTCCAGTAAAGTAGTGAGGTACTGCTGAATGTCCTTGTTGTCTTCAATGATAAGTAGGCTCAGATCGCTGCTTTTTTCTGCAGACGAGGTCTTGGGCAGCGCCGGTTCCATTTCTTTTTCCAATCCCGCCCGATCGAACGCCACCAAGGATAGGTCTTCCACGGTCAGTTTTTCTATGTCCACTTTCATTGCCTCGCGGCTAATCGGCAGCATAACTGAAAAAGTTGAACCTTTACCAGGTGTACTTTCAAGGCTTATGCTTCCTCCCATGAGGGTGATCAGATCCTTGGTGAGGGCCAGACCTATTCCAGTGCCTGCCATTTCCAGGTTATAGCCTTCACTGCGGCCTTTCGGGACGTTTCCAGCAGCGTCTTCCTTCACCTGGAAGAAGCGGTCAAAGATCTGGCCTTGCTGCTCTTTTGGAATGCCAATGCCGGTATCTGATACGGTCAGGGTCAGAGCCTCCACAGGGTGGTCAGGGCCCTGGTTTATCGTTCCTTTTTCCAGGATCAAATATATATGACCATCTTTCGGGGTGAATTTGATGGCGTTGGACAACAGGTTGGAAATGATCCGCATGAACTTTTCCTGATCGAAGTCCATGATGATCTCTTGTTCTTTCGGAAGGAAATGAAGTTTAACCCTTTTGAGTTCCGCAATCGCTTCATAGGACGCAAGAACATATTGGAGGTATTGCACGATATTTCCCTGGACCAGGTCGAGCTTGAGTTTGCCAAGCTCCAATTTGCGCAGATCCAGAATTTGGTTGACCATATTTAGGAGACTCAAGCTGTTGCGCTTGATCAGGTCCTTAATCTTATCCTGGCCTACAATTTGGTTGGCCATGCCGCTGATGACGGTCAGGGGAGTTCGAAATTCGTGGGAGATATTGGTAAAAAACAGGGACTTGGCCTTGTCCTTTTCCTTCAACTGGTCGGCCTGGGTTTCAATAATGGCTTTATCCGCGCGGATCTGTTCGGTAGCCAAATTTATTTGAGTTCTGAGGCGCCAGATCCATACCACGGTAGTCAGGCCTACCAGAAGGATTATTAACAAATAGAACCAGGCGGTCTTGTAAAAGAACTCCCTGGCATGAATGGACAATGCAAGGGGTTCCTCGGTCCATTGGCCATCAGCATCCCTGCCCTTGATCAATAAGCGGTATTTGCCGGGCGGTAAATTGTTCAGGCTCAGCAAGTGCTGATTATCTAGGAAGGTCCAATCATCGTCGACTCCTTCCAGCATGTAGGCGTATTGGTTCTTTTGGGGGTTGAAATAACTGGACAGGGCCAGGGAAAGGTTGAGAAACCGGTTGGAAGGAGGCAATCGCAACGTTTTGATATCATTAAGCTGAAAATTCTCCTTTGTTTTTTCTCCTTTCCTGGTATCGAAATATTCCAGGGAGGTTAAATAGACCTTTAGGTGCCCACTTTGCCGGATGTGGTCTTTGATGATCTTCGGGTCAATTACATATAACCCGTTAACGGTACCAATCAACAATTTCCCGTCACCAGTTCTATGCGAGGCAAAACGATTGCTTTCCATTTCAATCAGGCCATCTTTCACCCCAAGATTAGTGATCAGTTCTCCCTGCTTATTTACGATTGAAATGCCGTTGTAGGTGCCCAGCCACCAGTCCCCATCCTCATCTTCCAAAATATTGGCCACGGTATTATTCGCTAATCCATTGTCGCTATTGACAACAATCAGCTCTTTTGTGTCGGGATCGTAAATATGCACTCCGCCCAAGGTCGTCCCAAGCCACAGTCTTCCCTTTTCATCCGACCTTATTGCAAGGAAGCGGGAATCGAGAAAAGGGGCTTCTTTTCCCAGTACTTCTACTTCCTGCTTTGCCACGTTGACCTTCCAAAGGCCCGTATTAGAGGCCACCCATAGCCTCCCTTTTTGATCATAGAGCATCCCATTCGGAAACCCCGATATCTGGACAGGCGCCCCTTTGTTCAAAACAGGAGTTAACTGATGGGTTGAAAAACGGAAAAGGGATAATCTCCCTTCCCCAGATAAAAGGGCCACCTGGTCGGCATCTACCGGGGTGAAGTTCTTGATAGGGCCTGCCCCAGGGAAAAAAGATTCGCAGATCTGGGTACTCGTATCATATTTGATGAACACATCGCCATTGTAGGAAAGCAATTTTCCTTCCTGGTCATAATAGAAAGCAGTAGGGAAGCCTTGAATATCAAATGGACATCCCGGCACTTTGAAAGTTGCCGTCGTGTTGGATTTCAGGTCTAATACAAAATTACCCGGGTTTTGCTGGCTGACCAAGACTTTTTGATCCGGCAATTCAATCATTGCCCGGATGGAAACGCCCTCCAGTAAATACTTAATGCCTTCTTTGTTGATGCCTTGCTTTTCAAAGATACCCTTGTCTGAACATAGAATTAACCGGTCTTTAAAGTCCGTGCTCAAAATGCTGTAAACATTATTCTCTCCCAGGTCTGAAAAAAAAGCGGAATAGTCGTAGCGCCGGCCAGAGGTGTCCTGTAGAATTGCCTTGTATTGCTTGTCCTCGCCTGCGTACAAAAAAAGATGACTCCCTGAATCATCCCGAAAAACCCTGCTCCGCCCGGTAATCCCATCAGGTTGGCCTTCCACACGTTCTATTAAATCTTTTTCCTTCTGAAATTTATAGAGCGTGAATGTGGTTTGCTTTTTATTTCTATCCAAAAGAAAAAAATAAACACCACCTATTTGATCCTGGGGCATTCCGGGAAGGATCACGGTTAAAGCGTCAGCAGCCGGCGGAACTCCGTTGGGTTTAAAATCGGAGAAAAAATACTTTTTAACTGTATTGTTCCTGAAGTTAAAGCGAGTGATATAATCTCCCGTGTTTTGGATAAACACCCAGACCTCCTGATCATCTAGCTGAATGACCGAAATACCATTTCCCAGATCTTCCGAATGCTTCAAACTCCCCAACTCCATGAGCTGACCATCGGCCCATTCTGCAATCACACATTCTCGGGCTTGTTTAATAGTCAGCAGGATCCGGTTATCCGGTGTAATTACTCCGGATAATATGTGCCCCGTCAAATGGATCTCCTCCTTACGTAACCGATGGGTTTGCAGATCGTAGAAAAAAAGTTGGTTGCCGATCGGTTCGGTAGCATACCATATCAGGGTGGATCGTTGCTGGTTGACCCCTATTATGTGTACGTCGGCAGGGAGATTTTCAATTTCTCCCTGCACATTCCTGAAATCATACCCATCGAACTGAAATAAATGGAGCGAAGCATGTGCGCTGGCGGAAAGACAAGGGATCAACCACAATCTGCCGTCCTGATCCTGAAAGCAATTCTGGAAGCAGGTAGAAGGAAAACTGCTGTAGTTGCTGAAATCTTCTGAATACGCAGGGTAAAGCTTGGGGAGTCCATTAATATCCTGCGCCTGTATGGAAAGGACAGCGGAAAGGAATAATAATATGGTCAGGAATCTCTGTGGCTTCATCGTCAGACTACGCAATAGCCTATGGAGCTTGAAACAATAGTTGGCTTCCCAAAGCACGACGTTAGTTCTGCAAATATCCATTGGAAAAATTGCTTCGTCCGGACGAGTCATTTTGATGGCTTTGAGTTATTACGTGGTCTGCCGAAAGTGGACACAAATATGCTAAACCTTGAACCTGTTAAAGAACCTTTGATCACAAATGCGTCTCATAAAGCTGCCAAATTTTTGTCAGACTGAAGTAGCGCACCCCATTTGAACAGTGGTTCAAAGTTAAGGAAATCCTGCCTTGAAAGGTGGAAATGCGGTTTTTTTCATTCAGGGTGGGATGGTTGGAAGTGTGTCAATTGAATGGGGCCTTTACATCTCCATAAGTATTTTTAGAATATGCTCTATACTAAAGAAAAAGTGATTTGACGGCCGGCGGCCGTCAAATCACTTGAGTATAAACAATAATCCAAATGCCTGAAACAACAGTCCAGGTCTTGCATCCTCAATCCCGGCACCTTTGTATTGGATGCAGCAATACATCTTCTTTTCCAAATGCAAAACTCGACAACCATGGACCATCAAGAAGATAATTTTGCCGTATCCCACACCCATGATTTCGATGAGTTCAATATCCTGCTCCCATTTGGGCCGGAACTGGTATATGAGATTGAACTCAATGGGGAGAAACAAACCGTAAAAGCTCAGGCAACGGTATTCATCCCCGCCGGCACAGCGCACAATGCGCGCCCATTGGCAGGTGAAGGGATCTTTATCTGCATTCAACTGGATAATGAAAGGCAGATGGAAAGGAGTAAATTTAAGAAGCAACGAGTCTTTGTTTGAGCTCAAACAAAGACTCGTTGCTTCTTATCCTAATTCCATCAATTGGAATCATGCGCCAGCTCGAGGGTGTATTGCTGGGCCGTGACCGGTTCGACGGCGAGTTGGGCCAGAGAGTCGGCAAGGATCTGGCGCTCCGGGTTTTGAGCCCATTCGGTCGTGCTGCTGCCGGGATCGAAAAAGGAGATCGCATACACTTCTGCGCTATCCGGGTTGCTCATAAAATAAGTACGCCGAACCTGCCCGGAGTTCTCTATGGCCACGCTAAATTCCTCTACGACAATGCGCTTGCCCTCCTCATAGTCCGCCGGATTGAATTTGTGGGTGAAGGAAATAGCCTGGTGGCCAACCTCCGGGAGGTAAATGGGGTCGACTGTGTCCTTTTGACATGCGGAAATAAGGGTCAGCGCCAGCAGGGCAAAGAACGGAAGGATTAGTTTGCCAGGATTCAAAGTTGCTATCATGGTATTGGATTGAATTTTTGAAAAAAATGATCTACTACTATTTCATCACCTTAACCGCAACCTGCCCATTCGGCGAAAGGAGCTGGATCACATAAAAGCCCGATGGCAAAGTATCCGGAATAGAGATGGACTGTTGATAGCTGCCGGGAGCCTGCCACTGATCCTGAACAAAGGTCTTTATGGGCCGGCCAGCTGCATCCAGCAGGCGAATGGTGATTTGCTGCCCTTCTTCGAGCTCGTAGCGAAGCACGGCATGGTCGACTATGGGATTAGGGTATACCAGTACCTCCTGCGCAGGTTTTTCAAAATTCAGGGCGCCCAGCGCCAGGTCGTTGAGGTATTTCACCAATACAAAGTCGCTAAGGGTATTGCCGCCTTGGATACCATAACCGGCCACAATCAGACTTCCATCCGGGGTCGTGGCCATTGATTTAATGAAGCTGAAAGCGCCAGTACCTTGCTGCTTTACAAATCCATTATTCCCAAACGTGGTGTCGATGCTCCCGTCCGTGTTAATTCTTCCCACCAAAAATTCACCAGTCGGTCCGGCGCTCCCTCCTATCACTAGCTTACCGTCCGGCATCACCAAGCCGGATCCGAGGCCTTGGCAATCAACTGCCTGATCGAGCACCAGCTTTCCAGTGCCGTTAAAAGTACTGTCCGGCGTGCCGTCTGCAAGGTACCTGGCTACTCCGAAATTTTGATCCCCCCCCAGCGCGGTAATGACAACGACAATCCTTCCATCGGGCAGCAGGCTCGTCCACTGGAACTTCCTGGGTATGTTACTGAGGGAGTCCACCACTATTCCGGCTGATCCAAATTCTGTATCTAATGTACCGTCCGGATGATAACGAACGAGATAGGGTTTGTGATCGGGGCCATCCACGGTGAATCCACAGGCCAGCAGCTTTCCATCGGTCTGGATGACCAGGCTGGTAATTTCATCGTTGCCTGGTCCGATTTGGGTGATCACCTTTCCCTGATTGCCGAAAGTGGTATCCAGGGATCCGTCACTGTTGAAGCGGGCAAGCGCGAACCCATAATCTTCCGGGTCATTCGGATGATAGCCGGTTCCCCCGGCCACGATCTTGCCGTCGGCTTGCAGCGCAATGGCATTGGCATAGTCCTCATTGTTGAAAAAATCGGTATATACGATCCCATTCGTACCGAAGGATGGGTCCGGGGAACCATCCGACAGGAAGCGGGCCGTCATGAAATCACCATCGTTGCCATACCCGGTCGCGACAATCCTCTGATCCTCGTCCAGCGCAGCTGCATAGAATTCAGGTCCGACGTCACCGAAGTCCGAAAGAACGACCCCGTCTGTGCCAAAGTCAGGATCATAACTCCCGTCTTCCAACAGCCTTATCAAAACAGGAATGGAGTTGCCGGGAAACTTTTTTGAGTTTCCCACAGCCACTACCTTGTTGTCAGGCTGAACCATGACAGTATAAATTCGATCAGAACCTCCCGAATTAATATCGATCAGGACAATTCCATTATTTCCAAAAGTGGAATCGATCATTCCTGCCTGGGCCCAAAGCCCGGCAGCCCAGCAGAGCAGAAAGCCGGTCAGGCAGGCGATTGCACTATTTTGTGTAAATGGATAATATTTCATTGTTTGAATTTAATGCATCAATGTGTCGCCAATACTTTTTCACTTGCGCTCCAGCAAAATACGGCCGGCTAATGCGTGATCGCCGCTTTCCCAAACCATACACTGCATGGTATTTTCTCCGGTAATCGTACACTTGTAAATGGTGTTATCGCCAATATCGGTCATCCATACCGACATCCCGTCCCAATCAATCACACCTAGTAACGGAAGTGCCGTTTTGGGCAGAGCATCGGAACCATGGCGCCCGGGATGTTCTGAGCTTTTTGGAATTAAAGATTGGTAAGCTTCGAAGACCGCACCGTTCTGGCCTTTAATTTCAAATTGGGCAGTTTCATAGTCTTCAGGAATAGTACTGATTGTCTTATTCCAGTAAATTATTCGACCATAGGTATTAACCCAAATGCCTTCCAGGTTTGGAATGGGTGCCGTCGTATTTTGTGGCTCATCTGCGCCTTGGGTTTTGTCGACGCATTGGCTAAATACAAGGGAGATAAAACAGAGGCTTAAGAGCAGGGTAAGTTTTCTGGCAAACATGTTGAACCGTTTTGTTAATTAATCAAAGTTGCGATAAACACACCTTGGCTTTTGGGACTATTGTTTAAGAAAAGAATGAGGGATGTTCGCCTGCAGGCGAACATCCCTCATAAAAATCATTATTCCTGTATCAGGAACTGCTGTGCCTCTGATCCGTTGCAATCCTGGATATCAATATTCGACCGCTTACCATATGCGCTATCTGCGTTGAGTTCGATCTGCATGCACTTGCCCGGGTTGATCACCGAGCGGATCGAACGATTCATCCCGTCGTAGAGCCATTTTTGGGCGTTGGTATCGTTACAGCCCCACAACTGGATGTTGTTGCCGTTGTCGGTGTTGCTGTCGTGCAGGTCAATGCATAATTCCTGGTGATCGCGCATTTTGATGGCCCAGCCGTCGAAATACCAGTTTTCGGAGGACAGGGATGCATCCTTGGTCCATAGCTGGATGTTGGAGCCCCATACATTTCCAAGGGCGGAGGCCACCGCAACGCTTGGCGCCAAAACCGGGATGATGTGCTTCACATTCGCCGGATTGCTCACCGTCGTAGCGCCATCGATTACCCACTTTTGGTTGTTATTTGAATATTGACATTCCCACAACTGGATGTTCACATTCGAGTTGGGATAAGCACTACCGTTTGCCGCATCCAAGCATTTGCCTGAATTCACCGACGAGTGGATCGTTTTGAAAAGGCCATTGTATACCCAGTGCTGGGCGTCTGTACCGTTGCAATCCCAGAGGTGGATATTGGTACCATTAGCCGTGTTACTATTATCCAGGTCCAGGCATTTGTCGAAATCCAGCATGGAGTGGATGGTGCGATCGTCAAGCATGAACCACTTTTGATTGGAATTGCCGGTACAAGAATACGTCTGAATATTATTGCCATCGTTGGTAGCACTTCCATAGTCGTCAATACACTTGTTCGCATTATAGGCAAATTTGATGTTTTTTGCTTCCAGCAAACCGTAGGTTATATACCCGTCAGTCGGACTGGTGGTGGTGCCGGTGCCTACAATTGATTCTTGTTCGACCGTGAGGCTGGAGGTCACGTAGCTGCCGCCGCCGCCGCCACCGCCGGCGCCATTTGGACAGTTCGAATCCCCACCATCCCAAAAGTGACCGGGGCCGCCCCCTGAATAGCCACCGCCGCCACCGCCGGCAGCGTTTCCGGAACCGCCACCGCCAAATCCAAATCCACCCCAGCAAATGCAATCACACCCCTTTCCTCCTGTTGGCCAGCCCTTATGGGCCCCAGACCCGTTCGAAAGATTGCATGTCGCACCTCCTAAATCGGCATTTTTGTCCATCGCCGCACCAGGACTGGCATCGTTATTCGTCTTACCTGGCTGATTTAAACCACCGCCATTATTTAGGTCATTACCACACGTATCATACCCCCCTCTACCCGTTTTAAGCGTATTACCGGGGCGGCCGCAGGTTTTCGATGCACCACCGCCGCCACCGCCGGCGACCATCAGGACAATGCTTTCTGTCTCCCAGTTGGTCTTTCCAGCCGGCAGAAGGACGACTGCGCTGCCGCCACCACCGCCGCCGCCTGAACCTCCCCATGACCCCGACGCGTCGCCCATGTGGCTGCGACCTCTTTGCCCGGGGATCAATCGCAGTTTGGAGCCTGGAGGGATTTGGCCGCTCCCGGTACCAATTTGAAACAAGCCCGATGTTACCGCGCCTATCCCACCTCCATTTTTGAGGTTTTGAAGTAATGCCAAATTAAAATAGAGATTATATCCACCATCGCCACCCTTCACTTTCAGGTACAGGTGGGTAGCCTGGGTGGATGGAGCGATTAATAACTCCTTATAGACCCCTTCGGTAACGTATTCATAGGGGTAATTAGGATTAAAAGTGTACAAATGATTTTCCTGGTCAATGGAGTTCTGTGCATTAGCCTTATGTGCTATTGCGAATGCCATTACCAATAAAAACGCACTGAAATTAACCAGTATGCCTTTGAATTGCTTATGGATTTTCATGATATGAAGTAATTTTTTGTTCCTAAAATTGAAAATTGGCTTTTGCCCCTTATCCATCTTTTGATAAAGCAAAGGTATCCTCCTTGGCATAGCTGGACTGGGACTAATGTCTCGATTTCTTGGACTATTGTTTAAGAAAAGAATGAAGTGTGTTCGCCGGCCGGCGAACACCCCTCATTAAAAAAATCATTACTCCTGGATCAGGAACTGCTGCGCAGCCGATCCATTGCAATCCTGGATATCTATATTTGACCGTTTGCCGTATGCGGGATCTGCGTTGAGTTCGATCTGCATGCACTTGCCCGGGTTGATCACCGAGCGGATGAGCGATTCATCCCGTCGTAGATCCATTTTTAAGGTTATGCCAAGGTAACCCCCACAACCGATGTTGCTGTTGAAGCATGGCGCAGATCAATGCAGTAATCTTCAGATCGCGCATTTTGATGGCCCAGCCGTCGAAATACCAGTTTTCGGAGGACAGGGATGCATCCTTGGTCCATAGCTGGATGTTGGAGCCCCATACATTTCCAAGGGCGGAGGCCACCGCAACGCTTGGCGCCAAAACCGGGATGATGTGCTTCACATTCGCCGGATTGCTCACCGTCGTAGCGCCATCGATTACCCACTTTTGGTTGTTATTTGAATATTGACATTCCCACAACTGGATGTTCACATTCGAGTTGGGATAAGCACTACCGTTTGCCGCATCCAAGCATTTGCCTGAATTCACCGACGAGTGGATCGTTTTGAAGAGGCCATTGTACACCCAGTGTTGGTTATCGTTGTCATTCGTACAATCCCACAGCTGGATGTTGGTGCCATTACTGGTATTCCCACCACTAAGATCCAGGCATTTGCCAAAATCTAACCCGGAGTGGATGGTGCGATCTGTAGGGTGGAAGTACCACAATTGGTTGTAATTGCCGGTGCAAGAATAGGTTTGAATATTATTGCCGTTGCTGGTTTCACTTCCGTAGTCATCAATGCATTTATTGGTATTATAGGCAAATTTGATAGCCCTAATCTCAGGAGCATCACTTGTGAGCTGAAAGACAACATAGCCGTCCATAGGAGAATTTGTAGTAGACAATATGCTGAACTGACTAAAAAACAACCACAAACTATTCATGTAGCTGCCGCCGCCACCCGCGCCTTTAACCGAAGATCCACAGCCACCACCGGAATAACCACCACCGCCACCGCCCATGGCGCCTGATTCCTGACCGAAGCCACAGCCAAAATATTTACCACTCGAGGTAGTTGCACCTCCTCCTTCCGGATCCCCGGTAGTATATTTGCCCCAGGAGCCTTTCGGCTCCCCGTTTTCCGTGGAGCTGTTCAACCCACCTCCGCCACCATTGGCATCGCTTCCGTTTGTTCCGCCTTTTGTGGCCCCTTTTACACCTGAAGTTGTCGTGGATGCCGATTGGCCTTCTTGTTGGGCCAAACAGCAGTCTGAATAAGCACCTCCGCCACCACCTGCAACAGCAATTGTTTGCCAGGAGCCTTCATCAGGTTTTTTAATAAAGATGCCTGTTCCACCGCCGCCGGCAGCACATTCCAAATATACTGTGTTATGAATATCGCCACTTTTACCGATAATCATCCGAACAGTTGACCCTGGTGGCACTTCATTTGCAGCAGTTCCAATTTTTAGATAACCTTTGATCAAGGCTCCGCCGCCACCTTTGGTTTTAAATGGGGTAACCAGTGCGGTGTTTATCCTGCTTCCACCGTCAGCGCCCCTCACTTCAATTCGCAGGTGGTCATAATTGACATTACCCGGAACAACCAGATCTACATACGATCCGGTATAGGAGACAAAAAAGTCTTTATCATTATTCTGCATTGTAAGTGAGCGTCCACCATTTTTAGCATCTGATACAGCTGCGACTCCGTATTGCTGTTCCATAACGTGCCAGTAATCCCATTGTGCATTTAGCAGGGCAGGTACGAAAAGAGCAATCATGATCAAAAGCAAAAAGGTTTGGATCTTGCTTGGCTTTTTATACTTTTTCATTTTTTAATTTTTATGAATTAATTGACATTTTATTTCCTTACCAATACAAAGGTGCCAGCTTTAACTAAGGAAGCACCGGACTAATGTTCTGAATTCTTGGACTATTGTTTGGTTAGAAGAGGGTGCTCATTGTAGGCGAACAATTTCTATAAAAAATCATTACTCCTGGATCAGGAACTGCTGGGCAGCCGATCCGTTGCAATCCCAGATCTGTACATTGGAACGCTTACCGTACGCGCCATCGCTGTTCTCCACGATCTGCATGCACTTGCCCGGATTGATCACTGAGCGGATCGAGCGATTCATACCGTCGTAGATCCATTTTTGGGCGTTGGTGCCGTTGCAACCCCACAACTGGATGTTGTTGCCGTTGGAGGTGTTGCTGCTGCTGAGGTCGATGCACAGGGTTTGCTGATCGCGCATCTTGATGGCCCAGCCGTCGAAATACCATTGTTCGGCCGTGTTAGTGTTGTCTTTGGTCCACAGTTGGATATTGGAACCCGATTCAGCGCCCGTGTGCGAGTGCACCGCAAAATTGGACGCCAAGACCGGGACGATGTGTTTCATGTTTGCCGGATTGCTCACCGTCGTAGCGCCATCGATTACCCACTTTTGGTTATTATTCGAATATTGGCAATCCCACAACTGGACATTGACATTTGCGGTACTGGCACTGCCATTGGCGGCATCCCAGCATTTGCCCGAATTCACCGACGAGTGGATCGTTTTGAAGAGGCCATTGTACACCCAGTGCTGGTTATCGTTGCCACTCGTACAATCCCACAGTTGGATATTGGCGCCGTTATTGGTATTCCCACCGGAAAGGTCAATACATTTATTGTAGTTCAGCGCGGAATGGATCGTGCGATCCGTGGGATGGAAATACCATTTTTGCGCGTTGGTGCCGTTGCAGTTCCACGACTGGATATTGTTGCCATTGCTGGTTCCGCTGCCATTGTCGTCAATACACTTGTTCGTGTTATAGGCGAAGTGGATGCTATTATCCGGCCCAGTGCTGCTGAATCGATACAGGATGAAACCATCTCCTGTATCCATGGTCGGATCGTTCTTGATCATCACGATGTTCGTGATCGCCATTTGCTCGGTATTCAGGTAACTGCCGCCACCTCCGCCGGCATGATAGCCGGTACCATTGCCGCCACCGGAATAACCACCACCGCCGCCGCCGGCAATATCTCCGTCGCCGCCTTGACCAAATCCAAATGGTATATTGACCGAATTATAAGCAAAATCATTATCATAATAACTATAATTGTTATTAGCTTGTCCCGGCAATATATTTGGATTGCTATCTCCCCCCTCCCACATACACTCCCAATCAAACGTTCCTTTACCGGGATTACCGCCCAACTTATACTCTCCGTTCATGCCATTCGTCCCACCAGCACCGCCATTGTTGCCGCCACCTTTTCCACCATCCCTGCCCGTTTCAGCAGACCTTCCGTCCTCCGCGCCACTACAACAATATGAATAAGCGCCACCGCCGCCACCGGCCACTTGTAGTAAGTGCCAATTACTTCCACCATACCTCTTCATCAAGACTCCAGTCCCACCCCCGCCGCTACAACCGGAGGTAGATCCGCCCGTCCGCGTGACCCCTCTTGAACCGACAAAAACCCGGAGGAAGGACCCCGGGGGGATCTGATTATCACCGTTTCCGATCTCATAGGTGCCTATGATCGTTGCTCCGGAACCTCCTTTCGCGGTAACGCCGCCGGCGCTGGCGACATCCTTTTTCCCTCCATCACCACCTTCCGTGTAGATGGTAAGATAATTGTAGCCACTGTTCCAGGGCACCATGAAGTCTTCCGGCAGGCCGGTATTGCCGATCCGATGCCATCCATCCCCCGTTTCCAGGGAGTTGATGGTCGTGCCGGATTCCCAGATGGTTTGGTCGGTACTGCTGACCAGTACCAGGTTGCGGTCCGACTGCAGCCAGAGTTTGTTGCCGCCAATCGTGCCGGCACTCCAGACCACGGTATTGTTTTGGTTTTTGATCAAGAGCTTGCCATCGCCTTCCTGAAAGTACAAAGTGGCTCCGGTTCCTCCTGTATTCGAGCTCCACAGGATCTCCCGGTCGTAAAAGCGAAGGGTAAGATTGCCATCCTCTTCCCAGGTCAGTTTGACTTTCTGGTTTTCCAGCAGCACGCCGTGCAGGCTGGTAGGGAGTATGCCTGTTGTTTGGTTGGAACCGGGAATCGGCAACTGGCCTTTCAGTAAGGAAACAGGCGCTGTGGCCATCGCTTGCGGAGAATAAAATCCGAAAGACAGCATAGCCACAAAGCTCAACAGGAGCAGGGATCTGAGGTTGAAGGGTTGCTTTTTCATCACTTTTTATTTTTCTGTGGTGTATTTGAAAACTTATCAAGACAAAAGTGCAGCGAATCACCTCCCGGCGCCTGCACTATTGTTTTGATTTCTTGGACTATTGTTTAGTAAAGAAAGAGGGGTGTTCGCCGGCGTAGGCGAACACCCCCTCTTAAAAAAAATCATTACTCCTGATCAGAACTGTTGCGCGGCTGATCCATTACAATCGTAAATATTCACATTCGATCGCTTGCCGTACACCCTGTCGAAAGTTGAACCTGATCTGCATGCACTTATCTGGTTGACCACTGAACGGATCGATCGGGTCATCCTGTCGTAGATCCATTTCTGAGCGTTGGTGCCATTGCAGTTGTAATAACCGATGTTGTTGTTGAGGTATTGTTTGAAGCTGAGGTCGATGCACAGGGTTTGATGATCGCGTATTTGATGCACAGTCAGTCGAAGTACCACTCGTTCGGCCGTATTGGTAAGAAACCCTTGGTCCAGAGCTGGATGTTGAGCCTGATTGGCGCTGGTGCGAGTGACGGCAAAAACGGTAGCGGATATCGAACGATGTGTTTTTGTTGACACATCGTTCACCGTCGTAGCGCCGTCGATCTCCCACTTCATATTGTTGTTGGTATAGATGCAATCCCCACAATTGTAGGTTGACGTTCGAATTGGATATGCGCTTCCATTAACTGCATCAATGCATTTGTTTTGAATTAATTCGAGTGAATCATCGTAGAGGCTGTTGTACACCCAAAACTGATTTGAGCTGACATTACATCCCATAAATGGATGTTCGTGCCATTATTGCCCGTGTTACCTTGTGAGAGAGAGGCATTTATCAAATTTCATCGACAAGCGGATAATGATCCGCTGGGTTGATGAACCACTTTGATTGGCATTACCAGTACAAGTATAGGACTGAATGTTCGTAATTGTTGTTTGTATTGCTGCTGTCATTGTCATCAATGCATTTTCCCTGTATTGTATGCAAATTTTATGCTTTGGAATTGGCGTTACAGGTTATATAGCCACTGAAGGACTACGTGGTACCTTTCACCAACAATTGATTTTTGTGCTATATTGAATCTGGAAGTCACAAGGGGCCAGCCGCCGCTGCCGTTACCACCACTGCCGTGAAGGTTGCATCCGCTGCCACTGCTGCCACTGTATCTGCCGCCGCCACCGCTGCCGGCCATTGAATTTCCTGAACCACCACCGCTAAAGCCAAATCCACCCCAGCAAAGACACTCACAACTAAGACCTCCTGTCGGCCAGTTCTCCTTCCGGGCTCCCCTGCTGGGTTGGATATGCCTGAATTGCAGGATGCGCTGCCAAATGATGCATTTTATCCATGGAAGCACCAATTGCTGGTATCGAAGTCGATTGACCCGGATAGTTCTTAAGCCTCCATTATTGAGATCGCTTCCAGTGAAGAAGCGCCGGACGAGCCTGTTTCTGCGGTGTGTTTCCTGCGGCCAGCCTGTTTTCTCCGCCACCGCCACCACCGCCAGCGACCATCAGGACAAAATACTTGCATCCCAGTTCGTTCTTCCGCTGGAAGGAGCAATGGCGCCTGCCTCCGCCACCACCAGCAGAACTCTGCCATTGTTCCTGAATCGCCAAAGTGGTTTTCTGCCATGCTGCCCCTGGATCATCCGTAGTGTTGAACCTGGAGAGATCTGGTTGGTTCCGGTGCCAATTTCAAACATACCTTTTGTCACAGCACCTATGCCGCCGTTGTGGTTCAGGTTGTATCCGCCATCTCCACCTTTTACTTCTAAGTAGAGGTAGGAAGCCTCTGTTGTTGATGGGATGGTTACTTCCTGATAGTGCCCGCTCGTCATATATTCGTAGGGATAACTCGGGTTATATGTGTACAAATAATTATCGGGTTCGATGGGGCCCTGGGCTCTTGCCATGTGTATGGCCACAAAGGTTATTGTCAATACGAAAACTCCAAATTTTCTAAGCATGTCATTGAACTTGTTTTGATGTTTCATGATATCTGTTTTTTTAGATAATCGAATTGCCTATGATTGTCAGGCGTGATTTGTTGGGACAAAGTTCGTCGCATATTAAAAGGGGGGCTTTTACTATTGTCTCGATTTCTTGGACTATTGTTTTGCTGGATATCAGGTAAAAAAATGTTCCGGTATAGCGAAATCAAAAAGCCGGTTAATAGAACCAGAGGAAAGTACGTGACTTGCTTTTTTACCCTGACTAAAACTGCTGATAAGGGATTCGGCGTATCGCACCGTAGATCTCTACGTTTGATCGCTTGCCGTACACACCATCCACAGTTCTTTTCGATCTGCATACACTTGTTCATTCACTGCCGAGCGATCGTGCGGGTCATCCTGTCAGATCCAATTTCTGGGCATTTGCAGTTATACAACTGGATGTTGTTACCGTTGTCCGTATTGTTGTGGCTGAGGTCAATACACAGATTCTGGTAATCCCGCATCTTGATGGCCAGGCCGTCGAAATACCATTGCTCGGCGGTGTTGATATTATCCTTGGTCCACAATTGGATGTTGGAGCCCGATTCCGCGCCGGTATGCGAGTGTACCGCAAAGCCGGTAGCCAAAACCGGCACGATGTGTTTCATGTTTGCCGGATTGCTCACCGTAGTAGCGCCGGCGATCTCCCACTTCTGATTGTCATTCGTGTATTGGCAATCCCACAACTGGACATTGACATTGGAATTCGGATAGGCGCTGCCGTTGGCTGCGTCCATGCATTTGTTCCCATTCAAACCCGAGTGGATCGTTTTTTGGATGCCGTTGTACACCCAAGTCTGATTCGAGTTGACTTTACAATCCCATAAATGGATGTTCGTGCCATTGTCGCCAGTGTCATCCTTAAGGGAGAGGCATTTTGAGATATCCACCATCGAGCGGATCGTACGATCTTCAAATTGGAAAAACCATTTTTGCGCGTTGGTGCCGTTGCAGCTATATGACTGGATGTTGGTGCCGTTGGTGGTGCTGCTATGATCGTCGTCAATACACTTATTGGTGTTATAGGCAAATTTAATCTCCTGATCGGGCACCGAATTACTGAATTGATACAGGATGTATCCGTCTTGCGTATCCGAGGTAGCACCATGTTTTATCTTTACAATGTTGTGGATCGCCATTTGCTCGGTGTTCAGATAACTCCCTCCACCACCGCCAGCATGGTAAGATGCGCCGGCACCGCCACCGGAATAACCACCGCCGCCGCCGCCGGCAGTACCGCCATCACCACCTATACCAAATCCAAACTCGCCATCATCAATACCCTCATGACCAAAGCTGTAATTGTTGTCCACATTACCCGGCAGGATGGTCGGGTCACTCTTCCCCCCGGGCCACATGCCATAATAGGTACTACTACAAAACGCACCACGACCAGGCTCTGCAGGCGTACTACCTGTGCTACCCGTTGCTCCTCCATCCCCGCCATTCGTCCCCCCGTTTCCGCTATTACTGCCATCCGCTTTTCCACCATCCCTGCCTGTTTCAGCGGACTTTCCTTCATGTTTATCCGTACAACAATCTGAGTAGGCTCCGCCACCGCCTCCGGCCACTTGCAACAAGCGCCATTCGGGCTCATTGTACCTTTTCAACAGGACACCGGTACCACCACCGCCATCGCACCCGGATGTGGTCTGCCCGGTGCGCGTGTACCCCTTTTTCCCAACAAAAACCCGAAGAAAGGAGCCCGGTGGAATCTGATTTTCACCAGTACCGATTTCATAGATACCAACGATCGTGGCCCCGGAGCCTGCCTTCACTGTAAAGCGGGTGGCACCCGATGCTTCTTTTACTTGCTTCTTTCCCCCATCGGCTCCCTCCGTATAGATAGTGATGTATTGGTAGCTGGTGTTCAAGGGAACCATAAAGTCTTGCGGCTTGCCGGTGGCTCCAATCCTCCTAAGTCCATCCGTTTGCAGAGTGTTGATGGTCGTGCCGGATTCCCAGATCCTTTGGTTACTGCTGTTGAGCAGTACCAGGTTGCGGTTGGCCTGCACCTCGAGTTTTTGTCCTCCGGTGATTCCGGCACTCCAAACCACATTATTACTTTTATCTTTGATCAACAATTTACCATCACTTTGCTGAAAATACAGGACATCTCCTTTTCCTCCTGTATTCGAACTCCACAGGATCTCCCGATTGTAAAAACGAAGGTTCAGATTCCCATCCTGTTCCCATACTAACTGAACTCCCTGGTTTTCCAGAAGAACACCGTGCAGGCTGGTGGGAAGAAAACCCGCCATTTCACTGGAACCGGGAATTGGCAGCTGGCCTTTCAGCAAGGAAACTGGCGTCGTGGCCATCGCTTGCGGAGTGAAAAATCCGAAAGTCAGCATAGCCACAAAGCTCAAGAGGAGCAGGGATCTGAAGTTGAAGGGTTGCTTTTTCATCTCTTTTTATTTTTCTGTTGCGTATTTAAATACTAATCAATGCGAAGGTGCAGCGAATCGCCTCCCGCTGCCTGCACTATTGTTTTGATTTCTTGGACTATTGTTTTGAATGGGGATCAGGTAAAAAAAAGGAACCCCGGCATGGAGCATAATTCCGTGCCGGGGTTTCTTTTAACTGGTTTGATATAGTAATGCCGTCAGACTACGCAATAACCTATGAAGCTTGAAACAAAAGCTGGTTTCAAAAAAAATGACGTTCGTTCTTCAAATATTCATTGGAAATATTGCTTCGTCCAGACGAGTTGTTTTTAATGCCAGAGATTATTGCCGGAACCCCCGTCTGTTTTACTTGCGAACGAGTTCAAAACGCATGGCCAGCAACTTGACGCTCCCGACATTATAGGCAAATCCCTCGATCTTGTTCTGGCCCTTAAGTTTGAACTCGAAATTGATCTGGGCGGTCTGATTGGCTTCATCGGCCGGTTCGCTGAGCATTCCGGCCTGGCCGTCAAAGAACCCGAGCAGGGCCTCTGTGCCCTCGAACACTTTATTGCCCGACTCATCGAATGCAGCCCAGTTATTGACTCCTGTAATGAGGCCGTCGGGGCGCTGCTCCAAAATCCACTCCAGCGTAGCAGCTCTTTCCAGGATCTGTATCCCGTTGTTGGCTACGACCGCACCCTGAGGATGCGCTTCCGTGTACTCTACCAAATAAACGGCCGGTTTTTCTGTTACCCAGGTTCCGGTGAGATTCTTATTTCCCTGGGAAAAGGCAGGTTGTGTGCACAGGAAGAAGGTCAGCACAAAAGCCAAAGACAAAACAGATGAAAATACATGGTCTTTCATAATCAAAAATTACAGGGTGAACGAAAAAAAATTGGGAACATGCTCCGGCGCCGGAGTTGAGTCCGGCGCCAGAGCATGTTTAAAATGATAGGAAAAACGCACTCCGCTACTCCTGGATCAGGAACTGCTGCGCAAGCGATCCATTGCAGTCCTGGATATCTATATTCGACCGCTTTCCATATACACCGTCGGAATTGTACTCTATCTGCATACACTTGTCCGGGTTGATCACCGAGTGGATCGCTCGGGTCATACCGTCGTAGATCCATTTCTGGGCATTGGTGTCGTTGCAACCCCACAACTGGATATTGTTGCCGTTGTTGGTGTTGCTGCTATGAAGGTCGATGCAGAATTCCTGGTGATCGCGCAATTTGATGGCCAAGCCGTCAAAATACCAGTTTTCGGAGGACAGGGATGCATCCTTGGTCCATAGCTGGATGTTAGAGCCCCATTCATTTCCAAGAGCGGAGGCCACCGCAAAGGTTGGCGCCAATACCGGGACGATGTGTTTCTTATTTGAAACATTGCTCACCATCGTAGCGCCATCGATGTTCCATCGTTGAGCGTTGATATCTTTACAATCCCAGAGCTGGATGTTTGTGCCGTTGGTCGTGTTGCCGTTGACCAGGTCGAGGCATTTTCCCGAGTTTACCTTGGAGCGGATGTTTCCGGTCAGGCCGTCATAGGTCCATCTTTGGGCATCAGAACCATTGCAACTCCAAAGCTGAATATTCGTACCATTAGCGGTGTTACTTTGATTCAGGTCCAGGCACTTATCCGTGTTCTTGGCCAGGCGGATGGTACCGTTTTTCAGAAACCACTCCTGATTTTGGTTGTTTGCCCCACAGGTCCAGATCAGAATATTGTTCCCATCGGACAGCCCTCCGGCCGCATTATCAATACACTTTGTCTGCGCAGCAGCCAGCCTGATGGAAGGCAATACGAGATCGGTTGGGCTTACGGGGTCCAGGTCGCCATCAAAATACGCGGATTCCAGGCCGGATAAATAGTACGAATCATCGTGTATCCTTTTGGCATACGCCTCCCTGACAGGAAGCGTCAGGAGGTCATATTTTGCTCCGGCTACCTGCAGGTATTGTCTTTGCAATCTACCGGAACAATCAGAAACATACTTGTCGGCTGCCCGGGAAAGTCCTCTGGGATACACTGTTATTTCATGTATGATGTCTATGTTGGAATAATAAAATGCCGCATTGACCGTCAAGTCTTTATAGGTGATCATGTCGTCTACAGTCACCTTACTCCCACCGAATTTTTCATATTGACCCTGAGTAGTATAGAATTTTACACGTTTAAGGTTTGGCCGATTCGCCCATTCCTGGATGAAAGCCTCACTTCCGGCATTGGGAGAACCAAAGGCCACAAAGTGGATGATCTTATCGGACAATAACGGGGCATAATCCGCCATAAAGTATTGGGATAATACACCGCCTTTGGAGTGCCCGGTCACGATCAGTTTGTCGAATGCCGAATTGTGATCCTGAAACCAGGTTTCCAGGCCGTGAGCACGCAGGTTCAGCCACTCTTGATAAAAGAAAGAATGTACATCCTTGCCGGGGTCCGTATTGCCATTCCAGGGCCAGGTGATAAAACCGCCATGGACCCCGCTGTCCAGGTTGGCATCGGTAGAAACCCCCGGGAATGCCAGCCAGGCCACCCGGTCGGCGATCGTAACCAACGCGTATGTTTTTCCGGTAGAGCCGTCATACTCCGTGGTTGATCGGGTGATCAGGGTGGCGTTATTCATCATGGTTGTCCAGGTATCTGTGTTGTGATAAGCATTCCAGAGGGTCGACCAATATTGGGTCGATTCCAGAAACGCCGCATTCTGATCGGATTTTGTGCCTTTCTCGACCATGCGGGAGAGCAGGGCTGCGTACACATCTTCACAATACGTGACCGTTTGGGCCATCATGGGGCTGCTGTATTGGATGACAGCAAGGAAAAGGAATGCTTTCCACAACTGGGGGAAAGTCTTTTTTTGATTGTTCATCTTATTCGATTTTTTCTATTGCAAAGGTGCAGGGGATAGCTTTCGGGTAACCGCACTATTGTTTTGATTTCTTGGACTATTGTTCAAAAAGGATCAGGAGAAAAAACATGAGTCGTCCCGGATTTTCTCAAAGTTTTTAAGGTTCACAAAATCAAGCAGTTAAATAATTGAACCGCAATGGGCGCAAAGAGACCTTACGTAATGGTCAGTTACAGTTTTTTTCTATGAGCTACGCAAGCTCTCTTATCGTCCTTTGCGCCTTTGCGGTGAATTACCTTTTTCCCTCATGGAGCTCATTTCCAAAATCCAGGATGACTCCTGTTTTCTGAACGGATTCAAACGATCATTTCTTGAAAAACCACCAGACTTTTTCCTTCGCTCCATAACTCACTTTCAACAAATACAATCCACTTGGAGCATCAATGGAAAGGGTGGCTTCCTTAGTGTCTTCGACCGTTATTTGGCCGACCAACTGACCATCCAGGGTGAGTATTTGTACGGCTGCCGTTTTTATTGGTTCCTCGAACAGAAGGTTCAGTTTATCCTCCACAGGGTTGGGAAACAGCGAGACGCCTCTATCCGATCCCTCGGGATCCACCCCAACGGTGGCTCCTTTCACAAAAGGAATTACTTCGGCAGCTGACTCGTGATCAAAAATATCCGTGGTATAGAACTGGACGAAGTACTCCTGGCTGTCAGTCAGGTTGCTGATGTCCACCGTATCATTCCTGAAGTGCGGTTTGATAACATCAAGGGCGACGAGCGGGGATCCTGACAACTGGGCGTTATCATAGATCCTGAGATGGTAGGAATACTGCGGCGAAAGGGAGTCCACTACATCCCAGCTGATGATCAGGTTGTCGTTTTCTTCATCCAGGAGGAGGTAATCCAATTCACCGGTCGGAAAACCCGGTTCAGTGGCATTCACAGGCAGGTAGAGCAACACATCGTCCTCATTGGTGACGGGCATGGTCGTGCCGCCGCTGGTCATGAAGTAGTATTCATTGTCCACCACTCCCCCATCGTAGTTTTCGATGTAGTTTACGGTTCCGGCATCGGGATACACCCGGTCGAAATACGTTTCGTCGAATGGGATCCAGCTGTTATCCGCCGTTTTCCGTTTCCACCCGTTTTGGTGATGGATCGTCCTCGCCTCCTGGCCGTTACCGAGCCAATCTTCGATAAAGGAACTGGTGCCCGTGTTGAACTTCAGGTCCGGGACCGGATATTTCATGGTGACCAGGTGGTGCCAGATCTGGTTGGACTGATCGAAGACCCAATACCCGAAGTAGGTGTATTGGTCGCCTGTACTCCAGGCACGAGAGACCAAGGAGTACCATTGACCGGTCTCCCAGCCGATGCCAAAGTTCAGCGACCGCAGCCCGGTCCCTTCCCCTCCGAAATTGGCCAATTCCGTTTCGGGATGTGCATAATCGGCTTCGATGGGATCATTTGAGCTGATCGGATCCCAAAGCGAATAGATGAAATTCCTCCCCTCAGGATGTTCCTGCATGCCGCAGTACCCCCCGGCATCCTGCCCGCCATTCCACAACAGCCCGCAGTAGTAGGTGTACAGCGGGGAGGGAGAAGCAACCCGCAGCGTATTGATAATGATATCTCCCTGTTCATGATCCTGGTAGTTCAGGTACAGGGATGGAGCCCGGTTCTGGGCAGCAAGCGAAAAGGAAACAAAGAGCAACGCAAGCAAGAAAACAGTTGGTTTGAAATTCATGATTTATTGTTTTGGTTTAACAGCTGACACCTGAAAGATCCTGGGCAGGCTCATCACTGTATTCTTATCGGCCCTGAATGCCTTCAGTTCCTGAACGATTTGTTGGATCACATCCCTGTTGGTCAGTCCTTCCTGTAAAAGGGCATTTGAAATGCCCTCCATGGTAATTTCTGCCATCAGCTTGCCTTTTCCACCTGTATGAACGGGTTGAACGACCTGGACAGATATTTCCTGAAAGCCGGCTTGCTGTAACAATTGATACAGTCTTTGGCCGATATTGGCATCCGCTCCCCGGGTATACAGCAATTTCTGGTACAAGTGTACATAGGCGTGAAAAGCCGGGCAGGCCGGAAAGCAAAAATGACCCGAGAAATCGGTGTCCTCCAGCAATAACCTGCCGCCGGGAACGAGCCCCTTGTATACATTGGCCAATACCTGGGAAGGTTTGTTGAGATGGGACAGCAGGAAGCGGGAATAAACAACATGATACCGGTCGACATCGGCAAGATCGTAGGCGTTGAAACGCTCAAATTGAACATTTTCCATTTGCCGATCATGAGCCGTTTTCCGGGCCAGGGCGACATTTACCGGGTCGATATCCAGGCCGGTTACCGTGCCGGTATGCTGAACGCGGTCGGCGATCTGCAGCGTTACGGTTCCACCACCGCATCCCAGGTCCAGGCAATCGCCAAAGAAGGAAGAAGTATAGCGATCCAGGAACTCACCAGTAGTGGCTCCTACCGTTTGGGAGAGGATCGCGAGACGATCATTTCCCCTCTTACCCCCGTGAATGGAATACTCGTTCATTGGATATCACAATTTAGGTTTTGTCGTTCAGTTTTTAATACACTTGTACCGGATATAGCCGTCATCTCCATTGTTCAAATGGTCATACTTTGCCCAATGTCCGCGGTTGCCGATGACGAACCGAAGAATGGATCCAGGCGGTATGCTGCGGCCCAATCCAACCAGATAAGTAGCCGTGACCATAGCTCCCTCTCCACCATTGACGCGTTTGGAACGCACCGATTTGAAATGGTCGTAGTACTGGTATTCGATCCAGCCGCCGTCAGCACCCACCGCCTCCAGGATCAACTGGTCGAAATCCGGTTTTTCAGGAATGAAATAATCAATGTATTGTTCCCCGGCGGCGTTCACGGTTTGCACCTCCCCGTCGGTGATGAGTGAATGGTAATTTGCCTGTGCCAATATGGAGCCAAGGAAAGAAAACAGAGTCATTAAACAAAGAAGCCCCCGAAACCGGATATCCGCATGCATTCTATTGGGTGATTTTTTCATTTTTTGTGATTTTATGTTCTTCAGGATTGACAATTGAATCATCCAGTAGTACTCCATGCAAAGATAGGGCGAGTCGGGAAGGTGAATTTTGACTATTGTTTCAATTTTTTGGACTATTGTTTTGCCGGGCCCGGAAATAAAAAGGCAGGGCGGACAGCCAAGCGCCAGACCCTGCTAAAATCAATGATACTAAAGATTCAATAAAACTTGGCGGAGTGGGCTGTAGCGCCGTGCGCTACAGCCCACTCCGCCAAGTTTTATGTCCGGTTATTCTATGCTTATTATTTCCACTGACGGTGCCAGATGTGAATTGCCGTCTGGATCTATGACCTCCGCATTCACCAGGTAACTACCTGCCTGTAGTTTCCCTGCCGTGACTACCCCTGCCAGCAACACCCGCTTTAGGCTTTGCTCCTTAACCGTGGCAGATACGATCCGGCGAGTGTTTCCGGCACTATCTTCAAGCTTGAGATTGCACTGGTAATCCCCAAATTGATTGTTATAGCTATCTTCAACTTCCACCTCAAAAAGAATGGAATCTTGAAGAAGGGAGTCAATCGACAGGATGGTCTTTTCGAAAGTGACCCTGCTGATCGTAGGGCTACCGTTTAAAGCCAAATCAACCTGTAGAAACCGTTCCTTGCCACTCAGCTTAATCAGGGTCGTGGCCGGCTCCAGGCTGGAATGATCGACATGCAACAGGATTTCATCCCATAGATCCTTCAGGTGATAATAGCCGTCAGAATCCGTTGTAGTAGACTTATTTTGATCTTCTGCCGGTCCGTACTGTGTCGGAGCTTCAAAGGTGGCGGACACGGTTGCTCCACTCACCGGTTGCCCATTGTTATCCGTTATGTATCCTTCTACATCTCCCTGGATCGGGAGGAAAGTGACTTTTTTGCATCCAAAGAGCAGGATTAAGCATGCCACTAATACCAGTTCTATCTTTCTTTTTTTCATTTTCTTAAATTTAGCGTGGACCCGTTTCGAATAGCGATTATTTATTTTTCTTTCTGGCTTCCCTGCGATTCCGGCGCATGCTTTTTTGGGTGTTCTCATATTTCAGGAATTCCGGATCCTGTTCGATGATCGTTTGCACCTCATTTTCCAGCGGAGTTAATTTGCGCAGGTCTTCGTACCGGCCGATATCTTCTATCGGGTGGAGATAGGGTGTGATATACATGACCCGTTCTACGTAATTTTTGATCTCCCGTCTGTTCTTAAACAGAAGTCCGAGCAGTGGAATATCCTTAAGAACCGGGACGCCTCCTTCTACCGTATTGGTTTCTTCCAGTATCAATCCGCCCAGGATCAGGGTATGGCCGTCGCGCACGTCAACCTGTGTTGTAATATTGTTTTCCTCGACAATGAATTCTCCGGAATTTGAGAATGGTAAGAACTCGGAGATCACCCCATTGATACTTAGATGGATCAGGGAATCGTGTGTCGGTATCGGCATGATATTCAGACTAATACCTGCTTCAATGGTCTGCAGGGTAGTAGTCACTCCGTTGATCGTTGCCGTTTCCAGGACGATCGTCCTGCGGTCCTGAATGTTAAGGCTGGCCTGAACGCCGCTTTCCACAACCAGGTGCGGGTTGGTCAGTACCTTGGCTTTATCGTTGCTCACCAGCGCCTGTAGATTCATTTGGAAAGAAGGCGTCAGTTTGGTCACCGCATTGTATAAGAAAGACAGGGTCGAGCCTTGTACTCCAGGGGAGTAATTGACCGATCCGAAATTGCCTGTCGTTCCGGTTGCAATATCGATGCCCCATTCGTAATTGTGTTCGTGGAAATATTCCACCAGCATAAATTCTATGGTAACCATCATCTGTCTGACATCCAGCATTTCCAGCTGTTCCAGGGCTACAGCGACGTCGAGGGAGTCTCCTACCAAAATAAGCCTGTTGCCTTCCTTATGATTAATAATTTCAACACTTTGATTGATCTGCTGGAATTTATCGAGAACCACGTCGGAGATCAGGTTCTTGATCTTGTATTCCTGAACGACGCGTTGGGCGCCTAAGCCTCCTGGTAGTATAAACCAAGTGAATATTAGGACTAAGCCCCAAAAAAGGTGTTTCCGTTTCATGTCTAAAGTATCATTGATTTGTAAAATGTAATGGACCGGGGCGCCTTTTTGCAGGCGCCTCTCTCCATTGAAAATATTCGACTGCCTTTCCGGGACTGCGATATTGTCAATGACGAAGATCCGGGGTATCCAGTCGGCAGTTTTGGACTATTGTTTCAAAAAACCGGACTATTGTTTACAGCATTGGTGATCAATCCGGCATTTGGTTTTTGATCTGACGATGCAGGGTCAAAGCAACGAGCAGGGAAACTACCCCGGCGCCGATGATATACCAGACAAAGGCCAGATCGTCGTGCTCCTTTTTGATCAGCCAAACCGCGACCATGGGCACGGTGCCACCGAAAATGGCATAGGCCAGGTTGTAGCCAACGCTAACGGCACTTACACGAATGTTCCGGGGAAACATTTCAGTCAGCGCAGCCGGGATCGGCGCCATATATGCCGCAGCTATAATAGCCAGTCCGATCTCTCCGGCCATGACCATTGTCTCATTGGGGTGATGCATCAGCATGAAGAGAGGGTAGCTGAACAAGATGATGGCTATGGCCCCAGGAATGATCAGTCGTTTGCGACCGATGCGATCGGACATGTGTGCGAAAAACAGGATGGCGACCATAAATATCAGGAGACTCTCAGAATTTAAGCGCAAAGCCACCGTACGTGGTTCCTCTACATAGTCGACCAGCCAGGTCACCACGAATACGAACAAGGCATAAAAAAAGACTGCGGAAAGCAGGTTCAGCCCACTTACCTTAACTACCTGGACCCAGTTGCGACGAAGTGTTTGCAAAGGGTTCTCCGTTTTTTCCTGCTCGGATATGGTCTCTGGCATGTGGCGACGGATGAGGAACCCAACGCCGGCCAGCAGGATACCAAGGAGGAATGGAATACGCCATCCCCAGCTCTGCAGTTGGGCCTCCGTCAGCATACCCGTAATTAGCGAACCCAAAAACGACCCCAACAGTATGCCGCCGATAGCCCCCATCAGGGAGGCGCTGGTAAACAGGCCGCGTTTCCCCTCCGGCGCACTTTCAGCGAGATAGACGATGGAGCTGGTGTATTCCCCCCCTACCGATAATCCTTGCAGCATACGCAGCAGTACGAGAATAACCGCAGCGGCCACACCCATCTGAGCGTGGGTCGGCATCAGACCGATCAGGAAGGTGGGGACGGCCATCAGGAGTACGGATAGATTAAGGGCGCGTTTTCGCCCGATCCGGTCGCCGATGTATCCAAAAAGGGCTCCACCAACAGGGCGCATCAGGAAGCCGGCGGCAAATGCTCCGAAAGATGCGATCAGAGAAGTTGTCGGGTCATCGGACGGAAAGAATAATTGACCCAACACCGGAGCAAAGAATCCATAGATTGCGAAATCGTACCATTCCAGAATATTTCCGGCAATGCCGGCTGTGATGGTCATCGTTCTGCTTCTGGAAAAATTGAGCTGAAGAGCATTGTTCATTGTTCTGATTTTTAAAGCTGCATTTTGAAATGGGTGGGACGGGCCTGCTGCCAGCGCTTACGAAAGTTTTTCGGGCAGATGCCGAAACTTTCATCAAAAACGCGGGTGAAATAGCTGGGGTCCTGGAATCCTACCTCATAAGCCACTTGGGAAATATTCAGGTCGGTCTGTACCAGAAGGTATTTAGCTCTTTCCAGTTTGATGGAACGGATAAAGAAGGCGGTTGAAAGTCCAGTCCATTTCTTGAGCTTATTGTGTATTTGGGAACGACTTGCCCCGGCATCCCTGCAAAGTTGATCTATACCGTAGGTTTCATCGTCCATGTTCGATTCGAGCAACTCCCTGATTCGTGCGACGAAAGAAATATGCTGCCCCGGGACCGGGAAATTTTTAACTTCTTCAGCCGGTTGGGGCATTTCACCGAATACACTTATTTGGTGATGAACCGAAGCATCAAATTGAACCCTTTCTTCCTCGACCTTATATAATAGGTATCTGCTGTTTTTGAGATCCTGGACATTGGATTGAGCATTCATTGATCTTAAGTTTAAATGGTCCAGAGATATCCACATTTAGTCTGTACTGAAGTCTTTATCTCTGGAACCAAATGGATAATTGTTCGAGAACACATCGCAAAGTTGGGGAAGATCAAGTGGGTGCGCTTTTACTATTGTTTTTGAGGTTTGTACTATTGTTTGAGGGGTAGGACTATTGTTTTCGGATTTGTATTATTGTTTTCAAATAATTGTATATTAAATTGATAATCAAATAATTAAAAGAAAAATAAAGGTTACCCCCAAGTCGTAATTTTTGCACGATTTTTTATAAAAAAAGGAATGATCCCAACGCAGATTCTCTGACTGAAATGCCGGAAAAACAATAGTACAAACCTCAAAAACAATAGTACAAACCGGGGTGCTCTCCGGAGATCCTGGAGAAGTCAGAAGGTCGAGACGGGTTTCTGATTGGGAAGGGGACGGGGTAAACTATTTAGAGGCGGCAATCTGTGAGTTGCATCACTGAACGGCTATTCTTCCACCCTTACCTTTGTCAAAAATTTAAGAACAATGAACTACTATTTCAGCAAAGTATTGAATCTGAATTTTGACGAAGCAAAGGAGCATGTGGTAGCATCCCTTAAGACGAAAGGCTTCGGCATCATCACCGAGATCGATATGAGGGGAACCTTCAAAAAGAAGATCGACAAAGAGATCCGCCCCTACCACATCCTCGGGGCCTGCAATCCGAATTACGCGTTTGAAGCCCTGCAAAAGGAAAACAAGATCGGCACCATGCTCCCTTGCAACGTGATCGTCCAGGAACTGGAGAACGGGAAAGTGGAAGTTGCCGCCGTCAACCCCGTCGCCTCCATGACCGCCATCGACAACCCTGGACTTCTGGAGCTGGCCGGACAGGTGGAGCAAATGTTAAAAGAGGTGGTAGATCAACTATAAATAAAGGACCCTCCCCCTTTCGAGCCGGACGTGGAAGGCCTGCCGCCTTCCACGTCCGGCTTTTCATTAACTTTTTTCAAATATTTTTTTTTGTCAGGGCCCTGACGAAGGGGATTTTTTGAGAAAATGTTTAGCTTTGGCCGTCCTAACTTAGAATCATAGATTTGATTCCCACGGTGCAACCATCCCCAAAATTATGCACCTATGTTAGGGGAACATTCTGCTATCTCGAAACATTTTGTCATTATGTCCCAACTCGCTCACCGGATATATATTTATTCATTCGTCACCATTGTCATACTGGTAACGGCCTACCTGTTTTACCAGGGTATTTCTTACTACAGCACCAGCGAAGTAGATCGGTTCTACCACCCCAGCCACGACCTGCTCAAGCCCAGCGGCGCTTTCGGTCATGGGTACGGTATCGTAGGCACGCTGCTCGTCCTGATCGGCGTTTTTACGTATATCGCCCGCAAGCGGTACCGCTTCCTCACCCGCCTGGGTCGTCTGAAATACTGGCTGGAGTTTCACATCTTCCTCTGCAGCCTGGGGCCCATCCTGATCCTGTTCCACACGGCCTTTAAATTTGGAGGTATCGTTTCCATCAGCTTCTGGAGCATGGTGGCCGTTGTGGCCAGTGGGGTCATCGGACGTTTTATATACATCCAGATACCCCGCAGCATCGAAGGCCGGGAATTGAGCCTTCAGGAAGTACGGGGTATGAAGACCAATATCGGCACCTTCCTCCAAAACTCCTACCAACTGGACCAGGAAAGCTATGACGCGGTACTGGAATCCACGCTGGTTTCCTACGAGGAGCGAAAAACGAACCTGATAACCGGGATCGTCCAGAAGTTCTTCGACGATAAAATGACGATCCGGCGCGTGAAAGGCATTCTTCGGAAAAACGGCCTTTCGGGACCAGACATTCGCCATGTGGCCAAACTGGTCGGCAACGAACTGGCGCTGAACAACCGGATCGACCGCTTGCAGACCATGCAGCAGCTTTTCAAATACTGGCACGTAGCCCACCTGCCCTTTGCCCTGATCATGTTGATCATCATGGTCATCCACGTCGGGGTTACCATTGCTTTCGGATACCGTTGGATCTTTTAATTGCTTCCTGTCATGCTTTTCGAAAAATTTCTTACGTACGGCCTTGTTTTGCTGGTTTGCCTGATCATCGTCGCCATTTACATGCGAAAGCTGAAAAAGGCTTCGCAGGTGGTGGAGGCCAAGATCGAAAAGGCCAAGCAGGAAGGCTTGTTCGAACCGGTGTCCCTTCACCCGGAGATCAATCTGAACACTTGCATCAAAAGCGGGGGGTGCATCGCCGCTTGTCCGGAGAAAGACATTCTCGGGATCGTGAATGGCAAAGCCACCCTGATCAACGCCTCGCATTGCGTCGGGCATGGCGCCTGCTTCCACAGTTGTCCGGTGGAGGCGATCACGCTGGTCATCGGTACCGAAAAGCGCGGGGTTGACCTTCCCCACGTCAGCCAGACCTTTGAGAGCAATATTCCCGGCATCTACATCGCCGGAGAACTGGGGGGCATGGGCCTGATCAAGAATAGCGTAGAACAGGGCCAGGCAGCCGTTGAAAACATCATAAAAGCGGGCGTCAAAAAATCATCCACAGCCCAATACGACCTCATCATCATCGGAGCCGGACCGGCCGGGATCTCCGCCTCTCTCACCGCCAAAAAACACAACCTGAACTTCCTGACCCTGGAGCAGGACTCATTGGGAGGAACCGTCTTCACCTTTCCCCGTTCCAAAATTGTGATGACCGCCCCGATGGACCTGCCGTTGTATGGAAAGGTAAAGCTCTTCAATACTTCAAAATCGGAACTGCTCGATCTTTGGAAGACCGTCCTCTCTACCAACCAGATCGAGATCAAAGAATATACAAAGGTCGAAGGCATTCTGCTGGAGGGCAATCACTTCAAGGTGATGACCCTGAAAGGAGAGGAATTCAGTTCCCAATACATCCTTTTGGCGATCGGACGCCGCGGCAGCCCACGGAAATTGAACATCCCAGGTGAAGAACTCGAAAAGGTAGCCTACCGGTTGCTGGAACCTGAGAATGTCTCCGGAAAGAACGTTGTAGTGGTCGGGGGCGGCGACTCAGCCATCGAAGCCGCTTTGTCTCTATCCGAACAAAACAAGGTGATCCTCTCCTATCGCGGGGAACATTTCAGCCGCCTGAAGCCTCAGAACCGGGACAACCTGCAAAAAGCCGTTGAAAATGGAGCGTTGGATGTGCGTTACAAGTCCAATCTGAAGAAGATCGAGACAGAGAAAGCCGTGCTCGCTCACGATGGAGCCACCGAACCGGAAATTCTGCCGAACGACCTGGTCTATATTTTCGCCGGCGGTGAATTGCCGACTGCTTTCCTGGAAAAAGCAGGGATCAAGATCACCAAACGCTTTGGTTATACCATGAAGAAACACGGTTAATTTTAGTTTATGATGCAACGCGTTCTTCTACTCTCTGTGCTTTTGTTAGGCGTCACCTTACAGGTGGAGGCCCAGCTCTCCCCCGGCGATCTGGCCAAAGCCCACTCGCAGCTGGAGGGGATGTCGAATTGCACCCAATGCCACGTATTGGGCCAAAAAGTATCCAACGATAAGTGCCTGGAGTGTCATAAGGAACTGAAAAAGCGGATTGACAGCCGGTCCGGTTATCACTATTCCAAAGAGGTCAGAGGCAAGGAATGCGCCGAGTGCCACAGCGACCACCACGGCAAGAATTTCGACATGGTTCACCTCGACAAGGATGCCTTCAACCACAAACTGACCGGGTACGAATTGACCGGCGCCCACCAGAAGACCGATTGCCGCGAATGCCACAAGCCGGATTTCATACAGAGCAGCGAACTCAAAAAGAAGAACAATACATTCCTTGGGCTGGATCAGAAATGCCAGATCTGCCACGAAGACTACCACCAATCAACCCTTTCCACCAATGATTGTGCGCAATGCCACAACACGGAAAAATTTGCTCCGGCTGAAAAATTCAACCACGACAAGACGGATTTTGCCCTGCTGGGCAAACACAAGACGGTGGAATGCATCGATTGCCACCAGAAAGAAACGCGAAACGGTGCTGATTTTCAGCGCTTTGCAGGAGTAGCATTCAGCAATTGCAGCAGCTGCCACGAGGACGTTCACCTCAATAGCCTCCTCAACAATTGCAAGGAGTGCCATATCGAAGAGTCCTTTTCGAAGCTGGCCAGAAATGTGCGATTCAACCACAGCCGGACCGACTTCCCGCTCAAAGGGAAACACAAACAGTTGGATTGTTTCAAGTGCCACAATCCGGATGCGACGCCGCTGACGGTTTTTGAGGACCGGGCCGGGACGGAGGCGACCAACTGCGCCATTTGTCACGAGGATGTGCACGAAAATAAATTCGGAAATAAGTGTGCCGAATGCCACAACGAGGATTCCTTCCGCTTCCGGGAAGGCAGCATGGACAACTTCAACCACAATCTGACTGGATTTGAATTGCTCGGCAAGCACGTGGCGGTCGATTGCCGCCAATGCCACACCGAGCGGTTAACCGATCCGCTGGAGCATAATGCCTGCGCTTCCTGTCATACCGATTATCACGAAGGGCAATTCGCCGAGGCCAACCGCCCTGCCCCCGACTGTGCGCAATGCCATGTGGTTGAAGGATTTGACATGACCTTGTACACGCTGGAAGACCACAACAAAACCGAATTCAAACTGGAAGGAGCCCACTCGGCGACACCCTGTTTTGAGTGCCATTTGCAAAATAATAAATGGAATTTTGCCAACATTGGGGAAAAATGTGTAGATTGCCACGAGGATATTCATAAAGGATATCTTTCCACCGAATTTTACCCCAGCCAAACTTGTCAAAAGTGTCACCTGAGCAGTAGCTGGAAAGACAACCAGTTCGACCACTCGCAAACCGGGTACCCTCTCCAGGGAGCCCATGCGAAGCAAAGTTGCGCAGCCTGCCACGATAAAGACGAGCGTTACCCCCGAATTCATTTTGACGAAGTAACACCGACCTGTACGAATTGCCACGACAACGTACACGACCGGCAATTTGAAAAGAACGGCGTCACCAGTTGTGAAGAATGCCACGTCTTTGACAATTGGGAACCCAGCAGGTTTGACCACGACAAAACGGCCTTCAAGCTGGACGGTGAGCATCAGAACGTGGAATGCTCCGGCTGCCACAAGGAAACCGAAGTCGATGGTAAAATGATTGTTCAATACAAGTTCAATAGTTTCGAATGCGCAGATTGTCATCAATAGCGGTATTACTGGGGCTGACGGTCAGCCTCTTTGCTCAGTCCCCGCACGGGGAGGAGCTGAAGCTCGACTGCGCCGCTTGTCATACCACCACGGGATGGACTATTTCCGAATCCTGGCGATTGAACACTCCGGCCTCTCCTACCCATTCCAATACGACCGGGTGGGTTATGGACCAGGAGAAACGGTTCGATCACACGCAAACGGAGTATCCGCTGACCGGTCAGCATACCATGGTCGATTGCAAGAACTGCCACCAAACACTCGTCTTTTCCGAAGCCAGCCAGGAGTGTATCTCCTGCCATACCGATATGCACGAACGGACCGTCGGGACGGATTGCGCCCGTTGCCACACTCCGGAACATTGGCTTGTCGACAATATTACCGAACTGCACTTCGAAAACGGATTTCCCCTCGTAGGCGCGCACAGCGCCGTCACCTGCAACCAATGCCACACTTCTGAAACCGCCCTCCGCTTCGACCGCATTGGAAATGATTGCGTCAATTGCCACCTGAACGATTACCAGACCTCGACAAATCCCAACCACGAAAACGCAGGTTTTTCAAAGGATTGCAGTGAATGCCACGATATCTTCCGCTTTGATTGGACAACCGAATTGGTCAACCACGACTTTTTTCCCCTGACGAAGGGACACGATATTCAGGATTGTTCCCGGTGCCATGCTTCCGGAAACTTCTCAGACACTCCAACCGAATGTGTCGCCTGCCACCAGGTCGATTTTAACAACTCACAAGACCCCAACCACCAGGCTGCCGGTTTTACGACCGATTGCGCTTCCTGCCATACGACCGATCCGGGGTGGATGCCGGCTGAATTTGAGGCGCACGACCTCAGCTTTTTCCCAATTTACAGCGGAAAACACAACGGAGAATGGGAGAAATGCTCCGAATGCCATACCAATTCTTCCGATTATACGGTGTTCAGTTGCGTCATTTGCCACCTCAACCCCGAAACCGATAACGGTCACGACGGAGTTTACGGTTACATCTACGAAGATGCCGCCTGTCTGGCTTGCCACCCTACGGGGAGTGCAGAAGATAATTTCGACCACAACACCACCAATTTCCCGCTGACCGGCGCCCACCAGCAGACGGCCTGTATCGAATGCCATGCCAACGGATTTGCCGGCACGCCGATGGAGTGTTCCGCCTGTCACGAACTGGATTTCAACGAAACCACCAACCCCAACCACGTCGACCTCGGGATTCCGATGGATTGCGCTACTTGCCACACGACCGACCCGGGGTGGATGCCGGCCCTGTTCCCCATTCACAACGATTATTATGCCCTCAACGGGGCGCACGCAGATATCGCCAACGACTGTGCCACCTGCCACAACGGCGATTACAACAATACGCCCAACACTTGCGTGGGTTGTCACCTGCAAGATTTTAACAACGCAACCGATCCCGACCACCAGGCTGCGAATTTCTCCACGGATTGCGCATCCTGCCATACCGAGGATTCCTGGGCCCCGGCGACCTTCGATCACGACGGGCAATATTTCCCCATTTACAGCGGGAAACACAACGGAGAATGGAACCAGTGCTCGGATTGTCATACCAACCCCAGCGATTACAGTGAATTCACCTGCGTCACTTGCCATACCAACCCCACCACCGACAACGAACACGACGGGGTAAACGGCTATTCATACAACAGCCCGGCTTGCCTGGCCTGTCACCCCACGGGCAGCGCCGACGACAACTTTGACCACAACGACACCGGCTTCCCGCTGACGGGGGCCCATACCACGGTGGCCTGCATCGAATGCCATGCCAACGGCTATCCGGGCACGCCGACCGACTGTGCTTCTTGTCACCAAACGGATTTCAACCAGACCACCAATCCGGATCACGAAACACTGGGCCTGCCGACCGATTGCGCCATGTGCCATACGACCCAGCCCGGCTGGATGCCGGCCCAGTTCCCGCTGCACGACAACTTTTACCAATTGAACGGCGCACACGCTAATATCGCCAACGATTGTGCGGCTTGCCACAACGGCAATTACAACAACACGCCCAACACCTGCGCGGGTTGCCATATCGAAGACTACAACCAGACCACCGACCCGGATCACGGCGCGGCCATGTTCTCGACCGACTGCGCTACCTGCCACTCGGAGAACTCCTGGATCCCATCCACTTTCGACCACGACGGACAATATTTCCCCATTTACAGCGGGAAACACAACGGAGAATGGGACCAGTGTACCGATTGCCATACCGATCCCTCGGATTATTCGGTCTTTACCTGTATCACCTGCCACACCAACCCCAGCACGGACAACCATCACGGCGGGGTGAACGGCTATTCCTATAATAGTCCCGCCTGTCTGGCTTGCCACCCCACCGGCAGCGGCGACTTTATTTTCGACCACAACACCACCGGGTTCCAGCTCACCGGCGGACACGCTGCGGTCGATTGCCAGGAATGCCATGCCGCGGGCTACCAGGGCACTTCCTCCGCGTGCGTGACCTGTCACGAAACCGAATTCAATCAAACTTCCAATCCCAACCACAGCGCGCTGGGCTTTGCCACCGATTGCGCCTCCTGCCACACTACTGACCCGGGATGGAATCCGGCATTAATGGTCAACCACGACAATTTCTATGTGCTGGCCGGCGCCCACGTGGCCATCGCCAACGATTGCGCCGGTTGTCACAACGGGGATTACAACAATACGCCCAACACCTGTTACGGTTGCCACTCGGATAATTACAACCAGACCACCGACCCGGACCACCAGGCTGCACAGTTCCCGACCGATTGCGCCACCTGCCACACGGAAAGTGCCTGGGTGCCCTCCACGTTCGACCACTCGGCGTATTACCCCTTCACCGGGGCGCACGTAGCGATCGCAGACGATTGCAACGCCTGCCACAACGGGGATTACACCAATACGCCCAATACCTGCGACGGGTGCCATACCGAAAATTATAACCAAACGACCAATCCCAACCACCAGGCTCTGGGCCTGCCCACGGATTGTGCCACCTGCCATACCACCGATCCGGGATGGTCGCCCGCGGCTTTCCCCATCCACGACGATTATTACGTGCTGAACGGGGCGCACGCAGCCATCTCCAACGATTGCGAAGCCTGCCACAACGGCAATTACAACAATACGCCCAACACCTGCTACGGCTGTCACCAGGGCGACTATGAGTCGACCACCGATCCCGACCACCTTACCGCACAATTCTCCACCGATTGCGCTACCTGCCATTCGGAAAATGCCTGGATACCGTCGACTTTTGACCACGACGGACAGTACTTCCCGATATACAGCGGCGCCCACAACGGCGAATGGAGCGAGTGTACGGATTGCCATACCAATCCTTCGGACTACAGTATTTTCACCTGCACCACCTGTCATACCAATCCCGAAACGGATAACCAGCACAACGGCGTAGGCGGTTATAACTACAACAGCACGTCCTGTTTTGCCTGCCACCCCACCGGCAGCGCCAACGATAACTTTGACCACAACAATACCGGCTTCCCGCTGACGGGCGCCCACACTTCAGCCGATTGCCTGGACTGCCATTCCGCCGGCTACCAGGGTACCCCGACGGAGTGTTTTGCCTGCCACGAGACCAATTACGACCTGAGCGCCAATCCCAGCCACGTGGCATTGGCCATACCCACGGAATGTGCCACCTGCCATACCACCCAACCCGGGTGGGAGCCGGCCACCTTCCCCATTCACGACAACTACTACGCCCTGACCGGGGCGCACGCCGCCATTTCCAATGACTGCGTAACCTGTCACAACGGCAACTACAACAACACGCCCAATACCTGTGTGAGTTGTCACGCCACCGATTACGATCAAAGTACCAACCCGAATCACGGACAGTTGGGCATTCCTTCCGACTGTGCCATGTGTCATACCACCGATCCGGGATGGGAACCGGCCGCATTCCCCATTCACGACGACTATTACGTGCTCAACGGCGCGCACGTTGCAATCGCCAATGATTGTGCGATCTGCCACAACGGCAACTACAACAACACGCCCAATACCTGTGCGGGTTGCCACATCAACGACTACAACCAGACGACCAATCCCGACCACCAGGCCGCCCAGTTCCCCACCGATTGCGCCACCTGTCATACGGAGACCGCCTGGACGCCTTCCACTTTCGACCATGATCTGGTATACCCCTTCACCGGGGCCCATATTCCGATCGCGGAAGATTGCGCAGCCTGTCACAACGGCAATTACAACAACACGCCCAACACCTGTGAAGGCTGCCATATCAGCAATTATAACCAGACGACCAACCCCAACCACCTGGCGATCGGCATACCCAATGCCTGCGCCACCTGCCATACGACCGAGCCGGGATGGGCGCCTGCCACCTTCCCGATCCACGACGATTATTACACGCTGAACGGTGCGCATGCCAACATCTCCAACGATTGCGAAGCATGCCACAACGGCAACTACAACAATACGCCCAACACCTGTGTGGGATGTCACATCGGCGATTACAACCAGACGACCAATCCCGACCACCAGGCCGCCCAGTTCCCCACCGATTGCGCCACCTGTCATACGGAGACCGCCTGGACGCCTTCCACTTTCGACCATGATCTGGTATACCCCTTCACCGGGGCCCATATTCCGATCGCGGAAGATTGCGCAGCCTGTCACAACGGCAATTACAACAACACGCCCAACACCTGTGAAGGCTGCCATATCAGCAATTATAACCAGACGACCAACCCCAACCACCTGGCGATCGGCATACCCAATGCCTGCGCCACCTGCCATACGACCGAGCCGGGATGGGCGCCTGCCACCTTCCCGATCCACGACGATTATTACACGCTGAACGGTGCGCATGCCAACATCTCCAACGATTGCGAAGCATGCCACAACGGCAACTACAACAATACGCCCAACACCTGTGTGGGATGTCACATCGGCGATTACAACCAGACGACCAATCCCGACCACCAGGCCGCCCAGTTCCCCACCGAATGTGCCACCTGCCACTCGGAAGTCGCCTGGACGCCTTCGACATTCAACCACAACGCGTATTATCCGTTTACCGGGGCGCACATTCCGATCGCAAACGATTGTAACGCTTGCCACAACGGCAATTACAACAACACGCCCAATACATGCCAGGGCTGTCATACCGGAGATTATGCGCAAAGTACCAATCCGAACCACGCAGCCTTAAACCTGCCCACCGATTGCGAAATGTGCCACACCACCAGCCCGAACTGGGAGCCGGCCACTTTCCCCATTCACAATAACTATTACCAGCTGATCGGGACGCACGCCGCCATCTCCAACAATTGCGACGCTTGCCACAACGGCAACTACAACAACACGCCCAATACCTGTGTGGGCTGTCATATGGACGATTACGTCCAAACGACCAACCCCAACCACGTGGTCGCGCAATTCCCGACCGACTGTGAGAACTGCCACACGCAGGTTACCTGGATACCGTCCACGTTCAACCACAGTATCTACTATCCTTTTACCGGGGCGCATATCCCGATCGCGAACGATTGCAATGCCTGCCACAACGGCAATTACAACAATACGCCCAACACGTGCCAGGGCTGCCATACGCCGGATTATCTGACCAGTACGAATCCCAACCACCAGGCATTGGGCATCCCGATGGATTGCGCCATGTGTCATACCACCGATCCGAACTGGGATCCGGCCCTGTTCCCCATTCACAACAATTACTACCCCCTGCTCGGCGCTCATGCCAATATCGCCAGCGATTGTAATGCCTGTCACAACGGCAACTACAATAACACGCCCAACACGTGCTACGGTTGCCATGCCAACGACTACAACAACACGAATGATCCCGATCACCAGGCCGCACAGTTTCCGACCGAGTGTGCCGATTGCCACTCCCAAAATTCGTGGACGCCTTCGACCTGGAATCACGACAGCCAGTACTTCCCCATTTTCAGTGGTCATCACAATAACGAGTGGGATCACTGCTCCGACTGTCATAACGATCCATCGGATTATTCGGTCTTTACCTGTCTCACTTGCCACACGAACCCCAGCACCAATAACCATCACAACGGAGTGAACGGCTACTCCTACAACAGCCAGGCATGTTACAATTGTCACCCTAACGGAAGCGAATAAAAATTACCTGTGCGATGGAGGGCCCCCCGCGGGCCCTCCATCCCTATTAACATGACTGCACTATGCTGATCAGAGGCCTGTATTGTTTAGGCATCCTTATGCTATTCTCCTTGTCCGCCAGGGGGCAGATATCCGTTTCGTTCGACAAAGGAAGCGTCACTTTTCTCTCTTCGCAAAACGTATACGCGAAATTTGCATCCACGGAGAAGATCAACCTTGGAGACACTTTGTACCTGTACGGAACCGACAAGATGATCCCGGCGCTGGTGGTCAGCAATAAGTCTTCCATTTCCTGTGTTTGTACGCCGTTGGTAGGCCTTGATCAGCTAAAGGTAGGAACCGAGATCGCCGCCAAATCGGTAGCCAAACCGGAAGTAGCGGCAAAGCCGGAGGAAACGCCCCCCGTCCCAGGCCAAGCCCCGGTCAAGGTGGAAGCCCCCCCTACTGTGGTCACCCCGGACCAGGAGGAGGAACATTTTGACCAGAAAATCCGCGCCAGGTTATCCGCAGCCTCTTACAGCCGTTTTTCCAATCAGGAACCCAGCCACCGGATGCGCTATGCCTTTACCATGCGCGCCGATAATATCCGGGATTCCCGGTTTTCAGTCGACTGCAATATCACCTTCCGGCACACGGTCGGTGAGTGGGCCGACGTACAGGACAACCTGGCTTCCGCGCTCAAAGTATACGGCCTTTCGGCAAACTACGACTTTCGCGGGCACGCGAGCCTCAGCCTCGGAAGGCGGATCAACTCCAGGATCTCCAACATGGGAGCCATCGACGGGATTCAGTTTGAGAAGGGATTTAAAAATTTTGTAGCCGGAGCGATCGCCGGTTCGCGGCCCAATTTTCAGGACTACAGCTTCGATCCCAGCCTGTTGCAGTTCGGCGCCTATATTGGCCACACTTCCAACAAAGACAGTAAATATGTTCAAACCACCCTGGCGATCATCGACCAACGGAACCAATTGATCACCGACCGCCGGTTTCTCTACTTTCAGCATTCCAACTCGCTGATCAAGAACCTGAACGTATTCAGCTCATTCGAAGTGGACCTGTTCCAGCGCATCAACAATGAAGCGAAAAATACCTTGAGCCTTACCAACATTTTCGTATCCCTGCGATACCGGGTTTCCAGAAAACTCAATTTTTCAGCTTCCTATGATGCCCGCAAGAACATCATTTACTACGAGTCCTATAAGAATTACATCGACCAGCTCATCGAAGACGAGACCCGTCAGGGCCTGCGGGTGGGCGTCAATCTCCGTCCGTTCAAATACCTGACCTGGGGGACCAATGTCAGCTGGCGCTTCCAGAAAAGCAGCGCCAACGATTCCAAAAACCTGAACAGTTTCCTGACCTACAGCAGGATCCCGCTGCTGAACGCTTCCGCCACTCTGACGGCCAATTTGTTGCAAACCGGTTACCTGAACAGCAAGATGTTCGGACTGCGGCTCTCCAAAGATTTTTTCAAAGGGAAACTGGGCTGGGACCTGTACGTCCGGATGGTCGATTACCACTACAAGAATTACGAATATACCACCACCAACTATATTGGCGGCACGAGCCTGAACCTAAGGGTAATGCATAATCTGGGACTCTATCTGTACTACGAAGGTACCCTGGATGACCAGAGCCGCATTTACCATCTGTTTAACACCAAGCTCATTCAACGATTTTAGGTTTATTGGTTTGCGGGAAGTACGGCCTGCGGCCACACTTCCCGCCGATGGATTGCCAGCCTCCGGTTGCCAATCCCATATTCCTTTATTTAATCTTTGAATACGCAATAGGCGGAACTCCTGTTCCATTAAAATATCTTCCTTATTTTTGTATCAAAATACTATAATGAAAAACACAGTAGTTTTGGCGGCAATGCTGTTTGTTGCCCTTTTCATGAGCGCTTGTAATTCCAAGCCGAAAGTGATCGAAGGCGACCCACTTTCCGGTGAGTCCAATTCCGTTTTCCCACAGGCCGAACAAGCCCAGTCTCCGGCTACCAAGGAGGAACACGAAGTGGTGGTGGAGGAAACCCTCGATACCGATAAATACACCTACCTCTCCGTGAAGGAAGGCGACGAATCGTTCTGGATCGCCATTCCCAAGCGGCCGGTGGAAGTGGGAAAGACCTATTACTATTCAGGTGGTCTGCTCAAGAAGAATTTCTTCAGCCAGGAATACAACCGCGTTTTTGAAACGCTTTATCTCGTCTCCGGCATCACCGAACAACCCGGTGGTTCCAGCGCCGCTACCGCCGCCGAGATCATGGCGAACATGCAGGGCGGTGCAGTTGCAGACGAAGGTCCGATCGACGTGAAACCGGCTCCGGGGGCCATTACCATTTCCGAATTGATGAAAAACCGCCAGAAATACGCCGGGAAAGTCGTCAAGATTACGGGGAAATGCGTCAAGATCAACCCCAACATCATGGGCCGGAACTGGATCCACCTCAAGGACGGCTCCAGTGAAGATATGGAGTTGACCGTGACTACCGACGATGTGATCCAATTGCAATCGGTGGTAACCATGGAAGGCACGATCTCGCTGAACAAGGATTTCGGCGCCGGTTACCGCTACGATGTGATCATGGAAGAAGCCAAGATGCAATAAAATAAAAAAAGGAGATGGGGCGCCCCATCTCCTTTTTTATTTCAGGTGGTTCTTCCCACCACTTTTTGTCGCCACAAGGCCAGCAGGCTGAGGGTGATCAGCGAAGCTACGGTATAGAACACAAAAGGAGGGACGGGAACGGGGTCGCCGGCAGCATAGGAATGCAAACCCGACAAATAGTAATTCACCCCGAAATAGGTCATCACCACCGATGCCCAGCCGAACAGGGACGCCACATTATAGGCGTAGATCCCCCGCAAGCCGGGGATGAACCGCATGTGCAGGATAAAGGCATACACCAGGATGGTCACCAGCGCCCAGGTCTCCTTGGCATCCCAGCCCCAGTATCGGCCCCAGGATTCATTCGCCCACACCCCACCGAGGTAGGTCCCGATACTGATCATGAACAATCCACCGATCAGGGTCATCTCACTGATGTAGCTCATCTCCCGGATCATCCGGTAGACCTTTCCCTTGTTCCCCTCTGTCAGGGTGATCATGAAGATCAGGTTCAGTACCCCAATGATCGCCCCCAACATCAGGAAGCCATAGCTACCCGCCTCCAGGGATACATGAATGGTCAGCCAGTAGGACTTCAACACAGGGACCAGTGGGGTGATCTCCGGATCCAGCCAGCTCAGGCCGGCCACCATGAGGATGGTCGCGGCCAATGCCGTCGTGGCCGTCAATCCACCAGTCGACTTCCGGGAGAAGATCAGCCCGGCCAGCACCGTGGTCCAGCCGATATAGATCATCGATTCATACCCGTTGCTCCAGGAGCGCGGCCGGAAACGTACCAACGCAAAGCCAGGCCAAGGTCGTATGTGCGATAAAGGTGAGTGCGAGCAGCCCGAAGACAATGCGGAAAGGCCATTTCAATTTGGCGTCATGCTTGAATACCGAGGTGAACAGGAGGCCCAAAAAGGCCAGTCCCAGCAAGCCGTACATTTTCCCCGCGCGGCTGAATACATTCAACGTATTCAGGAAGATCTCTGCATGCAGCTTGGTATCGGAGGGCAGAATGTCGGCGCCATTCTTTTTCTGATAGGCCGCCAGTTCGGCGATCAGCTTGTCGGCGACGCTCCAGTCCTGGTCCTTCAAGGCATTCTGGAGGAGGAGCACATAGGTCCCGTAAAATTTTTCCGGAAAATTCATTTCCGCACTCGCATCGTGCTGCGCCATTTGGAGGGACGGCGCTTCCCAATGGTTGTTTTCATGACCGGGGATCGGGAAGGACCGCATAAACGAACCCGAAAAGACCATATTGCAGATGTTGACGCGCTCGTCGACTTTCATGAGCTCTTTCTCCAGGACCCCGCGGTCGGCCTGCGGCATATTGTAGGCATTGCGGACCATATCGCGCAACTTGTAGGCGCCGCCGGGTTCGAAGAAGTCGTCGTAGGAAGCCAGCGGGCCGTCTACGCCGATCATTTCCTTGATATCCTCGTGCTTGCCCACTTTGATCAGCGGGACTGCGTACCACTCTTCCGGATAGGCGGCCATGCCGAGAATGACCTGTTCGGGGTTCATCCCATACAGGGTTTCCTTTCTGGAGACCTTCCGAAGGATCTCGCTGGCGTAGGTATCCATGGGTTTCATCCGACCGTTTTGGTCCTGCGTCCACAATCTCCCGAAGGCGGCGGCATGGGCGGCATTGACTACCGGGAGGTTGTACGAATTGGGGGGCGCGCTGCTTGCGGGCGTCGAAACGGACAACAAACAGCCCACCAGTAATACGGAGAGCGTCTTTCCTTTCATACGCATTTTCTTGATATTTTCAGATAATTGATAAAACCGGGATTTGGGGCTGAGGAGTGTCAGGATCATGCCGAGGGTCAGTAAAATATACCCCAGGTAGGAGAACCGGGTTCCCCAGGCATCGTGGTTGACACTCAGATAGGTGCCCAGTTCATCCTTGTCGAAAGACGATTGAAAGAACCGGAATCCCTTGTAATTCAAAATATGGTTCATGTAGATCCGCTGGTCCCGCTCCAGGCCGCTGCGCGGATCGATCAGGGTGACCTCGCTGGCATAGGAAGAGGCGCTGTTGGTGCCGGGATAGCGCTCCATGATGAAATCGTGCAGTTTGATCGCGAACGGCAACTGGACCTCTTTGGAGCCGTAGGAAACAGCAAGGCTCATATCGCCCAGGGTCAATACGGCAGGACGCCCCTGAACGCCTTTGCTTCCTGCGATGAAAAACTCCTGCGACTTTCCGTCGGCCGTTACCTGCATGCGGAGCCCGCCCAAACTGTTGCTCGTCATTTTCCGGGAGGAAGAGACGACCTCTACCTTCGCGCTGGGGTTAAAATCCCCGAACACAAAACTCTGCATTCCGTTGGAATACATGCTCCGAAGCATCAGGGGCCAGTAGGCTCCGGGCTGGAGGGTATCGAGCGTTTGCGTAGCCATCACCATCTGCGTGAAGGCGACATCGGTCATAAAATACAATTTCCCGTCCTCGTACTTGATATTGAAAGCACCGGCTTCTTCGGGATTGCCGAAATTAAAGAGCGTGCCCCGGATGTTGGTCCGGTCGCCTTGTTTGACGTAGTACTCCTCGCGTCCATTTGCCCCGGCAATGACGACTTTTAAGGTCGGAAGGCCATCGGGCGCCTCCACCATCGTTTCAGCCGGATTGGGCAGGAAGTCCAGTACCTCGACATCAATTTCCTTTCCGCCCAGTACATAGGACCGTTTGAAGTGGTTATTGCCCAGCGTGGCAAAGAGCACCGGCTCGTCAAAGACGTATCGCTTCCCTTGCTTGGTGGCTTCGAACTCCAGGAAGGTTTCTGCGGATAAGAAGGAGTTGGAGGTGCTGCCCTCCCGGATATGCATCATCCCCTCGCTCCCGAAGTAGCGGGTCACCCCGGCGCCGAGCAAAATAACGAGCATGGCGATGTGGAAGGTGAGGATCGCCCACTTTTTGGCCTGGATCATCCGAAAGCGGATGACATTCACGACGAGTGTAACCCCGAATGAGACCAGCAACAGCTCAAACCACCAGGATTTGAAGATCACTTTTTGTGCAGAACTGGTGCCGAAATCATTCTCGATGAAGGTGGCCAGGCCGATGGAGAATGCAAAAAGGATAATATACAAGCCCGCTGCTCGAATGGAAAACAGGTTGTTCAGTAATGACTTTAAAAATTTCATGTAATTTGCTTTATTAAGCAGGACGGAGAACGCTTTAGGCGCTCTCCGTCCTTTCTTTCGTAGTAGCTGCAAATTTACAATCCTAAACCCGTTCCGCCAAGAAAGAATCGTTAAGGTTCTTCCGGTGATATTTATCATTGCCCACCCCTCCCAATCTTGCTTTTTTTACATTCAATTACACCCGCTTCTGATTTACAAACCCATTTTATAACAACCACATTATGAAAATCAACAACCGCCACTCCTCCGTTCTCGGAATTCTCATGTTATTGCTTGCACTACCCTACCTGGGGTTCTCTCAGGCGGGTACCGAAAAGATCTGGCATGTAAAAGCGGTGCATCCCTCCGGAAAATTTCTGGATGTAAAAATGCTGGACGCCGCCGGCAACATCTACGATGTCAAGGCCATCGAGCGGGATGGCAACACCCAATTCATGGATGTTAAGGCCTTGAAGGACGGAAAACAACTGCCCGTGAAGATCCTGGTCAGCACCGACGTGTTTGCCCCGGTGAAAGCCATCGGCGACGATGGAACGATCTATGACATCAAAGCGCTCACCTCCGACATGCAAAGGCTCGACGTCAAAGGGGTCAGCCAGGCCGGAAGCATTTTCCACATCAAAGCCATCAGCCCGGAAGGGGAATTCTATGGCGTGAAAGCCATTTCTCCCGACGGACAACTCCGCGATATCAAAGGGGTTAAGTTTGCCGATACGGACCTGGAAACCACCATCAATGGCGTGGCAGTTCGCGCGCATGTCAAAGCAATTCCCCAGGCCCCGGGTAATGCGGGCAATTACATCTGGCACGTGAAAGCCGTCCACCCCGACGGACAGCTGCTCAATCTCAAAGCCATCGGCAAGAACGGCGAGATCTACGATGTCAAAGCCATCGAACAGAACGGCAATCTCCACATGATGGATATCAAGGCCTTTATCGGCAACCAGAGAATGCCGGTGAAGGTACTCGTCAGCAGTGACCAGTACGCTCCGGTGAAAGCGATCGGCCCGGATGGCGTCATCTACGACATCAAGGCCCTCACGGCCGACAACCAGAAACTGGACGTGAAAGGCGTTTCGCAAAACGACAACATCATCAATATCAAGGCGATCGGCCCTACAGGCGAATTCTACGGGGTGAAAGCGATCTCCCCCGAAGGACAGCTCTACGATGTCAAAGGGATCAAAGCCGACGACCGGCTCGAGATCAACGGTGTGAAGGTTCGGGGCCATATCAAGGCGCTCCCGCAACTGTAATACCTGAAGTAAAATGAATTATCTCGAATTTTTTGGATTCTTTGATGGTTATTAACCGCGAAGGCGCTAAGGACGCAAAGACATTCGGCTTTGGCAAAACAGGTAATTGTTAAGATCCAATGTCTTAGCGTCCTTAGCGCCTTCGCGGTTCATTTACTTTTGGGCTTTTTCAAAATTTGAGATGACTCAAGCTACTGTATCAGGGTCACATCTCCCAAGATCTTCCGGGTTTCTCCGTCGAGGTATTCCACCTCTGCGAGCCAGGCATAGACGCCTTCTTGCATTTTTTTTCCCTTAAAGCGCCCGTCCCAACCCAGTCCCGCGTCGTTGGGCGCAAAATCGGACCGCTCGAACACCAGCTCGCCCCATCTGGAGAAAACCTGAAATCTCCGGATCTGGCGCACGCTTTTCCCTGCAAATACCGTAAGCCCGTCGTTGATCCCGTCAAAATTGGGTGAAAAAATATTGGGGACGTATATGTCCCGTGGTTTCACCACATAAACGGTGAGGCTGTCGCTGGCCGGGCAACCGTCGGCCGAGGTCACCGTCAAGGTATAGCTTGTCGTTTCATACGGGCCGGCCACCGGTGTGAGGCAATCGGTACAGGAAAGACCGTATGCGGGCGACCACAAAATGGTTTGGGGCGCCAGATCGATAAAAACGGGGATTTGCCGGCTGTCGCCCAGCTCCAGGGTAAAGTCTTCCCCGGCATCGAGCGTGGGGATCAGCGCAGCGGTGAGTGTTCCGGTAGCGGAAGCCGTGCAGTCGTTGGCATCCAGAATGCTTAGGATATACGTGCCGGAACCCAGCCCCGTAAAAAGGGTATCCAATCCGAAGTCGTTGAAAAGGCCATACTGGTAGGGAGGCACCCCTCCCCCCGCATCGGCGAGGGTAATGCTGCCGGTATCGAAGCCGTCGCAGCCCGGGTCGACGAAAAGGCCGGAAATGAAAAGTGGCGGAGGCTCCTGAAGCGCGAGCATAGCCGTTGCCGTGCAACCCGCCGCGTCCGTCACCGTCAGCAGGTAATCGCCTGCAGGCAGTCCGCTGACAAAAGACTGGCTGCTGCCGTTGTTCCATTGAAAGGCATAGCCCGGAGTGCCGCCCTGGGGCAGGGCCGTCAAGGTTCCATCCGAGCTACCGTTACAGGATACTTCATACCCGTTGTAGGAAGCGGCGAACAGGTCGACCGAAAGGACGAAAGGCTCCCCGACCACCCCGATGAGCACCACGTCGTTCCCGTAGGTATCGTTGACGGTGATGAGAAAGATGCCGGGAGGCAGGCCGGAAATGGTTTCGGCTGAACTGAGGCCGGGCAGGTTCCCGGCTCCGGAAGGATTTCCGTCCAGGCGTACCCAGGTATAGGTGAAAGGCGGCGTACCATCCAGCACCGAAAAGGTCAGGGTCCCGTTCGTATCGCCGTGGCACAGCACGGGCTGGCCTTCTACTTCCCCGACGATCTCGCAGATAATAGCGTCGAGGGTGAGGTTGATGATGCTGTCGCAGCCGTTATAGGCGGTGGTCACTTCGATAAATTGCCCGGGCGGAAAATACCAGGTATCGCCCACGAAGATGCTGTCGGTCGAGCAAATTGCCCCGCCCAGGTCCACATGAACGGTCTCCAGCACCGTCAGGTCGACGTTTACCGTGCTGTCGCAACCGTGTATGGTGTTGAGCAGGAAGGAATACACGCCCGATTCACAAAGGAGGGTATCGGCCACTTCGAAGCAGTCGTCGCTGCACACTTCCACGACCAGGTCGGTGGTTTCGGGGCCGAACACCTCCACGGTCATGCAGGAGGGGGCTATCGTATCGCAGACATTGAAAGCGGTGACGCAGAGTTCGTGGATACCCGGTGTAGCGAAGGCCAGGTCCACGGAAGGCCCATCGCCGGCGAGTACCCCGTCAATCCGCCACTCGTAAAAATTGGCGCCGGTAATGGGTGGAACGGAAAACGAATTCTTCGCCTACACATACCACCGGGGGGCCGGCTACCGGCTCCGCCGGAGGAAGGGGTGGCACCATGGTGCTGCCTTCGATCACATGGATGGTATAATTACACACATCCCCATTATTGCCGTCCATGACGAAGTAGTAATACTGTCCGATAACCAGCGGCACCGTGTTGGTAAAGACGCTGGTTTGTCCATTATTGATATCCCCGTCGCAATTGGACACGAGGTTGAAATTCTGGCAATCCAGGCTTTCGTAGATCCCGACCTCGAGTCCCCAATATCCCGAATTGCAATTGCTGGCCGTCACCGTGAGCTTCAGATCGGTGCTGCCTGCGATGAAGGCGATCCATTGCATGTGATGGACGGTGGACGTGCAGAAACCGGGGGGTGCTTGCCCCTGTTGCGGGTCGCTGTTTATACCGGTATACCCATCGATGTCGCAGATCACACAGGCATCGACACAAAAGGAGGTCATGTCGGGTTCGGGGCCGCAAGGGATGGGTTGTGCGAAGAGGTTTGTAGCGAAGCAAAACGTTGAAAGGCCGGTAATAAGCAGCCTGGGGCTGGGAAGATTGTCGAGTAATGGCATAGGTGAAAAAGCGGTTCTTTCAGTATTAGGTGTTCAATATAGACCTTTGGTTGCAGTTGGGCGATTAAAGTGCCGGATCAAAGATATCCCCCGGCTTTGCCGCCTTCCAAAATGCGGGTGCAGACGTCCAGCGCCATATCATAAAACCCGGGGATATCGGCCGGTTTGAAACGTTTCCTGCGCCGGTAGAGGACGAACATATCCCGAAGGCCTTCCAGGCTCCAGTGTGGGCGGGCATTGAAATATTCCAGAAAAGGCTCGTTCATCAGGTAGCGGATATTTGTTTCATGGGGGCCGTTGACAAAATAATTGCGGGAAAAGCGGGGGTACAGGTCAAAATTGATATCACCGCCGGAAAACAACTCCTTGACCTTATCGCCCAAATGGGTAGGACGCATGATGAACTGGGGGATGTCCAGTTTGGGGCCCCGGACCATAGCCACCGACTGCCATTTGTACTCATCGTGAAGGCTGAAACCGTAATCGAAGATGTCGATATCCACATCCAGGTGCCCTACATAGCCCGACAATACATTGCGGATCTTTTGTTTCTTTCCTTTTTGAAAGAGTTCAAAGACCTCCAGGAATAGCATGTCTTCATAGGGAATATACTTGAAATAGTCCATGTCCAGTTCCCTGGAGACGGCCAGCATTTTGTTGGATCGGAGAAAGGGGAGCATGGGGTGGTTTCAGTTTGCGTTTCAAATTTACCTAAAATAATTTAGAAACTGGTTTTACACAATGCTATGGAATTCTGGGTTTGCGGATCGTTTTTCCTCCCCCGGACTTGCGTCCGACCCCTCCAAAGGGGTACATGTCTGTACGTTTCTGATCGTTATTTCATTTTTTCCTGGACAACCTTACGAAAAACCTTTACATTCAATTACACGCTTTTGTACAATGGTCAGGTGAAAAAAGAATCCATTGGGTCCTGCACTCGCTGTACCCCTTTGGAGGGGTCGGACGCAAGTCCGGGGGAGGAAAAACTCCCTGGCTTCCATTTTAGCCCGGGAAAATGCGTAATATTAGTTCGTAAGCGCTCTGACAAAACGCATCTACCTGGATCGCCACTTCCTGACTCTTCAATTCAAAACTATATTCCGGGAAGGATTCGATTATTATTTATAAATATTACTAACTTGGCAGTCAGACAAATTTCTTTCAAAAAATACCGCGCGAAAAGCAGGAGAAAACCTCGCCCAGCAAAATACATATGAATACCCCCATTATTTTCATGGCCTTCGCCAACGATCCCAAACAGCCGCTACCCGGGCTGGAAAAGGAAAGTGAGGCTATTTACCGCACCCTGACGGAAGGGGCCAAAAACCTGTTTTTCCAGTTACACCGGGAGCCCTTTGCCACCACGGAAAATATCGCCCACTACCTCATCGAATTCAAGGATCAGGTCGTCATCTTTCACTATGGCGGACATGCCGGCAGCGAGGAGTTGGTGCTGCTTGATCAGGTAGCCGATGCCAAGGGTATCGCCCAGTTGCTGAAAGGACAGTCCAATCTCAAACTGGTCTTCCTAAACGGGTGCTCTACCCAACAGCAGGTCAAATTGCTGGTGGAGCTAGGCGTCCCGGCCGTGATCGCTACCAGCACTCCTATCGACAATGAAAAGGCCATTCTCTTCGCCGAGCAGTTCTATTTTGCCCTGTCGAAAAAATTCTCCATCGGCGAGGCTTTTGATGCAGCGGCCGGTTTTCTGCAGGCAAAAGGCGTAAAAGCCGAACACTTCCGGGGCTTTCAAACCCAGCCGGAAGCTGCCACCGAGATGCCCTGGGGCATGTACACCTCCACCGATGAGGTGCTGAACTGGAAACTACCCGAGGAAACCGCCAACAAGAAACAGATCATCGTCCGCCATGCAGCCGACCAGTTCAATTTCTCCAAATCGCCTGTCAACAGCCGGCTAACGGAGACGCTGATCGCAGCCTTGCGGCCCTATAGCAAAAAAATGGAACTGCTTTTCGCCTCCATGGAAGACGGCGAAGAAGTGGACGAACGGATCCTGGGCCGGGAGGTCATCGACAGCCTGCCCGCGCCGATCGGCGAACAGGTTCGAAAATTGTTCTCCCTGGAAGCCACGCCCGACCAATTGGACAAGATCGGACTACCCCGTCTGGAGCAACTGGTCATGACGTACCAAACCCTGCTCGAATTCTTTTCCTTCCTGCTGCTGGCCGAAATGTGGGAAGCCAAGATCAAAAACAAGGACCTGTCGGTAAGCAAGGAGATGCTGGACCAGGTCCGCCTATGGCTTATCCCCGGCCAAAAAGAAGCCGAGGGGATCGATCTTTCCCAATGGATCCAGCAAATTCTAGAAGGGCTCGACAAGGCGAAATTGTTCGCAAAGCCCGGCCAGCTTTTCATGGAAGAACTCCCCACCCTCTTGAAAACCTATCGCGAGGACGAGACCTTTCAGGTGTCTTGTAATTTTATGGAAGAGATGCGGCAGGAGGTAAATTCCGGAAAGGTATCCGCCGACGAAGTGGAGAGTTTTTGCGTCCAGGCCGAGGAACACCTCAGCAACCTGTTTTCCGCATTCGCCTTTTGCGCCAGGTACAAACTCAATTCCATCAAGCGCATCGTCATTCAGAAACCCCGAAATAAATTGCCCCGCTATTTCCACTACAAGGTGAAGCTGGATACGATCACTGCCGGATATAAGGACGTGATCAAGGATTACGAAGAAGGATTTACCGAAGACAAATCCGTCGTGCTGCTCAAAGGAGAAAAGGAATTCGGTCCCTACCTCAACCTCTCTCCCTTCCTCATCGATGAGAACGCCCTGAAGGACGAGGAAAAGTCCAAACTGTTCTTTTTCAACTGGTACGATCGCGACAAGGATGCCGTACACTACAAATATGCCAACGTGCAGAAAGACGAACTGGTGCTCACTGATCAATACCCCCAATTACGGGAGGAACTGGACGAATTTTGTCAATCATTCTTTGGAAAGCCATACAAACAGCTATGAGTTCCGGAAACAGTCCCTTCAAGTTTTTAGACCCGTTTACCAAGGAAGACAAAGAGATCTTTTTCGGACGGGATGCCGAGATCGAGCAACTTTACGAAATGGTGTTCGAAAGCAACCTTTTGCTGGTTTACGGGGAGTCCGGCACCGGCAAGACCAGCCTCGTCCAGTGCGGGCTGTCGAGCCGCTTTTCCGACACCGACTGGCTTTCCATTCTGGTGCGGCGGGGCAATCGCAATATTAACGAGGTGTTGATGGAAGAGTTGAACAAAGTCGCCCGAAAGCCCATTCCGCCCGAAACGCCGGTCCCGAAAGCCGTCGAATCCGTCTACCTCGACCACTTCCGCCCCATTTACCTGGTCTTTGACCAATTCGAGGAGCTCTTCGTCGCCGATCTGGGCAGCACGCCCACGGAGCGCAACCAGTTCAGCCGGTCCATTGCCGACCTGCTGGCTGCCAACCAGGAATGCACCGTCATTTTCGTCATGCGCGAAGAGTATCTCGCCAAGCTCTACGAATTCGAATCGGGCAACCTGCCCCGGATCTTCAACAAGCGCATCCGGATTGAGCGCATGAGCCCGTCCAACGTAGAACAAGTCATCACCAAGACCTGCGCCCGCTACAACATCGAGCTTGAAGAACCGGAGCAGACGGTGCACAAGATCATCGCAAAGATCTCCGGCGAGCAGGCCGGTATCCACCTGGCCTATTTGCAGGTGTATTTGGATAAACTCTATCAAAAAGCAACCGAGGCTTCCTAAAAATCAGCAATCATGCCCCAGGAATCATATCCACACCTCCTTTTTACACCGGAACTGGTCGACAGCACCCCGGATATCGGCCGGGTGCTCGCCGAGTTGATGGACGACCAGGTGCATACCCTGGAAAACGAGATCGCTCAAAAATTCAGCAAGACCCGGCTGCGCCGGGGGTTGGTCATGAAGATCCTGGGGTCCTTCGTAACGGAAGACGACACCCGGCAGCCCCGTTCGCGCGAACAGCTGAGTATTCCGGGCTTCCCGGAAGAAGCCGTCGATTATTGCCTGGAGCAACTCAAGGCCACCCGTATCCTGAAGGACTACGGCGAGGGCACCTACGAGCTCACCCACGACACCCTGGCCCGGCACCTGGCCCGGCAGCGCGACGAGGAGACCGCCAACATCATCGAGATCGTTCGGGCCGTCAGAGGCGCGTTCAACACCCATAAACTGGACCGGAAACACTACCTGGGGGAGTTTGCCCTGGTGAATTTGCGAAAATACGAGGATTTGATCCGCAGCGCCCAGCGGCTCAATGAAGAGGAATGGGCATTTGTAAAAGCCTCGGAGCAGGATGTGGAGCGGAAACAGCGAAAACGGCAAATGCGGATGCTGGGTCTGGCCGCTATCTCCGTTATCATGTTCATCGGGGTGCTGGGCTTTTCCAAGCTCTGGTATGGTCAAAAAACAGCCCGGGAAGCCCTGGAAAAGACCATGGGTGAATTAAATACACAAACCCAAAAGAACACCAACCTCATCGGTTACCAGGAAGATATCACCGACGCCCTGCAGGAACAAAAATCCGACCGGACCAAATCCTGGCAGTTGCTATTGGGCAATCTGTTCCAGGTGGAAGACACCTCCCTGAAAAACCAGCTCAAAACACAATTGATCAAAGACTATCCCATATCGCCATTTTACAACCAGACCTTCAACATTCCGGGTGGAATTGAAAAGGTAGTCATCGATCCCCAGGGCGCATTCTATTGTGCGATCATGGATGGCAACGCCCAGGTCTTGTTCAAGCACAAGGATTCTCCGCACAAACTTCTCCTCACCCCTGCGGGAGCATCGGTCTATAAAAATGTGGTCGACATCATGCGGGTGCCGGGCACGGAAAAGATCCTCACCCTTCACCAGGACGGAAAGCTCTTCCTCTGGGATTCGCTGCCCAATAACCTGAACCCCATTCTGATCGATTCCTTCCCGGCCGATTTGGGCCCTCCCGCCACGATCGTACCCCATCCGGGCGGCGCCCTGGTGGCGGCAGGCCCCCGGGTATACCAGGTCTTTCTGGACGGCCGGAAATATCCCTCCCGGTTTATCCTCGGTTTTGACCGGCCGGTCAAACACCTGGCCGTCAATCCGGCCGATCCCAACGAGTTTGCGGCGGTAAAAGAGAACAACCAGGTGGTCAATATTTGCCGCCTGGACACCAATGTTGTTATCCGGACCTACGAAAACTTCGATTACGAATCTGTGACCTACCTGGCGTATGCTCCGGATGGGAAGAAGATGTTCGCGGCCTTTGAAGGCGATATCGGCATTTTATGGACCTTCAAAAATCCGGATATCCACACCCTGTTCAGAGGACATAACGGGTTCATCGCCGATGCAGCTTTTTCGCCCGATGGCCAACGGCTCCTGACCGGCGGATGGGATACCAAAGTGATCCTTTGGGATATTTCCGGGAAGATATTGAAGGAAATGCAGGGACATAAGGGCCGGATCAACTATGTGGCTTTCCTTCCCCACGACTTTGTGGTGAGCGCCGACGAAGAAGGGCTGGTCAATTCCTGGTACATTGGCGTCCTCGCCGATACGATCCTGCCGGCATCGAACCGGATCCGGGCCATGGCTGCATCCCCCACCGAAAACAAGGTCGCCTACAGCATTTACGGCGACACCCTGGGCTTTCTGGTTTGGGACCTCGATAAAAATGAAACCAAGCGGTTCCAGCAACCCCTCCGGAGATGGGACCACCGGGGCGGAATTTCCGCCCTCACCTTCAGCGCCGATGGGAAGGCCGTCCTGGTCGGCTCCGACAACAACCTGGTCTCCCTGGTTTATTTGAATGGTGAAAAGGAAGATGAAGACTATCGTTCTTCCAGAAACCGAAATATGCCTTCCACCGATGGGATCACCAGCCTGGACATCAACGAGCAGTGGATCGCGATCGGAAACAAGCAAGCCTGGCTAAAGGCCGACCGGTTGGGCGTGGAGAACAACCATATGGCCTTGTTGCGAAAAAGACGCGACCCCCAACATACCTTCATCGCCCTCCGCCCGGAGTCGGGCGTCAACGTGGTGAAATTCATTCCCGGACTGGACAGCCTGATCCTGACCGGTTGCGATGACGGAAACGTGTATATCTGGAATTTCCTTCGTCCGAAACCCGCCATCGTTCAAGTCCTTCCCGGGCATTCCTCCCGCATTTCCTCGTGTGACGTGATCGCCTGGGACGCTTCCTCCTGGTACATTTTTGCAGGAAGCAAGGACAATACCGCCAGTCTTTGGGTAGTGCGAAAAAATTCAAAAACAGGCGCGCTCACCTATTTGAACAACGAGGTCCTTTTTGAAGACCTCAACGGGTTCAAGAACACGTATGCCTGGCATGCATCCGACATCACCGATGTGGCTTTTTCGAGAGAAAAAGGCACGTTGAAGCTCCTCACGGCCAGTGCCGACGGCAGCGTCAAACTGTGGGAATCGCAAAAGGGTAAAGAGGGCTATATCAAGGAGGTGCCGAACCTCATCCGCCATTTCGGCGAGATCCGGAGCGCCCGGTTTTCGGCTGATGGAAAATACATCATCACCGGCGGGGAAGACCGCTCGATCAAGAAATGGGATGCCAGCAAACAAGCCGAAGACCGCATCAAAGAGATCCGGGCACGGAGACCGGTAGAATGACAAGTCATTGAATTTCTTCCCCTATTCGGTTGTCGTTACCAAAAATAGCGGTACTTTCGCGTGTTCTTATCCTTGTGATAAGAAAAAAGTGTCACTCAGTATAAGGAGGTACGCATAATGCGTAATCCAAGATTTTTTTAGACTTTCAGCGGGCCGCACCCGCCCAATCCATCTTTATAATGAGAGACACTCATTCCTTCCATATCCCTGTAATGGGGATCGGATTCTCCCTCGAAACTCCCCTAAAAGTAGCACATTACGGAATGGACTCCGTCATCTCCATCGGCGATGACATCCTGCTCGAAAAATTGCGCAAATTTTACTGCGAAAAGGAGGGCCTCCCCTATCAGGAGATCACCGACAAGACCGATGATTACCGGGCGAAAAGGATCACCTCCTTCCTCAACCTGATCCACGACCTGGCAGTGAAAAAATTCGAAGCCCTGAAAAACGCGGCGATCGATAAAAGTCAGGAGCTGAGGGAATACTTCAACTTCCTGCCCGACACGTCCTCCATCAAGCAGGAATTCAGAAAACTGACCGCCCAGACCTTCATTTGGGAGCAGGTCAGAGCCTGGGCAAAAGAAAATCTGTCCATGGGTAGCATCGATGTGAATATCATGACCAAGGTGGACAAGGACAATTACCGGAAGGACGAAAAGCTGCCGGTGGAATACAACGATGCGCACGCCGGGTTGAGAGGATATATGAACAGCAACCTCAATTCTTCCATCGTCTTTTCGGCCGGTATGAACCCCCGGCTCTATTCCTACCTCGAAACCTTCGACGCCCTCTACCCCGATCAAAACGGCGAACTGAAAAAGAAGATCATCCTGAAAGTGAGCGATTACCGCTCCGCGCTGATCCAGGGGAAATTTTTGGCGAAAAAAGGACTGTGGGTCTCTGAATACCGGATCGAATCCGGCCTGAATTGCGGCGGCCACGCCTTCGCCACCGATGGCTACCTGATGGGCCCGATCCTGGCCGAGTTCCGGGACAAGCGGGAAGAATTGATCCAGTCCGTGCATGAGATCCTGGCAAAAGCCCTTACCGACAAGGGGCGTCCGGTCCCCCCCACCCCGTTGCCCTTGAAAATCACCGCTCAAGGCGGCGTAGGCACGGCGGAAGAACACCAATTCCTTATCGATCACTACCATGTCGATTCCGTGGGATGGGGCACGCCCTTCCTGTTGGTTCCGGAAGCCACCACCGTCGACCATGCCACTTTAAACAAACTGGTTGCCGCCAAAGAAGAAGACCTCTACCTGAGCAATATCTCTCCCCTGGGCGTTCCCTTTCACAGTCTGAGAGGCAACACGAAAGACCAGGAAAAAGCAAAGCTGGTCGAGAAAGGAAGAGCCGGAAGCGCCTGCCCGAAGCGGTTCCTGGCCCTGAGTAATGAGTTTACCGAAAAAAGCCTTTGCACAGCTTCCCGCCAATACCAGCATTTAAAGATCCAGGAGCTCGACAAGGCCGGGCTATCTCCGGAGGCCTACAAGATCCAATTTGACAAGATCACGGAGAAATCCTGCATTTGCGTCGGCCTGGGCACCACCGTACTGCTGGCCAACAACCTGGATACCAAGGTAGAAGGGAACGGCGTGTCGATTTGCCCGGGTCCCAATCTGGCGTATTTTTCCCGCATCATGAGCCTTCGGGAGATCACCGACCATATTTACGGCCGGATCAACGTGATCACCCGGACTGACCGTCCGAATATGTTCGTCAAGGAACTGACCATTTACCTCGATTATCTGAAAAACAAACTGGAGGAATCGAGGGTGTCCATGACCCAAAAGCAACAGAAATACCTGCTGACATTTTCGGAGAATCTGAAAGAGGGGATCAACTATTACTACGATCTGTTCAGCAATTTGAAGGGAATTTTTGAAGATACCCGGGGTTCCATTCTGAAACAGCTGGACGCTTGTAAGCGGTCCCTGGGGTTTATGGGTATGGAGATCGAAAAACTGCCGGTCAGCCAGTAGAAAAGCCTTTCCAATAGGAAGAAAAGCGTATTTTGCAGGACCAAATGTCCAGGCAATCCGCACATATCGCCCTCACCCAGGCCTTGTACGAACAGCTGTTCAAGGCCCACTTCGTGGCCCTGTGCCACTTCGCCAACCAATTGGTACAGGATATGGACAGCGCCCGGGATATCGCCCAGAAGGTCTTCATCAACCTTTGGGAAAACCGGGAAACCATCGACCCCCAGCGGTCGGTCCAGTCCTACCTCTACACCTCGGTGCGCAACCGCTGCCTCAACCACATCCGCGACCGGAAAAAATACCGCAGCCAGGTGCTCGACCTGGAGATCATGGATATCGAGATCTCCTTCGAAGAGGATAATACAGGACTGGAAGAACTCCAGAAAAAAATAGCGGAAGCCCTCTCCACCCTGCCCGAAAAATGCAGGCAGGTTTTCGAGATGAGCCGTTTTCAGGATATGAAATACAAAGATATCGCCGCCCAACTGGATATTTCGGAAAAAACCGTGGAGGCGCATATGTCCAAAGCGTTGAAGACGCTGAGGGAGGAGCTGAAGGAGTATTTCCCGCTTTTGCTCCTACTGGGATTTTTGTATAAATTTTAACCGCGAAGGCGCTAAGAGCGCTAAGACATTCAGCCTTTGCAATTGGGTTTGTTGTAAAAACACAATGGCTTAGCGCTCTTAGCGCCTTCGCGGTTAAAAATAATGAATAAATGATATAGGGTAAAAGCCATTTCAAGTGTATAGACCATAGAGAAGAACCGTAAAGATGAGTCAAGACCATTCTCATATCGACTATTTCTCACTCATTCTCAAATACTTGAGTGGGAACGCCAGCGATCCGGAAGTGAAGCTGCTGGAGGAATGGGTATTGGCCGACGCGGAAAACAAAGCACAGTTCAACGCCTTCAAAAAGGCCTGGATACTGGCGGGGATGAAGGAACAAACCGTAACCGTAGATGTGGAAACGGCGTGGCAGTCCACCGCTGCCCAGACATTTGGCGCAGCCAAAAGGGTCCCCAGGGTCCGCCGGATCGGCTTCATCGCACGCCTGGCCGCTGCCGTAGCCGTGGTGCTGGTGGCTTCCGTCTGGCTGTTCCAATACCTCGACCGGGAAAAGGGGATGGAACTGGCCACGCAAAACACGGTGGAGGAAAATTTCCTGCCCGATGGCTCCCAGATCGCCATGAACCAATATTCCGAACTGAAGTACGCTCCATCCTCCGGCAAGAAATACCGCCGGGTCGAACTGAAGGGAGACGCCTTCTTCGAAGTGGAGCGCGACACGGCCCGCCCCTTCGTGATCACGGCAGAAAATATCGAGATCGAAGTATTGGGCACCGCTTTCTACGTCGACGCGCGGGAAGACCAATCCCAGGTCCAGGTGATCGTACAGTCGGGCACCGTATCCGTGAAGGCCGGCAGTCAGCAGGTTATCCTGACGGCCAACGAGATCGGGATCTATGATAAAACCACGGGCGAACTGACCGAAAGGCCCAACGACGATGTGAATTACATGGCCTGGAAAACAGAGGTCCTTACGTTTGAAAATACCACCCTCGACCGCGTCGTCTTCGATCTGAACCGGAAGTTCCACGCGCGGGTTTCCCTGTCCGATCCGGGATTAAATGGTTGTGAAATTACCGCCACTCTCGAACATAAATCCCTGGACGCCATCGTTACCATCATTGAAAAAACCCTTAACATCCGGGCTGAGAAGAAAGGTGATGAAATTATCTTTACTGGATCGGGATGTAATTGAAAATTGTTTTAAACCGCAAAGGCGCTAAGGACGCTAAGAGGTCTGATATTTACAACTCAATTTAGTTTCCAAAGCCCAACCTCTTCGCGTCCTTAGCGCCTTTGCGGTTAATTTTTTTTTCATGCGCAACGTCTTTATTATTGCTTGCCTGTTTCTAATGGTTTCCCCCGCCATTTCCCAAAACACCGGTTCAAAGATCACCATCCAGCGGTCGAATGTACGGGTGGAGGAGGTGCTGAAGGAGATCACCCGCCAGAGCGGCGTCCAGTTTTCATACAATCCCCGGTCGATCGACGCCAGGCAAAAGATCGCCTTCCAGGTTCGCAACGCCAGCCTGGAAGAAGCCCTGGACGAACTCGCCGCACGCATCCCCATTGAATATACCTTGATCGAAAACCAGATCGTGCTCAACCGCCGGAAAGCCCCGGTGGAAGCGCCCCGGCCCCGGGAACCCGAATACTACACGGTCAGCGGGTTTATCCTGGACGGGGCTTCCGGGGAGAGCCTCATCGGGGCTACGGTTTTTGCAAGCGGCACCTCCGCGGGCGCCACCACAAATGCATTCGGTTATTACGCCCTCCGGTTACCCAAAGGCGCCTATTCGCTGGAGTATTCCTACCTGGGATTCTCCCCCGAATCCGTCGAGATCGAATTGGCGGCAGACACCAAAAAAGACGTCGGCCTGCAAAGTATCCCGCTGGTCCTTCCGGACGTCATCGTCGAACTCCCCATGGGCGAGATCCTGGAGAAAAAACAACTCGGCAAATTGGCGCTTAACCCCAAAACGATCGAGGATATGCCCGAATTTGGCGGAGAATCCGGCCTGATCCGGGGGCTGCAGGCACAACCCGGCATCACGTCCCATAGCGACGGCTCGGCGTTCTTTTTTGTCCGGGGTGGCGAGCGCGACCAGAACCTGATCATCATCGACGACGCTCCCATTTACAATCCGGCGCATCTGTTCGGGTTTTATACCGTGGTCATACCCGATTTTACGAAAGATATCAAATTGTACAAGACCGACATTCCGGTCAACCTGGGCGACCGCCTGTCGTCCATTATCGATGTGCGCACCAGGGACGGCAACCTGAACAAGGTCGAATTCAGTGGTGCATTCAATCCGCTCGTTTCCCGGCTTTCGCTGGAAGGGCCGTTCAAAAAGGAAAAAAGTTCTTTTTTCACTTCCATTCGCCAGTCCAATTTCCAGTGGATTTACAAAGCGGCCGTGCCCGACCTGAACCTGAATTTCGGCGATTTCAATTTCAAATGGAATTACCGGATCAATAACAACAACCGCCTGTTCTTCACCCTGATCAATACCCGGGACGCCCTGGCCAATCTCGGGACTTCCACCGGCGACAAGGCGGGCATCCAGTGGAATAATTTTGCCATGACCTTCCGCTGGAACCATATTTTCAGCCCCAAACTCTTCTCCAATACCATCCTGAACTCCGGCAACTACCAGTACAAACTGTCTTCTACCCAGGACGTCTGGCATTCCGGCATCGGCAAGGTGAGCCTGAAGTCGGATTTCACGTATTACACCAGCGCCGTCCTCACCTCGAAATTCGGCATCGAATTTCACGGCTACGCCTTCAACCCGGGGAAAATACTGGTCGGCTCCCTCTCGGCCCTGTTCCCGACCATCCGCCAGGACAACTCCCGGCAGTCGGTTTTGTACTACAACGCCGCCTTCCGCCTGGCCGCCAAATGGCGCTTCCACGCGGGAGCCCGCCTGTCCAGATGGACCAACCACGGGCCGGCCGAGTATTATACCTTCGACGATCAGCACGCGCTCCAGGATACCGTGACCCCCGGCCCGGGGGTTTACCAGGATTACTGGCGCGTCGATCCCCGCACCAGCCTGCAGTTCAACTTCGACAGTACCTCTTCCGTCAAATTGAGCGCAGGCATATACCACCAGTTCATCCAGCTGATCTCCAACTCCACTTCTCCGTTCAACTCCTTCGAGGTCTGGTTGCCGAGCAGTCCGAATATCAAGCCGCAAGCGGCAAAACACGCAGCCCTGGGGTTTGTCAAGTTCCTGCCCAAACAGGGCCTGGAAATGAGCGCCGAAGCCTTTTACAAACACATGACCAATCAGGTGGACTACGAACCCCACCCCAAAACCATCCTCAACCCGCTCATCGAAGGGGAGCTCCGCTTTGGCAGCCTGCAGTCGTACGGGGTGGAACTCCTGTTCAAAAAAGAACTTGGCCGCCTGAACGGATGGATCGCCTATACTTATTCCAGGGCGCTGCGCAATACCCCGGAGGTCAACGGCGGGAGGACCTACCCGGCATTTCAGGACCGGCCCCACGACTTTTCGCTGTTGCTGAACTACAATATCAGCCAGGGAATCCTGTTCTCGGCCTATTGGACCTCCTACACCGGTTCGGCCTTCTCCTCCCCCACCGGGTTTTACCAGTTCAACGGCCAGACCATCCCGGTCTACGGGGAAAAGAACAACGACCGCCTGCCTGCCTACCACCGGCTTGACATCGCCTTCAAGTTCGTGCTGAACCGCCGGCCCGACAACCGCTACCAGCACAGCCTGACGTTTTCGGTATACAATTTTCTGGCGCATAAGAATATCGTCGCCGTCGATTTCAATAAAGTCCTACAGCCCAACGGCACACCCATCGTGCGCGCCAACCTCCTGGCCGAGCAGGACCTGATCGCCACGCAGGCCGATCTGATCCGGTTTATGCCGTCGTTGACGTATAAGTTTAGGTTGAGGTGAGGGAGTTGAAGAGTTGAAGAGTTGAAAAATGAGAAATAATAAAAGAAGTTCCAACCAAGGTTTTTTGCACACTCTTGTCCCCCGCTGGCGGGGGTTGGGGGTGGACCTGTATTGGCTTTTGCTTAAAGATCTTGCAAAGGATAGGGAAAAAGCTCCTTTTGAGAATATTCGTACCTTCTTGTCCCCCGCTGGCGGGGGTTGGGGGTGGATAAATACCCGTCATAAGCTCCCCAAAAGGAACCACCGGAATCATAATTCCACCCCCTACCCCCGCCAGCGGGGGACAAAATTGTGCAAAATCTTTGGACAGTACATATTTTTCCGGGCAATGCGCTCCCCCTACAAGATTACCGCCGATTGGGGACAAGAGCGTGGGCATCACCAATTCTGTGTAATACCCCGGCGGCTACTTCAGGCCTTTTTGGGTATTTCACTTCTCTCCCTTTTCTCCGGCTGCGAAGCCCCGGTCGATTGGACCTTTCATCCGGGGGAGAACGGAGAACTGGCGGTGGAGGCAATCATCACCAACGAAGTTCGCCGCCAGGAAATAAGGCTATCGAGGACATATGACGATCTAAACGGGGATCCCTCGCCCGTCGTCGGGGCAAGTGTGCAGGTGAGCGGGGCGGGTGAGACATACACCTTTACCGAATCAAGCAGCCTTCCGGGCGTGTATATCAGCACCGAAGCATTTGCGGCGCAACTGTTCACCCCGTACACCCTGCAGATCCAATGGGAAGGGCAAACCTACGAGGCCCAAAACAGCATGGTACAAGTCGTTCCCTTTCAGCCCCTGACCTTTTTGCCCGTCGGAAACACCGACAGCCTGCGGACCATCGGGTCGGAGCCGTCGTTATTCTCGCCCCACGAGCAGGCCATGTACGAGGTCGACATCGACTGGAGGCATCTGGTGGGGTCCGACTCGGCGCGGGCCCGGGTCTATTATTACACCTTCAACACGATCGACGTCAGCGAGCTGTTTCGGCCGCCCAAAGAAACCGTCTATTTCCCGAAGGGTAGTGTCGTGACCATTTCCAAATTCAGCCTCGATCCCGAATTTGCCGCCTTCTGCCGCGCCCTGGTCATGGAAACCGAATGGCAGGGCGGGGTCTTCGACGAGGCCAGCAGCAGTCTGCCGACCAATATCAGCAATGGGGGGCATGGGTTCTTTGGGGTAAGTGCGGTGTTACGGGATACGGTTTTTGTTTATTGAAACTCGCACAAATCCTGAATCTTTGGTTTTTTTGCTGTTTTTTTTAACCGCAAAGACGCTAAGGACGCTAAGACACCGGGCCTTACCAATTGGCTCATTATTAATGACATGGCGTCTTTGCGTCCTTAGCGTCTTTGCGGTTCATTTATTCTTGAGCTTTTCAAAATTCGGGATGCTTTAGGAATTTTTTTTTCGTCCCCACTAAGGGTATCCCTCTTTCCCGGTGTATTAAAGACGAAATCGGAACGCTCCGAGAACCATTTTTCACCAAAAAAGATAGAAGCAATGAAAAAGCTGAGTTTTGTTTTAACCCTCGCATTTGCCGTTACCATTCTGTTGCCCTCCTGCCAGAAAGATTCCCTGATTGATCCCAATGACCCGTATGCCGGGAAAGCGGCGCCCCAATTACCCCAACCGAAGACCTTTGTCATGCCGATGGACAAGAACTTCGAAGAATTTGCCAACAACGACCCCGAGCAGCGGACCATCACCAACTGGGGCCACTCGGCCGCTAATATCCTGGTCTGGAACACCATCCTGACCGCTAACCTGGCCGTGCCCGTGCTGGCCTTCTACGAATCGTTCAACCACCAGGCCGTATACCAAGGATTCGGCGTGTGGCTGTGGGAATACAGCGTCAGCGACAATAGCGGGACCTACCATGCAAAACTGTATGGCGAGCTGTTGGCTTCCGACGAAGTGAAGTGGGATATGTACGTCAGTAAAGACGGCGGCTTCCAGGACGTGAACTGGTACACCGGCATCGTAGCCTGGGATCAGTCGTACGCACACTGGACCCTGAACTACAACGCCCTCAACCCCGCGCCCTTCATCCAGGCCGACTACCAGGCCGATAACGGCAGCGGTGTCGCCTCGATCCGCTACACCAACATCATCCCCGGCAACGTAGGCAACGGCGGCTACATCGAATACCGCGAAGGCGCTTACAACGGCGGTGAGTTCGACCGCGCTTACGACGTGTTCAAGATCGAGCTCGACAATCTCCTCGAGATCAACTGGAACAGCCTCGACCACCACGGTCGCGTGAAGGATATGGAAAAATTCGGCGACGATCTGTGGCACTGCTGGGATACCAATTTACAGGATACCCAGTGCTAAAGAAATTTGGATAAAAAAGAGCCCTGCAGCAGTTGTTTGCAGGGCTCTTTTTTTTCTCAAAAGCGGGAACTCCCGAAATAACTTTTCCGTTCTTTCTACCGAACACCTAAAACCCTACTCTTATGAAATGGCTATCCTCCGCCGTTTTCCAGGACCCGCAAAGAGCGGAGAAGGAAAAGATCCGGAACCTTTTCGAACAATACAACGCCGCTCTCCTTCAGGACGAGGGAGAGGTGGCCGCGGAGTATATCGACAGCCGCACGCTGAAGTACTATTCAGAAGCACTTCAGAAAGTCATCCACGCCGACCGGGCTACCGTTGAATCCATGGGGTTTTTGGACAAAATGATGGTCCTCCTCATCCGGCACCGGGCAAGCAGGGAGGAGATCTTATCCTTCGACGGGCGCTCCCTTTTTATCTACGCCGTGGACAAGGGCATGGCGGGAAAGAACAGCATTCCCAACAATTCGCTCGGACGCATCAAGATCGTGGGAGATTTTGCCAGGGCACGCGCGCTTTCCAGGGGAAGGTGGACGCCCATTTTCTACCATTTTTACAAAGAAGACGGTACGTGGAAGATCGACCTGACCTCCGTCCTGGCTGGAGGTGGACTCGCCTTTAAGAAAGCGGTCGAGAAAAGCGGAATTGAGGAAAACGAATTCCTTTTCATGATCCTGGAAATGATCACGGGGCAGAAGCCGGGGCCGGAGATTTGAAAAAAATGCTAGATCGAAATCCCCCGCCAAAGACGGGGGATTTCCAAATTTTCCTATTTCGCTACATTCGGAAAATGGTTCATCGCATCCAGAATACCCCCCATCAGGACGAGGGTGACGAGCCAATACAATCCATTGATTAGCATATTTTTCCAGGTTCTTTGCTCAAAAAGACCTGTCGTGACCATAGCGGGCATTATCAGGAAGAGGCTAGACACCGCCCCGTGGTAGGCCCCGTGTTTGAAAGTATCGAACTGGCCTTCCTGTCCGGGAGCGTTGCAGATCGTCAACAGGTAGAACGAAATGACCAGGGACATGACCAGCATCCCGCCGAATATAACCGGCATATTGCCTTTTTTCTGTTGTTCCTCCGTCATGCCGATCGAGGCCATCCATGCCTTTCCGAAGAGGAATTTTCCATAGTAGAGAAATCCAATGATCATAGGAAGCAAGGTCGCGATGATCATGGAGAGAATATTGAGGTTTTCCATTTTGTTTGCGATTTGGGTAAGAAATAGTGTAAAATACAGAATTAATACCGAAGATGACTACTTCGGTTTGAGTATTACAATCCGATGAAATTATAAAGACCATGTGACCAAGTCGCATGGTCTTTATAAAATAACCCCATGTGAAAAATAGCTACTGGATTGGTAATTTTTGAAGCCTCCCTTCATTTCCTGCCTGTTACATTTATCAAAATTTCCGAAACGGGCACACATGAAGAGAACACCGTATTATATCCTGGTCCTGTTATTGACCACGACAAGCCTACGAGCCCAGGTATGGCAAGCGGATTTGGGGGACGGCACCTACCGCAACCCCATCATTCACGCCGACTATTCCGACCCCGATGTGGTGCGGGTCGGCGAGGACTTCTTTATGACGGCCTCCAGTTTCAACTGCGCGCCCGCGCTTCCCATCCTGCATAGCAAGGACCTGGTGAACTGGGAGATCATCAACCACGTGTTCACTCAGCAGCCTCCAACGGACATTTTTGCCCAACCCCAACACGGAAACGGCGTCTGGGCGCCTTCCATCCGTTTCCACGACGGCTGGTTCTATATCTTCTACGGCGATCCGGATTTTGGTATTTACATGTGCAAAACCCGGGACCCCGCCGGACCCTGGGAGGCGCCACACCTCGTACGAGAAGCCAAAGGTTGGATCGATCCTTGTCCTTTCTGGGATGACGATGGCCGGGCCTACCTCGTCCACGCCTTCGCCGGCAGCCGCGCCGGCATAAAAAGCATCGTGGTTTTGCACGAAATGGCCCCCGACTGCTCCCGCCTGCTGAACGATGGCGTGCTGGTCTTCGACGGGCACGAACGACATTCCACGATCGAAGGCACCAAAATGCATAAACGCAATGGCTATTACTACATCCTCGCTCCCGCCGGAGGCGTGTCGACGGGATGGCAAACCGTGCTGCGCTCCAAAAACATCTGGGGTCCCTACGAAGACAAGATCGTTCTCAATCAGGGGAATAGCGATATAAACGGGCCCCATCAGGGCGCCTGGGTGGAACTGGAAAACGGGGAAGACTGGTTTGTCCATTTCCAGGAAAAACAACCTTACGGCCGCATCGTCCACCTGCAACCGGCCCGATGGGAAGACGACTGGTTGATGATCGGAAAGGACACGAATAACGACGGCATCGGCGAACCGGTAGCGACCTGGAAAAAGCCGAATGTAGGGAAAACCTGGCCCAACCAGGTTCCGCAGACCTCCGATGAATTTAACCTGCCCCGGCTCGGCTTGCAATGGCAATGGCAGGCCAATCCAAAGCCCGAATGGGCCTTTCCCACCTCCCAGGGCTTCCTGCGCATGAATCCGGTCATTTTAAAAAACATCCATAACCTCTGGGAGGCGCCGAACCTCCTTCTGCAAAAAATGCCCGCGGAGGAATTTTCTGCCACCACCAAATTGACCTTTTATCCCCATTTCGACGGCGAACAAACGGGCCTGATCGTGATGGGACTGGATTATGGTTTTATCGCTTTGGAACAAAAAGACGGGCAACTCTTCCTGAAACAGGTTATCTGCCAAAATGCCGATCAGGGAAAGCCGGAAAGAACCGTACAAGAGATTCCCCTGGCCCAGAGTGAGGTCCAGCTCCGGGTTCACGTGGCCAAAGGTGGCATTTGCCGGTTCGCCTACAGTACGAACGGAGAGAAATTCATCCCGGTCGGCGAATCTTTCCAGGCCAGGGAAGGCAAGTGGATCGGGGCGAAGGTGGGCATTTTCTGCATGCGCAACGAACATATGAACGACGGCGGTTATGCCGATTACGACTGGTTCAGAATTGAAAAATGAAGGTACTCCTTTACATAGCATTCCTCCTTACCCTCAACGCTGCCCAGGGACAGCAGTACAAGACCGAGCTGTTCGTAGCGAAGGACGGTAGCGGGGATTTCACCAGCATCCAGGATGCCATCGACGACGCAAAGGGATTCCCGGACGTGCGGATCACCATTTTTATAAAAAAAGGGGTCTACGAAGAAAAAGTAAAGGTACACGCCTGGAACAACCACATCACCCTGAAAGGGGAAAGTGCGGAAAATACTATCATCCGTTGGGCGGATTATTTCGACCGGATGGATCGAGGCCGGAACAGCACCTTCCACACGGCTACCCTGCTCGTTCAAGGCGATGATTTCCGGGCGGAAAACCTGACGATCGAAAACGCTGCGGGACCCGTCGGCCAGGCGCTGGCCGTATCGGTGGAAGCCGACCGCTGTGTCTTTATCAACTGCCGGATGTTAGGCAATCAGGATACGCTCTATGCCGACGGGGCCAATGCCCGGCAATACTACAAGAACTGCTACATCGAGGGCACGACCGATTTTATCTTCGGCGGCGCCACAGCCCTTTTCGAGGACTGCACCATTTACAGCAAAAGCGACTCGTACATCACCGCGGCCAGTACGCCGGAGGGGCGCAGCTTCGGGTTTGTCTTTCTCCACTGCCGCTTGACGGCAGCTGATGGCGTCGGCTCGGTCTATCTAGGCCGTCCCTGGCGCAGTTTTGCGAAGACGGTTTTTATCGAATGCGAATTGGGAAGTCACATCCGGCCGGAGGGTTGGCATAACTGGGATTCGAAAGAAAAGGAACAATCGGCCTTTTACGCGGAATACGGCAATTCGGGCCCGGGATCCGCCACCCCCGGACGAGTGGAATGGAGCCATCAACTTTCGAAAAAGGAGGCTAAAAAATATCGCAAGGAGGTCGTTTTAAAACCCTTCTTGTTGCCGGAAATGAGGATTGAATAAACGGCTCAGCGTCCCCTGTCGGGAGACGCTAAGGAGACAAAAAATGAGGGTTGAATAAACATCTCAGCGTCCCCTGTCGGGAGACGCTAAGGAGACAAAAAATAAACGGCTCAGCGTCCCCTATCGGGAGACGCTGAGCAAACAAAAAGTCTTTATATGAAAACTCACCATCTGTTACTAGGGCTCCTGTTGCCCTTGTTTTTCGCCTGCGGCGGTGCGGACAGCGGCCAGTCCGCTGATGCTCATTTCACGGTAAGCAATTCCCTGAATGCGCCCCGCAAAGACGCCCTGGTCTTACTTCAGGCAAAAGATCTGGCAACCAATTATCCATCGATCGATTGGTCTGCGGTGAAATTCATGGAAGGTGAGAACAACATTCCCTTTCAGGCCAACGACGATGACGGCGACGGGCAGGTGGACGCCTTTGCACTTGTGCTCAATTTTGCCGAAGGCGAAGAAAAGACCATCACGATCAAGCCGCTTTCGGAAGGTGAAGCACCTCCGGTCTTTGAAAAGCGCACCCAGGCCGAACTCTCCCACAAGATCAATGGCGCCTGGAACGGCCGGGAATACGAAGGCGGTGAATTCCAGAACGTGGATTACCTTCGCGTCCCCCCCGAGCATACCGACCACTCCTGGTTCATCCGCTACGAGGGGCCGGGCTGGGAATCCGACCGCATAGGGTATCGCTTCTATCTCGACTGGCGGAACGCCACTGATATTTTTGGTAAAAAAACGACCGGTATGGTCCTGCAAAACGTAGGGCAAGACGGTTTCGACTCCTACCACGAACCCGCCGATTGGGGGCAGGACATCCTGAAAGTAGGTGAATCGCTTGGCATCGGCTCGCTGGGAACCTGGACGGGCGATACTGCCCTGCGGGTCGAAACAACCGACTCCTTGCAGTGCCGGATCGTACTGAACGGGCCAGTGGAAAGCCTGATCCGGACCAACTACTACGGCTGGAAGGTCGGCGATATTTCCACCGATGTCAACTCTCAACTATCCATATCCGCAGGTAGCCGGATGACCCGCCACGACGTGTCGCTGAGCAATGCGTTGCCCAACCTGTGTACCGGCATCGTAAAAGACGATAAAGCGAGTTTATTCCACCATGAGAACGGCTCCTGGGGGTACATCGCCACCTGGGGTAAACAGAGCCTGGCGGACGACCACCTCGGCATGGCCGTATTGTATCCGAAAAACGATCTGCTGGAAATTACCGAAGACAGCCACAGCCATGTTGTGGTCCTTTCGCCGGAGAACAAGCACCTGACCTATTACTTCCTGGCAGCCTGGGAACAGGAGCCGGGCGGTATCCAAACGGAGGAAGCGTTCAAAAAATATCTGGACGGCCTGCTGATGGAACTCGGAATGCCCCTGACTGTCAAATTTTAGACATTAACCCAATAAATACACTTAAAACGAATCGCATGAAATTTATTTCAGACCTGTCCATGCCTGTAAAACTCCTTGGTTTATTGGCCTTTTTGATAGGCGTTGTTCATTGCAAACCGGAAAAGGCAACCAACTCTACCACGGCGAAGATACAGGCCATGACGGTCAATATTCCGGAAGGCAAACCCTGGTCGGAACGCATGGCCCTGTCTGTCATGAAGCGTGCTCCGGAAGCCTGGATGAACGATTTTCAGAAAAGCCCGAGGTGGACCTACACCATCGGCCTGGTCCTGAATGCCGTGAACCAGGTGGCCGATGCGAAAAACAACCCTGTATACTTTGAGTATGCCCGCGGTTATGCCGATACCATGATCCTGGCCGACGGCACCATCCGGGATTACGATCTGGACAAGTTCAACATCGATAATATTGCGCCGGGGCCCTACCTGATGTCCGTCTACCAAAAAACGAAAGAGGAACGGCTCAAAACGGCCATGAACACCCTGATGTACCAGTTGAAATGGCAACCCCAGACGACTGATGGGGGCTATTGGCACAAATTGCGCTACCCCTGGCAAATGTGGCTCGACGGCCTGTTCATGGGCGAGCCCTTCCAGGCCGAGTATGCCGCAAAATTCGACCGGCCCGAACTATTCGACCATATCGCCAGGCAGTTTATCCTGGCCGAAAAACATACCAGGGACCCCGGGACCGGCTTGCTCTACCACGCCTGGGACGAAAGCCGGGTACAGCGCTGGTCCAACCCGGAAACGGGCTGTTCAGGGCACTTATGGGGCCGGGCGGACGGCTGGTATTGCATGGGCCTGGTAGAGGTGCTGGATTTTTTCCCGAAAGACCACCCACAGCGGGAAGAACTGATCGCGATCCTCAACCGCACCCTGGAAGCCGTAGTGAAGGTCCGGGACCCGGAAACCCACACTTGGTGGCAGGTGCTTAATCTGCCGGAAAGAAAAGGTAATTACCTGGAATCAACAGCCTCCTGCATGTTCACTTACGCTATGATCAAAGGTGTGAACGAAGGCTATCTGGATCAAAAATACAGGGCGATCGCCCGGGAAAGCTACGACGGTATTTTGAAGACCTTCATCAAAGTGGACGGGAGCGGGGAGGTACACCTGACTAATTGCTGCTCTGTAGCCGGACTGGGTGGAGATCCCTACCGGGACGGATCATTTGAGTATTACATCAGTGAACCCATCCGCGACAACGACCCGAAAGGGATCGGGCCGTTCATCATGGCGAGCCTTGAATTTGAAAAAAACAGGACGATGGCAAACTAAGCTGAAATCCATGCAAATCGAATGCAGGTTGCCTTTTCCAGGTTGAAACATGCTATCCTTTTGTGAAATCTTGAATATCCCCAAAACCCGCTAATCCCATTTTGCACTATTTTCTTTGTAAAAAATTCTTGACCTACTCATTTTTATAAAACCTTTATTCATGAGACGAAAAAATTTACAAACATTATTTGCCTTGCTGCTGTGCTTCTTTTTTGCAGGAAGTTTCACGGCATACGGGCAAAAAATGCTCAAGGGCAATGTCGTTTCGGATGAAAACGAAGCGCTAATTGGTGTAACCATTGCTTTAAAAAATGCCCCCAGGGGTACCGTTACGGATTTCGATGGAAACTATGAGATCGAAGTATCGCCTTCTGATACCTTGGTGTTTTCCTACACGGGATTTGCCAAACAAGTGATACCGGTTGGCGCCAACACTGTATTGAATGTGGTTATGTATCCCGAAGCATCCCTGCTGAGTCAGGTAGTCGTAGTCGGTTACGGTACCGTGAAACGGGCGGACCTGACGGGATCTGTAGCCTCCCTTTCGGGAGAAAAGATCTCTGCCATACCTATCTCCAATGCCGCCCAGGCTATTACCGGGCGCCTGCCTGGTGTTAGCGTATTGACCACCGACGGTTCTCCTGATGCCGAAGTGGTAATTCGGGTCCGGGGTGGCGGTTCCATTACGCAGGACAACTCCCCGCTCTATGTCGTTGACGGATTTATTGTCAACAGCATCCGGGACATCCCGCCAACGGACATCGAAAGCATCAGTGTATTGAAGGACGCTGCCGCGACTGCTATTTACGGTGCACAAGCATCCAATGGCGTTATCGTGATCACTACGAAAAGGCCATTGGCCGGGAAGATCTCTGTGTCCTACAACGGATATCTCCAATCCAAGCAGCTTCCCAGCGAAAGGAAATACGAAGTTCTTTCTCCGTATGAATTTGCATTGGCCAATTATGAATATGCAAAACTCCGTTCGGAAGCGGATTTGCGCAATTTTGAGAAATTCTTCGGCAAATACGACGACCTCGAATTGTACCAGCAAAGACCGGGAACGGATTGGCAAAATGAGTTGTTCGGAGATCCCCGCCTTTCCCAATATCACAACGTAAGTATTAGCGGAGGAAGCCAGTCAACCAAAATTAGCCTGAGCCTGACCAACAATACGGACGAAGGACTTATGATCGGCTCCGCGTACACGCGGAATGCACTTAATTTCAAGATCCAGCAGGATATTTCCAAAAGGATCCAATTCGAAGCTACAACCCGGATAACCAATACGGTAGTGGATGGTGCGGGCACGTCCGGGAACGCGCAAATCAACATCAAAGACGCCGTTCAAACCCGTCCGATAAACGGGATCGCCGACGAGCTTGAGATTGACCTCAATGCAGTGGGCCAGGATAACGACTATCAGCAATTCCTTAAGACTCTGGTCAACCCCACCGACCTGGTGAAACAGGACTGGCGAAAAAAAACGGACAATGAGTACGTATTGCAGGGTGCGCTCAATTGGAACGTCGTAAGGAACCTCGATCTGAAGACCACTTATACAGCCTATAAAGGATTTCGCAAAGACCTCCGCTTCTACGGTCCTCTAACCAGTGAATCCTTTAACAACGGCAGTAGCTTGCCGTTAGGTCAGAAAACGGCTACGGAATACAATTCCTACCGGTGGTTGAACACCTTGTCGTATAAAGTGGCCGGCATGAAGAATCAAGATCTGGATTTCCTCCTGGGTCATGAAGTATACTCCAGTGGTGGAAATTCGGACTTCATCCGAGCCGAAGATTTCCGTCCTTCCATTACGCCGGAAGAACTGTTTGCCAACATGACCTTCGGTCGTACCGATCAACATACCACTCAGGAATTTACCAATTCCAACCGGGTATCTTTCTTTGGCCGGGTAAATTATCAGCTCTTGGATCGCTATCTTATCACAGCGACCATCCGTTCGGATGCATCCAGCAAATTTTCTAAAGACAACCGGGTCGGATACTTCCCCGCTGTCGCACTAGGTTGGAAATTGTCGGAAGAAGGTTTCCTGAAGGATGTCAATTTTATCCAGGAATTGAAACTCCGGGCCAGCTACGGAGAAACCGGTAACGACCGGATCGACGAGACGGCAACCCAATTCCTGTTCGTAGCCGACACTAAGAACGGTCCGGGCTGGGGTAATGTGGATAACGTATACTACAAGCCGACCGGAAGTACCCTCTACAATCCGTTCATCAAATGGGAAACGACCATCAACCGCAACCTGGGGCTCGACTTTTCCTTCTTCGAAGGAAGACTGTTCGGGAGCTTCGACCTTTACAAAAATACGACCAAAGACCTGCTGCTGCAGTCTGCTATTCCTTCCAATACGGGCTTCACAACCCAATGGAACAATATCGGTTCTACCTCCAATCGCGGATATGAAGTTGCCCTTACCGGATACCTCGTCAACCGGCCTAATTTCTCGCTTTCCGCCAACTTCAACATCGGTGTCAACAAATCACGGATCGAAGAACTGGATGGTACGGAATCGCGTTTCTTCCAGTCCAATTGGGCAAGTACCGACTTGAAAGACCAGAACGACTTTTATCTCCAGGTCGGCGGTACTATTGGCGATATTTACGGATATGTCACGGATGGATTTTATTCTACCAGCGACTTTACAGGCTATGACCCACTTACCGACACGTACTCCCTGGCCGATGGCGTTCCCAATGCCGGGGCTACGGTTGGCAACCTGAACGTTCGCCCCGGTTTCCTGAAGTTGAAGGACCTGAACGACGACGGCATTATCAATAGCGACGACCGCACGATCATCGGCAATACATTGCCGAAGCATCAGGGTGGTTTTGGCTTTAATGCCCAGTTCAAAGGATTTGACGCTTCGATCTTCTTTAACTGGTCCTACGGGAATGACGTATACAATACCGGAAAGATCCAGTACAATCAGTTCCGGAGGATCACCTACGGCAACCTGACGACCGAAATGAGTTCCGACAAGCGTTTCACCTATATCGATGTCGATGGTTCGTATACCGGTACCCCCGGTGAGGTCGTCACGGATCTGGACCAGCTGGCCCAGATGAACGCAAACAAAACCATCTGGTCGCACTACAGCTACGGCGTGGCTCAGGCAGTCATTCACTCCTGGGCAGTGGAAGACGGTTCCTTCCTGCGCCTGAACAACGTTAGCCTCGGTTATACGCTGCCCCAAAATGTCACTTCACGGGTCGGTATTTCCAACCTGCGGATCTTCGTGACGGGCAACAACCTCTACCTGTGGACCAATTACTCGGGTTACGATCCGGAAGTGAGTACCACGCGCAGTTCATCCTACGCCGCTCTTACCCCGGGTGTGGACTATTCATCCTTCCCGCGGAGCCGCTCCTACACAGTGGGCCTCAACGTAACCTTTTAATTTGAACCGAATAAAATTTATATAAAATGAAACTAAGAAATCTAATCATACTCTTTTCGGTCCTGGCGCTGTCTTCTTGCAGCAAATTCCTGGAGCCGGATTCCATTTCGACCTTCGATACGAACTACGTGTTTTCCAACGTAGACGATGCCCGGAAAGGAGTAAACGGCATTTATGTTCAATTCGACGTAGATGGTTTTCGCTCCCGCCTTTCCAACAACATGACCGGTAATACCGATATCGAGCGTTCGAGCGGCTGGACCAGCTCCGGCGATCGTTACCAGATCTGGGACCTGAACGCCCTGTCCAGCAACGGCGACCTGTCCAAGGTTTGGAACTGCGCCTATACGGCTATCCGCGATGCCAACATCTGCATCGAAGGGATACAGGCCAGCCCTGCCCTGAATTCGAGCGACGTACAGGTCTCCAGGACCATGTACCAGTTGCTCGGTGAAGCTTATACCCTGCGCGCTTACTGGTATAGCATCCTTGCTTACTATTTCGGAGATGTTCCCAATGTACGCGAAGCGCCCAAGGCCGGAAATGATTTCTTCCTGCCGAAGGAGGACCGCAACGTTATCCTCTCCCAGGTCATCGACGATATGATCGGTATTGAGGACAACATGCTTTGGGCGGATGAACTGCCCCACGGTATCGAGCAGGTCAACCGCGAGTTTACCCTTGGGCTGATCGCCCGGATCGCGTTGCAGAGAGGCGGATATTATCTGACTCCCGACCTGAACATGGAGCGGCAGAGTGACTACCTCGACTACTACCGGATCGCCAAGGATTACACCGAGAAACTGATGACCTTGAAGGACCGCGAACTGCCCTCCGATTATCGCCAGATATTCCTGAACGAAGCCAAGTTTATCTCTCCCGCCAATAGCGAGATCCTGTTCGAAGTACCTTTTGCCATCGGCAACGGCGACGTGGGATGGAATATCGGCATCACAGTGGAAGGTGGCGCAACAGCTTCCCACAATTATGGTTCGGGTAATAACTACATGGCTATCCCGCCATCCTACTACTACTCCTTCGACACGGTCGACCTGCGCCGCGATGTGACTTGCGCCTATTATAAAGTGAATACCGACTTCGTGGAGACCTTTTGCAACAACGGTATTTCCAACATCGCCCAGGGTAAGTTTAGCCGCTATTTCCTGGATAACGGCCCCGGTCCGTCTACTGCAAAAGGAACGGGAATCAACTGGCCGATGATGCGGTATGCCGATGTATTGTTGATGTATGCCGAAGCAGAAAACGAACTGAGCGGCCCTACCCCATCCGCTGTGGAAGCCTTTAAACGGGTTCGCCAACGTGGGTTCGCACCGCAGGACTGGACAGAAAAAGTGGATAACTATATAACCTCTATTTCCGCCAGTAAAGGAGACTTTTTCAATGCGATCGTCAATGAAAGAGCCTGGGAATTCGGTGGTGAAATGATCCGCAAATACGAATTGATCCGCTGGAATCTTTACTCCGAGAAAATGGCAGAAACGGTACAGACCCTCAAGGATATGGCCGATTCCGCTTTCGATGGCGTAGGCCCTTATACCGACCTTCCAGATTACATCTATTGGAAACTCGATGACAGCGGCCACTTCACCGTGTTGAATCCCAACCACAAGATCTCTGCAGCTCCGGATCAAACCTGGAACCGGGAGCCCTGGTTGATCGATCTGCACAGCGATGCCACGACCTACCGGGAATGGATTACCAAGGATTGGAGGAACTACATCTCCGACGGCCCCAAACCGGGGGTTGTGCGATACATTTTCCCGATCCCGGAAGAAGCCATCACCAACAGCCAAGGCACGCTTAAGAACGATGGGTATGGATTCTAAATATGTTCGCCGCGCCCAGCGCGGTGAACATATTTTTAAAAATTAAAAAATCTTAAAATATGAAAAAGATAAACCTGAATATATTCACGGTGCTCTTCCTGCTGGCCGGAGGCTTAGCCCTGTTGTTTTCGTCCTGCAAAAAGGAGCCGATCGTCTATGAAAAAACCCGTCTTTTCAGGCCGGTTTTGGCCGAGGACCTTAGGGCCGAACTCAATACGATTATCGTGAATATGGGCAAGATCAAGGAAGCGGTTTCCTACACCGTGGAAGTGAGCCGCGACTCCTTTGCAACGGTCTTGTATACCATTGAATCCGACAACAACTACGTCGTAATCGATTCAACAACCCTCAACGGCGAAGAACTGCTTTGGAATACGGTTTACCAAATCCGGGCAACGGCCCACGCTTCCGATCCGCAATACGACAGCAAAGCATCCGACCTGGGTAGTGTTCGCACCGAACGCTTCCCCTCCATCCTGCATATCCCCACGGAAGGAGATATCCTCGATGTAATGGTCCGGGTGAGTTGGGACCTCATCGGGGCCGATGTGACCAAGATCCGGGTGTTCGATTACTACGACGAATTACTGGCCACATCGCTGGCCGAATTTGACATGGACGCACAGGCGCAAACCACGGGTGAGTTCATCGTCACCGGATTGGAGCCGGAAACCGGTTACCAGATCGCCATCTACAGCGGCGACAACGGTGAGGTCATTCGCGGATGGGAAGGGTATACCACCATCGCCAGTGCCATCGACCTGAACGATCCCAACGTCATCGACCTGAGCCTGTCCGAAGATCCCGATGCCGTGATCAACGCCATTCCGACCGCAACGGACGGCCAGATCATCGTACTGAAAAAAGGCTTTGTGTATAACCTGCCATCCGATCCGCTGGATAAATCCATAACTATTACGGCCGCCTATGGCTTTGGTTCCCAAAAAGCCGTGTTGTTCACTACCGGCAACTGGAACATCGCCGATGGCGCCACGATTGACCATATTCGATTCATCGATTTGGAACTGCGCGGAGAAGATATCGGAGGCGACTATGTCTTCAATCCGAATAACTCTACAACTACCACGATCAATGAGTTGACCTTCGATAACTGCGTGATCAACAACTTCCGCGGTATCATCCGGATCCGGTCTCTGGTTTTCCTGACCAACTATACCATTAACAACTGCATCGTTCACCACATCGGCGGCTATGGCATCATCACCGCTGATACGGACGGGGCAGGTAATGCAGCTTTCGACAACCTGATCTTTACCAACAGCACTTTCGCCAAGATCCACGCCTTCCTGCAGACGCGGCAAAATGCCCAATCCGTTTTAATCGACAATTGCACCCTGAGCGAATTGGCCGACCCGGATGGCATCGTCTTCCGCTGGAGAGGAACGGCCGGGGTACTGAGCAATGTGCTCAACGGCATCACCATCACGAACAACGTCTGGGGTCATGCCTGGGATGAAGGTATGACGGGCAACCTGGCAGTCAAAGGCATTTACCAGGGCCTTGAAGCTACTTCGTTCACCATTATCAATACCTATGCACCATCCGATTTCTCCTTTACGGCAGGTTTCGAGATCCCCGGTTTCCCGGCACTGAATTACGCCGGTACGGCAGCTGATCTGTGGGTTGATCCATACGATACGATGGATTTCCATTTCAAGGATACCGGCTTTAGCGGCAAAAACGACGCAGGCGATCCGCGCTGGAGACCGCTATAAGTGAAAAGCCCCGCCCACCGGCGGGGCTTTTCAGATTTAAGAGGGGAAGGTGCTGCAACCCTCCCCTTTTACATAAAAAATAAAATCATGAACAAGTTGAAATACCTGGTAATATTGACCGGGTTCTTTTTTTTCAGTGCTTTTTCAGCCTGCCAAAAAAAAGACGATATCACCCCCCCGATCGTCGATCCCACCGACACGACTGAAATGACCACTCCCTTTGCCTTTCCAGGCGCCGAAGGCTTCGGCCGGGAGACGACCGGTGGCAGAGGGGGAAAGGTGCTTTACGTTACCAACCTGGATGATTCCGGCCCGGGGAGTTTCCGGAAAGCCGTGGAAACACCTGGGCCCCGTTATATTCTGTTCCAGGTTTCAGGTACCATCGCACTACAGTCCAAATTGACCATCAACTTCGGCGACCTGACCATTGCGGGGCAATCCGCGCCGGGCGACGGCATTTGCACCAAGGATTTCCCCGTCGTCATCAATGCCGACAATATCATTATCCGCTTCATGCGGTTCCGGCTGGGCGAGGACAAGAACCAGGAGGCAGATGCCCTGGAGGGTCGTTTCCATAAAAATATCATTGTTGACCATTGCTCCATTAGCTGGTCCGTAGACGAAACCGCATCCCTCTATGCCAATGAGAATACCACTTTACAGTGGAGCATCATTTCCGAGAGTCTGAACAATTCCGTCCATAGCAAAGGGCCACACGGCTACGGAGGTATCTGGGGCGGAAAAAAGGCCTCCTTCCATCACAATCTCCTCGCCCATCACAACAGCCGCAACCCACGTCTCGGAGAAGCTGCCGGCGACATTTTTGCACTGACCGATCTGGTCGACTTGCGCAATAATGTCATTTACAACTGGGGAGGGAACAGCTGTTATGGAGGAGAAGCCATGAATGTGAATATCGTGAATTGCTACTACAAACCCGGCCCCGCCACCGGCCCTAAAACCCGGATCATCTCCATTGACAAGAATAAAGTCCCTGGTACCGCCGTGTACGACATCTGGGGTAAGTTTTATATCGATGGAAATTTTGTAGAAGGCAGCCCGAATGTCACCAGCGATAACTGGACCTATGGCGTTTATAACCAGTTTCACTCCAGCTACGGAACCGTCTCCACTGCAGATAAAGTGGCCATGCGCATGCTCCAGGAACACCCTATCGACGGCAACGTGACCACCCACAGCGCACAGGAAGCCTATGACAAGGTACTCGATATTGCCGGCGCTTCCCGTTCCCGGGATGCTGTCGATACGCGGGTCATCAACAATGTCCGCAACGGGGATTACACCTTCGAAGGATCCGATGGCGGCACCGGAGGCATTATCGATTCCCAGGCCGACGTTGGTGGTTGGCCCGAACTCGTATCCACTACCCCACCCACGGACTCATCCGGCGACGGCATGCCCGACGATTGGAAACAAGCGAAGGGACTGGAGGTCAACCAGGCCCAGGCCAATGGCCATGACCTCGATCCCGTTTACGACAATGTAGAGGTGTATCTCAATAGCCTGGTGGAGGAGATTGTTGGAAAACAAAAGTAAAACTGAAAAAGAGCGGGTGCTAGCCCGCTCTTTTTCAATTAAATATCTTCTTCAAAAACGCCTCCGATATCTGCAGCGTGGGTTCAAACCATGGATCGAGCAACCAAAACGCATGGGGAGATCCTTCCAGCGTATGCACCTCGCTGTAAGTCCCGTACTGATCCAAAATTTTAATAAAGTCATCCCGTCCGGCGTGGAAGCGGGGTTGTGAGCTGTTGACGAACAGGAATGGCGGCGTATTCTTTCCGGCATACTCCATAGGGGAGGCTTCTTTCCAACGCTCATAATTCTCCTCAATACTTCCCAACCATTTGGTCGAAGACGGGCCTCCTTTTTCCGGCTCCGCATCAGGATGGATGAAGGAGAGGATCCCGTCGATATTCAAAACAGCCTGTACGTCAGAAGAATGACCCGAATTGCTGGTATTGCAGCCATCGTAAAGCGACAGCCCATTGGTCGCGCCGAGCAGGGAAGCCAGGTGGGCCCCTGCCGAACCGCCAAAGCAAGCGATCCTGCTGGTATCGATCCGGAATCTTGTGGCATTAGCCCGCATCCAGCGGACGGCCGCCTTGAGGTCACACACCCCGGCCGGGTAAGGTGCTTCCGGGCTGAGGCGGTACTCTACAGCAACCGTAACATAGCCTGCCTTTGCCAACTGTTGCGCCATCGGGACTAAATTGTCTTTCAATCCTGAGTCCCAGCCTCCTCCGTGGATCATGAGGATGCCAGATAGAAGCTGTTTCTTTTTCCCTTTCGGATAATACACGTTTAGATGAAGCTCCCGGCCACTGTCGAGGCGAGCGTAAACCAGGTCGTTCTTTGCCTTCACTCCCTTGGGAAGGTCCGGCCATACCGGCCGCACGTCCGGGTAGCGCTTCTTGTTTTTCAGGTAGGTCGACCAAATGGTATAGCTGGTATCCCGGGGGATGTTATCCATCTGCGCCCAAAGGAAGGATTGGGATAGCAGGAAAAAAAGAAAAGGGAAAAAGTATCTCATTAAAAAAATTTTCGAATTAGTTAGACTTTAAAATTTCTTCAACCAGTTCTTCAGCCGCCCCATCCAGTCATCTGCCGTCGTTTTGTTGTACAGTCCAAAACCATGTCCCCCTTCGGGGTAGAGATGCATCTCCACCGGCACGCCATTATCAATGCATGCGCCGTAGTAGGCCAGGCTATTCCCGACGGGAACAACGCCGTCATCGCCCGCGTGGACTAGAAAAGCGGGCGGGGAATCCGGTCGCACCTGCTGGTTTGCCGACCAAAGCAGGATCTCCGCTTCGCCGGGGTTTTCGCCGATCAAATTAATGCGGGAACCCTCGTGCATTAGTTCCGGGGAAAAACTGATGACGGGATAGATCAACACCACAAAATCGGGACGAACGGAGGTCGTATCCTGTTCGTTGGGGTCGGCCATTTTATAAAAATGAGTAGCCGCCGAAGCCGCCAAATGTCCGCCGGCCGAAAAGCCCATAATACCGATCCGGTGTGGGTCGATCTTGTATTTTTTCGCATTTTTCCGCACGTACCGGATAGCTTGCTGAGCATCCTGCAAGGGGGCAAGGGATCTGTCTACATTGGTCAGGTCCTGGGGGATGCGGTATTTGAGCACAAAAGCGGTGATGCTGTCTTCGTTCAGCGATTGGGCCACGAGTATACCTTCCTTGTCGATGGCCGTTCCCCGGTAGCCGCCGCCCGGGCAAATGACGATGGCCTTGCCATTGGGGTGTTTGGGCAGAAAGGCCGTCAGGGTGGGAATGGACGTGAGCGAGATAAAACGTCCGCCGGTTTCGCGGCCCTCCACCCTTTCCGGATCGGGGGCGTTCCGGGAATTGGGGATGGCGCCGGGATACAAGGGCATCTCGTCCTGGGCCTGGGCCGCACCCAGCCACAAGGTTAATACGAATAGGATCCATCCACGTCTTTTCATTTCAATACCATTTTTACGGTTTCCTGCATTCCGGCCTTTTCGATCTGCATCAAATACGCCGTTACCTTTTCCGCGAGTCCTGGAACCTTGCTCAGGTCGGTTTCCCATGCTTTTTCCCATTTCAGGACCTGTTCGACCAACCTGTAAAGGGCCTGCTCCGATCCGTCGCATTTATCCCAAAGACCATCCATAAAGGCAAGCGCCTCGGCATCGTCGTTCAGCGGGATGTGTTCGCCGTCGAATGTTCCTTTGTAAAACCGGATGAGCGCGGCAAAGGAAAGGACCAGCCCTTCCGGCAAGGCGCCTTTTCGCTTTTCGAATTCGAGGAGGGATGGCAGCACCCGGGTCTTGAATTTGGAAATGGAATTGAGTGAAATACTGATGAGTTCGTGGCGAATAAATGGATTCTTGAACCGGTCGATCACATCCCTGGCAAATTGCATTAGCTCCTCTTCCGGCAGATCGAGTGTGGGGATGATCTCCTCGAAGATCACCTGGTCGACATATTTGCCCATGGTTTCATCTTCCACCGTTTCGCGAACCGTCCGGATGCCATAGAGGTACCCGACAGGCACCATGGCCGTATGGGCGCCGTTCAGGATGCGTACTTTCCGGGTGCGGTAAGGCGTCAGATCATCCGTAAAGACGATATCCAGGCCAATCTTGTCGAGGGGAAGCTCTTTGCGGACGGATGGTGGGGCCTCAATCGCCCAAAAGTGGAACGGCTCGCCCTGGGTGATCATTTCATCCTGGTAACCGATCTTCTCCCATTCCGCCGATCGGGCATCCGGCGCGACTCCGGGAACGATCCGGTCGACCAGGGTATTGCAAAAGGTATTGGCCTCGACGACCCATTTTTTAAATCCCTCCGGTAAGCCCCAATGCGTTGCATTTTGCAGGACGCACTCCCGCAAGGCCTTTCCATTATCCAGGATCAGTTCTACCGGGATGAATACACAGCCAGCAGAATCCTCGCCGTTGAAATATTGATACCGGTGATAAAGCCAACGCGTCAGTTTGGCCGGAAATTCATTGGGCGGATTATCCGCCATCCTATCATCGGACGAATACCGGATCCCCGCCTCCGTGGTGTTGGAAATGACATAGCGCATCTCCGGGTTTTCAGCCGATCGCAAATAATCTTCCCACCTGGGGTGAATATGCAAAATGCGGCTTACACTCTTTACCAGGTAACTTTCATCCAGGATCTTACCGTTCCGCAAGCCCTTGGTGAGCACAAAATATAGCCCCTCCTGTCCTTGCCAGGCGGTATAGTTATCGCGTTCAATGGGCGTAACGAGCAGGATGCCCAGGTTTTTACCGGTTTTCGCGTTGTAGCTATCGATGATCCAGTTCACAAAAGCCCGCACGAAATTCCCTCCGCCGAATTCAAGGATCCGTTCGGGAAAAGGCGAACTGATGTTCGCTGTTGTCCTGTTTAGTTTTTTCATAAAATAATAAATTAGAAATGGATGGTTGCCGAAGGTGGCCATCCATTTATAAAGAAACCCCTCTTTTCCACGGAATAAAATCATCCTGACCAAGTCTTTCGGCCTGGGTCATCACCGCTCCGCTCGCCACTCTTATCAGCAGGTCCAGGAGCTCTTCTCCCTTCGTTTCGATCGTATCCTCGCCGGAAATGACCGTGCCGGCATCGATGTCGATGATATCGGCCATGCGTTGGGCCAGAGCGGTATTGCTCGCCATTTTTACCGTCGGGGTAATGGGGTTGCCAGTGGGGGTACCGAGTCCCGTAGTGAATACGATGAGGTTGGCGCCGGAACTGGCGAGACCGGTGGTACTTTCCACGTCGTTGCCGGGGGTACAGAGCAGGTTCAGGCCGGGGCGGGTGGCCTGTTCCGTATAATCCAACACATCCACCACGGGCGAGGTCCCGCCTTTTTTGGCTGCCCCAGCCGACTTCATGGCATCGGTGATCAGGCCGTCTTTGATATTCCCGGGCGAGGGATTCATGTCGAAGCCGGAGCCGACGTCTTCGGCCCGTTGGGCATACGTTCGCATGATGTGGGCGAATTTCTCCGCGCTACTATCCGTCGTACAGCGGTTGATGAGCTCCTGTTCTACGCCGTTGAGTTCGGGAAATTCGGAGAGGATGGTCCTGCCGCCCAGTGCCACGAGCAGGTCCGAGGCATACCCCAGGGCGGGATTGGCGGAGATACCGGAAAATCCATCTGAGCCCCCGCACTCGAGTCCCAGGGAGAGGTGGTGGAGCGGGGCCGGCCGGCGCTCCGCCTTATTGGCCTCAATCAGGCCAACGAAAGTTTTTTTCACCGCCTCGGCGATGAAATCCGGTTCCGACTTGCTCTTCTGTTGTTCCAGAATGAAAAGCGGCTTGTTGAAACCGGGTTCGAATTCCCGGATGGCCTTTTCCAATATGGGAATTTGTGCATTTTGACAGCCCAGGCTCAACACCGTCGCACCCGCCACATTGGGGTGGATGATATACCCGGCGAGCAACCGGCAGAGAGCTTCGGCGTCCTGTCGGATGCCGCCGCAACCTCCTTCATGGGTGAGGAACTTAATGCCGTCGACATTTGGAAATAGCCGGCTGCGCTGGATATCGGCGCCGGTTTTTATGACATCGGTCTTAAGGATATCCGCTGCATTCGCCCCGCTTTTGTACCGGTCGATCAATCCAGCCATGTCCACTGAAAAGGCCCGGTCGGTGACGTAGCCCAATTTTTCCAGCATGGCTTCCTGAATAACCTTGATATTTCGATTCTCACAAAAGACGAGGGGTACGACGAGCCAATAATTCCGGGTGCCGACCTTTCCATCTTCCCGGTGGAATCCGTCGAAGGTGCGATCTTTGAATTTGGAAATATCGGGAGCCCGCCAATCGATATGCCTTTCTCCGACCGAATACCCGCTGGAGGAATGCGCAACGTTTTCAGTGCTGATGCGGCTCCCCTTCGGGATCGCACGCAGGGCCTTCCCCACCGTCACGCCATACATGGTGATGGTTTCGCCTTCGGCAAAATCCCGCTCGGCAAATTTGTGCTTGGTGGGGATATTTTCCAGCAATTGAAACCGGGCCCCCTCGAAAACGACCTCATCGCCTGCCGAAAAATCCTGCAGGGCGACGATAATATTATCGGAGGGATGGACTTTTAATGCGTTTTTCTTCATTTGAATAATAAGTTTGACGAAGAAATTTTAGAACCCAAACAAGCGCGGTAACCACAGGCTCAATTCCGGCAAATACGTGACCAGCATCAGTGATACCAGCATGGCGATGAACAAAGGCAATAAAGGCCGGATAACCTTCTCAATCGTCGTGCCAGCTACCCCTACCCCAACAAACAGCACCGACCCGACCGGCGGCGTACACAGCCCGATGCATAGATTGAGCACCATCATGATACCGAAATGTGTGGGGTCCATGCCGAGATTGGTCACCACAGGCAGGAAGATGGGGGTAAAAATCAGCACCGCCGGGGTCATGTCCATGAAAATGCCCACGAACAACAGCAGCAGGTTAATGATGAAAAACACGACGAATTTGTTGTCGCTGATGGACAGCATAAGGCTGGTAATGTCTTGCGGGATATTTTCATAGGACATAATCCACGACATACTCATGGAGGTGCCGATGAGCAACATAACAATAGCAGTGGTGGAGGTTGAACTCAGGAAAATAGCCGGCAGGTCTTTCAGTTTTACTTCTTTGTAGATGAAAGTCAAAACGAGGCAGTACAACACCGCCACCGCTGCCGCCTCCGTCGCTGTGAAAATGCCTGCCACTATGCCACCAATAACGACGATGAGAAGGGACAGGCTCGGCAGGGCGTCTATGAAAGTTTTGACAACCGTCCTCAAATTGGTGCGCTCGCCGGAAGGAAATTTCCGATACCTAGACCAAATCGCCGCCGTGAGCATGAGCAGCAGTCCCGTCAGAATGCCCGGCAGGTAACCCGCTACGAACAGCGCCGCTATGGACACTCCACCGCTTGCCAGCGAATACACGATGAGAATGTTGCTCGGCGGAATGACCAGCCCGGTCGTGGAGGCTGTGACGTTGACAGCCGCAGCAAATTGCCGGGAATAGCCCTCCTCTTCCATCGTTTTTCCCAACATGCTGCCAAGTGCCGAAGCCGCTGCCACTGCCGACCCGGAAATTGCCCCGAAGAGCATGGCAGCGATGATATTGACATGTGCAAGCCCTCCTGGCAGCGCCCCAACCAATGATTTGGCAAATGCAATAAGCCGTCTGGCAATGCCGCCCTGGTTCATGATTTGCCCGGCCAGCACGAAAAACGGGATGGCGAGCAGCGAGAAACTGTCCAGCCCCGTCGCCATTCGCTGCGCCACCGTTGTAAATGCCGGAATAGTGGGGATGCTCACCAGCATTGTGCAGATGCTGCTGATGCCAATGCTCCACGCAATCGGCACGCCGATGGCGATGAGGAAAAGGAATGTGAGGACGAGGATGAGGACTTCCATTGGATCAGGTCGTGAATTTTATAATAAATTACCAACATGCCGCTTATGGGCATCACGGCATACACCAGATAAATCGGGACGCGCAGTGCGGCAGACAACTGCCCCAATACCTTGGTGATATACATCAACCGGGATCCGCCGATCAGCATGACCGTCAGCGCAAACAGGGCGACGAGGATGTTTATGAAAAGGAAGAGCCGCCGCTGACCGGTTTCGCTCAGTTTCGGCATTAGCAGATCGATGGAAAGGTGCATGCGTTGCCCCGAGGCGTAGGCGGCACCGAGTATCCCGATCCAGATCAGGAGGAAGCGGGCCAGTTCTTCCGACCAGTCTGCCTGGCTGCCCAGGGCATACCGGGTGAAGACGCCCCACAACACATCCAACGTCATGAGGACCATCAGGAATACCAGGATGGCGGCGAGGGATTTGTCAATGGTTGTTCTCATGCTGTTTTTGTTTTTTTGTGCGGTTGTTGCAATGGGGGGCAAATGATGATTTGCCCCTACTGGACGGCCTGGATTTCCTGGATCAACTGGTATTTTTCCGGTTGGTCCTTATACGCGTCGAACAACGATCTGGTCTTTGCTGCAAAAAGGGTCTTATCCGGAATGATAATTTCCACGCCAGCAGCTTTCACCGAATCAAGGGCGGCTTGCTCTGCTTCCTTCCACAGCTTTCGTTCGTAGGCTTTCGCTTCGTCGGCGGCCTCCTGCAGCCATTGCTGCTCCTGTTCCGTCAGCCGGTTCCAGGCGACGGTGCCAATGACGAGGATGTCTGGCACAGCCGTGTGCTCGTTGAGCGTGTAGTATTTGCAGACTTCATAATGCCGGGAAGTATAAAAACTCGGCGGGTTGTTTTCTGCCCCATCCACGACACCCTGCTGCAGGGCGGTGTAAAGTTCGCCCCAGGAAATGGGCGTTGGCGCACCGCCCAGCGACCGCACGAGGTTCATCGCCGTGACGCTTTCCTGTACCCTGATTTTTTTGCCATTCAAATCTTCCGGCATGCGAATGGGAGTTTTACAATAAAAAGAGCGGTAGCCCGCATCGAAATAGGCCAGGCCACGAAGCCAGTATTTTTCGCTTTGCAGCAACATTTTTTTACCTACTTCACCGTCAAGCACACGGTAAGAATGCTCCCTGTCGCGGAAGATGTAAGGCAGGCTGAGTACCTGAATATTCGGCGCAAAGTTTTCCATCACCGCTGCCGAAACCTTGGTCATGCCGAGGCTGCCGATTTGCAGCAATTCGAGGCACTGGCGCTCGGTGCCGAGTTGCTGGCTGGGGTAGATTTCAATTTGAAATTTACCGTCAGACATTTCCGCCATCCGTTTTGCCATGAACTCCATACCTTTATGGACGGGATGTTGTGTGTCCAGCCCGTGGGCGAGTTTCAGGTAGGTGGTGTCCGTCAGATCGGCACAGCTGGCTGCCAGGACTATAAGAAGAAGATTAAGATCTGGCCATATTTCATTTTAGTCAATTTTATTCTTTAACGACCGGATAAGTGCCAGCGTATCGCTGACCCTTTTTCTCAGTACATCGTAGTCCCCGTTTTTCAAAATATCCGCCGAAATCATCTGCGAGCCCATTCCCACGCAGGCCACGCCCGCATCGAACCAGCCCTTTAGGTTTTTTTCGCCGGGTGAAACACCGCCTGTCGGCATGATGCTCGTCCAGGGTTGCGGGCCTTTGATGTTTTTGACAAAATCAGGCCCGCAGGTGCTGCCGGGGAACAGCTTGACGATTTCGCAGCCCAGTTCCTCTGCACGGCAGATTTCCGTTAGCGAGCCACAGCCCGGAGACCACAGCACCTTGCGGCGGTTGCAGACGATGGCGATGTCTTCCCGCAGCACGGGCGTCACCACGAAGGCGGCGCCAAGTTGCAGGTACAGCCCTGCCGTGCCGGCATCGGTGACGGAGCCGACGCCCATCATCATTTCGGGCAATTCTTTTGCGCAAAATTTGTTCAGCTCACCGAAGGCCTCGTGGGCGAAATCGCCCCGGTTGGTGAATTCCAGCAGCCGTGCGCCGCCCCGGTAGCAGGCGGCCAGCACTTTTTTGCCCAACTCCACATCGGCGTGGTAGAAGAGGGGCACCATACCCTGCTCCGCCATTTTTGCGGCAACTTCTAATCTGGTAAATCTGGCCATTATAATTTTATTTTTACCGGCTAACCCGCCCGCTGGCATCCCCCTTCATCAACTGCTCCACCTCAGCCACGGTGGCCAGGTTGGCATCGCCGTAGATGGTGTGCTTCAGGCAGGAAGCGGCCACGGCGAAATTCAGCGCTTTCTGGTCGTCGCCCGGGTATTGGATCAGGCCGTAGATCAGGCCGCCCATGAAACTGTCGCCGCCGCCGACGCGATCGACGATATGGGTGATCTGGTAGGTCGGCGCTTCCAGGAGCTGCTTGCCGTCGTAGAGGACGCCCGACCAGGTATTGTGCGAGGCGCTGATCGAACCGCGCAAGGTCACCACGATCTTTTTGGCCCTCGGGAAACGCTGCATCATCTGGCGGCAAACGGATTCATACGCCTTGGCATCGATCGTATCGCCGTGGGTAACGTCAACCCCTTCCGGATGAATATCGAAGTGCTTTTCGGCGTCCTCTTCGTTGCCCAGGATGACGTCGCAGCCTTCCACCAGTTCGGGCATGACGTCCGACGATTTCTTGCCGTATTTCCAGAGGTTCTTCCGGTAGTTCAGGTCGGTGGATACCATAACCCCCAACCGGTTTGCCGCCTGGATCGCTTCGAGGGTAGCATCTGCGGCGCCCTGTGAAATGGCGGGCGTGATCCCGGTCCAGTGGAACCATTGGGCGTCCTTGAAGACCTCATCCCAATCGACCATACCGGCCTGAATGCTGGCCATGGCGGAATGGGCACGGTCGTAAATGACCTTGCTGCCGCGCGCTACAGCGCCCATTTCCAGGAAATAGATCCCGAGCCGTTCGCCGCCGCGAAGGATGTATTGCGTGCCGACATTGCGCTTGCGCATCTCCATCAGGGCCGCTTCGCCGATCTCGTTGTTGGGCAGGCGGGTAACGAATTCCGCCGGCAGTCCGTAATTGGCCAGGGAAACGGCTACATTGCTCTCCCCGCCGCCGTATACCACGTCAAATGTGCTGGCCTGGGAAAAACGCTGGAATCCCGGAGGCGTCAGGCGCAACATGATCTCACCGAAAGTGACTACTTTTTTCACAGAAAATAGAAGTTTTATTTTTTAAAAATCGAAATATCGCCTGGCATTGCCGTAGCAGATGTCCGCAACGATGCCGCCCAGCCATTGGGTATCGTTGGGCAATTCGCCGTTGTGGACATCCTTCCCGATGAGGTTGCACAACAGCCGGCGGAAATACTCGTGCCGGGGGAAGGACATAAAACTGCGGCTGTCCGTCAGCATGCCGATGAAACAGCTCAGCAGCCCCATATTCGAAAGGGCATTTATCTGCTTTTCCATGCCGTCCTTCTGATCGAGGAACCACCATGCGCTGCCGAACTGCATCTTGCCGCGCACCGATCCGTCGTTGAAATTGCCGATCATGGTGGCCATGATCTCGTTGTCCCGCGGATTGAGGTTGTACAGGACGGTTTTGGCCAGCTTGTTTTCCGTATCGAGCCGGTCGAGGAAACGGGCCAGGGCGGTCGCCTGATCGAAATCCCCGATGCTGTCAAAGCCGGTATCCGGGCCAAGGACCCGCAGCATCCGGGAACTGTTGTTGCGCAGCGCCCCGAGGTGGAATTGCTGTACCCAGCTGCGTTCGGCGTATTGACGGCCCAGGAAGTAGAGTATGGCGGACATGAACTTCCGGGCCTCCGGCGGAGTGACCGATTCGCCGGCCAGGCGCTTCTTGAAAATGGCATCGACCTCCTTCTCGGTATACTCTTCGGCATATACCTGCTCCAATCCGTGGTCGGCGAGTTTGCAGCCATTTTGATCAAAAAAGTCCATCCGGTTCTTCAAGGCCTGCATGAGGTCATCAAGAGACCGGATGGACAACCCTGCGGCTTCGCCGAGGGACTGGATATAGTATGAAAATTGCTCTTTTTCGATCAGGATGGCTTTGTCGGGACGCCAGGCGGGAAGCATTTGGATGTCCATACCTTCTTCTTTGACCTGCTTGTGGTAACGCAGATCATCGATGGGATCGTCGGTCGAACAGACGGTCTTCACATTCATTTTGCGCAGCAAATTCCGCGTATTGTATGCACCGGTGTTCAACAGGTCGTTGCACTGGTTGTAAATGTGGTCCGCAGAATCGGAGTTGAGCAGGTCGGTTACTCCGAAATAACGTTTTAGCTCTAAGTGAGTCCAGTGGAATAAGGGATTCCGGATGGTGAACGGTACGGCTTCTGCCCATTTTTGGAACTTCTCCGAATCCGGAGCATCGCCCGTGATGAAGTGTTCCGGCACACCCAGGGTTCGCATAGCCCGCCACTTGTAGTGGTCGCCGTTGAGCCAGACCGAAGTGAGGGTGTTAAACTGCTTGTCACCGGCTATTTCGTCCGGCGGCAGGTGGTTGTGGTAATCGATAATGGGTTGTCTGGCGGCATACTCGTGGTAGAGGATTTGGGCCGTTCGATTTTCCAACAGAAAGTCCTCGTCCTGAAAGGGTTTGATATCGGTATCTGTTACTTGCATAATTTTGAACGATTTCTTTTTTATTTCAAAAAATCCGCCAGTGGCATCTCCTGCTTCCTGAGCTCTTCCCCTACCAGGCGGGCATATTCCCTGGCGCCTTTTAAATTCAAATGCGTGTCGTCCTGCTTTCCATCCGGAAATTTTTCATATTTCCCGGGCTCTACCCAGAGATAGATCTCCTTTGATTTCTCGGGACCCAGAGCAATGACGTAATCCTCTGTGAGCAATTGCATGTCAATAAACGGTACGTGCAGCTGCTCGGCTACCTGCCTCGCCACAAATGGGTAGACGCCATGGGTGTCCACCAGGGTACCTTCCTCGTTGAATTTCCGGCGAACGATCGAGGATAGGATGATGGGGTAAGCCCCTTTTGAGCGGGTATCGTTGACGTATTTTTCAAGATTCCGGCGGTAGCCTGTCCACGGATTGGTATACCGCTTGGGGTCGTTTTCCTTCTGATCATTATGCCCGAATTGGATAAAAACATAATCCCCGGACCTCAAATCCTTCAGTACGGTATCCCAACGGCCTTCATCCAAAAAGCTCTTGCTGCTCCGGCCATTGACGGCGTGGTTTTTAATGACCACTCGGTCATTGAAAAATTCAGGCAACAACTGTCCCCAGCCCCGCTCAGGGTTCTCTTCCGCTGTACCGGGCTTATCTGCCATCGTGGAATCGCCGATGAGGTAGATGGTAAGATCCGGTCCGGGCTGCCATTGAAAAGCCATTGCCAGGAGAATCAGCAGAGAGAGGAAAGAATAGGCAATGGTCTTTTTTATAGGTCGCATAATCAGGATTTTTGAATTAACCAGGATCTTTAGTGGGTAAATACCTTCACCGCCTTCCGGCCATCTGCTGCGATCACCTCCACGATCCAGAAACCGCTTTCCAATTGGAATTCCCTGTCCTTATTCGTTTCAAAAGATTGGATCAATACGCCACTCAAGCTGAAAACATTCACTGTCGTTGTTGATTCCACCCTGCTAATGAAGACCCGGTTACCGGATGCATGCACCTGTACGGCAGAAAGGGGAAGGACGTTTTTCACCTCCGTCACATCTCCGTTGATCAATCCGGGGAGGGGGTCCCAATTGTCATTGCCTTTTGTAAAATTGAAGGGGGTGATCTCCGTGCCATCCAGCAGGACCGGCTGGTTGAGCAGCGTGGCCCAGGTGGCGCGGTACGGACCGTTATCTACACCCGATTCTTCGATCGTGCCGTATTCGTACATGCCGCTGGATTCTCCGCCCAGGGAGTTTTGCCAGCCCAGAGGTACGATGAGGGAAAGCCCTTCGGACCCCGGATAATCGGAGGTTTCGATGGTGGTGTTGTAGAAAACGACCTCACTGGTATTGGCCTGCCAGGGACGGCCAAAGTAACCCGGTTTGGAGCGATAGGCAGAGGCATTTTCCAACCCGGGTTTGGCGCTGGTCACCGTACACTCATACATCAGGAATCCCCTGGTGCCGGTTTGTTTGGCGGCAGTGAGGTACGACTGGTCGCTGCTCCCGTCGCTGGTATTCATAGCCAGTTCGGTTTTGTAGAACACCGCCGTCATGTCGCCAAAGATGTAATCGACGGCGCCCATGGCTGAGCCTTTGTAGACGACCACCCTTGAGCCGTTTCCGCCAAAGAAGGAATCCTGCCGACCGATCACCCGGCATTTGTTCAAAATCGCCCGGTCGGAGCCGCTGGGAATGGCGATAGCTGCAGCCCGTTCCACGAAGCTTTTGTTCTGTACTTCGGTATTGCCGTATTCGGCAGGCCGCGGGCCCTTGCTTCCATCGGCTTCCACAACTATGTCTTCTGTTTCTTTTTGAGAAATATACTGGTTAAACGAATTCTCAAAAATGATGTCTTCCGCAATGAAATCATCAGCCAGTACTACAACCGTGGCATCCCAATAGTAATGTGTGTTGACCGCAGAGGGATAGCCGTTTTCCTTATTGACGGCCAGCACCTCGGCGTTCCATTTCTGGTTGGAACCCATGCTGTAGTAGTCGTAGCCGTGCCCGTAATAGCAAGTGATCCTGACCGCGTTGGGATCGATGTCGACCCCATTGTTAAACAGGTCGATGCTGGGCTCCACAGCGGCATTTTTCAAAGTAATACCGGGCTCGTCGACAAAGAGCATCTCTTCGTAATTGCCAGGATCGATCAGGATCGTGGCGCGCTGCTCGTCGTCCCGGTCCATATGCCTGACCGCATCCAGGGCTTCATTGATGGTCTGGTAATCTTTATCCACCCCCACCGTGATCATGGAATCGTAGGGGATCGGCGTCGCTACGGAGATCTCTGTAATATAAGTGGTGGAAACACTTGACCCTACCGCAATGGTGACGTACCCGGCTGCACTTCCCGGATAATCGTAATCCACCTTTTCCAAAATATTGGTGCTTTGGGTATTGGTCGTAATAGCGCTACCTCCTTCGATGGAAAAATCGGCGGTGTAGTAATAAGTAATGGTAACCCGTTCACCCGGATTTACAGGAACCTGTATGGTCGATCCCTGCTTTGCCGTGAGGTGGCCTTTGGTAATTTCATTGGCGATCTGGCCGGTGAAGAGCATGCCTTTATAGGCGGGATCGCCATAGGAAATGACCCGGTCTTCGAAAGACCAGACGGTCACCGGAACAAAGGAAAGCGTTTTAGAGGTATCGGCTTGTGCTACAGTCAAGTTGGACGTCAGGGTCAACGCCAGCGGGTATTCATCCAGCCCGCCTGCAGCGACGGTGTAGACGCCGTCACGCAGGTAAACATCGGTTGCGGAAGAAAATGCGTATTCATACCCTGGTTCATTCAGGTTGCTGAAGGTGAGGGCCAACTGATCCAGTTGACCGGAAGTCAGTCCCGGAGCTTCGATGGCAACGTGGTATACAGGTTTTGGATTGAAAATAATATCTGCGTTGGTATTGGCATTCCCGATGATGATGGTATCCGTTTCAATGGAAAAATCATTCACGCCCTCCGCCGAGATGGAATATAGGACATCCGGTTCCAGCAGAATCGAATACGTCGCGGCGCCGGCGTCGATAACCAGGGCGGGCTCATAGATCGAACCGGACAATGGGTCGGGGGTATAGGTCAGGGAGAGATCAAATATTGCCGCCCCCAGACCGGTGATGGCTCCACTCAGGGTGTACAGGTCCACTTTGACAATGGTGATTTCGTGTGTGGTCGTGGTTTCCGTCACTTCGAGCGAAGTGCCATTTGAGATAATGTATCCGTTCGCCCCGGAAAGACTCAGCTCATAGGTATACCCTGCGGGGATTTCCATGTTATAGCTTCCGTTTGAAACCAGGGAGCTCCAGGATTTTCCAGCGGCATTGGTAAAAACGATGGTATAATCGGCCGGGATGCCGGGCGCCTGCGAAACATCTACCCCTCCGGTCAGGGTGACATAGGTGGCGTCTTTTCGGCTGATCCGGTAGTAACTCGGTTTCCCCTGGGTATCGAAGAGGCGATACGTGCCGGCCTCTTTTGCCACGAAGTGAAGCTCTACCAAGTCGCTGGTGGCTGGGACTACGTCGGTTTGTGCAAGGGGGTCGTCGTCGTATTGGAAATTGAGGATCCCTCCCGCATCCGTTTTGGCAATGACAGTCACTTCATCGTCTTCTCCCAGGATCAGCCTCATAAACCGGTTGACGTTGGCGGCTGAGTTTACATAAACGCGTCCCGTATAACCCGGCGCCGTACTGATGTTTTCATCGTAACGGGTCAGATTGGTATTGGTGGTCCGCAAGCGGTCGTTCCCGCCTCCTATCCACGAAAGCGCACCCTCGTTGAAAAAATTGGGCAATACATTACCCGAACTCCCCACCGGAATGCCCGGGTCATACCAGGAATTGATGATGGTTTCTGTCAACTGATTATTGTAGAGCGCCGTATCCAACTGCTCGGCGCCGAAGTCCCAAACATCTGTCTTTCCGGTCGACTGACCTTGTGTAAGCAGAGGGAAAAGGAAAAGAGTCAGGTAAAGGATTAGTTTTAATTTCATATTCATACCAACTTTCATCGCTTTTTAATATTTACCGCGACGACGCAACGGACACGACGTTGGGCCGTTTTTCAAATCTAAAATAGAGAGGTGATCCCTTTTTGTCGTCGCGTCCGTCGCGTCGTCGCGGTTTAAATTATTCATCAATGAACGATCACCAACTTTTTAGTAAACCTATGCGCTCCAGCACGCACGAAAACCCAATAGACCCCTTCAGGGAAAAAGCCGGTATCGAGGGTGTACTTATTTTTATTTTCCGAAGGAAAAAGATCGCTGCAAACGCCCCTTCCCAAGTGATCAAAAACCTCGATAGCGGATGCTTCCTCAAAACCAGCCTCCATTTCAACCGTCACCAACCCATTTGCGGGATTGGGGTAAACTTGAACCACCCCGTTCGGATCCTGCCTGCTGAAGATTGAATTGATCCCGTCGTAATAGATCAACACCCTTCCGGTATCCACTCCGCCCTGCGTGTCCACCAGCAGATACAGGATCGTATCCACCCCTGTGGAGTTGGGAAGGGGCGTATAGATGATACGGTTCAGTTTGATATGGGCGGTGCCCGGAGGATCGTTTGCAATTTGGGCGATGCGTAGGTCCCCTCCGTCGGCGTCCGTATCGTTGTCAACTGAATAAATATTCACCGTGCCCGACAACCCTGAATAATCGATGATGTCGTCGACAGCCACTGGAGAGATATTGGCATCCGGATTAAAGGGGCCGGCTTCGTTCATAACCAGGGCGGGCACATCCCAGGCAGGGATCGGATCATAGGAATAAAAATCGGAAGGCGTGAAAGCCGTTCCACTGGTGGTCTGGGACCCCGAACACAATTCATAGATATTGCCGATGCTCACCAGGTCGGGATCTTCGATCCCAAGCCCGAAATCGTCCATGATGTGCGGGTTGGATACGTTGCGAAAATAATTGTCTTCAACGACCACGTCCGATTCGAAACGGGCGGCAACACAATAGGAATCGACTTCTTCGTAATAACTGTTCAAAACATGTACATCGCCGAAACGGACCCGCGGCAGGCGCTGGTTCAGCCCCTTGGCCAGGGTGCCGTCCCACCAACAATGATCGTAGGTGATACGCAGGTGGTCCCGGCATTCGATATTGCTGTCGGCACTGCCGATCAAACTCACTTTGTTGTGGTCGCTGAACCGGGTATAGGATACGGTAATGTAATCGGCAATGTTATTATTGCCGCTTCGGACGTCCAATAATCCGTCAGCCCCAGCCCAAAGCCAGCAGTGGTCGATCCAGATGTTGACGCCGTAGAGGGTCAGGCAATCCGTGCTATGTGTCGTACCACTCCAGTCGCCGTCGTAAAAATCGCCGATAGCCAGGTTTTGAAGGATGACGTTGTTGCCAATGATCTCCAGCCCTCCGTAGCGCAGCATTGCTGCAGGAGTAGCCCCCATGATCGTTTTGTTCCCATAAACCTTGACCCGCTCGTACAGATTCAGCTCGACCGTGTCCTGGATCAGGAGAATCTTCGGATCCTCACCCGTCACATTGGCCAGCAGTTCGGTCCGGTTGGTGATGGTCACCACCTGACCACCGGCGCCACCGGAGGTCCCTCCGTTCAGGCTCGCCCAACCGATGGGTTGTGAAAAGGCGGAAACAGTGAGTAGCGTGAAAAAGAAGATCAGGCTATTTTTCATAAATAGTTATTGGAGAAAGATGAATCCTGCCGGGTTTTCAATTCAGATAAAATCCGGGATGGCCTCCATTTCTCAGTTATAATGCTCAAAGAAAAGTGGTTTGCCGGCCTCAGGCTGGCAAATCCCTTTTATTTTTGAATATTTACTAAGGTTCCATTGATATAAACCTCCTTGAAGATCAACCCTTTGGCAAATTCGACGTCGTTCCCTTCGGCAACACCGTCGAAACGGCAATTGGTCAATTGGACATTCCGGACCGGGAATTCATCGCTGTATCCGTCGATCAGGACCCCGTATTTGCTCTTTTTGGAAGTGACATTTTCCACGAAAATATTCTCTACGACCGGGATAAAGGTTTGATTGGTATCCGAATAGATTGGATAACGCATATTGACCCGCAGGATAGCTTCTCCGACTTCCCCGACTTCGATATTCCGGAAAAACAGGTTCTCGATCTTTCCTCCCCTAACTTTATTGGTTTTTATGCGCAAGGCCCGGTCGAGATGGGGACTGTCCATGACGCAATTTTCGGCAAAAATATTCCTCGCCCCGCCGCTGACCTCACTGCCGATGACCACGCCCCCGTGTCCGTCCTTCATTTCGCAGTTTTGAATAACCACATTTTCGATGGGGCGGCCGATCCTTCTGCCATCCTGGTTGCGGCCCGATTTGAGGGCGATGCAATCGTCGCCCGTATCGAAGAAGCAATTTTTGATGAGGACATTCTTGCAGCTTTCGGGATCGCAACCATCGCTGTTCGGTCCATGACTGATGACCTTCACGTTTTGAACGATCACGTTCTCGGAGAGCACCGGGTGAACGACCCACATGGGCGAATTCCGGATGGTCACGCCATCGATCAGCACGTTTTTACAGTTGTATGGCTGAAGGAAGTTGGGTCGCAGGTAGCTGCCCTTGCCCAGCACCCGGTCTTCGACGGGCACTTCCCGGGTATTCCAGTCAAATAATTTCGGCCGGCTATGGTCGTCGGCCTGACTGGGCATGCCTTCCTTCCAGCCGTAAAGTTCATTATTTACCCAGTTCCACCAGTGTTCGTTGTCGGCCTGTCCGTCGAGCGTTCCCATCCCGGTTACGGCGATATTCTCCTGCTCATAAGCATAGATGAGGGGTGAATAATTGTAACACTCGACCGCTTCCCAGCGTGTACGGACCACCGGAAGGAAGTCATTCGGATCAGTACTGAATTTGACCGTCGCCCCTTCGGCAAGGTGGAGATTTACGTTGCTTTTCAAATGAATGGGGCCCTTCACAAAATAGTCGCCGGCCGGCGTCAATACCATTCCTCCGCCCGCTGTATGGCAGGCCTCGATAGCCGCTTTAAAGGCAGGGAGGCAGTCCGTCCGCCCATCGGCCTTAGCACCGTATTCCGTGATGTCGAAGATCCGGTCGGGAAAAACGGGAGGCTGGATATTTGCCAATATTTCGGTCACCTGTTCCCAGGGATCGGATGTAACCGCAGCAACGTTGTTTTGCACGGCGGTTTGCTGGCAACCCAGCAACAGCAATAAGAACAGGCTGGTTAGGTACTTGGTCATGATCATTATTTTTTACCATTCATTTTCATAACCGGGCTTGTTGTAGATCTCCGCCCAGTCGCGGTGTCCTTCCGTAAAACTGGCGAGGCACCAGGTGAACATGAAGTCGACCGATGGCGGTGCGATGGTATCGTGATAGGTCGGCGTTACGTTGATGGCCGTTTCATCGAAGATATGGGCGTAAACGTTGACCTTTTCTTCGGGCAGGGCGCAGTTTTGCAGTACGTAGGGCACATCGCCCGGAATATCGGTCTCGCAGCGGAAATGGTAGATCTCTTCCTTGGCGTTCTTACCCAGGCCGTGAGGGCCGTCGGGGCCGTGGAAATGCGGCGGATAGCTCCCGACCCCGCCTTTTTGCGCCATATAGGTGTCGCCGAAAAGGAGGCGCGAGGCCTGCACGTTCTTGTCGACCAGTTTGAAGACCGTCCGCTTCGACATCGGGCGGCGGCTCCCCAGGTCGGCAGCCAGTTCGGTCCCTTCAATGTCGGTATGCCGGATCAATTGGACGGGATGCGCGATATGGCAATCGACCGCCTTGAATTCGCTGACATCGCAGGAGGTAATCGAGCTCAGTTGCACCTCCGAATTGATGCCTACGTAAAGCACGTCACCCTTTCTGAGGGTATGCGTCTGTCCGTCGGCCTTGAGGGTCACCTCGCCGCGGTTGACATAATATACAGCCTCTTCCAGGCCGAGGGCGCGATTGGCAATGCCATTTTGAAGCACGATCCTGGTCAGTCGCAGGAATGCAAACGTGGAATTATCGCCTGTAATAATTTCCTGTACCCCTTCAGAAGGTGTGGCATCGAATGCCTCCACCGTGCGGATCTCGTTCTTGACAGGTACGACGACCCGGAGGTCATGTCTGCGTTCTCCAGGAGATTTTGGAGGAGCGGTTTTGCTGGCGCCGATTGTTTTAGGTTGAACCATGGTATAAAAGTCGTTTTGTTCAAAGATAGGTCAAGTCTTTACCCCAACCTTATTCATAAATCATCTTTTGGATAGCCGTTTATAACATCGGCTGGAATATGCAGGAAAGACTTGTGAAATTGCAGAATATTCAATTCAAAATTAATGTCAAACGTTGTAATCGAGCGAAGCGAGATGCTCTTCACCTCTGTGTCATCAAAAATTTAAACGAACCCGCATGAAATACCTGCTTTCCATTTTAATTATGGGATTTTTAACCGCCTGTTCGATAAAGGCCCTGCCGCAGGCGCTTACCGACGAAACAGCGGAAAAAATGCTGCTCTACCAGCGAGCCAACGGCGGTTGGCCACAGTATAAGGGAGATGCGACAGATTATAAGAAACCCATTTCCGAAGAGTGGAAGGAAAAACTCCTCGCCGACAAGAACCGTCTGGATGCGACGATCGACGACCGCTCTACCACCTTAGAGATCAATTACCTGCTGGAGGCGTACGACAAAACCAAAAACAAAACCTATCTCCAGGCTGCCGAACGGGGCATCGCCTATTTGCTGGAGGCGCAGAATACGGCGGGCGGCTGGCCACAATTTTACCCGGACTCGACCAACTACCGCATCCACATTACCTACAATGACAATGCGATGATCGATGTTATGTGGATCATGGAGCATCTGGCTGAGGACGAAGGCGTATTCCATTTGGTCGACCCCTCTTTGAGAAAGGAAGCACAGGCCGCCCTCCAAAAGGGCATCGAATGTATTCTGAAAACACAGGTCGTTCAGCATGGCGTGTTGACGGTCTGGTGCGCACAGCACGATAGCCAGACCCTGGTACCCGCTCAAGCCCGGAAATTCGAACCCCCTTCTCTGAGCGGCGCTGAAAGCGTTGGGATCGTCCGCTTCCTGATGAGCATCGACCATCCTTCCGAGGAGATAAAAATAGCCATCCGCTCGGCAGTGAAGTGGTTCGAACAAGTGAAGATCGAAGGCTGGAACTATGAGATCAAGGCAGACCCGTTCCAACCGAGCGGCAGGGACCGCGTGATCTTTCCCGAGGAGAACAGCACGATCTGGGCCCGGTTTTACGAACTGGATACGTTCCGTCCCATCTTCACCGGCCGCGACGGCATCATACACTACCACCTCGATGAGATCGAGAACGAACGCCGCGTCGGCTACGGTTACTATGGAAAGTGGCCGGAAAAGCTATTGGAGAAGGAGTATCCGGCCTGGGAAAAATCCAATTAACATTTTACCGCGCCATCCACCCTCCGTCCACGTTTATGATGGCGCCATTTACATAATCACTTGCCTGTGAAGCCAGGAAGATCACTACGCCTGCCAGATCTTCCGGATCGCCCCAACGCCCTGCGGGGATGCGTTTGGAGATCTCGGCGTTGCGCACAGGGTCATCCTGCAACCGTTGGGTGTTATCGGTGCGGAAATAGCCCGGCGCGATGGCATTCACCTGGATGTTGTACTGGGCCCATTCGTTGGCCAGCGCCCTGGTGATGCCGGCGATGCCGTGTTTGCTTGCCGTATACGCCGGAACGGTGATACCTCCGGAATACGACAGCATGGACGCTGTGTTGATGATCTTCCCCCCGCCGTTTTCGATCATATCCCGGCCGGCGAGTTGGGAGAGATAGAACGCGGAAGTCAGGTTTACCTCCAGCACCCGGTCCCATTCATCAAGCGGGAATTCGCTGGCCGGATAGCGGGCGATAGTGCCCCCGTTATTGACGAGAATATCGATGCGCCCGCATTTTTCCCTTGCCTCCTGGTACATTTTTCGCACGGCTTCCCGGTCGCTCAGATCGGCGAAGAGACTCATGGCCTGGCCCCCTTTTGCCTCGATGAGCCGGAGCGTTTCGTCGGTTCCCCCCGGCGCAGAACTACAGCAGACCACAAAAGCACCGGCCTTGGCAAGAGCGATGGCCATGGCTTGCCCCAAGCCGCGGCTGGCGCCGGTGATCAGGGCATTTTTATTGTTCAGGGAGAATAGAGGATTCATATTTCTATTTTATTTTATTATGAACCGCAACGACGCAAAGGACGCGACGCAGGCCGATTCCAACCATTGACCGTTGGAGAGATATTTTTTCAAACGTTGCGTCCGTTGCGTCGTTGCGGTAAAAATACAATTTAATGCCAAGACGGGACGAGTCACATAAAGGTCTGACCTTGCAGGAAATTCCGGAAAGCATTTTTCACCAAAATGACCGCAGGAATTCACATTGGCTCTTTTTGCCGGAATCAACCAAATTGCCTACCTTCATTTTCCATTATTGCTATTAGCCCTAAACCAAATAAAACTGTATGGATGGCAAAAACACGTACCATGGCCTTCTGCGCCGGTATGGGAAGTTGCTGGTAATCATCGGAGTTAGCCTTTTTTGCAGCTATTCCCTGCTTGCCTCGCGGCCCTATACCCCGAAGATCGTCAACCCATTATCCGAGTCCTGGCGCTGGAAGCATTTTCCCGAGCTGGAAGGAAAGGGTATCCGTTATATCGCCGAAACGCCCGACCAGAAGATCTGGGTAAGCTGCAATGAAGGTGTGATGGAATACGACGGCTACGATTGGACCACCCATGATGCGCACAACGGACTTTCCACCTCCCCGGTCGAACAGATCCTCGTCGCGAAAGACGGCGCTATTTACGCCACCACTACCAAAGGGATCTACAAATACAACGGACAGGTGTGGGAGCCTTTCTTCTCCGTTCCCGAAAACCACTCCTTCATTTTCCATGGTATTGAACAACTTTCCGACAACAGCATCATCGCCTGTGCCGATTGGGGCTTTATCCATTTCCTGAAAAACAATACCGTCCATTTCTACACCTCCTCCCCGAAGATCGAACAACTGAAAAGCAGTTTCCCTCATGTCAAATGGATCGAACTTCCCGGAAATGCGCTGAATGAAAATTACGACTTCAATTATGCTTCGGATGTGTTAGAGACGAGCCAAGGCGTCGTGTGGTTTGCCATCACCACCCAAATGGAGGTAGGTAAATTGCTCAAATTTCAGTGGACGGACATGCAGGAGGGGGAACTAGGTTCATACGAAGTCATTGCCAGCAAAGAAGGAATGGAACTGGGAGAAGATCAGAAACTCCTCCAGGCCAATGACGGGCGGATCTGGATCATCAATTCCACTTCCAACAAAGGCATTCATATCTACGATGGGGAAAAATGGCAAACCATTTTCATCCACAAGTTCTTTGGAGGCGATGAATACATGGCCAATATCGTACAGTCGGCCAACGGCACCATTTGGATCAGCTCGATGGCCAAGATCTTTGCCTACAATAACGGGCATTGGGAAATGTACAAAGCTCCCCATTACCCGGTTCCCGCCAACCGGGTGATCTTGCAAAACAGTCAGAACGACCAGCTCTGGGTAGCCGGTTACAAATCGAAAGTTCTGTTGCTCGACTTTTCAACCGACCAGTGGCTGACCTATAAAGACCTTAGCTTCCAATGCGAAATATCTTCGGAAGAGCAATGGTTTCTCGAACGAGAAAACCGCATTATTCACCGCATGGGCAATACCTGGACCTCCTTCGGTCCGGAGGATGGACTGATGGACGCCCCCATCCGGATACTGAGAACCTCCAAAGGACAGATCTGGGTGGCCGGTTCGCACCAGGGGAAGGCGGCCACCGCCGTTTGGAAAAACGGGAAATGGGAGCGGCAGCTCCACCCGAAACTATCGTGGGGGATCGATTACCGGGCCGTTTTTGAAGCTAAAGACGGCAGTCTCTGGTTTGGAGGAAGTGTGGACGCAGAAAAGAAAGACGGCTTCGACAGCGGACTGATCCAACTGCTCGACCCTACGGCAGAAAAGCTGGAATGGAAGCACCATGTCTACCAGGAAAACGGCCTGAATCAGGCCAACGTATACGGCATCGGCCAATCGAAAGACGGCAGGATCTGGATCGGAGGCAGCCGGCTCCTCTATTACGATGGCAAGAGCTGGAATACCCTGCCCGACGAACGCTTGCAGCAATATGTGAATTGCATCTACAGCATCGGCGACCTGCTCCTGGTCGGTTCCCGCTATTATGGCCTTTTTACCTTCGACGGAGAAACCTGGAAAAACTACAGCACCGTCGAAGGCTTGTCGGGAAACACGATCATCAGTATCGATGCGTTGACAGATTCAATTTTTATCGTTGCCACCGAAAACGACATCTCCAAATTCGACGGCACCTCCTGGACGCCGAACATTTTTCCCGAAAAACTGAATATGGACTTTGAAGGGGGCACGATCCTTCACACGGATCACCACATCTGGTTGAACCACGTGCCCAGGAGCTGGAAGCGAAGGGCCTACCAAAATGCCGATCAGGCCGGAGATTGGGATTTTTTCACGACCCGTTACCATCCCAGCCACACCCCCCCCGAGACGAGTTTCGACTTCTACCTGAAAAGCGTCTCGCCCGACGGCAATAGCCCCATTTCCTGGAAAGGAAAAGACTATTTTGCCAAAACTGCCGCAGGTCAGTTGATGTATTCCTTCCGACTTGACAATAAGGGGTGGTCGCCATTTTCCAATTCGACCCAATTTACCTTCACTAATTTGCCCAGTGGGACCCACCACCTGCAGATCAGGGCCCGCGACCTGGATTTTAATATCGATCCCACCCCCGCCAGTATCGAATTCAAAGTGCTTCCGCCTATCTGGAAACAAGGTTGGTTTATCTGCCTGATCCTGGCGTTTTTAACCATCTTCCTCCTTTACGAATACCGGGTCATTTCAAAAAAACAAAAACTGGAAATGCTGAACGCCTCCTTACAGGAAGCCAACCAAAACCTCCAGGAAAAAGGGAGGAAGATCGAACAGCAAAATCAGGAGATCCTCAGTCAGCAACAACAGATCCTGGATCAATCCAAAGTACTGGAAATCAACAATAAAGACCTGGAAGAACGCAACGAGGAGATCCAGAAGCAACGGGACAAACTGGAAGAGATGGTGGTGCAGGTCGAAAACCTCTCCAGGGCCAAACTTGGCTTTTTTACCAATATCTCTCACGAATTGCGGACGCCCCTCACCCTGATCCTCGGTCCTATCTCCCAATTGAAGAACGAGGACGAAAAGCTATCGACCGAGCAACGGCAACAATTCCACAATATCATTCACCGGAATGCATCCCGCCTTTTGAAGCTCATCAATCAATTGCTCGAAATGCGCCGAATTGAACACAGCGCCCTTGAGATCAATCTGAGCGATATTCACCTGGCCGACTACATTTCCGAGATGATCGAACTGTTCAACGGTCTAGCCCTCAAGCGCGAGATCCATCTCGATTTTTTGGATAGAACCGATGAGACCTTCGTGGCCCTCGATGCCGACAAGGTGGAGAAGATCATTGTCAACCTGCTGTCCAATGCCTTCAAGCACACATCCGACGGAGGGAACGTCACTGTCCGCCTGGATACGGTAACAGCCGCTGACAAAAAGTTGAACGCCTTCTACAACCGGTATTTTGAAATTGTGGTAGAAGATACGGGTAGCGGCATCAGCCAGGAAAAGATCGATTTCATTTTCGATAAATATTTCACATCGAAATCGGAAGTGACCGGAAACGCCGGTGAAGGCATAGGGCTCTCTTACATCAAAGACCTGATCTACCTGATGCAGGGAGAGATCCGGGTGGAGAGCCAGTCTGGCAAAGGGTCAAAATTCCTGGTCTATCTGCCCTTCGTTTCTGCCAAGGAAAATGGCAGTGCGCTGGTGCCGGAGTTTCAGATAGCCCGGCAGGAAGCCTCCCTGCTCCTGAACAGCTACCTGGAAGAAGATTTAGAAATTGCAGACCCGGTCACAGCAAGGAATGCATCCCAACCCCGGATACTCATCGTGGAAGACAACCCCGACATGCTTCATTTTCTGGAAAGCCTCCTCCGGGAAAAATACAAGGTGATCCCGGCTGGAAACGGAAAAGAAGGCCTGGAACTGGTTCTCAGTCAATCGTTCGATCTCGTCATCAGCGATGTCATGATGCCCGAGATGGACGGAATTGCGTTTTGTGAAAAGGTCAAGGATAATTTCGCCACAAGTCATATCCCCGTCATTCTGCTCACCGCGAAAGTATTGGACGAGAGCAAGTTATCCGGCTACTTGAAAGGCGCCGACGATTACATCACCAAGCCCTTCAACCCCGAGTTGTTGAAAGCCAGGGTGGAAAACCTGTTGCAACAGCGGGCTCGGCTCCGGGAGACTTTTAGCAAGGAATTCATACTCACGCCCAAGGAGGAGATCATCACCTCTCCCGATGAGGAATTCCTGCAAAAACTGGTAGAACTGATGAACGAAAACCTTTCCGAAGCCGAGTTCAACGTAGAGACCATGTGCAAGTCCATGCACCTTAGCCACATGCACTTCATCCGGAAGATCAAGCAACTGACCGGTAAAAAGCCGGTTGATCTGTTGAAATCTTTCCGCATGAAAAAGGCCAAAGACCTACTCGCACAACAGAAACTGACGATCGCCGAAGTGGCTTACAAAGTGGGGTTCGACCTTCCGAATTCGTTCAGCCGTTCGTTCAAGAAGGAGTTTAATGTTACGCCGACGGAATTTGTGTTGAAGTTGGCGGAAGGAGAACAAATCGGGCAAGGGGGCCGGGCGCTTCGACAGACCTGACCCTTTTTTTTCAAAAATTAAGGTCGCATGCTCATTTTTTTATTTTTTGATCTTTTTTCATTTCTTTGTATTAAATTTTGAAAATCACCTTTTCAAACCTATTATATTTTTTAAATTATGAAAAATTCCACTTTACTCCTTGTTGCCATTTTGACCTTTTTCCTATTTTCCTGTAAGGACAAACCCGGTCCCATAACCGAGATCAAGATCGCAGCACCGTCCAACGACAAGCTATCCCAAGCTATCGAAGATATTGCTGAAGACGGGGTGATCATTCTCGAAGCGGGTGAGCATTTTGAGTCGGAAGGGATCGTCCTTTCCAAAAAGGTCAAGATCCGGGGGGAAGACGGTGCGATCCTGAGGTTCCCCACGGAGCCCACATATAACGACACAACACCGATGGATGCAGGCCTTTACGTTCTGAATGTTGAGGGGTTTTGCATTGAAAACGTGGAGTTCATTCCTATTGGCCCGATTGGAGGTGTCAGCATTTTCCTGGATGGCTCTCATAAGAGCATAATCAAGGATTGCAAGTTCACAATGGATCAGTACCCTATTGTTATGGATCGCTCCAATAATGTTCTCGTAGAAAATAATGAAATCCGGTGCACCGAAAAATTTGCCTCCGGTGAATTTAACTGGTCAGTTCACGGTATCCTGATCATCAACGGGAAAGCAGCAGAGATCAGGGGAAATACCATATCCGGATGTTTTTTCGGCGCCTGGGTGTGTGATGTAGGCGGCACGTTTGAGAATAATACCGCCTACAACAATTACATTGGAGTCATTCCCTGTGCCGTGCCCGATAGCGGAGCCGTTACGCCCCGGGAAAGTTATACCTGGACTATGATCCCTGCGAAGGATTGGGTTATCCGGAACAATGAGTTATACCAGAACTCATGGTATGGAATCCTCACTTTTGACAATGCCACTGAGAATCTCATTGAGAATAACAACTGCTATCAAAATGGAGGAAATCACCCTTATGGAATCGACCAAGGTGCTGATATAGGTCTAGGGGGAGACTCACCAATGTTTTTCGGGTTCCATGCATTTCCTACACACGACAATGTGGTAAAAACGGGTGATTATCCAAATGTCACCATCCAGGATTGCGGATTCGGAAATATGATTGAAGGAGGATATGTATCTCTGGATACGGCCCTGATAAAATGCCTGAAGTAACCTTTCATTTCACCCTTGCCAGGTACGCCAAAGTCGCACCTGGCAAGGGCAGAGCATAATAGCCCATCAATCCTTTCCGGGAAAATACTTTTCCATCAGCGCCTTGAATTCCGGTAATTCCCGAAGGGGATCAAGGCTTTCATTCCCCTTCAGATAGTAGTCGTAATAGTACTTCAGGCCTTTTGTAATAGCTATTTCGAGGTATTCCAGGGATTCATCATACCGGTTTAGCTCTACATAAACGGAGGCAAGATTATAGAAGGGTATCCAGTTGGAACCATCCAATTCAATGGCTCTCAGATACATTTGTTCCGCCTTTTGGAGATCCCCTTTTCCCTGGTACACGCCGCCGAGGGCATTGACCAAGGGCATATAGGTCGAATCCAGGGCAAACCCATCCAGAAGGATTTTCTCTGCCTCATCCAAACGTTCCAGGGCAATAAGGGCATCGCCGAGCTGGGAATAAGCCCAGATCATATGGGGATCGTAATATATTGCCTTTTCAAAAGGCTGAATGGAACTTTCTAACTGCCCGGACAAGTAATACATGTTCCCAAGGAAATAATGGGGGAAGGCGCTCAAAGAATCCTTCCTCACCACAGAATTGAACACTTCGATGGCTTTTTCTTTTTCCCCCATGAAGCCGTATGAAAGAATTTTATTCCCCTCTGAAATAATGGAAGTGGAGTCAAGGGCAAAAGCCTTATCCCACATTTGAATAGTTTTATCATATTGGCCTTGATAGAAGTACCAGCCCCCCCAGGTATTGTATAAAAAGGCATTTTCCGGATCGATCTTTTCCTGTTCCTCCAGTATTACCTTAGCTTCACTGAACCTCCTTTCCTCGATAAGGAACTGTGCTTTCCAGAGATACAGTTGATCCCAAACAGGTGAAATTTCTATGGCTTTTTGCAAGTAGAAATAAGCAGAATCCCGTTGCTGCATGTTGTAAAAATGGGTCATGGCCATCCATAGGTAAGTGTGCGCCGCCCGGGGTTGCCATTTCAGGGATTCTCGAAATTGTTCTAGCGCCAACTCACCGTTTAAATAATCCTTCCAGTATATTTTTTGTAAGTACTGAATTCCTCCTTCAAATAGAGCTTTCCGGGCCATAATATGGGAATACATGTAATGGCCCTCCCCTAATAATTCCGCTGCACGTTCGAGATAATTGGGGAAGGGGCCATATTTTTGCCTGACAAGAGTCGGGGAAAACCATATGATCATTTCCCGTTCGGGAAAGAATATCCATCGGTTTAGAGATTCCTGGGAACCATTGATCAGCGCAGCCACCAAGTCTCTTTTCAGGTATCCATGGATTGGCCGGATGCTTTCTTCTTTAATTAAAGCCTCGTAGAAGTGATTGGCAGACTGATCTTCCGGGCTCATCAAATTTCCTTGTTGGATGGCAGCCAAAAAGGCCTCGTACAGTTTTTGGACGGAAGTATCCGCCGTCGCGATTATTGTCTCCTCCATACCTTTTAGCCCAACGCTTTCATAGGTTAGTATGCTAAGCGACTTTTCTTTTTGGAGTTCATTCAACATTTGTTCGTCAACCATCCCTACCGTACTCCTCAGGTTCCCAACTGTAATGGGAACTTGTACATTCGGGGCTGTTTCTAGCGGGACTTTTTCCTGCAAATAATCCTCAATTTCCAATAGGGTGACGGCCAGGTCGCGGTTAGTATCCGCCATGCCGATCAACCCTTCCACGAGATGGAAGGAGAAGACCCCCCTACCGCCTCCCCACTGAGGTCCCTCGTGGCTGAATTCATTTTCCTGGCACGACAGGATCTTTATTTCATTTCCGGATTTCTCTTTCATCCGGGCCAGGGTAAGCTGCGAGCCTTTGTATTCTTCCCCGGCCAGTTTCCCTGCACGACAGGCATCGGAAACTAGGACCACCTGTACATTATGAGCGGAAAGTGTTTCGATGATATCTATTAAGAAATCTACGGAATAAGCTCCCAATCCATAAGATCTTGGCGGGGAGTCATAGGGAAGTAAAAATCCCCTCTGGGATATGGTCTTTGTTTCCGTGTCGCCATGACCAGAGAAATAAATAATGGCCTTGTCTCCTGCCATGCTTTCATCCAACAGCCATTCAAGCGCTTTATACATCTGGGCATAAGTAGCCTCTTGGTTTGTAAGCAATTCAATCTGATTATCAGTCAGCGAGCCTCCGGCCTTGGATTTAAGATAGTTTGCAAATGCCTCTGCATCCCGGTGAGCGAACTGCAAATCTGGAATGGCCTCGAATTGGTAGTTTGAGATACCAATGACCACAGCCCGGGTGGTGCCATCTACCATGTTGCTTGGCTTAAGAAGGGATTGATCGCCGTTGTCTTGTCCGGACAGTATTTGTCCGAATACAAGCAGAATGGGTAGAAAATGGATTCTTCTCATAATACGGGGATATTGGAAGAAAAATTGGGGGCAGAATGAAAAATCAATCTGGATCTTGCCTTTCCCAAGAAACACCGCCGCTAAATTTAACTTTTTCGTGGGATTTTTTCGAAAAATGCCCCGATACAAATTTTTTGCCATTAAAACGGACGGGACTGTTCAGAGGTGATTAACGATCCGGGACAAAAAAAGGCTTTACAGCAGTTTTGCTGTAAAGCCTTGTAGTTCCCAAGTCGGGGTAGCAGGATTCGAACCTGCGGCCCCCTGCTCCCAAAGCAGGTGCGCTAACCGGACTGCGCTATACCCCGTTTATTTTGGCAGCTTCGACTCGCGGCCCTCCCGATCTCTCATCGGGATGCGCTAACCGGACTGCGCTATACCCCGGAAAAACTAAAGCCGGCTGACTTGCCGGCTCCAGTTTTCGTCGCGGTGAGAGCGGGATTCGAACCCGCGGTACCAGTTTCCCAGTACGACAGTTTAGCAAACTGTTGGTTTCAGCCACTCACCCATCTCACCGGTTCAGCTGAATGCTTTTCTTTTGGGCTGACAAAATTAGGAATCCTATTCAGGTTATGCAAGCCCTTTGAGGAAAAAAACTGTCGGATCCTTGCGAAAGTTCCACGAAGCCGGAAAAGGGCTCAAGCAATGACGACAATCCCCCTTACCGCCTGCCCTTTCCCAACCAGCTCAACCTTCCGGTATTCTCCTTCCCTCGGCTCTGAATACACCTCTACCACGTCCTTTTCCAGGTCCACGATCCAGACCTCAGGAATGCCGGCTTTGGCATAAAGAGGCAACTTGATCTTGCGATCCTTCATCAGAGAAGTTTCGGCGACTTCGATGAGGAAAAGGATATGCTCCGGACCAGGATGATCATCACTATAATAGTTCTCTTTCCATTCAACCACTGAAATATCGGGCTCCGGTTCGGTATATTCATCCAAATGAATGGGCTGCTGAGGTCGCACCATTGCCTGATCGCTCAACCGGAGAAGGAGATCCTGGATTAATCGATTCACCATAGAAGCATGCTTGGGGGTGACTCGTTCATTTTCAACGATAATCCCATCCAGAAGCTCCACCTTCGCTTCCCAATCCAATATACCTACTTCCGCCATCCGGTAATAATCGACCACCGAAAAGCGGTAATGGGTCAGTACCGGGGCTTGTTCGAGTGCTTGCGTCGGCATGGTGTCATTTTTAGGAAAAAAGATAAGGGGATTTAAGAGGAGATGCAATCGGGAGTGGATGTTTTAAAAATGTCCCCCAGGAAAGCGAGCCCCAGCCCCAGGGTTCTACAGCCATATTATTATTTTTTCACAAAATAAATTCAGAAAATGTGAAAAAAATCACAATATTGGAACATAAAGCGTGAATTATGTACTTTAAACGAAACCTGACCTCCCGGCTCATAGCCTGGAAAGATTCACCTGACCGGAAGCCTTTGGTGCTCAAAGGAGCCCGCCAGGTTGGGAAAACCTATTTGCTCAAAGACCTCGGGAAGAATTTTTTTGAAGATACGGCCTATTTCAACTTTGAAGAGCAGCCGGACCTGAAGCAGTTCTTTGAACATACCAAGGACGTAGGAAGAATCCTTCAAAACTTGTCACTGGTGCATGGTTCCAGCATTAAGCCAGGCAAAACCTTGGTAATTCTGGATGAGATCCAGGAGTGCAACCAGGCGTTGAACACCCTGAAATACTTCTGCGAAAATGCGCCGGAATACCACGTGGCCAGTGCAGGCTCTTTATTGGGAATTACCCTGGGAAAGGAAAGTTCTTTCCCAGTCGGCAAAGTCGATTTTATGGATGTTCATCCCCTTCGTTTCATGGAGTTTCTCGCCGGGGTAGATCCAAGCCTGGCTGCCTTTTTGGAAAATACCGACACCTTCGAACCCCTTCCGGACCTCTTTTTCAACCATCTGGTCGAAAAATTCAAAATGTACTTCATCTCGGGAGGTATGCCCGAGCCTGCACGAATACTGGCAGACACAAACGATATCGCCCGCACGGAAAAGAGCCTTAAAGACATCCTGGATGCCTACGCGCTGGATTTTTCCAAACACGCCGAATCCAAAGACATCGCCAAGATCAATTACGTCTGGAACTCCATCCCCGCCCAATTGGGAAGAGAAAACAAGAAGTTCCTTTACCAGACCGTCAAAACCGGGGCACGGGCAAGGGAATACGAAGATGCCCTACTCTGGCTCATTCATGCCGGCCTGGCCACCAAGGTGAATCGATGTACCACCCCTCGCATCCCCCTTTCCGCTTATGACGACCTGTCTGCTTTTAAACTCTATCTGCTCGATGTGGGGTTGCTCCGCCAACTCGCCCAGCTCGAGCCTGCCGTTTTCATATCTGGCAACCGGCTTTTTGTGGAATTCAAAGGCGCCCTGACAGAAAACTACATCCTGCAAAGTCTGCTCTCTCAATTTGCAGTAACACCCCGCTATTGGACTTCCGAAGGAAAGGCGGAAGTGGATTTTTTAATCCAATACCAGAATGATATTCTACCCATAGAAGTCAAATCTGAAGAAAATATTCGGAGCAGAAGTCTAAGCTTCTATCAGGAAAAATTCCAACCTCCTCTGCGAATACGCTACTCGCTGAAAAACCTGTCCCTGGATGGCGGGTTGTTGAATATTCCGCTGTTTATGGCGGATCGCACGAAGTGGCTGCTGGAAAAAGCATTGCTTTGAGTCGACTTTCAAATGGTTAGGATCAGAATTCACCGCATTCAAAAATTCCCGGGATTGGTCCGTCCCAGGTATAACCTCCATTCTGAAAATTTTGATCCAAACAAAAATCGCGACGCACCGCTACTCCGATGATACTGGGGGGAGAACCAGACGGAAACCCAGGTCGCCGCCGCGGCCCGGCGCATTGACGCTGCCGCGGGCCGCGACGCGGCAGTCCTGCGGGTTGTCGCCCCAGCCGCCGCCGCGGAACACGCGGTCCGAGCTCCCAAGGGTACCTGTCGGATCGGTCTGGGCATCGGAACTATACTTCCCAAACCAGTCCCAGCACCATTCCCACACATTGCCGCTCATGTCGTGCAAGCCCAGTTCGTTGGGGCTGTTCAGACTGCCCCCCGGCAGGGTCTTTCGACGGTATTCCCCCTCAATTGAATATGATTTTTTATACTCTTTGCTCCCATCGAAATTGATCTCCTTCGGGTCGGCCACACCCTTGCCATTCCCGAAGCGCACCTTCTTTCCACCCTCCCGCGCGGCATATTCCCATTGGGCTTCCGTGGGCAAGCGGTAGCCCCGGGCTTTGGGGTTGAAGGTAACCAGCCATTTCTGTTTGTCGTTGTCGCTCGTGTTATTGGGATCCTGTTTATTCTTATCGATAGAATAGGCAGGGTCCAATTGCCATATTTCGCTCAGCCAGTTGCAGTATTCCACCGCATCGTACCAGCTCACGTTGATCACTGGGCGGCGGCCGCGGCCCCAGCTTTGATCCGAGGGTTTTTCCCTGCCGGTCGCCACGCAAAAGGCGTCGTATTCATCGAAGGTCACCGCAAAACGGCCCATGCGGAAGCTGTCGAGGGTCACTTCGTGGAGCGGGAGTTCGAAGTCGTATTCTTTATCGCCCATCACGTCACCCATGGTGAAGGTGCCGCCAGGCACGAGCACCATATCCAGAGCAGGGGTAGCGTGGGCGGGGATGTGGAGGGTTTTGGAGGTGAAGGAGACGGGGTATGGGTAGTGGGTGGTGCTGGATTTAACTGCTTCAGATATTTTTTTGATGAGAGTTTTTAATTGAGATCGGTTAAAACCAGGGACTCCAACTTCTTTTATTTCCTCATCCCACTCGGCTGACCCTTCTGAAACCCACGCTCCATCAGTGTTGCTCTCCGTGGAATGAGATGATCCATGGCTTAAGACTTCTTCCCAATTGCGCATCAAAATAGTAGCAAGCCCACTTTCTTTCAATGATTCATAAAATCTGGGGTTGTTACCCTCCGGCAAGGTCAGAAGGATATGCAATTCTCTTTTCTCCGGGTAATAATTGATCTGCATTACGTTGCCGTCCATGCCCAGCACGATGGGCAGCCGGTTGGCAAGGATACGGGCTTTTCCAGCGTTGAGAAGCCAATAGGTCAGCCGGAAGCGGAAATCGGTTGGAAGGAAGTCGAATTTCAGCACAAAATAGGTGGTGAGTCGGGTGCGATAGTCGAGGAAGAAGTCAGGGAGGGCTTGGGGAAAAGCGGAGGGAATGAAGAGGGTGTTGTAAGGTTCCTGTCCCGATGCCATGAGACAATATTCTATCATCTCACGCTCGTCGGGAGATTCCATGTCAAAGTCATGTTCCCTGGAAAGAAAGCCTTCCTTTTTTTGTGCTTGAGAGAAAAGAACGAGGAGTTTTTCTGCCCAGTTGGGGGGGGGCGGTAAATACGAGAGAGCTTAAAGGGGAATCTTCCCCAAACCAACGTGCCAAACCTCCTTCATTTAAAGCTAAAGCGTCCGTATCCTTGGAACGTAAAAAAAATGAGGGGCCAGAATTATACCTTGACTGGGCTTCGATATTTCCCCTATCGTAGGAGAAAAAGTGGCCTTTTATTTTTTTATTATAATCAATAGCCTCCCACAAATCCCAATCAAATAGTAATGCCCAAATATCTCGAAAGGACCCAATCCAATTTTTAATATTCTTTAAAAGATTGATATCAAATCCATTGGGCAAAAGTAACCAGGCATTCCTTTCTCCCACCTGGCTGAAAAGTCGATTCTGCCACCGGTTGATATAGGATTCAACATCATTTAATCCTTTGGGTATCCATATGGCAAAAAAGCCATTTTCAGTAAATAAAAATTTGTCCAAAACATCTGGAATTTCATCTGTGAATTGCCATATTTGAAAGATCCATTTATGTTTATTCAATATTCCTGCTTCTACTTCCCATTGGTAGCATTTCAAAGGCTCTGATTTCAGGGACTGAATACTCACCCCAAATAGCCTTTTCGCAATAGCATTCTGGTCAGCACCTTTTGGTGTAAGAAGATGGATTTTTGCGTAACGGGTAGTAGATGTAGTTTGTTCCTCAATGTGGATATCAGGTACATCCCCAAAAATCTCTCTTGGCAATGCCTCTAATACACTCTTTGGAATATTGACCGGAATCCCTTCATCCTTCATGCGACTGGCAATCCCTTTGAGGTTTTTCAACAAACCTAACGCTTCTTCTGTATTACCCATCTGAAAATGGCGGATGCCTTTTACCAACTGTACGGCTACCCCTAAAGGGTTGACGGCACCTTGCCTAATATTCCCTCCATTTGCCAACTGTGCCTCTTGTTCTGACCATTCCATCATCTGTCGGAACCGAGACTGCTCGGCTTGCTGATTCCAGGCCTCCAGCAGTTTCTCTGCCGCGCGCTGGGGCTCTATGTGGGCAAGGTAGGTGAATTCCTGAGCCCGAAAGAATGCCAAAGAAGGAATATATTGCAGGCTTTCGCGCAGGTAAAATTTTAGAAAAGAGGCAAGGTGATCCAATCGTTTGGAACCAAATAAAGGATGTGCTACCAGGTATCGTAGCAAGGCCGAACGAATATCCGGGGTTGTTTCAAAAAGGCCCTGTCCAGTAGCCCGGAAAAGGTCGGAGAGCAATACATCGGAAACCGCGACGAGCGGAATGTGTAAAAACTCGGCATTTTCCTGGTTATCTTTCCTGAAATTGAGCCAGATTTTGTAGGTTAAATCAGTGGTCAATACTACCGGGAAAGCGATATGGGCAGCAAACCATAGATAGCGCTCATCGTCCTTCTGACAAAACGATTCACAAAATGCCAACACCTTGGTGGCATCTATAGGTGAAAGAGGGCCGATGGGGGTAGAAACAGCATCCATAGGCCTACAGGTGTTTAAGTTTCTCTGGAAGCCGCCGAAAGCCCGCTTCGCTAGCTTCCAGCATATCGACAAAAAAAGACAGATATGCAGCCGAACTTCCTGCCCACCGTTCCTCAGGCATGGGGTTGAGCCAAAGGAGATGAGGTATCCGTCTTCTAACCGTCTTCAAAAACTCCCTCGTTTGTTCGATTCGCCCACTATGAATCCTGCCTCGGGCAGCACCAGCATCGCTGATAATGAAAACAAGACCGGAATGTCGGGGGATATCCCGCAGAAATTCCGACAATCTAATGGCCCTGGTATGATAGGGATCGAGAAATAGACGGTCTACGGGATAATTGTGAAAATACAGCGAGGTGGTGTATTGTGCCTGTAAGCTTTCCCGAATGGTGGATACTAAATGCGCGGATAAGGATTCAAAAGCCGCCATAGAGCCTCCATGGTCGATCAGAAACAAAATGTGATGGCGATATATTTTCTCAAGAAGAAAGACGGGGGAATAGAAAAAGCCATTTTGGGCAATGGATTTAACAATGGCCGGCAGGTCAAGATCAAGTCCAGGTTTTTTCTCCGCCCTACTTTTCAAATATCGCCAATTTTGCTTCATTCGACGAGCAGATGCAGGCAGGTACTTATTGGAAAAAATAAAGTCGTTGTCCAGAAAAGAGAAGGAAGACTCCTGGTGATCACGGCTTCCGACTCCTGGACTTTCCTTAAAATTCACATAAATGGAATTGAGTACTTCTTCTTCTCCGACCTTCGGAGGGGGGGCTTGCTCGGGGAGGGAGGTTAAAGGTGTTGGAGCGGGAGGAGGTGCCAAGATTTCCTCTTTTTCTTCGTCCTTCCTATTTCCTATTTTCTCTGCTTGCTTTTCCCGTTCCACCCTAACAGGTTGAACCTGGGTGATTTTTTTGACTTCCTCCCAAAAAAGTTTTTCAAACTGACGTTCAAATCTAGGCCGTGTAAGCCAATGAATCTTGCATAATTCCAGAAGATCCTTCGGGTCATTTAGCTTAATATCCGAAGTGAAAATTCTCAAAAAGCCAAAATACTGTTGCATATCCAACTCAATTCCTACCTCCTTACGCAGGCGGTTGAAAAAGGAATAGGGAAAGAGTGGGTGCTTTTCCATTGCTTAAATATAATCTTCTCCCAATTGCATTTTCCAGTCGTCGAAACTCTTAAAAAGCACTTCCGGATAGAGCACTTTTCCATCACGGAAGATCAATTCTCCCTGCTCCCCAACTTGCAACTCCCCATTTTCCTGAGGCTGGTAATAGGCAACTACCCGAAGCCAGTCTAGCAGTTCTGAAGTAGATGGGCGCTTGTCTGTATTCGGATTGTTCTTCATTTCGAGGTATTTATGTCGGAAAAACCTGATTAGGGGCTCAATCAAGGACTCTTGGATTCCTGCATTCTGGATCTTAGCCAGATTTGCTCTGGCAATACGAAGCAATTCTTCGTAGGAAGGGAAGGGAATGTAGAAGAACACGCAGCGACGTAGAAAAGCATTGGGCAATTCTTTTTCGTCGTTGCTGGTAATGATCACAACAGGCGATTGTTTTGCTTCAATATCCTTTCCCGTTTCGAGTATTTTGAATTTTTTAGGCTTGCCTTCTAATACGTCAAGCAGGTCATTGGGGAAATCGATGTCGGCTTTGTCGATCTCGTCGATAAGTAAAACCGGCGGAGGATAATCTCTACTGGATTTGTCAAATGCCTCGCCGACCGGCCCCAGCTTCCAATATTGGATCTTGGCAATTTCATCCTTTTTTATCGAGGTGTCTTGTACATCCCTCAGTCGCTGGAGGTGATCGTAAACATAGAGCCCTTCCTGAGCTTTTGTCGTGGATTTAATATTCCAGCGAAAAAGAAAATCCTGGTATTTATCTCCATGCAACTCATAGGCAATGGCTTCTGCGAGCCTCGTCTTCCCACTACCTGGTTCTCCGCGCAGCAGCAGTGGACGTTCCAATAGCCTGGCTACTTCTACTGCACGTATCAACCCATCACTTGGGAAATAAGGGTCAAGATCAAGAGCGGCCTGGTATTTTGTCAACGCTTCTCCTGTGTATTTCTTGGCTGAGGTCATTGTTTGATGAGTTTGGCGTATACTGGTTTACAATTCAATCGATCGCATATTCTGAAAACGACATCCGACAAATACCCATCACCTAGTAGTTCACCCGGTTGTTCGAGCAAATGTTGAAATACCGGTTGGTTTCTAAATCGCCTTTGCTTTTCCCGATGCCAGTCTGCAAGGGTTTGCTGGTCAATAGGCTCAATATTGAGCAACAGGGCATGAGGTAGCCGGAAATTGCCAGGATCAAAAAGTACATTGCAATGGGCAGCACGATTGATAACAAATACATAGAGCTGATGTAATTCACCAACTGGTATGGAGGATAGGGAAGCGAGTACCCTTTCCCAAAAAGTAACCACCATACTCAGATTTTCTACCCCGGCTTTATCGGTCGCCACATTATCCAAAATAATCAAAATATCTTTTTGCTTGAGTCGGTTTACGAGTATGGAGCTGATAATTTCAGGATCGTCTATTTTCATCTCAATTAAATATCGGCAAAGTTCCTTCCAAAGCTGTGATTCTGAAGTGATAGTATTTCCACTTGCCATGAGATCAATTGAAAATCGCAGACATTGATCCATTTCGGGAAGATATCCCAACAATCGCTCCAATAAGAGGTCTTGCCCACAACGGTTAGTCCCTTGCAGGGCCACCAGGTTTAATTTTTCGCGTTGTTCAATAAAATTTTTAAACGCAGAGGAAGGAGTATGGAGGTCGAATTCCAACAACTCTTCCCTTAATTTCTCATGAGGTATCCCGTTCCTCAAAGTGATTTGATCAATTGCTTGCTGTAATTCACCTTTAAAGGAAGAAAGAATATATCCATCCAAAGTGGCAGGCTGGTCCTTTATTCCATCAAACATATCCAGGTATCCAGGTAACTTCGCATCTGGAGGGCCTATTTCTTGTTCCAAAAACTCCAGGGGTTCAAGAACACCAGGGAGTTTCACAAATACCAATGGTTTATGTGAGTCCAGTAAGCAATCCTTTATCCACGCTATCTGCCCCCAAAGCGTATGAAAGTCCAGACCATTGATCAGAAAAACAACAGCATCAGCAGCCTCGATCTCTCCTTGTACCGCCTCCCGTTGAATAGGGTCCCCCACACCAAATAGATCATTAAATTTAATATTTTTATCCTTGTGAAAACTGTTACGGATCTTCAAGTAATATTTTTCCCGAATAGGTTTATCGGCTACAAAAAACACCTTGGTCAATTCAGCATCCGAGCCTGCATCTTTCAAAATCGTATTGGGATGAGCTCCCATTGGCAATGTCCATTGCAAAATCTCTTTTTTATCTTCTCTCCAAAACAACCCCCAATCCCGGTCTGTAACTCCGGCAAAACCAATACCACGAGCCTGCTTTTTAAATCTCAAATCGCCACTTTTCATCAATACAAACCCCTTTGCATGTTCAAATGCCTGCTCCAAGGAATTTTTCGTTCGAAGTGCGTCAAAGAAGGCGATGGAAAAATCTTTTGCGAGTTCATCCCCAACTGGTGCGTACGTTGCTATTACTGCCGGAATACCTTTTTCCAGTAAGGCTTTCACCTGCCCTACAGTAGCACAGCCATTGAGGAAAACCACCTTTAAAAAGGGGCATAGCCCCAGCAAATGAGCAATTCCCTCTGCTCGGGCAGCACCATCTTCTGTAAACAATACATCTTTTCCAGCATGCCCACTGTAGGAAAAGAATTCTAACTCATCCTTAAATTCGTTGACCTTAGCAGCTATTTTATCTGGAGTGGCGTATTGGTCTCTCTCCAAAAGAAAATGTCGAGCCTTTCTACCTTCCGACAATAACTCATTTACCCGATCATCCTCATCTCTCAGATGCTGAAGAGGGGCTTGTTCACTATTGGCATATGTCAGAATGATCACACTCATCGAAGGGCAATTGCATATTTATCGATTAGTAACAAATAAACAAGTTGTTAAAATAAGATAAATTCGGAAAGCAGCCAAAAAATCTGGGGCGACGAAACCTTCGCGTCTTACCTTCCTGTGCGCTACCAATACCGCCGCCCCAAGCAATCCCAACGGGACCGCCTTTTTGTCCCGATGCATCGGGAACAGGACAACCATCTGTTCATCGGAAGCGATCCGGCTTTCCTGTGAGCTGGGGGGAGAACCAGACGGAAACCCAGGTTGTTGTTGCGGTTCGTCGCATTGTCGTTGTTGCGGTTCGCGACGCGGCAGTTCTGCGGGTTGTTGTTCCAGCTGCCGCCGCGGTTCACGCGGTTCGAGCCCCTATGATGATCGACCGTGAAAAATTATCATAAAACAGGAATCTTCAATCCCTGTTTTATGATAGTACTTTTCGGCGAAATGCCTTTGCATCCGCATGCTCGGTGAAAGCGATCAGCGGGCGCGCGTGCAACGCGCACTTCTCTTCGCTCCAGGCGCCCGTATCGTATTGCTCCTGAATATAGCGCATTTTTCGCGCAAACCGCACCTTGCTCTGGTGCAACAACCAGACGTGGTGCGGGAAGATCCGGTATCCCAAAAACGGCACGCCCAACCGGGTGCGGTTGAGCGCTTCGGGCTTGAGCTCACACAGCAGATTGCTTACGACAAAAGCCTCTATGCGCTCTTTTGCCGATTTTAGCACAGACTTGTCTTCGTGCCACAAGACCAGATCGTCCATGTAGCGCACATAGGCCCTGATGCCGAGTTGTTCTTTGATGAAATGGTCGAGCCCTGAAAGGTAATGATTGGCAAAATACTGGCTGGTCAGGTTGCCGATAGGCACCCCACGGTTGGGGAGGGTCTCGTAGCTGTCGATGATCTTACCGAAGATCTCCAGCAGACGCTTTTCCTTGAAAAGCTTCGCCAGTTGATCTTTCAAGACCTCGTGGTGAATGCTTTCAAAAAACTTGCGCACATCCAGTTTCAGGTACCACTCGAATTCGCGAGTAAAGACCTTGGCACGATCGATGGCCGCATAGGTTCCCTTCCCCTTCCGGCTGGCGTAGCTGTCGGATATCAGGGCGCGGTCGAAGAATTCATGGCACACGTTCATGAGCGAGTGGTGCAACACCTGCTCGCGGAAGGCGCTGGCGCAAATCTTGCGCTCCTTGGGTTCGTAGATCGTAAAATACCGGTAGTTGCCCACGTCGATGAGCCCGCTTCTGATCTGCTGCCGCAGCAGGGCCAGGTTTTCCTCCAAACAGGCCTGGTACGCCAGCACTTCCTGAGCCCAGCGCTTCCCCTTGGCCGCTTTCCAACTGGCCAGCCTCAGGTTGTCCGGATCAATGATTTTCGGCAGGAGGTGATTAGCTCTTCTCATCCGCAATGCTGGTAATGAAATGATGCCCGTACCGCTCCACTTTCTTTTCTCCAATACCCCTTACCTGTTGCATCTTGCTTGTGGTAATGTCTTCGATCTTTGCCAGCTCCGCCAGCTCTTCGTCGGTAAAAATGGCATACGCCGGTATCGACTCCTCCCGCGCCAGCCTCCGGCGGATCTCCCGCATGGCGGCAAAGCGTTTGAAACTCTCCGGATCGAGCACCTCCCGGTAATCCACCCGCTCCCGTTGCCGCCCGGCTTCGTCGTCGGTGTATTTGATGCAAAAACTCCAAAACGCCCCCTTCCCCTTCCCCACCAGCTTGTTCTCGATCTGCACGATCTTCTTCGACCGCAGGAAAGCGTTCATCTCCTCATTCACAGCCTCGCCGCCGAGGAGGGGGATGGTGAATAGTATTATCTGCATGGTTACATTAAGATGACGCCGAACATTCTGAACTTTGATTTTTGTGATATATTTGATTTTTGTGATAGGGAGGAAAAACCCACGATCTCATGCTTCCCAATCAAGGCAATCACAGGAATCAAAATAATCACAGTTCAGACAACTCCGCACCGCTCCTCCACTCCGCTGGTCGGCTCCGTCCCTCCGCCTCCTTGCTCCGTTCCGTTGCGGTGCGTCGCCTCCTTTCCTCCCTCGGGGGAGGTTAGGAGGGGGCTCACAGGAAAACCCGGATTCGCTACTCCGATGATCCTGGGGGGAGAACCAGACGGAAACCCAGGTTGTAGTAGCGGTTCGTCGCATCGTCGCCGTCGCGGGCCGCGACGCGGCAGTCCCGCGGGCCGCCGTACCAGCTGCCGCCGCGGGCCACGCGGTCCGAGCCCCCAAGGGGGCCTGTCGGATCGGTCTGAGCATCGGAGCTATAATTCCCAAACCAGTCCCAGCACCATTCCCACACATTGCCGCTCATGTCGTGGAGTCCCAACTCATTGGGGCTGTTCAGACTGCCCACGGGTAGGGTCTGTTCCCGGTATTCGCCAACCTGCGAATACGGCTTTTTATAATCCTTACTCCCATCGAAATTGATCTCCTTCGGGTCAGCCACATCCTTGTCATTCCCGAAGCGCACCTTCTTTCCGCCCTGCCGGGCAGCATACTCCCACTGAGCTTCCGTGGGCAGGCGGTAGCCCCAGGCTTTGGGGTTGAATGTCACCAGCCATTTTTGTTTGTCGTTGTCGCTGGTGTTGTTTGGATCCTGCTTGTTCTTATCGATCGTGTATGCGGGTTCCAAGTCCCAAATCTCGCTCAGCCAGTTGCAGTATTCCACCGCATCGTACCAGCTCACGTTGATCACCGGCCGGCGGCCGCGGCCCCAACCTTCATCTTTTGGTTTTTCCCTCTTGGTCGCTTCGCAAAAGGCGTCGTATTCATCGAAAGTCACCGCGAAACGGCCCATGCGGAAGCTGTCGAGGGTCACTTCGTGGAGAGGGAGTTCGTCATCCCACTCTTTATCGCCCATCACATCGCCCATGGTGAAGGTGCCGCCAGGGATGAGGACCATATCCTTCACATGTTCCCTAAACCGTTTCCGCCTCTGCCGCTCTTTGGTATCTGGATCTTCCAACAAACGGTCGAAACCCTCGGCTACATCGAAAAAACCGTCTTCCGCATCGGACCAGTATTTTTTGTCAAAGACCGGGTTAGCTTCTGAGGGCAAAGCTTGTAAGCGGGAAATCCGCGGATCTTTGTACCATAGACATTTCCGTAAGATGACCGGCACCACCACGGCCTCCTTATCCTTATCTCGTTGAAGCGCTTCGGAAAGTTCTACCGAATGGATATAATCGGATCGGAAAAAATCGGGACTGATAAGCAGCAGTACGATGTCAGCCGATTTCAGGTTGAAACGGATGGTCTCATCCCAGTCTTTTCCGCCGGTAATTTCTTTGTCGTACCAAAACTGTACGGCGTCATTTCGTTCGAATACAGCCAGATGCCCCATCAGCTTTTCGAGCGGGTCGCGATCTTCACGAGCATAACAGATAAAGACTTTCAACGGTTCAGCGGGCATGCGGGAGATGCAGGTTTTATGCGTTGGTCAAAAATAGTTTTTTTTCGCAAAAAACCGGAGGTGGGGGGACTTGAACATTTCAGAGTAGCTGCAGGTCTTTTCCTCCCCCGGGCCTGCGGCCGTCCCCCTCCGAAGGGGGAACTAAAGAGGAAGCCACTCAAAGCTAATGCAATAAGCTCAAAATCAATACCAAGCACTGAGTCCGGAAATTCTGAAAATTCTCCAATTCTGAAAATTTTAATTCAGACAAAAAGCCTTGCGCTCCCGAATGTCCCTGCCGGAGACGCCACTCGGACCAGAGCTAACCTGAAAACTAAAAACTAAAAACTACCCCCTCCTCCTCAACTCCAGCACCGTAACCTCCGGCCAGATCCCCACCCGGCCCGAAAACCCGAGGAAGCCGAACCCGCGGTTGATGTGCAGGATCTTGCCGGCATCTTCATACACCCCGGCCCACTTGGGGTAGCGGTACTTGATCGGACTCCAACGGAAACCGGGTATCTCCACCCCCATCTGCATGCCGTGGGTATGGCCGGAGAGCGTGAGGTGGATCGGATTGGGGAAGGTCTTGACCTGCGCGTCGAAATGGGAAGGGTCGTGCGACATCAGGATCTTGAAAGTGTCTTGCGGCAAGCCCTGGGCGGCTTTCTTCAGGTCACCGCGCTCGCCGAAGCCAAGGCCCCAGTTCTCTACCCCGAGCAGAGCGAGCTGTTGGCCGTCTTTTTCGAGCACCACGTGTTCATCGCGCAGGAGGCGGAAACCGGCGTCGGCGTGGTATTTATACAGGCGTTGCATATTGGCTTCCTTGGCTTCGGGAGAAGGCCAGGGCACGTAGTCGCCGTAGTCGTGGTTGCCGAGAATGGAGAATTTCCCATAGGGGGCGCTGATCTTCTTGAACATCTCCTGGTACGGCTCGAACTCGGTGGCCTGGTTGTTGACCAGATCACCGGTGAACAGGAACAGGTCGGATCGCTGGTCATTGGCCAGATCTACGCCGCGCTGCACGGCCTCCGGATCGTCGAAGCTGCCGGAGTGCACGTCCGAGATCTGCGTGATGGTGAAGCCGTCGAAGGCCTCGGGCAGGTCTTTGAAATAGAGCGTATGCCGGTGCACTTTATAGTGGTATTTCCCCTTGGTGATGCCGTAGAGAAAAGAAGTGAACGGGATGGCGGCCAGGCCGAGCGCCAGCTGACTGACGAACTTCCGGCGGTCGGGCATGAAAGGCGTTTGTTCCGGTGTTCCCTGGATCCGCTTGACAACGCCCTCCACGAGGCGTACGACGTCCTCCCCCATCAATACGGCCACGAAGACGATCTTGGTGACGAACAAGCTGATAAACAAACTGGCCGACCAGGTCAGCAAGGGAGGAAAACCTTTGGAGCGATCCATGGTAAACATGCCCAGAAACACCATCGCGGGCAGCCCAATGCTCACGATCCAGTACCCCCAGCGTACGGCCCTGCGGGTCACCACGCTCTGTAGCGTAGCCGTCAGTGACCGGACGCCCTGAAAGACGTAGAGATCGAGAAGAAAAATGGTGGTCAGGAAAACGGCCATAAAGGCCAAAGCTCGGAACGACATGATGATGGGTGCTTTTAGGTAAGGGTAACACCTAAAATGGAGGGAAGGTTTATTTGGGAGGGAACAGGGAGGAGGGAGCAGGGAGGAGGGATATTTACCCTGCTCCCTGCTCCCTGCTCCCTCCACTATTTCTCGTTTAGCGACAACCGAATCTTCTTCTCCAGTTCCGCCACGGTTTCCTTGAAGATCATATCCGTATCGAGGAGGTCCTGCACGGTTTTGCAGGAGTAGATGACGGTGCTGTGGTCGCGGCCGCCGAAGCGCTCGCCGATGGCTTTGAGCGATTTGTCGGTCAGGTTCTTGGCCAGGTACATGGACAGCTGCCGGGCGATGACGATCTGGCGCTTGCGGGTTTCGCCGGCGAGTTTATCGACGGGTACGCTGAAGTGATCGGCCACCAGTTGCTGGATGAATTCGATGGTGATCTCCTTGTTGATCTCCGTAACGAAGTTCTTGACCACTTCTTTGGCCAGGTCGAGATCGATCTCGCGGCGGTTGAGGGACGATTGGGCCACCATCGAGATGAGCACACCTTCCAGTTCGCGGATATTATTGCGGATATTATAGCAAATAAATTCCAACACGCTTTGCGGCAGGTCGACGCCCTCGCGGCCCATGCGGGCTTCGAGGATGGCCATGCGGGTTTCAAAATCTGGTACCTGTAAGTCTGCGGATAGGCCCCATTTGAAGCGGGAAATGAGTCGTTCCTCGATCCCTTCCAGGTCCTTGGGCGGCCGGTCGGAGGTAAGGACGATCTGCTTTCCATGTTGGTGGAGCTGGTTGAATATGTTGAAAAAGATCTCTTGTGTCTTGAGTTTATTGGCCAGGAACTGGATATCGTCGACGATGAGCACATCGGCCAACTGGTAAAAGTTTACGAAATCGCTGACGGCGTTATTGCGGATCGACTCGATGATCTGATTGGTGAATTTATCAGACGAGACGTAGAGCACCTGCTTTTCGGGGTACCGTTGCAGCACTTCCGAGCCGATGGCATGTGCGAGGTGGGTTTTGCCCAGTCCCACATCCCCGAAGATGATGAGCGGGTTAAAGGCCGTGCCGCCCGGATTGCGGGCTACGGCGATGCCGGCCGAGCGGGCCAGGCGGTTGCAGTCGCCTTCGATAAAGGTTTCGAGAGTATAGCTCGGATTGAGTTGGGGATCGACCTTGATCTTTTTGATCCCGGGTATGACGAATGGGTTTTTGATGTATTGGGCATCGACCATGCCCGGCGTCAGACCGTCCGGATGACCATTGCCCCCGGAATTGCTCAGGGCAGGTTGCTTGGCGCGGCGTTGCTCCTCCATCTGGTTCATCAGGATCTGGTATTCCAGACGTCCTTTATCGCCCAGTTCCTTGCGGATGGTCATCTTCAGGAGGGCCACGTAGTGTTCCTCCAACCATTCATAAAAGAACTTGTTGGGCACTTGTATGGTGAGGGCATTCTCCACGAGCCGTACAGGCCTGATGGGTTCAAACCAAGTTTTAAAACTTTGCGAATTTACGTTCTTCCGGATAGTCTGAAGACAGCTATCCCAAACGGTAGCATGGTCCCTAACCATTCTCCATAAAGCTAAAGATGAATAAATTACACTAGAGTCGCCCGACTAGTGCGCTGTAACCTTTTTAGTATCAGTAAGATGTAGGATTGCGTGGGAATCCATACGGACCTTCCACGCTCGATTGGTGCTAAATGCAGTATTTTCACATAATGTGCGAGAAGGATAACAAAGTTGAACATTTTTTTCCAAAGAGGGAATGTAAGCGTTTTACTATGTTATATATTTTTTTTTATAAATCAAAAGGATCGTTTTTTGTAAGCAAGACATGGAAAGACGCTATTCCTTACGCAAAAAAAGGATGATTTTGACCGTCAACACATTACTAGGATCGTCTTGCAAAACCACTTCAAACTGAGGACTTGATCCTCCTGGTTTTCAGGGCATCGGACAAAAGCGGGGAACATTTGGGTCTTTTTTTTGGCAGACCTTTGCCTTTTCAATGGAAATCCTTATTTTTGCTCTACTTAAAAGTAGTTTTTGTGTTTATTTGTTTGGGTTAGAGGCCCTTGCTTCTTCGAAGCAAGGGTTTTCTTTTTTACCGATGTACAGAACTCAGATTCCTGTACATTGGTAAAATAAAAAAGGCCCCGGATGAAACATCCGGGGCCTTTTTATTTAACCCAGAGGGGACTAATCCTCGCCGGTATTAGTTGTTAAAACCACCCGTGCTGGCCGGAACACCTTCCGGTTCGGTCGGCTTCGCATAAACTTCGCCGCTAATGCGCAGGGTGCGCGTCTGAACAGCTTCGTTCGTGGTCAGGGTCACCGTTTTGGTGAATTTGCCAATCCGGTTCGTGTCGTAGCGAACTTTGATCTCGGAAGCTTCACCCGGAGCGATCGGCTCTTTCGAATAGCTCGGCACCGTGCAACCACAGCTTCCTTTGGCGTTTTCAATCACCAGCGGCGCCTTGCCCGTGTTCGTGAACTTGAACACCCGGTAAGGATCCGAACCCTGCTCGATCTTGCCATAGTCCACTTCCGTGGTTTCCAGTGTCATCACCGGGCCGTTTTCATCGGCAGGAGCCGGAGCAGCCGGTGCAGCAGTGTTCACTTGTGCGGCTACCCAAACAGAAGCCATTACCATCAAAGTCAATACGGAAAGCAATTTTTTCATCACAGAATAATTTTTGTTTTGATAAGTTCGTGATCAAATTTGTCAGGTCCTCATTTCAAGAACGAAACAAAAGTACAGATTAATGATGATAGATGAAACGACTCTACACAAGGGGCCAGGTTAATGAGTTGTTAATGATAACTGCGTATATTTGCAAAACACCCTTCAAAAGGTCGTAATTTCCGATATTCCAAATTTTCCCTATCTTTGGCACAACCTTTTGGGCGGTTTTAATATTTTATTTCAAAGGGCTGTATTTCAGTAAAATATCCTACCAAATAATACCAATAACAACCAAAGCTATGTTGGAAAACCCGCTAGCGCAGAACCCGAGCCCGGAAGTGGGAATGAAGAAAGAAGAAGCATACAAACAAGAGGTTATTCACGACTATCGCGTCTGTTGCATCAGCCGGGAAGCCAGCTTTCTCGCCCGCAAGGAAGTGCTCACCGGTAAGGCCAAGTTCGGGATCATCGGCGACGGGAAGGAACTGCCCCAGGTAGCCCTGGCTAAAGTGTTCCAAAAAGGCGACTGGCGCTCGGGCTACTACCGGGACCAAACCCTTCTCTTCGCCCTGGGACTCTCCACCGTCGAAGAGTTCTTCGCCCAACTCTACGCCGATTCGGAAAACGACCCCTTCTCCGGCGGCCGCCAGATGAACAGCCACTACGCCACTCCGACGATCGACCCCGATGGGAACTGGACCAACCACACCGGATCCTTCAACATATCGGCCGATATGTCACCCACCGCCGGCCAAATGGCCCGCTCCCTCGGACTGGCCCTGGCCTCACAAAAATACCGCAAGACACCCGCCTTGCAATTGGAAAACCCATTCTCAAAAGGCGGCGACGAGGTTTGTTTTGCCACGATCGGCGACGCCAGCACCTCCGAAGGTGTCTTCTGGGAAACGCTTAACGCTGCCGCCGTACAACAGGTGCCCCTGGCGGTCTCGGTATGGGATGACGGCTACGGGATCTCCGTGCCGATCGACTACCAAACCGTCAAGAAAAGCATCTCCAAAGCCCTGGCCGGATTCCAACTTGACGAAAATGGAGACGGTATTGATATTTATACGTGTAAAGGCTGGGACTACCCCGCCCTTTGCGAATTGTACCGGAACGGCATCGAAAAGGTCCGCCAAACCCATGTCCCCGCGCTCTTCCATATACAGGAGGTAACCCAACCGCAAGGGCACTCGACCTCCGGCTCGCACGAGCGCTATAAATCGCCCGAACGCCTGCAATGGGAACGCGATCACGATTGTATCCGCAAAATGCGGGAATGGATGATCGACCAGGGCATCTCCACGGCAGAAGAACTGGATTCGCTCGAAAAAGAAGCCAAAACCTATGTGCGCCAGTGCCGCGACCGGGCCTGGAAAGCCTATACCGGCCCCGTTCAAGCTGCGGTCGCTTACCTGGACCAACTCTATACCCAACTCGCCGGCCTGCCCGGAAAAGAGGATGCGGTGAAAATTTTGCATCGCGAACTGAAGAACCTGCTCAACCCTTTGTTCTTCGAAGTGGTGCAGAACGCGAAAAAGGTATTATTCGCCACACTTGGCGCCCAGCATCCGGCCCTGGATGAACTGAAAAACTGGCTGAACGAGTCTGCCCAAACAGCAGCCCAACGCTATGAAACGCATCTGTACAGCCACTCCGAACACGCTGCCCTGCGTGTACCGGTAGTTCGCCCCGAATTCAGCGAAGGCTCTCCCCTGAAGAACGGCTACGAGATCCTCAATACCTTCTTCGATCTGGCCTTTTCCAAATACCCCAACCTCCTGGCCTTCGGCGAAGACTTGGGGCAGATCGGTGATGTCAACCAGGGCTTCGCCGGCCTACAGGCCAAATATGGCGAAGACCGGATCTTCGACACCGGTATCCGGGAATGGACCATTATGGGTCAGGCCATCGGAATGGCCATGCGCGGATTGCGGCCCATCGCAGAGATCCAATACCTCGACTACCTAATCTATGGTCTCGAACCCCTGACCGACGACCTGGCAACCCTTCGCTACCGCTCGGCGGGCATCCAGCAGGCCCCGGCGATCATCCGCACTCGCGGCCACCGCCTGGAGGGTATCTGGCATGCCGGTTCGCCCATGGGCATGCTCCTGGGCGCTCTCCGGGGCATGTACATTTGCGTTCCGAGGAATATGACCCAGGCGGTCGGGATGTACAACACCCTCCTCCAATCCGACGACCCGGCGCTGGTGATCGAATGCCTCAACGGCTACCGCCTCAAGGAACGCCTTCCCGATAATCTGGGTGCGTTTACCGTGCCGCTCGGAGTACCGGAAGTGTTGGAGGAAGGCTCAGACGTCACCCTTGTCACTTACGGCTCTTGTGTACGCATCGCCCAAACCGGCATCGAATTGCTCAAACAGACGGGCATTTCGGTCGAACTGATCGACGTGCAAACCCTCCTTCCCTTCGATCTTGAGCACCGCATCGTGCAGTCGCTCGCCAAGACCAATCGCATCGTATTTATGGACGAGGATGTGCCCGGAGGCGGAACGGCCTATATGCTCCAAAAAGTGTTGGAAGAACAGGGCGGCTACCGCCACCTCGATTCTCCGCCCCGCACCCTGACGGCCAAAGCCCACCGTCCGCCCTTCGGCTCGGATGGCGACTATTTCTCCAAACCCAATTCGGAAGATGTGTTTGAAACAGTGTATGCCCTGATGCAGGAAGCGGAGCCACAGCGTTTTCCGGCGCTCTGATTTTTTTATGATGGTTTATGATCTTTTATGATCTTAATAAATCTGTACCCTCAAAAATGGAAGGAGTCATCCCTAAACTGATCGCCCAAACCCTCCAACTTCCGCTCAATTCGGTGCGGCAGACTATCTTGCTCTTTGAAGAAGGCGCCACCATTCCCTTCATCGCCCGCTATCGCAAAGAGCGGACGGGGGAGCTGGACGAGGTGCAGATCGCCGAGATCCAGCAACAGTGGAAGAAATTAAAGGACCTCGAGGACCGCAAAGCCTTTGTCCTGCAATCGATCGAGGAACAGGGCAAGCTCACCGACGAGCTGCGCAAGCGCATCGAACAGTGCTACGACCCCACGGAATTGGAGGACATTTATCTTCCCTATAAACGCAAGCGAAAAACGCGCGCCAGCATGGCTCGCGAAAAAGGCCTCGAACCCCTGGCCCAGGCCATCTTCAACCAGACCAAGGCCCAGCCGGAATCCCTTGCTCAAGGTTATATCACCGAAGAGGTGCCCACGATCGAGGAAGCCCTGCAAGGCGCCCGCGACATTATTGCCGAGTGGATCAACGAAGATGAGCGGGCACGGAATAAGGTCCGCTATTTCTTCCGGAAAAGTGCGGTGATCCGCTCGAAAGTAGCCCGCGGAAAAGAAGAGGAAGGCGCCAAATTCCGCGATTATTTCCAGTTTGAAGAACCGCTCCAGAAGTGTCCTTCCCACCGCCTGCTGGCCATGCGCCGGGGCGAGGAGGAAGGTTTCCTGCGCCTGGTGATCGAACCCGATCCGGAGGAAGTGTTCACCGCCCTCGACCGCATGTACCTGGTGCCGATCAGCCCCTGCGCCCACGAGGTGAAGGAGGCGATCCGCGACGGCTACGAGCGTTTGTTGGCGCCTTCCATCGAAACGGAATTCCGCAACAGCTCCAAGGAAATAGCCGATAAGGAAGCGATCGTGGTCTTCGCCGAAAACCTCCGCCAATTGCTCATGGCGGCGCCACTGGGTCAAAAGCGCGTGCTGGGCGTCGACCCCGGCTTCCGGACGGGATGCAAAGTGGTCGTCCTCAACGAATACGGCGACTTGCTGTACCATACGGCGATCTTCCCCCACCCGCCCCAAAACAAGGTGGACGAGTCGCTCGAAACCGCCGCCAAACTGGTGGAAAAGTACAAACTCGATGCGGTCGCCGTGGGAAATGGTACGGCCGGGCGCGAAACGGTATCGCTCCTCCGCACGGCGCCTTTTGCCAGGGAGATCCCCGTATTTATGGTCAGTGAAAGCGGGGCTTCGATCTATTCGGCTTCCGAAGTGGCCCGCGAGGAATTTCCAGACCAGGATGTCACGGTGCGGGGAGCCATTTCCATCGGCCGCCGCCTGATGGACCCCCTTGCCGAACTGGTCAAGATCGACGCCAAATCGATCGGAGTGGGCCAGTACCAGCACGACGTCAACCAGGTGCAACTCCGCGAAAGCCTCGACCGCGTGGTGGAGAGCTGCGTCAACAATGTGGGGGTCAATGTCAATACCGCCAGTAAACACCTGCTGACCTACGTCTCCGGACTGGGTCCGGCCCTGGCCCAAAATATCGTGCTACACCGCTCCGAACGGGGCGCGTTCCAGTCCCGCGAAGAGCTGAAACAAGTGCCCCGCATGGGGGATAAGGCCTTCGAACTGAGCGCCGGCTTCCTCCGCATCCGCCAGGGCAGTCATCCGCTCGACAACACCGCGGTCCACCCGGAGAGCTACCCTATCGTCGAGCGCATGGCCGCCGACCTGAACTGCACCCTCGAAGAACTCATCGCCCGGCCCGAACTCCAGAAAAAGATCGACCCCAAACGCTATATTTCCGGAGAGGTGGGGCTGCCAACCATCAACGATATTATCAAGGAACTCGCCAAACCCGGCCTCGACCCCCGCGGGGAAGTCCACCCTTTTGAATTTTCGAGAGAGGTGCATACCATGGAAGACCTCCGTATCGGAATGGTACTTCCGGGCATCGTCACCAATATCACCAATTTCGGCGCCTTCGTCGATGTCGGCGTCAAACAGGATGGCCTGGTGCATATTTCCCAGTTGGCCAATAAATTTGTCAAGAACCCGGCAGACGTAGTGACCCTGCAGCAAGAGGTCTACGTCAAAGTGATCGAGGTGGATATTGCCAGGAAGAGAATTAATCTTTCTATGAAAGTTTAAAGTTTATAACTCTCAACTAATCCATATGTCCCGTCTCTCCCAACTCCTCCAACTTCAAGCCCAATCTCCCGGCGACAGTTTTTTGCTCTTTGCCCTTGCCAAGGAGTATGAAAAAATGGGCGATGATGACAAAGCGCTGGAACACTACCTCCAGCTAAAAACTGCAGATCCCGGTTACGTGGGGCTATACTACCATTTGGGCAAACTCTTCCAGCGGCGCCAGGACCTGGACAACGCCATTTCTATCTATAAAACCGGAATGGATGTGGCAAAGCAGGCCGGCGACATGCACGCCTATAGCGAGCTGGCGGGGGCCAAACTGGAGATCGCCGACGAAGACGAGGAGGAATTTTAGAGAGGAAAGGAGCCTTCGAACACCAACCGGGTCGGGCCACAGAGCCAGATATTGCGAAATCCAGCGGACGAGTGTTCAAAACGGACCTCCAGTTGGCCGCCTTTGGCCATGACGGGTATCCGGATCGGCGAATTGCCCGTCATGTCATTTTTGAGGGCGGTCACCAGTGCCGAAGCGGTGATCCCGGTACCGCAGGAAAGGGTTTCATCTTCCACGCCGCGCTCGTAGGTCGCCACCGCAATTCCATCCCCATCCGGCGCCACGAAATTGACGTTGGTGCCTTTCTGACGAAATCGGTCGTTGTAGCGTATAGCCCTGCCTTCGGCGCAGACATCCAGCCCGGCCAGGTCATCGACAAAGCGTACATAGTGCGGAGAGCCCGTATCCAGAAAAAAGTACCCCTCTCCTACTTCTACCGCTGCGACATCACCCATTTTCAGTTCTACCCATCCCCTTTCCCGAAGAAAGGCCTCATGCAGGCCATCGACGGCTAGAAATTGATAGTGGTCTTTCCGAATGCCCATTTGGTAGGCGAATGCTACCGTGCAGCGCCCCCCATTGCCGCACATACTTCCCTCGCGGCCATCGGCATTGAAGTATTTCATTTCGAAATCGGCCGCAGCATGGCTTTGCAGGGAGATCAATCCGTCGGCCCCGATGCCAAAATGCCGATCGCATAAAAGGCGGATAAAGGCTTCGTCAACCAGGTCGAAGTGGAAGCCCGCCCGGTGGTCGACCATGATGAAGTCGTTGCCTGCTCCATGGTATTTAAAAAAAGGAAAAGAACCGCCAATGCTCATCCCTGTTTCTTTTTTAATTCAAAAGCTGTTGATCCAAACCACCTTTTAGCTCCTGACCGGTCTTTAGGGTATCTTGTTGCATGGGCTCTTCCGTGGCCGGAATACCGCGCATGGACGGTTTGCCGAGTTGTATCCAGCGCACCAGGACCAGGCCGGTAAAAAAAAGGATAACGCCCAGGCTGATCAGGGAATTTTTCCACCCCCATATATTGGTGGATTGATTGGGATCGGGTTCTATTCCGAAGGGATTTATGCGGTCCATGATGAGAAGTGGCTATTTTTAGATGCTGCAAATTTACGAAGAAAATAAACGCTTTTCACAGTCATCCTTTTGTGGGAAATTTGCGTTATACTCAAACCGAAGTGGTTTGGGACTCGTACAGCCGCTGGCTGCGCTTGTTCCAAGTGGTATGCCAGCCACCGACCGGCAAACCACTATTCCTTCAGAATAATTTGTTTACCGCATAAGAAGTTGCTTTTATGAATAAACAATTTGGCTGGATTGCCTTATCCTCTCTTTTAAGCGCGCTGCTCTCGGTGGGCATTTATCATTTCGTGGTTCCCCGGCAGGAAGTGGTAATCCGCGAAACGGTTATGCCGGCCAAACATCCTTACGAAGAGATGTTACCGGCTGCAGAGAATGACTTGGGGAATCCCTCCCCGCGTTTTTTTGCCACGAGCGCACCTAACCATTTCACGGAGGCCGCCGAGCGGGTCATTACGGCGGTTGTAAATATCAAGGCGGAGAACCGGCATTGGCTGCGGCGCTACCATGGGGGTATTTCAACGGGATCGGGGGTTATCATTTCCCAGGACGGGTATGTGGTGACCAACAACCACGTTGTGGAAGAAGCCGACAATTTTGAGGTAACCCTGAACGATAAACGGGAATTTACCGCCGAGCTGATCGGTACCGATCCCAGCACCGACCTGGCCCTGCTGAAGATCGATGCGAAAGACCTCCCCCACATCGAATTCGGCAATTCCGATTCGGTACGCATCGGCGAATGGGTGCTGGCCGTGGGCAATCCCTTCAACCTGGAATCGACCGTCACCGCGGGGATCGTGAGCGCCAAGGGGCGCAATATCGACATCCTCGAAGGGGAATACAGCATCGAATCCTTTATTCAGACCGATGCGGCCGTCAACCCCGGCAATAGCGGAGGCGCCCTGGTCAACACCCGGGGCGATCTGATCGGCATCAATACGGCGATCATTACGCGTTCGGGCCGGTACGAGGGGTACTCCTTCGCCGTGCCCTCCAACCTGGCCTACAAAGTGGTGCGCGACCTGCGCGATTTCGGAAAGATACAGCGCGGCGTCCTGGGCGTCGGGATACAGGAGATGACCAACGAACTGGCCAAGGAATTGGGTCTGGCTGCCGCCGAGGGCGTGTATGTCAATCGGGTCACTTCCGACGGCGGGGCCTTCAAGGCCGGGATGCGGCGGGGAGATGTGATCGTCCGGGTCAACGGCAGTAAAGTGCTCACCATGCCCCAACTGCAGGAGCTGGTCGCCCGGTACCGCCCGGGAAACAAGGTCCAGGTGGAATATTTCCGCGAGGGAAAACTGGAAAAAGCCGAAGTTGTTCTGCAGGATGCCTTTGCTGCAGGATCGGATGAAAACACCGAAGAAACCGCCTATCTCCGTACCCTGGGTTTCGAGTTGCGCGACCTTTCGGAGGATGAACTCCAGCGCCTGAGCAAAGCGGGCGTTTACGTGGTCAGCATCTATCGGTTCAGCACGATCGAGGAGACCCAAATGGAACCCGGGTACATTATCACCCATGTGAACAACAAGCGTGTCAAAACCAGGGCGGATGCGATCCGCCTTATGCAGGAAGCCGGCGCCGAAGTGGTGCTCGACGGTTATTACGAAGGGTATTCCGACACTTATGCCTATACCTTCCGGCCATAATTGTATCTTGCTGGTTGAAAGGAGTAATGGGGCAAAAACAACCAATTTCATACATGGCAAAGACAGACTTGGAGCGATCCCGCAACGAAGACCACAATAAACTGCTCATCCACCGGGTCGAGCACCGGCTGGAACAGATCCGGCTGGGAGGCGGGAAAAAGAAGATCGAAAAACAACATGCCGAGGGAAAATTGACCGCCCGCGAACGCATCGACTACCTGATCGATAAAGACCGGAAAGCCTTTGAAGTCGGGGCATTTGCCGGATTTGAAATGTATGAAGAATACGGAGGCTGCCCTGCGGGCGGCGTCGTGGTGGTCGTCGCCTATGTCAGTGGGCGGCAGTGCGTCGTGGTGGCCAATGATGCCACGGTGAAGGCGGGAGCCTGGTTTCCGATCACCGGCAAGAAGAATCTGCGCGCCCAGGAGATCGCCCTGGAAAACCGGCTGCCCATTATCTACCTGGTCGACAGCGCTGGCGTATTCCTGCCGATGCAGGACGAGATCTTTCCCGACAAGGAACATTTCGGCCGGATCTTCCGCAACAACGCCCGGCTGTCGAGCGCGGGCATTCCCCAGATCGCTGCCATCATGGGGAGCTGCGTAGCAGGGGGCGCCTACCTGCCCATCATGTCCGACGAAGCGCTGATCGTGGAAGGAACCGGTTCCATTTTCCTGGCGGGTCCTTACCTCGTAAAGGCCGCGATCGGAGAGGACGTAGACAAGGAAATCCTGGGGGGTGCGCGCACCCAGACCGAGATCTCCGGGATCTGCGACTACAAGTCAAAGGACGATAAAGAATGCCTGGATACGATCCGCGAATTGATGACCCAATTCGGGGAATTTGAAAAAGCAGGCTTCGACCGGATCGCGTCGAAACCACCCAAGGCCAATGCGGAAGACCTGCTCCAATATTTTCCCGAAAACCCGGCCAAGCCCTACGACACCATGGAGATCCTCAAGCGGCTGGTCGACGATTCGAAGCTGACCCTTTACAAAAAAGATTACGGAAAAACGATTATTTGCGCCTACGCCCGCATCGACGGATGGTCGGTCGGCATCGTGGCCAACAGCCGGGAGGTGGTCAAAACCGCGAAAGGAGAGATGCAATTCGGCGGAGTCATTTACTCCGATTCGGCCGATAAAGCGGCCCGGTTTATCCTGAATTGCAACCAAAAGCGCATTCCCCTTGTTTTTCTCCACGATGTGACCGGGTTTATGGTCGGAACGCGTTCCGAACACGGCGGCATTATCAAGGACGGCGCCAAGATGGTCAATGCCGTGGCCAATTCGACGGTGCCCAAATTCAGCGTGGTGATGGGCAATTCCTTCGGCGCCGGCAACTACGCCATGTGCGGCAAGGCCTACGACCCGCGGCTGATCGTCGCCTGGCCTTCTGCCCGCATCGCCGTGATGGGGGGCGACCAGGCCGCACAGGTGTTGATGCAGATCCAGGTTTCCGCCCTAAAGGCAAAGGGCGAAGAGCTGCATAAAGAAGACGAAAAGCGCTTGTTCGATGCTATCAAGGGGCGATACGAGAATCAGACTTCGCCCTTCTACGCCGCCGCCCGCCTCTGGGTCGATGCCATTATCGATCCACGCCAAACCCGGGATTTTATTTCAATGGGGATCGAAGCCGCCAATCACGCTCCCCTGGAAAAATTCAATGTGGGCGTATTTCAAGTATGAAAAAAATGGAAAATCCATCAAATCCACCAGACCGGAATTTCTCCCGTTTCACCGTCTGGTTCAAACGGGTGGGGATCGCTGGTTTCTTATTCTTCCTTCTCAAAGGCATCGCCTGGCTATTCGTATTCGCGGCAGCCGGAAAATGCGCCTTAGGGTAAAAATAAATTCAGGTGAAATTCATCGCCAAAACATTTCACGGGCTGGAACCTATCCTCGCTGCGGAGCTCAGCGAAGCAGGGGCCGAGGCCGTAGAAGAACTCACTCGGGCCGTTTCCTTCGAAGGGGACCGGGAATGGATCTACCGGGCCAATCTGGGACTCCATACGGCGCTGCGCGTCCTGGTTCCGCTGCACACCTTTTCCTGCAGCAACGAAAAACAGCTGTACCAGGGTGTCCGTGAGATCGACTGGCAAACCTACCTCAGTCCAAGGGACACGCTCGCCGTGGAAGCAGTCGTGCATTCCTCTTTTTTTACGCACTCTCATTATGTGGCGCTGAAGACGAAAGATGCCATTGTCGACCAGCTGCGCGACCATTTTGGCCAGCGGCCCAGCGTGGACATCAAGACCCCTACCCTGCCCGTCCAGGTGCATATTCGCGAGAACCAGTGCACGATACTGCTCGACAGTTCGGGAGAACCGCTCTTCAAACGGGGGTACCGGCAGGAAACGGGCCCCGCCCCCCTCAATGAAGTGCTGGCTGCCGGTATGCTCAAACTGGCCGGATGGCCGCGGGAAGACGCCTCGTTTTTCGACCCCATGTGCGGGTCCGGAACCCTGCCCATCGAAGCGGCCATGATGGCAACCCGCACCCCGGCGCAGTGGTATCGCACCCACTTCGCCTTTCAGAACTGGAAGGATTACGAACCGGAACTCTGGGAAAAAGTGCGGCGGGAAGCCGGGGAACGACGGATTCTGACCGCCCCGCCAATCCTGGGCTCCGACAGCCACCCCAATGCCATACGCATTGCCCGGATCAATGCTGCCCAGACGGACCTTCATACGCTGATCGAATGGAAACACGAGCCAATGGAGGAATGCACGCTCCCGGAAAAAAAAGGCCTGGTCGTCTTCAATCCGCCCTATAACGAACGTATGCCCGTCGAGGAGATCGACTCGCTTTACCAGCTGATCGGGAGCAATCTCAAACATCGCTTTGCCGGCTTCGAAGCCTGGTTGCTCTCCGCCAACGAAAAGGCCATTCACGCCATCGGGCTCCGGCCTTCGCGAAAAATAGCCCTTTTCAATGGGGCACTCCCTTGCAAATTCCTCAAATTCGAACTTTATGACGGAAGCCGGAAGTTCAAGAAAAATCAGGAAGCCTGAGCTCGTAATTTTGTTTTTCCTGTTGGGTTGGGTAGCGACAGGCGCCCAGTCTCCGGTAACGCCCTGCCCAAACGACTCCATTCCATCGCTTTCGACGATCATGCTGGGCCAGGGCCCTGCTCTTTCTCTTCCATCCACCGTTCCGACCAGCTTTTTTTGCCGCCTGGAATGGCAATGGGAGAAAAAAACGCAGGTTCCCCTTCGCTTCCGGCTCGGCACTCAGGAATATGTAGACCAACTGGAAGGAAAAACGAGTAGCCCCTATATCAAATCAAACAGATCGAGTACTCCCGGAGTGCGGGCCACCTGGTAGCCTTCGGCATAGTCGAAGCCGGCCGGCCGGCCGAATACCGCGGCTTTTGCCCGGAGAAAATCGAGAAAAGATTTACCGGAAATGGGCGTTTGCAGTTCATTTCCGTACTCGTCGGCTTCGGGATTAAAAAATTGCGAGCGAAAAGCCAGCACGATATCCATTTTCCGGTCCAAATAATCCGTGATGTCCACCACAAAATCCGGTTCGAGATGGCGGTCCTGAATGTAGTGATAGACCGCTTTTGGCCGCCATTGGGTCTGCGGACTTCCATCGGCATTCGTGGTTTCGATCTTCACCAGCCCTGAAAAAAAACAGGCATCGGCAACGAGTTTTGCCGACCTGCCGTGGTCGGGATGGCGATCGCTCAGGGCATTGCACAGCACGATCTCCGGTTGACAGGCCCGGATCGCCCGAATGATAGCCAAGATCGAGTCTTTTTCATATTGAAAAAATCCATCGGCCAGATCGAGGTTCCAGCGGAATTCAGCGCCCAGCAACCGGGCAGCGGTTTCGGCCTCTGCAGTCCGGATCGCCGCCGTGCCGCGGGTGCCCAGTTCGCCCCGCGTCAGATCGAGTAGTCCTACAGAGCGGTCCAGGTCTATTTGCCGGAGCAAGGTGCCCGAACAACTCAATTCTACATCATCGGGGTGGACGCCTATGGCTAAAATATCTATTTTCATATCGCCATTCATTAAATAAGTTGATGGGCAAAAATATAAAGATTGGGCGGGTGCAGTCTTCTCAATCTTTATTATTATGAGGTTTTATACTCAAATCTCTTATTCTTCCGTATTTCTGAATGGATGAAACCAATTTCACCGCTGTTATGGTCCGAAAAATAATCTTTAAAAGCGCTTTGATCTTCGCTTCGCTTCTCCTTCTGGCAGTGGGGGTGTTGTGGTTGCGATGGGGAGGCGGCGCCTCCTATCCCGGTTTGGAAACGGCGCCATTGTTCGATACTACCGCCCTGGAGATCGTGTATGATGCCGCGGAACCGCCGGGCAATGTAACCGTTTCTGCGACCGGTCGCATCTTTTTGACCATCCACCCGGAAAGCCGCTCCCGGGGGCCAAAAGTAGTGGAGATCGTCGATGGAAAGGCACACCCGTATCCGAATCTGGAATTTCAAAAAGAATACCACACGCCCCTCGGGGTTTTTATCGATACCCGCAACCGATTTTGGGTGCTGGATCACGGGAATCACGGGATCCGGAGCGCCCAATTGTTCGCCTTCGATCTCGACAGCGATTCCCTGGTCTACCGGCACGTCTTCAATCAGCGGGAAGCCCCCACCGGCTCTTATTTGAACGACCTGCAGGTGGCCGCCGACATGGAGACCGTGATCATCAGCGATCTGAGTGTCCTGCGGCAACGGCCTGCGCTGGTCGTCCTGGACCTGGCCATGGACCAGGCCCGGCGGCTTCTCGAATGCGATTCGACGACCAGGGCCCAGGATTGGAACATCCAGACCTTTACCCTCCAGGGAAAGCTGGCGTCCCTGCGCCTGGGCGTCGATGGGCTGGTCCTCGACCAGGCGGAAAAATGGTTGTATTATGGAGCGGTATGTCATGAAAGCCTTTACCGGGTAACGGTTCGCGACCTGACCGACCAGGCCCTTCCGCCCGACGACCTGCGGGAGCGCGTCGAATGGGTATCGAAAAAGCCCCTAAGCGACGGACTCAGTATCGACCAGGCGGACCAAGTGATCCTGACCGATATCGAGCACCACGGATTGATGCGCCTGGATAAGAATGGGGTCCTTCAAACCTTGATCGAGGCTCCCGGTCAAGTGCGTTGGGCCGACGGCTGTTCTTTCGGTCCGAACGGGTACCTCTATTTCACCGATAGCGCGCTCCCCGATATCATGCTGCGTTCCCGCCACCATATTCGCAAAAAAGGGCCTTATTTTTTATATAGGTTAAAAATGGATGTTCCCGGAACACCCGGTCGGTAGTGATTTGCATTATTTTCAACGGGAGTTCCCACCTGTAGGTCAGGAAAAATTTGTGCAACAACCCGCTAATTATCAATTGCCTGGGTCATATATGAGACAGATTTTGTTTTTTTGTTTTCAAGCTGAAAAATAAAGGAAAAAGATTCCTCCCAGGGTTTGGAAAGTCCATTATTTTTTTAGAATTTTGGCCGGAAAATAAAAAGAAAAAAATATCGTTTTTTTTTAAAGAAGGAAATCTCCGGCCTTTCGCCGGGTATTAAAGCGGAAGTATACATCCTAAAAGCCTATAAACCAGGCGATTATTGTCTGCCCCTTTTTATTGCAAGGAGAAAACGGAAGAAAGCCCCTCCTTTTTTCACAAGGTTTCTCTTGAACCTGAATCCTGTTTTCCAATTTTTCTTTCCGGAATTACCGGAAAGTTATTTTTTGTCCCTGATCCGGATGGTTTCCTTCACGGCCTTCCGAGGTTATTTTTTTTCCTCAATGGCCAGTAAATTGGGGGATTTTCCCCGGTTTATGCCAAAAATATTTTTTTGACAAACAAGTGACATTCTATTTTATTTCCGTCATAATTATATGTAAAAAACTCACTTACCACTTACTCACAAAAGCATTAATAATGAAGAAAAGTCATCTCAATCTCGAAGAGTTGGAGTCGCTGATGATGTCCCACTCCTCAGAAATTCGCAAGCTATCTTACCAGCTTCAGCTTCACCAGGATGCACTGGATGATCTGAAGAAGCAATATGATAAAGCTTCTCAAAGTAAACCGGAACCTGTTGCCAAAAAAGCTCCTGTTAAGGCGAAAACTGCCGGCCGGAAATCAAAGAAAACAGCAAAAACGGTAGAAAAAATAGAAACGCCCGTAAAAGAAGTCGCCGCTGCGAAGGAAGCGCCGAAACGCCGCGGCCGTCCTAAGAAATCTGCAGCTTCTGAAAACGGAACTACTGCCGCTGTTGAAACGGCCCCCAAGCGGAGAAGGGGACGTCCGAAAAAAGAGGAAATTGTCGTCGAGAAACCCGCCAAAGCTACCCGGGGAAGGAAAAAAGCAGCCCCCAAATTGAGGAGCCTGAAAGAGGAGGAAAACCAACCCAAAGGTTACCGTCTTTCCGACTGGGACGTGTTCATTATCAATAGTTTAAAATCTTCTAAAAAGGTAATGATCACTTCTGATTTCATGAAAAAGGCAAAGGCCAGGGTCAAAAAAGAGAACCTGGAAATCGATGAGCAGACCCTGAATGGAAAACTCAACCGCAGCATCCATAAATTGGTCAACAAGCGCCACGATCTGGTCCGGACGGATTATCCCGGAAGAGGCCATGCATATGGACTGCCGGAATGGGCCGATGAATCCGGAGAGATCCGCCCGGAATATCTGGAATCGGCCAAAGCCTGAAGTGAATATTTTAGTGCATGATGATTTGACGGCCGCCGGCCGTCAAATCACTTTTTTTTTCAGTCCCGGGATCAGAAGCGGAGGAGGCAACTTCCCCGCTTTTTTTAACGACATGGCACGTCGAATTTTGCTACCTTTGCCCCGCAAAAAAACAAATGAATATGCAGGTGCTGAAATTCCTTCCGCTATTTTTCCTCTCCAGCTTATTTGCAGCCTGTAACTCCGGGAGCGACACCTCCCAAACCAACGGCACCGCCGCTGGAAATACGGCTGCCGCAAGTCCTTCCGACAAAAAGGAGCTGACCTTTATGCTGGCCGATCAAACGGTGTCGAAAGGCGATACCGTCTATATCGAAGTAACCGTCCGCGATTTTACCAACATCCTTTCAATGCAATACAGTTTTAACTGGAACCCCAATGTATTGAAATTCATAAAGCTGGATAAACTAAACCTCAAGGATCTGACGATCAACAATTTCGGGTTAAACCGAACCGAGCAAGGTAAGATCGGCACATCCTGGTTCGATCTGGCTGTCAAAGGGATCTCCCTGCCCGACGGCACTCCGATCTACCGGGTCTGCTTTCTGGCCGTGGGCGATCCGGGATCAAAAGACCAGGTTTTCTTTTCAAGCGAACCGGTCGTTATCGAGATCAGCAACTCCGCAGAACAGTTGCTCAACCTGGCCTTTAAGCGAGCTACCATCACCATTCAATAATAGCCCATGAAAAGCCGGTTATTCTGGTTCCTGCTTTCGGGAGCCCTGGTTTGGTTTTCCTGCCGGGAACAAGCCGAATCCCCTCCCCTCACCTTTACTTCCACCGCCCTGGAACGGCAGGGAGGCCCCGACTGTTCGACGGAAGAGGGCCGCTGTGTCCGTCTGGAAATGGGATACCCCCTGGCCGCCGGCCCTCAGGACCGGCTCGTCGCTACGATCAACGATACCCTCCAACAGACCCTGATTGAAACCCTCCTCATGCTCAACCCGGACGCCGACAGTACGGATGATCTCCAACTACTGGCCGACCGGTTTGTGGAAAGTTATACGCAATTTATTCAGGATGCACCGGCCTATGAACTGGGCTGGTGGATTGAAACCTCCTATGAAATACACCGGAATACCTCGAAGCTCGTCTCCATCGAACTCATGGTTTCCGCCTATACCGGAGGCGCCCATCCCCTGGGGTTTTCCGAAACCTTCAACCTGGCCGTTCCCGGCGGGGAGCCGGTCAAACTGGACGATCTGATCCTCGACCGGGAGGGCTTCATGAGCCTGGTGGAAAAGGAATTCAAGGCTAGCCGGGGCTTTCCGGAAACAGCCTCACTCCAGGAGGAAGGCTTTTTCTACGACGGCCCGTTTGCCCTGCCACCCAATTTCGTTTTCACCGCAGAGGGATTGTACCTGATCTATAACGTTTATGACGTCGCTCCTTACGCACTGGGACCAACGGAGATCCTGATCCCCTACGCCCGTCTGGAAGGGTTGTTGGAGCTCAACCGCATACTTTAAAACGGATGTGGAACCTCGTTTTCAAAGTATTCAGCACGTAAGTTCTCTGACCTAATTAATTTAAAAACACTGCGGCCGGTGGCCGCAGTGTTTTTAAATTAATTAACTCAAGTTGCGATAAATGCATCTCAAACTATTTCAAATGTGTCTACGCAACCTAAATTACTTATGTCACATTAAAATGAGTTAATTATTGATTTTTACCAGTCGCTTGAACCAGGCGCCTTGGGTGGTGGACAACCGCACCCAGTAGACGCCCGCCGGCCAGTCATTTCCATCGATCGGCTGGGAGAGGGACTGGATATCCTTCCACGACTGACTCCACACCTGCTCGCCGTTTAGAGTGAACACCTCAAGGGAACAAGGACTTGCGTCGTCCAAATTCAGGCGAAACTCCCAGGTATGGGCGAATGGATTGGGCGTGATGGTCCAATCCGGAACAGGGGTGATCTCCTGCAGGCCCTGGATCACCAAAAGGTACGGCTCCGAGAGGGTTGTACAACCGGTCTCACTGCTTACCTCCACCGTGTAGGATCCGCTTTGCAGCGGCAGGATCGTCGAATCGGCGGCGCCGGGAATTGCCGCCCCATCAATATACCACTGGTAAGACGCGTAGCCTGAAGGGACCGATAACAGCGTGTCATTCCACTGGATCACCGGGGTCTCAAAGACCGGACCGGAGGTTTCCACCACCCGGTAAATGCGCCCCTGGGCGTGGCCCGTCACGTAGAGTTCACCCTGGTAATCCTCTCCGAAAGACGTGTATTGCAACCCGCTGAACTGCGACAGCGAATGGACGGTCCATCCATTTGCACCATCAGGTTCGATCGACCAGAATTTTCCGTTGCAATAATCGGCAAAGACGTACTGTCCGTACAAATTGGGATACCGGCAGCCCCTGTACACCACTCCACCGGTAACGGAACATCCGCCCGAGGCTGCATGGGAATAGTCAAAAACGGGGAAGATATAATTCTCCATGGGGGCGCAAGCAGTGGTATTGAAGGAGTGGTTGCCTTCGTAACAATGCCAGCCGTAGTTGTTCCCGCCGGGGCTCCCGGCCGCCTGGAAATCGATCTCTTCCCATTCTCCTTGCCCCACATCTCCGATCCAGAGGTCGCCCGTCAGGCGGTCGAAGCTGAAACGCCAGGGATTGCGCATACCGATGGCCCAGATCTCATCGCGAATACCATCGTTGGGTCCGGCAAAGGGATTGTCGGGGGGAATGGCGTAGGCAAGCCCGGTGTCCTGATTGTCGACATCGATGCGGAGCATTTTTCCCAACAGGGTGGTAAGCGTTTGACCGTTATTTTGCGGATCGTTAGCCGAGCCGCCGTCGCCCATGCCAATGTAGAGGTAACCATCGGGACCGAAAGCAAGGCCTCCGCCGTTGTGGTTGCTGAAAGGCTGGTTGATGGTGAGCAGGATGACCTCGCTATTGGGGTCGGCCTGGTTCGGATCGACAGGGTCGACGCTGAACCGGGAAACCCGGGTATTGCCCCCCGATCCGGTATAATTGACGAAAAAATAGCCGTTGTCCCCATAGTCCGGGTGAAAAGCCAGGCCGAGCAGGCCGCGTTCATTTCCAGAAGTATTGACCCGGTCCTGGATATTCAGGAAGGGAGTGGGAAGCAATTCGCCATTTTCGTCCAGGATGCGGATAAGTCCGTTCTGCTGGGTAATGAATAAACGGGCGTCGTTGGCATGGGTAATTGCGAGCGGTTTATACAGCCCGGTGGCAATCGATTCGAGGGAAAGTTGGGGTTGGGCGAAAGCACAGGATGCCAGCCCCATGAATCCGGCAAATAGCAGGATAGCTTTTTTCATAATGGATGCATTTAAAAAGTGTTCAATTTTTTCGCACTTTTGCTCAGTACTTTGTAAGTTAAGGTTCTTTTTCAATTTGCCATAAAAGCACAATATGATTCGGTTTTGTTTATTTCTCCTCCTGGCCATCGGCCCTCTTTTCCGGCTTTCCGCTCAGATCTACACCAGTCACGTGTATCTGTTCACGCTGACCAAGACCGAAGAGGCCAAGGTACGGCTCAGTGAACCCAAAATGCTGACGGCCTTCAACCCCATCGGCTACAACAACCAGCCCAGTTGGGTTTCCAATGAGGAGCTATACCTGACAGTACGGACGTTGAAAGATACTTCTCAAACGGATATTTACGCCCTGAATTTGACCAATGGCACAAAGATGCGCCTTACGGCGACAAAAGAATCGGAATATTCGCCCATGCTGACCCCCAATCCGTTCTACTTCTCCGCCGTTCGGGTGGAGAGTGATGCCGACCGGACCCAGCGGCTGTGGCAATTTCCCGTAGACCGGATCGAAAAAGGCGCTCCGGTATTTCCTACGATCCGGAATATCGGCTATTATCTCTGGATCAACCAGCGGAATGTCCTGCTTTACATCGATAGCAATCCCAGCCTTCTTTTTATCGCCAAGACGACCGATGGGTCGTACAAAAAGATCACCAGCGATATAGGCCGTTGTTTTCAGCGGATCTCGACCGACAAGGTGGCTTTTGTAAAAAAAGACGCTCCCAACAAATGGACCTTGTGCGAACTCGACCTGAAAGACCCCGAATTCGGATTCAAGACGATCACCGGCACCCTCGATGGCAGTGAGGATTTCGCCATCCTTCCCGACGGGACCTTTCTGATGGGGAACGCCAGTAAACTCTACCGGTATGACCGGACAAAAAACGATGAGGGCTGGGTGGAAATAGCCGATCTGAGGACCTATAACATTAAATCCATCACCCGCCTGGCCGTGAGTCCGGATGGCGGAAAACTGGCGCTGGTCGGACAATAAACCGCATTATGAGACTATTTCTATTTCTGTTTTTACCGGGAGGAGCCGCCCTTTTCCCTTCGTTCGTTTTTGGGCAAGCGAGCAGCGATTACACGGCCCGGATACTGGAATACCGCAAAGAATACGCGCTGGATCTGATCCAGGGCGAGCGGGCGCCCCTGCAGGCCAAAGACACCGCTTACTTAGATTTTTACCCGCCCGATCCGGCTTACCGGGTCGTAGCCGACTTCATCCCTACTCCGGATTCGGAACCTTTTGAGATGCCTACTTCCAGCGGGCGGACCAAGACTTTCGTACAGCATGGATGGCTGCGCTTTTCACTGGGAGGAGACACCCTCCAACTCGCCGTCTATCGCAACCTGATGCTGACCGCAGAAATGTACAAAAACCACCTCTTCCTGCCTTTCAAAGACCTCAGCTGCGGAGAAACGACCTATGGCGGCGGCCGCTACCTCGACCTGTCCACCGAAGATATTGTGGATGGTAAGATCGTACTGGATTTCAACCTCCTGTACAATCCTTACTGCGCCTTTTCGGACGGATTCAACTGTCCCATTCCGCCGACGGTAAACCGCCTGGAAGTGGCAATTGAAGCAGGAGAAAAAACGTTTAAAAAACGTCACTAGAAATGTTGGTCCCCCTTTCAACAATAATTTGAATTTGCATGAAAATTCTTTTCACCTGCCTGTTCGCCCTTGGAACCTTTTGGCTTTGGGGGCAAGCCGGTTCCACGCCCCTGCAAAAAGAAGGAGAATGGATCCTGATGCTGTCTCCCGGGACTGACGTCCCTGCATTGGATCCTGCCATTCCGGTCAGGCCTCTGTCGGTCGAAGCAGGTGCGTATTTGTTGCGCTTTCCGAGGGAGCGAAAAGCGGCGATCCTGGAGGAGCTGAGCCACCTGCCCGGGTTCCTGGCCATCCAGCCCAACTTCTATCTTTCCCCCAGGAGCGTGGAGCCCAACGATCCCTATTTTGAATCCCAGTGGAACATGACCCGGATCCAGGCTCCCGAAGCCTGGGCGTTTACGACCGGAGGCCATACTGCCCTCGGGGATCCGATCGTGGTGGCGGTGATGGACGACGGCTTCGACCTGGACCATCCCGACCTGTCCGGCAACCTCTGGGTCAATGAGGCCGAAATGCAGGGCACGCCCGGCCTTGACGACGATATGAACGGGAAGACGGACGACATTCAGGGCTGGAACTTTGATTCGGATTCGAAAAACCTGCCCATCAAACCGCACGGCACCTCCGTGCTGGGCATCATTGGCGCCAGCGGAAACAATGGAACCGGGGTGGCAGGCGTCAACTGGAACGTTCGTATCCTCCCGATGGTCGTGCGTACGATCGGAGATATGATCGAAGGATATGAATACGCCTGGAAGTTTCGCAAAAAATACAACGAAACCGGTGGCGCACAAGGCGCTATGGTGGTGGCAACCAGTGCTTCGCTGGGGTTTGACCAGGTCTTCTGCTCCGAATTTCCCGCCCTCAACGCCATCCTCGACTCACTGGGCCACGCCGGGGTGCTGAGCGTGGCCGCTACGGCAAACGGGGACTGGAATGTGGACGAGGTAGGCGATATTCCCACTTCCTGCGCTTCGGAGTTCCTCATCGCCGTGACCAATGCCGACCTGAATGACGAGAAATACCAGTTCGCCGCTTTCGGCGCCGAATCGATCGACCTGGGCGCCCCGGGTGGTTCGCCCGACCAGGGCTCGTTTACGACCGCTCCTCCGGGAGGCTACGACGAGAGTTTCGGCGGAACCTCCGCAGCCTGTCCTCATGTCTCCGGCGCGGTGGCCCTGCTCTATTCCATCCCGGATACTTTTTTCGCCCAACAGGTGCGGGAGGACCCCGTCGAAACGGCCCGGCTCATCAAAAAAGCCATCCTGGAAGGGGTGGATTCCCTACAAGCCTTTCAGGGGATCACCGGGAGCGGGGGGCGGTTGAACCTGTATCGGAGCATCCTGTATCTGCATGGCTTTTACCAGCCCATCCCCCTGTCCGACCCCTTGCAGTATACCGACCGGCGGCGGCTGATCCGGGTATTTCCCAATCCGCTGCCCTCGGGCGTTCCGGTGCAGATCCTGTATGGATCGAGAGATCTGGCCCCCGTAACGGTGCGCCTGTTCAACAATCTTGGGCAACTGGTGCAGCAATACACCCATACGCCGGTCGCTTTTTCCGATCAACTGATCAGCCTGCCGACGACCAATCTGGAAGCTGGTATGTACTGGGTCGTGCTGGAGAATGGGATCAGTCCGATCAGTTTTAAAATACTCATTTTTTAAAGGCGGGGCACTCCCGCTCAACAGGGCGGCGGATGGAGGGCCATTTGCCTCATTATTTTAGAGTTGTGGAACTATTTTTTCATAAAAGGCTTTACTAGTACAAGTAGAACCCTTATCTTTGCCTCCGCATTTGAAAAAAGGGCCTCGTAGCTTAATGGATAGAGCATCTGACTACGGATCAGAAGGTTGAAGGTTCGAGTCCTTCCGAGGTCACCAAAACACAGGGCCTGTATTGCAGGCCCGTATTGATTATCGAGAAAAATAACGTACGATGTCGAAGGTTTGTCAGTTAACGGGAAAGCGCCCAATGTACGGGAACAACGTATCGCACTCCAACCGCAAAACGCGCCGCCGCTTTGAACCGAATTTGCAGCGCAAGCGTTTCTTCATTCCGGAAGTGGATAAATGGGTTACCCTGCGTATTTCGATGCATGCACTCCGGACCATCAACAAGAAAGGTATCCATGCCTACCTGACCGAGTTGAAGAGCAAAGGAGTGGATATCGGAGTGGAAATCTGATTTTTGAAAAAAGTAAATTGGTCCAATAATGGCAAAGAAGGCTAAAGGCAACCGCTTGCAGATTATCCTGGAATGCACCGAGCACAAGACCTCGGGTATGCCGGGCACCTCCCGCTATGTCACGCAGAAGAACCGGAAAAATACCCCGGACCGTCTGGAGTTGAAAAAATACAACCCCATTCTGAAGCGCATGACCTTGCATCGGGAGATCAAATAACCTATCTTTGGTGGGTTACTCAATTTTCGCAATCATTTTAATTTTTAAGTAATGGCAAAGGTTTCAAAAAACGCAAAAGTAGCACAACGTTCCACCAATGCAGGATCGGGACGTGATCATGTGAAAGTGGTAAAAAGCGTTAAAGACCCCAAAACGGGGAAATACTCCTACAAAGTCATGATGGTCCATAAGGACAAAGTGAAGGAGGTTTTCGAACAGAAATAATACGCTGTCCACCATACCTCCCTATACAGCCAATTCCCTTGGGAATTGTTGTACAAAGGCACGGCGAATATCGCCGTGCCTTTGTAATTTTACGGGCGCCTTTCGGCAGTCTCTTTCCTTTAATCATAGTATATGAGCCTTTTTAAAAAATTCTTCACCAAGGAGCGTGAAGCCGACCTCGACAAGGGATTGGAAAAAACCAAAACCAATTTCTTTGATAAACTCTCCCGTGCCGTAGCCGGCAAATCCAAAGTGGATGACGAGGTGCTTGATGAGCTTGAACAGATCCTCATCTCCTCCGATGTAGGGTTGGACACCACCGTTAAGATCATCGACCGGATCGAAGCCCGTATTGCTCGCGACAAATATCTGAATACCAACGAACTGAACGCCATTCTACGCGATGAGATCGTGCAGCTCCTGGCCGAGAACAACACGGCCGACCTGGAAGATTTTTCGCTGCCGGAAACCCCTTCTCCCTATATCATCATGGTCGTGGGCGTCAACGGGGTGGGAAAAACGACGACGATCGGAAAGCTGGCCTATCAGTTCAGCCAACAAGGAAAATCGGTCGTGGTCGGCGCCGGCGACACCTTCCGCGCTGCCGCTGTCGACCAGCTCAAGATCTGGGCCGACCGGGTGGGGTGCCATTTTTACAGCAAAGGCATGAATACTGACCCCGCCGCCGTAGCTTACGAAACCGTGCAATACGCCGTCAACAACAAGCTCGATGTGGCTATCGTCGATACAGCCGGCCGCCTGCATACCAAGATCAACCTCATGAACGAGCTGACCAAGATCAAACGCTCGATCGATAAAAGCCTCAACGGCGCTCCCCACGAAGTACTGCTGGTACTCGACGCCACCACCGGGCAAAACGCCATCGAACAGGCCAAGCAGTTTACCGCCGCCACAGAGGTCTCCGCCCTGGCCCTGACCAAACTCGATGGCACCGCCAAAGGCGGTGTCGTGCTCGGCATCTCCGATCAGTTCAAAATTCCGATCAAATACATCGGCGTGGGAGAATCCATCGATAAATTACAGGTCTTTAATAAGAAGATCTTTGTAGAGTCCCTCTTTAGGAATTAGTTGAATGAGAAAGGCGCCAATGGCGCCTTTCTCATTCATTATTTTCCTTTTCCTTGCAACAACACCAGCAAGGTGTAAAACAGGATCTTAAAATCCAGGGCCAACGACATGTTCTCGATATAGAGGATGTCGAATTTGAGCCGCTGGATCATCTCCCTTGACATTGGAAGCGTAGCCGTATTTGACCTGCCCCAGGAAGTGATGCCGGGCCGCACCTTGAGCAGGTGCCGGTAGTAGGGCGCCTCTCGCATGATCTGGTCGATGTAGAACTTCCGTTCCGGACGCGGGCCAACCAGCGACATATCGCCCGTCAGTACATTCCAGAACTGGGGGAGCTCGTCGAGCCGCCATTTCCGCATCACCACCACCAGGGGGGGTGCAACGGGATCGTTGTCGAAGAGAGCTGGGGACCATCCAATTCGGCATTGACGTACATGGAGCGGAACTTGTAGATCAGGAAGGGTTTCCCGTTGAGGCCGATCCGCTCCTGCCTGAAAAAGACCGGTCCCTTCGAGGACAACCGGACCCGCAGCATGATGTAGGCGTAGAGGGACTGAGCAACAGAAGGAGGATCAGCGCAATGACGATATCGATCAGGCGTTTGATCAGTTGCTGCCACTTGGGCATGAGGTCCTGTTTGATCTCGATCAGCACAGCGCCGTATACCGAGTTCATTTTCACGGAGCCCAGCATGATGTCGTACATGTCGGGAATGATCTTGACCAGAATTTGTTCTCCGAAATCGAAGAGGGTATTGAGGATCTCCCGCAGCCGGTTGTGCTCAGAAGTCTCCACGGCAATAATGACCTCCTCCACGTTGTTGATCCGGATCAGGTTGTCCAGCTGCCCGATATCGCCCAGGCGGGGAAGGTAGGTGGAAAGGGGACTGGCCATGCCTTCATTCGGGTCGACATACCCGACAAAATGGTAGCCCAGGCTTTTTTTTCGGCTCGTGATCTCCTGGTAGAGGTCAACAGCGTTTTGGTTGCCCCCGATGATCAGGGTCCGGAAAGTGATCAGGCCGGCCTTCAGCCTTCTGCTGGCGCGGGTGAGCAGGATCATCCGCACGAGCGTGGTCAGGCCGGCGTGCAGGCTGAACAGCACGGCAAAGGAGCTGTAGTAAGTACGGTAATCGCGTACCAGATCGTCCAGGATGAGGGCGAAAAAGAGAAAGATCACTCCGAAAAAGCTGAGGAAAAGCGTCCGGGCCAGGGTGGCCATCCGGGAGAGCCGGTAGATGTCGTCGTATTTGTCGAAAAGGGAATAGAACAGGGACCAGCCGGCCGGCACGATCAATATGCCGTAATAGAAATTCAAATCACTCAGGACCGAAGCGCTGATAGGAGCCCCTTCCAGGCTTTTCCGGTAAATAAAGAAACAGGCCCAGGCGATCAGGGCCGTCAAAAAATCAGCGATCCGGTATTGCCAGGTATGCCATTGCCTGCGACGGCGAACGACGGGGGGTTGTTGATTGGGCAATGCTTTTTTTACCATCGGGGATATCCTTTAGTCAACAGCACTCATCGGCTTCCGGGGCAAGGGTACTAGAAGGAAATCAGTTTGATATTGTCCAGGTAGACATTCGCCTTGGAAAGGGCAAATTTCCCGTTCTGAATAGGCAAACCTCCCGTGAGGAGGACCTGGTAGCCATCGGCGTTGGTCGATAAAACCAACTCCGTCAGGTTGAAATAGACCTTGTTCCAGGTAGCGCGGGCCAGCAATCCATACTCGTAATAACTAAGGGCATTGCCGGCATTGTCGATCTCAGCCAGCCCGAATATCAGGTCGATATCAGTCTTGTAATTCACTTCCAGATAAATCCGCCCACCACCTACCAAGGGGTACAGATCGGCGCGGTCCGTGCCTACGTCAAAAATGGGGTTGATGGAATCCAGCCGGACAATCCCCGACCGGTTGCCTTCGTATACTTCATCGGTGGTCACGTCCATAAAAGTCTGGTCGTTCCCGTCCCGGTCTTCCGAAAAAATAGGGATTCCCGCTTCAAAATCCTCGATGAAATACACATGGGTATTCGATCGGTAGCGGGTGACGGGTTTTATCGTATCGACCTGGGCGGGTTGCAGGTCGATCAACTGCTCATAGCGCTCGTAAAAGGGATAGATCGCGATGGTAGTCGACACGCCGTTATCCCGGATCGCGGCATCCAGGGCAAGGGGCTGTTCGCCTTCCTGCAACACGGGAATGAGCGCCGGAAGGGTGTAGACACCCAGATAGGCATTGCCTACATAGGCAAAAACATGCGTGATCTTTTGATCCAGGCTTCCCACTTCTACGTCCGGATTGGCTTTCAAGGTAAACGGTTCGACGTAAATATAAGCCGGGATCTGTTCCTCCGGGTTGATCAGATTGCAGGCGGAAAACTGGAGGGCCAGGAGTATCGGCAGGAAAAACAGGAGGGAAGGTCTTTTCACATGCGTTCTTTTTCGAGTAAATGATTTCGGGAAAGGAGGTCGCGGTTGATCCAGTCCGCCAGTTTCAGGGCCTCATAGCCGTCTTCGAGGGGCACTTTGGCCGGGGCGTGGTGGAGGATGCTCTGTCCGAAGGATTCCAGTTCCATTTTTATGGCGTTCACCTGTTCGATAGCGGGCATTTCAATGGAGATCCACTTCTTGCCGTTAGGGGTGGGCAACTCCATCAATTGGCCGTTACCGGCGGACGATTCACCCGGATCGCTGAATAACCGCACCACCTGTGCCTGCTTGTCGAGCAGGTCGAGGCTGATGTAAGCGTCTTTTTGGAAAAGACGCACCTTGCGCATTTGCTTGAGCGAGACCCGGCTGGCGGTGAGGTTAGCTACACATCCATTGGCAAATTCGAGGCGGGCGTTGCAAATGTCGGGCGTATCGCTGACCACCGGCACGCCGCTGGCATGAATGGCCACTACTTCCGAATCGACCATACTGAGCACAATATCCAGGTCGTGGATCATCAGGTCGAGCACGACCGATACGTCGGTTCCCCTGGGGTTGAAGAGCGACAGGCGGTGGGCTTCGATAAACATAGGCCGCACCGATAGTCCGTTCAGGGAGAGCACGGCCGGGTTGAACCGCTCCACGTGGCCAACCTGGGCGACGAGCCCGGTTTCGCGCTGAAGCTGGATCAGGGTTTCGGCCTCGGCAACGGTGTGGGTCACGGGCTTTTCGATAAAAAGGTGTTTCCCGCTGAGCAAAACCTTTTTTGCCAACTCAAAATGAGAAATGGTCGGGGTGACGATGTCTACCGCATCAACCGCATCGAGCAGGCGGTCGAGGTCGGTGAAACGGGGCACACCAAAGCGCCCGGAGGCTTCTTCGGCATGTTGGTCATCCGGATCGAAAAAGCCCACTACTTCAAACAAGCCATCGATCATCGACAGGCAATTGAGGTGGATCTTCCCCAGGTGACCAACTCCTAATAGGCCGATTTTCAGCATTTTGTGAAAATTAAGTATTCAATGAACGGGGACGCTGCCGCCTTCGGCGGCGACGTCCCCATTGAAGGGCGGTGTTTTTTCAAAATTAGAACGCATAAACGCCCCTATTCGCTTCCGCACTCAGATCCGGGCAAGACCGGAAGCCTCCAAAATGACCTGGTTGACCAATTCCAATACCTGCTCCAACGCGTTCGATTCTTTATCCGTGAGATTCAGCATCAACGATCCGCGAATGGAGGGTTTCACTTTCCGGGAGGTGAGCAGGGAAACGGTCTCCACCCGGTCTTTTATCCCTTCCATCATTTCGACCAGGTCCTGATCGGTTTCACGGGCGTCGGTCTGTTGAAGGGCTTCCCAGGTGGCCTGTACGTCCCAGAACATGGCCTGAACGTGCTTGCACAAGTTCTTGCGGTGTATTTTGGACAGGCGGTTCGCCTTTTCTACTCCCGAACTCAAATGGTCTTCGATCAGCCCGCCGTCGTTGGTGAAGATCAGCACGCCGTTGTGCAGGGCCAGATAGGAACTCATTCCTTCACCCCCCGGGATCTCGTAATAGGACCCCATGTCGAGGAAGAGATTGAAGGATTCACCCAGACGGATCAATTTGCGCATGTTTTCTTCATTGCCGTAAGAGGTCATGACGATAAACTCGGGGTACTGGTCCTTGACCACCTTTTCCACTTCGCTGGCATTGAAGTCCATATCGTATTCGTAGGTGATCACTGTGGTTTCCGATTCCCGCACTCCCGTCATACCTACGAAGATATCGCCTTTGATCAGGTCGTACAGGGCATCTTCGTCGATGATGATCCCAACCACGTCCAGCATCCGGTTGATGCTCTCCCCGTACATCGGGACCTCCGCCATGGCTTCGTACAGAATATCCTTGAAGCCGTCGACCAGGGCCTCCACGTTCATCCGCACGGAGTAGTAGCCCAGCAGGTAGCGCCCATCGATGTATTTGAGCATCTTGCGGTTGAATTTGGCGTCGTAAGCATCCTGCAGGACCTTGACCATACGGCCCTGGCCCAGCATTTCGGTTTTCAGCTCCAAAGCGCCCTGGTTGAAATGCAAGGTCATGGACATAAAGACCCCATCGTAGAGACTTTTGAGAAATTTATTGGGATTGGGCGCTCCCATCATCGACATTCCTCCAAACTGCCCGCCCAGGCCTCCGCTCGTCAGCGCCATAAATTGCTGGTAGCTGATCCAAAAATGGGCATCGGCAGGTTCGTCCGAAACGCGGAGGTAATCCGGATTGGATAGAATGGATGGACCGAAAGACCGGCAAAGGATCTCGCCCGCCCATTCGGCGACCACATCCGTCGATTCCTCCTCTTCCCAATAGCCGGGGTCATATTCCTCCTCCACAGCCTCTTCATCGTAATATTCTTCAGGTTGCTCTTCTATGATCTCTTCGGGTTGCTCTTCTATGATCTCCCCGGGCTCTTCGATCTCTTCGATCTCTTCCGGTTCGACAGCCGGTTCCTCTTCGTTCCATTCGAAGTCCGTGGGCTCTTCGTCGTAAATATTGAAATCAAAGGCCGGGACTGCCGGCTGTCCATCGGCTATGATGCCCACCTCATTGTTCCAGCCGATGTGGTAGCTCCCCAGGTTGACCAATTTATAGGCGCCAAAATCTTCGATAACCGTGGAATCTCCAAAAACCGTCATTTGGCGGGTGACAAAATCCTCGAGCAGGGACGGGTTGGTCAGCGGGAACAGGAAGGCATAGAAGGTGCCCCGGTCGTCCCTTTTCCCTACAAAATGCATCGGTTGCTGACTTTCAATGCCGTAAGTCGACGGATCGGTCATCAGGCGGTGGTATTCTTCCTGCTGGAGCGAATCCATTCCTTGCACGAATTCCTGAAAAATGAGGTCCATCGATTCCTGCTGCATCAATTGCCGGGTGTTGACCTTCCTGCCGATCTGATCGGCATTCCAGGAAAACAGAAAGGTAGCGTCTTCCGGGATATAGGACCGGATATCCTGTGCAAAAAGCGTACTGCTGAAAAGGAGTACCAGTGGTAAAAGCAGGTTTTTCATGGGTCGAATATTTTAAAAGAGAAAATCCGCCGGACGCAGCCAAGATACGAATATCCAGGAACTAAAAAGCGATCGAGTTGGCAATGGTGCCGGTCCCTTGCATCAGGGCCCCCAGGGTAATTTCCAGTTTGATGGCCCGCCGGTTGGGAGCGAGCTGAGCCTGTGGGTTGGAGTACTCGCGGATGGGCTCCTGGAAGCGGTAGACGCTGACCACCCGGGCTTGTTGCAGCATATATCGCTCCAGGGTGGTGAGGTTGCTATCATCCATCAACTCCATCGGATAGTCGAAATATCGGCGAAACGAATGGGTGCCCACCCCGAAGTTGCGCAGTTGTGCGCCCTGTTCCGAAAGAACAGGCATGGTCGCTTCTATCCGCTCCATGGCGGCATTCAGACTTTGTACGTCGGCGAACTGTCCGCTGATGGAGAAAATGTAGTCCTGGAAATTGGAATAGGTGCGGATTTCGGAAATGCCCTTGCAGGCCGACAGGGTCTTTTTCAGAAAGCCGATCTCCTCCTCGATGTCCGCCGGGGTCGGCACCTCCTGTCCGTTGAAGGTGCCCAGGCGCATATAACTGGCCACCTTGGCCTTGCTCTCGCTCAAATTGACGGTGAAGGTGAAGCGCCCCGAACCGTCCGCCCGCAGATCGACCTCCTCCCGGATCTCAAAACAACCCTGGAGGATCTGGACTGCGAAAAAAAGGAGAAATAAGCGTTGGATCTTTGATGCGGTCATAAGGGGTGTTTTTTTTGCCACGACGAACGCGACGAAACCAGGAATACCAGGGGGCCGATGTCGCGGTGAAAAATTTTAAAAAAAACGCAAATTGCGCTACCGGAAGTACATCAGTATGGCGCCGAACAGGGTGATCAGGGCGATCAATACCGTGGCCATGCGAATGGAATAGCGCAGATGGGAAGCGAAAGTGAGGATCTCTTCCCGCATTTCCGGGTACTGGGGAAGGATCTCCTCTTCCATCCGCTGTTTGTTGAACAAATGGGCCGCACCGAATTGAACGCGGTTCTTCACCAGGGTCCGGTATGATTTCAGAACCTTGACCCTGAAATAGACATTCAGAAATAACATGGCCGCAAATGCGCCGATGACGAGAAAAAGAAGGAGGCCTACCAGTGCGTTGTTCATTTTTTACCGAGAGTTGAGAGTTGAGAGTGCAAAGATAATAGTAACTTGAAATTTGAAATCCCTCCCCTAGTTGACTCAAATCCACATTCATTGAACGCGCGCTTTATGCAAAAATTGATCCTGGTCCTTTTTCTCTGTTTTGTAGGCGAGTTCCTGACCGCCCAGAATATCCCCCTCTCCTACTATTTGCCGGCGGGCGATTACGATCCGGCTATTCCGACACCGGAACAGGTGCTGGGGTTTTCGATCGGCAAATGGCATCTCACGCACGATCAATTGTTGATGTATTGCCGGGAAGTGGCCGGCCGCTCCGACCGGGTGCGAATGGAGGAGATCGGCCGGACGTATGAGGACCGGCCCCTGGTTGTTCTGTATATCACGGCGCCGGAAAACCAGGAACGCCTGGAGGAGATCCGCCAGCAACACCTGAGCTTGTCGGACCCGCAGCTTTCGAAAAAGGCCGACCCCGACCGGATGCCACTGGTCGTTTACCAGGGATTCACCATCCATGGCGATGAGCCGAGCGGGGCCAATGCGGCGCCCCTGGCATTGTACTACCTGGCGGCATCCCAAAGCGAGGAAGTCGTGAACTTATTGAAGAACACGGTCATTTTGCTCGACCCTTGCTTCAACCCCGACGGCATGACGCGTTTCGCCTCCTGGGTAAATGCCAACAAGAGCAGGAACCTGGTAGCCGATCCCCAGAGCCGCGAACTCAACCAGCCCTGGCCCGGAGGGCGGACCAACCACTACTGGTTCGACCTCAACCGCGACTGGCTGCCGGCTCAGCAACCCGAAAGCCAGGCCCGGCTTCGGGTGTTCCAGGCCTGGAAACCCAATATTCTGACCGATCACCACGAGATGGGCCCCAATAGTACCTTCTTCTTCCAGCCCGGCGTGCCCGAACGCACCAACCCGCTGACCCCGGCGCGCAACCAGGAACTGACCCGGGAAATGGGAAATTACCACGCGGCAGCGCTCGATGCCATTGGGTCCCTTTATTTTACCCAGGAAAATTTCGACGACTTCTACTACGGAAAAGGCTCGACCTACCCAGACCTCAACGGGGGGATCGGCATCCTCTTCGAGCAGGCAGGAATGGAGGGCCACCTGCGGGAAACCGTCAACGGACCCATCCACTTCAGCTTCGCCATCCGCAACCAGATGACTACCGCCCTTTCCACCTATAAAGCCGCAGTGGAAATGCGCGCCGAACTGCTGGATTACCAGCGGGAGTTCTACCGGAGCGGCATGGAGGAAGCCCGGGCCGACGTGCGGAAAGCCTTTATTTTTTCAGATCCAAACGACCGGGCCCGCCTGGCCGCATTTGTCGAGCTGCTGCTCCGGCACCGGATCCGGGTGCAGGCTGTAGCGGAAAATGTGGAGGTGGATGGCAAAAAATTTGAGGCCGGAGCGTCCTATGCGGTGCCGCTCGAGCAACCTCAATACCGCCTCATCCGCACCATTTTCGAAGAAGAAAAGAGTTTTCAGGACAGTATTTTCTACGACATCTCCGCCTGGACCCTTCCCCTGGCATTTCAATTGGAATACGCCGCTTTGGAGAAAAACGATTGGAAGAAGATTGCCGGAGGCCCGGAGATAACGGGGCCGCCATTCCTTTCTCCCAACCGGGTGGAGTACAGCTCCTATGCATATTTAATGCCCTGGGCGGAGTATTATGCCCCCAAGGCCCTGAATCTGTTGCAACAAAAGGGTCTTCATACCAAGGTCGCTACCGAGCCTTTCAGCGACCAGCAGGGTCGTACCTTTGAGCGGGGGACGATCCTGATACCGGTGCAAAATCAACCCCTTTCCGCAGCTGCATTGCACGAATACATACAACGGGTGTCGGGCGATTGCCGGACCAACATTTATGCGATGAGCACCGGTCTGACCCCTGAGGGCATCGACCTGGGCAGCAACAGTTTTCGAAACCTGGAAGCGCCCAAACCAGCACTCCTGACGGGCTCCGGTGTCTCTCCCAGCGATGCCGGCGAGGTTTGGCACCTGCTCGACCAGCGTTACGGCATGTTCCTGAGTTTGCTCGACGCCGACGACCTGGGGGGCTTCGATCTGTCGAAATACAATACCCTCATTTTGCCGGACGGCCGGTACAACGGGCTTTCGGGCAACGCCATTCAAAAGATCCGGCAATGGGTACAGAACGGGGGTACGCTCCTCCTCCTCGAAAACGCCGTCAAATGGGGCGTCGACCAGCAGCTGGCCAAGGTGAAGATCCTGCCGGAGCCCGGGCCCGATTCCACGGCCGAGCGAAAACCCTATGCCGAACTTCAGGACGACTTTGGGGCCAGATCCATTCGCGGCGCCATTTTCCCCGGCCGGCTCGACCGCACCCACCCTCTGGGGTACGGATTTTCCTCCGGCGAGTTGCCCCTGTTCCGGAACAATACGCTCTTTTTCAAACCGGCTACCAACCCCTACGCCACGCCCCTCGTCTACACCTCCGGCGAACCCCTGAGCGGGTTCCGGTCGGATGTGCATCAAAATAATCTGGCGCAATCGGCGGGTATCGTCGTCTGTGGCTTGGGCCGCGGGCGCGTGATCTGCATGGCACAAGATCCCAACTTCCGTGCGTTTTGGTATGGAACGAACAAGCTAATGGCCAATGCCCTGTTCTTCAGCGGGGTGATTGATGGTCGGGGGGTGGAGTAAAATCAGTTACCCACCATCCCCTTCGCTGCCGCCAACGCCTTCTCCAGCCCGCTGACATCCTTGCCGCCGGCGGTAGCGAAGAACGGCTGTCCGCCGCCGCCGCCCTGGATATGCCTGGCGAGTTCGCGGACCATATTGCCGGCGTGGAGGCCTTTGGATTCGGTGAGCGACTTGCTGATGGCAATGAGAAGCTGGGGCTTGTCGCCGACAACGGCGCCGAGTATGATCACGGCATTGCCGATCTCTTCTTCCAGTTGGTAGGCCAGGCTTTTCAGCGCGTTCGAATCGGCTAACGGCACCTGGGCGGCGAGGAAGTTAGTCCCTCCGACGGACTCGATCTTTGCCTTGAGGTCGTCTTTGAGCGAACCGGCCTGGGCGGCGAGCAGCTTTTCGATCTCCTTGCGAAGGGCCTTGTTCTCCTCGATCAGGCCAGCTACGTTTTTGGCCGGATGAAGCGGCGACTTAAACAGGGTTCGGATCTCGTTGAGCTCGGCCAATTCGCTGTCGACGTAAGCCTGGGCTTTTTCGGCGGTCACGGCCTCGATGCGGCGGATGCCGGCAGCTACGGCGCCTTCCGACAGGATCTTGAACAGGCCGATCTCCCCGGTGGCGGGCACGTGAGTGCCGCCGCAAAGCTCGCGCGAGAAGTTGCGGTCGAAAGTAATGACGCGCACCTGTTCGCCGTATTTTTCACCGAAGAGCATCATGGCGCCCGACTCGCGCGCCTCGTCGATGGGCACGTTGCGATCCTCTTCGAGTTGGATGTTCTCGCGGATCTTTTCGTTGACCATTGTTTCCACGCGGGCGATCTCCTCCTCCGTCATCTTCTGAAAATGGGAGAAGTCAAAACGCAGGCGTTCCGAGTCGACATCCTGGCCTTTTTGCAGGGCATGGTTGCCGAGCACCTCATGGAGTGCGGCGTGCATCAGGTGGGTGGCCGAGTGATTCTGGGCCGTCGCCTGGCGGCGCGACCTCTCCACGCTGGCCCGCACCTGGGCTTCGGGCTTTTCGGGTAGCTGGTCGACAATGTGGATAATGAGGTCGTTCTCTTTAACGGTATCGGACACCTGGAGCCAGTCGTCGCCGACCTTCAGGGTACCGGTATCGCCCGCCTGTCCGCCGCTCTGAGCGTAGAATGGGGTGACATCGAGCACGACCTGATATTGTTCGGCATTCTTGACGCGCACGGTGCGGTATTTGAGGATGTGCGCTTTCTCAACATCCAGCCGGTCATAACCGACAAATAGGTTGGATTCGCCTTCGCGCACCACGACCCAGTCGCCCACCTGCTTTTGGGCATCGGCGCGGGAGCGGGCCTTCTGTGCGGCAAGGGCCTTTTCGAAGCCGGGCTCGTCGATCGTCAGGCCTTTCTCGGAGGCGATGAGGCGGGTCAGGTCGATGGGGAAGCCATAGGTGTCGTACAGTTCAAAGGCGTCTTCGCCGCGGATCTCTCCATTGACCGGTTCGAGGGTGTCGATGCGGCGAAGGCCGTTTTCCAGGGTGTGGAGAAAAGAGGTTTCCTCGCCCTGGATGATATTGGCAACCTGGCTGGATTGGGCTTTCAGTTCGGGAAACACCTTGCCGAAAGCGTCGGACAGCAGCGGGATGAGGCGATATAAGAAGGGCTCCCGGATGTCCAGGAACGAATAATAATAGCGTACGGCCCGGCGAAGGATGCGGCGGATGACGTAGCCGGCGCCGGTATTGGACGGCAATTGCCCGTCGGCGATCGCAAAAGCTACGGCGCGGATATGGTCGCACACCACCCGCATGGCGATATCGGTCATGGCATCCGGGGCATAGCTATTGGAGTAGGTTTTGCCGCTGGTTTGCTCGATAAAGCGGATAAAGGGCTGGAAAATATCCGTTTCGTAGTTGGAGTGTTTGCCCTGCAGGGCCATGGTGAGGCGTTCGAAGCCCATGCCGGTGTCGACATGTTTGGCCGGCAGTTCTTCCAGCGAGCCATCGGCTTTTCGATTGAACTGGATAAAGACCAGGTTCCAGATCTCCACCACCCGCGGGTCGTCGGCGTTGACCAGTTCCCGGCCGTCTTTTTCCGCGCGCTGGGACTCCGGGCGCAGATCGACGTGGATCTCCGAGCAAGGGCCGCAGGGTCCGGTATCGCCCATTTCCCAGAAGTTGTCTTTTTTGGAAAAGGGTAAAATGCGGTCTTCCGGGATCCACTTTTTCCAAATTTCCCGGGCTTCCTCGTCGACGGCGAGATTCTCCGCCTCATCGCCGGCAAATATGGATACGTAGAGGCGGCCGGGGTCGATGCCGTATTCTTTAGTGAGCAGTTCCCAGGCCCAGCCGATTGCTTCCTCCTTGAAATAATCCCCGAAGGACCAGTTGCCCAGCATTTCGAACATGGTGTGGTGGTAGCCGTCGCGGCCCACTTCTTCCAGGTCGTTGTGTTTGCCGGAAACGCGAAGGCACTTCTGGGTATCGGCGACGCGACGGACATCGGGCGTCTTATTGCCGAGGAAAAAATCCTTGAACTGGTTCATCCCCGCGTTGGTGAACATCAGGGTCGGGTCGTTCTTGCTCACGATCGGAGCTGACGGAACGATCTTGTGGTGTTTCGAAGCAAAGAAGTCTAAAAATCGCTGCCGGATCTCTTGCGCTGTCATAGTTATTGGCGATATAAATACCTTATAAACAAAGTCCTGGAAACCCTTGTTGCGCGGACCGGGCCCGAGTAACAAGGTAAAATTATTTAGTTTCCGTTGTAAAAAACCTGAATAAATAGTGACAGGACGGCCTGTGGCCGTCCTGTCACTATTTATTCCGTATAAAGCTACAAAGCAACGGAATTTCCGGGAATCGGGCAATGAAAACAAATATTCACTTGGGCAAAAGTGCCTTTTGCAGCCACTTTTCGGGGTTGTTTCTAAACAAAAACACAAATTGCTGAAATTCAATTAATTGAAAAAGTATTCCACACTTTTACCCCCTTTTTCAACCACTAATTATACCGAAATGTGGAAAGTTATCCACACTGATTTTTTTTATATTATGCCGTCTTATATTTTTTTAGGAAATTTATGAACAATTTTGTTTTTGGGCACCTATTTGTTTCTTGGTACAATATTTTGCTTTATTCGTTGAAACAAAACTCTGGCGCATCGACATTTTGATTATTAGGGAAAAAATTTTGGATTAATAAAACCATATTCTAATTTTGGGGTCCCGTTTAAGGTGAACCCACCACCAACAGCAAGAGAACACGCAAAAAAAAATGTATGGTGGATTTTCTTCACCAACGCAAAGCTCATGGGAAAAGAAAAATTCGTTTACAACACGCACACGTTGCGGTACGAAAAGGTTGAGGTTACGTTAAGAGAACGTCTTTTAAAGGTCTTTGGATTTGCCAGCGCCGTTTTCGTATCCGCCGTTTTATTCACCCTGCTCATCTGGAAATTTTTTCCATCTCCACAAGAAGAAGCGCTTCTCCGTGAGATCGATCAGATGAACGCGCAGTACATGAAGGTCACGGAAGACTTTTCCGTGATGAGCAAAGTATTGGAGAACATCCAGGAACGCGACGCCAGTGTGCACCGCATGATGTTCGGCATGGACCCGATCGACCCCGATGTATGGAACGGAGGTGTCGGGGGACACGACAAATACGGAGATATCATCATGCACAAACGCTCAGGTCAGGTCATCGTTTCCACCCTGGAAAAGGTCGACAAACTCAAGCGCCAGTTGAAAATGCAGTCGGAATCATTGGATACCATCATCTCCATGGCTAAAGACCGGGAGACCATGCTGGCTTCCATTCCCTCGATCAAACCGGTCCGCTCCGACAAGCTTGCTCGCAACGTTCAGTTCCTCTCCGGCTTCGGCTACCGCATTCACCCCATTCTCAAAGTCCGCAAAATGCATACCGGGATCGACTTCACGGCCCCGAGAGGCACGCCGATCCAGGCTACGGGCGATGGTGTGGTGGAAAGCGTCGAATACAAAGGATCGGGCTACGGCCACCACGTGATCATCAATCACGGGTATGGCTTCAAGACCCTTTACGGCCACATGCACCGCATCGATGTCCGCCCCGGCCAAAAGGTCAAGCGTGGACAAACCATCGGCCTGGTCGGCAACACGGGTACTTCTACCGCTCCGCACTGCCACTACGAGATCATCCTGAAAGGACAAAAGATCAACCCCATCCATTATTGCATGGATGGTCTGACGCCCAAAGAATACCAGGAACTGGTGGAAATGGCTTCTACGGCCAACCAGTCCATGGATTAATCGTTCTCTGAAACAGGGGAAGCGCTTTACCGGTGCTTCCCCTGTTTTTATTTAAATAAAAAATGAAAATAACGATCTGCACCAAAGACTTCCCTGCCGGAAGTCTTTTTTTCGTTCTGGTCTTTTTTCTGTCTGCTCCCCTTTTGAGGGCTCAGGAAGAAGCTAACCCCACCATGTATTCGATCATCGGCGTGGGCGATATTATGATGGGCACCAACTACCCCTCGGCGTCCTATCTGCCCCCCAACGATGGAAAAGACATCCTGAGCGCCGTGGCGCCCATCCTGAAGGAAGCCGATGTGACCTTCGGAAACCTCGAAGGGGCGATCCTGGACAGCGGAGGCACCCCCAAGCAATGCAAGAACCCGGACGTTTGTTACGTCTTCCGCTCGCCGGAACACTATGTCAATTACCTCGTCGAAGCGGGATTCGACTTTATGAGCCTGGCCAATAACCACTCCGGCGATTTCGGTCCCACCGGACGGGCCAAGACAAAAGAAGTCCTGACAAAAGCGGGCATCGGATTTGCCGGATTGGCCGGAACCGATGAATTTACCATCATCACCCGCGACAGCATCCGATACGGATTGGCGGCCTTCGCACCCAATTCGGGCACCTGCGACATCCGGAACATCAATTACGCCAAGCAACTCGTCAGCAAACTGGCTGCCCAATGCGATATCGTCGTCGTGTCCTTTCACGGTGGCGCCGAAGGGGCCAAGAACCAGAACGTGCCAAAGGCCACGGAGACCTACTACGGCGAAAATCGCGGAAATGTCTATGCGTTTGCGCACGCCGTGATCGACGCCGGCGCCGACGTTGTGTTCGGTCACGGTCCGCATGTGCCCAGGGCCATGGAACTCTACAAGGACCGGCTCATCGCCTATAGCCTGGGCAATTTTTGCACCTATGGACGGTTTAGCCTCAGCGGTCCGGCGGGCTTTGCCCCGCTGCTGAAGGTATTTGTCGATAGCCAGGGCGCCTTTGTACAGGGGGAGATCATTTCGGTATACCAGATGAAAACCCATGGCCCCAAACCCGACCCGCAGCAGCAGGCCCTGAAAAAAGTTGCCGAGTTGACAAAAGCTGATTTTCCGGATACGCCCCTCCATTTTTCCGAAAATGGTGCTATTACACCGGTTCGCGATAAGTAGAGATTTTGTCCACATGAAAAAAGAAGCCCCGGACGCTCCAAATCATTGTTTAAACTGTCATACTCTCCTCCCGGAAAACGCCATCTATTGTCCTCGTTGCGGGCAAAAGGACAAGGATACCCGTGTCTCTTTTTTCAAGATCGTCCAGGAAGCGGTCGTAACCATACTCAATCTCGATTCCGCCCTCTTCCGCACCTTGATCAACCTGTTCGTTCCCGGAAAATTGACCCAGGAATTCTTCAGGGGGAAACAGAAAAAGTACATGAACCCCGTGCGGCTCTTCCTCTGGGTCTCCGTTATTCTCGTGGCCTTGATCACATTCCGGACGGGCGAAGAGGCATTGGATATTAACGGGCAACTGATGAGCGGCTACAAAAAATCGTGGGAATTGAAGAAGGTCCTTCCCACGCTTGATTCCGCTATTGAAAACACGAAAAAAAGCTTCCCCGGCCAGCGAACGGGGGTTGTCCTGGATTCCCTGCGCGACAATTATCTCGAGTTGATCCCGAGTGAGGACTCTTTGAACCTCAACCAGGGTTTTAATTTCGGAATTGAAGGCCCTTTAACTGTCGCCACCGAGGATCTTTACAGCCTGAAACCCGATTCCCTGCTCAATAAATACCAGATCGAAGGATTCTGGAACCGCATTACGACCAAACAAAAGATCAAACTCCTGATCGATAACAAATCGCTCGAGACCGCCTTCCTCGGCAAGCTGACCTGGACCTTGTTCTTCCTGCTTCCCATGCTGGCCTTCGGCCTGAAGATCGTATATGTCAGACGGGGGTTTTTCTACGTGGAGCATTTGATCCTGGCCATCCACGTACATACTTTTGCCTTTATCCTGTTCATATTTCTCTTGCTGGCTGAGCCTTTTCTCAAGATCGATATCGGTCCCGCTACGGGCATCCTGCTCCTGGTGATCGGATTTTACGTATTGCTCGCCCAAAAGCTATACTACCGGCAGGGCTGGTTCAAAACCATCCTCAAGTTTCTGTTGGTTCAGGTGTATTACTACATCGTCCTTTCCATCGCCCTGGTCCTTACGGTAATAATCGGGTTTTTCCTTTTTTGAATTTTTATAGATGAAATACACTTTGCTGCTTTTGCTTTGCTTGCCCTTCCCGGCCTTTTCCCAGGCGCAGGAAGCCAAACTGCTCAGCACCTGGTTCGACAATTCCCTCATTCCCACCTTCAGCTATAGTGGGCGGTACAACGACGTTTGGGGCTATGCCCGGGATGGCCGGGAATACGCCCTCATCGGCTCTACTGCCGGTGTCCATTTCCTCGATGTGACCGATCCGGGTTCCCTGGTGGAGTTGGAAGCGGCTTTTGTGCCGGGCGTCGCCCAAGGGGGGCAGCTGATCCATCGCGATTTTAAAAATTTCGGGAATTACCTCTATATCGTTGCCGATGAAGGGCAAAGTGCCTTGCAGATCGTCGACCTTTCGTATCTGCCCGACAGCACCCGGGTCGTTTACAGCTCGGACGCCCTGCTGAACCGGGTACACAATATTTTTATCGACACCGCCACGGCCCGTCTGTATGCTTGCGGGGTCACCAATGCCACCGGAAGCCCTTCCTTGTCCATCCTGTCTATCGCCGACCCGGAACAGCCGCAGCTCCTCGCCTCCTTCCCAACCGGAAGCCTTAGTCTGCCCTACGTGCACGATGCTTACGTACGAAACGATACGGCCTACCTCAATTGTACCTCTTTCGGGTTATGGGTTGTCGACTTTGCCGATCCCAACAATCCGCAAGTCCTGGGCACGATGACCGACTATGTGCAAAAGGGGTATAACCACTCGGGATGGCTCGACCAGACGGGACACTATTACTACCTCGCCGACGAGACCCATGGCAAAGACCTCAAAACGGTTGACGTGAGCGACCTGACCGATATCCAGGTCATTAATACCTTCAATGCCGAATCGCCGGAGGCGCAAAGTATTCCGCACAACCTGCTTTGGCGTGACGGGATCCTGTATGTGTCGTATTACTACGATGGCCTGCAGGTATTCGATGTTAGCGATCCTCTTCATCCGGTGCGCATCGCCTACTACGACACGTTTGCCGAACCCAACGGAGGTTCTTACCAAGGCGCCTGGGGGGTCTACCCCTTCCTGCCAAGCGGGATCGTTTTGATTTCCGATATGCAAAATGGATTGTTCGTCTTTGATCAGGTCCAGACGACCACCTCCAGCTCGGAGCCCCTCGCCAACCTGAGTGGTTTACGGGTATTCCCCCAACCTGCAGCCGATCGGCTCAATGTCGATTTTTCCTGGGAAAAACAGGATGGGGAATGCCGGATGGTTCTATTTCAGGCTTCCGGGGCCGAGGTACTCCGGAAAGAGGGGATTCCCGTAAAACGAGGACAAAACCAGGTCGCGCTGGACCTTCCCGAAACCTTATCTGCCGGCGTGTATTTTCTGCAAATGGACGGAGGAGTGGGAATACCGGTCGTCATTTGTCGTTAAAAAGAAGATTGGGACGGCGAAGCTCGTTCCAATCTTCTTTAAATGCTTCGGCTTCGTTACATTTGTCGCAATGAAAGCACGACTGACGGTCCTTTTCCTCCTTTTTTCCCTGGCGAGCCTGTCGGCCCAGATCGAGGGTGAGGATCCCTTTTACCGCGTCGATACCACCGGTTTATTTTCCGACAGCCTGGGCGGGATCGTGCTGGACACTTCCGACGTATATTGGCTGTACCCCGCAAATCCCTATCAGGAATTCGCCCTGAGCGATACCCTGTTTGGAAGATCTTTCATGCAATACGATCCCATCCGGAAAGGGTCGGTACCCCGGGGCAATCTCGGCAACCTCGGCACGCCGGCCGTGCCTTTGTTCTACCAGGCGCCGTTCCGGCAAGGGTTTTACCTCGGGTTCGACGCTTACGATTACCTGCGCAAGCCGCTGGACAGCCTCCTGTTTTACCGGACCGGACAAGCTTTTACCCGGGCGACATTTTCCCAGGGAAACAACCAGGAAAATACGGCCATGGCCCTGGAGTTCGGCCGTGAATTCGGCCCCGGACTGGGGGCTTCCCTCTACTACGACCGCCTCAACAACCAGGGTGCTTTTGTGCATCAGCGCGCCGAACTGACCGCCTTTGCATTCGGTCTCTGGTTCAAGCCCCTCAGCAAGCGGTACCAGGCATTCCTGCGCTATGGTTCCAATGTCAACCAGTTGGAGCTGAACGGAGGTATCGAAAAGGAACCGACCGTAGGCGGGGCGCCGGCGCTGGTCGACCCGATCACCATCCTGGTGCGGACGCAGCAACCGCAGTTGCGGTATGCAGATCGGGAAGTAGGGCTGGTACAGCATTTCAGGGTCTTTTCTACCGAACGCAATAAAGGCAAACGCGCCGGGCAACTCGATATCGTACACGACTTTCGCTACCAGCAGAATGCGTATAAATTTTACGATGAAAATCCCGAACCGGATTCGGCGTTCTACGGCATTTTCCAGACCGACCAGCGGGGCATCCGGAATTTCATCAACCACCGCAGCGTGCGCAACGCCGTGCGGCTGCACTTTTTCACCAGCCTCCCCCCCGACAGTACCGGTATCCGCCAACAAAGGCTCCGCTGGGAGGCCGGACTGGTGCATACCTACCACCGGGTGCAGCAAGAACCCCTTGACACCGCCCTGAATAACCTCTTCGCTACATTCCTGCTCAAATGGCCTATCGGGAAGAATGGCGTCCTGGAGGGGAATGCCCACCTGGGACTACTCGCCAATGCAGGTGATTACCGGGTGGAAGGCCGCTGGTACGTCCCCATCGCCGGATGGGCCGGACTCGAGGCCTACGCCATCAATCAGCGTTATGCCCCCAGCCTGGTGGAGCATCAGTTGACCATTACCCAGCAGGTGTTCTGGAGAAATGATTTCAAGTCAACCATCCATACCACGCTGGGCGGGACGCTTAGCGCATTCAAGGGGAATTTGAAGGTGAGCGGAAACTACCACCTGGTCAATTTCCTGGTCTATTTCGACAGCCTTGGACTGGCTCAGCAAACCTCGTTACCGGTCAATATCCTGCAACTCAGCGCCTGGGCGCATATCGGAATCGGTCCGCTCCATTTTGAGAATAGCCTGTATCTCCAGCAAGCCACTCAGGATTTCCTCCGGTTGCCCACTTACTACGGGGCCCATTCTCTATATTTACAAGGGAAAATTTTCAAAAAGGTGATGCTTAGCCGTCTGGGGATCGACCTGCGCCTTACCGGCGATTTCACGCCCTATGCTTTCCAGCCGCTGACCGGGCAATTCTATTTGCAGGACGCGTTGTATAAGCCCTGGCAGCCATTGGTCGACGCCAGTCTGGCCTTCAAGGTGCAAAAGTTCCGTTTCTTGTTCCGACTGGAAAACCTCGTACCGCTACTCACCCGGGAGTATTACTATCTCGTGGCCGGATATCCGGTGCCGCAGATGCGGTTCCGGGTGGGAATTTCGTGGCAGTTTGTGGATTAAAGCTCGTAATTCGGCTTCAATCGCTCCCCCCGCTCCCCGGAGTAAAACTCGGTGATGATGCGAATGACGTCTTCTTCGTCGTCGACGATGGGCATAAGGTCCAGGTCGCCCTCGTTGATGTTGCCGAAACGTTCATACATGACAGAGCGGATCCACTCTTTCAGTCCGCTCCAGAACTCGCTGCCCACCAGTATCACAGGAACCGGGGAGATCTTGCTGGTCTGAATAAGGGTGAGCACTTCGAACAATTCGTCCATAGTGCCGAAGCCGCCCGGAAGCGCGACAAAAGCCTGGGCATATTTGACGAACAGCACTTTCCGGATAAAGAAATAGCGGTGGTTGACGTTTTTGTCGGGATCTATGTATTGATTGGAACTCTGCTCGTGCGGCAGGTTGATATTGAGCCCAACGGATAATCCGCCGTACAAGGCAGCTCCCTTGTTGCCGGCTTCCATGATGCCCGGGCCGCCGCCGGTAATGACCCCGAAGCCCTCTTCGGTCAGCCTGCGGGCTATGTCGACAGCCAACTTATAGTATTTATCGTGGGGTTTGGTACGGGCCGATCCGAAGACCGACACACAGGGACCTACCTGATTGAGCACTTCAAAACCATCAACGAATTCGGAAATGACCTTGAACATAGTCCAGGAGTTCTCGCCTTTTATGCTGCTCCATTTCCTGCGTTGGTATTTCGGTTTTATCGCTTTGTCGTTAAGGGGTTCAGACATGGGAACACGTGTTGTATTTAGAAGGATGAGCAGAACTGCGGCAATTGGCTGCAGTTCTCCCCCATGCAATTTAAAAATGGCCGGAATAATTAAACACCGGCGGATACCCGGCGGTTCAAGGAATTATTTGTTTTTAAAGTCCTTGAACTCCCTGGCAATAAACGCCTGGAGGTCCTCCAGATTGTCGTATTGCCGGAACAATTGAGCCAGCGGTTGTGAGCCGGACGCAGCGGAGGGGATGACGTATAATTGGATCTCCCGCAGGGTAATGGTGCTGCCGCTGAAGATCATGAGCCGTTCCACCACGTTGCGCAACTCCCGGATATTTCCGGTCCAGTTGATCTCCTGCAGGGCTTTCATCGCTTCCGGCGCGACGGTCTTGGCCGGAATACCTTGCTCGTCCGAGATCTGTTCGATAAAGAACTCGACGAGCAGGGGGATGTCTTCCCGCCGGTCGTTGAGGGATGGAACGTGGATAGGCACCACACACAAGCGGTGGAAGAGGTCTTCCCGGAAATTACCCTTGTTGATCTCGGCGCGAAGGTCTTTGTTGGTAGCTGCGACCACGCGTACATCCACTTCGATGTCCTTGTTTCCCCCCACCCGGGTGATGCGCCGGGTTTCGAGGGCCCGGAGCACCTTGGCCTGGGCATCCAGGCTCATGTCGCCGATCTCGTCGAGGAAAAGGGTGCCGCCGTTGGCCTGTTCGAACTTGCCGAAATGCTGGCGGTCGGCTCCGGTAAAAGAGCCTTTTTCATGCCCGAACAATTCACTTTCGATCAGGTTGGCGTGAATGGCGGCGCAGTTGACCTCCACGATGGGGCCTTCCACACGGCGGCTGTATTCGTGCAGCCAGCGGGCCACCAGCTCCTTCCCCGAGCCGTTGCTTCCGGTGATCAAAACCCGGGCTTCGGACGGCCCGGCGGTTTCAATGATCTCCCGGATCTGGCGGATGGGCTCCGACTCCCCGATGATCTGCTGTACTTTGCTTTTGGATACTTTCTTTTGAAGGGTTTTGGTCTCGATCACCAGGTTGGACCGGTCGAGCGCGTTGCGCACGGTGATGAGCACCCGGTTGAGGTCCGGGGGCTTGGCAATGAAATCAAAGGCGCCTTTTTTAACCGCCTCCACGGCCGTATCGATATTGGCATGGCCGGAGATCATGATCACCGGCAGGTCCGGAAATTTTTCCTGCAATTTCTCCAGGGCCTCCATGCCGTCCATCTTCGGCATTTTGATGTCCATGATCACGACGTCCGGCTTCCACTGTTTGGCCTTCACCAGGGCATCGACCCCATCGCCTGCTTCTTCGACCTTGTACTCCTGAAACTCCAGGATCTCCCGGAATGCCCGGCGAATACTGCTTTCATCGTCTACGATCAATACTTTCGCCATAATTTGAAATGGATTTTGAGGCGTAAAATTAATCATAAAAATGAGTTTGGCCGGTCTAGTGCCGGCCAAACTCATTTTTTAAAAGGCGGATCGCCAACCAGGCCATAAGGCCGGGGCCCGTCTCCAGTGCCGCCTCGTCGATGTCGAATGTGGGGGTATGCACAGGGGCCGTGATGCCCCTGGCCGGATTGCCGGTGCCCAGGCGGTAGAAACAGGCGGGCATGATCTGCGAGTAATAGGCAAAGTCCTCGGCCGACATTCGCATCGGGAGTTCGACGACCTGCCCCTCTTCGCCCAGGTATTCGCGGGCAAAGGTGCGGACCATTTCGGTCAGGTTCTCTTCATTGACCAGAAAGGGGTAGCCGTTCACGATGCGGACCTGGCATTTCCCGCCCATCCCCTCGGCCATTTTTGTGGCCATTGTACTGATCAATTGGTGAGCTTTCTGGCGCCACGCCTCGTCCATCGTCCGAAAGGTTCCCATGATCGAAACCTGGTTGGGAATGACGTTGGTCGCCCCACCGCTCGATTCGATCTTGCCCAGGGTTAATACACTTGGAGTGGTGGGATCCGCCCGGCGGCTGACGATCTGTTGGAGGGCCACCACTATATGGGAGGCGATCAGAATGGGGTCGACACATTCGTGGGGGGTGGCGCCATGCCCTCCTTTCCCGGTTATGGTGAGGTAAATTTCGTCGGAAGAGGCCATGAACATGCCCGGGCGCAAGCCGATACGTCCCGCTTCTAACGAGGGATGCACGTGCTGACCCAGGATCAGCTCCGGGCGGGGGTTATCCAGCACGCCTTCCGCGATCATCAGCGAAGCGCCGCCGGGCAGCAGTTCTTCACCGGGCTGGAAGATCAATTGCACGGTGCCTTCCCATTCCGAACGGGTCTCCTGAAGGATCTGTGCCGTACCCAGGAGCGATGCCGTATGCACATCGTGCCCGCAGGCGTGCATGACGCCGGGGCGCTGCGAACAGTACGGCGCCTCATTTTCCTCCATGATCGGCAGCGCATCCATATCGGCCCGCAGGGCGATCAGGCGCTTTTCGGGGTTTCGCCCCTTTATCCAGCCGATGACTCCATGTCCAGCCACGTTTTTTTTATGGGAAATACCCAATGCCTCCAATCGCGACGCCACATAAGCTGCCGTCTGCTCTTCCTGGAACGACAACTCCGGATGCTGGTGCAGGTGCCGGCGGATAGCGACGGTTTCCGGATGGATCTTTTTGGCTAGGCCGGAAATGTAGGCAGGGGTCAGGGACATCAGATATTGGTGATTAGTGATTGGTGATTGGTGATTGGTGATTGGTGATTGGTGATTGGTGATTGGTGATTGGTGCAAGATACAGCATCCTTTCCTACCATGCTACTCTATCAGGACGAACCCTGCCCATTGGTAGGGGTTGATGAACCAAATGTTTACCACACTGAATTGGGCTCATTCCCCTCCAACTCCCTTCACCCCTCTCCAAACGATATCCAGATCGTCAAAGGGTCGGTAATCCTTGGCATAGAAAAAATTCAGGCGCTGGATGGTGGGACCGTCGTGGATGGGATAGCGCAGGCCGCTGATGGGACTCAGGATCCCTTTCTTCAAAGGAGGCAAGGCGTTCGTCCCCTCCTCCACCGATGCATAGCCTACCCAGGAGCGTTTTCCGGATAACACGTGGAAGCAATTGCGCCACAGTCCCTGTTTTTTCTCCAAAAACCAGACCAGGACCGGCGAGGCAACCAGAATAACCAGGGTCAAAAGGAGGTCCAACATGCGTTTGTTGCGCCGGGCCATCGCTGTGGCGATATTGAATTGGATATCGAAGGTGTAGACCTCGCCCTGGGCATTTTTCGAACTGCTCCCGATAATGCTCATGCTTTCGTCGGGCACGATCTTGTATTCCAGATGGGGCCCCAGGCGGGTCATCCAACGCATGATGTCTTGCGAGCTGATATCCCGGCTGCAAAAAATGACCTCGTCGACTTTGTAAATGTAGACCACTTCGTCGAGCCGTGAAATGGTGCTCAGGTATGTTTCCAGGTCGTCCGTGTCGAAGGGGGCCACGACTCCGATTATGTTCTTTCGCACCTGAACCTGGTGCAGGAGGTAGCGCACCCGGTCGCTCTCCTCTTTGTGCCCCACAATGACGAGGTTGTGCTCCCGCTCGCGGCCGAGGTCGAGATTGCGGAAGCGAATAAAATGGATGATAAAGCGCAACCCCACCGTCGAGAGGATCGCCCACAAGGCGCCCATCAGGATGATGGCCCTGGAGGGGCGAAAATCGAGAGGCAGAAAACCGTAAACGGCCGCCAGGAACAAGGTGCCCCACAACAGGCCTCGCACCAGCCGGCGAAGGCGAAGGGGCGGGTCGTACGATCCGCTGAAATACAAGGCGCCGAGCCATACGGCCACGTAAAGCGGTGTATTGAAATAGTAAAATGCGGGCTGAAAATAATCGGGATCCTTGAAATATTGGGTCGCCCAGAAATTTTTTATGAATAAAAGTCCACCCACCATGAGCCCCGTGTCGAGCAAGGGCAGGGCCAGTTTTTTCGTCCAGGCGTGAAACAACGTGAGGAAGGCCCGGAAATAGATCGCCATCTGGATCATGAAAATGAACAGGTGCATCTTTTCTCCGGAGAAGTGTTTGCGGGCGAAGATCATCATCGCCTGGTAAAAGGTCCGCACATAGTTCAGGCTGCCTTTTTTGGTGCTTTCCCCTTTGTAATGGATGATGGTAGTATCGGCAAAATAATAGTTTTTAAAGCCCGCCTGGACGATCCGGTACGAAAGGTCTATATCTTCCCCATACATGAAAAAAGTCTCGTCCAGGAGCCCCACCTGGTCTAATACAGCCTTCCTGAGGAGCATGAAAGCACCGGAGAGCACCTCCACCTCGTGGGTCTGATCGCGGTCGAGGTAGCCGAGGTGGTAGTGGTTGAACAAACGCGAGCGGGGAAAGATCCGGGACAGGCCGAATGCCTTGGCAAAAGCCACGAAGGGCGAGGGAAATCCCCGCTTGGACTCCGGCAGGAAAATACCGGCTCCGTCGATCATCTTGACGCCCAGGCTGCCGGCTTCGGGGTGCGCATCCATGAAGGCGAGACACTTTTCAAAGGTGTCCTCTTCGACCACGGTATCCGGATTGAGCAAAAGGACATATTCGCCCCCGGCTTGTTCGATCGCCTGGTTATTAGCCTTGGAAAAGCCGAGGTTTTCGGTATTGACGATCAGGTGAACCTCCGGGAATTTCTTCCGCACCATGGCCACCGAGTCGTCGACCGAGTTGTTGTCGACCACGAAGATCTCCACGGGCAGGTCGGCAGAGGCGCGCCGCACCGAGAGCAGCGCTTGCTCAAGGAAGTACTTGACGTTGAAATTGACAATGACGACCGAAAGCCGGATGCCGGGGGGTTCATTCATGTTTATAAGGGATACGCGCCGTGATCGAGCGGGCCAGGGTCAGTTCATCGGCGTATTCCAATTCTCCACCGAAAGATACCCCGCGCGCTATTGTGCTGATCCGGACCGGATACCGGCCGAGTTGTTTCGAAAGATAAAAAATGGTCGTCTCCCCTTCGATGGTCGGGCTCACCGCCATGATCAATTCTTTCACATCGCCGGCTTCCACCCGCTGCACCAATGAATCGATATTCAGGCTATCGGGCCCTACGCCTTCCAGCGGAGAGATCACCCCTCCCAAAACGTGATACAGCCCCCGGTATTGCCCGGTTTCCTCAATGGCCATCACATCGCGAATGCCTTCTACCACACAAACCAGCGACCGGTCGCGGCGGGCATCGGCGCAGATCTGGCACTTGGGCCCGTCGGACAAGTGATGGCAATCCTGGCAGAATTGGATGTTCCGGCGCATGCTGAGCAAGGCCTCTCCCAGCCGCTCCGTCAGCTCGGGTTCCATTTTCACCAGGTGCAATACCAGGCGCAGGGCGGTCTTTTTGCCAATGCTCGGGAGGGTAGCAAAGGCCTGAACCGCTTCTTCAATCAATTTCGACGAATAATTCATAGGGCAAAATTAAGGATTCCCATTGCTTCTGCGACAGAAAAAATAAACCAATATGATTGGTCAGTGTTGATAATACATTAATTTTGCCGCTTAATTCACCCGGCGGCGCTGAAAAGCAGCCGGCACCCATTATTTTCGAAAGATAAAGAAAACGAAACATGGCAGAGATTATTCGCATGCCTCGCATGAGCGATACGATGGAAGAGGGCAATATCGTCGGTTGGTTGAAGAATGAAGGCGATAAGGTCAAGATCGGCGAGACGATCGCCGAGGTGGAAACCGACAAGGCGACCATGGAACTCGACAGCTTCGTGGAAGGCGTCATTTTACACATCGCTATCAAGGAGGGTCCCGTGCCCATCAATGGCGTGATCGCCGTGATCGGCAAAGAAGGCGAGGATTGGAAGGCTGCCCTGGCTGCCGGTGGCGATTCGAACGGCGCTGCGAAGACGGAAGAGCCTGCCGTGCCTCAGCCTACCGAACCCACACCCGTTATGTCAGCGCCCGCTCAGCCGGAGCCGGACACCACCGAACGGGTTAAAGCTTCTCCCCTGGCCCGCAGCATCGCCCAGGAATCGGGAGTAGATCTGCGCCAGGTAAAAGGAAGCGGTGATCATGGCCGCATCGTGAAACGCGATGTAGAAGCCTATCTCGGTTCAGGCGCCCCGGCAACCCAAGCGTCTCCGGCAATCGAACCGGCCGCCGAACATTCGGTTATCCCATTCGCGCCGGCAGCTCCGGGCAGCAATTTCGAAGACAAACCCGTCTCCCAAATGCGGAAGACCATCGCCCGCCGGCTCGCCCAAAGCAAATTCTCCGCGCCCCACTTCTACCTCACTATTGAAGTGGATATGGAAAAGGCCATCGCGATCCGCAAACAGATCAACGAAGTGGCTCCGGTGAAGATCTCGTTCAACGACCTGGTCCTCAAAGCCGCTGCTGCCAGCCTTCGCCAACATCCCGCCGTGAATGCCTCCTGGCTGGAAGACCGCATCCGCTATAACCGCGATATCCACATCGGCGTAGCCGTCGCCGTGGAAGACGGACTCCTCGTTCCCGTGATCCGCCATGCCGATATGAAAACCCTCTCTCAGGTCAATGAAGAGGTCAAGACCTTCGCCGAAAAAGCCAAAAACCGGAAGTTGCAACCGGAAGAGATGCAGGGCAATACCTTCACCATCTCCAACCTGGGCATGTTCGGTATCGAAGAATTCACCGCTATCATCAACCCACCGGATGCCTGTATCCTGGCCGTGGGAACGATCGTGGAAAAACCCGTGGTCAAAAACGGCGAGATCGTCGTGGGCCAGCGCATGAAAATGACCCTTTCCTGCGATCACCGGGTGGTGGATGGCGCTACCGGCGCCCGTTTCCTCGAAACGATGAGAGCTATTTTGGAAGACCCCATCCGGTTGATGGTGTAAATTCCATTCTACCTGAAAAGAGAAAGGGGCCGTCCGAATGGATGGCCCCTTTCTTTTATGGAGAATTGGGATTATCAAAGATCAATACCCCTGAATATTACCCTCCACCTTGGGAGTCGTGCCGCCTTGAGGCGCCGGCATTTCCACATCATCCTTGGTGGCTACGCGGAATTCCACCCGGCGGTTCATGAGGCTGCTGCCGCTGGAAGGCACCAGGTTATTGGATTCTCCGCCATATTGCAAGACCAGGCGATTGCGGTCGATGCCGTTCAGGTTGACCAGGTGATCGATCGCCGCCTGGGCGCGATTGTAGGAGAGAATGTTATTGTAATCATCGGAAGCCGTCTTGTCGGTAAATCCTTGTACCACGATCCGGATCTTCGGATTGGACTTGAGGACGTTGGCGATACTGGCCAGATTGCCGTAGTCGGATTCGCGAATTTTATAGCTATCGATATTGAAGTGGACCATGGGCAGGAACCAGTCTACCACGGCAGCACCCGGTCCGCCGCCGCCTTCCACGGCATTTTCCAGGAGGCGATCCAGTTCGTCCCGGGTCACATAATCCTGGTTTTGATACTGCGGATTTTGGGCCACACCTTCTCCATCCACCGAAGTGCCGGGAGGGGAGTAGGGTTCCTTATCGAGGTAGTCGGCAATGCCGTCGTCGTCGCTATCGAGGGGTACGCCCCGCGTGTCGACCGGTGCGCCGGGAGGTGAGTTCTTATCCTGGTCGATGATGTCGATCACCCCATCCTTGTCGGTATCCGTAAGGTCGAGGACCGGACGGGCTTTCAGTTCGGAGATGTCGTTAAGGACCACATCGAGCGGGTTCACCCAATACAAGGGCTCAGCCAGTTTGCCGCCCCGGCGAAGGTTGAAATTGAGGCGAAGGTTAGTATAGTTGATAATGTCGCGCCAGCGGTATTCGATCCCGTCCATCAGGTCGGTACGCTTTCCGAAAACAGTTGCGCCTTTGTGCTCCAGGCCCAGGTTGAATCCGCTGCTGATGCGAACAGATATCCCGGCGCCTGCTTCCAGGCCGGCGACAAATTGAGAGGTCTGCCGCCCGGAAAGGGGGCCACCCGGCACGTCCACGACATCTGCATAGGAAAATCCGCCCTTTTCCTGCGATTCCAAAGCGGTCTTGATATAGGTAGGACCGGCGCCGGCGAAAACATACAAATTGACTTTCCTGGTTGGTTTGTCCCAGCGCAGGTTGTTCAATACCATAACCCCGTGAACGGCTACCGAAGCATAGGTAGTCTTGTGGTAAAAAAGCTGGTCATCCCCGTTATTGGGATCCTGTGGCGTCGGATCGATCCTCCAGCCGGAAGACCTGCTGTCGCCTTGAGCAAGGCCGTACATACCGTCCAGACGCAGGGAGAATACATAGTCCAGCGCTCTTCGAACGTGAAAGCCGAACCCATAACTGGGCGTGAATGCGATGTCGCCGGAGGAAAAGAAGTGCCCTCCGTGCAAGCCTACTTCCCATGCGTATTTGGGGGTCGCCTGAATTCCTCCATAGGCTGAACTGTTGTTTCCTCCCTGACTGTATAGACTCGTCAGGGAAAATGCAAAAAGAAGGAGGAAGAAAATTCTCATAGTTTCTCTTGATGTCATAGGGAACTTTGGTTGTGATCAGTTTTGAGGGTGAATGCGGAGTAGCGTGCTTTACAAATGTATTGTTTATTTTGCCTTGTGGCAAAAAAAAAGTATTTCTTTTTACCCCTCTGCCCCTTGCCTGCCGTTCATTTTGGGTTCCGTCCAATCAAATTCCCGGCGCCACCAGCTTTTTCAGGCTTTTTTCCAGGGCTCTCGACGCGATACCGACCGGACTGGGATCGACTGCCCGCACCTCTTCCAGGGCCCGGCGCATGGTTTGCGACACGTCCAGGAAAATTGCCTCATCAGTCATTTCTACACCGGGTTGCATCAGGTAGGCAAAGATCCGGGCCATCCCGCAGTTGGCAATGAAGTCGGGTATCAGGCTGGTATGACCATCGGTGAAGATGGCAGTCGGACCGAAAAAGATCTCATCATCGATAAAGGGCACATTAGCCCCGCAGGCGATCACTTCAACGCCTCCTTCTATTAAACGATCGATCTGCGGCCGGGTCACAATTTTTGAGGCTGCACCGGGAATAAAAATGTCGGCTCCAAGGCTCCAAATCCGCTCATTGACCTCCTCAAAAGACAGGAGCGGCTCGGAGTGCAACTTGTTCCCACTTTTCTCATTGAACAGGAACCTGACCTCTTCCAGCTCCATACCTTCCTCCCGGATCAATCCTCCGTGCCGGTCGATGATCCCCAATATTTTCACCCCTTGCAGGGCCAGATAACAGGCGGCCGCGGAGGCAACATTGCCCCACCCCTGTATGATCGCCGTTTTCCCTTCCAGGTCCCGGTGGTGGTACAGGTCGTAATAATGCCGCACCGCCTCCGATACCCCGTATCCGGTGATCAGGTCCGCTACCGCGTATTTCCGCGGACTTTCCGGCACGTAGCGCGGATCTTCCACGATCTTGGCGCATCCATACCGCAATTGCCCGATGATGTTGATCTTCTCTCCCGATGCGGAATGGAAATGGCCGTTGACCACTCCTTCCTGCGGGTGCCATAACCCCAGCGCTTCGGTAATCGGCACGACGTCCTTCAACTCGTCCACATTCAGATCGCCGCCGGTACCGTAGTAATTTTTCAGAATGGGATAGGCCGCTTTGAACCACCGCTGCAGTACACCGTCCCGCCGGGGATCCTGCGGGTCGAAATCGATCCCCGATTTGGCGCCCCCGATATCGGGCCCGCTGATCGAGAACTTTATGCCCATCACTTTCGACAGGGACACAACCTCGTCTTTGGTGAGGCCGTCGCGCATCCGGGTGCCCCCTCCCGCCGCCCCGTTGCGCAGGGTATCAATGACGATCCAGCCCCGGGCCGGTGTCTCGGTGTCGTTCCACTCGAAAACGATCTCCGGTTGCCGTTGCTTGTACTTGCTGAGTAATTCTTCCATGGTTGTTGGTTAGGGTAGAAAAACGCTTACCGGGACTGGGGGAATTTCATGCGGTATTCCACTTCAACCTGTCCTTTCTTAATATTATCCAGTTTCCGCTGGATGAGCCGGCGCTTGATCGGCTTGAGCCGTTCGGTGAACAAACGCCCTTCGATGTGGTCGTACTCGTGCTGGATCACCCGGGCCTCAATACCGGTAAATACCTTTTCGTGGGGTTCGAATTTTTCATTGACAAACCGGAGGCGCACCTGGGGAAGGCGCTCCACATCCCCACGGATATCCGGGATGCTGAGGCAACCTTCTTCGTAGGGCCAGGGCTCCCCGGCTTCTTCCAGCATTTCTGCATTGATAAACACCTGCTTGATGCCGGGGCCTTCTTTTTCTTCCTTGCTCAACTGAACGGTATCTACGATAAACAGGCGAACGGAATGTCCGATCTGGGGGGCAGCCAACCCAACCCCATGCGCATTGTACATGGTTTCCCACATGTTGGCGATCAACGCCTCCAACTCCGGGTATTCCGGGCCGATCTCCTTCCCTGTCTTCTTCAGAACCGGTTGGCCGTAAGCGTAAATGGGTAAGATCATATTCAAAAACGATTTTTAAATTTTTTACCAAACATGGGTTTTTAGGTAATCCTCCAAAATAAGCGCAGCACTGATCTTATCGACCAGCGCCTTGTCGCGTCGCTGTTTTTTACGGGCGCCGCTTTGCAAAATGATCCGTTTGGCTTCTTCGGAGGTATACCGCTCGTCCCAGGTATTAACCGCCAGTGCGGGGAAAAGTTTCCGGAGTTTTTTGATAAACTCCTCAACCTGAGGGGCAATCTGTGCAGGATTTCCGTCGGGATAAAGGGGATAGCCCACCACGATCCGCTCCACTTCCTCCTCCGCCAGATAACCGGCAAGAAAGTCAAAGACAGTTTCCGTGGGAATGGTATCCAACCCGCTGGCAATGATCTTCAGGGGGTCCGTCACGGCAATCCCCGTTCGCCTGGTTCCATAGTCTATTCCCATTATGCGTCCCACGCGGCAAAGATAATATGGAATCGCGTCAGTTTTTCGCCTTTTTCACTCAAAAACCGGAAGCGCTCAGATTGACATCCCCCACTTTGATCGCGATAAAGGCTGGCGGTGGCAGCCCGGCTACCAGATCATTGAAGTCGATCACCTCCGGGAATGGGTAGTCGAATGGATGCACCGGGTCCGGGAAAATATAGGCCGCATCGACAAATCGCCAGGATGTATTGTTCGGAAAACCAGGGATCTGGAACAGAATGAGCTTGCGCAATTCCACCAGGTCCAGCGTCGAAACCGAGTTCGACCGGTTGATATCGGCGGCGATGATCTTGTAAGGCGAATCCAGGAATTGCGTCCCCAGGATATGCCTGGTGATCAAGACCATATCATAGGTCGTCACCCCGTTGAGGGGATCGATGTCCTTCTCGGGGAAAAGGGTGTAATCCGCCCCCTCCGACAACCCTGTTAGCTCAAAATTGCCGGTAGAATCGGAAAAGGCTCCCGCCACCAATGGGTCGTTGAGTGTCAGCCAAACGCCTCCTACCCCCGATCCGGCTGCCGATTCGATGCTCCCCGCCAGCGAAAGGGGCGCCGCCGGACAAACGTGGAAATTGTCTTCAATGAGGATCAATGTCTGGCAATAATCGGAATTGCCGAATTGGTCCGTCACCCACATCTGAACGACCAGGCCCGCCGGCGTGCTGCAATCGACCAGGAGCAGGGTGTCGGCCGGATCGTTATATGAGAAGGAAAAGATCAGGTCTCCCTGGTCCGTGCAATTGTCGTGGCTCCCTTCGTCGAGCAACCAGACGGGAATGATCGCCATCCCGGTTTGCATCAGATTGACCACCAGTCCGTTATCGCAAAGAGGCGTGGGTTTCTTCACATCGACCACCAGTAAGGTAAAAGAGCAGGCGGACAGGTTCCCGCAGTGGTCGACTGCGGTATAGGTGACGGGGTATTCCCCCAATGGGATATCCGGGAATGGTCCGAATCCCTCCCCAAAGGGACTGTCCACCAGGATCTCTACGTCCGGACTGCAATCCGATACCTCCGGTTGGGGCAGGTTGACCGTTTCCAGGCAATCCTGTGCCAATACCTTCACCACCGGGCTGAACGAGCAATTGAGTTCGGGAGGGGTGTGATCCTCCACTTTCAGCACCTGCTGGTGTTCCCAGTAACCGCCTTCTTCGGGATGGTCCGGATCGAACTGACACCAATCGATCACCCGCCAGGTCCGGACGATCTTGAAACACGACGGGGCTGCAATATCGAAATAGGCGTCTTCGTAATTGGTGGCCACCAATGCACAAGGATGTTCGCCAAAGACGGGCCGCTGGGCCGGACCGGGCAAACTGTCGGGATCAAAACCCGACGGGGCCGTGCAATCGGGGAAGGTCAGATCTTCCGGCCAGGTTATACCGGTCAGGTCGAAAGGCTGTTGGCTCACGATCGTGATCGTTTGCTGGCAAGTGGCGTTGTTGCCCGATGCATCCACCGCCTGGAAGGTCCGCAACAGATCTCCCCAACCGCAGAAACTGGATGAGAGATCGGTATCGGTCCACCCCATTTGTACCCAACAGGCTTCCGTCAACCCGGGCTCGCCCGTCAGGGAGAGATCGGTGGGGTCCTGGCTGCAATCCAGCACGATGGCGGGAGGGCACTCCAAAATCGGAGCGATCTTGTCCTGCACGGTTACATTAACCTGGCAGGCGCCGGTATTGCCGTATGTGTCGCTCACTTGCAATTCCACCGGGATCGGCCCTCCTTTTACATCTTCACAATTGAAATAAGTCCAGGGGGCAAAATTCTCATTGATGAGGTCCAGGCGTTTGACCAGGAAGCTCACCTCGGTACAATTATCGTAACTGCCGTCATCAAGGTCGATTGCGGGAAGTTCAGCCACCCCGTCGGCGTCCAGGCTGATGACGGTATATTCATCGCAAATGGCCACCGGGGCGACCCCGTCGACGATCTGCAAGGCAAGTTCGCATTCGGAAGCATTGCCACAGGCATCCGTAGCTGTATAAACCGCTGTATAGACCCCGGGAAATAAGCCTTCCTGGATCCCGCCATTTCCGGACAGGAAGCCGGCGGGAGTCTCCACGGAAAAGCTCAGGTCCGAACAATCGTCGGTTGCCTCCAGTGGGGGCAGTTCCACGGGTCCGTCGCAGGCCAGGCTGAGCAGATTGGCCTGGATCTCCGGTGGACACTGGATCGACGGCGGGGTCGAATCCGTTACCCAGATCGCCTGGGTATACACCAGCGGGTTCTGACCCGGGACGGAAGGCAGGCAAGCATCCCAAACGGTCCAGGTTCGGATCATTTTCTGCGTATTCCCGCAAGCCGGAAAGCTCAGGTCGGAATAATAGGCGGAGAGGGCGCAAACATCAACCGATCCCGTACCCAGCGGCACGCCGTTCAGAGTGGGGAAGCCGGTTTGTTCCGGGCTCGTATCGCCTATACTGCAGTCGAGAGCCGGAGCATCGAAACCGTTGAGGTGCGGAGGGAAAACAATTTCCTCCAATGTGCCGCGAATCACCTGTATCTGTTGGGTGCAGGAAGCAGCTGCATTTCCGGAGGCATCCTTTCCACCCCATTGCCGGGTAATGGTCGTCCAAATACCATCATTGGCGGCGCACCCCTGCGTTTCGACGGTTTCTCCCAGGAAGTCCGGCGGCAGGCTGTTGTCGCAATTGTCGGTCAAAGCAGGCGGCGGTACCGCATCTGCATCCTGCCCGCAATACAATACGAAAGGTTCGTCCGGGCAATCGAAGACCGGAGGCAGGTTGTCGACCACCGAGAGGGTTCCCCAGCAACTTTCTCCGGTGCAGGTGTTGGTCACTTCCACGGTAAGGTTCAGGCCCAGGTGGGAAGCGTCGACCGTATTGCCGAGGGCGTTGATCCCGTTGAATATTTCTACTTCATAAAAAACATTGGGTTGAGGATCGCCTTCCAGCACCATGTCGGGGAGGATCTCCTGGACGCAGGTTCCGGGCAGGGCCACCTGGACGAAGTTGTTGCAGGCGATCCCCGAGGTTTCTGCTGCGATGGCCACGGTCTGGGCCGCCACTTGCATACAACCGGGCATGCAGTCCAGGCAGGGTGCGCTGTCGGGAGTCTGGTCAAAAAAGTATTGGATCAAAAATTCACCTGCTCCAAGCGCCAGGGGGTCCAGTTGGCTCGCCGGGGCCTGGATCAATTGATCGGCGCTCGCATCCCAGATGGAAAAGACCCCGACGCCTTCGACGCCATTGGTCTGCACGGCCAGGGGAACCGGAGGAGCTTCCAGGCAAATGCCCGCGGGAAGGTTTTCCAGCGCCAACTGCGGGTAATGGCAACTATTGGAAATATGGAGGGTATCGGTCCCATTGGTCACGGATACCGAATAGCCCATGCCATCCAAATGGATCCCGGTAAGGGTGTATTTTCCAGGCGAGGGTTCATCCAGGGATTGGCCATTGGCCAGGGGAGCCGGGGCAGCCGGAGGCTGCGGACTGAGCGGGCTGTAAAAACCATCTGCCGCTGTCAGGGTCCAGATTTCGCCGGACTGACTCCGCACCACTACGGTTTCTTCAAATTGTCCCGGGACGCCCGGGGCGCTGTTTCCCTGGGGGCCCTGTTCGCCGGGCCGGCAGGAGCAAGCCGATTCGAGTTGGATCGATGGAATGGGACAATCAGCAATGAGGAGCTCGGTAGAAGCAGTCGCTCCGCAACCCAGGGGTTGGTAGCTCACTTCGACCAGGCCGGGGCCGGCCACCGAAGGATCCAGCCAGGCCGAGCCATTGCCGTTATCGGATAATGCCCCGGGAAAAGAGGCTGAAAAGCTCCCGCCGTCGCCCGGTGGAATAGCCTGTAGCAAGAGCGGTTCGTTCTGGATGCAAACACCAGCCGCCCCCACCCCGGAAATAACCGGCTGGGCCACGAAGGAAACGGAGAAATAGGTGAGCGACAAGCAGCCTGACGGCATCAAGGTCTGGTATTGAACCAATAAGGTACCTGCCTTGGCTTGCGGTGAAGTAGCGTCGACCTGCGTATAAGGACCATTTTGGCCCGACAAGGTAATGCCTGCCGTTTCCCCGGGATCGGCGATCGTCCAAAGATGCCAGATCCCGGTTGTATCTCCCTCCAGAACAAGCGCCGTTCCCAGGCAAGCTTGCGCCTGCTGAAAGGAAGGACTACACTGAGCTCTCGACCAATTGGCAACAAGTAATTGAAGTGTGATCAATACCCCTGTCGCCGCCACTTGTCCAGATCTGGACAAAACCGGCAAATGCAATTTCATAGAATAGAAATTAAGCCCGGCCCATGCAACAGGATCGGACTAGGAGAAAAAAATTGCTTGCCACCAACACGCCTGTGTCAATGGAGGAAATAGGAGTAGTGTCTTTTACCTTTTTAGGGGGTATGGAGTGGAAAATTTACCTTCTGGAGCTAGTTTCCGTTGTAAATATACGCGTTTATCAATTTTTTCAAAAATTGGTTTTCATTTGCTTGACCAGTTGGAGGATTTGGTCTATTTTTTCGATCCCCAAACTATGCCAAGCAGCAATCCCTTTGTTTTTTCGTTTTTAGTCATGGGAATAAATCCGAAAATGAAAAGATCTCTTGCCAGAAAAATAATGAACCTGCTCCTGGGTATCCCTGTGATCGGGTGCCTGTCCTGCAACAAAGACCTGGATCTTCCGGTGGTGGTCGACATCCCGGCTGCCTTTCAGATCTCCATGAATGAAAATTTGCAGCCGGGGCAGCGTCCTCTGAAGGTCGAACTCACCAGCCTGGAAGTACTGGACTGTACCAATTATTCCATTGATTATCACCTGGATCAGGGAAGCAAAAAGATCCATTTGACTATTAACGACTGGGGATTGAACGAACCGTGCGAGCCCGGTTCCGGGGTTGCGAAAGAAGAATTGAACCTGGGCTTCCTTCCCGATGGCGATTATAAATTGCTGATCAGCCTGAAAGATGTGGTTCAGAATGATGGGGTACTGCTCGTACGTCCCGAGCATTATTCCATTCGAATGGAAACTGCCAACGGCATCCTGGTCGACCCTGGCACGCTGAACCGCTTACCGGAAAATACCATTTGGGGAGGGGTATTCCCCCGGGTAGATTCCGTCCAGACGCTGGGCGAAAGCTTTTTGGGCGGGCTGGAATCCATCGTCGGTCCCGAAACGTTTTCCCCCGGCATCTATAGCTCCTTCGAGATAAACGCCGACGGTAAGGTCATCCTGCATGGCATCGATGAAAAAGGCGCGGGCAGCACATTTGTCTTCCACTTCACGGGGAATCGCGCCGATCTGGTCGACCTGGTGGAATATTACCGCTTCCACGGCGACGGGGATCTGATGATCTATGTCTTCGACGAAGACGGGTATATTTACTGATCAGACGGGAAGCAGCGGAGTCGGTTTTCGCTTCGATTCTTTCAGTTCAAAAGAGAAGCCCTCCCGAACGAGTTTTTCATAGCGCTCTTGTGCAAACTGGTACAGTTTGGCGGGTCGGTGGGCCACACCTTCCTGGGTTTCATCCAGATCGACCAGCAAATTCATCGAAAGGATCTTCTTCCTGAAATTCCGCTTGTCGAGTCCGGTTTCCAGGATCGCTTCATAGAGGTGCTGCAGCTGGGTGAGCGTAAATTTGGGCGGCAACAGTTCAAAACCAACCGGCCGCGTCCGCACCCGCTGTTTTAGCCGCTGATAACAGGCATTCAGGATCTCATTGTGATCGAAAGCCAACGCTTCCACCGAGGAAAGGGAATGCCATTTTGCCTGCTGGGCAAACGAGGCCGGAGTTACCACGTAGTTCGAGATCTTGATCAGGCTGTAATAGGCCACGGTGATGACCCTGCCCAGGGGATGCCGGTTTACCGCCCCAAAGGCATTGACCTGCTCCAGGTAGACATCCCGCAACCCCGTCAGCTCTTCCAATACCCTGCCGGCTGCGGCATCCAGATCTTCGTTGGGGTAGACCAGATCACCAGGCAAAGCCCACATCCCTTTGAAAGGATCGGCGCCCCTGTTGATCAGCAAGACTTTGAGATCGCCTTCATCAAACCCGAAGATCACATTATCCACCGAAAAGGCAGATTTGAAAAAATTGTTAAACTCGGTCATCGCTTTCAAGCCTCTTTTTCGCTTTCCTAAATTGGTTTGGAAAAATTAATACTTTTTCCAGAGCCTGCAAAGATTCGCCCGGACTTCTTGTAAAAAACACGCAAAGTCTGTCAATCGGGATACTGAACGCCCTGGCAAATGTTCAAGGCTTGCAGCATGTATGGGGTGATCCGCTCGATCGCCGGACGGTTGGCCAGATAGATCACCAATTCCGACCGGGTCGTGACCAGGGCCCCGTTTTTCAACAGTTCAACGGCCGGTTTTGCTTCCAGGGTCCGGATCCTCAGCCCCGGGAAATCGCCTTCGTTCAGGTCGGGGATCAGCCCGAATCCATTGGGATCCAGGGCCTGGAGGTTCACGCGGGTCACCTCGTCCCCGTAGGCTTTGTTGGAAATGGTGAGGACACAATCCGCACCGATCTCCACCGATACGTCCTTTAGTCCGGGCATGGTGGCCTCCGACTTGGTGTATTCATCCTGGAGTACGGATACCGTAGCCCTTAAACGGCCGTAGATATCGTTTTCATCGACGACCTGCGAACGCAGCCGCTCGATCGTGTTCTCTTGTGTTGTTGTGGTGTCAGTTCCTGTTGCAGCTTGGGTATCCGTCTTCGAATCGGAATGGCAATTCCAGGAAATCCCCGCAAAAAGGAGGAGAAGGAGGGTAATGAAAGGACTACGCATGGGTCTATATTTGTAATTTTACGCCAAAATATGCAAAAATGATCAACCTGATAAGCGACACGGTAACGAAACCTACTCCTGCCATGCTGGAAGCCATGATGCAGGCGGAGGTCGGCGACGATGTTTTCGGAGAAGACCCCACGGTAAACGCCCTGGAGGCCAAAGCAGCAGCCCTTTTTGGAAAGGAGGCGGCCTTGTATTGCCCCTCGGGTACCATGACCAACCAGATCGCCATTAAGGTCCATACCCAACCGCTGGATGAGGTGATCTGCGATCAGCATTCTCATATTTACCACTACGAAGTGGGGGGTTACGCCTTCCACTCGGGAGTCGCCATCAACCTGCTCGAAGGCGATCAGGGCCGGCTTTCGGCCGAGCAAGTGGAAGCCGCGGTGAAACCCACCTTCGACTGGTTGCCGAAAAGCGCGCTGGTTGTGCTGGAGAACACCTGCAACCGGGCAGGGGGAAGCTATTACCAATTAAAGGACATGCGAGCTATTCGAGAGGTTTGCCGCCGCAAGAACATGAAACTGCATCTCGATGGGGCCCGGATCTTCAACGCGCTGACGGAATCGGGGAATACGCCCCTGGAGATCGGCGAACTATTCGACAGCATATCTGTTTGCCTGTCGAAGGGATTGGGCGCTCCGGTGGGATCGCTCCTGATCGGCGACCGCGACCTCATCCGGGCGGCCCGGCGGGTGAGAAAGGTAATGGGAGGTGGTATGCGCCAGGCCGGATTTTTGGCGGCGGCAGGCATCTATGCACTGGACCACCACGTCGAACGACTGCGGGAGGACCACGCCCGGGCGCAGCAAATCGCCGGGGTATTGGAGCAGTTGCCCTTCGTGTCCCAATTGCGCCCCGTATCGACTAACATCCTGATCTTCGACCTGATCCCTTCCATTACAGCTGCCCGCTTCCTCGAAGCGCTGGGGCAAAACGGGGTCAAGGCCTCCTCCTTCGGCACCCACACGGTGCGCATGGTGACGCATCTGGACTTTACGGATGAAATGTTGGAAAAAGTGCTGGAAATACTGCCCCGCCTGTTCTAGGCTTCTCCTTTCCGGCGGTTGATCTCGTCGCGGATCCGGGCGGCCTGCTCATAATCCTCTTTTCCCAGGACCTCTTCCAGCATCCGGTTCAATTCTTCCATAGAGTATGAATTCAGGGAAGTGGCTTTGGATTTGGCACCCGGCGTTTTCCGCGCCGGCGCCGGAGCGGCTTCCTCCGATTCTTCCAAAACCACACCGGCGGCTTCCAGGATGAACTCGTAGGTAAAAATGGGGCAATTGAAACGAACCGCCATGGCCAGCGCATCGGAAGTGCGGGAGTCGATCTCGATGATCTCCCCTTCCTTCTCGCAAATGAGCCTGGCGTAGAAAATGCCGTCGAGCAGGTTGTTGATGATCACTTCTTTCAGGGAAACTTGAAATATCTCCAATGCATTCTTGAACAGGTCGTGGGTAAGCGGGCGGTTGGGGGTCATGCGCTCCATGGCGACGGCAATGGCCTGGGCTTCAAACCCACCGATGACGATGGGCAACCTCCGGGCGCCGTCATGTTCGCCCAATACTACGGCATAATTATGCGATTGGGTCACACTATGGGATAAAGCAACGATATCCAGCTCGATCTTTTTCATCGCCATATTCTTCAGTTAAGTCAACAAAACCGCCCGCACTTGAAAACACATTTCCCATTTGAGAGGTTTTCTACTGCACGGTTATAAGGTACGGAAATATTGTCAATGAGAAAATGATGTTCCTATTTTTCCAGCTTTTTGGCCTGGTCCCATAATGCGTCCATTTCTTCAAGGGTCATTTCCTTGAGGTCTTTGGACGCATTTGCCTCAATATATTCAAAACGCTGTTTGAACTTGATATTTACCCGCTCCAGGGCGGTTTCCGGATCGATTTGGAGAAACCGGGCATAATTGATCAGGGAGAACAACACATCCCCGAATTCCTCTTCCCGGCGCCTGGGATCTATTTCATGTTGAACGGCGTCGCGAAATTCGCCGATCTCTTCTTCCACCTTTTTCCACACGTCTTCTGCATTCTCCCATTCGAAGCCGACCTGGGCTGTTTTTTCCTGCATCCGGTACGCCTTGACCATCGCCGGCAAGGAGCGAGGCACCCCCTGAAGCACGGATTTCTTCCCTTCCTGCAGTTTTATTTGTTCCCAGTTTTTTTTGACATCCTCCTCATCATTCACTTTCACATCGCCATAGATATGCGGATGGCGTTTGATCAGTTTATCGCAAATACTGTTCAGGGCATCTGCGATGTCAAAGGCACTCTTTTCCTCGGCAATTTTGGCATAGAAAACCATGTGAAGCATCAGATCTCCGATCTCCTCCTTGATATCGTCCATGTCCTTTTCCAGAATGGCATCCCCCAATTCGAACGTCTCTTCGATGGTCAGTATCCGGAGGGATTCAAAGGTCTGTTTCCGATCCCAGGGACATTGCGCGCGAAGGTCATCCATGATCTGAAGCAGCCTTGAAAACGCTTCAAGCTTTTCTTTCTGCCTGGGTGTTTTTTCGAGCATTTTGTAATACTTTTGCCGGGTCGGTCGCATCGCCGGCGCCAGCGGGCGACGGGATTGCAAAATAAACTAATATAGGTGACTCCGCGTTGTATTTGAGGAACAAATATTTGAGGAGTACTCGTTAAATGTATAGCTATATGGAATTCTTGTATGTTCTTGGAATCATCTTCGTGACGTTTCTGTTGTCTTTCGCGCTCATCAATTTGCGGCATATTTTCACCGGCAATGAATTCAGAGGTACTTGCGCCACCAACAACCCCATGCTGAAAAATCAGATCGGGGAATGTTCGGTCTGTGGCCGCCAAGCTGGTGAAGAATGTAAAATGCCGGAGGTCGATGCCAAATGATCTACAAGAAGTGACCCATTAGTTCCTGTTTGGCCTTCAGGTATTTCCAGTTTTCTTTCTTGGGTTTAATAATGATCGGGACCCGGCTCACCAGCCTGACCCCTGACCGCTCGACGGCTTCCAGCTTGGCGGGGTTGTTGGTGAGCAGGTGAACGGCTTCGATACCGAGGTCTTTCATGATCTCAATCGCCACCTCGTAGTGCCTGCCATCCACCTCAAGGCCGAGGTGGGAATTTGCGTCCAACGTATTTAACCCCTGATCTTGTAAGGTGTATGCCTTCAGTTTGTTGATCAAGCCGATCCCACGGCCTTCCTGTCTCAGGTAGATTACGACTCCGCCTTGCTCGGCGGCTAATTCCATTGAACGGATCAATTGCTCTCCGCAATCACAACGCAGGGACCCGAACAGGTCGCCTGTCAGACATTCCGAATGGATTCGGACCAATACGGGTTTGGTTCGATCCATACGTTCATGGACCAAGGCCAGGTGAGGCATGATGTCTCCATGATCTTCCGAAAAAGCGATCATGGAAAAAACGCCCCAGGGAGTGGGAATTATAGCTTCTGCTTGCCGTTTCATACAACAAAAATACGGAATAGAAACCCCCCGAAGTTCGGTAATGTTTTAGAAGGCGGGAAATTAATTGAAAACGGGTGGGCGCCTGCGGCGCCCACCCGTTCTTGCCGGCCAGACGAAGCGATCAACGGCCGCCGTTGTTTCCATCCGAAACGGGCCGGTTATACACACTCGGAAAGCTCACACTCGTATAATTCGAATAGCTTTCGAGCGCCGTGTACGGGAATTTATATTGAGCAATAAACTGGTTGAGGAAGCCGATAAACGCATCCGTGTCAATATTTCTGGAGGTAGGCTTGAGGTGGAACCCGATCTGTGCAATGGTCCCATCCTTTTCAAAAAACACATGAAACCAGGCTTTCACCCCGTTCAGTTCAAATCCGGCTTGTTTGGAATACGCTTCCATCTCTTCGATAAACCCGATCCACAGGTCAAAAGCAAGCGGCATGTCATTACCGCATACATCGAGGAGCGATTTGGGATAATTCCCCATCATGGCCTCGTATTCCGGCTCGTAATCCCCAATAACAAAAACAGGGGGGAGCTCTTTCAAGCGCTCTTTTGCCGGCTGTGCCAAAAGGGAAACAAAACTCAGGCCCCAAAACAAGAGGATGGCGCCTCCAAAACGAATGGTACTAGTTTTCATCGGAACATTTTTGATATCGTGAATGGTAAATTTATGTTTGAATGATGAAGGAAAGCCATGCATTCCACAACGAAGGATGCATTCGCATAACAACATGAACGATCCGGATGTTCGACCGGATAAAGGAGTAACATTGGGGCTTTTTCGTCGTTAAATTCGGTCATTTCAGCAAAATACCTTGTATTTACAGGGGCATTGAGCTACTTTGCACGAGCATTCAGAGACTTTCTGATCGATACTGAAAAAGGAATCAACAACGTCTATGGTAATCGACATCATTTGTGTCATTGCTGCAATTTATGGATTCTATGTGGGATTTACAAAGGGGATCATCCGGACGGTCTTCAATGTACTTTCTATCTTTCTGGGCGTCCTCGGGGCGTTCAAATTTGCCCCTGCAGCGACAAAATTTTTGGAAACGGCCTTTGGGAGCGATAACCCTTTAATGTTCCTCGCCGGGTTTCTCCTGTCTTTTGTGGTCACCATGATCCTCATCCGGATGCTTGCCAGGGGCCTGGAAGGCGTGCTCAAAACCGCCAATGTCAATGTGCTCAATCAGGCAGCCGGCGGCGTTCTGCTCTCGGTCGTCATGGTCTTTCTATACAGCCTGCTCCTGTGGTTTGCCGATATCTCCGGCCTGCTGGACAATGCCAAGGAACAATCGTTCACTTACGAATACCTCGAAGAAGCGCCCAACAAAGCCGGCCAGGTGTATGAGTTCCTCAAACCTATGATCAAGGACTTCTGGAACGGATCGGTCAAAGCTATGGACCGGATCAAGGAGATGAATATGGAACAACAGGAAAGCGACCCCAATATTTTTGATATCAACGAAGATAATGACTCCCCTCCCCCGGCCAAGCCTGCTCCTAATTGATAATTACGACTCTTTCACCTACAATTTATGGGACTACTTCCTTCAGCTTGGAGCCGCCTGCCAGGTGGTCCGCAACGATGAGGTCGACCTGGAATCGGTGCAAGAGGAACGATACGATGCGCTCGTGCTTTCGCCGGGCCCTGGGAAACCAACGGATGCCGGAAAGCTGATGGCTTGCGTGGAGGCTTTTCATTCCAGGATCCCCATCCTGGGCATTTGTCTGGGGCACCAGGCGATCGGTTCCTTTTTCGGCGCCCGGTTGGTGAAAGCCCGGCGCCCGGTTCACGGAAAGACCTCTGTCTGTGCGCACAACGGGAATTTCCTGTTCGAAGGATTGCCCAGCCAATTCTCCGTCATGCGCTATCATTCCCTGATCCTGGAAGACCTTCCCGAAGAGCTGGAATGCACCGCCTGGACCGAAACCGGTGAGGTGATGGCTCTCCAGCACCGGCAACTGCCGCTCACGGGTATTCAGTTTCATCCCGAATCCATCCTCACTCCCCATGGGTTGACTATGTTGAGGAATTGGGTGAAGGACCTTTATGTGTTTTAAAATCTGATTCTGCGGGGTCACACCGTTCCTCTGTTGTGCAGTCGCCAAACCGAGATCAGCATTCGGAATGCAAAGGCCACGACGGCAATGACGCTGCCCACACCAAAGAACAGGAATTCTGCCCGGACATACCCTGCCATTTGGAGTCCCTCCTGCAAAGACAGGTTCGGCATGATCGATTGGAGGCCCTCCTCATCCAGAAAAGTCTGAAACCCGTGAATCTCTCCAACCAGATAGAAGACCAGGGGGATACTGACGAAGAAAAAGAAGATCTTGAGCACCTGCTTCCGGGCTAAAAAGGTAGAAGAAAGCAGGAAGATATAGCGGGTGGCGGTAATAAAGACCGCTACGAATACAAAGTTGACCGGGTAAAAGGGGAATCCAGGTATTTTCAGATAGACAGGAGCTGCAACGATCAGGAAGACGAGCAGGGTAAACAGCAGCCAGACCAATTCGAGGCGCAGGGCAATTTGAAGTTTCTTTTCCATAATCGGATCGATACCTGTAAAAGTAGCAAATAAAAAAAGGGGGAATCGACGCAAAGCGCTGATTCCCCCTTTTGAGAGAAAAAAAAGTTGGCAGCGACCTACTCTCCCACCCAAGGGCAGTACCATCGGCGCGTGGAGGCTTAACTTCTCTGTTCGGAATGGGAAGAGGTGAACCCTCCAGCTATAGCCACCAACAAGTCTTTGGGCTTCCATTCTTCCTTCTCGTCCGCCGTAGCGAATGCGAAGGTGGATAGCCACCAACAACTCTTTGGGCCAAGACCATGTGAGCGGTCTGGTGCCCTTATTTCTTTTTAGTTTTTGAGTTTTTAAGGCAGTAAGTTTTTGTCTGTCAAAAACTTATCCCCTTCATAAACTTATAAACTATCATGACATCTGATTTGGAATAGTCTTGCTCGATTAGTACATCAAAGCACTTCGGTTAAAGGTCTTACGCGCGAGAAGCTTTCGGGTAATTAGTACTACTCAGCTCCATGCATCACTGCACTTCCACCTGTAGCCTATCAACGTGGTCATCTTCCACGACCCTCATGGAGTACTCATCTTGGAGTTGGCTTCGTGCTTAGATGCTTTCAGCGCTTATCCATTCCGCACATAGCTACCCAGCGCTGCACCTGGCGGCACAACTGGTACACTAGCGGTGCGTCCAACACGGTCCTCTCGTACTAGTGTCGGATCTCCTCAATACTCCCGCGCCCACAACAGATAGGGACCGAACTGTCTTGCGACGTTCTGAACCCAGCTCGCGTGCCACTTTAATGGGCGAACAGCCCAACCCTTGGGACCTTCTCCAGCCCCAGGATGTGACGAGCCGACATCGAGGTGCCAAACCTCCCCGTCGATGTGAGCTCTTGGGGGAGATCAGCCTGTTATCCCCGGAGTACCTTTTATCCTTTGAGCGATGGCCCTTCCATACGGAACCACCGGATCACTTAAGCCTGCTTTCGCACCTGGTTGAGGCGTCCCTCTCTCAGTCAAGCACCCTTGTACTTATACGCTCTACGCATGGTTACCAACCATACTGAGGGTACCTTTGCGAGCCTCCGTTACTCTTTTGGAGGCGACCACCCCAGTCAAACTACCCACCACACACGGTCCTCTGTTTTCGCAGAGTTAGAACCTAAGTATAAGAAGGGTGGTATTTCAACGTCGGCTCCACCATGACTAGCGTCACAGCTTCATAGCCTCCCACCTATCCTACACATCTTATACTCAAGCTCAATGTGAAGTTGTAGTAAAGGTTCACGGGGTCTTTCCGTCCCGTTGCGGGTAATCGGCATCTTCACCGATACTTCAATTTCACCGAGCTCGTGGCCGAGACAGTGTCCAGATCGTTACACCATTCGTGCAGGTCGGAACTTACCCGACAAGGAATTTCGCTACCTTAGGACCGTTATAGTTACGGCCGCCGTTTACCGGGGCTTCAGTCAAGACCTTCGAGGTTACCCCCTAAGCCCCTTCCTTAACCTTCCGGCACCGGGCAGGTGTCAGACCCTATACAGCATCTTTCGATTTTGCAGAGTCCTGTGTTTTTGTTAAACAGTCGCCTGGACCTCTTCACTGCGTCTCCATTGCTGGAGAGACTCTTCTCCCGAAGTTACGAGTCTATTTTGCCTAGTTCCTTAGCCACGGATCACTCGAGCGCCTTAGGATACTCTCCTCGACTACCTGTGTCGGTTTACGGTACGGGCTGTATATATCTAACCTTAGAGGGTTTTCTTGGAAGCTTGCTTGGGACCACTATCACCTCAGCATCGCTGCCTCAGTGTACTATCGCCTCTCAGCTCAGGTGGTGGATTTGCCTGCCACCTTCATCGCCTACCAGCTTCAACGTGCTATTCCGTCAGCACGCGGGTCTTACGCTCCTTCGTCGCCCCATCGAAATATATACAGGTACGGGAATATTAACCCGTTTCCCATCAGATTCGCCTGTCG
>JACJYD010000001.1:0-1745000 GCA_020636275.1 Lewinellaceae bacterium | reverse complement strand
GTTGGTCGATGTGATGCGCGACTTCGCCGCGAAAAAAGGATAACCCGTGTTTCGGAAAAAACCTGCTAAACCGTTGACCAAAGAGGTGCTGCTAAAGGTAGATACCCTGGACGTACCTGTCCGGATCGTCCGCGAACACCGCAATTCCATCCGTTTTGCGGTTGGCAAATCGGCGCTGCTGGTTCGCGTACCGCACTTCCTCTCCGACCGGGAGGAGGAGCGCCAGATGGAGCGGCTTCAGCATTGGGCACACCAACAGTTTCGCCGGCATCCGAATATTCGGGAACGTTTTCAACCGTTTCAGTACAAAACCGGAGACGAGCTCAGGGTCGGGACGCGGACCTATCCTTTGCATGTCACCTTTGAGGACCGGGCCAGCCACAGGGCAAGTCTCAAGAATAGGGATATCTACCTCACCCTGAGCGAAATGGAACATCCCCTGGCCCTGGCCAAAGCAACCCGAAGACTCCTGAGCAGAGTAGTGGCGGCCGATTTCCTCCCCGAGATACGGAAACGCGTCTTTGAACTGAACGACCTGTATTTCCAACAACCCATCCAGGACGTGCGCCTCAAATACAATAGCACCAATTGGGGCAGTTGCTCAGCAGGCCGGAACATCAACCTGTCTACCCGCTTGCTCTTCGCACCCGACGATGTTCGCGATTATGTCATCATCCACGAACTGGCCCACCTGGTCGAATTGAACCACTCCGACCGGTTCTGGAAACTCGTATCGGAGGTGATGCCCGACTATGAAGAAAAGGAGAAGTGGCTGCGGAAAAACGGCCACCTATGTGAATTTTAGTCCATACGGATCAATACCTGCCCCTTGTCGACGGCCTGCCCTTTCTGGACCGGGATGTTTCCCACAATGCCGTCGCCCGGCGACTTGATGACGTTTTCCATCTTCATGGCCTCCAGAATGATCAAGGCATCGCCCTGTTTGACTTCATCCCCCGGCTGGACGAGGATTTGAAGGACGAGTCCGGGCATGGGCGCGCGTATCGTATCTACTTTATGGACCGTGTCCAGCAACAGTCCCATTTTATTGACCAATTGATCGAAAGGATCGGATATTTCGGCCTGGTATAACGTACCGTTGATACTCAGTGTCAGTTTTTTTTCCTGAAAATTGGAATCGATCACCTCCACCTCAAATGAACGGGTTCCTTTGAGCACATGCAGCGAATGCTTCCCTGTTTGCACGAAATCGAGTGCCTCCAGATCCTGGGGAGTCACCTCAAAAGAAAGGGTGTCATTGACGACGATCTTCAGTTTTTCCATATCCGGCGGCAGGTTGTTCTCTACCGATCTTCATCAAAAAATAAGTCTCAAAGACGGTAAAAGCCAAATATACCACAAAAAAAGGCAGGATAAAGTATTTGGAAGATGGATGAGCAAATTTTAGATATACTACCAATACGGCCATCGACAGCATCATCTTGACGAAGACGGCGCCCATGATGAAGAGGGTAAATGCGTTTTTATTCTCGCTGACCGCCAGTTTTTTGCCCACTGAGAACAGCAGGATGGCGGTCAGGAAATAAAAGAGGAGCAGCGACCAGTTGAGAACCTGGTGTTCGCCAAAAAGGGGAAAGAATTGGTGCAGGAAAAAGAGCGCCACCGATACGAAAAAGGTGAGCAATCCCAATTGCCGGTAGAAAACCCCGGGGCTGATGTTATTCGTCTTCATGGTCTTCCTTCTTGGTTGTATCTTTCACGATCAGGTCTTTTAAAGAAATATAGAGACCTGCAAACAGAAAGAGCAATGCCAGCAGGGCCGTGAAATAAGGCCGGTTGGTATGAAGATACCGGTCGAGACGGGTTCCCAGGAATACGCCCACAGCCAGGGTAGCTGCCAATTGAAAGGCCATACCTGAGTACTTGAGGTATTGATCAGCCTGCGTTTTCCTTTTGGGTTTTGGCATCTCCTGGAATATTTTCCCGGCCTCCACCGGAGCTGGCGACCTTGTTTTCCGGTTTGACCGGAGTGCCGGATGCGCCGTTCATCCGAAGATCCCCGACCAATACAGCGCCGGGTTGTACGACCAGTTTGCCATACCGGATATGTCCGTTGACATTGGCTGTTTCCTTGATGGTCAGCAGGTCTTCCACGACCAATGTGCCCTGGAAACGCCCTTCGACCACAGCGCTTTTGCAGGTGACCTCGCCTTCAATCCCTCCGGTCGGGCCTACGATCACCTTGGCCTCACATTTCAGGCTTCCTTTTATTTGTCCATCGATGCGAATATCGCTTTTCGACTGGATATCGCCTTCAACGACGGTACCCTGAACCAGGTTATTGAAAGAATGTGAAGTACCGGGGGTTCCGGTGGCGGTTTTGGAGGTTTCTTTGGATTTATTGTTCCCGAACATGCGAATCGGTTTAAAAATTCTGAAATGGGAAAATTTGGATAGTCAGGTCCATCTTGTTCTGCAAACAAGAACGCGTTTTATTCCGCGCTTGTTTGGTCGGAATGGAGAATTTGTGTCCGGCAATTATAAAAGGATTTTTTTGCATAACCATTCAAATCGCCGAAAAAATAGCAGCAGCGGGAGGCTATCCCCTGATTTGTTGCCCGGCCGACCATTGGTCAGTCCGGTATATTTAAAAAACGATTCCCTGCCGGAACCGCGTTCCGACAGGGAATAGGTCAGGGGAAAGCCCTATTGCAGGTGGGTCAGAAACGCGGGCAGTAAACGCCACGGCGTTCCGGACCGCAGATCTTATAGATCAGCGAAAATTCGAAGGCGCCGTTATTGTTACTGGCCGGAACCAGATCCGATACATTTACGTCATAGCTGAAGCCGAGGCTGAAGTCGTCGTAGTCAAAGCGGGTCGACAGGATCAAGGCATCCACCAGGACGCCGGATTGGATCTTGTTGGCGATCCGGGACCAAGCGCCGATCTGGAAAGCAGAATAGGTACGGCGGTTACCGCTGAGCAAGAACTTCAGGCTGGTACCTGCATTCACCTGGAAGGACGGGCCCTGCCACATGGCAATCACACCGGGGATCAGGCCGAACCGGGCGCCGGCCATAAATTCGCCACCGGCGTGGAACGTATACCTGCTGTACAGGTCATCCACTCCACCATCGTAGAACGACTGGTTGGCGCGATTGAGGTGGTGGAATGCACCGCCGAAATAGAGACTATTATTCTCGTCGAAGACCGAGAACCAGAGGAGACCCGCAGCCATATCGGCAAACAGGAAATTATCATTCATCAGCGTAGCCTCTTCGCCTGAACTCAGGGTGCCGTCAAACCCGCCGTTTCCGTCGTGTTGGTTAGGCCAACGAGCCTTCAGGAAGTCAATGCTCCGCTGAGCGACCCCTCCTTCGGCACCGACGACCAGGTAGTGGGCTTTTTTGCGAAAACCACCCATCTTCTTGGCATAGGATACGGAAAGCTTGCCCGTCAGGGTTTTGAACGCGGCTTCACCGGCCTTGTCACCCCAAAAGGTACCACCAACTCCGAAATAGTCGTAACGTCCAACGGCAATGCGTTGATCGTAAGACACGGAGTAGGTGCTGTAGGCGTAGGATTTGAGTACACTCGCCCATTGGTTGCGGTAGTTGGCAACCAGGCGGTTATTACAATTCATCACCCCCGTCATCGCTGGATTGAGGTTCAGGGGGGAGAGATAGAACTGGGAAAAGTGAATGTCTTGCGCGAAAACGCCCACGGAACCAGCCAGAATAAACAAGGACAATAACAGGAGTCTAAAGCTTTTCATATTGACCATTTTGATAATTGCCGTTCTTTCGGTAGAGAATTATTGTTAAAGATGGGTTTTCAAGCCACAATTATAGTCATTGTTGGAGAAACTTGAGAATAATTTCGTGTTAAAAAGTTGACGTTTTTCCAACCCTGTCTCGAAATAGACACTGCCCACGCCTAAAACGCTGCTTAGCCACACCTTGGAATCACTGTTAAATGGAGCGCCATGTCCGGGCTTTTCCACAAATGGGACAACAATTTAACTACGATCCTTTTCGGTGTACTCCCGGCGTCTGGAAAGTTCCATTTCCACCAACAACCGGAGGTGTTCAAGATCGCCCTTGGTGCCCAGCCAGGATCGAAGCAAAAAAGCCCCAGTGAGAAAGAGCAGGAAACTCAGCGGAAAGAGCCCCAGGACGAAGGCAGCCAGGGTAATCCACCCCAGGGAACCAACGATAAAGCCCAGCGCGATCCAGCATGGAGAAAGCGCACCTACCCACAGGATCGCCCCGTGCAAACGGTGGAACAGGGCCTCCCGTTCCAATACCCGTCCGCGCAATTCCAGCAACTGGGAAGTAGAGAAAAACGTGGGGCCGGTAGATAACAAAAGGGAGAAATCCTGTTCGGCTTCCCGCTCAATATTTTCCAGAATTTTTTTAAGGTGGGTATTTTCCATGTGCTCTTTAATCCTGATACCTAAATATACGGTATTCTGCCGGTAAGTAGCAACAGAATGACAAAAAATAAGGGCGGACCTCACCCTCTGTGAAGCCCGCCCATATTTTTCAGAAAAAAAGCCGGTTTAACCGCCGATCAGGGAGGAGGAACCTCCGCCCATAGCTTTGGCATGTTGCATGGCAATCTCTTCCAACTTGGCTTTCGTGGCATTCAACTGCGCGGTCCAGGCGCCTACCTTGCTGCCCGCCTCGGTTACAGCCGCTTGCAGGTCGCTGATCGTGGTGGCCGTTTCTTTGCCCAGTTTCTTGCTGGCCAGTCCTTCTTTCAGGCCGTTCAGCAATTGGGTCTTCTCGCCCCAGGATTGCACAAAACCATCCAGTTCCGACTTAATGGAGCTCAGTCCCTGACTTTCCTGCTGGAATGCTTTCTCCAGCTCGGCCAGCCGGGTCTTGGTGGCATCGTCCAGTTTTTTCATAGCATCCTCGCTCACCGGCAACCCGGTAGCCATGGATTGGGCATTCTGAACTTCCTGGGTCAACAGGGTAGCAAAGTTGGTTACGACCGTAGTGGTCGAATCCCACTGGGTAGTGAGTGCTTCGATCGGGGCTTTAAATTGGGCCACGTTGTTGCATGCCGCCATCAGCAAACCTGCGACGGCTACAAATAGGATCTTCTTCATAGTTCTCAAAGATTTTGTTGGTTAAATGATAATGTTTATAAGATTTTCTGCGGGCTGCGCCCGCCGAAAATCTTATAAAGTATGAATGGGCGGGCGCGGCCCGCAGAAAACCTTATAGACCTTGGATTGGCGGGCGCTGCCCGCCAATCCAAGGTCTATAAATTTATTTAGTTTTCATTGTACATAGCTGATGTACAATAACGTGAAATTGTTCACGAAAAAAAGACCGGTTCTTCAGAAAAGGTAACAGGGTCCACTCAGGTTCCCAACGGAATTTCTGAGATCTGCACGATATTGTCCAGGTCGGTGTAATCGAATTGGTACACGTTATCCGGACCGACCACCAGGAGCAGCCCGCCGAGCGGGATCACGTCGAATGCGGTGAAGCCGGAAAAGTGCTTCAGCAAAACGATGTTTTCCGGATCGGATACGTCAAACACCTTGAGGCCCTGCGAATCTTCGCACAAAAAAAGCAGGTTGCCGTCCAGGCCTACTCCCTTCGGATTGTACATTTCGTACCAGGCCACGAGCTGCGGATGGAACACATCGGAGATATCGAAAATATTGAGCCGGTTGATCTGCTCCTCCACCGATACCCGGCAGCGCTGAATGCGGTTCGTGCTGTTCAGGGTCACATAGGCATAATGCTCGTTGGCCACCACCGGGTCACAGGGTTCAAATCCGAACTCCCAGGATGAATATAAGAACTGCCCCGTCTCCTGGGGTATCCCTGTCGAGCTAATCGTATATATATATAATCCAGACCCTGCTCCGACAAAAAGCCGGTCGCCCAAATTGAAAATGGTCTCAATATTGGACCCGATGAACTGTTCATTCAAAAAGGTGGGGTCCGCCGGATTTTCGATCGAATAGGTCTTGATGCTTTCCCGGTCCACGACGTAGAGATGATCGTCCACGATCATGAAGCGGGCATAGGAACCGGCCACGCCCGTAGTCCCGTCGCCCGGAGCGATCGAATCGGATTTGGAATAGCAGGATTGCAGCCAAATGACCGGCAGGACGAAGACAATAAGATATAGAAGCTTTTTCATGGTTCTGCGTTTGAGAAGGTAAGGGGAGGTCATTGCACGCATTGCGGGTTATCCAATAGGGCGGTTTCCCAGCCCACTACAGCCCCTTTTGTGGGGTCGACGCATTCGAAATAGCCTTCATAAGCCTCGGGAGCCAGTTGGTCGACTTCGGGATAGAGCCCTTCGATGCGCTTGAGCAATACGATGTTATCCAGATTGGAAATATCGATGGCCACCAGATCAGTGACATTATCGGCATACAGGATATTGCCCTTGATCGCCACATCCTTGCAACCCGGGATCTGGATGAATTTGATCCGCTCGGGATGGTACGGGTCGGAATTGTCGATGACGTGTATGCCCCATCCACTTTCAGTCACGTAGATGGTGGAATCCTTGTAATAGATCTTGCCCAGGTTGTGCACCGGACGGGCTTCCAGCGACTGGATATCCTTCCAGTCCTGGCTGTAAATAGGACGCAGGCCTTCCACTTCTCCAACCGCCAGACGGGTGGTTTCAGAATCGGTCAGGCAACCCGCGACCAAAATCCCTCCTGCCAGAAGGGAAAAGAACAGGTTCCGAAATTTCATAGCGCAGCAATTATTAATGATCTCATTTCGAGGAAGAAAACGAACATTTTCTTCCAACAAAGATACGGAAATTACACTCCCCCATTAGAACGAAATAAGGGGGTGAGAGGCTGTGGAAGCGTGAAAAAAAACTTGAAGAACGATGGAAGATCTGGTGCACCACCAAAATAAAAATGACAAAGGCAGCCGGATAGATCCAACTGCCTTTGTGCATGCCCTTGATCGCCGTGTTTGGCGATTCTTCAGAAGTCGCCACGTAGGCGACTCAAGCGTGTGTGTTCTTAGTAATAGCGGCGATTCGGACGTGGTGCGGCGAAATCCAGGGCAAAGATCAATGAGCCGCCGACAATGAATGCACCCGCAGCAATGTACAGAATGAGCATAGCTAACCCGTTTTGCGTTTGATAAAATGTTCGTGTTCTCAAATAAAGTTTCCCACACGCAATATAAGGAAAAGTTTAAACTCTCCAACTTTTTTGTCAGGGAAATTACATTTCCCCAATTTTTTGCCAAGTGGAGGAACTTTTTGAGAAACGACCCCAGGTATTGAATTTTCTGTTATTGACGAGCAATATTAGTTCAAAAATCCATAGGGTTGCCATGAAATTATGTTTGGTGGAAGACAATTGTTCGGAAAGCGGGCAAAATATGTTCAATCGCTCTCTTCTTCTTCGAAAACTACACCCCGGCGAAGGCCATTTTCGGCTTCCCGGACGAGCTGTTCGTTCATGACGAAGGCCTGGTGGTTGATCGATTCCTGGTGGATGGTTTTAAGCAAGGCGGTCATAAACGCTTTGCTCAGGCCGTACTGCTTCCCGAGCCGGAGGCCTTTCTCCAGCACCTCGTTCCACCGTTGGGTTTGAAGGATGGCGATCTGCTTTTCCCGCTTGAAGTTGCCGATCTCCTCGGCGAGCTTCATCCGCTTGGCGAGCAACTGGATCATATCTTCGTCGATCTCGTCGATCTGATAGCGCAACTGTTCGATCATCGCCAGGAACTCGGGATCGTCGGAGGAAGCCTTGCGCACGACGAGGTTTCCGATCAGGTGGCGATAAGCCTCTGGCGTGATCTGCTGCATGGCGTCGCTCCAGGCTGTATCGGGAACCGGATGCACCTCGGTCATCAGGCCGTCAAAATTGAGATCCATGGCCTTTTGGGCGGTTTCGGCCAGGATGTCCCGGCGTCCGCAAATATGGCTATTGTCGCAAATGAGTTGTACGCTGGGCAACAGCCGCTTCATCTCAATGGGGATCTGCCAGCGCGGCGTATTCCGGTACTGCGTCTCGCCGTAATAGGAAAATCCGCGGTGGATGATGGCGATGCGGCGAATACCGGATTTATAAAGGCGTTCTACAGCCCCCAGCCAGAGCTTGAGATCGGGGTTGATCGGGTTCTTGACCATGACCGGGATATCCACTCCAACCAGGGCATCGGCCACCTCCTGCACGGAAAAGGGGTTGGCGCTGGTCCGGGCGCCGATCCACAGCACATCGATCTCGTGGGCCAGGGCTTTTTCCACGTGGTCGGCCGTGGCTACCTCGGTCGTTACTTTCAAACCGGTCTCTTCCCGCACCCGGCGAAGCCAGGACAGGCCGACCTCCCCTACCCCTTCGAAGGAGTCGGGGCGCGTGCGGGGCTTCCAGATCCCGGCGCGAAAAAGGTCTACGGGTTGAAGGGCCAAGCCTCTTGCCGTGGCAAGTACCTGCTCCTCGGTTTCCGCACTACAAGGTCCGGCGATCAGAATTGGATGCCTGGTAGTATTAAAAATGGGTTGAATATCCATATTTTGCATAACGAAACGATTCCAAGGATGAAACAAAAGAATGTTCATCCGGTTTAACCAACTTTTGTGGAGGAAGAGGACAGGTATGCACCCTCTTCCGCACGATCAATTCTTTGCAAATGAATGAATTTTATTTCAATTCGCTGGCCTGGGCCTGGATTCTTTTTGCCTTGCTCCTCGTTCCCTTTCAGATATTGATCCCCGCGCCTTACGGGAGGCACACCCGCGCCAACTGGGGCCTGCAGGTAGACAACCGCCTGGGCTGGATGCTCATGGAAGTGATCTCCCCCATTGTATTCACTTTCTTTTTCTTACAGGGTAGTGCCGAGAAGACCTCAGGTAGCTGGGTGTTGTTTGCGCTGTGGACCCTCCACTACGTCCATCGCAGCCTGATCTTTCCGTGGCGCACCAATACGAAGGGGAAAAAGATCCCTCTCCTTATCGTGACCTCAGCCGTCTTTTTCAACATGGCCAATGGTTTCCTCAACGGCTATTACCTGGGCGAAATGCAGGCGCCTACCCTCTTCATCGACCACCCCCGGTTTATCGTCGGCGGCCTGGTCTTCCTGCTGGGCGCCGCTCTCAATTTCCGCGCCGATACCCATCTTCTTCGCCTCCGGAAGCCGGGCGATACGGGCTACAAGATCCCGTACCACCCCGTTTTCCGCCGGGTCTCCTGCCCCAACCACCTCGGCGAGATCATCGAGTGGACCGGCTTCGCCATCATGGCCTGGAATATTGCCGCCGTCTCTTTCGCCGTCTGGACCGCCGCCAACCTCATTCCCCGCGCCCTGAACCACCACCGGTGGTATAAGAGGCAGTTTGAGGATTATCCGGAGGAGCGGCGAGCGGTGATTCCGTATATTTTATAGTGAAGAGTGAAGAGTGAAGAGTGAAGAGTGAAGATATGGCGCGGTTGCTTTGCAACCACGGCCCCACTCCACTCTCCACTCTCAACCCATAACTATCCTCCTCAATGTCCGAAAAATGATCCGCAGATCCATGCCAAAGCTTTGCTTCTCGATATACTCCCGATTCAGCTCCAGCTTCGCCGGCATGATCTCCCGGATGTAGGTTTGCTCCGGATCGGCGCTTTGAGCCAGCAGGGTCGATTCATCAAAATACCGCAGGGAAGCCAGGTCGGTAAGGCCCGGCTTGACGAGGAGGACCTTTCGTTGGTCTTCATTGTAAAGTTGTACGTATTTCGCTACTTCCGGGCGAGGGCCGACAATACTCATGTCGCCTTTGAGGACATTCCAGAGTTGGGGCAGTTCATCGAGTTTGGTTTTTCGGAGAAAATAACCGGCGCGGGTGATGCGGTGGTCGCGACCGCCCACGGTGAGCAGTCCCTCCCGGTCGGAAGCCGGTCGCATGGTCCGGAATTTGAACAGCCAGAAAGGATGGCCACCCCGGCCGATCCGCTCCTGCCTGTAAATGACAGGCCCTTTACTGTCCGCTTTGATCCATAAGGCAATAAGCAATAAAACCGGAGAAATAAAGACAAGGGCGACACCCGAGCAAAAGCGGTCCAGGATATTTTTCAGAAGGAGATACATGTTTTTTCATGATAATAACCGCGGAGGCGCAAAGGACGCTAAGACATCGAGCCTTTGCATGAAAAGCTGTATGTAAATTCTCGATGTCTTAGCGTCCTTTGCGCCTTCGCGGTTCTAAATTTTCACTTTATCAGCGATTGCATTTACAGCCGTAGCAAGGATCTGCACCACCTGTTCTTGTTGGGCGGGGGTCAGATCGTAAAAGACGGGGAGGCTGATCTCGCGTTGATAAAAATCCAGGGAAACCGGATAATCCCTCATCGCATACCCCCTCTCGCGATAGGCACTCAGCATCGGGAGCGGTTTGTAGTGCACATTGACCGATACGCCGGCCTCCATCACCTGCTCGATAATGGCATTGCGTTGTTCAAGTGTGATGCCGCGGATGCGGAGCAGGTAGAGGTGGCAGGAAGATTGCTTTTCGGCCGTGGCGTAGTAAGGCAACTCCGCCCAATCGAAATCCTGCAGCATTTTATGATAGCGCGCAAATTGGGCGCGTCGTTTGGGCAAGGTTTCCTCCTCATAGCGCCGGGTCTCGACCAGACCGATCGCCGCGAGTACATCCGGCATGTTGCATTTGTAGCCTGCCTCCAGCACGTCGTATTCCCAGGAGTTGGCTCCAAATTTGGCCAGGGCATCTTTCGATTGTCCATGCAGGCTTTGGCGGTTGAGCGTTTTGTAGATCTCCCCATTATCAAAAGGAGGCGGGAAGTTGAGGCAAACAGCGCCGCCTTCAGCAGTGGTCAGGTTTTTGACCGCATGAAAGGAAAAGACAGAGGCATCCCCCCAGGTGGCGGCCGGTTTTCGGCGATACGTGGCGCCGATCGAATGTGCCGCATCGACGATGAGTGCGATGCGACCGAGTTGGGTCTGCTCCGGGGAATGGGGTTGGAATTGTGATCGAACCTTCGGATCATCCACAATTTCCTGCAGCTCCCGGAAATTGGCCGGCATCCCCCCCAGGTCGACCGGCATGATGGCTTTGGTGCGGGGCGTAATTGCCGCGGCCACCTTTTCCGGGTCGATGGTGCCGTCGCCGGGCAAAACATCGACCATCACCGGTTTGGCGCCGCAGTGTACCACGACGTTGGCCGTGGCGCAGTAAGTATAGGCCGGCACGATCACTTCATCCCCTGGACCGATGCCCAGCCAGCGCAGGACCAGTTCCATACCCGCCGTAGCCGAGCCCAGGCAGAGGACCGAAGGGACATGGGTCAGGGTGGCGATCTCCTTCTCCAGTTGTTTGGTGCGGGGCCCCGTAGTGATCCAGCCCGAGCGAAGCGCGGCCGTCACTTCATCAATAACCGCCTGGTCGATACGGGGCGGGGCGAAGGGGATCTTTTCCATTGCTTGGTGGTTTTTGCAAAGTTAAACAACTGGAGAGAAAGGATTGAACCCCCATTTTAAAGAAATCAAAAATTTCTTGGAACTATACTTGGAAAATTGTTGTTGACTCCATAGATTTGCACACCCAAAGCACAACGGTGTTTTGGTTAAATAAGATCGCGGAGTGGAGCAGTTGGTAGCTCGTCGGGCTCAAGACTGTAAAATTAGCGGCTTATGGATACAAAATTGAAAGGCGACATTGCTGAGCAAGCATTAATCCTCTTTGCTTTAAAACAAGGATGGGGAGTTCTTAATCCAATCGGAGATCGTCTTCCCTATGATCTAGTGCTTGACATTAATGGTGTTCTTCTTAAGATCCAGGTGAAAAGTGCTTGGTTCGATTCGCGAAAAAACAATTATGTTGTCGATACGCGGCGAACTAAAACCAATCGCAGGCAAATGCTTCGGGCAAAATACGATTGTTCGGATTTTGATTTTGCGGTTGTTTACATTGAAGATTTGGATATCTTCTATGTTTTCCCTTGTGAAGTGTTCATAAGTTATGGTTCCGAAATACACCTGATCGAAACCGACAAGCGACAGCGAAAACCCAAATCAGCGGATTTTCGAAACGCTTGGGAGCTAGTCTTGCAATGGGCTGTTCAGGCAGAAATGCCTGAATGATCATTCGTCAAATTCGGGGAAGCCTTTGGTATGGTAATCCCGAGCCAAGTCCTGTATTTTCAGGAAAGGTGTAGAGACTTAATGGCGAACACCCTCCTTCCATTTTGGAAAAGGGTGAAGAGAAAGTCCAGACCACAAATCCCTGTTCGCCTTTGCTAACGCTTCGGCGGAACAAGGGAGCAGCGAAAGCTGTAGTTGGTACGCATAACCCGAAGGTCGTAGGTTCAAGTCCTGCCTCCGCTACAAAGAAAAGCCCCGTAGTCGTTTGACTGCGGGGCTTTTGTGTTTTATAATTCCCTACTTACTTAACCTCTTCTATCTCCCCCGGCTTCCACGTCTTGTCAAACCATGGTTCAAGCGGACCGTATATCCGCAACATAATGAACCACCCTTTGCCTGGTACAGTCTGAATCCAGTTGCCTTCCTTGCCGGGAGGCGGTTCCGGGCCGAACCAGACATCTACCGAGGAATCCGGGTTAATGACGACACCTTCTTTCAGGCTGCTGATGCTGGGAAATGGGTTATCCGTCTGTAGAAAGGAGCGGGTTTGCGGGTCGTAAACGACTAATGACCAGAATCTTTTTGCCGGGATGTTCGGAGGCAGGTGCAAGTGGTAACTCTTCCCGCCATCGAGGTATTGGCCCGTGGCGTCATGCTCGGTGAAAATGTATTGCGACAGCTGGCAGACCATCTTTTGCATAAATGACGGGCTGCTGCCGGTGGCCATGTAATAGTACAACGTCCGCGTATCCAGGCTAAGGACCCCGCCCGGTGAAAATTGATAATCGTTGCCCTCAAAGACCGCCTTCCATGCACTGTTCGGATAATAGTATGCCTCCTTGTCGCGCGTGCTGAAGTTTATGGCGCGCGCGGTAGCGTTACCGATTGCAGCGGCATCGGTAAGTATGTTTTTCATACGGGCATCCGGCGCAAAAGGCTTTCCCTTCTGGATGCCGATAGAGGCAAGCATGCCGCGGACTTCGGAATCAACGGCATCGAGCGGTTCTTCCTGGATGACTTGATTGACCTCTTCGAAAAAGGAGAAGTCGTTAGAATGGACCGTATTAATGTATTTTCCGGAAATGTTTAGAAAGTTCATCGCAGGCGGATCTGCAGCCAATTCCAGCGGATAGGCCCGGTAATTCTTTTTTGCATATTCGGCCGCAGTTCCCATATCGCCACTTTCAATGAAGACGCGAAAGAAACACCAATGTCCGTAGGTCCTTGAGTGCAGTACAAAATAACCGTCAGGAATATCACCCGTGTAATCCGGCGGCAGCAGCAGAAATTTCCCCCCATTGCCCTTGTCCGGTCCCAGCGGGCCGAAGTCGGTCACAAAACGGAACCAGAAGTCATCTATTACACCGAGCACGCCGGCTGGCACTTCGATGACCAGCGGGCCATCCTTGGTGTCGAGCCAGGTGATGTTGTAAATGGTCTCTGTATTTCCCGTAAGAAACAGACCGTGAGAATCCACCAGCGACTCGGTAATCAGCACGGTCTGGTTATCGGGTCCAAAAGTCCGGATCCCGGTGCGAAAGGCATAGGCCGACGCTGCCGGTATAGAGGTCAGGAACACCTGTACGCCTCGCTGTAAGTCAAGATTGTCATAGACCTTCTGCACAGTAGCTTCGTCGGGGAAACCATCGAAAAACCGGAGGGTACCCAGGGAGGTTTCGACCTCATCCGGGGTGGTGATCGATGCGGGAATCTCAGTGGTCATCTTATAAGTAACCGGAGAGGTGTGTTCCTTCCCTTGTTGTTCGGCCCGGTTGCAACTGATTGCCATCATGGCGATTGCAAAAAGGGGCAGTGAAAACAGGATGGTTTTCATATACTTTCAATTGTCGGAGTTATTGGATCGGTTCAATCTCACCGGGTTGCCAGGTCTTTTCAAACCAGGGTTCTAGCGGGCCGTAAAGTCTCAAAAGAACGAACCAGCCCTTGCCTGGTAGGGTCTGTATCCAGTTGTTCTCCTTGCCTTCAGGCGCCTTCGGCCCGAAATACACATCGATGGATCCATCCGGATTCACCAGGAGTTCCGGATTCTGGCTGGTTGCCATTGGGAATTGCTGATCGGTCTGAAGCATGGACCGGGTCTGGTAATCATACAAGATCACGGACCAGAAATCTTTCACTGGAATGTTCGGGGGCAAATGCACCGTGTAGTTTTTACCTCCATCCAGGGGCTTACCCATTCCATCCGTATAAGCCAGGGCATATTGCGAACCTTGACCGATCATCTTTACATCCTCGGCCGGGCTAATGCCCATTCCAACAAAATAACACCCAATAAAGGCATCCAAGTCCAGAACATTCGGCTGGCTTTCAGACTTGTACCCCGCTGCGAAGAACGGCCGCCACGAACCGTTCTCAGAAAAGAAAATTTCTTTCCTGCGGATCTTATAGGAAATGGCCCGCGCAGTTGCCTCACCTACCACAGTCGCATCGGCCAGTATTTTCTCCATGCGGGCATCGGGGGCAAAAGTCTTCCCTTTTTCTATCCCTATCGATGCAAAGTAGCCCAGGCTCACCCGGTCAAGGGATGTGGTCGGTTCTTCCTGGACCACTTCATTGAGATATTCCCAGAACTTTTGATCGGATGGTGCAATACCCTTGTATTCCTTCCCGGAAACATTCACGAAGTTATTGGCTGGCGGGTTATCAGCCTGGGACAACAAATAGGCCCGGCCATCTTTCTTCAAAAGCTCGATGGCGGGTCGAAAGTCGCCATCCACGGCAAAATGACGGTAAAAGACCAAACTCTCCAATGTAGGCGCATGAACGACATAATATCCGTCTGGTACCGCCCCCTCATACCCGGGAGGCAGGATCAAATACTTTCCACCTGCTCCTTTGTCGGGGCCGACCATTCCCAGATCGACCACATAAAGGGACCAGGAGTCATTGATCATCCCCAAAACCCTGGGGGGAATTTCAAGGACAACGGGCCCCTGGTTCAAATCGAGCCACACACAGGTATAGGGACTGTTGCTGTTGGCTGTGAGCACAAGGGCTCGGGAATCCATAAGGTTTTCCCATGTCACGATCGTGTTGTTGGCAGGCCCCCACTCGAGTAATCCATTGCGCATGGCACGCATGCTAACGGCAGGTATACCCAGTAAATAGGCCTGCACAGCCCGCTGGAAATCCAGATTGTCGTACAGTTTCTCCACGGTGGCATCGTCGGGGAAGCCGTCGAAGAAATTCAATGTCCCTAAACGGCTGTCTAATTGAGCAGGTACTAAAACACCTTCCGGCATGGGTGTGGTCATCTTATAGGTGGCGGAGGGTGTAACTTCTTTTTCCCCTTGTGGGGGCTGGCCGCAACTGACTGTAAGGATTGCGATCAGTAATCCGAGAATTAGGTTCAAGTGCATGGTTTTCATAATGGTTCATTAATGTGTAATACTAATGGCTGATAGTTTTTATTAAAGGTCAAATTTGATTTGATCCAAAAAGGTGATGTGGCTTACTGCCCCGTATCCTTCTTGCTCTTCTTTTGGACCCTCCTGGCCTGGGCTTCCCTCAATGTTCCGACAGGTATGCTGGCGAACAGGTAAATGGATTGGTTCAAGCAAGGAGATGAAGCGTTATCCTTTAAGACATCTAATAGGCCCTGGTAATATCGAACCCCGAGGTAAACCCCCTTTCCCTTCATCAGATGATAGCCGATTCCCGCCTCAAGCCCTGCATCCAACCACTTATATTGATCCGTCACTATATTTTGAAACAAGAGGTCGTCATCCTTCTTCATACGGTTGAAAAACTCATCTTTGGCCCTGACAAGCAGGCCAAACATGGGGCCGATCTCCACAAAAAAATGATTTGGAAACTTATACCTGACAAGTGCCGGGATATGGATGTATTTAAGTGTCCGTTCGACACTCCCCCCTGTTAATACCGAGTCCAGGTAGGGTTCATTCATTGGGTAAACTCCGATACCGCGGGCGCCCAACTCCGATTTTAACCGGACACCCGTATGCAGGTACAGATCGGATTTTTGCCTCAGCCGGATATCAAAATAGGTTCCGATGTAAAAACTCCGGAGGAATTTTGCCTCTTCTGTCCCTGTCAGGCTAGAGTAATTAAGGCCGCCGTTCAGCCCGTATCCCAATTGGCCAGAATTGAGTTCATCTCCGAGAAGAAGAGAGATCAGCACTTGGGATCGGACGCCATAACTAACTGACATACAAACACATGAAATTGCCAGCGCAAATAGGAGTTGTTGTGATCTCATAGTATTAGGTGGTTGGAATTTCGTATTTTTATTGTTACAAAAGCGCAAGTCTTCTGCAGAAACTTCATTCATCCCGATATTGTAATGCGGACATCACAAGTGTCTTGCTAAATTTCCAGGTTTTGGATATCCCTGTTCCCGGAGGGATGGTCCATTTTGTCCCTAATGCGTTATGGCCGTAATGCCATAGGGGGGGCCAGACAGGAGCTGAAAGGCATCTCTCAAAAACCGTAGGGAAGTGTAATCCCCCGGTGACGCTTTCTGTACCCAGGTCTTTCTTTTTAAGGTGGGACCAGGCATTGCAGCGTAGCAATCCCGGGAAGGTGCTTTAAGGACTTTTTTCAAAATAGAACTTCGGACCAAGGCTGGTCCTGCCGGAGGGGAATAAACTCGATTCGGTCCTGTATCCTGATTTACCTCAGAAAAAGAACTCATATTGGGGGGGTAGTTTTAATTCATTTCCCAGGCTGTGAATGCTCCTGGAAATGTGCTCGAATTTTTAACATTTGACCTCAAATTTCTAATGATTAAAATCAGTGTCCTCTATTGATATATATCACTTTTTGAGATTGAGCTCTCCAATAAAATTGAACACAGGTCATTTCGAATAATTGGAAAGTGGATTTTTGTTAAGAGTGTATCAAAAAAGCCTCATCGCTATTCGAAGGGGCCTTTGGTCTCGGCACTCCCATTCACATCCCCTACTTTCACCGCTACGAAGTCTGCTTCCAGATCTTCCCAATAAAAAAGGTCGTAATGAATAAATTCGGGAAAAGGCTCGCTGAACGGATCCATGGGATCCGGAAACACATAGTCCTTGTCGACGAAGCGCCAGGAGGTGTTGTTTGGGAAACCTGGTTCCACGCCCAGGATCACCTTCAGGATAGCCAGCATATCGAGGGTGGTGATACTGCCCGACCGGTCCGCGTCCGCAGCGATCATTTTGTAAGGACTGTCCAGCAATTGCAGGCCCAGGATGTGGCGGGTGATCAGCAGAAGGTCCAGAGTCGTGACGCCATTAGAGGGCATGGTGTCCAATAGGGGGAGGAGGGTATAATCATAGCCCTGGTTCATACAGGAAAAATAAAAAATGCCATTTGCAGAGGTAAACAGGGAACTCAATGGCTCCCCATAAACTTCTATCGTTACTTTCACACCTTCTAGTTCATCTCCTTCTTCCGTTGCAATAAGGCCTTGTATTGAAGCACCCCAAGGATCACACCCTTGATCGTTGTTTTGCACAATGACGAAAGTTTCGCAATGGCTCTGATTGCCAAAGGCATCTGTAACCCAAAGGTTCTCATCATTTTGGCCAAAATCATCGCATTCACAGGTGTAAGTCCGGCTGGTATCGGTCACATCGGAGGAGAAACTAAAATGAACCGCCCCACAGTTGTCGAATGAACCATCATCCAGTTGATGCGCATAAACAGTCTCGATAAAATAAGGATAATGAAGATCAACGGTCAACCAATTTTTGCAAGCAGGGGTTGGAACTTCCGCATCATGGACAAAAACATAAAAGGAACAACTCGTCCCTTCATTTGATGTGGCTGAAAGGATCGTCGTCCCAAGGGGAAACAGGCTCCCGGAAGGAAGATTTGGATTCAGGGTGTAAGAACTGCAATCACCCAATTCAATGGTGTAGTCGACAAAGGCCCCGCAAACTCCGGGATCATTTTCTACAATGATGTTATTGGGGCATGTCAGGATGCAGGGAGGATTGGCGGCAGTGCCTTTTCCAATAAAAGAAAAAAGAAGGAATGCTGCTGTTCCTGGATTCCGGATTATCATAATTCCTTAGGGTTGGTGATAGAAGCATTTCCTAAAAATACATTGCTAACGAATGGAATGCAAAAGGAACCCAGGGGTTTTTATAATCAATAAAAAAACCCAATAAACCGATTGAGATTTCTCTGTTCCGTTGCACTGATGTTTCGGTATCCAATGGCCTTTCGCCGGTTTTTTGCCAATCGCTGCACGATTCCTTTATCCAAATTCGGATTATTCTCTACCACGCTGGTAGCGATCATCGCCAAAAGGGCAATGTCCATATCGGTCTTTTCTCCGGACCGCAAGGATTGAAAAACCTGCTCGATCAGGGCGAAATCTCCCAACTGATTTTCGTAAATGCTCAAAACGGCAGGGTAGTCGTCACCCAAGCCCTCTCCTTCGGCAAAATAGATCCGGGTATTATACTGGTCGACCAGAAATTTCAGGGCCTTTTCCGATCTCACTTTCCCCAGGTTCAGAAAAGCGGCCCGGCGGATCTCGCCGGATTGTGAAGTGTCCATAGCGACCCGGGTCAAGGAGTCGACCCATTGGTCTTTGCTTGTTTCCAGTTGGTTGATATGTTGAACGATCCCATCTAATTTTCCGGTTTCTCCCAGATCTTGACTAAATCCCTCCTGGGCCCCAAGAATCAAAAAGCCCAGGATCAACCATATTGTGCGCTTCATTAGTTACTTTTTGGTAATGGAAAAAGCAAAAAGAAATTCCCTTTTTGCCTAGTGACGGGGTCACTAAGTGACCCGGTGAAGACTGCGAGGGCAAAAATCGGTGAAAACTGCTGTATTTACAAGGGTTTTAGCAAATTTGTCTCTTAAAGGGACTGAAGGGGTCACTTACTGACCCCTTCAGTCAACTATCACCCCATTTTAATGAAAAGCCCTGTATTCTAAGGGGGAATAAGCTTTTTTACCCTTTGGAAGGGTGAGGGGGTGACTAAGTGACCCCCTCACTTACGTAAGAAAAGACGCTATCCCCTTCCCGGCCCCATTCTCCCTTAAAGGATGCAGCCCTCGAATCGACTTGTGCGTATGCCGGGTTCCACCTCTCCAGACTAACGGGCTCAGGTATTTCTACCAGGATCTTCTTCGGATGTAACCGCATCCCCTCCCCCGTCGCTTTCATGACCGATTCTTTTACACACCAGATGAGATTGGCGTATAGGTCTTTTTGCCCTCCAGGAACCTTGGAAAGCGTTTCCAACTCTTTCTCCAAAAAATAATCGGATAAAAAGGCCGGACTGCGCGGCTCGATCAGCTCGATATCGCAGCCGATGGCGACCTTTCCCGGCGTCACCACAGCAATGGCATGCCCGCCCCGGTGGCTGATGCTCAGCGAACAGGCAGGAACGGGGTCTTCGAAGGTCATTTCAGGCGCCCCGTTTGGGCCCCGCAAAATAGCCAGCGTATTGGGGTTGAAAGGGATTCTCTCTTTTTCCAAAAAAGCAGCGATGCAGCGCTTGGCGGTCCACCGGCCGAGGAGCCAGTCGTGGCGGCGCTTTTCGAATTTGAGCCCCTCCAAAAAGGCCGATTCTTCCGGATGCAACCAATCCAGGTTTGGAGGAAGGTCACCCAGCGTTTGATGGCGGAGAACAATCGGTAAGGAGGGAGCCGGCATTCCATTTTATTAACCGCGACGGACGCGACGGACGCGACGTAGGTCATGCAAAAAAGCAAAACCAACGTAGCGCTCGTCGCGTCGTGGCGGTGAATCAATTAAAAATCGCTTTCAACGCCGCATTCTTTTCCGCATCCACATTCCCCGGCAGGGCCGAGGTCTTGTAGCTTTCTGCAGATAAGAACACCACGCCGTTCTTATCGACGATCGAAATGTCGTAGGCTTCATCTCGCTTGTCGACGACGGCAAACAGACGCGCCTTGGCATTCGGCGTACCATAGAAACGGACACGGCCTACCGCTGCGGGCAGCCCCATGCGCTCGTGTTGCCCCATCTCGATCAGACCGGCGGCCTGGAAGCAGGTCTCGATATGTCGTGGTAGAGCCAGCAACGACGCACTTTCCGGAATGTGATTTGCCGGAAGGTCTTTTGCCATCAGCGCTACGAGGCGGTCGCCTTCGGTCCAGGCGCTCTCCAGCACCTGGTAAGCCGGACCGTGGAAATACAATTCGTAGATATGGGCCGCAGCAACACCATCTTTCTTGGCCTTCGGTTTGATGTCGAGACTCACAGGCTCGCCTTCCGGCCGTTTGGTCAGACGGACCTTCCCGTAGAAATGATCGGTCACTTCCTCCTCTTCCTTGCCGTGGAGCTTCCGGACCCCGAACAATTTACAGTCGGCGATGAGGTCATCGCCTTCGGCAGTCAGGAAGGATTGCACGTAAACGGTTCTCGGCTCAGCGCGATAGAACTTGAACGGACTGAGGAATTCCACATCGAACACCTCTTCCACCCGCCAGTCGGGATACAACGACCGGGCGGCTTCCGCCATGGCTTCGATCCCCATCACGCCCGGAAGAACCGGCGTGCCGTTGATCTCGTGGTCGTAGAGGAAGGGTTGTGCTTTCGGGTCGAATTCACCGGAGACGATCAGGCCTTTATACAATCCGGCATTTTCCACGCGCTGGACCATCAGGCTGCCGTTCTTTCCGGCGAGCTCATTCCATTTCTCTATTTCCACCCCTCCCGTCGGGTCAAATTCTTCGAGCATAAGACCCAGGGACTGGGCGACCACCATTTCCGTAGTTTGTCCACAGGATTCCAACGCTTTTTCGAGGAAACCGATCCCCGCATCCGGCGGCAGCATATCGATGCCGGCCGCCTTCATAACCGTGGGGATGGACCCCCGCGAAGCCATGCCGATGGCATCCCAAGCCGTCCAATCGAGGGCAATGCCCACAGTACCGGGCCGGGTGGTTTTGAGGTTCGACATGCTCTTGCACAGGAAATCGTTGGCGGCACTGTAGTCGGTCTGCCCGCCATTGCCGAAGCGACCGGCGATGGAACTGAACACTACAATCCGCCCGATCGGGAAATCGCCCAGGTGCGTCATCATGTTGAACCAGCCATCTGCTTTTACGTCGAAAACCAGGTCGTATTCGGCGGTCGACTTATTGGGCAGCAACTGACTGATCTCCAGGCCGCCGGCGTGCAGAAGGACATCGATCCGGTCGCTGGTCTTGCGGATCTGTCCCATAACCTTGGCCATGTCTTCGTCCCGCAACAGGTTGACGCTGTGGTAGTATACTTTTCCGCCTGTGCGTTCAATGGTTTCAATGGCTCGCAGGGCAGCGTCTTTGCGCTCCAGGCCGGCGAGGGCCTTCTCGATCATCACGGGAGTAACTTTTTTGCCATCTGCCGACAGGCGCGTGAACAGGGCCCGTTTGAGCCCTTCCTTATCGGTCCGGAATAAGTTTAGATCGGCATCTGCCGGGTCGGGTTTTTCCGCCAGGTCCAGCAGGTGGAATACGCCGCCGCCCGCTTTCCGGGTCAGGTCGGAAAGGATCGCGCTTACGATCGAGCCCGCAGCGCCGGTGACGAGGAAGACCGTGTCGGCGTTCATTTTTACTCCCTCCTCTTGTGGCCAGGGCTGCTCTTCCAGCCCGATGGTCCAGCGTTGATCGTCGAAGTAACCGATCTCCACGATGCCCGGATCGAAGGCCAGCTCGTCGAGCAGGGTCTGCATCAGGGCAGCCGTTTTACGGGATTCGGCAAAGTCGACCACTTTCGACAGGACCTCGGGATGTTCGCGTTTGTAGGATTTGGTAAATCCGCAAACTGCGCCGCCGAGGGGTGAAAGGGCGCCTTTTTCATCGTATCCGAAACGACCGCCCAAGCGGGTAGCCGAAAGAAGGAACGGCGCCGTATCCTGCGTGCGGATGATGGTCCGCATCGTGGCGTGCAATAGTTTAACATGGCGGTGCGTCAGCGCTTTCCATTCTCCGAAATTCAATTCGGAAACAGCGGGAACGGTATCCAGCGACGGGAACCAGAACACTCCGTCGATGGCTTGCTCCGCAATCCAGCCTTGCAGTTGTTTTTCGAGTTCATCGCGTTCGGCGACCGGATCGAGTATCTGTACCCGGGCCTTGCGCTTCTTGAGTTCTTTCTCCAAGGCCTTTCCTATGCCGCCATCGTCTGCCATGAGCAGATAGAAGCCGCCTTCCCGGATCTCCGCCCCGGTGGTTTTGCACAGTTCAAGTGCGGGCCGAAGTTGGGCAACGGGTACCCGGCGCGGCACCTTCAGGGCAGCTTCTTCACTACCCACGATGGTTCCTTCGGGAATGGAAATGGAGGCAGGCGCCTGGTCCGTTTCATTGACAGAAGCCGTTATTTCGGTCCCCCCTTTCTCCGGCCTGCGCTCCAGTACGAAGCGGACGATGTGGTTCAAGGTCGGGAACTCGGAAAGATCGACGGAGTCGTCGCGCGGGATATCGTAACTTTCGCGGATCTCGGCAAACAGTTCAGCCTGTTTGACCGTATCGATCCCCAGGTCAGCTTCAAGGTCGAGGTCGGGATCGAGCATATCCTTCGGGTAGCCGGTCTTCTCGGCGATCAGGTCGAGGATCCGTTCCAGCACCTCGTCGGTCGATCCGCCTGCGGGGGCTACGGCCGGAGCTGCTTCAACAGGTTTCGGCGCCGGTTTTGGCGCTTCCACGGCCACCTTTTTCGCCAGGTCAGGTCTTCTTTCCAACACAAATCCAACGATGTGGTTCAGGGTCGGAAATTCGGACAATTGGATGGAATCGTCCCGGGGAATATCGTAGCTTTCCCGGATCTCGGCAAATAATTCGGCCTGTTTGACCGTGTCGATGCCCAGATCGGCTTCGAGGTCCAGCTCAGGGTCCAGCATATCTTTCGGATAGCCGGTCTTCTCCGCGATCAGGTCTAGGATCCTTTCCAGTACCTCGTTGGTGTTGCCAGTCTTTTCCTCTTTCTGAACCGGAGCAGGCGCCGGCGTTGGCGCTTTCGGCTCTACTTTCGCTGCAACGGGCGGAGGGGGCGCTACTGCCAGATCGGGTCGTCTGTCGTAGACAAACTGAACGATATGCTTCAGGGTCGGAAAGTCCGCCAATTGAATGGTGTCATCGCGTTCGATACCGTAGGCGCTGCGCACATCGGCAAAGAGTTCGGCCTGTTTGACGGTATCGATCCCCAGGTCGGCCTCCAGGTCAAGGTCGGGATCCAGCATATCCTTGGGATAGCCGGTCTTCTCGGCAATCAGGTCGAGGATGGCATCTACCACCCCGGAAGATTGGACGACCACCGCCGGTTGAGGCGCTGAAACCGCAGCGGAGACAGCCACTTTGGGAGGCGCTGCCACGGGAGCCGTGACGAGGTCGGGCCGTTTGTCGAGCACAAACCCCACGATATGTCGCAGAGTCGGAAAGTCGGCCAACTGGATGGAATCATCGCGTTCGATGCCATAGGCTTCGCGCACATCTGCAAACAGCTCGGCTTGTTTGACGGTATCAATCCCCAGGTCCGCTTCGAGGTCGAGATCGGGGTCGAGCATATCGGCCGGGTAGCCGGTCTTCTCGGCGATCAGTTGCAAGATCGTTTCCTGCACGCCGTTGGCCGAAGGGGCCGGAACATCCGCTACGACTTGAGCGGGAGTGGCCGCCGGGGCTTTTGCCGGCGCCAGTATCTGTTCCTTCAGCTCCGGTTTTTTATCATATACAAACTGGATAATATGCCGCAAGGTAGGAAAGTCGCTCAGGATAATGCTGTCGTCCCGTTCGATGCCGTATTGTTCCCGGATATCTGCAAAAAGTTCGGCTTGTTTGACCGTATCGATCCCCAGGTCGGCCTCCAGATCGAGGTCGATGTCGAGCATGTCGGGCGGATAGCCGGTCTTCTCGGCGATCAATTCCATAATAGCGGTTTGAACGGCATTTTCGGCCACCGGGACCGGCTGTTCCACTACTACCGGGGGGATTTCCGGAGCGGAGGGCGCCGGTTCTTCTTCTACCACCAGGAATCCGTTCTCCTTGCCGTTCGGCGAGTGGAAACTCGGGGCCAGGCCCGGTTCTGCGATCCGCAGGTTGCGCATGTAGACCTCCAGGGCTGGCGCTGTTTTGTCGCTGATCGACCGGAGCCAGTTGTTCCATTTTTCCGGGTCGGTGATGCGGTACTGGTAGCCCAGTTCCTCCGGTTTCCGGTGACGGCCATCCGGGGTGGGCACCCAGCGCATCAGGCTCATGCTGATCTGCGAGCCGAAGCCGGCAGCCAGGCGCAGGGCGTAGGTGACCGGGTAAGCGCCCCCTTTCGACAGGTTGATCATGCCGAGCTCGGGGTCAACTTCCTTGAAGTTGGCGACAGGCGGCACAATTCCCGTTTCGATCGATTTGACGCCGAGCACGTCCTCGATACCCGTGGCCATGGCGTGGCCGGTATAGCCTTTGGTATTGGCGATCACGATCTTGTCGGCGGAGTTCGCAAATACGTGGCGAAGTGCATGGATCTCGGCACTGGCGCTGCCGCCCCTTGCCGGGGTATAGGTTTCGTGGGAAATGAAGACGGTTTTCCCCGCAATTTCATGGCGATCGATGCCCCAGTCTTTTTCGGCCTGTTGGATCAGCTCTTCCATGACGCCTTTGATATGTTCCACATCCAGGCGGGTACCGTGGAATGCACTGTTGGCAGAGACCGCGCTCAACACTTCACAGATTGGGCTCAAACCCCGTTCCCGGGCCGAATCACCCGATTCGACCACGACGGCGGCGCTCCCCATCCCTACGATCATGCCGTGGCGACGGCGGTCGAAAGGAAGGGCGGCGTCCTCGATGCGCTCGTCGGTAGCGGCGGCGCCGCTTGCCAGGAATCCGCTGGCGAACCAATCAAGCGTTTCTTCACTCGTAATATCATCGGCGGAAAGGATGATCACCCGGCGGCATTTACCGGCTTCGATCCAGGTCTTGGCCAGTCCCATTGCCATAGTCCCGCTGGCACAAGCCGCGTTCATATGGATATTGGGGCCGCGGGCGCCGATGTATTCGGCAAATTGAGAATGGCCCATGCCCAATACGCGGAACAGGAAACGCCGGTCGAAGATATAGGGATTTTCGGCCCGTTCTTTTTCAAGCGCAGCGATCTGAGTGTCGACCTGTTTGACCAGGCCGGAGGCATCCCCGGCGGAAACCAGCTTTTTCCGGATGTCGGAGAGCAGTTCGATCTGTTTCTTCCGGCTCTGATCTTCATGATAGCGCCGGATCTCACTGGCATAGGCGTTGTAGCCGGGAAATGCCGAGGCGAAGATAATCCCCGTATCATCGCGCATGGCCTCCGGCAGCAGCCAGCGGTCGGGCAGTTTGGAGCCGGTAGACGTCGTTTTGTAAGACATCGAAAGTGGGATGCCTGCATCGCGCATGGCGTCGATCCCCGCCCCAATGGCCAACATGGTGACCACGTCCAGGGCGTGGGTGCGCTCTTCCGGAAAATCAAAATCGCGCACCAGGTCGAGGTTGAGTTTCTGCCCCGCCAGTTTGATGACGTCCTTGGTCCGGTCGATCGTTTCGAAACGCGGACCACCTTTGCCCGTCTTGACCAGCCGGGTGATATTTTTATCGACCATAGCCCGCTGCAGTTTGTCGGAGATCGGCCGAATGAACTGATCGCCGTTCAAAATGCGGGCTACGTTCGAGTCTTGGAACACGCCGTCGACGCCGGGAAGGCCCAGCGCTGCACCCGTCACCCAAACCTCCCGGGTCCTAACCGGAGCAGCATCGGAGTAAAAGGCATCCCGGGCCCGATCCATGAAGTCGACGAACAGGCGGCCGAGTTTTTCGTACTTGTCGCCTCCGGCAGTGGAAGGCGGCGTGTAGGCCACGGTTTGAGCCGGCCGTTCCGCCTGGTAGTTCTTTGTCGCCACCGGCACCGGAGTCGACTGAACAGGCGGAGGAGTTGGGGTCGGCACCGCTTTCACCACGGTTTTGGCCGCACCGTGTCCGGCGGCATACATCCCGCACAGGGCCTGGTTGAAGGCCTCCATATCGCCCACTTTGGGCATGTTGGTAAAGAGATTGAACACATCCTCTTCGTCGGAAAGGATATCCTTGACAAAGCCGTTCAGCGCTTTTTTGGGCCCCATTTCGATGAAGGCCCGTACACCTTCGTCGTAGAGTTTTTTCACTCCCTTGACGAATTGCACGGGAGAAGCTACCTGCTTAGATAAAATGTCGACGATCTCGGATTTCACATCCGGTCCCATGGGATAAAAATCACCGGAGATATTGGCGATCACCGGTATGCGGGGACTTCGGACATTCAATCCCGCCAGCACGACCTTGAGCGGTTCGCTGGCCGGAGCCACGATCCGGGTATGGAAGGCATGGCTCACGGGAAGTTCGGCCACGTGGAAACCGGCTTCCTTGCACAATTCCATCGCATCGAGCACCGGTTGTGTGGCGCCGCCGATGACAGACTGACCATTGCTGTTGATATTCGCTATTTCCACATAGCCTTCTATTTTTTCCAGAAGCTCGGCGATCTTTTCATAGGAACCGAAAATCGCAGCCATTTTGCCTTTGTCGTCCACCTGTACCTTGGCCATTTGATGCCCCCGGGCGCTCACGGCCTCCAATGCCTGATCGAAGGACAGCACATCGGCGCAAACCAGCGCGCCGTATTCACCCAGGGAGTGGCCCATGACCATGTCGGGTTGGATCCCATAGGCCTGCATCAACCGGCTCAGGGAAGTATCCACGGTCAGGACCGCGGGCTGGGTGATCTCGGTTTGTTTGAGTTGTTCTTCCGCCTCTTCCACTTTGGCGGCATCAGCTCCATCGACGTAAATAAATTCCGTGATGGGCTTGCCCAAAAGGGGCTTCATGACCTTGTCGGCCTGAGCTACGGTTTCGGCGACGATGGGTTCTACCTTCCGAAGTTCATCGAGCATGTTGACGTATTGCGAGCCCTGTCCGGTAAACAGGAACGCTACTTTCCCGGGTTTGCCCTTTCCATAAAAGATCCCCTTTGCATTGAGTACCCGCCAGCCGCCCGGTTTATCGGATTTCAGGGCCTTGAGCGCGCGCTCCAGTTTGGAAGCCAGTTCCTCCGCATTACTGTAGTCGACAGCAAGCCGGTGGGGCGCCTTGAGGTCCTTTTCATCCGGCAGATCGAGATCCGGACAATAACCTCCCTGGATCTTTGGCAATTCCGCCTCCAATATTTCAACGAGATTATCCAGTGAAGAACCGCCTCTTACGAAAGCCCCCCGCAAGGGTTTTTTCGCTGCTGTCCCCTGCTCGCTTGGCGTTTCATCCTGCATCTGAACAGCTACCTGCGTCCGCTGCTCATCCCGGATCCTTCCTGGGATGTATTCCTCCAGCACGGCATGGAAATTCGTTCCTCCAAACCCGAAAGCGCTGACCCCGCAGCGACGGATATCGTGCCCATTCAGTTCCCAGGGGCGCAATTGGGTATTGACGAAAAACGGAGAAGTATTGAAATCGATATTGGGGTTGGGCTCATTGAAATTGAGGCTGGGCGGCAGCACTTTTTCGTATAGCGACATGGTCGCTTTCATCAGGCCTGCGGCGCCGGCGCCCCCTTTCAGGTGGCCTATGTTGGACTTGACCGAGCCCAGGGCAATGGAACCCGGTTTTTTCACATAATCGCCGAATACCTCGTGCAGGCATTGCAGCTCGACGGCATCCCCTACGGAAGTGGAGGTGCCGTGGCCTTCGACCAGGGAGGCGGTGGCGGGAGAAAGGCCCGCATTTTCCCAACCTCTTTTCACGGCAATTTTTTGTCCGGCCGGATTAGGCGCAGTTATCCCCTTCCCTTTTCCGTCGCTGGAACCGCCAAACCCGCGGATTACGGCATAGATCTTGTCCTGATCGCGCTCGGCGTCTTCCAGGCGCTTCAAAATGAATATGGCGGCGCCTTCCCCCATGACGAACCCGTCGGCGCCCTTGGCGTAGGGGCGGGTCCCGGTTGCGGAGAGGGCTCCGATCTTGCAAAATTTAACAAATGCAGCAGGTCCCATATTGGCATCGACCCCACCGGAGACGACCAGATCGTAGTCGTGCTGTTCCAGTCCTTCGATCGCAGCCGTCATGGCAGCCATAGCCGAAGCGCAGGCGGCGTCAGCTACGTAATTGGGGCCCCGGAAGTTGTAAAGGGCAGCGATACGACCCGCTACAATATTGGAGAGTTCGCCGGGCATAGTGTCTTCCGTGATCGGGAGGAAGGTATTGTCGAGTTGGGCCTTCACCTCCCCCATTACCTCCCGCCGGAGTTTCTCCGGCATGGTGGCAAAGCTGCCGGCCGTTTCCAGCATTCTTTCATATTCCGGAAAAAGGATGCGGGCCGCGGTGCGGAGGTGCTGATCGCCTCCCATGGCATTGCCCAGGATGACGGCCGTGCGTTCGGGGTCGAATTGTTTTTCGGGATACCCAAAATCGTACAGGGCCTCCCGGGACGCCGAGATGGCCCAGATCTGGGTCAGGTCCATCTGGTCGCTCACCTTGGGAGGGATGGGCAGGCGCCAGCTCAAGGGGTCCCAGTCCCATTCCCGGACCCATCCGCCGATCCGGCTATAGGTCTTATCGGGCGCCTTGGGGTCCGGATCGTAATAGAGGTCCGGGTCCCAGCGGTCTTTCGGCACATCGCTGATGCTATAGCGACCGTTTTTAATATTATTCCAAAAAGCAGGCAAGCTCTTTGCGTCGGGCATGATGGCGCCGACGCCAACTATGGCAATGGCCTTATGGTTAGATCTTTTCATGGCTGTATGGATTCAAAACCCGGCGACCCTCAGTCGCGGGGTAAAATTTTTTATTCAATTTTGGAAAGGCGCGTAAATGGCATCGCGCACCTGGTCCATGTCGGCCAGTAACCCTTGCTGGGCCTCGTATACGCTGTTCATATCCAGGTTTCGAATGAAGGACTGCATGGTCGCTTCATCGGTTTCGCGAGCGCTCATGATCCAGCGCAGACCGTCCTGACCCACTTTCATGGCCGCTTCCCGGGCGAAGATCCGGCTCATGCCCGCCAGGGTCTGGGCGTCGAACAGTACGTTGGACTTGGCGTGAAGATTGCCATCCCGATGGCGGGCGGCGCGGCGGGCCAGGGCGCCGGCGCTTTCCGCGTAGGCGATCCACTCGCCGACGCGAAACTGGATGTGCTGGTTCCGGGTAAGCCGGTTGATGCGCGCCCACTCGAGCATGTCGGCCAGGAGATGGAATCCGGTGGCACAGATCTGGGCGCCGACATCCGGATGGGAGGTATGCAGTTTTTCCATTTCAGCCGCCATGTCGTGGTAGTACTGGCCGCCCGTTTTGAGGTGAAGCTGCCAGCGATCCCGCGAAATGGTCATCTCCATGATCTCGGAAGTACCTTCATAGATCGTGGTGATGCGAACATCTCGTTTGAACTTTTCCACCATGAAGGGGCGGGTGTAGCCATAGCCCCCAAGTGCCTGAATGCTGGCATCGGCAGCCATGTTGCCCGCTTCGGTGGCGAGGTATTTTGCGATGGCGCCCTCCGTGTTCAGGTTGTCCTCATCGTTGTCGATGCGTTCGGCGGTTTCTTCAACATAGGCGCGGGCCGCTTCGAGGCGGCAGGCATGCGGCACGATGAGCTTATGGGTATATCCCTGCTTTTCGGAAAGTGGGCCGCCCCGCTGGATGCGTTCGGTCGAATACTGAACAGCGCGTTTCAAGGCGCCCCATCCTGCGCCCAGGCCGAAGGCTGCGACCATGAGGCGGGTATAGCCGAATACGAGTTGGGCCTGGAAAAGACCCTTTCCTTCCCCCTCCCCTACCAGGTTTTCAGCCGGCACGAAGACGTCTTCCAGCGAAAGCGCGGCCGTGTTGCTGGCCCGGATGCCGTGCTTATCCTCCGGGTTTCCGTGTGAAAATCCGGGGGCCCCTTTCTCGAGCACAAACCAGGTCGGTCCACCGGGGGCTTTGGCGAGGATGGTATACATATCGGCATAGCCGCCATTGCTGATCCATTGTTTATTTCCGTTGAGTTTGTAGCCGATGACGGCGCCGTTTTCTTCGACCGGGGTGGCGGTGGTGCGAAGCGAACCCAGGTCGCTGCCGGCTTCGGGTTCGGTGGCGCCGTAGGCGAGCAGCAACCCTTCGCTGGCGATACGCGAGAGCCATTTGGCCTTTTGTTCTTCCGTAGCGCCGAACACGATGGGGTCCGAGCCCAGGAAAGTGGCAAATACGCCGGTGGCCACCCCGACGTCGACCGAAGCAAGGGCTTCACAAACCCGGTAGGAGTCGTAAGCGCCGCCGCCCATACCTCCGAACCGTTCGGGAATAAAGATGAGATGAATGCCCAGCCCATCCCCGCATACCTGCCGGATGAGTTCGATGGGGAATACATCGTCGTGGTCCAACTGCAAGAGTTTCTGGTCGGAAAAATGCTCGCCGGAAAAGTCGAGCACCGCGTCAACGATCATGTTGAGTTCGGAGGGGTCTACACCTTTCGCCATAATGGTCTGTCGTTTTTTTGTAATAAAAAATAAATAACCGGCAAATACGACCCAGGCTGAAAACCCTTGGCCGGATTTACTGGAATTGAGGAAAATGGGCGACAGTCATGCTTGAGGTGCAAGGTGGAGAATCAGAAAGTTGTTCTCCTAATAATGGGTGTGCTAATCACCTGTAAAAGTACCAAATTCGCCGTACTTTCAATAATCCTTTTCAACAAAAAAAGGCTTCCTCCTGAAATGGAGAAAGCCTTTTTGATTCAATCATTTACGGTTACTCTTCTTCCTTTTCACCTTTGTCCTCCTTCTTCGCATCGGAATTCCACATATCCCGGATGCAGACGTACTTCCCGTCGCGCTTTTCGAAGAGGGACATGTATTTACCTTGATGTTCCTTTCCATCCATATCCGTGGAAATCGATTTGCCAACTTCTACCACCAGGTTTCCGGCAGCAAATATATCGACCACTTCAAACCGAATGGAGCTCTGTGTAGAATCGACAGCCATGTGGTCCTTGAGCCGCTGCAGAATGGCGGGCTTACCCGCTACCGGCGGTTCTTCACTGGGAAGGGAAACCGCATCATCTGCGTAATAAACTACAATAGCATCTGCATCCTTGGCATTTTCGCCGGCCGCGTAAGCATTTTCAAGGGCCTGAATCTCCGTCCGGATCTGATCCAGATCGGGTGCCGGTTCCGGAGGGGGCGGCGCTGCGCAGGAAGCCAGCAAGAGTCCGCCAAAGCCAAGTAAAAACGAGAAATGTTTGATCTTCATAACACGATTATTTTGGTGGTTAAAAAAACTATAGAAAAAGTGATTTGACGGCCGACGGCCGTCAAATCACTTGGGACAATTGCGCTTTTAGTATTCAAGTAAAAGTAAGGTACAAAAAAAAGGCGAACCATTTGGTCCGCCTTTTTTGATTGCAGGATTTTTCACTTCTTCTCCTGACTCAATAGGATAATGTACTTTACGATCTTCATGGCATCCTCTTCCGATACGGTTGGGTGAGGCGTCATCATGGTATCCACCACCCAGTTCCCGGAGCCACCGGTCCGGATCTTTTCTGCCAATGCAGCCAGGGTTGCTTCATCCGCGCCTGCATATTTTTCGGCGATCTTCCGATAAGGCGGCCCGATCATTTCTTCATCTACCTTGTGGCAATTGTAGCAATCGCTGCTGACAACCAATGCCAGACCGGGTTCATAATCCGGATTCATGGCAATGTCATTTACAGCGGCGGAATCCGTCTGTTCCTCCGGTCCGCCCGATGTTCCGTTGCCAGTGCATGAAGCAAGTGCAGCGATCAAAACGAATGTGGTAAAAATTCTCGTCATAGCTTTCCATTTTTGTTATTCTAAATGTGAAGTGGTTTGGGACAATTGCGGCCGCTGGCCGCAATTGTCCCAAGTGATTTGACGGCCGCCGGCCGTCAAATCACTTTTTATTAAGTATATACAACAAAGTAAAGAAAAGGACGCGGAAAGGCCATGATTTTTGTCACTTCTTTCTCTGACTATACTCATCTATTCCCTCCATCGCTTTTTCGTTGGAAGGCGGCCACAGCAACTCTCCAAAATCGGCCGGTTTTTGGGTCTTGAGAAAGACAGCCCAGTATGCCTCTTTTGTCATGGCATCCCAATGGATCAGCCCTTTTTTGTACTGCCAGGTTTGGAACCCGCTCAGATAGATCAACGCCCCCCAAAGGATCATCACCAGGATCTTGGGGACTGCAGATTTTCGCCGAAAAATCCAGGTAAAAAAGGCCCCCAGGGAAATCGCCATCAATCCATAGGAGTCTATGGCGGGCCGCATCCCGTAGCAGCCCCCGTACCACCAGCTCCACCAGGAGAAGATGACGTAAAAATTGAGCGGGACGAACAGGATCAGAGGCCAGAAAAAATCGGCAGCGTATTTTCTCAGAAAGAACAACCCGGTAAAAGCCAGCGCCATTATTGGGGTGTAAATGAACAACCCTTTCCGGTAAGAGAAAAAACCGTAGAGCAAGTGGGGGCTGGTCCAGAAAAATCGCTCTTTTTCTCCGTAGGAAAAGAACAACCACTTTCCGGAAACGTAGTGCCAAAAGGCCAGTTGAGGGATCCAGGGCAGAATAAATGCCCCAAGAAAAAGGAGTACCGAAGGCCCGTTTTTCCAAAAAAACCGGAAACGCGCTTTGAGCTCGGTCCAATTGGTCACACCGTAGAATGGAAGCAGGAGGCCGATAAGGATATTGGTGGGCCGGATGAGGGTGATCAGGCCGAGCAAAAGACCGAGCAGCAGGGCTTTCCAGGGCGCCGGCCGCTGAAAATAGCGGTACACCCCGTACAGGAAAAAGCAAAACAAACTGAAATTGTACGCGTGCACGTGCAGGCCTTCCAGGGTGGAATAATACATCAGGTTGGTACCCACGGCAATCGACAGAATGCTGAGGCCCGCAACCCAATCGTCAAAATACGCGCGCAACACAACCGACAGGAGGATCAGGGCCAGCATCACGTAGAAATAGGCGCCATAAACCAGGAAGTTTTCATACGGACTGGAATAGCCATCCTGCTTTTTTCCCGCCAATCCGGCTTTGATGTGCCCCATGAAAAAAAACGGAAGGTGCATGTAGGCCAGCCCCATGGTAGTTTTGATATACCGTTTTCCGTTGGGCAATACTTCGCAGGTCACCTTATAGTGTTCCTTCAAATACCCCGGCAGGGTATCCATGTATTTCAGATCGAGGTCTTTGTAAATGAAAATCGCGGGCAAATAGGAATAGTAAATGGCGGCATCGTAGCGCAACAAAGCGGTTTTTCGCCATTTCTTGTTGACGTCATTGATAAAAAACAGCGTAAGGGCCACTGCAAAAAGGGCCAGGGTCGTGAAGGTTGGTCGCCAATTTCGTCTCCCGCCCATATTCATTTGAAAAATCGGTATACAAATAAGGTCACGATGGCCTGGATACCGTCTTTCCAACCCAGTTTTTTCCCCTCGGCCTTATCCCGGGGATAATAATCCATCGGCACTTCGTCGATCCGGATCTTGCGCACGCTGAGTTTGGCGGTGATCTCCGAACAGACTTCAAACCGGTTGGTTTCGATCCCGAGGTCCTTGAACAAATTTGTATCCAACATTTTGTAACAGGTGGGCTGGTCGGTCAGGCGCTGGTTGCATAACAGGTTGGCGAAAAAGGTGACCAGCCGGCCGCCGAGGTAGTACTTCAGGTTGTAGATCTTATTGCGTTTCAGCATGCGGGACCCGTAGACGACCGGGGAACCCGAGGCTTTGACCTGGTCCAGCAATTGAAGATAGTTCATCGGATTGGTTTCCAGATCGGCATCCTGAATGATGGTGTAGGTACCTGTGGCATGGGCCAGGCCGGTCTGGATCGCAGCGCCTTTTCCCTTGTTTTGGGGGTGGAACAAAGCCGTAAGGGGATATTTTCCGGCCATTTCCCGTATGATCTCCCGGCTGCCGTCGGTCGAGCCATCATCGACGATAATAACCTGTTTTTCGACGGGCACGTCCAGCACTTTTTGCACGATCCTTTCGACCGTGGCGGCTTCGTTGTAACAGGGAATAATGACGGAAAGAAGCATTCAATAATATTATGGACTGCGAAGGTACAGAATCGCACCTAAAACAAAAAAGCCCAAAAGAGCCGATCGCTCTTTTGGGCTTTTTTGTTTTATTCGCACAAAACCATTACAGGCCCGATATTTAATAAACCAAATAATAAGGGTTTCAGCAGGCGGTGCCCGCTGAAACCCTTATAAAGTTCATTCTGATACCTTGTAAACAAAGTATCTAGCAATAGCCCATGCTATTACCATCCTCGTTGTAATTGAGTTCTAATTGAGCCGCTTTAGCTATTTGTTGAGCCTGGAGAAGCTTCCGGTTCTTCCGGGAAGCGACCCTCCGTCCACTCAACACGCGTTTCGCTTTTCGCCGTGCCCTTAAGTAAACCAGAAGTCTTTTCATGATATGTCAGGGATTTGTTTCCGTTTAAAACAATTCTTTTTAGTCGAACGTATGTAACATCGCAGATGTTCCCTGCCAAATGTTAAATTCTTTACATTTTTTTAGATTTTTGGAGAATTTTTTGTAAAACTCCCCACATGAATCAAATTCCTCGCATCGCACTGATCGCTCACGACGGGAAAAAGCCGGAAATGGTATCCTTTGTGTTGCAACAACGAAGCCTTTTCGAAAAGGCGGCTTTATACGCTACCGGGACCACGGGGTCCTACATTGAGAAGGCAGGGATCAAGGTGGAAAAAATGCTTTCCGGCCCCAAAGGCGGCGATGCCCAGATTGCCTCCATGGTGGCGACCGGGCAACTGGATCTGGTCTTTTTTTTCCGGGACCCGCTCGCGAAACATCCCCATGAACCGGATGTCCAAATGCTCATGCGCCTCTGCGATGTGCATAATGTGCCTTTGGCAACGAATCCGGCCGGGGCCCGGTTAATGCTGGTGGGAGTTGAAGAGTTGAAGAGTTGAAGAGTTGAAGAGTTGAAGAGTTCATTTCATCTTTTCAACTCTTCAACTTTTCAACTCTTCAACCATTTTCTCCCTCCTTTCCACGGCCAGGGAAAAAAGGATCCCTCCTCCGAGGAAAGCCACGATCACCGCGAAGGAGACCCATTCGGGCAGGTGAACCAAATGGATCAGGAGCATCTTGACCCCGACGAAGGCCAGAATACCCACCAGGCTATACTGGAGGTATTTGAAGCGATTGAGGATGGAAACCAGGACGAAGAAAAGGGAGCGTAACCCCAGGATCGCGAAGATATTGGAGCTAAAGACCAGGAAAGGATCGGTGGTAATGGCAAAAATAGCGGGAATGGAATCGAAAGCAAACATCACGTCGGTCGTTTCCACCACCAGCAGAGCGATAAATAAGGGGGTAGCATAGGTTTTACCCATTCGTTTTAGAAAGAAATGCTCCTTGTGGATCGTCCGGACGATCGGGAAATATCGTTTGAAGAAATTGACCACGGGATTTTTATCCGGATCCACCTTTTCATGGCCGGACCCCAGCATCCGGTATGCCGAGTAGAGCAGGATGGCGCCGAACACATAGGTGATCAGGCTAAAGCGTTCGATCAGGTAAACTCCTGCCCCGATCATGAATCCACGGAAGATAATGGCGCCAACGATCCCCCAAAAAAGCACCCGGTGTTGATATTGGCGGGGAATGTGGAAGTACGAAAAAATGAGGGCGATGACGAAGATGTTATCGACGCTGAGCGACAACTCGACCAAATAGCCGGTGAGGTATTTCAACACGGCTGATTGCGGGGTCAGCACATGGCCCATTTCGGCGCCTAGTCCAAACCACTGGTCGCGATAGGCGAAAAAAACGAAAAAGCTGAAGAGCAAGGAAACTGCTGTCCACAGGGTAGTCCAACCCAATGCTTCCTTTGTGGATATGACGTGGGATTCCCGGTTGAATACGCCCAGGTCGAGCGAAAGCAGGATTCCGATAAAAATGATAAATCCGATCCAAAGAAGCATATTGTTTTGTTCTGCGGGATTCCTAAAAGACAACCCCCCATCTGCGGAGATGTTCAACTTTGACTGGGCGGCAACGACTAAGTCACGCCAGTTTCAGACGAAATTCGTAGGAATTTCCATAAGACCCGTGAAAAAACAGAAATGTGAACGGACATCCCCGTTCACATTTCCATTATTCGTAGTCCAGGCCCAGCACCGCAGGGTTCATCCCCATGCTTGAAAAGCCCCCGTCGTGGTAGAGATTTTGCATGGTCACGCTGCGGGTAAGGTCGGAGAAAAGCGTGAGGCAGTAATCGGCACAGGCCTCCGCCGATGCATTGCCCAGGGGCGACATCCGGTCGGCGTATTGGAAGAATTCCTTAAAGCCTTTGACGCCCGATCCGGCGGTAGTCCACGCAGGCGATTGGGAAACCGTATTTACCCTGACCTTATTGCGCATACCGAAGTGGTAGCCAAAGCTGCGGGCGAACGATTCGAGCAGCGCTTTGGCGTCAGCCATCTCGCTGTAATCCGGAAAAACCCGTTGCGCGGCGATATAAGTGAGTGCCACGATGGAGCCGTGCTCGTTCATGGCGTCCATATTCCAGAGGGTTTGCATCATTTTATGGAAAGAGATCGCCGAAATATCGAACGTCTTCAACATATGTTCGTAGTTCAATTCCGTATAAGTGCGGCCCTTGCGCATATTGAGCGACATACCGATGGAGTGCAATACGAAGTCAATCTTGCCGCCCAGTGCGTCGACGGAACCTTGAAAGAGTTTTTCGAGGTCTCCCACTTCGGTGGCATCGGCCGGGATGACCTGGGCGTTGATCTTTTCCGCCAGCTCGTTGATCTTCCCAAAGCGCATGGCGACCGGTGCGTTGGTCAGGACGATCTGCGCCCCTTCTTCGGCACAGCGTTCCGCCACTTTCCAGGCGATGGAATGTTCATCCAGAGCGCCGGAGATCACGCCCTTTTTCCCTTTCAATAAGTTGTAAGCCATATTTTAAGTTTTGTTTTAAATATTATCATGTTATCCGGCCAACAGTTCCCGGGCATTCCGGATCGCGGATTCGCTGGGTGGACTCTGACTCAACATCGTCGCAATGGAGGTGACGCGCTCCTCTTCCGAAAGGAGTCGCACCTCCGCTACCGTGCGCTCTTCCTGTACTTGCTTGTACACGAAATAGTGCACATCGGCCTTGGAAGCCACCTGCGGAGAATGGGTAATGACCACCACCTGGTGCTGGTTGGATAATTGGCGCAGGATCCGTCCCATCTTCAGTGCCACATCCCCGGATATGCCGGTATCGATCTCGTCAAAGATCAGGGTGGGCAGCGGGATAGCGCTGGCCACCAGCGATTTGGTTACCAGTGTGAGCCGCGAGAGTTCGCCGCCGGAGGCGACGTCTTTGATCATCTGCAGCCGGCCGCCTTTATTCGCGGCAAATAAATAATTGACCTCGTCCATGCCGGTGGGACCGGGATGATCGAGGGCCGAAACTTCGACTTTCAGGCGGGCATGTTCCATGGCCAATTGGCCGAGCATGTCCTGCACCTGGCCCTCAAACCCGGGGATGACCGCACTCCGGCGCTCGGTGAGCTGGGCGGCCAGCTTCTGCAAGTGGCGCTCGGCTTCCGCCGTTTTTTCCTGAAGACGGCTGATCTCTCCGGAAATGTCGTCGAAGGTCTGCAGCCGGGCTTCCAGATCCCGCTGGATCGCCATCAATTCTTCCTCGGTCTGCACCTGGTGCTTGTTTTGAAGCCGGTATAGGGTATCCAGCCGTTGTTGGATCTCCAGAATGCGCTCGGGATCAAATTCGGTGTCTTCCGCCTGGCGTTCAAATTCGGACGACAGGTCCTGAAGTTCGTACAACAAGCCCTGAAAACGCTGATAAAGCTCATCGATGGACTGGCCGAATTTCCGGATGCCGCCTACAGAGACGACCATATGCTGCAATTGCCCCAGCACCGATTGCTCGTCCTCGCTGAGGTAGTTGAACACGGCGCCCAGGGTCCGTTTGATCTCTTCGGCGTTGGTCAACCGTCCCAATTCCTCTTCAAGACTTTCCTGTTCGGCGGGTTGAAGGGCAGCATCCACCAATTCCTTCAACTGGAACTGGATGAATTCCGTTTCCTTGGCTGCGTTGCGATCCTGGCGGATCAGTTCCGCCAGCGTATGGCGGTCGGCCTGGTATTCGCGGTACAACTCCTGGTACTGATGTAACAGCGGTTTATTACCCGCTAGGGCATCCAGCATGCGCAATTGAAAAGACACATTGTGGATATCGAGCGAGTCGAACTGCTGGTGCAGGTCGACCAGGGCCTGGCTGAGATCCCTCATCAGCTCGAGGTTGACCGGGGTATCGTTGATAAAGGCCCTGGATTTTCCGGAGGGAAGGATCTCCCTGCGGAGAATGACCTCGTCGTCGTAGTCGAGGTCGTTCTTTTCAAAAAAGGAACGCAGGTCGTAAGCATGCACATCGAAATACCCTTCCACGAGGCATTTCTGGTCGAGCTTGTACAAGGCTTTGGTGTCGGCCCTTTTGCCCATGATCAATCCCAGGGCGCCCAGCAAAATGGATTTGCCCGCACCGGTTTCACCTGTAATAATGGTGAGCCCGTCCGAGAAATGGATCGACAGCTCATCAATGATCGCATAATTTTGAATAAATAAACTCCGAATCATAGATAAATGGCTTGGGAGGGCCAAGTCACAAAGGTACGAAAGTTTCTTATGTTCAACCCTTTTCCGTAGTGAGGTGATCGACGACCCAATGACCGACTTTTCGCCCTTGCTCAACCCCGTTTACGATGGCAGGCCGGTAATGGATCCCTCCGTACAGGCGGCTCACGGCAGCCTCCCCGGAGGCTTCCAGGAAAGTGTTGAACGAACGGCGGGGCAGCCCGTATTCCTCTTCTACGGTATCCTCAAACGGAAAAGGCTCGCCGAACAGATCGGTCAGCGTCACCGCGGCAGCGGTGGAAATGACGCTATGCCCGCTGGTATATTCCGGAAAAGGCGGCGTTTGGAGGGCCGGACGCCAGTCCTTGTCTATATACACGTTGATAAAGGTCTCCGGACGCACCAGATTGCTGCGGTATTTTTCGTCCCAGCAACTGATAAAGGCGTCGGCCAGCGCAATGGAGGTACGCGCGTAGGCCTCTGTCGACTTCATCATATCCGCACCCGCTTTTTTGCAGGCCAGTTCGGTAATGCCGATCCAATGGCCGCCGGGAGTGATCTTTTTCGTCGCAAACATCACGTGGCCGGAATGGGTGGAAACGTAGGGGTTGCAATCCCAGAATTTGGCGATCTCCAGGCGTTCGGAATTATTCTCCCCCTGGAGGGCGTCGTGCACTTCCATCACCTCCTTGTAAAACTGGCTCCCCTCGCGCTCGTCGTAGGCGGTAGGGGGCGGAGGAATGAACTGCTGGGCGCTGTCCAGCAGGAAGGGCCGAATATCCCGCCAATGGGGTTCGATGCCGTCCATATAATCGGGTGGCGTAGGCCGCCACTTGGCGGGATCGTCCGTGAGGTCGTATTTCGGATAGGAACGGGTTTCGCTGTAATGGTCGCCACCGGCCCAGGCCAGCACATGGTCGGCAACGGCTTGTCCATAGTCGATGGAGCGCTGGATTACCGCGGAAGGTACTCCCATTTTCTTGAATTCGTCATAGATCGATTCTTCAAAAACCGTGATGGAATCTTCAGAGAAGATCAGGGCTTTGCCCACGGTAAGCATGGCATGGGCACTCGCCAGGGGAAGGCAATATTCCTTGCCTTCCTCCGGTTGAGGAACGGGGGGCAGCCCCCGCAGCTGGCCGGCCAGGGTTTGGTAATTGGGGTAATCCGGGCGCAGGGCTTCATACCCCGCCACACTGGTATAGGCATAGACCCGGCTAGCTACAGGTGGGGAAAAAATGTCGTGTACGATCACATCGGTTACCCGTTTCATGGAACGATGCGCCCATTCCGGGTTTGCGGCTTTCTCTTTCCAGGCATCGGAAGGAGTGCAGGCGAACAATTGCAGGAAGGCCAAAGCAAGAAAAAACGATCTCCAGGTCATTTTCCGGTCGTATTTTGGTGAATTGCCTGCAAAGTTAATAAATTGAAGACGAGCCGTGAAAGCTACTTTTTTTTATAAAAGGTGCAGCCCATCCTACATAAAGGATATCTTTATTGACTTTATGCTTTAGAAAACCACTTCGCTTTGAGTATAAAACTAGTTCAAAAACACTGCGTACCTCGGTTGCAGTGTTTTTAAGATCGCCCCTGCCCTTCTCGCGGTGGCGATCTTTACAAGTAAATAGCTGACTGGTATGAAGTTTTCAAAAACCAACCGGTTGTGGAGTTGGGCCTTTTTTCTGGTCCTGCTCAAGGTGTCGGGAATGGCGCAACCGGTTCCTGACGGAAGGGTTTTCGAGATCCCTTTCGAATATAAAAATCACTTCATACTGATCCATCTGACCTTCCAGAGAACCCTTCCGCTCACCTTTATTTTCGATACGGGAGCTGAAACGACCCTTCTGACCAGCGTAGAACTCGCCGGCTTGCTGGGGCTCACCTACGAACGGGAGATCAAGATCGTTGGCGCCGACCTCGATTCCGAACTCACCGCTTACCTGGTTCGCAACATTCATATCAGATTGGGGGACCTGTCGCTGCCCTATCAATCCATTCTGGTGCTGGAGGATGATGTCTTTCATTTCGATGAATATACGGGAAAAGAAGTCCACGGCATACTGGGGGCCAACGCGTTCCGGCAATTTGTGGTGGAGATCGACTACCAAAACCAGGTGATCCGGCTCATACCTCCCAACCGGTTTCATCCCCCGAAGAACAGCACGTTGCTTCCTGTTGAGATCCACCGCAGTAAACCCTATCTCACCACCTGGATCAAACCCGCTTCGGGTCCCGAGATACCTGTTAAACTGATGGTCGACTCTGGCGCCGGCCTTGCCATGTTGCTGCACCCGAATACCCACCCCAATCTGGAATTGCCCCAGAAGGTCCTTCCCGGAAATATCGGCATGGGTTTGGGAGGCAGCCTGGAAGGAACCATGGGAATCCTCCCTCAACTGACCATGGGCGAATTCAAAATTACGGACATCCCCGTCCATTTCCAGGATATCCGTGGCGGGGTCGATTCGCTATTTCTCAACAACCGGAACGGCATCCTGGGAAATAAAATCCTGGAACGCTTCACGGTAACCCTGGATTATTACCGGGGATCCCTCTATCTCCAACCCAACCGATTGTCCAAATTGAAATTTCCTGTCGACAAAAGCGGGATGCAGGTCATCGCTTCCGGTCCCGACCTGAAAACCTTTGTCGTGCATATGGTCCTCGAAGGATCTCCGGCCCAGGAGGCCGGCATCCAGGCCGGGGATATAATCCTGAGTATCAACTACTCCTCCTTCCGGTTCTTCGACCTCGATTCCATTTACCATCTGCTCAGCCGGCCGGAAGGAAAAATGATCCGGATCAAGGTCATGCGGGACGGGAAGAAGATCAAAACCACTTTCAGGTTGCGAAAATTGTTGTGAACGGCCGCCGCAATAATCTCAAGTGATTTGACGGCCACAGGCCGTCAAATCACTTTTTCTATAAAGGGAATTTTTCTTGCCCGGGGTTTCTCCGTACGCGGAAAATCATTATCTTTGCAGCCAATTTTTAAATTAATAAACCAACAACCTATGTTTGCCATTGTAACCATAGCCGGTCAACAATTCAAAGTTGAGGAAGGGCAGAAGCTCTTCGTCCACCGGCTAGAAGCCGAAACAGGCGACTCGGTCTCTTTCGATGAGGTACTGCTCATCGACAACGGAGGCAAAGTCCAGATCGGCACGCCGATGCTCAAAGCAAAGGTCAATGCCACCGTGCTTGACCACGTTAAAGGCGATAAAGTGATCGTCTTTAAAAAGAAAAGACGGAAAGGCTACCGCGTGAAAAACGGCCATCGTCAATCTTTCACCGAAATCCAGATCGATTCCATCGCCGGCTAAATCCGGTCCCCATTTGTTCATAGAAAAATAATTTGTGTTATGGCACATAAGAAAGGTGTAGGTAGTTCTGATAACGGCCGGGACAGTAAAAGTAAACGATTGGGCGTCAAACTCTTTGGCGGTCAGTTCGCCCGCGCCGGGAATATCCTGGTTCGCCAGCGGGGCACCCGTTTCCACCCCGGCGAAAACGTCTACATGGGCAAAGATTTCACCCTGCATGCAACCGTAGACGGAACCGTAATCTTTAACAAGCGCCGCCTCAACCGGACGTATATCAGCATCCTTCCTTTCGAGGACGTGGACGTTGCCGAAACCCCGGTAAAAGCAGCCCCGACTAATGGCAAAAAAGAAGCCGCAGCTCCTCCCCCCGCACCAAAAAGCGTAGAGGCTCCGGTTGCTGAAGCCGCTCCGGAAATGCCGGAAGAAAAAGAAGCTGAACAACCGCAGAAGCCGGCCAAGAAAGCAGCAGAAAGTGCGCCAAAAGCTGGCAAATCTGAAAAAATCACCTTACCTTCCGGGAAGAAAGTGACCCAGGACGACCTGAAATTGGTCGAAGGTATCGGACCGAAGATCGAAGGTTTGCTGAATGAAGCGGGTATTCATACCTGGGCCGACCTGGCCAATGCAGACCTTTCAAAGTTGCAGGCCATCCTCGATGAAGCCGGTTCTCGTTACCGGATGCACGATCCCGCAACCTGGGCCAAGCAGGCTAGCCTGGCTTCCGAGGGGAAATGGGATGAACTGGTAGAATACCAGGATCACCTGCAAGGAGGCAAAGAACCGGACAAGGACTAAGCCTCCCAAAGAATAGTTTTAGTTTTCATAGCTTTATATTTGGAGCCCTGTTTCATCGCGAAACAGGGTTTTTTTTAGAGATTTTCCAGCTGACCGGGCTGTACCCAACCCTCCTGTCCATCGGGAAGCTCGATCTTGATCCAATCGCCGATCCGGTCCAGGCGCTTTACTTTCCACCCCTCGTAAACCGTGCTGACCTTCCCGCTCTGGGTATCCGGCCCCACCTGCACGGTGAGCTCATCTGCCATGACGATGGAAAATTCGGAGGACAGGGCGAGGGTTGCGCTGTACGCCAATAGCCAAAAAACGACCGTGACGAAGGCCAATCCCATGGCCCCGAAGTTCCAAACCCAGTCTTTTTCCCGGCCACGGCCAAACCACCATACGGCCAGTGCCGCCCAACAGAGGATCAGGCCGAAAACCGCCCAGGTGTTTGCCGGCAAAGCGCCCCGCAGGCTACCCCAAAGGCGGCCCAGGGAAAATTCAGGCCAGGGTAGCGGATTGCCGGCGACCTCCGAACTGGCCACGCCCAGGTTGTGTTGCAATTTCCGGTTGCCGGGCTGGAGCAGCCGTCCCTTTTCATAGTTCAGGATCGCCTTCCCCAACTGACCGGTCTGATGATAGCAATTGCCCAAATTAAAATACAGGCTTCCGGAAACATAGCCCGCTTCTTCCAATCCTTCCAACAGGTTCAACGCCCGCTCATATTCGCCTTGCTGATACACTTGTACAGCCTGCCGCATTACCGCTCCCGGATCGGAGGCCCCCCAGGCCGAAGCCCACAGGAACATCCCTGCAAAAAGAAAATTCCATCTCATAGCAGTGCCAAATTTTACAGTTTTTTCTTAAAAAGGTCGACGATCGATTTCGGCCGCCGGTCGTATTCCCACCGAAACCCATCCAGCCGAAGGGCTTCGTGGTCGGCCTGGTTCATCGGGTGCAGCTGGCCGGAAGGCTCCTTGTAAAACCGGATCTCCTTGAGCTTTTGCTCGGCAAAAATGAACAGCATCTCACTGCAAACCGTCTTGTTTGCCCCGATATAGGCGCCTGCATCATCTAGGGCATAATATACCGTTTCGGCATTGCCTTCCACCCGCATTCGCCTGATCTCGCCGTCCTCCAGATAGGCTTTTATCAACTTCCCTTTGATCTGGTTAAAATACTTCAGGTCAGGGGAGTTGGTGATAAAAGAGCGGTTGTACAGGTCGATCCGGTCGATCCCATCCTGGGTCAGGTGCACGTGGATCGTATCGGCGCTGAACTGGGAGGTATCCGACCAGATTAGCGGGTCTTTATAGAGGCGAAAAAGGGAATCGCGGGTGGAATAATACACCGAATCGCACAAGGCCTGGAGGTTGGACTTAAAGATCCGGACATCGTGGTAGGCCATCAGCATGCGCGAGGAGTCCTGGGTGAGGGTATCCAACTGGTTTTGCGCAATCAGGGTATCTGCCGTCAGATACATGGAATCCGTTTCGATCCGCGAGATGAGCATGGGCCGTCCGTTGCGTCCGCCCATAGCCTGGAGGTAGCTCCCCTCTTCCCGGTACCGGGCCGTATCGCAAAAAATGGACAAGCCTGCGGAAGTATCCTGCCAAACGACGTTGCCCAGGGCAATACCCATTCCTGCTTCCTTTTCATAATCGATCTGATCGGCCTCGATGAGGTGAGGCGGGTCGCTGATGAGGGATCGGCCGCGTGTTGTGTATATTTCCTTTTTTTGGTCGTAGGAAATGGTATCGGCTTCGATGACCTTGTCTTCCGACTCATAGCGGGCCTGGCCGATCAGAAAGATCTCCTCGGTATCTTCCATATACCTCAGCACATCGGCCGAGGCTTTCCGGCCGGGTTCCTCAAAGCGGGCGTTCCCCTGGAGGGTTACTTCGCTTTTTTCTCCGTCATACCGGATGATATAAGCCGTCGCCCGGGACTCGTTTCCTTTCTGGTACTGCGGGTTACCGGTAAATTGAGCCACCTGGTTGCGCACGTCATAATAACCGCCTTCGCAGTAGATCTTAATGGAATCCTGTACGATGAGGGTCGGCGCCAAAAAAGTGGCGACCTGGGTGTCGGTCCGATAGGAAAGGGTGTCGGTCCGCAGTTCGAAATTGGGATCGATGATCTGCACGCTGTCCTTGAAAAAGATCTCGTCGGAATCGACATAGTAGTATCCTTTTTTACTGGTCAGCTGGGTCGTATCGTTCGTGAGGAGCGCGCCCTGGTCGTAAGTGGCGATCCGGGTGTTGAGATCGTAGTTGAGACGGTTGGTAAAGAGTTTTTGGCTTCCGTTCATCAGGATCACTTGCCCAAACAAGTCGGCCACCCGGATAGCCCCCTGGTAAGCGAGGGAATCGGCAAAGATAGATACCGAATCGCTCTGCTGGATCAGCACGCGCCCCATGGCGGTAACATCCAGTTCGTTAAAGATGAAGGCTGAGTCGCAGGACATATAGACGCTATCCTGGTGGAGTTCTACGGAGCCCAGGAGTTTTTGTACGGTTTGGCCTTTTTGCTGGATATATTCAAACAGATCGCTGAAGTCTACATTGACCGGGGTGGGTTCCTTTCCGGCGGGTTCGGTCTGGGCAATGGCGGATCCACCTGCCAGGAACAGAACGAGGAGAAGGTAAATTTTATAAAGAACGAGACGTTGCTGCATAGAAAAGTGTTCGGCTGCAAAATTAGGAATCCCGGTGCAAAACGTATCTTTGGTCTGATTTAAAATGAATTGGTTTGCGGAAACCCTTATTATAAACACACTATTAAATTTACCAAAAAAAAGAAGATAGATGATACAACGCATTCAATCGGTATTCTTGCTTCTGGCCGGTGGTTTGATCTTTGCATTACTGGGTGTTCCCTTTGCCGGCACCTCTGAAACGGTAAGTGCCTCGACCTTATTTTCCGATGGCCGGTACTCCATTGAGGATTCCCCGGCGCTTCTGGTTTTTTACCTGTTAGGGGGGGCATTAGCCATTGGGAGTATTTTCCTGTATAAACGCCGGACGCTTCAGATCCGCGCAGGCATATTTTCGTTTATTGCCATCCTGATCGGGATGGTGTTGACGGTATTGCTTTTTCTGCAGGACCCGGTGATGGACCAGGCGGCAGCGCCCGATGACCGGCTCGGGGTGTATTTTCCTTTTCTGGCGCTTATCGCGCTTTTGCTGGCGCAGCGCTACATCCGGAAGGACGAAAAGCTGGTGCGGTCGATGGATCGCTTGCGGTAAAATAGAAAAGGGGATTGTCGGCAAGCGGCAATCCCCTTTTTGTATACCAATGCGAAAGAATTATCACTGCGGCGGACGAACCCGGGCAGAATAGTTCACTTTCAGCTGTCCGGATTTGCGGAGCTGTGTTTTTATATCCTGAACGATCCCCATGGTAACATCGCCGTCAACCCGGAGGGAAGAGGTGATACCCGGCTGTTGGGATTCGGGCACAGTTACCTTGTGTTTTTCGAGGAACAGGGGGATCTCGGCGACGGTAGCAAACTTATCGCCCAGTTGAAGGCGGGGTTTGGTACCATAGAGTTCCCGGTATTTCTCGACCGGTCGTCCGATGTACAAGTAATTGACCAGGGATTTCTTTTCCAGTTTGGTCAACTCGGTAGCATAAGGCGTAAGAACCCTCACCTTCAATTCAGCATCTCTCAAGACGGTTACCACCATGAAGAAGAAGAGCAACATGAAGATAATATCCGGCAGGGATGCCGTGGAGATGGCAGGTGCGTCTTTACCCCGTTTGCGATCAAATTTTGCCATTGCTTAGCGTTTTGAGGTGAAGGAATAACACAAAGGATCAATCAATTTTCTTCACCGTAACTCGTAGGTTCAGCTTCCGAGATCACCAGCGGAAAATCATTCCGGATGGCCCGCTTACCCGAATTGGAGACCTGGTCATACGGAACGTTGTAGCGTTTTTGCGCTTCTTCGTTCCACAGTTCGTTGTATGCGGCCTGCAATTCGTTGTAGACTTCCAGGTAGGTCCTGTAATTGGTTCCCCTGTCGTTTTTCAGGGAAATGATGGCCCGTCTGGGGTTTTCCGCCAGATCTTCCCGTTTCAGGGGGTTGGCGATAAACTCTTTGGTCTTCTCCCGCAATTCGCTGACTTTCATCTCTTGCCCACGTACCAGGAGCTGGTTTTGCGCATTGACCAACACGGAGTAGACGTTCCGCGTCTTGAACTTCTGGGGGTCCGGATCCTGATCCGACCACGGTGGAAGTTTGACGAGAATACCTTTGTCTTCTGCGATCGTGGTGGTCACCAGAAAGAAGATCAGCAAGAGGAACGCGATATCGGCCATCGAGCTGGCGTTGATCTCGTTCTTTAACCTGTCTTTTGAGCGAACTCTTGCCATAGGTCAAATTATTTAAAGAAATTCCGCACCTCCGAATAGAAGAACGACAACGCAGCGCCGATGGCCAGCAGGATAGCCAGGCCGATACCACCGGTGATGAGTTTGGACTGCGCATCGGAAATGTTGAATTCTATGCGTGTTTTTCCAAGAGAACCTGCTGTTTCGGGAGTTGCTGTAAAGTAGATGACCAGGAATACGACGAGCAATGCACCGATCCCCATGAGTCCCTTGGCGGAACCCTTCGGATCAGCAATGATCTGGTACAAGGACCATCCGACCAATACGATAACCCCAACGATAAACAGGAAGATTCCCGAGTAAAGTTCAAAGTTGATAGCTGCGTCTTCGCCCCCGATCAACAGGATCAGGACGAAAAACAGGATAGGTACTGCGCCCAGCGCGAAGCCGAGGAGCTGCCCATATTTTGCCAGAAACTTATATATCATGAGAATCTTCTTTATTGATTACTTGAATACATTGTTTGCCACCATGACGTCTACCAGCCCGATAGAAGCATCTTCCATCTTATTGACAATGCCGTCGATCTTGGAAACGATGTAGTTGTAGAAGATCTGCAGGATAATGGCGACGATCAGACCGAACACCGTGGTCAACAGGGCCACCTTGATACCACCGGCCACAACCGAAGGCGAAAGGTCACCGACCGCTTCAATCCGGTCGAAGGCCTGGATCATACCAATAACCGTACCGAGGAACCCGAGCATCGGGGCGATAGCGATGAACAGCGAGATCCAAACGAGGCCCTTTTCGAGCAAGCCCATTTGTACGCTGCCATACGATACGATAGCCTTTTCTACGGCTTCCGGACCCTGAGGTGCATTTTTCAGCCCCTCGTAGAGGATACTGGCCGTCGGGCCCTGGGTGGATTTGCAAACCTCCATGGCGCCGTCCACGTCCCCTTTCTTGAGGTTCTCATCAATACGCGACAACAGTTTGTCCGTATTGGTCGTGGCGATGTTGAGAGTAATAATGCGCTCGATACAGAATGCCAGACCAAGGATCAGACAGATCAATACCGTGCTCATGAATTGCCAGTCCCCTTCGATAAACTTCTCTTTGAGGACCTGGAAGCCCGTGGGGCCTTCTTTTTCTTCCTCAGCTGGGGCCGGGGCGGTCTCTTCTACCGGAGCAGCAGGCTCTTCAACGGCCTGAGCGGATGTATCTGGGGTAGTCTCCTCAACCTGTGCGGCTTCCGGCTGTTCCTCCTGGGCAAAAGCCATCGGAGTGGAAAGGGAAGCAAAACCCAGGACAAGCAGCAGTGCTAATAATTTACGCATAGTCAGTGAGGTTTTACGATTGTTGAATGAAGGAAGATTTACTTTAAAGAAAATGCTTTTTTGACAAAATAGTGCGGAGAGGGCGGGATTCGAACCCGCGATACCCTTTTGGAGTATACACACTTTCCAGGCGTGCGCCTTCGACCACTCGGCCACCTCTCCTATTCATTTTGTTGACAAGGCTAAAATTAAGCCCTAGCAAATTTAGGAATTAAGCTCCTTTTAACAATTTTGAAGGGCACAAAAATTGTAAAAAGATGCCATAATTCAAAATTTTTTGTTCTCCGAACAGTACAAGCCTGTTTTTGCAGAGAACTTCCGGGCATTTTCATGGTTGGTAAGCGAAGAATTTCTGTTTTTATAGATGCAAGTTCCATTCTTTTGGTTGGTCAACCAAAAATATTTTGCGCATTTTTGCTGGTGACCCTCGCTACCTCCTCTACGGGTAATCCTTTTACGTCGGCCAGATGCGCGCCTACCAACGCCACATACGCGCTTTCATTGCGCTTGCCGCGATAGGGCACAGGGGCCAGATAGGGGGCGTCCGTCTCCAACACCAGCGATTCGAGCGGAACAGCGGCCAACACCTTTCCCAACCCTGCATTTTTGAAGGTCAATACCCCGCCGATGCCCAGGTAAAACCCCAGTTCCATAATCGCACGGGCCTGCTCCAGGGTTCCCGTAAAGCAGTGAAAAATACCGCGCAGACGCTCTTCCTTCTCAGGCTGCAGCAGTTCCAGGATCAGATCTATCGATTCACGGGAGTGGATCACGATGGGTTTAGCAAGTTCCTTGGCCCACCGCACCTGGGTGAGAAAGGCCTCTTTTTGTGCTTCGACATGCGTCTTGTCCCAGTAAAGATCGATACCGATCTCCCCAATAGCACAGAAATCGCGCCGGCCCAGCCAGGTTTCGACGAGCTTCAGCTCTTCCTTGTAATCGTCCTTGACGGAGCAGGGGTGTAAGCCCATCATGGCGATAACCTGCCCGGGGAATTGCCCTTCCAGGTCCAGCATCCCATCGATGGTACGGCTGTCCACATTGGGCAGATACATCCGCTCAACGCCCTGATCCAGGGCCCGGCGCACCGCTTCGCCGCGGTCATCGTCAAATTGTTCCAGGTATAAATGCGTATGGGTATCGATCCACATGAGGGCAAAAGTAATGAAAATTAAATTTTGGTTTACCTTTGAGGCCATGGCGAAAGGAAAGAAGAAATACTACGTCGTTTGGGAGGGGGTTGCACCCGGGGTCTACGACTCCTGGCCCAAAGCCCAGGCCCAGGTGAAGGGATACCCGGGCGCACGGTTCCAGGCTTTTCCGACGGAAGCGGAGGCCAGGCAAGCCTTTCACGGCGGGGCGCCGGTTCAAAAAGCCACGCCCAGGAGCGCCCCAAAGCCGAAAGCGCCCCCTACGGAGGCGGCCATCATTTGGGAAAGCATTTGCGTCGACGCGGCCTGCAGCGGCAACCCAGGGGCAATGGAATACCGGGGGGTGGATCCCCGAACGGGGGAGCAACTCTTTCATCAGGCATTCCCCCTGGGGACCAATAACATCGGCGAATTCCTGGCCATCGTGCATGCCCTGGCCATGCTTCAAAAGAAGAACAGCGCCATCCCGGTCTATTCCGATTCCCGGAACGCCATTAAGTGGGTGCGGGCCGGGAAATGCAAAACGACCCTGGTGAAAAATGCCAAAACGGCTTCCCTTTACGCCGTAATCGACCGGGCAGAGGCCTGGTTGGCAAAAAACGAATTTTCCAACCCCCTGCTCAAATGGGAAACCGATGAATGGGGGGAAATACCTGCGGATTTCGGAAGAAAATAAAAGTAGCATGCTGGAAAACTGGCTCAGACCTTTATCAAACGAGTTACTGACCTACCGCGATCAATTGCCGGAGGAATCCTTTGGGAAAAAAGTGCGGATATGGGGAAAAGAGGGGACCGACATTCCCGCCAACAGCCTCGTATTGCTCGGCATTCAGGAGCCGGCCAGCGAATTGATCCGCAAAGAATTGTACATCCTGAGTCCGCCTCCGGAGGGGATCACCCTCATCGATCTGGGCAATGCCCGGAAGGAGGAACCGGGCTTCCTCATCCCCTTGCTTCAGGAATTGTTTGAAAGCAAGGTCTGCACCTTGTTAGTAAGTACCCATCCCCGGTACCTTCAGGCCCAATTTCAGGCCCAGCAAAATCTGCAGCGCCCCGTTTCGCTCGCTGTCATCGATGAGCGGATTGAGGATTCCGGGAGCAGCTCCCGGAATGATTATTTGTCGGAATTGCTGAAAAAGCCCCATCCCAACCTCTTCCATTTCAGCCTGCTGGGTTTACAAAGCCATCTCACCGCCCCTTTCGTATTGCGGGCCCTGGAAAAGCGCTATTTCGAAGTGCTCCGGCTCGGGGCCCTGCGCACCGACCTCACCCAGGCCGAGCCCTACTTGCGGGATGCCGACCTGATCGGATTCCAGCTTTCGGCCATGCGGCAAATGGAAGCGCCCGGGGTCAGCCAACCAACTCCCAGCGGCTTGTTTTCGGAAGAAGCCTGTCAAATTGCCCGGTATGCCGGGATGAGTGATAAATTGCGGGCCTTTGGCATCTATGGATTCCGTCCCGACCTGGACCGGCGCCGGCAAACGGCTCAACTTTGTGCCCACCTGGTCTGGTACTTCGCCGATGGCTTCGGCAACCGGACGCAGGACTTTCCCATCTCCACCGATGGACTGTTGGAATATATCGTGGATTTCAAAGCCATGGACCTCCACCTCACTTTTTGGAAAAGCGCAAAAAGCGGACGCTGGTGGTTGCAGGTTCCCGAACCTCCGCCCCAGGAGATGAAACGGCACTGGCTCATTCCCTGCTCCTATTCCGACTACAGCCAGGCATCCAACGGAGAGTTGCCGAGCCGGCTGGTCAATGCCTTAAAACGATTCAGGTAGAAGGGACCTGGTTTTCTTCCAAATAGGTTTTGATCAAGGCGGAAGGCACTTTAAAGTATTTTCCCAACGCGATCACCGCGGCCAGGTCCTGAAAATGCTCTCCCCCGGTGATCCTGCTGCGCACCCGAACGGTTTCGCGGCGGGAGTTCAGAAAGGCCACTTCCAGATAGGGCGCGTCGGACAGCAACTGGATCTCCAGAATGCCGAGCACCCCGGTCAGTTCCTCGACCTGCCCAAAGGGGATAACGCGTTTCACCCCTTTTGCGAGTTCATTCAGGAGGGAGGCGTCTTTTTGAAGGAAGGCCACGCCGTTATTCGATTCCAGATAACGAAACAATTGAGCCGGATGGCGGTCTTCGCCGGAAATACGGGTGACCAGGCCATGGCTGGGCTCGGCGATCGAACATAGCATTTCGATGTTATCCGGCTGAGATCCGGGCATTTCCACGAGGACCAACTCCACATCCGGAGGCATGGAGAGCAGCGAAAGCGCTACCTGGATAGGGTAATTGCGGTTACCCAGGGCCAGGTGGGTCTTGTAGTGGGCAGGCATTAGACCGCCGAGTAGTTCGGTGGTCAGGCGGCCTTCCTTGCTGCCGGCAATACCGACGACCGGAATGTGAAACTGCCGGCGGTGATGGCGGGCGAGGTCGTAGAGGGCCCGGGTCGTATCTTCAACCCAGAACATCCCTTCCTTTTCCTTCAGGGCGGGGTCGTCTACAACGGCAAGGGCGGCGCCGCGATCCAGGGCGTCCCGGGCATAGATATTGTCGTCGCAGCAGGCGCTTTTCAAGGCAAAGAAGAGGCAGCCCGGCGTAATTTTCCGGATGTTGGCGCTCACCCCTGTGGATTTCAGGAAATGGGAATAGAGGGATTCGATGGCATCCATGGTTGAGGAGCTTGGCGGCTAAAAAGAAAAGTCTCCACGTACGAATACATGGAGACTTTCCGGTTTGACTTGTTTAAAGCAGGTTATTCTTAATAACGTCTTTTGACCTTTTTACCTTTCACGTTGAAGTTATTTCCACCGGCGTCGTTATTCCCACCCGGCGAGCCGGTACGGGTCATGGCGCAGCGGAAGCCGACGGTGCGGTCTGCCTTGTCTTCTTCTTTGAAGCGGCGAGCGCCCGGAGACAGCCAGAAAGCGCGATCTGCCCAGGAACCGCCTTTGATCACGCGGGCCTTGTCACTGATCAGAGTGTGTACGCCATAGTCGTAAACCACTTCCGATTCCTTATCGCCATCGAGGTAGTTATAGACCTGACCGCGTTTGTAGTTTTCGCGGGTAGCGGCTTCGTCGTCTTCGACGTAGCGATAGCGAAGGCGGCCGAGGCTGTCTTTTTCAACCGGGTTGCCGTCGGGGTCGAGTTCCAGGGTGCGGAACTTGTTACCACGGTAGGGGTTGAGGTCCTGGCTTTCCGCATCGCGGAGGTCGAGACTGGTCATGGGGCGGTAGAGGTCTGCGGTCCATTCGCTGACGTTACCGGCCATGTGATAGAGACCGAAGTCGTTGGGCAGGAAGGAGCGGACCGGCGCCGTAATATTGGCGTGGTCGTTGAGTTTGCCGGCCATACCCATGTAGTCACCGCCGTCGCGCTTGAAGTTGGCGAGGATCTCGCCCTGATACTTATTGCGCTTCTGGTAGCGGACCGTATTGCCGCTCCACGGATAGATGCGGCGATCGGTGATGCGCTCATCCTGTGCGGAGGGCATATTCCCCACCAGGGCCAGCGCTGCGTATTCCCATTCGGCTTCCGTAGGAAGGCGATAGGAAGGCAGGAGGATACCATCCTCAAAGCGCACCTGGCGTTCGCCGCCGGTTTGATAGTCTTTCAGGTTCTTGCGAACATCTCCCTGGTACTGGCCGACGAGGTAAGCCTCGGTATTGAAGTTTTCGGCGTCGGTTTGTTCCGGATTGGGATTGAGCACTCCGCGTTCGATGAGGATCATCTCATTGACGCGGTCGGTACGCCAGAGGCAGTAGTCGTTGGCTTGCAGCCAGTTGACCCCAACCACGGGATAGTCATCGAAAGAGGGGTGGCGGTAATACGTTTCGACGAGGGGCTCGTTGAAAGCCAGTTCTTCCCGCCAAACGAGGGTGTCGGGAAGGGCGTTGCGCCATACTTCGGGGTAGGATTCCCCGAAAACGCGCTTGAGCCATTGGACGTATTCACGATAGTCAATGTTTGCAACTTCGGTTTCATCCATGTAGAAGGAGGAAACAGTAACACGGCGCGGGACAGCGTTCCAGTCGTAAGTCACGTCCTGATCGGTGATACCCATTGTAAAGGTACCCCCTTCTACCAGGACCAGGTTCGGGCCAGTTGCCTGGCCTTCGTAATCAACTTTTTCAAACCCACCCCACTTTTGGTCGTTATACATCCAACCGGTTGTGGAGGAGCGTTCTTTGGAACCGCAGGAACTGAGCAGTACCATGAGTACGAGTGAAAAGGAGCTTAGCTTCAAGAGTTTTTTCATCACCTAACAGAAATTTAGCTATTTTGGAAACGACGGACAAATATAGGGAAAAAATGATTTAGCAAAAGAGGTCTTTCGTTAAATATAATTTTATACCAGAAATCAGCGTAAAAAAAGGCTTTTCAGGGTTGGTAAATCGGTTTTTAGCGGAACAATTGAAAGCAATCATTAATACGGCTCTTCTTTTGTTGTTGTTTGAATGCCTCGCTGTTCTCAAAATTGATGATCAGGGAGAGTTCGTGGGCTCCACCTGAAGGGGCCGTGGCCAGTTGAGAAAGGGTCAGGTCGTACGTATAGCCTATTTTAAAGATCCCGTAGCGCAGACCGCCCAGGAATATCAAGGCATCGGGGTTGCTCCACGCGTGACGGTACCAGGTTCCGACAAAGAAGGCGCCCAGTCCGCCATAGGCTCCCACGTTGATCTGTCCGAAGTTGGCTTGCCGGATTGCGAGGATGTTCGGCGATATAAACGAACCGGGTCTGCGTTTATTGCCTTCCCTCAGGGTAATTTCGGTGCCGAGGTGAAGGGAATACAGCAGGGGCAGGCCGTCGGTTATCTGGTCGTTGATCCGCAACAACCCATCTTCGGGTTGAGTCAGGTGGCGCAGGGAGAAGCCTGCATAGAAATGCGGGGTGTAAGCCACCAGTCCTGCTCCGATATCAAAATGGGTCACCGTAGTATTGTCGGGCCGTTGTTCGGCAGTGGGGTTCAAGGCGCCGGAAGGGTCCAGCGGACCGTTGAGCTTGTCGATCTGATCGAGGAAGACAAACCGGTCCCAATCGTAATGGGATTGATTAAATCCGGCCTCTACGCCGATCTTGACAAAAAAATCGTCGACCACGCGCAAGCGGTAGCTGTATAGCGCCTTGACCTGAGTGGATTTGATCAGTCCCTGCCCCTGGTCGTCGCCCGTCAACAAGAGACCAAAGCCACTGTTGAGGGAATTTGCGAATTGATCGTAGCCGGCTGAATACGTCACGTAGGCGTTCAGGCCGGGCCACTGGTTGCGGTAGTTGAAGGCCAGGCGCGGAGCATAGGTGGTACCCGCCAGCGCCGGGTTCAATTGGGAAGGTGCTGCATAGAACTGGGAAAATACGGGATCCTGCCCGTACAACCCTGAAACCAGGCCCCACACAAACACAAAACACAGTAAATGTCTGGTCATTGACTTTTTGTTATGATTTTCCGCCGCCTGCTTCTGCGAGAGCGATTATTTTTACACATTTTCCGGTTGTTACCGTTATTTCGCCAAACAATACGGTATTGACCACAACGTTTTGATATCGATTTGAATTATCTGGTTGAGGCGTTCTTTTTAACCGGAGTGACAAATAAAAGCAAATCCATGCAAAGAATGAAGTATTTTTTTACGCCCCTCTTATTGATCGGCACAATTTCCTTCGGCTTTGCAAATCTGCCGTCTACCGTTCCCGTTCAATTGAACTGGAATGCCGGGCCCATCCTCGAAACCGATGAATGGGGTTCGCATACCACGGAGATCTGGCGATTTGAAGGCGCTGTTTACGATGAAGCCCACCCTTCCCTGCCCTATTTTTACTACCGCCTTCCCCTCGACGGATATAGCAAATTGGCGGTTACCATCACGCAGGCCGAATACGAGCCTTTTTCCAAAAACGCATCTCCCGACGATGCCGTCCTGGCGGAAAACATCCAGGTCTCCTATTCTGTCACCCACGACCGGGGACAGTATTTTGGAAAGGTCCAATTCATTCCCATTCGCAAAACGGGGCCCCAGTCTTTTGAGCGCCTGGTGCGATTTACCCTGGAGATCGCCGCTACCCCCGCCCCTGCTCCCCGACCGGCCCTGCGTGGAGGAGACCCCACCTATACTTCAAAACTCAGCGATGGAGTGTTGTACAAGATCGGCATCCCCAAAGCAGGTGTTTATAAGATCGATTACGATTTCCTCGTCAATCAACTCGGGATCTCGCCGGGCTCTTTCGACCCCCGCAACCTGCAGTTGCTGGGCAATGGGGGCGGTATGCTCTCCGAGCAGGTTTCCGACCCCCGCATCGATGATCTGGTCGAAAATACCATCCTCGTCGCAGGCCAGGACGACGGCAGTTTCGATCCACAGGATTATATCCTCTTCTACGCCGAGGGACCGCATGACTGGTCTTATGAGGAAAACACCTTCAAGTTTCAGATGAACGTCTACGATACGCGCAACTATTACTTTTTGAAGATCGCCTCCTCCCCCGGTCAGCGGATCGCGCCTATCGCCTCCGTGCAGGGCGGGTACACCACGGCTACCTTTGACGACTACCTGCGCAAGGAAGATGAAAAAGTGAACCTGCTCGACAAATACGACCTCACACAGGGATCCGGCAGACAGTGGTATGGCGATTATTTCAAGAACCAGGAGGCCTATACCTACGATCTAAACCTGGAAAACCTCGATAATACGGAGAAGGTGCAAATGCGGGTTCAATTCGCCGGCCGGGCCGATTCGCCGACGACCTTTCAGGTCATCGCCGGCGGGCAGTCCATTACCAGCCCAAATATTCCCGGAACGGTGCTGACCAATCCGAATGCCACCTATGCATCTGCTGTCGAACTCGACACCTCGCTTACGGTTACTCCGGGCATCTTGCCGGTCACGGTGAAGTATATGAAAAAAAACGGCATTACCAGCGAAGGTTGGCTCGATTACATCCAGTTGAACTTTCGCCGCAAATTGATCTATAATGGAGCCCAATTGCTGTTTCGCGATACCCGGACCCTGGATCATCCAAATGCTACTTTCCAGATCGGCAATGCAGGCTCCGCCCTGCGCGTATGGGATATCACCGATCCGCTCCACCCCGGATCGATAGAGGGAACGCTCAACGGATCGACGTATTCCTTTGGGGCGAACACGGGCGAGTTGCGCGAATTCGTAGCTTATCAGAATGATGCCTCCCTTCTGGTTCCCGAGGCAGTGGGCGCTATTCCGAACCAGAATTTACACGGCATCGACAATGTAGACATGGTCATTCTGTACCATTCTTCCCTGTTCGAGGAAGCCAAACGGCTGGCCGACCACCGCAGCTCGCATGACGGCCTCGAAATAGCGCTGGTCGATATTGCCCAACTCTACAACGAGTTTTCCTCGGGAAAACAGGATGCCACGGCCGTGCGCGATTTTTGCAAAATGCTCTACGATCGCAACGACCGGTTCCGGTTCCTGCTGCTCTTTGGGGACGCCTCTTTCGACCACCGCAACATCGGAGGGGAAGGTAATCAGTACGTCGTTTGCTATCAGACCGAAGAGTCGGACAACCCCATTTTCGCCTATCCGTCCGACGACTTTTTCGGGTTGCTAAGTGAAGGCGAAGGGGCGATCAACACCAACGACGACCTGGATATCGCCATCGGCCGCCTGCCCGTTCGCAACCTGGAGGAAGCAAAAGGGGTGGTCGACAAGATCATCAATTACGACAGCAATCCCGATTGCCTCGGCGACTGGCGCAACCGGGTGGTCTTCGTCGCCGACGATGAGGACAACGATATTCACCGCGGAGACGCCGATGGCATTGCCGTGGATGTTTCGGAGAATTTCCCCATTTTAAATATCGACAAGATCTATCTTGACGCGTTCAACCAGATCTCCACACCCGGAGGGAAGCGGGTACCTTCCGCCACCGAATCGCTCAACAATCACTTGTTCAGGGGTGTGTTGTCGATCACCTACCTGGGCCACGGAGGCGCCAAAGGCTGGGCGCAGGAGCGGGTTCTTCAGATCCCGGATATCGTCAACTGGGATAATTTCGACAAACTTCCCCTGTTCATCACGGCGACCTGTTCGTTCTCCGGCTACGACGACCCCAGTTTCACGTCTGCGGGCGAGTTGGTCCTCCTGAACCGCAACGGCGGAGGGATCGGCTTGTATACTACGGTACGGGCCGTTTATGCCAGCACCAATGAAACCCTGACCCGGGCGGTAAACGAAGAGATGTATATTCCCGAGGATGGGAAAGGGCAATGCCTGGGAGAGATCTTCCGGAAGGCCAAGAACAAGGCAGGAGGCAAGGAAAACTCCCGGAAATTCACGCTGCTCGGCGATCCCAGCCTTCGCCTGGCCCTGCCGCAGTACGATATTGCGACCACGGCTATCAACGGAACGGATGTGAATTCGGGACAACCCGACACGATCCGGGCCTTGCAGAAGGTGACCATTGCGGGAGAGGTACGCGATGCGAACGGCGCCACCCTGGAGAGTTTCAACGGGCTGATCTACCCCAGCATTTTCGACAAAGCCGTGGAGTACAAGACCCTGGGGCAGGACGGCAGCCCCATTCGGACCTATAAGCTCCAGAAAAACGTGCTCTTCAAGGGCCGGGTTAGCGTAACGCAGGGAAAATTCCAGTTCACCTTTGTGGTGCCGAAGGACATCAATTTCAATTTCGGGAAAGGAAAGATCAGCTACTATGCCGAGAACGGCCTTCTCCTGGATGCCAGCGGGCAGTATCAGGACCTGGTCATTGGAGGGACCGACCCCAATGCAGCGGCTGATGACCAAGGACCCCAGGTCGACGTGTTCATGAACTCCGATGATTTCGTATTTGGAGGCATCACCAGTGCGAGCCCCATTTTGCTGGTACAATTGGAAGACGATCTGGGCATCAATGTGGTGGGCAACAGCATCGGGCACGACCTGACGGGTGTTTTGGACGAGAATACGCAGAAGACCTTTCTGCTCAACGATTTTTACGAGGCAAAACTCGACGATTACACCCAGGGAGAGGTGCGATTCCCCTTGTCGGAGCTGGCGGAAGGCCGGCACAGCATGCGTGTGCGCGCCTGGGATGTAGCCAACAATTCGGCCGAAGGCTATACGGAGTTTGTGGTAGCGAGTTCGGCAGAGGTAGCGCTCAAGCACGTGCTGAACTATCCGAACCCATTTGTCAACGCCACCTGCTTCCAATTCGAGCACAATCTGGAAAATCAGGAGATCGATGTGCAGGTCGATATTTATACGATTTCGGGGCGATTAGTAAAATCGCTGGAGGAAAGAATATTTTCAGAAGGCAGTCGTTTATCCCTAGGAAATTGCATCCAATGGGATGGCAGGGATAACTTCGGAGACCCTTTGGCGAAAGGCGTTTATCTGTATAAAATCAAGGTTCAGGCAGTCAATACCGGAGAAGTTGACCTTCGAGGGGAGAGTGGATTTCAAAAATTAGTGATCCTGAGGTAATTGAAGAACGAATCCCTATATTTGCGCATTCAAAAAAATAAGATCATTCTGTCACAATAACTTACTCATGAAAAACGCAATACTTGGAATGCTTGTCCTGGCGCTCAGTTTTGGAGCGATCGAAGCAAATGCTCAGGCGATCTGTCTGAAGGGGGCTGACGGCAAGTGGTATTTGCTGGACGGCGTTACGCCCTGTCCGAATACCATCATCACCGCCGTACCGTTCCTGCGCATCGTGGCGGATGCGCGTTCAGGCGCCTTGGGCGATGCCGGGGTAGCTATTTCTCCCGATCCTAACGCCCTACACTTTAACGATTCGAAACTCGTGTTCGCAGAAAAGAACCTTGGTGTTTCCGCAACCTATACGCCCTGGCTTCGCGCGCTGGGACTGAATGATGTTTACCTGGCTTACCTGTCGGGGTATTATAAGCCCAACGACGGGATGCAAGCTTTCGGCGTAGGACTTCGCTATTTCTCCCTGGGTGAGATCAACTTCACCGACATCAACGGCGAACCCCTCGGTAATGGCCGGCCGAACGAATTCGAATTAAAGGTTTCCTATTCCCGCAAGTTGTCGGATAAATTTTCAGCTGGTATCGGCGCCAAATTTATCTACTCCAACCTGGCCTCCGGGCAGACGGTCGGCGGGCAGGAGATCACGGTCGGAACGGCCGGCGCTGCAGATGTTTCCTTTACGTATCAGACGCCGATCGACATGAAAAGCATGGACTCCGAACTCCGCCTCGGGGTGGCGATCACCAACATCGGGTCCAAGATCACTTATACGAACGCCGCCAACGAAGAGCGGGATTTCATCCCCACCAATCTCGGCATCGGGGCGGCCTGGGAATTGCAGTTTGACGAGCACAACAGCCTCAACCTGATCGCCGACATCAATAAGTTGTTGGTGCCCACGCCTTGTTTTGAGAACTGTGACACCGACCAGAACGGCATTCCGGACTGGAAGGAAAATTCTCCGATCGGAGGGATCTTTAGTTCTTTCAGCGATGCCCCCGGCGGGTTCTCCGAAGAACTTCAGGAACTCATGTTCTCCGTCGGCGCCGAATACTGGTACGACAAACTGTTTGCCGTCCGCGCCGGCTACTACACCGAATCCCAGACCAAAGGCGCCCGCCGCTTTTTCACGGTCGGCCTCGGTTTGAAATACAATATTTTCGGATTGAACTTCTCCTACCTCGTGCCTACGACCAATCAGCGCAATCCTTTGGATAATACGCTGCGGTTCTCGCTGGTATTCGATTTTGGGGATACGCCGGAATAGCTGTGGGGAGTTGAAAAGTTGAAGAGTTGAAAAGTTGAAGAGTTGAAGGGCTTTTCAGCTTTTCAACTCTTCAACTTTTCAACTTTAAAAAAAATCTGCAGGCCTGTAAGCCGGATTCTGTAACCCCGAAAGGTCCTCTATCATTTATCTAGCCCTGGCCTCACGGCGCAGGATCTATCTGCCTACCCTCCCCGGCTTCTTCCGAAGAAGAAATTGGGCGAGCGACCCAACTCCCAGGAACCGGGGTATACATGGCATTTCAACCCACAAGGTTTATCCCCCCGACGTATTACTACGCCGCGGCGTGCGCTCTTACCGCACGTTTTCACCCTTACCCCGATTGGAAATCGGGGCGGTAATTTTCTGTGACACTCTCTGTCTCCCTCCGTCGAAGGAGCCCATCCGTTAGATGGTGTGGCGCTCTACGTTGTCCGGACTTTCCTCATTCCCGGCAGCGCCGGGACCGCGATAGAGCGGCCTGCAGAAAAGGTAAGGTACGGGCATTAATTTAAAACTGCAAAGCCGGGCAGAAGATTCCTCAGCGCTTTTGAAATCATATTGCAATAATTTTATATGAATAAGCTGCGAATAATGCCTTAACTTCACCTTTGAAACAAAGACGCTTATTACTGGGATGCAGTAATGGGGGTGTTCAATCACAAAAAAACCTATGCCCCGTTCTACCCAAACAGCACTAATTCTGCTTGTCCTGTTGGCCGCAACGACATTCCTGGTCCGGGTATTTTCTTCGGAAAACCGGCAATTGGAAAGGTATGCCCACAAGGTCGAGCGGTTTTTGCAGGAGCGGGAAACCGAAGCAGCTGACCTCCTCTCCCAGACCCCCTTTTCTCCGGAATTCATACCACAAGGCCCGATCCTGCAAGATTTCTGGGGGCAGGCGCCCTACTCGATCGGCTGGTATTCCGGCGATTCCCTGCTCTTTTCCCTCAATAGCCGGTATACGCCGGCGGAAAGCGGACCTCCAACCGGAGTTGGGGAAGACGGATCACCTTTTTTTCTGCTGACGGAAGGACCTACCACCTTTGTGGGCAAATGGATAGAGGCGGAAAAAGGAACGAGCCCCCGGATCATCCTGTGGCTGCCGCTTTGGGAGCATTACGAGTTGGAAAGTCCTTATTTAAAAAGCGGGTTTTTCGGGTTGCAGGGCATACCGGAGGGTGTTTTTCCAGCGGTGAGCCCCGGCGACGTAGCGATCAGAAGTGAAAGCGGAACGCCTATCCTCTACCTGGAGGCCCGGCATCCGTTCCGGGATCCGGCCACTTCCCGGATCCTTTTCTGGCTGGCATTGGGCATAGGCGCACTGATCGCCTTTCTCATAAACCAATTTGCCCAACGCTTGTCAATGCGGTATTCTCCCTGGTGGGGGCTTTTGACCCTCGTCGTTTTCGCCGCCGTCTCCCGCTTTCTGCTCAACCCTTTTCTGGCGCCCGGCGCGGAGGGCGGCTTATTGCCGGATGTCCTCCTGGAACCCATCCAACAGCAAACGCTGGCCGGCTTATTGCTGAATACTTTTTTCCTCCTGTGGGTAATGGTTTTCTTTCACCAGGAGTTCGAAGAGCTGGGATTTCCCAAGCTGCCCCGGTCCCTTCAAGTCCTTTTCAGCGCCGTTAACTACCTGGCCATCCTGCTGGCCATGTTGTTGATCGTACAGACCGTTCGCAACATCGTGCTGTATTCTTCGCTTAACGTGTATCTGGAGAACCTCTTCTCCATCAATACCGGCGGAGCCCTGGCTATTGGCGCCCTGATCTTTCTTTTCCTGTCCTTTTTCCTGTTCAGTCAGCGCATGGGAAAGGTGATCGTCAGCATGGGCCTGCGGCCGGTACAACGCATATTGATAGCGATACTTTCGCTGGCGGCCGTCACCCCCTTCTACTTTTGGGCAGATGTTCCATTCCCCCTGGAAATTTTCCTCCTGGCCGGAGTAGTCTACCTGGTGGGGCTGGATTGGTTTTCCGATACCGAGAGCCCCAGTCTGACCTGGGTGTTCGGTTGGCTGTTGCTTTTTTCCGTGTTGACGACCATGTTGTTATCCAGCTTTCACCTGGAAAAGGAAGATAAGATCCAGCAGGATCTCGTCCTCCGGCTCACCTCATCCGAAATGGAGACGAACGCTCCGGACCTTTCGCAGGCAATATCGGGATCGACCTTTCAATCCATATTTTTGGAAAACGATATTCCGGAAGAGCTGGATTACGCGCTGTACCATCAGGGAACATTGGTCAAGAAAAGCGCCCTTTCCAATTTTCCTTTCGAGGAAAAAGCCCTTTCCATCCAAGCCGCGTTCGATACGCTGACGCCACGCGATACGCCGGACCGCATTGAGTGGTGTTACCGGAATTCAAACGGGAATACCGCGATAACCAGCAGGAGGGCGCCGAGTTTTATGGGGCCGGTTTCCGTGTTTTCCTACCTGTTGGCCCTGTTCATATTGATCATCCTCTTGCTGGCCATCCTGAACTACTGGCTGCGCTTTTTGCCCTACAGCCTCGATTTCACGCAACTTCAGCGTCCGACATTGAGCAATCGCATCCAATTATGGGTGATCGGGTTCCTGTTGATCGCGTTCATTTTCCTCGGCTTCTTTTCAGTCTGGAATTTCCGGCAAACGGCCAATTACAACCAGGATGTCCAGATCAAGGAAAAGATCGACGGTATCCGGGAAGACGCCTATACCCGGATCCGGCAGGCAGATAAGCTGCTCACCGGCAGACCGCTGTGGGATCTGCTGGAAGCGGTGGCCCGGTCGCACCAAATGGATATGCTGATCTATGAGCCGGATGGGCGGTTTGCGGGCTCTACCCTTCCCCCTTCCCTGGAAAAGGTTTTGGCCCCTTCCCGATTGAACAGCGCGACACACTATTTCCTCGCCACGGGACGCAAGCTATTCGACCTGCAAGGGGAAAAAATTGGCGATTTGCCGTTTCGAACGGCCTATCTGCCCATTGCCGAAAACTCCGGGACCGCACTCGCCTATATCGGGCTGCCTTTTGTCAACCAGGCGAGCAACTGGCAAGAGGAATTGTCCGGATTCTTCAGTGGACTGATCAGCGCATATGTCTTTTTGTTGTTGGTTACCAGTGCGGTGGCCATCTTTATCGCCAATTCGATCACCCAGCCCATTTCCCAGATCGGCGAGAGCCTTCGCCGGTTAAAGCTGGGGAAGAACGAACCCCTGACCTACAGCAGGCAGGACGAATTGGGCGTTTTGATCGAGGAATATAACCGGACCCTGGAAAAGCTCGAGGACAGCACCCGGAAGCTGGCCGAATCGGAGCGCGACAGCGCCTGGCGGGAGATGGCGCGGCAGGTGGCACACGAGATCAAGAACCCACTTACGCCCATGCAATTGGCCATCCAGCAGCTGCAATATGCACTGGCGACCCAACCGGAGAAAGCCACTCAAATGTTCGGGAAAGTATCGAAAACGATCGTGGAGGAGATCCAGAACCTGAAAGACATTGCGGAATCCTTTTCCAATTTTGCCAAGATGCCGATCCCGGAAAATTCCACTTTTTCCATCAACGAATTGGTCGAGAACGTGCACACATTATTCATGCACGGGGAAGAGGATTTTGACGTATCCCTTCAGATGCCGGAAGAGGATGTCCAGGTTTTTGCCGACCGGAACCACTTGCGGCGCGTATTTACCAATATTTTCAAAAATGCGATCCAGGCCTTCACGAGCGAGCGCCGGGGACGGATCGACACGCGGGTTTTCCTGCGCGACGGGTTCGTGGTCGTTCAGATCAGCGATAACGGTTCCGGCATTCCGGAAGAGCTCCGGGAGAAGGTCTTCGTGCCCAATTTCACTACCAAAAGTTCCGGATCGGGGCTGGGGATGGCGATTGCCAAAAAAATCATCGAGTTGGCCGGAGGCCGGATCTATTTTGAGACCGAGTCGGGGCGGGGCACGGATTTTTTCGTAGAGTTGCCGGTCGTGGAATAAACCAAGTGCAGACAACTTTGTTACCCCAAAACGGAAGAGGCCGGGCTACTCCCGGCCTCTTCCGTTTAAAATATCACATGATTTGAAGATCGGAATAATCGGAGCAGGTGCGGCCGGAATGGCTGCCGCCGTGCGCATGGCCAGCCGGGGGCATGCGGTCACGGTTTTTGAAGCGAATGCGTATCCGGGCGGCAAGCTCTCGGAGATCCGGCTGGGCGCGTACCGCTTCGATGCGGGGCCTTCGTTGTTTACCATGCCCATGTATGTGGATGAACTGTACGAGCTGGCCGGGCCTGAGCGAACCCCTCCCCTGCCCTACGAGCGGCTCCCGGTGGTATGCCATTATTTCTGGGAAGACGGTACGCGGCTGAAAGCCCATGCCGATGCAATGGATTTTGCGCGGGAGGTGGAGCAAGTATTGGGAGAACCGGCAGAACACGTACTCCGGGCGCTGGAAGACAGCCGATTTAAATACGAGGCTACGGGGCGCATCTTTTTGGAGCAGTCCCTTCACCGCCCGGGAACCTGGTTAAGCGGTTCGGTAGCCAGAGCCTTGCCGAAGATCCCCAGGCTGGACCTTTTTTCGAGTATGGACCGGGTAAACCGGCGCATGTTCACCAACCCGAAAATGGTGCAACTTTTCAACCGGTATGCCACGTACAATGGGTCCAATCCCTACAAAGCGCCGGGCTTGTTGAATATCATTCCACACTTTGAATACCACTTCGGAGCCTATCACCCCCAAGGGGGCATGGTGGCGATCACGAACCACCTGGTCGCGCTGGCCGAAGAGAAAGGCGCCCAATTCCATTTCAATAAAAAAGTGGAGCGGATCGAAGTGCAAAACGGCCGGGCAACGGGCTTGTGGGTCGAAGGGGAATTACACCGCTTCGACCGGGTGATCAGCAATATGGATGTTTTCTTTGCATACCGGAAGCTGCTGCCGGACCAACCGGCGCCGGAGCGTACCTTGCGGCAGGAGAAATCCACCTCCGCGCTCATTTTTTACTGGGGGATCCGGCGGACGTTCCCCGAAATGGGGTTGCACAATATCTTTTTCAGCGAGGATTACCGGGCGGAGTTTGCGCACCTGGCACGGGGAGAGGTTTACGAAGACCCGACGGTGTACATCAACATCACCCAAAAATGCGATCCGGCCGACGCGCCGGAAGGCGGGGAAAACTGGTTCACGATGATCAATGTGCCCTACAATAGCGGACAGGATTGGGATGCCCTGATCGCCCGGGCGCGGGAGCAGATCCTGAGAAAACTGAGCCGCATGCTCGGCGTAGATATCCGCACCCTGATCGAATGTGAAGAAGTACTCGATCCCAGGACGATCGAAAGCAGGACCGGATCGCATTTGGGCGCGCTTTACGGTACCAGTTCGAACAACCGCATGGCGGCCTTTGTCCGGCACGCCAATTTTTCCAATAAGATACGGGACCTCTACTTCGTGGGAGGGAGCGTCCACCCCGGGGGCGGAATCCCGCTGGCTTTGTTGTCGGCAAAAATTGTAGATGAGCTAATTGCGTGACCCATGAAGGAAAGACCGGCTATTGTTTTTCTAAGCCTGATGTATGCAGCCGGGGTGATCGGGATCCATTGGAACCTGCACCCGGGTTTCATCCTGCTTACGCCGTTGAATTTGCTGGCCTCGCTAGTCATTGCACTGTCCTTTCACGGCCCGTGGACTGGCAGCCTGACCCGGTTTCTGGCCCTGAGCTACGTTCTGGGATTTGCGGCTGAATTGTTCGGGGTACAGACTGGCCTTTTGTTTGGGGAGTATACGTATGGAAAAGTGCTGGGTCCCAGGATCTGGGGGACGCCTGTCATGATCGGAGTCAACTGGATGCTGGTGTCCTACTCGGCAGGCATGGCGGTCAATGCCACAGGCCCGGGGTGGTCTTGGCCGGTGCGGGCGCTTGCCGGCGCCGGGTTGCTGGTTGCACTGGACCTGTTCATTGAACCGGTGGCCATCGAGCACGGCTTTTGGACCTGGACGGAAGGGGTCGTTCCGCTGCGCAACTACCTGGGGTGGTTTTTAGTAGCGCTTCCGATACAGGCCTTTTTCGCCTATCATTTCAGCGGACAAAAAAACAAAGTCGGGGCTGTGCTGTTTATTCTCCAGTTCGCGTTTTTCCTGATACTGGGGCTTTTGTAATAACCGGAAAACTTGTAGGCATGCAAATTTTGCTTTATGCACTTATCACCATCGGCACTGCGGCCTTCATGGAGTTCGTTGCCTGGTTCGCCCATAAATATGTGATGCACGGGTTCTTGTGGAGCTGGCATGAAGACCACCACAAACCGCATTACAAGGAGGGGCATTTCTTTGAAAAGAACGACCGTTTTTTCCTGGTCTTCGCCATCCCGAGCGCCCTGTCCTATATCCTGGGTTCGGCCACTCCCCATTTGTGGCTGTTTTTCGTCGGCATCGGGATCTCCATTTACGGATTGATCTATTTTCTCATCCACGATGTATACATCCACCAGCGGTTTTCGTGGTTCCGGCAATTGGACAGCCGCTATTCCAGGGGCATTTTGCGGGCCCATGGAGCGCATCACGCCGTACAGACCAAAGAAGATTGCGAGTCGTTCGGGCTTTTAGTGGTACATCCCAAGTTTTTCAGGAAGCGAAAGGAATGGGCAACTCAAAGAAAAGAGATTTTAGAGTAGGGCGGCCGGTTGCCGCCCTACTCTAAAATCTCTTTTCTTTGAGTATGATAAAGAACGCGGTCTTTATTAAATTTGTGGAGTATCATCTCACAATAAAGTGGCAGAACAAAACTGGATCGAAACCATTCTCCGTTCTCTGAACGTCGAATTGCCCCTCCGCGAAAACCTGGATGAATATTTAGATATCATTATTCCCAAGGTACGCAAATGGGGGGAGGACCTGGGAGAGACCCACTATTATTCTAATCCGGGAGGAAAGCCCTGGCTGGAGGTCCGCGATGAAGAAAATTTTCACAATACCATTGTCCACTTCTTTAACGACAACGGCGAATATCTGCGGTCGATCGACGGAAATGTGATCAAGGGGCGCTGGCGTTTGCTGGAAGGCACCAACAAAATGATCATCGAAGCGGGCGGTGATAAAGGAGGGACGAGCGAATTGTTCGAACTCGCGTATATGGACGCTTATTTCTTCATCCTGCGAAAGCACGGCACCCAGCGGGGAAGGAAGAAGTATTTCGCCATGGGGTACGAGCCGTTTATTCAATACCTGGAATGGAGGGATTACGCCGAGGCATTGTTCAATACTTATCGAAGCAAGCAACGCACGTACCAATTGGTAGCGGGGATCATCCTCGTGCTGGTGATCCTGGTCATTCTTTTATCCTTCTTCTAAAAACAAAAAGGGCCTCCGGAAACCGGGGGCCCTTTTTGTTTCTCAGCCTCTCAGCACTTTCAGCATGGTACTGCCGATCTCGGCGGGCGAGTTGACCACATGGATGCCGCAAGCCTCCATGATCGCCATTTTTGCGGCTGCGGTATCGTCCTTACCACCGATGATGGCGCCGGCATGTCCCATTTTTCGTCCTTTCGGCGCCGTTTGGCCGGCGATAAAGCCCACGACGGGCTTGGTTCCGTGTTCTTTGATATAGTAGGCAGCTTCGGCTTCCATACCGCCACCGATCTCACCGATCATAATGATGCCTTCGGTGCCCGGGTCTTCCATGAGGAGCTGAACGGCTTCCTTGGTCGTAGTGCCGGGAATGGGGTCGCCTCCGATACCGATACAGGTCGATTGCCCAAGGCCAACCTTGGTCACCTGGTCGACAGCTTCGTAGGTCAATGTCCCCGAGCGGGAAACGATCCCAATGGTACCGGGTTTGTGGATAAAACCGGGCATAATGCCGCACTTGGCTTCGTCGGGAGTAATGACGCCCGGACAGTTGGGGCCGACCAGGCGGCAATCCTTGTCGCGGAGATAGGCTTTTACTTTTACCATGTCCTGCACCGGAATACCTTCCGTGATGCAGATGATCACTTTAACGCCTGCCTCGGCAGCTTCCATGATCGCATCGGCGGCAAAAGCCGGCGGTACAAAGATGACAGAAGTATCGGCGCCGGCTTGCTGAACGGCATCCAATACGGTGTTAAATACGGGACGGTCGAGGTGCTCGGTTCCACCTTTCCCAGGCGTCACTCCACCAACCACATTCGTGCCGTATTCGATCATCTGAGAAGCGTGAAACGTACCTTCCTTTCCAGTGAAGCCCTGGACAATGATACGTGAATCTTTGTTTACGAGAACAGACATAAGTAATTGATTTTGTCCGGGAGGGAAGGCATGGCCCGCCCTTCCCAAGTGTTATTCTTTTTCCAGGATGAAGACCTCTTCGTCATCCTTTTGCATGAAATATTGTTCGCGGGCGAAGGTTTCCTTGTCGTCGGCCAGCGTTTTTTTCTCGGCTTCCGCCTTTTTGATCTCTTCCTGATAGTACTCCTTGTCCCGTTTCAGGTTGTTGACCGATTGCACCAGACGAAATTGGGTCAACATATTGGCGCTGTCGAAAAACACCATCCAGACCAGGAACAGAACGGCTGCGATGACATAACGGCTGCGGAACGGGGCCGGCACGTTATCCATCAATCCTCTCCAAAATGTCTTTGCAATTCCCATGATGCAATTGTTTTATTCATTATTCACGGGGAGTACCGAAAGGCCCGCCCCGTGAGAAAAATCATCCACCGATCAGGGCGCGTCCGGGAAAGATCCCGCTTTCGGCGAGTTCTTCTTCGATACGCAGAAGCTGGTTGTACTTGGCGATCCGGTCGGAGCGGGAAGCGGAGCCGGTCTTGATCTGTCCGGTGTTGAGCGCCACAGCCAGATCGGCGATAGTGACGTCTTCGGTTTCGCCGGAGCGATGGCTCATCACGCTGGTATAGCCGTTGCGGGTTGCCAGACGAACCGCTTCGATGGTTTCGGTCAGGGTACCGATCTGGTTGACCTTGATCAGGATGGAATTGGCCACGTCCATGTCAATGCCGCGCTGCAGGCGTTGGGTATTGGTCACGAACAGATCATCGCCGACCAGTTGGATCCGGCTGCCCAGTTCTTTGGTGAGGGCTTGCCAACCATCCCAGTCGTCCTCATGGAGGCCGTCTTCGATAGAGATAATGGGGTATTTGTTGGCCCAATCTTTCCAGAAGGCCACCATATCGGCCGAGCTGAGCTTGTCGCCAGAGGATTTGTGGAAGTGATAGACCTTTTCCTGTTCGTTAAAAAATTCGGAAGCGGCGGCATCCATGGCGATCATGACATCTTCGCCGGGGCGGTAACCTGCCTTTTCGATTGCGGTCAGCACGGTTTCAATAGCTTCCACGTTGGATTTGATATTGGGTGCGAACCCGCCTTCATCCCCTACGTTGGTGGAATAGCCTTTGCTTTTCAGCACCGATTTCAGGTTGTGGAACACTTCCACTCCCATGCGAAGCGCTTCCGAAAACGTATCGGCCCCGACCGGCATGACCATGAATTCCTGAAAATCGATGCTATTGTCGGCATGCGATCCTCCATTGAGGATATTCATCATCGGTACGGGCAGGATATGCGAATTGACGCCGCCGATGTAGCGGTACAAGGGTTGATCGGTTTCTTTGGCCGCCGCCTTGGCCACGGCCAGGGAAACGCCAAGTATGGCATTTGCGCCCAGGTTGGACTTGTTGGGGGTGCCGTCCAGGTCCAACATGAGGCGATCGATATAGATCTGGTCGAAAACGTCTTCACCGAGCAGAGCTTCCCGGATGGTTTCTTCCACGTTTCGGCATGCGTTGAGGACGCCCTTGCCCATGAACCGCGACTTATCGCCGTCGCGCAATTCGACGGCTTCGTATTTACCGGTGGAAGCTCCGGAAGGCACAGCGGCGCGGCCAATGAAGCCATTTTCGGTGACGACTTCTACTTCGATGGTAGGATTTCCGCGGGAATCGAGGATCTCACGCGCGCGAATGTCCAGAATGGTACTCATAAGTTATTGATTAAATGTTCCGCAAATGCGGCTTCATTTGGCTAAGGCAATTTAATCTAATTTTTCGCTTCCCGCATCAGGCGAACGAATTCGTCGAACAGATAGCGGGAATCGTGCGGCCCCGGAGACGCTTCGGGGTGATATTGTACGGAGAAGGCATTTTTGCCGCGTACGCGGATCCCTTCCACGGTTTGATCGTTGAGGTTTACGTGGGTCACTTCAACCCGGTCGGCTGCTTTTTCAATTGCATCGGGATTCACGCCAAATCCGTGGTTTTGACTGGTGATCTCGCAATGACCGGTGACCAGGTTTTTGACGGGGTGGTTGATCCCCCGGTGACCGTGGTGCATTTTATAGGTCGGGATGTCGACGGCCAGGGCCAGCAACTGATGTCCGAGACAGATCCCGAACAGGGGTTTGTCCTCCCGGAGAATATGCCTGGCGGTTTCCACGGCATATCCCATGGAGGAGGGATCGCCCGGACCGTTCGACAGAAAATAACCGTCGGGGTCGAATGCTTTGAGCGTTTCGGCTGAGGTACGGGCCGGGAAGACCTTTACAAAACATCCTCTTTCCACCATACAATCCAGGATATTGCGCTTGGTCCCGAAATCGAGCACGGCTACGCGGAGCGCCGCATTGGGGTCGCCCAGGGTGTAGGGCTCCGCGGTGCTGACTTTGGAGGCGAGCTCCAGCCCTTCCATGGGAGGCACTTCAGTGAGCTGTTTGCGGAGTTCGTCCAGGTCGGTCGTTTCGGAGGAAATGATGGCATTCATAGCGCCTTTGTGGCGGATATGGCGCACGATGGCTCGGGTATCCACATCTGAAATACCAACCAGGTTTTCCTGCTCGAAGTATTCCTGAATGGATTCGGTGGCCTGTTGACGAGAGAATTGCCAGGTAAAATTCTTGCAGATCAGTCCGGCGATCTTGATGTTTTCCGATTCGACTTCACTGTTCTTGGTACCGTAATTGCCGATGTGGGCGTTGGTGGCCACCAATAACTGCCCGAAATAGGAGGGGTCGGTAAAAATTTCCTGATAACCGGTCATACCGGTGTTGAAGCAAATTTCTCCTGTGGTGGTTCCGATCTTTCCGGCCGATTTTCCGTGGAATACCGTGCCATCTTCCAATAATAGTACCGCAGGTACGGGCTGCATAGTCGCTTCTTTTTTGACGGTGCAAAGATAAGCGCCTTGGATCATTAAATAAAATAAAAGGAGCTTGCGCCCCCTTTTATTTTACGACGAGGATCTTCTCCTGCCGCAGCGTATGTTGATCCTGGTCCTGGATAAAGAGGAAATACATGCCCGGTCCCAGTGCATCCTTATTAAAGGTAAGCTGGTTGGTACCGCCTTTGGCGCGGCCCCGGTAGAGGTCGCGGGCTACCCGGCCATTGGCGTCGACCAGGAAAATGTGGAGATAGGTTTTCTCCTTCAACTCCATTTGCAAGGTAAACCGGTCCTGGACGGGGTTGGGAAAAACAGTAGTGGTTTCCACCGGCGCCACTTCCGCCACAGCGGCATTGGGATCCAGGGCCAGTTCAGCGATCCAGGTGCCGTAGGTGCTGTTTGCCTTCCCGTAACAACCCGACACCCAAACGATGGGATTCGGTGCGCTTTGTTTGCGGCAAGCCCCCGAATAATCGCCCCAGCGCTGGACATTCTCCGCGGTTACATTGATGAAATATTCGCCGGTCTTTATTTCTAACGAGGAGGAAATGTTCATCGCATCATCGACCGAAACAGCCCGAAATTCGGGGAAGGTCGATTTGCTGGTGCGCAGGAAAGCGATGAGCACGGACTTGTCTGTATTGGTAGTTCCGACCGGCGCCAGGGTCGGATATCCGTAGTCGTAGAGGTTTTGGCCGTGGTTCACAAAGGTAACCGTTTGCCCGGCGACGTCGAGGCGGTTGTAGCGGATCCCTCCGTATCCCCCTCCGAAGTCCGTGGCATGGATGTAGTGGATGATCCCATTGGCATAAAATCCGCCCAAGACCCGGCAATCGCCTATGTCGAGGAGCTTGTTGGTGAGCAATTGTTCGGCATCGGCCGGTGGCGAATATGCGGGGGTGCCGATATCGTAGGCAAATATATCCTGTTCATCTTCGACATTCCCCGTGATATCGTATAGATGGACATAACCGCCACCGCCCGACAGGGTGCTAATCAGGTAGATCCCCGGACCATAGGTGCCGTTGAACCCATATGAGATCGGAGCTACGGTAAAGGACTGGCTGCCGAAGCCATCCGTCACATTATCGAAATGTTCCCAGTAAATGCTCCCTCCTGTGAAACCCGGTTGCTTATCGATCTGCAAGATGACGGCTTGATTGAACACATCGCTGGAATTGAACAAATTGCCGGAGATGAAAAGGTCTTCCCCGGAAATTCCGATACTAGGAAAATCAAACCAGGTATTATTCTGCAGGAAATTTCCGTCGAAGGAATAGGACCACCAGCCCTGTGTGGGGTTTTGGGTTTTGGAAAAACTGACTACGATCTTGCTGTCCGCCGGGGAATTGCCGTGAAGCGCGACCAGAATGAACTTATCGGCGTCGGGATCGTAGATCACCCGTGGGTCGTAGAAAAAGTCTGACAGACCGAGTACGGAAAAGAAATCGCCCAATGATTGGTCGAGTAATTTATTGCCGTTCTCGGAATAGACCCTGATATTGGAGTTGATCAAAGAAACGATATAGCCATTATCGGAAATGGCCAGGTTATTATCAGGCGGGTACCATCCATCGAATACATTCCCCTGAAAATGGCGCAGCCGGACCGGCGTGATCGCCGAGGGCCCTCCATCCGGTTCATCGCCTTCAGGGCCCGGATCTTTCTCCTTCAGGAGCAGCTTTTCTTTTTTCAGGGCCTTCAGAGCTTCTTTGTCCGGACTGCCTGGATGGTTGATCCCTTTCAAATTGGTGATCGAAAAATCCCAACCGACCTGGTCCGGATCGGGTTCGATGAGGGCTGTAGGTAAAACGGGCTGCATGGCAACCGGCTTAAGGTGGAATACCGCCTTGGATCGATCCATTTGGGGCTTCGTCTCCTGCGCCTGGAGAAAAGGGAGAATGCAGATCGAGATCACAACAAGAAAGAATAGACGGGGTGCCATGACTTTCGATTTTGGGGTGAAGAATACGTATATGGCTTTAGCTTTATGAACATAAACAGTGAAAGTAATATTTTTTTTTAAGCGCCCTATTTGAACTTATAAAAAACGAAAAAACGGCTATTCGGAAAAGCCATACAGCAGATCTTTCAAACGGGAGCCTTTTAATTCCGGAACCTCGTAAGCCTCGCAAAAGGATTCAACCGATTGGGCTGTCTCGAGCTTCAACAAATTCCAGGCATCTGGAATATCCTCCAGGCAAGAAGCAAAGGGGGCGTTATGGTCAAGGATCAACAGGAATTTCTGATAATACTGGTCTCCCTGTTGAATATGAACCTGATAATGTCCGATAAAGTTTAGCAGGCGATCTACCGAAAACTCGAGATTGATGTGGTCGCGCAGCAGCTGCCGCCGGTTGGCGGGAGTGTTTTCTTCCATGCGTCTTCGCATGGATCGGATATGTGTTTCAAGGGCCAGAAAGACGGCCTCCCAATCATCGTCATTTCGGCATTGGTCCAGCGATTTTTGGTAGCCGATCACGCGGGTGTACTCTTCAAACAACTCGCAGCATTCCCGCCGGATCCGGTCGTTGGCCTGGATGAGATACTCCGTTTCGTAATAAATGAGGTGCAGATCGGAGTTTACGCGCAGGGCAAAATCGAGCAAACAGAGCAGCTTCTCCCGCCTGGCTGCATCTGTTTTTGCGGCCAACGGGGTCTCCGCCAGGATGAAGGCCGCCGCCAAATGGGGATTTTCCATCCCGGGAGGCGGAGGAGTGCCTTCCGGAGAGACGTATTTCCGAAATAATTCATAGGAAAGCGGGTTGGACAAGGTCTGAACCAGTTGGGCTGTCCGCATGGTGGAAAAGTGATGGTCCAGGCTGAGGATCTTCTCGTAGAGCAACCGGATCAGTTCCAGGCCTTTTCGATAGCGGATGCGGGAAAGATCCAGTTCATCCGGCTGAAGTGCTGCCGGACTCCCTGCAGGTGATCCCCAAAGCAACAGGAAAAGGGCCAGCCAACCGATCCCCGATCGAAGGTTCATGTTTAATTCCCGCTTTTGGAGGGTATCTCAAATAAAAAGGCGTCCATTTCCCGTCTCCCGGGCACCGGAGCTTCGTGCAACGGTTGGAGAGGGGCGGGGAACAAGGACAAAAACAAATACAGCGGCAGCCTGGGAAGACTGTCTTTTTTTTCTTCCCAGAAAAATACAGGAAGGGAAAAATGAAGGACGCCATTGGAATCCACCCAGGTTTCGCCCAGGCCCTCCGGTTGCCACCGAACCTTCCAGTCCAGTTCTTCGATGCGGCAGATCTGCCCCCTGCCGGCGCAATCGCGGGTGGGTTCCCCAAAGTCGACTCCAGCCATCCGGTGAGCAGGGCCCGACGGAGCGAGGACCTGAAAGAATAATGTCCAAAAGAAGGCGGTCAATGGTTTCCAGCCGGGATACATCTGTTCATTTTTTTAAGTTGCTCATTCTATGATGCCGTAGAGGAGGTCCTTCAGGCGGGAACCCTGTATTTCGGGCAGGTTGTAGGTGTTTGAGAATTTATCGATCGTCTGCCGGATATCTACCCGGAGTTCTTCAAATTGGTAAGGCAGGTCCTGTTTGCATATATCCTCGTTTTCATAGGTGGAAACGATGTTGTCGAATTTCTGGTAATACTGGGTTCCCTGCGTAACAAACAACTGGTACTTCCCGATAAAATCGGCTACCCGTTGCGTGGCAAACTCGAGGTTGACCTGTTCGCGCGACCAACGGCTCTTTTGCGCCGGGTCTTGTGCCGAATTGAGGTTTTGCTCCAGGTTTTGCACGTGCTCGTCGAGTTGGAGGTAGACGTTCTCCCAATCGTCACCCAGCCGGCATTTTTCGAGGGGAACGAGATAGCCGACCACTTTGACATAGTCTTCAAACAGGCGCTCGCATTCCTCTTTGAGCGACTGGTTGGCCAGTTTCAGGTATTCCGTTTCGTGCTGGATCACGCTCAACTCGGCCCCCATGCGGACGGTGAAGTCCAGGATACAGGAGATATCTTCAAATTCGCGTTGTTTTTCCTTCGGTTCCCCGTCGCCTACGATGGTCGCAACCAGGGAAAAGGCGGCTGTCAGATATGGATTGGTGTGCAGCAAGGCCGGCAATTGAAGGGTGTTTTTTTTCTTCAATTGTTCCTCCAGGACCGTCCGGGTCTTTTGAAAATCGGGGTAGGTGTTCGGGTTGGAAAGGATCAGGATATTCTGGTAGATCTGCATACTTGAAAAGTGGTGATCCAGTGCCAGGATCTTCTCGTAGAGGAGTTTGATCAGATCGATCCCCTTTTTGTACCGGATCCTCAATAATTGCAGTTCCTGCTGGGCTTCCAGAATTTCCAGTTCCCGTTCGAGGCTCTGTTTTTGCTGCCATAAACGCACCCATTTTCGGTAATTCCGGGACGGCGTTTCCGACAATTGCGCTTCGATAAGCCGGATCTCGGCAATCAAAGGTTGAGACAAATATCCATAATGGGAGGCTATTTTCCGGAATTCCTCCTGTGACCGGATCGTCCAGTTTTCCAGTGAATCGGACGCAGGGAAAGGAGTGGCAGCGACCAGGTTCGACCAAAAGACCAAAAAGAACCACCAGCATTTTTTCCAAATCGCCATAGAGTATTCCATGAGAAATTGTTTTTTGAGTAACCATGAATCCTTCCGAATTTTTGGATTCTTTTATGTTTATGAACCGCAAAGGCGCTAAGAACGCAAAGACATTGGATCTTAACAATTACCTATTGTGCCAAAGCCGACTGTCTTTGCGTTCTTAGCGCCTTTGCGGTTCATTTATTTTTGAGCTTTCTCAAAATTGGGGATGAATCAAGATCACCCTGAATTTTGGAAAAGGCTTGGTCCGGTGCATGCAGGAATGAATTTACATCTCCATCTACACTTCTTTTCTCCTGCCCGGAACCAAGCTTTAGCTCTTGCCTACCCGGTACTTTTTTGCACGAACAGATCACTCACTCGCAGATAACGGGTGTTGTTTCCTGGGTTAGCAAGGCGTTATTTACGGTGTAACCGGCACTCCATTCGTTCTCAATTTTTGATTTGAAGGCCTTGCCCACTGCTTTGGTAATGGTGAGGTTCTTTTTGTTGAATGCCAGCGCAGTATTGACGATGTTGAACGGCAGGTTGCATTTACACCCGGTCTGGGAGGGGAGGAAGACATTCCCCTGCAGGTTGATCTGAAGATTGGCCGCTTCCTTTTTCCATTTGCCGTTCGATTTTCGTTTGTAATTCTTGAGGTTCGAAACGACCCGGTGGTACAGGATCGGTATCTGTACGTGACGCTGGTTATACTTGATCATTTTGGAATTCCCGGCGTAGTAATGAGAACCTACCTTGGATGCGCTGGAAGCACAACACCCATATGAATTCACCGTAACCGGCAGGGAGAAGTAACCGGTGCAACCTCCGCTGGTTTCGATCGTAAGGGTCACGAAATATGTCTTGTCGCAGGGAAAGGTATGGCAGGGATTAGGCTGGTTGCCCAACGGGGAGCCGTCGCCAAATTGCCAGTTCCAACTGACCACATTCTGGAGGAATTGGGAATTATCGATGAAACACACGCCTCCGGGTTGTCCCGTTTCGTTATAGATAAAATAGGGTTGGCAGCCATCCGATCCGACCTGGATCGTTTTACAGACCCGGTCGATACAGGATTCCGGTTTGCTCGCTTTAATGGTAAGACAAACGGTATAGGTGCCCGCACTGGAATAGTTGTGGATGGGATTGGATGCAGCTGAGGTGGTACCATCTCCGAATTCCCAGAAATAGGACAGATCCCCACCCTGCGGTTCACCGGTGAAGGCAAACCCCACGTTGGTGGTCGAATAATCGGTGTTGACTGAAAAGTTGGCCTCGCAGCCGCCTTCCGGCCCGTGTACGGTCACGTTGCGCAATCCGTAGGGGCTTTCTCCCTGTTCGAGTGCCGCCAAGGCCGACAGGTCTGCATTGGCGACGGTATACGTGACGCCTGGTTCGGGAATGTAATAAATGTCGGTTCCCACCTGTACCTGATACCGCTCGTTGAACAGAGCGGCCAGGATCTCATCTACCAGGTGATGGCCTTCAAATTCCATGGGGTTTCCGCCTGTATTCAGCCACTCACACTCCCGCTGCAGCGATACTTCCCGGATGGAAGTGATCGGGTAACGCTGTGCAAAAAGAGCAAGCACCGTGTTATCGTCCGGACAATCCTGCTCCGTTTTCGGTTCCGGCGTGGTGACATCCGGGTCGTCGTTCCAGAGGGCAATCCGTTGTTCCAGGTCCTGGTAGACCTGGTCGAAAACGGTTTTGTTGGAAAATACCAGCATTTCGTTCCGGACTTGCAGTCCATCGTACGCCGGGATAGACTCCCAGGCTCGTTGGGCCAGGCTGCTTTGGACCTGGATCAGGCCAATAGCCATCAGTGCGATGGCCCATCGCAAAGTCGAATTTCGCATAAGATTTATTTTTGGTTAAGTACTGTGTTTCAAAAAATAGCTAATCAGGAAGAAGGCAGCCTGCAGCAGAAATTATCCCAGGCATTTGTTCAGGATTTAGCTAAAAAGGGATTGGAGCGACAACAGTAGAATTATGGCTCACCCTCCTGATCCATTATTCCGCAGACCGATGGCCCCCTGTTAGAAAAAATTCTTAGATGGTCTGGTTGTCGCTACCAAATCCCATGATCTTTAGCTCAGTATAGTTGGTTATGAAATTTTCTGAAAATGCCCGGCAGGCATCCTTCCTTCTCCACCTACGCAGGCGCTCCGGGTTGTAATTCCGCTGCCGGGCCGGGCTTCTAGCCCAGGGTCTCGTCTTCGATCACGATGTCTGGATTCCGCCGCTTGTTCTGGTTGTTCTTAGTCATCATAGCTTTTCAGTTTTGTTTTCAATCAGTGACTCTACAAATGTAGCCCCCTCCGATGGTCTTCGCACTGCCATCCAATACGCCGGCTTTACCCCCCATCTTTTCCATTTTAAAACTTCATCTGCCTGATTATCAAGTCTTAAAATTTTCAAATGCAGTTAAATTTTTACCCTCCTCTTGTGAGATAGGACGGGAATCCGGCGCGATTTTTCCGCAAAAAAGCCGAAACTGCCGACAAAAGGCCCTATCTTTAAAATGGATGGACGGCAGGGTGCGCAATCCGGAAGGTATGAGAGAATTGCGCGAACTGGTAACGGTCATCACGAGCCATAAGATCAGGTCCATCGAAATGCTGGGGCCTTCTATGCCCTCTTCTTCCAAGATCATGAAGCTCTACCAGGGAATTTCATCCGGGGTGCTGGAAAGCGATGAAGAGGCCCTCCATTTTTTATACGGAACCCCCACTTCGGCGCGGAGCAGTTATTCAAAGCTGAAACACGATCTCAAGAAGCGCCTGTTGAACACCCTTTTCTTCATTGACCAGAAGCAAAGCAGGCAAAGCGCCTACGAAAGGGCATACTACAATTGCTACCGGGACTTTACAGCGGCGCGTTTCCTCCTGCGGCGGGGCGCCAGGAATGCGGCGATCGGGCTATTCCACAAGTTGTTGCACAAAGCCCGGCAGATCGAATTGACGCCCGTCATTCTCGAAACGCTCCAGGTCCTGAGGCACCATAACGCCGTCATCCTGGGCAATCGGCGAAAATTTGAAGAATACCACAAAAAGGTATTGTATTACCAACAGCTCAACAATGCGGAGATCCGGGCGGACGGGTATCTGGAAGAGCTCCTGTCGCATTACGTGACCGACAAGAGCACCAAGCGGCACTACTTCGAAATGGCTCAGCGGTACGAATCGGAATTGAGGGAAACGCTCCGGGTGGTAAACAGTTGGAAGCTCCAGCATCGCATGCGCTTTCTTTCGGTGGCAAAGAGCATGGTCGTAAACGACTATGCGGCCACGGTGCAACGTTGCCTGGAGGCCGTACAATACTTCCGGAAATTCAAACTCATCCCCGACGCCTACATTCGCCCGTATTTGTACCAACTGGTCGTGAGCTACATCCAGATGGAGGAATACCGGAACGGGGAAGAAGCCGTGCTGCAACTGTTGGAGATGCTGGAAACGGGGCAAAGCAACTGGTTCAAGGGGATGGAATTGTACTGCATTCTGGCCCTGCACTCCAAATCTTACCTGAAAGCCTACGAGATATGGAAGCAATGCACCGGCCATACACGGTTCCGGCGGTTGTACCCTTCTGTCCGGGAGCCCTGGTACATTATCGAGGCATTTATCCAGTACACGCACAAAACCGGAAAGATCCGGTCGGCCTGTCCCGAGTTGGAGCAATCCCCTTTTCGCCTCAGCAAGTTTCTCAACGAAGTGCCCGTATTTGCCCGCGACAAGCGGGGATACAATATCCCGATCCTGATCATCCAGATCCTCTTCCTGTTAAACCAGGGCGACTACAGCGCGGTGAACGAGCGGCTGGACGCGCTTTCCAGGTATGCCTTCCGGCATTTCCGGCAGGGGGAACATTTCCGGACGAATTGTTTCATCAAAATGCTAAACCAGCTTCCGAGGAGTTTTTTCAGGAGAAAGGAATTGGAGCGGCGAACCGGCAAGTATTTTCATCAATTGAAAAACGTGCCGCTGGTGCTGGCCCGGGAGGCGCACGAGATCGAGATCATCCCGTACGAAGATCTGTGGGAATTGGTATTAGAGGGGTTGCGGGGATAAAAAAAGGCGCTTCTCTTTCGGGAAGCGCCTTTTGAATGTTCAAAATTGAACTTGGGTTTATTCGTTGGTTTTTTCTTCTTCCTGTTCGCCGGCGTCGGTGTCCACATCCGTGGCGTCTTCGACGATATCTTCGACCTGATCGGTCGTGTCTTCTACGATTTCTTCGGCAACTTCCTCCACGACGGGAGCTTTAGGAGCTGCGGGAGCTGCTGCTTTAGCGGCGCTTCCGCCACCACCGCCACGGCGGGTGCGTTTCTTCTTCTGGTCGCCAGTAGCCTCGCCTTTGACGTTGTAGACTTCATTGAAGTCGACGAGTTCGATCAAAGCGGTTTCGGAGCCGTCGCCTCTGCGGAAGCCGGTTTTGATCACGCGGACATATCCACCCGGGCGATCACCTACTTTAGCGGCAACGGGGCCGTACAATTCTTTGATCGCTTCTTTGTTTTGGAGATAGGAAAAGACGACCCTCCGGGAGTGGGTGGTATTGTCTTTTGCTTTGGTGATAAGCGGTTCGATGAACTGACGCAGGGAACGGGCCTTGGCCAGGGTTGTATTGATGCGCTTATGCGTGATGAGCGCGATGGCCAGATTGCGGAGCAGCGCTTTGCGGTGCTCGGATGTCCGGCCGAGATGGTTGACTTTTTTACCGTGTCGCATGGTAAGTGATTTAATCAGGTGAACTTCGCAACACCAGACCGGCAGGGTCCGGTTATTGCAATAAAATAGTGGAAAGGAAATCCGCTTGTGGCGGCAGGTTCCTTTCTCGGATTATTCTTCGTCCAGTTTGTACTTGGTCAGGTCCATACCAAAGGTCAGGCCCTTGTCTTGCAGGAGTTCTTCGATCTCGACCAGGGATTTTTTCCCGAAGTTGCGGAATTTGAGGAGCTCGTGCGTATCGTAGCGAACCAGTTCGGCCAGGGTATTGATCTTGGCTGCTTTGAGGCAGTTGTAAGCCCGGACGGAGAGGTCGAGGTCTTCCAACGAAGTCTTGAGCAGCTTGCGCATGTGGAGGATGTGTTCGTCCACGATATCATCCTGCCGGCTGGTGGCGTCATCGAAGGTAATATTCTCATCCGTGATCAGCATGAGGTGCTGGATGAGGATGCGGGAAGCTTCCTTGATCGCTTCTTCCGGATGGATGGTTCCATCGGTTTTGACGATGATATTGAGCTTCTCGTAGTCGGTACGTTGGCCTACACGGGTATTTTCGATCATGTAGGAGACGTTCTTGATCGGCGTATAGATCGCATCGATCGGCACGACGCCGATGGGCGCATCTTTGGGCAGATTTTCGTCTGCCGGCACATACCCCCGTCCTTTGGTGACGGTCAATTCGAGTTCGAGGTTGACGGTAGGTTCCATATGGCAGATCTCCAGGCCGGGGTTCATGACTTTGAACACGTTGGTATGTTCTTCGATATCGCCGGCTTTAAAGACTTCCTTACCGGTCACGGTGAGATAGATCTTTTCAGCGGAGACATCTTCGTCCTGGATAAGTTGCTTCAGACGGACCTGTTTGAGATTGAGCAGGATATCGACGACATCTTCTACGACACCTTTGATGGTGGAGAATTCGTGATCGACGCCCGCGATGCGCACGGCCGAAATAGCGAAGCCCTCCAGGGAGGAGAGCAATACCCGCCGCAAGGAATTCCCCACAGTCTGACCGAAGCCGGGTTCGAGGGGTTTGAATTCGAATATCCCTTCGAAATCGTCTGCTTTTTGCATGACGATCTTGTCGGGTTTCTGGAAATTCAGGATACTCATAGATGAATTGCTGCTGTTTAGAAATGATTCAGGGCAGTCGAAGAGCGCAGGTACGTTGGTGTGGGTATAGGGTTCTTTGGAAAATGCGAATCGAATTCATTCCGGTGGTCAGGCAGGCATTCGAAATACCTGGATGAACGGGAACCGGGATGAATTCGACTCTGTATGATCCTTACTTCGAGTACAATTCGACGATCAACTGTTCGTTGATCTTTTCCGGGATATTTTCCCGTTCGGGGAAAGCGATAAATTTGCCTTCCATTTTTTCCGGGTTGAATTCCAACCACGGGAACCTGCGGGAATCCACTTTGCGGTCCATGTTATCCACGATCACTGCCAGATTCTTGGATTTTCCGCGTACGGCTACTACATCCCCCGGGCGCAACTGAAACGACGGGATGTTGGTTACGATCCCGTTGACGGTAATGTGCCGGTGGCTGACCAATTGACGGGCGCCGCGACGGGTAGGAGCAATGCCCAGGCGGAAGACCGTATTATCCAGGCGCGCTTCCAGGAACTGGAGCAAAACGGTACCGGTGATCCCACCTTTCCGGTGAGCCTTTTCGAAAAGGTTGCGGAACTGACGTTCCAGTACCCCGTAGGTATATTTTGCCTTTTGTTTTTCGAGCAACTGGATAGCATAGTCGGAACGCTGCCGGCGGCGGCGCGTATTCCCATGCATGCCAGGGGGGTATTTTTTCTTCTCGAACGCCTTGCTGGGCCCGAAAATCGGTTCTCCAAACGCCCTCGATTTCTTCGTTCTTGGTCCAGTGTATCTTGCCATTCTGACAGAAATTAAGATAGAGTTTTCAAAAATTAGTACACCAAAAAATTACACCCGTCTGCGTTTGGGCGGGCGGCAGCCGTTGTGCGGCACCGGCGTGACGTCCTTGATCCGGGTAACCTTGATACCAGCCGAGTCGATCCCGCGGATCGCGGCTTCCCGTCCGGAACCAGGCCCTTTAACGAACACCTCTGCAAAGCGCAACCCGGCATCGTGAGCCGTTTTTGCCGCATCGGAAGCAGCGACCTGCGCAGCATAAGGCGTATTTTTCTTGGAACCCCGGAACCCGGCCTTACCAGCGGTGGCCCAGGAGATCACATCGCCGTTCTTATTGGTGATGGAGATAATGATATTATTGAAAGAGGCCTGGATGAAAGCCATTCCCTCCGGATCAACTTTAACCTTTCTCTTTTTAACCTTTGCGGATGCTCCTTTTTTACCTTTTGCCATGGAGTTGCAATTTTATAGCTGGATGAATTAGCTTGGCGATTATTTAGTAACTTTCTTCTTACCGGCAACCGTCTTACGCTTACCTTTCCGCGTACGGGCATTGGTCCGGGTGCGCTGACCCCTCGTCGGAAGGCCTTTCCGATGGCGAAGACCCCGGTAGGAAGCGATATCCATCAATCGCTTGATGTTCATCTGAACCTCCGAACGCAATTCCCCTTCCACCTTATACTCTTCCTGGATGATCCGGGAAATGTTGCGCACGTTGTCATCCGACCAATCCTGCACTTTTACATTTTCATCGATTTCTGCCTTGTGCAGTATCTCCCGGGCGCGGGAATTCCCGATGCCAAAAATATAGGTCAAACCAATGATCCCTCTTTTGTTACGGGGTAAGTCAACACCTGCAATACGAGCCATATGATCTGTTATTTAGAAAGTCTTCAGGACCCGGAAGTCCGGATTAGCCCTGACGTTGTTTAAACTTCGGATTCTTCTTGTTGATAATGTAAATCCTGCCCTTTCTCCGAACGATCTTGCAGTCGGAGGTCCGTTTCTTTACTGAAGGTCTTACTTTCATGGCGAAAGGTTTTGTCTTTTTTACTTGTACCGATAAATAATACGACCCCGCGTCAAATCGTACGGCGACATTTCCACCGACACTTTGTCTCCCGGTAGGATCCGAATGTAGTTCATCCGCATCTTTCCCGAAATGGTGGCGATGATACTGTGACCGTTCTCCAACCGTACCCGGAACATAGCATTGGAAAGTGCTTCCTCAATGGTTCCGTCCTGCTTGATCAACGCTTTTTTGGCCATATAAAAAATTTCGGAGTGCAAAGATAAGGTTTTTTGTAAAAATCCTGCACTCTTTTTTGTTGCTTTCTTTTGTTTCCCGCTATTAGGCCGGATCCAGCACCGCAACCGCTTTCAGCTCCTTGTTCTTCAACACGGCTTCTTCGATCCCTGCATGGTCGCTGAGGATATCGGCTTTGTCTTTCCGGACGACGATCGAGTGTTCGTAGTGAGCTGCCACTTTGTGGTCGCGCGCAATGACCGTCCATCCGTCTTCGGCGTGGGTCACTTCCTTCTTACCCATATTGACCATGGGTTCGATGGCGATCACCAATCCTTCCTGCAGTTTCACCCCCCTGCCGCGTTTGCCGTAATTCGGCACTTCGGGTTCTTCGTGCAGGTTCTTTCCGATCCCGTGGCCCACCAGTTCGCGCACTACGCCATACCTGTGGCGGCGTTCGACGTATTCCTGGATGGCAAACCCGATATCGCCGAGGCGATTGCCGGCGATAGCCTGTTCGATGCCCAGGTAGAGGGAGGTGTTCGTCACGCGAAGCAACTTCATCTTATCCTCGCTGACATCGCCCAGGGCGAAAGTGTAAGCGCTGTCGCCGAAGTAGCCGTGCCATTGAACCCCGCAATCGACCGAGAGCACATCGCCATCGCGGAATTCCGCTTTGGAGGGGATGCCGTGCACCACCGCTTCATTCGGCGAGATGCAGAGGGTCGCGGGAAATCCCCGGTATCCTTTGAAACCAGGGGTTGCCTGATGATCCCGAATAAAGGTTTCAGCTTCCTTATCCAAATGCAGACCCGTGATACCGGGGCGGATCAGACTCGCCACGTGGGCCAGGGTTTTGCATACCAGCAGGCAGCTTTCCCGGATAAGTTCTACTTCTTCCTCCGTTTTATAAAAGATCATCGATAATTGACTATATAATGGGTGAAGTGAAGGTCGCTAGCCTCCACTTCACCCATTTTAATTTTTTATGCGTGCTTGAATAATGGAAGTTTGCATAAGTCCTTCCATTACATATTGGCGCCAATACCCTGCATACGGCTTCTGCCCTGGATGCGTCCGGACTTGACCAGACCATCGTAGCGGCGCATGAGGAGGTGGCTTTCGATCTGCTGCAGCGTGTCGAGCACAACGGCCACGAGGATGAGCAGGGAGGTACCACCAAAGAAAACGGCCAGTGAGGGGTTCACGCCAAAAGCCACGGCGACAGCCGGGAGAACGGCGATAAAGCCCAGAATGATCGACCCCGGCAGCGTAATACGGGTCGTGATCGAATCGATAAAATCGGCAGTCGGCTTGCCCGGTTTGATACCCGGAATGAACGCGTTTTGGCGTTTCAGGTAATCGGCGTACTGGGTCGGGTTGACCAACAAGGCCGTATAGATGTAGGTAAAGATAACGACCATGAAGAAGGTGATCATGCTGGCCCAGAAAGAGAACGGAGAGGCCAGTGATTGCAGCCAGCTTTGCGACATGGCGTTGGGGTCATTACCTGCGATGAACTGCGCGACGGTGACAGGCAGGAACATCAGGGCTTGCGCAAAGATGATCGGCATCACACCGGCAGCGTTAACTTTCAGCGGGATATAGTCGCGGGCTCCGGCCACCGGCATATTGGAGGCGCCACGGCCCACCATTCGCTTGGCGAATTGGATGGGAATTTTGCGCACCCCTTGCACAACCATGATCGTCGCCAGGATGATCATAAAGAGCATGGCCAGCTCGATGACGAAAATGAACAAGCCGTTGGATTCCAACTGCAGGGAGAATTCGGCGACGATTGCCAGCGGCAGGCGGGAGATGATCCCCACGGTGATCAAGAGGGAAACACCGTTTCCGATACCGCGGTCGGTGATGCGTTCACCCAGCCACATGGCGAAGACCGTACCTGCTGAAAGGATAATGATATTCGAAAGCCAGAAGATACCCTGGGGGATCGACGGATCGACCGCGCCCTGGGAGCGGAGATAGGTCAGATAGGCTCCACCCTGTACCAGGGTGATCGCCAGGGTGAGCATCCGGGTGATCTGGTTGAGTTTTTTTCGCCCGCTTTCGCCTTCCTTTTGCTGGAGGCGCTGGAAGTAAGGCACGGCAAAGCCCAGAAGCTGTACGATAATGGACGCCGTAATATAAGGCATGATACCCAGCGCCATCACAGAAGCGTTCTTGAAGGCCCCGCCGGTGAAGATGTTGATCAGGCCGAGGAGGTCCGAGGCGTTCTGCGAGGTGTTATTGAGCCTGGAGGCGATCACACCGGGAAGGACGACGAAGGTAGCAAAACGGAAAACGCCCAGCAAGCCGAGCGTAAAAAGGATCCGATTGCGGAGTTCCTTAATCTTCCAAATATTCTTAAGCGTATTGATGAACCGTTTCATCGGCAAAATTTAAACGAGGTTTACACTCCCACCTTTTTCTTCGATGGCTTGCTTGGCTGCGGAGGAACAAGCGTGGGCTGAAATGGTCAGCGCTGCGTCGAGTTCGCCGTTAGCCAGGATCTTGACCCGGTCGTTCTTTCCGACGATGCCGTTAGCCACCAACCAGTCGAGGTCGATGGTCGTGACCTTAAACTTTTCGGAAATAGCTTGCAGGCGAGCCAGGTTGAGTGGAACGTATTCCACACGATTTACATTCTTGAAGCCCCGCTTGGGCAGGCGCATTTGCATAGGCATCTGGCCCCCTTCGAAGTTTCGCTTGTCTTTATGACCCGAGCGGGATTTATCCCCTTTATGCCCACGTCCGGCGGTGCTGCCTCCTGAGCCTTGACCACGGGCGACCCGCTTGCTGGAGCGAACAGATCCTACTGCCGGTTTGAGATTATGCAGTTCCATTGCACAATTATTTTTTCAGATTAGACTTCTTCCACCTTAACAAGGTGGTCTACTTTCTTGATCATTCCCAAAATTTGGGGAGACGCTTCATGCTCGGCAGTCCTGCGGATCTTACCGAGGCCCAGCGCTTTGAGCGTATCTTTTTGCCGCTTGGGGCGATCGATACCGCTTTTGACCTGCGTAATTCTAACTTTCCCCATTTCGATTTTCATTTGTGGCGCCGGTAGGCCGGCCGACCATTATTAACCGTTAAATACTTTATCCATGTTGATACGGCGCTGGCGCGACACTTCCATCGGGCTGCGCAGTTTGGTCAGGGCGTCGATCGTCGCTTTGACCACGTTGTGCGGGTTGGAAGAACCCTGCGATTTGGCCAACACGTTGTGTACCCCTGCGATTTCGAGCACGGCGCGCATGGCCCCACCCGCGATCACTCCGGTACCGTCGGCTGCCGGTTTGATCAGGACTTTCCCGGCTCCGTATTTCCCCAGTTGTTCATGGGGGATGGTTCCTTTGTAGAGCGGGAATTTGATCATGTTCTTGCGGGCATCATCCACGGCTTTGGAAATGGCATCGGTTACTTCCCGGGCTTTACCCAGGCCCTGACCGACTGTGCCGTTGCCATCACCAACCACCACGATAGCGGCGAAACTAAATGTACGCCCCCCTTTTGTCACCTTGGCCACGCGGTTGAGGCTGACCAGCTTTTCGTGCAATTCCGATTCGGTGGAGCGGACTTTATTTTTCACTTCTTTCTTTGCCATGATTAGGAACAATTATTTCCATTAAAAGATTAGGCCTTTTTCGCGGGCGCCGTCGGCAAGGGCTTTCACCCGGCCGTGGTACAGATATCCGCCCCGGTCGAAAACGACGGTCGTAACATTATTTGAAAGCGCCCGTTCAGCCAGCATTTGGCCGACCTGCTGAGCCTGAAGGGTCTTGTTCTGGCTGTGATCCACGCCTTTGTCGCGCGAAGAAGCAGCTGCCAGCGTAAGCCCGTTCGTATCATCGATAACCTGGCAGTAGATCTCCTTATTGCTGCGGAAAACACTGAGGCGGGGCCGTTCGGGGGTTCCCTTCACTTTTTTCCGGATGCGATACTGGATCCGGCGACGGCTCGATATTTTTTTAGAACTCATACGATGATTTATTTAACCTTAGTGAAAGGGACCAGACCCAGACCCAAGGTACCAGTTCATGCTTTCGATTGTTATTTACCAGCCGATTTACCTGCTTTGCGGCGCAGGATCTCATCGACATATTTAACACCTTTCCCTTTGTAGGGTTCCGGTTTGCGCATCGCGCGGATCTTGGCGGCGACCTGTCCGATCAGTTGCTTATCGCTGCTTTCCAAGCGAATGATCGGGTTCTTACCTTTTTCCTGGGAGGTCGACACTTTGATCTCCTCGGGGAGGTAGAAATAGATCGGGTGGGAGTAGCCAAGGGTCAGTTCGAGGAGTTGGCCAGTATTGCTGGCGCGATAACCGACCCCGACCAATTCGAGTTCCTTGACGAATCCTTCCGTAACCCCTTGCACCATATTGTTCAGCAATGCGCGATAGAGGCCGTGGAGTGCGCGGTGCCGTTTTTGTTCGGTCGGACGCTTCACGTTCAAGACGCCGTTTTCCACTTCGACCTGGATATCGGAGTCTACCTGCTGGCTGAGTTCGCCTTTCGGACCCTTTACGGTGACGAGGTTGCCCTTGCTCACACTTACTTGCACGTTAGCCGGCAGACTGATGGGGGCTTTACCTACTCGTGACATGGTTGTTTCATTTTAAGCTCAACAAATGCTTGCCCGAAAAGGCATTAATAGACGTAACACAAAACTTCGCCGCCCACGTTCAGTTCGCGGGCCTTTTTATCGGTCATCACACCTTTGGAGGTGGAGATGATCGCGATCCCGAGGCCGTTGATCACACGAGGCAGGTTATTGGAAGGCCGGTACTGCCGCAAGCCCGGTCTGGACACGCGCACCAGTTTTTGAATGACCGGCGAATGGGTCTGAGGGTCGTACTTCAGAGCGATCTTGATCGTTCCCTGCGTTCCTTTCCCCTCATCGGTAAACTTGTATTTCAGGATAAATCCTTGTTCGTAGAGGATTTCGGTGATCGCCTTCTTGAGTTTGGAAGAAGGGATGTCCACGATGCGGTGACCCGCCATTTGTGCGTTGCGAATACGCGTCAGGTAGTCGCCGATTGAATCTGTTACTGCCATTTTAAACAGGTTTAGAGTTCAGACGTTCAGAGTGGATCGCAAACCGATAACCCTAAACTAAACCTTTGATAAATAAAATTTTTATAGCTCTTTTGCCGCCTTCAGAGGCAAAAGACAAAACTAGTTTTTACCAGCTCGATTTGGTCACCCCGGGGATCTTACCCGCCAGGGCCATTTCGCGGAATTTCACCCGGCAGAGGCCAAAGCGGCGCATGTAGCCTTTGGGGCGACCGGTCAATTGGCAACGATTGTGCAGGCGGACGGACGAGCCGTTGCGAGGGAGCTTGTCCAATGCATCCCAATTGCCGTCTTCCTTGAGCTGCTTGCGCAGATCGGCATATTTCTGCACCATGCGTTCCCGCTTCTTTTCTCTTGCTATGATGGACTTCTTAGCCATGATTATCTCGATTAATTGTTGCGCTGATTTTTGAAAGGCAGACCGACCAGTTTGAGCAGGGCCAGGGCTTCTGCATCGGTTTTGGCGGTCGTGACGAACGTAATGTCCATCCCCGTGATCTTGTTGACCTTATCGAGGTCGATCTCCGGGAAGATGATGTGTTCGGATACGCCCATGGAGTAATTGCCACGGCCATCGAAACTCTTGTCGTTGATCCCGCGGAAGTCGCGTACACGCGGCAAGGCAACGGATACGAGGCGTTCGACGAATTCCCACATGCGGTTATGCCGCAGGGTGACGCGCACGCCGATGGGCATTCCTTCGCGGAGTTTGAAGTTGGAAACCGATTTTTTCGCTTTGGTGGGAACTGCTTTCTGACCGGCGATCATAGACAGTTCGGTGATAGCGGTTTCGACCAGTTTCTTGTCCTGGGTAGCTTCACCCACCCCCTGGTTGATACAAACCTTGATCAGGCGGGGCACTTCCATAATGGAACTATACTGAAACTGTTCCATCATGGCAGGAACGATCTCTTCCTGATATTTTTTCCGAAGATTGGGTTGATAGTTCATCACTTAATAATTTCACCCGATTTTTTCGAATAACGTACACTCTTGCCGTCGACGATCTTACGTCCAACGCGGGTTGATTCGCCCGATTTCGGATCGATCAGCATCAGGTTGGAGATGTGGATCGGGGCCGGCACTTCGTTGATACCGCCGGGGTTGTCGTTCGACGCTTTGGTGTGTTTTTTCACCATATTGACGTTGTCGACCACGGCGCGGTTCTTGAGCGGAAGCACTTCCAGCACTTCCCCTTCGGAGCCTTTATAAGCGCCTGCGATCACGACGACCCGGTCTCCCTTTTTGATATGCAATTTGGGAGCGAAGCGCTTTTGCTGATTTTTATTCTTATTGATCATACCACAATGGGTTTCACCCGGGAAATGGATCCCGGTACGATTTACAATACTTCAGGAGCCAGGGATACGATCCGCATGTAATCGCGTTCGCGCAATTCGCGCGCAACCGGTCCGAAAATACGCGTTCCTCTGGGCTCATCGGCGTTGTTGAGCAAAACCACGGCATTGTCGTCGAAGCGGATATAGGAACCGTCCTTGCGGCGGATCTCCTTTTTGGTGCGAACGACCACAGCCTTAGATACCGTGCCTTTCTTAACCCCACCGGGGGTGGCGTCTTTTACAGCGACGACGATCTTGTCGCCAATCGAAGCATACCGTCGATGGGAACCTCCCAAAACGCGAATGCAGAGCACTTCTTTTGCGCCGCTATTGTCTGCTACTTTGAGCCGGCTTTCCTGCTGAATCATGGCGGATGGGTTTTATCTTATTTAGCACGTTCAATAATCTCGACCAAGCGCCAGCGCTTGTTTTTGCTCATGGGGCGGGTTTCCATGATGAGCACCTTATCGCCCACATTGCAATCATTGTTTTCATCGTGAACCATGAACCGCTTGGTCCATTTAACCGATTTCCCGTAGATGGGGTGCTGCAAGCGGCGTTCCACTTCTACGCGGATGGTCTTGTTCATGGCGGTCCCCACGACAACCCCCGAACGGGTTTTTCTAAGCTTCCTTTGCTCCATGTTACTTATTTGATAAGTACAGAAGATGTCTTCTGTTTCGTTTTAGTTTATGCCTTGCGCCTTCTTGCGCGGATCTTCGATCGTTGGGCCAGTTCTTCACTCGACATTGCCGCAACTTCCCGGCGGCGTACCTCCGTTTGCAGGCGGGCAATATCCCGGCGAACTTCGCGGAGAATATTCGGTTTATCCAGGCCTTTGATCGCGTGGTCGAAACGCAACTTCTGGTACTCCTGCTCGGTCTTCTCCAATTCTGCTACCAAATCGGTGTCAGAATACTCCTGCAGCTCCAAAAATTTCTTAGTCGCCATGCCTATTGCTTATTAAATTTGAACAATTACCCCGCGTAATCCGGGCGAATACTAACTTTAGTCAGGACCGGCAGTTTCTGAGCAGCCAGGCGAAGGGCTTCCATGGCCGTCTCGCGGGAAACCCCGTCGAGTTCGAACATGATGCGGCCCGGTTGTACCGGCGCTACCCAATGGTCAACAGCCCCTTTCCCCTTACCCATACGCACTTCCAACGGTTTGGAAGTAATGGGCTTGTCGGGAAAGATCCGGATCCAGACCTTACCTTCCCGTTTCATGTAACGGGTCATCGCAATACGTGCCGCTTCGATCTGCCGGCTGGTAATATGGCCTTCCTGTAAGGACTTAAGGCCGAAAGTGCCAAAGGCAACCGAACTTCCCTTATAAGCCAGTCCGGTATTCCGGCCTTTCTGTTGCTTGCGGTATTTTGTTCTTTTTGGCTGTAACATTTCTTACCGTTTTAGATAACAACGCCGCCATCAGGGCGGAGTCGTTATAACCGGGTCTTGCGGACCCAGGTTTGAAAAAAGCGTGGCAAAGGTACGGCTATTCCCGATACTTTTGGCCGAAAAACCTAAAAAATATTTTCAAATCCTGCAAGAAGCCTAGCGTCCACGATCACCACGGTCGCCGCGATCACCACGGTCGTTGCGGTCGTTGCGATCACCACCCCGGCCGCGTCCGCCGCCGCGAGGGCCACCTGGGCCACGGCGCTTTCCGCGATCGCTGCCGGTCGGGGTATTGGGTTTATCCTTCTTGTCAGTACCGATATTCGGCGACAGGTCGCGTTTGCCGAACACTTCTCCTTTACAGATCCAGACCTTGATCCCGATCTTACCGTAAACCGTCATGGCTTCGGTCAGAGCGTAGTCGATATCGGCGCGGAAAGTATGGAGAGGGGTTCTGCCTTCCTTATACTCTTCGCGGCGCGCCATTTCAGCGCCACCCAGACGACCGGAGATACGGACCTTGATCCCTTCGGCGCCGGCGCGGATAGTTGACTGGATCGACATCTTGATGGCACGGCGATAGTTGATCCGGGCTTCGATCTGCTTGGCGATGCTTTCTCCGACGATATTGGCATCCAACTCGGGTTTGCGGATCTCCACGATATTGATCTGCACATCCTTCTTGGTAAGTTTGCGCAGCTCCTCGCGGATGCGGTCCACTTCCTGGCCGCCTCTGCCGATGATGATACCGGGGCGGGAGGTATGGATGGTTACGGTGATCCGCTTCAGGGTGCGTTCGATGATGATGCGGGCAATACCGCCTTTTTCGATACGCGCCTTGAGGTAGTTGCGGATCTGTTCGTCTTCCACCACTTTGGATCCGAAGTCTTTCCCACCGAACCAGTTGGAATCCCAACCACGGATGATCCCCAAGCGATTGCCAATCGGATTAGTTTTTTGACCCATTGTTTATTTCGTTAATTGCGAATGGTTTACTAATTCTCACTGTCCACATCTTCCACGACCACATCTGCTCCCGGAGCGTTTTCGCCGGGCAGGGGAACGCGGTTGGCCACTACGACGGTGACGTGGTTCGACCGTTTGCGGATCCGGTGGGCCCGGCCGTGCGGCGCGGGGCGGAAACGCTTCAGGATGGAACCTCCATCGGAGTAAGCTTCTTTAATGTACAGCTCGAAATCATCTGCACTTTCCATGCTTTCTGTCTTCTGCTCCCAGTTGGCCACGGCGGAAAGAATGATCTTTTCCAGCCACACGGCGGCTTCTTTTTTGGTATAGCGCAAGATGCTCAGGGCATCTTCTACCTGCCGTCCGCGAACCAGGTCTACGACCAGGCGCATTTTGCGGGCAGACATTGGACAGTTTTTAAGTTTTGATACTGCTTCCATCGTTATGGTTTCAAAAGTTGAACGATGCTGGTCATGCCAACCGGCATTACTTCTTACGATTACCCGAGTGGCCTTTGAAGGTCCGCGTGGGTGCAAATTCTCCCAATTTGTGTCCTACCATGTTTTCAGTGACGAACACGGGGATAAAGGTTTTCCCATTGTGCACGGCGATCGTTTCCCCTACCATGTCGGGAACGATCATGGAAGCCCGCGACCAGGTTTTAATGACCGCTTTCTTGTTGCTTTCCTTTGCCTTTTGCACGCGCTCCAACAATTTGTAGAAGACGTATGGGCCTTTTTTGATCGAACGTGCCATATTGGTTATCTTTTACTTGGATTTTCTTCTCGAGATAATGAGTTTATTGGACGGCTTGTTCCGGTTGCGGGTTTTCTGGCCTTTGGCCATAATGCCCGTTCTGGACATCGGGTGTCCTCCGGAAGCGCGACCTTCACCACCACCCATGGGGTGATCGACCGGGTTCATGGCTACGCCCCGTACGCGCGGGCGGCGGCCGGTCCAGCGTTTCGAGCCGGCTTTACCGAATGAACGCAGCGAGTGGTCGGGGTTGGAAGCGCGGCCCATGACGGCTTTGCAGGTCAGCAGCACCCGGCGGGTTTCCCCGGAGGGCAGCTTGATGCTGGCGTATTTTCCTTCCCGGCCCGAGAGGATCGCGGTGGTTCCGGCTGAACGGACCATGGCGGCGCCTTTGCCGGGGGTCAGTTCGATATTGTGAATTTCCGTTCCCAGCGGGATCTCGCTCAGCAGCAGCGCGTTGCCGACATTGGGCGGAGCGCCGGGGCCCGAAAGGATCGAACCACCTACTTTGAGTCCGTTGGGAGCGATGATATACCGCTTTTCGCCATCGGCATAGACCACCAGGGCGATATAAGCGCTCCGGTTGGGATCGTATTCGATGGTCTTTACGATTGCGGGAATACCGTCCTTATCGCGTTTGAAGTCAACGACCCGGTAGGTGCGCTTGTGCCCACCACCACGCTGGCGAACGGTCATCTTTCCCGTGCGGTTCCGGCCACCGGTCTTGGTAATCGGCTTGGTCAGGCTTTTTTCCGGCTTATCGGTAGTGATCTCCGTATAGGCGTTGACCACCCGGAAGCGGGAGCCTGGAGTGACTGGGTTATATTTCTTTACTGGCATTGCGAACGAATTTCGTGTTCTGAAAATTACCGGTTACCGGATTACAGGTCGCTGAAGAAGTTGATCTCTTCGCCGGAAGAAAGCGTGACAATGGCTTTTTTGTAGCTCGGCTTGCGTCCACGGACCACGCCGGTCTTCGTGTTGCGAAGTTTGACTTTACCGGGCATGACAACGGTATTTACCGATTCGACATTGACGCTGTACAATTTTTCGACGGCGTTTTTGATCTCGATCTTATTCGCTCCCTTGTCGACCATAAAGGTGTACTGGGTCAGTCCTTCCGACAAGCGGTTGGATTTCTCGGTAATGAGCGGTTTGATCAATATTTGCTTTCCCATGATAAGCGAAATTGTGCCTGTTAGGCAAACGTTTCAACAATTTTTCCAATCGACCCTTCCGACAGCACGAGCGCCGAAGAGTTCATAACCTGATACGTGTGCAGGTCGCCTGCGCGGGTCACCTGCGTATGCGGTACGTTGCGGCTGGAGAGGAGTACCTCCTTCTCGTAGTCGGTCGTAACGAAGACCGTCTTCTTACCGAAAACGCCGAGGTTTTGCAGGATCTCCATAAATTTCTTGGTCTTGGGCGACTCGAAGGAGAAATCTTCGACCACCAGGATCTGACCGGCATTGGCTTTGGCAGAAAGAGCCGACTGGCGGGCCAGGCGCTTCACTTTCTTATTGAGTTTGAAGCCATAGTTGCGCGGACGAGGGCCGAAAACGCGGCCACCACCCCGGTAGAGCGGGTTGTTGATATCCCCTTTACGCGATCCGCCCGTACCTTTTTGGCGGTGCAGTTTGCGGGTCGAACCGGTGACCTCGCTGCGTTCTTTGGCTTTGTGCGTGCCTTGGCGCTGATTGGCCAGGTACAATTTCACAGCCAGGTATACGGCATGCTCGTTGGGCTCAATGCCGAAAACGGTTTCCGGCAACTCGACGGAGCGGCCTGTTTTTTCACCCTGAATATTTAGCACTTCCAGTTTCATCGCTGTCTATTTTGAACTCCTGTTATTTTTTTTCAATAATGACCACGGCCCCTTTATGACCGGGGATCGCGCCTTTTACCAACAGGAGATTTTGTTCCGGAAATATTTTCAACACGCGGAGGTTTTGGATCTTGACCCGGTCGCCGCCCATACGGCCGGCCATGCGCATCCCTTTGAATACTTTCGAAGGATAGGATGAAGCGCCGATCGAACCCGGAGCCCGGCCCCGGTTGTGCTGACCGTGGGTACGCTGACCGACACCGCTAAAGCCGTGCCGTCTGACCACACCCTGAAAACCTTTGCCCTTGGTCGTGCCGATCGCGTGTACGAAATCGCCTTCCTGGAAGATCTCTTCCACTTTAATGACATCGCCCAATTGCTTGTCGACGAGGTTGAAATCGCGGAATTCCACGACGTTCTGCTTGGGAGCAGTGCCGGCTTTTTTGAAATGGCCGGACATCGACTGGGTGGTATTTTTCACTTTGGCGTCACCAAACCCTACCTGGAGGGCTGAGTATCCGTCGGACCCTTCGTTCTTTACCTGCGTAACGACACAAGGACCTGCTTCGATCACCGTGCAGGCAATACTGCGACCAAGCTCATCAAAGATGCTGGTCATGCCGACTTTTTTTCCGATAATACCGTTCACGTCTCTATATTTTTTTGAGGAAATTAGAGCGAGGCAGCGAGCGGCTTACGACAAGCGATGGCGAGAATGGCTTTTCTTCCGAGGGAAAGAAAAACCGGCAACAAATAATGGAGGGAGGAATGATCCGTCCCGAAGAACCGTTACCGCAAATGGCCACCGGATGTGAAGCAGCGGGGGAAGCCCGACTCTGTACTCCTTATCCGTTTAAAATAATTTCACAAAGAAGCTGGATTCCTCCATATTCTTTGTCAACATATTACGCCTATGTCAACTTAACCTGAATGTCTACCCCACTGGGCAATTCCAGTTTAGACAATGCATCCACTGTCTTTTGGGTAGGCGTGTAGATCTCGATCAGTCGCTTATGTGTACGCAACTGGAACTGCTCACGAGACTTCTTGTTGACATGCGGTGAACGCAGGACGGTGAAAATCTCTTTCTTAGTGGGCAGCGGAATCGGGCCAGTTACTACAGCACCACTGTTGCGGACCGTCTTCACGATTTTTTCCGTCGATTTATCCACTAAATTGTGGTCATACGAACGGAGTTTGATACGAATTTTTTGATTCATAACCCAACAAACAATTTGTCAATTTTTAAGAGATGGGGCGGCACTGTTGCCGCCCCGATTATTCTTCTGATCAGGCCTTCACGAGGCCTTTTGCTTTTTCAATGATATCCTTGGCAATACCTGCCGGGGCTTCGGAGAAGTGCGAAAACTCCATCGTAGAACTGGCGCGACCGGACGTGATCGTACGCAGGGCGGTCACATAGCCGAACATTTCGGCCAGGGGCACATCGGCAGTGATCGAAATGGCGCCGCCTGAGCGGGGTTCCTGGCCTTTCGGCAAACCGCGACGACGGTTGAGGTCGCCGATGACATTACCCACGTATTCATCCGGAGTAACCACTTCCAGTTTCATGATCGGTTCCATCAGCTTCGGTTCGCACTTCGGCGCTGCGGCGCGGAAACCTTCCTTGGCGCAGAGTTCGAAGGCGATGGGCTTGGAGTCGACTGCGTGCATACCACCGTCGAACACCCGTACTTTCATGCTGTCGATGGCGTAGCCGGCCAGAATACCGTTGTCCATCATCGAGTTGAAACCTTCCGTGATCGGCTTGACGTAATTCTTATCGATGGCGCCTCCGACGATATCCCAGACAAACTGAAGCTTCTTCTTACCCGACTTGAATTCGTCGCTCTCCAGGAATTCGGGATCGGCCGGGCCGAGTTCGAATTGCATGTCGGCGAACAAACCCGAACCACCGGTCTGCTTCTTGAGACGCTCGTGGTGGGTAACCGATTTGGTAAGCGCTTCCTTGTAGTTCACCTGCGGCTGACCCTGGTTGCACTCCACTTTGAATTCGCGGCGGAGGCGGTCGACGATGATCTCCAGGTGCAATTCACCCATCCCACTGATAATGGTCTGATTGGTATCTTCATCGTAGCGAACGCGGAAGGTCGGGTCTTCTTCAGCCAGTTTAGCCAGGGCCATGCCGAGTTTGTCGAGGTCTTTTTGCGACTTCGGTTCGACGGCGATACCGATCACCGGCTCGGGGAAGATCATGCTTTCCAGCACGATGGGCTTATTGAGGTCGCAGAGGGTGTCGCCCGTGCGAATATCCTTGAAGCCAACGGCGGCAGCGATGTCCCCTGCTTCTACCCGTTCGATCGGGTTCTGCTTATTAGCGTGCATCTGGTAGATGCGGGAAATGCGTTCTTTATTATCGGTGCGGGTATTCAACACATAGGAACCGGCATCGAGGTAGCCGGAGTATACCCGCATAAAGGCCAGACGGCCCACGTAGGGGTCGGTAGCGATCTTGAAGGCCAGGGCGGCAAAAGGTTCGTTCACCGAAGGCCGGCGAATTTCTTCTGCGTCCGTCTTGGGGTTGGTCCCTTTTACGGCATCCACATCCAGCGGAGAGGGCAGCGCCCAGCAAACGGCGTCCAGCACGGCTTGTACGCCTTTGTTCTTGAAGGCCGAGCCGCAGAATACCGGGATAATGGCCATATCGATCACCGCTTTGCGAATGGCATTGCGGATCTCATCTTCCGTGATCGAGTTCGGATCGTCGAAGAATTTCTCCAACAGGGATTCATCGTATTCGGCGACCGACTCCAGCAGTTTTTCGCGGTATTCCTGAACGGTTTCGACCAGGTCTTCCGGAACCGGGATCACATCGAAGGTCATCCCTTTATCTTCCTCGTTCCAAACGATTGCATTGCCTGAGATCAGGTCAACCACGCCCTGGAAGCGCTCTTCAGCTCCGATCGGAACCTGAAGCGGCACGGCGTTGGAACCCAGCTTCTCCTTGATATCTTTAACGACGTTAAAGAAATCGGCGCCCGAACGGTCCATCTTATTGACGAAAGCCAGGCGCGGCACTTTATAGTTGTCGGCCAGGCGCCAGTTCGTTTCCGACTGGGGCTCTACGCCGCTCACAGCACAGAAAAGAAACACAAGCCCGTCGAGCACCCGCAGCGAGCGGTTTACCTCCACGGTAAAGTCGACGTGACCCGGGGTATCGATGATGTTTACTGCATATTGCTGATCGGCCCAATTCCAGGAAGTTTTCGTCGCGGCAGCGGTGATGGTAATACCCCGCTCCTGCTCCTGCTCCATCCAGTCCATCGTGGCGGCGCCTTCGTGCACTTCGCCGATCTTGTGGCTCAAGCCGGTGTAATACAGCACGCGTTCCGTCGTCGTCGTCTTTCCGGCGTCGATGTGGGCGGCGATACCAATATTGCGAGTGAACTTAAGATCCTTTGTCATGGCTATTCTCCTATGGAGATTTTTTAATAATGGGTCTATAATTGTTGGTAGTTGTCTCTATCGCTTTATACCCGGAAGTGGGCGAATGCACGGTTGGATTCAGCCATCCGGTGCATATCTTCTTTCCGCTTCACGGCTGCACCTTCCCCCTTGCTGGCGGCAATGATCTCCTGGGCCAGTTTCTCGGCCATGCCTTTACCGCTGCGCTGACGGGCGAAGTTGATCAGCCACTTCATCCCGGTCGACACTTTGCGCTTGGCGCGGATCTCTGTCGGGATCTGAAAGGTGGCGCCCCCGATCCGGCGGCTCCGAACCTCTACCTGGGGCATCACGTTGTTCAGCGCCTTTTTCCAAACGCCGTGCTCTTCGGTGCCAGACCGCTCCTTAACCAGGTCCATCGCATCGTAGAAGATCTGGAGGGCGGTACTTTTCTTACCACGCAGCATCATATTGTTCACAAACTGCGTGACCATCGGGTCATTATAACGGGGATCGGCTGCGATCACTCGTATTTTTGGCTTTCTTTTTCTCATCGCACCTAATTAATAGATAGCTACTCTAAAATGGGTTTATTATTTCTTAGGACGCTTGGTTCCATAACGCGAACGGCTCTGCTTGCGATCCGTCACACCGGCAGTATCCAGCGCACCGCGAACGATGGTGTAACGCACCCCCGGAAGGTCTTTTACACGACCGCCCCGCACCAACACGATGGAGTGTTCCTGCAGGTTGTGGCCTTCCCCGGGTATGTAGGCGATCACTTCCACCTGATTGGTCAAACGCACTTTGGCCACCTTGCGCAACGCAGAGTTCGGCTTCTTCGGCGTGGTGGTATACACACGCGTACACACGCCCCGGCGTTGAGGACAGGAATTCAGCGCACGTGACTTGCTCTTGGTCACCACCTTTTCTCTTCCCTTGCGAACTAATTGATTAATCGTAGGCATAAACCCTATTTTCCGTTTTCGAAATTTTCAAAATCCTTTATTTACAATGCTTTGGGGAGTTTTTCAGTTCTTCTTCCAAGCTCCTTCCCATGCGGCTGCAAAAAAGCGAATGCAAAGGTAGAGGTTTTCAGAAGAAATCAAAACCCTATTCGAAAAAAAATTAATGCCGATCCGGCCTTTTTTTCCTGCAATTAAAAGGTGACCTCCTTCTCCAGTCGCTCGCTTCCCCGCAAAATGATCACCTTGGCGGTCTGGTCTTTTTCGTACTGGCCCAGTGCCTCCATATAATCGTATATATCTTTGATGGGCATATCGCCTAACTGAACGATCACATCGCCGCGCTGCAAACCGGCCAATTGTGCCGGACGGCCGTCGGTCACCCCGTCGATCCGCATCCCTTCCCCATCGTATACGTAGTCGGGCATCACGCCGAGCGATACCTTGAACCGGGCGGCTTGCCGGCCTTCATTCTCATCTTTGGTCTTGACGAATTCCAGGCGGCCTTTTCCATCCAGGGCGCCGATCAACTGGTAGATATAGCGGGTCACCTCTTCGATGCCGTCGTAGTTGATGAGCTCACTGTCGTCGGAAGGCTTGTGGTAATCGCTGTGCTGGCCAGTGAAAAAGTGCAGGACCGGACGGTCTTTCAGGTAAAACGATGCGTGGTCGGAAGGCCCCATGCCTGCTTCGGAGGTCTTGATGGTAAGTCCTTTCACCTGGATTTTGGGCATCACTTCATTCCAGGAAGGAGAGGTGCCCACTCCGTTGACGAGCAATACGCCGCTGGTATCCAGCCGGCCGATCATGTCCATATTGAGCATGTAATTGATCTTTTCCCAATCGAGGGTGGGATGATCCACAAAGTATTTGGACCCATAGAGTCCGAGTTCCTCGCCGGAAAAGGCGATAAACAGGTAATTGTTTTTCTTCGGTCCCTTTTCTTTCAGCATTTCAGCCAGGCGCAGCAGGCCCGCCACACCGCTCGCGTTATCGTCGGCCCCGTTGTGAATGGCAGGTCCGCCGGTGTACAGCGACCCCGAGATGCCGTGCCCCAGGTGATCGTAGTGCGCTCCGATGACGACTGTCTGGGCGGCTTTATTATTGATGTAGCCGACCACATTGCGGGCCATCCGGTTTTCTCCTGTGGCTTCATGAGGATTTGCCTTGACCACCGCCTTGAACTCCTGAAAATAACTTCCATTGTCTCCCTTGGGGGTCAATCCGATAGCGGCAAAGCGGGAGGCGATATACTGAGCGGCCAACCGCTCGCCTTCCGTTCCCGTTTCCCGCCCCTGTAACAGGTCGGATGACAGATATACGACATCAACACGCAGTTCCTGCAAGACGGCTTGGTTGTCCTGAGCGGAAAGACCGCCCAAAAGCCCCAGGGAAATGCACCAAATACCCAGGAATTTTTTCATTTCTTATATTATTTGTCCCAAAATGGCTGGCAAAGATAGGACAGTATTATTTTGTTACCAAAATAAGTATCGTCTGTATTCCGTAATTTTATACCAGTCCCTAGTAATGATCCGAAAAGCTACCGCCAACGACCTCCCCGCCATCCACGCCCTGGTGGCCGAACTGGCCCGCTATGAAAAGGCCGAAGAGGAATTTATCGCTTCCCTGGAAGACTACCGCCGGGATTTTGCCGAAGGTGTCTTCCAATCGATCGTCGCAGAGGTCGACGGGCAGGTGGTCGGCATGATGCTGTACTACATGACCTACTCCACCTGGAAGGGGAAAATGCTGTATCTGGAAGATTTTGTTCTGCTGGAGCAGTTCCGGCGCCAGGGGATCGGCACCCGGCTGTTCGACGCTTTTCTGGAAGAAGCCCGGAGCCTGGGTTGCCGGCTGGTCAAGTGGCAGGTATTGGATTGGAACAAACCGGCGTTGGATTTTTACGAAAAGTACCAGGCAATTATCGAGAAAGAATGGTGGAATGGAAAGCTTTTCATTTCCTCACCTGAATAAGTTCATCCTCCAATTGATTAAGTAATGTGACAGTTTTAGTCAAGCATGTGTCATGCGAATCAGGGGCAAAAAATGACTTGGAAATGCTGAATTGGATGAAAATTCAAGCCTCGAAGGGCTGTTAAGATCTCCCTCACCCCGAATGGGGTGAAACATGAATAGCCCCGGATTTCATCCGGAGCTATTCATGTTAAATCCCTACCGGGATTTTTTGTCGAGGCACTAAAATTACCCGCAGGGACGGCATGTGAAATAGGTGTTGTCTGCACAATTTTACAATTAGCTACAGGCCATTCCTTCCCTGTAAGACGATGGTGCCAAAATATTTTGGCACACCACTGGTGCGCCAAATTTATTTGGCGCGGGAAAAGCCAGGCTTTGCACGGTCTATAGCTAGAACTTAACAGTCCTGCCCCAGCAGGGCTTATAGGGTATCATGCTGAAATCTTCATCAAGATCTGAACGGCGAGGAACTTTAGCCCCTGATTCGCATGACTCCTGTTATAAATTTATGTCAGAGAACTCATACTAAAGGAAAAGTGGTTTGCGACCTACGGCTCGCAATCCATTGGAGAGTAAGGCAGCCTCCGGGCGCCCTACTCTCCAATCACTTTTCTTCGACAATAAAATTAGAAAAGTACTTTGTATACAAAGCACTAATGTCGTTTAGCCAGCAAAAAAAACCGGGACTTTCTCGCTCTTTTTGAATTGATATTCAATACCTTTGAGACAAGATTTCAGACTCAAAATTCCTGAATAAAGAGTATAGTGTTTCATAGTGTGAGGGGTAACCGTTTCGGCGGTTGCTCCTTATTTGTTTATGCCTCCCGCACCAACAGGTCTTCGGCCAGTTGCTCCAGGATTTTCTTCCGTTCGCCACTTGCCTGCACTTTCCCCAGGGCATCGAATGCCGCTTGCTGGTAGGTTTGCTTGGCTGCCTCTGCCAGGGGCCGGATCCCCAGCTCGTGCCAAATGGCCAGCACCTGGCTGATCTTTTCCTGCTCCCTTTCAGCTTCCACCGCCGTGCCGAACCACTTCTTCAGGGTTTCGCGCTGCCCGGCCCGGGCCAATTCCATGGCTTTGAGGTACAGGTAGGTTTTCTTATTCTGCGCAATGTCCCCGCCCACTTTTTTGCCCACTTTTTCCGGATCGCCGAAAGCGTCCAATATATCGTCCTGCAATTGAAAGGCGATCCCCATGTTGCGGCCAAATTCATAGAGGCGTCCGGCATCCTCTGCATGACCTCCCCCGAGCAAGGCGCCCATTTTCAGCGCCCCGGCAATCAATACCGAGGTCTTCAGTTCGATCATTTTCAGGTATTCGGGGATAGAGACGACTTCCTGCTGTTCAAAATCCATGTCCAATTGTTGGCCTTCGCACACTTCGATGGCCACAGTATTGAATATGTCCAGCAAATGGGGCAGCATCTCAGGGCGATTGAGGTCAAGGAGGTATTGATAGGCCCGGATCAGCATCACATCCCCGGAGAGAATGCCGGCATTTACCCCATACCGATGGTGCACCGTTGGTTTTCCCCGGCGCAGCGGGGCGGCGTCCATGATATCGTCGTGAACGAGGGTAAAATTGTGAAATACCTCGATAGCCATGGCCGCCGGCAGCGATCGCTGAAAATGGTCGTCGAACAGGTAGTGACCGATCAGCAGCAATACCGGGCGCAGGCGTTTCCCGCCCAACCCCATGATATAGTCTGCCGGAACATACAGGTTCCTGGGGTCTTTTTGAAATGGGTGGCGTTCCAGATACTCCTGGAAGGCGAGTTGAAAGGGCTGGATGTATTGCATGTTGAAAAATTTAGGTCCCAAAGGTACGGAAAGAGGGAGAATAGTTATTTTGCATCATTCCAATAATAAAAAAGTATGCCATGCCGATAAGAATGGAAAAAGACAGCCCGGAAGGCGGCCAGGGGCCCCGCCGCCAGGGAGGGACCAATCCGATCCTCAAGCTTCTTCCCATTATTTTACTCTTCGTATTCCGGAGGCCCAAACTCCTGATCCCCATCCTGATCGTGGGGGTGGTCTGGTATTTTTTCCTGGGCGGAAAGAATCTGTTTTCCCTTGCCCCGGATGAAGACCTCTCTTCGGAGTTTTCGCTCGGCGCCACGCTCGATTCAACAGTCTACGACAAAGCGGAGGTATTCGAGCCCCTGACGTACGGATCCATGGGAAACTCGGGAGGCCTGCCTTCGTCGGTATCTCTTTTGCAATACGCTCCCAGGCGCCTGCACCAGGGCAATCAGGGTTCCTGTGTCGGGTGGGCCAGTTCCTACGGCGCCCGAACCATCCTGGAGGCTCAGGCCAGTGGGAAAGATCCCAATCAGGTCGCCTTTAGTCCTTCTTTCCTCTACAATCAGATCGCCCTGTCCAATTGTCAGGGCGCCTACATGCTGGATGCCATGGAAACAATGCGTCGGGGCGGGGTGCTCCCCTTCCGGGAATACCCCTACGACGACAGCAATTGCTCCCTGCTTCCCCGTCCGAGCCAGATCGCCCGGGCCCAGTCTTTCCGCATTAAGGGGTACAACCGGCTCACGCTGGGCAGCGAAAACTACAAACCCGACATCCAGGGCATCAAGCAGCACCTGGCCCAGAACGCCCCGGTGGTCATCGGGATGCAGGTGGGCGGGACCATTATGCACGATATGCGGGGCCGGAAGGTCTGGCAACCCACCCAACGCGACTACAGCATGTACGGATTTGCCGGGCATGCCATGTGCGTGATCGGCTATGACGACAATTTGCAGGGCGGGGCTTTTCAGATCATGAACAGCTGGAGCGAAGCCTGGGGTGAAAACGGCATCGCCTGGATCCGCTACCCCGATTTCCAGTATTTCGTCAAGGAAGCCTACGGACTCTACCCAATGGGAACGGCTCCCAAGTTCGATCCCAACAAACTCGAAGTCCAGTTCGGGCTGGTCGACAATGCGACACAGAGCCTGTTGCCCCTTACTCAGGCCGGCGACCGGGTTTTCCGGACAAAAAACCCTATCCGGAAGGGCGATAAGTTCAAGGTGGCCATTGCCAACTCAGTTGAATGTAACATATACGTCTTTGGCGAAGAAACCGACGGTTCCAGCTATGTGTTATTCCCCTATACGGCCAAACATTCCCCCTATTGTGGCATCACGGGTACCCGCCTGTTTCCGAAAGACTATTCCATGACGGCCGACGAACTGGGCAATCGGGACCGGATCGCCATCGTTATCACCAAAGAACCCATCGATTTTAACGCCTTAAACCAGCGCATCAACCAGGGCAAGGGAGCCAACTACGCCGCAAAGCTCCTGGCAGCCCTGGCCGACCAGTCGATCCCGGCAGTGCAATTCCAGGCGGCGGATGCCGTCGGGTTTTCCTGTGAGACCGGCAGCCGGAATGCAGTAGGCATGGTGATTGAAATAGACAAGCGATAGTTAATCAACGAAAGTGGCCATCTTTGATGGCCACTTTCCTATCAAAGAATAAAAGCCAATGCGCACCCCATTTACAATACAGACAATCTTGTTCCTCCTCCTGGCGGTCCATTCCCTGCCTGCGCAGGTAACCCCCACCGTTCAGGACTGCCTGGGCGCCATTCCGATCTGCCAGCAGATCTACACCGAAACCCTTTCTCCCAGCGGAGAAGGTAACTACCCCAACGAGATCAACCCGAATATTAGCTGTACCGTGGGGGAACTGGACTGCATCTGGTATTCCTTCACCGTCGATCAGTCGGGTCAATTCGGCTTTCTCATCACCCCCAACGATCTGAACGACGACTACGACTGGTCCCTCTTCAATATCACCAATGCCAGTTGTTCCGATATTTACAACGATCCCAGCCTGGTGGTGAGCTGCAACGCCGCGGGAGGAGGGGTCTGCGACGGCCTGACCGGCGCCACGGGCGCCTCGATCTACAGCATCCAGGGAGGTGGATGCAATGCCATCAATCCCACCATCAATAACGGGTCCACTCCTTTTAACGACCTCATTCCCGTGGTGGCGGGCAACACCTACGTGCTGATGGTGTCGAACTGGACCCAGTCGAACAACGGATATACCATCGACTTCGGCCTTTCCACCGGCATCGGCATCATTGATAACACGCCCCCCGCCGTGGCCACCATTTCGGGACCGACTTCCTGCGGCGATCAGAACATAGACCTGGTTTTTTCGGAATATCTCGACTGCAATACGGTCGACGATAGCAACTTTGAGCTCAACGGTCCGGGAGGGCCCTATACAGTCTCTCTGACGGCGAATGCCTGCGACAACAGCAACGGCTTTGACAACACGCTTTCACTGACTATCGATCCCCCGATCTCTTCCCTCGGCACCTATACGCTGACCATTACTTCCCAGGGGGCATTTCCCTTCCAGGACATTTGCGGCAACCCGATCGGCCAGAACGACATCAACTTCGATGTGACCGTTCCCATTCAGATCGCCGTCAATATCGGAGGCGATACCTCCATTGTTTGCGAAGGCGACGTGTTATTGCTCAACGCCTTCACGCAAGGAGGCAGCTACGTCTGGCAGGATGGATCGACCGACCCCATGTATTCGGTGACCCAGGCCGGCACTTACGCCGTGACTGTCACCGACGCCTGCGGATCCGGCAGTGATTCCATCGGTGTGACCGTTCTGATGGAACCCCCGCAAATCGACCTGGGCGGACCCCAGATCCTTTGCAACGGGGAAAGCACCACGCTCGACGCCACCAGTCCGTTTTCCACGTTTGCCTGGCAGGATGGATCGACGCTGCCTACCTTCACCACCAATGAGGAAGGCACTTACACGGTAGTGGTGACCAACGCCTGCGGAAGTGTAACCGACCAGGTTTTCCTCGACGCCGTTCCTCCCATTAACCTTGACCTGGGGGGAGACCAGGTGGCCTGCGAGGGAGAGGTCGTGGTGCTGGACGCCACCAACCAGGAAGCCAATTACCTTTGGCAGGACGGCAGCACCGATGCTACGCTGGAAGTGAGCGCCAGCGGCGTATATGGGGTCGAAGTCACTACCCTGTGCGAAACGCAATCGGATGAGGTCGAGGTCCTTTTTATTTCCGAAACGGCGCCCGAATTGGGACAGGATACCTTCCTTTGCGCCGGCGATACCATCTTTCTGGACGCCACCCTGCCCGGAGCCAGCGGCTACTTGTGGCAGGACGGCAGCACGGACCCCGTTTACCCGGCTACCCAGGGGGGTGATTTCTCCGTCGAGATCACGACGGTTTGCAACGTCTTTAAGGATGCCCTTTACATTTACTTCATTCCCTATATCAACTTCGATCTGGGTCGGGACACTTTTCTGTGTGAGTCGGAACTGTTCCTCGACGCCAGTACGCCCGGCCCGGCAGAATTCCAGTGGCAGGATGGCTTTGACAAAGCCTATTACGTGGTCAATAAACCGGGAATCTACCAGGTCAGGGTCTACAATGCCTGTGAAAGCGTTTCGGATACGATAACTATAAAAGAGTGTGAGAACTGCTCCATCTTTTTCCCCAACGTCTTTTCGCCCAATTTCGACGGGATCAACGACCGGTTCGTTCCCCAGGGCGAATGCCCCTTCGAGCAATTCGAAATGAAGATCTTCGATCGTTGGGGCGCCTTGGTCTATGAAAGCCGGGACCCCCAGGCGGGTTGGGACGGCACCTTCAACGGGCGGGGTGTGAGCCCGGGAGCCTATAGCTGGTGGATGGAATTCACCGTGATGGAAAATGGAAGGCCGCGTTCGGATATCGCCACCGGAAGTGTGGTGGTCGTGCGGTAAAGGATCTCTATTCGTCCAGAAAATAATGCTGTCGGTAGAAGGGAATAGTATGGAACGATTAAGGCGGATAATATTGTTGCTGATAAAAGAACAACCATAAACTAATCACCCCTTTAGCATGCAACGAAAACTAAGAGTTACCGGGTTCGCCCGTTTTATCATCGTCATGGCCATCGTCACACCGCTGGCGTATATCGGCGCCTCCTATTACAATGGCGAAGACGGTATCGCCAACATCAAGCACCTGCTGGGTATTGATAAGACAGAGGCTGTGGATACAAACGACGATCGGTTCATTCCTTCCCGGGAAGAAGCTGCCGACCTGGAAGGGCAGGATCCGGAAGCCATGCGAAAAGAACTGGAGCAGCAACAGAAGCGCCTGGAGGAACTCAAGCGGGAGAATGCACGTCTGCGCCAGGAGGTCAACGACAAAGAAGAGGAATTGTCCAATCTGAAAAACCAATAAACCATCTTCATTGCCATGGAACTATTGATCAAGATCTTATTGAATGCCGCCGCCCTTTTTGCGGCCGCTTACCTTCTTCGTCCCAATGTACAGGTCCGGGATTTTGGACGGGCGGTGATCATCGCCGTCGTATTGGCCATTCTGAACGGCACCCTGGGCGCATTTCTCAAAATGATCTCTTTTCCGATCACTATACTCACGCTGGGGTTGTTTAGCCTGGTGATCAACGCGCTGATGATCATTCTCGCAGACTATTTCCTAAAGGGTTTTCAAGTGCGCAATTTTTGGTGGGCACTGGTCCTGTCTGCCCTGTTGGCCATATTCAACTGGCTCCTGTACAGCGTTTTCCTTTAAAAAAGAGAAGGCAGCCCGGATATTCCGGACTGCCTTCTATTCATAGATTAATCTACAAACCTATTGATCAATAGCGTTTGTTAAATCTCGGCCGATTGAAGGAGGTGTTTTCTTCCTTTGGGCGAGCCACCTTTACTACGATCGTGCGGCCATCAACCTCCGTATCATTCAGGCTGTCGATAGCGTTGTTGGCCTCATCGTCATTGGGCATTTCCACAAAACCAAAACCTTTGGAACGGCCGGTTTCACGGTCCATGACCAACTTTGCCGAAGATACTTCTCCGAATGCCTCAAACAACTCGCGAAGTTTCTCTTCCCGCGTGCTGTAGTTGAGCTTTGCTACGAAAATGTTCATTACAAAAACTATTTAAAAATGAATAAGATTACACACAGAAGACGTGTTTCGTAGCAAACCAGATCCTGATCTTGGAAGAAAAAAGAATTGCTAGCAAAAAACAAATTCTGAAACTGGGTTCAAAGATATGCAATAAAATCAGATCGTGCAATGCAGCGATTCCCCCAGAACATTCTTTTTTTTACTTAACCCCCTATGCCTTAGTCAAAAAGGCTCGATTTCGCGTTCCAGTCAGTCCAATTGTAAATCGACCAGCACGGGAAAGTGATCGGAGGGATGCCGTTTGTCCATGTGGTCGGCGATGGTGACATATTCGCGCACGGTCCAGAATTCATTCACAAAAACATAGTCGATCCGTGCGCCATAGGTGCCCAGTTGAAAGCCGTTGAAGGTACCCTCCGGCCCGTAGGGTGGATATTGGCAGCGGAAACGGCAATCGTCCAATTGACTTCCCTCCAATAATTGATAAGCCATGGATCCCGGCAGGGAGTTGAGGTCGCCCATCAGCAATACCGGATCGGAGGACAAGGTGGTTCCCAGGCGGCGCAGGATGAGCAAGGCGCTTTCCTGACGGGCTTTCGACCCTCTGTGGTCGAAGTGGGTGTTGAAGAAAAACGCTTTTTTGCCGGTGGCTTTTTGCTCCAGTTTTACCCAGGTGACGATGCGGGGCAGGGCCGCATCCCAGCCTGCTTTTCCCACCGCGTCCGGCTCTTCCGACAGCCAATAGGTACCTGAATCCAGGAGTTTCCAGCAGTCTTTCCGGTAAAAAATGGGGGTAAATTCTCCGCCCTTCTTCCCGTCGTCCCGGCCTACCCCAACCCAGGCCCATTCCTCCAAACAAGCCGACAGGTCCTGGATCTGGTTTTCCAGGGCTTCCTGGAGTCCGAAGACCTCTGGGCCGTAGTGGCGAATGAGGTCGGCGACCCAATCTTTGCGGTTATCCCAACGGTTTACGCCATCTTCGGGGTTGTCGAACCGGATGTTGAAGGTCATGACCCGGAAAGGAGCATCCTGGGCCTGCATGGTGTTGGCGAGCAAGATAAAGAACAGCGGGTAGAGCATTAAGCGCATGGGCACAGCTTTTTTAAAAACAGGGACCATCCGCGCGGATGGCCCCTGAGATTTTCAACTGGTTGTATTTCGGGTTTACAGGGCGTTTCCTGATCATTGGTTCTTTTTAGTTAAACAAGCCCCGTTCAGGATAAGTTCGACGAAAAGAATGCGGAAACACTTGCAACTGAATTCCAGGTCATTAATTTTGGGCCGCAATTTACAGGCATGAATAATATCTTTCGTCCCAAGCTCCTGAGCATACTCCGGGAGGGCTATTCCCGCAAGCAATTCGGCAAGGACCTCGTAGCCGGTCTGATCGTCGGCATCGTGGCATTGCCCCTGACCATCGCCTTCGCCATTGCCTCCGGCGTTCCTCCGGAAAAAGGGCTGATCACCGGCATTATCGCCGGCCTGGTCATTTCCCTGCTGGGGGGCAGCCGGGTGCAGATCGGTGGACCCACGGGGGCATTTATTGTAATCGTCTACGGCATCGTGCAGCAATATGGAGTCGACGGATTGATCATCGCCACCTTTATCGCCGGGTTCATGATCCTGATCATGGGATTGGCCCGGCTTGGGTCGGTGATCCAGTATATCCCCCACCCGCTCGTCGTGGGTTTCACCTCCGGGATCGCCCTGATCATTTTTTCCTCCCAGGTCAAAGACTTTCTGGGCCTGGAAATGGAGGCCGTCCCCTCCGATTTCATACCCAAGTGGGCTGCCTTTTTCCGGCATCTGGAAAGCGTCAACCTGAGCGCTTTTGTGATCAGCCTGGGTACGGTGCTGGTCACCCTGCAATGGCACCGCGTCACGACGAAAATTCCCGGATCGCTGATCGCCATATTGCTGAGTACGCTTGCTGTCTATTTTTTCCAACTTCCGGTGGAGACGATCGGAACCCGGTTTGGCGCCATCCCTTCTACTTTGCCGGCGCCCCATATTCCCAGCGTCGATTTCGAAACCCTGAAGCACCTCATCCAGCCGGCCTTCACCATTGCCCTGTTGGGCTCGATTGAGTCCTTGCTATCGGCTGTGGTATCCGATGGGATGATCGGCGGCCGCCACCGGTCCAATACCGAGCTCATCGCCCAGGGACTGGCCAATATCGGATCGGCGGTATTCGGAGGCATACCGGCCACCGGCGCCATCGCCCGCACCGCTACCAACGTCAAAAACGGAGGCCGTACGCCTGTGGCGGGAATCGTGCATGCCCTGGTGCTGTTGCTCATCATGCTGGTGTTCGCGCCGCTGGCCGTTCATATTCCCCTGGCCACCCTGGCGGGGATATTGGTCGTGGTGGCCTATAACATGAGCGAATGGCGGGCATTCCTGAGCATCGCCCGCGGCCCGGCCGGCGATGTGGCCGTTTTGCTGGTCACCTTTTTTCTGACCGTACTGATCGACCTGACGGTGGCCATCGAGATCGGTATGGTGCTGGCCGCGTTCCTGTTCATGCGCCGAATGGCGAAGATCAGCCGGGTGGAAGTCCTGCCCGATATCGTGTATCCACACGACCAATATGGCGAATTGCTGGAAGAACCGCTACAGGTCCCAAAGGGTGTGGAGGTCTACGAGATCAACGGCCCCCTGTTCTTCGGGGCCGCCCAAAACTTCAAGCAAGCCATACAGGACATCCACCGGAAATCCGGATTTCTCATCATCCGGATGCGCTTCGTGCCGATCATCGATGCCACCGGCCTGCACAATCTCAAGGAATTGATCCGGGATTTTCAGGTGGACAAAACGCAAGTGGTACTCTCCGGCGTGCAGCCGGAGGTCTTCAAAGCCCTGAAGGAAGGCTCCATCGTGGAAATGCTGGGCGAAGCGAACGTGTGTTCCAACATCCGGGAAGCGCTCTTGCGGGTAGAGGCGCTACGCCGGGATTAGATATGGAAACACAACACCTTTTTTCCGTTTGAGTCCATGATCACGTTTATATCGGTGATCTTGAATCCGGTGGCATCTCCGTTCTTGTCGACGAGCTCCACGCTTTTTCCATTGTCGTACAAGGCGCCGTTGTTTACTCCTTTCTGATAGTCGATCTGGGCAGGATCGGAGCCGTTTACCGCTGCCGCGTTGAGCAGGGTGACCCGATCGTAGCCGTAGAAAAAGGCGCCCTTTTCCACGTGGAAGATCGCCATGCCTCCATCCTGGGGCAGTTGCGATTCAAAGTTGTCGGCATCGCGATCCATGAAACAAAGTATCCAATATTCGCGGTCGGTATTTTCCGGCGAAACAATGATGACACCCCCTCCTTTTTCCACCGGTTGAAGCACGACATTTTTATCGATATTGGCGTCAATGAAGACCGGAGCGATGGGCAACCAGTCCAGCTTCATCTTGTCATACACATTAAAGTGGACCCACTGATTGGAGTCGAAAGAGCCCATCATATCGTAGTTTCCAACCCGGTTGGGTATGGTGCCTCCATTTCCGTAGCGGTCGATAAAATCGAAGAAAGCATGTCCCAACTCGTGGTTATAGGCAGCCAGGGCTCCGCGCACGGGCTCTTCCCAGTGCCCGGATTTTGAAATGCTGAAATAAACCACGTTCCGGTTCTCAAATTCGAAGACCCCGTTGGGGGTATCGATGGGGCCCAGGCTGACATTCCGGGTGCTGGCCCATCCCACGTCGGGCCAGACAGGGAACAAAAAGACCAACTGGGCTTCCTCGCTGGCGATGACGCCGTCACCATTGACATCGACCGTGTTCCAGTCAAAAAAGGTGCTCTCCAGGATCTCCTTGGCCCGGGTACTATTCCCCTCCACCCCGAAAAGGGTCGTATTGTCCCACCAGGTCATCTGCGTCCAGATGGGGATCCCTCCTTCCGCGACCTCGAAGCGCCCCCGGGAATTGAACTCAAAATAATTGGAAACGGAAAAAGTGGTGGGATCGTCGTTAAAGAACAGGTTGCGCCAGTAATCGGTGGAGGAGTCCGGATAACCCGGAAAATTAGCCGTGGCAACCCGGATGACGACAACCTTCCCGTTGGGATAATTCGGATTAATCGTGCCCGGTTGCCCATCCAGGTGGGGTGTATTCATCTTGGAAGAATTGTACCGGATCTTTTGGATCACATCGGCACTCACGGTATTTTGAATGGAGAACAAGATCCCCGCATCTGGACATTGAACGTCTACTACATCATCTTTGCACTGTAAGAAAGCCAATACGCCGACCAGAATGGCGGCTCGAAGGAAGGAGGAAAAGGGCGGCTTCATCGGTTTGGAATTTTGTATAAAAAATTGATTTTCATTGAAAATTACACAAGATTCCGGTTATTCCCCTGCAAAATTTGGAAGGATCTCCCCACTTTCAAATTTTCCTTATCTTTCCACCCGTTTTTTCCACACAAAAATCCCACGACATGACCCTTCGTCACGCTCTTTCCCTGATCGGGTTTGCCTTTATGCTCCCTTTTCTGGCCCATGGCCAGGATACGATCGTAGTCCAGACCTTCACCTGGGAATCCGGCAACCGGTCGGGCGTCTTTTCATTCCCCGACAATCCGGGCCAGACCTACCGAAAGATCCTGATGCGCTACAACATGCGCTGCCACGATGCGGCGGTGGGAAATGGAAGCGTGGGTTGCTACGAATGGGATTATAGCTGCAACACATTCATCACCGACTCCACCCGGGTCGATTCGAACACGGCAACGCACCCGAGCCATATAATATCCAATTTTTCGGGCACGACCTTCGACTATACGACGCAACCTACTTTCACCTACCTGCAATTTGCCCAATCCAAGGTCGACTACACCAATGTCCTGTCGGAAAGCACGGCTACGGTAGGGGAAAACACCAGTCCCTTTTCGGTGGAAAATGGTGCGATCGTGGGCAAATACCAGTTCCTGTTCACCGCAGCGGAATTGCAGGCTGCCGGACTTACCGCCGGTCCGATCACCGGATTGCGCTGGTACGTGGAAACGCCCGATCTGCCCATCCACTTCCTTCGAGTGCGGATGAAGGCCAGCACCAAGACCGAACTCGACCCCAACGACCCCGATCTGGATGGGTTTACCAGTGTTTATTTCCTCGACACCCAGCTCAGCGCAGGGGCGAACAGCCTGAATTTTTACCAACCTTTTGATTGGGATGGCGCATCCAATGTCCTGGTAGAATACAGTTATACCAATCCCGCCGGCGCCTCCGCCTCCAATCTCCTCGAGGCTTCCGATGCCGGCTTTACCTCCACGCTGGCCAATGCGCTGCCCGACAACGCCCTGCGCTTTGCCGGGGCAGGCGATGTGGAAGTGCCCGCCGAGGCCTTCAGCAATATATCCAACGAGATCACGATCTCCGTTTGGACCTACGGCGCCCCCGACATCCTTCCCGTCAACACCTCCCTGCTGGAAGGCACAGACGACGATAACCAGCGCCAGGTGAATGTCCATCTCCCCTGGAGCAACAGCAATATCTATTGGGACTGCGGCAACGACGGCTCGGGCTACGACCGCATCAACAAGGCGGCGAGTGAAGCCGATTTCGAAGGAAAATGGAACCACTGGGCCTTCACCAAGAATGCCGGTACAGGCGAGATGAAGATCTACCTCAACGGTCAGCTCTGGCACTCCGGTACCGGAAAGACAAAACCCATCAACATCAAAAACTTCAAACTAGGGAGCGCAGTCTCCGGCAGTCCGAACTACTACGGCTCGATCCACGATTTGTGCGTGTGGAACAAAGCCCTCGACTCAGCTACGATCCAGGATTGGATGAACCAGCCGGTCACGCCGCTCCACCCGTATTACAGCAACCTGCAGGTCTACTATCCCTTTGATGAAGGCGCCGGTACGATAGCCCACGATGCCGGCCCCAACGGCTACGACGGCACGATCGAAGGCTTTCCCGCCTGGCAATTGATCCGGGGGGATGAATTGTACAAGAACTTTACGGCTACTTCCCAGCGCCCCAAAACGACCTTTGTACAGGGCGAGTACGAACAGGAGATCACGGAGATAGTGGTCCTCGATTCGGTGGAGAACAGCCTGCACTCGGTCGTCGCCTTCGGTGTCGACGGCACGGACCTGATCACCCAGGGCACGGAATACCTGTACCTCGCCGGAGACATGAACATTATCGATGAATCGGGCGCGGTGGTGGGAACCGTCTATGTCGAGCCGGAGGGTTCGATCGAGATCACGACGCTCAACTACTTCGCCAAATCGCCCGCCAAGTTCGAGTTGCTGTCGCTGGTCACGCCGTATGGCAATGGGCTGGACCTCGGGGAAGAGGGCAAATCCTTTTTCTTCGACGTTTCGGATTACGCGCCCATTTTGAAAGGAAACAAGCGGATATCCATCGAAATGGGCGGACAAAACCAGGAAGAGCTCGACATCCAGTTCTGGTTCATTTCGGGCACGCCCGAACGGGAGGTTTTGGATGTTCAACAGATCTGGCCCTTCCGCCGGGGTTGGTATGCCGACATTCAGAATGACGTGGTTTTCGAGCCCAGGGAGTTGACGTTCAACCCTGAGGGGACGGCCTTCAAGCTACGGGCAGCCGTAACAGGGCATGGGCAGAATGGAGAGTTCGTGCCCCGCACCCATTACATCGACATCGACGGAGGCTTGCAGGAGTTCGTCTTCGACGTATGGAAAAAATGCGGCGAAAACCCCATCTACCCGCAAGGCGGCACCTGGTTATACGACCGGGCGGGTTGGTGCCCCGGGGCGCCCACCGACATCCATGAATTGGAGTTGAGCGACTTCGTCACACCGGGCCAAACCGTTACGATCGACTACGGGGTGAACGATGTATTCATGAGCGAAGCCAACTACCTGGTCAACGCCCAACTCGTCACCTACGGCCCTTACACCCACACCCTCGACGCTTCCCTGGAGGCCATTGCCCGGCCCAGCAAGCGGGTAGAATACGAGCGCATCAACCCGGCCTGCAACACCCCTCTGATCTACGTGAAAAACGCCGGCACCCAATACATCCAGTCCATGAAGATCGACTATTGGGTGAAGGGCAACGGAACGGTGTTGACCTATAGTTTCTCCGGCGTGATCGCGCCGGGGGAAACTACGCCCATCGAATTGCCCGTGCCTTTTGTCGGCTTCTGGAAAACCGACGAAGAGCAGGTCTTCTACGCAGCGATCAAATCGGTCAATGGGCAGTCGGACGATTACGCCGACAACGACCACATGGAATCGGCTTTCGACCTGCCCCTGGTGCTCGACGACCAGCTCGACCTCATGCTCGAGATCCGGACCAATAACCGGGCCAATGAGAACTTTTACACCATCCGGGATCAATCCGGCGCTATCGTGGCTTCGCGCTACAACATGAGCAACAATACCACTTACCAGGACGATATCAACTTTGCCCCCGGGTGCTACACCCTCTTTTTTGAGGACCTGGAAGACGATGGGCTCTCCTACTGGGCCGATCCTTCCGCCGGGGCCGGCTGGGTCAAGATCCGGCATATTTTCAACAGCGTTCCGCTCACGATTTACTCCTTCATCTCCGAATTCGGGGGCAGCCTGAAATTCGACTTTGTCGTCGGAGCGATCACGCCCACGGACGAAGTGCCGGAAACCCGCATTTTTTCCATTTACCCCAATCCCGCCTACCAGGAAGCCATCGTTGAACTGACCGGCTTTGAAGGCGGTCCGGTCCAAATCGAGTTGATCGACCTGATGGGGCGGAAATTATGGAGTCAGACCAAAGAAGCGCCTTCCGATTTTTACAAAGAGACCATCGATCTGCAATCTTTCCCAACTGGTTTGTATTTTGTGCGGGTTCAGCATCGGAACAAGGTTTGGGTGAAGGAGGTGGTGAAGAGTGGAGGGTGAGTAGATGCGAGATGAAAATTCTTACCTATGAGATACACACTTTTAATAGGAATCCTCCTCCTCGCAGGCCTGGCTTGGGGGCAGGTTGATCTGGTCAAGCCGTTGGAGGACAATAAAAACGATAATACCCTCCTGGTGGGTTATCAATTTGAGCCGGTCATTGAAATGACGGTGACACCCGTGGAGAACCAGGGGGCTTCCGGCACCTGTTGGAGCTATTGCTCGAGTTCTTTTCTGGAATCGGAAATGATCCGGACGGGGAGGAAACCCGTAGACCTTTCGGAAATGTTCACAGTGCGCAAAGTATACGAGGAGAAAGCCGTGAATTACGTCCGCATGCACGGATCCTACAACTTCGGGGAGGGCGGCGCACTCCCGGATGTGGTCCAGATCTACGGCAAATATGGAGCCGTACCCGAGTCGGTTTACCAGGGCCTCAATTACGGAACCGATATCAATCGCCACGGAGAGATGCAATCCATGCTGAAGGCAATGGTGGATGCGGTCGTTGCCAATCCAAACAAGCAATTGACCCCGGTGTGGAAGGAAGCGGTCAGCAAAGTGCTCGACGTATACCTCGGCGAATATCCATCCGAATTTGAATACGGGGGCAAGACCTACACCCCGACCAGTTTTGCCGAAGAAGTGATCGGCTTGAATGCCGACGATTATTTGCAGATATCCTCCTTCACCCACCAGCCTTTTTACAAGCCTTTCACGATGATGGTCCCCGACAATTGGGCCTACGGCCTGACCTACAACGTGCCCCTCGACGAACTGACGGTCATCATCGATCATGCTTTATTGAAAGGATATACCGTAGCCTGGGCTACGGATGTCAGTGAAAAGTACTTTTCCTGGCGCAACGGGATCGCCTATGTCCCGGAAAAGGAATTCAACGAGATGTGCGATGAGGAGCGGATCAATATGTTCAAGGGCCCTAAACCCGAGCGCGTCATCACCCCGGAAATGCGCCAGGAAGCCTACGACAATTACACCACTTCCGACGATCATGGCATGCATATTGTGGGACTGGTAAAGGACCAAACCGGAGCCGAATGGTACAAGGTGAAAAACTCCTGGGGCGAGAATAACGACTACAAGGGGTTTCTATATGTGAGCAAAAACTACGTCCGGTACAAATCGATCTCCATCCTGCTGCACAAGGACGGGGTGCCGAAAGAGATCCGGAAAAAACTGGAGATCTAACACAGTAAAACAACGGCCAATTTCTCCACATGCATTTATACCCATTCAAAGCTATTTATCCGAACCTGGATCTGATCGCATCGCCGGACACCTTTTTTGCCAACGTGCGGGTGGAATACCCCACGTATCGAAAGCACGGTTTCTTCCGGGAATGTAAGGACGAAAGCCTGTACATCTACCGGATCGTCGATCCTTCCCGGAACTATACGGGAATTGTGGCCTGTGCTTCCATCCACGACTACCTCAACGGCATGATCAAGCGGCATGAATATACCCTGCCGCCCAAGGAGCAACAACAGACCGAGTTGTTGCTCGCCCGAAAGGCAGTGGTCAAGCCCGTTTTGCTCACCTACCACCCCGTGGAAGCGATCTACGCCTTTTCCGAAGACCTGATCCTTTCCCAAAAACCTTTCTTCGAGATCTATTTCGAAGCCGACAAGCAACTGCACCAGTTCTGGAATGTGGCCGATCCCAACCAGATCTTCCTGCTCAAGGCGCTTTTTGAACAATATGTGCCCACGGCCTACATAGCCGACGGCCACCACCGCACCAGCACCCTGGCGCATATGTACGAGATCTCGAAAGGAACCGACCGGGAAGCGGCCTTCGATCGCATCCTCTGCGCCTTCTTCCCTTCCTCAGAATTGGAGATCATGGACTTCAACCGGGTGGTAGAGGGCCTGGAAGATATTTCTTTCACCACCTTCATGGCGCAACTTTCCCAGATCATGGATATCGAGGTGCTCAACAAGCCCTCCCGTCCGCGGGAAAAGCATGAAATGGTCATGTTTATCAACCAGGAATGGTTCCGGCTTCGCTGGCGGAGACGCCTGATGGAATCGTTCCAGGGCGACGAAGTGCTTCTCGACGTTCAAATGCTCAATGAGCTCATTCTGGAAAAGATCCTGGGGATCTCCGATGTGCGCACCGACGAGCGCGTCAAATACATCGAAGGGCGCCAGGGGATCAAGGGCGTCAGCGAACGCGTAGGCAAGGACATCAACCGGGTGGGCTTTTTCCTGTATCCCGTTTCCATGGACGACTTCATGCGCATCGCCGACGATGATCAGGTCCTCCCGCCCAAATCGACCTATTTCGAACCCCGCATGCGCAACGGCGTATTGGTGCAGGGAATTTGATAAATTATTACCCATGCGAAAAATTACAGCAGACCTCCTCCTCCCCGTCAATGGCGAGCCCATTCCCGAAGGGGTCGTAGTGGTCGACGAGACAGGGAAGATCCTGGAGATCAGTACTCGTTCCGAACACGATCCGGCATCGCTCGACGTGCACCCCGGTGTGCTCATACCCGGCTTCATCAACACCCATTGCCATCTCGAGCTCTCCCACATGAAAGGGCGCGTCGACACCGGTACGGGGCTCCTCCCCTTCCTGGTCAGCGTCGTCTCCTTCCGCGATATTGCCATGGATGAGATCCTCGACGCCATTGAGAAGGCCGACCGGGAGATGTACGAGAATGGTATCGTCGCCGTAGGGGATATTTCCAATAAAGCGGATACTGCTCTCATCAAAGAAAGAAGTCCCCTGCGCTACTACACCTTTGTGGAGATGTTCGACTTCATGCAGGATCAGAACGCCCAAAAGACCTTCGACAGCTATTACGAGGTTTTTGAAAAACAAAGCGGAAACGGAAAGAACAAAAAAAGCTGCGTACCCCACGCCCCGTACACCGTATCGCCCTATCTCTTCGAATTGATCCGAAATACCAATCCCGACGATTGCACGGTGAGCATCCACAATCAGGAGACCGTGCACGAAGATGAGTTCTTCCTGCACAAGAGTGGCGGTTTTATCGGGTTTATGGCCTCCTTCAAGGTCACCCTCGACCATTTCGAGGCGACGGAGAAGACCTCCATCCACTACGCGCTCGAACACATGAGCCGCCACAACCGGACCCTGTTCGTGCACAATACCCAGACCGGGCCCGACGACATCCGCGCCGCCCAAGCCTGGAATCCCAACACCTTTTGGGCCACTTGTCCCAATGCCAACCTCTACATCGAGAACCGCATGCCTTTCTACAAGCATTTTATCGATGAAAAGGCAAAGATGACCATCGGCACCGACAGCCTGACCTCCAATTGGCAATTGTCTGTCCTGGAAGAAATGAAAACCATCGCCCGTTACCAATCGTATGTACCCTTTGAGGAATTGCTCCGCTGGGCCACCATCAACGGGGCCGAAGCACTGGGGTTCGAGGAAAAACTGGGCAGTTTGGAGGTGGGGAAAACCCCAGGCGTCAACCTGCTCGACCTGGATGCATCCTTAACCCTGAGGGCGGACACGCAGGTGAAGCGGTTGGTATAGAGATACAAGGTAGTGTCCTTCCCGCCCGCTAAAAACCGCCAAAAACCGCCTTTTCCCGTCCAAGATCCAAAAAAGAATACCTCCGCTCCAATTCCGCGATCCTTCCGAGTTGGGCGGACTGGAACGCCCGGTGCGCCTCCGAGCCGGGCTGGAATGGCCGGTGGGCGGCCGCGCGAATAATTGCCTCCACCTCCTGGATGACCTTTTGGGTCTCTTCCGAAAAGTAGGTTTGCGAAAAAAAATCCCAGATGTAGCCCAGCGCCTGGGTACTGGGGTGCACCATATCCTCGGCATAAAAGCGGTAATCGCGCAGGTCGTCGAGCAGTAATTCGTAAGCAGGAAAGTAGTGAACATTGGGAAAGAGCTCGGCCAGGCGGGCAGCGGCCAGCACCAGGGTGGCTTTGCTCCGCTGGTTTTCCACCATGCCCTCCCGGAGATGCCGCACCGGACTCACGGTCAAAATGATCTCCATCCCGGAGCGATACCGGAACATGGTTTGGAAAGCCGCCGAGAGCGCATCGACTGCTTCTTCCACGGTCAGGCGGCGGCGGGTAAAGGTTTTGGCGGGCAACTTGTGGCAATTGGCCACCACCTCTCCCCGCTCCACATGCTCATAAACCAGGGCCGTACCCAGGGTGAGCAGGAGCCGGGTGGTCTTTTCCCGAAAGAAAAATCCGGCCCGTTCCATGGCCCCGTTGATGTTTTCCAGCAAGGCCTCCCGGCTTAATGCCGACAAACGGCTGTGGTGGTAGTAGCTGTGCCACTGCCCTCCCCCCTCAAAAACGTCTTCGTCCGGGAAGCGATGTCCGGTGGCGGTCCATTTCAGGGTCTGCGCCAGGGAAACCGGGTTGTAAATAATACCCGAGGGGTTGACCAGCGTGCTGAATTTCCGGTCTTCCAGCTTTATCCCAATGTGTTCGGCAAAACAGGATCCCATGCACAGAATGCCATCGCCGTGGGAAATTTGCACGTTCGCCGGCCATTCGTTCAACGTTGTTCTGAAATTGGTGGATGCCATAGACAAAAGTAATTAATCGCGACCTGTAGGGTGGTGCAAAATAAATATTACTTAGTACATTTGTTTCCATGCAATTACTCGATCGACTCTTTGGAAAAGGCGAGGCGGAAAAGCCTGATCCGCCTGTGAAATTCGGCCGTTATACTGACTCCTACAAGCGACCGGAGCAGCAACAAGCCTGGGAAAAATCCCTCCAGTCCTTTGAACAAGGCGAGTATATGGAGTCCTACCGCGCTTTTTTTCAGTATTTGCGCGATGAACGGGAGGACAATGTAAAATTCCGCGAAACGCCGGAAGGCATTGAATTTGAGCTCTTTCAGGGATCCAAAAAAGTAGTGGGGGTCGCCGATCTGAAACATGTGAAGGCAGAGGCCAGGGTCGCTCAGACCCAATCGATGAACATCGGGTTCCTCCGGCGCCTCATCGACCAGAATTACGACCTGAAATACTCCCGCTTCGCCCTGGACCCGAATAACAACATTTCCATCATTTTCGATACGTACTCCCTCGACGGGTCGCCTTATAAGATCTATTACGGGCTGAAGGAAATGGCAACCAATGCCGACAAGCAGGACGACCTGCTCGTCGATGAGTTCGCCACCCTCGAATCGATTGATACAGGCCACCTCAAAGACCTGCCCGAGGAAGAAAAGAACAGCAAATACCAATACATCCAGGACGAGATCAAAAAGGTCTTCGCCAATCTGGACAGCGGCAAGCCCGACCCTCAGCAGTACCCCGGAGCCCTCGCTTACCAACTGCTCTATTTGTGCTATAAGCTCGACTTCCTGACCAAGCCGGAAGGGCATATGATGGAGGTTTTGGAACGCATCCACCGACTCTATTTTTCCAAGGACGACCGCAATACCATCCAGAAGACCCATCTGCTCCGAAAGGAATTCCAGAAGTTGCTCGACCGGCCCAGGGAAGATTTTTACAAGGAAATGTACCAGGTGCCTTCCACCTTCGGCATTATCAGTCCGGTCAACCACGATAAGGTCGTCACTTTCATCGATGGAGAACTGCACAATATGGACTGGTATCTGGAGAACAATTTCACCGACGTGGCCCTTGCCATTCCAGGTTATATCGTGGGTTTTTGCCTGTTCAATTACGCCATCCCCCAACCCGATTGGGACCTGTTTCTGCTCTACTTCAAGGTCGTGGAGAGCGACTACTTCCGGCAATTGGGTTTCCAGACCACCTATTACGACGCCTCAACCCAGACTTTTAATAAAAAAGCCATCATCAAGGCGATACGGCATATAGAGGAAAAGTATTTCAATCTCTATCCAAAGTTGCAGGCCCGCACCCGGCAATTGGATTTTTCGAGCCTGCCGGCCTTTGCCAAATCCTACTTGTGGATGGTTCGGAATATGGATGTGACCAAAAAGGAATAAGTGATGGAAGAAAAGATCTGGGCTCTGCTCGAATCCGTTACCGATCCGGAGATCCCCGTGCTAACGGTCGTGGATATGGGGGTTGTCCGGGAAGTACGGACCCAGGGAGAAAAAGGCGTGGAAATCGTGATCACGCCCACCTATTCCGGCTGTCCGGCCATGAATACGATCGAGCTGGAGATCCGGGCGACCCTGGAACAGGCCGGCTATGCCCCGGTAAAAGTGACGACCGTACTCTCCCCCGCCTGGACCACCCAATGGTTGTCGGAAGCCGGCCGCAAAAAACTCGAGGCCTACGGTATTGCTCCTCCCGTAGAAGAAAGTATAGATAAATCGGCCTTGTTTGCCGATGAAAAAAAAGTGCCCTGCCCCCGCTGTCATTCTACCAACACCCGGATGGTCAGCCAATTCGGCTCAACCGCCTGTAAGGCACTCTACCAGTGCCAGGACTGCCTCGAACCGTTCGATTATTTCAAATGCCACTAAATGCGAAAGGGGTATGCGCGCCGCAGCGTTCATACCCCTTTATTATAAAAAGCCAGTGTCGGTGGGATGAAAAAGGGAGCCCCCAAATAAGCTTGTGGCCCTTACAGGTGGAAAATTTTTTTTCCCACCCCAGGTTTCCAAGGTATTATTAGTCCCTTCAACTAATAATGTTTGGGAGCTCCGGTGACATCTACCCCACCGTCACCGAAGTGTCGTCAGCACAAAGGGCGCGTTCGCCCCACTCCCAAAAGCTGGAAATCCCTGAAAAGAAAAAACCGATCCGTTTCCAATTGGCGGGTTTGAAGCATCCGGACGGCCACAAATAAAAAAGAGCCGAAGACGGAATCTTCAACCGCATGATGGGAAAACTAAAAAAAGGTGGAAACGAATGATCCTGTAATAGAAATACAGGCAGGTTGGGTAAACCGGTTCTTCATGGGATAATCAGTTTTTGGTCAAAAAAACCAGGTAAACCTGGCTTCAATGCTACTTGAGACAAAAGTATGGCAATTTTTCGTAAATCATATACCCTTTTTTGGGTATTTGTGAAAAAACTGGGATTTCCGGGCAACTTTCGTCCCGGCTGAACAAAAAACAAGGTTTCCCCGAACTTTTTCTCCGCCATCGCATTCTATTCCCTGGCGCTGTTCTGACAGAATGCTGACAATACTCAAAAAAATTTCCCAATGAAAAGATCCTTGTTGCTGCTCCTCCTGACCGTAATCTCGGCCTCACTTTTTGCCCAGGGCCCTCCCTTTATCCGGCAATCGCAGGGGCCCTCGATCAAAGGCCGGATATCCGGAACAGTATTGGACTCCATAAGCCAGGCTCCTGTCGAATTCGCCACGATCGAACTGCTCGACGCCTCCGGCCAAAAACAGATCACCGGCGATATCACCGACGATAAAGGCCATTTTAAACTGACCGATATTTCCAACGGCGATTATACGATCCAGGTTACCTATTTGGGTTATGCGACCCGCACCCTCACCGGCGTGTCCCTCACCCTGGAAAAACCCGATCTGGATTTGGGCGATATTCCGCTGGCTGCCGACAACATCCAGCTCACGGAAGTGACTGTAACCGGGGAAGCTGCCCTGGTGGAAAACAAGATCGACAAGATCGTCTACAACGCCGACAAGGACGTCAGTACCTCCGGAGGCGATGCCTCGGAAGTGCTGCGCCGGGTGCCCCTGTTGTCGGTCGACCTCGACGGAAATGTGTCGTTGCGCGGTTCGTCTAATATCCAAATGCTGATCAACGGTCGTCCCTCCGGGGTCTTTGCCGCCAGCATCGCCGATGCCTTGAAGACCATCCCGGCCGACGAGATCAAGTCGGTTGAGGTCATCACCACGCCAGGCGCCAAATACGATGCGGAAGGGAGCGCCGGCATCATCAATATCATCACCAAAAAGAAAAATATCGAAGGTTTCAGCGGCTCGGTAAACACCTCGGTGGGTACGCGGCAGAACAGTGCCGGCCTGAGCCTCAGCCTGGCCACCGGCCGCCTGGGTATCTCGGGCAACGGCAACGCCTACTTTTCCTGGCCTCGCGCCGCCACCCAGACCTTTTACCGGGAAGATATTACGCCCAACTACACCCGCGTCCTCGACCAGGCGGGTCAATCCAATAGCACTATTCTGGGCTACAACGGCTCGGTGAGCGCCTACTACGATCTCAATGCATTCAACAGCATTTCCTCCTCCATCCGGTATAACGGCTTCAACAACTGGCTGGACGGCATGGCCAACGGATCGCTCTCCGATACCACCGCCCGGGAGTTCAGCCGGACCAGCCTCAACAACCGCCTCAACAACGGTTTCGACTGGACCTCCGACTTCCGGAAAACCTTCCCCAACTCGGAGCGCGAGTTTTCAGTGGCCTTCCAATTGACGAACAGCTTCTCCAACCGGCTGATCGAAAACAACCAGACCGACGTGCTCGGCAACGCCCCGGACCTGATCAGCCGGCAAAACAATTACAACGACGGTATCAATGCAGAATACACGCTTCAAGCCGACTACGTCCACCCCTTTTCCAAAAAGATCAAGCTCGAAACCGGCGCTAAGGCCGTGATCCGCCGCATCGACAGCGACTACCAGTTCGAACAATACGACCCGGCCCTTCAGCAATTCGTGCTCAATTCCGACTTCACCGATGTTTTTGCCTACCACCAGGACGTTTACGCCGGCTACCTGTCGTTGAATGCCAAGGTCGGCGAAAATTACGGCGTGGTGGCCGGCGCGCGCTACGAACATACGAGCATTGCCGGCGATTACCAGTCGGAACGGCCGTCCTTTTCAAACCAGTACGACAACCTCCTGCCCAGCCTGATCCTGTCGCGCACCTTCAAAAATTTCTCGACCCTGAAGCTGAGCTTTTCCCAGCGGATCCAGCGGCCGAGCCTGTATTTCATCAATCCCTATCAGCAGGTCGAAGACCCCTTCAACGTCACTGCCGGCAACCCGGACCTCGAGCCGGAGCGCTCCAGTCAGTTCGAGCTGAGCTACGGAACTTTTGTAAAAGGACTGAGCATCAACTCCGCCGTTTTCTACCGGTTTACGCAGAATGTGATCGAAGGCTTCCTTCAGGTCGATCCGGAAACGGGGATCTCCAAGACCACCTTCCTGAACATCGGGCAAAACCAGTCGTTCGGGCTGGACTTCTTCAGCTCCGTGACGATCAAAAAGGCGCTGACCCTTCGCGCCGGGTTCAACCTCAGCACCTACGACGCCTCCGGCACGATCAACGGGCAGTCCATTGAGACCCAGGCCCTATTGTTCAACGGCAATATGGGTGGCAACCTGACGGTTAAAAAAGTGTGGAAATTTGAAATGTTCGGATTCTACCGGGCGCCCCGCCAATCGCTGCAGGGTATCACGCCCAACTTTTCCCTGTTTAGTCTGGGCCTCAACCGGGACATTTTCGACAAACGCGGCGCCATCGGCATCCGGGTGGTCGAACCGTTCTTCAAGAACAAACAATTCAAATCCGAGCTATCGGGCGAGAATTTCTACCAGACCAGCAATTTCTCCATCCCCTTCCGCTCCTACGGCATCAATTTCAGCCTTCGTTTTGGAAAGCTGGACTTCCGTCCCCCGCAGCGTTCCCGCCGCTCTATCCGGAATGAGGACCTGAAGGAAGGAGGCGATAACAATATTTAAACATGAGTCATCCCGAATTTTGCAATCGGCAATCGAGCCTAAAACCTTGCTTTTACCATGGGTGTTCTTTTTTTCTTGACAAAAAAAGAACCAAAAAAGTCAAGGCTGACGCTGCTTCGCTAAAAATCAGCTTCCAGCAGGGCACGTGACCCAAGCCGTTCGCTATCGCTCACTCATGGGTCACTCTTCGGCCCTGGCTTCCAGCTGATTTTCTTAACGCTCACCAGCTAAGGCCGAAAAGCTTTATTGTCCAGGCATTCAAGACCTCAAAGCGGGCGGCCTGTCCTGCACTGTTCGAACGGAGTGAGTTTGCAGGACTAGCGTTTTTTTGCTTCTTTTTTGGGGCGATGCCAAAAAAGAAGAGAGTCTTGAGCGAAGACAAGCCGTTTTGTTGAAACACAGGTTTCGAAAAATTCGGGATGACTCGTGTTAATCGTCACTTTCCCACCCCTCCGTATTCGCGTAGGCATCCACCTCATTCATCAGGGCAGTGAGGGATTCGGGGACATTATAGTAGGCTTTTATCTTTTTCGAGCGGCCTTCGTGTTCGAAGGTGATGAAATTCATGGGAAGATCGCTGACATCGGCATAGTACTCATCCTGGTAAGACCAGAAATCGGCTTTTTGGAATTTCCGGAACAAGCGGTTCGTCTCTTCCGGGTTAAAGGTTTTGGAATAGGTGCCGACCTTATCGACGAAGCGTTTACCGGCGTAAGTGGCTTTTCCGTTGCCGTCGATCGTGAAATCGTAAACCGGGCAGGAGCCGAAACACACACCCCGGCTCAGCTTGATCATGGAAGTGGATTCCTGCTGATAAACGGTTTTGGAAACGCCGCAGCCAAACAGCAGCAGACCGGAAGACAGGAGAATAAAGAGGTATTTCATAGAATAAAATTTTAATGGGTGGTTGGTTTCTTGGTGGAGTGGGTAGTTGGGGGAATGAGGATCCAGTTTTTGACATCCATTTCGAATAATGCCAAAGTGGAGACGATACAAGCGATAAATGGCCCGAGGATCGCTCCAATAACCGGGAGGCCCAAAAGAACGTAGGCGACCAATCCGACCACCAACGCCAACCCTGTTGCCCGGCGGACCAGAATAGCGCTTTGTTTGACCGGTACGCCGTAATGCTCGAAATAATTGTCCATGACCACATAGCCCAGGAAATAGCACTGCACCACCCAACTGAGCGGAGATTTCAACCAGTTGGCATCCATGATGCCCAGTCCGGCCGACACCAGGGTGGTGACAAGCATCTCCAGGACCCAGGCCATGAGTGAGACCTGCACCATGCGCACCTGAGCCTGGATAAAAGCCTTGAAGGACGAATCCAGCTTTTCCCCTTTCAGGATCTCCATGGTGCGTCGCACCACGTGAAAGAGCAACACTTCGGCCAGGACCAGGATGCCGTATTTCATACCCCCCAGAAAGAACAGGTGATAGCCCTCCTTGAACATCCGCGAGAAGAGGTCCAGCATGCTGGCGCCGTAAGCCAGCGGACTATCGATCTTCAGACCGCCGGCCCATTGCACCAGTACACTGAAGAATTTCAGCCCGGCAATAAAGGCCACGACGAGCAGGAAACGGGAGAACCACCCGTACGACAAAACGCCCACCCACAAGCGGTGTTTACGAATAAAGGGAACGGCTTCCCGGAGCGCTTTGATCCCGATGCGGATGTCCCGTCCGGGATGTCCAAAATATGCGGCATCATCTTCCATGGCTGAAATTTACTAGGACTTACGCAAATGCGTGAAAAAAAACTTTAAAAATCTTTGAATGCGCGTTATGCCTAACGCATGTTTACGATAAAAATAAAATAAATTTGTTGAGTGGTGGGGCAAAGCCCGCCCTTCAACAAAAGAGGCATGATCGCATTTCGAAACGCATTGGTAGAAGAAACCCGGCGCCGGCTGATCGGAGAGAGCATTCCCCGCCTGCGGCATTGCCTGGACATATTATCGGATGAGGAGATCTGGCGCCGCCCCAGCCCGAAGAGCAATAGCGTGGGCAATCTCGTGCTGCACCTTTGCGGCAATGCCCGCCAGTGGATCGGCGCCGGCCTGGGCCAGCTGCCGGATATTCGCAATCGCCAGGCCGAATTTGACGAAAACGGGCCCGTGCCCCGGGAAGAACTGCTCCAGTTGATCCGGGAGACGGAGGAAATGATGGAAAAGGTATTGGAAAACGTGCAGGCGGAAGACCTGTTACGAATGCATGCTGTGCAGACATTCGAGGAAAGCGGCCTGAGCATTCTCGTCCATGTGGTGGAACATTTTTCCTACCACGTCGGACAAGTGTCCTATTTCACAAAAGCGCTAAAGGATGCAGACCTGGGCTATTACCGGGATGTGAAGCTGCAATAACTTCACGCGCCACTCTTACAACGCAATAAATTAAAGAAGCTGTAACTTACGTTAGTTGATAAGATCTTTAAAGGAAGAAACGATGCGCGCGCCGAAGACGATGGTCAGCGACCACTTGGCGACGAAATATACGAGATAGGCTACGAGAACAGTACGGCGATTTCTTTTATACCACCCTTTCAGAGAAAAAACGAGTCTATTCATTACCTTTTTACAATTTGCGGTAATTAAACGGAATTACTTGGCAAGATGTTTTTAGGGAAATGTTAAAGTGTAAAAATTACCCTAACAAAGCGGTGCAAAGGTAAGAGTTCAGGGAATACGAAGTTGTTAAAGTTTTGCTAAAGGGGGGAATTTACTCCTCCGTCCTCCAAACCGCCCCATACTTCTCTACGAGGATATTGTCGTATTCATCGGCTTTTGCAAACAGTTTTTCAAAAAGCTGCAAGCCGGTTTCTACATTGAAATAGCGGTCGAAAATGAGGAGGGAAAGGATGATGTCCTGCCCGCGTACGCTGAGGGTCAGCCCCGCCAGGTCGTAATTTTCGCGCAGCAGGAACTCGTATAGCGGCGAGATATTTTCTTTCGGCAGCAGGCATAGAAAAGCGTCTCCGGTGATCAACCCCGACTGCTCGTGGTAAATGATCTGGATCTTGGCGCTGCCGCGCTGGATCTCCCAGGCATCGGGGCCCCGGCGGGACAGGGTCACATCATACCCCAGCTGTTGCAACAGGTCTTCGATCGTGTGGGTCATCCCGACCGGTTCGTAGGGCTCAACCTTGTTGGGCATTTCAATGTTGGCGCCGCAAAAGGGGCAATATTCCCCGGAAAGCTGACTTTCTGCAACTACGTTTCCACAAGAATAGCAGCGCACCGCGATTTCGCCCCGCTTTTCCTTGTATTCCCGGATCGTCTCCTCCAGGTAGTGGGCCGGCAGGGAAAAGCCGATATTATCGCCATCGCGCACGACAAAGGTGTTGATCCCCACCACCTCTCCGGCCATATTGACCAGCGGCCCCCCACTGTTGCCGGGATTGAGGGCTGCATCGTGCTGGATGTAGGTCACCTCGCCCATCTGGTGCATGGTATTCGACACGATGCCCTGGGTTGCGGAAAACTTAAACCCAAAGGGATGGCCGATCGCAATGACGGGATCGCCCTGATGCACGTCTCCATTCTTGGCCAGGGATACTTCGGGGATATCGAAGTTCTCCGGAACTTCCAGGAAGGCCAGGTCCAGTTTCTGGTCGGCATACAACACCCGGACCAGGTGTTTGGGCAGGTTAAATCCATTGACCACCACTTGCTGGTTGCCCCGGATCACGTGCTCGTTGGTAATGATGAGATGGGGGGATTTCAGGTAAAAACCGGTACCTGTGCTATAAGGCGTAGCAATTTGAATGACGACGTTGCGGTAGCGGTCAATGACTTCTTTCATGCCTCAAAAATAATAAATAATAATTGCGAAAGGCGGGTCGAACGACCCGCCTTTCGCAATTATTATTTTTACCATTTCAGCCCCGGCATTTGCCGTTGAAGCGATTGCATTTCGGCGAGAATAAAACCCATGTATTCGGTGTGGCGGCCTTCTTTGCCCCCCGTTTGCATATACGCCCCGGAAGGGACCTCCAGGGTCGCTTCCTGGATTACGGCTGCGATCCTTCCATCGTATAAGGGTTTGATCCCGGAAAGGTCGGGAGCAAGCCCGGCCGCGGCCAGGCTGGTTTCCAGTGAGGTCATGGCCGTCAGTTCTCCGGAAAACATCCACAGGTCGTCCAGGGCCTGTTGCATCTTGTCGTGGCTCAGTTCGGTGCCGTCGCCCAGGCGGATCATCCACTCCGAGCTATAGCGGAGGTGGTAAGTGATCTCTTTGAGCGACTTCTCGGCGATGGCCGCCACGCCCGGATCCGTGCTTTGGGTCAGCTCGACATGGTGAAAATAGTTGAACGTATCGAACAGAAAGGAGCGAACGATGGTATAGGCCCAATCCGTATTGGGCTGTTCGACCAACAGCACGTTCCGGTATTCGAATTCGGGGCGAAGGAAGGCCAGATCGTCTTCGGTGCGGCCTTTGCCTTCGAGTTCGGCTGCGTACTGCAGCCAGCTCCGCGCCTGCCCGACGTGGTCGAGGGCGATGTTGGTGATGGCGATATCCTGCTCCAATACGGGGCCGTGTCCACACCACTCCGAAAGCCGCTGGCCCAGGATGAGGGCGTTGTCGCCCATCTGGAGGGCAAAGTGGTATAACGATTCTTGATGATTCATGTATGAAAATTAAATATGCGTCACTTCATCCGGAAGATCGTAGAACGTCGGATGCCGGTATACCTTGTCTTTTGCCGGATCGAAGAGGGATTCCGCTTCTTCCGGGTTGGAAGCCGTGATGTGCCTGGATTCCACCACCCAGATACTGACGCCTTCGTTGCGGCGGGTATAGACGTCCCGGGCATTTTCAATTGCCATTTCCGCATCGGCGGCGTGCAGGCTGCCGGCGTGTTTGTGGCTCAATCCGTTCTTGCTTCGGATGAATACTTCCCACAGAGGCCAATCTTTGCTCATTTTAAATAGTTTAGAGTTTATAGTTTAAAGTGGTGAGTGGAGATGTTCAACTTGCTTGTTGAAGTTTCCGCTGTTGCCGCTTCTCGGCATAGGCCATCGCCGCCTCCCTTACCCAGGCGCCTTCTTCGTGTGCCTTGATCCGGTCGTTCATCCGCTTTTTATTGCAGGGACCATTGCCTTTTACAACCTGCCAGAATTCATCCCAGTTTATTTCACCGAAATCATAGTGGCCGCGTTCTTCGTTCCACTTCAGGTCGGGATCCGGTACGGTGATACCGAGGTATTCGGCCTGGGGAACGGTCACATCCACAAATTGCTGGCGCAGTTCATCGTTCTTTTTGCGCTTGAGCTTCCAGTTCATCGACTTTTCAGTATGGGTCGACTGGTCGTCGTTCGGGCCGAACATCATCAGGGCCGGCCACCACCAGCGGTTGAGTGAATCCTGGGCCATCGCTTTCTGTTCCTGGGTACCCCGGCAAAGGGTGAGCAGGATCTCGTAGCCTTGCCGTTGGTGAAAGCTCTCTTCCTTGCAGATGCGCACCATTGCGCGGGCATAGGGGCCGTAGGACGTGCGCGTCAGGGAAACCTGGTTCATGATGGCGGCGCCGTCGACCAGCCAGCCGATCGCTCCGATATCCGCCCAGGTCAGGGCCGGGTAGTTGAAAATGCTGCTGTATTTGGCCTTCCCTTCGTGCAACTGGTCGATGAGCTCCTCGCGGGAAATGCCCAGGGTCTCAGCCGCACTATAGAGGTAGAGCCCATGTCCGCCTTCGTCCTGCACCTTGGCCAACAGGGCCACCTTCCGGCGCAGGGAGGGCGCCCGCGTGATCCAGTTGCCCTCCGGCAGCATGCCGACGATCTCCGAGTGGGCATGCTGGGCGATCTGGCGGATATTCATCTGCCGGTATTCTTCCGGCATCCAGTCCCGTGGTTCGACCTTGATCTCCTGGTCGATCCTGGCTTGAAATTGCTGTTCGAGATTCATATGCAAATAAGACTTTTCTGATCCTACAATAAAGAGGCGACGGCGTCTAAAATTACTGATTTTTCTTCGAAAGTCCTTCCAGCAGCAGTTCGATCACCTGCATTTCCAGGCCTTCCCGATGCTGCGGTATGGGGAGCCGCTGTTTGTGGTGCAACCAGCGAATACCCGACAACAACGTGTAAAGGATAATATTGGGGTCGATCGGCCGGAATTCTCCCTTCGAAACACCGGCCTGAATAATGCGCCGGAAGCGCTCCTCATAATCGCGGCGGCTGGCCAGGAACTGGCTCCGGTAGGGTTCCTCCAAATGCTTCCATTCATCGCTGAACACGGTGATCGATGTGGGGTCGTCCATTGCGGTGCGAATGTGAAACGAAAGCAGTTCCCGCACTTTTTCCCGGGGGGTCGCCTCCATTTCTTCCACCCTTTCCATCGCTTCGGTAAACCAGACCGCCAGGTCCGCACAAATCTTCTCCAGGATCTCCTCCTTCTTGCGAATATGGCTGTACAGACTCGAGGCCTTCAAATGCACCCGCTCCGCCAGATCGCGCATGGAAGCCGCCCCATACCCTTTCTCCTGAAAGAGTTTGGCCGCCTCATCATAGATCTCCTGCTTTTTATTCATTATCAAAAAAACATTTACTCATCATACGACACCACCACCCGCTCCGTTCGCGGATGCGACTGACAAGTGAGCACGAATCCGGCTTTCACCTCATCGGGTTCGAGGGCGTAGTTGACCTGCATGGCGACCTCTCCTTCCATGATCCTGGCCTTACAGGTGGCGCAAACCCCGCCTTTACAGGCGAAGGGCAGATCGGCGCCGGCCTTGAGCGCGCCATCCAGGATGGTGTCGCCACCGCTGTCCAGTTCGAATGAAAAGGCGTTGCCGTCGAGGGTCACTTCGATCTGGGATCGAACCGATTTGTCCATCCGGGGGGGCGGAGGGGTTTTGACACCGAGGGGGCCCACCGGAGAAGTAAATAATTCGTAGTGAATGTGCTTGGGGTCGACACCCACCTCTTCGAGTTTCCCCTTGACGCCAAAGATCATCTCTTCGGGGCCGCAGAGAAAATATTCATCAACATCTTCCGGATCCAGGAGCAGGCGGCAGAAATCGCCACAGCGATCGCCATCGATGCGGCCGTAGAACAGGTCGGCGCCGGGGTATTCCCGGCTCAGTACGTGATGAATGGACAGACGGTCGAGGAAGCGGTTTTTCAGATCTTCCAGTTGATCGCGAAAAATGATGTTCTCGGCGCTCTTGTTTCCAAAGAAAAGGGTGAATTCGCTTCCCGGTTCGGTCAGCAACACAGTGCGCAGGATCGACAGGACCGGCGTAATGCCGCTGCCTGCGGCGAAGGCCGCGTAGTGTTTGCGGTTCGCCGGGTCGAGTGGGACCGAAAAATTGCCCGAAGGGGTCATTACCTCCAGGCTGTCTCCGGCTTTTAGCATCTCGTTGGCAAAGGTCGAAAAGCGGCCGCCGGGCACCTTCTTGATCGCTACGCGCAATTCATTATCCAGCGGACTGGTACAGATCGAATACGACCTGCGCACCTCCTCTCCCTGGATCGTCGCTTTGAGCGTAAGGTTTTGTCCATGTACGAAAACGTATTCTCCGGCCAGGGATCCCGGCACCTCGAAGGCAACGGATACACAGTCGGCCGTTTCCGGGCGGACGTCTTTTATTTTGAGCGTGTGAAACTTTGGCATGGTCAGGACGAATTAAGTACGAACGCTTGTTCGGGTACAAATATAGGAACATATCCCAAAAAGAAAACCCGAAGCACCGGAGTGTTTCGGGTTTTCTTTATTTCAAGCTACAACGACAACAGCGAAGCCCGCCATGCGGACTTCGCTGTTGGTCAGTATATAGGAAAAAGAAATTACGCGCCCAGACGGTTCACGTGATTCATCAGGCTGCTCTTGAGGTTGGAGGCCTTGTTTGCATGCCAGGTATTCTTTTTGGCCAACTTGTCGACCATGCTCAACACCTTTGGCAGGAAAGACTTTGCTTCCTCCGGGTTTTCCATCTCGCGCAGTTTCTGAATCGCCGTACGGGCGGTCTTCTTATAGTAGCGATTTTGCACGCGGCGCTTGGCTTCCTGCCGCATCCGCTTCTCCGATGACTTATGATTTGCCATTGCTGATTAAACGTTATTCTATTTGCTTGTCAAAACTGGGCTGCAAAGTTAGGGTTTCTGTGTATAATTCCAAATATTGACATGGTTAATTTTTACCGGAACGACGTCCCGATCAAAAAAAACAGAACCTTGCCGCCCTCCGATTGTTTCTTATTCAAAATGAAATTTGCGTGCGGGATTCCAAAAAATCCCGCATTTTTGCGGCCCATTCTAAACCCAACAACCCAATCTTCTTTTTGATATGAAAGACCTCTCCTTCGTATTCAATGCCCATCCCAACTATATAGAATCCATGTACGAGCGGTACCGGGAAAATCCCGCTTCGGTGGAGGAAGGCTGGCAGCTTTTTTTTCGTGGCTTCGACTTTGCCTCCTTCCGCAACGGCGCCTCCCAGGTGGAAACCGGGCTGGAAGCCCTGGCCGGACAGGAGCTTTCCTCCGACCAGCTGACCAATGAACTGCGGGTATTGGCCCTTATCATCGGCTACCGCAACCGCGGTCACCTGATGTCGACCACCAACCCCATCCGCCACCGTCGCGACCGCAAACCCCACTTGAAACTGGAGGATTTCAATTTGTCGGAAAAAGACCTCGATACTTCCTTCTTTGCCGGGAAGGAGATCGGGCTGGAATACGCCACCCTGCGACAGATCCTGGCCAGGTTGGATCATATTTATTGCGGGAATATCGGCTTTGAATTTCACCACATTGCCGACCGGGAGCGTCGCCGCTGGCTGCGAACCCGTATCGAATCGGCCTCATCAGAAAGTTCTTTCGGACTAACCCCTGAGAAAAAACGGCGCATCCTTGAAAAACTCAATGGCGCTGTCATCTTTGAAAAATTCCTGCATACCAAATACATCGGACAAAAGCGCTTTTCCCTGGAAGGCGGCGAAACCACCATCCCCGCCCTGGACGCCATTATCCGGACAGGCGCGGAAGACCAGGTGGAAGAAGTCGTTATCGGCATGGCGCACCGCGGCCGCCTCAACGTGTTGGCCAATATCATGGGCAAGACCTATGAGCAGATCTTCAATGAATTCGAAGGCACGGCCGTACCCGACCTGAGTTTCGGCGATGGCGACGTGAAGTACCACCTGGGCTACTCCTCCCAGTTGGATGGCCCCAACGGCAAGATCGTACACCTCAAACTCGTGCCCAACCCCTCCCACCTGGAAGCCGTCAACCCCGTGGTAGAAGGGTTCTCCCGGGCTAAGGCTGACGTGCTTTACCAAAGCAACTACGACCGCATCCTACCCGTACTCATCCACGGCGATGCCGCTATGGCCGGCCAGGGCGTCGTTTATGAAACCGTGCAGTTGAGCCAATTAAAAGGCTATTATACAGGCGGCACCATCCATTTCGTGATCAACAACCAGATCGGCTTCACCACTGATTTCGACGATGCACGAAGTTCGACCTATTCCACCGGCGCTGCCAACATGATCCAGGCGCCCGTTTTTCACGTCAATGGCGACGATCCAGAAGCGGTGATCTTCGCCTCGGAACTGGCTGTAGCTTATCGCCAGGAGTTCAATGCCGACGTCTTTATCGACATGGTCTGCTACCGCAGGCACGGACACAACGAGGGGGATGACCCCAAGTTTACCCAACCCGAAATGTACCGGATTATCAGCAAGCACGAAGACCCCCGGCAGATTTACTCGCAAAAGCTGATACAGCGTGGCGATGTGGACAAGAAGCTGGCCCAGGGCATGGAGAAGGAGTTCTGGAACGAACTACAGGCCCGGCTCGAAAACGTCAAACAACACCCCCTCCCTTATCAATATCAGGAATCGGAGCAAGCCTGGCGCGCGTTGAAGAAAAAGACCACTCCGGAGGACTACGATTTCTCGCCCCCCACCGGCATCGCCCGGGCCACGTTGGAAAAATTGCTGCGACACCTGCTCACTATCCCCGAAGGGTTCACTCCGCTCGACAAGGTCAATCGCTTGTTGCGGGGTACGGCCAAGTTGATCGAAGACAATAAAATGGACTGGGCGCTGGGCGAGTTGCTTGCCTACGGGACCATCCTGCTCGAAGGCAAGGACGTGCGCCTCTCCGGGCAGGACGTCAAACGGGGCACGTTCTCCCACCGGCATGCGATCTTTCGCGACGCCGAAACCAACGAAGAATACAGCCGGTTGGCCAGGATACAGGACGACCAGGGGCGTTTTCTCATTTATAACTCCCCCCTTTCGGAATTTGCCGTCCTGGGCTTTGAGTACGGTTATTCCCTGGCTACTCCTGACACCCTGGTCCTGTGGGAAGCGCAGTTCGGCGACTTCCACAACGGGGCTCAAACCATTATCGACCAGTTTATCTCGGCAGGGGAGAGCAAGTGGCAACGGATGAGCGGCCTGACCCTGCTCCTGCCCCACGGCTACGAAGGCCAGGGCCCTGAACACTCCAGCGCCCGCATCGAGCGCTTCCTGCAACTTTGCGCCGAATACAATATGACGGTGGCCAACTGTACGACCCCCGCCAACTTTTTCCACCTGCTTCGGCGGCAACTCGTGCGGCCTTTCCGCAAGCCGCTGGTCGTTATGACCCCAAAATCCCTGTTGCGGCATCCGGAGGTCGTATCACCGCTCGAAGACTTCGAAATGGGCAAATGCTTTCAGGAGATCATCGACGACCCCGAAGTGGGCCCGCGAAACGGAAAAAAGGTGAAACGGGTGCTGCTTTGCAGTGGTAAGGTCTATTACGACCTCCTGGAGAAAAAACGCAAGGACAACCGGGGCGACATAGCGATCGTGCGCCTGGAGCAACTCTACCCGATGCCCCTTGTCCAACTGAAAAAGATCCGCGAAAAATATGACCAGGCCGAATATTTTTGGGTTCAGGAAGAACCCGGCAACATGGGCGCCTGGCAATACGTGCTTTCCTACCTGGCTGGCGAACTGCCCATTCAGCTGATCGGGCGGAAAACCAGTGCTTCTCCGGCAACAGGGTTCAAGAAAGTGCACGATCAACAACAGGAAGGTATTGTGGAAAGGGCGTTTGCCTGAAATGGATAAGGGGATGGCTGGCGTCCGTCCCCTTATCTGAATTTTACAATAATTTGGTCACAAGCCTCCTCCAGCATATCATATACCCCTTCAAAACCATAGTCATCGTAGTAGGGGTCGGGCACACTCCTCCCTTCTCCCGGGTAAATCAGGTCGAGGATGAGATGGACCTTTTCTGATAAGGCCGGCCTGGGCGCCATATTGACAATGCTCCGGTAATTGCTGGTATCCATCGCAAAAATGAGGTCGAACTCCTCCAGGTCCTTCGAACGGAGCTGCCGCGCCCGTTGGTCCCGGATATCAATTCCCCTTTGCCGGGCTACGGCCACGGAACGCTGATCCGGCCCTTCGCCCACATGCCAATAGCCGGTACCTGCGGAATCGACTACCCAGTCTAATTGATGCTGCTTGATCTTCTCTTTTAGTATGCCTTCCGCCAGGGGAGAACGGCATATATTCCCCAGGCAAACCATTAAAATTTTCATGCGGTTTCAATCTCTTTTAACCCATTCGAGGGCCCCCTTCGAAACGCCCCCCCGGATTCATTTATTTTAATCTGCAAGCGTAGCTTGCCGTAGCCATTAAGTTATGTGACAATATTAATCACACAAATTTCGCCGCCGGAGGCGGCGAAATTTGTGTATAAACACTGCGGCCGGTGGCCGCAGTGTTTATACATTAATTATGTCAGAGAACTTAGTTACATAACGATAAACAGCGCCGGGGGCGCTGTTTATCGTTATGTTAATTTCGTCCTTTCACTTACTTTTGTTCTTATAGCTCCAATTTACAAACAGGAACCTGGAATTTTGGTTTTAATAAAAAATAAATGAAAATCATCATCGCCGGCGCAGGTGACGTAGGCTTTCACCTGGCTCAGTTGCTATCGTATGAAAATCAGGATATCGTATTGATCGATACCAACCAGGATGTGCTGGATTATGCAGCCACGCACCTCGACGTCCTGACCATCCGGGGAGATGCCTCCTCCATCGATATGCTGAAAAACGCTGAAATAGACAACGCCGACCTCCTACTGGCCGTAACCACTTCCGAAAATACCAACCTGGTCACGGCTATCCTCGCCAAAAAGATGGGCGCCAGCCGGACGATCGCCCGGGTCCAAAGCCGGGATTTCCTCGAAGAGTCGAGCAAACAGCTTTTTCGCGAATTGGGCATCGACACCATCATTTCGCCCCGGCAACTCGCCGCCCGCGAGATCAAGCGCCTGGTCGACCAATGCTCGTTCTCCGATGTGTTCGAATTCGAAGAAGGCAAAATGTCGCTGGTCGGACTGACGGTCGAAGAAGGCTCCCCACTGGTCAACCTCCGCCTCAACGACTGGAACAAGGTGCACCCCAACCTGGCCACCCGGCCGATTGCCATCCTTCGCGGCTACCAGACCATCCTTCCGCGGGGCAGTACCGTCCTGCGCCGCAAAGACCACGTTTACTTCATCACCAACCGCTCGGATACCGACACCCTGGAACAATGCCTGGGCAAGGAAAAGATCAAGATCCGAAACGTCATGATCGTGGGTGGTTCGGGCCTGGCTTTCGATACGGCCAAACTCCTGGAAGACGACTACCACGTCACCCTCGTTGAAGCCGATAAAAATCGGTGCAAATACATGGCCGAATACCTGGAACGCACCCTCATCATCAATGGAGAACCCAGCAATATCGACCTTTTGGCAGAAGAAGGCCTGGGCCGGATGGATGCCTTCATCGCCCTGACACCCAATTCCGAGACTAATATCATCACCAGCCTGACCGCCAAAAACCATGGCGTGTACAAGACCATCGCACAGGTTGAGAACAAGGAATATGTCCATATCTCCCAGGATATCGGCGTGGATAGCCTGATCAACAAAAAACTGATCGCCGCCAACAACATTTTCCGCTTTATCCGCAAAGGGCAGATCGAAGCCATCACCTCCCTCAACGGGGTGGATGCCGAGATCATCGAGTTTATCGTCCATAAAAGCAACCAGCTCACCCGAAAACCATTGAAGGACCTCCACATTCCCGAAACCGCCATCGTCGGCGGGGTGATCCGGGGCGAGGAGAGCATTCTCCCTTACGGCGACCTGCAATTGCAAATGGGAGACCGCGTAATCGTTTTTGCCTTACCTGAAGCGATTGGAAAGGTCGAACGCATATTCCGCTAAGACCCGAACCTTCAACCCATGATTAACTTTACACCCATCTCCTCATTCGTAGGCATTCTGCTCGTCCTTTTCGGCATCCTGATGCTAACGGCCCTGCCTTTTTCCTTTGCCCACCCCGATGGGAACTGGGAAGCTTTTGTCTACTCCTCAGCCCTGACCATCACCGTGGGAATGCTGCTGTGGATGGCCCGGTTCAAAGGCGAACAGCGCATCTCCAAACGCGACGGCTACCTCATCGTCACCCTGGGCTGGTTTTCCATGGTGGCCTTCGGAAGCCTGCCCTACCTCATCAGCGGCACCATTCCCAGCCTGACCGACGCGATCTTTGAGACGGCGTCCGGCGTTACCACGACCGGGGCTTCCATTCTGACCGACATCGAATCCATGCCAAAAGACATCCTCTTCTGGCGCAGCCTTACGCAATGGATCGGCGGATTGGGGATCATCGTCCTCACGGTGGCCATCTTCCCTCTGTTGGGCTTCGGAGGCATCGAGCTCTTCTCGGCCGAATCGCCCGGTCCCACCTCCGACAAGATCCACCCCCGCATTCAGGAAACCGCCAAACGACTTTGGCTGATCTATCTGGGGCTTACCGCTGCATTGACCTTACTGCTCTGGGCGATGGACATGGATTTCTTCGACGCGATCAATCACGCGTTCACCACCATGTCGACAGGGGGGTTCTCCCCTCAAAACGAGAGCCTGGCTGCCTACGATGTTCCCGGTATCCAGTATACGATCACCCTGTTCATGTTCCTGGCGGGCACCAACTTTACGGTTTTGTACCTGATCGTCACGGCTCAGTTCCGAAAAGTAGCGGCGAATGACGAGTTTAAATACTATGTGCTATTCACCCTCCTGTTTGCCGTCCTCATCACCGTGCTGGTCTTGCTGAATACCGATAGTTCCGGGGAAAAAGCCTTCCGCGACAGCCTGTTTCAGGTGGTTTCCCTCATGACCACCACCGGTTACGTATCGGCCAACTATTTAAACTGGGGCAATACGGCGCTGATCCTGGTCGTCATCCTCCTGTTCCTGGGAGGCTCGGCAGGTTCCACAGCCGGTGGGATCAAGGTCATTCGCCATCTGGTTTTCATGAAAAACTCCTTTCTGGAATTCAAACGGATCCTTCATCCCCGGGCCATCGTACCGTTGCGCCTCAATGGCCAGATCGTAAGGCCGCAGATCATGACCCACATCCTGGTTTTCCTGCTGATCTACCTCATCCTCTTCGTCATTGGCGCCTTCGTGCTCACCTTGTTCGGCATCGATTTCGAAACCAGTATCGGAGCCGTAGCGACCAGCCTTGGGAACGTCGGACCCGGTATCGGAAAGGTGGGGCCTGTCGACAATTTTGCCTGGTTACCCGATGGCGTTAAATGGATCCTCTCCTTCCTCATGTTGCTCGGACGCCTCGAACTGTTTACAATATTGGTGCTGTTTACGCCGTATTATTGGAAGAGTAATTAACCCAAGTTGCGATAAATGCATCTCAAACCATTTCAAATGTGTCTAATGCGATATATCGCAACTTGAATTATAATTTATGCGCCTTCGCCTCCTCAGCCGAATGGAACAGGCCTGGACGATCACCGACCGGACCTACCCCCTAACTGCCGTCTGTATTCTCAGGCTGGAAAACGGTCCCTCCCCCGTCGTATTGGAATCGGAATGGCAAAAAATACAGGCGATCCATCCAGCCCTGCGCATTGCAATTCGCCAGGATGGCAACGATTTCCGGTTTGAAGAACAGGTTCCACCACCCCCCATCCGGGTAGAAACGCCCGGCCGAAACGGGGATTCCCAATGGGAAACCGTAGCCCGGCAATTGCTCAACTCCTCGATCGACCACTCCCGGGCGCCCCTGATCCGCTGTGTCTATTTATTCGACCCGGAGGTGGCTCATTCGGAATTGATCCTGGCCGCCCACCACGCGATCGTCGATGCGGCCTCGATCACCCAACTCTTTCACCAACTCCTCAACGGGGTGGCCGGCAATGAAAAAAAGTCCCCCCGGAAGCCCTATCCCTTCCCGCCAGGGTCCGATTCCCTTTTTCCGAAAAAATTTAAAGGCCTTTCGTTGGCATACCGCCTGGCGGGTTTCTTCTCTCGCCAATTCAAGGAAGAATGGCGTTACCGAAAAGCCATGAAAGGACTCCCCCCCACGACGATCCCTTCTTCTTCGGAAAATGGGACCGGTTACCTGACGCTCGACGAAGCTCTTTCGACAGCGCTCATCAGGGAGGCCCGGAAAAGAGGGGTTTCCCTTCCGGGACTCCTGTCGGCCGCTCTGCTGCTGTCTGTCTGGGAGAAAAAGTACGACCGGATCGAAAGCCCCCATCGGGCAGTGATCTTCGCCGACTTGCGTCCACACCTGGATCCACCGGTTGCACCGGAAGTCTTGGGGTGCTATCTGTCCATGTTGCGGTTTACAACCCAGCTGGACCAGTCCTCCACGCTGTGGACCCTGGCGCACCAATTGAGTCGTTCGGTCTACCACGCAGGAAAGCGGGGAGAGCGGTTTTTATATGCTTATCTAAGCAAAGCCCTCGTCCAAATGACCCTGCGGCTACGCAATCAACGCCTGGGCACTACCGCCCTGAGCTTTGCCGGTCCCCTCTCCCTGGAACCTCAATATGGGAAGGTCCGGATCCGCGACATTCACGGCTATATCACCAGCAACCCGCTGGGGCCGGTCTTTTCTGCATTTGGAAAACTATTCAACGGCCGGATCGGCCTCGACATCCAATACCTGACCGGCGAGCTGAGTCCTGAAGAAGCCCGGTCCATTTCCGGACTTGTCCTCGAATTGCTGACTCAGGCCGCCAAAACCGACGCTGTATGAAAATGGAAGAACTCCTCGATCTCATAGAAGTGCAACTGGGAAAAAAGCGCGTAAGAGCCTCCGATCACTTCATCAACGACCTTCAGGCCGAATCACTGGATATGGTCCACCTGGCTTCGGCCATCGAAGACCGGTTTGGGATCATGGTTCCGGAGAAAATTCTGGCACAGGCAAAAACCGTTCAGGAACTGTTCGATTTTTTGACCACCCAAACGACTGCCTGATTTGCCGATGCCCGGATTTTCCATACTCACAGACGTCCTTGAATTCCGGGCCAAAAGTGTACCCGACCAGGTCGCTTTTTCTTTCGAAGAAAAAAAATACACCTACGGCTGGTTGTACCGGGAAGCCCGGCAAACCGCCGCGCACCTGGTGGATACAGGCATCCGGAAGGGCGACCGGGTATTGCTGGCCATTCCCAACGGCCCTGCCTTTTTTCCGGCTTTCTTTGGCTGTATGTGGGCCGGCGCCATCGCTGTGCCGGTTTTCCCGGGCGCCGGTCCGGAACGCCTCGCTCATTATGAAGGCCTTTGCGGCAGCCGCCTGACGCTCGGACCAGACCTATTCGGGACCGGAAAGGTCTCCGGTCCCGGCCTCCTTCCGGAGGTCGCGGCTGACGATATCGCCTTTATCCAGTACACATCGGGCAGTACCTCCGACCCCAAGGGCGTACAGATATCCCACGCCGGCCTGCTTACCAATATCCGGCAACTCATTGCAGGCATGGAGATCAACGACCAGGATATCTTCGTGAGCTGGTTGCCGGTATACCACGATATGGGGCTGATCCTGATGGCCCTGGTCCCTTTTTATCTGGGCATAAAACTGGTGTTATTGCCCAGTTCGCTCCGCCAGGTCCATACCTGGTTGCGGGCCCTCGAAAGGCACCGCGGCACCTTCACCGCAGCACCGGACCTGGCCTACCGCCTCGCCGTGGCTTGGAGAAATGCCGATCACCCCTACGACCTTTCCTCCCTGCGCGTGGCGCTGAACGCCGCCGAGCCTGTTCGCCTTTCCACCATCCTCGAATTCGAAGAAGCATTTGGTATCCGGCATATTATGACGGCAGGGTATGGATTGGCCGAAGCGACCGTGGGAGTCTGTATGTCAGCCCCTGGCCGGCCGCCGAAAACAGATCCGGCCGGACATGTTTCTGTCGGACATCCATTTCCCGGGATCAGCCTGGCCATCCTGAAAGACGAACGCCTGGCTGCGACCGGAGAAACCGGTGAGATCCTGATAAAAAGCCCTGCCAACACCCCCGGATACTTCAACAATCCTGCCGGCACCCTGGCATTGTATTGGGAAAAGGAGTATATTCGAACCGGAGACATCGGCTACCTGGATGCAGACGGCCGGCTGTTCGTACTCGGTCGCATCAAACAAGTTATCAAAGTGGGTGGCCGGTCGCTCTATGCCGCCGATCTGGAAGAAAGCATCGACGGTCATCCAAACATTCGCCATGCAGCGGCGCTAGGATTGGAAGGAAAAGATGGAGAAGGAGAAGCCTTGTACCTCTTTGTGGAAACCAGGTGGCACCGGACTCCTGAAAGAGCCGTTTGTAAAGATCTCGTCATTGAAATCATACAGCACATTCACGACCGGTTCGGCGTACGTCCTGCACGGGTTTATCTGCTTCGGGCAAAAACCATCCCATTCACATTCAACGGAAAAAAGCAACATGGCCTGCTGAAGCAATGGTGGTCGGAAGGAAAATTGAGGAAGGGAAATACAGTTATATATCCCGATTATTAAGTTCCCTGACATAATCAATTTATAAACACTGCGGCCGGTGGCCGCAGTGTTTATAAACAAATTTCGCCGCCTCCGGCGGCGAAATTTGTTTGATTAATATTGTCACATTACTTAAAAGACAAAAATCTACAAAATGAAGTCATTATTATTGGTTTCGGGCATTCTGTTCGCGCTTGGTCTCGGGACCTTAAACGACGATGCCACGCCCGTTGATCCCAACGACCGGTACTGCGCGGTCGACGATAAATCGGTCGATCTGAAGTTCAAGATCAACCAGACAACCACCGATCAGTTGGAACTTTCGCTCAACCAGGGCCAGGGTAACCAAAACGCATTTTTCCAATTCGCGTTCGGCCAAGGCTGGGGCAGCGGAAAATGGAGCCTGGTGCTCAAAGGCATGACCGAACAGAGCAAGGTGAAAGGAAGCGACAAAGCAAAGGTGGTTCATTTCGAGAAGGACAGTTCCGGAAAGCCCGTCAATTTCTATACGCTTCGGCATACGATCGTGGAGAACAACAAGGGTCAGCAATTCATGCAAATGTCTTACATCGGATCGGCCATGCCGTTATTGGATGAATTGGTGGTATCGCAAAACACCGACGTTCCCAAAAGCATCAACAACCGCTTTCAGGTAGATGGCACCATCCAGTTTCAGGCCGGCACTTACAAGGTGGATAAAACCATCAATGGCTTCCGGATCCCGATAGTGATCAAATAAAAAAGGCGCCTCCGGGCGCCTTTTTTATTTAAACAACTCCCGCATCACTTCCTCTTTATAATTGGCGCCGATCGGGATCTTTTCTTTTCCGATATGGATGACATTGCCTTCCAGTGCGCTCACCCTGGCTGCCGCCACGATATAGGATTTGTGGACCCGGATAAACTGGCCGGGAGGCAGGGTTTCCTCCAGCGACTTCAGGGAACCCAGTGACAGGATACGGCCTTCCGTAGTGTAGAATGCCACATATTCCCGCATACTCTGCACGAACAGGATATCCTCGTAGCGGATCCGGTGGATCCGGTGCTCCGACTTGACGAGCAGGAAATCTTTCCCGGCCTGGGCAGGTGAATGGGATCGCAGGCGGTCGACCACTTTATTGACGGCCTGTACGAAACGCTCAAAGGAAATCGGTTTCAGCAGGTAGTCCGCCACATCCAGTTCGTACCCCTCCAGGGCGTACTCGGAGTAGGCCGTAGTAAATACGACCAGAGGGCGCTGGGAAAGCGAACGAAGGAACTCAATCCCCGTAAGTTCGGGCATTTGAATATCCAGGAACAGGAGGTCTACCGGTTCCTCCCCCAATACCCGTAATGCCTCCATGGGGTCCTTGCACAAACCGACGAGTTGGAGATTCGGCATCCGGCCCACGTAGGATTCCAGCAAGGCACGGGCCAGTTCTTCGTCGTCCACGATCAGGCAGCGGATCGTACTCATGCCAGTTGAATTTTAAGGGAAACGGCGAAATGGTCTACCTGCTCGCCCAGGACCAGGGTATGCTGGTCGGGATAGATCAACTCCAGTTGACGCCTGACATTCTCCAGGCCGATCCCTCCTGTCCGGTCCTTGGAATAGGGCCCTTCCTGCAGGCTGTTCTCGACGTCAAACTGCACCCAATTCGGCCCGGTCTTCAACCGGATGCGGATCCATCCTTTTTGCAGGTCTTCCACGTGGCTGTGTTTGAAGGCATTTTCGATAAAAGGAATAAACAACATCGGTGCGATGAGCAGGTCGGGCCGGGAATCATCCAGGTCGGCCACGACATTCATCCCTTTGCTGTCCTTGAGCATTTTCAGGCTGATGTAATTGCGAATATAGTCGATCTCCTTCTTTAGTGGAACGCGATCTGCCGTGCAATCGTACAACATATACCGGAGGATCTCCGACAAACGCAACAGCTGTTCGGGCGCCGATTCGGCACGCAGGACCGTCAGGGTGTAAATATTATTGAGCGTATTGAACAGAAAATGCGGATTGATCTGGGATTTGAGGAACTTCAGCTCCGTCTCCAGTTTTTCCTTTTGCAATTGAATGGTCTCCTTTTCTTTCGATCCGGCATAGGCGGCGATCTCAAAAAGCGAGCTCCCGATAAAAGCCGTTACAAAGGGCACCGACCTGGATATCCATCGAAAGCCTTCATAAATGGGATTGGGCGGCCGATGGTCGGTATGCGGCCGGTCGCTCAGGTTCAGCCAGGCGGCCCAGGGCGCCTGATCCCAATAGATCACCAGCAGCACCAGGATCGTCAGGCCCAGGCCGGACAACACGTACCAGAAAAATTTTTTCGAAAAGAAAAACCGGGGCAACATCACTTCCAGGTTTACAAAAACGAGCAGCCCTACCCCCGTGCCGATGACGATTCCCCGCATTAAAAACCGATCCCAACTCTCCCAACTATTGGTCAGCAAAAAAGGGATCAACATCCAAATGACCCCCCAAAAGAGGATCTGCATCCAGGTTCCTTTCTTTCCAAAATGATTCATCCTTCAAAGCTGAAAAAAAGGAATCAGCCTGGCAAATTTTTTCAATGAAGCGAGGGGGTTTATCAATAAAGAAAGTTCTTTGACAAGATCAATCAAAAATAAATTATTACGATCGCGACCTGCGAGCGCGATCGTTTATTATACTTTCGTCCAAGCACTAACACAGGTTGAGGATACATTGACAAAAAGGAGGCGTTGGTTGAATAATTTTCCCGAATAGCTTCGGATACCTGAATTTTGGGGAGTCATTTAAAAGAACCATTCCCCATGAAAAGTCTGTTTTCTTTTCTCGCACTTTTTCTCACCCTTTCGCTGGGTGCACAAACTTATTCCATTAAGGGCATTCTGACCGATGCCGAACAAAATGTGCCGCTACCCGGCGCCCACATCATGCTGACCGATCAGGATGACGGCATGGAGCGTGCGCAGGTTTCTCAGGACGACGGCCGGTTTGTTTTCGATAATCTGAAGAACGGGACCTATGAGTTGAAGATCACCTTCCTCGGTTTTTCGGAGATCAGCCAAACCCTGGAAGTTCAGGGTTTTTCTCTGGATCTGGGCACTATTAAGATGGGCGAAGACGCCATCCAACTGGAGGCTGTTCAAATCATCGAGCAGGCCTTGCCGACCATGCAGAAGGGCGATACTACCGAGATCAATGCCCAGGCATTTAAGACCCTGCCCGACGCCAATGCGGAGGACCTGATCGCCAAAATGCCTACGGTATCCGTTCAGAACGGCAAAGTACAGGCACAGGGAGAAGATGTGAAACAAGTGTTGGTCGACGGCAAACCTTTCTTTGGCAACGACCCCACCGCTGCTTTGCGCAGTCTGCCTGCCGAGGTGGTCGACAAGATCCAGGTTTTTGACCAACAAAGCGACCAGGCCCAGTTTACGGGCTTTCAGGACGGAGAGACGACCAAGACGATCAACATCATCACCAAAACCAACATGCGGGCTGGCCAGTTCGGCCGGGTTTACGGCGGAATCGGGTCCGAATCCTTCAACGATCCGAAGCTCCTTTATCAAACCGGAGGGCAGGTCAACATATTCAATAAGGACCAGCGCATCTCCTTCGTCGGCATGAGCAATAATATCAACCAACAAAACTTCGCTTCCGAGGACCTGCTGGGCGTACTGGGATCCAATGGCCAGCGCAGTTGGGGCCGGGGCCACGGGCACGGAGGTGAAGACTTTACGGTCAACCAATCCGGAGGGGTTACCCAAACGCATGCCATTGGGGTAAACTACTCCGACAAGTGGGGAAAAAAAGTAAGTGTATCCGGCAGTTACTTTTTCAATTATGCCGACAACAGTCTGGTTCAACTCACCAATCGCCAATTCGTCAATACCGGTGAATTCCAGGAGTTCTATGACGAGACCAACCGCAACGAGAGCGTCAACATCAACCACCGCCTGAACGCCCGGGTGGAGATCGAGATCGACAGCTCCAACTCCCTGATCATCCGGCCCCAGGCGACTTTACAGTCGAATGACGGAACCTCCATTCTTTTCGGGCAAAACATCCAGGGTTTAGCGCTCATCAGCGAGACCAACAACACTTACGATGCCAAGCTCCAGGCTGTGAGCGCGAACGTCAACCTCCTTTGGCGCCACAAATTCAACAAGGACCGCCGTACCTTCTCGATCTACCTCTCCGTTGGTTATGCTCCCAAACGGGGCGAGAGCTACCTGTTTTCGCAGAACAATTTCTACGACAGCGTCCCAGCCTCCGATACGATCAATCAGTTCTCCACACTCGATGCAAACAACTGGACCGCCGGCGCCAACTTCGACTATACCGAGCCCGTGGGCAAGAACGGCATGTTAATGCTCAGCTATCGAGGCAATTACCAACTCGACAACAGCGACCGTGAAACCTTCGATTTTTTGGAGAGCACACAAGACTATAGTTCGCTCAATGACCAGTTGAGCAATATTTTCTCCAACGACTACATCACCCATCGCCTGGGCGCCGGCTACAACTGGCGGAAAGAAAAGTGGATGCTCATGGCCCGCGGTTATTACCAACACGCCGATATGGCCAATGACCAATCCTATCCGCAATTGGTGACCACCCAGCGTTCTTTCGACAACTTCCTCCCCATGGCCATGATCCGGTACGAAAAATCGCGCAACGATAACTTCCGGATTTTCTACAGGGCGAGCACCAATCTTCCCAGTGTGCAGCAGCTGCAAAACGTCCTGGATAACAGCAATTCCCTCCAGTTGTCGGTGGGGAACCCCAACCTGGTCCAATCCCTCCAACACAGCGTATTTGGCCGGTATTCCAAAACCAACACGGAGAAATCAACCGTCCTGTACGTCCTCGTGCGGGGGAGCATCGCGAATAACTACATTGCCACCAGCACCTACCTGGCGCAAAGCGACAATCCGATCTTCCAGCAATACGACGTAACACCCGGGGCTCAGCTATCCATACCGGTCAATCTCGATGGCTATTACAACGCCAGCTCAATGCTCACCTATGGTTTTCCCATCAAGCCGCTCAAGCTCAACCTGAATCTGGATTTGTCGGGGGGCTATACCCGCACACCCGGCCTGATCAACGATGAGCTCAACTATTCCAGAAATACCAACGGCGCCGTCGGCCTGACCATCGCAAGTAATATCAGCGACAAGGTCGATTTTTCCATCTCCTCGCGGTCCAGTTACAATTGGGTGAACAACACCCTGCGCACCGACCGGAATTCCAACTTCCTGAGCCAAAGCGCCCAGGCTAAATTCAGTTGGATCATCTGGAAAGGCATCACCTTCCGCACCGATCTGACCTATCAGTATTACGACGGTCTCTCCGAAGGGTTCGACCCCAACTACTGGCTGTGGAACATGGGAATCGGGAAGAAGATCTTCAAAAACCAGCGCGGAGAGATCAACCTCTCGGTGTTCGACCTGCTTCAGCAAAATACCAGTCTGAGCCGGACCATTACGGAGATTTACACGCAAGATGTGCAAACCAACGTCCTTCAGCGTTTCGTCATGGTCAACTTTATCTACAACCTGCGTAACTTCGGGAAAGCGCCGGAACCGCCGAAAGAAGATTTTCACGGACCGGGACACTGGCATTAAACAGAATAGAAAAGGGCCCAGGGATAACCCGGGCCCTTTTCTATTTTATTGAACAACCACTTTTTCTCTCCACACCATCCCCCCATCCTTCACCTCTACCCAATATACCGCAGGAGGCAGCGCCCGCAGATCAAGCGTATGCCGGGACGCTCCTGCGGCGAGGTCCTGCCTGGCTACCGGTCGCCCCCAAAGGTCAAACACCGTAAGTTGCATAGAGCCCGAGGCGGGAACGGCAAAATCAACCGTCAGCTCGCCGCTGGTGGGGTTCGGATAGATCCGGAAGGGTTGTTGCGGCACATCCACCGTCGAATTGGGCAGATCCAGGCAGATATTGTCGATCTGAATGTACGACCTGGAAGCCGGTGTGCCGTTATTCTGAAAATCATTTTCCACCAAAACCGTGAGGTACTTCAAGCTCGGAGAAAAGGGCTGCCAGCTGGCCAGATGGTGATACCAGGCCGTATCCGAGAAATCATGGATAGTAGCCAGGGTCTGGCAAGTGCCCGTGCAAATATTGGAAGTTTGCGGCACGTCGGAGACCCGTACGATCAATCTGGTGTTTTCTCCCGGACGGGCAGGAAGGTACCGCGTAGTGTTGAACGATAACTGGTAGGTCTGGCCTACTACCGGATTGATGACCTGGTAGAAGGCATCGCCCCCCGACTTGTTACCAGACAGGACGATAAAGTTGGGATCAGCAGCCCCCGGGTCGGAAACGAGGTAGGGGGCTCCGTAAGCCGGCAACCATGGATCGGCACTTCCGTCCATGCCGAGGATGCCGCGTACCCCTTCCATGCCGGGGTTGGATACAATGCCTCCTTCGCAAGCTGTTGCATCGCCGCACTCCGAATTGAAGGCCCAGCACTTTTCGATCACTCCACAGGAATTGCCGGAGAGATCGGTACGTGCCACGCGCAGGCAAACCTCCCCTGCTCCGGCGGGAAGATCCATATATACCCAGTCGCTACCGGTACCGGAGGCCACCAGCGTAGCATTGAGGTACCACTCCACCTCGTCGCATTCATAGATGCCTACAGGCCGGAAAGCGCGCAAACATGGATTGCCCTCAAAGAACGTCGAGGGTTCGATATCCACGCTGTTGAACACGAAATCCGAACAATCGCAAGCCGGTGCCGGATCGCAACACCCTGGCGATCCCAGCAGAGACGCTCCGCTCAGGGTAGACAAACTTCCCGACACATTGAGTCCGGCGCCTCCAACGACCGTCTTCAGACCGATCGTGAGGCGGTTGTCGCCCGCTCTGAACAGGCCGCAATCGGCGGCAGCAGGCTGGAAGGTCCAAGTACCTGTTCCACCATAGGCGGGACTCAGGAACAGCGGCCCTGTAACCGGTCGGCCGTTGATCCGGATCGTGGCCATAGCCCAGGCCTGAATGCCCAGGTCAAATACCAGGTCCTCGCAGTTAAAAGCGCCGTCGGGAAGACAGAAATGGTAATCTATTTCATGGTTGCGATACCCTGCTTCGACCAGGGGCACGATCCAGTTGCTGTTGGACAGAGGCGGCAAATTGCCCACCAGGGGCGCCGTCACCATCGGCAAGCCCGTCGATTCGAGCCAGTAGGCATCGGTCACCCCGGACGGTCCGTACAATTGATCGTTTGCCAGATCGTAGCCAGTGCGAACCGGCAATTCGGCAAGGGCGCAGGGATCGCCACAGGACAGGGACAGGGTTTCGCAATAGGTCGCTTCCCAACATATTGCGCCGGTGCCCTCATCCATTTCAGCTACCGACATGCAAACCTCGTATGCACCTTCTTCCGGAAAGCCATAACTCACCGGGGCATTTCCTGCGAAAGGTCCCGTCGTGACATTTCCATCCCCCCAGCTCCATTCAAGCACTTGCTGACAACCGTTGAGTTGCAGGGGCGTCACCGTCAGGTTGCAGGAAGCGTCGATCGACCAGGAGAAGCCGGCATTTACATTGGCCACAAAGGCCAGCGAATCGACGCAACAAGAGTCGCTGCTGGGCAATACCTGGATCAGGAAGGTACAAGAGGCTGAATTTCCGGCGTCATCGGTTGCCGTGCAAGTGACTTCGGTATCACCCAGCGGAAACCCCTGACCGGAATCCTGCGAATAACTCACGATCGTGTTGCCACAATTGTCGCCGGCTTCGGCATTGCCAAATTCTACGACCGCATTTGTTGCACCCGGTGCAGCTTCTATTACAATATCATCCGGACAGCTTATTTCGGGAGCTTCTTCATCCGCCACGGTGATGCATTGCTGACAAGTGCCCACGTTTCCGGCCAGGTCCGTACCGGTCCAGGTGATGCAGGTGGTCCCCAGCGGCCAGGGATCCTGAAGGGACAAGGAGTCATCCCGTACAGCCTCAAGAACGATCTCCATTGGATCGGTACAATTATCCAGTGCCTCCGGAGTTTCCGGTGAAAGAACGGCCGTGCAGGCGCCGGGATCCGTCGACAGGGACAGATCGGAACAGGTCAGCGCCGGCACTTCCAGGTCCGCCAATTCAACCGGTTGGCAGATCACTTGCGTGCAAAGGCCATCCGAAACAGTGGCACAAACATCATATACCCCGTAACCGGGGAAGGTAGCCGACACCACGGGACCTTCCAGCGGTCCGCCCGGAAGATCCCAGGACCAGGTGTAGGCAGGATCATCCGGCAAGCCATCGAAGGCAGCCGATTGGCAATCGGTTTCATAGAAAAAGGTGGCAATGAAAGGCGCGACCACGTCGACCGTCGTTGTGCTCTCGGCGCTACAACCCGAATCGGTAGAAACAGTCAGGACGACTGGGTAGCTGCCCGTACCCGCAAAGGTGTGTTCCGGCTCGCTCAGGTTCGAGGTTTCCCCATCTCCAAAGTTCCAGGCATAGTTCAGATTCGGGTCGATCTGGGCGGGGGTGAACGTGAACACATCCCCACAAGTGGTAACGGGATCGGCGCTAAAAGCCGCGTTCAGCTCTTCGGCGAGCACCTCCACCGTAAAGCTGCATACGGCCAGATTTCCGGATCCGTCGCTCGCGGTGCAAACCACGCTGGTGGGGCCCACAGGGAAAGAGGTTCCGGAAACGGGATTGCAGATCACGGTCACGTCCGTACAATTATCCGTTGCCAGGGGATCATCGAATTCCACCACCGCCTCATTGGTTCCCGGGGCCGCAAGGGCGCAAACCACATCCGGGCAAGTGATGACGGGAGGAACATCTTCCGTAACGGTAACCGTAAAACTACAGGAAGCATACAGGCCTGGAAAATCACTGGCCCAGACTTCCACATTGGTGATCCCGACCAGCATAGGCTCAAAAAGCAGGCCTGTTCCCAGCTCCGATCCTTCCGTGGCGCCCGTCAGGGTGACCCCGAATTCAAAAGAGCCGGTGTCGTCGCATGAGTATGAAATATCCACATTCACATCTCCCAAAAGCGCCGAGCACGTTCCCGGGTCGGCCGCGACCTCGATATCAGCCGGACAGGAGACCTCGATAGGAGTAGGATCGACCAGTTCGATGACCTGCACACAGGTGTCGGCATTGCCGGCGGCATCGGTAGCGATCCAGGTCCGCTCCGTGGTGATGTGGCAACCGTTGTCGAATACGACTTCATCGGCGTACGTGATCGTTACATCGCTGCAGGGATCGGTCGCCGTGGCCTCACCCGTCACAGAGGGATCGATCGGTGAGCTCAGATCAAGGGTTGTATCTGCCGGGCAGGAAATGACCGGCGCTTCGCCATCGTCGACGGTGACCGTCACTTCACAGGTCACAAAGCCGCAGGCGTCGACGGCGGTTACCATAAATATGTTTTGGCCCACTGGATAAGGCCCATCGTACCCGGGGGGATAGGTTACATCCAGGAGGTTATCGCAGGGGCAATTATCGACCACCACTGCTTCCGGCAACTGGAAGCCCGCATTTTCACAAGAACCCGGATCGACCTGAACCAGGGTATCGGAAGGGCACGTCAGTCCTGCAGGAGCGCCCTGGATCTCAACCGTGATCTCCTCGCAATACGTTTCCGTGCAATCTACCGTCGTAATGGTCAGACAGACGTTGTACGTTCCAGATGAGTAGTAGGTGAATGTAGGGTTGACTTCCGTTGAGGTCGAATTGAGGGGGTCGTCAAATTGCCAGAGATAGGTCGGCAAGGTACCGGTCGATTGGTTGGTAAATTCTACATTCCCGCATACATCGCCGGACTGCCAGGTGAAGGCGGCCGAACAGACGGGAGGCGGGAAGAACTGGTCGCAAAAAAATTGGGTTGGGTTGAAGGCCGTGCAGGAAGGAATGGCCAAGCCGCCATCGCAAGCCAGCGGCGTCGGTTCGGGAGAGGTATCGGTCGAAAATTCAGGCAGGTAGCTTTCCACTTGGAGGGACAGCGGGTCAAAGCAATCGCAATTGCTGAGGTTTCCACCGGGGTCGGTACGGCTCACCCAAAAGAACCCGTCGGAGGAATCGGGGCGGGGCCGGTAGCCCGAAAGCACCAGGCTTCCATCCGTCGCCAGGTTCAGGTCGTAGGCCAGGGAATTGTCCGCGCTTTCCGCTCCAAAGTTGCCCGGAAAGGTTTTGATCCACTCCACCATTCCATCCGAATTGGTCTTCATGGCAAAAGCACGGTAGAAGGAATCATTGGATCCGATACCGGCGCCGCCTACAAAAAGGTCGCCTTCGTCATTTTTATCGAGGGCATAGATCCGGTATCCGTTTCCAAAGGCCCCATTGGCGGCATTTGTCCGGATACGCCGCGCCCAAAGCACGGTACCGTCTACCTGCCCACTGGGGGTGAACGGCCGAACGCTCATCAGAAAGGCCTCCCGATCGGGGCTGTTCTTGGTGAGGTAACCCGCCAGAACGAGGTTTTGCCCGCTTTGCACCACCCCGGTCGGGATCGGCGTTTCCTCCGGATTAGCCGGAAGCATATCGAAAAGCAGGGGGCCGGGCGTGGCCATGGTCAGGTCGGATTGCAGCAGGTAAACGCCCAAATATTGCTGTCCGGAGCGCCAATACCCACCAACCGCTACCGTGGCTGTCGGGTTGGGCATGCCCTGTACATTGGTGACTGCGAAAGGATAGAAATCATCGGTCGAAGCCAGGCTGAAGACCAGGTCCTCACATTCCTGTCCGTTGATCGAATAGCGCAGCAGTTCCATGCTATTTTCCCCGTTATTGGGATTGTATCGCTTGACCAGCACGAGCAGGTCGCCGTTGGGCAACTGCAGGACATCCCGGGCCAGTTCATCCGTATTGGGGCGCTCCATGAAACGGCTCCAAACCACACAGCCCGTATGGTCGATCAGGGCAGTGAGGACATCCAGGGTGGAAACGCCGCCGGGAGGAAATTCGGTATTGAACATGGTGGCGGCCAGCAGATACCCCTGAGAATTTCCGTTGGCGTCAAAAACTTCCGTCATGTGGGCATTGGCCTGGGTTTCGGAATCGATCAACACCTCCAGGTCGCCTCCGTTGTAGGTAAAATCGAGGTGGCTGGGATCGTCCAAAAGGTTGCCTTCCCCGTCCAGCCTGGCGAAAACCAGATCGAGTGAAAAAGGAGAAAAGGCAGTACTCAGGCCCAGCACCACGTGTTCACCGTTGCTCGCTTCAAAACCGTCGAGGGCCAGTTCGATCTCGGAAGAACTGCCCTCGGGAACGAGGATCGTACTAAAGGTATTCGTATTGACCGGCTCGCAGGAGGAACCGCAAACCGCGGTTTGTTGCCAGGCCACTCCCTGCAACGGCATATTCTGGGGTATGGGCGTCGATGCGTCCACCCCCGTTACGGTATAGGGGTTGGCCGTCAGGGAGAAAGAGGACATAGACAGGGTCGGGCCGGGAGTGGTGATACAGGTCTCCAGATTGAGGTTGCTGATCGAGAGAAAAGCATCGCTTTGCCCGAAGCCCGAAGGGTTGCCGGTGCGCCCATCCACATAGGCGATCTGGTCCGGTTCCAGCAGGAACATATTCCCATTGGTATAGGCCGTTTCCCCGCCATCGAGGATCTTGGTCCATTGTATGGAAGGGATGTTGTTGGTTTCGGAAAACTTGATGACCAGATTCCGGTTAATCCCGTTGATGGAGCCATATCCCATCACATACAACGCGTTGTCGGGGCCGATCCAAACGCGGTTGAGAAAGGTCAACTGGGGGATCGTCCGGCTCCAGACCACCTGAAAGTTGGGATTGACCCGGCTGATCTGTGCCGGAGAAGAGGGAGAGGACGAGCCCACGAAATAATAACCGGACCCCGGCCGCTCCACCGCGTCGTATATCCGCATTCCCGTGGAATAGGAATGGCCGGATACGATAGACCCCGTGTTGTCGATCTGGACCGACACCGCTGAACTGCCCGCGTGGCCGACCAGAAAGAGATTCCCGTTGGAAAGGATCTCCAGGTCGCGGTAAAATTCTTCGTCCGCATTGTTGCCGATGAGCTTTCGCCAGTTGAAGGCGCCATCGGCATTGATATTAAACAGGTTTATATCGTCGTTCGTACTTGAGTTTTGTTGTTGGGTGACGCCCACTACGTAATACGGAAAATCCGGGTTTTGCGGATTGGGATGCCGGATCACCTTGGTCAGGGCTTCCCGGTCGGAGAAGTTGTAGTATTTTACCCAAAGGAAAGAACCGGAGGGAGTAGCCAGGCCCATCAGGCTGTTGGAGTTGGCATCGTAAGGCGCCGTGCCGCCCACGAGCAGGAGGTTCCCTTCATCCGTTTCGATGATGTCGTTCCAGGTAGAGGGAATTCCCAACCGGATCGTCCACTGTACTTGTCCCTGGAAGTTCAACCGGCTCAGCGTGGCGTGAGGAGTGATCCCTTCTGTGGGCTCATCCGAACCCAGCACGTAGTAATCGTCGCCAACCCGGATAACCTTGTTGAAGCGGTTGTCCAGATCGTCGCCGAAAAGGCGCTGAAACTCAATTGCCACCGGAGGTGGACTGTTTTCAGGAACGGGGTTGGAATAAAGGGAATGCGCGGAAAGTGCAATTGACAGGAATGTCAACAGGAGTACATGGGATCTCATAGTAATCGGTTATCGGTGAAACGTTACCGGTATCCTTTAGCCGGTGACCGGTTGTCGTTGGCAAAGGTATGGGAAGTAGCGGATAGAAACAATTAAAAAATTATCATTTGTCCGGCCCGCCCTTCGGAAGCGCATCCATTTCTCATTTCCCCTGTCCTTAATCCGGGATAGTTCGGAACCCGTCCAAAAAGCCACCGGGTTCGTCAACTAAACCTGAATCAACGCTCAATCGTTTGTATATTTGAAGGAGGATATATCCCAGCCACCAACATGAGCACCCGTAAACGTCAACTTGCTGCCATCGTTTTTACAGATATTGTGGGCTACTCCGCCATCATGAATGCCGATGAGGAGCAAGCCCGGCGTATCCGGGACCGGCATCGGGAGGTGTTTCAGGATTGCACCGAAAAACACGAAGGAAAGATCCTCCAATATTACGGCGACGGCACTCTGAGCATTTTTCAAAGTTCGGTGGAGGCCGTTGAATCCTGCATCGAGATCCAGCAAGCCCTGCAGGAGGAGCCCCGGATCCCCCTTCGCATCGGGATCCACACCGGCGACATTATCCTGGATAATGAAGAAGTGTACGGCGACGGGGTCAACGTGGCAGCCCGGCTCGAATCGGCTTGCCTGCCCGGTGGCATCCTCGTTTCCTCCAAAGTACACGACGATATCAAAAACCACCCCGACATCCAGTGCAAATCGCTGGGAAAACACCATTTTAAGAATATCAGCGAGCCGTTCGAACTGTTTGCCATCACCAACAAGGGCATGGCCTTCCCGCCCCGTTCGGAATGGGATGCCGCCATCAGCAAGGCAAAAAAGGTCGATTCCGACGCAGTAAAATCCGGCCGCATCCGCCGCACCAACCGAATGTTGGTAACGAGCCTCGCCGTGGTGGGCGCCTTTTCCCTCCTCCTTTCCATTCTGTATTTTTCCCAGGAACCCCCAGCCGGTCACCGCCTGCAAGCCCAGGCCAAGCTGGTCGAGCAGGGCGTTTCCATCGCCGTGCTTCCCTTCGCCAATTACAGCGAAGAGGCCGAAAACGACTACTTCAGCGACGGTATCACGGAAGATCTCCTTACGCTCCTTTCAAAGATCAACGGGCTCAATGTCATTTCCCGCACCACTATGATGGGGTATAAGGATACGGAGAAAAGTGTTCGCGAGATCGGGGAAGAGCTCCACGCCGACTACGTGCTGGAAGGCAGTGTCCGGCGCCAGGGCAACAAGGTGCGCATCGTGGCCCAGCTCATCAACGCGCAAACCGATAGCCATCTTTGGGCGCAGACCTACGACCGGGAGATCACCGAGATCTTCGAGGTACAAAGCCAGGTGGCCATGGATATCGCTTCCGCCCTCAAGATGCAGCTCTCCTCCACGCAGGAGATGAAATCCGAAAAGAAAGGCACCGCCAGTGTGGAGGCCTACGACCTTTATCTGCAGGGCCGCAAATACTATTTCGAATACACGCAAAAAGCCAATGAAGTAGCGATCCAGCTCTTTAAAAGCGCCCTGACCATCGACTCGCTCTTCGCTCCAGCCTATGCCGGATTGGGCGATGCCCTGGCCCAAAAAGCCAACCGCTTTGGCCGCGACCTCGTTCTGCTCGATTCCGCTATGGTCGTTTGCGATCGCGCCATTGCACTCGACCCTCAACTTTCCGAAGCCTATAAGGCCAAAGGGCTCGTCCTGCACTACCAGGAAAAATACGACGAGGCCATGGACGCCTATCTGCAAGCCCTGAAATACAACCCCAGCAACGGCATGGCCACCCTCAACCTGGCGTCAATCTATTCGATCCGGGGTGAAATGGTCAATGCGATCCGGTGGGCGCGCAAAGCATTGCAGATCAATCCAAAAGACAAGTGGACCCAGGAGGGGCTCGCCAAGATGTACGCCACGGTCGGCATGCATGACGATGCGATTGAACTGCTGACCGACTGCATTCAACTCCATCCCGATTTCGGGGCCGCCCATCAGCTGCTCTTCTCCATCTATCTCCAGCTCGGCAACCTCGAAAAAGCCAAACAATACGCCCGGGAATGCGGCGAACACGCCCCGGAGGCCAACTGCGAAACGCGCCTGTCCGTCATCCTGGAACTGACCAAAGGCAACCTCCGGCAAGCCCGTAAACTGCTCGAAGACGCCAAAGTACCGGAGCTCTTCAACACCCAAAAGGATTATGAGACCGACTGGGACGCCCTCCTGGCCTACGCCTATACCCTCCGTAAACTCCGCGCCCCGAATGCTTACCAATACATTAACAGCCTGCGGGCTCGCCTGGCACGCCTCAACCTCAAAAAAGACAATTCGGAGTTCTACATCATGAATTGCCTCATCGATGCGGTAGAAGGAAAAACCGAAAGCGCCCTCAACTACCTCCAACAAGCGGCTGCATACAATTGGATCGACTATAGCAGCGCCCAGGCCAACCCTTTCTTTTCCGACCTGCGCACCAATCCCCGCTTCTTCGAGATCCTTCAGTCCGTCCAAACAAGGGTCGACCGCATGCGGAAAGAGATCGAATTGATAGACGACGGGGATGGAACCAATATCTAGGTAAAGACCGGCGTGGCTAAAAGCCCGAAAATCCACCGCTGAATATGGTGTCCTGACTGCCTTTCTGGTAGGGAATATTGATGAAATCGAAAACGGAACCCGGGTCGACGCGCAGATAAAAGGCGTAGGTGGAACGGGTCGGCTGCCAGCTGAAGCCCATCTCCCAGCAGTGGAGGTCGCGGGCTATGGAGATCGAAGGATAGGTCAGACTCTTCCGGACAAAATCATAGCCCATGCTGCCCACCTGAACTTTCCAGTTGGGCGTCACCGGTACCGAGCCGTTGAAGGTGATGGTATTCGTGGCGATGAAGAAGGTGTCTTTTTCCACCATCCCCCTCCCCTGAAGTACCATGTTGTACCGGATGCTGAAGCGATCGAACAGGTCCCAGAATCCATTCGAGGCCTGCGGAAGGACCGGTTTGGGGGCCTGACTCTCTACGCCGTTCTCTTTTCGGTCGAACCACCCCCGTATGGTCTTGACGGTCAGGGAGGTCGAAAGACTGACACGGGCGTCGACAAATCGAAGCGGGACTTTCCGGGTATCCCAAACGAACTTGTCGATACGCCTTCCTTTGGCGTCCACCTCATAGGGGTCCCAGGATGCGTTGAACAATACACTCACCACATCTTTGAGCAAACTGGTGTTCGCATTGAGGCTGATGGGGGAAAAGCGAAGCGTATCGGCCGCGAAGTTATAACTGCCGTTGATGTTGAGGCTCCGGATGAGGCGAACGTTCTTCGTTGTGGAATCGCGCCGGGAATAGGTCTTCGCTTCCAGAATATTGCTCAATCCGTAGGTCAGGGCCATCTGCTGCCCGGTATTGGAAGGCCGGTCGCCGGAATACAGCCCTTCGCTGAAGATCGTGTAATCGAGATAGTTGTCGGGCTCGCGGGTATCTTGTTGTACTTTCCGGAAATACCCCCAACGCGGATTGGTGTAGTCGGGGGTAAAGTTGAAGCCGACCCGAGGGGTCATGGTATGCCGGATACCCCGGAGGGGGCCATTCCGGAACAACAGGGTTCCGAACAGCTTGGTATCAATGTTGAATCCGGTATTGAATTTCCGAAGCGGCTTAAACCCAAACACCGTCGAATCGAGGACCATCCCGAAAACGGTATCGGTGGGGATGATCTGGGGGTTTTCATCGGCCACCACGATGGTGTCGTAATGAATGATGAGGGTGGGATCGAATGTCTTTTGCGAGGTTTCCAAAAACCACACCTCGTCGTAGTTGGCACTGGGATTGAAGTTGAAGTATTTGAAAAACTTCATGGAGGTGTTGGTCGTGACCTTGTGCCGGGCGCCATACTGGATATCCTTCAGGGTTTCGGCCTTGAACAGGGTCGTATCGTAGGTTTGCAGTTCGGCCTTGGCCTCTCCGCGGTAGGTGATAGCGATCTTTTCGTACCAGCGTTGCTGCGAGGGGGCGCCTTTCCGCTTAAAGGGGTACAGGGTTTGGGTTTGGAAATTGAAAGTGGGAAAATTGATCGTCATCTGCCGGGTCTTGGTGTTCTGGGAGTGCTGGAAGCCCGCTGACAGGTTAAAGGGCTTGCCCGGGAAGCGCTCCGAATAGGTAAAGTTGGAGCGAAGCGTAGTGTTGAGGACGGCAGAGGGATCGTTGTAGTTATAGCTCTGCGCATTGTTCGTCTGCAGGTTGATGGTCCCTCCGATCGACCTGGAGGGGTGCGCTTTGCTATCCTGGTTGTGACTCAATTGCAGGCTGAAGGTCTCCGTGCGGAAAGGCGTGGCCCGGCTGTCTTCGGTGCGGAGATTGCCGTATTCAAGGGTGAAGTTACCTCGGTATTTGTAGCGCTTGGCGTAGTTACCGATCGCGCGGACCCGGTAGGATCCTTTCAGGTAAATATCGCCGGTGATCTGGAGGTTGAAAAAGTCGCTGATGGGAAAATACCAGCCTACCCCCCGGAGGCCGAAGCCCCAATTGGAAGAGGTTTCATAATTCCGCGGAAAAAGAAGCCCGGTCGATTTCCCCGTTTTCAAGGGGAAGAAGCCGAAGGGCAACCATAGCGGAGTAGGGACGCCCATGATCTCCAGGTTGGAGGGGCCGACCACGGCCAATTTGTTGGGGATGACCTTTTGCTTGTTGCTGCGTACCCCGAAATGGGGCTGCTCGTGGTCGCAGGTCGTAAAAATGGCGTTTTTATTGTAAATGATATCCGATTTGGTCGTATCCCCGGCAGCGCTGAAGAACTTGGCCTTTTCGCCGATGACATACATGTTGTTCTGCATCGTCGAGGCCTGGATGATCGTTCCCTTGTGGGTCAGGTAATTGTACCGCATATCCCGGGCTTCGAACTTGTTGCTGCCGTCCGAGAAATTCGGTTTTTCCTGCATGTGGCCCGTAGAGTCCTCCACCCCGGAAGCCCGCACGATATTCTCCGACCAGTCGAATTCGGTATAACCGGCCGTCAGGGAGATCGTGGTATATTTGACATTGGAGGCGCCGTAGAGAAAGATCTTCTGGTTTTCTACGTCCCAGACCATGGAGTCGCGTGCGCCGTATTCGATGACGGATTCGGGGGCATTTTTGGAAATGGGAACCGAAATGATCTGGGGAGCAGGCGGGAGGGTATCGGCAAAAACGACCGACGTATCCGGCTGCAACAGGGCGGAAACGTCGGGGATGGTGTCCTGTGCCCATAAATGGGCCGCGAGGGCAATCAGGAAAAATGTAATTTTCGTTTTTGCTTTCAAGTGCTGAAATCCATTATTTTTGCCAAAGATTGGCTCCATTTAAATGGAAACTGTGGGTTTGGGACTCTTTACAAATACCGCATTTCCCAATCCATTCGGCCCATTTCTACAAAAAGACTGTCCTTTGATACAGAATAGAACGCTGAAACCTGCACCCTTTTACTTCCGACTGGCGTTTGCCATTCAAACGCTAATGTGGTGTTTTCCGCCGTCCCTGTCGGCCTACTTTAACATTTCCCTTTTTCCGGTCGATTCGACCCGGTTGGAACAAGCTTCCGGCAAAAATACCAAACCTGCGGAGTATCCGGTAAAAGGAATTGCGGTAAAAAAGATCGTAATCGATGCCGGCCACGGCGGACACGACCCCGGCTGCCTGGGTCCGAACATCTATGAGAAGGATATCGCCCTGGGCATCGCGCTTAAACTCGCAACCGCCATATCCACTCAACACCCTGACGTTCAGGTTATTCTGACTCGAAACGACGACACCTTCATCCCCCTGCACGAGCGGGCTCAGATCGCCAATCGCGCCGCGGCCGACCTGTTTATTTCCATACATTGCAATTACATCCGGAAGGCCACGCATGTAAACGGAAGTGAAACTTATGTATTGGGCCCGCACAAACTGGAAGAGAACCTCCAGGTGGCCTTGCGCGAAAACTCGGTGGTCTTGCACGAAGAGAATTACGAATCGGTTTACGGCTACGACCCCAACTCGCCGGAGGCGACGATCATCATGTCGATGTACCAGAATGCCTACCTCGAGCAGAGCATCCTTTTTGCCGACAAGGTCGAGAAACACATGGAGACCAGTGCGAACCGCCACAGCCGGGGCGTCAAACAAGCGGGATTTTTGGTACTGCGGGAAACCACGATGCCCAGCGTACTGATCGAAACAGGCTTCCTCAGCAACTCCCAGGAAGTGGATTACCTCCGCACCGAGGATGGTCAACAGCAGATCGCGGGTGCGATCCTCGACGCCTTTTCCGACTACAAATCCGATCTGGAAGGGGGGACCTCCACCCAAACCACCACCGCCAAGCCGGTCCCCGCCCCACCGCCGCCTCCTGCTGCCGTTCCGGTCGCATCCCCTCCGGCCCAGACCAAAGAAAATACATCGCCTGCTCCTTCTCCGCAATCACCCCCTCCGGTCTATACCGCTCCTGCCAGCGCTCCGTATAAAGGAATTATATTCCGCGTACAAGTGGCGGCCTCCGCTACCCTGTTGGATCTCCGCACCGGAGCCTGGGCGCAGGTGACATACCCCATTGAGATCGTGACGGAAAACGGCATGACCAAATACCAGATCCCCGCCAGCAGCGGGCTGTGGCAAGCCCAGCAGATCCAACAGCAAATGCGCGACCTGGGCTTCTCCGACGCCTTCATTGTGGCCTACCAATACGGACAAAAGATCACCGTTAATGACGCCAAGCAACAACTCGGCATACATTGATGCATTGCTTAGGCGTTTTTCCATTAACTTTACCCGGCATTTATTCCGGTTAATAAAAAAATTGACCGAATTTTGTGCCCGCTTTCATTTTCTTTACTTTACCCATTCACTATGCAAATTCGCAGAGAAACCAAAATAGGAATCCTCACCTTTGTCGCCATCGCCGTACTCATCTGGGGTTTTGAATTCCTCAAAGGCCGGAACATCCTCCAGACTTCCCAAATTTTCATCGCCCAATACGACAATACCGACGAACTCAAGAAATCCAACCCGATCCAGGTTCGTGGCTTTCAGGTGGGTATCGTCAAGGATGTTTACCTCAACCCCGAAGACCTGACCAAGATCATCGTCGAAATGGATGTGCGCAGGGACGTCAAGGTTCCGGAAGGAACGATCGCCGAGATCAACACCACCAGTATGATGGGAGGCCGTGCAATTGAGCTCGTCTTCCCCCCTCAGTGTCTTACCGGCAATTGCCCGCCTTCCGGAAAATACCTCGAAGGCCGGACTCAGGGCTTCCTCAATTCGATGGTGGGCACCGAGAATCTCGACACCTACCTTAGCATCCTGGAAACCCGCCTGACCCAGCTGACCGATACCCTGATCAGCAAATTCACAGAAAACCCCTCCCTGGAGAAAAGCGGAAAGGACGTGCAGAGCATTCTGGCCAACCTCAATTCGGTTTCCGGCCGGATCGACCGCATGCTGGCCGCTTCTTCCGAATCGGTGGAAGCCACACTGGCCAACGCCGCATCGGTGACCGGCAATCTCAAGGAGAGCAATGAACGGATCCGCGAGCTCATCGACAACCTGGCCTCCCTGAGCAAGGACCTCAAGGATCAAAATGTAGTGGGAAATGTCAATTCGACCGTCGACCAGCTGCAAGGCACCCTCAAAGAGGTTAACGGCGCCGTCGACAACCTGACCACTGTGCTCGAGAAGATCAACCAAAGCGAAGGTACCCTGGGATTACTGGTCAACGACAAAGCGCTCTACGAGCAGCTCAACAAGACTTTGACCACCGTCGAATCGCTGGCGCGCGATCTGCGGGACAATCCCAAGCGGTATACGACCATCCTTTCGAAGAAATCAAAACCTTACGAGGAACCCAAAGAGTAGGGACAAGAAGGGCCGCGCATGCGCGGCCCTTCTTGTTACAGGATGTTCACCTCTGCCGTCAATTCCACTCCAAATTTTTCTTTCACCGACCGGGCTACCGTCTGCGCATGCGCCCAGACCTCATCGCCTGTAGCGCCGCCGTAATTGACCAGCACCAGCGCTTGCTGGGCGTGGCAACCGGTATTCCCGACCCGTTTTCCCTTCCAGCCGGCCTGTTCGATCAACCAGCCGGCAGGTATTTTTGCACGTCCGCCGGGGAGGGGGTAGTGCACGATATTTGGAAATTCCGTTAATAACATTTTCAGCTGACCGGCTTCCACTTCCGGGTTTTTGAAAAAACTGCCGGCATTGCCCAATACGGCCGGATCGGGCAGCTTGGAGCGGCGGATCCCGATCACCGCCTCGCTCACATCGCGAATGGTGGGCTGGTCGATGCCCTTTTGAACCAATACCTCCCGAATGGCGCCGTAACCGGTATTTACCACCGGGTCCTTTTGCAGGCGCAAAAACACCCGGATAATGGCGTATCTTCCTTTTAATTCATTTTTGAATATGCTGTCGCGGTAGCCGAAGCGACAAGCTTCGCGGTCGAAGGTATGGATCTCGCCGGTTTGGAGATCCATGGCCTCCAGGTGGTCGAACACATCGGTCAGTTCCACCCCGTAGGCCCCGATGTTCTGAATGGGAGCCGCTCCGGCAGAACCCGGGATGAGCGAGAGGTTTTCTATACCCCCGAGGTTTTGGTCGAGGGTCCACAACACCAGGTCGTGCCAATTCTCCCCCGCGCCGGCGGCGATGAGGACCGTGCCCTCCTTTTCCGAAATGACCTCCCGGCCTTTCAACTGCATATGGACCACCGTGCCCGGCCAATCCCGGGTAAACAGGATATTGCTGCCGCCGCCCAGCAAGAGCGCCGGCGGAGTGCATTGGGAAAGGGCCTGACGCAGCTCTTCCTCCGTTTTTATTTCCACAAAAAAAGCGGTGCGAACCTCAAGTCCGAATGTGTGATGAGGTGTAAGGGAATGGTTGGTAAAAAGATCCATCGAAGGCATAATTTTCATCGGTCGCCCACAACCCAGGAGAAGCCCCAAAAGCCTTTTCGGACCGGGATCTGGAAGGTATCCCCACGCTGCAGGACAGTATCCATTTTGTGGAGATTATCGATCCGGTAGACTTTCCCCTGTCGTTCGAAAAAGAGATAGTACCCGGTGGTCTTTACGTTCTCCCCTTTCAAGACCCCGAAGCGTTCCGAAACATACGGTTTTTCCTCGATAAAAGTAACGTTCTCCTTTGTTACCGGATGTGTACTCAACAGGCGGTTGCTCAGGCCGGCCAGGAGCGGGGTGAAGATGGCGGCCAGCACAATGCAAAACACATACACCTGAATGCGTTCTACCGTATCTTCCACTACCCGGCTGAGGCGCCAACCCAGGACGGCGCCGATCGCCACGCCGGTCAAAGCGCCGTAGCCCAATAATCGCCCTACGCCGAAGGTGCGGTTGAAATAGTAGAATTCCATAACGTAAACGATCACCAGGGCCAGGAGAGCCAGCCCCAGTGCAAAAAGAAGGATCTTTTGTGTCCAGCGCATAGGTTCAGGCAAGTTCGAACTGCAGTCTTGCCAGGCTGTTGTATATTCCGTTTTCCAACAAAGATAGTTCTTCGTGGGTTCCCTGTTCCACAATTCTGCCCTCATCCAGCACGTAGATCTGGTCGACGTCGCGGATGGTTGCCAGGCGGTGGGCGATAATGATGGACGTACGCCCTTCCAACAGTTTATTCAAGGCTTCCTGTACCAACTTTTCCGACTCGGCATCGAGTGAGGAGGTGGCTTCGTCCAGGATCAGGATACTGGGGTTTTTCAGAATGGCCCTGGCGATGGCGATGCGCTGCCGCTGTCCGCCGGAGAGCTTGACGCCCCGCTCGCCCACCAGGGTCCCAAGTCCGTCGGGGAACGACTGGATAAATTCCCAGGCATTGGCCTGCCGGGCAGCTTCGACGATCTCTTCTTCCGAAGCGTCGGGCTTGCCGTAGCGGATGTTTTCGCGGATGGTGCCTCCGAACAGGATCACCTCCTGCGGCACGATGGCCAGGTGCGAGCGAAACTCCGAGATCTCGTAATCCGATATGGAGCGTCCGTCCACCTCGATCGTTCCGTCTCCCAGGGTGTAGTACCGGAGCAAGAGCTGCACGATGGTCGATTTTCCGGCGCCGGATGGACCGACAAGCGCCACTTTCTGTCCGGCGCGCACCTCGAAGCTCACCCCTTTCAGCACCTCCACGTCTTCGCGGGTAGGGTAGCGAAAATGGACGTTTGAATAGCGGATATCGCCCCGCATGGTAGAGCGGTCGGCCGGTTTAACGGGCTGAATGACCACTTCCGACTCGGTGTCGAGGATCTCGCGCACCCGTTCGGTAGCGCCGATAGCGCCCAGGATCTCGGTGTAGAAATTGCCGAGCCCCGCGATCGCTCCCCCGATGATGGCCGTATAGGAGACAAATGCGATCAGGTCGCCGGCAGTGATCTTGCCGGCCTGGAGCAGGTTGGCGCCTTCCCATATGATGAAAAACAGGGCGCCGAATAGCACGACGATGATGAATACCGTGAAAAGGGCCCGGCCCCGGGCGAATTCCAGGGAGATCTTCACCATATCGCCGATGGATCTTGCGTAACGCACCGACTCAAACCATTCGTTGGTAAAGGCCTTCACGGTCTGCACCGTAGCCATGGTTTCGCTGACGATGGTATTGGAATTGGCCAGTTCTTCCTGGCGGGCTTTCGACAGCTTGCGGATGATGCGGCCGAAGACCATGGCCAGCACGACGACCACCGGAAAGGTGGCCAGCATGATCAGGGCCAGCCGCGGGGTAGTGATAGCGAGGAAAATAATGCCCGAAACCAGGATGATGATCTGCCGGATAAACTCGGCCAGGGTATAGGAAAAAGCGTTGTACAGCCGCTCCACATCCGAGGTCAACCGGCTGACCAGTTCTCCTACCCGGCTTTTTTCGAAAAAGACAATGGGAAGGGAAACCAGTTTTTCGTACAATGCCTTGCGCAGGTCCGCCGTTCCTTTTTCACTGACATATGCGAACAACATGACGCGGGCGTAGGAAACAAAGCCCTGTACAACCAAAATGCCGAGCAGGACCAGGCCAATATCGCTAAGGGTAAAGTGCCACTTTGAATTGCCCTGTGCCACGTCCACCATCATCCCCGACATGTAGGGGAACACCATGAATACCATACTCGACAGAAAAAGGAGTACCAAGCCTACCGCCAGGCGCCACCAATACGGGCGAACAAACTGAAAGATACCCAGCGCTTGCCGGAGGGATTCGCGCGTCAGTTTTGGAGTGGGTTTATCGTCGTCGATGGGTTTTCTTCTCGCCATGGAGATGTATATTTAAGGTACGAAAGTAGAAACAGCGCGAAGGGATATTTGGTTATCACATTTAAACCCCTTTACATGATTTTTAGAAAAATCGCCTTTATTCTCCTGGCCGGTCTGCTTGCCGGTGGTCTTTGGGCGCAATCCTCCTGGGAAGGCGCGCGCATCACCCTGCTCACTTGCAGTCCGGGACAAGCCCTGTACAGCAGCTTCGGTCATACCGCCCTCCGCATACAGGACCCCTCCCGCGGGCTCGACCAGATATACAATTACGGCACCTTTGATTTCAACACGCCCCATTTTTACTGGAAATTTATGCGGGGGAAACTGTTGTACAACCTCTCCATTCAGTCGTTCAGCAGCTTTATGTCCGAATACCGGGAGGAAGGACGAGCCGTATACGAGGAAGAAGTACTGCTCGACGGCGCCGAAAAGGAAGCCGTGGCCCGGTTTTTGGCAGAGAATTACCGGACGGAAAACCGGTACTATCTCTACGATTTCTTTTTTGACAACTGCTCCTCCCGGATCCGGGACGTGTTTGAAGCGGTGTTGAAGGACCGGCTGACCTATGTTTTCCCAAAAACCGGGGAAACTATTACCTACCGGCAGGCCATTAACCCCTACATTCAGGCCTGGCCCTGGCTGGACCTGGGGATCGACCTGCTCCTCGGCACGCCGACCGACCGGGTAGCGGACGAACGGGGCATGATGTTCCTGCCCGATTTCCTGTCCGAAAACCTGGCCTATGCCCGCATCGACGGCGAGCGCAACTTGCTGGGACCCCGGGTCTACCTGCTGGACAGGCAATTCGACCCACCTCAAAGGGCCCGGCCCTACCCTGCTATCCTGTTTTGGGCGCTTTTGCCGGTATTTCTGCTTCTCTGGCGATTTTCACCCAGGCTCATCCGTACCGCCGACCTCTTCTTTTGGACGCTTTTCGGACTGGTGGGGTGTTTGGTCGCATTTATGACCTGGGGGACCGACCATCAGGCCACGCAACACAACTGGAATATCCTCTGGCTTAACCCGGTCCAATTGGCGGTAGCCATAGGGCTGATGATCAACCGGAAAGCCCGCTGGCTGAAGGTGTTCGGCTGGATCCAACTCCTGGTGGCAGTCGGGATCCTGATCAGCTGGAAATGGTTACCCCAGGAAATCCCCGCCGCATGTTTTCCGCTGGTCCTCCTGCTGGGCATTCAAAGCTGGCGCCTGGCAAAAGTTTATGTACCTTTGATTTCGCCAAAATAACAATATGGAAGAACGCTTTTTCGACCGGGACGTCAGCTGGTTATCCTTCAATCACCGGGTATTGCAGGAAGCCCGCGACCGGCGCGTGCCGCTGTACGAGCGCTTGAAATTCCTGGCGATCTATTCTTCCAACCTCGACGAATTTTACCGGGTTCGGGTAGCCTCTCTTCGGAGCTTTAAAAAACTGCGGCGAAAGACCCGGCAGCAATATCACCTTCAGCCCCGGCGAACGCTCCGGCAGGTCCAACGGATCGTGCAATACCAGCAACTTTTGTTTGGAGAAACGTTCCGGGAGGAGATCATTCCCGATCTGGCGGGCAAGGGGATCAACCTCATTGAAGACAGTCAATTTAATCCAGCGCAACAAGTTTTTTCCGAAACCTATTTTGACAAAGAGGTCGCCCCTTTGCTCAAACCGGTCTTTCTCCATACCGGCATACGGGCGCCCTTTCTAAAAAACAAAAGCCTGTATTTCGTCGGCCGGGCAGCAGACGATGCACAGGTAGCCGTGTTGGTCGAGATCCCCTCTGAGCAAAAAGGCCGGTTTGTAAGCCTGCCCAGTCAGGACGGAGGGCACTATGTGACCTTTCTCGACGACATCGTCCGGCACAATATCGACCGCTTTCTGCCGGGTGCGATCGAGGGCCCGGTCTATTCGATCAAGCTCTCCCGCGACGCCGAATTATATATCGACGACGAGCTCAGCGGAAACCTCATCGAGAAGATCAAACGCGGACTGGAGGAGCGGGCTTCGGGCCTGCCGACGCGCTTCCTCTACGACGCCGCCCTGCCGCCGGAGTTGCTGGATCCGCTGATCGAGATCTTCCAACTGAAGAAGAGCGACCTCATTCCCGGAGCCCGGTATCACAATTTCAGCGACTTTTTCGCCTTCCCGGAGCCGCCGGGAATACCCGGCTTGCGGGACGACCCCATGCCCGCTCTCCCCCATCCGGTATTGCAGAATGCGTCCTCCATTTTCGAGGTGGTGCGCAAAGGGGACCAATTGCTGCATTACCCCTACCAGACCTTTGAATACCTGCCGGCCTGGATCCGGGAGGCTGCCGAGCGACCGGTCGTCCAATCGATCAAGATCACGGTATACCGGATCGCGGATCACTCGGAAGTAGCCAAGGCCCTGATGTATGCGTTGGAAAAGGGGAAGGAAGTTACGGTATTCGTGGAGGCTAAGGCCCGGTTCGACGAGGAAACCAATTTGGTATGGGGGCAACGGCTCCAGGATGCGGGCGCCCGGATCATCTACAGCATTCCCAATCTGAAGGTACATGCCAAGGTGTTGTTGATCACTACCCGGGCCAAGCGGGGGCCCATCCATTTTGCCTACCTCGGCACCGGCAATTTTAACGAAAAGACGGCGCGGGTATACGCCGATCACGCACTCCTCACGGCGGATCCCCGCCTCACGGAGGAGGTCGCCCAACTGTTCGCCTTCCTGGAAGGGACCAGCCCCGGCCCGGAATTTCAATCGCTGCTGGTCGCGCCCCTGACCCTGCGCGATCGGTTAACGGCCCTGGTCGACCGGGAGATCCATCATGCGCAGATGGGGAGGGAGGCCTATATCATGCTGAAGCTCAACAGCCTGGAAGATCGCAACATGATCGACAAGCTTTACGAGGCCGGTCAGGCCGGCGTGCGCGTCTACCTGATCATCCGAGGGATCTGCTGTCTGTTGCCCGGGCGGCCCGGGCTGAGTGAAAACATCCGGGCGATCAGCATCGTCGACCGTTTTCTGGAGCACGCCCGGATCTACCTGTTCGGCAACGGGGGGCAGGAAGAGATCTATCTGGCATCCGCCGATTGGATGACCCGCAACCTGGATCGCCGGATCGAGGTGGCCTTTCCCGTTTATGACCCCGAATTGTTCAAACAACTGCGCATCCTGTTGGAGATCCAGCTGGCAGGGAACCTGAAAGCACGTATCCTCGACGCCAAACAGGAGAACAACTACGTAGTCCGCGAACCCCATCAACCCTATGTTCAGGCCCAGCCTGCATTTTATGAATACCTGAAAAGCCTGTTGTAATGGCCGATACCGAAGACCTTCAACCCAATCCGGAACACCGCTTGATCTGAATAATCTCAACTGTGTTTAAGTGGATATACTCAAGAAAAGCCACTTCGCTTCGAGTATATACCGCAACTTGAATTAAAAGAAAGCGGATTGCCATTTTAGGGTATGGAAATATTCCATTCCCATCTCCTATCTGTACTTTTGACTTTCTATGAGAAAACTACACATCCTTCGGCCCCCGGAATCCCGGGGCGTTTCCAGTATTTGTATGTCGATACTTCCCATTCCGGTGAACGACATGGCGCTCGTGCAACCTCTTGCACCAGGTGCTGCTCTTTTTCCCGAAAATACCGATAAGGGTGATTCACTATTCAAGCAATGATAGGCCTTGTGCCTGATTCCACGAATGCACCCTACCCCGGCCGGAAACGGTCGGGGTTTTTTGTTTCAAGTCGAAATGAAGGTGGGAATTGGCATCGCATACTCATCTAACCATTTCGATTTTTATTTTTTACTTTGCAAAACGCAAAAAGACACCAGAATGGCATCCAATTCACTAGTTCCGCTCTATACCACGACGCATTCCCGCACCCGCGCGCAGGAGTCCAGCGCGGCGATCCAGCGATTGTATATCGCCATGCGGCATTTGTTTATACGGGGCAGCTACAAACCCCTTGGCGTTTCAGGGGAAGCTATGATCGAAGCCTTGATGACATTGCGCCCGGAGATCTACGGCAGCATCGCCGATCCGGAAAAGGTGGAGTTGGAGGGCCTCTTGTATATTTTCCAACGCCTGCCGGAAGGGATCGAAGAATGCCGTTATATCAACCTCATTTCCCGGGAGGGTTTGGAATACTCGCATTTTCCCGTCATCATCCCTCCCAAACGGCGCCGCAACTGTTACCGGATCGACGCCGAGCAGATGTTTATCGAGATGACGCGGGGGCGAAGCGATATCTATGACGTATTGACCCACCTGACCTTTCTCTTCATCGAGTCCGAGAAGATCCGGCGCAACAGCGAAAGCCCGAGGGGCGCGGTTACCAGGGCCTGGAAAATGCTGGAGCAGATTGTGGCGAAGGATGAAAATGGGGAAGATTTTGAAAAAGAGGTCGCCTACACCTACCTGAGCAGCATCCTCGGCAGGCCTTTCGGAGAGATCGCGGAAGCCGCCGAGCAGTTTGAAAAGACGCCCAGGATCAAGAGCCTGTTCCACATCACCTACTGGATGGGCAAACTGGCCCGGGAGGAGAAACGGGACAATAAAGACCGCATTATTAATTTCTCCTCGGCCTTGCGCGAAAAGGTAGGGCACCATCTCTACGGCGAACTCTGGGCCAACCATATCAAACAGCACCTGCTGGAAAATCAGCTCTTCGACCGGCCCTTGCACATCATCAGTTCCAACCTGCACAGCGTGATGAACAGTTTCTACGCCCCGGCGGCCCTGAAGCGCATCCGAAAAACCGACGACCTGAGCACCCTGGCCATGGAACTGAGCAAAGAAGAAAGCGACCTACTCCGAAACCGGGTGGTCGAATTCGCCGAAAAGAACGGCATGGTCCATATCGAAGACGAAAGCGGCACCAATATCTCCATCCAACTCTTCGACCTCACCCAGATCCCCGCCTCCATCCTCCCCCCTGAACTCGAATGGAATGCAGCCCACATTGCCGAAGAACAGCCCCTCCTCCTGGTCATGGACTATGCCTTCGGCGAGCAGGCTTACGAGATCATGGATGAACTGCTCAAGCCCTACGAATTGCCGGACCATACCTATTGCCTGAAGGTATCCTCGATTTCCGTCATGGGGAAAGCCGGGATCCTGGAGGGAAAAAAAGGGGATATCATGATCCCCACCGCCCACGTATTCGAAGGCACGGCCGACAATTATCCCCTCGACAACGACCTGAAAAAAGAGGATTTCGAAGGACATGATCTCGCCGTCTACCAGGGGCCCATGATCTCCGTACTGGGCACTTCCCTTCAGAATAAAGACATTCTCCAGTTTTTCCTCGATTCATCCTGGAAAGCCGTGGGGCTGGAAATGGAGGGCGCTCACTATCAAAAAGCCATTCAGGCCGCCAGTAAGATCCGCAACAATATCCAGCAAAATGTGATCCTCCGCTACGCCTACTATGCCTCGGATAATCCCCTGATCACCGGCCATACCCTGGCCTCCGGCAGTTTAGGGGAGGAAGGCGTCAAACCCACGTATTTGATCACCTGGAAAATTTTGAATAAAATATTGAACCCGGCGGAAAAGTGAAATAGTGGAAAAGTGGAAAGAGAATACGGTCCTTATCACAGGGGCGGCGAACGGAGTGGGTCGCGCCTTGGCAACGGCATTGGAGGAACGAGGATGCAGGCTGGCGCTGGTCGACGTAGACGAAAAGGGATTGCGATCTCTGAAGACCAGGGGCAGCAGACACATCGGCGACCTGGGGAGAGCGGAAGAAGTGCGGCGGATCGTCGGGGAAGCGGTCGAAAAGCACGGATCGATCCACTATGTCTTCAACTGTGCGGGAGTTTCCGTATTGGGACCTTTTGAAGATACTCCCCGTTCAGACATCCAATGGATACTCGATATCAACCTGGCGGGCACCATGTACGTGTGCCATGAATGCATCCCGTACCTGAAAAAGGCTGGAGGCGGGCATATCGTCAATGTGGCCAGCGCGGCGGCATTGCTGGGCATGGCCGACAAGGCGGTTTACAGCGCCTCCAAAGCAGGCGTTAAAGCTTTTTCCGAATCCCTTCGGGCCGAACTGCACCCGGCCGGCATCGGCGTTACCTGTGCATTTTTGGGTCCGGTCAGAACCGGCATGCTCTCCCGTTCCCGGGTGACGGAGGAAACTTACCGGCAGAAAACCCAGGCTTATCTCCAATCGAAGGGAATGTCTCCGGAAAAAGTGGCGCAAAAGATCCTGGAGGCGGTCGAGCGCAACCGTTCGCGCGCACTCATCTCCGGAGAAAGCAAAGCGTTGGAGGCGATGGTTCGCCTCTTTCCGAGGTTCTTGCCCTGGCTGTTGCAGCGGTTTCCGGGATTGACACCGGCCTGAAAGAAAGTTTTTAAGTTTATAAGGGTATAAGTTTTTGGGGAAGTCTTCTCAAAAACTTATGCCCTTATAAACTTATAAACCATCAAGGATTTCCTCCGAGCGTTCCCACAATCTCTTTCCGGCTTCGGCATCATAAACTTTTTCATCCATTTCCTTTTCCGCCATCATGTGGAGATATCGGCAAGTGGAGCCTTCCACTTCCGGGCCGGCGCCCAGGTAGACGAAAGGACCGGTGGCTTTTTCAGGCGATTGAAAAAGTACGTAGAAAATGCCGCCGAGGGCGAATTTCAGCAGGGGCGGCGCATCGCGGATAATATTGGTGCGCACGGCGCCGGGACAGAGCGGGTAAACGCCCACATCGATCCGGCCATTGGGGTTCAGCCGGCGGGAAAGTTCAACGGCGTAGGTATTGAGAATCAGCTTGTAATACCCGTATAGTTTGATGGCTTTGGTCGGATTGTAGTCCTCGTAGATCCCCAGTTTCTCCGTATCGATGGGAGAAGCATTCCGGTGGGAGTCGGAGGAGGTGAACAGAATCCGGGGGCGGGGCTGCCCGTCCGGGAGCGGGTTTCCGGCAAAGGAGGCATTCGGGATAGTGCCATCCTGCAGCAACCGGTTGATGAAAACGTATTTGGACAAATAATTGACGGCGAACATTTCCTCCAGGCCGTGGATGGTTTTCCGGGCAAAAGGCGGGGTTACGCCTGCGTTATCGACCACCACGTCCAGTTTGATCTTCCGGTCCTTGAGTTGTTTGGTCAACTGGTAGATGGAATGGACGTTGGTCATATCCACCTTCATCATGTCCACTTTATCCGAACCGCTGAGCTTTTTGACCTTTTCGCCGGCTTCCGGAATACCGCCCCGGCAGGCCATAATAACATGAGCTCCCCGGCGGGCATATTCGACCGCAACGGCGAAGCCGATGCCCGAGTTCGCGCCGGTGATGAGTGCGGTTTTTCCATCCAGACGGTCCGTATCCAGGATCGGACGGAGGTTGTTCTGTCGCGTGAAGAGTTCCTTCACGCCGACCAGTACTGCTTCGATGGGGTTGTCAAAACGACCTTTTTCCATTCAAACTAAATTTTCAGGAGCGCTAAATACGATGTGTAAACTCTGTAGGATACCAGGATCGGCGCCGTGCGCCGATCCTGGTATCCTAATTTGGGGGGGTTAATGAAAATTATATACTTCTGAAACAGCGGCTTCATCCAATCCGAAATCGCTGAGTTGGTATTGATGTTTGCCATACTTATGCTGGCGATTCAGAGCGAGGGCCTGCATGAGGGCCGACTCCGTTTCAGGGGTCAGAGGCTGGCCTGCAAATTCGTAAATTTTCTGTACGATAGGGAGCGGGTTTTCCACCAGATCTGCATAGTTGACATCCAAAATAGCCGCTTTGGGATTTTCCTGCTGAAAATCGCGGGCGCGGCGGACCATATGAGCTGTTTTTCGCAGCCAATGGCGTCCGATCTCGTGCCGGTCGACCTCATCGCTGAACACGTGCCGGCTGAAGTAGACCATGCTGCAAAAAGAGCCCATGGTTTCGAGGGGATTCCGGTGGGTATGGATCACTTTGGCATCGGGAAAAACCTGGAAAAGGACATCGAGGAATTCGAGGTGATGGGGTGTTTTGAGCACCCATCGCTTTCCGGGTTGTTGCCACTGCAGCAATTGCAGGAGATGGTAGAGCATGTCGTAGGCCGGCCGGTGGTCCTGGGTTTCGATCCAGGCGGCGAAGCCGGGTACATGCAGGGTGGCTTCCGGCACGGTGGAGCGGAGGCTATTGTCGAGGAGGAGGATCTCCTCTTCCGGGGCGTTGTGTTCGACCGGGTGGATGGCAAAAAATTCGGGCGACATGTAGCGCAGGGCCCGTTCGGCGGTGCGCGCTTTTCCGATGCGCGGGTCGCGATCGGAGACGGGCCATTGCAAAGGCGCGGGGTGGAGGGCTTCCCAGGACCGCAGCGCCCGGAGGTTGGGATCGGCGGCCAGGAGGCGATGTAGGAAGGTCGTGCCCGTTCGCTGCAGGCCGGTGATGACGATCGGCGCCTGGATCTTTTGTTCCGCAATTTCCGGGTGTTGTTTCCGGAATTCGGTGGCCCGCAATCGATTGCCCAGCAGATTCACCAACCGTTCGCGGGAGATGAAGCGGCCGAAAGGGTGCAAGCGGGCTTCCTCGTTGATCGATTGGACCAGCTTTTCCAGCGGTTCCCGGAACAGATCGTCGCCAAAGTCGGTGAGCCCGGTTCGGCGGGCGGCCGTATCCAACAAGGCGGCGGGATGGAGGGGGCCGTTTTTCCCGATGGAATTATACGCGCGGATCAAAAGAGGTCTTCGGCGTTGGAATTGACGGAGGTTGACAATGGGTGGCATGTTCAATATGTTAAATTGAATTAGCGCGCGAGGTCGCGCGCTAATTCAATAATTTTTGTAACCGGTTCCGGCTCCTCCTCACCCCGCACCCAGCGGAAACACATAGTTCCGCACTCGTGGCCCAGGGTTCGGATCCAGTTGGGGTGGCCGGGATCGGTGTGGGCGACGAAGATGCGGAGGCTCCCATCGGGCTCGTAGTGGGCGGTGTGTTTGTTGAGGTGTACCTGGTGGTAGCGGTAGTCGAGCGATTCCATCCAGTGGTTGTTGAGCTGAAAGTTCCAGTGGTCGCACTTCGGGGGCATGACTTCGATGAGCAGCCCCTCGTCGGGACCAAGCTGCCAATAGCTGTGGTAGTAGGCGATCTCCGCCAGTCCGCCGGCGGCGTTGCTCACGGCGGGGTCGAAACGCGGCAGTCGGTTGGTGTGTTCCTGGAAACCACGTGCCCAGCGGGCAAATAGCAGGGAAGCGCCGGCCACGAGCGCACTGGAAGAGGTCAATCCCTCGTCCAGCGCTTTGGGCGTGAGGATGGACGGAGATTCCGGGCCGCCGATGCATTCGATGTGGAGATCGGCCAATTGCTCGGTGCTTCGGTCGAGGAAGGTCTGACGAACGATAAAGAGGCTGGACTCCGACTCCAGTCGCAGCCAGTTTTTGCCTTTGGGCTCCTTGCTCAGGATCAGTTCAAAAGAGCCGTCGGGCTCGAGATGCATGTCGCGCACCTCGAGGAAGCCGGTGGTCTCCAGGCCTTTCCCCAGTTCATACCCACCCTTTTGGGCAGCAAATGCCAGGTAATGGATGGTGTTCCGCTTACCCGTGATCCGGTATTCGTACTCGCCGCTGATGCGGGCATTTTGATAGAAATTGTCAGGGTTGTCGGCCCCCATTTTGACGGTTTCGTGCACCATACGGCGCAATACGGGAAAGGCCGGGTCGGCATATTCGATGAAGTTTTCCAGTCCGGCGCGCAGCAAGCGGGTGAGGTAGCGGTAACCTTCCGCCTGGTTGAAGGGATCTTGTGGCGTACCGGCGTACTTGAGAGTGGCGCCGGCAGCCTTGAGGGCATCGCAAAATTCATCCCACGCCTTGCCGCTGACGATGCGGTCGGCGTGGTGGTCGTCCCAGGTTTTGCCGCGCAGGCTGAGTTGCCAGGTGCGGAAACGGCGGTAGAAGGTGAGGAGGGAAATGAGTAACTTCTTCATGGGGTGAAAATAAGGAAGTACTCAAAATGTTAGTAGCGAACCAAGGAAAATCTATAAAGACCACCGACCAGCGGTCTTTATAGATTTTCCTTGGTTCGCTACTAATTTCTTTTTCCCTATTCAAAAAAGACGGATCCTACCCCCAAGGGCTTTTCTCCCACCACCAGGACGACCCAATACAGCCCGGAGGGGAGAGCTCCTCTTTCCAGGGATGCGCTTCCTTGCTGGAATGGGAGTTCGAGCAATGGCTCGCCGATCGCGTTACAGACCTTGACCACACCTACGGAAACACCGGGCAACCGGACCTCCACAGGTCCTCTGGCCGGATTGGGGCTTATTGCCAGGCGCTGCAAAGGCATAGGTGCTTCACCTACCCCACTTACATCCTGTACAAATTCAGCCCCGATCGTGTGGAAGACCTGGTTGGTGATCACCGGCAGGTTGTAATCGAAATAGATCGCGGCCCGGTTGTCGATGACCTCGCCCAGGGGGTTATCCGGTTCTTGCTCGACCGAGAACTGGACAAAACCATGGGAAGCAAGCTCATTGGTTGTGCTGTCAGGCAGTGAGATAGCAGGAAAATGAACTTCCAGGCTATGATCGACAACCTCCACATGGCATGGATGGCTGCTCACTTGCAAGCGTAGAGTGGCAGGGTCGAGCCATGGAGAGAGTGTATCGCGGATCACGACATTGAAGGCCGTGTCGGTGCCGGTGTTTTGGAACCGGATCAGGTATTCCAACCGGGTTTCGGGCGTAATGAAGTGGTCTTGCCGGTAGCCGGTCGGAAAGGCGGCTTTGTCGTTGGGATCCCAGGAACCAACATTTTCTATACAATGCACGGAGACATATGAGGCATATTCGTCTTGCGAAAACATATTCACAAAACCCATGCTGAAGTTGCCGTCGCCGTCCTCATCACAGGCCTCCACAACGGCGCTGGGCTCGCTGGGCACCGGAAAATCGGGCACCTGGGCCACCTCTACCCGCCAGGTCGAACCGGTTGCCGGAAACTCCAGGGCGATTGACTCGCCCGGTCCCAGCGGGTCGATCGGCTCCATCATTTTGATCATATCGTCTTCGATGACGATGAAGCCCGAGGCGTTGCTCATGCCCTGTTGGCCAATGTTCTCTATTTCAAATTGGACCATATCACCGGTACAGGAGCCCGAGACCGCGAGTTGAGCGCCATCCCATCCCGGGACCGGGTCGCAGAACTCGATGGGATAGATCGTCGCTTCGGAGCAATGGGTTTGGCCGAGTTCGGCATCGCAGCTCACTGTCACCCAGATGCTGAATGTGCCGCATTCTCCGATATCCAGATCGCCAATGGGGAAGGTATAGGTATTGCCCGAAACCGCCGACCAGGGGATGGAACTGCTGTTCACCTCCAGGAAGGGATCGAAGTCAACAACAATCTCGGCAGCCGGTATCGGGAGCGTACCCAGGTTGCAGTAGGAGACGGCATAACGGCTGGAGAAGCAACGGCGCAAGAACGGCGTTCCGAGTTCGACTTCCGCCTGTTTGCAATCATTCAGGGCTGTCATGCCCAAATCGACTTCCAGACTTAGTCCCGGATTGATGACCGTCAATTCTTCAAAGGGGGAGCAGCCTTGCCAATAAGGATTCGGCGGAATAACACTGACCGTAAGCAACTCATCATCTGGTTGTATGGGATAGAAGAACTGGCCGTTCGCACTGGAATAGATATAGGTGTCTTCGCCATTACTCGAAATCTTCACCTGGAAGTTCCCCAGCGTTGGGTCTCCTGCATCAAAATCACAATTTGCATTTTGGTCGGCAAACACGTTCCCCGAAAGAATGCCCACCCCTGTTGCGCAATCGAGCAGCAAATAATCGAGGAAACCAAAATCGACATTCACAAACTCCGGGAACACCGGAGAATCCAGGTCAAACAGAAAGGAACACGATCCCTGTACGGTGGGCGTGAAGCGAATGGTGCAGACCGGTGCACCATCCGGAAGGGTTTCTCCAATGTTCAGGTTGGGAGCCAACCAACTGAAGTGGATGCTGCCCGGCGGCACAAAATTGACAGTGGCAGGCGATAACCCATTCAGGTTAAAGGCAATGAAATCTTCGAATTGAACCAAGTCCGGATCGAAGTTCAACACAAATTGCATGCTGACCATATTCTCAAAATGGTAGGCCTGCAAAGTCACATCCACCGTATTGGGATGGTCTTCAATGACCTGGGTAGTGAGGATCACCGGAGTCGTTTGAGCATAGAGGGACAGCGTGGCCATTTGAATTAAAACAGCCAGGAGAAAAAGCTTAAAGACTTGGGAAACAGTTTTCATGGGCATAAATTGTTTTTCACGATACAAAGATGTTGGAAAGAACCTGGGCCTACAACTACAAAAATTGTGATTTGTAAATAATAGTTTTTAAAATTTTTATCATTTATATTGATTTTCTTTTAGTTAGACAATATTTTGTAAAAAATGAAATCTTCCAAACTCTGGGAACTGCTCCAAACCATGGACATCCGCGAACGGACAAGGCTTCAAAAATTCGTCGCTTCGCCTTTTTTCAATCAACGGGAAGATGTGATCCGGTTGCTGGAGATCCTGGACGCGTGTCTCCGGACCGGTGAGTCCCCACCCGAGAAACCGGCTCTGTTCAGACTCCTTTTCCCCGGAGCCTCCTTCGACGACCACCGGGTGCGTCTCGCCTCCAGCCTGTTGCTGAAACTGGCCGAGAAATTCCTGGTCTACGAATACCGGGAGTCCCAGGCAGTGGACTACGAGATCCAACTGGCCGGACTCTACCGGCGGCGCAACCTGGAACGCCACTACCGCTCGGCCATCCGACAGGCGGTTGTCCAGCAGAAAAAAGAGCCTTTCCGGAATGCGGAATACTTTGAACAATCCTTCCGCATCGAGCTGGAGGAGTACAATCACGCCGCCGCGTCCTGGCGCACCGGCGCCATCAACCTGCAGGGGGTGTCCGACCAGTTCGACCTGTCCTATATTGCCCAAAAGCTTCGGCAGTCGTGCTTTTCTCTTTCCCACCAGGCTGTTTACAATACCGAATACCGCTTCGGGCTCCTGGAAGAAGTACTGGACTATATCGGGCGGACCGGGATCCAGGACATTCCGGCCATCGGAATTTACTACCATTGTTACCTGGCTCTGGTGCATCCGGAAATGGAGGAGCACTTCCGGCAGTTTAGGCGAAAGATCGGAGAGTCAGATCAGGCTTTTCCCCGGGAAGAGATGCGCAACCTGTATCTGTTGGCCATCAACTATTGCATCAAAAAGTACAACGAAGGGAACACTTATTTCCTCGAAGAGGAATACCAACTTTACCGGCAGGGCCTCGAAAAAGGCTACCTGGAGATCGACGGCTACCTCTCCCGCTTCACCTACCGGAATGTCGTCACCATAGGTCTGGTGATGAAAGATTTCGAATGGGTAGAGCAGTTCATCCATCAATACCGCGAAAAGCTCAAGCCCGACATTCGCGACAGCATCTTCAGCTTTTGCCTTGCTAACCTGGAATACGAAAAGAGGAATTTCGCCGCCGCCATCCAATTGATCCAAAAGTCGGAATACCGCGACCTGCTGCTCAACCTGGCAGCCAAAACCCTGCTGTTAAAGATCTGGTACGAATTGGGGGAATACGACGTGCTGGAATCCCACCTCGAGGCTATGCGCACCTTCATCCGCCGCAAGCGCATTATCGGTTATCACCGGAGCAACTACCTCAACACGATCGCCATCACCAAAAAATTGGTCAACCTGAAGCCCTACGACCAGGGGCAGCGGGAAGCCCTTCGGCTGCAGATCGAGCAGACGATGGCCCTGGCGGAACGGGAATGGTTGCTGGAGCAGTTGTAACTATTCGTGATAAAAATCACAGATATTGGCATTTTCAAAGGCCTACATTTGCAGCATGAACTACTGGCAAATCTTCATCAACGGCTTCGGCTATGCCGGCTATTTGTGGCATGAGATCACGCATCCCAACTGGCACAACTATTTCTATTGGCTATTGCTCATCTCGGCCTTTTTCTATGGGCTGGAGTTGCTGCGGCCCTGGCGAAAGGAACAGCCCAAATTCCGGGAGGACTTTTGGCTCGATTTCTTCTATATGTTCTTCAATTTCTTTCTCTTTTCACTGATCATCTACAACGCCGCATCGGACGTGGTGGTCAACTTGTTCAATAACGGGATCAAAAACCTCACCGGCTTTGACCTGCAGGCCTCTAACCCACTAAACGGTTCGCCATTGTGGATCATTCTGCTGGTGGGGTTCTTCGTCCGTGATTTCGTGCAATGGTGGGTGCACCGCCTGCTGCACCGGGTTCCGCGGCTGTGGGAATTTCACAAAGTGCACCACTCGGTCGAGCAGATGGGCTTTGCGGCGCATTTGCGGTACCATTGGATGGAAAATGTGGTCTACCGGACCATCGAATATATTCCGCTGGCCCTGCTTGGCGTCGGACTGTACGACTTTTTCATCATTCATATCTTCACCCTTTCCGTGGGGCATTACAACCACTCCAACATCTCCGTACCCGGCCGGGTGACGGGTGGTGTGGTGGGGCTGTTGATCGGCATCGCGATCGCCATCGGCGCATTCGATATTCACTTGCTGAATGATCCCGGTCTTGGTCTCCAACTCGGCGTCGTAGCCGCCTCCGCCCTGGTGGGGTCACTGGCGTTGGGCCCTTTCATGAAAAAGATCTTCAACAGTCCGGAGATGCACATCTGGCACCATGCCTACGAGATGCCGGAAAACCGCCGGTACGGCATCAACTTCGGCATCACGCTGGCCTTATGGGATTATGTGTTCGGCACGGCTGTCATTCCGCACGAAGGGCGGGATATCCGGCTGGGTTTTCCGGGGGTAGAGGAATTTCCGGGCAATTTTGCGCATCAGAACCTGTATGGTTTTTCCAAGTGAGGGGGTGAATTAGTCACCCCCTCACTTAGAATAAATCCTATATTTGGTCCAAAACGCTGAAATTATGGACCAATTACTTAATCTCGAAGAACTCGGAAAACTTCTAACCACCTACGCACCCAAAGTAGTAGGCGCCATCATCACCCTCTTACTGGGTTTTTGGATCATCGGCCGCATTACGCACTTCCTCCGCAAAACCATGGAAAAGCGGGGGTTTGACGAAACGATTCGCCCTTTCCTGGCCTCTTTGATCAGTGTCGGACTGAAAATCCTCGTGCTCCTGAGTGTGGCGGGCATGTTCGGCATCGAGACGACCTCTTTCATCGCCATCTTCAGCGCCCTGGCCTTTGCGGTGGGCCTGGCCTTGCAAGGCAGCCTGGGGCATTTTGCCAGCGGCGTGCTCCTGCTGGTATTCAAACCCTACAAGGTGGGCGACCTGGTGACGATCGGCGGCGGTTTTACAGGCACGGTCAAGGAGATCCAGGTGTTCAACACCGTCCTGGTCACCCTCGACAACAAACACATCATCGTGCCCAATGGGGTGGTCACCAGCAATGTAATGACCAATATCTCCGGTCAGGGCATCATCGGAGTGGAGTTCACCTTCAGCATCAGTTATAGCGACGACATTGACAAGGCGCGGGAAATCATTCTGAGCGTCGGAAAGGAATGTCCCTATATCCTCGACGATCCCGCACAAGGGGTAGTCGTCGGCGCCTGGGGAAGCAGTTCCATCGATTTGGCCAGCAGGCCTTTTTGCAAGAGCGAACACTATTGGGACACCTATTTTTACATGTATGAAAATGTAAAGAAAGCCTTTGACAAACAGGGTATTACGATCCCATTCCCCCAATTGGACGTGCATATGAACAAATGACAAGATGGATATCCTGAAGACCCCGCAAAAACCCGGGCAAGAGGCATCGGTGGCTTCCTATATGCCGAGCGACGAAACGCTGAAAGCGATGTACGAAGCCGCCAAAGAAGATCAGATCCAAAGGGGAAGGCTGGATGCCATCCGGAGTATGACGGTTTCCGGCAGCCTGATCGTGATCAGTATCCTGCTCTTCCTCACCCACTGGTTCTGGATGAAACGAGCCGCTAAAGTCCAAACGCAATAGAGGAGACGTAAATAGCGTTTCTTTTTCTAATTTTGAAGCGGGGGGCCAAGCTCCCCGCTTCAAAATTTTATCCATTTTCACCCATTAAACTCCTCTTCATGAAGCGATTCGTACTGTTATTTTTGCCTTTTATGCTGCTTTCCAGCTGCGTCAAACACCAACTCGACCCCAAACAACAAGATGGCACAATAAAATTCACCATCGACGGAAAGACCGTTGAAGGCGATTATTCCGTAGAAGCCTTCTTCAATGGGTTCAATTTATTTTACTACGAATTCAGTATCCGGGCAGAAACCGATGACAAAAAGCGAATCTTCCTGGTCGTGACCAACCCGGTTCTCGGCATCAATATCGAAGCCAACCAAAACCTCACCTTCACCTACAAACCCAACAGACCTAAGCTCAGCAAAGACCCTGATTATGAGGCCATCTTCAATGATCCGGACAACTGGGTTAAGTTCGATGTGCTCAACGATACGGACGGGAAGGGAACCTTCCAGTTTAAGGTCGAGGATACAGGGAACACGACTGATGTGCAATTAGTGACGGGGTCGTTTGAGGTGATGTTTCAATGATTTTTTTAACCGCAAAGGCGCTAAGGACGCGAAGAGGTCAGGTCTTTACAATTACCTGAAGTGCAAAGACGTGACGACTTTGCGTCCTTAGCGTCTTAGCGGTTTAAAAAACAGGACGAATGATGAAGCTGTATTGGTAATCCCCCGGTGGGATCATATACTTCGGCAATGGCTTTGAGCCCCAACTGTCGTTCCCCCCTACTCCCATTTGCTTGTAATCGAGGTTGATGTAAATGTGCGGACGGGGCACGATATCGTAGGTATGTCCGGTGCGGGCTGGGCCGGCGTCAAAATCATCGATGGTATTGTAATGGGCGCTGAAACAGACCAGGGGTAGCCCGGAGAACTCCAATCCCCTACCCTTTTCATTTACAAACCGAACCCAGCGCACATCTGTGTGGTAGCCGTTCTCCTGGGGACGGATGTAGGGCACGTAAAGGTCTTTGACCCCGGCTTCATATTGCCCGACAAAGGCCGAGGTTCGCCGATCGCAATAGTTCTCGTGGGGACCGCGGCCGTACCAGGTCACGTGGTCAAAAGTGGCCGGGATCTGAAAGACCTGACCAATGCGAGGAATCTCAGGAAGGGAGGGATCAACGCCGGTCAGTTTGACATAGACCACGATCTCGCCTTCGCGATTGATCTCGTACTCGGTGGTGAGTGTGCCTCCAACCGCCGGCAATTCGTGGACGGTTCGAACGGTCGTCTTTCCTCCTTCTGCCCACACCCGGCGATCCTTCGCTTTCAGAATGCGGTCACGACTGGCTTCTTTCCAAACCGCTGTTCGGACCTGGTGTTCGTTCCCAAAATCATTATCGTTGGGGGCCCGCCAAAAATTGGGTGTTACGGGGGCGTCGATCAGCGTGTCTCCGTCGATAATATAGTGCGACAGCAACCCGGTCTGTACATCAAAACCGAGTTCCAATACCTCGTTTTTTATTTGAAGAAAATCCCTGGATTGAGTCACCATTTTATCTGCCTCTCCTTCGAATATAGGCAAATTGGGTTCAAACGGGTTGAGTTGAAATTCTTCCTTGGCTATTTCCCATCCGGCCGGAATGAGCCCGGCCTCCTTCAACGTAATTGCCTTGATATTTAAAAAATACTCCTTCCCGCCTTCCATGGGATCCGGAAGGGGAATGCGAACCTGCTTCTTTTGTAGGGGCGGAAGGTCGTTCAGGACAAAGTCACCGTTTAGCACCGGTTCTCCATTGGCCAACCAGGTCCATTGAAACTGGAATTCGCTCAGATTGGTGAAGAAAAAACCATTGGACACCTCGATCCGTCCCTCCTCGATTGCGGCGGCATTGGCGCTGAATTTGATATTTTGATACACCTTTTTCACTTCCTCCAGGGCAGGGTGCGGGGTCCGGTCCGGAAAGACCAGGCCGTTGATCAGGAAATTGCCCTCGGAGGGCATCAGGCCGGGCGGGCCGAAATCGCCCCCGTAGGCCCAGTACTTCTCACCCTCCGGGGTGTATTTGGTCAGCCCCTGGTCGACCCAGTCCCAGATCAGGCCGCCCTGGAGGTAGTCGTGCGACTCGATGATATCCCAATACTCCTGCAGATTGCCGGTGCTGTTGCCCATGGAGTGGGCATACTCGCACATGATGAGCGGACGGTTGGGTGTGCCATTCGTGACTTTGCCTTCGGCATAGGCGATCAAATGTTCGGGCTCGGGGTACATGGGGCAGTAAATGTCGGTATTCTCCCCCAGTCCCGCCCGCTCGGACTGCACCGGCCGGGTGGGATCGTTGGCCCGCAGCCAGTTGGCCGTAGCCTGAGTATTCACCCCATCGCCCATCTCGTTGCCCAGCGACCAGATGAGCACGCAGGGGTGGTTCTTGTCGCGTTCGTACATGCGGATGGTGCGCTGCATATGGGCTTCCAGCCAGGCGCGGTCCTTGGCCAGGGAACGCTCGCCGTACCCCATGCCGTGCGACTCGATGTTGGCCTCGTCAATGACATAGAAACCATATTGATCACACAGTTCGTAAAACAATTCAGGCTGTGGGTAGTGCGAGGTCCGGATGGCATTGAGGTTGTGGCGCTTCATCAATTCCAGGTCTTTCCGTATCGTGGCTTCGTCCACCACATGGCCGGTCTCGGGATGGTGCTCGTGGTAATCCGCCCCTTTGAAGAAGATCTTCTGTCCGTTCAGGAGAAGATGCCCCTCTTTGATCTCCACGGTCCGGAATCCGACCATTTGGTCCACGGACTGAATAACCTGTCCCGAAACATCTCTCAAATCGACCGCCAGTTGATAAAGGTTGGGCTTTTCCGCGCTCCAGGCTTTCACCGTTTCCATCGTGTGGCGAAATTGAACCCTTCCGCTGCCGGAAGAGAACGTTACGGGTTCTGACGCAAAATAAACCGAGGCGCCCCTATCCAACAAGTGGATGTCCACCGAAAAACCGGGTGCCTCCTGATCAGACCGGAGGTCGACAGCAACATCCAGCTCACCTCCCTGAAAGTCGCCGGTGAGAAGAGAACGGACGGTGATGTCGGAAATATGGGTTTTGGGCACAGCGTACAGGTACACCTCCCGGGTGATCCCGCTCATCCGCCAGAAGTCCTGGCATTCGAGGTAGCTGCCGTCGCTCCAGCGGTAGACTTCCACGGCAAGGGTGTTCTTTCCGGGGCGAATAAAGCCGGTCAGGTCGAATTCGGCGGGGAGTTTACTGCCCTGGCTGTAGCCCACTTCTTTTCCATTCACCCACACATACATCGCCGAGGAGACGGCGCCGAAGTGGAGATAGACCTTTCGGTCCAGCCAGTTTTCCCGGATATCAAATTCGTGCCGGTAAGAGCCCACCGGGTTATAATCACGCGGGATGCGGGGCGGCTCCGGCCCGTTTTTCATATCGGTAAACGGCGCCCCTTTGTCGGCCCATTCGTAGGGTTGGTTGATGTAGATGGGGATATCATAACCCTGCAACTGCCAGTTGGACGGCACGTCGATGCGGCTCCACCCGCTGATGTCGTAATCCTCCCTGAAAAAATCGCGGGGCCGTTCGGCCGGGTTCTTGGACCAGTAAAACTTCCATTTCCCATTCAGGGGAATATAGTCCCCGGCATACAGGGAAGGCTGGAAGGATGCCCTTCCTTCTTCCTTATGGCGCGCTACGACGGCCGGGTTTTCGATATCGGCGTAGATGGGGTCGGGTTGGGCGGATAAGGAGAGACTGTATAAAAAGGCGAGGGGAAGGAAGCAAAATGGACTCAAAATGGCCGGCGTCTTCATGGGAGTCATTTTTCGAAAAAATAATAAACATTCGCGATCTGCCGTCGCAAATGTTTATTATTTTTCTGTCCAGGCAGTCAAATATGCTTAAACTGATCAAAACATGGACATTCAATTTTCCAACCAGGATGAGGAACGCGAGATGCACGTTTGCGAAAGCAGGCGGGAAGGCGAATGGATCATTTTCACCTGTCCGCATTGCGAAGAATACGAAAACCGCATCAACCTCCAGACCAAAGAACGGAAATGCCGGAAAGCCAAGGATCCATTCATTTTCCACCGCGGATCATTTTTGCCGCCCAGTCTGGAGATAGAAGGATCGACGCCGAACTGAGAAAGGACCGGCAACGACCTCGGGCGCCTTCCAATGCTGCCAAAATGAAAAAGCCCGCGACCAGGGGTCGCAGGCCTTTTCTCTTCATTGCAATCCTGCTTAAGCAGCATCGTACGTTCTCAGGATGCCGATGTCGGAGAAGGCGGCAACCGGAAGAGCCGAGTTGGTGGGAGGCGGCCCGATCAGCGATACGGCCACCGTTACGCGGAAGAGACCGGCTTTCGTGATCGGAGGTACATTCACGGTCACGTCGTAGGTATGGTCCAGTTGAGCTACGAGCGGTACCCGCTGGGTATAGGGGCTACCGGCGTATTCGCCCGGCCCCATCTCTTCGAGGTACACCGAACAATCCCAGCTACCTGCCATCAGGAGGGCCAGGGCTCCTCTCACCCGCCAGTGGAGCTTCACCTTGAGCGGTTGATCGGTCTGGACGATCATGTTGGAGGCCGTAGGATCAAACGGTCCGGGCGCGGGGAAAATATCTCCGCCGCCATCCGGCAGTTCAGTGAGGATCGAATAGGCTCCGTTGAATACCTGGAACATCCCGTTGAGATTGACTTCAAACTTTAAGTCTGCCATGGTTTTTGAGGTTAAATTGTGAAAAATGTATTTAAATAAAGATCTTAAAAGATTCCCCAGGGGACAGGTCGATTTGCAAAAATTGACGGATAAGCCGTCTGGAATTTCGGGTTCATGGGAATATAAGTTACTGTCATCGACCGCCCCCTGGTTGAAATGGAATTATTATCGGTTTTTGGGTTTTTAGGTAAAAATACCACAGTAGCACGCGGCCACCGTGGTATTGCAACAGGTTTACTATGCTAAGTTCGTTTTTTGGGGCCGTGTTATCCATGTAGTCGGAACGACCTTTCCATTTGTCCGGGAGAATGTCCGTTTTTTTGAAAAAAAAATTTCTTCTCCTCAAATTTGGTCTGATCCAGGAGGTACATGAAGGTTTTCTTCTTATATTTAACGTAATTGCATTCAGTTGATACTGCATAATATGAGTCATCCCGAATTTTGAAAAAGCTTAAAATAAATGAACCGCGAAGGCGCTAAGGACGCAAAGACATTGGATCTTTACAATTACTTATTGTGCCAAAGCCAAATGTCTTTGCGTCCTTAGCGCCTTCGCGGTTAATAAACATCAAAGAATCCAAATATTCGGGATGACTCGTGTTTAAATACTTTAAATCCCCATGACCCAGGAAGAGCTCTTTAGCATGTTGAATAAAGGGGGCGTCTCGCGGGATCGCGCCCTGACGGAAGTCTACCACGAATTTTTCCACCTTGTCGGATGGTGCATTAAAAAAGGAATGCCTGAAGAAAAGGCGCTGGATGCTTACAGCGATACCATCCTGGCTCTGGACCGCTCCGTTCGGGCCGGGAAACAGATCGAGACCCTTTCCGCCTACCTGATGGGAATAATAAAACACAAACTGGCGGACAATTGGCGCAACAAAAAGACTCTATTGGAAGAGGTCCATGAGGATCAGGTGTCGACCAACCCGGAGCCAGGCGTCTTGGATTGCCTGGAAAAGGCCCTGGAAAAGATCCCTGATTTTTGCAACAACCTGCTCATCGACGTCGGCACCGGGTTTACATACCCGGAGATCAGCGAGAAGTACGATCTTCCGTTGGATCAGGTTCGCCGCCGGGTATATGACTGCCGGAAGAAATTGGGAGAGATGATGGACCAGATTTGCAATTGAGCCGCTTTAATCACTTGAACATGAACACTTTTGACAAAGAATTAAAGATCGACAGATACCTTTCCGGAGAAATGACGGAGGATGAGCGCCGGGATTTCGAAAATCAACTGGCCAATGATCCCGACCTTCGGGAAGAGCTTCGCATCCAGCGCCTCGCTTATGAGGCGCTTCAGAAATATCCCCAAAGTCTCAAGGCTCGTATGAATAATGAAGGTCGTCAACGGCTGCTTCGCAAAAAAAGAACAGGTCAGATCGCCATCGTGGCCCTGATCGCGATCGTTTGTCTGGCCGCCTGGTTCCTGTATAAGAAATTTCAACCTACTCCTCCCCCGCCGGTACAAAGCCAGAGCCCCATCGCCTTGTTCGAGCAAAACTACCAACGGGTAGATCTCAGCAATCACCTGGGCGACGGAACGGCTGATGCCTGGGAGGAAGCCCGTACTGCCTATCAGCAAGGCAATTGCGAAAAGGCTCTTCCCCTTTTGGAACCCTTCTCCGCCGACAGCGTTTTTACCGCCCGCCCCACTGCCCTGCTGCTACTGGGCTCCTGTTACCTCGAAACGGGGAGGACCGCCGAGGCGCTCGCTGCGTTTGAAGCGATTCCCACTACCGCCGGGCCCGTTTACCGGAAAAGCATTTGGTATTCGGCGCTGGCCCACCTGAAAAACAACGATCCCTTCCAGGCCATTCCATTCCTCGAAATGGCGAAGGCGGACCCGGAAAGCGAATACCAGGACCGCGCCCGCCTCCTGCTGGAATCCCTTCCCGTCGCCCGGGAGAAAAACGCGGTCGATTCCTTAAAAAAAAAATAGGTGAGCTTTCCCCTGATTCTGCCCTGCAGCTCAGTCTTAAAGCTGCCGCGCATTATCGGGACCTTAAGATCAAGGAATATTGGTTCGACTTTATCCGGCTCGCCTATAAAAAAGCCGACCTGGAATTTGGAGACAGCCTGCTCAGCGCCGCCATCCGGGAGGCCTGGTGGCCCGCCGACGAATACACCGGGAAACTCCACCTATCCCTGGGGTTTCTGCTCCGGAAAAGGGAACAAAACTACCGGGCGATGTATCACTACGAGCAAGCCCTGGAACTTCAGAACAAAACCCACAAGGTGAACGGCAGTCCCTACGCCACCATCCACAAGTCGCTGGGCAATCTGTACACCCGCTTTGGGGAAAACGAAAAAGCCGCCTATCTCCTTCAGCTTGCCGCCGATTCCATTGGTACGGATGAAATAGTAGACAAGGCATTCGCCAATAGCGACCTGGCCCGGGCATACTGGAACAGTGGGAACTACAAGGAGGCCACCAATGCCTGCGAAAGAGCGCTCGCCCTTCTCCAGGCAAACTATCCCGATACACTGGCCCTCGTCCTGACCTATAACGTCCTGGGGGAAAGCCTGCTCGACGACGGAAAAACAGCCGAAGCCGAACAAGCCTTAAAAAAAGCGTTCCGCTACCTCCCCGACCCAACAAACCCGGACCGGTTTGGCGTATTACGAACTTTGGGGCGGATCTACCTGAAAAGCGGACGTTTTCCCGAGGCCAAAGAAGTCCTGACCCAAGCGGTAGCGTTTGACGCTTCGGAAAGGAGAGAATTAGCCAAGGCCCATACTTTATTGGGCTGGGCTGAATTGGGAACAGGCAACTATGAAAATGCCCTCGAAAATGCCCAACTGGCGCTTCAAAAGCTCCTGCCCTCCTTTATCAGCCAGGATGTCGAAAGCAATCCGGCGCCGGAGCTGCTGGCCACCGTGCCCGACAACAGTTCCATGGAAGCCCTCGACCTGAAGAGCGAAACATTCTGGAGGATGTACCGCGAAAACCACGCTCCCCAGTGGCTTTCCCTGGCAGATACAACAGCTACTTTGGCCCTGGAGGTAGCCCACCGACTGACGGAGATCTACCAGTTCGAATCGTCAAAACTTGCGGGAACGGCCAAAGATCGCCGGTTGTACAACCGCCAGATGCAGATCCTTTACGCCCTTTGGGAACGGGATCACGACCCGGGGACGCTCGACAAAGCCCTGGCTTTTGCCGATAACTCCAGGGCTTCCATTCTCAAGGAAAAGCTGACGATCTCCAAAGCCCTGGAATCCATCTCCCAAAGTGATTCCCTGGCGATCCAGGAGAAAAAGTGGCGGTACACGCTGATCGACCTCAACGACCAGCTCACCTCCCTGCAACTGGAAGAGCCGGAAAAGCACAAGGATGCCATTCAGCAACTGGAAAGGGAGATCTTATTGGCCAACGATGCCCGCCAGAAATTGATCGACACCCTGATGGCCCCCTTTCAGGGCGGAAAAAACCAATGGAACAACCGCCTCCAGGTGGAACAGATCCGCCAAAAAGTGGCTCCGCAAAACGGCCTTTGGGTGGAGTATTTTCTCGATGAAGACAGCAGCTATCTCTATTCGATCGGGATCTCCAGCGAGAAGGCCCAATTCGAGCGGGTCCCCTTCCAGGGGCAGGAAATCAGCGACTTTTTGAAGGCGCTCAGCAATGTGGATATTGCTGAAAACCAGGCCGAAGACCCTGAGGTTCTAGGCGGATTCATCCGGCAGAGCCGCGCCCTTTATGAAAAGATGCTGGCTCCCGTCATCGGCGGAATGCCAGAGGCTTACCGCCACATCACCATCGTACCCGATGGAGCCACGGCCATCCTGCCGTACGACCTGCTGCTTTACAGGGAGCCCGAGACCGCTCATTTCCGCGACCTGCCCTATCTGGTCCTGTCCTCGAGCGTGCGCCTGGCTTTTTCGGCAGAATTAGACCTGCAATTGGACCGGGAAGTAAAGAATACACCCAAATTTGAGGGGCGTTTCCTGGGCATTGCCCCTGATTACACGGGGACCAACCTTCCCCCTGTATCTGCGGGCGTGGAAACCGTTCGAACCATCGACAGCCTCCTTGGAGGAGAAACGCTGCTGGCGGGGCAGGCAACGGCCTCCGCTTTTCTGGCGATGGCGCCCAGGTTCCAAACCGTGTTCTTCCAGGGCCATGCCATTGCCAACGACAACCTCCCCAGCCGCTCCCGCCTGGTCTTTTCCAACCCGGATCATACTGGGACCGACCCGGACTACTCGGTCTTTGCCTATCAGTTGTACAACACCCCCTTCCATACGCAATTGATGATCCTGGCGGGTTGTGAAACGGGCCTGGGAAAGATCTCCCTGGGAGAAGGGAATCTCAGCTTGTCGCGCGCCTTCAGCACGGCCGGCTGTCCCAGTACGGTAATGAGCCTGTGGAAGATCCAGGATCGGGCCACCGGCAATTTGATGTCGCTTTTCCTTGAAAATATCCACTCGGGGCTGGACAAAGACGAAGCCCTGCGCCTGGCCAAGGTCTCCTATTTGGAAAACAGGTCACACAATGCCCACCCTTATTATTGGGGCAGCTTTGTGTTAATGGGCGATAGCCGGCCAGTGGTCTGGAAAAAAACCAACTATGGCCTGATCATCGCCCTGGGCCTGGGTCTGTTGATCCTTGGCGGCGCCCTGTTTTACCGCCGGAAAGTGTAATGGGCATATACGAACGGATAGTTCAGGTACTCCGGCTGACCGGTGATCCGCCAAAACTGCCATTTCCAGCCTCCTCCAATCGACCACCCCGGCCGCTGGACGAGTTGCAGCAAGTCGATCGAGGCGACCAGGCCTCCACCCAGGCGGTCGGCAAAGGGGATATCGACCTGAACGCCGTTTTGAGCCACATACCCATGGAAGTTCCCAAACAAACCGGCGGAGGCGCCCAGCGCCCGAGAGATCCTCGGGTTGCCAAAGGGAATGCCGACATCTGAAATATACCGGATCTGTGCGCCCAGGTCGAGATGCCCCGTTTGGTAATCGTAGCCACCCAACGAATCCAGAGCAGTCGACCCCAATCCCAGTTCCAGTTGGATCCACCAGGAGGGATAACTGCTATAGGGGATCTGACGTTGGGCATGGGAGATCCCTTTGGCGCAATTTCCCGGCAATCCACGACGCCAGGTCAGCGCCAGGCCGTAACCGTTGCGGTGTGTTCCACTGGCCACGTCGAAATTGCCTTTTACACCCCAGAAATTGCCGAGCGGCATACAGGGATCCGTATCGCTGCAAACGGCACGAATATAGGTCACGGCGGTATCGGTGTACCAGGTAACGCTATCCATGGTAACAACGGCATAGACCGCCAGGGAGTCTCCGGCAGGAAGAGCGGGAAAAGTGGAGACCCGGAACCGGAATTTGGCGATGGTCCGGTCTTCGGGGAAATCCGCACTCTGGGCATTCCACAGCGAAGGAAGGTAGCAGCGATCCTCTTCAGGCATGTCGTTCCGGGTTAAACATTCCAGGCTTACCCGGCTCCATTGGTCCGGCAAAACGACGGGGCTTCCCACCTGAAAGCGGTCGGGGTACAGCTCCAGCTGTTGGATCGTAGCTGCATTGAGCCGGGGACTCAGGTACGTACTCAGGTTGAAAGAGGTTGTCGGGGTGTTTCCGGTGTTTTGGGAAACCACGGTATATTCCAGCTCCGCGGGTCCATCTCCGGGGGTTAGGCAAACAGGCTGCACATGCACGTAGTTGGGATCGGCCGCATAACTGAGGTTAATTTCCGTGTAGGTCTGAAAACTGGCGAAACCGGGGTTCTCCTCTCCCCTGCTTTTGGGTAGCAAGACGACCGTTCCGGGATCCTGTCCATCATTCGGCGTATTCAGTGCCTGGCTGATCTCCAGTCCGGCATCCACCTCTGTGACGAGGTTGGGATACAGCAGTCGACCATCCTCGCCGACCTTCACCGGACCCACGATCCCGGCCCTGGCTTCCAGATCGAAGAAGAACGTCCTCACCTCTCCCACACCCAGGTCGGAAAAGGGGAAACGCAAAGCCTTGGTAATATGGTCCTGATCGAGAAAATAGGAATTGTATTCCCCATCGTAGCGGGTTAAGGAAGCATCTATGAACGTAAATAGAGAGTCGGCAAAACCCACGTAGATATTTCCCGAAGCCGTGGTATTTCCGTTGTTCCGGTAGGCGATGATCATGGTGACACGTCCTTCGGGCTTACAGGTAGTAAAACTGGAATTGATGTATACATTGAGACCATCCCAGGGGATAGAGTCGAAAAAATTGATATCGGTGGTGGTTTCCACCGTATCTATCACTAATGAGCGGGAGGTCCGGTCCGGGTCCTTGTCGGGGCTGTAAATCGTCGTAGCCCTGGTCTCTGCCTCAAAGGTGCCCGTATCCTGGTAAATATGTTCGATCTGATCGCCCCAACCCCAGGTACCGTCGCCAAAGAGCCAGAAAAAGCGCCAGCCGGAAGCCACCTGCTGGCTGGTATCGAAACAACAGGGAGGATCGAGGTAGCCGCCCACCGTGAAATCCGGAACAAATTCAAAATGATTTTGGGAGAAAGCCCCCGCCCGGATCCCGAGGGTATCTTTTCCTTTCGGGCAAAGGGAATCGGCCGGGCAATTCTGTGCAGGAAGGGAGATTGTGAAGCTCAACCCGATAAATAGTAGCAAAATCGCATTTTGCAGGTCTTTCATGGTTCCGGAGTTTTTAGGAAAAGGGTAGAAGTTTTTTGAGAGAAGGGCCGTGCGGCCCTTTCATATAAATTAAAGTCGCATAAGATACGAATTTGTCCAGAAGTGGGCAAAAGGAATTTTCCAATGGCCAAAATACTTCCCGCCAATATCTCTGCTCTTTCTTTTACCAAAAACAAATCCGAATTCACCAACTCCGGTGGCAAAATATCGAAAGGAAATCCATCAAGTCTGTTCAAAAACACGGAACTTTATCATAAACAGCTATTCTTTACCATGTACCTGCTCCTATTTTTCGCTTTTTTAAATACCTTCCTTCCCTATCCAAAACCGCCGCTCAAAATCGCTCTCCTCGTCACCATCTCCCATTATCAGGAAGGAAGTGATTGGACGCCACTCCACGCCGACAACGACGCTTCCCTGCTGGAGCACGCCTTGCTCCGGCAAGGCTTCCAAAATGAAAACATCATTCAGCTGAGAGATGGGGAGGCGACCCGGGAAGGCATCCTCCGGGCTATTGAAAACCAGCTGGTGAAAAAGGCCCGCAAGGGCGGCCTGGCTGTCTTCCACTTCTCCGGTCACGGCCAGCAAGTGCGCGATGACAACGGCGACGAACTAGACGGCTACGACGAAGCTATCGTACCTTACGACTCGCCGCTGCACTTTCGGGATGGCATTTACGAGGGCGAAAACCTCATTCGCGATGAAGAACTGGGCCAATTGCTGGAACAGGTGCGCCGGAAACTCGGCAAACACGGCCACCTCCTCACCATCCTCGACTCCTGCCACTCGGGCACCGGTACCCGGGGCATGGGCACAGCCCGGGGTACCGACGTCATCATGGCGGATAGCGCCTACATAGCCGGCCACCTGGAGGAAGAACCGCTCTCCTCCACCCTGCTGGAAAATGTGCGATCCGATTCCCGGCTGGCGCCGGAGGTCGCCTTCTTCGGCTCCTCCGCCCGCCAACTCAATTATGAAATGCCCTCCCCGGAAGGAAAGATGGTGGGTTCCCTGACCTACTCCTTCTGCCAGGCGCTGGAAGATCTTCCCTCCGGTGCTTCCTACGAATCCCTCTTCGACCAGGTGCGGCTTCTGATGGGAAAATGGGTGCCCCGCCAGCAGCCCCAGGCGGAAGGCCCCCTCAATCTGCCTGTGCTCGGTGGACGTGCGTTAGCGAAAAAAAACTACTTCCGAATACCTCCCGACGGACTGCTCGGGGAAAGTGCGGCTACCCTTCCGGGGGGCAAGCTGCATGGTCTTTTCCCCGGAACGAAAGTGGGCTTTTACCCGCCCAACACCTACGATTGGAAGCAGGCCACGCCCTACCGGACGGGGCGCATCACCAATGCCGATCTGCTCGAAAGCGAAGTCCAGCTCGATGAACCCGCCAATCCTGACTCCCTGCTGGCGACCTGGGCATACATCAGCGAGTACCGCTATGGCGAGCTCCAGGTTCCCGTGCAAATGCAACTTCCGAACGAACTGCAATCGGCCATCCGGAAAGAAGGGGAAGCGTTCCCCTTGCTCCAATTTGTCAAAGCAGGCGGTGAATTGTCGATCCAACAGGCCGGCGACACCCTGCAGGTGATCGCGCGGGATGGGAAGGTCCTTTTTGAAAAACCGGCAAATACCCGGACGGAGGTTTTTTCCAGCCAGGTGATCCGGTACTTGTTGCAATATGCCCAAACCCAATTTTTGCGCACCCTGGAAATGGAAGACCCCGACCGAAAGGTCCGCGCCGTGCTCATTCCGATTCAAACCAAAGATACCCCAGAGCGGGGCGTCTGCCGGGTGGGCGATACCTACCGGCTGGAGATCCGGAACGAAGGCCAGTCTCCGGCCTATTACAGTATTCTCGATATTCAGCCCGATTACCAGGTGAATGTGCTGGTGCCTGCGCCCGGCAGCCGGCGGACACCGGAGGAGTACTACATTGGCCCTGGCGAGTCCCAGCAATATGAGGTTCCCTTTGCGATCTACCCGCCTACCGGCCTGGAAGTGCTCAAGGTGATCGCCACCGACCGAGCTCTCGACCTCCGCTCGATCGTCGCCAACCGTGGCCAGTCCTCGGCAAACCAACATACGTTTGAGCAACTCCTCGCCACCACCTATTGGTTCGAAAACCGGGGCGGCAACACATTGACGCTATTGCCGGAGTTGAATATTGAGACGTTGGTTTTCAAAATTTCGGAATGAGTTAAATAGTGCGAAGAGAAAACCCGTCAAAAGAAAAAATGGAAAAAGAAGGAGGGAGATTTTCATACTATATCACCTTTTAAAATAAAATTAGGCAAAACGCTAATTTTTCAGAAAAAAGATGATATGAAAATTAAAAAAATAGGGAATTAGGAGTAAATAGGGGGTCACCAAAGAAGCTGATAACCAAAGTGATTAAACAGAGGGTTTCTCATTTGTTTATATGGGAGGGGGACGATGTAAAGATAGAGCGTCCGCGGCCGGCTGTCAATCATTGGAATCAATGATTTTTCCATTTCACCTGTATGGGCATTGAATTCCACCGTCAATTCACAAAATATCTTATTTTTAAGGATGCCATTTTAAAACACACGTTCTTGGTCCACATCCCCAAAATACTGATCCCCTTTTTGCTGCTCTCCCAGCTAAAAGCCCAAGGGCCAATACTCGCCGATTCGGTAGCCTCTCTACTGGTAAATATGGAACATATAGGAACCAATGACGGGCTCTCGCAAGGACTGATCAATGGGATAGTTGAGGATCAGCTCGGCTACCTATGGATTGCGACCAAAGACGGACTGAATCGGTACGACGGCAATGGATTTAAAGTGTACCGGCACGACAAGCAGGATCCCCATTCCATTTCTGAAAACTACGTGACCGATGTATTCGTGGATTCTCAGAACCGGGTTTGGGCCGCTACACAAACCGGAGGAGTCAATCTTCTCGATCGAAACACAGATCGTTTTTTCCATTTCAGGAACCACCCTGCTGATCCCAAGAGTCTGAGTTCCGATGCCACAGGGCAGATCCTGGAAGACCCGAATGGGAACATTCTGATAAAAACGAACAGCTCCCGAGGCTTCGACGCACTCATCCAACGTAGTTCACTAGGACTTCCTTCTTTTGACATTGTGGGGCTGGATAGGCTTTATCCTGCGATTTCCGCTGTCCCTAACCTTCAATTTGCCAATTCAAATATTCGGTTTTCCTGTGATGGGGCGCTTTGGCTGATCAATAGGGACACCTTATACCGTTTTGGACCGGGCACACTGACCAAAGGGGGGATTCCTTCCCGGTTTTATCTTCCCCAGAATCCAAAGGTGGTTGGGTTGCTGGGAAATAGAGGGATATTCGGCCCTGGAAGTGAAGAGCTTTATATTCGTGGAGGCAAGCGCCTTTTGTTGAAGTATGACGCCACGACCGATCGTTTTCTTCCCTTCCTCCAACTACCGGAAGGGTTCTCCTTTGACCTGGGCGCTCTTATCGATAGAAAAAACAGGATCTGGATCTGGCAATCCAATGAAAAAATAGCTCGCGTCGATCTTCGGGACGGGGCCATGACGATCATTCACACCGCCTGGGGGGGTATCCTTCCAAGTTTCCGCAGGCCCTTCCTCGAAATGGGTCTCCAGGATGCCAACGGTAACATCTGGAACGGCACCGGTGGTTTTGGATTGCTGAAGATTAGTTCCCGGTTTGACATCTTTCGGCTCAGCCCCGAGGGGGATGACTGGGGGAAAAACCCTTCTTGTCATCCGCGTATCGTTATGGCAGGACAAAAAGGGGTATGCATCCCTGAGGTTGAAAAAAAATGGACGGACCTGCTTCCAAAACTCGGATTGGAAAAAGCCGGATACATCGTCGACTCGTCTCCGTTTTCCCATCTGGTTTTCGACCCCAAGGGCTATTTTTGGTTTTGCTTCCAAAGCACCCCTGCAAAGGAAGGGCAGTTGCTAAAAATCGACCCGAACCAGAAAAGGTTTGAAATAATGGCCCAATCAGGGTCCGATTCAGTTTTCGCCTTTGCAGACCCGGTTTTCCTCGACAACCAGGGCGATGTTTGGTTCGGGGAACGGAACTCTTCCCGAGGAGTCCGCCTCTTCCACCTGAATTCCAAAACGGGAAAACTGGAGGAATACTTGTTTCCAACCGGACCAAACCTTCGGGAATACCGGTTCATTTCCGACTGGTATCAGGAGCCGGGAGGCCGGTTCTGGTTCGCAACGACCTACGGCGTTTTTGCTTTTGATCCCGCTACCGGAAAATGGCAGCGATTTTATAACCACCCAGAGGATCCAAACAGCCTATCTGAAGACCTGACCCTTTCCATCTGTCCCGACCCCACCGAGCCCGATCGCTATTTATGGGTGGGCACCGAAGGCGGTGGACTCAATAGGCTGGATAAAATTACGGGGGTATTTTCTCATTATACCACCGAAAACGGCCTGCCCAATGATGTTGTCTACGGCATTCTGAGCGACGACCGAAACAACCTGTGGCTGAGCACGAATAGCGGGCTTTGCCATTTCAACCCTCGAAGCGGCGAGACTCATACCTTCAACCAATCCGACGGGCTCCCCGGCAACGAGTTCAACAGATATCAATACAGCAAAGCCCTGGACGGAACGCTCTATTTCGGAGGGATGGGCGGCACCGTATTTTTCCATCCGGAAGATCTCTACAGGGAAGCCAAACCTTCCCGGACTGTTATCAGCCAGATCCGGTTTTTCAACGAACCGGCTACCTATCAAAATTCCAGTACCGGTAATGAGGCCTTTACGCTTCCCGCCCCGATCGAATATTGTCAAAAGCTCGAATTTCCGCACCATGTGAACATGATCACCCTGGGTTTCACCCTGCTCGATTTGACCAACCCCAAAAAGAACCACTTCAAATACAAGCTGGAGGGGTTAAACGACGATTGGATCGAAGCAGGAACCGCTTCCGAAGTCACCTTTGCAGGACTTAGCCCCAGGCATTACCAATTCCAGGTATTGGGATGCAACAGCCACAACGTCTGGAGCACCGAGCCCGCTACGCTTCAATTCACCATCCTGGCCCCCTGGTGGGCCACCTGGTGGTTCCGGGGGATCGTTCTGTTGCTCGCCTTCGGCATCCTGGCTGGGGCCTACCGCTACCGCCTGGAAGCGCTTCTGGCTATGGAGCGCATGCGCAACCGCATCGCACAAGACCTCCACGACGAGATCGGCTCGACCCTTAGCAGCATTTCCCTGCACGGCACCGTCATCAAAAGAACGGCCGATCAGTTGCCGGAAAAGACCCGATCCATCCTGGACAACATCATCGACAATACCTCCCAGATAATGGAAAGCATGAACGACATCGTCTGGGCCATCAAATCCGACAATGACCAATTCGAACAAGTGGTCAACCGCATGCGCGGCTTCGCCGTGAATATGACCGAAGCGAAAAACATCCTCCTGAAGTTCGAAACCGATAAACAGGCCGAGCAACTGGAGCTCAACATGGAACAGCGGAAGAATTTCTACCTCATTTTCAAAGAGGCGGTCAACAACGCTGTGAAATACGCCGATGCCAGCCAGTTGAATATCCGAATTCAATACCGGCAGAAAAAGCTCTTTTTAATCATTGAGGACGATGGCAAGGGTTTCAAGCCCGAAGAAGTTGAGGAAACGACCAACACCAGAGGCGGTAATGGCTTGCACGGCATGAAAATGCGGGCCCGGCAGATCCACGCAAAGCTGACCATTGTTTCGGCAAAACAGGCCGGCACCCGCATTTCCCTGGTCTTGCCGTTGAAAAAATTTCATTGGTTCCAATGATGCTTTTTTGAAAACAAGGGGGGTAAATTTGATATATGAAAACAAGAGTAGTCGTATTCGACGATAACCCCCAACGCCGCGACGGCTTGGAAATGCTAATCAACTCTATGGATACGATGGAGTGTGTCGCCTGCTTTGCCGATTGCAGAAACGCAGTTCATCACATCGAGCAAACCCGCCCCGAAGTAGTCCTGATGGATATCGAAATGCCCTATATCGACGGCGTGGAAGGTACGCGCATGATCCGGGAGAAGTTTCCGAAACTCAAGATCCTGATGCAGACCGTCTTCGAGGACGAGGACAAGGTATTCGCCGCCATCTGCGCCGGCGCCGACGGGTATATCCTCAAACAGGCCAATCCATCCAAGCTGTTGGATGCCATTGAAGAAGTGCTGACAGGCGGAGCGCCGATGACGCCTGTCATTGCAAGGAAGGTGCTGCGTCTGTTCAATAAATTGCACACTGCGCCACAAAAGAAAACTTTCGACCTCACCCCCCGCGAGCTGGAGATCCTGGAGCTCCTCGTCAAAGGATACAGCTATAAGATGATCGCCAAGGAATGCCATATCTCCTACGCAACCGTCAATACACACATTTCCCACATCTACGGCAAACTGCAGGTCGATTCGGTCGGCGGAGCTGTGTACAAGGCGATAAAAGAAGGATTGGTGAAATGAGGGAATGGGCGCGCTTGTTGGCGCGCCCATTTCTTTATTTTGCATTGATCAGTTTCAACCATTTTTCAGTGAGCAGCAATTCCTTGCCGAGGGTCAGACTTTCATCGACATTGTAAAACTCCAATGCCTGGTCCTCGCGAGCTGAATTGGAGAAAGTCAGCGCCAATCCCAGGAAATCGATCACCTTGGATGCCGTGTTATGGGTGCGTACCGATCTGCTTTTATTGAGGATCCTGCATTTTTCCACCTCGGAAAGGTCGACCAAAACCTTCTGGATCGAATCTCCTTTTTTCTTGATGTAAAGCAGCTTGTGGCCCTCGGGATCGATCCCGATCCCGTATTTGCCGTCCCAAAATTCCTTTTGGGAAATCCGGAGGTTCTCCTGTTTGGCGACCTGGTCGAATGTCGTCAATAACTGTTTGTCCTTACTCCGCAAATTGCGGCTCAAAAAAACGAAAGGAATGGTGACAAAGCCAATAAACACCAAAGCTATTATGGCAGTGGAAGCGTCCATTTTTAATTGCTTTAAAATGAAAAGAACAGAACCTCCCACACCTGAAGCGTGGAAGATCGCATTTTTTACACCTTTCAAAAAGGGTGGATGTTACCCAAAGAAATGAGCAGGAAAGAGTATCCTGGAAATGGGCAGGCCGATCTGAAAGGCCCTTGAAAGAGCCAGATACCCCGATATCCGGTTTTGCAGGTGGCGTTCCCGGACGGTAGACAAAGACCCTGAACTATGGTCGTCTTTGTGGTTGGTGGCTACAGGGGCATTTGCAGTGCCGATGGATTCACCTGTCCGGTCCAGGCCGGAAGAAACGGGAAAACTGGTGGGCAGCCAACCGGCGTTGTTTTCCAAATGCCCCAGGGAGGCAGGGGCCGGCAAGGCAAAGGTACTGACGGCTATGCCGCACCCGGTGTAAACCAATACACCGGCAAGCAGAACGACCCATATTTGGAGGAAGGTACGCATAGCCTGTCTTCTGGATGATAGAACAGAGGAATCAGGAGCTAAGTTCAGTATGCTCCGGGGAAAATGGCTCGGCAAAAAGACTTGCATCCTGCTGCCGGGAACGGAACAGATCGAGTATATAATTGAGGCGGTCGTTCAGGCTGGTCCAGTCGGCCGCAGCGCTTCCCTTCAGGGCATCCGGAGTATAATCGAGCTGTTCGATCAGGGGAATCACTTCCGGCAGAGTCAGCGTCTCCAGTACTTCGGGATATTGTTTCCCGTTCGGAAGTGGAGGCACATCGTCGCCCAACCGGAGCACTCCGTTTGGAGTATCCATGGTCATCAGCATCCGGGTGGCGATCTTTTTCCAGGTCTGCTCCAATCGCCCAAAAAAGGAGCTGAACAAGAGCTGTATGATCCAGCCAATGACGCCCTCGTGAAGCGGCGCGGTAAGCGCCCCTTCGATCGCCTCCTGCAACCGGATCTGTTCGTGCTGGCCGATCAGCACATTGGCGGCGTAAATGAGTTCCGCACGCACCTTGGGGTCCTTTTCCGAAAGGACCCGGTAGTAATAGCTGAAGGCCTTCACGAGTCCTTCTCCGGTTGTGGGATCTATGGCCGCTTGATCCAAAAACGCCTGCATTTGCACAGGGTCCGGCGATGACTGGTTGCGGACCAGCTCCAGAAAGCCGGCAAAGAGGTGTGCCAGTTTGGTGTAGACCAGGAGGTTTCCATCGGCGATGTGTTTGCTGGTATCGTCTACCGTCACCCGGGCATAACCCAATACCCACGGGCTTTGCAGCAGCCATTTCGGGATCAGGAACCAGTACCAGGGCTTTGGCGCCGGCTTCCCGTCGGCGTCGATCCCCAATAACTCCAACAAAGCTTCCGGCACTTGTTCGTTCCGGATAAAATGCCCGGCCTGCCGGGAAGCCCAGGTCGCAAAAGCGCACCAACAAACGTTATCCCGGTCGACCAACTCCCGGAAATCGAGGGTAAATTGGTGATAGGACCGTGTGATCTGCAAGTTCCGCTCCACCGGGTTGGGGTTGGAAATGATCGCTTCCACCCATTCTGGGCTGGAAAGCGGGCCGGAAGGATTGGAGCTTCGTTCCATGGTCATTTGAATTTCAGGTCATGAAATTAAACCAAAATCCGGATTGTTTATTTCAAAATGATTGGATACCGCCCTTCTTCCATCCGGTGCCGGAAGAAAAACTACCCAATTATGCCCAACAACCAAAAATCGGTGTATCTTGCACCGCCGAAAGAACTTATCCGGTTTAGCGGAACTAAATTCCCACTGGTTTGTTCTTTACACGTACGGGTACATGAATCCGTACTTTTTGCCGACAATACGCATCATTTAACTGCAGATCTTTTCTTCTTTCCTCCCTCCTTGCAAGGATTAAAATTTCCCCGTTAAGTTTTTCGATTGTTTTTGAGCCCAACCAATGGAGGTTAGCTTCATTTTCAGGGCCCTTGCTTTGATTTTTTTTATTTTAAATTTCTATAATGAACATTTTTGTTGCAAAACTCGACTTTGGCACGCAAAGTCAGGACCTCCTGGAAACTTTCCAAGAGTTCGGAAAAGTAATTTCCGCAAACGTTATCACGGACAAGTTTACCGGTCGGTCGAAAGGTTTCGGCTTCGTTGAAATGGAAAACGAGGGAGAAGCCTTAACCGCAATCCGCGCACTCAACGACACCGAACTGGATGGTCGCACCATCGTCGTTAAGAAGGCGGAACCAAGAAAGGAAAACAACCGTTCCAATTCGAATTGGTAAGATTTCTATCCTGAGTTGACCTCAGGATTTACGGCTCCCCGGTCTTGATACCCGGGGAGCCGTTTTTTTTTATTGCTCCAACGCTTTCAATCGCTGCTCAAACGACTCCATCCTCTTCTCCAGGGCTTCGATCTGCGCCGCCTGCGATTGGATGATCGCCTGCTGTTCCTGAATCGCTTTCACAGCGACCGTAAGCAAGGCATAGATATTTACCGAGAAAATGGTCTCTCCCGATTTGTCCTCCTGGTTCTCGTTGATCAATTCTGGAAAAACGGGCTTCACCTCCTGGGCCACAAATCCCAATTCCCGTTTTCCTGTCGGATTGGTTTTCATCACATACGTCGATGGCTTCAATTGGACCAGGTTGTCCAAAACACTGGCAAGCGGTTGAACATCCTGTTTAAAGCGCCGGTCGGAGACCGGGTTGTAAACCCCGCTGCTGCCGTCAAACCACCCGACCAGGTTGTTCACCCCGTGGTACAAGCCCAACACTCCGTTGGAGCCGGAATAGATCTCCCAAAACTCTCCCGAAGAGTTGTGGTTGATAGCGAGGCCGTATTCCGTCAATTCGTTCACCTTGAGCGGGTAATTTCCGGGAGCCCAGGTCTTGATACCCACATTACCTCCACCCAGAATCCATATCCCGTCGGTGAGGGCCGGTGAAGCGTTAGTAGTGCTGGCCGTCAGCGCTATACCCAGATCGCGGAAAGCGATATCCCTTCTCTTATCCCCTTGAATCTGGGCAATAAACCCAGGCCAGCTTCCGGGTGTGGAAATGTCGATATCGCCACTGGCCAGTTGAAATTTAGATATTCCCGAAACGTGCAGTTTTTGCGATGGAGATGAAGTACCGATCCCCACATTGCCTGCATTGTAGTAGATATTGCTGCCATTGGTCTGCCAGGGCGAAGGCGGATTGCTTGGAAGGGTGACGGTATTCCCTCCCGTAATGCTCAGGTTCTGACCGGCCAACGAGAGCAACTGCAATTCATTGGTCGCAGAGACATCTACCGCGCTGATCACATCGCCATTCAAAATGATACCGGCGCCCGGAACATAGGTGCCGGGAGGACCGGGTTCCCCTTGCGGACCTTGCGGACCTTCAGGGCCGGGTTCACCCTGCGGGCCTTGGGGGCCGGGAAGGCCTTGTACTCCTTGCGGACCTTGGGGACCGGGATCACCCTGCAAACCCTGGGGCCCTTGCGGTCCCATAGGCCCCATGGGGCCAATTGGGCCTTCCGGACCAGCTTCACCGGGAGGGCCCTGGTCACCGGGAGGGCCTTGCGGACCAACAGCACCTGCTTCCCCCTGAAGGCCTTGGGGACCCTGAGGACCCTGTGGGCCTTCCGGGCCTTGCAAACCTTGCGGACCTTGAGGTCCCTGAGGTCCCTGAATACCTTGCGGGCCCTGGATCTGTCCGACATCAACCCAGGCATTGCCGTTCCAGACATGGCCGTGCCCCGTGTCCTGCGCTATGAACATATCGCCCACGGCCCCGGTATAGCCGGGATCCAGGTTGGAGGCACTGGGCACGGAACCGACCACTTGCACCCCTGCACCAGCAGGGCCTTGCGGACCGGCCGGTCCTTCAGGGCCTTGATCCCCCTGGGGACCCGCCGGACCTTGCGGTCCCTGTGGGCCCTGTATGCCTTGCGGACCTTGCGAACCGGCGCCATCCGCCGCATAAAGGGCATAAGGCACAGAAAATAATTGCTGCGTGCCCATAGAGAGAAAATTGGCACCTCCCTCGGGGTCGATTTCTACTTTGACAAACATTTTGTCGCTACTCCAGTCGATGGTGCTGAAGTTGCCGAAATCACTGGCGCCTTGTCCGATGACCAATTTGAAGGTGCCCAGGTCGGTCGTAGTAGCGGCATGGCGTTCGATGTAGAGGATGGTTCCGGTAGGGCTGCTTTCGATCAGGGAAATGCGAACGCTCACCAGGGTATTGGCCAGCGGGTCGCCAGCGCCATCGCGGGCAACAGCCTGGTAGTTGAACCCCATCGGGACCTGTTGGGCCATAAGGGTCAAGCTCAGAAAGAGCGGGGCCAATAATAAGATGTGTTTGATGTTTTTCATAGGAAAGAAATTGGAGTTTGGTCTAAATGCCATTTACTGCTTCAGCCACTTAAAACCAGCGGCTGCCCCGTGTTCGTCAATCATCAGGATCAGGTAAATGCCTGCTTTCCAGTTCTGTATGTCCAATACCTTGCTGTTGCCAATCCAGGTAGTGGAATGAACCGGTTGACCCAGGGCGTCAAAAATGGTGAGATAGAATTCACCTGCCCCATCTTTCTGTAAATACAAGTCGCGACCGGCCGGGTTGGGGAAAATAGAGACGGCATGCGACCATTCCCTGCGGACGAGCACCTGGGAGGTCATCTCTCCTCCCTGGTGGAAGCCCTGAGTGAGCCGATAGTCACCGGCGCTGAGATCACCCACGATCCCCTCGCCTATCGACCATTCGAGGCTAACCGTCCCTTGGGCGAACTCCAAACCTGCAGCGCTGAGGAGCGTCCGTTCGAGCTGCTGAGCCTGCAGGTTTCCGGCAACGAGGAACGCAGCGATCACAACCGGGAAAGTGATGCGTTTAGGGGTTGTTCTCATAATATATTTTTTAGGAATAAATAAATGCAGAAACGCCCTACAGAGCGTCAAATGAGCACAAGAGAGGAAATGGGGAAACTTAGAGATGTGGCAGAAAATTTAAGGAAAATGAGGCGACAGGACAATGATTATTGTCAATGCGGGTTTACCCCAACCTTTTACCAGGAAATAAACGTCTTTTCAAAAAAAGAAACGACCATGAAAAACCGGTTCCTGTTTTCCGCCCTTGCGCTCTTTGCCGGAGTATTTCTCTTCCAGGCCTGTTGTGACGATTGCGACAACGGTCCCTGTTATTGCTCCGAAAAAGGGATCATCCTGGGCGAAGATCCCCGCGATTGCTTTTGCTGTGGAGGCTGGTTCATCGAGATCGACGGCGATACGCTCCGGGCCATGAACTTGCCTCAGGAGTTTGCCGCCACGCTCAATTCCAGCGAATACCCCTTGCCCGTCTACCTGGAATGGACCACGGTTGATATGCCTTGCCTGGGCGATGAGATCGAAGTGCCCTGCATACGAAACCAGGAATAAGTCTGCCTATTCCCGTGTTGCCCGGGGTTTGAGGACATCGGATGCATGCCCCGCCCCATACCTTTCACAATACCAAAAGGCTCCGGAGGCGGGATCCGCCTCCTCCGTCCATGCCCATGCATCGGGATGGGTAGGCGCCCAGGCGCCCCGACGCCAGGGGCCCACAAATCGGGCCGTCCCGGGGTAGTGGCTGAGGGGTTCAACACCCCCTTTCCCGGACAAGGCGTCGGTAAGGACGATAAAAAACCGGGCGATTTGGCGAAAGAACCGTTTCATGAAGGCTTCCTGAATAGGTTTAAATAAAACGAACATGCACTTTAAAAATGACTATTTCGGCGCCTGCGGCGCCGAAATAGTCATTTTTAAAGCGAAGTCGCCGCCTGTGGCGGCGACTTCGCTTTTGAAAATTTTGAATACGTTTCAGGCGTAACTCCGTTTCATTAAAACCATTTTGGGGTAGGACTTGGTTCCCGTCCTCTTTTGCCATTTCGCGACATTTTTCCCGCCTTTTTTCAAACGCGTGAACCCAAACGGCCTTTTCCCGTTTGAGTACACAATCATAACCAAAAAAATTACAAACACATGAGTAAGTTTCAATCGACCTTCGGATTCCTGTTGGCAGGTATCCTGACCCTCGGATTTATCGCCTGTAAAGAAGAGCCGGTAGAACCCGATCCCGAACCCCAGTCCATCGCCCAGATCGCGGCGGGCGACAGTCAGTTCAGCACGCTCGTTGCTGCGCTGGAACGCGTCAACCTGGTAAGCGTACTCGACAACCCGGGCAACTTCACCGTTTTTGCCCCCACGAACGCTGCCTTCCAGGCCCTGGGGGTGGATCTGAGCACCCTATCAGACGAGGCGTTGTCTGAAATCCTGCTTTATCACGTACTCGGCGGTAAAGTCGCTTCCACCGATCTGCAAACCGGCCAGACCTACGCCACCACCGCGGCAGAAACCGGTCCGGGCAATACCCAACTGTCCATCCTGATCGAAAAGGACGCCAGCGGAAATGTGACGATCAACGGTAGCGCCAAGGTGACGACAGCCGATGTGGAAGCCACCAACGGTGTGATCCACATCGTGGACGGTGTGCTCCTTCCGCTCGATATCGTCGGGCATGCCGCAGCCAACAGTAATTTTACCGAATTGGTCGGCGCCCTGGGCGTTGCCAACGGCGACCTGGTTACCACGCTGCAGGGCGACGGTCCCTGGACGGTATTCGCCCCCCTGAACAGCGCCTTTGAATCCATCGCCTCCACGGTAGCCACGCTCGATGCCGACCAACTTGCCTCCGTGCTGACTTACCACGTAGTAGCCGGCGCCAACGTCGTTTCGGGCGACCTGACCGACGGTATGACCGTAAAGACGGTACAAGGCGAGGAATTCACCGTCAACATCGACGGCGCTAACGTGACCATTACCGATGCCAACGGGAATACCGCCAATGTGGTGCTGACCAACGTTCAAGCCACCAATGGGGTGATCCACGTGCTGGACACCGTGATCCTTCCGGTCAACCTGTAACCGGAAAAGACTAGGGTCGCGCATTAAATAGTTATATAATATTTTTTCCCCCGCCCCTCCCGGCGGGGGAAAAATATTATATAGCTTCTTTAAGCACGGCATTAACCGTTGCTCTAACCTTTTCCCGCGCCAAATAAATTTAGCGCACCAGTGGTGTGCCAAAATATTTTGGCACCATCGTCTTACAGGGAAGGTATGGCCTGTAGCAAATTGTAAAATGTGCAGACAGCACCCATTTCACATCCCGTCCCTACGGGTAATTTTAGTGCATTGACAAAAAATCCCGGCAGGGGCTAATCTTGTAGGGGGTGAGATAGAACTTAATAACCCTGCCCGTAGGTTTTATTGCACTTATCGCGCAAATTCGATCTCCCACGGAACGTTAGCCCCTGATTCGCAGGACTCCTATTTTCTTTCCATTTGATAAAAATCATTTCGCATGAATTCCCGGAGAATTACCTTTCGACGATTCTATCAGCCGGAAAGGGACGAGGAAGTTTCCGTACCGGATGTAGTAAATCGAGGTAAATTTGACTCATAATAAACATCAAATCCTCTCCATCATGAATTCAGTCAAATTGTTTTCTCCGGTATTTCTGTGCTTTTTCTTTATCTCTTCCCTCCTGGCCCAGAAAACGGCAGGCATTTTCTATTTCACCTTTTCCATCGACAACGAAATGGTAAAGGAAATGGAAGCCGAACGCAAAGGAGGAGGAATACTCAGCGGTTTTAGCTCCGCAGCAGCCATTCCCGATGCCATTACCGATTCGATCAAACAGGTAACGGAACGGGTGCTGTCTGAAAAACTGGGCATGCCGGTCGGCTTCCTGACCGTTACTACCAACAATGGTACACCGTTTGAAACCACCGGCATTGAAGGGGGAACCGACAAGACTTCCATTGAAGGTTTGCCGATGAGTGCGTTTAAAAAAGCGAAAGAGCAACACGACGAAGACCTTTACCTCCAGATCCTGGTATCGATCGAAGAGGGACAAGGCGTCCGGGTCGATCTCGGCACCGGCAACCACAAGATCAAACCGATGGTCACCATGAACATCAAAGCCATGGACAAGGACAATGAAGTGGTCTGGAAAAGCAAAGTCCAGGTCAAGGATTTCGGAAAACTAAAGCGGAGCACCCAAACAGACGGCGACTGGGAAGTCCGCCAAGGAGAGACACTGACCGGGCTTATGATCCTTGAAATGTACAAACAGGCCGTAGCGGAGATCGAGATCGAAAACTGATCTCCTTCCCGTATAAATTTTGTATATTCAGGTCAACTTTCACCAAAAAAACCACCCATTTTGGAAAACTTAGAGCAATTCCATGGTTATCAAGCTGATTTTTTAGGCGCCAAAAACAAAGTCGCCCTACCCCGCATCAGCCCGGATCAGCTGCCGGATGTAGCCCCTGTGGTAGGTGGACGGGGAGATGTGCTCCACTATCAGAACTACAGCGTGGTGCAGAACGCCAGAAGGCGATTCCCCATTTTTACCGCAGCTAATATCGACGGGCGGCAGTTTCGAAAATTGCCCCGGCACGACAGCTGGCAGCTGGACCCCCGGATCAGCGACAAGCACCAGTGGGGCTCCAGTCTTTATGCTGCCCCCAAAAGCGATTTTGACAAAGGCCACATGACGAAACGGGAAGACGCCCAATGGGGTTTGACCGATGAGATCGCCAGGCGGGGCGCTTATTCTACTTTTTTCTACACGAACGCCGTGCCCCAGATCGCCAGGCTCAACCAGCAATTGTGGAGAGGACTGGAAGACTATATCCTGAAAAGCGAAGCGGTCGACCAGGGATTGAAGATCAACCTCTTTACCGGGCCTGTGCTCTCCGACAAGGACCCTGTTTTCGTAACGGAGGTCGATGGGGAGCAGGTTCGCATCCCCACCCTGTTTTGGAAGGTCATCTATTTCACCAAATCCGACGGCCGCCTGTACCGGGTCGGATTCCTGATGGGACAGGAAGAGCTATTGGAGAAAGCCGGGATCGTTCATCCCCGTGAAACGGGCCGCGACCTCATTGTCAGCGAAGAGGATCAGCTGTTCATGGATTTTAAAGGAGCGGATATATACCAGGTCAACGTCTCGACGATCCAGCAATTGACCAAACTCAGCTTCCCGAAAGCCGTGGAGCCTTTTAAGGACAAACGCCCGATCGCGCTGATCCAGAAGGAAGTGCAGGGAAGAGGGTTGTTCGGGGAAGAAGACGGGATTGAGATCGAAGGGCTGACGATTTAATTGGACTAAAAGTAAGTCACTTAAAATCAATCACTTGCTGGTTGCGCTCGGCGGGACGCCGAATGCCTCCTGAAAAGACCTGGAAAAATGCGCAAGGTCTTTATACCCCACTTGCCAGGCCACTTCGGAGACGTTCAACTCCGTGGTTTCCAGGAGTTTTTTGGCCTTTTCCAGGCGGTAGGAACGGATAAAATCAGAGGGGGAGGTTTGGATGAGGGTTGTCATTTTTCGGAAGAGCTGCGAACGGCTCATCCCGATCTTTTGGCAGAGCTGGGGCAAGGCAAAATTTTCGTCGGCATAGTGTGCTTCAATGATTTGGCGCACCTTTTGGATAAAGGCGTCTTCGATCTGGATCGTTTCCACAGTTTCGGGATCCGGGTCCTGCACCTCGACTCCGCCACGAAGCTTCCGGGAAAAATAGGCCGCTACCCTCCTTTGCCTGTCGAGCATCATTTTCAGCTGGACCAGCAATTCTTCCTTATCAAAAGGCTTGGATAAGTAAACTTCTGCACCCCGGCGTAGTCCTGCGATCCTGGAGGCGTTGTCGGCTTTCGCCGTCAGCAGGACGATGGGAATATGGCTCGTCCGCTCGTCGTTTTTGAGCGTGTCGCATACTTCGAAGCCGTCCTTTTCCGGCATCATCACGTCGCTGATGACGAGGTCAGGGACCTGCTCGAGGGCTTTCTCGATCCCGATCCTCCCGTTATAGGCCACCTCTACCTGGTATTGGTCGGTGAGACAGCTTTTAAGATATAGGACCACATCCGGATTGTCCTCGATAACCAGCAGTTGCGGCAACCCGGATTTTTCCGGAACGGAGGCCTCGGATTCGTAGCTTACTTTCGGCGCCCAATCCTGTACTTCCATTTCTTCAAAATCCCCTTCCTTCCTTTCGGCTTCCCTGCGAATGGGCAGGCGCACCATAAAGCTGGAGCCTTTCCCCTGCTCACTAACTGCCGAAATATCCCCTCCCATCAGCTTGACCAGCTCTTGCGTGTGCGCCAGCCCGATACCTGTACCCTCGCCCTCCCGCGTGGCAGAACTGTCCACCTGGTAAAAACGGTCGAAGATATGGGGCAGATGCTCCGGAGGTATCCCTACGCCGGTGTCTTTTACGGTGAGCAAGAGATCGCCAACTGCCGACTGCACACTATCTACTGCCAACTGCACATACACATCTCCACCCGACGGCGTAAATTTCACGGCATTGGAGATCAGGTTCGTCAATACCTGCTTGACCTGCTCGGAGTCGTAATCCATGACGAGCGATTCCAGGGGAGTGAAAAACCGGAGGGAGAGGTTATTGCTATTGGCATAGGTCTGGAATGACTCGGTGAGGTAGCGCAGGTAGGGCACGATGTCCCCCTGCCGCATATGGAGTTGAAAGGCCTGGTTTTCCAGTTTGGACAGGTCGAGCAACTGGTTGATGAGGCGCAGGAGGTTTCTCCCGTTATTTTCAATGAGGTTCAAACCCTGGGAAATCCGTTTTCCCTCCTTCTCCCCGACCGCCGACTGCCAACTGCCTTCTGTCAACTGTTTTGCCATACCCAGGATGACCGTAAGCGGCGTGCGGAACTCGTGGGTCAGATTCGTGTAGAGCCTGCTTTTGAAACTGTCGAGTTCTTTCAACCGCTCCGCTTCCAGCTTTTCCAGGTCCAGGTTGTACTTGAGCCGTTGGCGGTTCAGCTCATAGCGGCGCAAAAAATAGACGACTACGATGAAAAGGAGACTGTAAAGAATAAAGGCCCACCAGGTCGCCCACCAGGGAGGGTGGACGATCACCTTTACGGCCAATTGGTTGGGGTTCCACTGCCCCCGGCTATCGCGGGCTTTTACCCGGAAAACGTATTCGCCGCTGGGCAGGCTGTTGAACCGGACAAAGTTGAATTTGGATGGGGCCGACCAGCTGTCTTTATAGCCTTCCATTTGATAGCTGAAGAAGATCTCCTCCGGGTTTCCGAAATCGGTTAGCGCATATTCAAAGGTGTACGACCAATCCCAATAGTGGAGGTGGATTTCGGGCTGGTGTCCAAAATGGGTTTTCCATAAGACCGTATCCCGCCTTTCATCGGTGTAGGTAAAGGAAGAGAGCACCATGCGGGCGCCATTGTTTTTGTTTCGGTAAGCCCGCATCACTTCGTCCGGGAAAAAAGCGTTGATGCCTCGCATTCCGCCGAAGAATAGCCGGCCGTCACGGGCTTTGAAAAAAGACTTTCGGTTAAATTCGTTATGTGTCAGCCCATCTTCTTCCAAAAAATTGACGAAAGTTTTCGTAGGGATATGAAAGCGGGAAAGGCCGTGATTGGTGCTCAGCCAGAGGCAGGAATCGCCTTCGGTCAATACGCCACAGACGAAATTATTGGGCAGGCCCTCATTGACCGAATAGAGAACGGCGGCGTCCTTTTCCGGGTCGAAATAGACAAGGCCTGCATCGGTGCCCAGCCAAAATTTCCCCCTGCGATCCTCCTGAATGGCCATGATGCGGGTTACGGGGAGTTCCCAATCGGCAGGATCAAACCAATGCTGATCTTTGGTTTTAGGGTCGTATTGCAGCAATTTTCCTTTAAAGCTGATCCACAATTTCCCGTCTTGCTCCCCCGCGTGGAGAGCTTCCATCTTGTTGAATACCTTTTCCGGCAACTCCAGCTCCCTGGTCCATTTCAAACCGGCTTCCGAGTTGTGCAAGGAGAGCAGAAAATAATGCGCCGCCCACCAAAGGGTTCCGTTCCGGTCCTTCGCAAAAAACCCGTTATCGCCCACCGGATTTTCATGAAATGGACTGGGCACGTCCATTATCATGCCTGTTCTTGGATCCAGGTACTGTCCGCCGTTCACCCATATCCGTTCCCCGTCTGCATAGAGATCGAAAGGATTTGGATTCAGGTTTGGGGGGGTAAAAATCCGGGATGGTTGTTTTTTGGCCGGGTCAAACCGAGCAATCCCGTCGTAAAACATCCCGTAGATCATTCCCTGCGCATCTTCGGTCATCCCCCGGAAACTAAAATAGGCATTGGATCCATTCAGCCCGGTGAAATAGGTTTGAAACGGGTAGATCTGTGGCCTTACTTTTAGCAGCCCCATCCGGGTATCTACCCAGACAATCCCGGTTTTATCCTGAAAAACCCCTTTAAAATCATTGGGATTGGGGAGCAAGGTTTTCAATTCCTCCTGAAAATTGAACAGGGTATCTGCAGCGGCATCGTAATACATGAGGTTTCGATCCGCTCCACAGGCCCAGATGCTGCCATTTTTTTCAAAAATGAAGCGGTGCAAATGGTTTTGACCGGGCCGCACAAACCGGTTGGCGGGGTGCGGCACAAACCGGTTGTTCTCCCGGTCCAGGACATAAAATCGCCAGTCGGCCAGGAGCACCAGCGTGCCACCCGGACTGAATTGAAAGCAGAGATTCGCGCAATCCGTACAAATATTTTGGAAGGGAGTGACAGCTATCTCCCGACCCGTAGGATCCAACTGGTATAGGGTGTCCCGATAGGCCAGGTAGGTATGGCCGGAAGCGTCGATAGCACACCAGTAGAAAGGGGCATTGAGCGAAGAGATATGGGCGGGAAAGCTGACGAGGGCCAGTTGATGGTTTTGAAAACGCAAAATGTCGGATTCACTAAAACCTTTTTGCGCCCTGGTCAGGAGAATAGGGTCGCGTCCCATACCTTGAAAAAACTCCACTCCATTGCCCGGAGGGCTTTCCGCCTCTACTTCAATCTGTTGCCAGTCCTCCGTTTTAGGGTCCAACAGAAAGCAAGCGCTTTCGCTCCACACAAAGAGTAAAGAATCCTGATAAGAGGCCAGGCCCAGGAAGGGCCCCTGGCCACCCGGCAATTCATCGGGAGAAGGATAGACCAAAAAGTTTCGTCCGTCGAAGCGGTGGACTTTGCCCTCATTCACCAACCAGAGGAAACCCTGATCGTCTTGAGCGACCGTGGAGGTGTTGTTCCCGGTCAGTCCGTTGGCCGTGGTAAAAAATTCGAACCGTGCTTTCTGCGCGAATCCAAAAAAGGGAAGCAGCAGGTGGAAAAACACCAGCAACCAGCATGTGTTGGTCAGCCATGCTGCCGTTCCAAACCCGCTCCGCCTGTTATGTGCCATGAATGATGGTCCGCCTGGAAGTAATGCCAGATATTTTATTCAAAAAGTAAATGTAGGGATTTTCCAGGGTAGAAAATGGCAAGACAGATGACAAAAACGGGCAGTAATTCGACGGTAAAAATACCGGGTATTTGCTTGTAAGTGAACCCACACTCACCGAACCTGCAAAAGGAGTTGCCGGTAGGCGTTGTTATCCGGGCTGATCTCCAACAATTTTTCGACCATCCCCCGGGCCTTATTCAATTGCCCTTGCTGAAGATAGAGGATGGCCAGTGCATACAGGTTGGCCTCGGAGGCCGGATCGATCGAAAGGGCTTTCAGGAAAGTGGCCTCCGCCAGGGCGTTCTGCTCCAACTTTTGATAGACCAACCCCAGGTTGTAGTAATACCGGGGGTTTTCCTCCAGGTCCGCCGCTTTGGCCAAACAGGTTTTTGCCTGTTGCAGGTCATTCATCTCGGCCAGTAATAGCCCCAGGGAATACCAGGCCGTCGCATGGTCCGGCTGAACCCGGATGACATTTCTGAACTCCCGCACGGCATCGTCGAGCTTTCCCTGCTGATAATACAACTGAGCCAGGTTGAAGTAGGCCGGAGACAAATAAGGATCCCGCCGGATGGCTTCCCGGAAGGCCTGTTCGGTCCTGGCAAGGTCTTTCTTTTTGTAATAATACTGTCCTTTGAGCAACTGCCCACCCGGAAAATCGGCCTGCATGGCCAACACGTCCCGGAATTCCTGGTCCGCCCGCTCAAAATCCTGTTTTTGAACGCCCTGCAACAATTGAGCCCCCGGACCGGCCAGCACATAGGCGGCCTGGGTGCGCACGGTAAGGACCGGATCTTTCAGCAAAGGCGACAGGAAGCGGGCCCGCTCCTCCAGGGGAAAATGCTCCATTGCATCCACCGCCATAAATCGGACCAGCGGGTTGGGATGCTTTAGTCCCTCGATAATGGTTCGCCTGGACGCCTCATCCCCGGCAGATCCAATCAGCCATATCGCGGTGGCCTGAACGATCTCGGGTTTGCTCGTATCGCCCAGCATGCTCCGCAACTCCGGCCCGGCTGCACGCTCTCCCACAAGCACGGGCGCCAGCACATCGGCAAAATGGGGTTGCCGGACGGGCCCATACCAGTCCACTACTGTTTTGGCAGCCCAGGCAGCGGTTTTGTCATCGTGGCATTCGTTGCAGGAATTGGGGCTGCCGAAACGCACACTCAGGTCCGGCCGGGGAACCCGGAAACTGTGATCCCGCCGGTAATCGTTACCCATGTAGGTCCTGCCCGGCATGTGACACCCAACGCAACTGGCCCCTTCCCCGGCCGGATCGTGAAAATGGTGCGAGGCGGTATCGTATTTTTCTTTGTCATGACACTGCAGGCAAAGGTCGTTGCCGTCGAATTTCAATTTCAGGGAATGGGCGTCGTGGCAATCGGAACACCGCACGTTGTTGCGGTACATCCTGCTCTGCAAAAAGGACCCATAAACGTATACCTCGTCCAGGATCTGGCCGTCGGGGTAATAGAGCCCCGGCCGGAGGATCTCCGGCAAATAGTGGTCCATAAACACCCCCGAATGGTCATAGGCCTTCGAATACTGCGAGCGCCGGGAGTGGCAACGGGCACATTGATCTACCTGCTCCTTGCTACTCAGATCGGCGGTCAGGTGCAAAAAGGACCCCTTTACGGTTTCTCCTTTTTTATAGGCCGGGGACTTCACGTATTTCTGATGCTCCAGACCGGGACCGTGGCAAGCCTCGCAACTCACGTCGATGGCCGCCCACCGGGTAGCGAAGGAGTCGGGCTCTTCGAAATAGTTCTTTTGAAGGTAGGTGGAATGGCAGTCCGCACACATGGTGTTCCACGTCATACTGCCGCCGGTCCAGTGCATCCAGTCGTCGGGAGCAAACCGCGCCGACGGTTGAAGGTCGAACCATTTTTTCCCGATATCGTCCCAGGCGATCAGGAGGCATTGGATCTTTCCACGCGCCATTTCCACCATATACTGCTGGAGCGGCGTGAAACCAAAAGTGTACTTGATCTCATAATCGTGCAGGAGGGAGTCCGGGCCTTCGGTGTTGACAAAGAATTTGCCGTCCCTTTTGAAAAAGGTGGATATAACCCCATGGCTTTCAAACCGGGCTTGCTCAAAATTGCCCAGCACGGTTTCGTCCGTAGCCTCCTGCATCGCCCGGTCGTGATGCGACCCTTGCCAGGACATCATTTCGGGTTCATGGCAGGAGGCGCAAGCCTGGGTTCCGATGTACTGTTTTTCCAGGGGAACGGGGCCGGGACTGCATTGCTGCAAAAGGCCGGCTACAAATACCAGGAAAGCCAGTCCAAAAAAGAGAGGCAGGATGGAATGCAGCATACCCGGTCGCCGGAACATCATGCGAAATGGTTTGAAGGGCACAATATACAAAATGCAGGAACGCTCATTTCACCGGCTTCCCCGCCATGTAAAACACCAGCTCCCCGCCCCGCATGATCTCCTCATGGCTCAGGTACGGGCGCTCCAGCAGCAGCCCGTTCAAGGTGATCTTTTCCACATAGACATGCGCCGGGCTTTGGTTCCGGGTTTCAATGCGAAAGACATTTCCATTCTCGAGCGTCCATTCGGCCGAGACGACGGAGGGGCTCCCGAATACATATTCGGCCTTGCCCGGTGATACGGGATAGAACCCCAGCGCGTTGAAAACATACCAGGCGCTCATCTGCCCGAAATCGTCGTTGCCGCCCAATCCGTTGGGCGCCGGACGGTACATCTTCGGCGGGATCATGCGCGCCACCTCCTGGGTTCTCCAGGGGCGGTCCGACCATTGGTAGAAAAAAGGCGCCTGGTGGGAAGGCTCGTTGCCGTGCACATAGTTGCCGATGATCCCTTCCCGGGTAACGTCTTCGGTTTTTTCAAAATAACTGTCGGGCAACGTCATGGTGAACAGCGAATCCAGGTAGCGTCCGAATGCCTCTTTCCCGCCCAGGAGTTCGGCCAATGCTTCCGGTTCATGCGGCACGTACAAACTATAATTCCAGGCATTGCCCTCGATGAAGCCCTGCCCGTGTGTATCGAGCGGATCGAAACCGGGCACGAAGGCGCCATCGCTGGTGCGGGGGCGCATGAAACCCGTAGAAGGATCGAAGATATTCCTGAAACTGCCCGCCCTTTTCATAAATTCTTCATTGATATCCGTATGTCCCAGTTCCCGGGCCAATTGGGCGATACACCAGTCGTCATAGGCAAATTCGAGGGTTTTGGAAGCCGAATTGCCGCTCTTGTCCTCGGGCACATACCCCAGTCGGATGTAGTCGGGCAGGGCGTCGAAACGCGGGTTGCGGGCCGTGTTGACACAAGCTTCCAGGGCGTGTTCAGCGTCGAAGTTCCGGATGCCCTTGGCATAGGCATCGGCGATGACGGATACGGCGTGGTAGCCGATCATGCACCAGTTTTCATTGGCGTAGTGCGACCAAACGGGCAGCATGTGCTGAGCGCTCTGGTCGTAATGGGCCAGCATGGACTGGATCATGTCGCCGTCCCTGGAGGGCTGTGCGATCGTGAAAAGGGGGTGCAGAGCCCGGTAGGTATCCCAAAGGGAAAACGAGGTATAGTTGGTAAAGCCCGTGGACTGATGGATATTTTGGTCGAGCCCGCGGTACTGGCCGTCCACGTCCATATATACGGTAGGGCCCAAATAGGCATGGTAAAGGGCGGTGTAGAAGTTCGTTTTTTCATCCTCGTCCAACATGTCGACCCGGAGCTTGCCCAGTTCGTGGTTCCACTGGTCCTGTCCCTCGCGTTTGACCCGGTCGAAATCCCAGTGCGGAACCTCGGCCTGCATGTTCTTCAACGCGCCTTCCGTACTGACGGAGGACAGGGCCACTTTGACCAGGAGTGGTTCGCCGTCTGTTTCATCGAAACGGAAATACCCCCGCAGTTCATGGGCGGCCGCTTCCGGGAAATTATGTGTCTGATCGAACCTTCGCCAGAAGCCGCGGTAGGGTTCCTGTTGGGCGGGTTGAAGTCCGTAGTCTTTTATTTTTTTGGAAAAAGCGATGGCGAAATAGACCGTTCGCGTGCGGGCCCAGCCGGTAGTGGTCCGGTATCCGGTAAGGAGGGTGTCGTTTTCCACCCGCAAGAAGGTCCACACATTTTTCCCGTCGTAGTTGTAGATGCCGTGGGTCATATCGAGGATCAGGTGGGCATCGGCGGAAGCGGGGAAGGTATAGCGATGCATGCCCACCCGGGTGGAGGTGGTCAGTTCGGCCAGGACATGGGGGTCGTCGAGCAACACCCGGTAGTAGTTAGGTTCGGCCGATTCGTTCTCCTTGCGATAGCGCGAGCGGTAGCCGCTGTCCGGATCATCGGCCGTACCCGGGTTGAGTTGCACCTTCCCCACACCCGGCATGAGCAGGATATCGCCCAGGTCCGAATGCCCGGTGCCACTGAAATGAGTATGGCTGAACCCTACTATGGTCGGATCGGTGTATTGATATCCGGCGCAATAGGCATACACTTCGGGAACGTATTTCCCGCTTTCATCAAACATCGGGATGGTATCGGTATCCGGGCTCAGTTGAACCGACCCGAAAGGCACCGTAGCGCCCGGGTAGGTATGGCCCATGCGCTGGGTGCCGATAAAGGGGTTGACGTAGTGGATCGGGTTGTTTTGAGCGATGAGGGACACGGCGCTCAGAAGCAGAAAGGGAAGCAAATAATTTTTCATACGGGTTCAACTTCAGTTCATTTGTGAAAACCTCCCGTCAATTTAAAGTAATTTACCGGTTCGTTCGTCTTCCCAGGGAAGAAGACCGGATTTATGCCAACAGAAATGGCCGATCAGCCAAGACAAAATATTACCAGCGTCGTCAAAACTTACAGCAACCGCCTGTTCAGTTTCATCCGTAGTCGCGTACCCACCACCGCCGATGCAGAAGACGTTTTGCAGGACGTTTGGTATCAGTTCAGCCGGGTGGTAGATACCGAACCTATTGAGCAGGTGAGCGCGTGGCTGTTTCGCGTGGCCCGCAACCGGATCACCGACCGCTTTCGAAAGCGCAGCGAGGACTCCCTCGAGGAGCTGACGTTTGAGGGCGAAGCGGGAGAGATCTCGTTCAGGGATATCCTTCTGGCCGAAAACAATACCCCCGAAACGGAAATGCTGCGGGAAGTATTCTGGGAAGCGCTTTTTGAGGCATTGGAAGAATTGCCCGAGAACCAGCGCGAGGTATTCGTCTGGAATGAACTGGAAGATCAGACCTTTCAGGAGATCTCCGACCGGACGGGAGTCAACATCAAAACCCTCATTTCCCGGAAACGCTATGCCGTGCAGCATTTGCGCCAACGCCTGCAAACCCTGTATGAAGAATTCATGCTTTATTAATTTGCTTTTTTAATTGATTACGATACCATTATGTTCAACGATCCTTCATCCCGCCGAAGAACGCCGCCACCGGTAAAATTCCTGTTCTTTTTTGCCATGGGGGCATTGTTCCTCCTCTCATTGGGCTACCTCGTCATGTACCTCTGGAATGGTATCCTTGTCGATGCCACCGGGGTAAAAGCCCTCAATTTCTGGCAATCCCTGGGGTTATTGTTGCTCAGCCGCATCCTGGTGGGTGGCTTCCGGTTCGGCCCGTCCCGCGGCCCATGGAGCCAATCGCCCCGCCGCCATTGGCGGGAAAAATGGATGCAAATGAGCGAGGAAGAGCGGGCAGCTTTCCGGGATAAGTGGAAAGAGCGGTGTGAAAAAAGGTAAGGGTCATCTTCCCTTTTCAGAGGCGCCATTTATTCATCAGCATCCTGACATATTCTGAAAACCCCTGGGAGTTTTCCAGTTATTTTCTGGAACCGGATTGATATTTTTGGCTGAAAATCAATATTTTATCTGGTAAAAACACAAACGCCGTTTCTTAGAAACGGCGTTTGTGTTTTTACCAAATAGCATCCTGACTTTTCCCAGCTGCTCCCTGCCCCCTCCTCCCTCCTCCCTCCTCCAAAAAAAAAGCCCCTTTTTTAAAGTAATCCCCCTACCTGATCGTCTACCTAAACAGAGGCCCATAAAACAGCCCTGCTTTTTTTACCAAAAAACTTTCATAACCATGCGACCATTCCGCTTTTTTATCATGCTCCCTCTGGGAATCCTGTTTTTCTTCTTCATAGCCCGCTTTTTGATCTTCGCTTTTTTCATGGCGGCCCTGTTCGGCCTCGTCTTCTACGCGGGGAAAAAAGTCCTCGGCCACTCTCCCAACCACGGGCGGCAAATGCCCGTCTGGAAAGGAGACCTGCTCATGGACTATCCCATCGACCTGGCCGAAGGCAGACGGTCCGAACGCATCATCGAAGTAAAATAATTGACCTAAAAATTTTGTAAATCATGTGTAATCACTCAGCTCACCATGCCCATTGGGGGCACCACCACGGCGGACAACACGCCGGAAGACATTGGAAACAACAATTCGCCCAGTGGGGCTATCCGCCTGTAAATGTGGAAGAACTGGACGACCAATACCAGATCGCAATTTACGCGGCCGGATATGCCAAAACCGATTTCCAGGTGAAACTGGAAGGCGATGTACTGATCATATCGGTCGACAAACCCGGGAATGAACAACCCCCGTTCTATGGCCCCCGCCGCATGCAATTCAAACCCGGCAGTTTTCAAAAACGATTCGAACTGAACAGCAAAATCGACAAGGAGGCGATCCACGCCAAGTACGAGGAGGGTATCCTGACGGTGACCCTTCCGAAGCTCGAAGGCTTCGAAACGATTCGAAAAGACATCGGGATCGTATAAATAAAATCCAATGAAAACAGGCCATTGCGACCTTGTGTCGCAATGGCCTTCTTTTTTTATTGTCAACTAAAACGTCAGTACCGCTGCGCCTTGCTTCACCGGCTCATGGATGGCCGTCGAGCCGACAATAGTAACTCCTTCCAGAAAATCGTCCTGAGTATAGCCCCGGATACTGGCACAAGGCGGACACACCCCGATGGAACAACCGCTGTCGATCACCTTTTGGATCATTTCCATGATCGGCGGATCAAGGGGATTCAACCTCGCCAGGGTAGCGGCGCCTTTGCGCACCCAATCTACTCCAGAGCTTACCAGGAATATCGAAACATCCAACCCGGAATTGATCCCTCCGTTTGCTATGCTCCAAGCTACAGACGAACGCTCATCGTCCAAACCGCGGGTGATCACTACAACTAACTTCTTTTTCTCAGACATGACTTAATGATTTTAATAAATTATTAAATGGTTAAATGCTCTGACATAATTAATTTATAAACACTGCGGCCGCTGGCCGCAGTGTTTATAAGCATATTTCGCCGCCGGCGGCGGCGAAATATGCTTGATTAATTTTGTCGCACTACTTAAATGGATTTGATTTGATCTACACTCCGGGTGTATATGCATGCAAACTGATAGCGGGAACGTCGAAGGGATTTCCTACCGAGTGGTGCGCCATGGTATCGTCGATATAGGCCATGCTACCGCTATGAAGCGTGCTGATGCCCAGCAACTGCCGGGAGTCATCGGAATTGTATCGCTTTTCTTCAAGACTGCCCTGCAGGATCTTGAATACGCAACCTCCTTTCGGATGACCGTGAACGTCGATGAATTGCCCGGGCTTCCAGTGGATCAATACCACTTTGAGCAGGGCGTTCTTTACCAGGATGTGGCCGGTCTTCGGATTATTGAAAAACCGCTCCGCCTCCGCTTTTGGAATAGATTCCAGGTTCTTCAGAACGGGAATAAATTGCAGGGCTGAATAAGGAGGGCTTTCAAATCCGAATGTATCGAAGAGATCGCGGCATACGTGTTCCAGGTCCGGAATGCTGCCCAGGGCCATTTCTGTCAGGGCTTCTTCAGTTAGAAGATGGGATGGACGGGCCGCAAATTTCAAAAACGGGAAAGCGGCGCGTAGGTGGTTCAACCCATAAGGGGAATACGGGGATTCGGGGATAAGATCGATAAATGGCGTTTTCATAATTCTGTTCCTTTTTTTTGATAGTACAAAGGACCGAACTATTGCGCCACGGAATTTTGCTCAAAAGTCCAATTGATTGACTTATTGGCTCAAGTTTAAAAAAGAAAAGGGCCCTGCCGGTGACGGGGCCCCTTTCTCACACGTTATTTATATTTACTTGCACTCGGCGATCAACTGTTCCAGGGTCGTACGCAGGGACTTGGCGGACTTGATATCCGCCACCTCGAAGGCGAGGGAGGATACAAACCCCGGCTTTTCCTTGACTACGCTGGATATGATATTCTGCTTCCGAAGGGTTTGCACCTCGACGCTCACCGTTTTGCGATTGACCTCAATCCGGACCTGATCGGGGTCGAGGTCGTAGGCGTTGAATTCGTAAGATTCTTCCGAGGGCTTTTTCTCGTCGTTATCGCGGATCACGTATTTCCATTTGCAGGCCTCTTCACCCGATTTCCGGGAGAGCGTTTGGGAAATGCCGGTGTCGGGAGCCTTCCCATCCGAGATCCATTTTTCCACATCCTCGAATTTGCCGAAGTTGACCTCTTCCGGGCATTGATCGATCAGGGTGGGAAGGAGATAGGCGATCAGGCGGCCTTTCTCTACATCGGCAACCTGTATAACGATCTCGTCGTCGTAGTTTGCCTGCTCCCCATCCTTTGATACCCAGATGTAGTCCGCTTTCTTTTCCGTGTTGACGTGGATTTCCACCTGATCGTCATCCATTTCGAGTTTTACCGACTTGGGGTCGAGATCGCCCATATGAAAGGCGTATTCCATATTGGTGCTCCCCTGGGTTTCCGTCAGGCGGGTCTGGCATTTTTTCTCCAGTCCGACGTTATAGGAATTCTTTCCCACTGAAAAAGCGCCTAAACTGGCACTGATGCGGTCAAAATTCTCGGCGGGGTTGCCGGGGGAAGGAAGGCGGCTCTGGATGGACCTTTCTCCGAATGGGATCAGCTTCTCCAGAACGGCCACCAGTTGCTTACCCCGGTCGGCATCCGGCACCCGGAAATAGACGGCTTTGGCGTAGTCTTTCTGTACGCCTTCTTCCTGAACGTATACCCAGGGCATGTTATCTTTGGTGACGGCTTCGACAAGGGCGTCATCGCCGGAGAAGTTGATCCGGACACCGCCCGGCTTCAGATCGCCGAGGCTCCAGATGTAGGTTTCCTGCCGGCTGTTCCGGGCGTTACTGGTTACCAGGTTCAGGTTGAGGCGATCGGGATAATCGGGCATTTGGGTCAGCCGTTGCCGGTAATTCGTGCCATCCAGTTCCATATCATCGACCAGCTTCATCAAAAGTTCCAGAAGTTGGTCGTTGTTCAGGCCCTCAATATTGGCAGTTTGATCCCAGGCCGCCATGGCCTTTGGAACGGCAGCCAGCAAAAGGCTTTCGATCTGCCGGGCATTGTCGATATCCTTTCCGTAAAATTCCAGGTTATCGGTGTAGGAGGTCAGGCTGCCGTCCTTGAAGTACTGAACGTATTTCTGGCCTTTGTCCATTTTAAGATTAATGCGCAGGGCGTCCTTACCATCCTCCACCCGCACACTTCTGGAGTCGATGTCAGCCAGATTAAACCGCCACTCTTCTTCAAGGGTACGGCCCTTTGGACTGGTAGTGGAAAGATGGTAGACGATCACATAAGGTTTATCCTTAACGGTTTCGATCGATTGGGATAAGGTAGCTTTTGCCGTTTCCACCTCTTGCATGGCCTTGGCCAGATCGCCGGTCAGGTCGGAAAGGGAAGGTTGGGCGCGAAGGGCGATGGCGCCAAAAAAGATCAGTAAAGCGGGGAAAAATCGCATGGGGTCTGGTTTTTGAGTAAAAAAATCGAGGGACAACACTATAAAGATGAGGAAAGATTAAAAATACATAAATCACTGTCTAGGACGGAGAAAGATGTATTTTGTCACTGTCTCACCTGACAGAAGTCATTGTAAATTTAGGGGTTTCGGGGTACTTATGCGCAAACAAATTACCTGCCATGAAAAAACATATGACCCTTGCCAGTGTATTGCTGCTATTGGCAATATTGGCTGCGGGGTGTCAAAAAGACGCTCTGTTAAAAGAAGAACTATCGGATAAGGCCTCGCTGGAATTCCGGACCGCGGCGCCCGATTTTGACCTTTACGTACTCAATCCGAAAACAGGGGAAACGATGCAGCTTTCCCACATTCCCAACTGTGGGGAGTTTGATCCCTCCTTTTCCCACGATACCCGTTTTGTGGCCCACGATGCCTTTTTTGATCCTGAACATCATATCTACGTGACGGATGTGCAGACAAAAGAAAGCAAATTGCTCCCCGGCGCGGAAGGAGGAAACGATCCCTCCTGGTCGCCCAATGGAAAATGGATCGTTTTCACCAAAACATCTGAAGACGGAGGGGTCCGCATTTACAGGATTTACTGGGAAGGCGGTATCGCAGAGCCGGTCACGGATGGATGCCGGGCGGATTGGTCGCCCGACAACAAAATGATCGTATTCGAACGCAATGGCATCTATACCCGCAACCTGGAAACCGGCGAAGAAAAATACCTCTGCCCGGGTTCCGCCCCGGTCTGGTCGCCCGATGGCACTACGATCGCCTACTGCCGGGCCGGGCAACTGTTCCTCATCCCGGTCGACGAAACAGGTGCACCAACCGGCGCGTCCGTGCAACTGACCAATTGCACCGATCCGGTCGGTAAACCCTCCTGGTCGAGCAACAGTAAAATGATCGCCTTTTTCTCCGGCAACGAAACCGATAGCTACGACATCTGGCGGGTCCGGGTTGAAGACGGCGTCATGGAAAACCTGACCAATACGCCTGATTTCAACGAAATAGACCCCGACTGGTCGCCCAACGGCCGGGTCATCGTCTTTTCGAAAGGGTCTATCTGATCTTTTATTCTAAACGGGAAGCGCAACAGTCGTGAGCATGACTGTTGCGCTTCCTTTTTATCTTTATTTTTATTCCTGCGGTCGAAAAACTCCTCATAAAGAACGATTGGGCGGGCTGTCTCCGCCCAATCATTCTTTATAAATTTATTATTGAAACGCTGTAATAAACCTATCTTCGGTTATCTTTATAAAAAACCAAATTTTATGTCCGCAGACAATACCCAGCTAAAGTCGCTCGTCCAGGAAGCCAAAGATGCTTGCCGGGTCAAAGTTGATGCCCTCATTGCCCAGTTGGGAAGTGATGACCCCGATGTGATCGATATTGTTCAAAATCTGGAGAATACCTTCGAAAAATTTAAAGTCGAAGGCATTTGGCTCCACCCGATCGAATTCGACCCCCTCCAGTTCGTCCAACATATTCTGACCATCCGGACCCTGCCCGATGGCGCGCTGGATGAATTGCAAACGGAAGTCGAAAATCTCACCACCTTCCTGGAAGATAATATTTTGCAGGAATCGCTGCGCTGGCTCAACCATGCCAGCACCTCCGACTGGAACATCAAAATGCTGGAGGCTATGCGCCTGATCCGTGGGAATATCACCCGGAAAAAGAAGTCGATGGCAGATTCCGGCGATGATCCAATGGAAAATGAGGAATTTCAGGAGGAAGACGATCGTTTTAACAACCAGATCGACGACTACCGGGCCAAGTTGAAGAACAATGAGATCGACACCAACCAGAACGACCTGAAAATGGTCGCCTTATACGACCGCCTGATCGGCGTAGTCGAAACGGTAGTCCAGTTTACCGGTGCCTATAAACTGCTAAACGACTTCATCGAGAAAAAAATCAACGGCAACGCGAACTAATACATATCCCATGAAACCAATCTCCGTACTCACCAAACTATTCTTTTTTCTCCTCCTTGTTGTTCAGGCCCAGGGGCAGAGCCTGTACCAGGACGCCAAAGCGCTGGTGGAGGCTACCCGGATGCTGGAAGAAAAAGGCTATGACCTGCAAGACTCCGCCGCGATGGAGGCTTACTCCCGCATGATAGCCATCTTGTATGAATACGACAACCCCATGTCCCCGGAATTTTCCCATTCCAAACTGGCAAAACTCCCCTACCGGTACATGGATAATCCCCGCATCCCCGATCTGATCCCGCTCGACAGCCTGACAATCGCCCTGGATTCTACCCACCTTGACTTTATACGGACTTTCCGGGAGCAGTCCGATTCGCTGCGCCAAGCGCCTCGGGAACGGATGGTCGGCCTGCTCCGGGGTGAATACGGCAGCTCCCCGGCCGAATACCTCTCCGTATCGCGGGCCCTTCGGGAATACAGCATCCCCCCGGTTGAAACGCAGGTTGCCCTGGCGGAAATGGCCCAGGAAAGCAATCAAAACGTCCATAATGGCCTTGTCAACTCCCAGGCGATCATCGAGGGGCTGTTCCAGTTCGTACTGGAACGGGCACAGGAAGAGGTCGTGATCAATTTCATGGAACGCTTCCTGACCAAGGATGTCGTCGAATACGAAGACCTGTTCCCCACCGTCGTGGAACAGTTCAGGGACCCCGGACAGACCTACTCCAACTCCTTCATCCAACGGGTGCGGGACGCTTTCTACGAAGACCTGCAAATGCTCAGCGTTCGCCTTCCTTCCATCATCCTGAGCGAGGAACGCTTTGACGTCCTGAAGGAAGACCCGCTGATCTACAATCTCCTGGCGGTTTATTCCATCGTCGGAATGGCGCAAAACGGGTTGCCCCTGGAAGAGATCCTGCCGCTCACCTTCCGCAACCTCTACGAAAATTATTACCAAACCGAGAAAAAAGCCAATTTCCTCACAGCTGAAACCCCAACCGATTCTCCGGAATATCAGGAACTGGTCCGGCTGAGCCGCGAATGCGTCAACCTGATCACCGATATCTATCTGGAACTGGAAGATGGGGAAGCACAGATCATGAACGGGATCGAAGAGACCACGGAAGAGGAAGGGATAAGCTATCCCGATTTTGCCCTGGAGCTCCAGCCTGCCTATAACCTCGACATGTTGTTCGGGACCGATACCGCAGAGGTCTTCCGCCTCAACCTCCTGCCCTACCTGCTGGAAGGTCGTCTCGACACCGCATACATCCTGCGCTTCCGGAACGTCGGCGCCTACGACCGGTATTTTGGAGAAGACCGAAGCCCGGAAGAATGGCGCGCCGCCGGCCTCGATCTGGTCCGCAACCTGAACGGCACCTGGTTTTCCGATCTCTCGATCGACCAGATCCTGAGCAACTGGACCAACGACCTGACGACATTTAAAATGGTCTACGACCAATGGAAAATGGACCTCCAGCCAAATACGATCGAGGCCGTTTATCAAAACCTGGAAGTCCGCAGACAATCCCTGCAAAAGACGATCCTCGCCACCAAAGACTTTTGGGAGCCCCAACTGACCGGCAACCAGGGACTGGCCTTCGACATGCTCGCCGCCATTATCGATGACGGGTATCAGGATATCGTGGACTTTCTCGTGGGGGTCCAGGGGCTCGACCTGTCGGAAGCGCAGCTACAGGCCCTGGGCATGCGAACGATCTCCCCCGAAGCGGAAACTCAAAAGCTGATCGACGTGGAAGACCGGCTCTATCTGCTGAACGACAAGCTCGCCTCGCAATTTCCCGAACAGCAGTCCGACAGTCCCGTTCAACAGTACCTCTCCGGGAAAGAGAGCGCACATCCCTATGCCGGTGTATTGGACATGATCGATCTCCTGAGCAAGGACCTCGAGGCGATGGGCCATCAACTCGACACGGTCAAACAGGTTTCTGCTCCGTCTGAAATGCGGATCATGGCCAACGCCCAACCCATGCTCGGCCTGACTGAAACGCTGACCCACCTGATGTACTGCCTCCGTTCGGGATCCTCCGAACCGGGGCAAAAATGGATCACCAAAGCCGAACTCGATACCCTGTTCAACAACCCGGCCCTGAACAATGCCTACCTCGGCCTTTTATACCAACGCCTCTGCCAGGTACAGCACGTCAGACGCATCTCCCCGGAAGGCCTTGCCCGTCTGGTGCAGCTCACCGTCAGCGACCTGCCCTACCTCCTCAACCCAACGGTCGTGGACACCCTCAATGAAAACGGACAATTGAATTTTTATTACACCTCCGCTTTCATTGTCAACACCCTGAACCGCGTGTTGGATATCCCGCTGATCGTCGATCCGGCCACCCCCGATCAGGTCTATCCCCTTTCCGAGACCGACCCGACGCTCGATTCCCTGGCCGAGCTTTCCAATATGGTGCTGGACCTCATCTACTACCTCAACATTGGCGACCACCGGCACGCCATGACCGCCGCGATCCGCCTCTTTATTCTCATGGAAGGCTTAAATCCGGACGGATCCATCCACGAATTTCTCTCCAAATACGGATATTTCATCGCCGACCTCGTCGACGCTGAAACCGGAGATGAAGTACAGAGCCTGCTGGAAGGCATCGCCGACCCTCCGGGCAGCTCCCGCCTGAAACGGCAGAAAAAGCTCACCGTGGGCCTCAACGCCTATCTCGGCGGCTCAGTGGGGAGGGAAACCTGGGACGGGTCCACCTTGTCTGCCACCGACCAGTTCATCAGCATCGCTCCGACCATGCCCATCGGCATTACGATGAGCGGCCGGATCGGCAACGGTTTAAAGCCGCCCTCCTTCTCCCTGTTCCTCTCCTTGCTCGATCTGGGCAGTATCCTGTCATACCGGAGCGACGACAGCCCCTTCGGCGACTATAAGTTTACATATAAAAATATGTTCAAGCCAAGCCTGCAGATCCACTGGAACATACCCGACTCGCCGTTCTACATCGGCGTCGGCGGACAGATCGGCCGCCAGTACATCGAAAACCCGCTGGGGGATGAGATCAACCTCCGGTCAACCCGCTTTTTCTTTAACTTCGGCGTCGATGTGCCGATCAAGACCTTATTTACCAAATAGATGCCCGGGAAGGGCGCGCTTTGCGCGCCCTTCCCGATTTTCCATACTGACAAAAATCATTTATTTTTTCCTCAAAATTCCCCAGCTTTTGGCAATCGAAATTAAACCCGATTGTCATGAAAAAGAACTACGCCTTTCACATTCTGATCCTCTCTTCGCTCGTTTTGCTGAGCGCCTGTCAAAAAGAAGCCACCAACGGAAACGTTACTATTTTCATCAACTACAATGTTGGGGGCCAGGAGCTCGTGACCAACGATTTCCGGTATACTTGCGCCGCAGGCTATACCTTTGAAGTGACCCGGCTCCAGTATTACCTCTCCAATTTTACCCTCCGCAAAGACGACGGGACGGAGTATTTCCTCGACGAGGTATTTTATCAGGAATTGGGAACTACCGATCCCAGCATTCCCATTCCGGACGTACCTCCGGGAACGTACACCTCTCTTTCCTTTGTTTACGGCCTCGATGCAGACACCAATGTCGACGGCGGCCTGCCCAATACCCTGACCAACATCAACATGGAATGGCCTTTGTCCGGCGACCAGGGATATCACTACATGAAATTTGAAGGGAAGTACAAATTGCCCGGCACCGGCGAGGAAAAAGCGTTCAATCTCCATACCGGCGCTACCGGCAATAACCAAAACTTCATCGAGATCACCCTTCCGATCGACAACGGCTTGAAAATCGACGGAAATACCATGCAGCTCCAGCTGAACTACGATCTGAATGAGTGGCTGCAAAATCCAAATACCTGGGATTTCGAAGTATGGGGCCCTATGATCATGGCCAATCAGGATGCCCAATTGGCGCTCAAAGCCAACGGCGCTACGGCATTTTCCATCGAACCCATGAACCCATAACCTACAAACGGCACACAGGGCCTATCCGCCAAACAAGGGGGCCAAACATTGAAAATCATGAAACGAACCATTCTTTTGCTTGGAGTTTTGATCTGGACATTGCCGTATTGCACCAAAGAAAAGCCCATCGACCCCGGTTGGGAATACGACCCGACTCCTTTCAATCTGGAGTATCCGGATTTTTTTCCCATCCTGGAAATACCGGCCGATAATCCGACTACGGTGCAGGGCGTATTGCTGGGGCGCATGCTCTACTACGACCCCATTTTGCACAAAGACAGCACCGAGGCCTGTGCCAGTTGCCACCAACAGGCTTTTTCCTTCTCCAAACCGGGGAATATCATCCCGCATATCAACCTGGGCTGGAGTGGCGCCTTTTTGTGGAACGGAAAGATCCAGGGCACGCTGGAGGACATTATGCTGTTCGAGTCCCGGGATTTCTTCGAAACAGATCTGTCCCGCCTGCAAAACCACCCCGACTATCCAAAGCGGTTTTACGAGGCTTTCGGCGACAAAGAGATCACCTATGAGCATATCGCCAAAGCCATGGCCCAGTTTGAGCGGACCATGATCTCAGCCAATTCCAAATACGACCAATACCTCGATCCGGATCAATTTGTATTCCTGGAAGACGAAGAATTTCTGGGATACGATATCTTCTTTTCGGAGAAAGGCGACTGTTTCCATTGCCACGGCGGTATCCTGTTTACGGACAACCGCTTCCACAACAACGGTTTGGATGCGAATCCCGAACCCGGCCTGTCCGAGATCACCGGCGATCCGTTCGACGTGGGGCGCTTCAAAACCCCGACCCTGCGCAACATCGAACTGACCGGACCCTACATGCACGACAGTCGCTACGAGACCCTGGAAGAAGTGATCGATTTTTATAGCGAAGGGCTGAAGAATTCGCCTACCGTCGACCCCCTGATGAAGAACGTGTATAAAGGAGGGATCCAGCTGACCCCACAGGAAAAAGGCTATCTACTCGCCTTTTTGAAGACGCTGACGGATACGACCTATTTGCACAATCCGGCGTTAGAAGATCCCTTTCACGAATGAAAACTTAAGAAAAGTGGATTGACGGCCGCTGGCCGTCAATCCACTTGGGTATAACGTTGAGCAGGATCATTTCCGCCTTTCCGATTGAAGATCCTGATCGAAAATGCGCATCGTTAGGCCGAAGATCTTGGAAAATTGGTCTGCGGTCCCATCTATCGTACGACGGACCCAGAAACTGGGCACCGCAGAGGCTTCGTATACGTCGTAGCCTTTGGAAGTCATTTCCTGCATGAAGAGGTCAATTTCATTGCCCAACGAGTAAATAGATGCGTTCGGTTTTCCAGATTCAATATACCGCTTATACTTAATCGCCAATTCCTGGTTGTTGGAAAATTCCTTGCGGGCCAGGGCATAGACCCGGATGTAATTTTTCAATTGTTTGTCATAGAACGGTTGGAGCGCCTGAATCAGTTTCGGATTGTCATTCAGGGATTGAATAAATTCAAATACCTTATCCAGGAACTTGGGGTTGTAATATCCAAATGAGGTATTGTTCATCAAATCCAGGTCCCCCCTGTGCGGGCCGGATAGAAAAACCGGTTCGCCGGTGATCCGCTCCAGCATTTTCAGCGAGGCCAGTCGCTTGACGGCGGCATACCGCCCGCGGCACCCTACCTCGGGAACGTAGCTCTTGCACCCATCCCAGGAAAGGTCCGCTTTTTTCCACAGGTCATCCCAGGAATTGCTAACTTCCAGGACCAATTTGGTCAGGTTGTTGTTAACCGAAGATGCTGGAGATGCCGGAGGTGTCGAAGGAGTCGTTGTCGGAGTCGAAGGCTCGGAGACATCCGTGGTTGTTGTTTTTCGGGTCTTTTCCTGTCCATCCGTGTCGATATAAAAGCTGCGGTTATTCAGAGTGACTTTGGCGCTATCGCCCTCGAACAGGTTCGCATAGTCGAAGGAAAAAGATATGCGGGGGTTTCCCTGCCAGTCGATCCAGCCGTATTTTCCGGTCTTTTTGGCCAGGGCCAGTCCATTGGCGTCGAACGGGTAGATCTCTTCGAAAAGGGGCGGGACGATCTCATCCCCTGTATCCGTTACCAAACCCCACACAGTACCCCGGCGAACGAAGTAGTAAAGCTGTCCGTCCGCATTCCTCAGTTCCTTGCACTCATCGTAGAAATTCGTGCAAGCCCAGGGGCCGCCGCCCGTTTGCCTGGATCCGGCTTTGCCCAAGCCCCAGATAATGAGGGCTACAGCGAGCAAAGGACCTCCGATAAACAGGATGAGCTTGTTGCGTTTACCCAAACCCGATGGAGCCGCAGGCGCAGAAGCTCCCTGGGCAGGCCGTTGGGTCACCGGTTGTGGAGCAGGCTTGGTCGCCGGTTTAGGGATGGATCTGGGTGGGGGTGGCGGAGTTGAAGTACCGCCCAATAAAGCATGTATCCGCTGATCGGCTTCCTGAAGATAAGTCCCCTTGGGGTGGGATTCCCGGTACTTGCGGAAAGCCATAATGGTATTGATGCGCAGCGTTTCTTCCCAGTCGCGTTCGTCTTCGAGCTGGGCAAGCCGCTTTTCGGCTTGCCGCTGGTAAATACCTCTCGGGTAGGCATCGAGATATTCCACATGGGAGAGGATGTCGTCTTTTTTCTGGGCGAGCTTCCAGCTTGCTTCCTCGGTGTGGGCGCCGGCGGGATACATGGTCAGAAAGCGTACATACCCATCGACCGTATCGGTGGCCGTAGCTTCGTTCCAGTCGCGTGTTTCATCTTTTTTCAAATGAAAGACGAACTGTCCGTTCTTATGTCCATCCACCTTTAGCGGTTCGCCAATGGGCGATTGGTTGGCATTTGCCTCGACCTGTTCAACCACATAGGAGCAGAGTTCCTGTACGCCAAGCGGTTCGCTGGAGGTGCGCAGGCGGTAGAGCAGGGCATCGGCAAAAGGCGAGTGCATACCCGGCTTACCGTCGGAGACGATCTCCTTGCGACCGGCGGTGAGGCCCCAGCGGGAGGGATCGCGCTCATAGCGCTTCGACACGTTCTTGGAGGCGCCGCTCGAAAAGAGCGAACCCGCGAAACAGGAGTCCGACACCAGAAAGGTATGGTGGCTGTTGATCCGGCTGATGAAGCGCCGGATCGTATCGTTGGCGATGTATTCGTTGATCGCGCCCGAGTGGGCGTTGACCGGTATCCAGTAGCCCTCGTCGAGCACCTGGTCGAATTCGCCGTGGCCGGAGTAGTAGATCACCACATTATCTTCGGGCTTGACCGTTTCGATCAATTTTCGAAAGGCCCCGTAAATATTGGGCTCTGTGGCTTCGCCGTTGAAGATGCGGGTCACTTGTTCCTCCTCGAAACGGTATCGTTCGATCATGAGTTCGATAAACGCCTCCGCGTCGCTTACCGGATTGAATAAAGGGGGCAGGTTTTTATACTCGTCGATAGCGATGGCCAGCAAATAATTGATGCCGGAATTGTTCAACAATTCACTGCTTTCGCCGAGGGCGCCGATGCCTTTGGTGGGGTCAGCCATTGGTTGCTCTTTAAATTATTTTACAAACAAACGCTATGCGTTGATTCATGATATCTGGAGGATACAGCGCGCGCTGTGTCCTCCAGTATTTCAGTTTTTATAGAAACAAACGACTAAACTAATAAAATTCAGGGAATTGTGCACTTATCCGGCACGATAGATATCCATCAGCACCATTGGCTTCAAAATGGAAATATGTTTTTTATCGATATCGATCAGCCCGTCCTCCCGGAATTGCATGAGCGTGCGGGTCACGATCTCGCGCGAAAGGCCCATAAACTCAGCCAGTTCGCTGCGGTCCAGGGGCAGTTCATAGTGGTCGCTTTTATAGACTTTTTTGGAAAAGAAGAGCAAAACACCCGCCAGGCGGCCAGGGGTTTGTTTGTGGATGAGCTGTACGTACCGCCGGTAGGTACTCAGATCGTCCTTGCAGATGTCTGCGAGGATCTCATAGGCAAAAGGTCCGTTGTGGAGAATGAGGTGGTTAAAGGTGGCCACGTCGATCATGCATACCCGGGAAGGTTCCAGCGCCGTGGCGGAATAGCGGTTGATCCGGTCGCCGAAAATGGTGGATAAACCCAGAAAACAGGGCGCCGTTGCAACCTTAAGGATGAAATCCTTTTGCTCGGTAACCTTCATATGCAATTTGACCAGGCCGCGTTTTAGGTAGAAAATATGCCCGTTGAGGGTACCTTCATGAAACAGGTTTTCCCCCTTTTCGTAAACGACCCGTTGCACTTTCCCGCTCATCCATTCGAGCTCTTTTTCATTGAGCACGGCTACAGCACAGGATTTGTCGGGACAATCTATACATCTGCTGCTCTTGTTCTCCATTGCGTTCCTTCACATGTTTTTTGTGAAAATATGCACACGCAAATGGGTGATAATGCGGACGTTTAAAATAGCAATAACCGGTGAATGAACCTAACTTACAGATAGCTTTAAGCTACGTTTTATTTACCACAAAATCAAGAAAAATGAAAAAACTGGCGTATCGACTCGGCTATGTACTGCCCCTGGCAGTATTTGGAGTATTCGTGCTCATGATCCTGCTGGGCATCGGTACGAATCTCGCAGGTACAAACGATCCTTTCTACTGCAATGTGTATTGCAAAATTGGCGTAGGCATATTTATTGCAGGCGTGGCGCTGGCCATCCTGACACAAGTCACTGCATGGATCCATGAATCCTCTCACAAACCGCCCCATCTGCCTGCCTGACGGGACCACGATGAAAGTTAGGCTTTGTCAGGAGACCTAGATTTTAAAAGCAAAGTCGCAAGTCCTATTTGTACAAGAGGGAATAGTATTCTTCCAACATTCGTTTGACCCCAAAATATTCTTTCGTATCCAGGATGCTCGCCCGCATCATGTCGACCCATTTGGCAGGTGTGTCGTAGTATGTGGGCAGCACTTCCTCGAGCAACACCCGATAGAGCGCATCGCGGTCGTGGGCGTCGAGGATCTCCACATCGTCATGTTCAAACCCATCGCCGATCTGCCAGCCGTTGATGCCATGCCGGCAGGCTTCGGGCCACCAGCCGTCGAGAATGCTGAGATTGAGCACGCCGTTCATGGCTGCTTTCATACCGCTGGTTCCACTGGCCTCCATCGGGCGGCGCGGGTTGTTGAGCCAAACATCGGCGCCCCGGGTCAGGGCGGCGCCGATCGCCATATCGTAGTTTTCGAGAAATACGACGGCGCCCGGGTATTTTTTGCCCATGGCCACCAGGTTGGCTGCAATTTCCTTACCCCGGTCGTCGAGCGGATGGGCCCGGCCGGAGAAGACGAGTTGTACTTTCCGGTCCCGGAGGAGCGGATCGATGATCTCGGGCTTGCTGAAGATCAGGTCGCTGCGCTTATAGGGCACCGCCCGGCGCGAAAAGCCGATGATCAGGTTGTCGACGAGCAGTTCTACGCCCGTGCGGTCTTTGACAAATTGGACGAGGGCGCGCTTGTTTTTCAGGTGGGCTGCCCACAGGTCGCCCCCTTTCTCAGCGGTCTGTATCATGTGGCTATCCACCCAGGTCGGCAAGTGAATAGCGTTGGTGATGGCGACGATCTCGGAGCGGTTTTTCACGTGAGCCCACATCTTATTGGCGGTTTCCCCGTGCAACTGGGCTACGGCATTCGATTTGCGCGACAGCCGCAGGGCGCCTACGGTCATGTTGAAAGGGTCGCCGCCCAGCTTGACCAGCTGGGCTTTCGTCAGCCCCATGTTGGCTCCCATGTACAACAAGCGGGAAATGGGGTGCGATTCGTTGCCCTGGACCACAGGGGTATGGGTGGTGAAAACGATCTCTTCCCGGCTGGCGGCCCAGGCTTCTTCGAAGCTCTGGCCTGCCTCCATTTTTTCGCGAAGCAGCTCGAACCCGGCGAACAAGGCGTGGCCTTCGTTAAAATGATACGTGTCGACCTCGATACCCAGGGCGCGCAGGGCGCGAACGCCGCCGACCCCGAGCACGAGCTCCTGGGCAATACGCTCCTCCCCAAACCAACCGTAGAGCTGGCCGGTGATCCAGGCATCTTCATTGCCCGGTACATCGGTGTCGAGCAGATAAAGGGGGGCATTGCCGAAGCAATCCAGCTTCCAGACCTTGCACTTTATTTCCCGCTTCCTGATCTCCACCGAAACTGTCACCCCGGTGTCCTCCAGGAATTCATATTGATAATTGTGGTAGGTATCGTAGGGCTGGCCATCGGCATCGATCAATTGATCGGTGTAGCCCTGCTTCCACTTGATGCCGATACCGACGATGGGGTAACCATAATCTTTTGCGCCTTTCATGTAATCACCGGCCAAAATGCCCAGCCCGCCGGCGTAAGCCTTGAACCGGTTGTCTAATCCATATTCCATACAGAAATAGGCAACGCGAGGATTTTTGCTAACCATAATGGGATTCATTTTTGTGGGGCCAAATATAAAATAATAAATGAAGGAGGGGGTTATTACAGCTCCTTCATTTATTTGAAAATATTCGAATAAAAATCATCTTTATTTGTCAAAACCTCTGATTATTATCATTGTCAGATCGGGTAAATGAGTGAAAATTTACACTGAAAATAATCACGAATCTTTTGCCGGTTTTTCGGCCAAAAACGAAAAAAAATATGCCCATGAAAAAGCTAATCACGTTAACCGTCCTGCTGCTCTTCCTGCTGTTAAACGGCGTACAAGCACAATGTCCTTCCGGCAACGTTAATCTCTTCAACCAATCCGACATCCACGCCTTTGTGGCCGCATTCCCCACTTGTACGGAAATCGAAGGAAACCTGGTCCTTGGAAAATTCAACGAACCCTCCGACATCTATGACCTTTCCGGACTCACCATGCTCACTTATGTCTCCGGTACCGTTAAGATCATGGGGTGTCCCGATCTGCTTACGCTGAACGGTCTTCAGCATCTTCAGGCAATCGGGGGCGACCTCCTGATCACCAATTGCGCCAACCTGCCCTCCCCGGATGGCCTGGACCAACTGGCCGAGGTCGGCGCAAATGTTTCCCTCATCATGAACCAATCCATGGCCAGCCTGAACGGCCTCAACGCCCTTCAATCGGTTGGCGGCAGTTTTTACCTCAGTTATATGGAGGACCTGATAACCCTGCAAGGGCTTGAAGGGCTGACCACGATCGGGAAGGATCTTTCCCTCAACTACACGCCGGCCCTCATCAACCTGCAAGGGTTAAACGCTCTCCAGACGATCTACGGCACGCTCCTGATCGAGAACAACGACGATATGACCATGCTGGAAGGCCTCGATAACCTGCAGTTGGTTGGAGAAGACGTGGTCATTCGCGGGAACGCCTCGCTGATCCGCCTCGATGGACTGGAACAACTGACCTCCATCGGCCGCGACCTGGTGATCGGCTCGGAATACAGCGATGGAATGAACGGGAACCCCAATCTGTCCAACCTCGAAGGACTTAAAAACCTCGTCACAATCGGCAGGAATTTCCAACTCATCGACAACGATCAACTGACCAGTTTGACCGGGTTGAACAAGCTGGAAACCATCCGGGAAAAATTGACGATCCACGGCAACGGCCAGCTCTCCGATTGCGCCATCGAACCGATCTGCGCCTTCCTCGCCGAAGGCGGTATCACCGATATCGAAGGCAATGCCGAAGGATGCGCCACGACCGACGAGGTGAAGAACCTCTGCCAGCCGAATAGTTCCAGCGAGCTGAACCTGGAAGAACAGATCATCCTGCAACCCAATCCCGCCTACGGGTGGGTCAAAGTCGGGCTTGGCGCCGACCACCTTTGGATGTACAGCGCAACCGGAACACAAGTTATGGACATCCCGGCTCCGGGAGAAACGATTGACCTCAGCGGATTGCCCACCGGGTTGTACTTAGTGCGCCTGCAGGTGGATGGGAAGGATTTTGTAAAGCGCTTAATGGTCCAGTAAAATAAAAAAGGGCGTCCGGGAGACGCCCTTTTTTATTTTCTCCTCCGGCGTATTAACCGCGAATTGATCAGCACTACCCCTCCCAGCAACAACACAGAAGCCATCAAGGATTGGTTGCTGATGTGTTCGCTGTTCAACGACCAACCCAGAAAGAGGGCGACCACGGGGTTGACGTATGTATTCGTGACCACTTTTTCCGTGGCTACTTTCTTCAATAAAAAATTGAAAGCGGTGAAGGCAAGGATCGATCCGCCCAAGGTCAGGTATCCGAGCGACCACCAGGCTTTGGCGGTCACCTCGGCGAAATGAAAGGCCTGAAAATCGCCGTGAAAGACAGCGATGACCAACAGGATTGGGCCGCCGGCCAACATTTGCAGGGATGCCGATTGAAAGGTCGAATTGGGCAATTCAGCTTCCGTCAACCAGACCGAAACATAGGCCCAGCCGATCATCCCGATGAAGATCGCCACCAGGGCAGTCACCCAGTGCGGATCGGACACAAAATCCGGCTGCCCGACGAGCAGTGCCATTCCAAAAATTCCCAACAGGATACCTGCCAGCGTTTTCCATCCTGGCCGCAGGCCCCGCATTTTCCATTGAAAACCCACCACCATTAAGGGTTCGAAAGCAACCATGAGCGCTACGATCCCGGAATCGATGTATTGCAGCGCCCAAACCAGGGCGCCGTTTCCCACTACGAAGAGGAGAAAACCCGCAAAGATGGCATTGCGCCAATGCTTCCGGGTCACCTTCGCCTGCCCTATGGCCAGGCCGATGACGTACATGAGCAACCCTGCAAAGGTAAACCGCGCTCCCGCCAGCAGAAAAGGTGGAATGGAGCGAACTGCCCACCAGTTGGCCAGGTAGGTAGAGCCCCATACGAGATAGGTGACGGCAAATGCGCCCAGGATCAATCCGAGTTCGGATTGTGTGCGGCCGGGAGTCGGAGTGGAAGTGGTTTCCAGCGTGTTTTCAATTTGGTGAAATGATGGGCAAAGGTAGAAAAAAAGAAATGCCCTCACTCAAATAACCATCACCTTGAAATCACCATTCGCCCGGTTCCCTGCCCCTGCTCCGTCATCAGCCGCACCAGATACATTCCGGAAGGAAGTCCGGCCGCTTCGATCAGCTGAGGCGAATCGGTCAGATTGACCTGCCGGAGAACCCGGCCTGTAATATCGACAATGGCTACGGCGCCTTCCCCTGCCTCGCCGCTCCATTCGATCCAGAACCGGTCGCCGGCCGGATTGGGATAGACCCGGAAGACCAGGGCGCCAGTTTGTTCCCGGACCCCGGTGTTGTTATCCACCGTAATGGCGCCGGAGTAAAAGAGGCATCCATTGGCATCGGTCACCTCCAGCACATAGTCCCCTGCAGCCAGTCCGGTGAGGTCTTCTTCCTCGGAAAAAACGGCGCCGGCCAGGAACCACCGGAACGACAAAGGAGCAACGCCTCCCGTTACCGTCACTTCAATGGCGCCGTTGACCAGGCTACTCATCTCATGGATCACCGTATCGACGACGATCACAACTTCCGGAGTGGCTTCTACGGTTACCTCAGTGCTTCCCGTACAGCCCAGGGAATCGGTCACCCAAACGGTATACGTTCCGGCTGCCAGGTTTTCAGCAGAAGCGCCGGCCTGCCCTTGCGGATCATCCCACAAAAAGGCAAAAGGCGGGGCCCCGCTCAGCACTTCGACAGTAGCGGTACCCGTGGCTTCTCCGGGGCACGAGGCCTCCGAACCGGCACTGATATTCAGATTGTCGATCACGATAACAGTGAAGGTACAGGTCGCCGAATTTCCGTTGGCATCGCTGACCGACCAGGTCACTTGGGTGGTATCGGCCGGGAAAACGGCGCCACTCGGCAGGCCTTCCAGCAGCTCGCCGGTGCTTTCCGTACAATTGTCTTCCCAGGCAACAGAATATTCGACCGTGCCTTCACAGGAATAGAGCAGGATATCGTCCGGACAGGAAAGGGCCGGAGGCGTAGTGTCTTCCAGGTGCAACGGGAAAGAACAAACCGCTTCATTCCCCTCCAGGTCCACGACGGTCAGGGTGATGAGGGTATCCTGGTCCACCAGCTCGCCGGCCACCGGGGATTGCAAAATTTCCGGGTGTGGATCACAATTATCGGTGGCGATGGCCAGGGCGGTCAGGTCGGCCACAATCAGGGCGCAATCGGCGTTCAACGAAGCCGTTTGGGGCCCGGGACAGGTGATGACCGGAGCCGTTTCATCGGTTTGATAGAGCGGCGTTTCCCAAATGCCTCGGCCAAAGGTACCGGCTTGCAGCATACCTGTGGCGGCATGCACTTCCAGGTCGAAGACCGGCATATGGGGCAGCCCCGTAAAATAGGGCAACCAGTCCTCCATGCTGGAATCGCGGTAAAAAACCCCTACGTCCATGCCGATGTAGACGCCGTTGTCGCCGGATGTCTCCAGCGGATCGTAGACGATGCAATTGGCCGGAAGATTGGGTAGGGAGCCGGTCACGTTCGTCCAGCTTGCCCCGGCATCGGAGGAATAAAAAACCTTGCTGTTGGGGTTGTAACCCGCCAGAGTCACCCACACCTCCTTCGCGTTGTCGCGGTCGGTGGCGATTCCGGTGATCGTGCCCGGGGTGATGCCGCTGGAAATATTTGCCCAGGATGCGCCCAGGTCCTGGGAAACGAAGAGCTGTGCATCGGCCGCGGCGTAGATCACGTTTGGATCGGCAGGGGCGATGTGGAGGACCCTGTATTTACCCACCCCAAGGGCGGGGATCATAGGCATCCAATCCTGTCCGCCCGTCGTGCTCCGGTAGATGGTATCTTCATAGGCAGCATAAATGGTTTCGGGGTCGTTGGGGTCCATGGCCAGCGGGGTGACCCAATAGCCGCTGGTCTTGCCGGGCCGAATGTTGAAATGGGTTTGACCGCCGTTGAAAGATTTGCGCAAGGAACCGTTTTGCCGCGTGTGGTATTGGATCATGGAATCGACCGGATGGATCATGCAATCCATTCCGTCTGCGCCGTCGAAGTGGATGATATCGGCGCCTCCGGCCCAGCGGTTGGAGCCGTTGTCCTGGGCCCCGCCAATGATCACGTGACTACCGGGAAAACTGGAGATGCGGTAATATTGCGTGATGGCCAGCCCCGGGGAACCCAGACTGGAGCGGTCTTCCCAGGTCTTACCGTCGTCGAAACTTGCAAATATTCCTCCGTCGCTGCCACACCACAGGCTGCCGTCGACCGGATTGTAGACCAGCTCATGGATGTCGGCGTGGGTGTATTGCAATCCGTTTTGGGGAAGGTCCTTGAAATACCAGTGGGAAGAAATATCCATGGTTTGTCCGCCGTCTTCACTCCTCCATACATTTACGCCCCCGGTGATCACTGTTTCGGCGTTATCGGGATCGACCGCGAGTGCCAGGTCGTAGGCCGACTGGTGCCCGTTATCGTCCCCATCGATGGCATAACCCAACACGTTGGGAGATTGGGTTCGGGTGGAAAAATTGACCCCGCTGTCGGTCGATCGATATAGTCCTTTAAAAATGCCGTTGCTGGTAGCTGGTCCGGCAAATACATAGACGTAATCAGGGTTGGCCGGACTCACTGCCAGCGCTACCCGGGTTTCTCCGGAAGGTAAGCCATTGACAGTGGGAACAAATGCCCAGGTAGCACCGCCATCGGTCGAACGATAGAGCACACTCTTCGTCGTGGCATATTGGATGGATGGATTGGCCGGATGGAATTCGACATCGACGAATTGCCCTTCCTGCACCATAGACCAGGTTTCACCGGCATCGGCAGTCCTGAAAAGACCGGAGGCGGTCGCTGCGAGCAACACATTGGGGTTGCCGGGTTGCATGGCGAGTTTATAGCCTCTGGTCAACTGGGTCGCACCAAAGGTAAGCCCGGTTTCTTCCCAGGTATTTCCTCCGTCGAGGGAACGGAGCACCCCGATGCAGTAGGTATCCCCTCCGTCCCCATCGCCGGTCAGGATGTAGATCAGGTTGGGGTTGGAAGGATGAATAACGATGCCCGAAACCCCGAGGCTGGGCAGTTGATCGGTCAGGGGCATCCAGCTTCCACCCTGATTGGTGGTTTTCCAGAGCCCGCCGGAGGGCGTACCTGCGTAAACGGTATTGGCGTCGAAAGGATCGAAGGCGATCACGTTGACCCGCCCGAGTCCCGGGTTGTATCCGCTTTGGGTCGTGGTGTATCCGTCCAGCGGCGCCAGGAGGGACCAGGAAGCCTGGCAACCTTCTGCACTACGGGTCTTCGCTTTTTGGATCGCATCCAATTCCCTCGCCACATCCCAGTTCATCCGGCTGAAATTGACCATTTCACCCTGTGCATTCCGGCGATCGTGGACGAGGTATTCCCAGCGTTTATATTGGCGGTAGCCGCTGCCCCGACCCTGATCGCGGTTTTGGTAATAGATTTCCGCGTCGCGTTGAATTTTTTCAAAAGAAGTCCCCTCTTCCGCCTGGCGGATCCATTCGAGGTATTGCTGGGCGGAGAGACTGGTGGAGAGTGCAAAAAGAAGGCAGAAGGAGATAGAAAGAAGGCGGTACATTTGATTGATATTTTCCGAAAAAAAGCGGCGCGTGAAGATACCCAATTCCGGAAAATAGAAAAACCCGGATTGCCGGAATGACCCTAAAACGACAATATCCGGAAGACCGGTCAGAGCTTTTGGATCATTTTCCAACTCACTCCCCCCGCCTGAGAGGCAACTCGTATCCAGTATGTTCCTGCCGGGTGGACGCTCAAATCTATTTTTTGAATAGTCCTCCCGGAACTGGAAACAAAGAGCAAATTGCCGGAGCTGTCGAACAGGGCAATGTGCTCCATATCCTCCGGACTGCTGACCACCACCCATTCGCGCGCCGGGTTGGGGAATGTCTTCAGGCTGATCCCCTGAATTCCAGGGGACTCCCGTTTCGCAAAATCGCCTTTGAGTACCGGCGCCAAATCGTTTTCCAACTGAAGGAACAGGGAAAAGGCCTGCACCCAGGAATAAGTCTGGGCCTTTACGCCATTAAAGGTAAAGGCCCAGATGAGTAAAAAGCTAAAGATCATTTTCATGTGTGTGGGATTTCCTTCATAGACGCCAAAGGCCACACATGTAGTTAATCGATCGGTCCTATTTAAGAATAGATTAACAAAAAATATATCTTTAAGGGAATCCTACCGCTGGATCAGCACTTTCTGTATCGACTGCCACTCCCCGTTTCCAAGGCGCAGCCAGTAAAGACCCGGGGTCAGACGGCTTACATCCAGCCCTTTTTTGGTCCCGGTCCACCAACTTTGGTATTGTACCCTGCCTGTCAGATCGAGCAACTCCACATCCACCCCTTCCGGAGCCGGTCCGGTCCATTCCAACCAGATAAAATCGCTGCCGGGATTGGGGTATAGGCGGTATTGAACCAGCCCGTCCACCTCTCCGACCGCAGAGATATTATCTACCAAAATTTCCCCGGAACTGTAGGTGCAACTATTGGCATCCGTAACGAGCACCGTGTAAGTCCCTGCTGTAAGGTCCTGGGGATCTTCCACTTCGGAAAACACCTCCCCTTCCTTGCTCCATTCGAAGGAATAAGGTAAAGCGCCTCCCGACACGGTAATATCGATCGATCCGTTGCCCTGACCATTGGTTTCGTTCACTACGGCAGAAACGAGGATCTCCACTTCGGGAAAGGCATCCACTTGTACTTCGGCGGTAAAGGCACAACCCGCGGCATCCGTGATCAATACCGAATAGGGGCCTGCCGCCAGCCCGGTCGCGGTCTGACCGGTTTGTGCCTGATCGTCATTCCAAAGGAAGTTATACGGGGCCGTACCGTTTATTGGGGTCACGGTAGCAGAGCCGGTATTCTCATTCGGACAGGAAGGCGTAGAAACGGCGACACCGCTCAGAAGATCGGCCAGCGTAACGGTGAAAGAGCAAATCGCCTCGTTCCCGCTGAAGTCGCTCACCGACCAGGTCACCGTAGTGGTTCCCTCCGGGAAAGTAGCGCCGCTTTCCAGCCCTTCGATCAGCACCGGATCCTGTACTTCACAGTTATCCGTCCAGGTCAGCGCGTAATTTACGACCCCGTCGCAATTGCCGCCGATGATGTCCTCCGGACAGAGCAAAAGGGGTGCGATCGTATCCTGAGAGACGATCTCCACTTCTGCCGTAGTCGAACACCCATTTCCGTCGGTAATGATAATGGAATAAAGACCAGCGTTCAACCCGGACTGCTGGGGCCCTCCCCCTCCGTTGGACCATTCAAACACATAGGGTATTGCCCCTCCTGACACCTGGATTCCGGCGCTTCCCGCCCCGTCTTCGGCACAAGCGACCGGAGTCACATCGATGGCCGTCCATTCGAGAACGGTTTCCTGAATAGTGACAGCCAGGGAAGCCGTACAACCGTTCTGATCCGTAACCGTGACCGAATAGACGCCGGCAGGCAGGTTTTCGCGCTGAGCAGAGTCATTGCCGGGGAGTGGATCATCCCACTGGAAGGAATAATTTCCCGTCCCACCCGAGGTCAATAGACTGACCGTACCGGTAGAATCGCCGGCACAGATCTTATCCTGAACGGAAGCGATCTCTACGTTCAGAAGATCGGGTTCCTGAATATCGATTGTTTCCGTGAAGGAACAGAAGCTCGCATCACTCACCAGGATAATGTAAGAACCTGCACTCAATCCTGTGATCTCCGTTCCATCCTGCCACAGCTCTCCATTCACCTGAATTTCCACCGGTTCGGTAGCGCCGGTGATGGCCAGGAGGACGGAACCGTCGGCGCCCCCGGCACAGCCCACGTTTGATGCCAGGGAGGAAACGGTCAGGGCACAATCGAAAGGATTGACCACTACGGAAGCTTCAGCGACACAGCCATGGGCATCGGTAACCGTTGCGGAATAGTTGCCCGGAGACAAACCGGTAATGGTATCGGTAGTTTCGCCTGTGCTCCAGAGAATGCCGTAGGGAGGAGTGCCCCCGATGGGATCCACACTCGCCGTTCCATCGCCGGCGCCGTTGGCGGTTTCATTGGTAGAATTGGCCTGAAGATCGAGCGGGTCGGGCTCTTCGACCGTCACTTCGATTGTGGTTTCGCACTGGTTGGCATCGAAGACCGTAATGGCATAGGCGCCGGCCGAAAGGTCCTCACCAAAAGGACCCGAGGGGCCTGAAACGGACCAGGCATAAGTATATCCAGGGGTGCCCCCTTCCGCCAGCAGGCCGATAAAGCCGTCCGAACCACCCGGGCAGGAAACGTTCTCCAGCGAATCGAGCGCAAGGGACACCGGAGTGGGTGTTCCCACTTCTACGCTATCCTCCACAGGGCAATTGCTGGCATCGATCACGGTCACCGAGTATATCCCGGGGGCCAATCCGGACAAATTCGGTTGATCCGAACCGGTCGACCAGGCATATGTGTAGGGCTCCGTCCCGCTTGAGGGGATAGCGGTGGCCGTGCCGGAAGAATCGCCGAAGCACAACACATCCGAAACACTCATTTCCAGAACAAGTGTGCAGTTGAAGGCTTCGATAAGGGCTTCTCCGCTGGTCGTGCAGCCGTTGCCGTCGGTGACCGTGAACGGATAAGCCCCCGGAGCCAAACCGCTGATCGAGGCAGTTGTCTCGCCCGTGCTCCACAGGTAGGAGAAATTGCCCGCGCCCCCGCCTGGGGTGATCGTGGCCGAGCCGTCATTGGCCCCAAAAGCGCTTTCGGGCATGACCGTAACACCGGCAGTCAATACATCCGGTTGGGTTATTGAAAATTCGAGAATAGCTTCACAGGCATTTCCATCCACAACCGTAACTTCATAGGCGCCCGCTGCGAGGTCCGACCGCAAAAAAGCCTCGCTGGGAGGAAGGTTGGCGATGGTGTCTCCCCATACATAGGCATATGTTGGATCGGGAGTACCGCCCTCCGCCAACAGGCTCACGCTCCCCGTGGCTCCTCCAAAGCACAAGACCTGGCTGAGCACCGTGGGGGTTCCGCCCAGTGGATCGGGTTCCGCAATCACGATCGACCCGGTGGCGGAGCAATTGGCGCCGTCCAGAATGGTCACCGAGTAAGTTCCGGCAGATAGCCCGGTCAGATGGTCACCGGTAGCGCCTGTCGACCAGTTGAAGGTGAAGGGCGCGGTCCCGTTTTCGGGCAGGGCGGTAGCTTCACCGTCATTTCCGCCTGCACAGCTTACGTCAACGGATGAAAAGCCCACCGTCAGGATACAATCAAACGGATTGATGATCACGGTTTCGATGGCTTCGCAATTTTGGGCATCGGTTACGGTAACGGTGTAACTTCCCGGCGCCAGGCCGGTAATTCCGGCTGTGGTTTCGCCGTTACTCCAGGAATAGGTATAGGGTGGGGTTCCACCGGTCGGATTCGCAGTGGCCGTGCCGTCATTGGCGCCGCCGGCCGTCTCATGGGTGACTGTAACTCCGGCTTCCAGCAAGGGCGGTTCGGTAATGCTAACTGTCAGCGAACCGGTACAGGCATTCCCGTCGGTAGCGGTGACAGCATATTCCCCGGCAGGCAGGCCGGACAGGGTGGCGGTGGTATCTCCCGTCGACCAAAGGTAGGTGACCGGCGCGGGTCCGCCGTTTGCGGTAACAGCTACGGCGCCGGTCGAATTGCCATGGCAGTCCACCTCCTGGATGCTCACTACTTCAATGGAAAGTGGGGTGGGTTCGGAAACCGAAAAGGACTGGACGATTAAACAGCCGTTTCCATCCGCGACGGTTAGGGAATAGGAACCTGCACAGAGATTGGACGTATCGGGCAGATTACTTCCTCCTTCCCAACTATAGCTCAAAGGAGGCGTACCTCCACCGGAAGTAGTAGCGATCGCTCCGTCGCAGTTGCCATTACAACCGGCCGGAGTTACTACCGCCTGGACAGTGATCGCAGGTGGTTGAGTGATCGAAACGCCATTAACAGCGGTGCACCCTTTGTTGTCGGAAACCGTAACGGTATAAGACCCTGCCGGAAGATTAGTGGCGGTGGCCGTATTGGCGCCACTCGACCAGGCGTAGGAATAGGGGGAGCTACCTCCGGAAGCACCTGCGGTAGCCGAGCCGGTGGAAGCACCGAAGCAATCCACCTGAGTGGAGGAAACGATGGTAGCTACCAAAAGAGGCGGCTGGGTGATCACTACCGCTTTGGTTGCCGAACAACCATGGCTATCCGTCACGGTAACGGTGTAAGTACCGGCGAAAAGATTGGTCTGCACCGGGCCGGAGCCGTTATTCGACCAGAAAAAATTATAGGGTCCCGTTCCGCCCACCGGATTGATGGCTACGGAGCCGGTATTGCTGCCGAAGCAATCCACGTTGGTCTGGGAAGCGATCTGAGCGACGAGCAAAGGCGGCTGAGTGATGATGGCCACTGCGGTCTTCGTGCATTGATGGGCATCGGTGACCGTTACGGTATACGATCCGGGGCCCAGGTTCGTTGCAACAGGTCCGGATTGACCATTGCTCCAGGAATAGGTGTAGGGCGCCGTGCCTCCCGTGGCGTTGGCGAGAGCGGTCCCGTTGTTTCCGCCAAAACAAAGGACGTTATTTTGCGAAATGATCGCGGCGTTCAAGATAGGTGGCTGGGTGATCGTTATGCTGGCCGTTGCAGTGCCGTTCACCCCGTCCGTCACCGTCACGGTGTAAAAACCGGCGGAGAGGTTGCTGGCCGTGGCCCCGGACTGGCCGTTCGACCACTGATAGGTGTAAGGGGGAGTGCCTCCGGAAGCCATCGCAGTGGCGCTGCCGTTATTCCCGCCAAAGCAACTTACATTGGTCGAACTGCTGATGACAACCATCAACGCCGGTCCGCCGCTCTGCAGGGTAGTGGTAAAAGTATTGGTGATGATCTTGTCTCCGGTATTCTGCCCGTTATTATTGGACAGGTTGGAAGCCGCATACATGGTGATGGTTCCGCTTCCAGTGGCAGGAGATGTCCAGTCAAAATCCCAGGATACCATGCCGCCGGAAATGGTTTTGTCACCCCTATGTTCAACATACTCCCTGCCTCCGGATGTCTCCGTCCCTTCGTCGGGAGAATTGGCTGCAAAGTCGCCGGCGTTCTGGTTACTGGCGTTCAGGGCTACCATCTGGAATCCCGCCGTTAGCGGGCTCCCCCCGGTCACGGTGGAGGTCAGGGTGATCGTGTAGGTAGTATTGGGGGTCACGGTAGAGGGTAGTCCTGTCAGACTGATCGTGCCATTCACCGATGGAGGAGGAGTAGAATGGCAGCTCGTACAAAGGCTGTCCCCCGGAGCCCCCGTGTAACCATTGGGTGGATTGGCTGAGTAATTGAGCAAAATAAAGGCGGAGAAAAGGCCGCCCCAAAATCCTAGAATGAGTTTTTTTCTCGATCCCATGGAAAATTTATTAAAGGTGACAAAAAACCAGCCAGCTTGGGATCTGGCAATTGCAATTCCAAGAATAATGAATTCAAACCTGCTCCCTTAATGGAAATAATGGCTTGTAAAAACGGTAGATTCAGATAACAGCGCTCTCGACGGCAATCAAATGTACGGGGAATAGCGATGCATTCAAAACGGAATTTGGTCCAAATGTCAAATAATAGCCAATTCCCAAAAAGTCTTTCTGAGCGGAAAGGAATCCGGAGAGGCCCAGAGTAAAAAAAATAACCAAGGGAAGCACCGCAGCCCCACCACTTCCCTTACCTTAGCGTTTTATTACTAAAAAGTTGCGATTTGTGCATCTTGACCAGTTTCAAATGTATTTGAGGCGATTTACCGCAACTTGAATTTTTATATGCAATTCCAACGGACCAAGACATATCGCTATTTAAGACTCCTGATCCATAGGGGGATCAAATGGCTCAGCGCAAGGATATCCCAGCGCAACTACCAGATCCTGGTAGCGATCGCCATTGGCATCGTTGCCGGGCTGGCGGCGGTGGTGCTCAAACTCTCCGTGGCAACCGTGCGGGGTTGGATGCAGGGCAACGACCCTACCCATGGAAAGGTCGGATTCGTCTTTTTTCCCATCATCGGCATTTTGCTGACGCGCCTTTACCTGCGGTATGGATTGAGACGTCCGCTCGATATGGGTTCCGCCGGATTGATCTACGCCATTTCCCGAAAAAAGGTCAACCTGCCTTCTTTTGAAACCTTTGCCCACCTCATCAGCAGTTCCCTGACCGTCGGGTTCGGAGGCTCTGTTGGGTTGGAGGCCCCCATCGTACGCACCGGCTCTGCGATCGGGTCCAATCTGGCGCGCATGTTGCGGGTGGGCCGGAAGCGCCAGACCTTGTTCCTGGCCTGCGGCGCGGCTGCCGGCCTTGCCGCCATCTTCAACAGCCCGGTGGCCGGAATGATCTTTGCCTTTGAGATCCTCATCACCGACATTGGCCTGCCTGCGTTTATTCCGCTCCTCATCTCCTCAGCGACCGGAGCGGTAGTGGCCCGGTATTTTTATTACGAACAACTCTTTTACCTGCCCACCCACGGCTGGACGATTGAAACCATTCCCTTCTTCATTCTCGCCGGTATTTTTTGCGGGTTTTATTCGACCTACCTCATCCGCAGCATACCCGCTTTCGACGGGTGGATCAAAAGTATTCAGCGTCCATGGGTCAAACTACTGACGGGCGGCTTAGCGCTGGGTCTGCTCATTTTCCTCATGCCCCCGCTTTTTGGAGAAGGGTATGAAACGATCAACCAGTTTTTTCAGGGAAATTTTTCCGATGTCCTGGAAAACAGCCTGTTTTACCGGTTCGCAGAAGATAACGTCTGGGTGATCATCGTATTTGCCGTCGTCATTTTACTGGCCAAGTCGGCTGCGACTTCCTTCACCATTGCCCTTGGAGGGAACGGGGGGATCTTCGCCCCTTCCATGTTCGCCGGAGGCACCCTCGGGTTTGTATTGGCGGCTTCGTTCAACCAATTGGGATTTATCCAGCTGCCCGTTGCCGACTTCGTTGCCGTTTGCATGGCCGGGATCCTCAGCGGCGTCATCAAAGCCCCGCTGACGGGGATCTTCCTGATCGCAGAGATCACGGGTGGATATTCCCTTTTTGTTCCGCTCATGATCGTCTCGGCCACTTCCTACTTCGTGACCTTTTACTTCGAACCCCAATCCATTTTTACCCGAACTCTCTACGCAAAAGGCATCTGGGCGCCTTCCCACGAAAAGGACAAGGTCATTCTCCAGAATATGAGCCTGCTGCCCCTGGTAGAAAGCAATTTTTCGGTCCTGAATCCCAAACAAACGCTCGGTGAATTCGTCCAGATCATTGCCCAATCGAAGCGGAATCTGTTTCCCGTTGTCGACGATGAAGAAGAATTTTTGGGTATCATCCTGCTGGACGACGTACGCGAAGTGATGTTCCAACCCCAGCTGTATGAGGAGATCCTCGTTGCCGACCTCTTCCACCAACCCCCGGCTATTCTGCAATACGACGACCCTATGGAAAAGGTGATGGCCCTGTTTGAGGAGCACCAGGCCTGGAACCTTCCGGTCGTTAAGGAGGGCAAATACCTGGGGTTCATTTCCAAGTCGACTATCCTGGGGCATTACCGGGAGTTGCTGCAGGAACGGAGCGTGAGCATGTGATCAGAAGAATTTTCCCTAAACCAAATACTCCAATGTCAAACCCCTCTTACCACTTCACGACCTATTGGCTGGTAGACGGTACCCCGGAAGAAGTATACCGCATCATCGAAGACGTGGATCATCTTGCGGAATGGTGGCCGTCCGTTTACCTCAAAGTTAAGGTACTCGAACCCGGCGCCCCCGGAGGCGTCGGTAAAGTAGTCGACCTGTTCACCAAAGGCTGGCTGCCCTATACCTTACGCTGGCAGTTCCGCGTCACGGAAGCTCATTTCCCCAATGGATCCGCCCTGGAAGCCTGGGGCGATTTCGTAGGATCCGGCCGGTGGACCTTCCAAGCCGGCCCCCAGTCTGATCAGTGCCAGGTTACCTACGATTGGCGGATCGAAGCGACCAAGCCGATCCTGAAATACTTTTCTTTCCTGCTTCGTCCCATATTCTCCGCCAACCATTTCTGGGCCATGAGAAAAGGAGAGGAAAGCATTAAACTCGAGCTTCGCCGCCGACGGGCATCCTCCCCGGAAGAACGTGCAGCCATACCAAAACCCCCGCCTCCTACGTTTCGTTTCTGAAGAACGGAAAACGCCAAACATGAGATCTCATTGGATGTATTGCCTGCTCCTGCCGGTCGCCTGGTTTTCCCCGGCGCTGTCGGCACAGCCTGTTCCCATAGTGGTGGACGGGCGGTTTGAGGATTGGAAAACCATCTCTCCCCTGTTTCAGCCGGACCGGCCGGAAAAAGCCTTCGACCTGACCAGCCTATGGGCGACAGACGACGAAGACTACCTCTTTCTCCGCATCGACCTCAACCAGGATATCCTCCTGCAGGAAAATAACAGTCTGGCCTTGTACCTCGATATCGATGGACAGGGCGTTACCGGAGATCTGGCAGGTGCGGAGATCGTCTTTTTCTTCGGCGAACGAAAAGGATACATCCAACACGATGGCGAAAGCCTGCCGATCGAATACCAGGCCCTCGATCTGTGTACCGCCCCCTCGACCATGGGGCGTTCATTCGAGCTTAGTATCGCATGGGATGCCCACCCCTGGCTCAAAAAACTGGGCTTCGGCCAACACCCCCTGGGTGTCATGCTCTTCGATCGCCGGGCGAAGGAGATCCTCTGTTATGCCTATTATTCTCCCCAAAGGGAAGCCCACTCACCCATTTCTACTTCCACGCTCGACAAAGCCGATCCGAACCACCTTCGGCTGGTTACCCACAACGTCAACAAACGGCATCTTCAGCCCGACAAACGCGATGCCTTTACGCGCATTTACCGGGCCCTGAGTCCCGATATACTGGTATTGGAAGAAGCCTATGAAGGCTCCCCCGAAGAGATCCTGGACTATTTCCGTCCGGCCCTTCCAAATGCGGCCGACTGGCATGCATACAAAGCCGGCGAGGAAGCTACGGTGGTCCTCAGCCCCTTCAAGGCCATCCAGGTGGCTCCGCTGGGCAACAGCGCCGCCTACCTGCTCGACCTGCGCCCGGTGTATGATGGGGAACTGGCGCTCATCGTCCTGAGCCTGCCCTGTTGCCGGGCCGATAGTGCCCGGCAGGCCGAAGCGGAGCAGATAGCCGGCTATGTGCAATTGTGGAAAAATTTCCAGCTCAAACCAGGAACCCCCATTGTGCTTGCCGGCGATGCCAACCTCGTGGGGCCGGTGGAACAGTTGCTCACCCTCCAGCAAGCCGGCGATTGGGATGGCGCTCCGCTCGAAGACCTCTGTCCCAGGCAATTGCAGCGCCCAACGGCGGCTACCTGGCGAGGGGCGGGTTTCTCCCCCAGCCGCCTGGATTACGTGCTCTACAGTGCCAGCTGTCTGAAGGTCGGAAGGCGGTTCGTGTTCGATACCGTAGATCTGCCTGCGCCTTTGCTGAAGCGATACGATCTCCGGCCGGAGGATGCCCCTGACACCTACAAACATATGCCGGTAGTGGCAGATCTGATCTTGCCCCATCCCAAATAAAAGGCTTATCTTTCTGGAAAACTCCTCCATGCGTCATCCATTTTTTTTTCTGCTGCCCCTCTTGCTGAGCAGCCGGCCGGCGTCCGCTGACGGGTTGGAACCGATCATCCCAAAAAAGATCGAAGGAACTGTCCACCTCGATGGCTTGCTTGACGAACCCTTTTGGAATGCGGAAGCCCGCTTGCCTGTCACCCAGCACCGGCCCGTAGTCGGGGCCCAACCCAGCGAAGAGACGGAGATCATGCTGGTCTATAACGATCAATACCTCTACCTGGGTGGGCGGCTTTGGGATAGCGAAGCCGACAAGATCCAATCTCCTTCCAAAAAGCGGGACGACCTGGGTCTGAACAACGACTGGCTGGGGATCATCATCGATTCGTTCCACGATAAGGAAAACGCCCTGGCCTTTTTCACTACCCCGTCTGGGCTCCGGCTCGACATGAGCGTGTTCAATGACGCGGTCGGCGAATTTCCGATCAACGAGAGTTGGAATACGTTTTGGGATGTCGCGGTCAAACAAACTCCGGAGGGCTGGTTTGTCGAAATGCGCATCCCCTTTACCAGTCTGCGCTTTCAGGAAGAGGAAGACGGGGCAGTCCGAATGGGGATCATCTCCTGGCGGTGGATAGCCCGGAAAAACGAACTCATCTCCTTCCCTGCCATTCCGTTCAATTGGGGTTTTTGGAGCGCCTTCAAACCCTCCCAGGCGCAGGAGCTCGAATTCAGGGGCATAACTACCCGTTCGCCCGTTTACCTGGCCCCTTATGCACTGGCCGGCGTTCAATGGCAGCACGAGCTGAACGAGCAGGAAACAGCCTATATCTGGAATTTTGACCGTAAGGTGGAACCCGGTCTCGACCTCAAATACAACCTGACCAGCAACCTGACACTGGACCTGACCGCCAATACCGATTTTGCACAGGTGGAGGTGGACGATCAGCAGGTCAACCTCGACCGGTTTTCGCTCTATTTCCCCGAAAAACGGCTTTTTTTCCAGGAACGGTCCAGCGTATTCGATGTCGGCATGGGCAGTGAAAGCCGCCTGTTCTACAGCCGCCGAATCGGCCTGAACGAGGACGGCGACCCGGTCCGAATTTACGGAGGCGCACGCCTGATCGGGAGATTGGGAAATTACGACCTGGGATTCATCGATATGCAAACAGCCGCCGCCTATGGAATGAATTCGGAAAACATGGGGGTATTGCGCCTTCGCCGCCGCATCATCAATCCCTATTCCTACATTGGAGGGATCCTGACCAACCGGACCGATTTCCAGGGAAATTTCAATACAGTAGCGGGGCTTGACGGCATCTTCCGGGTCATGACCAACGATTTTCTCAAGGTCCGGTATGCCCAATCCTTTGAAAATGGATCCAGGAACCGCGTTTTCAGTCCCACCCAGTCCCGCTTCCAGATCAATTGGGAAAACGTAAGGGTCCAGGGGTTATCCTATAACTTTTCCATCGGCTACCACGGGGTGGATTATAACCCCGGCCTGGGGTTTGAAGGACGGGAAGATTTTGTGGAAAGCTGGTACGACCTGAAGTACGGGTGGAATTTGAAGGAAGAAGCCCGGCTGCTGCGGGGTCAGGTCAGTTTTCTCAACAATTATTATTACAACCTCCTCCATCAAAAACGGGAATCCACCCGCAACAGCCTGTTCTCTGAGTTTGAATACAAGAGCGGGCACGCCTTTGGCGGAGGGCTCACCTTCCGGCAGGAGCGGGTATTCGAGCCGTTTGAGATCGGCGATATCGAGATCCCGGCCGATGATTACCGCTACCTGGAGGCCGAAATATGGGGCGTGACCCCCAATTCGGGCCTCTGGTACCTGGAATCCTTCCTGTCGGGCGGCCAATTTTTTGGAGGCAAGCGCTTCACCTGCGGGTTGACTCCCTCCTGGAACGTCTCTTCCAGTCTGACCCTAAGTGGCTTCTATCAATTCAATTATCTGGATATGGGAAATTCCGGCACGGAAACCGTTCAGATCGCCCGCATCCGGGCCCTGCTGATGTTCAACACCCGGTTATCGGTCAGCGGATTCGTCCAATACAACAGCGCCGCGCATATCTGGGCCGGCAATTTTCGCCTGCGCTACAACCCGAAAGAAGGAAATGACCTGTATATCGTGTTTAACGAGGACCTCAATTCCGACCGGGAAAGGGAAATTCCTATGCTGCCTGGAAGCCAGGGGCATACGGTAGTGGTGAAGTATACGTACACCTTTGTTTTGTAGTTGATAAGTTGAAGAGTTGAAAAGCTCACTCTTCAACTCTTCAACTTTTCAACTCTTTCAGCTTCCTCACGCTTCTTCCAGCACCAATTCCGGCTTGGGCTTGGGTTTTTCTTCATTTTTTTCTTCCGCAACCAGGTTGGCTTTCGGGGCCCGGGTAAAGGCCATGATGAGGGCGCCGACCATACAAGCCACGCCGGCGATGATGAAGGGCGTCATCCAGGCCATCGGAGTGGCGCTGCCCGCTGCGGCATCCTTGAACAAACCGGCGAGGAGCGGACCGGTGATCCCGGCCACGCCGTAGGAAGTAAATACCCATCCGTAATTGTGGCCCACCTGCTTGTTGCCGAAAAAGTCGGCGGTGATGGCGGGGAACAAAGCGAAGATACCGCCATAATTAAAGCCGACCAGGGAAGCGCCGATAATGAGGCCGGTAGCCAGACCGAAGGTGATGAATCCGTGGTACAACAACAACATGACCACCCCCTGGAAGATCGACATAGTGATAATGGCGGCCTTGCGTCCGATCCGGTCGGAGATCATGCCCCAGAGGATACGCCCCAGGCCATTGAAGATAGCATACCAGGCCATGGCGGTGCCGGTGATGACGACGGCATTTTCCACGCCCCGGTATTCCAGGGTGTCCATGCCGAAGAGTTGGATGCAGTAGATAACCATCAGCCCCGCGATAGCGGAAAAGGCAAATACGCTCCAAATGGCATAGAACTGAGGTGTGCGCAACATTTGATTCGGGGTAAAGCCAATGCCGCCGTTGATCTGGGCGCCCACCGCTTTGGCGGGTTCCCAGCCACGCGGTTTATACCCTTCGGGCGGGTTGACCATGACGATGCTGCCCAGCAATACCAAGGAGGCGAAAATGAGGCCATACACGAAGAATACGCTCTGCACGTTCGGCAAATTGAAAACATGCAAGGTGTTCAGCAATCCGCCGAACCAGGCGCCGGCCAGCTTGACCCAAATCGTGGCGCCAAAGCCGAAGCCGGCAACCGCCAAACCGGTGATCATGCCTTTCTTGTCGGGAAACCACTTCACCCCTACCGCGATGGGAACTACGTATGCCAAGCCCACTCCGGCGCCCGCCAGCACGCCGACGAAGAAGAACTGTGGCCAGAACGAGCTCCCGAAAAAGCCCCCCAACACATAGCCCAGCCCCAGCAACAAACCGCCCAGGATCGACAGAGGACGAGGCCCCGTACGTACTTGCCAGCGGCCTGCCAACACCATCACGATAGCGAAGGTAGCCAAGCCTGCAGAGAAAATCCACGCTGTTTGCGTAGCGGAAAACCGATAGATCCCTTCGGGATCGGTGAGAATTTTGGTGAAAACAGACCAGGAGTAGAATGCTCCCAGTGCCAATTGAATCAGAATAGCTCCAATGACTACAAGCCACCGGTTAAGTGTTTGATCAGATTTCATAATGGTACAGTCGGTGATTTACAATAAGTGCTCTATAGGCGAAGCACTTTTGACTTATAAACAAAGTAGTTACGGGCCCAACCCCGGCCTATTTGCTTATTTTTTCTTTGGTCTTTACTGGCATAAAGTCCCGCGAAATTTTCTTCGCCAAAACTCGTACAATGATGAGAAATATTTGACCGCCGACCAATGATTAAGATCACCCCCGGGGGTGATCTTAATCCCCTTCCGTTGGGGGCATTTTCCTGAAACGCCCGCAAACACTGGCTTTTTAATCTATTTTGTCTGGGAAACGACTTTTAAATAAATTCTATTGCTTTATAGCAGTATCTGGTTTAATATTGTGGTATAATTCGTATAACCTCAAAGAATTTAAACACTCAATTATTCCCCCGACTTTATGAGAAAACAAACTGCCCTATTGGTTCTGAGCCTGTTGTTTGCGGGCTTGTTTACAGCTTGTGAGAAAGACGAAATGACGTTACCGGATCAGGCGCTCAACTTCCGGAGCGGTGATTGTACGATCGACTGCATTTTGCCCGAGGGGCCTTTCTTCTCTACCGATTACGTACAGGAATACCAGCCTGGCTCAACCGTTACTGTTACAGCTTACAATACGGCGACAGAAATGAAATATGAGATCACCAGCAGTACTACCATTAAAAAGGTCGTTTTCAATGACGTCATTTACTATGCCAGCAACACCCCTGCCACTCAGCCCTATGTGATCACGGTGCCACTCGGAACATACGGCGTGGACTGGTTTGCCTGCAAAGAGCAACACGATGTGATTGAAGTTCGGCGGACCAACTCGTCGGGCGGGGGACTTGGCGTGTACCTCAATTTTGATATCACGACTGCCCTCATTGGGGTTTGTGGAGAAGAAGAGTGCGAAGGAGATTTTTCCTACAGCACGACTGAATTGGGCCAAAATTATTTGATCGTCCTGTTCACCTACACCAGCCCGGTTGATATCCCCGATGCAAAAGTCCAGTTGACTTGTCCGCACATCACCGATTTGATTCCACAGGACGGGAAGGAATACACCAGCCCCGGGAATAGTAAATCCGTATACCGGTGGACCGGCAATATCAAAGCTTGCGAAGCGACCACCTTTTTGATCAAGTTCATTCCCGATTGCGAGCAGAACAACGCCGGTTTTGCCAACATTTGTACCAATTTCAATGTAAAAGGATCCGAAAAATTTGGCGAGTTTGAAAAGATCGTTTTCGAATGCCCATAAAACCTCCTAAGATATCCGCTTTGATCCATTCGAAGCGGTGGTAATTTTGACAACAAATATGGATCGACCTCCCGGGAGTCACTTTCGGGAGGTTTTTTTTGCTCAATCCGACGATAAATCTCACCCGGGCCGGTGATCAAAGTCATTGCACAACCTCCTCAATGCCGCTACCTTTTGATCGAAAAAATTTCAAAAGAAGAAAATTGAGCAATTTTCTTTGAGTAATTGACTAAAAGCACCAACATGCGCAAACCGATCGAAAATATCCGCCAGGAATGGGATGGCCTGAAGAAGGTAAAATCCCGGGTTGAAAAGGAATTTCAACAATGGAAGGCATTGGAGGAAATGGTGATCAAGCTGTTCACCCAACTCAAGGATGAACTGGGCTGGGACGCCGATCTGTCTATCCGGGACAAGTTTCCGGAAGTTCGCGATATCCGCATTTCCATACACCATATCTTCCCGCTGGGAGACGAATTAGTCGCCTACAACAACAGTGCTTCGCTGGTATTTGAGCAGCGGCTCTCCGGACAGATCTTTGTCTGGTACCTCTTTCCGCAAAAAGAACATTTTAGCCGCCTGGAAGGCCTTCAGGCCAAACCCGCCAAAGAATTCAAGATCGACCAATTGACCCAGGAGGAGAACCTCATCCTGTTCCAAATTGAAACGTTCCTAAGCGAGCTCAAGGGCTGGATGCTGGAGGTATTGCCGGAACCGGCAGAAGAAAAGACATCTTTGGAATTTTGAAAACAGAAGCCATGTAAAAATGCCAGAGGATACAGCGTGCCGCTGTATCCTCTGGCATTATTGGATCCAACTTGTCCGGTTTCTTTTTATTTCCGTTTGGCCATATCGCGTTCGATCACCTCGGCCACCTGAGAGGGCTTCAGATTCTTCGCGATAATGGTACGGTCGGGATCAAGCACGTAGAGTTCCGGGGTATTATCCACGAAGTAGGTCGCGTAAATCGACCGGTTGGTGGGGTCGAACACGTTGATCCAATCCATGTTGTTCTTGGCGATAAAACTCTTCCATTTGGCATCGTCGGTCTCAATGGCGATGGCATACACTTCCACGCCTTTCGGTTTCCATTCCCGGTAGAAGCGCACCAATTGGGGTGTTTCTTCAATGCAGTGTTCGCATTCCGGATTGAACATGTAGACGATGATATAGGGTGATTTGATCTCGTAGATGGAGCGGACCTTCCCGGTGGGATCTTTCACCTTAACATCGGGGCCTTTTTGTCCGACGAGGCTGTGGGCCTGTTCCTCTGCGCGTTTCTGGATGCCGGCTACCTGGGTAGAGTCTGTCCAGAAGGCTTTATCCTGGGTGAAATAATTTTTCGCGATAAAGACGAAAATGGCGTTGGGGTCCATCACCGGGGTCTTCCCGGGCTCGTAGTAAAGAGCGATATAGTTGGTGACGTACTTGAAGTATTCGGAGCGGGGCGGCAATTTGTCAACGAGGAACTTGGTAGCGGCGATGATGGAGTCGGCGTTTTGCGGGGTCAACTCGGTGATGTAGCGCTTCAGTTTATTGGCGATCACCGGGGTGCGCAGGAGGCGTTCGTCATTAAAATCGACCCCTTCCCAGAACTGGGTACGATAGAGGTATACCTGGCGGGCCGTATCCATCGTTTTTCCATCGGCCTTGTAGACATTGATCGGGTCCGGATTCTGACCTGCGATCTTAAACTTGGTGAACAGGGAATTGGGATACTGGGTAAATATTTCGTCGAGGAAAGTTTTCCGGGCCTTGATCAGGCGGTCTTGTTCGGCGCGGGTACTGTGGTATTCCATGGTACCGTTTTCAACCGTCCGGAGTTTGGCAGCCAGCGCATCATATTGGGGTTTTTGCTCTGCTTCAAACTTGAGGGTGCGGTAGAGCAATTGGTTGTCGACGCTACCTTCGACCTCCATAGCGCCATTCAGGTCGCTTACCTTGGTTTTCATGGTGAAGGTTTGATCCTGGTCGACCAGCATCTGAAACGCCGTTTTGTTGGGCAGATACACGAAAAGAAGGCCGGCAGGATAGGCCGAATCCCGCTTAAAGGTCATAGAGCCGGTGGCATCGACCATCGCAGAGTCCAAACGGAAGCGCTGATCGGTATAGGTAGCGATCAGGTAAGCGGGACCTGCCTGAAGGCCTTCCACCTGGATGTGGATCTCCGGGGCTTCGGCCGGGCCGGTTGGTACGGAAGAAACAGCGACGGCAGCGCCTTCGGGGGCGCCCGAGCTGCATGCAAACATGAATGCAACGAATGCGGTTAGAAGTAATGCTCTCATGGGTTTACCTATTTTTTGGGCCACAAAGTTACCCAATTAATTACAACAAAGGGAAGGCCTTCGACCTTCCCTTTGTTAATGATTTGTTTATATGCTCCTCAATTCGAGGATTTCCTTCACTACGGCTTCGCTTGCAGGGGCATAATGGGAAAAAGTGATCGATGCCAGGGCCCGCCCGGAACTGAGGTTTCGAACCTGATTGGCGTAGCCGAACAACTCCGCAAGCGGCACATGGGCCTTGATGATGGTATGGGTGAGCTTGACATCCAGTCCCAGCGGAATACCCCGGCGCCGGTTGAGATCGCTCATAATGCCCCCGGTATATTCATCCGGACAGCTCACCTCTATCCACATGATGGGCTCGACCAGGATCGGGCTACATTGGGCGCCTGCGGCCCGGAAGGCCTCGCGGGCACAGAGTTCGAAGGCCAGCACGCTCGATTCGGAACTCATTTTCCCGCCCGTCACCCGCACTTTGAAACTGTGCATCTCCAAACCGGCCAGCGGGCCGACGTGCCACATTGATTCAAAACCGTGGCGAACGGCAGGCAGATAATCAGGTTTGATGCTCCCTTCCGGTACAGCTTCTTCAAACTGAACCCGTTGCCGGCCGGTCTGAAACTCCTGACTCTCCAGGAATTCCGCATCGGCCGGTCCCAACTCAAACTCCAGCTGAGCGTAAAGTGGATCGCCCACCTCCCGGGTATATTCGTGGATAAAGGATACCTTCTTGCTAAACTGCTCCTTGTAGGTGACCTGCGGCCTGCCCATATTGACATCGACCTTGTACTCATCGCGCAGGCGGTGACTCATCACCTCGAGGTGGAGTTCGCCCATCCCATGGATCAGCATTTGTCCGGTCTCGGGGTCCTCTCCTGCCTTGAAAGAAGGATCTTCATCTTCCAGATACCGCAAGGCCTCTTTCAATTTATCCAGGTCCCGGCTTTGGCGGGCTTCCACGACCATGGCGATGACGGGTTCCGGAAACGGAATGGCTTCCAGGAGAATGGGATGGTCGGCATCGCAGAGGGTATCGCCTGTCGCGATATCCTTCACCCCGCCCAGGGCGCCAATATCGCCCGCACTCACCTCGGGTACTGCATTGTGTTTTCCACCGTGCAACTGGTAGATATTGTTCAGGCGTTCGCGGTTTTGGTTGCGCGGATTGAGCACTGCCTGGCCACGGCGGGCCGTTCCGGAATAGACCCGAAAGAAGGCAATCTTGTGGTGCTGCTCATCGTGAACGATCTTGAAAACGAGCGCGGCAAAAGGCGCTTTGGCCTGCAAGGGCCGGATGATCTCCTCCCCTGTAGCGGGGACCGTCCCCTTTGTAGCCCCGACATCGGCCGGCGAGGGCATGTAGGCGCAAATAGCGTCCAATAAGGGCTGAACCGCCTTTTTCCGGTAGGCGCTCCCGCACAAAACCGGTACGATATGGCGCGACAGGGTTGCGTTTCGGATGGATTTCCGGATCATACTCACCGTGATCTCCTCCGGCGTTTCGAAAACCTTGGAAAAAAGCAGCTCATCAAATTCGGCCAGGGTTTCCAGCATGTGCTGCCGGGCTTCGGCCACTTCCGCTTCCAGCTCTTCGGGGATCGGAATTTCGTGCCAATCCTCCCCTTCCCAGATCATGGCTTTTTTGGTGACCAGGTCGATCACGCCTTCGAAAAACTCCTCTTGCCCAATGGGAACCTGGAGGACCAGGGTACGGGCGGCGAATCGCTTGCGCACCTGCTGGATGACGTCATCAAAATCGGCGCCCGGCAGGTCCATTTTATTGACGAAGACCAGGCGGGGGATGTGGTAGCGGTCGGCCTGCCGCCAAACGGTTTCCGATTGGGGTTCGACCCCTTCCACCGCGCTAAGCAGGGCGATCAACCCGTCGCATACGCGCAGGGAGCGCTCTACCTCCACGGTAAAATCCACGTGGCCCGGCGTATCGATGATGTTAATGGTATGCAGCAGCTCGCGGTAGGTCCACTGCACCTGGGTGGCTGCAGCCATGATGGTGATGCCCCGCTCCCGCTCTTCGCCCATGTAGTCCATAATGGTCGTCCCTTCATGAACTTCCCCCATTCGGTGCGTGCGGCCAGTGTAATAAAGAATCCGTTCGGTAAGCGTCGTCTTCCCCGCGTCGATGTGCGCGGCAATCCCGATATTCCTCAGTAGGGCTGCTTGTTCGTCTTTCATGGACTTGCGTTGCAAAGGCCTAAAAGTAACACATTTTGTTAATAATAAAGAGCGTACAAAGGCACGCTCTTTATTATTTTTCAGGAACCAGGCTATCGCCGCATTCACCCGCTGAGCAGCATCCGATCAGTTTTCAGACCGGGTGAGATGGAGTCGTTTTACGATCCGGTAACTGGCGCCGTATAGAAAGATCGTTCCGGGAATGCCCAGGAGCAGGCCGCCGGTCAGCAGGGTAAAAAAGATCTGTCGGTTTCCCATAAATGCTTGCCACACCGCGGCCAGGCCCAATTCACGGGGAAATACGAAATGGATATCCGTTCCCAGGACCAGCCGTCCGATCCCGAAGGCCAGGGTGTAGAAAATAGGCCCCGTAAAGGCATTGATGTGAAACACGCCAATGACCGCCGCCGGTCTGCTCCAGCCCAGCAGCGTGGACAGGAGCAGCGCGATCCACGTTTTTATCCCCACCAGCGGGGTGGTACCCAGGAAAAAACCAAGGGCGTAGCCCGCGGCGATCTGCCGGGGATTTGCCTGGATAGCCACCAAGCGGGCAATGAGGCGTTCTTTCGCCTTTTGCAGTGAAAGCCGTTTCATGACCAGCAATTATTTGAAATTCTTGATTATCGTTGGACGTGCAGTTCTTTGGCCTGCACGCAAAAAGCATTCATGGTATCCATCAGGTTGTCCTGAACCAGGGGATCGGTAACCCATCGGGGGAAATGGGATTTGTTGCGGGTGGTGATCTTGTAGGTCACTTTCGTCTGGTTGTTGCCGGTGGGCTGGAACAACCAGCTGCCGCTCACGCCCTTCATCCGCGACACGCCGTCTTTTACGGGACAGGAAGCGTGCGCATCGGAGTTAAAGGACACCAGAATGGCGCCATCGACGTTGGATTGCCGGTAGCGCAGTACTACATCCTGATCGTCGAGCGGCCAGGGGATGTTGTAACGCACATAGCTCACCCAGTTGGAACCCTGGTTTTCCACTACGTCGAACACATCCAGACTTTGCATCCATTTGGGGGCCCGGGATTCGTCCTTCAGCAGGTTAAACGCCGACATCGAACTGGCATCCACGGTGAACTCCGCTTTCAGTTCCCGGACGTTCAACCCGGGCTCCACCTCGAACCACCGTTCGTAGAGGGATACGGAGCCTCTCACTTTTACCAGTTTAAAATCGCCGTCACCAGCCGGATCCTTCAGTTTAGGCGTGGTGGCATCTGCAGGGCCTGCAAACCCTACGGCCCCAATCAGGAGCATTTTTAAAACAAGTGATTTCATTTTGGTCATGCTTTATTTACGGTTTTGAGAAGGAGGGCCGCTTCTTGCGGCCCTCCTTCTCTCTTTTATAAGACGTAAAGAAGCATCATGGGTACTAAAATTTGTTTTCAATTGGAGTTCTGCCGGTCCTACAGGGCTGTTATCTATAAGATGCGTATGGGATGGCGGTACCCCTATTTGAGGGAGTTGAAAAGTTGATGAGTTGATGAGTTGAAGAGTTGAAAAGTTGAAGAGTTGAATGGGAAATGTTCTTTTCAACTCTTCAACTTTTCAACTCTTCAACTCTTCCCGGGAATCTCCTTCAATACCTCTACCAGATATTTCCAGAACTTTTCCACAGAAGAAATATGTACTTTTTCATCTGGTGAATGAGGGTGTTTGATCGTCGGGCCGAAGGAGATCATATCCATACCGGGGTAATGCTCACTGATGATCCCGCATTCAAGGCCGGCGTGGCAAGCTGCTACCGAAGGTTTTTCCCCGAAGAGCCGTTCGTAAAGATCGACCATCACTTTGAGGATAGGCGACTCTGCGTTGGGGGCCCAGCCGGGGTAGCTCCCCGCGTTTTCCACCTCCGCGCCGATGGCTTCGAAGGCAGCACGCACGGAAGCGGTTACGTCGGCTTTGCCGGATTCGATGGAACTGCGTTGTAAACTCTGGGTCACAAACAACCCGTCCTGCACAATAACGCGGGCGAGGCTCGATGAAGTCTCTACCAGGTCGGGAATTTCGGGGCTCATCCGGAAAACGCCGTTTGGTACGGCATACAGGGCGTTGAGCACCTGGTCCTGATCGCCCGGGTTCATGACCTTGTCGGGTAATTGTGTTAATTCGAGTTCGATGGAAAGGTCGGGCTCAATACTACGAAATTCCCGGACGATATCTGCTTTGCGGCGATAAAATTCTTTGTCGAAGGCGCTTTTGTGCGCTTCCGGCACCACAACTACTGCTACGGCTTCGCGCGGAATGGCATTGCGCAAGCTACCGCCGTCGATCGAGGCGATCCGCAACCCCAGTGCGTGTGTCATTTGATATAAAATCCTGGTCATCAACTTATTGGCATTGCCACGCCCCAGGTGAATGTCAAGGCCTGAGTGCCCGCCTTTCAGGCCGCGCACGCGGATCTGGTAGGCGATGCTGCCGGGAGCCACGTCTTCCTGATGGTACACCAGGCGGGTATTGGTATCGATCCCTCCGGCGCAGCCGATGGTGAGCTCGTCGTCCTCCTCCGAGTCGAGGTTGAGCAGGATCTTGCCGCCAAGCACCTTTTCATCCAGATTTTTGGCGCCCGTCATGCCGGTTTCCTCATCGATGGTAAAAAGGGCTTCCAGCGGCGGGTGCGGAATATCTTTCGATTGCAACAGGGTCATCGCGGCCGATACGCCGATCCCGTTGTCGGCGCCCAGGGTAGTGCCTTCAGCCGTGACCCATTCGCCGTCGATATACATGCGAATGCCTTCGGAGTCGAAATCAAACTTCGTATCGGCGTTTTTCTGGTGCACCATATCCAGGTGCGATTGCAGCACGACGGTGCGGCGGTTTTCCATCCCCGGCGTCGCCGGTTTCTTGATGATGACGTTGCCGATGGCGTCGACCGTGGTATCCAAACCCAGGCCTTCCCCAAAACGGCGCATAAAATCAATGACCCGCTCTTCCTTCTTGGAGCCGCGGGGCACCGCGTTCAGATCGGCGAAGTTGCTCCAGAGCGCAGCAGGTGATAATTGGCGAATGTTGTCAGGTGTATTCATGGTTTCCTCTTTTTTCCCAATAATAATAAAAACCAAAGATGATTCATCCCGAATTTTGAATTCTTTGATGTTTTTTAACCGCGAAGGCGCTAAGGACGCTAAGACATCGGGTCTTTACAATTACCTGTAGTGCCAAAGCCGAATGTCTTAGCGTCCTTAGCGCCTTTGCGGTTTATTTATTTTTTTTAAAAATCTGTGCCCTTAATAATAGAAAAAAGAGGGGGGAATTCCATAACCCCTAAAAATCCACCAACTCCACCTCAAAGATCAGCACCGCATTCTTCTTGATACCCGGAGGCGGATACGGCCCGTAGGCCAACCCCGAGGGAATGAGCAAAATGCCTTTGCCGCCCTTTTTCAAAAGCGGAATCCCCTCCTGCCAGCCAAGAATGACGTTGGCCAGGGGAAAGGTGACGGGCTGGGCGCCCGTTTCATCAAACACATCGCCTTTCAGGTCGTAGCCTTTGTAAAAGACGGTCACATCGTCGGAGATGGTGGGATGGCCGCCGGTCCCTTCCACTTCGATAATATAGTGCAGGCCGGAAGCCGTGGATTGAGCCGTAAGGCCGTTGTCATCCAGGTAGTTCTGGATCTTGTCGATGTCTTTTTCGAGCTGCTGCTGGGCGTCTTTGGTGCAGGAAGCCAGGATAAAAAAAACAGGGAGGGCTAGAATGAGGATTTTTTTCATAGATCTGAAGATAAAAGGGTACACTGATTTTTTAAGATCAATTATGATTAATTAAGATCCTGCAATCATAAAAAATCATAAACGATCCTAATAGGTCTGCGTCCAAAAAAATCATTTTCTTTTCTCCACCTCCCGTTTCGTCAACGTATTCCCCGGCACGCCCCGGATCCAGCCGCGGCAGTTGGCCGCTCCGCAATGGCATTCAAAGGGCTCCATGTGCTCGTCGTAGAAGGTGGTGTAGTCGAGGGTGAGCTCTTCACCGGCGGCGATGTCGCGAAGGGCGAGGATATTCAGGCCGGAAAAGGCGGTATTGGGGGCGCAGGAGTGGTTTTGCGGCGCCCACTCCGAAGGGTCGGCCGACCAGAGGATGAACACCTCGTCGCTGACCGGATAGGCATAGCGGCGGAAGGTTTCCTGGTCCTTCGCCGGCCAGTTGGTCTCCACGTGAGAAAGGGTGGCCACGCGTTGCATCCGCTCCTCCCCTTTCCAGATCACCTCTCCGGCCTTGATATCCCGCGCCGCGCTCAATCCGAAGCCGTCGACGGTATTTCCCCGGATCAGGTAATTCTTCTTCTTGCGCCGGTGACGGGCCACGCCCTCCGCGATGATCTGTCGCAGGAAGCCGGATTGTCCCGCCCCGTCGAATTGCAGGATGTAATCGGCGCTGCCTTCATAGCCTTCGGGGTAAAAGACCGAGCAAGTGAAATTGACCTCGAGAAAATAGATCTCCCCGGCGGCATCGACCCGGAAATCCATCCGGGCGTAACCCACGCCTTCAAAGCCTGCAAAAACCCTTATGGCCGCATCGCGCAATCGCCCGTCCAGACCGGGATCGGTGCAGGGCACGTTGCGCTCGGGGTGCCATTGGGTGACCTTCAGATCGTAGGTCTTGAAGGGAGGATTTTCCGAAAATTCAAACTCCAACGGCAAGTAGGCTACCGGCTCTGGCTCGCCGGCAACCACCAGCACCGTAAATTCGCGGCCTTCAATGTACGCCTCTACCAGCGCCGTATCGAATTCTTCCGCGATCGCGGCGGCTTCCATTTCCAATTCTTCCATCGAATGGACCAGGGAATGTTCATCGATGCCCAGGCTGTCGCCCGCACCGGCGGGTTTGACGAACAGGGGGAAGGACAGGTGCGCGCAAACCGAGGCTACATCATCGCCTTTATGGACCACTGCAAAGTCCGGCACGGCCACGCCGGCCGCAAAGGCGACGTATTTCATCAGGGGTTTGGGCGGATCGTACAGCTGAGGGGACGGGCCGGTATACGGAAGATCAAGCATCTCCAGGGCATGGATGACCTCGAAGGAGGGAATATCCCACTCCGGGTACCCCTCGCAAAGGTTGATGAAGATGTCGTAGCCCTCCCGCTTCAAGGCCTTCAACTGGCGGTAGGCGGTGAGTTTATTTAAAAAGATGTGATCGACCTGCGCCTCGGGGAGCAGGTGGGAAAGGTTTCTCGGGGGGTCGTAATTCCGGTAATCGACCTCGGAAGAACCGTAATCGGGTTGGAGGACGCAGACCATTAGCATGACAATTGGGGTATTACTTTTTTATGCTGAACTACTTTTAAATTGCTAATTCTTTGATGTCTTTAAAACCGCAAAGACGCAAAGGACGCTAAGACGTCCTGTCATTAAAAAGGAACCAATTGCAAAGGCACAATCTCTTTGCGTACTTAGCGTCTTCGCGGTTTATTTTCCTCTAAACTTGGGAGGAACCCGGACTAGTGCACCGAAAAGCATATCACTCATCAACTGGGTAAAAGGAATGCCGCCCCACCGCAGGATCTGGCCGGTGGAAGATTCATTTTCATCGGCTGAAATGCCGCAGTTGGCATTGACCTCCAGAACGAAGAACTCCCCCGTAGCCCGGTCCATCCGGATATCGACCCGGCCGTATCCAGCCCCACCCACCGCACAGTAGGCTTTCCAGGCGAGGTCTTCGAGGCGCTCTTTCCAGGCAGGGGCAGCGGGCAGGTATTCATAGAGGGGCTTTCCATCCGGTGGTCGCTCTTCTTCCCGGTACAATTCCCAGTACCGGTCGTAGGAAAAGAACCGCTCTGTTTCCGGCAAGGCCTTGTTAAACGCTCGTTCCACCGGCGGATATACCCGGATGGATTCCGGGACGTCCGGCATGCCTACCACTAATACGGTAAATTCCGGACCGTTGAGGAATCGTTCCACAAAGAGGCCGCCTTCGGAAAATTCGCGCTGGTAAGGGCTGTTGAGCAGGGCCTGGACCTGTTCGTACAGTTCCCGATCGGAGTGGACGACGGATTTCAGGGACAACCCAAAGCTCCCTGCGCTGACGGCCGGTTTGACGAATAGCGGAGCGCCCAGTTTTTCGCAAAGCCCCGGGATATCCCTTGCCGCATCGGTGATCACGGCAAATGGGGCCGTGGGCACCCCTGCCTGCTGGAAAGCCTCCTTCATCAATATTTTGGAAGTCGAGATATGGTAAAAAGGCGCATCTGCCCCGGTGAAAGCCAGGTCGTGTTCCTCCAGTTTGTGGATGACGTCGATCCCGGGGCCCCCGAACACGGGGTCGGCATCGCAAAAGTTGAGGATGAGCGGCTTGCGGCCGTTGGCGGATTGGAGGATAAATTCCACCGTGTCCGGAAGACCATTGGTGGTCACCGGCACCCAGGTCCAGGTCAGGCCCAGCGCGTGAAATACTTCGTCCAGTTCCCTCCGCGTCTGCGGGGTGTCGTACGATTCACTGACCAGATCCGGGCCGACTTGCCAGTAAGGGATAAATGCCCAAACGGCTAGAGGGGCGTCGGCCATGCCCCTGGTTTTCAGGTAGTCTGCAAATTTCATCTGCGAGGCAAAGCGGTCGCTTCCGGCAACCATGCTGCAATATTACTGCAAAGCGCAACTTCTGTCCATAAAATTTTTGAAACCTGACTTATTACTTTCTTTCGATTGCAGTAGCGCTTGAATTCATCCGATATTGCTCTAATGAAATTTATTGCATACCAGAAATTTTTACCGCCACGACGCGACGGACGCGACGATTTGGAAGAATGATCCCCCTGGTAGATGTAAGGAACGGAACAACGTCGCGTCCGTCGCGTCGTCGCGGTAATTCATTAATAACAGGAGCCTTTAATACTCGATTTCGCAATAAAGCTAAAAACTAAAACTGAACGCGTATGTCAAAGCACTACATGCTCCTGCTGGGCTTTCTATGCCTGGCTATGGCCATCCAAAGCCAGACCGCCATCGAAGGCAAGGTCACCGAATGGGACACCGGGGACGCCGTCATCGGCGCCAATATTTCCCTCTTTCAAAACGGCGTTTTTAAAACCGGCACGACCACCGACTTCGAAGGCAATTACCACATCAACGTCGATCCCGGCAAATACGACCTAGAAGCGGCCTATGTGGGATTTCCCGTTCAACGCATCACCGGAGTGGTCATTCCGCAAGGAAAAACAACCCGTCTGGATATTCAGCTCCAGGGAGCGGGCATCGAACTGTCAGCCGTGGTCGTAACCGGGTATAAGGTCCCAAAAGTCGACAAGTGTATTTCCAGCACAGCCGGAGTGATTACATCCAAAGACATGCGAAGAATGTCCCGAAAGGAGGCTAAAAACATCCCGGCAAATGTGGCTGGAACTTCCTCGACGGACGCCGGAGGCGACGTCAGCATCAAGGGCTCCCGGGCCAATTCGACGGTCTATTACCTGGACGGCATTCGCGTTTATGGGACCGGCCTGTCCAAAAGAGAGGCTCGCCGTATTGTTCGCCAGGCCCAAGAGGACCCTTCCTGTGATTCCTTTCGAAAATGGGTGGAAAACGACTACACCTCTCCTGTCGATCAGGATTACTCCACGTTCAGCATCGACGTCGACCGGGCCTCGTACAGCCTGATGCGCACTTACGTCAATAGGGGAACCCTGCCGCCTGCCGATGCCGTGCGCACCGAGGAATGGATCAATTATTTCACCTACGACTACGACCAACCCACCGGCCCCCACCCCTACTCGGTCCATACCGAACTGAGCGACTGCCCCTGGCAGGATGGCAGCTGGCTATTGCGTATCGGTCTTCAGGGCGAAAGCAAATACTTCGACAATATGCCGCCCAGCAGCCTGATCTTCCTGCTGGACGTGAGCGGGTCGATGGGCGCCGCCAATAAACTGCCCTTGGTGAAGCAATCGCTCGACATGCTGATCGACCAGCTCCGGCCGCAGGACCAGGTGGCTATCGTGGTCTACGCCGGAGCAGCCGGATTGGTACTACCCATGACCTCCGGCGCCTACAAAGATCTCATTCGCGAAGCGATCGGAAAACTGAATGCCGGCGGCTCCACAGCAGGAGGCCAGGGTATTGAACTAGCCTACAAGGTAGCTTCCGAACATTTTTTACCCGAAGGGAATAACCGCGTCATCCTCGCCACCGACGGCGACTTCAACGTGGGCATCAGCCACCCCGACTCGCTGGAAGCCTTGATCGCCCGGAAACGGGAAACCGGCATTTTCATCACGACCCTCGGCTACGGCATGGGCAACTTCAAAGACGACCGCCTGGAGCGGCTCGCCGACAAGGGCAACGGCCAGTATGCCTACATCGATACCGAGGACGAGGCCCGCAAGATCTTCACCCAGGAACTGACCGGTACGCTCTACACCATTGCCAAGGACGTCAAACTCCAGCTTCGCTTCAACCCGGAAACGGTAGCTTCCTACCGCCTGATCGGTTATGAAAACCGGCTTCTCGCCAAAGAAGATTTCGACGACGACACCAAAGACGCCGGGGAGATGGGCGCCGGGCACAGCGTGACGGCCCTCTATGAGATCGTCCCCATCGGCGGCAGGGATGCACAGGAATCGCTGGCTACCCTGGAACTGCGTTACAAGAAACCCGACGAGGAGCAGAGCTACCTGATGCAGGAACCCCTCACGCAACAATGGCTACCTATAGATAACACCTCCGACGATTTCCGGTGGGCGACGGCCGTGGCCGGGTGCAGCCTGCTGGTGAAGGATTCGCCCTATAAAGGAAGCGTCTCTTTTGAAGGGATCGAGGAACTGGCTACCGGGGCGATGGGCCGTGATCCGTTTGGGTTGCGGAAAGAGTTTTTAGGGCTGTTGTTGAAAATGAAGCGCATTCCACTACCTCAATAATTTTATCCCACCGCCACGACGCAACGGACGCGACGAAATTTTGCGTCGCTCCCAGCTCAAGCACCCATCTAACGTCGCGTCCGTCGTGCCGTAGCGGCTAAAAAATCTGCTATGAAAATCCTAATCGTTCTACTGATAACCCTCGAAGTCTGCATGATCCACACCATCTCCTTTTCTCAATCCCCTTGCGCTAACCAGTCCCTTGACGTGGTCTTCGTCGTCGATGCGACCAGCTCGATGCGGGAGGAACTGGCGGCACTGCCGCAAAATCTCCGGTATTTTTCCAGCCAACTAGCCGGTGCCGACCTGCGTACCGGGGGCCTGGTCTTCCGCGACCAAACCGAGCGGTTCATCTACCGCAATTATCCCCTGGGCCCGGTGGCGGATAGCACCTGGCATTTCCTCACTACTTTCCGGGCCGTCGGCGGAGGCGACGATGCCGAGCCCCTGAACGACATGCTCCTGCAAGCCCAAAAATCCGACTGGCGGGAAGGCGCGGACAAACTCGTGATCTTCCTTTCCGATGCCCCTCCCCGGGACCCCGAAAGGACAGAGGATATCGTCGGAAAATTACTTGAAAACGGGATCCGCGTCGCAGTTCTGTCTCCCGATGGCGCCAATGAAGCGGCCCTGGCCTGGCAACAAGAGGTAGCCGAAGGAACGGGCGGGGTGTTCCTCGATTGGGAAGATCCGTATTGGCACGAAGCGGTGATCAGGGAGCACTGTCCGGAGTTGGAGACCGCAAAGAAAGAAGCTCCAAATGTTTCTCTCTCCGTCTTCCCCAACCCGGCCCGTGAAGGGGTAACCCTCCAATCCAATTCAGGTTCCCTGGGTTCGGTCCGGATCTGGGATAACTTTGGAAGGGTCATTTTTGAAAATGAAGAACCGGATGTTTCTTTCATTTCCATTGCGCTGGCCGGTTGGACTCCTGGAGTGTATTGGGTGTGGGAAGAAGATGGAACTGTCGGGAAATTAGTGATTCAAAAGTGAACATGAATCATGCCGGATTTTTGAAAAGTGGGCTTTTATTACCGCGACGACGCAACGGACGCAACGCTTGTTGTGCGTTGCTTTACCAAGAGCCAATTGCTCCAGATTTTGAAAAGCAAGGTCTCGTTGCGCTCGTTGCGCCGTAGCGGTAATAAAATTACTTTCGCCAAAATTTGGGATAGCACGTGTTTATTTAATTATAGTCTCAAACACCTCCCCAAGCGGAATTTTCAAGCCAGGAAACTGTCTGGATTCCAAAGTTTGCTCCTCGGTGAGCGGCTGCAGGCCGATGAAAATACCGGATTCGTTGAGGACATAGACCAGCACGATCTTGTCCCAGGGATTGACCAGCCAGTACTCTTTGACCCCGGATTCCTCGTAGACCTCGTATTTTTCCCGCATTTCCTTGTGGGTATTGCCGGGAGAAAGAATCTCCACCACCAGATCAGGTGCACCGACACAGCCTTTCTCATCCAGTTTATCCTGGTCGCAAACTACACAGAGATCGGGTTGAACTACGGTGTAAACTTCCGGCTGACCCTTTTTGGGAAGGCGTACATCGAAAGGCGCCGGGTAAAACTGGCAAGGCTGCCTTCGAAAAAAAGAATAAAACAAACCGGTTAATATCCCAGCCACCCGTTGGTGTTCCCGGTTCGGCGCCGGCGTCATTTTAAATAACCGGCCTCTGATCAATTCCACCCGCTCTTTAAACCTCCACAACAGATAGTCTGCATAGGTGTATTTCCCTTCGGGGTCGAGTTGAGAAAGGTCGGTTATGGGTGCTTTGGCGGTTTCCATGAAAATTGCTTTTTTCAAAGATAGCCCATTTCATTATTAAATGAAAGAAGGGGGCCTTCCGTCCCCCTTCTTTCATTTATCAATTCCCATCCCACGGAAACGTCCCACACCCTACTTTCCGCACTTCAAACTCTTCCTCCACTTCCTGCACGCACCCCGGGTGGATGGCCGCATCGTAATCGGCGTCAAAGATCGCCCGGAGGATATACTGACCATCGGATAGAGACGACGGATCGAAATTGTACGTATCGCTCAGCCCCGTCTGGGTATCGAGGATCATATTGTCGCTCTGGCGGATCAATTCAAAGGTGATGCTTTCGATCGTCGCCGTACCGCTGGCATCGCCCAATTGGGCCGTCACCGTGGCCACCTGCGGACCGTCCTGGCTGCAATAAACCGCATTCAGGCCGCTCAGGGCCGGATCCGGGTAATAGCAAGTGTTGGAAGCGCTCCGCGATACGGAACCATTGGTCACCATGATTGAGTAGCCCGAGGCATCGACATGGATCCCCGACAGCGTGTAACTTCCTGCCGGACCTTCCGGCAGTGGCGTGCCCACGGCGATGGGCAGTGGCGCAGCCGGCGGCGCCGGACTACCCGTCTGGTACAAGCCCGGGGCAAGCACGACGGTCCAGCTATCACCCGGAGGGCCGGTGACTTCGACCGTCTCACTGAACTGGCCGTTGCTCATCGTCGTGGCGTTGTCCAGGCAGGCGCATGGATCGCTGATCGTAATACTGCAGGGATACACATCTACCGTGATGGTGAAGTCCTCGCCCGGGCAGCCGTTGATGCCCGTCGGGCTGGCGGTGTAGACAACTGTCTGCATGCCCGCGCCCGGGTTCACCAGATCGAGCTGGTTGTTGATCACGCTTCCGACTGTGGACAGGCTGTTTTCCCCGTTCACATCTGGGTTGTTTGCCGCCAACCAGCTGAAGGTGCTCTGTACACCGTTGCCATCGACGTCCACTACACCTTGCAGGTCGACGTTGAGGGTCGTTCCGGAGCAAACCGCATAGGTCTTATTGGCGCCTACCGGCTCCGGCTTGACGGTAATGGTCACGACTTTGGTCGGCCCGGTACAGTCGTCGTCGCCCGCCTGGTTATCCTGCCCGTCGGGGCCGAAATGATACGGCGTCAGCGTGTATTCGATAATGGCGTCCTGGTTGCCCACATTGCTCAATGCGTTCACTTCCAGTTGATCGCCGTCACCCAGGTAGAAGGGGCTGGCGGTGTAGCCGGTCGGCGTGCCTTGCATTACCGATACGTCCACCCGGAGGTTGTCGGTATCGGCTCCATAATCGACTGTGATCGCTGTGGACCCTCCGCTGCAGAACCCGTCAGACATGGCGCTGGGCGTTGCCATTTGCGGATCTTTGACCACTACGGTGCGCGTCACCTGGGTAGCGGGATTGCCTGCGGCATCCATCACGTCGTATGTGATGGTGTAGGTTCCTGCCGGGGTGTTTTGATCCACAGGATTGACGACCGCGATGCTTCCGGTCAGGTCGCTGTCGCAGTTGTCGGATGCCGTGGCGCCGGCATCGGTGTAAGTCGTGCCCTGGCAGTGGACTACGCTGGCATTGCCCAGCAGGGTGATGACGGGCGCTTCATTATCCAGGACGGTTACCGTAAAGGAACAAGTGCCTGAATTTCCGGCATCGTCCGTATAATTGAAAGTATTCGTGGTTGTTCCTACCGGAAAAGCACTGCCGCTGGCAAGGCCGGCCGTTTGGCTCGGTACAGCCGCAGCGCAGTCAAATTCCACAATAAACGGTACCAAGATCGGATCAGGATAATCATTCCACTGACCGGAAGTACAAAAATTGGTCACTACATAGTCCTCTCCCAGGAGACCAGCGTTATTTGGTTCCCCCGGACACCAGGAGGAATATACGAAAGGCTCACCGGTCACCCACTGCCAAACTCCCTCAACGGCCTGATCCGTTAGACCGATCCAGGCCGCTGCTCCATTGCCGATCACCAGGGTATTTTCCGCCGCGCTGGTCACCGTGACCAAATGGCCTCCCAATCCAATGGCCTCCGTTTTGGCGTCCGACCAGGCCGTACTGAAGTTAGAACGGAAGTAAGTATGTCCGTTGATCACCCCCAGGAAGGTGTAATCCGGGATGGAAGTCGGCGCGATGCAATCCAGACAGTTGTCTGCTACTGTCGGTAGCGTGTAATCCACCACCGCCGAACATTGCAAAAAGTCATTATTCACAGTCGTGGATGCGGGGCAGGTCAATGTCGGGTTCTCATTATCAGTCACTGTCACTGTAAACGAACAGGTCGTGTTTGTATTCGACGCCTCGTCTGTTACCGAAACGCTTACGTTGCTCAAACCTGAATTAAATGCAATACCACTCAGATCCAATGGACTGCCCGTTGTGTTTGTGCTGCCTACCGTGGTAGCCCCGCTCACCGAATAGGTAAAATCAAGGCTGCCTGCCGGATCGCAGTTATCCGTCGCACTGACTTGAAGCCCGGCGACAGTCGTAGAACAGTCCCCGTTTCCATCTGCGCTCGTGTTAGCCGATTGGTTCGACGGACAAGTGACAACCGGAGCTTCATTGTCATGAACCGTCACTGTCATGGTACAGGAGGTGTTGTTGCCGGAGCCGTCGGTGACGGTCCAAACTACACTGGTCGTTCCTTTATTGTAGGTTCCGGAGGCGTCCTCCGTTCCATTAAAGTCATTGGTCACAACCAGCGTATTAGCAGGTTGGGTGGAGCTTACCCAGTCGGCAGGTTCCATGTTTTGAAGGTTGCCGTTGTTGGAGTTGACCGTACAATCGGTGAGTGTGCTACCGGCTCCTTCGTTCATGGGGTAATAGGCGATCAGGTTGGGGTGGTTGCAATCTATCGATTGGTTCATAGTGTTGGCAATCTGGATTCCTGTTCGACCCACGTTCCAAATCCGCACCTCGTCAATAATTCCTTCATAGTAAGTTCCAAAACTGACGGGTGAACAAGCATCGGCGCCAATAAGCACACTGGCTGTATTGGAAAAATTGACCGTAGATGTTGCAGAATTTTTCAGCACTCCATTCACATAAAAGGCCATTGTCGTGCCGATCCGGCTCACTGCGATGTGATACCACTGGCCATCCGTGACGGTGGTAGGAGCCGAGGTAACTCCTTCATATGGCGAACCTCCTGTACCCGAAGTTTCAAAATACACCGTCCCGTTTGTATTCAGGCGGATATCCCAAAAGTTATCGAAATTACAAATAGCTCGCTTGGAGAGAAGGCCGGCTGTTAAGGATGGAGTAACACTGGTTTTCATCCAGAATTCAATGGTAAAATCGCTTGTTCCAAAATTGGTAGCGGCAATATTTCCGGCATCCACATATTCATCCACGCCATCGAATGCAAGAGCTGAACCTGATACCCCGGAGCAGTTGTCTGATAAGGTCGGGGGAGGTACGGTAACATCCGCTGTACAAACGCCCGGATCGTTCGGCTGGGTGATATTGGAGGGACAGGTGATGGAGGGAAGCTCGTCGTCATTTACCGTTACCGTCATCGTACAACTGGTGTTGTTGCCAGAGGCATCGGTGACGGTCCAGGTGACGGTGGTGGAGCCATGGGGGAAATTATTTGATAGTGTAGACAGGTTATTGATGTCATTGGCAATGGTTAGCGGTACGATTACACCTCCGACCCAGTTCGACAAATTGGATGAAAGGGCGAAATTATTTAACACCCCATCATTCGATGCAGCAGAATCTATCAATTCATCTTCACAGGGTGTTCCACTTGGACAACCGCTACCATTATCGCCATTGGCAACACCCTGGTTGAAATTGTAATAAGCTACCAAGCCTGATTCACTGCCGCTAAGTTCGTGATTCATATTAGAGACAACTTCTACAGGACTCCGATACGTATTCCAAAACCGCAACTCGTCTATTTCTCCCTGGAAGCGGTATTGAGAAATATCACCCCCCAAAGACCAATTGAATAAATCAGTAGATGGGGTCCCAGTAATCGGAGCACTTATCTCTGGACCTCCATTTATTTGAATAATAGCCGAAGATCCATTGACTTTAAGAGCAAGATGATTCCATACATTTAAAGTAATTCCTACAAAAGAAATTGACATATTGTACTGGCTTCCATCTGTTAATGCCCACCTCCAAGTTCCATCTCCATAACCGTATACATCAAAGATTCTTTCAGGAGCACCTCCTCTTGATTTACCCCGAGTAAGAATACTCCTATCGTTTTGTTCAGGTTTGAACCAAAATTCTATGGTATAGGTAACTAGTTGAAGATCAGTAGGATTTCCTAAGTCAACTTTGTCATTCAAACCGTCAAAGTGCAACGCATTCCCCAGAACACTTGGGTCGCAATTATCCGACACCGTAGGCTGCGGCACCGTAATCGATGCCGTACAGACACCCGGATCAGTGCTTTGGGTAATATCGGCCGGGCAGGTGATGGAGGGTTCGGTATAATCTACCCCCACAGCCACTGTCACACCGCTTTGCGCAGCGGTACAAGTCCCGTCATTCACATCTTCCACCGTTATAGCATAGACGCCATCCGGCAGGTTCGAAAACACATTGCCCGCCTGCGGGCTCACGCTGTTCGGGTCCGGACTGATGCTGTAGCGGATGTCGGAGCTGCTTCCACAACTATTACAAACGGCCACTACCGTGATCGTCCCGTCATTGGCATTCGGACAGACCTCGTCGGTCGGGGTGACCGAGGTGATAGAGATGTCGCAAAGTACCTCACCGAATACATCAAAGGTATAGGGGTTCTCATCGCAATCGTCGTTGGCGATACTGACTGTTGCAGTGTGCGCCCCGGCTGAGGTCGGTGCGTAACGCACTACAAAAGTCAGGCTGCCGTTTGGAGCGATGGACGTGGCAGAAGGCTGGGTGAACACGCTAAATTCACTGGCTCCACTGATATCCACGATCGGGCTGCCTGTCAAGTTGACCATCGTCGTACCGGTATTCCGGATGGTGAAGGTATGATCGGTCGTGCTACCAATTGATTGATCACCAAAGTCTGTATCGTCTGCCGCATCCGGGCTGTTATCGCCGTTAGCGATCTCCACGCTATTGCCTTCTACGAGTATTTCCGGGGATTGTACCGTTACGGTGAAGCTGCAAACGGCGGAAAGACCCGCTGCATCCGTCACTTTGTACGTCTCCGTAGTCATGCCTATCGGGAAGGTGGCTCCGCTGCCCAGCCCCGCCGTCTGTGTCGTCGCCGCGCCGGGGCAATTGTCCGTGCCGGTTGGGGTTGAATAGGTTACTACCGCGCTGCAAACGCCCGGGTCGTTATTCACCGTGATGTTAGCCGGACAGGTGATGGTGGGCGGTTCATTGTCTTCGACGGTGACCGTCTGGATGCATTGACTGGAATTACCACTACCATCCGTTGCTGTCCAGGTAATATTCGTCGACCCTTCGCTGAAGATGTTGGATGGGTTGCGCGCAATGTAAACCGGATTACCAAATCCGGAAAAGGTGGCGATCAGCGTGCCCGAAGAGGAATACTTTTTTACCTGGCCTGCCGAGATATCGGCGACATAGATATTGCCATTGTCATCTTTAGCAACGCCGTGAGGGACCCCACCTGTATTGATAAAGACCGTTCGCACCCCGCCGGACACCCTGCTCAAAACTCCACCATTCTCTGCAACCAGTATATCACCGTTATTTTCTACGAAAATTTCGGTTGGAGCAGCATGACCCGTTGAGTAATCGGTAAGCAGGTTGGTATTTTTATCGAAGCGGACAATTTTACCCAGGTTATTCTCCGAAATAAGGAGGGTAGTCGGCGATTCCACAACTACCTCAACGGGCTTGTTCAATCCACTGACAAGCGTTTCTAAAATCTGGGTGTTCAAATCAAATCTCAGGATCTGCCCTGCCCCTTCATTTGCGACCAAAGCGCGGCCATCCACATCGATCGCTACCGCAACAAGTCCGGCCCCGGAAGTGGGCACAGTAAACAAAGGGGTTACAGTACCTGTGGCAATTTCCACTTTATAAAGCGTACCCGATCCGATAGAGGTCGCCAGGGCGTATTCTGAATTCAGGAAGGAGACCCCATTGGCCAAAGGAATACTGGCAATTACGGTTTTATTGCCCAGGGTATCGAAACTGGAGAAGGTATTTCCTCCTCTTTCTCCTATGTAGAAGGGGGCCGGACTAATGCCGCCGGAATACGCAATGCTCACCGGACCACAGTTATCCGTAACGACGGGATCGACCAACGGCACATTCGTGCTCTCGCATATTCCCGGTGAGTTGGACACCGTGATGTCGGCGGGGCAGGTGATGGAGGGAAGTTCATTGTCGTTCACCGTCACTGTCTGCGTACAGGTAGCCTGGTTGCCGTTGGCGCCGGTAGCCGTCCAGATAATTGTGTGGACGCCGACGTCGAAGGCACCCGAAGGATCGCTGCAATCGCCGGTCAGGTCGTTGACCAGGGTCAGGGGGTTGCCTAGAGCTGTGGCGCCGGCTACGAAGTTGGAAGTGCTGCCCGAGAGCGCCAATCCATTGAACGTTCCATTGTTGACACCCATTCCATCCAGCAGGGCCGTTTCGCCTGTATTATCACACTCGGCAATGCCTTGGTTGAAGTTGTAGTAGGAAATAAGCCCAGGGTAGGTGGAGTTGATCTCCAAGTCTTTGGTGGCTGTGATCTCACTGGAAGTCCGGGCGTAATTCCAAAAGCGGAGTTCATCGATCTCTCCTTCAAAGAAATCAAACCCATTCCCAATAGTAGCCGGTCCTGAAGCAGTGTTTGGCACCGTAGTGCCGTTAACATTGCCGAAAATATTGGTCACTAACACCCCATCGACATAAATGGCTGTTTCCTGCAATTGATCTCCTGCACTATACGACCAGGCGATATGATGCCAATTCCCATCAGTAACGTTTACAGGGGAAGGGTCCCAGGTCACCTGCGACCCGTTGATATCTATCTTCACCTTTCCAATGGCCACTCTTAAATCCCAGCGCCCCCCGCCTGTGGTTAGGCCATAACGGAATACCGTTTGATTCGTGGTTTTGGAAGTCTTGATCCAGGCTTCAACCGTCCGCGCTCCGCTTCCCAAAACCTCTCCCGCTAGCGTACCTAGATCCACGAAATCATTCACCCCATCAAATTGGAGCGCATGGTTGCGCGTACAATCCTCATTGAGGGTCGGTACCGTCAGCATTACCGACGCGCTGCAACTGCCGGGATCCGCATTGGTTGTCACCGGCGTCAGCGGACAGGAAGAACTGAAGACCGGGTTGCCGCAATCCACACAGGCGCTGCTGCCCGGGTTGGTCGCAACAGAGCCGGGCTGACAGGTTGCGCAAACGGTCTGGCTCTGACCGGCCGCATAGGTGCCCTCCGGGCAATCTTGGCAGGCAACTGCACCGGCGTAAGGATTGTAAGTGCCCTCCAGGCAGTTCTTGCATTCCACAGCCCCCGTTTCGTCCTGGTATTTACCCGGAGGACACAGGTAACAGGCAATTTGTCCGGGAAGGGCCTGGAACGTACCTTGCACACAATCGTATTGATTGATCCCATCGGGGCAATAGGTGCCCGGGGGACAGATCGTACAAGCGGTGATGTTGCCGTTGCCGTCCGTGGTGGCGTAGTAGCCCAATTCACAGGCACAGGTATTGGGGTCGTAGTTAGCGATGGCAAATGCAGAACAGCTCCCTCCTGTAGTCACCGCGCCCGGTTCCACCCAGTTGGAGGTGGCGCCGGTGAGGGCGAAGTTAGTCAGTGTGCCGTCGTAATTGTTGTTGAATTCCTGTAAGGTAGTTTCTGCGGGGTTTGCCGCCCCGGCAAAGCCTTGGTTGAATTGGTAGTAAGCTAACAGCCCTGTTTCTGAGCCTGTCAACTCGCAGTTCATATTGTTAAGGATCTCTTCCTTACAAAGCGGACGGGTCCAGAGACGCAACTCATCCAATTTCATATTGATGTTGCGCTGATTGGGAAAAGTCTGGTTGTTGTCGCGGCCAATGTTTAATGGACCGTTGTTTACCCCGCCGAGCGAGGTTACTACAGAACCATTAGGAACACCATTGGTATAAAAGGTCATCGTCCCGGACTCAAATACCCAGGCCAGGTGAACCCATTGTCCGGTGGGAATGGTATTGGTAGAGAGTACATTGAATGAACCATTCCAAAAGCCCATTCTATCATTCGGAGACAAATAAAAGCGGTAGTTCGCCAGATCGGCTGTTTCGGTTTTGTCCAGAATACTCTGCGGAGAATCGTAAGCATTAGGTCCCTTGATATACACCCAGGTCTCAAAGGTCATATCGCCGGTTATATCGAGCGCAGCATCGTCCGGAACGGACACATAATCGTCAAGGCCATCGAAATCGAGTGCGGCGCCGGGTGGGGGGGTGATCACGGTCAATACCACATCATTGCCGGTGCCTCCGACATAGGTGATGGTGGCAGCCAGCGAGCCGCCCAGAAAGTTGGCAATGGTTGCACCTTCGGGCAGGCCGGTAAAAGTACCGGCAATGGCATCCGTATTGTCATTGACCACGATCGTAAACGTTTGCCCGAGCGCAGGAGTATGGCTACCACTCAGGATCAAATCCACTCCCGTCAGATCTACCATACCGACCACTGTCAGCTGGGTGTAGGTACTTCCTGCGCCTGTTCCCGGAGTCGTACCGTTGATGACGATGGCCAGGTCGCTGCCGAAAGACAGGGTGCTGGCGGTGATGTCGGTGCCCGTGAAGGGTACCGTTACAGCTGCAGGTGAAGCACCCGGATCGAGCAGAAGCGTGCCGCCATTGGTATTGATCGAACTATTAAATACTACATCACCGCTGCTCACCAGACTCATATTCGTAGAGGAGGATCGGGTGATAGGGGCAGTCACCGTAACTATACCTGCGTTGGCATCACCAATGACCAATTCGCCGGTGGTGATATAATCCAGTTCCGAATCTGAAAGTTGGAGTGGCCCTCCTTTAATATCACCACTCGTCCCCAGGTTGGTCGCTACACTATTGACATAAGGATGGAGGTATACTTTTCCAGAACCATTGGTATTTATGGTGGTAGAAAGTTCAATACTATTGGCAATGAGGGAAATGTCTCCCCCACTTGCTGGAGTAGTGATACTACCAGCACTAGTAGATAAACGGAGGCCAATCCCGGTTCCTCCTCCGGTCCCTCCTTCGACGCCCGTCACACTCATATTTCCTCCTGCAGTAGAGAGTGAGCCATAATGTTCAATCCCATATTTAAAAGTACCACCTCCTGCTCCTCCTGTACCTTGTAGGGTCAAGGTCCCGCTTCCGCCTGCACTGATGGTACCTGTATTTCTAATCCCAGAATTGCCACTGCCTGACGTTGATGGGCCACCTCCTGTTCCCTGGACCGTTACATTTCCGGTACTACCAGAGATTGAGCCAGTATTTTCAATCCCATATCTATTACTACCAGTCCCTGCTCCTCCTGTACCTTGTAGGGTCAAGGTCCCGCTTCCGCCTGCACTGATGGTACCTTGATTTCTAATCCCATAATTGTTATTGCCTGCTGTGCCGCCTCCTGTTCCCTGGACCGTCACATTTCCGGTACCATCAGTTTGAATGATCCCCCCGACAAATACACCATAATTGGTAGATTTGTTGCCAATTCCTCCTCCTTGACCCGTAACTTGAATATCTCCATTATTGGCCCTAATCTCTGAGTAGGATGCGGGAGGTGCACCGCGGACCCAAACACCATAGTTACTTCCCGCCCCATTTCCGCCTGTACCATTGACTACGATCGGTCCAGTGCCCGTTGCTTCGATCTTGGCTAGGCTAACTATATCCACCCCATTATTACCGGTCCCCGCGCCAGTACCGCCGCCGATGCCCGTCACACTGATCTGTCCGTCTACACTGGAAACCAAGGTGCCTAGATTGGTAAGGACAATACCATGATGTTGTTCCCGGGTCCCATTACCTCCGGTACCATGAAGGGTAATCGTCCCACTTCCGCCTGCCGTGACCTTACCCTGGCCTTCTATTGAAATCCCATAATCTCGTACCGACCCGGCAGGACCTCCGCCTACACCGGTGATCGAGATATTACCTGCCGTGGAGAACACACCAGAACCAAGACCACTGATAAGCACTCCATCATTCCTGCCATTTGTACTCGCCGGGACCCCTCCCGTTCCAGAAATTGTGGCACTGCCCGTATTCACGTTGATGGAGCTACCGTTAACCAGGTACACGCCCCGGCTGTTTTGAGAAGAGCCCCCTCCTTTTCCCTTTACCGTAATAGAACCTGAGCCGGTAGCCTGAAGGGATGCACCATTGATCTCAACGCCCTCTAAAAATCCCGTGGTGGATGTGGCCTGTTGATTGGCTTCCACCGTCAAATCCCCATTTTCCGTTGTAATACTGGACCCCGTGTTCATGACCACATCCTTGCTTACTTTTATGACCACTGTACCCGTACCCGAAATAGCCAGGTTGGCATTTGCCGCCAGTTCTAACCGGTCTGAGCCAGGAGTAGCATCGTCATTTTGCATGTCAACGTCCAAATTCGCTCCGGAAAGGAAGGTAATATCTCCATTAAAAAAGACATTATCATTACCAATGCCGCCATTGATAGTGAGAGAAGGCAAATTAGCTGTAAACGCATTGACAATGATGGTATCAAAGCCTCCCCCAGCGTTTACAGTGATGGAGGTAATGCCAACTAAAGATACATCTGCTGGAGTCGAAAACGCGGTAACCGGCCCACCATTGATTGAATAGGTCCTGGACGTGGTTGAATTGCTAATGCGAATATTTGCCCCGTTTTCAGAAAGAGTGAGGATATCACTGCCTCCAAGATTATCCGTGATCACCAAGGCTCCTCCTGCTGTAGTGATGGTATAATCCTGGGCGATAACCCCATTGGCAAGAAAAAACGAAACCAAAAATAAAGCGCTTATTTTAAAAGAAGCAAATAGAGTAAAAGGTATACGAGGCTCCATAATACTGTTGGTTTTTTGCAATGAGAAAAAAATCCATCACTACACAAGCCGGGATTGCTTGCTCCAACAGCCCGAAAAGGCGGGATCAACGCATGAGATCTAACTTGCAGTAGCAATATTAATTTTCGACCGGCAATTGGGGGAATCGGGAGATAGATTGGCATTTGGCAAAAAGCCAAATCATTTACAATTTTACTATAATGCCGGTGTAAGGCAGGTAGCCTTTAGATAAAAAATCGTACAGTTAAGTTGAAAAATCGTACATCACTTCAGTAAAATTTTGAACACCAATTATTAATCCACTCCCGGGGGCTTGCCAAAACGCTCTTCGTACAACTTGGAAAAATAGTGGGCGGATCGCAGACCCACCTGCCCGCACAAGGTTTTCAGATCGGAAATTTGGCCGGATTCCAGCAGGTCCCTGGCCGTTTGCAAACGGATCTCCCGGATATACTCATTGGCCGACAACCCGGTGACCGACCGGATGCGGCGGTAGAATCGGGTACGCCCCATGCCTACCAATTCCGCAAGGCGGTCAACCCCGAATTGAAGATCGCCGATATTCCCCTTGACAGCCTCCTCGAGCCGCAACAACCACGTAGCTTCATCCTCTCCTGCATCCGCTTCGGCAGGAGAAAGATCCTCCTCTTGCAATTGGAGCCATTCTCTCCGGGCTTCTTCTCGCGACAGGCTATTTTCGATACGCACGATCAACTCTTCTGCGTCAAAAGGCTTGACCAGGTAATCGTCGATGCCGGTCCGGAAAGCCCGTACCCGGTCGTGCCGCTCCGTCCGCGCAGTGAGCAGGATCAGGGGGATGTGCCTCCATTCCTTCCGGGCACGCAAATGCTCCAACAGCTCAAATCCGTCCATCCCGGGCATCATGATATCGGACAAAATGAGGTCGGGAACGGAATTGTTCGCCAGGTAAGCCAATGCCTCGTGACCGTTGCCGGCCATGGCCAGCCGGTAGTCACCCGCCAGGAGCGTTTCCAGGTAGGCCTGCAAGTCGGCCTTGTCTTCCACCAACAACAATAGAGGAGCTGTTTCGGACGCGGTTTTACCGGAAGGAACGTTCGTGGTTTCCACGGCTTTTCCGGCAAAGCGGCTCCCAGGCGCCACAGGAATTGCCTCCGAGCGGTCTCTTTCCCGGATTGGAAGCTGAAGAAAAAAGGTACTTCCGTGTCCGTAAACACTCTCCACCCAAAGGCCCCCGCCCATCAGGTCGGCTAATTCGTGCGATAGGGCAAGGCCAATGCCGAGGCCGCTTTCCCGGGAAGCCTCCGGATGGGAGGACCGGTAAAACCGCTCAAAGATATGGGGCAGGTCTTCTGGATGTATGCCCGGGCCATCGTCGCTTACCCGAATGAGCACGACTTGTTCCTGTATTTCCACGATCAGTTCCACCCGACACCCTTCGGGCGAGTATTTGAAGGCATTGATCAAAAGGTTGTTAAGTATTTTCCAGACCTTCTTCCGGTCCAGATCCAGCGTCAAGCCGGGATCGGGATGATATTGGATATCCAGCTTGCAATAGCGGGCTTCTGCCATTGGTTGAAAGGCCGCTGCAACCTCTTCCAGGAAATCCCTTAGCACAGTGGCATGTATTTGCAGTCCTTCCTTTTTTGCCCGCAGGCGAGTCAATTCCATGACCTCCTCGACGAGGTCGCGGAGATGACCTCCATTTCGAAAGGTATTTTCCAATAAAACCCGGACATCCGGGGGAAGCGTTTTTTCTTTCAAAACCTGCCCGATCGGACCCAGGATCAGGGTCAAGGGTGTGCGAAATTCGTGCGAGATGTTGATAAACAAGCGGGCTCTCAGGCTATCCAGTTCCTGCAGTTGACGAACCTGCTCTTCCAGGACTGCGTTCTTACGGGCGAGTTCCCGGGAAGAATCTCTTTGCCGCTTCCAGGAAAAAAGAGGAACCAAATAAAATGTCCGCTCACGCAAACCCGAAATGTAGCGTTTCCATTTCATTGTTCAGCTTTAGGCCACCGCAAATATCGGGCATTTCATGGGACATTTCCCGTCAAAGTTTAATTCAATTCCCCTCCCACGGAAACGCCCCACAGCCCACTCTCCGCACTTCAAACGCCTCCTCCACTTCCTGCACACAACCCGGATGGATGTCTGCATCGTAAGCCGCATCAAAAGTGGCCCGTATGGTGTAGTGCCCGTCGGATAAGGTGGACGGATCGAAATTATAGGTGTCGCCGGTGCCCGATTGGGAATCGACCACCGAATTGTCGCTTTGACGGACCAACTCGAAGAGAATGTTTTCAATTGTGGCTGCGCCGCTATTATCGCCGAGCTGGGCCGTCACCGTAGCCGTTTGTGGGCCATCCAGGCTGCAATAAAGGGGATCCAGACCGCTGAGGCTGGGGTTGGGGTAGTAGCAGGTATTGGAGATGCTGAGGGTTTCCGTACCATTGGTCACCGTGACCGAATAGCCTTGCGCATCGACGTGCTTGCCCGATAACGTGTACTCTCCTGCCGGGCCTTCCACAAGCACCGTGCCCACAGCAATGGGCAAGGGCGCCGCCGGGGGCGCCGGACTGGCGGTTTGATACAGGCCTGGAGCAGCGACGACCGTCCAGTTGTCTCCCGCTGGGCCGGTTACCTGAACAGTCTCGCTAAACTGCCCATCTGTGAGGGTGGTCGCGTTGTCGAGACAGGAACAGGGGTCCAGAATGGCGATGTCGAACGATGCATTGCACAAGGAATTTCCGTCTGCTACCGTCACCTGGGCCGTACAAGACGTCGAATTGGTCCCGTCCGAAACGGTGAGGACTATAGGGATGGTATTCCCGACATCGCTGCAACTGAAGCTCGTCGGCGGTATGCTCAGGTCCAGGTTGGCCGGACAGTTGTCCGTGCTTCCGCCATCGATCTCGGCAGTCGTCAGGGTATAAGCGCCCGGGCTGACGAGGTCGACGGTGGTATTTTGGCAGGCAGCTGTGGGCATTTCAGTATCGTTCACCGTGATCGTCTGCACACAAATTGCCGTCTCCCCGTTTGCCCCTGTAGCAGTCCAGGTCACAGTGGTCATGCCAACGGAATAGGTACCGGAAGCATCGCTGCAGTCATTTGTCCAGTCATTCGTCAGGGTGAGCGGAAGACCCAGAGCCGGCGCGCCGGCAACCCAATTGGAGGAACAACCGGCCATGAGATCGAAGTTGAACAGGGTTCCGTCCTTTGGCACAGGCATGCCGTCGGGCAGGGTCGTCAAGCCGGTATTGTCGCAGCAGGCGATCCCTTCGTTAAAATTGTAATAAACCACCAGGCCTGAATAGGTCGAGTTAATTTCCAGGTTCATGGTAGCCTGTATGTCAGCCTGGGACCGGGGAATATTCCAAAGCCGGACTTCATCCAGCATCATGTTGATATTCCGCTGATCCGGATGAACTTGATTGTTATCCCGGCCAATGCTCAACGGTCCATTATTGGTGGCGCCCAGGGATATAGTCCCCGTGCCGTCCTGAACCCCATTCTGATAAAAGGTCATCGTGCCGGATTCGAGTACCCAGGCCAGGTGTACCCATTGACCATAGGGTACCGGTGAGGTGGAAATGGCAACCGTGGAACCATTATAAAAGCCCATCTTGTTATCCGCCGGACGCAGATAAAACCGGTAGTTGGCCAGATCGGCGGTTTCCGTTTTATCCATAATACTTTGAAAGGAGCCATACGAATTGGGCCCTTTTACATAGACCCAGGCTTCGAAAGAAATATTCCCGGTCATATCGAGAGAGGGATCGTCATTTACAGACGCATAATCATCTACTCCGTCAAAATCCAGTGCGTGATTCCGCGTACAACCGGGGTCGAGAGCTGGCGTCGCAACCGTCACCGAGCCATCGCACTGCCCCGAAGTATTATTGACCGGCGTCACCGCCGGACAGTCGCCGAATGAAGGTGGCACGCAATTATCACACAAGACCATACCTGTAAATGGCGCTTCCGAACCTGGTTCACATGTTTCGCAAACGACCTGTCCCTGGTTGGAGGCGTGGGTGCCGGTTGGACAATCGATGCAGGACGTAGCAGCAGAATTGGGATTGTACCGGCCTTGTGGACAAAGCTCACATGCACTTGCCCCGGCATTGCCCTGGAAGGTCCCGGGTTGACAAGCTTCGCATGCGGTCGCGCCTGGGTTGGCCTGGAAGTAGCCAGGGACACATGCCGTACAAAATACCGCCCCTTCTACACTGGAAAAGGTGCCTGGTAAACAGGCAAGACATTCCGATTGGCCGGGCAGACTTTGGTATTCCCCTGCCGGACATAAATAGGAATGAACCCCGTCCGGGCAGAAAGTACCCGAGGGGCACTGCTGACAACCCGTGATCACTTCCTGGCCGTTCACCGTTGCCGTAACGGCATAATATCCCAGGTCGCAAGCACAGGTGGAGGTATTGAAGTTAGCAATGGAGCCTTCATTAGCAGCCAAGGGGCAACTATCGCAAGCGTCTGGTGCTACATCTCCGTCCGTATCGGTGTTGTCCGGCGAATTGGCTGCACCGGGGGTGATACAGGTCAGTTCAAAATCGACGTTATTATGATTGGTATCTGAACCGTCAGGAACGCGAGAGAGGCCCACCCCGGGGGTCGTGTTACTGTCCTCCAATCCGGCACCGGAGCCTTCTCCTGCACCGGGCACATCGCCTTCATAGCTCAGGGCATCTATGGAGACCTCATTCCACAGCAAACGCATTCCGTCTGGAGCACCGTTTTCAATCCGATTGCTTTGAGCTCCGTCAAAATGGTAGTCGCAATTAGGTACGGTGGAGCCATTGGCACAGATCACAAAATAATCACCCGCAGCCAGGCTGACGGATGGCAAGTTGACCGTTCGGTAAACGCTATTATCCCCCCCATTGACCAATTCAAGCGTAAAGGCTGACAGATCGAGCACTTCGGTGTTCATGTTGCGCAATTCGATAAACTCTTGCAGATCGGTTCCGACCTGGTCGTAATCCACCTCATTGATGATCAGGGCAGGAGCGTTGCAGATCTGCATGGAGTTGAAAAAGGCATCCTGAGTCCCACCGTTTCCTGCATTATAATTAAACAGCCGCACTCTGTCGATGGTAGATCCCCCGCCGGGGCTCATCAAGGAACCTGTATAGGTATGCGTATTTCCATTGATCAATTCGGTCAAGGTCAGTTGGTAGGTAGTTGATGAAGTGAGCAAGAAATCAAGGACCAGGCCCTCATCGGTAAAACCTACCAAAGTGGCTACAGGTCCGCTGCCCTCATTGATCGTGTAGGAAGAGCCTCCTCCGGTAAAATAAAACTCCCAAACATTTTGTCCAATATTATTTTGAAGCCCAAAACCCACGGTGCCGCCGTTGTCTATCCAACCATTATCCATCTGTATGGAAAAGGTCTGCCCCACCGACAAAGGGTTGGAAAAAGGCCTTGTGGCCTCCGCAGTGTTGGATGTATTGGCGTAAAACCCCCAACTTGTGCCGATGTCACCGTCGCCGTTAAAATCACCGTCGCCGTTACCGGTAGACGAACCGATAAAAACCCCACTGTAAGTAGGCGTGCCGGGCGTCTGGATATTCGTCCACGCTTCAAATCGCGAACCGTCATTATCCCCCTCCTGCAATCCATCGCCGTAGACTCCGGCGCTTGCCTGGGAGATCGATCCGCACCTGTCACTTAAGGGCACGACTGTGTTTTCAAAGGCCAACACCTGTGAGATCCCGCCGCAGTCATAAAGGCCCGTCCGCGTAGTCGTCACGTTGAAGGTTGAATAATTTCCATTGCGGTTGGGTGAATTGGGGCGATCGGCGGAAAAGCTGAAGGAGGTACCAACAGGCGCATATTGAACAGCCCCGATCGTCACATCCGTGTTTGCACTGGCATCGTGCACCACAAACGTGAAGGCTTCTCCATTACCCATCCCATTTGCCGAAGGCGCACCCAACACCTCGATGAGCATGTCGTGCACGCCATCCCATTGGGTGCTTTGCCCGATGCGGCCGATCCCGACGATCACGCCGGCGCTGTTCTTTACCGCTACTTCATCGCCTACGGCAATGGGCGCGCCGTTGACCAGCAAGTTGGCGGCATCGGCGACGCGCAGGGCGATGTAATGGGGACATCCGCCCGGTTCGGCTTTTACATAGGAATTGTTTTCATAAAAATAATTCATGCCCATGCCCGGCGGTTTGGGATACAAGCCCGTCACCGACCACCAGGCGTAGTCGCGCGGCTGAGCCTTCACGTTAGCCCGTGAATCGGCATAGGCCTGAGTGGTGACGAACAGATAACCGTCGGAGTAGTCTTTCAAATATTTATTCGAAAAAGGCGTATTGACCCAAACAGATGCCTCTGTTCCGGGACTGTCGTTGAGCGCCAGTACCATCCCGTCGCTGGCGCCGCTCGTCGTGCCATAGCGGTTCAGCACAAACACGTCGCCCCCGTGTCCGGAGTTAAAAAACGAATTCAGGTCCTGAATGCGCCCGGAGCCCCCCGTAGCCGTCGCTTCCCGCAGGGCCATCTGCCATCGGATATCATCGTCCATGCCATACCAGAACAGGTCTTTCCAGAATACCGTGGGCCGGCCTTCCGCCGCCATGATGTATGGATAGGCCATGTCTTCCTTATCGGAAAAAATGGGATCGTGCCCCCCATCGGTATACAGTTTCATACAGCTACTCCCGATCTGCAAGTCATGTGGGTCCCCGCAATTCACCACCTGCCAGCCGATACGGTCTACGTCGTGGTTTTCGACGAAAGTGACGACGTCGTATCCGGAAACGCCGCCGCCCAGGACCAGGCCGCTGGAGTTCAGGTTCCACATGTTGAACCCGCCGGAGCCGTCGTTACACATATCCCGCAGGGCATAGCGCAGGTTGAAGTCGAAAATCGCGAGGTTGGCGTCTTTGCTCCCGGCGCCGGGGCCGGCGACATTGAAGCCTTCCACTTCGTCGTGATAGCCCTTCAGCGTGCCGAGATTGCCGTCGAAGAGTTCGCCTACGGCGAAGGGCTGATTGCCGTTGTGCAATTCCACCAGGAAAGGCGCCAGAAAACCGGGTTCGATATGCTTGACCGCGTCGAGGCGCAACTCATCAAAGCCGACTACGTCGAGCAAGTAGCGCCCCCAAATGATGAGGGAGTCGCCGCCTTTGCCCAGATTGTGCGGGCCGAAATACCAGTCGTTGGTCGGTGGAGCGAGCACCTGATTGACATCGTTGAAATAACAAAGGTCCTCAAAAAAGAGCGCTTCGTGATAGGGAGGGTCGTAATTGCAATGACCCGGCTGGGAATTCGGATGGAAAAAACTGGCGTCCATCGGCAATCGCCCGCTCAAGGGATTAAATACGTTCCACCTCAGATCCAGTCCATCCCCATTGTCGCAATCTTCGAACGACTGGGAATCACCACCACCCCGGTGGTTGAGCACCAGGTCGGCCATAACCTTGAGGCCCGCTCCATGCAGGGCAGACATCATGTTTTGAAATTGAGCCTGATTCCCATGCCGGGTACGGGTCGATCCTTTTTGGTTGTATTGACCGAAATCGAAATAATCGTAGATCCCGTAGCCCATGTCGTACACCCCGCCATACCCTTTATTGGCCGGTGGGGTCCAGACGGTTTGAAATCCCATATCCGACAGGAGAGGCGCCACGCCTGCGATGGTATCCCACCAAACCCCGCTGTTGGAAGTGATATCGCCGGGAATGGTATTCCAGTAAAATCCCTGCAGAATGACGTCTTGAGATTTGAGCCCTGTCGGGGAAAAAAGGGTAAAAACAGAAAGAACTACCCCCAGGACCCACGTGGTAGATTTGGGATTCATAAGATTCTAATTTGTTGGTGCACCCAAAATTAATAAAAAGATCAACGCAATAGCGATACTTCTCCTTTCTGCGTGCCTTTCACGCCGTCGGTCAGCGTATACTCCATATAAAAAGCATACACGTCGGAGGGCATGGGCTTGCCGTCAAAGCGTCCGTCCCAGCCGTTGTTCGGGTTAGTGGTTTCGTAGATCAACTGCCCCCAGCGGTTGAAGATGCGCAGCACATAAGATTGGAAGATCACGCCGGTCGTCAGGGGTTTAAAGGTATCGTTCGATCCGTCGTTATCGGGCGTAAAGGCGTTGGGCAATTCGAACCGCAGGTCTTTCGTCAGCACCGTGATCTCGATCGAAGCCGAAGCCTGGCAACCGAACGCATCTTCGCCCGTCACCGTCAAAATAACGGATTCGTTGGCGGTAAATTCCGGGTCGGGACAATTGGAACAACTCAACTGACTGGAGGGGTCCCAGGTGTAGGTATCCGCTCCCGATGCCAGCAGGCTCAATCCGCTCCCCGCATCCAGGGTGGTATCGCCGGGCATCAGGATCAGGACCGGCAACGGATGGCTGACGACCGTCACCTTCGCCGTATCCGGGCACGGCCCGTCGATGAGGTAGTACCAAACTCCTTCTCCTTGAACCGGCATGGTTGTGGGAACAAAATCCATGTCCACCCACTGCCCGCCGGCCTCCGGATTGCCGCCCAGGTAGTCGAACAGGTCGACCGGATCGCCGCCTTCACACCAATCCACCTCCGCGTCCTGCCCTGCATTGGCCATGGGATCGGCCAATATGGTCTGGATCGAACAAGTCTCTTCTATCTCGATCAACTGGTTAACGGCTACATTTTCAAATACACAGGTGGTGCCGGAGGGCCATTCCACAACCAGCGAATCGATGACCGTGGCATCGCCAAAGCCGAAGTGCTGCCAGAGTGGATTTTGGCCGGTAGCGGCCGTTTGGGCCGACACTTGCCGCATCTGCCACACCGCGGCCCCGTTGATCGTGGCTTTTGCCCGGAGCGTGGCACCGATCGCCGCCCGGTTGCTCTGCACCCCGATGCATTCCACTTCCAGCCAGGATTTGCAGCCGTCGCCCTGGTTTTGATACAAATGATCGGCGATCGCATCGGGCTGCACGATATGCAGGTCGAGCCAGCCGTCGCGGTCGTAATCAACCACCACGATGGCGTTGCTGCTCGAACCGCTGGTTTCAAGCGGATACACGTTGGGGAAGGAAGCGGTTATGTCGGTAAAAACGCCATTTCCATCATTGCGCCAGCACTTGCTCTCATAGCCCCAGAACCCCATGGTGAACAGGTCCTGGTCGCCGTCGTTATCGATGTCGCCCCAGTTCGACGACCAGGTGGTATACCCTGTATCGCCCAGTCCCTGGGTGCTAAAGGTGCCGTCGCCGTTGTTGAAATAGATCTTGTCCTGGCTGAACTGATTGCCGACGAACAGGTCGAGCCAGCCGTCGTTATTGATGTCGACCCAGTTGGCCGAGCGGGAATTCTGGGCATCGGTGACCACCGCCCCTGCCGTAGTGAGTTTGGTAAAGGTGCCGTCGCCGTTGTTGCGGAAAAGATCGTTGGCGCCGGGGGCGGATGCGCCGATCTGGTAGTTCACTACATAAAGATCGAGGTCGAGGTCATTGTCGAAATCGGCCCAAAAGCCCCCCGCGGTCCAGCCCGGGTCGGCCACCGGGGCGCCGGTGGTGATGTCGGTAAAAGTGCCGTCGCCGTTGTTGTGGTATAGGCGATTGGTCATCTGGTTCCATCGGGCCAGGAAGAGATCGGCAAAGCCGTCGTTGTCGTAGTCGCCCCAACTCACCGTGCCCTCATAGGGTTGAGGGGTGTTGGGCGTGGCGCCGCTGTTGGTGATCTGCGTAAAGCCGGCCCCGCCTTCATTGCGCCACAATTCGTTGATGCCGCCGCTGTTCCAGGTGGCGCCGAAGTAGACGTCGAGGTCGCCGTCGTTGTCGTAATCGGCCCAGCCCTGCCCGAAGGCGTTGAGCTGGGAGCTGTTGATCAGGCCGGTATTGGTGAAGGCCCCGTTGCCGTCGTGGATAAAAATAGCGGTGGCGTTGACGAAGTTGGGAGAGGTTCCCGTGGCGCCGGAGACCGACACGTCCAGAATATTATCCCCATTCACATCTACCCAGGTGACGCCCCGCAGGTAGCCCTGGTCATCGAAAAAAGGCAGGTTCGGGATATCCGTGAAGGAAACCTGTGCGGCGAGTTGATGCGCTCCAAAAATGGCAAGTACAGAGAATAGAAGGTTTTTCATGAGCGATTTTATAGTTGAGTGTGGAGTGTGGAGAGTGGATCTCCACTTTAAACTCTAAACTACTTCGCCTTGCGAAAAATCAGTATTTTTCACCGTGAAAAAATGGAATATTCTTCTTTCGCTTACGCTAATTACCGGGGCGGCCCTCCGGATCGCGGTTTTTTTCCAAAATCGCTCGCTCTTTCTCGATGAAGCCAACCTGGCGCGCAACATCGCGCAGCGGGATCTTTCCGCATTGCTTCAACCGCTCGATTATGGGCAGTTTGCCCCTCCCCTTTTCCTTTTGGCGACCAAATGGAATACCCTGCTCCTGGGCAATACCGAATATGCCCTTCGCCTTTTGCCCTTGCTGGCGGGACTAGCCTCGTTATTTCTTTTCTACCGGATCACCACCGGGCTCATCCCATCGTTTCCGGCCCGCTGGCTGGCAGTATGGATCTTTTCCTTCCATACCACCTTGCTGCGCTATGCCACCGAGTGCAAGCAATACGGGATCGATGTCTTTGCCGCCGTTTTGGTACTGTGGCTGGCGCTTCGCCAGGGAGAACGTCCTTTTCAGTGGAAGCAGGCGATCATCTGGACGTTCCTTGGCATGGTGATCTGTTGGCTGTCCATGCCGGTGGTTTTTATCCTGAGCGGAGTAGGGATCTATTGGATCTATGTTTTTTGGAAAAAAAACGACCGGGCTTCCCTTGGCCGCGTGGCGGTCAGCATTGCCGGGTGGCTGCTCAGTTTCGGCTTGTTTTTCTTTTTCTTTTTGAGATCGGACGCAGAGGGCGATTATCTCCAGAACTACCATCAGCCCTATTTTTTGCCCCTGCTCCCTGCGTCTGCTGCCGAATGGAAGCAATGGGGCGGGTTGTTATTTCAATTATTGAAAGGATTTTCGGGATCGACCGCAGCGGCGCAGGTGGTCGGAGGACTGGGATTACTCGGCGCCTGGATCGGCTGGGGGCGGGCGCGAAAGGGGATGGTCCTTCTTTGGAGCCTGCCGGTATTGTCCTGCCTGATCGCTTCCGGGTTTCACTACTACTCCCTGCTGCCCAGATTGACCCTTTTTCTGACCCCCCTGCTCATCCTGACCGCTGCCTACGGTTGGCATGTTTGGTGGGAAAAATCCGGCAAATGGCCCAGGGTGGCGATCCTGGCCGGCCTGGTGCTGATGGGGAGCAGGCATACTGGTTTCCGGTTTTTCACCCGGCCCTATCTGGTGGAAGACCTGAAAGGCGCACTGGCTTTTTTGGAAGCGAACCAGCATGCGAATGAGGGCCTGTACGTCTGGAAATGGGCCGTTCCGGGCGTCGATTTCTACACCCGGCTTTACGCGCATCCCTATTCGTTAAAATTCGGGGAGACGGTCAACAGCGACCAACATTTCGCCGAAGAATTGGCCCGGATCTGCGACCATACGCCGCCAAACGGACGAGTATGGCTGCTCTACAACCACCTGATGTCGAAGGAAACCCGGCAAGAGATGAAGGAAGAACTGGACCAGTTCCGGCAAAGGGGTTTGGTAGAAGAAGCTTTTCAGGCCAAAAATGTGGCGGTCTGGTCCTGGCGGCCTCAAAACAAGGCCGACAACGCATCGGCCAACACCTCCGCCGAAGGCGGGTGAAACCGGAACCACAGCTCGGGTTCGATCAATTCCAGTTCTACGACCGCCAATTTCCCTTCATTATCGGCAACCATATCGACGCGACCGTACAGAGGCGCCGGATCGCAGGCAGCAAAGGCCTGCTCTGCAAAACGAACCTCTTCCCGGGTAGGCGAATACGGGTGCACGGTACCGCCGAAGTCGTCCTGAACCCGGAAATCACCGGGTTTGGCCCGTTTCAATACCGCATGGGTGTATTGCCCGCCCATGACCATGAGGGTTTTCTCGCCTTCGGTCAGGATCCGCTCCTGAAAAGGCTGCAGCAACATAGACTCCCGGGCCAGGAGCTGTTGAAAAACGGACTCGTGTTCGTCCAGATTCTCCGGGTCCAGGCGGTAGGTGTGGCGGCCTCCGCCCGACACGGCGGGTTTTAGCACGGTATGTTTCCAACCGGTCCGGTCGTGCAATTCGCGAAGCGTGCACCGTTCGCCGGGTTCCAAAAAGAGCGTGGGAACGGTATGCAGTCCTCTCTTTTCCAGGTCCTGTAAATAGTGCTTATCCATATTCCACCGGATCAATTCGGGCGGATTGAGTAGGCGGGTCAACGACGTGACGCGGTCCAGCCACGCTGTAAACTCGGCAAAGCGGTGAAAATAGTCCCAGGTAGTGCGAAACAGAGCAAACCGGGTGGCCTGCCAGTCAAAATCCGGCCGGGCCCAATCGGTGCGGGCCACCTTCAGCCCTCTTTTCTCCAGCGCCTCACGCAGCAGCCGGTCCTCGGTAAGGATGTTTTGCTTGTACCAATCCGGGGCGACCGGATTTTCATACCGCGATTCGGTGAGGAGGGTGATGTCGTAGTTTTTCATACATACAAAAATGTCATATCGGCGGAGTGAGGGGGTCACTTAGTCACCCCTTCACCAAAAACAAGGTCAAAAATCACTTAAAATATTGTAAATACAGGGCTTTTGAGTGATTTTTCAGCAATGAATAGTGAAGGGGTGACTAAGTGACCCCCTCACTATCCCAAAACGGTTTTTTCTGCTATCTTGCCTCTTCAAAAATTGCACGCTATGCAAAGGATTATAGCCGTGACCCTCGCCTTCTCCCTCCTTTCCGCTGTTCTTTTTTCCCAACCTGTTCCCAAGATGGAAAAACCGGCTTTAATCCCCTTTCCTGCCAAATGGGAACCGATTCCCGGCGAATGCCGCCTTTCGGATGGCCCCCGCATCCTTCAGATCCAAGACACTGCCATTGCCAACCCGGAGGGCTACCGGCTCCAAATCCGGCCGGAGGAGATACGGATGTACTTCAAAGAGAAAGCAGGTGCCTTTTATGCCCAGCAAACCCTGCAACAACTCACCTCGCCGGATGGCGTGCTTCCCTGCCTCGACATCGAGGACGCCCCCCGCTTTGCCTACCGGGGCATGCACCTCGATGTATGCCGCCATTTCTTTCCGGTCGACTTTATTAAAAAGTATATCGACCTCTTGGCCATGCACAAGATGAATTACTTCCATTGGCACCTTACCGAAGACCAGGGCTGGCGGATCGAGATTAAAAAGTATCCGCGTTTGCAAGAGGTCGCCGCCTGGCGAAAGGAAACCTTGGTGGGGCACTATAGCGATCAACCGCATCAATTCGACGGGCAGCGATATGGAGGATATTACACCCAGGAAGAGATCCGGGACGTAGTGGAATATGCCCGGGAACGGTTTGTGACCATCATTCCGGAGATCGAGATGCCGGGACATTCCCAAGCCTTGTTGGCCGCCTACCCCGAACTGAGCTGCCACGGACAACCCCTAGAAGTGGCTACGAAATGGGGCGTTTTTGAGGACGTACTTTGTCCGACCGAGGAAACCTTCGAATTTTTGGAAAACGTGCTCCTGGAGGTGATCGACCTGTTCCCCGGTCCCTACATCCATATCGGGGGCGACGAATGCCCGAAAACCCAATGGAAGGAAAGCGCTTTTTGCCAGGAATTGATCAAAAAGGAGGGGCTCAAAGACGAGGACGAACTCCAGAGCTACTTCATCCGCCGCATCGACCGCTTCCTGAGCGAACACGGTCGCAAGCTGATCGGCTGGGACGAGATCCTGGAAGGGGGGCTTTCGGAAAACGCCACCGTCATGTCGTGGCGAGGCGTACAGGGGGGGATCGAAGCCGCGCAAGCCGGCCACGACGTCATCATGACGCCTACCTCCCATTGCTATTTCGACTACTATCAATCGCAAAGCCCCGACGAACCCCTGGCCATCGGTGGGTACCTTCCGCTGGAAAAAGTATATAATTACGAACCCGTTCCGGAAGAACTGAGTCCGGAAGAAGCCCGCCATATCCTCGGCGCCCAGGGCAATCTCTGGACCGAGTACATACCGGATACCCGGCAGGTGGAATACATGGCCTTTCCAAGAGCGCTGGCCTTGGCCGAACTGCTTTGGAGCCCTTTAAGTGCAAAAGATTTTTCGGATTTCCAGGACCGCCTCGCCCGGTACCTGCCCCGCTTGGACATAAACTATGCGGATCACCTGTTCGACATCCGGTACGAATTGGATGGGGCCGACCTGCGTTTGTCCAATCGTCTGGATATGCCCATGTGGTACCAATTCGACGATGAAAAACCGGTGTTGTACGAAGGCCCTGTCCCCATTTTATCCGATACCCATCTGCAAGCCTGGCGGGCCGATGCGACCGGAGAACCCAGCGGACGCCTGCTCCGTCTGGACTTTCACACCCACGCCGCCTTTGGCAAAAAGATCCAATGGCAGGAACCGCCTCATCCGAACTACCAATTGGGAGGAGCCGCCGCCCTCTCCAACGGCCTGCTGGGAAACCCCACCCGGTATGGCGATGGCGAATGGTTGGGGTGGTGGGGAAAAGACGTCGTGCTGACTACCGACCTGGTCGAAGCGCATCCCATCCGGTCGGCCCAACTTCGATTCTTTCAAAGCCAGGGACAATGGATCTACCTGCCCAGGGAAGTCGAACTGTTCTATTCCGACGATGGAACGGACTACCAATCTCTCGGGCAGATTGCGGTAGAACAAACAAAGGAAAGGGTCCAGACCGTTGTCCTGACTTTTCCGGAAAAGGAAGCTCGTTACTGGAAACTCCATGTCACCCGGTTTGGAAAAATACCTCCCGGCATGCAGGGCGCCGGCAACGAAGCCTGGGTATTTCTGGATGAATGGATCTTGCAGCAATAAAAACATCAGGAAAGTTTGTCATTCGAATTACAAATCGAACATTTGGTGTTTATTCAAATAGAATAACTAAACACTTGATTATCAACAAATTGAAATAATTTTAACTATTTTAGCCTCTTCAATACCCCGCTTTCAAGCCCAAAGATGACTTTTGTCACCCCCTGAAATCACTATCTTGGGATAAATTTGTAAAAAAAGTGAATAAACCTCAGGAACCTAAGAACCCGGAAAAACCAAAAACCCCGGAAGGAACCCAAAGCCTTCTGTGATTTTGAGTTCGACCTGACAATCCTGAATGGTTGAATTTTCCCTACCGATTTCAAAATACACACTAGAGAGAAATATTGGATAAACTGAAGCGCTTGTCATCAGACGAAGCGGTGCTATTGTTTTTCCCCAGTTTGTAACCAAAATTTTTCCATATTATGTTGTCCAAGTTTACCTTTTTAAAAACGACTTGCCTGCTGACACTAGCCTTTGGGGTTATGTCTGTGGGCCAGGTCCACGCGCAGATCCCTACGTTGGACCCGGTCACGCATCCCAAGTTCACGGATGCTCAGGAATTGCCGGTTCCCGGTGTTATTGACATGACAGGTGGGGGATCCAAGACGGTTTACCTCCGGAAAACGACCCAGTGGATGGGGCTTTATTCCCCGGGAGGCGCCAAGTTGTATACGAATGTATATGGTTACGGTTTAGGCTACGCGGTATCCTCTCCTGGCCCTACCATTGTAGGGATGCGAGGAAACCCGTTTGACATCCGGTGGTGGAATAAACTGCCGAACGGCCACATCATGACCGTCGACTATTCGCTGCACATGGCGCAGTGGAAGCCCCGCAACGGGATTCCGATCGTGACCCACCTGCACGGTGGTCACGTTAACGAACACAGCGACGGGAACACCGAAGCCTGGTACACCCGCGATTGGAAAGAAGGTGGTCCGTGGTACCACTACTTCAAGAACACGTATGGCGACAACAAGTGGTATCACTACCGGATGGACCAGGAAGCTGGTACGACCTGGTACCACGACCACTGTCTGGGGATCACCCGCTTGAACGTTTGCGCCGGTTTGGCCGGTTTCTTCCTCCAAACAGACGCCAACGAGCAGGCACTGATCGCCTCCAATGTACTGCCCGACATGGGCTATGGTCTGGCAGTTCAGGACCGTATGTTCACCACTTCCGGCGCCCTGTTCATGCCGTTCATCGGCGAAGCAGACCTGGAAGATTGCCCGGTCGAAAACCCGGTTACGCCGATCCCGTTCCCGAGTGTCGTTGCTGAATTTTTCGGCGACTTCATCATGGTCAACGGCATGGTTTGGCCCTACCAGAATGTCGAGCCGCGCAAATACCGGTATCGCGTGCTCAACGGTTCCGACTCCCGTTTCTACAACTTCCAGTTGAGCAATGGAGAGCCGTTCCTGATCGTCGGTACGGACGATGCATTGTTGGAGTATCCGGTTGAAACCAACAGTTTTACAATGGGCCCCGGCGAACGTTACGACATAGTGATCGACTTCTCCGGCTATGAGAACCAGAATGTTATCCTCCAGAATACCGGCCCGGACGAACCCTTTAAGGGGGGTAATTTTGAGCCGGATGTGACTCGCCCGACGGGCCAGATCATGCAGTTCCGGGTAGGTGCTACGGCAACGGTTCCAAATGCAACCGTATCTACAGAGACGCAATTGCGCGATCACATTGAGCCGCTTGTCCCGACCAATACGCGCAAAGTGGTCCTTTTCGAAGGCCGCGACCAGTATTGCCGCCTCCGCCCGGCCCTGGGCATCTACGATCCGGGTAACCCGCTCAATGGCTCCCTGATGTGGGATGAAGCCATTACGGAAAATCCGGCACTGGGATCCACCGAAGCCTGGGAGATCTACAACACGACGGAAGATGCGCACCCGATGCACATTCACCAGGTAGCCTTCCAGATCGAAGGCCGCTATTCGCATGAAGGAGAAGCCGAGATCATTGGTTCTGACCCGATGGTCGGTGGCACCAAAGCTGCCATGACCGATCCTGGTGTCGTAACCAAGATCGAAGGAGCTGTTAAGGATTATGAAAAAGGCTGGAAAGACGAAGTACACGTACTTCCAGGCCAAATGTCCAAGGTTATCGCCCACTATGACCTGCCGGGCGACTACGTATGGCACTGCCACATCCTGTCGCACGAAGACCACGAGATGATGCGCCCGTTCTACGTCGGCACCATCCCAATGGATATTCCGCACGGAAGTCATCACATGGGCGTAGTCGAACTGCTCGAGGAAATGCAAAAAGCGGAGTTGGAGCAAAACTTCCCCAACCCCTTTGGCACGGAGACCAACATCCTCTTCACGCTTCCGGGCGTTCGGGATGTTCGGTTGGAACTCTACGACATGAACGGTCAATTGGTTGGTGTGTTGGCAGATGGCACTTTCCCCGCCGGCAAGCACAAGATGGTGTGGGACGGTAATGGCGCCAACGGACTGCCCGCCGCAAACGGAATTTACTTCTACAAGTTGGTTGCTGGTGAACAAATCCTCACCAAGCGCCTGACATTAGCTAGGTAAACTGGCATTTCTTTGAAAAAAAACGGGCGTCATTTTTTTTGAATGGCGCCCTTTTTAAGTCCACTATGAGAAATTACACAACTGAAGGCCGCCGTTAAGGCGGCCTTCAGTTAAAAAAACCTGAAACCGGGAATGGAAAATCTATAAACCCGTTAGGATGGCTCGAGCAGCCATCGAATTGATTTATATCATTTCCCAATCCAGGGGATCAAGGCCAATCAATTTTGGTTTAACGATTAAAACAACCCCTGTATGGAACCCTTCATGTTCCTCGATCAGCAAAAGTACTCCCACCTCGAATGGGCTGACCCCCAGCGTATCTTCTTTTTCAAGACGATAGGGCTCTTCCTTCGAACGTAGAGTTCCCCCTTTTTTTCTTCTAACCGACCACTGACTCGTTTTCACCTGAAAATGGGTCTGGGGTTCGTCTATTCCATTGTAACTAAAACTTTTGCATATGTTATCCAAGTTTTTTCCACCAACTTTCATCCTACTGTTGGCGTTGACCCTCGGTTTCCTTGCACCGGGTACAACGCAAGCCCAGGTCCCGACACTGGATCCGGTCGGGCATCCCAAATTTGTTGAACCGCTGCCCGTGCCCTCCGTCATTAACCTGGCAAACGGCGTGGACAGAGTGATCAACCTTCGGAAAACGACCCAGTGGCTGGGCCTTCGCTCCCCGAGCAACACCAAGTTGTATACGAGTGTGTATGGCTATGGTGAAGGTTTTTCGGTGAGCTACCCGGGTCCGACGATCCTGGGTTGGAGAGGTACCCCGGTCGACATCAAATGGGACAACAAACTGCCCAACGGTCACCTGTTGACCGTCGACTACTCGCTGCACATGGCCCAATGGAAACCCCGCAACGGTATTCCGATCGTGACCCACCTCCACGGCGGTCACGTCGTTGACAACAGCGACGGTAACACCGAAGCCTGGTACACCCGCAACTGGAGTGAAGGTGGTCCCTGGTACCACTACTTCACCATGACTACCGGCGACAACAAATGGTACCACTACGCAATGGATCAGGAAGCCGGCACTACCTGGTATCACGACCACGCACTGGGAATTACCCGCCTGAACGTGTACGCCGGTCTGGCAGGTTTTTTCCTCCAAACCGACGCCAACGAACAAGCGCTCGTTAACAGCAACGTGCTGCCCGGCATGGGCTATGGCCTGGCTGTGCAAGACCGCCAGTTTACGACCACGGGTGCTCTGTTTATGCCGTTCATCGGCGAAGCTGATGAAGAAGGTTGCCCCGCTGCAGAAAGTGAGACCGGTCCCAACCCGCTGCCATTCCCCAGTGTCGTAGCTGAGTTCTTCGGCGACTTCATCCTGGTGAACGGGATGACCTGGCCGTACCAGAACGTCGAACCCAAGAAGTACCGCTATCGCATCCTCAACGGCTCCGACTCGCGCTTCTACAACTTCCAGTTGAGCAATGGCATGCAATTCATGATCGTCGGTACCGATGACGCTCTCATGCACCAACCGGTCATGGTCAATAGCCTGCTTATGGGTCCGGGCGAACGCTACGACGTCGTCCTCGACTTCTCTGCCTATGCAGGAACTGACATCATTCTCCAAAACACCGGACCGGATGGCCCCTTCATGGGCGTCAATTTCGACAATGACGTGACCCGCCCGACCGGTCAGATCATGCAATTCCGCGTCGGTACAACGACCACCGGCCCCAACGCCACCGTTACAACTGCATCCGTATTGCGCCCGGCCATCGCACCGCTGACGCCGACCAACACGCGCAAACTCGTGCTCTTCGAAGGCCGCGACCAATACTGCCGCCTCCGCCCGCAACTGGGTATCTACGACCCGGCCAGCCCCATGAACGGCTCCCTGCTCTGGGATGAAATGATCACCGAAAATCCGGCGCTCAACTCGACCGAAGCCTGGGAACTCTACAATACGACCATGGACGTGCACCCGATGCACCTGCACCAGGTAGCTTTCCAGATCGAAGGACGTTATACGCACCAGGGACAACCTGTCCTGGTTGGCACTGATCCGATGGTCGGTGGGTCGAAAAACATCATGACCGACCCGGGTGTCGTTTCGAAGTACAGTGACGCGGAACCCTGGGAAAACGGATGGAAAGATATGGCGCTGGTCTATCCTGGGAAAATGACCAAGGTCATTGCCCATTTTGACCTCCCGGGCGACTACGTCTGGCACTGCCACATCCTGTCGCACGAAGACCACGAGATGATGCGTCCGTTCTACGTCGGCGCCATCCCGGCCAATATTCCCCAAGGCAGCCACCACAATGCAGCCGCAGATCTGATGGCGCAACTCGAGCAGGCAGAATTGGGTCAGAACACGCCTAACCCATTCTCTGATGAGACCGTCATCCTCTTCACGATTCCGGCTGTCCGCGATGTACGCCTCGAATTGTATGATATGAACGGACAAATGGTAGGCCTTCTGGCCGATGGCGTATACCCCGCAGGCAAACACAAAATGATCTGGGACGGTACCTATGCCAACGGGCAAGCAGCCCCTAACGGCATTTACTTCTACAAGCTCGTAGCTGGTGAGCAGATCATCACCAAGCGGTTGAGCCTGGTGCGGTAATTGTTCTGTTATCCTAGAAAAAATAGGGGGCGGTCGACGACCGTCCCCTATTTTTTTTATTCCGCTGATTCACACTATCGCCAACACATAATTGTATAAAAATATTTTTTACAATATTTTTTACATTAATTTACTTTTATCAAAAAACTTACTACTTTGGACTCATAATTCTTAAAACCCCCATAGATGCCCCTCTCTGCCATTACCCTCCATCCAAAGTTTGCCTATAAACAGGCAACAAACGCACGGCCTTTCTCTTTCAAAAAAGAAGTGCTGCTCTTCCAAACTTAGCTTCCCTTTCCATACATCCTTATTCTTCCGGCCTCATTTTTTCAGAAAATGAAGGTCCCCCTTTTGATTTCATAACCTGGAACCAAAACCTATCAATATGTTATCCAAAATTTCCCCCCACTTCTTATTTGGGATTTTTCTCATTGCTATTGGATTTTCCACTCCAGGCATGTTGATCTCCCAAACCCCGCCACCTACGCTCGATCCGGCCTTTACAACCCCATTTGCCAGTGAATTACCTGTTCCAGATGTAATTGACATGACAAATGGAGGAAACAAGGTCCTACAACTGCGAAAAACAACCCAATGGCTGGGAATTTATTCCCAAGCAGGCACCAAACTGTATACCAATGTATACGGCTATGGCCTGGGCAATAATGCCTCCTACCCCGGACCAACTATTGTAGCCGCAAAAGGAACTCCGATCAACATCAAGTGGCAGAACAAGCTTCCCAACGGCCACCTTATGTTCATCGACTATTCCTTGCACATGGCCCAGTGGAAAACCAATAATGGTATTCCCATTGTTACGCACCTGCATGGCGGACACGTACCGGACCATAGCGACGGTAATACGGAAGCCTGGTATACGCGAGATTGGAAAGAAGCAGGTCCCTGGTATCATTATTTTAAAGCTACCTATGGAGACAACCAATGGTACCATTACCCGATGGACCAAGAAGCCGCCACCACCTGGTACCACGACCATGCCCTGGGTATTACCCGCTTGAACGTGTATGCAGGCTTGGCCGGTTTCTTCCTGCAAACCGACGCCAATGAACAATCCCTGATCGCAAACGGAGTATTGCCCGACATGGGCTACGGCCTGGCCGTCCAGGACCGTATGTTCCTGCCTTCCGGCATGTTGTATATGCCAGCCTTTGGAGATACCGACACAGATGGCTGCCCGGCAGCCCAAAACGGGAATACGCCTCCTCCACTGCCTTTCCCCAGTATCGTGGCCGAATTTTTCGGCGACTTTATACTGGTCAACGGTATGGCCTGGCCATTCCAGAACGTCGAACCGCGCAAATACCGCTACCGCATACTCAATGGGTCCGATTCCCGTTTTTACAACTTCCAGTTGAGCAATAATATGGACTTCATGGTCATCGGTACCGACGACGGCTTCCTGCAAAATCCGGTGGAAGTGCGCAACCTCCTCATGGGGCCGGGCGAACGCTATGATGTGATCCTCGATTTTTCCAGCTATGACGGCACGGACATCATCCTTCAGAACACCGGCCCGGACGGCCCCTTTATGGGAGGCAACTACAACAGCGATGTCGACCGCCCAACTGGAAAGATCATGATGTTTAAAGTGGGAACCACGACAACAGCGCCGAACGCCAGCGTCAATACGTTAACGAACTTGCGCAGTCAACCCTTTTCCGTCCCCGGTCCCGTCGCCAACACCCGCAAAGTGGTCCTCTTCGAAGGCCGCGACCAATTCTGCCGTCTTCGTCCCCAATTGGGTATTTACGACCCAAATAGTTCCTTGAATGGTTCCCTGCTATGGGATGAAATGATCACGGAAAATCCCGCTTTGAACACGACTGAAGCCTGGGAGATCTATAACACGACAGGGGACGTCCACCCCATGCACCTCCACCTGGTTTCCTTCGAGATCGAAGGGCGTTATAGCCATTCAGGAGAAGCCGAATTAACAGGAACAGATCCAGTAGGAGGGTCTAAAAACGTCATGGGAAATCCAGGCGCCGTAACGAAACTCGACGATGCAGAACCCTGGGAAAACGGACCGAAAGATATGGCGCTGGTATACCCGGGACAAATGACCAAGGTCATTGCCCGCTTCGATAAACCCGGCGCCTATGTCTGGCATTGCCATATTCTCTCGCATGAAGATCACGAAATGATGCGCCCCTTGTATGTAGGTGACATGCCTGCAAATATTCCCCACGGAATGGGCGGCAATCAGGCCATTGCTGAATTGTTCCAGCAAATGGATCAGACAGAGATGGGCCAAAACTTCCCAAACCCCTTCGCCGATGAGACTAACATTCTATTCTCTCTCCCGGGAGTACGGGATGTCAGGCTGGAACTTTACGACCAAAGCAGTAACTTGGTAGGCGTACTCGCCAACGGTGTCTACCCGGCTGGCCAGCATCAAATGGTGTGGGATGGCAAATTAGCCAACGGTCAAGACGCACCCAGTGGTATTTACTATTATAAACTCGTTGCCGGTGAGCAAATCATTACCCGGCGCCTGAGCTTGGTCCGTTAAAAAAAAGAGGGCGGCCGCGCTTTGCGCGGCCGCCCTTACTACACAAAACGGTTTATTGGGGAAACAATCTTTTTGACAGCCCGAAGAATAGGCGGTCAAATCAGGTAACTTCAGCCTCATGTGCCTTTTAGGAAAAAGCAGGGGTTGAATCTAATTTCAGACTTTTATTTCAATTCTTTCAACCGATTTCACACTTGGCCAAAATGGAAGGACAAATGGCGCGTCATCCGGATAACTGGATCTTTCGCGAACCAAAAGCATGTGCTCTTTTCCGCCTTTCAAAGCTTCCACTTTTCCAGGAAATCATCTTTCCGGTTCCGGGAAACCGGGAGGGTTATCCCGTTGCCCAGGATCACCTCTCCACCATCGCCCCGGATATACCGGCTCACGTGGGCCAGGTTTACAATAAAGGAGTGATGAATGCGGCAAAAGGAAAAGGTTTCCAGCAAGGATTCCAATTCCTTCAAAGAGCGGGTAACGAACAGCTTTTCGCCGCCGTTCATGAAAACGTTGACATAGTTGCCGTCGGCTTCGCAATAGAAGATGTCGTCGGTAGGTACAAAATCGTACCCTGCCCGGGTGGGCAGCCCAATGCGCTTGATGTGGTTGGCCTTCTCCAGGTTGTACAACAATGCTTCCAAATGAGGGATCGGCAACCCCGCCCCATTGGTGTTATGAAGCCGGTCAATTGCCGCCAACAACTCTTCTTTAACGATGGGCTTCAGCAAATAATCTATGGCACTGATTCGCAGCGCCTGAACAGCATACTCGCTATGAGCCGTGGTAAAAATGACATGAAAAGAAGTCGGTTTTAATTGCTCCAACAGCTGAAATCCGGTCATTTGGGGCATGACCACGTCGAGAAAGACCACATCGGGCGTGTTTTCCCTGAGCCAGGCAAGAGCGTGCTGAGGATTGTCAAAAATAGCTTCGATTTGTACTTCCGGACAGTGGCGGGTCAGGTCCCTGGAAAGGGTGTCCAGACAGTGCTTTTCGTCATCGACGAGAATGGCTTTAATAGGTTTCAAGATCAGGTGTTTTTCAGGTTGATGATCAATTCAACAAGGGTGCCTTCCGGCACTCCAAATTTAGAAATTTTATCGAAAAAAAGCACCTCCGCCTGCGACATTTGATGGTGCAAACGCTCCCTGGCCAGACGAACCCCAAAGGATCCCGTCTTTTTATCTCGTTGCTTTTCTGCTGCTTTGGCACGTCCGACTCCATTATCCTCAATTTGACCGACCAACTTCCCTTCCCGGGTAAATACGCGAAGAACCACCCATCGCTCCCCGGTTTTGGGCATCAATCCATGCCAGATGGCGTTTTCTAAAAAAGGCTGAAAGATGAGCGGTGGAATGGAAATATCCATCAACTCCGGATCGGCGGTGATCTCGTAGTGAAACCGTTGATCGAATCGCAACGATTCCAATTGCAGATAGTCCCGGCACAACTCCAGTTCCTCTTCCAGCCTGATCCTGGACCGTTCGCTAAAGCTCAAAACGCTGCGCAGCAGCCTGGCAAATTTCGTCAGGTATTGCTCCGATTCCTCCAGGCGCTCCCGCTGGATCAGGTCCTTGATCGAGTTCAGGCTGTTGAACACAAAATGCGGATTCATCTGGGCCTTGAGGTATTTTATTTCGGCCTCTATCTTCTCCTCCCGCACCAGCTTTGTCCGATAACCCAAGCCCAGCGCAAAGATGAGCGTTTCAGCCAACACCCCGATCTGGGAATAGGATACCGGATGCAACTTCAGTTTGATCCCCGTATGAATATAAAGCCGGTCGGTCGCAAATACCAATACGCCGCCGGCTACCAGGGCCAGCGTCCCTCCAACGATGAACCTGGATAATACACCTCCCTCCTGGTAAACCCGGACCATTACCCATGCCCCGCCCAACAGCAGCCCATAGCGGATCCACTCCGAAACCTGAACCCCTTTGTGCAGGGGGAAAAGCAGGAAGATCAACCCCTCCAGGATCAATCCTCCCCATAAAAGGATCATGGCGATACGGAGCGTCTGGTGTAAGTGAGGACTCCGGTCCGGACGCACATCCAAAAACGCCCGGATAAAATGAATATACCCGACAAATATCCCAAGCGCCAGGAGTATTTCCCAATAAACTTTCCACGCATTGATGTAACTGAATGGCGTGTGAAAGATGTACGACCGCCGGGCCAGGTAATATAAAAGGATCAAAGCTACGTACCCGGTATATCGAAGATAAGCCAGATCCCGGTTCTGGATATACATCAGTCCCGTAAACACGACCAAAAAGGATAAAATCGCAAAAAAAGCCAGGGTTGCTGCCCTAAAATCAAAATCCAAAAGTAGCTCTCTTTCCATGGTGACCTTGGCAAAACCTGGAGTCAACAAATCATACCTCAAGTGGCAGAACCGCTCTTTGGTCTGCCAGGGGCGATCATCCGTGACCACGTAAAACAGGCTTTCTTCCCCGGGAAGAATGGTCAACTTTGCCATATTGTATGAACCCACAAAATAGCGCGGGGAACGGTTCACCTGGCCCATGCTCCTCTTCGTAATACCCCGGCTGTCTTTCTGAAATACCGTGACCCGGAAACTGGGAAGACTATGGAAAATCCGGACCAGCGTATCCTTTCCCTCCGTATGGTCTATGCGGAAAAAGAACCAATGGACATTCCGCGTGCCCAATTCCGGGGATACTTGTGAAAAGGGAACGAATTGCGCCACCCGTTCCTGAACTTCATCCAGGCTCAACTTGCCGGTAGAGTCGCAAAAATAGCCCGCCACCTCCAGGAGGTTGATACTGTCTGCATTCAACAGATCTCCGGTCGTCAGCCGGAAAGGTTCCTTGCTTTGTCCCGGGGAAAAGGCAGGGGCGAGAAAAAGGCAAAGGATCAGGGCTAGCCGGGTCATTTTGTTTCGTTTTGAAAAAATCTCCTGGGGAAGGGAAAAAGAAAAATCAAGATAGAAAAACAGCCCCGCTTTCCCCTGAATTTTTCAGAAATTTACCTCCTCATAATAAAATGATCATACCCTATGCTTGGAATCGGATCCCGTGTAAAACACCCTGAATACGGCGATGGCGTCATCGTACGCCTGCGACCTGCCGCTTATGAAGTTTGCTTCATCGACTCCGGCCTGAAAAACATTGGTAAGACCTACTCCGGCTGGGAAGTAATCGAGGCGATCGCTCCGGAAGAATCCGTCACGTTCACCGAAGCGGAAAAATCGCTCGCCCGCATCCTGCGCGAATGGGCCGGCGTCAGCCTGGAGACCATCCCCCTCGGCGACCGCTGGAAAAACGGAAAAATGATCCTCGAACCTGGTGAAGAAGGCCTCCAATCCAAAGAAGTGCCGATCGAAACCTTCTTCCACAAGATCGTCATGATGCGCGATCGCCTCCGCGTGCTCGAACAAGGCATCAACGCCCACAAAAAACTCGACGACGAGGACAAGGTCAACCTCCAGCAATACATCACCCGCTGCTACGGCAGCATGACGACGTTCAACGTGCTGTTCAGGAATAAAGAAGACTACTTTGTGGGGAGTGGAAAAGAATAGGGAATTTAGTTTTTAAGGGTATGAGGGTATAAGTTTTTGAATATTGAATAAAAACTTATACCCTCCTAAACTTAAAACTAGTATGCATACACCATCTGCCTGGTCTCCACCGTCCGGCCATCGACCACCAGGCTGTAGGCGTAGGTGCCGGGGATGTAATCGTGGTGTTCGAATCCGTATACGACCTCGTTGAGACCGGGTTGGAGATCGATGGGCAAGCGGGCCAGCTCGCGGCCCTCGATGTTGTAAACGGCGATGTAAGCCTCCCGGTAGGCGACCGACTCATCGACCCGAACCGCAATTACCGTGGCCTCGTCGAAGGGATTGGGGTGGTTTTGCAGCAAGGTCACCCCCTTTTCGCGGAAGCGAACCTCCCGGAGCCCTGTAGCGATCGTCACGGCTTCTTCCCCCGAAAACAGGCTCTCCACGCCGTTGGCATCGACGCTGGCGACGGAAACAGCATATTCCTCTTCCGGATCGGGCGCCGGACCATAGATCGTGTCCTGGGTACTGTAGATGGTATAGACGGTATCCCAGTCGTTGGTCCAGTACTTCCGCACGCCGACGCGGTATATGCCATATTCGTTCGGGTCGTCAAATGAAACGGTGAATCCGTTGTTGACGGGTTCGACCACCAGGTTCTCCGGGGGCACGGGGCCTGCGGCGGCCATGGCGAGGGCGTTGCCGTTGAGCATGGCGTTGCGGGCCAGGTAGTGGAAATCGACAAAAAAGCTGTCGAGCACGCCGTCGTTATTGGTGTCGACACCCAGAATGTCATCCTTGGTATGCTGACGGTCCTCGTAACCGGGCGTACCGTTGGGGTCGCCGTTGCCGTGTTCGTTTGCCGCGGTATAGCGAATGGACGCAAAGGCCTTTTTCTGAAAAGAGATATGATCACCGCTGCGGCCGGTGCGGTCCTCCGGGGTCATGATATTGACCACGGGTTTTACGGCCATGAAGGGCTGCAGCATCTCCTGGTATTCGAGTTTGGAAAAACGGGCCAGTTGCTTATGCTTCGAATTGAATACTCCTTTTGAGTAGATCCGAACGTTGATGCTGTCGATGTCGTTGAGCCCCGGACAGCCGGGAGGCGATGCGGTTTGGCCGCAAATGATCCCGCCAATGATATCGTTGTTGAGCACAGCTTTTAACTGAACGCCCTTCGTATAGCAATATTCGGCGAAGGCATTGGCGCCGAGCAGGCCCTGCTCCTCCCCGATGGTGATCAAAAAGACGATCGAGCGGTTGAACGTGTAAAGGCTCATGACGCGGGCCAGTTCCAGCACCAGGGCCGTGCCGCTGCCGTTGTCTTCCATACCCTCGGCCAGGCAGTTGATATCGCATACATCTGCACAGCGGCTGTCGAGGTGGGCTTCGACCAGCACCACCTCCTGGTACTGCGGGCCCTGACCGGGCAGGATAGCGAAGATATTGCGGTGTTGCCCCATCCCGCAAATGGACTGGTCAAATTGCAGGTAGGAGACGAGCAGGCGGTCCGAAGCAAAATCGCTGTAGTCTTTAAATTTTTCATAAACCCATCGACGGGCTGCACCAATACCAGTGGTCGTGCTCATCGTATCGGCGCCCGTGTTGCGATTCTCAAAGGAAGCCAGCGTTTCCAGATAGGCTTTCACCGAATCGGGCGACACTTGTGTGGCAATCATTTCGGCGATCCAGGCCGGGTCTCCGACGGGAAATGCCGGGGCATAATCTTCCGTATCGAAATCGCCCAACAGCACCTGTTTCGCTTCGGGGTTGGTAATGAGGATGTTGGACTGAGCAAACAATCCATTTCCGAAAAAAAAGAATAAAACGAAGAGATAGCCCTGCTTCATGATCGTTCTGTTTGTATAGGTGAAGGATAGTACGCACAAGAGAAATTTGGTTTCCCCTGTGTTTACATTTGTATTTTTTAAAGATAACCTTTTCTGAAAAAAACCGTTTGCATAAAAAGCATAATGCCATGATCCGTCATTTTTTCACCCTCACGCTCCTTCTGGCCGGACTCTCCTCCTGTCTGGTCAAACCCAACGTCCCTTTCACCGAACAAGCCCGCCCCGCGGCGCCCGACTATTCTCAGGCCTCCAGCTGGGCCGCCCTGCCCGACATGGAAGACCAGGCGGACTGGACCCCCGCACCAGACCTCGTCGACCGGCAGGCGGAAGCACAGGTGGATGTATTTTTCCTGCATCCCACTATTTATATCGGAAAAAAAGGCGAAACCGGCTGGAACGGCCCCATCGACGACCCCGAACTCAACGAGCGGACCGACAACAGTACCATTCATTACCAGGCCAGCATCTTCAACGGATCAGCCCGGGTTTTCGCACCCCGCTACCGGCAGGCGCACCTGCACAGCTATTTCGCCCACGAAGATTCCGCCTCTGCCTTCAAGGCCTTCGACCTGGCCTATTCCGATATCAAACGGGCCTTCGACTATTACATGGAACACTACAACCAGGGCCGGCCGATCATCATTGCCTCGCACAGCCAGGGAACCACCCATGCCAAAACCCTGCTCCGGGAATATTTCGACGGAAAACCCCTGCAGACCAAACTCGTGGCCGCCTACCTGGTGGGCATCCCGGTGGAGGGTGATTTTTTCGATACGCTCCAACCCTGCGAACGCCCCGACCAGGTGGGATGCTATTGCACCTGGAGGAGTTTCAAGTACGGCTATCTACCTCCCTGGTACCAACCGCATTCCGGCGTGGTGGCCACCAATCCGCTGTTGTGGAACACTTCCAGTACCCCTGCGCCCAAGGAGCTCTCCAAAGGGCTGGTCGTTCCTTCCTACGACGGCTACCTGCCCGAACGGGTCGGCGCCGAAGTGCACGACGGCCTGCTGTGGGTGCATAAGCCCAAATTCCCGGGCAGCGCCCTGTTCTGGCGCCGCAATTACCACGTAGCCGATTACAATTTATTTTACCTGGATGTGCGGGAGAATGCCCAGGCCCGGGTGGATGCGTTTTTGAGGCGGAGGTAACCTGCGTAGCGTCAAATCTTTTATTTTAACCTAAGTTGCGATAAGTGCATCTTGACTAATTTCAAACTAATTCAAGGCGATTTATCGCAACTTCAATTATTTTAGTATTCTCATCTATCTTATATCTTATGAAAGCAGTTGTCCTGATTTTTTCCTTAACAAGCCTGTCATTACAGGCTCAGACCAACCCATTGTCGATCCTCCGGTCCCGTATCGACACCGACTACCCCTACCTCCACGACCTCTACATCCACTGCCATACCCATCCCGAACTCTCCTTCTACGAATTCAACACCGCCCAGCGCATGGCCGAAGAACTGCGCCAGGCAGGTTATGAAGTGACGGAAAAAGTAGGCGGCAACGGCGTGGTCGGCGTATTGAAAAACGGCGAGGGGCCCACCATCCTCATCCGCGCGGATATGGACGCGCTGCCCATCGCCGAAGAGACCGGCCTTCCCTACGCCAGCACCGTAACCACCACCGATGAATCCGGAAAAAACGTGGGCGTGATGCACGCCTGCGGGCACGACGTACATATGAGCGTTTGGGTGGGTACGGCCCGCGCCATGGCCTCCATGCGCGACCAATGGAAAGGCACGCTCCTCTTCATCGGGCAGCCCGCCGAAGAGCGCAGCGGGGGCTCGAAAGAGATGCTGAAGGACGGACTGTTCGAACGCTTTCCCTATCCCGATTACGGCCTGGCCCTCCACGTTAATGCCAACCTGCCCGCAGGTACGGTGGGTATTTGTCCGGGCTACGCCATGGCCAATGTCGATATGGTTGATATTACGGTGCACGGCAAAGGTGGACACGGCGCCCTCCCCCACCAGACCATCGACCCGGTCGTGCTCTCCGCCCGCATTATCCTGGCCCTGCAGACCATAGTGAGCCGGGAACTGCCACCCAGCGAGCCGGCCGTGCTCACCGTGGGCTCTATCCACGGCGGCTCCAAGGGAAATGTGATCCCGGACGAGGTAAAACTGGAACTCACCCTCCGCTCCTATACCGACGAGGTGCGCAACGCCATGATCGAAAAGCTGCGGCGCATCTGCAACGGAGAAGCAATGGCAGCCGGACTACCGGAAGCCTTGTACCCCACTATCAAAGTGCGCGATGAATATACGCCTGCCCTGTACAACGACCCCGACCTTTCGGAACGCGTGGGGAAAGCGTTCGCCACAGCGATTGGCCAGGAAAACGTAGTCGATGTGTCGCCTAACATGGTCGGAGAAGATTTCGGCCGCTTCGGCCGCACGGAGCCCCGGGTGCCCATTCTGCAATATTGGCTGGGATCGGTAGATCCTGCAAAAGTGGAAGCGGCCAGGGTAGCGGGAACGGGCCTTCCCTCTCTGCATTCCTCCAAATACACCCCCCTTCCCGAACCTACGATCAAGACGGGAGTGTTGACGATGAGTGCGGCATTGCTGGATTTATTGAAGTAAGTACTGCTGAATTGGGCCCTTTTTCAAAAAAAATGCCTTTGTACCGGCTTTTAAAGCAAATAACCAAACAAGTCCTTCCCGAACGATGGCTGTTTCGATACGAACCGGCGATCAGGAAATTATTTGCCCTGAGCTATAGGGGAAAGCAGTTTCACTGCAACATTTGCCAGGCAGGCCTCTCCAAATTCGTTGAATTGCCCACAGGTGACCTCCTGTGCCCTTTCTGCGGAAGCCTGCCCCGCAACCGCCGGCTTTGGGAATTGCTACAGGAACGGGGTTTTCTAAAAGGCCGGGTGCTCGATTTTTCTCCGCCGGGATGCCTGTACCGAATAATGGAGAACCGGAAAAACATGGAATACCTGAGCACCGACTTTGCCGGAGAATTTAGGGCGCACAGGTCCTATGACATCACCCGGATCGAAGAACCCGATTCCTCATTTGACCTGATCATCTGTTTTCATGTGCTGGAACATGTGGAAGACGATGGGGCGGCCATGCGGGAATTGTTCCGGGTATTGAAAAAAAACGGAAAGGCACTCATTCAAACGCCTTTCAGGGAGGGCGACATTTTCGAAGACAACACGATTCGAAGCCCGGAGGACCGGCTGAAATTTTTTGGACAGAAAGACCACGTCAGGGTCTATTCGGTGGAAGGATTGAAAGCGCGTTTGGCGCAGGCCGGCTTTTCGGTGGAAGTTTGGGGCTACCCCCTTCAAAAGGATTTACCGGTTGAAATAAGGAAAGGGAAAGCCGAAGGAGCCATTCTAATAGCAAGCCGGTAGACCGCGGAATGCTGCGATCACTTGCGGGAGTGGTGTTTCCTCCTCGCCTTTACGATCTCTCTTTTCTGGTGCCGTTTTTTCTCCTCGATCAATTTTGGAATGAGATCGGCGCGATCCATCTGGATGAGTTTCTGGCGGATGATCGCGTGGTTCTCCTGTTTATACCAGAAGAAAAACAGGTGTTGGTCCCTTTTGTCCTTCGGCGACTTAGGCGTGTAAACCGGCTGCAGGGTATAGGGATGCAACCCGGAATAATAGATCACCGTAGCCACGGTCATGGGGGTGGGCGTAAAATCCTGCACCTGTTCCAGCTTGAAGCCCATGTCTTTGGTCTCGGCGGCCAGGTTGGCCATATCCTCCATTTGGGAACCGGGGTGGCTGGAGATGAAATACGGGATCAGCGGCTGGTTTAGGCCGTGTTTCTGGTTGATCTTGTCGTATCTCTTTTTGAATTCATGAAAATGCTTGAAAGACGGCTTGCGCATGATCCGCAAGGTCGCATCGGAGGTATGTTCGGGCGCCACTTTCAGGCGTCCGCAAACGTGCCGGGTCACCACCTGCTCCATGTATTCGTCGAGGCTTCCGTCGTGGTTCTTGTTATAGCTGTCGACCAGCAGGTCGTAGCGGATGCCGCTGCCCACATAGGCTTTTTTAACTCCGGGGTGGGCATCCACTTTTTTATACAACTCCGTCATCGGCTTGTGGCTCGTATCGAGGTTGGAGCAGATCACCGGGTGGATACAGGAAGGGCTCACACAACGGTCGCAGATCTCCTGCACTTTGCCTTTCATCCGGTACATATTGGCCGAAGGACCGCCCAGGTCGCTGATATAACCCTTGAAATCCGGCATTTTCGTCACCACATCCACTTCCCGCAGGATCGACTCCTCCGAGCGGCTGGCGATGAATTTGCCCTGATGGGCCGAGATGGTACAAAAGCTGCATCCGCCGAAGCAACCCCGGTGCATATTCACCGAAAAACGGATCATTTCGTAAGCCGGCACCGAACCGCGCTTTTTGTATTTGGGGTGCGGCATCCGCGTGTAAGGCAGGTCGAAGGAAGCGTCGATCTGCTCTTCCGACATAGGCGGATAAGGAGGATTGATGATGAGTTGGTTGGGACCGACGCGCTGCAAAATGCGGCGGGCCTGCACCTTATTCGATTCCTGTTCGACGTGTTTAAAATTGGCGGCGTAGGCTCGTTTGTCCTTCAGGCATTGATCGTGAGAATGGAGATGAATATCTTCCCAATGCTTATTCACCGGAAGCGGCTCGGCCGCCGGCCGCTGTAAACCGGTTTGGGGGATGGTGGTCAGCGACGAAAAGGGAACGCCTTTTTTCAGCAGGCGGATGATCTCCCGCAGGGGCAATTCGCCCATACCGTATACCAGGAGGTCGGCCCCGCTCATTTCGAGGATATTGGGAAAAAGCTTGTCGGCCCAATAGTCGTAGTGCGTCACCCGCCGCAGGGATGCTTCGATACCGCCGATCAGGACCGGCACATCCGGGTACAGTTTTTTGAGGATCTTGGTATAGACCGTCACCGCGTAATCGGGCCGGAAGCCCGCCTGTCCGCCCGGCGTATAGGCATCGGTCGAGCGTTTGCGTTTACCGGCGGTATAATGGTTGACCATAGAATCCATACATCCCGAGGTCACCCCAAAGAAGAGGCGAGGCGCGCCGAACTTTTTAAAATCGCGGAGGTCGTCCTGCCAGTTGGGCTGTGGGAGCAGGGCCACGCGCAACCCTTCGCTTTCCAGGATCCGTCCGATCACCGCCGAACCGAAGGCCGGGTGGTCGACATACGCATCCCCCGAGATGAGGATGACATCGAGATCATCCCATCCGCGCAACTCCACTTCTTCCCGGGTGATAGGAAGCCAATCGGTAAGGGGGCGGTCATCGAACATAATGGTAAATGGCGTTTAGGTTTTCACAAACGGCGTTTCTAAGAAACGCCGTTTGTGTTATTGAGTTCAAATTTACGCATTTTATAAACGCCATTTGGATTTGTAAACGCCGTTTGTAGTTGTACGTACAACTACAAACGGCATTTACCCCCACTTTTCCCAATTTTTATTCCGCCATTTTAACATTTTCCGGTGCAACAGGAAAATTGCCTCGCTGTCCTTCCAAATGTTTACAATTTTTACTTACCAAATCCACACACCCAATGAAAACGCCATCTACACAGCGCTGGATACTGGCGCTGACCTTTCTGATCGCAGGTTCTTTTTCCCTGCTCGCCCAAGAGACAACCGACCGGATCGTATTGATCCAAAAAATCACTAACGACGACGGAACCGAAATGGTGATCAAGAAAAGGATCCCATCTGATGAAGACCTGGCATCCGCCCTACAGGAGTTTAAACTGGACAACGCCGACCATGTATATGTGGTCATTTCGGACGTACAAGGAAAAGATTGGGAGATCCATCGAAGAGGAAACACGCCTATCGAACGGGATCCCTGCCAGGTATTTATCGGGGTGACCATAGGCGGTCAAGGACCTGATGGAACGGGCGCCCGGGTAGTGGGGGTCATTCCCAATACCTCTGCTGAAACGGCGGGCCTGAGGGCCGGGGATGTCATCCTTCGATTGGACGATGCAGAAACCAATTCCCATTCCGCCCTGGTTCACGAGCGCGACAGTCACCAGCCCGGAGACTGGTACACCCTTAGCATTCTCCGCGACGGACAGGTGATGGAGGTGGAAGCACAATTCAAAGCCTGTGCCCCAACTCCCAACGACCCAGTAAGCCAACAACCGGTTCCGGAACCGCCGCTCCGGGAACCGAACCCAGACGACCCCGTTTTGGGCACAGTCGATTATTCCCTCCACCTGCAGGATTTCTCCGCTTATCCCAACCCCACTTATGGCGAAGTCCACATCCGCTTTCAGGCCGAAGCCAGGCCGACGACCATCCGGATTGCAGACGCGGAAGGGAAAATCCTCTTTGAGGAATACCGCCCGGATTTTGACGGCTATTTCGCCCGCCCCGTTGATCTGAGCAATGCACAACCCGGCCTGATACTGCTTACCATCCAGCAAGCGGACAAGATCGTTTCAAAGAAGATTATTCTGCTAGCCCGGACCTAAACGGCGTTTCTAAGAAACGGCATTTCTAAGAAATGCCGTTTCTCTTCTTTTTCTTCTACTGACAAAAATCACACCCCCCACTAACCAATGTCATTTTTCGGCTGAAAAAATCCTCCTATCATGCAGTGTTTTATCGTGTACCGCTAATTCGCTCATGCCAAAAATGACCAAATTATGTTAGAAATACGCGGGCACGCCAGAGGTGGCCAGGGAATGGTCACTGCCTTTGAAATTCTGGCAAAAATTTTCAGCCAACTCGGCGACTTCCAGGTGCAAGCCTTCCCGGCCTTTGGCGTTGAACGCACCGGCGCTCCCATACAAGCCTTCCTCCGCGTCGCAAAAAAAGAGATCCTCAACCGCAGCAACATCTATAACCCTAATCTCATCGTCGTATTCGACGAGAGCCTGCTCGATATGGTGCCGGTCTTCGACGGACTGAAAGATCAGGGCGCCGTGCTGATCAATACCGAAAAACCGAGGTCCCATTTCGCCGACCTGGGTAAGACGGTTTATACCATCCCGGCCACCCGCATCTCACTCGACCACGGACTGGGCAGCAAATCCCTTCCCATCGTCAATGCGGCCATGATCGGGGCTATCGGCTACCTCTTCGACGCCAACCTCGACATTCTCCAACAAACCATCCGAAAAAATGTGCCGGCAAAGCCGGAAGCCAATGCCAAAGCGGCAAAGGTAGCCTTTGAAATTGTGGTGGGAGATGTGTTCCCCAACACCTACCTGCACGAACGCATGCACGCTGTGGGCAACAATGAAGAGCCTGTCGTCTTCAATTTCGTCGAATCCGACGACCCCGCCATCGGCATCGAAGCCCCCTTTTGGTCTATGCCGCTATCGAAAAATAAAACGGGCAACTGGCGGGTCGTCACCCCTAAATACGTCGACCGCCGACCGCCTTGCAACCACAACTGCCCCGCCGGTACCGACGTGCGACAATTCGTCAAACTGGCCGGCGAAAAAAAATACGCGGAAGCCTATGAACTCCTTTACGAGCACAATCCCTTCCCCGGTGTCTGTGGCCGGGTGTGCCCCCATTTCTGCGAACAGAACTGCAACCGCAACGAATTTGACGAAGGGCTCAACATCGGCGCCATCGAACGCTTCCTCGGCGAACAGGCCTTGAATATCCCCGCCGAACGCGTGCCGGTGACCCAAAAAGAAAAGATCGCCGTAGTCGGCGCCGGCCCCGCCGGCCTGACCGCCGCCCTGCGCCTCTGCGAAAAAGGTTACGCCGTCACCGTGTTCGAGGCCCTGCCCCACGCCGGCGGTATGATGCGCAGCGGGATCCCAAAATTCCGCCTGCCCGATGCCGTGCTCGACCAGGAGATCCAACGCATCCAGGATAAAGGCGTGGAGATCCTGCTCAACAAACGCGTCAACATTCATGAATTGACCGACGAATACGCCGCCGTGATCACTGCCGTGGGCTCCCACGTCGGCACCTCCCTCCACCTGGATAACGAAGAAGAACTCTCCCTCGACGGGATCACCTTCCTCCGGGAATTTAAACTTTCCGGAAAAGATGCCGGGATCAAAAAAGGCGACCGGATCGCTATTATCGGGGGCGGGAATACCGCCATCGACGTAGCCCGAACCACCATGCGGCTCGGGGCCGAGCCTACGATCTACTACCGCCGGACGATCAAGGAAATGCCCGCCATCGCTCAGGAAGTAGAGGAAGCGCTCGCCGAAGGCGTACACATCCGTTTCCTCACCGCTCCTACGGCCATCGGCAAAAACAAAAAAGACCAGACCGAACTGACCCTGATCGATATGGAATTGGGCGAACCCGATGAATCGGGCCGCCGCCGTCCCGTGCCGGTCGCCGGTACCGAAAAGAACCTCTGCTTCCAAAAGGTCATTAAAGCCATCGGACAACGGTTCGATGATTTCGTCTTCCACGGGAAAGAGGTCGAACCCAAACAGGGCTGGCTTCAGTGGGCCGACGATGTGCCGGTGTTCTGCGCCGGCGATATGGCCTGGGGCGGAACCGTCACCGAAGCCATCGGCAGCGGTAACAAGGTAGCCGAGGAAGTCCACGCCTTCCTGCAGGAACTCGAATACCACCCGGAAGAAACCCTCCCGGACATCGTCCTGCCCAAGGATATCAACTTTACCTACTATCTGCCCATTCCAAAACACAGAGACCGGGTGAAACACCCGGAAGACCTGTACCAGAACTTCGAAGAACTCTCCGCCGGCTTGCGCGAACAGGACATCGTCGCCGAATCGGCCCGTTGCCTGCACTGCGGCGATTGCTACAGCTGCGGAAACTGCTTCAATTTCTGCCCCGATGCAGCCATCCTGATCGACGACCAGGGACGGTTGCGCATCGATTACGACTATTGCAAAGGATGCGGCATCTGTGCCGAAGAATGCCCCTGTTCCGCTATCGAATTCACTTTAACTGAAATGGCATCATGAAAACAGAAATCCTTGAAAAAAATACGGGCCTCAATAAACAAGCTTCCCGATATCCCCGGCACCGGCAATTGATCATGAAAGGCAATTACGCCGCTGCGGAAGCTGCCAAACTGTGCCGGGTGGGCTTCGTGCCGGCTTATCCCATCACCCCCCAAACCACGATCGTAGAGCGCCTCTCCGAAATGGTCTCTTCGGGTGAAATGGATGCCAAATACACGAATATGGACAGCGAACACTCCGCCTTCGCCGCCGCCCTCGGCGCCGCTTTGGGCGGAGAACGCGTGTTCACCGCTACCGCCGGCCAGGGCCTTTTTTACGCGCACGAAGTGCTCCACGCCATCGCTCACTTCCGCCTCCCCATGGTTATCGCCAACGTCGGCCGACCTTCGATACCCTGGAACATTTGGTCCGACCAGTCCGACTCCCTCGCTCAACGCGATACAGGTTGGGTGCAATTCTACGGGGAAAGCTCCCAGGAAGTGCTGGATACCATGATCCAATCCTACCTGCTCGCCGAACAGCTCAATCTGCCGGTCATGGTCGTCCTCGATGCATTCTACCAAAGCCATACCAGCGAGAACGTCTGGGTACCCGATATCGATCTCGTCGACGAATTCCTGCCCGCTAAAGTGCCCGGTCCGATGAGCATCGACATCGACAATCCGAAGGCTTTCGGCGGACTCATGCCCCCGGAGCACTACAACAAGCTCAACTATACGTATTGGCGCGACGCCATCCAGGTCGAGGAAAAAGCCGAACAGATCGCCCGCGATTTCGCCACCCTTTTCGGACGCGAATACCACAACGTGGAAGCGATCAATATCGGCCCTCAAACCAAACTGGTGCTCATTACCGTCTCCAGCATCACCTCTACGGCACGTGGGGTGATCAAAAAGTATCCGGATATCGGCCTCCTGAAGATCCGCCTGTTCAAACCCTTCCCGAAGGCCTCCGTGCAGGAAGCCCTGAGCGTCCTGCCGAAAGATGCCATCCTGGCTCCGGTTGAGCGCAACTACATGGGCGACCGCGAAGGCGCCATTTTCCAGGAAATGCAGCGCGCCCTGTACGGGATGCCCTTCAAGATGTACGACTTCTACGCCGGCGCCGGTGGAAAGGACGTACCGCCCGTGACCATTGAAAAGATCATTCACCTGGCCCGCACCAACCCGAAGGAGGTGAACTGGGTCGATATTTCCTGATCCTTAATTGCTGCGATCTACAATCCCGGCAATTGTGCATAATAATTTGATATGAAACCTGCCAATGATTTTCTGATAAGAGACGAACAAGTCTTCTCCGGCGCCCTAAGCTGCCGTGGTTGCGGATGGTCCTTGCTGGTCCGCCACCTGGCCAGCCTCCTCGGGCCCGACACTGTGTACGTACTCCCGGCCTCCTGCTTTTCCATCATATCGGGGCCCTATCCGCTGGCCGAACTCAAGGCCAATGTCGTACATACGCTCTTTGCCGCAGCCCCGGCTACGGCTACCGGTATTCGCGCCGCACTCGACCGCCAGGGCAAGACCAAAACCAATGTGGTGGTGCTCGCCGGTGATGGCGGCACCTTCGACATCGGCCTGCAGGCCCTCTCCGGCGCAGCGGCCAGAAGCGAGAATATCATTTACATCGTCAATAACAACGGCGCTTACATGAATACGGGGATACAGACCAGTACCGCTACCCCCTACGGCGCCGTGACGACCACCAATCCCGGGGAAGGCTATAAAAAATCCTGGCCCAAGGACCTGATGGGCATCATCGCCGCACACAATCTACCCTATGCAGCGACCTGCTCCCTGGCCTTCATGGAAGATTTCCGGGAAAAAGTCACCCGGACCAAAAATACCGAAGGTTTCCGCCTCCTGATGATCGACGGTCCCTGCCCCCCCGGGCACAAGACCGAACCGGGCGACTCTATCCACATCGCCCGCCTGGCCGTGGAAACCCGCTTGTTCCCGCTCTTCGAGATCGTTCGACAACACTACAAACTGACCTATAAACCGGAGTCGTTCCTGCCGGTAGAGGAGTGCCTCAAATACCAGGGCCGGTTCAGGCACCTCTTCCGCGAGGAGAATAAAGCCATGCTGGAAGATATCCAGGAACATACCGATAATACGTGGAATCGCCTGCTGGCATTGGAAAAGCTGGCGAATGTCATTGCTTGATGAGTTGATGAGTTGATGAGTTGAAAAGTTGAAAAGATAATCCTTTCAACTTTTCAACTCTTCAACTCTTCAACTTTTCAACTTTTCAACTTTTCAACTTTTCAACTTTTCAACTATCCAATCAAAACCAAAAGTCCCCCTCCTACTAAGAAAAACAAAAAGAAATACAGCGCTAACCGACGATCCCTTCGAAAATAAGCGAGGGGATCGTTTCCTTTTTTCCGGTTCAGGCGGTTGCCTACCACGATGATGCGCAGCATGACGGCAGCGATGAGCAGGTAGGAAAGCAGGTAGATCTTGTCCATCAGCACCATATAACCCACGTCGGGCAAGGCCGAGCTGTAGGATTGTTGCAGGAACACACAACTCAACAAGCCCCCGATGGGAAGCGATATCCGGGCGTCGATATGGTTGGGATGGATCACCAGCCCGCCCAGACTGGCGGTAATGACCACCAGGAGCGGCAGCATCAGTTTGAGCAGAAAATAGCTCAAGGGCCTGGAGATGATCAGTTTGAATGTAAAATTGCTATAAGTAGAGGCATCCGCTCCGGACTGGCCAAAATCCGTATTGTAAAAATTGGACTGGGCCTCAATCCGGGCTCCTTCGACCTGCCAGCCGGGAATGGTGAAATCCTTCCGGAACAGATCGCCTTCCATTTCGGGAACATACACCAGCGAGTCCACCGGGTAATCCACGTTCTCGATCCGGATATCCAGTTCGTGCCGGTCGAGCGGAAAACGACGCAGGTCGAACGAATGGAAAAAGCGCCCCTCGATGCGCATGCCGTTGTAGCTGGAGCCGTCTTCGAGCACCTGCGGCTCTTCATTGAAATCGACCTGCGTGAACCCCCATTTCTCTACCGCATTGACAAATTCCATGTTCATGGGATCGCGCCCTCCTTTCCACTTCATCCAAACGTAAAAATCGGCGTAAAAGGAGTATTCGCTGACATTGAGGTCGTAGAGGTTCATCAGGTAAATGCCGCAGCGGGCTTGCTCGGGCTCATCGTTCTGCCCGGAGAGGCCGGAGGGAAACACCAGGAACAAAACCACAAAATGAAACAAAAGGGTAATAAGCCTGCTGTTCATACGACTTAGGTTTTATTGATAGGCCTGCCGCAAATGGGCGCGGAAGTGGTCTTTCTCTCCTTCCGGCAAAAAAGCGTGTTCCAGCGCCTGTAAATTGCATTGCAAAAATTCTTTTTTTCCCCACCCGAACTGCCTTTCCAACAGGTCGTACTCCCGCTCCAGCGTGGTATTGGTCAGGGTCCGGCTGTCGGTGTTGATCCCCAGGGATATGCCTGCCCGAAACAGGCGATCGACCGGATGATCGGCAATCGTATCAAAGACGTTGGTTTGAATATTGCTGGAAGGACAAACCTCGAGATGGATCTGCCGGTCGACCAGGTATTCGACGAGCCGTTCGTCCTCGATACACCGTACTCCATGCCCCAGGCGTTCGACCTGATAGCCACGCAAAACTTCCCAGATCCCCTCGGCGCCGCGGGCTTCACCAGCATGAGCGATGCAGGGCACACCGTTTTCCCGGGCATGCCGGAAGGCCTCCACATGGGGTTCGACCGGAAAATCAGCCTCGTTGCCTGCAATATCGAACCCGACCACCCCTTGATCGCGATACCGGACGGCCAGCTGGGCCGTGTGCAAACTCGGCCCGGAAGGCAATTCCCGAAGGGTGCAGAGCAGAAGTCCCGCCCGGATCCCTGAGGTGTGCTGCCCCTCTTCCAGGGCGGTCAATACAGCCTCCACGACCGCCTCCGGACTCAACCCTCGACGAATATGCTCGTATGGCGCAAAACGGATCTCGGAATACAGGACCCCTTCCTCCTTCAATTGTTCCAAAAGGTCGAGGGTCACCGCTTGCAACTGGTCTGCGGTTTGAAGGTATTGAATGCCCTGCTGGGCACAGGCCAGGAAGTCCGGAAGATCGAGGCACTTCGCCGGCGCTTTGAAATTTTTCTCAAAAAAGGACTCCGTCACGGCGGGATCAAACCGCCGTACCACTTTCCAACGGAGCGAACAATCCAGGTGTAAATGCAACTCGATCTTGGGCAGGCTTTTACTGTCCATTTTTCCTCATTATTTAACCCCTAGTTTACATTGGATTAATGTTAAAAGAATACCTTTCCTTGGTAATTAAGTTCTCTGAAATAATATGATTTATAGACACTGCGGCCGGTGGCCGCAGTGTCTATAAATCATATTATTTCACATTGCTTAAGTTCTTCGACAAGACTTATGTTTGATAATACTCATCCGCGGCTGCAGGTCGCAAATGGTTACCATATTTTTGTCCAGGCGCCTGCCTCTTCGTTTGCAAAAAAAGGAATTTCAAGGTATAATAAATGCCCGACTATTTTTTCATTCTCGTCGTCATTCTTTTCACCCTTGCCATTGCCGATCTGGTCGTCGGGGTCAGCAACGACGCCGTAAATTTCCTCAATTCGGCGGTAGGCTCCAAAGTAGCGCCCCGCAATGTCATCATGATCGTGGCGAGCCTCGGCATTTTCCTGGGCGCCACCTTTTCCAGCGGCATGATGGAAATCGCCCGAAAAGGCATTTTCAACCCCAATTTCTTTTACTTTTCCGAGATCATCGTCATCTTCCTGGCCGTGATGCTCACCGACATCATCCTGCTGGACTTGTTCAATACCTTCGGACTGCCGACATCTACCACCGTTTCCATCGTCTTTGAACTGCTGGGCGCTGCGGTGATCGTGGCCCTGATCAAGGTCTCCCAAAATGGAGAAGGCATTGCCGCCATATCTCAATACATCAATTCCTCCCGGGCCCTGACCATCATCACGGGGATTTTCTCGTCCATTGTCGTGGCCTTTTCCTGCGGGATTGCGGTGCAATATATTTCCCGGCTATTGTTCACGTTCCACTACCAGCGCCGGCTTCCCTACCTCGGAGGGATATGGGCGGGTTTGGCGCTTACGTTCATCACCTATTTCCTGTTGATCAAAGGCATTAAAGGCGCTTCTTTCGTTCCCGACGCTTTCATCGGATGGGTGAGCAGTCATACGCTTCCTTTGCTGCTCGGCACATTTGTGTTTTGGGGTATCCTATCCCAATTGCTCATCGTGTTTTTCAAGGTCAATATCCTGCGATTCATCGTGCTGTTCGGTACCTTTTCACTCGCGATGGCTTTCGCCGGAAACGACCTGGTCAACTTTATCGGCGTTCCTCTGGCTGGCATGGAATCGTTCAAGGCCTGGCAGGCATCGGGGATCAACCCCGCCGAATACCCAATGGATGCCCTGGCCAATCCGATCCGGACCAACACGATATACCTGGTTCTGGCAGGTGTGATTATGACCCTAACCCTATGGCTGTCTAAAAAAGCACGGAGCGTAACAGATACGGAGGTCAGTTTGGCCCGCCAGGATGAAGGCGCCGAATTTTTTTCTTCCAACGCACTGGCCAGGGGCATCGTAGGGTTCTCCCGCATGCTCTCCAAAGGGGTTCAATGGCTCCTGCCCGAGGCCTGGCACAGAAAAACCCAAAAGAGTTTTGAACCCGTAAAAGCACCCCGGGAAAATGGGCAAAAAAAGGACAAACCGGCCTTCGACCTGGTCCGGGCTTCCGTTAACCTGACCGTCGCCAGCATATTGATCGCTTTTGCCACTTCTCTCAAACTGCCGCTATCCACAACCTATGTATCTTTCATGGTGGGCATGGGGAGCTCCCTGGCCGACCGGGCTTGGGGACGGGACAGTGCCGTTTTTCGCATTGCAGGTGTGCTGAATGTGATCGGCGGGTGGTTTGTCACCGCCCTGGTTGCTTTTACCGTCTCCGGCTTGTTTGCCGCCCTGATCCATTTTTTTGGCCCCTGGGCCGTGGGCGGTTTGCTCGCCCTGGTCGTATTCCTGATCTCGCGCACCTATCTGTTGCACAAGCAAAAAGAATTGACCAAGAATAACGTCCGGTCCTTCGAAAACCGCACGGACGAGATCTCATCCCGGCAATTGATCCGGGATACGGCCAAGAAAATGGCTGAATTTCTGCAATTCATCAACGATGCCTATCAAAATGCGCTGAACGGCCTGTTGATGGAAGACCGCGATCTCATCCGGGAAGCACGTGAAGACCTGCATGCCCTGGATATTCAGAACAAAGCCATCAAACAAAAACTCTACCGGTCTATCCAACGCATCCAGGAGAAACAGACCGAACTCAGCCGCTTATACCTCTACCTCTACGACCTGCAGCAAGATATCTATCAATCGACCACCTACGTGCTGGAGGCCTGCTCCGAACACGTGGAAAACCACTTCAATCCCTTATCTCCGGTACAATCCAAAAAACTGGTAAAAGCCATGGAACTGGTTTCTTCCTTCCTGATGAATACCAGTCAATACTTCCACGATCTCCAGTTTAAATCCACCGAACCTCTTCTTGAGGAGCAGCGCCGGATCGTCCAACTTTTGGAAAGCCTGCTCGACCAACAGATCAACGGCGTAAAAAGCGCCGACTACAGCCTTCGGAACAGCATGCTGTTTTTCAGCATCCAGCTGGAAACCATGGACCTGATCGAGGCTGTTACCCGCTGTATTCAACTTTATAACCAGGTTGACCAAGGTACTTTCCCAAAAATGGAAAGGATGGCCCACCCCACTCTTTAAACCCATGGTTTATTTGATCATCACCGGACTGTTGCTCCTGCTCGCCGTCTTTGACCTGATCGTCGGTGTTTCCAATGATGCCGTCAACTTTCTCAATTCGGCCATCGGTTCCAAAGCCGCTCCCCGGCGGATCATCCTGATCGTCGCCAGCCTGGGCATCCTTCTCGGCGCTTCCTTCTCCAGCGGCATGATGGAAATCGCCCGAAAAGGCATCTTCAACCCCGATTTCTTTTTCTTTTCAGAGGTCATGATCCTGTTCCTGGCCGTCATGATCACCGATATATTCCTGCTGGACCTCTTCAACACCTACGGCTTGCCCACCTCCACGACCGTATCCCTGATCTTCGAACTGCTGGGCGCTGCCGTCGCTATCTCCCTGGTCAAGATCGCACAAGCGGGTGAATCTTTTTCGGTTATCGGAAATTATATCAACACCTCCAGCGCTTTTGTAATTGTCACCAGCATATTTTCTTCGGTCGTCGTCGCCTTCCTCGCGGGAAGCATAATCCAGTATTTCTCCAGACTCCTTTTCAGCTTCCACTACCAACCGCGTCTCAAGTGGCTGGGCGGCGTGTGGTCGGGCCTGGCCCTGGCTTTTATCAGCTATTTTCTCCTTTTTAAAGGAATCAAAGGCGCCTCCTTCGTTTCAGCCGATTTTATAAACTGGGTAAAAGATCATACCGGACAGATCCTGCTGGCGACCTTTATACTGGGCACCATCCTGATGCAGGCTTTGATTATGCTGAAAGTGAATGTCTTGCGTATCGTTGTGTTGTTCGGCACCTTTTCACTCGCCATGGCTTTTGCAGGCAATGACCTGGTCAATTTTATCGGAGCGCCGTTGGCAGGACTGGGATCCTTCCTGGCCTGGAAGGGGTCGGGAGTTGCTGCCGATGCATACGTGATGTCCGTGCTCAAAGAGCCCGTACAATCCAATACGATCTTTTTACTGATCGCAGGCGCCATCATGACCGCAACGCTTTGGCTTTCCGCCAAAGCCAGGTCGGTCACGGAGACGGAAGTAAGCCTCGCCCGGCAGGACGAGGGATTCGAAACCTTCGAGCCCAACGTGTTTGCCCGCCTGATCGTCCGGTTTGCGAGAAATTTAAATGCTGGATTTCAGTATCTGATACCTTCCTCCTGGAAAAATTTTGCCGAAAAAAGCTTCCAAAATGGAAATATGCCCGCCTCCGCCCCGGAGAAGGACCGGCCGGCTTTCGACCTGATCCGGGCGAGCGTGAACCTCACCGTCGCCAGCATCCTGATCGCTTTCGCCACCTCTTTGAAACTCCCGCTCTCCACGACCTACGTGACTTTTATGGTAGCCATGGGTACTTCCCTCTCCGACAGGGCCTGGGGACGAGGGAGCGCCGTATACCGGGTATCGGGTGTGCTCAGTGTGATCGGAGGGTGGTTCTTTACGGCTTTCGTAGCATTCCTGATTGCCGGTATGGTTGCCCTGTTCCTGCTTTTCCTGGGCAAATGGGCTGTTGGTATTTTGATCGTCCTGCTGGCATTGGTGGTATGGAAAACACACGGCGTGCACAAAATCCGCCAAAAATCCCTGCTCGATAAAAAGGAATTTGAATCGCAAACCGATCCTATCGACACGCGTCAGTTTGTGGAAGAGATCTCCCGGCAAAACGCCCAGGTTGTTTCCCGGATCGCCGCTATTTACCAACGCACGTTCAAGGGGCTGTCCGACGAAGACTTCAAAATTTTGAAAGAAGCAAGAAACGAACTGAAAAAACTGAGGAAGGAAAGCAGGGAATCCAAAAACCGGATCTTCCGAAACGTCCAACGGCTCGACGAAACCCAAACTGCAACCAGCCGGCTCTACCTCGTGGAATCCCACATGGAATCCGAGTTGGTGCATTCCATGTCGACCCTTCTGAAAGCTTGCACCTCGCATGTCGAAAACAACCTTCCTCCCCTGTCGTCTTCCCAGATCCAGGCACTGGAACGCGGCGCCAACCAACTTTTGTCCTACCTGGAAGCAGCCGCATTCATTCTGGAAAAGCAGCAATTCCGGGACCTGAAGGAACTCCACCTCAAGCGGGACCAGCTCTTTGACGAATGGGAGAAAATAATGCAGTTCCAGATCCAGGGCATCAAGGATCGCCATTTCGGCATGCGCAACAGCATGGTCTTCCTGACTTTCCAAATGGAAACCAAAAGCCTGGGCAGCGTCGCTTACCGGATGGTCAAACAGTATAAACGGCTGGAAGACCAACACGAAGGGAAAACACCGGAAGAGATCCCGGAAATTCCGGATCCATTCTAGGGCTTCACCATTCGGAATACGCACCAGCCCACCACCCGGTTGTCTTCATCGAGGCGGAACAGGATTTCCCGAGCCGGGTATACGAGGAACTCCCCGTGGGCAAGCGGAACGATCGAATCAGGAGTCTTATACGTCTCCAGCACCTTCTCCCGGTCATCGCCCATCCGGATGCCCAACAGGGTCTGCCCCTGGTAATCGGTGTCTGTCACCTGCAATACTGCATACCGCGTGGGGCTGACCAAATGCAGGTAAACCGATGAATGTTCCAATTTCGACTTACTTCGCGACCGGCCCCACTTGAAGGATTGCCCCGCGGCTTGCAAACTTTCAAGGTCTTCCAGGGACGATTCGTAGGTCCTCAGAAAAATATCCAGCGAAAGGTCCTCGATCATTTCCCGCTCATTGGACCTGGGGAGGCGTTCGCCGGTCGAAGCAAAAGCACCTTTGTCGAGGATCTCCAGGTTGGTCCTGGCGAGGGAGGTATTTGCCTTTTCCCACTTGCTTCGGGCTTCTTCCTGATCGCCCTGGAAGGCGGCCAGCAATCCGTACAACACCTGGATATTGGCCATGGCTGTCTTGCTTTTCCGGGCCTCCCGTTCAGCTTTTTTGGCCAATAACTGGGCCTGCAGGTACTGCATTTGCGCCTCGTCCTGATCATCCCGGGCTACGGAAACCCCGAGTAAGGCCTGCACACATGCCTGATTGACGAGGGCGGGAGTGTAGCCCGGATCCAGGTTGCGAGCCGTTTCGAAATACTGATTGGCCTCTTTCAGCAACTGGTTCCGTTCTTCCATCGGGGTGGCGCCACTGCCTCCTTTTGTGCTATGCCCGATCCTGGATTCAGCGTCGAGTTCGACCGGTATCCCATAGGGCAGTTCGGATTTCCTGAATAGCTGCAGGGCCGCCATGACCTTATAAACACCCAGGTTGTTGTACAACTCCCGGCTGCGATAACCTTCTTTCAGAATGAGTTCGTAATATCCCTGGGCATCTTCGAACATGCCGAGCGCAACCAGGTAATTGGCCGTTTCAAAATAGGTCAGCAGGGTCTGGACCTTTTTACCCGTTTGCTCGGCGAGGGTAACCCGGTCGGCCAGTTTTTGATAGCCGGCCAGATCTTCATCCCGCCCAAAGGCTTTGTAAAGCGTGGGGAAAAACTTGGGCGCAACCGCGCGTACATCGTACCCGGCCGAATAGGACAATAACCCGCCCCAAAGGTCGGCCTGCACTTCATCTTCCAACCAGCTATCCTTTACTTCATTCGGCAATTCGGTCCCGGCGAATTCTCTCGAGAATTCCTCTTCCCAGGTATGTCCGGCATAGTAATGGACCAATTCATGCGCCAGCAAGATGGCCAGAGCGTTGAGCGAATCCGCTCCGAACGTAGTACATACGTCATAGGCCTTTACGCCCAGAAAGATCGTCTGCCCCTGAAACCGGGCCACTTCTTTTTCGTGGTTGACAAACTGGAATTGAGGTTTGGGGAGGCCAAAGTCGCCCCGGGTCTGGATCAACTTCTCAAAAACCTGACGGGCGGTTTCTTCTTTGTATCCGGCCATTGCGGGAGTAGGAAGCACTGCAATTCCAAGGAAGGAGGAAAGGAAAATAAGGAGAAAAAAAGGTCGTCTTTTCATGGGGGTAGGGGGTTGTTTGAAACGAATATCGATAAAAGGATGGAAATTGTCGATCCATTCCACGCGGGAACTTCAAAATCTTGTGGAATGCCCTTCCCGAATGCATCCCCTTTCCAAATGGAGTTAATTTCGTATTTTTCCATTCATTATGCCCGATGCATTCGGAACCTGCATCGGGTTGAGAAAAAAATAACCCCCATGCGAGCTCAAATTTTGCCCGTTTTCCTATTGCTCACGCTATCTCTTCAGGCCCAACTTCCCAGCCTGGGCGGCAGTCAAAAGACCTGGGCGGTCATTGCAGGGATTTCGGATTACAAAAGCGATGAGATCACCGACCTGCAATTTGCAGATCGCGATGCGCAGGCCTTCTACGATTTCCTGACCTCCCCTGCAGGCGGCAAGGTTCCTCCCGAACAGATCTCCCTGTTCCTCAACGAGCAGGCTACGAATGCCAACATCTCTACGGCTCTGTACTTTCTAGCGAGTAAGGTAGGAGAAGGCGACCGGGTCTACATCTATTTCTCCGGCCACGGGGATGTGGAGATCAACAACATGTTCGGGTTCCTGTTGCCGTGGGATTCACCGCCCAGGGTTTATATTACCGGGGCTATCGACCTGTCCTTCCTGCAACGGATCATCACCACCCTATCCGTTCAAAATAAAGCTCAGGTTTTCATGGTGGCCGATGCCTGCCACGCCGGCAACCTGGCCGGCACAGCCGGAGGAGGTACCCAGATCACAGCTGAAAATCTCAAAAAACAATACGCTACCGAGGTGAAACTCCTGGCATGCGGACCGGAAGAACTCTCCCAGGAAGGGAAACAATGGGGCGGCGGCCGCGGCGCGTTCTCCTTCCACCTGATCGACGGCCTCATGGGGCTGGCCGACAGCAATGGCGACTTCGACGTAAATCTCTTCGAGATCCGCCGGTATCTCGAAGACAAGGTGCCGGCCGAAACGGCGCCAAACAGTCAATACCCTCTCGTCCTGTTCGACCGGAATGCTTCTATCGCCCTGGTCGACCCCCAAATGCTGGCTCATCTGAAGGAAGAGAAAGCCGGCATGGCTCCCACATTTTCAACCGTGGCCACAAGAGGACTGGAAGAGGAGTACCTCGGAAAATCAGATTCCTTGGGACAGGAACTGTACCGGGCCTTCCAGCTCGCACTCTCCGAAAGAAGATTGCTGGAACCGGAGGGAGGTTCTGCCTACGACTATTACCAGCAACTGGCTAAACGACCGGATTTCGCCCCCATGGAGGCGAGTACCCGCCGCAACCTGGCCGTCGCGCTGCAGGATGATGCCCAGGTAGCCGTCAATTCCTACCTCGACACCGATCCACGGGAGATGGCCCGCAGATGGAAGGAAGGCAAACAGGCATACGACCACATCCCAGTCTATCTTGAAAAATCGATCGAGTTGATGGGGAACGATTTCTATATGACGCCCTCTCTTCGTTCCAAACAATACTATTTTGAAGGAATGCTCCTCCGGATGGATGGAGAAAAAACCCGTTCCGAAGACTTGCTCCGGGAGGCGCTCCAAAAGGTCGAAGCCGCAATGGCACTGGAACCACAAGGAGCCCACCTTTACAATGAAAAAGGGCTCATCGAGGGCGCACTGGAAAATTCAGAACAAGAGATGGAAGCCTATAAAAAGGCGCACGAACTGGCTCCTGCCTGGGCCATGCCGCTATTCAATCTCGCTACCCTGTCTATGTTTGACGGAGACCTCGGTCAGGCGAAAAATTGGATAGATAATGCTATTGCGCTGAAGCCCAGTTTTGCCGCAGCCTACAACCTTCTGGGCGCCATTTACCAGAAAACGGAAAAACCTTCCGATGCAGAAAAGGCCTTTCTGAAAAGTATCGAGCTGGACTCTACCCTCAGCTGGGCTTATACCAACCTGGCGGGTTTGTACATTGTTCAAAAAGACTACCTGAAAGCGGAGCGTTATGCCTCCAAAGCCGTGGAAATTGCCGACGACGACCCAAATGCTTTCTACACGCTAGGCAATATCAACATGAAGACGGGGCATTATCCTCGTGCCATCGAATTGTATGAACAGGTTATTCAGTTGCAACCCGATCATCCCTACGCCCATTTTTCCTTGGGATTAGCCCTGGAAAATACGGGCGATATCCCGCGGGCTATTGCTGCGGAGAAAAAAAATCTGGAGGTCAATCCCGATTATCCCAATCCGGCTTTCAGTGTGGCCGCTCTTTATGCATCTCAAAACGATCCCGAAAACGCACTGATCTGGTTGAAAATAGCCCTGGAGAAAGGTTATTCCAATAAAGACCAGATTCTGAAAGCCGAAGAATTCGCCTCCCTCCGGGAGACGGAAGCCTTTATCCAATTAATGGATTCCTACTTTCCGAAGTAAAAAAAAAGCCCCGACCAGCGATCGGGGCTTTTTTTTAAAACCTCCTGCCCCAAAAGGCGCGATACAACTGTACCGCCAACCAATTGTCGGGCTCCATCGACAAGGCTTTTTTGTACAAGGTGTCCGCTTTGTAAAGAAAGCCGGCTTGTTCATAAGCATATGCTTCCCAAAGCAGTTTCTGCACGGCACCGCCGTTTTTATAGGCGGCTTCATCCTGAAGCGCTTCCAGAACTCCTTTTTCCGTATTCTCTTGTTCCAGGGAAAATTCAAAAGATTTCAGGGTGGAAGAAGGAATGCTGGCCCGGGCAACCCGCCAGCTATAGCTGTTGCCGGTAGAGAGCTTGGCCTGTATCGGGGTCAGGGAAATGTACGGATCCTTGGTTTCGGTCCTGTAAACTTCGGAGTTGTCGCTGGAATTTCTGATGGAAAACACCCAGGGACCATCTCCATCCACGTATCCTTCCCAGGAGAAAAAGATCGGTCCGGATGCGTAGATCTTACCTTTGAGCGGAAAGTTCCAGTTTACCATCGTCAAACCATAGCCCATGCCTTTCTTGGTAGAAGTGGTCGGTGGCGGTGGTTCTTCTCCACCGGCTCCTTTCTTCGTGGAAGTCGGTGGTGGCGGCGGTTCTTCTCCTCCTGCTCCTTTTTTCGTGGAAGTCGGTGGTGGCGGCGGTTCTTCTCCTCCGGCTCCCTTCTTCGTGGAAGTAGTTGCTGGCGGTGGCTCTTCTCCTCCGGCTCCCTTCCGACCTGTCAATGCACTGGGAGGTCCCGAGGAAGAACGCATGGTTTTTTGAACCATGGTCAGGAAATCCGTACCAAAGCCAAGGCGCATTCCCGGAGCTGATTCGGGCAATGCATCCTGGATCTTGACCTTCCCTGTCTGATCGATGGGAACGACGTCCGTACCATTCAGTATCTGAAGACTGGATTCCTTGGCCAACTTGAAGGTTCCTTCCGGGTCGACCACCAGTCCGCTCACCATTTTCATGGGTTTGCCTTCAGGGGGGTAATACTTGATCTTTCCCTGGCATTCCATGACAACCAGAGCTTTGCCGCTTTGGCTCCAACCAGGGGATGCCGCGGCCAATACAAGTGCGAATAATAGAAATACAGCTTTTTTCATTGGGGGATATTTAAAATGATCAGTTGTAAAATTAGACCGGCTTGATCCGGTAGATGACCCACTTCTTGAGTTTTCCGGTTTCGTCGAGCCAAAAGATTATGCCATCGGCCCCATAGACCAGCAAGTGTCCATTGGGAAGTTGCAGCTCGCGGTCGGGTGTGAGGTATTTTGCCAGGATCTCCTTCCGGGAAGCGCCCACCTTTATTCCTTCGCCGGTAGCGCCTTCATAACCGGGTTCGGTCATGTGAAAAAAGGCATACTGGCTGGAGTTCACGAAATCGACCAACACCTTGGAATGGGTGAACTCGGACGCCGTCGTATAATACCCCCACTGGCGGTTAACCGCAGTGCCCTGAACCATCGCCAGGGAGCCGTCGTCAACGACCCCGCGGTACCGGTCCATATTAAAGCCATCGATCGATTCCCGGATAATGCTTTGGGGCTTCCGTTCGGACGGGCCCGGGACCTCTCCTTTTAACACCCGGAGATTGCCCTCGGCCAATGGGCTTTTATCCAGAACCGACGTAAACAGCCCAGCTGCATCTCCCTGCCCTGTCTCAGCCGCAATGACGCCCATCAGGGTGACGGCATCGGCGTTCAACTTGGCATCTTCCTTCTTGGTGGCATTCCGGGCCACCCACTTGGCATAGAGGGATGCGAAATCGTAATTCATTTCCGATTCATCGGCATCCACCCCCTTATTGGAAAGCCCCAGAAGGGCATAGGCGCATGCCAGGTTCAGGCGAGCCGGTTGATATTCCTTGTCCAGAAATATGGCTTCATTGAATTGCTCGACTCCCACGTGGAGCAATGAATCCCGAAGGACCTTCTTCGGGTCCTCCTGGTTGATCCCTTTACTCCCTCCAAGGCGCAGCCGGGCCTCTCCATCCAATTCGAGGGGATACCCAAAACGGATCGACTTTTCTTCAAACTCCTTCATCGCCCGCATGCAGGCCACAACGCCCACATTATTGACCAACTCCCGGCTCTTATAATTGGCGAGGATGAAGTTATAATATTCGAGTGCATCGTCCAAATGCCCCACGGCAACGAGCATATTGGCCGTTTCAAACATCTGGATCAACCGGGACAGTTCTTTTTCCGTGTTTTTGGCAACCAGAATGCGCTCTTCCAGGGAAGGATACTTCGAGCTGGCCTCCTTGGGCCATTTCGGATAGCTATCGTAAAGCCGCTGGAGAAAGTCGGGGGCGATACCGACTGTATTGAATCCGGCGGTATAGGCCAAAAAACCGCCCTGCAAGTCGGCCTCCGTTTCCTGTTGTTTAATGTCGCGCAGGTTTTCCATCACTTCCTTGCCGACCTCCAGGTCTGCAAATTTTTCGCCGAAATTGGCCTCCCATCCGTGCTGCTTGTAGTAGTGGATCAGTTCGTGCGACAGGATGAATGCCAGTGCATCATCTATTTTATCTCCGAAACCGGCGCACACGTCGTATGCCCGCTCTTCCATGGTAATGCGATTGGTTCCGTTGAGGTAATAGGCCCCGTTGGAGGCCTCCACCGTCCACTCCAGGACCGGTGGCTTCATGCTCAGGTTTCCCCGGGCCTCCACGAGTCTGTCGAAGATCTGCCGGGCATGTTCGAGTTTGGGATTCTCCATCGGCTTATCCGGGGAAAGAGCGGGATTCCCCGCAGATAAGAAAAGGACAATCGGGATGAAAAATAAGCTCAGAGTCATAATATTAGGGGGGTTAGCACACAGACTTAAAGAATAAAAATTGAAAATTAGGAATAATAGCCAAATTTTCCAATAAAATCCTGAAAACTCAAAGCTGCCGCTGAGCTGCTTCCCACAGGCCTTGCCGGATCAAAAATGCCGCATAGACCTTGCGGATAAGCGGATCTCCGGGTTCTTTTTCGAGGGCCCCAAGCAGCACCTGATTGGCCTGAGCAGGATAATTGGCTTCTTCCAGCACCTGGGCCAGCATGAGCGAACGGTCGGTTTCATCGGCGTTTTTATACTCATCGGTGGCCTTCAAATCCATAGCCAGATCCTGCACCTGCATGCCGGAGACGACAAATTCCATTTTTGGAGAACGACGATAGGGGTCATCGGCCAGAGGGAATCCCAGGGTGGTTTCGCCCAGGCGTTTCTGCCAGACCACCCAGTAGTATTTACGTCCGGGCTCGACGGCCAATTGCTGCAGGTTGACCACAAGGGAGGTGTCGCGCAGCAATGCTTTGAAGATCAGTCCATCTGTCTGATAGTCGATGATCTGAAAATCGTACAGGATCGAATCGCCCGCAGAGAACCATTCGAAGGCCATGGACTGGGGAATGAGATTTCCCATGACGGGTTGAGTAATGGTGACTCCATAATCGGCGCCTGCAAACCCCTTGATGCCTCCACTCGATTGCGTGAGGTACTGTTCATGGTATTTTTCGATCTGTTTCGGGCCGCTGGTATTTACGATACCTTCATACACATAGTTAAAAAAGCGCCTCAGAAACGAGGAAGACTCTTTCGACCGGTCTGCCGCCAGAGTTTTCAAGGGGTAGTTGCCCGCCTCCTCCAGGGAAATACTCTGATCTTTGTAGAGGAGATGGACGGATGCGCCGGAGGAAAGGGACACTACGGCGTCAAGGCCTAGCGTTTGGCCGTGAACCAGCCGATGCTGATCGGCGCCGGGATGTTCTACACAATTTACGACACCGGTAATGCTGCGTACGACAAACTGATCGCTCTGCGCCGGGAGCGCGGCAACCAACAAGTAAAAAAAGGCCAGGGGGAAAAGGATTCGACCGTTCATAATTTCTGAAGGAATTTGATTTTTTTCTTGATCAGGCTTTCGTAGATCATAATGACGTCATACGAAAGCAGCATGGCTAAAATACCGTCAGCGAGATTGATTTGGATCCGGAAGTAATAGAAAAAGAGAGCGATCAAAAAAAACAAGGCCATCAGTTCTACCAATTGGATCAAGCGGGTAATACCGTGGAAAGTCGAATGCACGTGGATGTAGATCCAGTGAAATATCAGCACATTAAAATAACAAAACAGCCAACCGGCTAATTCTTCCATCCATTTTGGAAGCTGAAAGATATACTTACTCTGCAAGATCATGGTCGCGATGTTGGCATGGATCTCCAGGCCGTACATATCCGGATAGCTCTTGCCGGAATAGCGGGGATTGAGTGGGGTAAAAAACCGGTCGGACTCCGGTTCTCCCCGTCGGTGTTCGCCCACGTATCCCACCAGAATGATCCGATTTTTCAGGTTCTCCTGCTTCAGAATGTCCTGAAAAAAGGAATCTTCCAATACCTGATCAGCTTCAATTTTGACGAAACTCTGATTGCCGGTATACCAAATACGCTCCACCGGATTTTGCCGGCGAAACAGCGCTTCCACTTTATCAGGAGCATATTGGCGCACCACTTCCACAGGGAAGGCCAGAAATTCTCCCTCTGCCGTCATCTCCCGGGGTGAAAAAAAACGGATAATACTCGTATCTTCCGACACGAAATTGGTGAAGGCGCGAGTCTTGCCCTTGCTGAAGTAGGGATCACAATAGGCCGGCGATGCAAAGATATGGCTGGACGAATCGGACGCGATCAGGCGGCTGGCCAGTACAATGTTCGGGATCCGGTCGATGGCAGCTTTCAGGGTAGAATCCACCGCTGGATCTTTGCGGCCGTCTAACTCCACATCCAAACCGATCACACGAGGTTCCAGTTTTTTCAGTTGGTCCAGTAAATTTGCAAGGAAGACCCGGTCCGGAAATGCACCCGTGTTCACTAAAATGATATCCCCGACCAGGGGCGCCAGATGCGGGTCCCGGAATTGGGAATAGACAATATCCGTCACTTCGTAATCCCGGAGACCGTTGTTGAATGGGTCCAGAAAGTGCCGGCTGAAAAAGAAGACCTGAAATATCCAGATGAACACAAAGGTGAGCACCGTTATGATCAATGTATGCCAATCAAATACCTTTCTCAAAAATGCCATACCCAATAATCGTGGATTTTAGACGATTTTTCATCATACTGATAAAAAATAGGGACCTCTGCATATTTTTTCCGGTCTAAATTGAATTTTTTTTATTTAATTCGGAATCAGAATGAAAAAGCCAAATAATATGAAAATCCTCCCGTTTTTATTATTCCTCCAACTTTTGGCCGTTGCGGCCTATTCGCAAGGGTTAAATATCTACATCGATGCAGCGTCCGGCAAAACTAAGTACGTTTGCGGAAAAGATACGCTAGAAAAACCGGTAGTCAAAAGAGGCGAAGCAATCAATTTGTTCTTGTCCAACTACAACAACTACCTCTACGACGTGGAAGTTGAAGAATCACAGGTACAAACGTCTTATTTTTCCACGGGAATCGACACCAGCCAGTTCGGGTCCAGCCTGAGCAAGAGCGCCGGCAACTCTGCGTTCAGCCTGATCTCGACCATCATGAACCCCAGCGGCCTGTTGGGGCTTGGCCAATTGGCCGGCGGGCAACTCTCTTTTCTCAGCGGCCTCCCCATGGGCAACAAGGGCTTCGCGGCCGATGAGGAAGAAGCCATGGCGTTGGAAGAACTGAAAAACATGGAGTTCAAATACGAGAAGGTCCTCGAAGATTGGGCCCGAACCGAGAACAACCTGTTGACCATCCAGTCGGAGATCGAGCACCTCGTCAATGCCCAGGCCATCCAGTCCATGGCTACGGAAGAGATCCGAAAGCTCCAGCTCAACCCCAACCTTTCCGTCGCTCAGATCAAAAAACTCTCGGAGGAATACCTCCAAATGGTCTTTTCAAATACCCCTCCCTCCAAGATCAACATGGACTATCTATGGTCCATTCACCAAAAGGGGCAGGACCTGACCCTCCAGCTCAAGAACCTGGAGACGGAACGGGAAAAATACAAGGCCAGTTTGGCGGAGATCGAACAAATTGGCCAAGCCATAGGCCCCTTGCGGGACCGGATGTTCACTCCGCAGGTCCAGGGTGTATACGCCCAGATCGAGCAATCGATCCAGGGATCCCTTGCTAAAGGGACCAAAGAGGTCAGCCGACTCGACCAGTCGTATGCCGATCTGGAACAGGTCGTCGACGAACTGAGCAAAGAAGACATCCAGAAGTTGATCCAACTTCGATATACCTACGAGGAGATCATGTCCAACGACTTTTCGTATACCTATAACACGACGGCCAACCAGGACGTGACCGAGTTGAAGGTCAAACTCACACCCAAGGAAAACCTGCCCGACAACATTCGCCTGACGAGCCGGAAAATGGCTGATGTGCAAGTGGCTACCAAAGGAGGGCTTAAGATCAACGGCAGCCTCGGGCTGGGGTTCGGTCAGTTTTTCTCCCGCCCCAAATCCTACTCGGTGCGGAATGGAGTGATCCAGGCAGACGATCAGGATAGTTTCGTGCCGTACCTTTCTTCCTTCCTCCACTTTTACAGCCACAGCCCCAAGCAGGTATGCCTGGGCGGCTCCTTCGGGATCGGGATGCCGGTGTTCAGTTCCCAAACCGAGCAATCCATCGCTTTCTTTCTCGGGCCGAGTGTCTTCCTGGGCGGCGCCCAGCGCATCACCCTGACCGGCGGCGTTTTGGGAGCCCGCGTTCAGACCCTGGCCAATGGCTATCAGGTTGGAGACAACTTCAGCGACCCCTTTCAGGACATCCCCACGATCAACAAGTATCAGCTCGGGTATTTCCTGGGCGTTTCGATCAATGTGATCGGCAACTAATATTTGCTGTCTAAATAAAAAAGGCGCGGCAATTGCCGCGCCTTTTTTTTACTCTTCCTGCAGGTTGGCCTCTTTGGCGTAACCCGTTACCCCCTTGACCTCGACCTTCCACCAGTACTGATTGACCTTTTCCAGCAAGGTCACTTTCATTCCGGTGCGCAAGCGCATCAGGGAACTGGACTGGTGCGTGGGCTGCGCACGAAGGCTCGTAGATTCGGTCACCACATAGGTGCCCAGGCTCACGGATGGTTTTGGCGTAACCGCCGGCTTCGGTGTTGAAGGAGGCGCGGGCGCCAGGTTCTCCGGACGCACGTAATTCTCCGGGCGGGGATTCAACATGGCTGATTTTACATAGCCGTCGTATCCCTGATGACGGATCTTCCACCAACTCGAATTGGTTTTTTCCAATACCAGCACTTCGTCCCATTTCTGGGTATTGTGGATAATGCGGCCGGTTTCGGAAGGCTCTTCCCGCATCGGCGTATTGTCGAGCATGATATAGTCCAGGGGTTTGAATTGTACCAGGGGATCGGGAATATCCGAATCCTGCTGTTCGGCTACCGGCAGTTCAAGAGAAGGCCGGATACTACGGGGCTGGATCCACCCCGACCGGTCGCCGTATTCGACATACCACCAATCCGGCAATCTCTTTTGGAGCACTTCAATTGTCGTATTAGGCGCTATGGTATCGATCACGGTGGTAGTGCTGTTGGGGCCCCGGTACAGGAACACCGGATTGGTTACCATATAATTGGTCACATCGGGCTCGTCTTCCATATACAAGGGGCCGTCTGGGGAGAAAATGGTATCTCTCGGCGGCACGCCGATGGCCACCTTATTGGTTGCCACAGAATCCTTCGGAGCGGGGGCCGAGGTTTCATCCTCATCGGGCTGATAGACCCCGGGATAGGATTCCACTTCCGGCAAATCCGGCGGAATTTCCGTCCAGGGCCGTTCCGTTTTCTTGAACGTCAGGTTGAGTCCCAGGTTGAGGTGAAACTGCCGGGCCCCGCCGGGGGCGAGGAACCCCAATGCGTTGTCGGTAATGACGTAGAGTTCTACCGGCCCCGGTTGCAGCGCAAGGCCAAAGGGGATATTGTGGGCCCGGTTGGAATAGGTATAGCCGGTCGAAACACCTAACCACTTACCCACCCGGGCATTCAGGGTCAATCCGAAAGCAGAGCGAAGGGATTGATAGATCGGCTGCACCTGCATCAGGGCGCCAATGCTCAGGTTCTTGTTCAGGTAGTAATTGGTGCCGAGAAAAAATTCGGGAATGAGATTCTGGGTAAATGAGAAATTGGCTTTTTCATTCACCTGAAACAGGGTGTCCAGGATCTGCCCCAGATTTTCCGAATTTTCAAAAGAGGCATCCGTCAAATTGGTGATCCCTACCTTTTGGGTCCAAAAGATCTTGCCGAGATTGGTGGCGCTGAACAAAATGTCCAGCCGGTCCTCCAGGGTCGTCAGGCGGCCGCCTACCCCAACGGCAAAACCGCTGTTTTGAGGATTGAGAAAAATATTTTTGACATTGGCAGTATCCGAATTGATAAAACCACCGGTTTGCACAGCCATCCGGCCGAAGATATCGAACCCTTTTTCGGTTTCCGCTGATGCATAAGCGATCAGGGTATCGCTGGTCGCTTCTGCGGTGTAAATGCCCGAGATATAACTCACCTTTCCCCCTATGGTAAGGGTCGGCTGGATATCGTAAGCATATTGAAGCGTGAAAGGCCTGTACTGGGTAATGAGAAACCGGCTTCCACTCATGGGATAAGGGGTGTTTTCCGGCACGACCCCTTTCTGGTAATCGCTTAAGAAGCGGAGCATTTCGTCCGGAAAGTCCACCTGGGCCTGAAATTCCTCCCGTATGTAAAAGCTGATGTATTGTTTCTGGGAGCGAAGCCCAAATCCAAACAGATCGACCCCGGCCCGCAAACCCAACTGGTTGCTGAACTGGGCCACCGAAGCAAAGGTCGACAGCAATTGGTCGGAGTCAAATTTCTGCCAATCCGTGCCTAGCCCCAGGTTGGCATCGCGCAGGGAAAAAAAATTGTTATTCAATCCGACCCCTACGCCTGACAGACCGGGCAGGCTGAGGTAAAAGTCGGTATAGGGCGTGTTTCCGGGGTTTAGATAACTGGCCTGAGGGATGTAGGTCATGTTGTACAACGTCATCCCTCCCTGGGCCTGGAGGCCGATACTCCATAGAAGTATGCCGAAAAGCAATCCTGTTCTCATAGTATTATTATTTGCCAAAAACGTATCATCCTTAAATATAGACGAAAAACCTATACATAAGGGTCATATAAATTCAATTTTTTGCCAATTTCCTTACACAAATATACGGGCTATTTACTTGAAAGGGGGCTTTGTATTAAATTGTAGCGTATTTTGGGTCGCGTGCGCCTAATGCGATTTTTTAGTAATTTAGCCAAAGCTCTATTTCAATATCCACCATCATTCAAGATGGGATTTTGGAACCCATTCCACAAACGACCATTTGATTGGCCAAACCAATAGAACCTATGTCAAAGAATCTCTCCCATTTGTCCGGAAGAAAAGGGTTGACCGACAACCTTTTCGAACGTCTTGGCGAATTGGCCGAACCTGCCGGGAGCCCCTCGAAAGAAGACCTTTCCAAGCTGGCTGAAGAATTTCTGATGCGACCGGCAAGCCTTTACGGTACCGCTTCCTTCTACGACTTCACCCGCCCCGAAAACCAGGGCAAAAAGATCTACGTTTGCAACGGCAGTTCCTGCCTGGCCGCCGGCACCCAGGATAATCTGAAAAAGGCCATCAAGTCCAAAGTGGCAGAAGAAGCGATCGGCGAAATGTGTTGCCTGGGCCGTTGCCATGAAAATAATGCATTCCACTACGATGGTCGAAATTATTCGGGCAATGCGATCGACCAGCTCGACCGCATCCTTCGAAAAGAGGTCCGGGATGGGGCCGACACTTATGCGGTCGAGGCAATGGGAACTCCCATTCTCACCGCTCCGTTCCCCGCATGGGAAGAAGTTACTTCCCAGATCCGGAAATTATTGCAGACGCCTGGAGAGGCCATTCTGGACTCGATAAAAAAATCGGGGCTGCGGGGACGGGGAGGCGCCGGCTTCCCGATCGGTATCAAGATGGAAACCTGCCTGAATGCTCCCGGCGACCTGAAATTCGTTGTCTGTAACGCCGACGAGGGCGATCCGGGCTCCTATTCCGACCGGTACATCCTGGAGCAACGTCCTGAGTCCCTGCTCATCGGCATGCTGATCGCCGGTTACGTGATCGGCGCTCAAGCCGGGGTGGTCTATGTGCGGGCGGAGTACCCCGCTTCGATCCAGGCCATCAAGGATGCCATCGCTTCGCTCGAATCAAAAAACCTGGCGGGAAATAATATCCTCGGATCCGGCTTCCATTTTCAATTTAAACTGATCGAAGCCAGAGGCGCATACGTATGCGGGGAAGAAACTGCCCTGCTGGCCTCTATAGAAGGACAGCGGCCCGAAGTGCGGGTGCGCCCTCCCTTCCCGGCCGTAGAAGGCCTGTTCGGCAAACCCACCCTCGTCAACAACGTTGAAACCCTGGCCAACCTCTATTACATCTTCACGCAGAGCGGCGAGACCTATGCCCAACTGGGCCGCGGCCGTTCGACCGGCACCAAGCTGGTTTCGCTCGACAGCGCTTTCAACCGGCCGGGGGTTTATGAGGTGGAAATGGGCACGCCCCTGCTGGATGTAGTGGAAAAAATGGGACAAGGTTTCTCCCGGCCGACCAAAGCCCTCCATATCGGCGGGCCATTGGGCGGACTGGTACCCGTCCGAAAGATCGGCGACCTGACTGTCGATTTTGAATCCTTCGCCCAAAACGGCTTTTTGCTGGGACATGCCTCCGTGGTCGGCGTACCGGAAGATTTCCCGATGATCGCCTACCTCGAACATCTGTTTGAATTTACGGCCCACGAAAGCTGCGGCAAGTGTTTCCCCTGCCGGCTCGGATCGGTACGCGGACAGGAACTGCTCCACAAGGCCCAACACGACGGTTATGCCATCGACCCGGAGCTGTTCAACGACCTGCTCACCACGATGGAAAAAGGTTCGCTTTGCGCCCTGGGCGGCGGCATACCCTTGCCTATGCGAAATGCGCTGACGTATTTTCAGGATGAACTGCGGGCCTATTTTAAAGAAAATCAAGTAATCTCTCTGGTTAAATAGGGAGCCTTCAGGTCTTCCTGTATTTAAAAAAAGTAGAGCAATGAAAAAGATCGCCTATATCAACGATAAAGCATACGAGATCAAGGAAGGAGAAACCATCCTGACCTTTATTCGCCGGTACATGGGGCAAACCTATGTGCCGACCCTCTGCGACGCCCCCAATTTGGAGCCTTTCGGTTCCTGTCGCATGTGCAGCGTGGAAGTGGCCCGCCCCGGCAATGGCGCCCTCAAGACCGTGGCTTCCTGCCATACTCCTGTCGAAGAAAACCTGCAGATCTATCCGGATTCGGAATCGGTGCAGCGCCTTCGCCGGAACATTATGGAACTGGTGCTGACCGACCATCCGCTCGACTGTCTCACCTGCGAAGCCAACGGCGATTGCGAGCTACAGGACGTTGCCGCACAGGTAGGCATCCGCAAAGTGCGCTACCCGGAAGGACGCAACCACCTCGACCGGCCTATGGATGAGAGCCATCCGTACATGCGGACCGATCTGTCGAAGTGCATCAACTGCTCCAAGTGCGTACGCGCATGCGACGAAGTGCAGGGCGAGTTCGTGCTGAGTATGGCGGGACGCGGCTTTGAAAGCCATATCATCAAGGGCATGGATACTTCCTTCGCTGATTCGTACTGCGTTTCCTGTGGCGCCTGCGCCCAAGCCTGTCCGACAGCTGCCATCACCGACATTTTCCAGTCGGCCGCCAAACACGCCACCGAGGAGGTGCGAACGGTTTGCACTTACTGCGGCGTGGGCTGCAACCTGTCGGTAGCCAAACACGGGGATTCCATCCTGAGCATCTCGGCGCCCTACGACGCAGCGGTCAACCAGGGGCACACCTGCCTGAAAGGACGCTACGCCTTCCGGTTCTACAATCACCCCGACCGGCTCCGCTCGCCCATGGTCCGGAAGAACGGAAAACTGGAAGAAGTGAGCTGGGATGAGGCCTATGACTTCATCGCCGAAAAGCTGAAGTCCATCAAATCGAATTACGGCCCGGATGCCATAGCCGGTATCTCCTCCGCCCGCTGCACCAACGAGGAGAATTACCTCATGCAGAAATTCATCCGCGCAGTAGTCGGCACCAACAACATCGACGGCTGTGCCCGGGTCTGCCACTCTCCTACCGCTTTGGGAATGCAGCGCACCTTCGGCACCGGCGCCGCCACCAACTCCATCGAAGACTTGAAATTTACGGATTGTATGCTGGTCATTGGCGCCAACCCGACTGCCGCTCACCCGGTCACCGGAGCAAAGATCAAGCAGCAGGCCATGAAGGGCAAAACCCTCATCGTGTTAGATCCGCGGCGCACCGATCTGGCCAGGATGGCCAACTATCACCTCCAGCTCAAGCCGGGCACCAACGTGGCCGTCATGAACATGATGCTCCACTATATTCTGGCGGAAGGACTGGAGGACCGCAATTTTATCGAAAACCGGCTCGATGGGTATGACGAATTCCGCCAGCACATCCTGGACCTGGATATCGACCGGCTGGAGCGCGAAAGCGGCGTAGACCGGAACCTGGTGCGTGAAGCAGCCATGGCCTATGCCAATGCCCCCAATGCCATGAGTTTCCACGGACTGGGTGTGACCGAACACTATCAGGGCACCTACGGCGTCATGTTGATCGCAGACCTGGCTATGGTCACCGGAAATATCGGCCGGCGCGGTGTTGGGGTCAATCCGCTGCGGGGACAAAACAACGTGCAGGGAGCCGCAGATATGGGCGTACAACCGCACCAGGGACCCGGCTATCTCGATATGCATAACGAAGGCTACCGCCGCATGTACGAAGAAGTGTACGGCGTGCCCATGCCCGACCGGCCCGGACTCAAGATCCCGGAAATGTTTGACGCAGCCCGGGAAGGCAAGCTCAAAGCGCTTTGGATCATGGGCGAAGACGTGGTGCAAACCGAACCCAACACCCATGCGGTCCGCGAAGCGCTTAAATCGCTCGATCTGTTCATCCTTCAAGAGCTTTTCCTATCCGATACCGCCGAATACGCCGACGTCATTCTGCCGGCGTCTTCCTTCTTCGAAAAATCGGGCACTTTCACCAATGGTGAACGCCGCGTACAGCGCGTTAACCGTGTGGTGGACCCCCTGCCCGGCACCAAGCCCGACGGGCAGATCGTTGTCGATATCATGAACCGGATGGGGTACCCACAGCCCGATTACGATGCAGCCGAAATGCTCAAGGAGATCTCCCGGGTCGTTCCTTTCTTCAAGGGCATCACCTGGGAACGCCTTGGCAAAAACGGGCTCCAGTGGCCCGTTGCAGATGATGGCACCGATACCCAGATCCTCCACACCGAATCTTTCAAGATCGGGAAAGGACGCCTCTATTTCGTCGATTACGAAGAAAGTTTGGAGATCCAGGAAAACGGCGCTGCCTACCCCTTCATCCTGACGACCAACCGCGAGTTGGAGCACTACAACAGCGGCTCCATGACCCGCCTGACCAACAACGCCCTGATCCGGCAGGAGGATTATTTGTACATCAATCCGGAAGACGCCGCCGAAAAAGGGATCCGGGATGGCGAAAAGGTCAAACTGAGCTCTCCACGGGGCAGCATTTCCATCCGGGCGAAGGTCAGTGAAGTGGTTAAACCGGGGGTATTGAGCTCCACCTTTCACTTCCCTGAAATCATGCTCAACGAGATCACCAGCTCCGTGCATGATACACAGGCCAAGTGCCCGGAGTATAAGGTAGTGGCAGTAGACGTCGTAAAAGCTTAAGCGGTGCGCCTTCGGGCGCCTCTTAAAATATCTTGAAGATCGCCGACATATCTTCCCGTCCCAGGCCTTGCTCCTTGGCCCTGGCGTAAAGTTCTTTTGTCAGATTGGCCATAAAGAGCGATACGTTATTCTCAAAGGCCGACAGGGTAGCCAGGTGCAAGTCTTTGTGCATCCATTCGAGGGGAAATTCCTCCTCGTAATCTCCTTTGCGGATCTTTTCAGCCTTGGCCTTGGTAAAAGGAGCGATCACCGGAAAGTTGGGAAGGGTGTCGAGGAGATAGTCGCGCGAGAAGCCCAGGGCTTCGCCCAAATGAACGGTTTCGGCGAAGAGGGCCATGGACTGGGCCAGCATGGAGTTGACCAGCATCTTCAGGGCACTGCCTTGGCCGGTGGGCCCTGCGTGAATAATCTTTTGCCCCATGTGTTCGAGCAGCGGTTGCACCTGCGCCAGGCTTCCCGCATCGCCTCCTGCCAGGAACGTAAGCTGCGCATTTTCCGCAGGGGCTTTGGTTCCGGCTACCGGTGCGTCCAAAAAACGGATACCCGACGCCTCCACCAGTTTACCTATCTTCCTCGAAAAGGAGGGGTTGACTGTTGAGCAATCGACCCAAATGGCGTTTAGACGCATGTGCCGGACGAACCCGTCGGGACCGAGGGCCAGCTTTTCTACCACCTCGGGTGTAGACAACATGGTGAAGACCACCTCGGCATTTTTTACCGCCAATTCGAGGGAGGGCGCCGCGAGCGCTCCCGCTTCGACCAGGGCCTTGGTCTTCTCATGGCTGCGGTTGTAAATGGTGACAGGATAATTACTCTTCAACAGGTTTTTGGCCATACGGCTCCCCATGATACCCAGGCCGATGAAGGTGATATTCATACTCGTTTTCATTTTTAAGGTATGTATTTTAAAGGAAAAGTGGTTTTTCAGCCGGAGAGGCAAGCCTCTATTCCTCAGGTATACTTTATGCACAAGATAGGAAGAAAATCAATCCTGGAACGCACTGAAAAAGCGGCACCCGTATGAATAAAGATCAGCATCTTCACTGAGGAATATCATTGGCCCTTTCCTCAAAAATTCGAAACTTACATATTGGAGGCAGTTGCCATTATGCTACTCCTCAAAATAATGAAACAAGTCCTATCTGTTTTTCTTACACTGATCATGGTCTTTCCCGGTTGGGGCCAGGTGAAACCAATAGAAAACAACCATATTATTTGCAGCAAGGGAAATGCCTTTTTTTCCTTTGGACAAGGAGAAGGGCAAGTATTCTGGACCGACGCGATCGTCCACCCCGAGGGGTTTTATACCCTGGCCGGAACCGTGCTTACGGGCGGAAAGCACTATTTGGCTCTCGCCCGCTTTTTGCCCGATGGGTTGCCCGATTGCAGTTTTCAAAATGAAGGGATCAGCCAACTGGATACTCCGATCGACTGGGAGTACCTGGTAAAGATCGCGCGCACGAAGGAAGGCCGTTTATTGGTCCTATTCAACCCACCGGAAGAAGAAAGTGCCTTGTTCCTGGCCCGTTTTTTCGAAGACGGTTATCCGGACACGGATTTCGGCGAAAAGGGCATTCTTCGCGTGCCTTTATCCAAACCCACGCATTTTCTCGACATGATCCTCCAGGAAGACGGGGCCGTCCTGGTTGCTGGCTTTGAGGAAACACCTGAGTCCGAAACCCATACCTGCCGGGTTATTCGCTTACTGGCCGATGGGAGTATCGACCCGGATTTTGAACCGCAACCACCGCCACCTTCCGTTCACTCTTTCCACCTCATGTCGCTGGCTACCCTGCCCGACGGACGGATCATGCTGGCTGCATACAGAGATGGGAGCCTGATCGTTGGCCGGCTCCTGCCCAATGGCCACCTGGACACGCTTTTCGGCAATGGCGGTCGACAGATGTATCGCATTGCCGGTTTCCGCCCCTATGATCTCCTCGTATGTCCCGATTCGAGCTGGATCGTCCTGGGTGGCGGACAGGAAACCCAAATGGGTTGGCCCACTGCGGTAAAGGGCTTATCCGACGGTTCATTGGACCTCTCATTCGGAGATTGTGGCGTACTCTACGGTTCCGGGACCATAGAGGTTGCTGCATCCGGACTCATCCAGTCCGATGGGAAATGGCTCTATACGGGGATGGGAGAGGTCTATAACAACACCCGTTACTTTATCGTTCGGCGTTTTTTAGCAGACGGGGCGCCGGATCCGGCTTTTGGCGGAGAAGGATATACCGTTCCGTGCTTTGAGGAATCGTACTTCCAGGGAAGTGGGATCTTCTTAAAAGCGCTGCCGGGTGGTAAACTCCTCGCAGGCGGGACGGTAAATTTCAAAGGCGCTCTGGCTTGCCTGGACGGGAATGGTCAATTGGTCGAATCGTTCGGCAAAAAGGGAATGACCGTTTCGGTCTGGGGAGGTAAAAACCCGCTAAACGTGGAATGTTGCAAGGTCCTGTTAGGGGAAGACGGTAGCCTCTTCGCCACCGGCACAGTTGAAAAACCGTTCGATTCGGAGCTCCTCGCCATACATCTGGAGAGCGATGGCGCCCTCGATCCCAACTTTTTTGCGCAGGGATTTACGGCTATTCACCTTCCCCACCCCATTGTCGGCATTGATGCCGCTTTGCAAGAGGACGGAAAATTGGTCGTCGGGGGTAGAATGCGCGTGAAGCATGTCAGAAGCCAGGACATTGATTTCGCCGCATGCCGTTTAAATCCGGACGGGACCCTTGACACTACCTTTGGCGATCGCGGTCTGATCACTTTTGACAAGGGCCGTTTTGATATTTTGGGCGCCATTGCCCTACAACCCGATGGCAAGATCCTACTGGCGGGAGATATGGAAAATCCTGAGACGCTCGACCGGGAGTTAGTAGTATATCGCTTGCTATCGGATGGAACCCCCGATCCTCAGTTTGGCGATCAGGGCTGCTGTTCCCTGTATCATTCCCCCGACGGCGCTTTTTCCACCCTGTTGCTACAGGATGACGGCAAGATCCTGCTTCTCGACGCCCATCCGCCCTGGGGCTTCGACATTGTTCGTTTGCTTCCGAGCGGGCAGTTCGACCGGTCGTTCGGGATCGACGGTCTGGCCAATGGCTCTTTCCCCGATTCGAACCAGTCCCTCCAATCGCTTTTGGGAGCTGTCCTTTCTGATAATCGCATTCTGGTAATGGGACAAAAGGGGACCCAAGGATGGTTCGTTCGTCTGGAAAGCTACGGAGAAGCCGACACTTCCTTTGGCAATAACGGCATGGTCGAAATCACACTTCCCGAAACAGCCTGGCAAATGACGATCCTTTCCGAAGACCGGATCCTGCTTGCCGGATCCGGCTGCGCAGACCTTGCGCCCTATAATTATTTCTTTGGCGCCCGGTTTACCGCCTCGGGAAAACCCGACACCGAATTCGGAGAAAGAGGGATACTCCTTACGGAATTGTCCAATTTTTCCTACCTCTCCACACTGCTGGTGCTCGATGATGAAACCGCTATTTTGGGTGGGAAAGGTTATGCCAGCGATTCGGACACCTATACCGACATTTTGCTCGTCCGGTACCTGCCCCGTCTGGACGCCGGGCATCTTTGTCCTGCCCATGACTTCCGGTTTATGGATGTCTACCCATATCCCATTTCCCCTGGAGAGTTTGAATTGACCTACGACCTCCCGGTGCAAAGTAATGTAATGATTAGCCTTTCTACCCTGGAAGGGAAAAGCCTGGGAATTTTACTCGATATATGCAGGCCGGAAGGTACCCATACCGAACGGTTGCGCATCCCGGCAGATCACCCCTCCGGCTACTACCTCCTCAAGGTTCGGACGGAGCAAGTAGAGGGGGTGATCCGGATCTTGTATTCAAATTCCTTTCTCTGAATCACCCTTAAAACCGGAGATTATCGCAACAAGGTCACCTCTCCTTTTTCCAGACGAACGGCATCATCCTGAGGAAATCGGTATTCCAGGATCCAGGCATAAAGGTCGGAAGCCAGCGGTTTGCTGTTGTAGCGTCCGTCCCAGCCCTGGGTAGGATTGGTGGATTCGTAAACCAATTGACCCCACCTGGAGTAAATGCGCAGGTAGTATTCCTCATAATTAGAGCAATTGCTCAGGGGAAGAAAACGGTCGTTGCTTCCGTCGTTATCAGGCGTGAATGCATTGGGCAATTCCAATTTGCACACTTCCGGTTCTCCGGTGCAATTGGGCAGGATCAGATCGATCGACTCGATGGTGGTCCCGCACATGTTTTCGGCCTGTACCGTATAAATACCCGGAGTGGTCACAATAATGGTACTGCTCGTCTCCCCTGTCGACCAGAAAAGGCTGGAGGCGCCGACCGTCCCGGCAACGAGGGTAGCCTCGCCAAATTCACAAAACCCGGTGGTGTCGGCTCCAATAGTTACAACAGGCGGAGGCAGGATATTGAAAGAAACGGTATCGCGCAGGATCCAGCATCGCACGTTGGAGGTATCCTCCACCCAATACGTCCCCGGCACATCGGCCTGGATCACCGGAGTTGTAGCGCCCGTATTCCAAACGTACGATTCGGCCCCGGCCATGGTGGCATCGAGCGGCAGGGTCGTCGGATCACAGAAGAACTCGCTGTCCCCGATATTCAGCAACGGGACGTCAATGGTATAGCCTTCGAACTTTTCTACGACGGGGGTGAAATCAACGGCGTCATTCAGGTCCTGAACCGTGGCGACTACGTCGGTGGTTTCAATGGTCAAAACGGGACTGACCGCCAGGTTAATGGTATCCTGGCATCCGGTGCGCCCGGTCAGGTCGGCGATGATGAGGTGGGGAAAGTAGGAGTCGAATCCATCGGCAAAATTGGCCAGATAGGCGTAGCCGCCCGGCAATGGGGAAAAGCCGTTGGAAAAAGTGACAAACCCTTGCACGGTCTCCGTAAAATAGTTGGACTGCCAGTCGATCGCTCCGCTATCCAGCTGGATCTGGAATAGAAAATTGTGCTCCAGGCCCTCCGACGGGAGTGTATCCTGGACCGAGCTGCCCGGGATGACCAGGGTATTGGAGTCCAACGCTACCAGGTGGTTCAAATAGATATCGAAATCGGAATAATTCAGGTTGACCAACAGCCCGTTCAGAGGCGTTCCGAAGGCATCGGTTTGCAGGATCAGTCCGTCTTTGTGGAAATTGGTCAGATCGGCCCGGTCGTATTCGCCAACGATGGCGATATGGCCGTTGGGCAAAACCGTTGCTTCAAAGGCCGATGATTGAGTGATGAGGCTTATCGAATCCGGAATATTATAGCTTCTGGTCCATTGGATATTTCCGGCCGTATCCACTTTCATCAGGAATACATCGCGGTTGAAGCCCGGCATTCCCGGATACTGAATACCTCCGCAAACCACATACCCGCTGTCGGCAGTCAGGGCCACGTTTCCAAAGGTGAGGTCGGCATCGGATTGACAGGAGATACAATAGCTCTTCCCCCAAACCAATTCGCCGAGCTGGTTGATCTTTAACAGGGAAAGGTCGTTGATCCCGTTGGACGAAGCAAAAGAACCGGGGCCAACCCCCAAAAGCGCATTTCCTTCCTCCAGGGTCCGGATATCCACTTTTCCATAATTGGCCCAATTGATGTTGCCTCCCAGGTCAAAAGACTTGGACCAGAGCACTGTTCCATCCTGGTTCAATCGCGTCAGGAAAGCCGAATAGAGGGTATCGGTCACAAAATGAACGCCGCCGAAGAGATAGGCCGAGTAATCGCTCCAATTTTCCAGCGCGCCGGCCACCAGATTGGAAGGGTAGGTATAATCGTTACTCCACAAAATAGCGCCGGAAGGCCGGAGCCGGGTGAGGTTGGCCTGGCCGCCGTTGAAGATCGCCCCACCGGGAAAAAACAGACTGGAAAAGAGATATTCATTGTTTCCCGTCGGGATAACGTCAGTACCGGGACTGAGACGGGCCGGATCGAGCGGCCGGTCGAAAAACTGCGATTGCGCGAACAGGGACAGAGAACAGAAAGCGAGAAAGAAGGTAAAAAATAGCCGGGTCATGGGTTTTCTTTTAAATAACAATTTTCATTATCGAACGCCCAAAATAACGGTTTGTTGGATTTATTCTGAAGAAAAGTGATTTGACGGCCGCAATAGTCCAAAACCACTTTTCTTTGGGTATAAATGAAAAAGGGGCGACAAATTGCCGCCCCTTTTTCACCAAAAGATGAGGACCCTTAACGCGTCAGTACCACTTTCCGGGCGATGACAGCGCTTCCGGCCTGAATCCGCAACCAATACATGCCGGTCGGGTAGGCGGAAAGATCCAGCTGAACCATTGGTTCGGCTTGTTCCGGAAGCAGGAAACGGGTCAGTTCCACCCCACGTGCATCGTACAGTGCAAACAGAAGGTCTTCCTGCTGCGGAGTCGTCAGTTGAACGGTCAACAAGCCGTTGGTGGGGTTCGGCCAGAGCGTCACCGCCGCCTCAAGGGCTTCCCGTTCCAGGGTGCTGACCACGCAGCCGGCGTCCTGTTGTACGATAAAAGTAGCGGTAGTTTGCACGCAACCGTTGGCATCCGTGATCCGGCATTCATACGCGCCTCCGAACAACCCTCCCAGGTCTTCCGAATCGCCGATGACGACCGTCGAACTATCCAGGTTGGTCCACTCGAAGGTAAAGGGCGGCGTTCCTCCGGAAGGAGAAATGTAGATCCCTCCGTTTTCGCAGGGCGGCGTTTCCATAATTATGGAATCCAATGCCACCGATATGGGGGCCGGTTCCGCCACATCGACCGTTACCAGGATCTCGCAGGCGCCCTGATCAGTGATCGTCGCCGTATAGGTTCCGGGGGTCAATGCTTCAATGGTTTCCGTAGTATCGCCTGTCGACCAGAGGATTGCGTATGGCGCTGTCCCTCCGGAGACCGTCAGGCCTGCCGTTCCGTCCGAATCGCCAAAACAGGAAACATCTTCCCAAACGGATTCAGCGGCCAGGTCTTCGATACGCACGATGGCAAAACTACAGGTGGAGGTATTCCCGAAAGCATCCCCGGCCTGGTAGGTAATGAAGGTGGTATCTGTCGGGAAGGATGCGCCAGAGGGCAAACCTTCGATCTGTTCTACCGCTACAAGGCCGCAGTTATCAACCGCTTCCGGCTGATCGTAGACGATGGTGCTATCGCAGGAATGCACTTCCATGTCCACAGGACAAACTGCGAATTCGGGTGCAATCGTGTCGGGCATATCTGTTACTTCCAGGCCGGTCAGGATAGATTCACATCCGTTTTGGTCGGTTACGACTACAGAGTAGGTGGAAGCTTCCAAACTGTCGATCACCAGGGTCGAATCGCCGTTGCTCCAGAGGATGGTAAACTCAGGAGTCGAGGATATGACATCCAATGTGATCTGACCGTTCTGCAAACTACAGGTAGCCGGCAGGATTTCAGCGGCGGTGACCTGAGGTGCGAGGAGGTCTTCTACGGTAACGGTCCCGGTGGCCAGGCAATTATTGTCATCCAAAATGGCCAGGGCATACTCGCCGGCAGGAACGTTGGTGAGCAAAGAATCGGTAGAGCCGTTATCCCAGATAAAGGTATAGGGATAGGTCCCGCCGGAGATCTCCGCCCAGGCCTGTCCGTTCGATTGGCCGCAGGTGGAAGGCAAAAATCCGGCCGTGATCACGGGAACACCCGCCTGAACGACCTCGATCTGAGCCACCTCTTCACAGCCCGTTGAATCGGTCAGGACCAGTTGGTAGTTGCCGCCTTCCAGTCCTGTGAAAAGCAATACCGGCTGGCCGACGGTATCTCCTTCCAGCACGTTTCCATTAAAGCTCCATTCGTATTGGATCGCGCCTTCTCCGCCGCCGACATTGGCGATTACCGTACCGTTGTCATTTCCACAGGTGGCATTGTTCGCCGACCAGTCGAGTTCGATCCCGTTGAGGGAGATAAGCGTGATTGTGGCCGTCACTTCGCAGCCTGCCGCATCGACCACCACTGCCGAATAGTCGCCGGGGGGGATATTTTCCAGCAAGGTATCGGTGGCGCCGGTATTCCAGGTGATGGAATAGGGGGCAACCCCACCTTCTACCTGCACTTCCAAGGCGCCGTCCGCGCCCACGCAGGCGGTGGGTTGCTGGACGACCGTTATCGCGGCCGTTTGGCCGGCAACGTCCTCAATGGTAATATCTCCAAATGTTTCGCAACCGTTGGTATCCGTGACGGTGATCGAGTATGCGCCTGGAGTCAGGTCCGTGTTTGCCGGTTCCGTGACCCCATTACTCCATTCGATGAAATAATTACCCGAACCACCTGAAATAAACACTTCTGCGGCGCCGGTGGCCAGTCCGCAATAAGCAGTAAAGGTATCGATGCTGTCGATCTGGGGAGAGCCCTGGTCATCGACCACAAAGGATTCAGATACAACGCATCCCAGCGAATCGGTTACCGTAAGGTCATAGGTGCCTGCGGCGAGGTTTTCCTGGAATGGTTCGTTCAAGCCGCCGTGGCTCCATGCGTAGGAGTAAGGCCCGTCTCCGCCACCCACAACGACCTGGATCGACCCATTGGGTTCTCCACAGGAAGAAGCGACGATCACCTGGTCGGAAATGGCCAGATCAGTTGCTACTTCAAGCACGACTTCAGCGGTCGACATACACCCTACTGCATCGAATACCTGAATGGTATAGGCGCCGGCTGCCAGGCCGGTGGCAATGGAATCCGTTTGGCCGTTACTCCAGATAAAGGTATAGGGCCAAACACCCTCGGCCGCCACTTCGGCGATACCATCTTCGGCCAGGCAGGATGTCGGTACAGTTGTCTGGACCGTAAGGGCCGGTCCATCGGGTGCTTCCACCTGCACCTCCCCTATCGTCACACAGTTCTTTCCGTCCGTCACGGTCACGTCATACAGCCCGGGCAGCAGCCCAAGGGCCAGGGAGTCGGTTTCGCCGTTTTCCCAAATGTAGCTAAAAGGCCCATCTCCCGCCGGCGTTACGGAAGCCGTTCCGTCGGGGATGATACAACCGGAGGGAAGCGTAGATTCAAAAGTCAGGTCCGGACCGGGCGGGTCTTCGACAATCACATCCTGAGTAGTGATACAGCCGTTGCCATCGATCACGGATACGGAATAGCCGGTAGAAACCAGGCCGGTGATCAGGGAATCGGTGGCGCCGGTATTCCATTCGTAAGTGAAAGGGGCATTTCCGGAAGGAACGACCTCTGCCGTACCATCCGCTCCCCCGCATATGGTGGGCACTGTTGTGGTGACGCTCAGTTCGGGACCGGGTATTTCTTCAACGGTAACTTCATCCGTGGTAGAACAACCATTGGTATCCGTAATAGTCACCTGGTAAGCGCCGGGGCCAAGGTCGACCGCGACACTGTCCGTAGAGCCGGTACTCCAGGCGTAGGTAAAAGGACCATTGTCGCCTTCCGCCACCACCTCGACGCTACCGTTATCGTTGCCGCAATAGGTAGGCAGAGCGGATATCGTCGCGACGGATGGACCCGGTATTTCGGTAACTTCAATTTCTTCTATAGCCACGCATCCCAGGGTATCGGTAACGGTCACCGAGTAGATCCCCGGACCAAGGTCCTGCACGATGGTATCGGTGGAGCCGGTGCTCCAGGCATACACAAAGGGGCCGTTCACACCTTCGGCGCTCACTTCGACTGCTCCGTTATTATTTCCGCAAAGGGCAGGAATCATATTGACGGAAGCAAAACTTGGCGCCAGGTCGCCTTCTACCACCGTTTGAGCGGTGCTCGTACAACCGTTGGCATCCGTGAGGGTGACCGAATAGGTGCCCGGAGAAAGCGCCGTCAGGTTTTGTTCGGTACTTCCGGTGTTCCACAGGTAGGTGTAGGGCTGGAGCCCGCCTTCCACCGTGGTTGTCACGGCGCCTTCATTGGTAGCACAAGAGGTGCTGGTCGGTTCCAGGCTCAGGTTAATGTCGTTGACAACAGTGACCTGGAAACTGCAAACGGCGGTATTGCCGGATGCGTCGGTAGCGGTAAATTCCTGGACCGTGGTACCGCCCGGGAAGAGATCGCCGGAAGACAGACCGGTGCTATCGGTCTGGTCCATGGTCAGGACCAGAGAAGAATTTCCGGTCACTTCGACGTAAAAATGCCTGCGGATGCAATTGATATCGAGCAGGTCTGTGGGTTCCGGAAAACCGCAGCCCACAAAATAGGATGTTCCGTTGCCCTCTTCCGTATATCCGGCGATGAACTCCGATTCAGCCGGGTCGATCATTTCAACGACGAGGTTCCGGTCGTGCTGGACCGTTGCCGAAAGATTGACCGATTGAATAAAATTCGAACCGGCCGGCGGGGTAAAGGACTGCGTTTGCACCAGGTCCATATTGGCATAGGTGAGCGCGCTATCCGGATGGATCTCGTAGATGTTGAGGGTGACCGCCTCGGTTCCATTCGATTCAGCGACCCCGACAGCCACATTGGTCAGCTCGAAAGGCGAGATCATGTTGTGGTTTTGCAGGTCGAAAACCCGGATGTGGGAAGATTGCGGCGACTCGCCGGTTTGTGCGTTGTAACAACGCGCAGAGGAGGTGATCTCGTCGGTTTTATTGAGCGTAAGGACCAATTCCCGGTCCGTGCAGTTGTCGGTAAAAGTCGGTAGGTCGTATTGGACGATAGCGCTGCAATCGCCCTGGTCGGCCGTCACGGAAATATCCGTCGGACAGGTGGTAAAAGTAGGCGGGGTGGGTTCCACGACATTTACCGTGAAGCTGCAAACGGCATCTTCCACCTTGCCGTCATTCAGAAAAGAAAGGGCTTGCAGGGTCGATCCTACCGGGAAGGAAGACAGACTGCTCAGGCCGGTACCGTCGATCTGAAAAATATCCTTATTGAGCGGCACATAATAAATATTGGCCTCGATAAGGCGGTAATTGCTATTGTTGTTTCCACCCGATTGTGTTGCATTCCCGAAGATCAGGTCTCCCTGTCCCTGGGCAAAGCCCAATCCGGCGCGATTGGTTAGGCCAATACCGGCACTCAGTTGGAGATCGCAGTTGGAGATCTCGGCGCTGGGGGTTGACTCCTGCAGGGAAATGGGGCCATTGATCCAGTCGCGGGTCGAGGTGATATAGATCCCGCTGGAGCTATTCGGAGGCAGGATGATGCCGCCCAGCGGAATATGAGTGGATGTGGTCACGCCGTCGCTCGACACCGTGGTCTGCCCCATAAAGCGCCAGTTGAGGTTAGTAGCCGCATTGACGCCGTTGAACGTATTCCCGACAAAAGTGGGAGAGATCCGCGTCTGGTACACCTGAATATCCCAGGTGCCCTCATCGAGCAGCAGGTCCCATCCAGTGATCACCAGCGTATCGGGCCTGAGGTTCTTAAGGTCGAACATCGTACCTGCCAGGCCATATCCATCGTCCACCATTTCGGTGGTCGCGAGGAAATCCTTTCCTACTCCGCATGGCTGCGAGCCCCAGTCCTGAAGCCCGTAATCAAACACGGCGGCACATTGGTCCGGGTCGATCTGTATGGTCGTATCTCCCGGACAAAGGGGAAGCGCTTCCTCGTTGGATGGTTCGGGCAGATTTACCGGAAAGTTGATGATGCAGTTTTGATCGAGGCGTTCCACCTGGAGCAAGTGGTCGCCGGCACAAAGTCTCTTCAAGGTATCGGATATCATCGTCCGGCCGTTCCACCGGAAAATATAACCCGGTTCCAGGTTGATATCCAGTGATCCCTGGCATTCCGTCAGGCATCCGTCGAGCATGGTAAAGACAAAAAGGCTGTCGGGAATGGGAGGCGCCGTTCCCGTGTCTACCGTCACCGTCCCGAAGGCTTGCGCCCCCAACTGGTCGGTGACCGACACATCGTAAGTGCCCGGCAGGATCCCGGGCAGGGTGATCGAATTGTAAACCGTACGTCTCTTGATCTCCGGGGAAACCTCCACGTTGTAAGGTGGCATTCCTCCGGTAATATTTACGGTAATCAAGCCATCCGTTCCGTTCAGACACCCGGTCGGTGCGGCGGAGAGACTGATCTCCAGCGTATCTGTAAGGGGAAAAGATGGGGAGGCTTTGCTTTCCTGGACAAACAGGACCGTTAGGACCAGCAGACCAAGGAAAATAATCGGTCGGTTGAGGGAGTAAGTTTTCTGCATAGAATTAATAATTTGTTCAAAGTAGGAGGAATAAATGCCAAAGACAACCAGCTGTATGCCCGGTTTAGACCAAAAGCGCACAGGCTTGGCTGTAGCCAAATACAAATCAATGAATATGAAGGGAAAACACTTCCTTCCGGAAGCCCTTATGACAGGTTAATGATGCGGGGTAGCGTTGAACGCCGGAATAAACAGCAAATTAATGGAAAATTTGCGCTTAAACGCAAGTATCCACAAAAAATAAATATTTTTTTGGTTCAACGCAATGAATACAGCATTTGAATGGATGCGGTGCGTCTATTATGACTGAAGGTGCAGGAAAATGTCACTCAATTGAAAAAAAAATTACCGGGGCGGGGTTCAGCCCCGGTAATAGATTCTAAGGGTGAGATTGGATTTCTTTTGGAGGGGTTATACGCTATGCTAAATTAGACTTACTCCAAATAGAATCTGTTCAAATCTACAAAATATATTTGTACATGCAAGTAATTCTTTGAAAAAAATCTTCAAACTTTAACAATTAATGGCGGATTTATTAGGGTTGAATGGGCGGCCTGCGGCCACCCATTCAATGCTTAATGAGGTTTTTAAAGTAAATTGATGCCACATCCAGCTTCAAATAAACGATTATACACAGTCTCATTCGGCCTCCTCTGCCTGAGCCACGGCCTGTTTGCCGGCAGTTTCACCATGATCCTGCCCGAGCTGCCCGCCTATCTGACGTCTTTGGGCGGAGCCGAATTCAAAGGGCTCATCATCGCGCTCTTTACACTCACCGCAGGACTTTCCCGCCCTTTCAGCGGTAAACTTACCGACACGGTCGGGCGGGTGCCGGTGATGATCTTCGGCACCTTGGTCTGCGTGATCTGCAGCCTGCTGTACCCCTTACTGACCACCGTGGCCGGTTTTTTGCTCCTGCGCTTTTTTCACGGTCTTTCAACGGGTTTCAAACCGACAGCGGCTACTGCCTATGTAGCAGATATGGCACCTGCCGAGCGCCGGGGTGAAGCCCTGGGTATCCTGAGCATCAGCATGAATACCGGCGCTACCATGGCGCCGGCCCTCGGCAGCTGGATCGCCAAGATCAGCTCGCTAAATACACTTTTCCTGGTCTCTTCCGGATTTGCCCTTGTATCGATCCTCATCCTGCTGGGACTTCAGGAAACCCTGGCGGATAAAAAACCGTTTCATTTTCGCCTGTTGCTGCTTTCCAAAAAAGAGGTGATCGAACCCTCCGCCCTGGGCCCTGCGGTCGTCACGGTGATGATCTACCTGGGATATGGGGCTATCCTGACCGTCATTCCCGATCAAAGTGATTTTCTGGGCTTGTCCAACAAGGGATGGTTCTACTCGGTATTCACGCTTTTTTCGTTGGCCTCCCGGTTTTTTGCAGGCAAGGTTTCAGACCGTCATGGCCGGGTCCCGGTTCTGAAGGTCGGACTCGGACTGCTCGTCGTATCCCTGATCTGGATGGGCACGGCCCAAACGGGATTGATCCTGCTCCTCGCTTCTGGCGCCATGGGCTTTGCCAACGGGATCCTGGGACCGGCCCTGTTTGCCTGGACGATCGACCGGAGTGCCGATGAGCACAGGGGGCGAGCCGTAGGTACGGTATATATTGCGCTGGAACTGGGGATCGGACTGGGGGCCTTGCTCTCTGCATGGCTTTACGACAGCCAGCCCATCCATTTCGCCCGGACTTTTATTATCCTGGGCGCCTTAACCCTGGGTGGATTGATTTTTCTGTTCGGGAGCGCCGAAGGCGCAAGGAGGTGAAAGCCCTTGCTAGGTAGACTTACCCGTCTCGCCATTCTGAAAAAAACGCTCTTCCAATTCCTCAAATTCGAGGCTGCGGCCCATGTCCCAAATGGGCTGATGGAAAGATTTGAGCTTATTGGAAAGGGCCAGCATCTGCAACTTTTCTTCGACCGCCAGGTTGCCGCTGGTAATCCGGGCTGCCCGGTTCATCTGCTCCAGTACCTGGTCGTATATTTCCTTTCCAAAGGGGGTGATCCGAACCCGTCTCGACCGCCCGTCAACAGGGTCTTTAAAATCCTCGATCAGATTCTCCCGGATCAATCGTTTGATCACTTCGATCCCCGGAGATAATTCACTGTAATTGCGGGAAATGAGCTCGGTCTTTCGAACGCTTTCTTCCTCCACTAAAACGGATAAGAAACCAAAGTCGGTCATGCTGATCAGCGGAGTGCCTTTCAAGGCCGTTTTGGTGTACTGCTTGGAGTGAGCATAGAGCACATTGATCAACTGCGCTATTTGCACATCCAGATTGGCATCCACAATAGGCGGAGTTTTCGTTTCTTCCCGTTCTCCTTCCCTTACCTGATTATACAGCCAAACCGTAAAATCGCGCAGGTCACTTCCATGACCTTCCTGGATAAAGATTTCAAGTTGATCTACAACTTCCTTAATAAGTCCAAATAACATGGCTGGTTTTTTGGCGATTCCCCGGGGTTATTACAAATTTTCTTTTTGTATTTCGCACTTTAACAAAAATAATAAACCTTGGTTCATATTTCAATATTACTAAAAACAAACCCTCTTTGAAAAACAATTTTTTTTTCGAAATTTTTTCAAAGGTTCACATTCTTCACGCCCACTCAGGCAAAAATAATTTCGAGGAATATACTCGTTTTTCTAGAGTATAAAAAATGAGAGAAGGGGAACCGCCTCCTGCAGTTCCCCTCTTCTGTTAAACCATCCGTTTACAGATCCAATAAAATACCCACCGAGGGCAATACCCGTCCGGTATCGCTGGAAATCGTTTTTACCAGGTAGCGGGAAGGATCGTTGGGATCGACAATGGGGTTGTTTTCCGCATCCCGCTCTACGGTCAGGTAAGGCAGCAGCGTGATGGGCGCGCTATAGACGTTTTGGATGTCAAGATAGAGCTGAAGCGCCCATTTCCGGAAGTTGAACTGCTTGTCGACCCGGAAGTCGAGCTGGTGAAAAAAGGGCAGCCGCGCTCCATTCAGGCGGGAGTAATCGGGTAAACCACGGCGGTTGACATCCCAGATCGCACGCTGGGAAGAAAGCGCCAGGTCGTAAGGGGTATAAGGGTTTCCTCCGGAAAAACTCCAGCGAAGGCCCATTTCCCATTTTTTCCGGAAGGTCTTTCCCACTGCAATGGTACCAAAATGGCGATTGTCCCAGGAAGAAGAGATGAGATTTCCCGCTGCATCCCGAAACTGGCTGACGACGAAGGAATAATTCAGCATCCAGTAGTAGTTGTGGGTCAGTTTTTGCTTGACCTGAAACTCAATTCCGTAAGCACGGCCGGAGGAAGAAGCATTTGCCGGTTGGTTCCCGATGAGTACGTAGCTGGCATTCGCGTTGGCATAGGAGATCGAATCGAAAAGAAGGAAAGGATACTGGTCGTAAGCCTTGTAAAAGCCCTCCAGTTTAACCTGATAGCCATTGCCGGTGGTATGGTCGATGCCCAGTCCGACCTGTTTGCTGCGCATATAATCGAGCCGGTCACGGTTGACGAGTTCGCCATTTTGCATGTATCCCATCAGGATATAGGGCGGAAGTTGGTAATACATCCCCGAGCTGGCATTGAGCTGCCAGTTATCGGCGATCTTCCAGGAGAGGGCCAGTCGTGGCGAGAACTGAGGAAAGGGGTTCTGCATCGACGTGCTATAGGTATTGCCGTCCAGGCGCACCCCGGCGAAAAGGCTTACGCGCTCCCCGGCGAAACTGCGGTTGGCGGAGACAAAAGCTCCGTAGCGAATAAACCGGAATTCGGAATTATAGGCCACCGTGTCGTTGCTACCGTCGCGGAAGGTAAAGAGCGAATAATTGTCGGTATGCACCTGGTCCAATTCCCCGTTCACCCCGTAGTTGAATTCCCAGGGCGCGCGAAACAACCGTTGCTCCAGCCGAAGTTTGGTTTCCATTTCACCCGATTTGAAATCCAGGATCTGGTCTTCGGTTTTATAGGTATTACCCAGGAATTTTTCCGCCTGGTTGATAAATCCGTTCCGGCTCAGTACCAGCGTGTAATAGCTGTTGTCCAGATAATGTTTATAAACGGCTCCTACTGTGTAGATCAATTGTTTGCCTTCGGGGATATAGCCCGTATTGTAAAGTAGCGATTCGCTGGTCTTTGCGCCGAGGTTGAGGGTATATTTGTCGTAACCGCCGATCCCCGTCAGGATCAGTTCGTTTTTCGGATTGAAGCGAATGACGTTCTTGAACTGCACATCCGAATAAAAGGGCAGCACCGGAATGCCGATCGCCTTGAACATATGCTGGGAATAGGACTCCCGCGCCGAGACCATGAAGTTGGATTTTTTGCCGATCGGCCCCTCGACCAGGAAGCCGTAGTCGGTGGCGCCCAGGGTAAAGTTTCCGCCCACGCGGTCTTTGCGCCCTTCGCGCTGGTAGATCTCCAGCACGCTGCTCAGGGCATTGGGGCGCCCTGCCGGGAAAGCCCCCGTATGCATATCGGCCCGTTGGAGCATGCGCACGTTAAGCATGCCGTTGGGGCCGCCGCTGGTACCTTGCACGGTAAAGTGGGTGATCGTTGGGATCTCCACCCCGTCGAGGTAAAAGCGATTTTCAATGGAGGCTCCACCCCGGACGATCAGATTATACCCGAAAGAGGTGCGGGGAGACACCCCCGGCAAGGTGCGGATAAACCGGGAAATATCGATGGTGGCGCCCGGCATGCGCTCCAACTCGTGCAAGGTCACGCTCTGCAAGGCCAGCGGACTTTCTGCCGTGTGCCGGAAAGCCTCCGCCCGCACCTCCACCTGTTTCAGGTCCGTGGTCGCGGGATCGAGAAATACTTCCAGGAATACGGGCTTCCCCGTACTGGCATTGACTTCGTGCAGGATCAGGGGGTAATAGCCCAGATAGGAGGCTTCCAGGTTGTACAAACCCGGATCGAGTTCCAGGTGAAAAAAGCCGGCGCTATCGCAGGTCGTACCGGTTTCCCGTTCGAGAATGGTCACCGTGGCAAATGCCAGTGGTTCCTTATTGGTCGAGTTAAAAACCTGCCCCTCGACCACGGCCTTTTTTTGGGCGGGGAGGGAAATGGCGAAAAATAATAGAGCAAGGAGGAAAGGGGTTACTTTTTGCATAGGAATAATTTGGCCAAAGATAATAAGGCTACTTGAGTAGGGTTGTCATCGAATTGCAAGAAAACAGAGGCCTTTTTTCCTATTTTTGTCGATCGATACAATGAAAACCATCACCAGTCTTCAAAATCCGCTTGTCAAAAAGATCGACCTCCTGACGACCAAGTCGCGGGAAAGGCGGCGGGAAGGGCTTTTCGTCGCCGAAGGCCTGCGGGAAACGGCGCTGGCCCTGGCTGCGGGCTATTTGCCGCTACAGGTATTTTTCGACCCGGCTTTTACCGAATTGGAGGTGGTTCGGCAATGGTGTGGGAACGCCCTGGCGGCTTCGCCGGAAGTCGTTGCCCTCCAATCCAATGTATTTGAAAAACTGGCCTACCGGAGCGGGGTGCCCAATGTGCTGGCCCTGTTTCAAATGCCGCAGCGCACTCTGGAGGAAGTGGCGCTCCCGGAAGTTCCCCTCATTCTGGTGTTGGAGTCTATTGAAAAGCCCGGCAATCTGGGCGCGATTCTGCGCACCGCCGATGCAGCCGGAGTCGACGCCGTACTGGTCTGCGACCCCGCCACCGACCTGTACAACCCCAATACCATCCGCGCCAGCCTGGGCGCCTTGTTTACCCTACAGGTCCGTACCTCCACCTCCGAAGCTGCTGCAGCCTGGCTCAAAGATCACCGGATCCCGGTCTATGCGACGTACCTGGAGGCCAGTCGCTCCCTGTATTCCTGCGATTTGACGGGCCCGCTCGCCCTGGTTATGGGTGCGGAAGCCTCCGGCATCTCCCCTTTCTGGATCGAATGCGCGGAAGAACGCATCATCATCCCCATGCAGGGAAGAGTGGATTCGATGAATGTCTCCGCCTCCACGGCCATTCTCTTGTTTGAAGCCGTCCGGCAGCGGATCACGAAAGCCCGGCCAGGCTCCGGATGACATGGGCCGACATGTGGATGCCGAATAGCGCCGGCAAATAGGAGATCGTCCCGTAATACGATTTTTTGAACCGGGTATTTTCCGTCAACTCCATCGATCCGGGAATGACCGGCTCGCTGGAAAAGACGACCGGGAAGGATGCCGTTACCCCTTCCCGTTTGAGAAATTTCCGGACCTGTTGGGCAAAGGGACAATGATGGGTTTTCCAGATCTCTTCCACACAAATATACGCCGGGTTCGTACGCCCCCCCGCACCCATGGAGCTGATGACGGGTCGCCCGTTTTTCAGGCACTGCCTGATGAGTTGCAGCTTGGGCTGAAAACTGTCGATACAATCGAGCACATAATCGAAAGGCTGCTGGAGCAAGTGCTCCATATCCACGGGCTCCAGAAAACGATCATGGACCTCCAGCCGGAGACCGGGATTGATATCCAGCAAACGTTGGCCCATAACGGCCGCTTTGGATTTTCCCAGATTTGAATCCAGGGCCGGCAATTGGCGGTTTTTGTTGGAGGGGTCGACCACATCGCCGTCCACGATGCAAAGATGGCCCAGGCCGCCCCGCGCCAGGAATTCGGCGGCAAAACTGCCGACGCCGCCCAGGCCAACGACCAGCACCCGGGAGGCCGCGAGCCGGTCCAGGGCTTCCTTTCCGATCAATAATTCCGTTCTGGCCAGCCAGTCCCGGTTATCCATTTATTTAACTTTTCGTAATTGGAGTGAATGAGCATTTGCACTTCGGGTAATTCCCTGTTTAGCAAGGCCGCGGCTTTTTCATAAATAAGCTGAATAGCATGAGCGCCGTCGTCGGTTTCGAAGAAAATGCGGTCGACAGGGGCGGCACAGAGGGCTTTTTGAGCGGTGCTGCCGTCTTTCAGCAGGGCTTCTCCAAAGGAAAAATAAAACCCCTGGTCTGAAAAGCGCTCCAGAACGGCTACATTTTTCTGAAATCCGTGCAGGACCATAGGAATGGAGGCATCGGCCTTCCGGGTGACCCGTTCCAGTTCCTCCCAGGCGCGCACGCAGTGGATGATCAGCGGTTTTCGGCATTTTTCGGCCAGGTGAATTTGCCGCAGAAATACTTCTTCCTGCAGGGACAATGCCGGTCCCTGCAGGCGGTCGAGCCCCGCTTCGCCGATGGCGACGACCTCCTTTCGGGCGCTTTCCCGCTCCAGCCACTGCCAATCGGCCTCCCAACTGCCTTCCTCCACAAACCAGGGATGCAGTCCAATGGAAATGGGCCCCTGAAATTCCTCCGCCTGGTGTTTTTCCTGCTGGTGAAAATTCCGTACCGCCCAAACCGATGGATCGGGGGAAAAGAGATGTGTATGGAGGTCGATATAGGGAGCCTGCATGGAACAAATTTACAGCTTCAACAGAATTTCCAGGACATCCCACAGGTTTTTCCCGAAGGCCATACACCCTTCCCGGTGGCCTCCCATGACGAAGAATTGCCAGCGGGCGCGATCCGGATCATCGAGCAAATCCATGATGGCAAAGGCCATTTCCGGCGTTCCATAAGGTATAGACTCCGGCGTAGTAGGCGCCCGGTCCTTCCACTTTTCCCACAAGGTCATGCAATGGATGTGGATCACTCCCTGCACCTCCCGGTTTTGCCGATAGATCGCCGCATGGCTCATGGATTCGGAAGAAGCTACCACCGGCCCTGTGCAACGAACCCGGTTTTCGGCGACCACGACCTCCTCCACCCGGGAAAAGTGTTCCGGGGTCAGATTTTCCAAATGCCCCGTCGCCGTCCCGCTGATCACAAACCGGCCTTCCGCGTCCCGGCGCTTGCTGATATTCCCATACCCCACCCCATCCGGATACACGCCAATCCAACCCCGTTGGTACAACTGCTGCCGCACCTGTATCACTTCCTCCAGAAAAGCGGCCTCCACCGCCTCTCCTTTTTCCCAATCCACGCTGAATTTTATATATCCCTCTTCCATTCCGGAAATAAACCTAGAATTCCATTTTCACTCGCACTGCACACGCCCCGTTCGGTGATAAGGCCGGTGACGAAGCGAGCGGGGGTGATGTCAAAGCCGAAGTTCAGGGCGGGGCTTCCGGCTGGTGTCAGTTGAACTTCGCGGCGCTTCCGACCGTCCCAGCCTTCTATGGCTTTTACTTCCTCTTCTCCCCGCCGTTCGACCGGGATGGTTCGAACGCCATCGGTCAGCGCCGGGTCGATAGACGTGCCGGGGAGGGCCACGTAGAAGGGCACCTGGTTGTCGTATGCGGCCAGCGCTTTGAGGTAGGTGCCGATCTTATTGGCCACATCGCCGTTCCGGGTCGTGCGATCGCTGCCCACCAGCACCAGATCGACCATTCCCTGCTGCATCAGGTGTCCACCCGCATTGTCGACGATTACGGTATGGGGAATACCCTGTTGTTCCAGTTCGAAGGCGGTGAGCCGGGCCCCCTGGTTGCGGGGTCGCGTCTCATCCACCCACACATGCAAGGGAATGCCTTCGCTCCAGGCCTGATAGACCGGGGCCAGGGCTGTTCCGTAATCGATGCAGGCCAACCAGCCCGCATTGCAGTGGGTGAGGATGTTGACGGCCTTCCCATTTTTCTTTTGGCTGATCGCGCGGATGAGGGAAAGGCCGTGTTCACCGATCTTCCGGCAATGTTCGACGCTTTCCTCCGCCATTTCCAGGGCGGTCTGCCGGGCAATGCGCACGCGGGCCGACTCTTCCTGCACAGCCAGCACCGCACGCATGGAGCGATCGACGGCATAGAACAGGTCCACCGCAGTTGGCCGGGTCTGTTTCAACCAGCTTCCCGCCTCCTGCAAAAAAGCGTTGGAAGTCGATTCCAGGGTGGCGAGGTAGATGCCGAAGGCCGCCGTCACCCCGATCAGGGGCGCTCCGCGGACATGCATTTCCCGGATCGCCCGGGCGGCATCCGAAACAGATTGCAGGGTTTCAACCCGCCATTCGAAGGGCAGGGAACGCTGGTCGATGACGCAGACCTGAGTCGGGTCGGCGTCATCGAGCCAGATCGTGCGGAAGTGTTTTCCATGAACAAGCATCGGCGGCTACATTTTATTCCTCCGCCCCTGTTGACGTGCCTTTGAGGTAGTAGGCGCCTCTGAGCACCAAGGGCAGTTTTTGCAGGTCCGCAGGCACCCGAACGGCAATATATTCGCCGTCCTGAATCCCTGTTTCGACCTCCACTGCCTCAAAATAATCACCTTTTTGGAAATAGAGAACCGGTTTTCCATTTTCGAGCACTATCGCGCTTTGCGGAACCGCCCAGATGGAATCGGCTACCGTCGTGATCTTCCCCTGCACATAGGTGCCGGGGAGCAGCTGAGCCGGATCCTTGGCAAAGTGACCGTGTACCTGCACCGTTTTTGTGTCCTGGTCGATCTCCCTTCCGATCAAATGCACTTCGGCCCGGTAGTGTTCTTCCAGACCGGGCACCCAGCATTCGATGGCCTGACCGGGCCGGACATTAATGGCATCCTTGGCAAATACCTGCAATTCCAGGTGGATGTGACCGGGATCGACCATCTCATAAAGCGGTTTCCCCGGTTGCACCAGTTCCCCCAAATGAGTGTGGATCCCGGTAATAAAACCGCTTACAGGGGCCTTAAGCGGAAGCACCTGTTGGATCTCCCCGTTTTCGATGGCGGTTACCGGCAGGCCGATCATGTTCAGCTCGGCTTTTATGCCGTTGTAATGGGCTTTTTCGATCTGGTAATCCGATGCGGCCTTTGCCTGCTCTTTTCGCGCGATGGCATCGCCTTCGACCAGGGTTTCTTTTCGGGCCAGTTCCTGCTCCAGCCATTGCAGCCTACCCTTCGATTCGAGAAGCTCGCGCTGAAGGCGGATGAGGTCGGGATGCGACAAATTGGCCAGCACGGCTCCCTTTTGTACGAAGTCGCCTTCCAGGTAGCGAACATCCTGGACAAAGCCCTGTATCGGCGAGTGGATGGACGCCCTGTTTTGGGGGGGCACTTCGATCTGGCCGGTGCATTCGAGGTATTGGTTCATCATGCGGCGGGAAATCTGACCGACTTCCACGCCGGCCAGTTCCATTTGTTCGGTTGTCAAGCGAATGCCGGGAGTGGTTCCGGAAATTTCTGCCGATACCTCTCCGGGGGAGGCATCACGGCTGCAGGCCAGCGCTCCGACGAGGAGGCCGGGAAGCAGGAGGGCAAAAAAGAAATTCGATATCGTTTTCATCAGCATTTACATTAATTCAAAGGAAGAAAAAAGGTCAAATCCAAAATGGCCAGGTTCCGCTCGTAGAGCAGGTCGAGAGAGGCCAATTCATCCTCCAGGGCCAGCCGCAGCAGTTGGCTGTATTGGAGGAAACCGGTTTCGCCGGCCCTCCATTGGGCGCCGGCGAGCTGCCGGATGGCGGCAGCCTGCGACAAAAGCGAGACCCCATTGCTCTGCCATTGCTCATCGAGAAGGCCGGCGCGATCGCGGGCCGATTCAAACTGGGTTTCCCACTGGTTTTCCTGCAAGAGGGTTTCATTGGCCGCGACCTGCTGCAGGAGTTGGGTCTGTTGTTCTTTGGCGTGGTACCCCTTTCGCCACAAAGGCCAGGACATGCCGACGGAAACACCCTGGAGTGGAATATCCGGCTGGATGCTTTGATTGAAATAACCGATTGAAAAGGCCGGGTTGGCTTTTGCCCGTTCTACGTCAACCGCTTCGGCGGCGGCCAGTTCCCGTTCCTGCCAGGGGGTCAGCAATGCGGCATCCAGCGTCCGTTCGGCCGGCAGGGGGAACGGCGACAAGGAATCCTGGGGCGGGGTCCAATCGCCTGCTTCCAGAAAGGTCAATTGCCGGAGTTCGGAAAAGGCCCGGTCGAGTTCGACCTTCGCTTCAGCCGTCGCTTTTCGGGCTTTTGTCAGTTCCGCATCTGCCAGGACCCGGGTAAGCCCTTCGGTATCGCCCTGTTCCCATTGGATATTCACTTTTTCCAAAAGGGTGGCGTATACTTCTTCCTGGGCCTCGTACCAATGAAGCCGGTGGTAACGCCAGGCCCATTGGAGCCAGGCGCGCCGGGTGGCTTGCCGAACCTGTCGCTCCAGATAGCCGCGATCGGCCACGGCTGTCCGTTTTTGTGCCGCGGCCCATTCCTTCCGTTGGGCATTCAGCCCGATCGGGTTGAGCGGCTGCACCAGGCTGAGGTTATAATCGATCTTGCCGGTATTGACCTGTCCCATGACCAGATCGGATTGAAAAGCCGGCAGTTGCCGGGCGGCATCCATTTCGAGTCCGGCGGAAGAGATCTGGAGATCGGCATTATGCAAAAGGGGATGATTTTGGACGGCGTACTGTTCCGCACCTTTCATATCCAGTGGCCGGGATTGCGCCGAAAGTCCGAGGGTGGCTAAAACCACCAACAAGCCTGTCAGGCCCATTGCCGGCGCCGGCGGTGTTATCTTTTTCTTCCGGTTCACCAGAAAATACAACAGCGGCAGCACCATAAGGGTGAGCAGGGTTGCGGTTACCAGGCCTCCGATCACGACGGTTGCCAGGGGTTTTTGCACTTCGGCCCCGTTCGATCCCGACAGGGCCATGGGCAGGAAACCCAGCGCTGCCACCGTAGCAGTCATGATCACCGGGCGCAGCCGGACACAGCCACCTTCGATGACTACTTTTCGCATATCCGTCATGCCTTCTTCTTCCTGAAGGCGCTTGAAGTAGCTGATCAGTACAATGCCGTTCAATACGGCTACCCCAAACAGGGCGATGAAGCCTACGCCGGCCGAAATACTGAACGGCATGCCGCGGATCCAAAGCCCAAAAACACCGCCGACGGCAGCCAGGGGAACGGCCGAGAAGATGAGGGTCGCGTCTTTCAGGCTCCCAAAGGTGAAATATAACAGCAGAAAGATGAGTAACAGGGCAGCCGGCACGGCGATGCTCAGCCGGCGCTGGGCAGCCTGCAGGTTCTCAAACTGCCCTCCGTACCGGATGGTATACCCGGCGGGCAGGGCCAGTTGGGCGCCAAGGGTTTGCTGGATTTCCTCCACCAGGCCGGCGAGGTCCCGCTGCCGCACGTTCACGCCGATGGTGATGCGCCGGCGGGCGTTCTCGCGGGAGATCTGCATCGGACCCTCGACGTAGTCGACCGAAGCCACCTCGCTCAGGGGCAATCGCTTGCCGTCCTGGAGATAGACGTAGAGCTGTTCCAGATTGAGCGATTCGCGAAAGGGTTCGGCCAGGCGTACGACCAGGTCGAACTGGCGTTCCTGTTCGAAGACCACCCCGGCTGCTTCGCCGGCGTAAGCCGTTCGGACCAGGCTGTTCAGTTCCTGGATCGACAGGCCGTATTCGGCGATCTTCTGGCGGTTGAAGCGGACGAGTAATTGCGGGAGTCCCTCGGTCTGCTCTACTTTTATATCCGCCGCTCCGGGTATCCCTTCGATCAGCGCCGCGGCCTCGTCGGCCAGTTTTTTGAGTTCCTCGGTATCTTCTCCGAAGATCTTGATCGCGATATCCGCCTTGGCGCCCGTCATTAATTCATTGAAGCGCAACTGGATCGGTTGGGTGAATTCGAAGGAAGCGCCGGCGATCACCTCCAGGGAAGCCTTCATTTTTTCCACCAACTCCTCCCGCGTAGATGCAGATGTCCATTCTCCTTTTTCTTTGAGCACGATCATGATGTCGGCATCCTCCACCGCCATGGGATCGGTGGGAACTTCAGCCGTGCCGATCTTCGAAACCACGTGTTTTACCTCCGGAAAATTGGCCAATAGGATCGACTCCGCCTTGGTCGTGGTTTTGATGCTCTCCCGAAGGGAACTGCCCGGCTGAATGGCCATCTGCATGGCCAGGTCGCCTTCTTCGAGGGTGGGAATGAATTCCGAGCCCAGGCTGCGGAATACCAATAAGGCCGAGACCAGCAGCGCACCGGCGAGCGACAGCACCAGTACCGGCCGCTTGAGCACCCAGGATACCGAGGGGCGGTAGCTGGCCCGCATCCAGCCGACCAACTTGTCGGCGAAGGCTTTGTGCGTACGCACATTTTTGGGCAGGATCCAGGCAGCCATCATGGGCACATAGGTCAGGGAGAGGAGCAGGGCCCCCAATACGGCGAAGCTGAAGGTATAAGCCATCGGCCGGAACATTTTCCCCTCCACCCCCGTCAGGGTCATGATCGGAATGAAGACCACCAGGATGATGAATACCCCGAAGATGGCCGTCCGGAAAAGTTTGGAGGAAGAGTCGGTAATGACGGCGTCCATTTCGGGCTGGGTGAGCTTTTTCCCCACGTAAAAGGTGAACAAGGTATGCATGACCCCCTCGACCACGATGACTGCGCCGTCGACCACGATCCCGAAGTCGATCGCACCGAGCGACATGAGGTTTGCAGAGACGCCGAAGTAGCTCATCAGGATGATGGCAAAGAGCATGGCCAGCGGAATCACCGAAGCTACGATAAAGCCCGCCCGCCAGTCACCCAGCAGGAGGATGAGCACAAAAATGACGATCAGGCCGCCCTCCAGCAGGTTTTTAGACACGGTATGGGTCGTTTTATCCACCAATACAGAGCGGTCGAGGTACGGATAGAGCTCGATCCCTTCGGGAAGCGACCGGCTTACCTCTTCGATGCGTTCGTGCACATTGGCGATGGCATCCGACGAGTTGGCGCCTTTCAGCATGAGGGTGATCCCTCCGACGGCTTCCCCTTTTCCGTCCATCGTCATAGCGCCCAATCGCTTGGGGCTTCCCCACTGCACCTGGCCGACATCCTTGATGTAGATGGGGATATTGTTGCGGTTGGAGACGACGATATGTTTGATATCATCGAGGCTATTGACGAAGCCTTCTGTACGGATGTAGTAAGCGCGGGCATTTTTTTCGATATAACTCCCCCCGCTGTTCTGGTTGTTCCGGGAAAGCGCCTCAAAAACATCGGCGATCGACACGCCGGTGCTTTGGAGGTAAAGAGGATTGAGGGCGACCTCATATTGCTTGAGATACCCACCGAAGCTGCTGACTTCGATAATGCCCTTGGTACCCGCCAATTGCCGCTTGATGATCCAGTCCTGGATCGTACGCAATTCCATGGGGTCGTAGCGGTCTTCATAGCCGGGCTTCACTTCCAGCACATACTGGTAGATCTCACCCAAACCGGTCGTGATGGGCATCAGTTCGGGCGCGCCCAATTCGGAGGGGATGGTGCTTTCAACCACGCCGATCTGTTCTTTGACCAATTGGCGGGCCTCCAGGACGGGCATTCGTTCTTCGAATACCACGGTAACTACGGAGAGCCCGTAGCGGGAGATCGAGCGGATCTCCACAATACCCGGAAGGTTGGCCAAAACGGCTTCTACGGGATAGGTGATCAGCTGTTCCACCTCCTGAGCCGCGAGCGATGGCGACACGGTCACCACCTGAACCTGGTTGTTGGTAATATCCGGAACGGCGTCGATGGGCAAGGTACGCAGGGAGAGGACGCCTCCTAGGATCAATCCGGCTACGGCGAGGGCCACCAGCCATTTATTTCGTACGGAAAAGTGAAGCACTGTTCCAATCAGATCCATAATTGATGGTTTTCCAATTGCCGGCAGGCAATTGCGATGAATAATAAAAAGATAACACGGACGGTATTATCCAGCCAGGGGTGGGCGAAAAACGGAGGCACGGATCCCTTCAAGGAGGGGGTATCCCGCGGAGCCCAGGAAACAGGAGGGGTTGCCGGATAGGTCGGGTAGGAACAATGCCAACTGCTTCCCACCCACCCATTGAATATCTTGCAGCGATTTAAAAGGTAATTGTTGGTGACTATTGGAATCGCCCGGGTGTTGATGCGCAGAGCCGGCGGCGTAGTGCATGAGAATAAATGTGCCCACCGACAAGGACGCTCCGTTTGCGGCGGCTTCTTCCCTGTGCATCTGGAAATGCCGGTATAAAAAAGGCAGATTCCTCAGTTGAGAAAAATCGGCCTGCGGGAAGAGGCTTCCCAATATCCAATAAATGATCAGTACTCTGGCAAATAGACGCAACGGGAATAATTTTGGCAAAAATAAAAAAATTTACAAAACGAAGGCCCGGAGGCGCGATCCCTGCGTTGGGTCATAAACAAAGCGCCCAGGATAAAACACCTTGAGTATCCTGGGCGCAGCATAAAGGGAGTGTTGCTAATCACAAAAGTTTAAACTTCACGGGCAGCATGAACAGCACCCTGACGGGCCGACCGCGCTGCTTGCCCGGGGTCCATTTTTCGGGCATATTATTCATCAATTCTACGATGCGCAAGGCTTCATCTCCGCACTGGGCGCCGATATCGCGCACCACTTTGGCGTTGCTGATCGAACCATCTGTGTCGACCACAAACTGGACAACAACGGTACCTTCCACGTTATTTTCGCGGGCGATCGCCGGGTATTGGATGTTTGCGTAGATAAACTCCATGAGCTTCTTGTTGGCGCAATCCGACTTGGCGGTATTGTCGCCCGGGATGTCGTCACAACCCGGAAAACGCGGCATCTGTTCGACGATCTTGAAGATCTCTTCAACATCCGGTTCTTTCATTTTGGGCGGAGGAGGGGGAGGCGGAGCCGCTTTTTCGACGTATACCGGGGCTTCCACTTTCGTTTCCGCTTCGATCGACTGGTCGGTAAATTCGATCTGGTCTTCGTCTACGACATCGCTCACGATCATTTCCGAAACCACCGGCGCGGGAGGTGGCGGAGGAGGTGGCGGCGGTTCTTTACTGCGCGGGGGTTCGATAGAGATCTCCTCGTCGAGGGCCAGGACATACTGTTGATACTCCGCTTTTTTCTCGTAGGTCGTCCAGTTGAATGCAAATATGATCAACGCAAGGGCCAGAGCCAGGCTCATACGCAAGATCGGACTTCTGAATCTGAAAACGTCGACATCCGGGTATTTTGCCCTCGCTTCCAGCGGGGACGACCAGTGCTTTCCTTTATACTTGGCGGTGAGGTCTTGTTTTTCTCTGATCGCCACGTATCCTCTTAAAGCAAGTATTGTTGAAATGACAACCACTGCTGCTAACAATAGCGCCGCAGTGAATGTTCCGCTCGAAAAAGACAGATCCATGTTCATACAGCAGTTAATTTAGTTTGCCTTTTACGACATAATTCGATTCATTACCAAATATATCCTTCCTCCTAAGACCAATCACTGACAAGAGTCACTTGGCGCTATGATTTTTATCAAAAAATTTTCATTTTGAAATAAAATTTTAAAATTCAACGACACCTGAACCCATGTTTCTGTTTTTAAAGAATACAAGCGCATATCCAATTTATATTTTGTACTCTTTTTCAAACTTTACTGCTGCCAGTTGCCGTTATTTCGCCCGGCTCCGGCATAAAAATCCAGGCTGATATGCAAGGGTATAAAACCATTTCCATCGTCCTGTTTTCGCTCATTATGACCTGTCTGCTCGTCATGGCTTTCTCCCGGTCTTTTTGGCTCATCGTCGTCCTGGCAGGGGCTGTTCCGGTCTTTGTGGTCATACAGGTATGGGCGGTTTTGCGGGGTAAAAAGGAGGAACCTACCGGGGAGGAAGAAAAGTGGTATGAGCGGGATTGAGCGAGGAGGAAAGGAGCAGCCATTGGCGGAAGAAGCGCAGCGCTGCTTTCAGCCGTTTTTTGGCGGGGACACTCAAGCCTTGCCCCAGTTCCCATTGTTCTCCGGAAATTGCCAGAATATAGGCTTCCGGACAAGTGCCGAAGACTTCCTGGCAAAGCCCCAGAACTGCCGAGGGCGGCAACCAGTGGGAGTGCACTTGTGGTTGCCGCTCCGGCAGTCCGGACTGCCAATGAAAACCCCGTTCGAGTGGATCCTTGGTAGCGTCAACAAAAACAACGGTTTTCGCCTGAGCGATCGCATCGGCGTCTTCGGGTTGTAATTGATAGCGATAAAGCAGTTGTGCCTGCAAATGAGGATCGCCCTCCAGGGCATCCAAAAAAGCCCAGGCCAAGCCGTCATCGCCACGGCTGTCATTCCCAATACCCAGGATCACCAGTTCATTCGGGGCGGGTTCGCACATCGATAACAGTTCCGGTTTCGTCCAACAATTCGACCTTTAAGGGCATTTCCCCCAATGCGTGCGTGGCGCAACTCAGGCAGGGGTCGTATGCCCTCACGGCGATTTCGATCTGATTGAGCATGGGGTTGGTGATCTTCCGCGTTCCATCGAGGAGGCGGTTGGCCACCGACTGCACAGCCCGGTTTATGGGTTCGTTGTTATGGGTGGTCGAAACGATCAGGTTACAGCGTTCGATGCGCCCTTTTTCGTCTACCTGGTAGTGGTGAATGAGGGTGCCGCGGGGCGCTTCGATCACGCCGATCCCCACCGGACGGCGTTTTCCGGTAGCTGTCAGTTCGCCGCCCAAAATAGCGGGATCGCCGAGCAGGTCGCGGATGAGTTCAGCGCAGTGCAACATCTCGATCAGGCGGGCCCAGTGGTAATAAAGGGAACGTTCGACCGGTTTTCCGCCGCTGAACTCGAAGAATTCCAGCCGCTCGGCCTCGGCCAGCGGCGAGGGAATATAGTCGCACACATTGATCCGGGCCAGCGGACCGACGCGGTTCCAGCCATTTTCGCGGCCTCTTTCAACCAGATAGGGGAATTTGAGGTAAGACCAGCGCTCTACGCCTTCGGCAAAATAATCCAGGTATTTGTAGTCCGGAATATCGGGAAGGATGATGGCCCCGGAGGAATCAATAGCCCGCATGCGGCCATTGTACAACTCCATGGCGCCGTCTTCCTTCACCAGTCCGAGGTGGCCGGATGGATACGTCGCGAAATCGTCCATCCACTCCCGGTTCTTCCGGTGGTAATCCTTCATCAAATCGATCGAGGCTTTGGACCATTCGATCACCGTATCGATCGAAGGCAGGTCGATCCCTTTCAAAAAGCGGTCGCGCTCTTTTGTGGTCAGGCCTTTCTGCACGCCGCCCGGTATGGCGGCTATGCCGTGGATCTTCTTACCCGCGATGGCCTGGATCAGTTCCTGGCCGTATTTGCGCAGCAGGATGCCCATCCGGGCCAACTCCCTGTACTCTTGCGCCACGGCGATGACATTCCGTTTTTCCTTGGGCGCTTCCAGGCCAAAGAGGAGGTCGGGGGAAGCCAGGTAGAAAAAGTGGAGGGCGTGCGACTGAAGGGTTTGCGCATAGTGCAGCAGGCGCCTGATCTGCGTAGCGGCATAGGGGAGATTCTCCGGGTCGATACCCACGATGCGGTCGATGGCCTTGGCAGCAGCAAGGTGGTGGCTGACCGGACAGATCCCGCAAAGGCGTTGCACCAGGACGGGCGCTTCCCAGAAGGGCCGCCCCTGGATAAAGCGCTCGAAGCCCCTGAATTCGATCACGTGAAATAAGGCTTTCTCTATTTTCCCCGCTTCATCGAGCCGGAGGGTTACCCGGCCATGGCCTTCTACACGGGTAACCGGATCGATAACTATTTTTTGTCCCACAGAAAAGAAGTTTTTCAGGTTAATCGTATTTATACTCTTCGCGCAAAACGTTGTACTCGGCGCCGAAGGCGATGTTTTTGATCACCTTCCAAATGTGTTTGGCATTGGGCGGACAGCCGGGGATGTAATAGTCGATACGAACTACTTCGTTACAGGCGTAGACCCGGTCCAGGATCTTGGGAATATCCTCGTGTTCGGGAATGATGGTCGTCTGGTCGGTCGTCGGCGAATGGAAGAAGGATTCCTCCAGGCATTCCTGCAGCGGGATGGGGTTCCGCATGGCGGGCAAGCCGCCCCAGATGGCGCACTCCCCTACCGCGATGAGGATATCGCAATTTTCCCGGAATTCTTTCAGGACCTCGATATTGTCCGAATTGCAGCAGCCTCCTTCCAGAATACCGACATCCGCCCGTTTGGTAAACTTCTTGATATCGGTCAGCGGGGAGCGGTCGATCTCCACCAGCTCAAAAAGGTCGAGCAGTTCTTCGTCGATGTCGAGCAAAGACATGTGGCAGCCGAAACAGCCCGCCATGGAAGTCGTGGCCACCACCAGCTTTCCTTCGTGGCGAACGGGGTGGAGCCGGATCTTCTCCGATTCGACGGTATTGGATTCGTTCATGTCGTATTTGCGCTCCCCGATGGGGCGGGTTTGGCTCTGCCCCCGCACGAGGATAGCCCCGGTAGGACAGATATGCATCGCCCGAATGGCTTCCTCTTCAGTGAGTTTGGCCTCCTGTTCGTAGTCGATAGCCACCTCGGTGTGGTCACCCCGGTGCAGGAAGGAGAAGACGTCTTTTCCATCCGGGGATTTCACTTCTTCCCTGCAACGACGGCAGAGGATACAGCGGTTGTGTTCGATCAGCATCCGTTGGGGCTTGAAATCGATGATGCGGTCGACGAACAAGTGGGGGAACCGGCTTACCCGGACGCCCAGTTGATAGCCAAGGCCCTGCAGGTCGCAGTCGCCGCTCTTTTGGCAGGAAGGACAGAAGTGGTTCCCTTCGGCAAAGAGCATTTCGACCATGGCCTTCCGGATGTCGGTGAGTTCGGAGGTGTGGATCTCCACCGATATTCCGTCTTTCAGGGTGGTCATACATCCGGCCACCGGTTTTCCGTTGATCTTAACGGTACAAACCCTGCAAGTACCCAACGGGGGAAAAATATGCTCATAGTGGCAAAGGGAAGGCAGGAAGATCCCGTTGGATTTGGCAAAATCCAGGAGAGTCTGACCCTCCTGTGCCTCGTAAGGCTTGCCATCGATATGGATATGGATTTTATGATCTTTCATATTGCGTAGCACGTTCATAGGCCTCGACCGCTTTTTGGAGGTCAAAACCTTTTTCCAGTGGAGAAATATCTTTAACCATATGTCGGTCGAACACACCGGGAAAACGCTGGATGGCATCGACCAGGGCATTGGGGGCGGTACGGCCCAGACCGCAGCGGCAGGTCATCTTCATGATGGCTCCCCAGTTGGCCATGTCTTCCATGTCGGAAGGCACGCCGAGGTTGTTCTGAAACTTTTCGATCTTCCGGCTGAGGATGAAGTTGCCGGCGCGACAAGGCGTGCAAACCCCGCAGGATTCGTGTTTGAAGAACTCGCAAAAGTTGCGCAACGTATTGATCAGGTTCCGGTTTTTGTTAAAAACCATAAATGAACCGTTGCAAGGTATGTCATCTGCACTCAGGGTGTGTTCCCATTGCGCCGGGCTGATCAGGGTGCCGGCGGGGCCGCCGACTTGCATGAAGAACGTATCCCTCGCTCCGCAAAGGCTGAGCACCTGTCCGATGGAAATACCCCATTCGACCTCGTAGATCCCCGGGCGTTCACAATCGCCCGAAATACTCAGCAAGCGCGTACCATGGGATTTTTCGGTCCCGAGGCGGCGGTAGAAATCCGAACCCAGTTCGATCACCCGCGATGCGGCGGCAAAGGTTTCGACATTGCTGATGATAGTGGGTTTTCCGAGGAACCCGATCTCCGCCGGGAAGAAGATCTTTACCCGGGATTCGCCCCGCTTCCCTTCCATCGACTCGAGCAAGGCCGTTTCCTCGCCACATATATAAGCCCCGCCTCCCAACTGGATGCGGATATCGAAATTAAAGTCGGGTATGCCAGCGATGGACCTCCCGAGCCACCCTTTTGCCCGGTATTCTTCCAGCACTGCTTCCAGGGCGGGTACCAGGTATTTGTATTCTGCGCGCAAATAGAGAATGCCCTCTTTGGCCCGGATGACAAAGCCGGCCAGGATCATTCCTTCCAGGACCAGCCCGGGATAATTCATCAGCAGAAAGCGATCTTTAAACGTGCCGGGTTCTCCTTCGTCGGCGTTGCAGACGATGTATTTCGGTTCGAGGTCGTAGCTGCGGCAGGTTTTCCATTTGAGGGCGACGGGGAAGTCCGCTCCGCCCCTTCCGGCCAGCCGGGATTCCTGGATGGCCTGCAATACCTCGTCGGAGCTCAGCCCGGGAAGGCGTTTTACGATCGACCCCGGCTCGAACTCCCGCAACAGGACCGTCCTCTCGCGGTCGGGCTTGAACTGCACCTCGCTGCTCACCGTATCGGCCAGTTGCTCAATGGGAACGCCCCAGCGAAGCTGTTTGACGATGCGGTTGACCTTCTCGGGGGTCAGCCGGGTAAATGGATGGAAATTGATCAGCGCTGCAGGTTCCTGATCGCTCAAGCCGATGCAGGAGGTGTCGAACAAGCCGAAGGTGCAGGAGTCGTCCAAATGGCCCCATTTACACTCCGTCGCCTTCTCGAATGCCTCCTTGACAGCCTGCCGGCCGTTCATTTCCGCAATAATACTGTTGTTCAGATAAATGGTGAATTTGCCGGAAGGCTGGCGCCGGAAGAAATGGTAAAAGGAGATCACTCCCTCCAACTCGACCAGCGAAATGCCCAACTTATTAGCCAGTACATGTATCTCCCCATCCGGCAAGAAGCCGTGTGCATCCTGGATGCGCCACAACTCATCAAGCAACTGCCATCGTTGCATCATGGGTAAGGATTTTGATACGGCTAATATACCGAACTCAAACCCCCCGTGTGATGATAAAAATTAGGAATGGACAGTGATTTTTGTCACAAATCCGCACATATTTTTATTTTTAACAAAAATGCAGCATTTTATTTTATTTGATTCGAAGCGACAGGGAATAGAATTTTGACAAAAAACAGGCTTTTTTTCAACTTTCCAGCCATCCCTAAAACAAGTCCGAAGACAGATACCTGTCGCCCCGGTCGCAGATGATGCAGACGACCACCCCGTGATCGAGTTCGGCGGCCAATTTGGCGGCGGCTGCGACGGCGCCGCCGGAGCTCATGCCGGCGAAGATGGATTCCTCGCGAGCCAGACGGCGGGCCATATCGATGGCTTCATTCCGCGACACATCGATGAGGCGATCCACCCGTTCGGCCTCGTAGATCTTGGGCAAAAAGGCCGGCGACCAGCGCCGGATGCCGGGAATATTGGACCCCTCCACCGGCTGTACGCCCACGATCTGAATGTCGGGATTTTGCTCCTTGAGGAAGCGGGAAACACCCATGATGGTACCGGTCGTGCCCATTGCGGATACGAAATGCGTGATCGCACCTGCAGTATCGCGCCAGATCTCCGGACCGGTAGTTTGGTAATGCATGCCGTAATTATCGGGGTTGGCAAACTGATTGAGCATATAATACCCACCCCGAGCCACCATTTCCTCGGCCAGTTCGCGGGAGTATTCGATCGTTTTTTCCGCGGGGGTCAGGATCACTTCAGCGCCGTAGGCCTCCATGGTGGAGACCCGCTCCTGGGTCGAGTTTTCCGGCATGATCAGGGTGATGGGTATCCCGTAGTGGGCAGCGATCATCGCCAGCGCAATACCGGTATTCCCGCTGGTGGCTTCGACCATCTGCATGCCGGGCTGCAGTTCGCCCCGGTCGAGGGCGCCTTTGATCATCCCGTAAGCCGCCCGGTCTTTAACGCTTCCGCCTGGGTTGTGCCCTTCCAATTTTCCGATCACGGCCACGCCGGGCCGGTGAATAACGCGAGTGATCTGCACTTGCGGGGTATTGCCGATGAGGTCGAGGATGCTTGGCATATTCATCATTTAAATTACAGTGTAATACTCAAAGAAAATTGATTTGGGAGTATTGCGGCCGGCGGCCGCAATACTCCCAAGTGATTTGACGGCCGTCGGCCGTCAAATCACTTTTCCTATAGTATATTTAAGCGATCGGATGATCAGGTTTTTTGAGCTCTTGCCGGGCAGCGGCTTGGTAATACAGCATGGAATGGGGTGGCACGCTTTTGGTCACCCACACATTACCTCCGATAATACTATCGTGTCCGATGACGGTATTCCCACCGAGGATCGTGGCGCCGGAGTAAATGACCACCCGGTCTTCGATGGTGGGATGCCGTTTGGTCTGGGCCATCTCCTTGTCCACGCTGAGGGCCCCGAGCGTAACGCCCTGGTATATCTTGACATCATTGCCGATCGCGGTGGTTTCGCCAATAACAATGCCCGTGCCGTGATCGATGCAAAAGCGCTCCCCGATCTGTGCCGCGGGATGAATGTCGATCCCGGTCCGGCTGTGTGCATGTTCGGTGAGGATCCGCGGGATCAGAGGTACCTGGAGCCGGAAGAGTTCATGCGCCACGCGGTAAACGGCGATGGCGTAAAACCCCGGATAGGTGCGGATCACCTCCCGCATACTCTGCGCGGCGGGGTCACCCAACAGGATGGCCTGGGCGTCTTGTATCAGGAAGTTGTGCACCTCCGGAAGCCGGTCTAGAAAGTCCTGCTCCACATTTTCCACCGTGCGGTCCAGGGAATCTTCTATCCTCGTCAGGATGTTGTACAACTCCAGGCGCACCCTGTTGACATGCAGCTCAAAGTCGCGAAAGTTGAAGTACGACCGGTCGGCCAGTTCGGGAAACATCAACTCCAGCAAACCGTCGATCACATTGCAGACCATGGCCGGGGAAGGAATGCCTTTTTTTGATTGATGGGCTTGGTAGAGTTGTTCGAGGAAGGAGCGGTCCATGGTATGCTTTTAAATCTATAAAACTCATTTCAGCGGGAATTGGATTTCCCCATTCCCACATTTATTAAAAAAAATCTTGTCTATTGCCCGCCTTTGCGCTAATTTGAGGCTTTTCCCATAACGCACCACCATGACAAAAGAAGAACTAGGCAGGGAAATCTTTTCGGCTTCCTACCTCACCGGAAGTTTTATCCTGCGCTCCGGCGTGTATTCCAGTGAATATTTCGACAAATACCGCTTTGAATCCGATCCGAAGATCCTTCGGGCCGTAGCGCGGGAATTTGTCAATCTGCTCCCCACCGATATCGAGATGTTAGCCGGGATGGAACTGGGCGGGATACCTCTGGCCACTGCCCTGTCGCTGGAAACGGGATTGCCTTGTCTTTTCGTCCGGAAAGAAGCCAAGAGCCACGGCACCCAAAAATCGATCGAAGGTGTCGACTTCAATGGGAAGAAATTGTGCCTGATCGAAGACGTGGTCACTACCGGAGGACAGGTCATCGACGGCATCAACGCCATCCGCGGGCAGGGGGGCATTTTGGAACATGGGCTCTGCGTCATCCTTCGAACGGGGAAAGCTGCCAGGAACCTCGAGCAACACGGATTGGAATTGCACAGCCTCTTTACCATGCAGGAGATCAAGCTCCTCACCGCTGATCAATGATCCTTGTGCGTACACCGGTACGCACAAGGATCCCCTTCTCATTTCTTCACCCACCATTTTGCGGCATACCCCTCGCTGGTTTGTACAAAGAGGATGTAGGCGCCGGCTGGCCAATTGGCCGTATCCCATTTTTCGCTTATACTATGCCCGGTAGCCCGGTCGTCAATGAGTCCGCCACTGGCATCGAAAATGCGCACGCGGTCCATCCATAGCCGGTTGCCCCGGATCGCTACTTCCAGATCATCGATGCCGGGGTTGGGCCGCACGGCGATCTGGTCTTCCAATCCCTGGTTTAATGCACTGTCAATCGGCGACATGGTGACGGTGTTTCCGGCTGAAACGATCCAATAATCGGGGTCGAAATTGACGGCTTTGACCTCCCAGGGCAAGGACACTTCAAAAAGTTGCCCGTTCTGGGTATGCTCCAGGCGGATCAGCGTGTCCTGCGTATCGCCGACCAGCCGGATGGGCAACGGCATCTCGAAGAAAGAAACCGAAGGATGGCTGGTCGTCTGATTGGCGATCAGGAAGAATTTTCCGTTGTGGTAGTCCCAGAGGAGCTGGTAACTGGGATAGCCCTGCCCATAGAACCAGTCTGCAAAGAACTCAGTGAGATCCAGTCCACTTACAGCTTCCAGGTGTGCCTGCAGATCTTCTGTTTTTGCATAACCAAAGGCCAGATTGGGATCTTCGAGGTAGTTGCGGCAAGCCTGAAAAAAGTCGTCGTCGCCGAGTATCCACCGAAGCATGTGCAACAAGGTGGCTCCTTTCCGGTAAGAAAGCCTGCCGTCGAAAATACGCCCCACACTCGTGGTATCGTCAACCCAAACGGATCCGCCCGGCTGACTGGTCACCTGGTTAATAGCGTAGACCTTCCAATCGTACCAGGCCTGGGGCGAGACCAGATTCTCGCGGGTCAGGGCCTCCCAATAGGTGGCGAACCCCTCGTTGAGCCAGATATCCGCCCAGGAACCACAGGTCACCTTATCGCCGAACCACTGGTGGGCCAGTTCGTGAGCCTGCAAACTGTAGTTGAATCCCCCCATGAAACTCATCGTCTGGTGTTCCATGCCTCCACCCCACCCGAATTGGGCATGGCCGTATTTCTCATCGGCAAAGGGATAGCGACCGCTGATGTCGTTGTAAAACGACATGATCTCCACGATGTCTTGGGTCTGGATTTGAGCCTGGGCCAGATTTTCAGGAAAGACGTAATTCAGCACTTCAATGTCACCGTCCGGGTGCGGCACCCAATCGGAATAATAGGCATAATCGCCCACCGCAATTGCTACCAGGTAGGCAGGTATTGGATAACGATGCTTCCAGTGGAACACCTTATAATTGCCATCCCACCACTCACCGACCAACACTCCATTGGAGGCGGCACGCGAGGGGCCTCCGGCGGAAGTGCGAACGTATACATCAATACTGTCGATCTTGTCATTGAGGTCCTGTTTGCAGGGCCACCAGTCACGGCTGCCGTAGGGTTCCGAAAGTGTCCACATAATGGGCCATCCATTGTGGAGTCCTGCCTCATAGGTCCCAAAACCGGTTGATACCGGGGTTCCCTGATAGTAGATGGTCACGGAATCCAGAACCCCACTGCTTAATGCCTGTGGAAGATCGATCTTCAATACAAAGGGATCTACAAAATTGGCGGATACCTGCTGGCCGTGGTATAGTACACTATCAACAGTTAAAGCATTAGCCAGATCAAAATGCAACGCCTGGAAGTTATCTTCCACAGTTTCGAAATAAGACGTTACAATCCCCTTGATATAGGGAGAAGGTGGAGCGACCGTCCAGTCCATTCGACAGTATTTCAGATCGAAGTTTTCGGAGTCCTCGTTCCCCCTGAGGTTCAGCAAGGCATCGGTGAAGTGCATCTTGGCCTCGCGGCAGGTCGAAACATCTTTATCGATGTCGCCGTCCTGTGCCGGAAGAGAAATGGAAAAAAGAAGGAAAAAAACCGTGATAAAGGGTAAGAATTTGCCCATCATAATGCATTTTTTTGTGGTGAATGGCAATATGCGATGGGCGACCAAATAGAAACAATCGGGCCCACCTTCTGGTTGTTGAAAATGGGGCCAGGCGTGTCAAATATAGGAATTCCCGTCCTATCTTGTAGTTTTGGGTCCAATAAAAACCATACCTCCATGCGCAACCTCCTGATAAAGGGATGGACGAGGCTGGCCCTGATCAAGGCCGCTACCGGGAAGTATCTCTTCGGCATCGGCTATGTGTGCCGGCTGCTCACCCGCTGTCATCCCCGGTTGACGGGGGCCCTACTGCTCAAATACGGAGGGAAGGTCGGAAAGGGGATCCATTTTAAAAGCCCCCTGTTCCTCGACAATGTTTTTGGCGACCAGGACGCTACCTATGATTTTTCGCGTCTTCAAATCGGGGACCGGTGTTTCATCGGCTCCGGCGTTTTCTTCGACCTGCCCGACGAGGTGGTGTTGGAGGCGGAATGCATTGTCGGCCCCGGGGTCCGGTTCATCACCCATCAGGACACCGGTGGGCGGATGTTGGGCCGTTGGTATCCCCGGAAAAAAGCTCCGATCCGGGTGGGTCAAGGCAGCTGGATAGGCGCCGGCGCCATCCTGCTGCATGGGGTGGAGTTGGGTAAATGTTGCGTGGTCGGCGCCGGCGCGATCGTTCGCGACAGCTTTCCGGACTACAGCGTGGTAGCCGGGGTGCCTGCCCGTCTGATAAAGACCCTGCCGGACGAATAAAAGAAAACAGGTGACGTAAATAAACTTTTATTCCGTTTTTTAACTTTGTGTTTTTTCTAAATTTTGAAAACGATGGACATAGCAGTATCTCTCCCCGGGAAGCGGAATATCCGCATCATCAAATGGCTTACCTTCCTGATGTTCCTCATGTTTGCCATGACCACCGATGCCGTGGGCAAGATCATCCCTGAGGTCATGAAACAATTCGACCTGAGCATGACGGCGGCGGGGTTGCTGCATTACGGGCCCATGGTGGCCATTGCACTGGCGGGTATGTTCCTGGGCTTTTTGGCCGACCGGATCGGGCGTAAAAGAACGATCATACTGGGGCTGCTGATCTTTGTGATCAGTTCGTACCTGTTCATCATTGGAAAGACCTTTGCCTTCTACGCAGGCCTGTTGATGATCTCCGGAATGGCGATCGGCGTATTCAAAACCGGGGCGTTGGCCCTGATCGGCGATATTTCGACTTCCACGAAGGAACACACCTCCACGATGAATTACGTGGAAGGTTTTTTCGGGGTGGGCGCTATCATCGGCCCGTTCATCGTGACCTGGTTGCTGGAAAAGGGTATCGAATGGAAATGGCTTTACGTCATCGCTGCGACCTTGTGCATCCTGCTGATCCTGATGGCTTCGGCGGCGAAATATCCAACCACTACCCATAAAACGGAGGAGCCGGTCAACCTGATGCGAACCTTCAGCATGCTCAAGGATCCGTTCGCCCTGGGATTTTCACTCGCGGCATTTTTATACGTAGCCACCGAAGCGGCGATCTACGTTTGGATGCCCACCCTGATCGAGGGATACGCGGGCAGTTTCCAGTTTTGGGCGGTCTATTCCCTCTCCATTTTCTTCATTTTCCGCGCCGGAGGCCGTTTCCTCGGCGAATGGGTATTGTCGCGTTTTCACTGGACAAGCGTGCTGGCGGTATTCAGCCTGGCCATTTTGCTGTGTTTTGTGGTCAGCATCTTCGGGGATCCCGGCGTGCGGGTGATCGCCCTTCCCCTCACGGGTATTTTCATGTCGGTGATGTATCCGACGATCAATTCAAAGGGCATCAGTTGTTTCCCAAAGGTGCAACACGGAGCGGTAGCCGGTATTATCTTGTTCTTCACGGCGGCAGGAGCGGCCTTGGGTCCGCTCTCCATGGCGGCCGTCAGCGATGCGTTCGGGAAGAACGCGCTCTACGGCTTCATGTTGGCCACCGTGTTTTCGGCGCTGCTTTTTGCCGGTGCTTTATACAATTGGATCAAAAAACCAACGGAAGAGCGCTTGGCGCAGATCGAGAAAAGCGAGTATTGAAAATCGCCTTCAACCTTTTTGCATTTAGTCAAAATGTACTGCTTACAACTTCGGGTGAATTAAATTACGAGTCATGCCGAATTTTCCAGATCACCTCCAAAGGATTTGTAAACGCAGATGATTTTTTAGAACCGCAAAGGCGCTAAGACAACTTGCTCTGCTTCAAAGAGGAATTCAAGCTCAGCTTTATAAGCATGTATTCCATAGGTTTAGCCCGTCAGGGCAGGGCTTTTCCCGCGCCAAATAAATTTAGCGCACCAGTGGTGTGCCAAAATATTTTGGCACCATCGTCTTACAGGGAAGGTATGGCCTGTACCTAGCGCCTTTGTGGTTCTTATTTTTTGAATAGAGCCACCCCTCTCAAAATTCGGGATGACTCAAGTCATTTCGTTTTCAGGTGTGCGACGATAAAATTACCAACCTGCTCTCCTTCCTTTATTCCGTGCTCAATAGCCGGCCGGTAGTGGATTCCGCCGTACAGACGGGAGATGGCCGCTTCTTCGGAAGCTTCCAGGAAGGAGTGGTAATCGCGGGCGGGCAGTCCGAATTTCATTTCCGAATCATCGTGAAAGGCAAAATTGTCGCCGTAGATACTGGTCAGGCAAACCGCCGCGGCCCGGGATATGACCGAATGCCCGCTGGTATATTCGGGAAAAGGAGGGGTTTGCAGGAGGGGCGTCCATTTTTCGTCGATAAATCCGTTGATGACCGTTTCCGGACGGACCAGGTTGGACCTGTATTTCTCATCCCAGCAGGAAATGAAGGCATCGGCCAGGCAGATGGCGGTCAGGGCGTAGGCTTCGGCGGCCTGGACAAACGATGCGTTGGCCTTTTTGTTGGCGATGGAGACGATCTCCATCCAGTGCCCGCCCGGGGTGATCTTCTTGGTGGCCACCATTACGTGTCCGGTTACGTTCATGACGTAGGGGTTGCAGTCCCAGAATCTGGCGATTGCCACATGCTCTTTTTCAGCATTATTAACGGCATCGTAAACTTCCAGGGCTTCCTTATAAAACCGGGAGTTTTTATTCATATCGTATGGAGTCGGCGGCTCGGGTTTGAACTGCTGTGCCGAATCGAGCACGAAGGTGCGGATCTCCCGCCATTGCGGTTCGATACCGCTGATGTAGGCCGGCGGCGTCGGGATCCAGCGCTCGGGAGCTTTGGACACGGAGTATTTCGGGGAGGACCTGGTCTCCTTGTAATTATCGCGATCGGCCCAGGCCAGAATGGCCTCCGCCATTTCCGCACCAAATGCGCAGGAGCGGTCATACACGTCTTTCGGCATATGGGTTGCCAGAACCACCGAATCCTGCTCGGCCATGAAATCGGCGATTCTATCCTCCGAGAAGATCAGTTTTTTCCCCACCAGGTTAAAGGCATGCAAGGCGGCAAGCTGAAAGGAGTATACTTTTGTGGTATCCGGCAGGGGAAGTGTTTCCAGACCGTGCAACTGCCCGGCCAGGGTATGGTACCTGTTATCCGTAAACCGGGCGCATTCATAGGCGGCGATGGAGGGATAGGCGTAAACCCGGCTGGCCACAGGCGGCGAAAAAATGTCGTGGATCAAGACATCGGACAGTTCGGAAACCGACCGGATCAGCAGTTCCGGGTCCTCCATTTTTGCCTCCCAATCGCCGGCAGGCGTGTTGCAGGACCAATACAGGAAAGAAAGGAAACCAAGAATCAACAGGCTGAATTTCGGGATGCGAAGCATGATCAAAAATTATTTAATACTTGTGAAATATAGATTCAGCGGCCGGCGGCCGTCAAGTGTTTGGAAGCGCAAACACAACAAAAGTAGAATATTTTGAAAATCAATTTATTGTAATCAAATTGTAAAGCGAACAACAAGTCAAAGATTATTCCGAAAGCTCCTCTGAAAACAGAATAATTTAAGTATTTTTTTTCGCAAAGCAATTTTTTTTCTTAACTTGCATAAGAATTTCTCCCGAGCCTGTAAAATGAATTTTTTACAGGCTTTGCTGTTCACCCCGGCGACCAAAACTTGCTTAAGTTTTTTCACACACTCAAATCACTCAAAACGCATGAAAATGTTCTTTACCAAGATCCATTTCGTAATGATCTTAATGGTGGTAAGCATTTCTGCATTTGGCCAGCGGACCATTTCCGGTACGGTGACCGATGCTGAAAGCAAAGAACCACTAATCGGCGCCAATATCCTGGTGAAAGGTACCAGTTCTGGCACCATTACTGATTTTGATGGCAATTACTCCCTGGATGTCCCTTCCGGATCGGATGTATTGATTTTCTCTTACACTGGCTATTCCTCTCAGGAAATCACGATCGGTAGTTCCAACGTCATCAACGTTTCCCTCTCCGTAGGGGCGCTTCTGGATGAGGTGGTCGTGATCGGCTACGGTACCGTCAAGAAAAGTGACCTTACGGGTTCGGTTGCCAAGGTGGGCGAAGAAAGCTTCAATCGCGGTGCCATAACTTCTCCGCAGGAGTTGTTGGAAGGCAGGACCGCAGGGATCCAGATCGTGGGCGCCAGCGGCGCACCGGGTGCAGCAACCAAGATCAACATCCGGGGTACCTCCTCGATCCGTTCGGGTAACGACCCGCTGATCGTGATCGACGGTATCCAATTGGACAACCGGAGCGTGGAGCCAGGCGGGGATGTATTAGACCTCGGCCGTTCCCAGGGCTCCAACCCTTTTGCTTTCATCGATCCAAACGAGATCGCATCCATCGAAGTCCTCAAGGATGCTTCCGCTACGGCTATTTACGGATCCCGGGGCGCTAACGGCGTTATCCTGATCACGACCAAAAAAGGCCAGAACGGGAAACCCACGATCGAGTACACCGTACAACAAGGTATGAGTAACATCCTTCGCCGCCCGGATTACCTGACGGGTGATGAGTTCCGCGCCGGTTTGAAAACCGAAGGGCTGACACTCGATAACGACTTTGGAGACAATGTCGATGCAATGGATGCCATTCTCCGGACGGGATATACCAACTCCCATTCGCTGAGCGTAAACGGTGGCGGGGATAAGTATAACTACCGGGTTTTCGGTAGCCTGTTCGATCAAACGGGTATTATTATCAACTCCGGATTAACCAAGTATACAGGTGGTCTCAAAGCGTCTTTCAAAGCTTTGAAAAACGACCGTTTAACCATCGACCTCGGCCTGACCGCTTCCAAGGTTTCCCAGGAGGATGCTCCTATTTCGGACGATTCCGGCTATGAAGGTTCTCTGATCGGAGCTGCCCTGCAATGGAACCCGACCAAGCCGCTGATCAAGGCCGACGGCAGCTACGACCAGGATATTCTGGAAGCCCGTAACCCGCTGGCCTTGAGCGATTATATCCGCGACCGGACCAATACGACCCGCATCCTTGGCAACCTCGGTGCTACATTCCGGATCGTGAAAGGGTTGGATTACAAGTTCAATGTCAGTGTTGACGAAGCTCGGGGGGAGAGAAGGTTCTTTGCCAATCCTGCCCTGAACTTCAGCAAGACCCGGGATATAGGTCAGGCCCAGGTTGGTAACAACCACTTGGGAAGCACCCAGATCACACATACGCTGAACTACCAGGCCCAGATCACCTCAGGATTCTCCCTGAATTTGCTGGGTGGTTATGAATACCTGAAGTATTCCAACCAGGGAACGAAAATTATCGTCACAAACCTGGCTAAAAACTTCCCATTGGATTACACCGACATTCTGCAATCGGCAGCCAACGTCAACCAGCGGGCAGAATCCTTCCACGATCCGGATGTCGAACTGCAGTCCTACTTTGCACGTGGTATCTTCAACTTCGGTGAGCGCTATCTGATCACGGCTACGATCCGTGCCGATGGTTCCAGCAAGTTTGGTGAAAACAACAAGTACGGTTACTTCCCGTCCTTCGCCGCTGCCTGGAATATCCACAATGAAAGTTTTGCACCGGGCGCTTTCGACAACCTGCGCCTGCGTTTGGGCTGGGGGGTTACCGGTAACCAGGAATTCCCCGCCGGTGCTGCCCAGGAATACTTCGTCTACGATCAGGGCAACCTGACCCAGAAGAACAACCCGAGCCCGGACCTGCGTTGGGAATCCAGTTCCCAGTTGAACGCCGGTATCGATTTTGCCATTATGGACTACCGCATTTCCGGTACGATCGACTATTTCCAGAAAAAGACCAACGACCTCATCCTGTTCGTGCCACTGGCACAGCCCAACCCGAACGTGGATAGCCGTATCTACCGCAACGTGGATGGCACCATCACCAACAGTGGTCTGGAACTAGGACTGAATTTCTCCCTCGTAGAAAAGCGCAACCTGAGCTGGGGCCTGAACCTGAACGGAACCTACCTCACCAACCAGGTGGATGGTTTCGGTACGGCAATCAATACCGGTGGCATCAACGGCCAGGGCCTTACCGGGGCCTTCTCCCAGCGCATTGCGGACGGCCAGCCGCTGTTTGCCTACTACCTGCCCGTTTGGGAAGGTTTGAACGCTGAAGGTCTTTCCATCTATCAGGACCCCGTTAACGGCGGCACCACCCTGATCGCTACGGTTTCCTCTGTGAAGCAGTTCGTCGGCGACCCACTGCCCGACTTCCTCCTTGGGATTTCCACCGACCTGAAGATCGGCAACTTTGACGTTATGGCCAACCTCAGTGGCGCATTCGGCTATCAGGTCTACAACAACACGACCAACGCCGTTTTCGTAAAAGGAAACATCGCCAACGGCCGGAACGTGACCGCCGACCTGGTGGGCAACGGGGAGAGCATCAACAACTCCTACCCGGCTTCGACCCGCTACCTGGAAAATGGCGACCATGTCCGCCTGTCGAACGTAACCCTCGGATACACCTTTGCCAATCTGCCGGGATTCCTGAAAGGCGCACGCCTGGCCGTGACCGGTCAGAACCTGCTGCTCATTACGGGATACTCAGGCTTCGACCCCGTGGTCAACACCAACAAGGAGATCTCCGGTATTCCCTCGTTCGGTATCGAATATACGCCGTATCCGACCTCGCGGACGTTCCTGGCTTCTTTGAGCATTAAATTCTAAATGTGAGTCGGAACTGTGGCCATGCTCACAGTTCCAGCCTCCACGTTTTTTAAATCAAAAACTATAAAAATCTTTATAGAATGAAATTCATAAACAGTTTAGGCTTTGCAAGCCTTTTCGCTTTTTCCCTTCTCCTGGGTTCTTGCACGAACCTGCAAGAGGAGATCGTAGATGGCGTGGTTCCCGAAGCCGGCAGTGTCGATGTGCAGTCGCTCCTGGACGACGCCTACCGCACCCTTTGGCAATTCCAGGTTCAGGACAATATCTGGAGCCTCCAGGAGCATTCCTCCGATGAAATAATGGGCCCGACCCGCGGTACCGACTGGGACGACAACGGCGTTTGGAGAACACTCCACGATCACACCTGGGATGCGGAACACACGTTTAACCGGAATTCGTTTAACAGTATGGGACGGGGTCTTTACCTGGCCAATAACGTATTGGCCTACAACCCTTCCCAGGACCAAGAGATGGCAGCTCGCTTCCTTCGCGCTTTTTATATGTATATCTTTGTTGATCATTGGGGGCAAGTGCCTACCCGTGAACCGGGGTCGAACATCGCCCTGACCGATCCTACGGTGATGAGCAGCTCTGATGCCACCAATTATATCATTTCCGAACTGGAAACGATCCTACCCAACCTCCCCGATAATACGGATGCCTGGGTCGCTTCTAAAGATGCAGCCCGCGCTTTGCTGGCTAAAATGTATCTCAACAAAGGCGTTTGGACCGGCGACCGTGCCAATCCGAGCTTCTCGGCGGCCGATATGGATAAGGTGATCCAGGCTTGCGACGGGATTATCGATTCCGGCAACTACGAAGTGGATGATGACTACTACGACAATTTCCGTCCGAACAACGATATGGTTTCCTCCGAACTGATCTTCACCTCCAAGAATGATGGTGGTGTACAGGGAGGGGAGGTCCGTGCGCACTGGCACATGACCCTGCACTACAATCAGAAACCCAGCGGCTGGAACGGTTTCTGCACCATCGCTGATTTCTACGACCGCTTCGACGATCCGAATGATGTGCGTTTCGATGCAGAACCCGCCGACCTAACCCCTGTTTCGGGTCTCCATGCCGGATTCCTGATCGGACAACAGTACGACGAAAACGGAACCGCTCTCAACGACCGCCGCGGTAACCCGCTCTCCTTTACCAAAGAGGTGAGCATCTTTGAAACCGGCAACAACCTTGAAGTAACAGGTATTCGCGGGATCAAATACATTCCGGACTTTGTCAATATCGACCGGTCAGACAACGACTACGTGCTCTTCCGCTATTCGGATATTCTTCTCATGAAAGCCGAAGCTATCGCACGGGGTGGCACAGCCACCGGCGGCGACACGCCTGCCAGCCTGGTCAACGAGATCCGGGGCAAACGCGGTGTAGCTACCAACTCGACCGGAAGCCTGGAAGAGATCTATAACGAAAGAGGTTTCGAACTCTGGTGGGAAGGTTACAGACGGCAAGATCAGATCCGTTTCGGAACATTCCTCGATGCGTGGACGGACAAGAGTGCGGATGACGCCACCCGGCTCCTCTTCCCGATCCCCTCGATCGAATTGTCTGCCAATCCGAACCTGAAGCAGAATCCAGGGTATTAATTCCTTGCGATGATGCGCCTCTGGCGCACTATCGTATTCAAAAAGAGAAGGAGAGCGTCGTAACGCTCTCCTTTTTTTTTAAATGAATGTAACTTTATCCCAAAATCAGGTTACCATGAAAAAACTTCTTTACCTGTCCGGATTATTGCTGCTCCTTGCCTGCAATAAAGAACCGGGGGGGAATGACCGTTTATTTACCTCCATACCCGAAAGCAGTTCGGGGGTGCATTTCGAAAATAATGTGGTCAACAACGAAGACCTCAACATCTTCACCTACCGCAATTTTTACAACGGCGGCGGCGTAGCCATCGGTGATATCAACAACGACGGACTGCCAGACATCTATTTTACCGCCAATATGGGCGAGAACAAACTCTACCTCAATAAAGGCGACTGGAAATTTGAAGACATCACCGCCTCTGCCGGCGTGGGCGCCGCCAATAAATGGAGCACCGGCGTCGTACTGGTCGATATCAATGCCGACGGCTTCCTCGATATCTACGTCTGCAATGCGGGTTACGTATCCGGCCAGGACCAGAAGAACCTCCTCTTTATCAATAACCAGGATCTTACCTTTACCGAGAAAGGCGCCGAATACGGCCTCGACGACAACGGGTATACCACCCACGCCGCGTTCCTCGACTACGACAAGGACGGCGACCTCGACGTATACCTGCTCAACAACAGCTTCATCCCCACCAATACCCTCAACTATTCCAACAAGCGGGATCTGCCCGCCAGGGACTGGCCGGTCAAGGAATTCCTCAAAGGCGGCGGCGACAAGTTCCTGCGCAACGACAACGGAAAATTCGTCGACGTGTCCGACGAAGCAGGTATCTACCAGAGCCTGATCGGCTTCGGCCTGGGCGTAACGGTCGGCGACATAAACGACGACGGCTACGACGATCTCTACATCTCCAACGACTTTTTCGAAAGGGACTACCTGTACCTCAACCAGGGCAACGGCACCTTCAAGGAATCGCTGGAAGACTATTTCTCCCACATCTCCCACTCGTCCATGGGCGCCGACCTCCGCGATATCAACAACGACGGCCTGATGGACCTGTTCGTGACCGACATGCTTCCCAACGACGATTACCGCCTGAAGACCACGGCATCCTTCGACGATATCAACCTCCGCCGCCTGAAGGTGGAAAGTGGTTTTTACAACCAGTTCATGCACAACACCCTGCAGATCAATAAGGGAAAGAAATTCAAGGAAGTCGCCTTCCACGCCGGAGTAGCTGCTTCCGACTGGTCCTGGGGCGCCCTGATGTTCGACGCCGACAACGACCGGTATACCGACATCATTGTCTGCAACGGCATCTTCCACGACGTGATCGACCTGGATTTTATGGACTTTTTCGCCAATGAGGTGATCCAGAAAATGGCGCTGACCGGAAAAAAGGAAGACATGAACACCGTGATCGACAAAATGCCTTCCAAACCCTTGTCCAACCTGGCCTTTCACAACATCTCCGGCTACCGGTTCGAAAATGCCTCCAAAGAATGGGGCCTGGACAAAGAGACCTTTTCCAACGGCGCGGCTTACGGCGACCTCGATAACGACGGCGACCTCGACCTCGTCATCAATAACGTGAACCAGCCGGCCCTCCTCTACCGGAACAACACCCGGAACAAATCACTTGAGGTCAGGCTCGAAGGTAAGGCGCCCAACACCAAGGCAATAGGCGCCAAGGTCTACCTCTATTCCCCGGGAAGCCTGCAATACCAGCAGGTCAACCCCAGCAGGGGTTTCCAATCTTCGGTTGAGTACCAACTCCTCTTCGGCCTGGGCAGCGATCCGAAGATCGACTCCCTGTTGATCGTTTGGCCGGACGGCCAGGACACGGTCCTGCATCCCTCCCCCACCGATAGGGTGGTACAGGTTGCGGAAGCGGGGGCGGGAGGCCATTACCATAAGCCAGCCCCGGCAAACGGGCTCTTCGCTGCGGTACCAAATACATTCCAACCCCATATCGAGGACGATTATGTCGACTATTACTACGAAAGAGGGGTGCACCGGATGTTGTCGAAAGAAGGTCCAAAAGCCTGCGTCGCCGACGTAAACGGAGACGGGAAAGAAGACGTATTCATTTGCGGAGCAACCGACCAGCCGGGCAGGATCTATATTCAGACCGCCGCCGGCTTTGCCGAAAAGCCACAGCCTGCGCTCAATAAACACCTTAAATTCGAAGATACGGCCTGCCGGTTCTTCGACGCCGATAACGATGGGGACCAGGACCTGATGGTGGGATCGGGCGGAAACCAATACCAACCCAACGACCCCAACCTGGTGGATCGGCTCTACCTCAACGACGGCGCCGGTAATTTCACGCCCAGCGCCGGGTTTACTTCCGAGATCGGCATGAATACTTCCGAGATACTGGCGCATGACTACGACGGCGACGGCGATCAGGACCTGTTCATTTTCTCGAGGTCAGTGCCGCGCCATTACGGGTTCAATCCGGCCCATTTTGCCTTCAAAAATGATGGGCAAGGCCATTTTACCGATGTTTCCAAAGAATTGTTCAACAATTTTTCCGGTGTGGGCATGGTCACTTCGGCCGTATTTGAAAATGTTATGGGCGATGCCGGAAAGGAACTCATTGTCGTCGGCGAATGGGACTACCCCCGCATCTTTGCGTACGACGGCACCCGGTTTACCGAGCAGACCACCAACCTATCGGACTACAATGGCTGGTATTTCAAGGTAGCTGCCGCCGACCTCGATTCCGACGGAGACATGGACCTCATCTTCGGGAATACCGGTTCCAATTGCTACGTCTACGCCGATCAGGAAGCGCCTCTTTCCCTGTGGATCAACGATTTCGACGACAACGGAACGGTGGATAAGATCATGACCCAAAGGACCGGCGGAAGGGACATGCCGATCATGCTTAAAAAGGACATGCAGGATCAGATCACCGCCATCAAAAAGGGGGCGCTCCGGCACAGCGATTACGCCACTAAATCCATTCAGGAATTATTCCCCGGCCCCGCCCTGGAAAAGGCCGGGCACCGGAATTGCAATTACATGCTCTCCTCCATCGCCTGGAATGACGGAGACGGGCATTTCCGGATGGAAGCCTTGCCGGAAGACTCTCAACTCTCCTCCATCAAGGCCATTCTTCCGGTGGATGTGGACGGCGACGGCGACATCGACCTGTTGACCGGGGGGAACGATTTTAACCTGATCCCTCAATTTTCCAGGCTGGACGCCAGTTTTGGCGGGCTTTTATTAAACGATGGGAAGGGACAATTGCGTTTTGTCGATGAAAACACCTCCAACATCTGGATCGATGGGGAAGTGAAAGACATCCAGCCGATCCGGGTAAATGGCGGAAACCAATACCTGTTTTTGATCAATAATGCCTCTCCGGAATTAATCAAAAGTGTAAAGTGAAAAAAATACTGATCATTCTCCTGACGGTGTCGATATCGTTTTTCTCCTGTCACTCGGACCAACCGGGTGCCGATTACCTTTTTGAACTAAAAAAAACGGAAGACACCCATCTCAATTTCGTCAATGAATTGCCGGTCGAAGTCGACCTGAATATTTTTAATTACCTCTACTATTACAACGGCGGTGGCATTGCTGTCGCCGATTTCAACAACGACAGCCTGATCGACGTCTACTTTACGTCCAATCTGGGAAAAGAAAAAATGTTCCTCAACCAGGGAGGATTGACCTTCAGGGACGTGAGCGATCAAACCCAGATAGACGGCGGAGAAAACGGCTGGTCGACAGGGGCTTCGGTGGCGGATGTCAACGGGGACGGGCTGCTGGACATCTACTTGTGTCAGGTGGGAAGCTACCGCAAGCTGGATGATAACAACAAGCTCTTCATCTGCACAGGCATCGATGCCAACGGGGTACCGCAGTACAAAGAATCCGCACGGGCTTACGGCGTCGATTTCAAGGGATTCTGTACCCAGGCCGGCTTTTTCGACTACGACCTCGACGGCGACCTCGATCTCTACCTTCTGAACCACAGCGTGCATCAGAACGGCACTTTCGGGCCGAGAGCCCGGTTTTTGGATACGGTCGATCCGGTTTCAGGCGATAAACTATTCAGAAATGAGGGCGGGCATTTTGTGGACGTCACCCGGGAAGCAGGCATCCAAAGTTCCGTGATCGGGTACGGACTCGGGTTGGCCTTCGGCGATTTCAATCTCGACGGCTACCCGGATATTTACGTGGGCAATGATTTTCATGAAAATGACTATCTCTACATCAACCAGGGCAACGGCACTTTTAAAGAATCATTGAACGAGGAGATCCAGCACACCAGCAAGTTTACCATGGGGGTGGACGTTGCCGATGTCAACAACGATTGCTTTCCGGATATCGTTTCGCTGGATATGTTGCCGGAAGATCCGGTGATCCTGAAAAAATCGGAAGGTGAAGAAGCGCTGAATATTTTCCGGTTCAAACTCAACTACGGCTACAACCACCAATTCGCCAAGAACTGCCTTCAGGTCAATAACGGCAACAACACGTTCAGCGAGATCGGGCGGTACGGCGGCATTTTCGCCACCGATTGGTCGTGGTCACCCCTGCTGTTCGACATGGATCTCGACGGGATCCGGGACCTTTTTGTCAGCAACGGGATCCCCAAGCGGATGAACGATATGGACTATATCAACTTCGAGGCTAATGATGATATTAAGTATAAGATCGAATTCGATCAATTGACCGAAAAGGATCTGAGCGTCATCAAAAAGATCCCGGAGATCAAGGTCCGGAATAAATTTTTCCTCGGCACACCCACTGAACAATACCGGGACTCCGGCGACCGCATCCGGAACGACCAGGTGAGCTACTCCAACAGTGCGGCCTACGCCGACCTCGATAACGACGGCGACCTGGATATCCTTACCAACAACATCAACGACCCGGCTTTTTTGTATGAAAACCGGACCACCGCGAAGTCGATAAAAATCTACCTGGAAGGCAGGGGAAAGAATAAATACGCCATTGGCGCCAAAATACTGGCCTATCAACAGGGCCGCGTGCAATACGCCGAGCAGTTTCAGGTCAGAGGCTTCCAATCTTCCTCGATCGGACCGGCCGTTTTCGCCACCCAGGGCGCGCCGATGGATTCTATCCTCGTGATCTGGCCCGACCGGACGGTTTCCAGGATCAAAGATGCCAAGGGACCGGTGTTGCACGTCGTGGAGGAAGCCGGGCTCCCACGCTTCGATTACAGCCTCCTCCAGAAGCCGTTTTCGTACCGGTTTATATCAAAAGAAAAGGACTTCCATCTCGAATACACCCATGAGGAAAACGAATTTGTCGAATTCGACCGGGAGATCCTGATCCCGTTTTCCACCTCCACCGACGGACCGGCTTTGGCTGTTGGCGACCTCAACGGCGACAGCCTGGATGACGTATTTGTCGGCTCCGCAAAATGGATGGTTAGCGGGCTGTTCTTTCAGCAAGCTGACGGCACCTTTCAACGGGTCAAGAACGCGGACCTTCGGACAGACAGCACCTATGAGGAAGTCAAAGCTGCGATCATCGATGTGAACGCCGACGGAGCGAACGACCTGGTGATAGCTACGGGGGGAAATGAATTCCGGGAAAACAGCCCTTTCACCTGGCCCCTGATCTACCTGAATGACGGCAGCGGCAACCTCCGTAAAAAAGCCGATGCATTTACCGGTGTATCGGTCACCGCCGGCGGGCTGGAGGTCTTCGACTTTACCGGCGACGGTGTGCCCGACCTGTTCATCGGCGCCCGGGCCAAACCCTGGGCCTATGGCGAGATCCCGAAATCATACTGCCTGGCAAACGACGGCACGGGGAAATTTACCGATGTATCCGACCAATACCTTCCCGATGCCGGACTACTGGGCTTTGTAAAAGGCAGCTCGGCCGTTGATCTGGACCAGGACGGCGATCTGGACATCATACTGGCCCTGGAATGGGACGGGATCAAAGCCCTCATCAACGACGGAGGGCGGTTCGCCCTGAAAACGCTTTGTAATGAAAAAGGATGGTGGAATTTCGCCTATCCCGTAGATGTGGACAACGACGGCGATATCGACATTCTGGCTGGGAACCTGGGTCTGAACAGCCGGCTGAAAATAAAGCCTGACGAGCCCGTACGTATGTATTACGACGATTTCGACGACAATGGCACCAAGGAACAGGTGTTGAGCTATTTCGTGCAAGGGAAGGAAATTCCGTTCCACAACAAAAAAGAGCTCGAAACCCAAATGCCTTTTATCAAGAAGAAATTCGTCTATGCCAAGGACTTTGCCAATGCTTCTTTCACGGAGATCTTCCCCGTCGAGAAACTGGAGCACTATTTTGAAGCCGACGAGTTCCGCTCGATGCTGCTGATCAACGACGGTCAGGGCCACTTTGAGGCCCGCCCCCTCGACGAGGAAGTGCAGCAAGGCGATTACTATGCCGCAATTTCCAAAGACCTTAATCATGACGGGCTCCCCGACCTGCTCCTGATGGGCAACTACTTTGATGCCAATATTATGATGGGTCGTTACGACAGCAACTACGGTACCCTGTTGATCAATAAAGGAAATGGTCGCTTTGAGTCCACCCAGCCCGGTGGGGAGCCCATCGACGGGCAGGTGAAAAACATCCGAAATATCCGGATCGGAGGGAAAGATTACCTGATCATCGCCCGGAATAACGGGACGTTGAAAGTAGTGGAGATTGGTGATTAAGGGAAAAAATTTTATAAAATCTTTGAATACGCGACATGAGGAACCCATTCATTTTTATCGGATTTCTATCCATATGGATGACCGGACATAGCCAATCCACCTGGGAGGTGGAAGCGGCTGACATCGACCCCAACCACTACTACGGCGTTACGGTGGCTAACGGGGTAGTCGGTATCGTATCGTCGCCCGATCCGCTGAAGGTAAAAGACGTCGTCCTGAACGGCGCTTACGACTACTACCAGCGAGGCCGGGTTTCCAACATTTTGAAGACATTCAACCACGTCAATGCCGATCTTATTATTGACGATGTTCAAATTAACCGCTCCAACATCCGAAACTTCAAGCAGGTGTTGAACATGCGGGAAGCGACCTTCACCACTTCCTTTGATTTCGAAGAAAAGGCATCGGTAGAAAGCACCATGATGTCGCTGCGGCATCTGCCCTATACGGCCCTGATCGTCTTCCGGGTTAAGGCAAAAAAAGACATCACGATCACGCCTTCCTCCATTCTGGAAGCCCCTGACCACCTGAGCGATGTGCGGAATTACTACGCCGAGATCGACCGGCCCCATGTGAAGATCCCGCTGATGACCTCGGTAGCCAACAGCCCTTCCGGCCGGCTAAAAGTAGCGGCGAGCAACAGCTTCATCTTCGAAGAGCCACACGGGCAGGAACCCGTTCTCATCCACGAGGACTGGGATTACAACCGGCATTTGCTGAAATTCACCAAAAAGATCAAGGCCGGGGAAACGTATACCTACAGCATCGTAGCCTCCACGGTTTCCTCCGAGCAATACGAAGACCCCCACAATGAAGCCGAGCGCCTCACCATCTTCGCCCGGCTGGAAGGTCGGCAACGATTGTACGACTACCATGTCAAAGCCTGGAAGGAGCTGTGGGAAAGCGGCGACATTGAAGTGGTAGGAAACGACGACGTGACCCGGGATATCCGTTTCGCCCTGTACCATCTGTACTCCTTCGCCCGGAAAGGCACGTCCTACTCCCTTTCTCCCATGGGTTTGTCGGGCCTGGGCTACAACGGCCACGTATTTTGGGATACCGAACTTTGGATGTACCCACCGATCCTGATGCTGCAGCCGGAGATGGCGAGATCATTCCTCGAATACCGTTTTGAAAGGCTGGAAGCCGCGAAGCAGAACGCCTTTGCACATGGCTATGAAGGCGCTATGTTCCCCTGGGAATCAGCTGCCGACGGATCGGAAGACACGCCTGTATGGGCCCTGACCGGGCCGTTCCAGCACCATATCACCGGGTGTGTGGGCTGGGCCTGCTGGAAATACTACCAGGTAACCCGCGACAAGGAATGGCTGCGCACCCGGGGCTGGCCCATCCTGGAAAACGTCGCCAAATTCTGGGCCAGCCGGGTGGAACGCAACGGACCCGGGCACTACGACATCAAGAACGTGATCGGCGCCAACGAATGGCAGGAAAACATCGACAATAACGCCTTCACCAACGGCATGGCGATCACCGCATTGCGATATGCCACCCAGGCTGCCCTGGAACTAGGCCTGGAGCCCGATCCCGACTGGTTGCACGTCGCCGAAAATATCCCGATCCTGCAATTCCCCGATGGGACGACCCGGGAAAATGCCACCTACGATGGCGTGATGATCAAACAGGCCGATGTCAACCTCCTGGCGTATCCCCTGGATATCATCAGCGATCCGGCTCAAGTCCGGAAAGACCTGGACTACTACGCCGAGCGAATGGCGCCAAACGGTCCGGCGATGGGCGCTGCCATCCTCGCTATCTTGTACCAACGACTCGGCGAGCCCGACAAAGCCGCGGCTATTTTTTCGGATAGCTACAAGAAAAACGAGGTACCGCCTTTTGGCGTGATCTCCGAAACGCCAGGGGGAACGAACCCCTACTTCGCCACCGGAGCCGGCGGTATGTTGCAAGCGGTATTATCCGGCTTCGGCGGCCTGCACATCACGGACGAGGGCATCGGGCAGACGGATTACAAACTGCCGAAATCCTGGGAAAAACTGATCATTAAAGGGGTTGGAGTGGAGAATAAGGAATTCGTCATTACCAATCATTAATAACATGAGATATCCCGAATTTTGACCGCCTATTTCGAACTCACCCCCCCAGCCCCCTCTCTCCTCCAGAGAGGGGGAGCTATTTGTGCTGAAAATCAATGACTTAAACTCCGATTTATTGCTTTTCAAATTCGCTAAGTCAAAAAGCTCCCCTTCTCTTTGAAGAGAAGGGGTCGGGGGATGAGTTTGAAAATCAAGGGATTAGGCATGGCGTAAGAAAATTCGGGATGTCTCATGTTTATATCTCCACCGTCTTCCATTTTCCCTGTCGAAACAGCCAGATGCAGATGAGCGCCAGGGCCGTTTCACTGACGGTAATTGCCCAGGCCACGCCGGAATAGCCCAAGCCGGTCTGGGTAGCCAGCAGGTAACCCAGCGGGATCTCCATCATCCAAAAACAGAAAAAATTGATAATGGTAGGCGTCCGGGTGTCGCCGGCCCCGTTGAAGGACTGGCTGATCACCATGCCGTAGGCGAAAAAAATATACCCGGCGCTGATGATCCGCAAACAGACCGACCCCGCTTCGACTACTGCGGTCTCTGTCGAGAACAGGCGAATGAGTGCAGGGGCCCCTGCCATATAGATCACCGCCACGACAAGCAGGAAGATCATGTTGTAAAATGCCGAGCGCCAGGCCGAGGATTCGGCACGGGCGGGATGACCCGCCCCCAGGTTCTGCCCGACCAGGGTGGCGGCAGCATTTGAAATGCCCCAGGAAGGAAGGATCGTAAAAATGATCAACCGGATGGCGATGGTATAACCTGCGACGACCTCGCTTCCAAACTGGGAAATGATCCGCATGAGGAAGATCCAACTGGCGGAAGCGATAAAGTGCTGCCCCGCTCCTCCTGCCGCCACTTTGATCTGCCGCCAGATGATGTCCCAGCGCACGATCAGATGCCGCCGAAGCAGGCGCAACAGACCCGAACCGCGGAAAAGGATGACCAACTGGAACAATACGCCGGCGCCACGGCCGATGGTAGTGGCCACCGCCGCACCTTGTACGCCCAGTTCCGGAAAAGGCCCCCAGCCAAAGATGAAAAAGGGATCGAGGATAATGTTGAGAATATTGGCGATCCAAAGGGACCGCATGGCCAGGGCCGCATCACCGGCGCCGCGGAAAATGCCGTTCAGGAGGAAAAGCAGGGTGATGACGATATTGCCGCCCAGCATGATCCGGGTATAACCGACTCCGGTCTTGAGCACCGTTTCCGAGCCGCCCATCCCTTGCAGGATATCCTTCGCAAAGACCAGGCCCAGGACACCCAGGGTGACAGAGATGATCAGTCCGATGTAAATAGCCTGAACGGCCGACCAGGCCGCCGCATCGTATTTTCCTTCCCCTACCCGCCGGGCGATCATGGCGGTGGCAGCCATGCTGAGTCCCATGGCCAGGGAATAAATGATGGTGACAACCGATTCGGTCAGACCTACGGTGGCAACGGCGTCGACGCCCACGCGCGCTACGAAAAAGACGTCGACCACTGCGAAAAGGCTCTCCATGGCCATTTCCAACACCATGGGAATGGCCAATAGCACAATAGCCCGGTTGATACTACCTGTAGTATAGGTTTTCTCGGTCCCGTCCAGTGAAGTGCGCAGGAGCTCCCATAGGACGCGCCACCGCGATTGTTTCGATTCCATAGATTAGCCTTCCTGAGCCGCAGCTCTTCGCAAGCGATCATTGATAGCGCGCCCCAGCCCCATTTCCGGAACGGGTTCCGCCAAAATTACATCCAGGTCCAGGCCGTCGAGATAGCGCATCCCGGCGAAGAGATTTCTCGCTGCTTCCGCGAAATCCCCGTTTTTGGAAAGTACCACCTGGTTGGCAGCGGGCACGACCGGCACTTTTCGCCGAAAGGCCAACACGCCTGTTCTATTAGGCTCAAAAGCGGATAAAAGTTCCCCGATCGCACCAATTTTTAAGGGAATTCTCGGCGCGTAATGACTTTGCAGCATCCCCGGGGCCTGGGGTTGGGAGGTGGAATAGGGCTTTACGGCTACCGGGCCGATCGCATCTTCGATCATTTCGATCGTCAGGCCACCCTTTCGATAAATGGTGGGCGTGCCGTTTTCAAAGCCCAGAATGGTCGATTCAATGCCGATGGTACAGGCGCCTCCATCCAGAATATAAGGCACCTGTTCATCCAACTGGTCGGCGACATGGCGGGCTGTGGTCGGGCTGATATACCCGAACGGGTTGGCGCTGGGTGCAGCCAGCGGAAAAGAAAGCAAATGGAGTAATTGCTGAGTGAGATAGTGGTTAGGCATCCGCACGGCCACCTGCGGTGAACCGGCTGTGACGATATCGGATAATCGCTCGTTCTTCGGCAACAAAAGGGTAAGCGGCCCGGGCATAAACCGGGCAGCCAGGTGCTGCGCTTGTTCAGGGATCTCCACGACGAACTCAGCGACTTGTTCCCATCGGCCCACGTGCACGATCAAGGGGTCAAAGGAAGGCCGGTTCTTGACCCGGAAGATCTCGGAGACTGCCTTATCATTGTAAGCGTTGGCAGCGAGGCCATAAACCGTTTCAGTTGGTATGGCCACCAACTCCCCCGCCTCCAGGAGATTTTTTGCATGTTGAATGTCGGTGCCGATCATTCTACAAAAATAATAATAAACTAAAGAGGAAGGGAAGGCCTTTGACCTTCCCTTCCTCTTTCATGAAATGGGAACCCTTTAATAACAATTTTTTTCAGGCACCTAATAGCTTTATATAATCTGAATGTGCGGGCGCAGCCCGCTGAATGTGTTATAAAAAAACATAAAGATACTTTGTTTACAAAGTGCCAATTGCACTGTAACAAAAATAACTTTATTAAACCCGGTTCTGCGGGCGCAGCCTGCAGAACCGGGTTTAATAAGACATTCAGCGGGTTGCAACCCGCTGAATGTCTTATTGTACTTTGTTTACAAAGTACTAATTCTCATTGATCAGATCTCCGCTGCCGGAAATATTCACATCGATCATCGGGAATCCCTTGTAATGAATGTCCCCGCTGCCGCTGATGTTAGCCTTCATGTCATCGGTCACGAGGCAGTAGATATTTCCGGATCCGGAGATTTTCATGTCGGCATTCTTCGCCTCCAGGTCATAACCCCGGAAATCGCCCGAGCCGCTGACCTGCACATAAAGATTGGGCGTTTGACCCGCTAACTGGATATCGCCTGAACCGCTGATCGTGGCGTCGATCGGATCGGCGGAAAGGTCCATTTGAAGGTCGCCCGAGCCGGAGATGACGATCTCCATGGCATTGGCATCAAACGGCCCTATGCCCTTGATATCACCTGAAGCGTTGATCCGGATCAGGTTCAGATCGGGTACCGTGATGGTGACTTCGACCAGGGAAAAATCATACGCACAACGGTCGAATTCGATATCCCATACCCCGTTTCGCACGTTCCGGTTGAGGATGTCGATAATGTTTTGCTGGGCTTCGACCACCACTTTTTGCTCCGGGCCTTGCTTGATATACACATCCGCAGCCATGTTGAGCTTGATCCCGGTGAAGTCCGGGAGTGAAATGACCTCCGCTACCCGGTCGCCCTGGCCATTTACACAGAATTCGTCGTCGTTGAAGAAAAAACAGGAAGGCATCGCTAAAACCGCCGCGATACCTGCGAACCATGCAAATCGTTTCATGTAGGTTGCTTTTTGGTTAAGTTGAGAATTAAAAACGCTGCGATCAAGGACCCTTGTGTCCTTCAACAGGTTGCTAATTCGCCACAATATTTTGCGATTTGCCCGAAAATTGCAATGATAAAGATCAGCGTCTGCCAGCCACTGACACCTTCCGCACCGCTCTTTGGCCGGCGGCCCAGACCTCCAGCAGGTATACACCCGGAGGCAGGTTCCCGGTCCATACTTGCTTCCCGGCCCCTTCCCGCAGAAGCATCCCCTGCAAAGAGTACAACCGGACCCGCTCTACCGGATCCGGACTGTCAATGAGGATCCATTCCTGTGCCGGGTTGGGAAAAATGCGAAGCTCGCCTTCCTTTTCCCCGGCCACATTGTTCAGGCAGGAGACGTGGACGATGTAAATACCCGTTTCGCAGGTGATCTGGGTCGCATGGGCACAGTCCACCACGATGGTATCCGTACCGGTAAAATCCGCTTCCGGCACATATTTGAGCGTGTGCCAGAGGGTGGTGTCGAGAAACAACCCCGCAGTTCCGTGTGCAGGTTCCTGGACGATCTCAGGTGTCACCCAGGTGGGAAAGCCCAGCCCGGTGATGGTCAGGGTGCTGTCGCAAGTAATTTCATGTTCTTCCGTAAAACTGAGTATAGGCGGACAGCCGGTCACGGAAATGATATAGATCCCCGTATCGCAGGTGATCTGGGTCGCATGGGCACAAGCCACGATAAAGGTATCCTGTCCGAGATACCCATAGTCGGACTTATACACCAGGGAATCCGGGAAGGGTTGATCGGTCAGGATCAGGGCCTGTCCATGAAGGGGTTCCTTGATCACCTTGGCCGGGTTCCACAAGGGGAATCCCACCGGGCCCAACTCCAGGATCGACCCGCAGTAGATGTTGTAGTATTCATAGAAAACTCCTGCGGAAGCAATCCCCTGCAGCCCCGCCACCAACAACAAAAGGAGAAGTAGCTTTTTCATCAAGGAAATTTTTCAATAATCCTTTTAAGAAAGACGGGGTATCTCCCCACAAACCGTTGGGTAGAAAATAAAACAGGAGGTGCGCCGGCGGCGCACCTCCTGTTTTAAGAGATCAGACTTTCCAGGTCCTGGACCAGTTTCGGGATGGGCGGACCCAGCACGCGATGCCCGTCTTTCGTGATCAAGACATTATCTTCCACCCGTACCCCTCCGAAATGGCGATAGGCTTCGACGGCATCGTAATTGATGAACGCCTCGAACTTCTTCTCTGCCCGCCACTGGTCGATCAGTTCGGGGATGAAGTAGATGCCGGGTTCAACGGTGAAGACGAAGCCGGGCTCCAGTTCGCGGGCCAGGCGAAGGTAAGCCGTACCGAACTGATCGCTGCGGTGCACCGAATCGGAGTAGCCGACGTATTGCTCGCCGAGGTCCTCCATATCATGCACGTCCAGGCCGATCATGTGGCCCAGGCCGTGTGGGAAGAAAAGCGCATGGGCGCCCTGGGCGACAGCCTCATCCAGGTCGCCTTTCATCAGGCCCAGTTGCTTGAGTCCTTCCGACATATTGCGGGCAGCCTGCAGGTGAATGTCGCGGTAGCGGATACCCGGGCCGCAGGACTTGATGGCCAACATCTCCGCGTGCAATACGATCTCATAGATCTCTTTTTGTTTTTGGGAGAATTTGCCCCCCACCGGGAAGGTGCGGGTGATATCGCCGGCGTAGCAACGTTCGGTTTCCGCCCCGAAATCCCCCAGCAGCAGGTCGCCATTTTTCAGCACATTGCTGTGGTCGTGGTTGTGCAGGATATGCCCGTTGATAGAAAGGATGATCGGATAGGAAAGATACCCGCCATGAGAAGCGGCAATCCCTTCGGCGATGCCGGCCAGTTCGGCTTCCACCCGGCCGGCCTTGGCGCCTTTCATAACAGCCAGATGCATTTCGGCGGTGACGGCCAGGGCCTTTTCCATCTCGGCCACTTCCTCCGGTCCCTTGTGCGAGCGTTGGCTCACCACGGCTTTGATCAATGCCACCGATGCTTTTTTACCCAATTCCTCCACCGGAATGCCGAGCCATTGGTGCAGCAGCAACATATTGCGATAGCGGTAAGGCGGCAAAAAGTGGATTGAGCGGCTGGCACTTTTGGCCTTGGCCAGTTGGGGCGCCAATTGAGCGAAAGGCGCCGTTTTGGTCACCCCTACCCCGGCTGCCCGTTCCGCCAATGTGGGATGCGGCCCCATCCACACGACATCTTCGAGGGTGAGGTCGTTTCCAAAGAGGGTTACATCGCCGGATTCGGCGTCGATCAGGCCAGCGAGTCCGGCCTGTTGCAATCCGAAGTAATAGAGGAACGAGCTGTCCTGCCGGAAATGGGCGTAGGTGTTGCCCTTGTAGTTATAGGCCACATCATCGTTGCCGAGCAAAAGGATCAGGCCATTTCCGACCTTTTGAACGAGTTCTTCCCTTCTTTTCTGGTAAATATTTTTGTCAAACATAGCGTTCTGTTTTTATAAAAATTTTGAGCGGCCAAAAGTTAGCCATGTTTTTTGAGAGTTTGGAATCTAAACGGCGTTTATATAAAGTCTAAACGGCGTTTACAAATTTGAAACGCCGTTTATTCGAAGTACTAAACGCCGTTTTACGAAATAGAAACGGCGTTTAGCAAGTCGATGAACTCTTGGTATTTGCCGAAATATTCATCACCGGAACTATAAAAACCATAACTTGCCAATACAAACCAAAAAATAACCGATATGGGAATAATTAACGACATGAAAAAACTCCTTTTCGGAGCCAAAGCCGTGAGTAAATCAGCTGCGGGAAAGGCCGTGGACGCCGGAAAAGAAGCGGGCGAAGAACTACTCGACCGCACGGGTGAAATGTTGGAAAAAGCCAAGGACAAAGCAGGTGATGTGGTCGAAAAGGCAAAAGACCTCGCCGAGGATGTGGGCGACAAGATCCTCACCGCAGGTGAAAAAGCATACCATTCCGCCAAATCCTTCGCTGAAGATGTCACCAAAGACATTTTCGAAGAAAAAGAAGAAGTGAAGAAGGAACCCGTCTCCAAACCTGCAGAAGATACTACCGTCCATACTCCGATCACCGATCCCGACTCCCTGCTCGAAGCTCCGGATGAACCGGTGGAGCAGCCGGAGGAGATCAACCCCTTGCTGAAAAAAGCTGCCGGCACCGCAGAAAAAGTAGGCGAGAAAGTCCTCGAAGTCGGCGATAAGGCCATGGAAAAAGCCGGCGAGATCGCTGAGAAAGTAGGTAAACAGGTCCAGGAAAAGGGCGCCGACGTCCTCAAAACCTTTAAAGACGCCGCCGAAAAAGCGGGCGATAAGTTCGAAGAACTCTTCGAAAAAGCCCAGGATGAAGCCGCCAAAGAAGAAGCTGATTCCTCCATCGTAAAAGACGCCAAAAAGGCAGTGGATGATACGACTTCCTCCATGGACGAGTTCCTCTCCAAGGCCAAAGAATATACCGACGAGCCGCCCAAGACCTCTCCCAACCTGGGCAAGAGCGAGCTAAGCGGCAAAGACGATTTCTTCGAAAAAGCCAAACGTTTCGCTGAAGGCGATTACCACGGCACCGGCAAAAAGAAAGAAGAAGGACAGATCACCCTTTCCGAGGATCCCACCCACGAACCGAAGAAAAAGGACAACGGAGGGGAGATCAAAGGCTTCGACGACCTCGACGGCGACGGAGACCACCTCATCGACGATGCTATTATCGACGATGGGGATGACGACGATAAAAAGTAAAAGAGTCCCGCCTCGATGGCGGGACTCCGATTCAGCATCAAGTCCCGCCTTTCCGGCGGGACTTCTTCCCTATTGAGGAGCTAACAAGGAATATTCTGGAGCCCTTGTCGGCTTTAGCGAATCAGCGTAACATCCCCTTCCTTGAAAATGGACCGTTCTTGCCCGCAACTGAGGACCGTGGCGCGCATATAATACACATATACCCCCGGATCCAGGTCTTTCACTTCATACCTGCCATCCCAACCTCCTTCCAATTTTTCAGATTGGTACAACAAATTGCCCCAGCGATCAAAGACCAGCAACTCATAAGACAATACCTCTACCCCGGCAGCTGCATAGCCCCGGAATTCGTCGTTGACGCCATCGTAGTTTGGGGAAAAAATATTGGGAAAATAAAAGGGCGTTTCCCCATCGTCCTGCGCAATTAAAACTTCAAAACTGCGCTTCACGGTTTCACAATCATTGCTCCATTCCACCGAATACATGCCGGGCGCCTTGGCTTCCCACCACGGACCGGTCGTGCCATCCGGCCAGGCAATACCGCCTTGTCCGGAGAGGAAGGAAGCATGAATTTTAGCGCTGCCGGTGCGGCAATCCCATGCCCCGACCTCCACCTGACCTTCAATGGGCGGGATGGCTTCCACTACGACATTATCCGCGTAGGTGCAATCGTTGCCGTCCGTCCATTCCAGGGCGTAATTGCCGGCGGCCAGGCCTTCGTATTGCAGGTCTCCGCTAGGCGGGTTTCCATTCCAGGAAAAGAGGAACGGCCCATTGCCTTGCAGAATGGTCAGGTTGATCACCCCGTTGCCGGTATTCCAGCAACTGGGCGCTGAAGCTGCCTCCAGCGAAGCAGGCGGAAATCCTGCAACCGAGATCTGGATCAGGGAATCACAACCCTGGATATTGGTCAGCAGTACCTCCGCCTCGTCGCCCGCCTCCAAGGTGAGCCCCAGATAGGAGATCGTCTCGTTCGGGCACACTTCGAGCATTACTTGCGTCGTATCGGCAAGCAACGTCTGCACCGTAACCGTGACCAGCGAGTCACAACCCGAAGTATTGGTGAGGGTAAAGGTCGTTTGCGTGCCCGGCATCAGGGTCGTGCCGTTATAGATCACCGGCTCTCCTTCACAACCCACCAGGTCTATTGCAACTTGATCCGGGAACAATTCATCAACCGCGACGGTAAGCGTGGAATCGCAGCCCAGGTAGTTTTGAAGCATAAATACTTCACTCCCGCCAGCCGGAATGGACACGCCCAGAAAATCGATCGTTTCCCCGCTACAAGCTGATAGCGAAAGCGTTCCGGTAGTTGCCACACAAGTCGGGCTCAACAGCCAATCCAATTGCTCGCTGTCGTCGCACCCCACCAGGCTGGCCGTCGCTTGCCAGATCTGGTAATAGGTCGCGACGCCCGGAATGCTGTTCGTGTCGAGCTGTACGGTATAATCGGTCGATAAAATATTGGGGAAAATATACGTCCCGTTGGGTCCGCTCAGTATTCCATCGACCAGAAGGCCGTTTTCCCAAAGCTCAATCCCGATATTTTGCACGAGCGTATCCGGTCCGTCGATGATCCCGTTCTCATTCACATCCATATACACACTTCCGAAAATGGAGCCGAAGCCGTCGTACAGGTCCAGGTTCAGGGGATCGGAAGTGGCGATGCAGCCGAGCCAATCGACCATTTCGACATAATAGGTCCCGCTTTCGGTAATGGGCAGATCGGCCGTGGTTCCTCCCGGCACGAGCGCCCCGTTAAAGTACCATTGGTAGCTCACCACCCCTGGCAGGTCGGGCAGGCAGATGGTATCGGGTTTGCATTGCGTATGGCAGCCGGAAGGTACGGCGCCGAGATAGGGGCCTGGCTGCACGGTAACTGGCGTATCGCTCTCCCGGCGGCAACCGCTGTTATTGATCGCCACCACGTTGTATTGGCCGGTCAATACGACCTCGATGCTTGTGCCGGATTCGCCCGTGGTCCAGACATACGTCAAACCTGCAAAGGGATTGGGTACCGTCAGCGTAACCGGAGCGCCGGAACACGCCGGTGAAGCGGAGGACTGGATATCGAACGGCGCGGGAAGGGCATTCACCGTCACTGTAAAAGGTCCGACGGTGCTGGTGCAGCCCGTAGTCTGATCCACCACCTGTACCGTAATATCGTGCTCCCCAACCGGGAGGGGATTGTTGCGCCATTCGGCGAAAACGGTTTCATTGCCCACATCGCCATTCGACCAGGTATAGGTATAACCCGGGCTGCCTTCGATCTGCAGGAAGACATCTTCTCCTTCGCAGGTCGAGTAGGCATTGTAGAAAATGCCGACCGGCTGTCCGTATTCGTTGTACTCCACGGCCGAAATGACGGCATTGGGAGCGGGTATGATATCGACTGAAACGGGATCGGGCGTATATTCACATCCCATCGCATTGGTGACGGTCACGCTGTAGACATCTTCCTCCGACACATCGACCGTCTCGTCGGTTTGCCCATCCGACCATGACCACGAAACTCCACCGGCTGGGGCCGTCAGGTTCACCGGATCGCCTTCGCATACTTGAGGCGGAGTGGGTATGGAAGAAATGGAGCCGGACATTCCGTTCGGATCTATCGAAATGCTTTGCTGAATGCCGTCGGAACAGCCGAAGATCGAGGTGGCAAAGAGGTCGATATCGTAATTTCCGGGGCCGGAAAACGCGTGGAAGGTCGAAAAGCTCGTCGATTGATCTGCACTGCCGCTTGCCGCATCGCCGAATTGCCAGGCCACATCGATCACATCAGCGGGCACAAGCGCTTCGAAAGGCAGCGGGGTGCCTTCGCAGGTCACCTGCGGCAGATCGAACGCAATTACCGGCAAAGGATGTACTTCAACCTGTCTGGTAATTGTCGACTGACAACCGCCGCCCGCAGTGATGGTCAGGGTCACATTGTAAACTCCGGCTGCAGCATAAGCATGGCTGGGCGAGGTCTGAGTCGAGGTATTTGCCGCTCCGCTCGCCGGATCGCCGAAGTCCCATTCCCAACTCGCAATGGATTCAGTAGGCACAAAAGTGGAGCGATCTTCAAATTGGATGGCAGCATTCGGACATCCAGATGCCGTGTAAAAATCAGCCGCCGCAGGCACTGTGAAAATATGCGCATCCCAACATTTCTGGCCCGTCGAAATAGACGTACCGATCAAAACCACATCGTAAAACCCGGCCTGGGTGTAAAAATGATTCACGACAGGACCCGGATCGGTGGAGATCACCCCATCGCCAAAGCGCCATTCGTGGCTACCGGGCAGCAGGTCGGTCGAAATATCCTCAAAAACGCCTTCCGCACAGTTGGACGTAGGGGGTAAGATCTGGAAAAGCACGCTGGTGCCCGGCTCGCAATCGGTCACGACACCCCCTCCCCCACCACCGGGCAAGCTGCATCCACCACCGCAGGTGGCCCCGCTGGGCGGACAATATTCGAAGACCTCCAGGGTATTGGAAACCGCTGTGCAACCATTGATATCGGTCGCCTCTACCCAGTAGTTGCCATACCCCATATCGACCAGGCTCACCGAATTGGCTCCGACCGGATTGCCGTTGTAATACCACTGATAGGAATAACCAGAGCCGGTAGTCGTGGCATAAAGCGTTGCCGGCGGGTGGCCTGTGCAGTACCCCGTTGGGTCGGGGGTAGAGACGAGCACATCCGGTATGGGATAGGTTTCTATGGTAAAGCTGGTGTTTCCTTCGCAACCGGCCGCATTGGTTACCACCACCTCGTAGGTGCCGGGACCGAGTTGGGGATCGGGATCGGTCGATAGCAAAACGCCGTTTTCATCCCTCCATTGATAGGAAGAAAAAGCCGTCAGGGTGGTCACCTGATCCGTCCCCCCCTGGCAGATGCCGGAAGGGTAAAGAGGATCGGGAACCGGTTCCGGCTGGATATCGATATTCGTAGAGGCCGTTTGACCGCATACCGATACTTGCACCGTTACCGGTCCGGAGATATGCCACAGGATCTCTGCTTCGTGCGTCCCGGCGCCGGAGACCACCGTACCTGCATCGGCAGGGATGGTGCTCCAGGAATAATCCGACGTCCCGATATCGTCGGCAGTAAAAATAGAGCTGCTTTCGATGCAGCTTTCGACTGGGCCGTTGACCGCAAGGCCGTTAAGGGCCTGCACGACCAGCATGACCGGAGGCGAAGCGCAGACCGGGGCGGCGGGATGGGTTTGGGTTACTTCCAGTTCGTAGGGTGGATTCGGTCCCCAGGTCAACACGATAGAACTGCCTTCTTCGGCCATGACCGTAGCGCCGTTCTGGATAGCCCAGGTAAATGTGCTGTTGGGTTGTCCGGAATCCACGGTATAGGTATAGGGCGTACCGGGACAGATCAGGGTCGCCCCCAGAATCCCGTTCGGCGGTCCCGGCAGCGGTTTTACATCCACGGTGATGGAATAGCTGTCCACGCAATACAAATTGGGGCTGGCGGTATTGGCGACGAGCCGGTATTTTCCCGGACCGAAATTCCAGTTGACCGTCGCGATGGAAGAAGGCACGGGAGCGGTCCACAAAACCGTTCCATTGGTACTTTCCACCTGCCAGTTCCAGTTCATGCCGCCCAGCGGGTAAACATTGATGGCGGCGTAATCGGTCGATGCCCCTTCGCAGACCAGGATTGGGCCGCTGATATAAAACTCGTTCAGAATACCGACCGCCAGATTGCTCATTCCGGAGCATTCCAGAAAACAGTTATCGTATTCCACCAGTACCGATTGGGTCAGCCCGGCGGTCAGGTTGCCGTCCCAGAGCACGGAGATCTGGTTGGTGCCCTGCCCGGAGAGGATCTGCCCCAGATTCGAAACGGTCCAGACATAACTGGATCCATCGTATTCGGGCACGGCATAAGTTACCGTTTCACCCCGGCATACCTCGGAAGGGCCTTCGATCGGGGCGTTGGGCGTCATGACGGGGATGCGTTCGACCAAAGTAGAGTTACAATAAGTGGTCGCACACCCGCTGACGTCCAGTTCGATAAAGCCATAAGGTCCATCCAGCCATTCGATGGTGATAAAATTATCTGCCGGTCCACCGCCGCCGAGCACGTTGGCATCGCCCACCACATTCCAGGCAAAGGCCGTGCAATTGGCTCCTGTGGTGTAAGTCACCGTTTCGCCGGCGCATACCGCTCCAACACAATCGAGCGTAGGCGGTTCGGCAGCTTCCACTTCAATGATCAGGGAAGTCGTATCGCTGCACCCGCATTCGTTTCGGGCAACCAGGCTCACTTCATAAGAGCCCGGGGTGAGGAAGGTATAATCCGGGTCCACTTCGGTCGACACCCCCAACACATCAAAGAACCAGCCATAGTTTTCGGCACCGAGGCTTTGGTTTTCAAAATAAACGGTCTGCCCTTCACAAATGCTCACCACCCCTGCATTGGCAGGTGGCTGAGTAATGAAGTCCGCCGTAGGCTCGTCGAGCAATTCCACGCAAATGGAGTTCTCGCCCGGGCAGATGCCATCCAGGAAAAGGCCGATATACCCCTGCCCCGGTCCGCCCCAGGTTACGGTGATGAAATTGTTTTCGACAGAGTAATCTTCTGCCCCGGCGACCGTCCAGGTCAGGTTGTTGGAAGGAGGGGAAACACTCCCCGGTGTATAGTAAGTGACCGTGCTAAACGCGCAGGCTTTCTGGCAATCGGAACCGGTGTACATACTGTCGACACCGCAGGAGGAATTGGTCAGTGGAATGATCTCCGGTTGGGAAAAATCCTGAACGAACACCGTCAATGGCAGCACGCTCACCTGGCAATCAATTTCGGCATAGATCGTGTATACCCCCGGCGCAAAGCCAATGATTTGATCCCAGCAAATGACGATCCCGGTAGCGGTTCCACCTGAAGTGCCCAGGGTTATCCCGTTGCTCAGAAACCAAAGCTGCGGAATATTGGGCGAGCAGTTGGTAGCGTCTATGCCTTCTACAATATACGTAGCACATTGACCGATGCACACTTCCGTTGGCCCTACAATCGAGAGCGTATCGGTCTGGGCATGGACAAAACGGGTAAAACTCAAAAAAAAGATCAGGATAAAAATCGGCGTGGGTAAAAACGGTTTCCTCATGGGAGCTATTTTGTTAAAATACATGAGGAAGATACGATGAATCGGAGATTCGTTGCTTGGAATTAAGAGAGTTGGTGGGTTGAAAAGTTGAAGAGTTGAAAAGATTAAGAGTTTCTTTTCAACTCTTCAACTTTTCAACCCATCAACTCTTCAGCTATTCAGCTAAAACAGCTGCCCCATACATCACCTCATAATACTCCCTGGCCATCCGGTCGGCATCGAAGAAAGGACGGATCTCGCGCATCATGGTAGCTACCATCTGCCACCAGGCGTTGGGATGGTTGTAGTAGGTAGGAAGCACGTCGTTTTCCAGCACCCGGTATAAACTTCGGAGGTCGATCTCGTCGCGCTCGCCGAGGGGCAGGGCGGGATCGGCGGGAGGAATGACGAAGGCATTGTGCCCTTGTACGGCGAATTCGGGAACCCAGCCATCGGGGATGGAGAGGCTGATGCTCCCGTTCATGGCTGCCGTCATACCGCTGGTACCGGATGCTTCGCGGGTGAGGCGGGGCGTGTTGAGCCAGATGTCGGAACCCTGCTTCAGGGCCTTGGACAGTGCCAGTTCATAGCCCGTCAGCATCGCCATATTCGGATACAGATGCGAGAGGTGGACCAGGCGGTTGAACATATCCACTGCTTCGTAGTCGGTGGGATAGGGTTTGCCGGCCCAGATGATCTGGATCGGTTTTTCCGTATTTTTCAACAGGGCTTCAAAATGGGCCAGATCCCGGGTGATCAGGTCGGCGCGCTTGTAGCGGGCGAAGCGGCGTGCCCATACGATCGTCAGCACATCGGGATCGAGGATCTTGCCGGTCTGGTCGGCCACGATCTGGAAGAGTTGCTCCTTCAACTCGCGCTTGCGGTTTTTCAGGCCTTCCAGGTCGGAAGCCTCCAATGCGCGGTCCAGCGCCGGATCATGCCAGTAGTGGTGGTTTTGCGAATTGGTCACGTGCGTGATCGGGCAAATGCCGTTGAACTCGCCCCACATCTGCCGGGCCACTTCCCCGTGCATTTTGGACACCCCATTCGCGATCTTGGCCATACGCAAGGCCACGAGGGTCTGGTTGAAGATCTGGCCATCGATACCGGCCACCGTCCGCACTTCCGGCAGGGTCAGGTCACCGAAAAAGCTCATGCGGTCGAGGAGGTAGAGGTCGTGTTTTTCGTTGCCGGCCTCCACGGGCGTGTGGGTGGTGAACACGATCCGTTCGCGCACCTCGTCGAGGTTGCGATATTTTTCATACAAATGAAAAGCCGCCGGCAAGGCATGCGCTTCATTGAAATGATAGATGTCGGGTTCCCATTTCAACAGGTCGAGCAGTTTGGCGCCCCCTTTCCCAAGGAGGATATACTGGGCCACCTTGGCCTCGGTATTGCTATCGTAGAGATTGTGGCTGATCGTCTGGGCCAGCCAGTCGTTTTCCGGCAGATCGGTCGTAAGCAAAAAGATCGGGGCGGTGCCAAACACCTCCGGCGCCAGGTAATACGCCTTCACCTTCACCGGCGCCCGGTTTACGTCGATGTCGAAGGTGATGCCCGTATCCTGCAGGAAGTTGTAAAACCGCTGGCGGTGGAACACATCCATCTCGCCGTTGCCCTTGCGGGTCTGGTCGTAATACCCGTATTTCCACAAAATGCCGATGCCGACGAGGTTCTGCTTCAGATCGTACGCCGAGCGCATATGCGAGCCGGCCAGGTATCCCAGTCCGCCGGAATAGATCTTCAGCGCCTGGTCGATCGCAAACTCCATGCAGAAGTAAGCGACCTTTTTGTCGAAGTCTTTATTGGGGGGGTAGGGGATATGGTATTGTGTAAAGGAATCCATTAATTTTAATTTTTTCGGTTAAAGTGTTTTTAAGTTTATAAGGGTATGAGTTTTTATTACTTCGAAAAACTCATACCCTTATAAACCCAAAAACTATTTTCGTCCGGACCCGCAAAGATATCAATTTTCTTTCCATCTCCTTACCTTGCATCAAAAGTCAACCACATGAATTCAATACTCTACTCCCAGGAAGGCGCGGTGGCGCGGATCACCCTCAACCGGCCTTCGGTGTTCAATAGCTTTAACCGGGAGATGGCGTTGGCCCTGCAAAAGGCGCTGCAGGAAGCAGCCGACGATGCCACCGTTCGGGCGGTCTACCTGACCGGGGAGGGGAAGGCCTTTTGCGCCGGACAGGACCTCCAGGAGGTGACGGGCGAGGACCCGCCTTCCTTTTCCACCATTTTGAGCGAGCATTACAACCCCATTATCGAGCTGATCCGGGAGATAGAGATCCCTGTGGTGTGCGCCGTCAATGGCGTGGCGGCGGGCGCAGGGGCCAATATCGCCCTGGCTTGCGATATTACCGTGGCGAAGGCCTCGGCTACGTTCATTCAGGCCTTCAGCAAGATCGGCCTCATTCCCGATAGCGGGGGCACTTTCTTCCTGCCCCGCCTCATTGGTATGCAAAAGGCTACGGCCCTCATGATGCTGGGCGAAAAGGTCAGCGCCGCGGATGCTGAAGCCATGGGGATGATCTATAAGGTGTTCAGCGAGGAGGCGTTTGAGAAAGAATCGTGGAAACTGGCCGAGCAGCTGTCACAAATGCCGACGGTCGGCCTGGGCCTCACCAAGCGCGCCCTGAACCGATCGCTCGAATCGACCCTGCACAAACAACTGGCCATCGAGGAGGAATTGCAGAGCCTCGCCGGTCTGACGAAGGATTACCAGGAGGGCGTGGCGGCTTTTTTGGAGAAAAGAGCGCCGGAATTTAAAGGGATGTAAGTAATGTGACATAATTAATTTATAAACACTGCGGCCTCTGGCTGCAGTGTTTATAAATTAATTATGTTGCACTACTTATTCCCTCAAAAACTTAAAACCTAAAAAAAAGCGGCAACCGGGGGGATCCAGTTGCCGCAGCGTACATTTGGAGGTGGTTGAGCCAAGCTGTAAGAGAGAGTGTGGTAATTACTGGTGAACCAATAATGTGCCAACGGAATGGTCAACCACCTGCCAATGAACGAAGTAGATTGTTTTCAAGAAACCAAAGGGGATTGGATTTCGTCCACAAAAGAACAGATCTGCCCTGGAAAGAGCAATAGGGGTTCGCCCTCCATCCCCGGATTTAAGAAAGTTTAACGGCCCTGAGTAGAGGGGGTGGAAAAATGTTAAAAAACCGCCCTGCTTACAAAAATCTGACAATCAGCCGCCTAACACATATGTTAAAATGATCCCGAAAAAGCGTTAAAAAGATTAACCTTGTCAAAACCTCCTCCAAACAGCCCCAAACAGCGAAAACGGAAGCCGCTGCTGGCGCCGGAAGCCTACCTGAAAGGAATCCGGGAAGGTGATCGCGTGCTCCTGGGACAGGCGATCACCCTGGTGGAAAGCCACAAGCCCGACCATTCCGAACGGGCACGGGAAGTAGTAGAAGCTTGCCTGCCCTACAGCGGCCGATCCATCCGTCTGGGCATTACCGGATCGCCGGGGGTGGGCAAGAGTACCTTCATCGAAGCCCTGGGCATGTATCTGATCGAAAAAGGGCACAAAGTAGCCGTGCTCGCCATCGATCCGTCCAGCAAACAGAGTAAAGGCAGCATTCTGGGCGACAAGACCCGCATGACCCGTCTCTCTGCCGACCCCAATGCCTTTATCCGCCCCTCCCCCGCCGGCGAGTCGCTCGGTGGCGTGGCCCGCAAGACTCGCGAGACCATCCTGCTCTGCGAAGCCGCGGGTTATGACGTCGTAATCGTAGAAACCGTGGGCGTCGGCCAATCCGAAACCGCCGTGCATTCCATGGTCGATTTTTTTCTCCTCCTCCTCCTGCCCGGCGCCGGCGACGAGCTCCAGGGTATCAAACGCGGTATTGTCGAGATGGCCGACCTCCTGGCTGTCAATAAAGCAGACGGCGACAGGGTTAGCCTGGCTAAAGAAGCCCAACGCTCCTATCGCAATGCCCTCCACCTCTTCCCTTCCAAGGAAAGCGGCTGGAATCCGCCCGTGTGCCTTTGTGCCGCCCTGCAAAGCGAGGGCATTCCGGAAATTTGGGAGGAGGTGCAAAAATTCCAGGCCACTACGACCCAATCCGGCTACTTCCAGCAACACCGCCAGGAACAAGCCAAATACTGGCTCCTCGAATTTATCCAGGAAAAACTGGCTCAACTTTTCTTCGAAAACCCCGCCGTGAAAGAACAATGGACCGAAGTGGAACATAAGGTTGTTAGTGGGGAGTGGTCTTCGATCAAGGGAGGAGAGGTTCTTTTGAAGTTTTTAAGTTTATGAGTTTTTAAGTTTTTAAGTTTATAAGGGTATGAGTTTTTAAAGCTCCAAAAACTCATACCCTTATAAACTTAAAAACTCCCTCATACCCTCATAAACTTAAAAACTTATAAACTCATACCCTCATAAACTTAAAAACTCCCCCATTACGTTACATTTGCCGTATGACAAAACACAGCAAACACGCCAAGCTCGCTCGCCCGTTTTCCGGTAATTTCGCCCGGCAGGAATGGGCGATCATCGGGACGCCCTGCGGCAATATCCAGCAGCTGGCGGCCGGGGTGATGCGCGCACTCGGCGAGCGCTGGAAAACGGCCTACCTCGATGCCGACCACCACGGCGACGACCAGGCCCTGGCCTCCGGCGCCCAACTGCAATACACCGACAAGATCCAATACCACCGCCTCGATTTCCGGGGCAAACTGGGGCCCTTTCAATTCCGACCGCTGCTCAATGAGCAGGACCTGGTGCTCATCAACGGCAATCATTTCGCCGCGGAAAAGCAGATCCTGGTCATCGATCCGAAAAAAGCGGAGTCCCTCCAACGGAAAACGGACCGGCTGACGGATGTGCGGCTGGTCCTGTACGCAGAGGGGGTGGAGGCCATCCATCCTTTTTTATTGGAAAAAATGCCGGAGCTGGCAAAACTGCCCGCCTATTCTTTGGCTGACGTGAGTTCCATTGTCCAATTCCTCGAACGGGAGTTGCAGCAAGCCCTGCCCCCGCTCTACGGCCTCGTGCTTGCCGGCGGCAAAAGCCAGCGCATGGGCCGCGACAAAGGCCTGATCGACTATCACGGGCTCCCGCAGCGGGAGTACGCTTACCAACTGCTCCAGGATGTCTGCCAGGAAACCTTTTTATCGGTGCGCCCCGACCAGATCGAAGAAATACCGGAAAGGTTGCAACCCCTTCCCGACGCCCTGCTCGGCCTCGGCCCCTACGGCGCTATCCTCTCCGCCTTCCAGGCCCACCCCGACAAAGCCTGGCTGGTACTGGCCTGCGACCTGCCGCTGGTCTCCTCCGAAGCCCTGCGCTTCCTGATCGACCGGCGCAATCCGGCCAAAAACGCTACGGCTTTCCAGAGTCCGGTCAACGACTTTCCCGATCCGCTGCTGGCCATCTGGGAGCCCAAAAGCTACCTGACCTTGTTGCAATTTCTGGCGCAGGGATACTCCTGTCCGCGCAAAGCATTGATCAATTCGGATATCGAACTGCTGCAGGCCCCCGATCCGGATTGGTTGAAGAATGTGAATACCGAAGAAGAATACCTTCATTTCACCAGAGAAGGACGAGCGTAGCCCGTCCTTCTCTAATAACTAAATTTTCAGTATGAAAACCATTTTGTTTGCAATCTTACTGGCCTTCCCCATGCTGGGCTTCGGCCAAACCATTTTCGGCACCGTTACCGACGCGGCAGGGATGCCGATGAAAGGAGTAAAAGTGGTTGCCCAGGGCACCACCAACGGCACCCTCACCGATGAAAAGGGCACCTATTCGCTCAAAGTTCCTAACGGGGCCGCGGTAACGGCGATCGTTTTCACCTACAAAGAGTACAAAAAACCCTTGGAAGTGAAAATGAAAACCGGCCTGATGACCGACACCCGCCTCTTCGTCACGATGGACAAGAAGAAAAAGAAGCGGAAGTTTGTGTTAGCTAATTAGGCGAGTTGAAAAGTTGAAAAGTTGAAAAGTTGAAGAGTTGAAGAGTTGAAGGGAAATCAACTTTTCAACTCTTCAACTTTTCAACTTAACTTCGGGGTTCACCAATTGCTCCCAATGCTATGACACTCCGACTTTCTATCCTGCTCTTGATCCTCCCTTTTTTCTATCAATGTAAATCCGATCAATTGCCCAGTTCCTGGACAGCCGAGTCGCCCGGAAAGAAGATCACCGTCCATGTTTTCCTGAATGCCGACGGGCAGGCTGCCTATTCGGTGCTTTTCGGAGAAAAGACCGTGATCGATACCTCCACCCTGGGCTTTACCTTTGAAGGCCAGGAAGCCCTGGCCGGCGGCCTGACGGTCAAGGGCGCCGCCAACCGCGCTTTCTCCGAAACCTGGGAAACCGTCTGGGGCGAGGACCGGATGGTCGAAAATAAATACAACGAACTGGCCCTCGATCTCCAAGAGAAAGAAGCCCCCAACCGCCAGTTCAGCGTCGTCTTCCGCATTTACGACGACGGCATCGGCTTCCGCTACGAATTTCCGGAACAGGAAGGTCTTTCTGATGTCCTGATCACGGAAGAGAACACCGAATTCAAACTCACCGGCGACCACATGACCTGGTGGCAGCCGGGCGACTGGGACATCTACGAGCACCTCTACAACACGACCCGCTTTTCGGAGATCGACGCGATCGCCAAGCGCAACCATCCACCTGGCACAGACCTATATTCCCAACAATGCCGTCAATACGCCGGTCACCATGAAAACCGACGACGGGATCTACCTCAGTTTCCACGAAGCGGCCCTATATAATTACAGCGGCATGACCCTGCTGGTCGACAAGGACAACCTGAAGTGGACCAGCTGCCTGGTTGGCGGACCCAACAGTTATAAGGTCAAGGTGCAAACGCCGTTTACGACGCCCTGGCGCACTATTCAGATCGCCGATAAACCGGGCGACCTGATCGAATCCAAGCTCATCGTCAACCTCAACGAACCCAACAAGCTGGAGAATACCGATTGGATAAAACCCATGAAATACGACGGCATCTGGTGGGAAATGCACCTCGGGAAAAGCAGCTGGGATATGGCCGGCAAACACCATGGGGCTACCACTGAGAATGCCAAACGCTACATCGATTTCGCCGCCGCCAACAACATCCAGGGAATGCTGGTCGAAGGCTGGAATACCGGATGGGAGCTCTGGTGGGGCCCTGAACGGGAAACCTGCTTCGACTTCGTGACCCCATACGCCGACTACGATATCGAAGAAGTGATCCGGTACGGCAAAGAAAAAGGCGTAGCCCTCATCGCCCACCACGAAACGGCTTCCGGTGTCGAACAATATGAAAGGCAACTCGATACGGCGTTTCAGTATCTGGAGAATCTGGGAATCCACGCCGTGAAAACGGGCTACGTAGGCACTATTTTCCCGAAGGGAAACTACCACCACGGCCAGTATATGGTCAACCACTACCAGCACGTCGTCGAAGTGGCTGCAAAACACCAGGTTATGGTCGATGCCCACGAACCCATCAAGGACACCGGCATCCGCCGCACCTGGCCCAACTTTATGAGCCGGGAGGGCCTACGCGGGCAGGAGTTCGAAGCCTGGAGCAGCGATAAGAATCCACCCGAACACCTCGTCATCGTACCGTTCACCCGCATGCTCGCCGGACCGATCGACTACACGCCCGGCATTTTCAACATCAAATTCAACGAATACAAGAAAGATAACCAGGTCAATACCACGCTGGCCAAACAACTGGCGCTCTACGTGACCATTTACGGCCCGCTCCAAATGGTCGCCGACCTGCCCGAGCATTACGACAATCACCCCGCCCTGCAATTCATCCGCGACGTAGCGGTCGACTGGGAGGAGAGCCACGTGCTCAACGCCGAGATCGGGGATTACCTCACCATCGTGCGCAAGGAACGCGGCGGCGACCGCTGGTTCCTGGGTAGTATCACGGATGAAAACCCACGCGAGTTCAGCATTCCCGTCGATTTCCTTCCCGAAGGAAAAACCTACGAGGCCACCATTTACGCCGACGGCCCGGATGCGCATTGGGATAAGAACCCCACGTCGTATATCATCGAGAACAAACAGATTAAAAAAGGCGATACGCTGGAGCTGAAACTGGCGCCTGGAGGGGGAACGGCGATCTCTTTTAAACCATTGGAGTGAAACATATTTTACCGTAACGACGCGACGGACGCGACGAGGTTAGGCTTTTGCAATCTTACTGATGTTACGCACTTCTTGAACATTTTGGGTTTACGGAGCGTTTTTCCTCCCCCTCCCTTCGGTCGACCCCTCCAAAGGGGTACAAGAGCGTGCATTTCTGAATATAGGATCATTTCTTCTGAACATTCAAAAAATGGTCAGCTGAAGAGACGACATGGAGTTTTGCACAAAATGTACCCCTTTGGAGGGGTCGACCGAAGGGAGGGGGAGGAAGACTCTTTGCATCCACGGATATTCAGAAAAAATGCATAACATCAGTAAGATTGCAAAAGCCTGACCTCGTCGCGTCGTTGCGGTTAATTATTCCTCTTATGGATAGGCTCCATTCTATATTTCAGCGAACACCCATCTCCTCCCCGAAAAACCCGGATCACCTCCGCCACGGCCGCTACCGCGATCTCCTCCGGCGTGACGGCCCCGAGGTTTAAGCCCATGGGATTATGCACATCCGGGATGCTTTCGCCACTCCATCCCAGCTCTCCGAGCATCCGCTCAAAGCGCTTGCGGGGGCCGAGCAAGCCCAGATATCCGATATTTTTCGAAGAAAAATGGCGAAGCACCTCCAGGTCGGTCGCATAGTCGTGCGCCATGGAAAGCACCGCGGTGTAAGGATCGACCGCTAAATTGGCTAACTCATTCAGTGCCAGGATCTGGCGGATCCCCTCCATCCCCTCCTTTTTGTACTTGTGTTTTTTGCCCGCCAGGGTGATCTCCCAGCCCATTTCCCGGCAGATGTTCAGCATGGGATAGACGTCGTAATTGTCTCCCACGATCACGATGTGGAGGTTGGGTTCTACGTATTCGCAAAGCAGCTTGTTTTCTCCATCCTGAACCACCTTTGAATTTTTATCCACTATTTCCTGTGTGAAAAATGGAAGTTCGCCCGCCCGGCTACCCTGGAAAGGGGTTACCAGCACCCGGCTTTGGCGCAGGTTCAGGCATTGTTCCAATATTTCGATCAATTCGCTCGATACAGGTTGCAAAAATACATCGATCCTTCCTTCACACCCCAGCCCCACCCCGATCTGGCGGGCGTCGCGTTCGCGCGTATCATAGGTCACTACCTTGGGTTTGCCTTTCAGCATCACCTTCTTGGCGTGCAGCAACGCATCGCCTTCCAGGCAGCCTCCGCTGATGCCCCCGACCCATCTGCCGTTTTCCAGAATGAGCATCCGGGCGCCGATCCGCCGGTACGAAGAGTCTTCGACATCGACGACAGTAGCCAGGGCCATTTTCAGGCTGCTATTCCGGTGAGCCTGAAAAAATTGGACAATGGTCTTTATCTCCTTCATGTGGAAAGGGTGAAGGGTGAAGGGTAAAGGGTGAAAAAATCTTCACTCCTCACCCTTCACTCATAATTCCCCAAATTTAAAATTATACTGGAACTCCCTGAGAAATTCTCTATATTCAGGCATCAAAAAATCCTTTGAAACATGGCACAATACACCTTAAACATCAACGGCGAGCAGCGCACGGTCGATGTAGACCCCGACACCCCGCTGCTTTGGGTGTTGCGCGACGACCTGAAACTCGTCGGAACTAAATACGGCTGCGGCGTAGCTCAATGCGGTGTCTGCACCGTGCACGTGAACGGCGTGGCCATGCGCTCCTGTACCTTTCCGGTCTCAGGTGTCGGCGTTGCTGAGGTCACCACGATAGAAGGCCTGTCGAAAAACGGCGATCATCCGGTCCAAAAAGCCTGGAAGCAACACGACGTACCCCAGTGCGGCTATTGCCAGGCCGGTCAGATCATGACCGCTGCCGCCTTTCTCAAAGACAACCCCAACCCCAGCGAGAAGGAGATCGCCGCTGCCATGAACGGCGTCATCTGCCGCTGTGCGACGTATACACAGATAAAAGCCGCGGTTAAAGCTGCAGCGAAATTGTGAATTGAGTGAAGGGTGAAGGGTGAAGAGTGAAGGGAATTTTTCTCTTCACTCTTCACCCTTCACTCTTCACTAAAATAATTAATCATGACCCAATTCAAAACCCACATATCCCGCCGTTCTTTCTTCAAATCCACCGTGATCGTGGGGGGCGGCATGTTGCTCGGCTTTAACTGGCTGAGCTCCTGCATGCGGGAAGAAGATGCGGCAAGGGCCCTTGTTCTTCCCGATGAATGGTTTGATATCAACGCCTTTCTCAAGATCGGCAACAACGGGGTGGTGACCATCATGGCGCCCAATCCGGAGATCGGCCAGAACGTAAAAACCTCCCTGCCTATGATCGTGGCGGAAGAGCTCGATGTCGACTGGAACCAGGTCATCGTCGAGCAGGCGCCGCTCAATACCGATGCGTTTACCCGGCAGGTAGCCGGGGGCAGCCAATCCGTCCGCCAAAGCTGGGAAGGGCTGCGCAAAGCCGGCGCTACGGCCCGCCACATGCTGGTCGCCGCCGCTGCGGCCAGATGGGGCGTCGACCCAGCCGATTGCTCTACTTCCAAGGGGGTAATCACCGGGGAAGACGGCCGGCAACTCCGCTACGAGGAAGTCGCCACAGAGGCCGCCGGTATGGAAGTGCCCGAGGAAGTGGAATTGAAAGACCCTTCCGAATTCAAAATCGTCGGTACCGGCCACGGCAACGTAGATATCGAAAAGATCATCACCGGACAGCCGCTTTATGGGATCGACACCCAAAAGGAAGGCATGCAATTTGCCGTGGTACTCCGTCCACCGGCTTTTGGCCAAAAGCTGGTATCGTTCGACGACAGCGAAGCACGCAAAGTCAACGGTGTTACGGATGTGATCCGGTTTGGGGATAAAATTGCCGTGCTGGCGAAATCGACCTGGCCGGCTATCAAGGGGAAGAAGGCGTTGCGGGCCCAATGGGCCGTCGACACCCCGTTGGAGAGCACCGCCCAGCACGATAAAGCCATGGTGGACCTGCTCGACAAGCGCTCCGAGGAGCCTATGCGCAAGGACGGCGATGTGAAAAAGGCCTTCGCCGAAGCCGATCAGGTACTGGAACGCGTCTACGAAGCCCCCTACCTCCCCCACAACCCGATGGAGCCGATGAACTTCTACGCCGATGTGCGGGAAGACGGGGTCGAACTGACCGGTCCGACCCAAACACCCGCCGGCGCCAGGAGGGAGGTGGCGGAACTGCTGGGGCGCAATGAAAGCGAGATCACACTGATGATGACCCGGCAGGGCGGCGGTTTTGGCCGGCGTTTGTACAACGATCCTGCACAGGAGGCCGCCGAAATTTCCAGTTTGGCCAAAAGTCCGGTCCAACTCGTGTTCACCCGCGAAGACGACATGACCGCCGGCACCTACCGGCCTGCCACGAAATATAAGGTCCGGGCTTCCATCAAGGACGGTCAGATCACCGGTTATCACCTCACCGAAGCGGCGATGAGCAGTCATTTGTACGGCTCGATCGCCCACTTCTTCCCGGCGGGGATTATCCCGAATTTCCTGTTTGAAGCCCACGCCGTGGAAAGTAACATCACGACCGGCGCCTGGCGGGCTCCGCATACCAATTTCCACGCGTTCGTCGACCAGAGTTTTTTCGATGAACTGGCCGAAGCCCTGAAGGCCGACCCTGTACTATTGCGCCTCGACCTGCTGGAAAAAGTCAAAGAGCTCCAGGACGACCGCATTCAATACTCCCCCGAACGCCTGCAAGGGGTCATTCGGCTGGTTGCCGAAAAGGGCAACTGGGGCAAAGCGCCGGAGGGCGTGTACCAGGGCTTCAGCGCCTATTATTGCCACAATACCCACGTAGCGGAACTGGCCGAAGTGGTGCTGAATGACGGCAAACCCGTCCTCAAGAAGATCTACTGCGCCATCGACTGCGGCATCGTCGTCAACCCCCTCGCTGCCCGCAACCAGGCCGAGGGCGGTATCATCGACGGTATCGGCCATGCCATGTACGGCGATCTGACCTTTTCCGACGGACAGCCTTCCTACAACAACTTCGATACCTACCGGCTGATCCGCATGTCGGAAGCCCCGGAAGTGGAGGTCCACTTCGTGGAAAACGACATCGCACCCACCGGTCTGGGTGAACCACCTTTCCCGCCGGCCGCGCCGGCTTTTGCCAATGCGGTTTATAAGGCGACGGGGAAGAGGTTGTATAAGTTTCCGTTTGTGAAGGAATTGGAGGGGTGAAGAGTGAAGGGTGAAGAGTGAAGGGTGAAGGGTGAAGGGTGAAGGGTGAAGGGTGAAGAGGATAGAGTATGATATCAGCGATATTATTGGCGGCGGGAACATCCTCCCGGATGGGGAATAAGAACAAACTCCTGCTTTCCTGGAACGGGGAGCCGATGATACGGCATGTGGCAAGGCAACTGGTTGCAGTTCCGGTTGATGAGATCCTGGTTGTATTGGGGCATGAGGCAGACAAAGTAAAGGAAGCTTTAGAGGGTCTTCCCGCCCGGTTTACAACCAATCACCAGTTTGCTTCGGGCATGACCTCCAGCATACAAGCGGGGGTAGCGGCGCTTTCTCCGCAAAGTGAAGCCTTTTTTGTTTGCCTGGGGGATATGCCCTTGTTGACCAGTGCCCATTATGCCGCTTTGATCCGTTTTTTCGAAGAAAGGAAAAAGACCTGTGCAGCGCCAATCGTCCGCCCGGTAAATGGAGACAGGAAGGGGCACCCGGTACTGTTCGATGCCGCTTACGTTCCCAATATTCTGGATTGCCGGGAACAGGAAGGATGCCGGGAGGTGATCCGGAACAACCAGGGCCGGTTTTTTGCCTTCCAGGTAAACGATGAAGCCTATTACCGGGATGTAGATGGGAAGGAAGATTATCTAAGGGCTATTTGAAGATTTTTGTAGGATTTTCCACTGCAGCCACCAATCGCTTTTCCATTGCCTTTCGCTGAATCTTTTTTTTCATTAAAGGAAAATCTTCTTCAGCGTCCAAGTCGTCAAAATAGGTAAGGGCCTTGAGTGGAACAATGGGATTCGAATTGGAATACTTTACCTGATAGGCCTCCAAAATGGCGTTTAGGGAGTACTGTTCCAGTATGAAGAAAATATCGATAAAGTCTTTGAGTCGCTGGCCACTATGGGCAATAGCATTTAATTTCATCGCTCCAATATCCTCAATAGAGGCTAACCTTAGTCCTTCCTCGGTGACAAATTCCCGCACCAATGGATAGGCATGGGTGAGAAAATCCACTTTTATACCCTCGATTGAACCCATTATTGTGTTTTTGCCAACTGAAGACAGCTGAAATTGATAATTTATTTGAAGGTATTCAGTCAAAGATTGGGTTTCAATATGATTCAAAGAAAATAGATCTAAATCAACTGAAAGCCGGTGTCCGATCTGAAGAGCCAGTGAAGTGTCGCCAACGAGAAAGAATTTTCTCAGTTCCTCATCCTTTTGTAATTTCTGAAGTAACTCGAAGGTTTCCGGTAAGATAATATCAGGTTCCTTATGCAGCATGTATAAAGGATGAGCGCAAAAAAATGACAGTAAATGCCTTATCCCGCTTGGAAAGCTGTTTACTCGACTCCACAACTTCCAAAATTTTGGACCTGCTATAAAAGCGCACGATTTCGTTCCAATCTTTTATGGTCCCCCTTTCCACCACACGTTCGATCACGACTCTGGAGTTTTTCTGCACATCGAAGTGCTCAAGATCATACTCCCAGAATAAATGTTTGGGCAAGTTTAATTGATGAATGGTAGGCATAGTTTACTTTTGTCCGAAGCATTCAGAGGGGCTTCCAGATGCAATAAAGATAACGATTTATTACTGTTTCTTTTCTGCTTCCGCCAAAAATTCCAAACAGGCTACATCTTCGGCGTCCGTACTGGGCGCTGTGGCGAACCAGGCGTCGAGGATCTCTTTCGCCACCGCCTCCGACATGACCCGCAGGCTCATGGCGAGAATATTGGCGTCGTTCCACATGCGAGCGCCGCGGGCGGTTTCGGCATCCTGGCAGAGGGCGGCGCGGATACCCGGCACCTTGTTGGCCGCCAGGCTGATGCCGGTGCCGGTCCAGCAGAAGAGGACGGCCTGGTCAAATGTTCCATCGGCCACTTTTTGGGCTACTTCCAGCGCCACTTTCGACCACATGGCAGGAGTTTCGATCAGGGCGCCGAAGACTTCGACCTCGTGGCCCCGTTTGCGGAGTTCGTCTACGACAACCTGGGCTACGTGGGTGTTCATATCGCTACCTATTGCAATTTTCATATCTTCATGCTTTTGGCAAAGGTAAAGGAATGTAACAATACGGATCAGCGAAAAAATAGACCTGTCATGTCAGACCCCAGCCTGCCATGTGGGCGAGCCGGGTTCCGTAGCGCAGGGAAGAAATTCAACTTTCTTCTATCCGCTTTTTCCCGATCTTTACACCGATATGCATCTTCGTTTTTTCAAACTACTGCTCCTTTCATTAGCTCTTCTCCCTCAAATCACCAGGGGGCAGGATACCGGTAGTTTGCCCAAACTCTACCCTTCCAACACCACCTTCTACGACCTAAGCGGAGTGCTGCCGGTCACGTGCACCTGGAATGGCTTTACGGACCACAAAGGACGCCTTTGGGTCAATCCATGTTTCAACCAAGGAGAGTTCCGGACCATCCCCTTCTACCAATATGACGGAACCCGTTCGGAAATGATCTACTGGGACACTGTGCCGGAAGGAGCGGAAGGACAAGCCGCCCTGAAGGGCATGACCGCGCGCGGCGAGTTTTTCGGCATGGTCAGAGGAACCGGTCATTTTTTCTTCTTTGATCCTGAAACACGCAATTCCCGCTTTTTCCAGATAGACAGGGAAAACGCGTTCATTTACGATATGGAGCTCTCCCCTACCCAGGGGTTGCTCCTCTTTGCCCTCGCCCAGGATAGCCACCTGGTTTACCGGTTCCGGGAAGACTCGCTGGAATTGCTCCTCGATTTCAAGTTGAAGGGAGGGCGTTCCAGGGCCTGGCACCCGGACTATGCGTCTTTCCCAATACAGGCGCTATCCGGAGAAGAGCTTTGGTTCCAGGCAGACCCGCAAATTTATTTCGAAGAACACAGGTTTTCTAAAGACTTCAAGCTGCTGTGCCTTAATCTGCGCACCGGGACCCTGCGGGAATTCTCTGTCGAGGACGTCTTTCAGGGAGCCCCTCCCATTTTTCCTGGAAGTGATCTCGTCCCTACCGTTTTTGCATCGGATGCCCATGGCAGCGTGTACCTACTAATTTGGGACCAGTTCTACAAGATCGATCCGTCCAGTGGAAAAGCGAATTTCCAAACCGCATTTCACCATCCCGACGAGTTCTTGTGGGATCCATCGGCCATCCGTTCCCAAAAAGATGTCGTCGGAAATTTGCTATTCTTCTTCCTCTTGACCAACCAACAATATTACGGAGTCCTCGTGGATACGGCGGGGCACTATTTTGACTACAGCGCTGTGCTCAATGAGTCTGTTAGCGTTTCGGGATATTCCACTGATGTCGGACTTCAAAATCTGGCAAGCTCCGACTTTACAAAGCATTTTCTGGGTTTTCTCAGCAAGGGGGTCACTGCAGCAGATCTCCGGTTTTCAGGGTCCATTTCCAACTATATTCAAGACTACCCCGCCCGCGCCATTGCAGAATGGAGGCCCGGCCAATACCTGGTGAAAACAGAAAAAAGGCTCCCTCTAACTTTGGTCCGCCCGTCTTCCATTCCGGCTGAAACACTCTTAGACATGCCCACCAGGGAAGATAAGTTCTTTAAAATGGAGGACTTATCGAACCTGGTCAAAACGGACGACGGCTACTGGTGGTTCAGTTCGGGTCGAAGCCTGGTCAGACTGGACAGCAATGCCAACTATTCCGCTTTCCCGGTGGGGGAATACTTCACCAAATTCGCCTTTCTAGATCGCCAGACGATAGCGTTGGCTTTGGAAGACAATCAATTCTATTTATACGACCTCCAGACGCAACGGCTTCAACCCTGGCTCGAAGAAGGAGCGCCCCTGTCGTTTCATTCCGATGTCCATCAAATCCTCCCGGTTAACGACAGCATCCTTTGGGTGGCAAGCCTTCAGGGGCTTTGGCGGATTAACTGGAAGGCAGGGAAGAGTAAGCGATATGGTCGATCGGATGGTTTTGCCGATGAGCGCTTCATGTGTATCCACCCAGGTGAAAAAGGGACCTTCTGGCTGGGCACCTACGGTGGGGGGTTGCAATTCTTCGACCCGGAATCGGGATCGGTGCAAGTGATCGACCAGGAAAAAGGACTGTCGAATAATACGGTGATCGGCATCCTGACTGACGACGATGGAGACCTGTGGGTCTCTACCTACAAAGGGCTAAACCTGGTTTCTCCGGAGGGAGACGTACTCGCCCAATTCTATCAGGAGGATGGACTGTCGAATAATGAATTTAACCGCTTTTCCTCATTAAAGGACTCCGAAGGGCGCCTGATCTTCGGCGCGGTCACAGGGATCAATATTATCGACCCGAAGGCTTTGAAAAGTCAACTGGTACAATCGGGAAAACTGCAGATCTATCTCACCGGCATCACCTATTTCGATTCAGGCAAAAAGACGGATCATACCCAGTACTACGGCTTTGACCAATCAGGTCCCATTCGCCTACCGGCTGCTCACCGGCACCTGGAAATCCGTTTTGCCCTGTCGAACCTCATTCGCCCGGGGGACCAATCATTCTTTTTCCAAATCGAAAAGTCCGGCACTCCCGGGAAGGAAGAGTGGAATTACCTGGGAAATAAACCTCAGCTGTATTTGCCCAACCTTTCTTCCGGCCGCTACAAGATCCTGATCAAGGGAAGGGACTTTCGGGGCAATTGGACCGTCGAGCCCATCGTGCTCGAGGTGCAGGTAAGCCGCTTCTTTTATCAAACGACCTGGTTCTACACCCTTTGCTTCTTCGTGCTCGGCAGCGCCATTTTCACCTGGCTCTACCGGCAGCGCGTCCTTCGAAAAAACCTGGAAAAAGAACTGAGCCAACGCACGCAGGAGATCATGGCTACCCGCGACCAGCTCATCGCCCAGGAAAAGCTGGCTTCCCTCGGGCAGTTGGTTGCCGGGATCGCCCATGAGATCAAAAATCCGATCAATTTCATGAACAACTTCTCGGAAGGCTCAGGGGAACTGCTGGATGAGCTCCGGGAAGAATTGGAGCAGTATCGCTCCCATCCCAACGAGAAAGCATACCAGCTCATCCTGTCCATCCTTGAAGAACTGAAACAAAATGCGATCGATATCACCAAGAACGGCGACCGGGCCGACCGCATCATCCGGAGTATGATGGACCATGCCCGGGATACCCAGGGCATCATCCAGGAAATCGACCTCAACGAACTGGTTGAAGACAATGTCAACCTGGCCTACCATGGTTTCCGCGCCCAGGATCCTTCCTTCCATGCTCATTTTAAAAAAGAATTGGACCCGTCTATTGGTTTGGTCAAAGGATACCCTCAGGATATCGGCCGCGTGCTGCTCAACATCCTGAACAATGCCTGCTTCGCAGTCAATAAAAGGCGCAAAGACACGCCGGTTGGTTATGTTCCAACCATCTCGGTCCGCACCTTCGTCCAAGCAGAAGAGGTGTGCATTTCTATCCGCGACAACGGCCCCGGCATTCCCGAGGCGATCCGGGAAAAGATCTTCCTGCCCTTCTTCACCACCAAGTCCACCGGGGAGGGAAACACGGGCCTCGGCCTTTCCATCAGCTACGACATCATCGTCCACCAGCACCAGGGGAAATTGGAGGTAAAAAGTGAGGAAGGAGAGTATACGGAATTTGTGATTCAGCTACCGAGAAAGTGAAGAGTGAAGGGTGAAGGGTGAAGAGAAATAATCACTCTTCACTCTTCACCCTTCACCCTTCACAAAAAATGCTAAATTGCTCTCCAAACTAAAGCAATCATGCCTGCACGCATCCTCGTCGTCGACGACGAACCTCAATTCGAGCGGTTGATCCTCCAACGCTTTCGCAAACAAGTGCGCGAAGGCCTGTTCGACTTCCTTTTTGCTGCAGACGGCGTGGAAGCTTTAGAAATTATTGGAACGGATCCTGCCATCGACATGGTGCTGACCGACATCAATATGCCGCGGATGGACGGCCTCACCTTGCTGGAGCAAATGAAAGAGGTACGCCCCCTGCTCAAGGCAGTGATCGTCTCGGCATACGGCGACATGCCTAACATCCGCAAGGCTATGAACCTGGGGGCCTTCGACTTCGTCACCAAACCCATCGAATTTTCCGACCTGGAAATCACGATCCAAAAGACCCTGGAGGTGGCCCAGGTTATCAAAGAGGCGGCAAAAGCCGGAGAACTGGCGGAGAAGAACGAACTTTTGGTAGAACTGGACCAGCTAAAAACGAAGTTCTTCACCAATATTTCCCACGAATTTCGAACTCCCCTCACCGTAATAGCCGGCATGGCCGAACAGATCGGCGAAAATCCGGAGCGCTGGCTCGATCAGGGCCTCGGCATGATCCGCCGCAATACAAACGATCTGCTCGATCTGGTCCAACAGATCCTCGATTTGCGAAAACTGGAATCCGGCAAATTGGAGCTCCACCCTGTGCAGGAGGATGTGATCTCCTTTTTCAGGTATATCCTGGAATCCCTCCATCCGTTGGCTGAAACCCGCGACATTCAGCTATTGGACCATATACAGCTCCCCGAGTTGGTCATGGACTTCGATCCGGAAAAACTGCAGCGCATTCTTTTCAACCTGCTGGGCAACGCCCTGAAGTTTTGCCGGGCAGGCGATCAGGTCATCTTTGATGCCGCTTTAGAGGAGGGATCCCTTCAAATAAAAATTCAGGATACCGGCCCGGGCATGCCTCCCGACCAATTGCCTTACATTTTTGATCAGTTCTATCAGGGGGATGGCTCCGCAACATCTCATCAACCGGGTACGGGCATCGGACTGTCGCTCGTCCGGGAATTGACGCACCTCATGCAGGGCAGGATCGAGGTCGAAAGTGAACCCGGAAAGGGCGCCACTTTTTCCCTGACCCTGCCCATCCGCCGGGAAGCTCCTTCTCGTCCGAAGGCAGACCAACCGAGGACAGCCCCGTCCATTACCCAGGTCCACCCCGTCGGTTTGGCGGAAGGGGGCGCCGAATCGGAGCTCCCCTCGCTCCTGGTCGTTGAAGACAATGCCGACGTGGCCCGATACCTGATGAGTTGCCTGGAAGGGCGCTATCAACTGACCTGGGCCAGGGACGGGCAGGAAGGCATCGACACAGCCATCGAAGCCATCCCCGATCTTGTAGTCAGCGACGTGATGATGCCCCGGAAAGACGGCTTTGAGCTCTGTCAAACCCTGAAAACCGACACCCGAACCAGCCATATCCCCATCGTATTGCTCACGGCAAAGGCCGATGCCGAATCGCGAATGGCCGGGCTGAAACGAGGCGCCGACGCCTATCTGGGCAAGCCCTTCGACAAACGCGAACTCCTGATCCGCCTGGAGAAATTGCTCGAACTGCGCAGCACCCTCCAGGCCCGCTATTCCACGCTGGACACACTGGGCTCCTCCACGGAGGAGGCCACCCAACAGGAAGATGAATTCGTACTCCAACTGAAGGAACAGATCCACGTCCACATGGACGAAGAAACGTTCGGCATCCACGAGCTGTGCCGGGCCACCGGGGTAAGCCGCACGCAAATGCACCGGAAGCTGAAAGCCCTCACCGGTCGGTCGGCTTCGAGCTTTATCCGGTACATCCGCCTGCTCCACGCCAGGCACCTTCTTCAACATTCCAGCTTGAATATCAGCCAGGTGGCCTACGAATCGGGATTCCGCGACCCCAAGTATTTCTCCACCTCCTTTTCGGAGGAATTTGGAATGGCGCCAAAAGACTTTCGCAACGCGGAATGAAACGATAGCCGACCTTTTTGGAACAATAGAAGAATTCACTCTGAATAAAACCCGATATTTTTGCGACAGAATTTACAAATACATTGAGAACGATCACCCTATTGTCGAAATTTTTGATCGGGGTCCTCCTGGGGCTCCCCTTCCTGGCATGGCCCCAGCAAGCGAGCATAGCCCCGGACTTCGACCATCTAACCACCGGGGATGGCCTGTCGCAGGGAATGATCAACGCCATCCTTCAGGACCAGCGGGGGTTCTTGTGGATCGGCACCAAGGACGGTCTCAACCGTTATGACGGTTACCAGTTCAAGGTCTTCCGAAAGGACCCCTTTGACACGACCACTCTTAGCGATAATTACATCGAAACCCTTTTTGAGGACCAATACGGGGTCTTGTGGATCGGCACGGAAGAAGGGCTCAACCGCTATGACCCCCGCCTGGGCAGATTTACCCGTTTTATCAGCAATCCCAATGATCCCACCACCCTGAATTCCAGCGAGATCTCTTGTATCGCGGAGGCTAAACCCGAAGGGCCGGACCAACCTCAGGTTTTGTGGATCGGCACCCGGAAGGGGCTTAACCGGCTGGAAGTTTCCGACCCGCAGAGCGAGCATCCCGCCGTTTCCATCAACCGGATCTCCTCACTATCTGAAGACCGGGCTCCTTTGTCTGACCAGACCATCCGGAGCCTGATCGTCGACCACCGTGGAAACCTCTGGGTATCCACCAACGACCAATTATTTCGGACCACCGGTCCGTATGTTCCCAGCAAGCCCGTCCGGTTTGAGAAAATAGCTTCTTCCGACGTGCCCCGGGGAGACCTTCCTTATAATAAGTCCTGTACCTTTTTCCTGGATCCATCCGGCTCCCTTTGGATCGGATCGGGAAATGCCATCACCAGGGTTCAACCAGACGGGAGCGGAGCTCTCTCGTTCCAGTCCTCCTTTTTTCCGGATGGGTACCAGATGTCGCGCGTCGACAACCTGGCTCGGGACCGGCAGGGCAACTTCTGGATCATCGACAACAATGGCCCATCCTGGGAATTCCACATCCGGAACCTCGACTTCGAGCGACTGGATAGCCGGTATGCCCAATTCACCACCGCCTATAGTTGCACCAAGGTGTTTTTCGACCGATGTGGAAACATCTGGTTGGGCACCAACGGCTTTGGTTTGCTCAAATACAATCTGCGCAAAGACCGGTTCCATTCCTATACCCGATTTCAGGTAGCCGATAACCCCCCTCAAACTTCTTACGTATACGGTTTTTTGCCAACAGCCAACGGCGAAGGTGTGATTGCGTCGATGGACCGCTTCTACGCCCTGGATGCTCGCCGTGAAAAACTGGTTCCGGCCGACCTGCCGCTGATCGGCCAACCAGGCCTGGAATGGAGAGCGCTTGCAGGTGGCAAGTATTTTATTTTCCGGTTGAAGAAAAAAGAGTACCAGGTCTTCGATCCCCATACGGGGGAAACGACCCTCATCCGGAAAGCCCCTGCCAACCGGGCCCTCAGTTCGGAGACCGTGGTGGAGACCCCTGGCGGAGATATCTATTTTATCGAATTTGAATTTGCAGGCCCGAACACCGAAGACCGCTTCTTTTTAGTTCGATATAATACCGAAACCAGGACCACCACTGAACAGCTGCTGGCCGATATAAGCTCGCGGAAATTCTCCCGCACCTTTGGCAAGACAGCTGTCGACCAGAGGGGATGGCTGTGGTTCACCAACCGGGACGGGCTGGTGCGCTACGACCCGGCTGACCATAGTCAGGCGACCTACCAACACGATCCAGCCGATCCACACAGCCTGGGCAGCAGCAATATTAAGGTGGCCCTACCCGACCCCATCAAGCCGGAGCGCTATCTCTGGGTCGGAACCAACGGCGGAGGCCTGAACCGTTTGGACCGGGAAAGCGGGAAATTTATCCACTATACCCAGGAAGACGGCCTGCCCAACAGCGTGATCTATGGCATCCTGCCCGACGCACACGGAAATTTATGGGTGAGCACCAACCAGGGCATTTCCCGGGTCCAACTCAATGAAGAACGCGACGCTATCCATTTTCACAACTACAACCGGGACGACGGACTGCCCGGCGATGAGTTCAATACCAATGCCTATTATAAGAACGAGAAGGGGGAGCTATTTTTTGGCGGCATCGACGGCTTCGTTTGGTTCAATCCCGACAGCCTTGCGGGGAATTCGGGTCCTCCGGCCGTAGCGATCACCGACTTTCAGATCGACTACCGCTCTGTTTCCCCCCTAGATCCCGCCTCGCCGCTCGACCGTCCGGTCACGGAAACGAAGCAGATCGTCCTCCGCTACGACCAGGACGCGTTCGCCTTCGAATTTGCCGCACTGGATTTTTCGACCCCTTCAAAAAACCGGTATGCCTACTTCCTGGAAAATTTTGATGACGGCTGGCAGGAAGGAGGCGCCATTCGCAGAGCGGTTTATACAAACATCCCCCCGGGCGAATATCGCTTCCGGGTAAAAGCTTCCAATAGCGACGGGATCTGGAATGAAACGGGAGCCGCGATCACCATCATCATCCGGCCTCCCTGGTGGCGGACCTGGTGGGCCTATTCGATCTTTGGGGCAGGGGCCATTGGCTTGCTGTGGCTTATCCGAAAGTCGGAATTGCAACGTCGAAATCTTCGGAATCAGGCGGGGATTGAACGGGCGAAAGCCGAAGAAAAACGCAAACAGGCTGAAACGGTCGAAGCACAGGCCCGTGAACTCACCATCGCATTTGAAGAGCTGAAGCATAAGAATGAAGAGATCATCGCCGCCCAGCAAAAGCTCATCGTACAGGACAAACTGGCCACCTTGGGTCAACTCATTGCCGGGATCGCCCACGAAATCAAAAACCCGCTCAATTTTGTCACCAATTTCTCTGAAGTCTCCGTCGAGCTGGCCGATGAACTGGAGGAAGAGCTGGACAAATACCGCGACGCGATCTCTTCTGACGATTTTGATAATTGGAAAGAGATCCTGAAGGACATCCGGGAGAATATGGCAACGACCCGGGAAAACGGACAGCGGGCGCTCGGCATCATCCGAAACCTGATGGATCTGTCCAGGGGCACCGAAGATGCCTTCCGCCCCGTTGATCTGCACCAATTGCTGGACGAGAACATCAAACTGGCCTACCACGGTTACCGGGCTGTGGCACCCTCCTTTAACGTAGCTATCGAAAAAAAATACGCCTCCGACCTTCCCCAAGTGGAGGCGATCCCCGCCGACCTCGGGCGAGTGCTGCTCAACATCCTGAACAACGCCTGCTACGCCGTTCATCAAAAACAACAAGCAGGTACCACCACCGGCTACACTCCCACCCTCACTATCTCCACCCGCCGGGAAAACGGGGAAGTCAGTATTCACATCCGCGATAACGGTCCCGGCATGCCGGCAGCGATACGGGAAAAGATCTTCACCCCCTTTTTCACCACCAAGCCCTCCGGTGAAGGCAATACCGGGCTGGGCCTCTCCATCAGCCACGACATCGTAGTCGACAAGCACGGCGGAAGACTGGAGGTGAACAGTGAACCGGGGGAGTTTACGGAGTTTGTGATTACGATTCCAGTGAAGAGTGAAGGGAGAAGAGTGAAGAGTGAAGAGTGAAGGGTGATTTGTTTGAGCAGCGTCTTCTGATAAGGGACGCTGCGACAGCACAAAGGCATGTCGTTAAGCTGATGCAGCGTCCCCTAACGAAGACGCTGCTCGAACGTAAATCACTCTTCACCCTTCACTCTTCACCCTCCGAAACAATATTCCACCTTTTTGGAACATTAGCAGACGCAGCGCCATGCGGTACCCTGCAACTTTGCAGTATACTTTTTCACCAAAAAATCGCACCCATGTCTGCACAAATGATCCACACGCTCAACCAAATGATGGAGAACGGGAAAACGAGAAACCTCATCCATCACTATATCGAAGACCAAACGCTGAACGGCCGTACCATCACCCTCGACGGCAGGGAATTGACCAACTTCGGATCGTGCAGTTATTTGGGGCTGGAACATCACCCCGCCCTGATCGAAGGAGCTATTGAAGCCACCCGGAAATACGGCACCCAATTTTCCTCCTCGCGCACCTATGCCTCCCTGGGTCTTTATCAGGAGTTGGAAGGACGACTGGAACAGATGTTCCAACGCCCGGTGCTGGTGACCGCCAGTACGACCCTGGGGCATTTGGCAACCTTGCCCGTGATCGTCGGGGAAAAGGACGCTGTCATTCTCGACATGCAGGTACATAACAGCGTGCAGCTGGCCGTGCAACTGCTGAAAGCCGAGGGCATCTCCGCTACGCTCATTCGCCACAACGATATGGACGCCCTGGAGGAGAAGATCCTTCAATTGCGCAACAAGCACCAAAAGATCTGGTACCTGGCCGATGGCGTTTACTCCATGTACGGCGACTTTGCTCCCATGCAGCGCCTCAAGCAATTGATGGACCAATACGAACAATTTCACCTCTATATCGACGATGCCCACGGCATGAGCTGGACCGGGCCCAACGGCACCGGCGTCGTTTGCGACCACCTGTTCTATCACGAGAAAATGGTATTGGCCGGTTCGCTCAATAAATCGTTCGCCAGCGCCGGCGGGTTCATCGCCTTTCCGAATGCTGAAATGGCCCGCACCGTGAAGAACTGCGGAGGCACGTTGATCTTTTGCGGCCCTATCCAGCCTCCGATGCTGGGAGCAGCCTGCGCCTCCACGCGCCTGCACTGCTCGGACGAGATCCTTCCCATCCAACAGAAGGTGGCCGGTCTGGTCGACTTCACCAACCAGCGCATTGAAGCATTGGGACTTCCCCAGTTCGAAGTGACGCCAAGCCCCTTGTTCTTCATCCCCTCCGGCCTGCCACGGGTTACCTACGAAATCATCAACCGGATGTTGAAAGACGGCTTTTATATCAATACGGCATCCTTCCCCGCCACGCCCATGAAACGCGGCGGCATCCGGTTCATGGTGAACGGCAACCTGGAGCAAACGGACATGGCCCAAATGCTCGACGCCCTGGCCTACCACTACCCCCGCGTGCTGGCCGACGAAGGCAGCAGTCCGGAAAAAGTAGCGAAAGCCTTTTCCATCCCCGAATTTGAAGTGAAGGCCCCGCGGCCCGTCGTCCAACTCCAGGCCCGAAGGGAAGACCTCGTGGTCGAACAACACCAGAGCATCCGGCACATCGATGCGGGAGAATGGGACGACCTGATGGCCCTCCGTGGCAACTTCCCCCATGCTTCTCTGCGCATGCTGGAATACACGTTCTCGAGCGAGGAACAACCTGAAAACAACTGGAAATTCGAATACTTCCGCGTGAAGGACCATGTCGGGAAGACCATTTTGAACACCTTTTACACCACTGTTCTTTTGAAGGACGATATGTTCGCACCGGCCTCCGTTTCGGAGCAAGTAGAGGAAGTGCGCAAAACCGATCCGTACTATCTGGTATCCAAAACCGTACTGCTTGGATCGCCGATCACCAAAGGCAATCACCTCTTCCTCGACCGCTCGCACCCGCAGTGGAAAGAAGCGCTCAGCAAGCTGATCCATCAGATGCAGCAGACGGTCGAAGAAGAAGGGGCTACCCAGTTGATGCTGCGCGAATTCCGCAAAGGCGCCGACGAAGAGCTGAAAACTTTCCTGCTTGACCAGGGCCTGATCGAGGTCGACCTCCCCGATGAATGCCTGGTCACCGACCTCGGCTGGACCGACCACGACGACTACCTCCAAAGGCTCGGCGGCAAATACCGCTATAACGTGCGCAAAGAGATCCTCCCCTTTGCAGACCAGTTCCGGATCGTCACCGAAAAGCCGGCCAACAATCGGGAAGTCAGGGAGTGCTTTGACCTGTACAACAACGTGTTTGAACAGGCTTATGAGATGAACGTTCACCAACTGCCCTTCGCCTACTTCGAGAATATCTGTTCTCACCCTGACTACGACATCATCCGCCTTTACCTGGCCGATGATCCGCGACCGGCATCCGAGCAAAAACCCATTGCGGTTATGTTCAGCCACTGCAAGAACGACAACTATCACGCCCTGATCGTGGGCCTTGACTACGACTTCGTTCGCACGCACAACACCTACAAGCAGATCCTGTATCGCACCGTTTGGCGTGCTAAGGAACTGGGTTGCGGCCATCTCGACCTGGCCTTCACCGCCGAGCTGGAAAAAAAGAAGGTCGGCGCCCGCACCTACCCCGTCTGCCTCTACATGCAAGCCATGGACCACTTCAACCAGGCCGTGATCGCCTCCATGGCGAAGGCTCAGGCCCGGGCCTGACTTCTGTCAAAAAAACAAGTACTGCCTAAAGCATTTGCACGCTCTATGTCCCCCTCGGGAGGGGGACATAGAGCGTGCAAATGCTAAAGACAGTGCTCCTTTTCTATCGGCAACAGGCACCTGCAAACGACAGCTTTCCCAAAACCAAAACCCCTCTGGAACAATATTCCACCTTTTTGGAACAATAGCGGAAGTCGGCTTTTTGCACATACCGCAACTTTGTGTTAGCAACAGACAATTACCGTCACAGCAGAAAAAGTACCCGTCATTTCTCTCAAAAAATCAAACACATGAAAACAGGTATATCCATTTTCCTCTTCATCATCCTGGCTACCATAGGCCTAAAGGCTCAGGAAGTGATCAATGCTTCTGGCAACTTTTTTGCCTCCTCTGAAGGGTCATTTAGCTGGAGCCTGGGAGAAGTGACCGTATTCACCCTTTCAGGCAACGACGCACAACTGACGCAGGGCTTCCAACAGCCCCTCTGCCCCTACAACCTCTCCATTTCCTGCCCGGAGAATATCACCACCAACAACGACGATGGTATCTGCGGCGCCTTGGTGAATTACGCCCTGCCATCTATCGCGGATAACTGTGGCGCAGTCACCCTGGCGCAAACTGGCGGCCAGCCCAGCGGATCGACATTCCCCCTGGGAACGACCACCGTTGCATTCGCCGCTATCGATGCCAGCGGAAGAACGGCTTCCTGCTCGTTCTCCGTCACGGTCGTCGATGCCGAAGCGCCAGTAGCCGTTTGCCCGGCCTCTATCCCCGATGTCGTGCTCGACGCCAACGGAAATGCCCCCCTGCCCGCCAACATCGGCGATGGCAGTAGCACCGATAACTGCGTGGTGGCGGAGACCAGCCCAACACTGTCCTTTACCTGCGCTGACCTTGGCGTTCAGAACGTTACCCTCACCGCTACCGATGCACATGGAAATTCCAGCACGGTATCCTGCTCATTCCAGGTGGTGGACAATACCCCGCCCTCGATGATCTGCCATGATATCATCGCCTCGCTCGATGCCAACGGTCAATTCGTACTCTATAATGCCCTGTTTGAGACACAGGTCACCGACAATTGCGGTGTGGCGCCCGGTGGGGCTGTGGTACCCAACATGATGACTTGCGCCGATGCCGGGCAAACCGTTCCCGTAGTCGTTTGGCGATTTGATGTCAACGACAACACCAACACCTGCAACGCCAACGTCACCGTGGTCGACGATACCGCTCCCATGGCCGTCTGCCCGGCTTCCATCCCCGATGTCGTGCTCGACGCCAACGGAAACGCCACCCTGCCTGCCAACATCGGCGACGGCAGCAGCACCGATAACTGCAGCGCGACGGAGACCAGTCCGGCGCTGTCCTTTTCCTGCGCCGACCTCGGCGTTCAGACTGTCACGCTCACCGCTACCGACCCCAGTGGGAATACGAATACCGCACCCTGCTCTTTTAACGTAGTTGATAATCAGACACCGACCCTCATCTGCCCGCCCAACATCCTCGCGGAAAATGATCCGGGCTCTTGCACCGCTTTCGGCATCACGGGCCTGAGCCCTACCTACTCCGATAACTGTTCTGTCGACCTGACCTATGAATTGGAGATCACCCCCCAAGAAACCGGTGTGTCCTATTCCATCTTCGGGAACAACTCTCCTCTTGGCAGTGCAAATATCCCGGTGGGAACGGCTACCCTGACCTACACCCTAATCGACGCCAGTGGCAATTCCGCTACCTGCTCGACCTCGATCGAAGTAGTGGATGCCGAGGCCCCCACGATCATTTGCCCGAATAATATCGTCACCGTGAACGATCCGGGCCAGTGTGGCGCAATGGTTAGTTTTGATATTGAGTACTTCGACAACTGCGCGCTGGGATCTGACCCATTAGAACTGGTCGCAGGACAGGCCAGTGGCACCTTCTTCCCGGTGGGCGTAGTGGAAAACACCTTCGCCGTGACCGATTTTGCCGGTAATGCAACTTTATGCACGTTCCCCGTCACGGTGCAGGACACCGAGGCTCCCAATGCCCTTTGCCAGAGCTACACCACACAGTTGAACTTCAACGGAGAGACTTCTATCACTGCAGCCAATGTGGATGGCGGCAGCTCCGACAATTGCGACATTCAATCCATGTCCGTTTCGCCCAACTCTTTTGACGAGACCAATCTCGGAGCCAATACCGTCACCCTGACCGTAACAGATATCCACGGTAACTCTTCCTCCTGCAGTACCACGGTGACCGTGACCGGACGCGCTACAGCGCTGAGCTATACCGGCGCTACAGATGAACAATACTCCGACCAGGCAAGCCTCAGCGCCACCCTGCTCGATGATCTGACCGGAGACCCCATCCAGGGTCGCGAGCTCCTTTTCACCATCGGCAGCCAAACCGCCTCGGCCACGACGGATGCCAACGGTCTGGCAAGCGCCACCATCGTACTCAACCAGGCGCCGACAGGCGTCAACGGCGCCTCCTACACCGTCGATGTCGACTTCATACCGGCCGCAGGCGACTGGTTCCTCGGTTCGTTCCAAAGCCAGGATTTCGGGATCATCCCCGAAGATCCCATCGTTACCTACACCGGTGTGGTATATGCTTCCACGGGTGGGGCGAACAACAGCGAGGCCACCCTCACCTTGACGGCCACCATTCAGGATGACCCCAACGACGGCTATCCTGGCGACGTGTCCAATGCTGTGGTTCAATTCTATAACTCCGAGACCGGCGATACCATTGGCGATCCGCTCAACGTGATGCTTGTTAACCCGAACGACCCCTCCACCGGCACGGTCCTCCAAAACTGGACGGTCGACATCCAAAATAAGGACGTGGAGTCTTATGAGATCGGCATTAAGGTCTTGAGCTATTACCACCGCGAATTTGAAGCCGATGAGATCATCACCGTTTCCAGGCCGCTCAACGACTACGTCAAGGGAGGGGGTAACTTCTATCTGGAAAATTCCGAAGGGGTATATGCCGGCGACGACAACAGCGCGCTTCGGTTCAGCATCAACGGCAAGTTTACCCCCAACGGCAACAACCCCAAGGGTAAGGTTCACTTCCTGGTCGACCGCCTGGAGTCGGACGGCATCGTCCATACCTACCGCTTCAAGAGCAACAACATCCTGAGCGTAGGCATCAATTCAAGCACCAATGATGGTTGGGTAACCGGCAAGTGCAGCGTTCAGGACGTGACCGACCCGGGCAATCCCATCTCCCTGGGTGGCAACAGGACCTTCCAGGTAGAAGTGCAGGACAATGGTCAACCGGGTGCCCTCGATTCGATCGGCATCGCCGTCTACCACCAGAATGGTTCCCTCCTCTTCTCCAGCAAGTGGTCGGGCGTGCAGACCTTGCGCGACACCCTGGACAAAGGTGATATCGAGGTGTCCGCCGGCGCCCAGGCGATGACCGGGAATCCCGACAATGGCCCAACTGCCTTGAAATTCACCGCAGCCAGAAACGCAGAAGAATCCCTGCAACTCTTCCCCAATCCTGCACGACATGAGGTGAACCTGAGGGTCGACCTTGCCGGAGACAAAGACATCCAGGTCGAACTCGTCGGGGCCAATGGTCAGACAATGCGCATGCAGAGCTTCACTTCGGAAAAAGGAGAAAACACCTTCCGGATCGACCTGAAGGGACTGCCCGCCGGGACATACTGGGTCCGGATCACAGGACAAGATACCTTATTGACGACGTCTTTGATCGTGGTGGAATAATCTAAAATATCTGGAAATAAAATTTGATACCAACCTCTTAAAATTAATAGTTATGAAAAAGTGTTCGCTAATCCTCCTGCTTCTCAGCTTTGCCTTAACGGCCTTTTCACAAGCGCCCCAATCCTTTCAATACCAGGCCGTCGTGCGGAATGCTGCCGGTGAGATCATCCCCAACCAGACGGTTGGTATGCGGATCAGCCTGCATCTAGGCACTCCTGTGGGTTCGATCGTGTATCAGGAAACCCATACACCCACCTCAAATGCTTTTGGCTTGGTAAACCTGCAGGTTGGTATGGGCACAGTTGTGAGCCCCGCCAACTTAGGTTCCATCAACTTTGGCGCAGGGCCCTTCTTCCTCGAAGTGGAACTCGACCCCACCGGCGGCACCAATTACACGATAACAGGCACGAGCCAGTTGATGAGCGTGCCTTACGCCCTGTATGCAGAAACGACCAACGGCATTACCGGGGGCTTCTACCGCGGCGACACCCTTAAGTTGACCCGGTCGGACGGAACCGTGCTCAATATCGTGCCTTGTGGGGTGAAGGACCTGGCGACGGGAAGCGAAGCAACGTTCAATTGCCTTGCCAATACCTCTGCCGGAAGTACCGACCAGGTAGAAGTTGCCCTCTCCTATACCGGGATGGATGAAAATGCAATAGTCGTGAACAACGGCATGGGAATTATCGGTGGAGACAACCCCGCTACCACCCCCAACGGCACCATCCTGGTGACGGGGCTGACGGAAGGGGATAGCTGGGATATCACCCTCTCAGGGGGGCTGAACGGGTCGTGTTTGCTGGAATCATCCGGAACCGTTCCATCCAATTACTGCGTACCCTGCGGCATTACCAGCCTGGCAACAACCGCCGAAGAGGTTAATTTCGTTTGCCTGACCCACATACCGGGCATAAACAACGATCAGGTAAACATTGAGATCGCTTATACGGGGATCGACCCCGATGCTGTGGTCGTCAACAACGGAGGCGGCACGATCGGTGGCGATGACCCCGCAGCTGTCGCCGACGGCACCATCCTCCTCACCGGGCTGATGGCCGGCGATACCTGGGATATTTCCATCATCGGAGGCGCCTCCGGCGGATGCAATTTGAATTCTACGGGATTTATCCATCCTTTAACCTGCAACCTTTGCGGCATCACGGATCTGGATTCGGGATCGGAAGTCACCTATACCTGTCATTCCCTAACACCTGCCCTAAACAACGATTATGTATCAGTACACTTTAATTATAGTGGGTTGGCGGACCCCGGTACAATTGTAAACACCAATGGCTTAACCTATGGTGGAGACCAAATCACACAAGTCGCTGATGGAAACTTTTGGTTAGGTGGAAGCACTCAACTGAAAGAAGGAGACAGCTGGACCGTATCAATAACCGGGGGGCCCAGTAACGACTGCAACTTTGTCTCCACGGGAACGGTGCCTTCAGACGTCTGCAGCACGGTACAGGTCCTCCTCGACGGCGGATGGACGCCAAATGACATCCTGAGCGCCGGCATTTCGAAGACGGAACTCTACGGCAAGACCTACCAGGGCGGATTGATCTTTTACGTTGATGATACCGCCAACCCTGTTACCGGTCTTGTCGCGCTACCTGGTGACCTAACGTATCCGTGGGCTTGGGGTTGCACAGGAAGTAGTCCTGCAACTGGAGTGTTGGTGGGAGATGGTGCGGGAAATACAACAACCATACTCCCGTGCTCGGTGGCAGCTCAAAAGGCAGACCTGGTTAATTACCAAGGATACAACGACTGGTTCCTCCCCTCCAGGAACGAGTTTAATGCGATGGCAATAAACTTATTTCAGTTGGGCTACGGTAACTTTAAAAATGGTAATAATGGTCAAGCATATTGGACCTCATCTAATTTCGATAATGATAAAGCTTATATTAAGGTATTCAACGGTAGCAACCAATACACAACTACCAATCCAAAGGCAAATGCTGTTTGGGTCCGGCCTATTCGGGCGTTTTAACATACCTGGAATGAAGGACTTTATGAGTTCTTAAATGAAAGGGGGGAGCGTCCGTTCCCCCCTTTTCTTTTTTCTCCCCCTGAAACAATATTCCACCTTTTGGGAACAATGGCCAACGCTTCCCGGGCGCCGTTTCCTGAACTTTGTAGGGTACCAATGCACAAAGCGGGTCGTACCTTTAGCGGCGCCGCTCCAACAAATAACCGCCTAATGAAAATCCTGGTCGTAGACGACGAAAAAGATGTGCAGCGCCTGTTCGAGCAGCGCTTTCGCAAGGAGCGCCGCTCCGGCGAAGTAGAACTTTTCTTTGCCGGCTCCGGCCAGGAAGCCCTTGAATTCCTGGCACAGAAAAAGGGCTCGGGGCTGGCTCTCATCCTGTCGGACATCAACATGCCGCAAATGAGTGGACTGGAACTGCTCCAAACCGTTCGGGAACAATACCCCGGCCTGAAGATCTTCATGATCACCGCCTACAGCGACGAAGAGACCCGACGGCAGGCGATGGAACTGGGCGCCGATGCCTTTTTCGGCAAGCCGCTCGACTTTCAGGCCCTGAAGGAAAAGTTATTAGACTGATCGAATACCCCCCTTGCCTTTCCCATAAAATCCCCTTATTTTTAGTAGCCCCTTAAAAATGGCTACATGACCACTGCAACCCATTCTTACGAACAGAAAGCCACCTGCGAAAAATTCCTCATCTCCGTCGACGACTACCACCGGATGGGCGAGATCGGCATCTTCGACGACCAGCCACGGGTGGAACTGATCGACGGAGAGATCCTGGTGCGCAGCCCGATATCCCCCTATCACAATAGTCATGTGGATAAGGCAGCAAAATTCTTTATTCTCAAACTGGGTGAACAGGCTAACATTAGAACCCAAGGCTCTGTCCGCCTCGACAATTTCTCCGAACCGGAACCCGATATCACCATCCTGAAGTTTCGCGAAGACTTTTACCGCGATCAACAACCCGGTCCGGATGACATCTTACTCATGATCGAAGTGTCGCTGGAGACCCTGGCTAAAGACCGCACCCTCAAACTGGATAAATACGCCCGCTCCGGCATACCCGAATACTGGATCGTCATTCCGGAAGAAGAGATTGTGGAGGTGTATCGCCGGCCAAAAGACGGAGCGTATCAGGAGAAGAATACTTACGGCAAAGGAGATAGCTGGCGATTCGAAGCTTTTGGGCTGGAAGTGAAGGGAAGTGATTTACTGATTTAAGCCCTTTGAAACCAAAGTACCTAAAACCACTCCACCATCTCTTTTAAGCCCAGCCTGCCCTTGGCTTCCGTATCGAGGTCTTGCGTGATCTTCCCGCCGGCCATATGGATGAGCCGGTTGCCGTAACGCAATGATTCTTGCAGATTGTGGGTGATGAGCAAGGTGGTCAGCCCGTATTCGGCAATGAGGCGTTCAGCCGTTTGCATGACCACCGTGGCCGACTTCGGATCGAGCGCCGCAGTGGGCTCGTCGAGCAGGAGGATATCCGTGTGATCCATCACGCTCATCAGCATGGTGAGGGACTGGCGTTGTCCACCCGAGAGGGTTCCGATGGGTTGTTGGAGTTTGTCTTCCAACCCCAAACCCAACACGGCGATCTGGTCTTTCACGTGCTTTTTGAATTTTTCATCAATACCGATAACCAGTCGTTTGCGTTGGGTGCGCAAGGCCGCCAGGCGAAAGTTATCGAGAATGCTCAACTCAGGCGCCGTGCCGCCGAGCGGATTTTGAAATACCCGCGCCACCCAACGGCTTCGCTTGTATTCCGGCAAGGTGGTCACGTCCTGCCCATGCAATACGACCTGTCCTTCGGAAGGCAACACGGCCCCGGCAATGACGTTGAGCAAGGTCGTCTTGCCCGACCCGTTGGAGCCGACCACCACGACGAACGCGCCTTTCCCGATCTGCAGATCGACCGCATCCAGGGCCAGTACTTCATTGACCTGGCCTTTGTTGAAAGTCTTGGTTATATGGTGCAATTCGATCATGATATTTTTTTTGAACCGCAAAGGCGCTAAGGGCGCAAAGACGTTGAGTTTTTACAACTATCCCTCAATTGCCAAGGCTCCATGTCTTAGCGTCCTTAGCGCCTTCGCGGTTTTAATCCTATTGGGCCCTTCCCAAATCTCAAAATTTGAATGATCCAATTATTATTCATTCTTTTTTTTGAAAAACCCGCGGAATGCCCACAATAGCCAACACAAAAACCGCCGTGATCAGCTTCAACAGGTTGGGATTGACACCCAGCGACAGCGCCACAGCCAAAACCAGCTGAAACAGAATACACCCCGCCGTCACCATGGCCAATTGCAGCCAAATGTTCCGCACCCCGATCCACTTGATCAGCGCATCGCCGATGAGCACCGAGCCCAAGCCCACGAGCACAATGCCGATTCCCATGTTGATGTCCGTAAAATTCTGGTATTGCGCTACTAAAAACCCGCTCAATGCCGTCAGCGTGTTGGCGATCGCCAGCCCGATGATCTTCATCCGGTCGTTGTTGATACCCAGGGCGCGGGTCATCGATTCGCTGTTGCCCGTGGCCCGCATGGCGATGCCGAAATCGGTGCGCAATACATAGGCCAGCAGGCCGCTGAGTACCACGAGGAAAAGAAGCCCCACGAAAAGCTCGTTGTAGATCGGCTTTTCAAACAGGGCCAATGCCTTGAAAATAGTCTCCACCTGGATCAGGGGAATATTCGACCGCCCAAGGATGCTGAGGTTGACCGAATACAAGCCCGTCATCACCAGGATACCCGCCAGCAGCGCGTCGATCTTGAACCGGGTATGCACCAGTCCGGTCAGCACCCCGGCCAGGGCGCCCGCCACCATCGCCACGCCCGCCACTGCGGGCAACGGCCAGCCTTGCATGAGCAACACCGCCGTCACCGCCGCCCCGAGCGTATAGCTGCCGTCGGTCGTGATGTCTGGTATCCGGAAGATCTTCATGGTGATAAAGATACCCAACCCCATCGCGGAGAGACAAAGACCGAGGACGAGGGCAGTGAGGTAAAAAAGCATTAAAAAGGAGTTTTTAAGTTTATGAGGGTATAAGTAGTGTGACAAAATTAATTAACTGATGTTACGCATTTTATTCTGAACATCCGTGGATGCACAGAGTCTTCCTCCCCCTCCCTTCGGTCGACCCCTCCAAAGGGGGACATTTTGGGCAAAACTCCATGTCGTCTTTTTTCACCTGGCCATTTTGCGGAGGTTCAGAAGGAATGATCCTATATTTAGAAATGCACGCTCTTGTACCCCGTTTGGAGGGGTCGACCGAAGGGAGGGGGAGGAAAAACGCTCCGTAAACCCAAAATGTCTAAGTAGTGCGTAACATCAATAACTAATTTACTTCTTCATCCCCCTCCGGCACCTCAATCCCAAACCGGGCAGCCACCTCCGGGTTGTACACCCGCTTCCGCACCTTCACCATTTCCCAGTGCAGGCCTTCGGTCGAGCCGTTTTTCAGGAACTGCACAGCCTGGACGCCGGCCTGATAACCCCATTGGTACATATCGGCGCCGAAAGCGGCCACGGCGCCGCGGGCCACCAATCCGGCTTCGCTGGTGAAGATCGGCACACCGGCCTCATTGCAGGCTTTGACAATTGTTTCAAATGAACCGAAGACCGTATTGTCGGGGTTGGCGAAAAAAGCGTCGATCCCTTCGTTGAGCAGGGCCGCCGCCACGAGCTGCACATCCGCTGTCGCATTGACCGGACGGGCGACCAGATCTACACCCATGTTTTCGGCCAGTTGCGCCAACCGGTTATAGGCCTCGACCGATTGCGGCTCTGATTGGTTAAACAACAGGCCGACCCGCAGCTTTTCGCCTTTGGGTTTTACCAACTTCGGGATCAGGGAAAAGGAGGTGTCGATATAGGCCAATTCCTCGCCCACCCCGAAGAGGTTGGCAGGTCCTTTCCCATCAGGTCCATCCAATTTCATCAATTCCGGTGTCGGGGAGACCATCATAAATACGGGGATCGCATCGGTATTCTGCAGGGCCGTGATCGTCGAGATCGAGGGGTTGGTGGCGATAAGGGTCACCTGCTGGGAGATGAAGTATTTGACGATTTGGGTCAGGGTAGGGATATCGCCCTGTGCATTGCGGTAGATCAAGTGGAGGGTGCCGGCTTCTTCCGAAAAACCGCCGTCTTTCAGCGCGGTTAGGAAGCCTTCTTTGGCCCGGGCCAGGGTATTGTCTTCGAAGGCATCGACAAAGCCAATGGTCGGGAGGTTATCCTGTTGTTGGTTGCAGGCTGCCAGCAAAGAAAGAAGAAGCAGGGAAAGCAGGGACATTCTGATTTTCATGTAGTTGAAATTTGGTAATTGGAGAACAGGGAAAAAAGAGTTGGGTTTAAAGGTACGATCAATTTGGTTTTTGTATTCCCCCTGACAAACAGGAATCCTGATTTTTTATTATCTTTGAAAAGCCCTCCGGTTCGTTTTCTCCTCGGAGCGCATTCCCCGACTGTTGCTTATTCTTCGGATTCATACACCGAGAAAGGTATCCTAATGCGGTGCCGTTCATTTGGAATATTTTACCCGTTTTCACCAAATAGTACGATTATGAAAGCATCCCATCAAGCAACTTCGGCATCCGAACCGCAACTATTCGAAGGCAAGTTCGGCCGCGTGTGTACCTGCACTTTGTGTCTCGCCGTTTTTCCTCTGATCTATATCGTGGGTAGGGTGATCGTCAGTCTTTTTGGATAGGCGCCTGGTTGGTGGAAGGGGCTTTTTTGGGGCCTGACAAACCCGAAATTTCGCATTCCTCATACCCGGTTTCCGGTTTCTCAGCTTTGTCTTCGCCTTCGTCCGGGCGCCATGGGTGTATCCTTGCAGTGTAATCAACGCGAAAACCTTTTCACCCAGCATTAAAATCCAGGACGATGAAAACGAACAATCAAACCGCTCAAACCACGGAGCACCAATCCCCGGAGAACAAACCCGCCCGCATTTTCACCTGCGCCCTTTGTTTAAGCATTTTCCCCCTGATGTATATCGTCGGAAAGACCGTCGTACAGATCCTGAACTGATACGCATCCGAAAAAATTCTCCAAAAAACTAAACGCCCTTACGGCAATGCCGTAAAGGCGTTTCTTTTATCCCGTTATCATTTTGAAGGCTATTAGCTCCGTTTCCCTATTTTTGCTCCATGACCAGGCCTGTTTTCCACACGCTATTATCCTTCCTGTTTCTCTGGGTTGCAAGTCTTCCCGGGGTAGCTCAATCCTATCTGGTCAACACCCGGGAGATCAGCACCAAGGACGGCCTTTCCCATAAGGGGGTCCGATGCATCGTGCAAGACACCTGCGGGTTCATTTGGATGGGCACCCATTACGGACTCAACCGCTACGACGGATACGAATTCAAGTGGTTCACCAAAGACCGGTACCCTTTGTCCGGAAATATTATTTCGAATATCCTGCAAGGCGAGAACGGCTTGTTTTGGGTCACTCATACGATAAACGTACGCCCCAATACGACCTACCTCTTTTTCGACCTCTTCAATCCCTTCACCTTCGAAATAACCCCCTGGAAAGAGCAAATGGAAGATGCCGCCCCATTTGCCCTTTCTGAGGTGCTGAAAATAAAAAGTATACCCGATGGCCGTTTGGTCTTCAATTTGAGAAATGGCGAAGTCTATTCCTACTCCCTGTTTGCCGGTTTTCAAAAACGACCCTTTCCCAGGGGATTTACCCTGCATGAATGCTTTGGAGAAGAGGATATCTGGGGAACGGCCGGCAGGAACCTGCTGCAGGTTGGGTGGAACGGCGAAATCAAGAACTCTTACCTCCTGCAGGAGAGGGCAGAAGTGTTTCAAATGGCCAAGGACCATCCCGACCAGTACTGGGTAGTATTGGCCAATGCATTCCCTGAAGGGGAAAGAGGGCATTACCCTGCTTACGTTCAGGTCTTTGACAAGGGTTCGATGACTTCTATCGACCTAGGAAGAACGTTTGAGTACATTGACATCCTCATCCAGCCGCTTCCTGAAAAAGAAGGGGTCTTTATCCTGCTCAAACGGGAGGCATTTGAATTTGGTCCCGACTTGAAGCTCCGTTATCACCTTCCCAGCCTGCCCACGAATTTCGGTGTCGGTAATGGGTCCAACTCCTCGATCTTTTTGGACAAAAATGGATTGATCTGGCATGGACACCGGGAAGGCCTGACCCTGATCGATTGGCGGTTGTCCCCCTTCACACCTTATCTGAAAAATGCGTTCGACAGTGAGATCTACCAAACCCGGGGGATCGCAGTTTCTGGTCATAAAATGCTCGTAGCCTCTAACGTAAAAAGCGCGGTTGTCGATCTCCAAACTGGTACAATTTCCTCCTTCGGAGAATGGGCCCCAGACGGCAGTTTCAGAGCATGGCCGTTGTTTGTGAATGCCGAAGGAGAAATCTGGGGCTGGGCCCTGGACCAACTTTGCAAACTGGACAGTCTGGGCAATCGCATCGAATCCATCCCGCTTCCCGGAAAGGAGGAAGGAGTGGCAGAAAGGGTGTGGAGCCTGATGCAGGATCGTTATAAGACCTGGTGGATCGGCCCATTTGAAGGCTTGGTCTCTTACAACAAAGAGAAAGACGAACGTCCTCAGGTCTTCCAAAAGTACAACGGATTTACCATCTTACGGAAAGCCGCGAAATGGCATTTTCTGGATACGGACACAGGCATTTGGGTAAGCTCAGAGCGAGGGCTTTTCTTTCTGGACCGGGAAAAGGGGATCACAGCCCGTTTCGCTTCCGACGAAACCGGCAACCGCCAACTACCCACCGACCGGATCGTTTTTGCCTATAAAGATGACAACGGCAACCTCTGGCTGGCCACTGAAGACTCCGGCCTCCTTCGCGTAAAGGAAGGTGAACTGTTCAACACCCCGCAGGACACTGCGTTGCACGTTCAACAATTCACCAGAGTCGACGGGCTGCCCAGCAATGAGCTTTACGCCATTTTCGAAGACGATCACCAACACCTTTGGATCAGCACTGCCAATGGCTTGGTGCAGTTCAACAAGAAGACGTTCGAGATCAAATCCTACTTCGAAGAACACGGCATCACCAATAACGAATTCAACCGCATCTCCCAGTTCAGGGATAAATCCGGCAGGATCTATTTCGGCAGCCTGAATGGGGTGACGGCATTTAATCCCGACGATTTTTACGGGTTGCCACCCTATGATCCGGGGCTCAAAGCATCTTCTGTAGAACTGTTCTCCGGTAAGGCTGATTCCCTGATGGATCTGACAGTAGACGTGCTAAATGGAAAACCCATCGTCTATCGCCCCGGCGACAAATACCTCACCCTGAAACTATCGCTCCAGGACTATTTTTATGCCGACCAACTGAATTACCAGTATCGCATCGAAGGCTTGAACGAAGAATGGACCGAGGTGGGCGGTAATCAGATCCAATTGAGCAACCTGCCTTACGGAAAGTATATCTTGCATGTACGGGCCCAAGGGCCGGATAAGCGGTTCGCTGTCCATGAACTGGCCATACCTCTCACCTTTCCCAAACCCTTCTACCTTCAAACCTGGTTTCTCCTTTCCCTCCTCCTCGCAATCGGCTTGAGCGTTTGGCAGATCAGTTACTGGAGGATCCATTCCCTGCGCAAACGACAGGTCCAATTGGAAGAAATGGTGCGGGAGCGAACCGTAAAGATCCGGGAAGACAAAAAGCTGATCGAAGAACAGGCCGAACAACTCAAGGAACTCGACCAGCTAAAGTCCCGCTTTTTCGCGAACATCTCGCATGAACTGCGCACGCCCCTCACCCTGATCCTCGGCCCCCTGGAAAGTGTTCTGAAACGCAACCGCCTGGAAAACCGGGATTTCACCTACCTCAAGCTGATGCAACAGAACGGCGAACTCCTGCTCAAACGCATCAATGAACTGCTGCAACTGTCGCGCATCGAAGCCAACAAGGTAAAAGTGGAAACCACTCCGGTCACGCTCTACGATTTTCTGAAAAGGATACTGTCTGGGTTCGAAGGCGGCGCCAACCTGAAGGAGGTATCCCTGCTCTTCAACTTCCAGGTTGACCGCGATCTCAAAGTCCTGGTCGACTCCGACAAGGTGGAAAAGATCGTGACCAACTACCTGTCCAACGCCGTCAAGTTCACCCCCAAAGGAGGTGAGATTGAGTTAACGGTTACGCGCCAGGCCAATCGCTTCCAATTGACCGTTCGCGACACGGGTATCGGTATCCCGCAAGAAGACCTGGAGCACGTTTTCGATCGTTTTTTCCAATCCTCCAACAACGACCAGCAAGGCACCGGCATCGGCCTCTCCCTCTGCCGAGAACTGGCTCAGTTGATGGAGGGAAAGGTCTGGGTGGAAAGCACCCAGGGTCAGGGCAGCACCTTCTTCCTCGAACTGCCCCTGGTCGAAACGTTCGCCAAAGAAGAAATACGGCCTTCCGATACGGCCGAAACCATCGAAGAAGAAACCCCGGTAGCTTCCACTGTCGAGGCCGACAAGGGCTACGGCAAATATTCCATTCTGGTCGTCGAAGACAACGCCAGCCTCCGCGAATACATCGGCCTGATCCTGGCCGACTACCATGTCGTGGCCGCCGAACACGGGGCACAGGCATTGGAGATCCTTCGGGCAGGTACCACCATCGACCTCATCATCTCCGACATCATGATGCCCGTCATGGACGGCCTGGAGTTTCTGGAAACCATAAAAGGCGACGATGCGCTCTGCCAGATCCCCCTGGTTATGCTGACAGCCAGGCAGAGCACCGACACCAAGCTCCAAGCCCTGCGCATCGGCGTGGACGACTACATGGTCAAGCCCTTTAAAGAAGACGAGCTGCTGGCCCGGGTGGCTAACCTGCTCCGCAATCGCGCCGGACGGTCGGCGGCAGGCTCTTCGAAAAAACAGGAAGCCGACGATGCCGAAGCCCCCACCAAAGTCAGCCCGGCCGACCTGCGCTGGCTTGAAGAGATCGAACAGCACATCCTAAAAAACCTCGGCAACCGCTCCTTCAACCTCTCCCAACTCGCCAACGACATGCTGATGAGCCATCGCCGCCTCCAGCAAAAGATCAAGGCCATCACCGGCCTCACCCCCAAACAGTACCAGCGCGAGATTCAGCTCGAACAGGCCCGCCGGCTCCTCGAAAGGGGCGAGTTCCAGACGGTGGCAGAGGTCAGCTACAAAGTGGGATTTGAAGATCCGCACTATTTCTCTACGCTCTTCCAGGAACGGTATGGGAAAAAACCCAGCGAGTATTAAATTTCTCCTTTCTCAGTAATTTCTGCGTGTTTCTCAGTACCCATCCGGCGCATATTTGAAGCGGAGCAACAAAGAACAAAAAGAACACGCTATGCAAGTATCTACTCAGCCTTTTCAAGAGGTCTCTTCCCAAATCATAGCTTCGACCATAACTCGGTTCACCCTGAAGCCCTATCATGCCAGGCCGAAGCAGAGATGGAACAAAATAGGTTATCTGGGGGTCGGGGCATTCCTGACTGCTGCCCATTTTGTTTTCGCCGATATTTTGCTGCTCGATGGCATCTCCTACCTTCTGGCCTTTGCGCCTGCTCTCATCCTATTGCTCAATGTGCTTTTCTTTTTCTACCATTCCGCTCCCAAAGAAGGACAGCTGACGATAAAGATCGAAGAAGATGAACTACAATTGTATCAAGGCCATCAACTCCTCCATTCGGCCTTCTTATGGGAGCTGAATGTCGTTCCTGAAAACGTACAGACCATTCGCATTCAGGGGCCCCATTTTCCTGCCTTTAAACTCGGTGGGCCGTCAAGTGAAGAAGCGGATTACCAACTGCAGTCGGAACAGAAATGGAGCGCACTGCTCGATTGGTTTCAGCTTCGACCGCCCAGGTAGGCATAAATCAGGACAACTCCACAGCGAACTCATCACCCAGATGACGTGTTTGGCTTCGCCACCACTTACTCGCTGGGCAGTGCAGCTATTCAAAATGGAGAAGTATTCCTGATCCTGGAGGCAGATGGCATTTCCGACCAGCCCCGGGTGGAACTTGATCGACCCGAATGATCCGAATACAGGTACGGCCTTCAACGAGAAACCTGAATGACTATAAGCGTTCAAAAGTCCCAGTGATGACGGCAAGCCAATATTTGAAAAGATAAGGATGTAAAGTATATTTGTCCATTCAGGCAGGCTATTCCCTACTTTCGAGTCTTTTAGGCAAAGCCTACAAATCGTTTCCGAAAGCATATCCCCTCTAACATAAGAGAAAAAGCCCGCCTCAATGCTCAACCAGGATTCCTTTTTTGCCCATGAACTGGAAAAACCCAGCTATTCGAGAACCAGCTACCCCCCGAAGAATTAACTTTTCCAGATGGCAAAGAATCATTATTGTTTTTGCGGCACTCTGCCTGCGTCTGGTGAGTTCGGTGGCTCAACCCACCCTGCAATTCCAAAACTTCACTCAAAGGGATGGCCTGACCAGTGATTATGTCCTGAGTATCCTTGAAGATCACCGGGGGCTTATCTGGATCGGCACCGAAAATGGCCTCAACCGCTTTGACGGTCAACACTTTCTGCGATTTCATTCTGACCCCAAAGATCCGCAATCCCTTTACGATAACTGGATCTCAGGCCTCTTTGAGGACAGCCACCATAATCTTTGGGTGAGCACAGTATTCGGCCTGAATCGCCTTGACCTCGAAACGGGAAAAATGGAACGAGTACCCTTGCTCCATGATGGACAGCCGGTGGTAACTTCCGTAAATAATGTGGTGGAGGGCCCCACTGGGGATCTGTGGGTCGTCACCCCATTCAGCGGATTGTTCAAACTGGCCCCTCCCCAAAATGGCCAGCCGTGGCAGGCTGAACACTTTTCTTACGAAAACAGCCACAACTGGAATAAAGGAGGCCCTCGTCTCATCAATATTGCCCTCGCTACCGCTGATGAGCTGTGGCTGGTCCATTCCTCAGGGATCGACAAGCTGCAGCTACCCTCCGGACAAACCACTTATATCCCGATTCCCGTGGAAAGCCAAATTCGTGATAACGAGCAAGATCCGGTAGGGGGCCTGTTCGATGGCCGGCACAAGATATTTATGGGGCTGAACCAGGAGTTGTACCTGCTCGATATTACGAAAGACCAACCCGAATTCCAGTCTTTCGAGCTGACTGCCTTCGCGCTGGATCAGGGGATCAACATCACCATGGACTTCCTGATGGATAGCCCGCAGACCCTGCTGATCCCCTTTTACAAGAACCTGGCGCTGCTTGATCTGAAAGATGGGACCTATCAGTTGATCAAAAGAGGAGGACAGCTAGGAGAAGATCTTTTTTTAAACCCTATCCACGCGCTTTTCAAAGATGAGCGGGGTAATTACTGGATTGGCACTTCCGGCGGGGGGCTATACCTTGGGCAGCAAGAAAAGGATCCATTTACCTTGTACCGACACGATCCCAGTAATCCCCGGTCTATTTCCGAAGGTCAGGTACGTTCCCTTCTCGAAGACGACCATGGCCATCTCTGGGTCGGCATCCTTAACCACGGCCTGGATCAACTCATTCGGCAAGAGGACGGGACATGGCAGCGGAACACCACCTTGACCACTGCTTTCGACCAACCGAACTCATCGCTCAGCGACCGGGTCATCAAGATCATTCCGGGAGAGGGGCAATCGATCTGGATAGCGACCAATAATGGTGGCCTGATGCACGTGGATAGCACCGGAAATCTGCTGGCCTCCTATACGCACCAGCCCAATGACCCGGCTTCGCTTAGTGGCAACCGGATTTGGGGCCTGGCCAGGGATCAAAATGGCTATATATGGGCAGGAACCTGGCAGGATGGCCTCAACCGCCTCGACCCCCGCACCGGCCTGGTGAAACGGTTTCGCCATGATCCTGCTGATCCTGGTACCCTGGGCAATGACCATATCCGTTACCTCTACTTCGACCGGCAGGACATACTTTGGATCGGGACGCATGACGGCCTGGGGCGCTATGATCCGCAAACTGGCCGTTTTACCCACTACCGCCATGACCCCGATGATACCCTTAGCCTATCCAATAATGTGGTGTGGGCCATCTGCGAAGACCAGGAAGAGCAGCTCTGGGTGGGCACCAACACCGGTCTCAATCGATTTGACCCCGGCACGCAGACCTTCACACGTTATTTTGAACAAGATGGCCTGCCTGATAATACGATCTATGGCATCCTCGAAGATGATGAAGGCCAGCTGTGGGTCAGTACCGAAAACGGGCTGGCCCGAAAACTACCGGGAAATCCGGCCCGGGTCTTCCTGCCCATCAACTACGACAATGGCCTTGAAATGGTATCTTTTTCCCCCCAGGCTTTTTTGAACGGAGCGCATTCAGAAGAGCTCTTTTTTGGCGGCACCCAGGGGCTGTTGGTCGTGAATCCCAGCCGAATGGAGCAGGATTCCAGTGCACCTCGCCTGGTCCTGCATGCATTGACTCGATTTTCACGAAAAGCCGGGACGGTCGAAGGGGTCACCGATTATTTCCTCGCGGGTGAGTCAGGGCCTGTACGCCTCGGCTATCAGGACCAATCCGTGGTCTTAACCCTGGCCGATCTTAATCGTCTGAACAATAATTACTACGAGTACGAATACCAGTTGGAAGGCTTCCATCAACATTGGATACCCCTGCCGCAAGACATGCAGATCACCTTCACGAACCTTCCCCCCGGAAACTACCGCCTGCGGGCCCGCGCCAAAAACCTGGATGATACCTATGTGGAGGCTGTTGAACTGCTCCGCCTGCGGGTAGCCCCCCCCTGGTGGGACAGTTGGTGGGCCTACCTGATCTACGTGCTGTTCATCGGGGCGGTGATCGGGGCGTTCGTCCGGTCGCACCTGCGCCGGCAACTGGCCAAAAAGGAAGCCGAAAACCTTAGAACCCTGGATGAATTCAAGAACAAGCTGTTCGCTAATATCACCCATGAGTTCCGGACACCACTGACCATCATCTCCGGCATGATCGAGCAGATCAGAAAAAAGCCGGATCGCTGGTTGGAGGACGGCTCAGCCATGATCCAAAGGAATACGAACAATCTGCTTGATCTGGTCAACCAGATCCTTGAGCTACAGAAAGTGGAAGCCAGCAAGCTTGAGGTCCGGTTGCAACAGGGAGACATTATTCCATTCCTCCAAGCCATTTTCAAACAGTTTCAGGCATTCGGCAAAAGTAAGGAACAACAACTCACCTTTACTGCCGGGCCAACTGAACTGCACATGGATTACGACCCGGAAAAAACACTGCGTATTGTATCCAATCTCTTGTCCAATGCCATAAAATACACCCCTGAAAAAGGGCAGGTGCATTTTTCCGCTGCTTTGGGAGAAGAGCCGGGCCTCCGGCCCAACCGCTGCCTGGTGATCTCCATACAGGATACCGGCCCTGGTATTCCCAAAGAGCAGTTGCCCTATATTTTCGATCGCTTTTTCCAGGCCCCGGCCTATGGGAAAGGTACGGAAAGCGGCACGGGTATCGGCCTGTCGCTCACCCTCGAACTGGTCAAACTCCTGGGCGGCAAGATCGAGGTCAACAGCCAGGTGGGCCAGGGTACGGCCTTTACCGTCTTTCTCCCCATCACCCGTAAGGCCGCTCCCGCCCCGGCCCAGGGCCCGGCCGTGATCCAAGGCGCCATCTTCGGCAGGAAAGGATTACGGGAAAGAAAGCAGGAGCCTGCCGCTGATCTGCCCCTGGCCCTCATCGTGGAAGACAACCCGGACATCGCCCGGTACCTGCAGATCTGCCTGGAGGGCCATTACCATGTGACCGTCGCCGTTGATGGGCAAGCGGGTGTAGACCACGCGCTGGAGCGCATCCCGGACATCATCCTCAGCGACGTGATGATGCCCAAGAAAGACGGCTTCGAGCTTTGTGAAACCCTGAAAGAAGATATCCGGACCAGCCATATCCCCATCATCCTGCTGACCGCCAAATCGGACATCGAATCCCGCCTCGCCGGCCTAAAGCAGGGAGCCGACGACTACCTGGCCAAGCCCTTCCACGAGGAGGAACTGCTGGTGCGTATGCAAAACCTCCTGGACATGCGCCGAAAACTGCAGGAGCGGTACCAGAACTTTTACACGCATCTGCCTGCAGGGCAAAAAGACGAGCTCCCTTCCAAAGAGGACGCATTCATCCTGAAACTGAAGGAAATTGTCGAAGCACATATAGATGATCCTGATTTCAACCTCGATGCGCTCAGCCAGGCCCTTTTCCTGAGTCGCTCCCAACTGGGCCGCAAGGTCAAAGCCCTCACCGGCAATTCCCCGGCGCTCTTCCTGCGCTTGCTCCGTCTGCAAAAAGCCAGACACTTGCTACTGACTACGACAATTCCTGTTAAGGAAGTAGGCTACAAGGTCGGGCTCTCCAACCCCACCTACTTCTCCCGGTCCTACACCGAAGCGTTCGGCGAAAGCCCTTCCAATACCCGCCAAACCGGGTATATGCGCAAATAGGTAAAGCCTTTGCGCATATAAGAAAAGCCGCTTTCCCTGGTTAACTGCACCTTTGCATCATCCGTTTAACAACTGGCCACTCGTGATCGTCAACGCATCATTTCATAATCATTTGTCTGAAAATCATGAAACAGTTTCTCTCCCTTCTGAGCATGCTGCTGCTGTGCTTAATCTCCATAGAGCTGGCTGCACAAAATGACCTGCTGATCAAAGCCTCCAACGGCAACGTCCTCCTGGAAGTACGCGAAGAGGGGGTGATCGTAAAAAAAGTAACGACAGCCGAACGCACCGGTTTTGCCCTGGCTGCCACCGACAACGGTCTTTTGGTGTACGATACCGATCTGGACGCCTTCTTCACCTGGGACGGCGCCCAATGGGTACAGATAGCCGGAACAAATCTTTCCACCCTTGCAGATGCCGACAACGACACCAAAATTCAAGTTGAAAAAAATCCGGATGAGGATATTATTCGGTTTGATGTGGCAGGAACGGAAGCAGCGCAAATAAGCGCCGTCATCCAAAATGGAGGAACCATTGAAACGGGAACCGGTGTACAAGGTTATGGTAGTACTTCACCAGCATGGCAGTCTTTTACGGCTACTGCCGATGCACAAATCCAATCCATTGAGATTATGTACAACATAAACTCGGGATACCCAACCAAAAGTTTTGCCATTTACGAAGGCGAAGGAACTGGTGGTACTTTATTGGCCTCGCTTGGTAGTTATACCTTAAGTCAGAACGGATGGAATCAGATTACACTACCCACCCCCATCAGTATGAGCAGCGGTGCAAAATATACCCTTTGGTTCAGTAACCTCTATGGTGTGGGCTTTTTTGGAAATTCTTATGAAGGTGGTCGGAGTAGTTACAACATTAACGAGGATTGGTCCATTCGGGTGAACTGGGGTACCTACCAGGGCCAATTAACTACATCCTCATTGATCATTGATAATGCGTATGCCCTTCCTACAACAGATGGCGCCAACGGGCAGGTATTAACAACGGATGGCAGTGGCGCCGCGTCATGGTCTACGCCGATCGGCTATCAAGACCTCTCCCTTTCCGGAAACACCCTGTCGATCTCCAACGGCAACAGTGTCACCCTCTCTGGTGATAATGATAATGACCCCACCAATGAGATCGAACTGCCCACCGGAGGAACCAATGGACAAGTACTCACTACCGATGGCAGTAATGGGGTTTCCTGGGCAGACCTTCCAGCGACAAGCATCTTTGCAGATGCCGACAACGACACCAAAATTCAAGTTGAAAAAAATCCGGATGAGGATATTATTCGGTTTGATGTAGCAGGAATAGAAGTAGCCCAAATAAGCAATGAGATTCTAAATGAAGGAACAATAGAAACGGGAACCTCTCTTGAGCATTATAGTTCATCTTCCCCGGGATGGCAGTCATTTACTGCGACTGTCGATGCACATATTAACTCCATTGAAATTAGATATAATACTTCATATGGAGGGCCCGCCAAAAGCTTTGCCATTTATGAAGGAGAAGGAACAGGTGGTACTTTATTGGCATCCTTTGATGGCCCTACCTTACAATATGGATGGAATCAGATTACGCTCCCCACTCCCGTCCCTATTAACAGTGGTGCAAAATACACCATTTGGTTCAGCTCTTTTGGAGGTGTGGGATTTAATTATAATCCTTACAGCGGTGGGCGGAGTAATATTGGAAGTAGCCAAGATTGGTCTACCCGGGTGAACTGGGTTTCCTATAAGGGCCAATTAACTACTTCCTCATTGATCATTGAAAATGCGTATGCGCTTCCTACTACAGATGGTACCAACGGACAGGTACTAACAACAGATGGAAGTGGCGCCGTCTCCTGGTCTTCACAAGACCTCTCCCTTTCCGGAAACACCCTCAGCCTTACCAATGATGGCACTCCGGTAGATCTGAGCGGCTTCATGGATAGCCCGTGGGATGAAAATGGTGGTAATGTTTACAGAATCAATGGCAATATAGGCATCGGCACCACCAACCCAACCAAAGCAAAATTGGAAATCTCCGGCTCCGTCCCTTTTGATCCTCCTGGTAATATCGGGTACCTCAATGCTGCGGGCCAAACAGGAAGTTACGACCCCAGCTTTTTCCCTTACTCTATCTATGCCTCCAATGTGATCTCGGGACAAGAATTCCATGCCCACTCCGACGCACGGATCAAGAACATTCTGGGGGTATCCGATAGCAGATCCGACCTGAATACGCTCCTGCAGATCGAGATCACCGACTACCGGATGCGGGATACCATCGCCCACAGCTCCCGGGCCACCAAAAAGGTGATCGCACAACAGGTGGAGCAGGTGTATCCGCAGGCGGTCACCGCTGACTTAACGGAGGTGGTGCCCGATATTTACCAACGGACCACTGCCGAAGGAAATTGGGTCATGCTTGCTACCGATCTGAAGGTAGGCGAGCGCGTTAAACTCATCACCGAAACGGCCAATTCTATTTATACCGTTACGGCTGTGGAGGCCGATCGTTTCCAGGTGGAACTACCTTCTAACGGCAGTTTATCGTCCACCGTCTTCGTGTACGGCCGTGAGGTGAACGACTTCCACACGGTGGATTATGAAGCCATTGCTATGCTCAACGTGAGCGCTACCCAAGAGCAGCAGCGCCTTATCGAGGCCCAGCAAAAACGCATCGCCGAACTGGAAGCCCAGGTTGCGGAACTGGAAGCCCTCAAATCCGACATCCAGACCATCAAGGCAGCGTTGAACTTGCCCAATGCGGAGGCTGGCTCCACAGATCTTATTCAAGAGGGGGAAACAAAAAAATGATCATGAAATACGTCTTCTGCATTGCCTTGGCAAGCGCCCTGGGCATACAAACCGTCCAGGCGCAAATGATCAACAATGGCCTGCTTATCGACATACCCAATGGCATTTCCCTAGTAGCTACCAACGGTGTTGTCAATACCAACGGCGGGACGATCACCAATGAGGGCGACCTCATCATTGGCGACGACCTCACCAACGAAGCTGGCGCCACACTCCAGGGCAACGGCCAATACGAGCTGAGCGGCGACTGGACCAACAGCGCTACCTTCAATGCCGGCACTTCCACCGTCCTCTTTGAAGGCAGCACCAACAGTACCGTCACCTCCGGCGGCGATGCCTTCTACAACCTGAGCCTGAATAAAACCAGCGCTAACCTCTTGCTGAACGATGAGCTGACCGTCCAAAACCTGCTCGACTTCCAGGCTGCCGAAAACTACATCATCCTCGGCAGCTTTGATCTGATAGCCGGGAATAGCTCCGGCGCTGCAGCCGACCGCCATATCCGCACCACAGGCACAGGCGCCCTGGTGCGCACGGTGGGCAACAGCCCGGCCTTCTTCCCCATTGGCAACAACACCTACAACCCTGTTACCCTGACCAATAACGGCACCACTGACCAACTCTCCGCTCGCGTCATCGACGGTGTGTTCGACGCCGGATCCACCGGCCAGCCCTTCGCCATCGGCGCCGTCAACCGCACCTGGCTGATCGGGGAAGCCTTCCCCGGCGATCTCGACCTCACCCTCACCGTGCAATGGAACGGCAACGAGGAACTACCCTCCTTCGACCGGGGCCAAAGTTTCATCAGCCATTACACCGGCAGCTGGGACATGCCCCCTGCCACAGCAGCAGCCGGAGGCAATCCCTACACCCAGACCCGGAGCGGCATCGTCACCCTCTCCCCCTTCGCTGTATTTGGCAACAACGTCTCCATTCTCCTTGTCGAAGCCGGCGATCCGCAAACGATCTGCCAAAGCAAAGCGGTCGACCTGACTGCGATCGGCGCCTCAATCACACCCAATGGCATTGCCGGTACCTGGACCACCAGCGGAGATGGCGCCTTCGACGATACCAATACCGGGACCGGCGTATTTGGCATCGCCACTACCTACTTCCTGGGCAGTGCAGATATTCAGAATGGAGAAGTATTCCTGATCCTGGAGGCAGATGGCATTTCCGACCAGGCGCCGATCACGATCTTGCGGGTGGATTGCGGGAGCTTTCCGTGGGGAGGGAATTGAGAAATCCCCATTTTTATCTCATCTAATCGCCATAGCGGCCGCCAATCCATTTTCACCGTTTATAACTCCGCCTGTCCCGGATCGAGCCATCTTCCCGGTGGATGATAACATCGGATCCGTAATTTTCCGCGATCTCCCGGGCCCGGTCGATGGCATCGTCCTGATATTTATAAACAGCCGTATACTTTTCATTCCCTTCACCCTTCACGGCCCAGCCCTCCGGGTGTGGGACCACGTGCTGGTGATGGGTAGTTGAACTGGCCGACGCGCCTACGCTCTTCAAAAGGATTTCTACGATCTTCTTCAGAAGATTGACCCAAAAGCCCGGGGTTCGAAAATCTGCCATAGCGATTTGCATTTTTTGACGGTACAAAATACGGAATTAGTCCCAAGACAAAAATCTGCGTACTTTTACCGGCACTATGGCCACCTCATCCTTAATCAAGACCATCACCACGTTCAGCCTCTTCCAGGGCTTTTCCCCGGAGGAGGTCTGGAAAATTCTGGCCTCCGGAAAAGTCGTGCAATTAAAGCCGGGAGAGATCCTTATTTCACCGGGCACCGCTAACGATACCCTCTACCTGCTGATCGACGGAGAATTAAGAGTGGTTTTGGAAAAAGACGGCGTGGAAGTGTCGATCCCGATCCTGCCCGGGGAATGCCTCGGTGAGATGTCGCTGGTGGTCGGGGGACCCACGACGGCACTGGCGGTGGCACATGAACTCAGCAGGGTCTTGTTCATCTCGGAAGATACCTTTTGGAACCAGTTGGCCGTGACCCGTAACGGCGTGCGAAACCTCCTCAGCATGATGGCGGCCCGCCTGCAGCGAAACAACGACGCCTTGATCGAAAAGGTGGAGGAACAGATCAAATACCAACTACTGGAAAAAGAACTGGAAACGGCGGGAAAGATCCAGTCCAACACCGTACCCGATGGGAACCACTTATTCCCGGACCGGCCGGAGGTAGACGCCTTTGCACTGATCCACCAGGCCCGGGATGTGGGAGGAGATTTCTACGATGCCCTGGCGCTGGACGACGACCATCTCTACATGGCGATCGGAGATGTATCCGGAAAGGGAATGCCCGCCGCTCTGTTTATGATGCGAATATTTACCTCCCTGCGCTTGCTGATCGGCAATAAGACCCCTTTCGAGGATGTCCTTCCCTCTGTCAACAATATGCTGGCCCGGAAAAATGAAGATATGATGTTCGTCAGCATTTTTGCCGGCGTGCTCAATGTCCGAACGGGCCTTTTTCGCTATGTCAATGCCGGGCATAATCCCCCTTTTGCCGCGCTGGGCGGAGACGATTTCAAACTCCTGAACTTGCCGAAAGGGCCCTTGCTCGGTATACTGGACCGGGCCAAATTTCCCGTTACGGAGCTTAAACTGGCGCCGGGCGACGCCCTGCTGCTCTATACCGATGGCATTTCGGAGGCGACTAATTCAGACCGGCTGATGTTCGGCGAAGACCGGATCCGGCTTGCGCTCAACCGGGAATACCATGAATTGATGAGCGGTTTGGTCCTTTCCCTGAAAAACGCCGTGGAAACATTTGTGAATACGGCGCCCCAGCACGATGATTATACCCTTTTTGCGCTCCGGTACCACGGACATTAGGGATGCGCCGCCACCCATACTTCTCCGTCCTCAAAATGCTCTTTCTTCCATATCGGTACCGTCTCCTTCAAGGTGTCGATAGCATACTGGCAAGCCTCGAATGCAGCCCCCCGGTGCGGCGCCCCCACGGCAATCACCACCGGTATCTCCCCGATCTCCAGCCTTCCCACCCGGTGGTGCATGCTGATCCGGTCGATGGAAAAACGGGACCGGGCATTCTCTGCGATCTTGCGCATCTCTGAAATGGCCATGGGTTCGTATGCCTCGAAATCGAGGCGCAGCACCCGCTTTCCCCGGGTCTGGTTCCGCACAGTCCCTACAAATACGGCGATGCCCCCGATCTCCGGCCCGGAGACGAAGTCGATGCAGGCTTGGGCATTCAAAGGGATACTATGTAACTGGATATCGGTCATGAAAAGTTTTTGAGTTTATAAGGGTATAAGTTTTTGAGTTTTTTTGCTTCAAAAACTTATACCCTTATAAACTTAAAAACTCAATTCAATTACCCCCCACTAACCGGTGGTATCAACGCTACCTCGTCCCGCTCTTGCAGCGACTGCCCCGGTTGGGCATATTCACTATTGACCGCTACAGCCAAGGCCTTCAGCTTGCTGAATTCCGGAAAGCGACGCATCAGTTCGGTTTTCAGATCCGCCACAGTCCCTCCATCGGGCAACTCAATCGTCAGTTCTGCCCCTCCCAAAATGTCTCTCGAAATTCCAAATGCCAGGATCTTCAATTTCATCATTTTCACTTTTTCACTTTGTTCCCCCGTCGAAGCTATCGCGAAGGCGGGTCAACCCTTCAACTCTTCAACCCTTCAACTCTTCAACCACCTCCTCCCCTTCCACAAAATACATCTCCACATATCCCTTGTTCTTCGCTTCTATCTTCCCACGAGGCACACATCGGAAATAAGGATGCACCAGGTCATGGGTGCATTTGGAGATATTCACCCGGTCCACCTCTCCGTTCGACTCCATGCGGGAGGCAGTATTGACGGTATCGCCCCAGATGTCGTAAGCAAATTTCTTGATGCCGACGATCCCGCCCACGAGAGGGCCGGTGTGAATGCCGATGCGGCAGCGGAAGAAAGGCATATGTTTCAGGGAGCGTTCTGCTCCAACCTTTTTCATAAACTCCTGAATTTCCAGGGCCGCCCGGACGATCTGCACGGCCGATTTGACCTCTTCTCCGGGCAGGCCGCCCACACAGAGATAGGCATCGCCCACGGTTTTGATCTTTTCCAGGCCGAATTTCTCCATGATCTCGTCGTAGGCGCGGAAGCAGAAATCGATCTCGCCGACGAGTTCCTCCGGCGTCAGCTCTTCAGCGACGCGTGTGAAGCCTTCAAAATCGATGAACATCACGGTGACGGCATCGAAAAAGCGGGCCTTTGCCGAGCCGTTCTTCTTCAGCTCCCGGGCGGTTTCCTCCGGAAGGATATTCAGCAACAGGTCTTCGGATTTTTGTTTTTCCTCCTCCAGTTCGGAGGTCCGGATAGCCACCTGTTCTTCGAGGTAGTGCTCCCGCTTCTGGAGGGTGTAAATGCGGTAGCGGGAAATGGAATATCCGATCCCGAGTACCGCCAGGGCGCAGGCCAGAAAGAACCAGGGACTCCGGTAGTAAGCCTGTTCTACGTAGATGGGGATGATCAGGTCGTCGGCCTTCAGGTTGTTGTCCCCGTTTGTGGCCCGGACCCGGAACGTATACCGCCCCGAAGGCAGATTGTTGTACCGGGCGTAATTGATCGGCGAGGGCGGCGACCATTCCTTCTCAAATCCTTCGAGGATGTAGCTGTACATATGTTCTCGCGGATGGGCGTAATCAGCCAGGGAAAAGCCCAGGGTGAAAAGTTTGTCTTTGTAGGAAAGCCGGATCCCCTTGTCCTTCGGTACGCCCTGCACCCGCATCACCATGTCGTCGGTATTGCCGTCGAGTTTTGAAAAATAGGTGAGCAGCAGGCGCCCGTCCTCTCTTTTTTGAGCGGCCTGAAATCCGGGCCCCGGGAAGAAAGCGACCACGCCGTTCAGTCCGCCGAAATAAAAGCGCCCGTTGCGGGCTTTATAGAAACTGATCCGGTTGAATTCGTTGGCGGGAAGCCCGTCTTCCAGGAAAAAATGATCCATTTTCCGGGTCTTCAGCCAGACCCGCACCAGACCGTTGTCGGTGCCGACCCAAATGCAACTATCTCCCTCCGGAAGGAGCCCATTGATGAAATCATTGTGCATGCCTTCTTCCATGCCCAGCACCTCTACGCTATTATTGATCAGGTCGAAACGGTGCAAACCTTTGGCCGTTCCCACCCACAACACGCCATTGGGATCTTCGTAGCATGCCAGTACGCGCGGATGCCGGAGCTGGGAAATTTGAGCCGGGAAAGGTTCCAGCTTTTTCGTACCTGGATCCAGCCGGTATAATCCGTTTTCGACGGTCCCGATCCAGATCGCGCGACTACGGCGCCCTTCGTGCAGATAGGAGATCTTGTAGGGGAAGGTATCTAAAATACCCATCGCATCCCGGTAGGGCTTCCAGCTTCGGGTAGCGGGTGCGTATTGATAGAGCGAATGGCCGTTGCCCAACCAAAGCTGATTGGCGCGGTCGACCAACAGCACCCCTTCATCAGCCAGTTTCCCGCCATTCAGGGAATCGACCCGGCCGGTAGCCAGGTCGATGCGCAGCCCATTTCCCGTAAAAAGAGCTTCCTTGTAACAGATCAGCCCATAGGGAGCGTTCAAAAAATGGCTATGCAAAAACAAGGGCCGGAGCTCGCCAGTCTGCGCATCCAGCTTATGAATGGAATTATAATAGGAAAAATAAATGTTCCCCTGCTCATCCTCCGCTATGCCCCGCATACTGCAAAAGCCGCTGCTGCATTGGTCATTGCCTCCACTCAGGTATGTGGTGAACAGTTTTCTGGACCGGACGAATTTGATGGCGCCAAAGTCGGAAGCCACCCAAACGACCCCACTTCTGTCCCGCATCACCTGCCGGTAGGTTGGCTGGTGTTTGGTAATCTCGCGAACATCCGGGTTGAAATCGCGGATCGACCGGTGCAAGGCATCGAAATAGAGCAAGGCGTCCAGCCCGGCCAGCCACATATTGCCGTCGGGCTCCACGCACAGGGCTCCGAAAAATTTCCCTGCGGGGATGAGTTCGGATACCGGATGCAGGGTAAATTTTTTCTGCCCCGGCTGCCGGTAGTATACCTGCCCGTTTTGAAGCAAGGCATACAGGCCTCCTTCCGGACCCTTTTCCAGGTCGACGATCCGCGCCACCCCCGGTGAGCGCCCCCAATAACTGAAGCTGAACCGGTCGAGGACTTCTCCCTGTTGGTCCACTTGCCACAACTCATTCTCATTGCCTCCAAGCCACAAGGTATCGCCGTCGCGAAGCAGGGGGCGATTTTCGTATTGCCCCGGCAAGAGCAAGTTGACTTGTCGGTGCCCGTCCGGGTCGTAATACTGCAGGTAACACTGGGCCGTCTTTTCAATAAAAGTGACCATCCAGACATCCCCTTTCCGGCCCGGGCAAACGTGGTTGGCGGTGTGTTCTTCCCCGCGCAGCAACGGACCTTCATTGATCCGGACCTGGCGAAAGGCCAGTGTCATGGGGTCGAATACAGACAAGTAGTTCGGCCGGGACAACCATAGTTGGTTATGAGGCCCCACAAACAGGTCGAGCGCCGGGCCGACAGCCTGCCCGGAAATACTATCCGGCACCTCGAAGGGAAGGAATTCGTACCCGTCATAGCGGTTCAGGCCGTTGAACGTAGCCAGCCAAATGAACCCCATGGTATCTTGCCGGATCTTGTAGATGTTGCGGTGAGAGAGCCCTTCTTCAAAACCCAATACACGGACCTGAACTTCCAGCTCTTGTGCATGAAGGTTCCAGCCCGCTAACCAGGCAACCATTGCGATCCAACATACACGCCATCTGCTCATATATCAAATGTTCAAACCGGCTTGAGATGATACAAAAATAATAAACTCCTGCTTACATCCTTGAGAAGGTTGGAATGCAAGGCCTCTCCTTTTTCTTTTTGACGGCCGCCGGCCGTCAAATCACTTTTTCTTTAGAATATATAAGCATTTTAATGACAGTAAATTATTTTCTAACCCAAAAAATGATAATTACCGGGTTTTTCCACATTTTTTGCGTTTCAATTCAGATAAAAAAATTTTAACATTTGTGTTACCTCGGGGGAATCGATGCGTCTAAACTTCAAAATCGCTTGAAAAACAATGCGATACATTACAACTAAAACCTGATAGGATGCGTTTTCATAAGAATGGACGGCAATTTAAAAGCCATTTTTTTAAAAACGAAACCCTTTTAAATCGCATTTCCAGACAATAATTTGAAGTTATTTTCCTCTATTTACCCAATAAAATTTCAAAATCGAAAATAATTTTTTCAGAAGGTTGACTGGTAAAAAGAAAGAAAATACCTTTGCGGTACAATCCAAGAACGAACGAACATTTTTGAACAACCGAACGAACGAGCTTTTTTTAATCCCTTAACTCCCACCAGCTATTGCCTTTCTCTACACACAACCCAGTAGTTTGGCATTTTGACAAAAACCGATGCGACCGGCCTCTAAACGGCGGAATGTAGTTTTTTTACTTCAATCCGTACAAAAGTAGCTGGGGGGAAACCCGTTAGCGGCCTTCGCACAAAGTGAACATTATGAAATTCCCATGGACAATGAGCCTGCTGCTGCTGGCTTTGCCTGCTATTGCAGTGCACCACAGCGCGGCCGCCAACATCACCCACTCCGACGTTTACGTCGTTGAGCTCGACGAGACGCTGCTTCAAACGAGGCTTCAAGCGCTCAGTTTACCGGTTTCAGTCCGGTATACACCTTCCGTACAGACGTTTATCAGCGAATTTACCACCTATGGCAAGAAAGGTTCTGAAGCCATGTTGGGCCGTACCGTCCTGTACTTCCCCGTATTCGAATACTACCTCAACCAGTACGGCCTTCCCAGCCAACTCAAGTACCTGGCCATGGTAGAATCCAACCTGCGCCCCAATGCGACCTCCGATGCGGGTGCAGCCGGACTGTGGCAGCTGATGCCCTCGACCGCCCAGCAATTGGGCCTCCACGTCAATACGTATGTGGACGAACGCCGCGACCCCCACGAATCGACCGAAGCTGCCGTGCGTTTCCTGGCCGACCTGTACAAGCAATTCGGCTCCTGGGAACTGGCCCTCGCCGCCTACAACTGCGGCCCGGGTAACGTGCAGAAAGCGATTCGCACCGGCGGAAGCAAGGATTTCTGGAAGATCCGGGAATACCTGCCGGCTCAAACCCAGGTCTATGTGCCGCGCTTTATCGCCGCTGCATACCTGGCAGAGTACTACAGCCTGCACGGTCTGCAACCGGCATTCCCGGAATACGACCTCCGCTTCTCCCGCACCATTAAAGTGTACAGCCAACTGCCGCTCAGCAAAGTGGCTTCGATCACCGGTATCTCCATCAATGTGATCCGGAAACTCAACCCGGCCTATCGCCAGGGCATCGTTCCCGCCAGCACGAAAGGCCACTTCCTCACCCTGCCGGAACGCGGTATCCTGGCCTTCCAGGACTACCTCCGCTGGTCGGGCAATGAGGGGATCAAGACCGACCTGGTATCCGTCGAACAAAAAGAAACCCTGACCGCAAAAGGCGGTACGACCGTATTCGTCGGCGGTGGCGATTCGATCGACTCCATCGCCAGCCAGCACGGCTGCACCAAATACGAGATCATGGAGTGGAACAAACTCCAGAACGAACAACTGTACTACCGCCAGGAACTGGTGCTTTTCGTCTCTTCGGCCAACAGCACCGCACGCAGATCGTAATCGAAGCAGTTTAGAGATAGCGAAATATAATCTTTCCGAAATGTGCCATTGCGGGCTCCGGCCCCAATGGCCATTTTTATTTTAGCTTCAAAAGTGCTGCGGCGACTTTTGAAATATACTGAAGTGGTTATTCTTTAACAAGAGAACTGGCTTTTGAATAACCCGTCATTTGTAACCAGTAGATGCCGGCAGGCCATTGAACCGTATTTAGTACAAAATCCCCACTCCTGCTGCCCCGCCACATCAATTGACCCAATGAATTAAAAACCGAAATGGTCCTTTCTTCATCGGGCAGGCGGATATTCAGCGTCTCGGAAAAGGGGTTCGGGAAAGCGGTCACCTCCGCTATTTCGCGATCGGCATCATTCGTAGCACTGGGACCGGCGGGGGAATGGCGCAAAAAGAACTCCCAAATCGCCGAGCTGGCATTGAAATCCTGGTTGGTGATCCCGATACCGATCGGGGCCCCGGGCCAGGTATGCCCCCCGTTGTAAACCTTGTAATGCCATACTTCCGTCCCTTCCTCGCAATCGTTGTATTGGATGAGGTCGGCGGTGGAGGCATCCAGCAGGTTGATATCGGGTATAGGTATGACTAACGGATCGCCGACACAGCCGTTTTTACCGATCCAAAGATCGAGAAGATCGGGGATGCTCAGGGAAAAAGCCAAACCGAGATAGGGCACGACCGGGTCGGCCGTCCCGTGGATCTCCAACACGGGTATCGGATGACTGGGGTTGCAAAAAGCCGCTTCGGTCGGCACCATGCTACCGGTCACCGAGGCAATGGCCGCAAAGCGGTCGGTCAGCTCACAGGCAAGCTTGTAGCTCATATAACCTCCATTCGACATGCCGCAGGTGAACACCCGCTCCGGGTCGATTGCGTAATGCGCCGAAAGCGTATCGATCAGCGCATTGATGAACCCCACATCGTCGGCCTGCGAGCCGCCGGGCAGGCTCACGTTCCAGGATTCCAGGACCCCGTTGGGGTAACACACCAGGAAGTGGCCGGTATCCGCGACGACATTCATCTGTGAATACAGCTCCTGCTGAGCGGCATTGGAAGTATATCCGTGCAGGTTGAATACCAGTGGCCAGGGTTGCGACCCGTCGTAAGCTCCGGGCACGTAGAGCCGGTAATCCCGCAGAAGACCGTCGTACTCGAAACTGCCGGTAAGGGTCTGTGCCGAAAGCTGAGAGACGGTGAATAACAAAACCAGGAGGGTGAAAATTCTAGCCATGCGATACAAATTTTGATTGAAGTAAAGATAGCCGCCAGGGCCATCTATCTCCTCTAATTATTATCTTTTCTTATATTGTCGCCTGAAAATTTATGTGCAGATGAAACAATTATGGGAGCATTTTCTCGAATCATTCCACACGCTGAATGGGGAACTCCTCACCTGGGTTGATGATTTTGTGCGTTCCCTGCCCAATATCGCTCTGGCGCTCGTTGTCGGAACGCTGGGCTACTTGTTTTCGAGAATGGTCCGCAAGTATTTCAACCGGATCCTGGCGACCTTTTCCAAGAATCTGACCGTCAACCGACTGTTGGCCAACATCACCACGGTGGCCTTCATGATCCTCATTCTGTTCATCGTTCTTAGCATCCTCAATCTCGAACGGGCCCTGCAATCGCTGCTCGCCACTGCCGGGGTCGCCGGTCTGGCGGTTGGTCTGGCCCTTCAGGAACCCATCATCAATTTCCTCTCTGGAGTCATCATGTCTACCCGCGTCTATTTCAAAGTGGGCGATCTGGTGGAAACCAACGGATACCTGGGCGTTATCGACAATATCAACCTGCGCTCGACCGTGATCCATAATTTTCAAGGCCAACAGGTCGTCTTGCCCAACAAGCTCGTCCTGCAAAACGTCTTCATCAATTATTCCATTTCCCGCCATCGGCAATTGGAAGTCAATTGCGGGATCTCCTATGGAGAGGACCTGGAAAAGGTCAAAGAAGTAACCCTTGCGGCCGTAATGGACCGGATCGAGTACGATCCCAAGAAACCCCTCGAATTCTTTTTTACCGAATTCGGGGAAAGTTCGATCAACTTCCTCCTCCGTTTTTGGTTGAAAAAAACCGATCAACTGACCTACCTGGAAATCCGGCACCAGACGATCATCGCCCTTAAAAAGGCCTTCGACGAAAACGGCATCACCATTCCTTTCCCCATTCGCACCCTCGATTTCGGGATCAAGGGAGGCACCCCCATCGGAAAAGCGTGGGGACAAAAGGACGAATAAAATTTCTGCCGAAGCATGGCCTCAAGCGACGAAAAACGATTTTCTCCAAATATGCATACCGAAGGCGCACTTCGGCTGGAAGTACACACCCCTGTGATCGATGACCGCCCCATTAGCGTCGTGGGCAATTTCTGCGACTGGGTGATCGATACCCAACGGTACCGGCTCGAACAGGTGAGCCCAGGACATTACCGGTTTCAATTTCCCGAAGGGCAGATGCCTGCTTTCCCCATCGAATACAAATTCGTCAAAGGCGGCTGGGAAGATGAAGAGGTCGATGAATTTGGCAGCAAGGTTCCCAACCGGCGGATCGACCATCCGAAACAGCTGGTAGTCAACCAGGTGCCGCGCTGGAAGAAAAACGGGATAGCATATAACCCCGACTTGCTGCCCCGCATCCATGTCATTTCTGAAAAGTTCGAGATCCCGCAACTCATCAAAACACGCCGGATCACGGCCCTGTTACCGCACGATTACGATGCAACCGACAAACGCTACCCGGTGCTCTATTTGCAGGACGGCCAAAACCTGTTCGACGACCATGCGCCTTTCGGCAATTGGGCCGTGGATAAAAAACTCGCGGTGATGGCTGAAAGAGGCCTGTCCGATATTATCATCGTCTCCATCGACCACGCCGAAGAAGAACGGGCCGCCGAATTTACCCCCTCCTATCCGACCCACCTCGGGGTGGGCGATGGGAAAAAATATACCCGCTTTCTGGCCGACACGCTCAAGCCCTACGTCGACCAGCACTTCCGCACACGCACCGACCGCGTCCATACCGGCATAGGCGGCAGTTCGATGGGCGGATTGATCAGCATTTATGCCGGAATGATGTACCCGGAAGTTTACGGCCGCCTGATGATCTTCTCCCCGAGCCTGTGGGTCGCTCCCAATATCCCCCATTTCGGGCTCCCCTATGAAGAACCGGTCGCCGCCAGGATTTACATCTACGCCGGTGAAAAAGAAGGCGGCTCTATGATCCCCAACATCAACCGGTACCGGGAGGCCCTCCAGCGAAAAGGAATGAACATGACCAACTTCGATTTCCGGATATCTATCGACCCGGAAGGTGTCCACAACGAAGAACATTGGGGACGCGAATTCCCCAAGGCCGTCGAATGGCTGTTCTTTTCTCCTTCATCTTTCTAAAAAATTGAAAACCAATCCTTCCAAAAGAAAGGGTATATCTGTACTTTTGGATTTTGTGCATACGAGAATCGGAAATGGACTAGCCCATGCGTGTAGAAATAAAGACCCAATTAACCGCCGAAACCCTGATCATACCGTGTTGGAAAGACCAGCCCCTTCCGGAAGAGATCACCCGGCTTCAGGAGGCGGCAGGTATATCCACGGCCCGGTTGTCACAGGACTTTTGTGGCGACCATAAAGAAGTGACCTGTTTTTTCCTTCCGGTGGGAGACCGGATGCGAAAGGTTTATTTGATCGGTTTAGGCGAAAATCCAGGCTTTGCACAGGTACAATCGAGCCTGCGGAGTTTCGTTCACCGCTACCGCCCCAAACTTCCGGCCTGCCTTGGCCTTTACCTGCATCATTGGCCGGTGGAAAGCCCCTGGCTCCGCTTCCTTGAAGCCTCCGTTAATGGCATGTTGCTCGGTCGCTACAAACTGGGGATGCTGAAAACGGAGAATGGCGATTCGACCCCGTTCCAGGGCGCGGATGCCTGTATCGAAGTGCTACTGCCCGAAGACCGGATCGGTCAGGCACAACCGATCGCACAACGATGCCTGCATATCGCCTCCACACAACTGGAGATCTTCGATCTGGTCAATAAACCCAGTAACTATATCACCCCCCAGGCCCTCGCCAATTGGGCCGTGGAAAGCGGTAAGTCAAACGGCTATCAGGTAAAGGTGCTCGACAAGCCTACGCTCGAAAAGGAGGGTTTCCATGCCCTGCTCGCCGTCAACCGGGCCAGCGTCGACCCCGCCGTTTTTATCGTCATGGACTACCAGCCCCGCGACCGGGAAGCGCTGAGCACGGTTTGCCTGGTCGGGAAAGGCGTCACATTCGACGTCGGAGGTCTTTCGATAAAGCCTTCCTCCAACATGCACCTGATGAAAAGCGACATGGGAGGCGCCGCCGCCGTTTTGGGAGCCGTAGACCTCGCCGCTAAACTCAACCTGCCCATCCGGGTGATCGGCCTTATCCCCTCTACCGACAATAGCGTAGACGGCCAGGCACTCAAACCCAACGAGGTCATTTCCTCCTACAGCGGCAAGACCATCGAGATCATCGACACCGATGCAGAAGGGCGGCTCATCCTGGCCGATGGGCTGAGTTATGCGGTGCGCAATTTCAAACCCGATGTGCTGATCGACCTGGCTACCCTGACGGGAAGCACCATCCGCACGCTGGGGTATGCCGCCGGCGGCCTCTTTTCCAATGACGACCAACTCGCCATGGACCTGGCCGACACCGGTGAATACTGTGGTGAACGCCTCTGGCGCCTGCCCATCTGGGACGATTATAAAGACGGGGTCAAATCGGATATCGCCGATGTGAAAAACCTCAGCAGCAAACCCACCGCCGGAGCGATCTACGCCGCCAAGTTCCTGGAGGTCTTCATCGACAACCACCCCTCCTGGGCACACCTCGATATCGCCGGCGTGGCGATCACCGATTCCGAATTTGGTATCCAGAAAACAGCTACGGCCTACGGGGTGCGCCTGTTGGTCGAATATTTCGAAAAACTTATTTCACAAAAATAATGGAACGACCTATTTCCTTTTTGTGCATCACCTGCTTCTTCAAAGGGAAGAACTTTATGAAAGCCCTCAAAGCGGCAGGAAATACGGTATACCTCGTCACCAAAAAGTCGTTGGAACACGCCGACTGGCCCCGGGAAGCCCTGGATGATATCTTCTTTCTCGACAACGACGCCAACACCCCGGAAAATCTGCACAACCTCAGTCTGGGATTGGCCCATCTGATGCGCTCCCGCAAGATCGACCGCATCGTGGCCCTCGACGATTTCGACGTGGAAAAAGCGGCCTACCTCCGGGAAGAGTTCCGCATTCCCGGGATGGGATCGACGACGGCGCGCTACTTCCGCGACAAGCTGGCCATGCGCATTCAGGCGCAAGACGCCGGAATTCCGGTGCCGGCCTTTTCTTCCCTTTTCCACGACGACGACATCCACCACTATACCCGGAACGTGCCCGCTCCCTGGCTGGTCAAACCCAGGGGCGAAGCCTCCGCTACCGGTATCAAAAAAATCGCTTCGGCCGAAGAGCTGTGGCCGGTCCTGGAATCGCTCGGCGAAGACCGCCACCGCTTCCTGATCGAATCCTTCAAACCAGGCGATGTGTACCACGCCGATGCCTTGTTCCTTAATGGAGAAAGTCTGTTCTGCAGGACCTCCCGCTACCTAACGCCTCCGTTTGACGTGGCCCACGGCGGCGGCGTGTTCCGGTCCATGACGGTCGATTTCGACAGCCCGGAAGACCTGGCCCTGAAAGACCTTACCAACAAAGTGATGAAGGCCTTCGGCATGCGTTCCAGCGCTTCTCATACGGAGTTTATCCGCTCCCGGGAAACCGGCGAGTTCTATTTTCTGGAAACCTCCTCCCGCGTTGGCGGCGCCCACCTTTCGGATATGGTGGAAAGATCTTCCGGCATTGATCTTTGGTCCGAATGGGCCAAACTGGAAGACGCGCTGGCCAAAGGCAAGCCCTTTCAGCTTCCCACGCCCCGAAACGACTATGCAGGCGTGCTGATCACCCTGGCCCGCCAGGAATTTCCGGATATGGCGCCCTTCTCAGCCCCTGAGGTTGTTTGGCACCTGCAAAAGAAATTCCACGTGGGCTTTATCGTGCAGTCGCCCAATAAAAACCGGATCCTGGAATTGCTGGATCAATATCTGGAAATGGTGTACCGGGATTACCACACCAGTGCCCCGGTGCCCGATCATCCCACCGACTAAGTAAAGCCGTCATACGTGGCGGCTATGCGCCATGAAGCATGTAAAACTCCATATCAACGGTCGCGTACAGGGTGTGGCCTTTCGGGCCCACACCAGGCGCAAAGCCCTGGAACTGGGTCTGTGTGGTTTTGTGGAGAACCGGCCGGACGGCAGCGTCTATGCAGAAATTGAAGGCCCATCCGGTCAGGTAGAAAAAATGGTGCAGTGGTGCCGGAGCGGTCCGCCCCTGGCCCGTGTCGATGCCATAGCCATAGAGGAGGGAGAACCGGTAGCCTACCCCGCCTTTGAAATCCGCCGCTGACCTTTTACAGTTCGGAAAGCGCCTTTTCGAGATCTTCGATCAGATCTTCCACGTCTTCTACCCCTACGCTGAGGCGGATCAGTGAATCGGTCAGACCAACTTTCAGGCGATCCTCCCTTGGTATAGAAGCATGGGTCATGGAAGCCGGGTGTCCGATGAGCGACTCCACGCCACCGAGCGACTCGGCCAAGGTGAAGTAATGGGTATTGCTCAGCACTTTCGTCGCGTGCTCGAGGGAGTCAGTGTGGAGGTCGAAAGAGAGCATGCCGCCAAAATGCCGCATTTGGGCTTTGGCAATGGCGTGCTGCGGGTGGTCTTCAAACCCCGGGAAATACACGTTCCGAACCTGGGGGTGGTTGCGCAGGAACCCGGCTATCCGCTCCGCATTGGAACAAGCCCTTTCCACTCGTAAATGGAGTGTTTTAATGCCGCGAAGCACCAGAAAGCAATCGTTTGGCGAAGGGACGGCTCCGACAGCATTTTGCAGAAAATACAGCGATTCGGCCAGGGAGTCTTCCTTGACGATCACCGCCCCCATCACCACGTCGGAGTGGCCGCCCAGGTATTTGGTAGCCGAATGCAGCACCAGGTCGGCGCCCAGGTCGAGCGGATTTTGCAGATAGGGCGAAGCAAAGGTATTATCGACGGCCACCAGCACATTTTTAGCCCGGGCCAGTTCGACCATTTTGCGAATATCCACCACCTTGAGCATGGGATTGGTCGGCGTTTCGACCCACAGCAGGCGGGTTTTTTCGTTAATGGCATCGGCCACTTCCGCGGGATTGCTCATATCGACATAGCGGGAAACCAAGCCGTAGCGCTCGTGAACACGGCGCATCAGGCGATAAGAGCCCCCGTAAAGATCGTTGGTAGCTACGACCTCATCACCCGGATTGAGGAGGCGCAAAATCGCATCCATGGCGGCCAGACCGCTGGCAAAACAGATCCCGTGGGAGCCGTTCTCCAGGTGGGCCAAATTGCGCTCCAGAGCGCTTCGGGTCGGGTTTTGCGTCCGGGCGTATTCATAGCCTTTGTGTTTGCCCGGGGCTTCCTGTGCATAAGTAGACGTTTGGTAGATGGGCGTCATAACAGCGCCTGTGAGAGGGTCGGGTTCGAGCCCCCCATGGATGACTTTTGTGCCGAATTTCATGGAAATAAGCTTTTAAAAGATTAGCCGGGGTGCGCTTTGTGCACCCCGCAAGTCTACTTTCTCTTCAATACGCGTTGTACAGCGGCAACGACATGGCCCGTACTCATGCCATATTTGTCGAGCAATTCGCCAGGCGTGCCGCTTTCGCCGAAGCTATCGTCCACACCGACAAATTCCATCGGCGTGGGCATTTGACGGGCCAGCAACCGGGCAATACTTTCACCCATCCCACCGGCGAACTGGTGTTCTTCAGCGGTGACGACACAGCGGGTCTTCTGCACGGAATCGAGGATGGCTTCCTCGTCGAGCGGCTTGATGGTGTGGATGTTGATCAGTTCGACGCTGATACCGGAAGCCGCGAGTTCCCTGGCTGCTTCCACGGCTTTCCAGACCAGGTGGCCCGTGGCGAAGATGCTCACGTCCGCTCCCTCCTGGATCAGGATCGCTTTCCCGATCTCAAAAGGCATTTTCTCGGTAAAGATCGGCCAGCTCGGGCGCCCAAACCGCAGGTATACCGGACCGTAATGCTCGGCGATTGCAATCGTAGCCGCTTTGGTCTGAGCATAATCACAGGGATTGATGACGGTAAAACCCGGCAGCATTTTCATCATGCCGATATCTTCCAGGATCTGGTGCGTTGCGCCGTCCTCGCCAAGGGTCACGCCGGCGTGGGAAGCGCATACTTTTACATTTTTCCCCGAGTAGGCGATCGTCTGCCGGATCTGGTCATAGACCCTGCCGGTCGAGAAATTGGCGAAAGTACCGGTGTATGGGATCTTCCCTCCGGTGGCCAGACCGGCGGCAACACCCATCATATTCGCTTCTGAGATTCCCATCTGGAAAAAGCGGTCGGGAAACTCCTTGATGAAATCGTTCATTTTCAGAGAGCCTAACAGGTCGGCACAAAGCGCGACCACCTGATCATGCTGACGGCCGACTTCCAACAACCCATCGCCAAATCCGTCGCGGGTTGCTTTTTTACCGGTTACTTCGATCTGGTCCAACATATATTATATTTTTCAGTTGGTCTGATAATTTTCTACATAGGGATAATCCCCAAGCGTTTCTTCCAATTGGGACAAGGCATTCTCGGTTTGCTCCGCATTAGGTGCAACACCGTGCCATTTATGGGTGCCCATCATAAAGTCTATGGGAAAGCCCATTTGGGTCTTCATCAGGATGACCACCGGCTTCCCGGCGCCCGTGCGTTCTTTTGCGGCAGCAAGGCCCCGCAGCACGTCCTGCATATCATTGCCGTTCATTTGGAGCACTTCCCATCCGAAGGCTTTCCACTTGGCGGGAAGATCGCCCAGGGAGACCACATCGTCATTGCGCCCATCGATCTGCACCCCGTTCCAATCGACGGTCAGGATCAGATGATCTACCTTTTTATGGGCCGCAAAGAGGGCGGCTTCCCATATCTGCCCCTCCTGCAATTCTCCGTCGCCGGTGAGACAATACACCAGGTGGTCGTCTCCATTGAGGCGCTTGGACAGTGCGGCGCCAATAGCTACGCTTAGCCCCTGTCCGAGCGAGCCGGAAGCCACACGGATGCCCGGAAGTCCCTCATGGGTAGCCGGGTGGCCTTGCAACCGGGAGTTGATCTTCCGGAAGGTCGATAGTTCTTCCAGGGGAAAATACCCGGATCGGGCCAGCACGCTATACCAGACCGGGGAAATATGCCCATTGGACAGGAAAAAGAGGTCCTCTCCCTTGCCGTCCATGACAAATTGGCCGTGCCTTCTTTGTAAAACCTCAAAATAAAGAGCAGTGAAAAAATCGGCACATCCCAGGGATCCTCCCGGGTGGCCAGACGCAGCAAAATGCGTTTGACGAATAATGTCCCGACGCACTTGGGTGGCAATTCGCCGGAGTTGGTCCAGATCGGCCATAGCCTGTACTTTAAAGGTAAAAGAGTGGCGCAAAGGTAGGAAAAAATACGATATTGCCGGGGAATATTAGGCGCGCCGACCGGTGACGAAAGAAAAGAGCCATCCAGCATTTTCAGCTGAATGGCCCTTTGAGAATAACCTTCGATTGATGAAATCGGAGAGATTATTTTTTCTTCTTGTTCACCGATTCGCTCAGTTCTTTGCCCGGCTTGAACTTAACCACTTTCTTGGCGCTGATCTTAATGGAAGCACCCGTTTGCGGGTTGCGTCCCGTACGAGCCTGACGTTCGGAAACAGAGAACGTACCGAAGCCGATCAAAGTTGCTTTGTCACCTGCGTGCAGCGAGTCAGCGATGGAATCGAAAACAGTGTTTACTGCGTTAGCAGCCTGAGCCTTCGTAATGTTGGCCGCTTCTGCAACCTTAGTAACCAAATCTCCTTTATTCATTGTTTTGGCTTTTGATGACATAATGATTATCGGCAACAAAAATACTTGCTGCCTATTGTATAAACAAGTATTTTGATCTAAAAAAAGCGTGAAAGGCTAGATTTTATAAGGGTTTATGAATATTCCAGGCATCCGGATTACCTTTGTGATCCACTTTCTGTAGAAACTTAAAAACTTTTGTGTCAAAATTTTAACTGATAATCAATGTTTTATGAAAAATAAAATATTCACTTTTCTCATTTTTATTGCCTTGGCGGCTTTTTTGGCGCCTACAACAGGTTGTAGCCCCAAATACGGGTGTCCGGCTTATGAATCGGCTCACGCCTCCACCAACCGCAAGGGAGAACTGTCAAAAAAGGGAGGGAGATCGAATTTGTTCCCCAAAAACATGCGCAAACACCGGTAAAGGATCATTCCCCTTTTTCATCCCCCTTGGGATCAAGGGCATCCGAAAGTCCTTCTCCAAGCAGGTTGAATACCAGGACCATCAGAAAAATAGCCACGCCGGGAAACACGGCCAGCCACCAGGCATTAAAATTGGACCGGGCTTCGCTGAGCAATTTGCCCCAGGTCACCTCCTCCGGTCCTACGCCAATGCCCAAAAAGGATAAGGTCGCTTCCGAGAGAATAGCCCTGGCCACTCCGAAAGCGATCAGGATCAGTACCGGGCTCAATGCATTCGGCAAAGCATGGCGGAACATGATGCGCGAGGCTCGCAAACCCAGGGCCTGCGCCGCCTCGATATAGGTCTGCCTGCGCACTTTTAACATCTCCGCCCGCACAAACTGGGCAATGGAGGTCCACCCCACCAACCCAATGATCCCCATGACATACCAGACGGATGGTTTTCGGATCAATGCGGCTAACGCCAGGATCAGCAACAACCCGGGAATGGATTCCATGATCTCTATACTGCGCATGACCAAAATATCGACGGGGATGCGCACCGGTTTCCTCAGCCGCAAACCGCGTTCCAACAAATAGCCAATCCCATTGGCCAGCAGGAGCATGCCAAACAGCCAGCAAAGCCCTGTAAGCACGGCCGCCGGACCGTTCCCTTCCAGGTTTGCCGCGCCGATAAGGTACGCCCGGCTGATAAACCCGTAAAACAGGCCGAAGTAAAAGCCTGCAATATTGAGGACCAACCTCAGCCAGGACGTGCGCAGCCCGCGATCGCCCAAATAACCCGCCATGGTCCCCAAAAACAACCCGATCAAACTTGCAAGGGCCATGGCGCCCAGACCAACCAGCAACGCGATCCGCGTACCGGCGATCAGCCCGGCAGCCACATCCCGGCCCAATTGGTCTGTGCCCAGCCAATGCCAAAACCGCTTCGACTTTACCTGCTGTCCCCGAAAGGGATGGGCAAAATGTGTATTCCTGGTATCCAGGCTGGTCGCCGAGTATGGGATCGGCGCAAAAACCACCGACTCGTATTCCAGATCCCGCCACCTGGCCCGGATCAAGGAAGGCTCCCAACTGGCCAAGCCCAAATCGACACCGTATTGATACAAGATGGGGAAATAGGTCTTCCCATCGATCTTACAGAACAAAGGCTTCTCATTGGCCAAAAAATCGCCGAATAGGGCAATGAACAGAAAAACATACAACAGGCGCAACGACCAAACAGCCGGCCGCTCCCCGCGAAAGCGCGTCAAAATCCGGGCGCGCCAAAATCCGTTCTTTTTTTCCTTTTTTGCCAAAGTATATTAATTTCTGTCGCCGCGCCCCAGACGGATCCGGGGATCGGCAATTCCATACAACAGGTCGGAGACCCAGATGCCCAACATGGTCAGCAAAGCGCCCAGGATCAGTACCGAGAAAACCACCGGCCAGTCGGCCGCAAAAATGGCGTCGTAGGTCAGCATACCCATACCCGGAATCGCAAAGATGACCTCCAGGACTACCGAGCCCGCAATGGATGCCGGAAACAGTGCGGACAGCACGGTGATGATCGGAAACAAGGCATTCCGGAAGGCATGCCTCCAAACCACCACTTCCTCTTTCAGGCCCTTGGCCCGGGCCGTACGGATGTAATCCTGCCGGATGACTTCCAGCATGGCGCCCCGCATCTGCCGGGCGAAAAAAGCCAATAAACCGTAGGTCTGGCATAAAACCGGCAACAACATATGGCTGGCCCGCACCCAAAACCGCTCCCAGCCGGAGGCATCTGCCGCCACGGTTCCCAATCCGATGGAAGGGAACCAGTCCAACCAGCCGCCATAAGTAGTGGAAGTAAAAAAAACGACCAGAATGGTCGCCACCCAAAACCGGGGAAGAGAATACAAACCGAACAAGGTTACTGTGAAAAAACGGTCCATTCGCCCTCCTTTCCGCAGGGCGGAATACACTCCGATCGGAATGGCCAGCAATAAGGCCAGGGCAAACGCGCTCAGGTTGAGGCAGAGGGTCCAGAAAAGCGCCGGACGCAGCTTGCTGCCCACCGGCCGTTTATCTTTAAAGGAGGTGCCGAAGTCTCCGGTTACCAGGCCCGCCATCCAGCGATGGTAGCGATTGGCCGTGCCGTACCATTTCCAATCCGGTTGGATCAGCAAGGTAGGGGTAGCCTGCATCTTAATCCGGTCCCATTGTCGCAGCAATTCGCCTGTTTTCCCCGTCAAATACGCCGAATAAGCCGAAAAAAGGGCCATGCTGTCGAGCCGGGCCAGCAGGTAGTCTACTTGTCCGGGCTTGAAGGCCACGCGAAGGTCGCGCAAGGTCTGGTTCACATCGATCTTCTGCTGCCGGTTGAGCGAATCGGGCATAGTCATCGCCGTTTTCAGCACGTCCTCCAACTGCTGGTCGTAGACCGAAATGTCGGGCCAATTGCCCGTTTGCGCGATGAGGTCCCGGAGCATATGGCGCCGGTATTGCGGCTGGATGCGATGCAACGTATCCGGGTATGCCGCCGGGGACAAGCTGAAATAAAAAGGCGGCAGGTCATATCCGTATTGCCGGGCACACCGTTGATATTCGCCTTCGATCAGGATGCCCTGGTCGGCGCATAAGCCCATAACGGGATCGCCGGGAGCCAACAGGCTCAACCCGAAGGCCACCCAGGAGATGATCACCAGGGTAGGCACAAAGAGAAGTAACCGCTTTATCAGATAGGCGCCCATGCACTATCCCTTACCGCAACGCTTCGATCAAAGGATACTGATTCGGGAAAAATCCCGGATTCAGAGACGAAGCAAAAGCCTCAAACCGCTTGTGGATCAGGATCCTGGATTGCGGTGTCAACAAAAAAAGCATGGGCTGTTCTTCATACACCATTTTCTGAAAGGTCTTGTAAAGCTGGTCGCGCTCCTTCTTGTCGATGGTCTGGCGGATCTTTTCGATGAGCTCATCCGACTCGGCATTGCCGAAGCTGGTGCGGTTCATTCCGTCAGGGGTATCGCTATCGGTATGCCACAATTGATAGAAATCGTCCAATACCGGCGAGGCGACCAGGGCGCCGCTGGCCAGTTCATAATTGCGCTGGTTCAGGTCGGCCCGCTGGGCTCCGAATTCCTTGGAGATGATCTCCAGATCGATCCCTGCCTGGGAGACGGCGTCTTTGAAAATTGCGGCGATCTTCTCCTGCGCCGGCACATTGGTGATCAGGTAGGTCAATTTGAACTCGATCCGCTCCCCGTTGATCACATTGTCGATAGTACCGTTGTTGTTGCTGTCCGTCCAACCTGCTTCGGAGAGCAGGATCTTTGCCTGATCGATGCTGAAGGGGATCAGCGGAAGGTCCTTGTTGTAGTAGTCCTTCATCGGCAGGACGGGTCCATTGATCCGCTCCCCCAGCCCGTAGAACACCGTTTCGATGATCTCGTTGACATTCAGCAGGTGGGCCAGGGCCTGGCGCACCCGCTTATCCGCCAGTTTTGGATTTTTGGTATTGATGTAAATGAAATAGAAGGCATAAGTAGGCGGGTTAAAGAAATTGAAGTTGGCGGTGACCTCCGGCAGGGTTTTCATATCGACAAAATCCTTCGATTCGATATTCACGGCAATGTCCATTTCCTCCGACTTGATCAGTGAAATGGTGGCAGCCTGGTCGCGCACGGGCCAGTAAATGAGTTTTTCGGGATAAGCCTGTAAGGAAGACGGCGGGTCTTTAATTTTATCACCCCACCATCCCTGTTTTTTCGACAGGGTGATCCGCGAGTCTTCGCCGATGCTCTCCAGCTTATAGGCTCCGCACCCGCCGACCATTTGGGGGTCGCGTGAAAACTGTTCGGAAGTGAAGCGGTCGGCAAAAGCCTGGAGCCGCGGGTCGTTTTCAATTGCTGCTGCCCGGGCAGGGTCCAGCAGATCGGCCAACGGGATATCGGCAAGCTGCCCGTCGGGATCATAGGCGGATTTGGGAAACAACGGCACGGTGGCGACCACCGCCTCCAAGGCCAGGATATAGGTTTCGTTCGTGATCACGGCAAATTTCCGGGGATTGCCCGGGTCGACCTCCACGCTTTTGATCATTTCCAGATAGGGCCGGATGCGTTGAGCGGGCACCTTGGGGTTCAGAACGGCTTTGAGCGCAAATTCATAGTCATAACCGGTAACCGGGGAGCCGTCGTCCCAGGCAGCCTCCTCCCGGATCTCGAACGAATAGCGCAATCCACCGGTCCACTGCCCTTCCGTAATGGGATCGATTTGAGGCGAGGCTTTCACCAGGGAAGGCTCCAGCTGTCCCGTTTGAGGGTCGATGGTCATGAGATACAGGAACAAGTGCCGCATGATCTGAGTGGCGTATTGGTCCGTAAGAGAAAGAACGGGATTGAGTCCGGCAGGCTCGGATGCCAGGCGGATCACCATTTCATTGGAGGTACGCTTCCAATTGATGGCCTGGGATTTATCTGACTTGCAATTTGATACGGTCAGGATCAGCACGCCCAGAAGGAGTGCGGGAAGGAGAGATGTAGATCGGAGTCTCATCATCGTTTCTGGATTTATGGTTAATTTGAATTTCCAATTAAGTGCTCAGTCAAAAACATTGCAAACATTCGCGGCCTGAGGCCGCGAATGTTTGCAATGTTTTGTCCATCAACTTAGATGTCCTAAATTAGGTGATTTGCCGGGAATCGGGCAACTTTTTAGAGGAAAAGCCGGTGGAAACCTTTATTTGGTATTCTTGTTGTAATTTTTAAACCACATATTTCCATGCCTCACATACTTATTGCCGGCGGGACCGGGCTGATCGGATCCAGATTGGTCGATCTTTTGCAGGAAACAGACTACAACGTTGCCGTACTCAGCCGAAGGGCCTCTTCTTCCGGAGGGATAAAGACCTACCAATGGGACCCCGCCCAGGGCACTATTGACCGGGAGGCCATCGAACAGGCCGATGCAGTGATCAATCTGGCAGGCGCTGGAATCGCCGACAGGCCGTGGACGCCCGGGCGCAAACGGCTGATCATGGAGAGCCGGACGCAATCGACGGCCCTGCTTCGGCAAACCATCCTGTCTACTTCCAATGAGGTTCGTACTTACCTTTCGGCTTCGGCGATTGGGTACTACGGAGATGCCGGCGATACCTGGCTCGAAGAGTCCGCCCCGGCGGGGAAAGGTTTTTTGGCGGAGAGCACCAGGGCATGGGAAGAGGCTTTTCACGAAGTAGAAAAACTCAACATACGGGCAGTGGCTTTGCGCATCGGCATCGTACTAACCCCAGTAGGGGGCGCATTGGGGAAGATCCTGCTCCCCTTTCAGGCCCGGGTAGGCGGCTATTTCGGGAGCGGAAAACAATGGTATTCCTGGATCCACATGGAAGATGTATGCCGGCTATTCCTGCACGCCCTGGAAAATCCCGATATGCGCGGCATCTATAACGGAGTGGCCCCGAACCCCGTTTCCAATAAAGAACTGGTCGAAACCATCGGGAACGTAAAAGGCGGCCCCAATCTCATTGCACCGGTACCGGCCTTCCTGCTCCGCACCGCCATGGGTGAAATGGCAGACGTCATCCTGAATAGCAGCCGCGTCAGCGCCAAAAAGACCGAAGCAACCGGATTTACCTATCTATTCCCGGAATTGAAGCCAGCTTTGGAAGACCTTTTGATTGGGTAGTGACAATAACGATCGCGACCTGCGGTCGCGATCGTTATTATCAAAGATATCCTTAATCCCCCTTAAATACCTCGATCGACTTGTTCTCGATGACCAGGTCGGTAAACTTCCCTTTAAAGCGGGTAGCCCGGACGATATGGTTATCGATCCAGTGGTAATTGCCGCCCCTCGGCTTACCCATTATCAGGCCGTGGTATTTGAACCCGTGCTTTTTCAACCATTGTTCTGTGATCTCCCGGTGTTCTTCCGTGCGGGAAGTGAAAAAGGTGACGACATGCCCCTCATCATACCATTTGTTGAGAATGCGGAGGGCATCGGGATAGGGCAGCACGGTGCCCATGCGTTCCGGCTCCTCATTTGGCACGTCGTCGCAGACCGTCCCGTCGATATCGACGAGAAAATTCTTCACCCCTTCCGGCAGCACCGGACTGATGGGGTCTCCTTTGGGATCAAAAGCAGGGAGGAGCTTTGGCTTTTCTTGCATAGCAAGGCTATTTTCCGGAACGATTTAGTTGAAATTCACGTATTGGGCCGGGTCTACCGGAACCCCTTTATGCCACAACTCGAAGTGCAGGTGCGGACCATCCGACAGCGTACCACTGTTTCCGATGATGGCCACGGCTTCGCCCGCTTTTACATAACTCCCGATCTCTTTTAGGAGGGCTGAATTGTGTTTATAGATCGAGACGATATTATTGTCGTGTTGAATGGCGATGGTATTGCCCGTTTCCAGGGTCCAGTCGGAAGCGATCACCCAGCCGTCCATGACCGCCTTGATAGGCGTATTCCGGGGAGCCAGGATATCGACGCCGAAGTGCTTTTTCTCCAGCATAAACCCGGCGCTGATCTCTCCACTCAAAGGGGGCGTAAAATAAAGTTGTTCCAGGGGGACTTCCTGGGATCCCCGCTGAGGCGTGAATTCCTCGGCCTGGCTAATGGTCCGGATCTCATCCATTTCCACTTCCTGCCGCAGTAGTTCGTCTTCTTCGATCCGCTCCACCTCGAGGAGGCTGTCTCCCGGGTTGTACTTCAATTCCGGTTCTTCAGCCATGCTCTCCCCTTGTCCGGTGAGCATCTTCCGGATGCTGCTGTTGTAAACTTCCTGCGCCTCGATCAGGTCTTGCAGGGAGTCGACCTCCTGGTTGAGTTTAATGAATTCCGGCTGGGCGCTGGCATTGCCATAACCGGGGATATACCGCTTCAGCGGGGTGAACACAATAAGGGAAATGACCAGGAAAGCCACTACCACCATCAGGGTGCTCAGAAAAATGTAGACGTTGAGAAGAGAAAGCTGGTAGGAACCAATCTCTTCAAACGTTTCATTGTTCATGATAACCAGACGGTAGGTATGCTTTAGCCGGTCCAGCCAGGATTTTTTCTCCGGAGATACATCGCTCATATCAATGGCCTCTTTTTCGATAATTAACGCAGAAGGAGTCCAAACCAATTCACAGAACCCGATATTTGCTTCAGACCCCGGGCCTTAATCGTAAAATAAAATTCAGGTTTTCCAGTTAATAAGGTGTAATTTTGGGGCTGTTTTCCTGAAAAACAGGAAACATCCGGCAAAATTAAACAATAAAACATGTGGATTGCCAGGTTGGCGGTTCACATTTCATAAAAAAACCCAGGACAGTTGAAAACCTGTACTTTTTTTCGTCTTTTTATCGGCATTTTGATCCTGACAATGGTGGGGAGTAGTTGTAAAACGACCAAACGCAAGGGCGATCTCTCCCCGATCGGTAAATTCTACCATAATACCACTGCTGAATACAACGGCTATTTCAATGCCGACGTACTGATGCAGGAGAGCATCTACGACCTCGAGATGCAACACCAGGACAACTACAACAAGATCCTTCCCCTCTACAAATACCGGGAGGCCAGCAACCCCAAAGTCGTAGCTGAAAAGCTCGACAAAGCCATTGAAAAGGTGTCGGTCGTGGTAGCCCTGCACCGCTACAGCAATTGGACGGACGATTGCTACCTGCTCATCGGGAAAGCTGAATACCTGAAACAGGACTTCGAAGCCGCCGAGGAAACCCTGGAGTACATGGTAGCCGAGTTCAAGCCCAGCAACCTCAAGGCGATCAAGAAAACGGACAATACGGATAAAAAAAAGAAAAAGAAGAGCAGCCCCAAGAAGAAGAAAAAACGCAGAAAAAACTCCAAAAAGCATAGGATCCCCGTCTCCAAAAAGGACCGCACTACAACCCCTAAGGAAGAGATTGAGCCAGGGATCACGACGATCTCCCTGGGCGACAATAAGGTAGCCATCGAAGATGGAAAACCGGAATCCTACTTTCTGCGCCACCGCCCCGCCTATCAGGAAGGGTTGCTCTGGCTGGCCAGGACCTATATCGAGCGGGAAAATTATTTCGAAGCCGACCGCATCATTTACCAGCTGACAAAAAGCCCGGGCACGTTCCCTTATATTCGACGGGAACTGGCTGTGGTTGAAGCATACTACTACCTCAAACAACGGAAGCTGGTTGACGCGATCGCTCCTTTGGAGCGCGCGATCGATCTGGCGAAGGACCGCTTGCTGAAGGCTCGCTATACCTACATCCTGGGGCAGATCTACCAGCGCACCGGAAAAAACGATCTGGCATATCAGTCCTTCCAGAAAGTGCTCAAACTTCGCCCCTCCTATGAAATGGATTTCAGCGCGCGGCTGAATATGACCAAGATGAGCTGGGCGCAAAGCGGCGGATCGATGGATGCCGCACGCAAGGACCTGGACCGCATGCTCAAGGACCTCAAAAACCTGGAGTACAAAGACCAGATCTACTTTGCCATGGCGGAAATCGATCTGAAGGAAGGCAACAAAGAGCAGGCCATTCAGAACCTGCGCAACAGCCTCGCCAGCAGCTCTTCCAACTCCGCTCAAAGGACCGAGGCCTACCTCATGCTGGCCAACCTGTATTTCGAAGCCGAAAAGTTCGTCGATACCAAAAAATACCTGGACAGTACCCTGATCGTGATGCCCACTACCGACGAGCGCTTCAGCGAGGTGAAGACCCTGGCGCTCAGCCTGACCGATATCGCCAAAAACCTGGAGATCATCCAGCTGCAGGACAGTTTGCTGGCCCTCAGCAAGCTGAATGAAGATGAGCGTTTCGCCATGGCCGCCGAGATCAAGAAGGCCCAGGATGAGGCCCGCCGAAAAGCGCTTCTGGAATCCGCGAAGGAAGACCCGGCCCGGCCGGGTATCGCCGGTAATAGCGGAGGGCCGAAAGCCGGAGGGGTAAAAAGCGACTTCTTCGCCTATGACGACCGTGCCATCAAGCGCGGGCTCAAGGATTTTGAACGAAAATGGGGCAACCGCCCCCTCGAGGATAACTGGCGCCGCGGGACAAAGTCGGCCGTTGCCGATGCAGGGGAAGAAGAACAGGGCGATTTGGAAAACAAGTCCTCGGCACTGACCCAGGATGATGTGGATGCCATATTCCGCGATGTGCCCAAAACTCCGGAAGAAGTAGAAGCCGCGAACAAGAAGATCATGGACGCGCTGTTCGCTCTGGGGCGCCTATATCGCGAGAAACTCAACAACGAGGTCAGGGCCATTGATGCGCTGGAAGAACTGTTGCAGCGTTATCCCGAAACCAACTACCGGCCCGAAGCCCTGTACCTGCTCTATCTGGCTTATACCGACAGCAACAAGACCAGCGATGCCAAACGGTGTTATGATCTGCTTACCGGAGAGTTCCCCGATTCGCCCTATGCGATGATGCTCACCGATCCGGACTACCTGGCGAAGACCCGGGACCGGGAGCAGCGGATCAACGATTATTACAATGAGGTGTACGCCGTTTTCAAGCGCGGCCAATACCGCGATGCATACGACCGGATCAACCAGGTGCCCACCCTCTTCGGCGGCAACAATTCCCACACGCCCCGCTTCGAACTGTTGAAAGCCATGTGCCTGGGAAATATGGAGGGCAAAGGCCAATACGTCGCCGCCCTCAAAGACCTGATCGAGCGCTTCCCCAACGCACCTGAGCAAAAACAGGCCCGGGAATTGCTCCGGCTTTTGGGGGAATATACCGCCAGCGGTCCCGGAGGATCCGCCGTCAAGCCGGAGGAAGAAACCTATGTGTACGAACCCGACGACAAACACTACATCATTGTCGTTTTCGAAGGGAATATGACCCTGGAGACCGCCAAGGTACAGATGTCGGACTACCACCTCAAGTACCACAAGCTCGACAAGCTCCGGGTGTCCAATATTTACCTCGGCGATATCGACAACCGCACGCCGATCGTGGTCGTTCGCAGTTTCGACAACGGCGAAAAGGCGCTCGATTACCTGAAGGGCGTAGAAGCCAACAAGTCGGACTTCCTGTCCAGTGAATTCAAATACGAGATATATCCCATCTCCCAGAACAATTACCGCCAACTGTTGAAAAACAAGGTGATCAACGGGTATCCGGAGTTTTTCCAGAAAAACTACGAGTAAAATAAATTTATAATGAGGATTGCGGCCTTCAACCGCAATCCTCATTATTATATTTTGGTGCACTGCCCAAAAAAAAGAGGTGTACGGACTAGCCGTACACCTCTTTTTTATACTGCGGGGGACGAATTACTCGGCCACCACTTCGAAGACCACGCGGGTATCGACGTCCGGGTGCAAATTGAGCACGGCGGTGTAGGTACCCAGTTCCTTGGCTTCTTCCGGAACGATGACTTTCTTGCGGTCTACCTCGATATTGAACTGCTCCTTGAGGGCAGCAGCGATCTGCACGTTGGTGACGCTACCGAAGATCTTGCCGCTGGTTCCAGCTTTGGCGCCGATCTTGAGGACCTTGTCCTTAAGTTGAGCGGCGATAGCCTGGAATTCAGACAGCATTTCAGCCAGCCGGGAAGCTTCTTCGGCCTTGTAGTCGTCCAGTTTTTTGCGGTTGGCAGCGTTGGCGATGATAGCCATCCCTTGCGGGATCAGGAAATTGCGGCCATAACCGTCTTTGACTTTGACAATGTCGAACTTGTCGCCAACCTTGTCGATATCTTGAAGTAAGATGATTTCCATGTCACAGACAATTTAAATTGATCAAAAGCGGCGGGGGCGCCAATTATTTCAGCAGGTCCGTCACGTAAGGCAACATAGCCAGGTGGCGTGCGCGTTTAACAGCCGTAGCCACTTTGCGCTGATACTTCAGCGAATTGCCGGTAATGCGGCGCGGAAGGATCTTGCCTTGTTCGTTGACGAATTGCAGCAGGAAATCCGGATCCTTATAGTCGATATGCTTGATACCAAACTTGCGGAAACGGCAGTATTTCTTGCGCTTCTGACCAATATTGGGATTACTCAGAAATTTAATATCATCTTTATTTGCCATTTTCGGGAAATTTAATGGATGAAGAAATCAAGCGCTGAATTAATCCAGGTTCTCCTTTTCCTCCTCATCGGCTTCAGCAACGGCCTCGTCCTGGTCTTCCAACCCGGGCTCGTCCATCAACTCCGGTGCGGGAGGTGGGGTTTCCATATTCTCTTCAACAACATCAGGGGTAGCAGGAGCAGCGGGCGCAGCAGGCTCTTCAGCAGCCTCCACTACTTCAGCAGGCGATTCCTTCACAGGAGCTGCCTTCGGAGCAGGGGCGGGTGCGGGCGTTTCTTCCTTGGCCGGTTCAGCGCTCTTCTTCTTACGCTTGCCGATCAGGCCGTTGCGCTTGTCTTCATTGTACTTCACGCCGTACTTGTCGAGGCGGACGGTCAGAAAGCGCATGATGCGCTCGTCGCGACGCAGCGACAACTCCAGGTTGTCCATGAATTCTCCGTTTTCATTGGAAAATTCCACACAATAATAAATGCCAGAAGACCGCCTGTTTATCGGATAGGCCAACTGACGTAACCCCATTTCATCCACATGCACGATCGTACATCCCACATTGGTAAGCTGATCGACATATGTCTGAGCTGTCGCTTTAATTTCATCGCCCGACAGCACTGGGTCTACGATGAACGTTACTTCATAATGATTCATAAAAATCAGACATAGTGGTTAATAAAAAAATCGAAAGCGCTCTGGTCTTTTCCAAAGCGCCTGCAAAGGTAATACAAAGAAAGGGGAAATTCAAAGTGGGCATGAAAAAGTTTTTGAGTTTATAAGGGTATAAGTTTTTGGGCTTTAAAAACTTATACCCTTATAAACTCAAAAGCGATCACCGAACAACACTGACCGGCATGTTGGGATCATAATCACCCTTTATGACGGGCGATTGCCTGTTGCCAGTGTATTTCCGAACGTTTTCAGTGATGTAGTCGAACAGCTCCTGGACCGTGACGACCCGGTTGTGGTCGGCATCAGCCTCCCCTTTCAGTCCGCGAATGAGGAAGTGACTGAACACGCCCTGGCGAAGGCCGCTCGACTCCAGGGAGGTTTCTTCTGATTTGGACGACATGATCAGGGCCGTGCCGGGTTCCGCCTGTGCCAGCGTGCTGTAGTAGTTTTCCAAAATGCCTTTCACCTCGCCTCCTTTCATAGCCAACAAACTACCCGAGTGGCAGGCATCGGCGATGAGCAGCTTGTATTTCGCGGGGCTGTTCGCCAGGATGGCGTTGATCTCGTCGTGTTCCAACTTGTTGTTGTATCCGTCGAAATCGATGGGCAGGAAGGCGCCTTTCAGTCCGTGTCCGGAGAAATAGAGCAACACCAGATCGTCTTTTCCCGCTTTGGAAAATACGCTTTCCATCGCCATCTTGATCTCATCCTTTGTGGCATCTTCATCGATGAGGATCCGGATCTGTTCGTCGGGAAGCGCCCCGCCTTCCGGACTTTTGAGGAAGGCGTACATCCGGTAGGCATCGTCATCGGTATAGCGCAAGGTCGGCATGTGGTTGTAGGCCGAAACGCCCACGACAACCGCCCAAACTTTATTTCGCTGCAGTTTTCGCGTATCGGCGATCAGCTCCACCGGCTGTTGTTCCTCCGGTTGGGTCTCTCCCAGGTAACTCCCGGCAGACCAGTAGCCTTTCACCTCGGTGCCGTCCATCAGGACCAGGGTGCCTTTTCCATCAAAATTCCCGTCGGTCCACTGCCCGGTGTAACGCTCGCCGTTGGCGAAATTCATAACGCCCTCACCGTGGGGCAGGCCATTGCGGAAGGAGCCGGTAAATTTGGCGCCGTCTTCCTTGCGAATAAAAATGCCGCGACCATTCTTACAATCGCCCTGAATGCAACCCCACTGGGGAGCTTCTACCACAGCTTCGGCGCCGATGTATTCGCCATTTTCCCAAATGCCGACGGTCACCGAACCGTTTTTTCCATACAGGGCGCCCTTGCCGTGCTGAAACCCATCCTTGAAGCCGCCCTCATAGCGGTCGCCGTCGAAGTGGGTGAATGTGCCGATGCCGTTGGGTTTTCCATGGGCAAACTGGCCTTCGTATTTGCTGCCGTCGGCATAGGCAAAAGCGCCATCGCCGTTTTCACAATTCCCTGAAATACAGCCGGTCTGGATATTTCCATTTCCCTCTTCCGCAGCGATTTCCCTGCCGGGGAAAAGATTGATAACGACCTGTCCGTTCTCGTCGATCGGCTGGCCTTTCTTCCAGCGGCCGGTCCATTTCGATCCGTCGGGAAGGGTTTTAGTACCCCGTCCTTCCGGGTAGCGATTGACCCATTCACCCTGGTATTTGCTCCCATCCGAATAATGGCAGGCGCCGATCCCATGGATCTCTCCATCTTTGAACTCACCGATGTAAATAGCGCCGCTCGGATAGATATAGATCCCCTTTCCGTTCTTGCAATCGCCCGAAATACAGCCCGTCTGTTGTTCCTCCTTCTGAGGTTCCTCCTTGACGGCTGCAGGCTCTGCCGCGGCAAACGCATCGACTTTCTCGACGGGCGGTTCCGGAGCGGGAGGCGGGGGAACCTGATATTCCCCTTTCGCGAACTGCCCTTTTTGCTGTGTCCCGTCTGCAAAGGTTTTTATGCCATTGCCCTGGGGGTAACTTTCTTCCCATTCACCCTGGTATTTGCTCCCGTCGGTATAGTAGCAGGAGCCGATACCGTCCATTTTTCCGCTCTTGAACTGCCCGATGTATTTTGCGCCACTGGGAAACAGGTAGATCCCGGTGCCGTTCATGCAGTCGCCGGAGACGCATTGGCCCGAAGCTATGGACAGGACGAACAGAAAAAGGGATAGGGTTCCAATTATTTTTTTTGTCATTGCAGGGGTATTGGATTAAAAAGGATCATTTTGAACGTAACGAAATCGAAAAACGGGGCGGTATATCCCCTCTGTATAATTTTAACACTTTCCGATTTGTTTGGTCGAATGTCGGGTTTTCACAACACATTTCCAAAAGTCCTTCTCCTTACCGGATCATCCCAATGGGCATATTATAGTCGAATTGTCCTTTGAGAATAGGGTTTTGGGCCCGTGCGGTATAGGCCTGTACTTTTTGTTCGACATAGGCGTACAGCTCACCGATAGTAATGAGCTTATTTTGGTCAAAATCTGCAGCGCCTTTCAGTCCGTTGATCAGGTAGTGGCTAAACACCCCCGAGCGCAGCCCACCGTCTTCGAGGGAATACTCCTCATTTTTGGACGAGAGCAGCAAGGCCAGCCCTCCGGAAGACTCCTCAAAAGCCGCATACAGTTTATCGAGGGAGGGATCAATACGCGCTCCCGACCGCATGGCCAGCAATCCTCCGGAGTGGCAGGCATCTGCTACTACCAGTTTGTGTTTGGCATTGCTCTGAATGATAATGTTGCGCACTTCTTCGTGCATCAGTTGGTTGGATAGGCCGTCGTAGTCATAAGGCAGGAAAGCCCCCTCCAGGCCGTGTCCGGAAAAATAGAAGATCACTACATCGTTGGCATCGGCCCGCAGGAAGATATCCCGCATAGCCTGGATGATGTTCAGGCGGGTGGCGTCCTCGTCGATGAGCAAACGGATCTGGTTTTCCGGCAGGGCGCCGCCTTCCGGACTTTTGAGGAAGGCAAAGACCTGGTAGGCATCGTCGTCGGTATAGCGCAACACCGGCATATGCTGATACTGAGCGACCCCTACGATCACCGCCCAGATCTTCACCTCCGGCGAGGTTGCAGGTGGCGGACTAGCCGGCGTTTCCGGCTCATCGGTGTTCAGTTCCCGGATGGGCCGGCCATTTTCCCAATCGGCGGTCAGCACTTTGCCGTTCTTGTAGAAAAGAGTGCCGCGGCCTTGTGGTGCATTTTGCTTCCAGCCACCGGTATATTTGTCGCCGTTGGAGTAATAGACCGTGCCATCCCCATCCGGTTGCCCTTCGAGGAATTCCCCCAGGTAGCGGGACCCGTCGGAATAGGTGAAGGTGCCGGTGCCGTCTTTGCAGAAGACCGCATTGCAGTTTCGGTCGTAGGGATTGGCCCCATCCTGTGGCGTTTGGGGAAGGTCTTGTTCCGATTTGGGGATGCCGTCTACCCATTGGCCGGTAGACCGCTGGCCGTTGGGATAGATCCAGGTTCCGTCTCCGTGCTGCTTTCCAAATTCCCACAAACCTTCAAAGCGGGAACCATCGGCATAGAACATGGTACCCTGGCCGTGAAAACGCCCTGCGACGAACTCCCCCTCATAACGCTGGCCATTGCTGAAGAAATAGCGTCCCCAGCCTTCCTGCCGGTCGTAAGCCCAGGAACCTTCGTAGCGGTCGCCGTTGGCGTAAGTCATCACACCGTATCCATGAAAAGCATCGTGCTGGAACTGCCCGCGGTATTCGTGGCCGTCGGCATACACGAAGCGACCTTCTCCCTCCCGGAAATTTTCGATCCAGTGGCCGATGTACTTATTGCCATTTTCCATGTAGAGGATCCCCTTTCCATGGGGCTTTCCACTTAGAAAATCGCCCATATACCTCGAGCCGTTCGCATAGACGTAAACGCCATAACCGTTCATGCAATCGCCTTTCTCACAGCCTGCCAGGGCCAAATGGGGGAGAACACCCATGATCATTGCCACTAATCCCAGAACTTTTCGCATAGGTTGCAAAAATTTTTATTCAATCGGGGGCCAGTTCCGCCTTTGCCGGTTAAATAACATTAGAAATCGTGTAGCAATGGATCAAATACGTGGGTTGTTGATGAGGAATGAATGGGTGATTCTGATTTATCTCTATTAACGCCATTCCTTTCCCTGCCTAGTACTCATTCGGGGCATTTTTTCTGGAATGGTGCAAAAAAAGAAGGGAACGGCATCCTTTTGCGGAATGAATGGGTCTGGAAAGAAAATTATATCTTTGGATCTCCTTTACCAAAAGGAGAACAAAGCCCTGAAGCCTTATCCTTTTTTTCTTTAAAACCTGTTAAATCGCCAATTGCGTATGTGGAAGCGTTTTTTACTCCTGTTCCTTCTCGCTGCCTGGGGTCTCGCCTGCAGCAATGCCTCCGGCAACACCAACGACGCTGAAGAGGAAACAGCCCTCGACTCTATTCCCGCCGGAGATAGCCGGCATTTCGGAGAAACGGTCTCCGAAGAAGGCGCCGTTCCTTTTGAAGAACTGCTGGCCCAAATGGCAGATTCCGACTCCATCCCTGCCAAAGTGATAGGAGCCGTCGGTTCCGTCTGCCAGGTAAAAGGATGTTGGTTGGACATGGTTTCCAACTCGGAAGGAAATTCCCCGATGCGGGTATCTTTCAAAGACTACGGTTTCTTCGTGCCCAAGGACATTTCCGGCCGCACCGTTGTGCTGGACGGATATGCCTACCGGTCGGTCACTTCTGTGGAAGACCTGCGTCATTATGCAGAAGATGAAGGCCTTTCAAAAGAGGAGATCGAAAAGATCACGGAACCGCAGGAAGAAATTAAATTCCTGGCCTCCGGCGTTTTATTGCTAGACGAAAATACTGGCAATCAATAAATTACGCCCAAACACTTCGGTCGTCCAAAATGGCGCCTTTGAACAAAAGGCGCCATTTTCATATATTATCGGCAGAAAGCAATATAAAAGCTCTTCGATTGGACCGGATTGCCCTACATAAATGCCCTCTTTTTCGTTGGATGCTGGCAACGGCTATCTGCTTGCTGACATTCGTGGGCGCCTATGGACAATATGCTTCCATCCTTGACAGCCTGCAGCAACTCCTGCCTTCCGTCCGTCCGGACACCCAGCGCGTCGACATCCTCAATGAAATTGCCTGGGAACTGACGGACGACAACCCTGAAAAAGCCCGCCAACTCCTCGACAGCACCTCGCGCTATGCCCGGCGGATCGGCTATCTCCGGGGGCAAGGGAATTCGCTCAACTACCGGGGTGTTCTGGAATCGAAAGTGGGCGCCATCGACTCCGCGATCCACTACTTTCAGATAGCGATCCCCATCCGGGAAAAACTGGACGACCGGTCGGGTGTCGCGAACCTCTACAACAATATCGGCAATGCCTACGACGAACTCGGGCAGTACGAATTCGCCCTGGAAAACTACCATCGGAGTCTGCGCATCCGGGAGGATCTAAGAGATTCCCTTCGCATCTTCCGGCTATATTACAACATCGGAGACCTGTATGAGCGGATGGGAAACTACCCCGAAGCGCAGGATTTCATACTCCGCTATTTGGAGAACATGGAACCCCTGGGTTTGTCGGACGGGGTAGCCAACGCCTATAATGTATTGGGCAATATCCATTTCGAGGTCAATCGATTTGAAGATGCCCGGGAGGCCTATCTCAAATCGCTCCGCATGCATAAGGAGCTCGGCAACAGCCGGGAAGTATCTACCCTGCTCAACAATCTGGGGAACTTAAAGGATATGCAGGCCCAATTGCTGCACAACGAAGGCCTGAACGAAGGCGCGTTGCAACAGGCCCAAAAGGCCATGGGACTCTACCGCGAAGCCCTCAAGATCACTTCGGGATTGGGCGACCGGGAAGCCATGGCCGAAGTGTACCACAATTTCGGCGTTTCGTTGAAAGACCAGGGCAAGTACTGGGCAAAAACCGGTCAAAAGGACAAAGCCCTCGACACCTGGCACAACGCCCTCAGCTGCCTCGATACCGCCCTCCTGCTGAGCGATACCCTGTTGAACAGAAAAGGCCTGCTGGAGATCTACGAAGGATACGGGGATATCTACCGGCAGATGAAGGAATACCGCAAGGCCGTCCGGTTCTCCCTACGCTCGCTCGCCATCGCCCGGCAGATCGGCGACCTGAAATTCATTCAGGAAGCCTACGAGGATCTTTACAAGCTGCACTATGCCCTGAAAGACTATCCCCAGGCATTCGCTTACGTCGATTCTTTCGAGACGATAAAGACCGACCGCTTCAATGAAGACAAGATCCGGGAAAATGCCCGTCGCGAAGTGCTCTACGGCGACCGGAAAAAACAGTACGAGATCGAACAACAGCAGCAGGAGATCCGCCTCCAGGAATCGGAACTGCGACAGGCAAAGATCATGCAATATTCCCTTTTCGGCGGCACCTTTACCCTCATCCTGCTCGCCTTCCTCCTGTACAACCGGTACCGGCTGAAGAACCGGGCCAACCGGGAACTGGCGGAGAAAAATCAGATCATCGAATCCGAACGGGAACGCTCCGAGAATTTGCTGCTCAATATCCTTCCCGAGGCCACGGCAACTGAATTGAAAATGCACGGCAAAGCTCAGGCAAAGCAATACGAAAGCGTCACGGTGCTATTCACGGACTTCAAGTCCTTCACACAAATTGCCGAAAAGCTTCCGCCCGAAGACCTGGTCGCCGAACTGGACGAGTGCTTCCGGGAATTCGACCGAATAACCGGCCTGCACGGAGTGGAAAAGATCAAGACCATCGGAGATGCCTATATGTGTGCGGGCGGATTGCCTCTTTCAAACGCCACGCATCCCGTAGACGTCGTTTCCGTCGCCATCGACATGCTCGCCTTTATGGAGAAACATGCTGAAAAGCGCCGGGAAAAAGGGTTGCCGGTCTTTGAGATCCGGATCGGCATACATACCGGCCCGGTGGTCGCCGGCATCGTGGGTAGCCGGAAATTCGCCTACGACATCTGGGGCGACACCGTCAACGTCGCTTCCCGAATGGAATCCAGCGGACAACCGGGCAAGATCAATATTTCGAGTAAAACCTATGAGATGGTCAAAGATCACTTTCAGTGCTCCCCCAGGGGAAAAGTACAAGCCAAAAATAAAGGCGAATTGGAAATGTATTTCGTGGAAGGGCGTCCATCCTATACCGCTACCCCGAACCAATTGGAATACCTTTCGAAGATCGACTGGACGAGATTGCAGGACTTCGTGCAAACCATGCTGAAAACCAAACTCCCCCCCCATTTGACCTACCACACCCCCGGCCATACGGAAGATGTGCTCCGGGTAACGCAGGAGCTCAGCCGGCTTGAAGGGATCGACCCGTACAACTCCCGCTTACTGGAAGCCGCTGCGCTTTTCCACGATACGGGCTTTACCATTACACCTACTGAGCATGAAGAAAAGAGTTGTGTGCTGGCGAAAACACATCTTCCAAATTATGGCTTTGATAATGAGTCGATTGAAAAAATTTGTGGCATGATAATGGCAACCCGCATCCCGCAAACTCCCAAATCCCATCTGGAATGCATTCTCTGTGACGCCGACCTCGACTATTTGGGGCGGGACGACTACGAACCCATTGCCGAAACCCTCCGAAAAGAATGGGCCTCCGGGGGCTTTGAAATGGACGACAAAGCCTGGAATGAACTGCAAACCAGGTTTTTAAAGAATCACCATTACTTTACGACCAGTGCAAACCTGCGCCGGGCCGAAGGGAAATCCAGGCGACTCCAACTGCTTCAAAACACGGCGGTTCCTGAAGCTGAAAAAGCTTTTTAAGACAATTTCCCGATTCCTTGCTATATTTGTATACGCCGGTCCCCCCCACAACGGCGCCATTTACACACGGACACGCGTCTATCCCATTGAAATATCTGGCTTGAGCCTTTCAAGGTAGGGTGTTGCTCTTTGCCCAAAATGAAAGGGGCACTGAATTTGGGTGTTCAGTGCCCCCTCGGAGCGTTTTTGGCGGAAGTAGTAGTAATAAGAAGGAATGAATTACTATGCTACAAAGAAAGGAGCTTTGAGGTTAGGATACTATTACATTTTTTTACATAATCAGCATATCATATTTTAGATTTAACTTTAAAATAAGTTCATAATTTACTATTTTTCAATAATTTACAATTAATCACTATTGTGATTTTTAACTACGATACTATTTTTATGTCAAGCCCTACCCGAAATATTACATTGAATCACCCTCTAATATTATTATTTGACATTCATATTGTTGAACCATTTCGTTCGTGACCTGATCGGGAGTGGAGACAATTCCTAAGGAAATTAGCAGAGCAATGAGTAATGCCATAGTTTTAAACATTTTAAATTTTGTTTAAAACTATGGCGTAGCCGAAACAAGACAGATAACAGGACTTTCTTTTTTCAACACACCACTTTTTATACTATCTACTATTTTTTTTACCTTTCCACCTGGTATTCAGTAAAAAAGGAATAAATGGAAGAACTCCAGGAACTCATTGGCTTCATTTCCAGGAACAAGATCAAACAACTGGAATGGATCGGCAGCCAGGGAAGGAAGGGGAAAGGGGCCAGCCAGATCCAGGAATTGTACAACGGGATTTCCGACGGCCGCTTTCAAACAGAGGAAGAGGTGGCCGATCATTTCTTCGGAGGAAATCCCAGAAAGGTGCAGTATGCCCGCCGCCTGATGCAAAAACTCCGGACCCGCCTGCACAACACCTTGTTCTTCATCGACCTGAACCAACCCCGGTTTAACGACATCCTACAGGCTTATTACCAAAGCCATAAGGATTATGCCGTATTTAAGATCCTGCTGGGACAAAACCTGACCGCTTCATCCATTTCGCTGGGGGAAGACATTCTGCAACGGTCCCTGAAATACGGATTTCCCTACCTGACCATGGAGCTGGCCAGAAATTTGATGTCTCAATATAGGGTTTCCAAGATTGAAAAGAATAAAACTCAATATTATCAAAGACTAATGTTTGAACAGTTTGAGCTCTACCAGGCCGAGATCAAAACAGAAGCCTACTTCGAGGAACTCGCTGTACACTTTGCCCAATCCCGCTCCTCCAAACCCGAGATGGCCAAACTGGCGATCCAATACTCGAGGGAAGTCGAGGACTATCTCAAACGGTTCCGAACCTACCGCCTGGTGTTGAACGGTTACCGGGTGCTCGCCATGCGGTACCAGATCGAGAACGACTACGAAAATACCATTGCTATTTCGAGAAAGGCCCTTTCCGTCATAGAGAAGGACCCCACGCTGAATACCAATACGGCTCTGGTGATCTTCCATTTTAACATCCTCCAAAGTTGTATCCTCCTGCGCCGGTTTGAGGAGGGGGAGCAAGCCGCCCAACGCTGTCTCGCCCTGGTGCCGGAAGGCAATACTAACTGGTTCTTCGTACTGGAACTCCACCTGATGCTGGCTTTCCATACCAACAAATTCCAGAAGGCCTATGAGGTACTTCGGGTTGCACTGGGACATCCCGGCCACAAAAAACTATCGGAGGCGATCCGGGAGCAATGGACCGTCTACAAAGCCTATGTGCAATATTTTATCAGCATCGGGAAGATCCGGTCTGCCGGCGGAAAGGAACAGGTTCAAAGCTTCCGGATCGGGAAGTTCCTGAACGAGGTACCTACCTTTTCCAAGGATAAAAGAGGCGTAAATGTCTCCATCATCATCATCCAAACCCTCTTCCTCCTGCACAAGCGGGAATTCGGGCAGATCATCGACCGGGTGGAAGCGTTGAACATGTACCGGCACCGGTATTTGCGCCGGGACGATATGTTCCGCAGCAACTGCTTTATCCAAATGTTGCTCCAGGTACCTGCGGCCAACTTCAACCGGATTGCTACGGTGCGCAGAACACAAAAGTTCATGGATCAATTAAAAGAGGTACCGATCGAAACTGCCCGCCAAGGTGGCGAGATCGAAGTTATTCCATACGAAACCCTGTGGCGGTTTGTCCTCCAGTCCTTGGAACTGAAGCCCAAAACAAAACGGGTCGAATGGGCAAACAGAAAAAGGGGAGTCCTTTCCGATCGGCCCCGGCGCAACGAGGATGGTAAGCAGGATACAGATGAATAATATCGCTGAACGCCGTTAGTACCCGCGGAATACAGGACACCCCCTACGAATGCCCAGCCTTGATCAGGCCGGGACTCCCCACAAGGACAAGGGCGATATTACCGCCTTGTCATTGCTTTTTCCGGACGGAAAAGTGTTGTTTTCATAGCTTTTCGTTTTGTTTTTTTTAGAAAAATTCAAACTCTCAAAAAATGAGAGTGTAAACTCCGATTTTGCGGCTAGACCTGGGGAGGCTTCTTCTTCTCGTAGAGATAGGTCTTCCTTCTGCGGCAATACCGGACCGGCAAGCCAAACTCCTTGAGTTCCTGAAGCCAACGGTAGATCGTTGCTTCTGATACACCAAAGCGGTCTGCAAGCGCCGAAGGAGTTCCGGTCGCTCGTTTGCGGATAAGGGTATCCAGCCGCTTGGTACGTTCCAAACGTCTAAAGATGCTCATGCGCATTACTTTTTGGGGGGCTATCGGTGGATTATCTATTACGAACAAATTTAAATTTGAATGGAAAAAAATAGAAATAGATTTATTGGGGATGAAAAACCCTAATATTTGCATTATACTCCAATAAAATAACGATTAATGTCCTAATTTTCAAATATTTAAAAAATTCAAACATGGCAGATTTCGACATCGTTGAAAGACTTGTTGACGTTTTTCGGAGAAAAAATTTGTCTAAAGATTTACCTCTTTCAATTGAAGGCCCCCCAAGGACAAAAGTTGAATTTCTATACCAAGGTGTCCTGAAAGGAGAATTTAGAAATGACGATGAGGCTTCATCGACCATTTATAAGAAAAATTCTTCCCACCCGGCGTATAGAAAACTTAAAGAACGGCTTTTTGAAAAGTTGATTCTCCAAGTCTTCTTGCTGGACATTTCAAAGTCATTTCAAAATAGGGAAAGTAGATCCCTCTTTGATTGCTATCTCTACTTTTCATGCAATAAAATTCTCAATGGATTAAGTGAGCCAGACGCAGCATATGCGATAGCTAAAATAGGTGTAAAGAAAGCGCTAAAAAACAACCTTCCAACTCCAGGCTTTCTTTTGAGTGAATCGAATCTGATCTTGGCAAAAAGAAATGAAAACTACGTAAAGAACTATCAATTTTTCAAGAAAACTTCCGAGCAGTTCTTGAATGCTATGTTGATTGAAATTGAAATATCTAGAATATATGAGAAATTGATAATAAGTGCAGCAAAAGGAGGCAACTCCAAATCAATTGAAGTAAAAAAAATTGTTGACAAATTATTATATTATAGAAACCAAATTAAACACATTAGTCCATTAGCTTTAATTCACTACTTCTATGCACTCTCCCTTGCATACCTTACAGGTAATAATTTCAAAGAAGCAATAAAAACATGCGACTCCGCCCTAAAAATTGTTGCAAAATTTAAGATCTCAAGTATCCATATTATTAATCTCTTAAAGGCTCAATGCCATTTACACTTAAATGAATTTGCGTTAGCAAAGAAAGAACTCAAAAAAGGAGAAAAGCACCTTCTTGAAAAAAAAATAAACCGGTTAGCATTTAAAGAAATTGAATTTATGATCTTTTTAAGATCAGGGGCATTTAAAGACTTATGCATTCTATATGAATCAGCCATTTCTGACCCAAAATTCAAAACCAGCATAAATTTAAGAAACGAATCCTGGCGCCAACACGGCCTTCTCCTCCTGCTCCTTATCAAACTGAACAAAATACCGCCTTCGGAGAGCCTGGAGCGGATCAAACCCAAACTGCGGCTGGGCAAACTGATGAATGAGATGCCGGAGTTTTCTAAAGACAAGGGCGGGCAAAATCTGGCCGCCCGGATATTGAACGTCCTGATCCTGCTGACCAGCAAGAAATTTGAGGCATTTGAAGAGGCCCTCCCCCCTCTGCAAGCTTATATTGGGCGCTACAAGCGGCATTATCCGGAGATCTTTCGCTGCGATCTCATGGTGAAAATGCTGGCCGGCATTCCCAAAGTTCACTACGATGCGGAGCGGTCCGCCTGGCGCGCCCGGGAATATCTGGAAAAAATGCTGGTCCCCCCGGAAGAGCTTCCGTTGAAAATTACGGAGATGGAGGTTATTCCCTATGAAAAAATTTGGCAATTTGTAGTGGAATTCCTGGAAACGCTGAAACGGCGCCCTTATTCGAGTAAATTCAAGTCATGAGCATCCTTTTCGTCGCCCTTTTTTTAAACCTGTTTCACTTACCGGCAGGGCCGGGCCCTCTTCCGGAAACACCTCAAAAAGCGCGTGGCGTTACCCTTGTCGCTACCAAATCGCCTTTCCAGGAGGACCCCATGGCTCCACTTTGCGAACTTGGGGCCGACTGGGTAGCGGTCGTGCCGATCGCGTTCTGCCGGCCCGGACAACCTGGTATCCGCTATGACATTGCGCCCTGGCAGTGGTGGGGCGAACGCCCGGAAGGCTTGCGCCAAACCATCGCAATGGCCCACGCCGCCGGCCTGAAAGTAATGCTCAAACCCCAGATCTACCTCCACGGCAGCTGGCCGGGCGCCATCGATTTCGACAACGAAAAAGACTGGTTGCAATGGGAGCGGAATTACTTGCTTCTTATGGGCTTCATGGCCGACCTCGCCCAGGAAACGAATGTCGATTTGCTCTGCATCGGCACCGAGATCAAAGCCAGTTCTACCCAACGCCCTGGCTTTTGGCGCGATCTGGCAAGCCAGGTCCGGGGCTGCTACGAAGGTCCGCTCACGTATGCCGCCAATTGGGACGAATACCCTGCGATCTCCTTCTGGGATGCGGTCGATTACATCGGCATTGACGCGTATTTCCCACTCAGCAATGCTCCCACTCCATCGATACTGGAATTGAAAAAAGCCTGGAAACCGATCGTCCGGGAGATTGAAAAGACCTCCACCCGTTTTGCCAGACCGGTATTATTCACCGAATATGGCTATATGAGTGTGGATCAATGCGCTCACCGCATCTGGGAATTGGAACCGCGCGTACAAAGTCTCCCCGTAAACCAGCAGGCGCAGGCCAATGCCCTGGAAGCCCTTTATTCCACCTTTTGGGACGAGCCCTGGTGGGCCGGCAGCTTTTTGTGGAAATGGTTCCCCGGAACCGAAGAACACGAGGGATACCCGGAACGGGACTACACCCCTCAAGGGAAAAAAGCCCAGCAAGTGATCGCCGAATGGTTTACCCGGCGCTAGCCGCCATCTCCATCAACCAGGCGCACAGAAGGGCCGCATAGGTGCCCAACGCATAACCCAATACGGCCAGCAACACCCCTACCGGCGCAAGGGCCGGATGAAAGGCCGAGGCGACCACCGGCGCCGAAGCGGCCCCGCCGATATTTGCCTGGCTACCCACCGCAACGAAGAAAAATGGCGCCTTGATCAACTTGGCCACCACGAGCAGAACCAGGATATGGATCAACATCCATAGGATGCCTACCGCAAAGAGGCCCAGGTGGTCGAACACCTCCCGCAAATTCATCTTCATACCGATGGTTGCTACCATGATGTAGATAAAGATCGTACCGTAACGCGAGGCGCCCACGCCTTCCAGCTTGCGGAAAGGAGTAAAGGATAAACCCAAGCCCAGCGTAGTGGCGACCACAATGATCCAGAAATAACCGTCTTCCAGCCAATTGAGACTACCCAGATCTTTCAGGGCCAGCCAGGAACTCATATTTACGGCGGCCCAATGGGCCAACCCTACGCAGACGAAGGTAACCGCCATCAGGGTAAGTGTATCGGTGGTACTTGGAATCCGCTCTACCTTCTCCCGGAAAGCCTCCACCCGTTGCTTGAGCGTCTCAATAGCAGCGGTATCTGCCTGCAGCCAACGGTCGATGCGGTCCGTAATATTGGCACCGTACAACAACACGCCCATCCACACATAGGCCACGATCACGTCGACGATCACGACCGTACCAAAGAGATTGTCGTCAACTTTGAAGATCTCCTTCATCGCAGTTTGGTTCGCGCTGCCGCCGATCCAGCTTCCGGCGATGGTAGAGAGTCCCCGCCAGAGCTCGTCGGGCGAAACGGGGATCAGGTTCGGGAAGAAATAGATCACTGTCAGCAAAGCAATGGGCCCTCCGAGCACCACGCCAAAGGTGCCGGCCAGGAAAACGATCAGGGCTTTTGGCCCCAGGTTGATGATCCCCTTGAAATCGATGCTCAGGCAGAGCAGGACCAGGCTCGCAGGCAACAGATAGCGGGAGGCTACAAAATAAAGATTGGAATGACTGGCGGAAATGAGGCCTGCGGAATTCAAAACGGCTGGTATCAGATAGGCCAACAGCAGGGAAGGGACGAATTTGTAAAAGGTTTTCCAAAAAGGGCGTGGGGAGTGGGCAGTCACGAAGATCCCCGCCAGCACGGCCAGCAGGATGCCTAATACGATCGCGTCGTTGGTGAAAATGGGTTCCATGACACCAAAAATAATATTAAAACAGGGGTGGACTGTTCCCGCAGCCGATTTAATGTTATTTTTATGGATATGCAAGCGAGCTCTTCCGACCGTCAATTTCTCGAACGCGCTATCGCCCTGGCGTATGAAGGCATGCGCAAAGGCGCGGGCGGCCCTTTTGGCGCCGTGGTCGTCAAGGATGGGCAGATCATCGGCGAGGGACACAATGAGGTCCTGGCCACCAACGACCCCACCGCACACGCCGAGATGGTAGCTATTCGCCAGGCCTGCGGAGTCTTGAAGGATTTTCAACTGGAAAACTGTACGATCTATTGCTCCAGCGAGCCCTGCCCCATGTGCATGGGCGCCATTTACTGGGCCCGACCTACCCGCATCGTATTCGCCACCTCGCACCACGACGCCGCTGAACACGCCCAGTTCGACGATCGGTTCATCTACGAGGAGCTCAAACTGCCCCATGAAGTGCGGAAGATCCCAGCCATACAACTATTGCGCGAGGAAGGCCTGAAGCTATTCGCAGAGTGGCGGGGGATGGATGGGAGGAGGGGGTATTAGTTTACTCCACCAATTCCATTTCAATCTGTCTTCTGCTGATATCTGCATCCAGGATCAGCACCTGCACCAGGTCTCCCATTTTGATGATGCGCTTGCTGCGAAGTCCGCGCACCCGCAAGCGGTTGTCGTCGATCTCGAAGGGCTCGCCCAGGGTTTCGAAGCCCACCAGGCCCTCGCATTTGGTCTCGACCAACTCGACAAAAATACCGCGATCGATAATACCGGAAATCCGGCCCTCAAAGGTTTCGCCAATGTGTTTGGCCATGAACTCCACCTGCTTGTATTTGATCGACTCGCGTTCGGCGTCCATCGCCTTGCGCTCCTGCATGGAGATGTGCTTGCAGCGCTCCTCGAGATAGGTCTTGTTTACGCGGGTGATCTGTCCGCCGAGGTTGTCGAACAGAATGCGGTGCACCAGCACATCGGAATAGCGGCGGATGGGTGAGGTGAAGTGGGTGTAGTACGGAAAAGCCAGGCCGTAGTGGCCGATGTTATCGGAGGAATAGGCGGCCTTGGCCATCGTACGGATAGCCAGGGGCTCGAGGAGGCGAAGGCCCGGATCGATCTTGGACTGCTCGGCCAGGCGATTGAAGGCGTTGGCGATCTCCCTGGGAGAGTTGATCCGCATTTCAAAACCCATCTCTTTCGCAAAGGCAGCGAGTTCAGCTACCTTCGACGGATCGGGCTCGTCGTGAATGCGGTAGACGAAGGGGATCTCTTCCCCCTGGCCGATTTGGAAGATATAGGTTGCTACCTCGCGGTTGGCCAGCAGCATGAATTCTTCGATGAGCATATGGGCATCCATCCGCTCCTTGACGAAGACTTCGATGGGCACACCGTGCTCGTCCAGGCGAAAGCGCACCTCGTCGGCGTCGAAATCGATCGAGCCTCCTTCGAAGCGCTGCTTGCGCAGGATTTTCGAAATGCGGTTAAGGGTGTTCAGCTCTTCCACAAAGTCGCCTTCCCCGCTATCCATGATCTCCTGGGCCTCTTCATAGGCGAAACGCCGGTCGGAGTGAATAAGGGTCTTGCCGAACCAGCGACTCAGGACCTGGCCGTTCTCATTGAATTCAAAGACCGCGGAAAAGGTGTATTTATCTTCGTTGGGCCGCAGCGAGCACAACTCGTTCGACAGTTTTTCGGGCAGCATCGGCAACACCCGGTCGACGAGATAGACCGAGGTAGAGCGCTTATAGCCCTCCTGGTCGAGCCCGCTGCCGGGAACGAGGAAATGGGTCACATCGGCAATGTGCACGCCGATTTCGAGATTATTGTTCTCCAATTTCCGGATCGAAAGGGCATCGTCGAAGTCCTTGGCATCGACCGGGTCGATGGTGAAGGTCGGTACAGCCCGGAAATCCCTTCTGCGAGCCACTTCTTCATCGAGGATGTCGCCGCGAAGCGCCTCGGATTCCTCCAGCACGGACTTGGGAAAACTCAACTGGAATCCGTTGTTGATCAGGATAGACTTCATCTCGATATCGCTCGAACCGGGGGCGCCCAATACTTCGGTGACCACTCCGACGGGATTGCGGTTTTTATCGCTTTGCCATTCGACGACTTTCACGACGACCTTTTCGCCATCGCGGGCGCCATTGATATTTTCCGTTTTCACAAAAATATCGACTGGCATCTTGAAGCGATCCGGAACGACAAAGGAATAGCGTTCGGAGACGCGTATTGTACCTACGAAGTGTTCAGTGGCCCGTTCGAGCACTTCCAGCACTTCTCCTTCCATTTTTTTCCGGCCGCGCCCGCGCCAGTAGGCGATCTTTACCCGATCGCCGTCAAGGGCGGAGCCCATGGACTTGGAGGGTACGAAAATATCTTCTTCCATCCCCTCACAGACAATGAAGCCCGAGCCGGTGCGGGTGATGTCCACCACACCTTCTACGGTTTTCTTTTCAGGAGCGGGCATAGCCGCAGAACTGATCTTGAATTTAAAATCCTCCAAACCGATGAGTTGCCCGCTGGAAACCATTTGTTCCAGGGCATGGGTAACGCTATCTCTGTTATTGTCTATCTGGAGTTTTTTGGCGACCTGTTTGGGGTTCAGCCGCTTCTTCGGATTGGATCGGAACAGTTTCAGGATGGCTCTTTGGAGGTCTTTTGAGGTGAGTTTGCTCTCTTTTCTCTTAAATTTCTTTTTTGTCATGTTTAATATCTTGTGGTCATTGAACAAGAAATATACTTCCTGATCCAATAACTCATTCGTTATCGATGATGCTGCCGTCCGGCATGACCTCAAAACTGGTCGTTTTGCTCGTGGAGGCGTCGTACAAAGCGCCCCTGCCCGATCTGGCCTGGCCGGTGACCACCGTGATGATCCAGTCTTCGTCGATGGTGGCAACTGACTGTGTAACGATATCCCCCTCCACAAAAGTTCCGGCCAATACGCGCCGGTCGATCAGAACGCCTTGGGGAGAAATGGTTACCAGGATGAAGTAGTACTGCATCAGCCCGGCTTTCCAGTACACAATGGCATGAAAATCCTTGGTTTTTGGAAATCGGAAACAAGGGACGATCTCCGTAAGCTCATCCATCTCTCCTTCCAGGGGCAAAAAATACTGGTCGATGATCAGGGAATTGAGCACTTCGTTTTCCTTGCTGAAATCATGTGCCGCTTCTTCGTTCAGAATGACGGGCAATGGCAACTCGGGAAATTGTTCCAAAAACTCTTCAAAAGATACGCGGATCTCGCGTTTATGGGGGTGGTCGTGATGGTGGTCCGGCATTTATTTAAGGGTATTTTCACTCCTAATTAAAGGTTACAAAACGGCACTAAGTTCAAGAGCAAAAGGAATATACTCAAGGTACGCAGCCTGGCATTTTAAAATATTTACCGCGACGACGCTACGGACGCTACGCTATGTTCGGTCTATTGCGGCCCCTTTCAGCGCATTTCTACCTGTCGTCGCGTCCGTTGCGTCGTTGCGGTTCTATAAAATCAACTGCTTTTCCCCGTCCTTTGGATAGCATCTGGAAAATTCGGGAGAACTCCTTTTAACAAAGTATCAACTAAGTTTAGATAAATTCTAAATAATTGCCCCTCCCCTGCTATCCATGAACCGGTATTGGGCAAATGTATTTATTTAGATACTTTTGTTCATCTCGAAAAAAAAGGAGATAAGTGCTGAAAACACGGCGCTTCCCGCCTTGTTTAGGGTACTTTTTTATTTACAAACAAAACGGAACACATGAGTTGGTTTACCAAGTTCATCACTTCATCGCTGGGTCAAAAACTGGTGATGAGTTTAACCGGCCTTTTTTTGATCTTGTTCCTCTGTGTGCACCTGTATGGGAACATGCAGTTGTACAAGGGCGACGAGGGTTATGCCTACAACCTTTTTTCCCATTTCATGACGCATAACCCGGTCATCGAAGGCATTGCCTATTTACTGTACGCTTTCATTTTGCTGCACGCCATTCAAGGCATCGCCTTATGGGTCCAAAACCGCCGCGCCAGAGGCGGACAAGGCTACGCCGTGAAGGTGACCCGCACGACGAACACCAATTCGTTCGCTTCGCGCAACATGGCCTTCCTGGGATTGCTCATCCTGGTCTTTCTGGGTATCCACATGGGCGATTTTTGGTGGAAGGTGAAATTCGGGACTACCCCGATGGTCACTTACGAAGGAGAGGATTACCAAAACCTCTACGCCCTGGTAGAATCATCCTTCCGGATCGGCTGGATCGTCGCGCTCTATGTGCTCTCCATGGTGGGGCTCTTCTTCCACCTGCTCCACGGTTTTCAAAGCGCCTTCCAGACCCTGGGGATCAACCACAAAAAATACACGCCGGTCATCCGGTTCCTGGGATGGGTCTATTCCATTATCGTACCGCTGCTGTTTGCGTCCATGCCCATCTATTACTATTTCTTTAAATAATTTTTGATAACGATTGCTTTCGAGCTGATCATAAAATAACCCGAATATGAAACTCGACGGAAAAGTACCTCCCGGGCCTCTCGCCGAAAAGTGGACGACCTATCAAAGTACCGTCCCGCTCGTGGCCCCGAATAATAAGCGCCGCCTGGAAATCATTGTTGTCGGTTCCGGTCTGGCCGGCGCCGCCGCCGCTGCCTCCCTGGGCGAGTTGGGATACAACGTCAAATGTTTTACCTACCACGACAGCCCGCGCCGCGCGCACTCCATCGCCGCACAGGGCGGGATCAACGCCGCGAAGAACTATTCCAACGACGGGGATAGCGTATACCGCCTTTTCTACGATACCATCAAAGGGGGCGATTACCGCTCGCGCGAGGCCAATGTGCACCGTCTGGCGGAAGTGAGCACCAACATCATCGACCAGGCCGTGGCACAAGGCGTGCCTTTCGCCCGCGAATACGGCGGATTGCTCGAAAACCGCTCTTTCGGGGGCGTGCAGGTGAGCCGCACCTTTTATGCCAAAGGCCAGACGGGTCAGCAGTTGCTGATCGGCGCCTACCAGGCCCTCTCCCGGCAGATAGCCCGGGGAAGCGTCGAAATGTACAACCGCCACGAGATGATGGACATCGTCACCATCGACGGGAAAGCGCGGGGCATCATCGCCCGCAATCTGGTGACCGGCGAGATCGAACGCCATGGCGCCCATGCCGTGCTCCTCTGTACAGGCGGCTACGGCAACGTGTTCTACCTATCTACCAACGCCATGAACTGCAACGCTACCGCAGCCTGGCGGGCTGTGCGCCGCGGCGCCCTCATGGCCAACCCCTGTTTCACCCAGATCCACCCGACCTGTATACCGCAGTCGGGCGATTACCAGTCGAAGCTCACCCTCATGTCTGAGAGCTTGCGGAATGACGGCCGGGTATGGGTGCCCAAGAAAAAAGAAGACGCCAAGGCCATCCAGGAAGGCCGGAAAAAGGGAACGGATATTCCCGAAGAAGACCGCGATTACTTCCTCGAGCGCCGCTATCCGGCCTTCGGTAACCTCGTGCCCCGCGACGTGGCCTCCCGGGCCGCCAAAGTGGCCTGCGACGAAGGGCTGGGCGTAGCGCCCACCGGTCTGGCTGTATTCCTCGATTTCTCCGCGGCTATCGAACGCTACGGCCGCTCCGAAGCCCACCTCAAAGGCATGCACAACGCCGATGCCGCCACCATCCGCCAGTTGGGTGAAAAGGTCATCGAGGATAAATACGGCAACCTTTTCGAAATGTATGAAAAGATCACCGGCGAGAATCCTTACAAATTACCAATGAAGATCTATCCGGCCGTGCACTACACCATGGGCGGCGTTTGGGTGGATTACAATCTGGAGACCAATATCCCCGGCCTCTTCGTGCTGGGCGAAGCCAACTTCTCCGACCATGGCGCCAACCGCCTGGGCGCCTCCGCGCTCATGCAGGGGCTGGCCGACGGATATTTCGTGGCCCCCTATACGGTCGGTAATTTCCTCAGCGGCGAGATCCGCACGCCGAAGATCGATCCGAATGCACCGGAGTTCATGAAAACGGCAGAAGAGGTGCAGGAACGCCTCAGCAAGCTGATGAATATCAAGGGCAACCAATCGGTCGAGAGCTTCCACCGTCGCCTCGGCAAGATCATGTGGGACCATTGCGGGATGGCCCGCAATGCCGAAGACCTCCAAAAGGGCCGTCAACTGATCCGCGAACTGCGCGAGGAGTACTACAAAGACCTCTTCGTTCCCGGCGACCTCAACGAGTTCAATCCCGAACTGGAAAAGGCCCACCGCGTAGCCGACTTCCTCGAACTGGGCGAGCTCATGATGCTCGACGCCTTCAACCGCAACGAGAGCTGCGGGGGCCACTTCCGCGAAGAGTACCAGGATGAAAAAGGCGAAGCCAAGCGCAACGACAAGGATTACGCCTACGTGGCTGCCTGGGAATGGACCGATACATCCAAAGATCCCATTCTCCACAAGGAAGAACTGGTCTTTGAGAATGTGGAACTCAAGACCCGCAGCTACGAATAACCCATTCGCTCAATCAAAACTCGAAAAAGATGAAACTGACTCTCAAGATATGGCGTCAAAAAAATGCTCAGGCCAAAGGCAAATTTGAGACCTACACGGTCGAAGCCAACGAGCACATGTCCTTCCTCGAAATGCTGGACGTATTGAATGAGGAACTTGTGAATCAAAAGAAAGAACCCGTGGCTTTTGAGCACGATTGCCGGGAGGGGATCTGCGGAGCCTGCAGCCTCGTCATCAACGGGCAACCGCACGGGCCGATGAACGGCACGACGACCTGCCAGGTCCATATGCGCCACTACAAGGACGGCGACACCATCGTCATCGAGCCCTACCGGGCCAAGGCCTTTCCCGTTATGAAAGACCTGGTGGTCGACCGCTCGGCTTTCGACCGCATCATCCAGGCCGGGGGCTTCATTTCCGTCAATACCGGCCAGGCACAGGACGCCAATGCCATCCCCGTCGATCACGACGTGGCTTCGTCGGCTTTCGACGCCGCCACCTGCATCGGTTGCGGAGCCTGTGTAGCTGCTTGTCCCAATGCTTCGGCCATGCTGTTCACTTCCGCCAAGGTTGCTCACCTCAATATGCTGCCGCAAGGCAAGGTAGAAGCTCAGCAGCGCGTGCTCAATATGGTCAAGCAAATGGATATCGAAGGCTTTGGCCGCTGCTCCAACATCACCGCCTGCGAAGCCGAGTGCCCCAAAGGCATCTCCGTGACGAATATCGCCCGCATGAACCGGGAGTATCTGGGGGCTTCACTGGGGTCGGAGAAGACGGCTTGATCGGCTTGTTGGGTTGTTGGGTTGTTGCCCAACAACCCAACGCTCACTTCTATTCACTAACCACCAAAGCCCCGTAAAACTGCCGTGCCCACCTCCGGTATTTCCAGATGGGCCCGTCGCCCTCCGCCAGAGCGGGCATCTTCAGGTAACGCTTGTTTTCCCAGATCGGAAAATCCATCTCGGCATCTGCGGCGTAGTTTTTAAGGATGTAAAAGGCCATGAGGCGACTGGTCAGTCCGCCCAGCCAGGTGGGCCATTTCTTCAGTCGCATGGCCAGCCGGAGGGTCAGCTTGCGCTCGTCGGTGGGGGTGGGCAACACCCAAAAGCGGCCTTCTACCCTGAACAGAGGCACCCGGACCTTGACCATGGAAAAGCCAAGCCCATAAACCCGGGGCTTAAAGGTCAGGGTGTATTCGCCCAAACGGATGCCCAGGACCTCAAACGTCCTTTTAACTTCATAGCCCGTGCTGAGAAAAGGTCCATCCACCTCAAATTCCTGAATGGTCTTGGGCTTGCGGTAACCGTGCACAAACGTGAAATGCCCAAAATCGACGCTGTTTTCCGTGGTCTCCTGGGGATGGTCGTTCAAGGTGTAGGTCCGGCAAATGAGCGGGGTCCAATCCGTGGTGTCGATCGTTGGCACCTCCCATTCGGGCTCGCAGCCCTCTTCGTGGTGGTAGATCAAAATAAATCCGTTCTGCTCCCGGATCGGCCAGGATTTCAGTTGCGCCTTCGGGGGCACGGTCGTGCCGTAGCCCGTCGCCGTACATTGGCCTGTTGCGTTAAATTCAAATCCGTGGAAGGGACACTGCAACACCTCTCCCTTCACTTTACCGCCGTACCCAAAGTGGGCGCCCAGGTGCGGACAGTAAGAATCCACCGCCGCTACTTTCCCGCACTCGGTGCGAAATAGCGTCACCTCCTGCCCCATGAACCGCCGGGCAATGAGTTTGGCGGGAGCCAGTTCGCCGGACAAAGCGAACACGTACCAGCCGTTGGGGAAAGGAGGAAGTTCTGAAGCGGAATGGAAGGAATCGGTGACCATTTGATTTTTTTGGCGAAGGGTGAGGAATGAAGGGTATGTAGGGGTGAAAAATTTTTCACCCTGCATCTTTTTCCAAGGTTATTTTTTTAAAAGCAACGGAATCGGGCGCGAGTTCCCGGGCAATTTTAATAGCCGAAATGATGGCGCTTTCGTGGGTCTCGACATCGTGGGTGTGCATGCCTGCAAACCACAGACCGCGTTTGCCCTGCACTTTTGCCAGTGCTTCCTGCGCCTGGAAATAATTGCGGTTCGTCTTCGGGTGGTCGTACTCCACCGTAGTGAACAGGTGGTTGGGCAACCTGCTTTCGTAGGTCACCCAACTCCTGAACAGGGGGTTAGCACTTTTCCAGGATTTCCAGATGGTGGTATGCGCTTGCTTTCCGTCGTACCGCATATTCACCACCGACCAATATTTCTTGTTGGCGGGCATCAGCGCCGGATCGGCATGCACCGCAATGATGGTTTTGAAATAATCGACCCCTCCAAGGATCTGCCGAATGGGCCCCGTCCAGGGCAAATGGGTCAACAGCCCCCGGGCGTCTTTCGCATTGGTAGCCAGGATCAGCTGGTCGAACGCCAGCTTTTTACCGGAAGCCAACTGCACCTGATAGGTCTCTCCCTCCATCGTAATAGCCGAAACGCCGCTCCCCTTTTCGATCTGTACCGAGGTCAGCCGCTTCTCCAGTTCGCGCACATAGGTGCTCATACCGCCCACGACTTCCGACCATTTTACGGATCGCAAGCCGGTGGGTTGGTGGTTGTAGGCAAATTGGAGCACGTCGTAGGCGATGAATTGTTTATAGTCTTCCAGGCCAATACACCAGCCGGATTGGAGAAAGGGGTACATGAAATTTTTCAGAAAATCCTTCCCAATACGCAAGGACCGGAGGTATTCGTCTATAGTGGTCGAAGTGTCCCGGGCATCCATAAGCGGCTGTGCCCGCTTCAACACCTTTTGAAATTGCAGCAGGTTGGAGAGCTGCCGGGGGCCCAGCATAGACCAGACGACCCGGCCGTTCTTCACCGGTGGCATCATGGTTACATGCCGGTGGTCGGTCGAATAGAGGGTGGCGGACATCGGGTAGGAACGGGTCGGCACATTCAGGATCGAAAGCAGGCGGTGAAAATGCGGGAAGGCTTTTTTCGAAAAAAACTCCGCCCCCGCATCGATGGCGATGCGTTCGCCCTGGTGCCCGACCTCCACGGTATTGGCATGGCCGCCCAGGCGATCCTGCTTCTCGATGAGGGTCACTTCGTGCTCCTCGCTCAACATCCAGGCTGTGGTCAGCCCGGCTACTCCTGCGCCAATGATACCGATTTTCACGATGGATGATCTTTTAAGATATTTTATGATGAATTAGGATCAGATCAGTGCATATCATAAAAAGATCCTAATAAATCTGCGTACTATGGATTGTTGCGAGAATAAAAGGATTTTACGCTCCTCATGCATTCAGGCATTTTGAAACGTGGCCTTTTCTCTGGAAACCGCATAATAATCCGACATCCGCAACAGGAAGTACTCAATGACGCCCCGGAAAGGTCGCGCCAATAACCCCAACCACCCGTTCTTCCGGCGGCATTCTTCCAGAAAGGACGCGAAAGAGATGGTTTGGAACTGCAATAGGCGCTGCGATTCGGCGGTATCCATCCAGTTGGTGTAATACCAATCGCCGGGATTCGAGGGGGTTCGAAACGCCGTTTCGGGGGGCAGTCGCAACCCGAACAAAGGCATGAAGCCGCTCAGCATCTCGCGGTAGGTGATCTGCCAGTCGCCGCCGCCGCCCAGCATCAGGACCTGTTCACACACATCCGTATCCACGATCGCCGCCAGGGCACGGCCGGCGTCTTCCGGATGCAGCAGTTCGATACGCTGATCGAGGGGTATTTCGAACATTTCCGGGTCCAGTTGGGCGATTTTCGCCGGATCCATGACAAGGCTCAGCCGGACGATATTCCAACGCAATCCGCTTTCCAGCAGCATTTCCTCGCACTGGACCTTGTGCCGGGTGTAGTGGTTATTTGGGGCCTGGGGCGTAAATGGTGTTTGCAGGGGGTCGGCCGGATTCGCAGGCCCACAGGTGGTGTAGGAACTCGTAAAAAGGACGGAAGGTGGCGTTTTTTGTTTTTTCGCCGCTTGCAATAAACCTCGCGTTCCTTCCACATTTACCTGGTAGGCCGCCTCCGGATTTCGTTCACTGGCCGGGGGGATCAACCCCGCCAGGTGGATTACCGCATCTATCCCATTTAACGCCATCCCGACAACGGATGGATCACAGATATCTCCCCAGATCACTTCCAATGGATAGCGCCGGGACAGATTGCGGTATTTCCGCCGGTTTTGCCGGGTGGGGAGGTCCAGGCAACGAACCGGGTGTCCTTTTTCACACAGAAACCGTAGGGTTTGGACGCCGATGGTTCCAAAGGCGCCCGTTAAAAACACTTTCATAATACTTGGTTCAGCTTCCATGTTGATGAAAAGGACAGGTACCGGCAGATTTGTGGGGTGACTCCTCTGCCGGATGCTTGGGGGTACGTTTCCGGTATCGCACCAGGCATTCGCCCGGCCGCTGAATACCGGCTAATTTTTGTTTTTGGGGTTCGGGATCGACCAGTTCCAGATCGTATTCCCGCAGGAGGCTACCAATGACCACCTGCATTTCGGTATGGGCGAAATTCATGCCCGGGCACTTGTGTAGTCCGCCACCGAATGCCAACTGGCTAAAGCGATGGCCCTTGTGTTCTTTGCGATCGTCCAGATACCGGCTGGGGTCGAAGGCGTTGGGATGGGTGTAGAGGCTGGGTAGTCGCTGGGTTATTGAAGGAGAAACGATCGTGTACCATCCGGCCGGAATGCGGTAACCTCCCGTCTCATAGTCCTGCACATTGTATCGCATCAACACGTCGCTGACGGGTTCCAGGCGTTCCGACTCCCAAAAGGCCATCAGGAGGTGTTGCAATTCCCGCCAGGTATCCAACCGCGAAGTGTCTCCCGATCCCAGTATCCGGTCGATCTCCGCGACCGTTTTCCGGAGGAAATCCGGATTTTGAAGGAGATGGATCAGCGCCCAGCTCATCGTACCGGTAGTGGTTTCATAGCCGCCCCAGGTAATGCCCAGTACCATGTTGATCCGGATATCCTCGGGCACGGGTTGGTCGTCGCGGTAGCGGGCTTCCAACAAGTATTTCAGAAAATCGTAAGGGGCGTCTTCCTTTCCCTGGCGGGCGTCAAAAACCGCTTTGACCATCTTTCCCAGCTTCGCACGGGCCGCCTTGCAGCGGATCAGGTGGGGCAAGGGCCAGTTGAGCGGAAAGATCAGCTCCGCGCCGTCCGACAGATCCTTGAATAAAGGAAGGAACTCTTCGCTCAATGCCATCCGGAATTCTTCTCCGATGAAGGCCCGGGCTGCGATGTGCAGGGCCAGCTTACTCATTTCCGGCACTACGTCAAACTCGCCCTCATCGCCGAGCTGGTCCATCCAATCCCGCAGTTCCCGCTGCATGGCCTGCAGGTAGGGTTCCAGCTTTTCGCTCTTGAAGGCGTGCAGCAGAACCTTGCGCTGTTCCTGGTATTCCTCGAAATCGGCCATGTACAGGTAGTCGGGGCTGAACATCGTACCGACAAACTTGTAGGCCTGCCCCACCGACAAGGTCAAGTCGTTTTTCATAAAAACGGCTTCGAGGTCATCCGGGTCGAGGAGTATGGCGATCTTCCGCGGACCGAGCTGAATGGCGAAAGTATTCCCGTATTCAGCCTGGGCCTTGCGCAAAAATCCGATCCGGTCGCGATAGAATTCAAGCAGGTTGCCGACCAGAGGTTTTCCCTTGACAAAGGGAGGCGTTGGCAAAATGCCGATTTCGGAGGCAGCAGGCTGAATGGGAGTGGCCGTCATTGGATATTAAATTTTGGAGCTATACAGGTTAATAGATCAGCTTGACCGAAATACTCGAGTTCTCAGGAATACGGATCACGCAGGCTTCATAGGGCGGGGCGCTAAAAACGGGTTTGACATTGTTCGAAAACCCGTACCCTTCCCTGGGGATGCCCAGGAAATTGCTGTTGCACTCGCCGTCGGAGTTTTCGTCGTGGTAAATGGCGAGGGCACACTCGCCGGCCTTTACCCCTTTTATTGTGTAGGTTTCGGAAGTGGAATGCACCGGAAACCGGACCGTCCGGTAAGTTTGCCCAACCTTCGGAAATTTTTCAGTTTGATCGTAAATGGCAATGACGACCTCGCCTTTCACCGTTTTGAGGTTCGGGATGGTCACGGTGAGGTCCGCCGTCCTTTCGGAAGGCCCTCCCAGCAGGGTCAGGATCATTAAAACCGATGCGATCATAATAGTGGGGGTTGGTTTGCTTTTCCAAATATGCAGGGCTTTTGGAAAAAGCGTTCCCACTATTGTAACAGAGAGGTGGAGCGATGTAACATTTACTGTAAAAAATTGATTTACAGATTTTTAAGATAATTTTAAGTTCGGGAAACAAGAGTCATGCGAATCAAGGTCAGCTCCCTACAGAGTCCTGAAATCACTCGGCGCCACCCCGAATTCCTCTGAAAATACCCGGCTGAAATACTTGGGATCGTCGAAGCCGACCTCGTAGGCTACTTCGGATACATTCATGTCGGTAGTGCTCAACAGGTGCCTGGCGTGCTGGAGGCGGATGCTTCGGATGTAGAGGGAGGTCGAACGGCCGGTCAGCGCCTTGATCTTGCGATGGAGCTGCATCCGGCTCATGGCCATTTGGCGGCAGAGGTATTCGATGGAAAATGCGGAGTTGTTCATCTGGGCATCAATGATACCGCGCAGTTGTAACAGGAAAATATCTTCGACCTTTTCGTCGGGACTGGCCTTTTCAGCGGGGGCTTCCAGGTTACGGTAGCGTTCCTGCAGGCGGCGGCGCGATTCGAGGAGGTTTTTCAGCTGAACCGTCAGCTCGCCCTGGTGGAAGGGCTTGGCCATGTAGGCATCGGCGCCTCTTTCCAGGCCGGCGATCCGGTCTTCCACCGCGGCGCGGGCCGTGAGCATGACGATGGGAATATGGCTGGTGCGGGTGTCTTTTTTCAAAAAAGCACACACTTCGAATCCGTCCTTTTCCGGCATCATCACATCGCTGATAATGATGTCTGGGATGAGCTCCAGCGCTTTGTCGATCCCAATCTGCCCGTTTTCCGCAGTGGCGACCCGGTACTGCTCGTCGAGGCACCTAACCAGGAAAGTTCGGACATCGGGGTTATCTTCAATGACCAGAAGAAGTGGCCATTCTTCTTCTCCCTGCCGCTGATCTTCCGCGCCCATTCCGGGTATTTCGGCGGATACGGCTTGAAGAACGGGAAGGGTTTCTTCCGTTTCCGTCGACGATTCCAGCTGTGCCGTCCGCCTGACAGGCAATTGCACGGTAAAAGTGCTGCCTTTCCCAGGCTCGCTTTCCACGGAGATATGCCCCTGGAATAAGCGAACCAACTCCTGAACCAGCGCCAGTCCGATTCCGGTGCCTTCTCCTTTCCGGGTGTTGGAGGAATCGGCCTGATAAAAGCGCTCGAAAATATGCGGCAATTGTGTCGGAGGAATACCAATACCGGTATCCCCCACGCTGAAAACGAGGGTTTCTTCTTCGCGTTCCGGCGGTCCTTCCAGCCTGACCCGCAGGGTCACTTCCCCGCCCGGCGGCGTAAACTTGATGGCATTGGAAAGGAGGTTGGACGTGATCTTCATGATCTTGTCCCGGTCGAAGTCCATGACAATCGAAGCCGGATCGACATCGATCCTCACCCGAAGGTCCTTGGCCGCTGCCATGGAATTGAAAGACTCGGCGATGTATTTTAAAAAGACCACGATATCACCCTGAATTAATTGGACCACCATCCGGTTGGACTGCAATTTGGCCAGGTCGAGCAATTGGTTGATGAGGTTCAGCAAATGTTTGCCGTTGCGGCGGATCAGGGTCAGGCCATCCTGCAACCGGTTCTTCGGATCCTTCTCCAACTGGTCAGCCATCCCGAGAATGACGGTCAGCGGGGTGCGAAATTCGTGGGTAATGTTCGTGTACAGGCGGGTTTTGGTCTCATCCAACTCCTTCAACTGATCGGCCTGCAATTGTTTCAGCTCAAGGTCGTGCTTCAGGCGTTGGCGGCGCATTTCATTCCCCCAAAAAAAGAAAACCAGGCTGCCGGCCGAAAACACGTAAAGGACGTAAGCCCACCAGGTACGCCACCAGGGCGGCGCGATAACGAGCTGCACAAACGCGCCTTCTTCATTCCAAACGCCGTCATTATTGGAGCCGATGACATGAAAGGTGTAGTGGCCAGGCGACAAATTGGTATAATTGGCAAAGTTTCGGCGGGCATCGGTTTCGATCCAGCCGGCATCATAGCCCTGAAGCCAGTATTTGTATTGGTTTTTCTCCGGATTGAGGAAGTTAAGGGCGGCAAACTCGAAGGAGAGGTCGTCCTGCCAATACCGCAAGCGGATCACCCCCGTGCGGCTGACGGGTCGCTCCAGGGGAGACGGGTAGGACAGGGTATCGCCCACGGTGCCACGTACCGGAACGGATCTATTGAACAGGGTAAAATCGGTAAGGACGATCGGCGGCAGCAAGGGTTGATCGTGCACCTGCAACGGATCAAATACGTTGAAGCCGTTGATCCCGCCGAAAAACAACTCCCCGGTGCTCGCTTTCATATGTGCGCCTGAAAAATCGCCCGACTGGAGGCCATCGGCTGAATCGTAATTCCGGAACAAACCGGTCAAGGGATCGAATTTGGACAGCCCTTTTCCGGTGCCGAGCCATAAATACCCCTGGTCATCTTTCAGGATACCACTTACGAAATTGTCGGCCAGTCCATCGCGTTCTCCCCAGGTTTTGACTCCCAGGGTATTCCGGTCCAGTTGTTTCAGGCCGCTGCGCGTTCCGATCCAGTATTTTCCATCGGGTTCGGGCAGTACGTCGTACACGATCACAGGCTGTCCTTGTTCCAGGATGGGGTAGTTCTCAAATGTTCCCCGCTCCCGGTCCAGGCGGCTGATGCCCCCGGTAGTGGCGACCAAAAGGTGGCCGTCCGGATCTTCGCAAATATCCATTACCCAGTTTTGCAGCAAGCTGGCCGGATCGTTGTCGTCGTGCCGGAAGTTCCGGAATGTTCCGGTTTGCCGGTCGAACAGAAGGAGCCCGTCATCCACTGATCCGAGCCAGATCTTGCCATTGCGGTCTTCGAAGATCGTCCAGATCTCGCTGGCCTGAAGGCTGCCCGGCTTCCCATCGGGAATATACCTGGTAAAGGTTCCCTTGGGCTGTCCCTTAAAATCCGTGGGCACAAAGCGGGTCAATCCCCCACCCCAGCTGCCGATCCACAATTCCCCCCGGCTATCTTCCAACAGGGATATCACATCATTATCACTCAGGCTTTGCGGGTTCCCGGGCTGGTGCTTCAGGTGCCAGAACACACCGGCCTTTCGATCGAACAGGTCCAACCCGCCGTCGTCGATACCGATCCATACATTCCCATCGGGTCGTTCGGAAAAACAGGTGATCATACCCGGACTGAGGGAATTTGAGGTTCCGTAATTTTGCCAATACTGAAAAGGTTTGCGACGATTGCTCAAGAAGCTGATCCCTTTGTGATGGCCGATCCACACCCCTCCGTCCCGGTCGGCATATATAGCTTCGATGTTGTTGTCCCCCAAACTCCTGGGATCGTTAGGCAAATGTTGATGACGGATAAATCCCTCTTTTTCGGCATCCCATTGGATCAGCCCCCCTCCATCCGATCCAATCCAGATCTGGCCCCGGTCGTCTTCTGCGATCGCGGTGATGAAATTATCGCTGATACTTGCCGGACCGCTGTTTTCCGCCCTGAATATCCGGGCGTTTTGGCGATCGGCAGAAAGGCGGATGAGTCCGTCTGATGTACCTATCCATAGAAAACCACGCCGATCTGCTTTCAGGGCGCGGAAGGAATAATCATCTGATTGGGGAATATCCGGCGAATGCCAGCGGTTGGGCTCCTCGGTCCCCGGTTTGATGTAATACAACCCTTTTGCCGTGCCGATCCAAATGTACCCGTCCTGGTCCTCTTCGACCGACCAGACCCGGATAGTCAAAAAGGCCTTCATCTGCAGATCTCCCTTTTCAGAAAGCGCCTGAAGCATTTCCGGAGAAGTGATCGGCTGCGGAGGAAGGTTGATCCGGTAAAGCCCGGAAACGGTCCCTACCCACAGGCGCCCGGAGCGGTCTTCCTTCAGGGCCAGAACGTGGTCAATATGGACGAAAGGAGCGGTTTCTTCCTTTCCCGGAAAGAAAATGCCCTTGTCCGGGTCTATCAGCTGAAGGCCGTTCTTTGTGCCGGCCCAGAAATTGCCCCGGCTATCTTCCAGGAGAGCCGGAACGGCGTTGGAAGCCAGGCTTCCAGGAAATTCGGGATAGCTTTTCCAGACCGAAAAGCGGCGGCCATCGAATTTATTCAGGCCGGATTCGGTACCGATCCAGATAAACCCGGTTTGATCCTGGCAAAACGTACGTACGCGCGAATAGGAAAGCCCTTCTTCCGTGGTCAAGTGATCAAAAAAGAGCGAGGAATTGGCGTTTTGGGCTGTCGAGGTCAACGATGCCAGCCCGGAGAAAATGACAAAGAAAATTAGTCCCTTTTTAAAAAAGATCACCCCTGAATTAGAAGTTTAAAACTGAATTTATGCTCCTTTTGCAAAAAATCCGACACTCCCCCCAACCCAGTCTTTATCCTTGTTATAACGCACTCCGACCATTTCGGCTTTACTGAGGCGCAACAAGTTGTTGACTAGTAAGGGCCGCGGTTCGTGGTCCTTCCAGAGGAACATCATGCGCAGCTCGAACTTGGCGGGTTCGTTGGGGGTTTTTACCACGGAGCCGTAATGCACCTTTTTTTGAAGGATGAATTGCTCCGGATTTTCGATCGACTCAATGTCTTCTTTGGTGGGGTTAATGAGCACGCCCTGACCGGCAAAGGAAAAGAGGGGCTTGAGTACGTAGTCCGACAGGTTGTCAGGGAGGGTGGAAATCTCGTCGAGGAACCAGGTCCTGGGAACAAAGGGACTATGGATCAGCGGCAGGGTATATTTACTGATGCGGAAAAACCAGTTGGGATGCCCGACGTACTCGACGTCGTAATCTTCCGGGAAGAAAAACTCGCGTTTTAGGTCGGTGCGCGGCCATAACTCGTCGAAAATAACCCGGTTATAGATCTTGTGCACGGAGATCTTCTTTCCGTTTTTCTCGTAATACACCTTCCGGCCCGATACTTTAAGGTCGGTGATACAGACCACGGGGATACCCAAAAGGTCGCGGGTAGCCCAAAAATCGATCTGGGTGGTCTGCTTGTGGGGCTCCAGTTCCAACAAGATCACATTCGCCGGCGGCGTATCGCCAACGATGACCTCACGAAGCAGATCGACATAGGATTCCGTAGTCAATCCGTTAAAAAGGTGCGTATAGTCGTCGGGGATGGGAAAAAACTTCCTGAAAGCCCGCGCCGCCAGGTCCTGGTAGCAATACAGGGATGGAAAGCCCTGCAATTCGATCAGTTGGGGGGTGTACCCGCCATTTCCGTCCTCGCAAATACCAAAATCCATCTGCAGGAAGGTCGTGTGGTCCGGCTCGTTGGGCACGTTCTTGTCCATCACCAGCGCGCCCTGGGTTCGCGTCTTGAAATCGGGCTGCAGGATCACGTCGATGACGTCGTCACATGCTTTTTTGACCTTCTGCATCAAGTCGTCCGGAATAAAAACAGGCGTCTCCGCAATGCGGAAAACAGGGCGATGATTGTGTTGTTTGGCGATCCAATCCTGCATCGCCTCGTATTTGGCGATGGTGAATTTTTCATTGTAGGTGCTGCGCAGCGAGGATATCATAAGATCGTTTTGAATAAAATGGACCTGGCCCGGCTGTAAAATTAAACGAGCACACTTCTTTTCGCCAACGCTTCCAGGGATTTTTCTAAAAAAGTAGGCAGGACCACATCGTGCGTGAGTTGGATCTTTGCCGGATCGCTGAGGTCAGTGATCATTTGTTCGTACTTCTTTTTCCCATAATTGTTGATCACAAGCACCATCCTCCGCTCCTCCTGAAAGTGTTGCAACATCCCCCGAACATGGGCTTCGGGATGAAACTGCACGCCTACGATCTCTTCCGAAAAACGAATGGCCATGATCGCCCGGTCCTCGGGCAGATGAGGCCGCACTTTCTCCAAAGCCAGGATCTCGGCGCCCAATGCCTGAAATTGCAGCATATCGGGCCGCACGACCTGAAAATCCCGGAAATCAGCCGCGTAAAACGGATTGGGCAATTGCCGGAAGATCGGATCCGCCAGCGCGGCATCGGTCAGATGCACCGGGAAAGTCCCAAAGCTCTTGGCATCGCGCGAACAAACCTCCCCAACCTGGAAATGATGGCATAACATCTGAAAGGAATGGCAGATGAAAAAAGCGTATTTCTTCGCCTCCGGATGTTCCAGGTTATGCGTCCACAAGTCGTCTACCCAATTATGCCATTTCCGGTCCCAAATCCCGTCGCCTTCCATCGGGTTGCCGGGACCGCCCGAAGAGATAAACACGTCGAAATCTTCCACGGCAGGCATCTCCGCCCGTTGCCGCACATCGAAGTGCTCCCATTCGATCTCCTCCCGGTATTTTTCGAGGATCTCATCAATGGCGGCGATGCCGAGGTTGGGTTCGCCGTCGTATAGGTCTAAAACTGCTAGTCTTGTCATTTTTTAGTTTTCTTCACAGCCGGGGCCGGACTTCCCATATCCGCCACCGAATTTTTGATAAACGTTCCCCAGGTCAGATTGTTCTTGCCATCCTGGTGGGCCTGGGCCCGCTCGATGGCATAGGTAGCAGCCGTTTCGACCACCCACTCGAAATTCTCCTCTCCCACCGAGTTGCGATCGGCATCGGGGGCAGGGTTGCAAAAGTCGATCGCCAAAGGAACTCCGTCGCGGATCGCAAATTCGACCGTATTAAAGTCGTAGCCCAGGGCTTCGTTGAGGCGGATGACATAGTCTTCCATCTTTTTGATCAACGCGGCCGGCACTTTGTGCTCAGCTGCATAGCGCAGATGGTGCGGGTTGCGCGGCTCGTAGTGCATGATCCGCACGTGCTTCCGACCGATGCTGTAGCAGCGGAAGTAAGCGTCGAAATCGATGGCTTCCTGAAGCATCATCACCAGTTGGCCCGTTTCGCCGTAGGCGCGGAAAAACTCGTCGGGGTTATGGACTTTGTACACATTTTTCCAGCCACCGCCTGCGTGAGGCTTGAAAAAGAGCGGGAAACCGCCCAGGTAGTCGAAGATCGCGTCCCAATCCAGCGGATATTTCAGGTTGGAAAAGGAATCACCGTTGGTATCCACCGGATGGTCTTTCGAAGGCAACAGCACCGTTTTCGGCACCGGCACTCCAATCTGTTCAGCCAATACGTTGTTGAAGAATTTCTCATCAGCGCTCCACCAGAACGGGTTATTGATCACCGCCGTGCCGGTAGCTGCCGCATTTTTAAGGTAGGCGCGGTAGTACGGTACATCCTGCGAAATGCGGTCCACGATCACGGCATATCCCGTGCCTTTGTTCTGCATCAGTTCCTCGGCATGCAGCAATTCCGCATGCACACCCCGCACTTTCTTGCTGTTGATGCGATCGACAAAAGACTGCGGGAAAGTGCGTTCCTGACCGAAGAGAATTCCTATTTTTTTCATGAAAATACTTTTAAGTCTCTGAATTTATGAAATCAGTTTTGGAAGTTAGTTTTTGAGTTTATGAGGGTATAAGTTTTTGGCAAAAACTTATACCCTTAAAACTTAAAAACTTCACATCAATGACAAATAATGCGGAAACATCTCCTTCCACAGCGGCCAATCGTGCGGCTTCCAACCGCGCATATCCAGCCAGTGGTCAATATTTTTGCTCCCGAGGACCTCAGATAAGCGCTTGTTGCCTTCCAGGCAAATATCCCACTCGGAGGTCCCGAGGATGATCTTCATCTTCCAAATGTCGGGATGGTTCAATCCCGGCACGAAATCGACGGGGTTGTTGAAGTAGACATTGTCGTCGTAGTACCCATCCAGAAAGGATTTGATGTCGAACGAACCGCTCATCGAGAACAGGTGGCTCACCATCTCCGGGTGCTTGAAGGCGAAATTGGCCGCATGGTAACCGCCGAAACTGGCGCCAGAGACGCAGACCCGGCCCGTGCCCGTGTTCCAGCGGATTTTTTCCACGATCTCCTCGGCTACCATCTTGTCGTACCAGATGTGGTTGCGCACGCGCTGTGCCGGATGGATATTCTTGTTGTACCAACTGTGTTTATCGATGCTGTCGGGGCAGAAGATCTGAACCAGACCTTGCTCCACAAACCACCGGACCGCTTCGATCAGTCCGAAATCCTTGCTCTCGTAATAGCGGCCCATCGTCGTGGGAAAAATGATCACAGGATAACCCCGGTCGCCATATACGAGCATCTCGATGTCGGCGCTCAGGTTGGGGGAGTACCAGCGGAAGTATTGCTCTTTCAATTCGTAGTTTTTAAAGTTAGAATTTCGCACAAAGATACATTTTCACCCAGCACAGAAAAAGAGATTTTTCGGAACTGCACACATTCTCCTATCTTGCAGGCTCCATGCCAGACTCGCGCTCACATATCAAAGCTTTGATCGGCCAGTATTTACAACATGCCGGGATATTCAAACACCCCCTGTCGCCTAGCCGGATCTGGGTGATCCGCTCGGCCGCGCTCCAACGGAAAGTGCGGATTGACCTCTACCTTCCGCCCCTGGAGCCTGGGCGGGTATATCCTCTTGTCATTTTCAACGATGGACAGGATCTTCGAACGATGCGCTTCAAAGCGGTTTTTCGAAAATTGATCCTGGACAAAGCAGTTGTTCCGTTCATCGCCGTGGGCCTCCATGCAGGCGACCGGCTCCAGGAGTACGGCGTCATCCGCCACGCCGATTATCTGGGCCGGGGGAGCAAGGCCGAGGCTTATGCCCGCTTTCTCATCAAAGAGCTGCTGCCCCGCCTGAAGCGCGATCTGCCGTTAGATCCCACCCCTTCCCGACGAGTGTTTGCGGGGTTTTCGCTAGGCGGGCTGTCGGCGTTCGACATCGTTTGGAACCACCCGCATCTGTTTGGCAAAGCCGGCGTCTTTTCAGGCGCCCTGTGGTGGCGCTCGAAGGAATTCCGGACGGAAGCGCCCGATGCCGACCGCATCCTCCACCACCTCGTCAAAACCGGGGAAAAACGGCCGGGACTGAAGTTCTGGTTCCAGACCGGCACCGAAGACGAAACCTCCGACCGGAATAACAACGGGGTTATCGACTCGATCGACGATACCCTGGACCTGATCACGGAACTCCGTGCCGTCGGATACGGAGATGAAGATATCGCCTATGTGGAAGTTGATGGCGGCCGGCACGAGCCGGAGACCTGGGCGAAAGTTATGCCTTCGTTTTTGAAGTGGGCTTTCGGAACCACCTGAACATCGATACCCCCAGCAGCAACGCAACCAGACAAGCCAGTCCCCGGATCATCCAGTAAGAGCCCTTTTCCTGAAACGCCACCGCCTGCATGTCCCCCAGTGGAATGAATGCCGCCCAAAACAGGGGATGGGCCCGAAGGGCGCTGTTTTCCTCCAAATATTCGAGCTTGGCCTCGCGCAGGGCCTGATCCTTGGGCAGTCCGTTTTTCAAGCGATCGTAAAATCCTTCCATGATCAAAGAGGAAGGCTGATCGTCGATACTCCAGAGCGTGGTGACGATGCTTTTGGCTCCGGCATACAAAAAGCCGCGGCCCAGGCTGACGATCCCTTCGCCGCGTTGCCATTCGCCCATTCCGGTTTCACAGGCGCTCAACACGACCATATCGGCATTCAGGTGCATGTTGTACAGGTCGCGCAGATAGAGGAATTCACTGCCCAGCGAATCGGCTGCCGGGCTGAATACCAGGTAGGACAAGGCCCCGATCGTGTCGTTGGCCTGCGCGTGCGTAGCCAGGTGAATGACCCGGTACTGGTCGGCATAGGTCCGGAAATGTTCTTCCGTAGCTTCCGCACCCAACAGAAAACGGCCGGGCATCCGCCTTCGAAGCAATTTGACTTCCTCCTGATTGTAATGCAAGGCTTGTTGTCCCGGGCCAAACTTTGGCGCCAGCGCCAGGATCCTTGCCCGAAGCGGCAAGTCGGAGTCGGGGCGCCCCGTCACCAGCAGACCAGCCGCATATTGATAGCTGATCTGGTAATCGTAGATCAGATAGGGCAGATTCTTCCACGAACCATTGTTGTCGGGCTCATGCGTCAGCAGGCATTCAAAGGGCAGGTAGCCCAGAAGGCCGTCGGGCACAATGACCAGGGCATTTGAGCCGATGAAGGGCACGGCCGGAGCCACCAGCAAATTGTACAACGGTACGGCTGCTTTCGCAAAATCGGCCCGGGCTGTCGCCGGATCGGAAGTGAGCGGATCGAAAATGGAGATCTGCCGCCGCAAATCCCGCACCAATCCGCTGAGGTAACTACCCGAAGCCTGGGTTTGTATCAAAATAGTGTCGGGAGTGACAATAAACAGGAACAATTGCTCATCGCCCAGGAAATACTCCAGCAGGGTTTCCCTTTCCGGCGCCAGCCGTGCCTGTAATTTGACCAGCGAAAAATCGACTTTCCCATACCGCAGCTCGTAGTACTCCGGGTATTGTTGCGCAATAACGTCCAGCAGGCTGTAATAGGCGCTTTTCCGTTCGAACACCTTGTCCTGGAATAGCTCCAGCAAGCGGGGATCGGCCTTCTTTTCCTTTTGTTCTTCGGCGAATAATTGCGTTTCGTAAAAACTGATATCGATCAGCAGGTCGGACTCCTGCTGCACCAGGGCGGGCGGGATACCGGCAAACTGATCGGCATGTGCCTTTTGTACCGCTTCGTTCAGCAATACGTTCTTGCTATTTTCGGAAATGATCAGCGCCTCTTCGAGGTATTTGGCATCGCCCGACAGTTCATTCAAAAGGCGGTCGGTCTCGATGCTATGCTCGTAGATCTCGAAAAACTGGTCGAGCAGCAATTGTTTGGAACCGGGCTCCTGGTAGGACCTCCGCGTGCGCTCCACCACCCGCCGGGCCATCTGGAAAGTGGAATGGGCATCTTGAAGCCATTGGCCTTCCCCCGTTTGCCGGTACAGGGAGAGCTGGATCTCGCCTTCCACGTTCAGCGTGCTCAGCACCTGCAAAGGGGCCGTGAGTTGTACCTGGTTGATCTTGGTGGCCTGGTTCATACGCAGGGCGAGCAGGGCCAGATCGATGTAGGTCAGGCCGGTCTGCAGATCATCGGGATAGCTGCGCGCCAGTTCGGTAAATATTTCCGCCACTTCGGGATGCTCCGTGCCGAGGGAGGCTTTCTTGATCCGGAGGGCCTTATTGAAATAAGATCGAGCCTGTTCCAGATCGCCCAGGTTGAGATAGCAACGCCCCATTCGGAGATAACTATCCGGCAAAAAGGCAGAACCCGTTCCGCCGCTGTGGCGATCAATTTCCAGGGCTTTTTCATAGTGGAAAAGCGCCTGGGTATAATCGCCCACCGTTTCGTAATACAACCCCAGGTCGTTGTAGGAGTCCGCCACCTCCCGGTGGTCGGGGCCGAATATCTGAAGCCGCATCTCCAAAGCGCGGCGGCAATACGACAGGGCTTTGGCGTAATCTTTTTTATACCGGTAACAATTGCCGATATTATTGTACAAACTGGCGATCAGTGGGTGGTTTTCCTCAAAATTTTTCCTCCGGATGGTCAGCGCTTTTTCAAAAAAGATCAGCGCCTTGCTAAAATCACCCTGATCGTAGAAGTTCAAGCCCAGGTTGTTGTAGGCGTTGGCGACCTCAAAATGGTCCACCCCATAGGCATTGATCGAGTTCTGAAGGCTCTTTTCCAGGATCTCCTGTGCCCGCCGGTAATCGCCTTTGTTCTGATAACACACCCCCATGTTGTTGTAGATCAGAGCAAAGTCGGGACTATCGGGAGGCAAGGTTTCTTCCCATATTGAAAGGGCTTTTTCGTAAAACTCCAGGGCCTTGTCGTAATCGGACATGTAGTGGTATCCGACGCCCATATTGAGGTAGCATTCCGCCACAGGCGGCGAACATTCATCGAAGAGTTGGAGGCGAATGGTCAGGGCCTCCTGATAATGTTCGATAGCGTCCTTATGCATGCCCAGCATGTCGTAACAGATCGCCAGGTTGTTGTAGGCATCGGCGATGCGAGGATTCCACCGCCCATAGCACATCAGGCGTCTTTCCAGGGCCAGTTTATAGTATTGGAGCGCCTCCTGGCAGTTCCCCTGGTAATAGTAATAAATACCAAAGGAGTTATATACATCGGAGAGGACCGGATCATCGGGTTCCAGCCACTTTTCGCCTTTCTGACGGGCAATTTGCAGGTATACGTAAACGGAATCGAGCTGTCCGTCCTTCCGAAAATACTTGGTAATGGCCAGGTAACTGCGCACGATCTCCTCGCGGTTGGGGATCAATTCACGCTCCATCAGGGCAATGGCTTGCAGCTGCGCATGGACGGCATCGGAAAATTGTTTAGCTTCGGCCCACTTTTCCGCTTGCTCTTGCAAAGAAAGTACATCCGCCTCCTGGGCAGATACCAGAAGGGGTAAAGCTGAAAACAGCAGGCAAAAAATGCCGGTCGTGATTTTTTTCGCTCGCTCTATATGACTGAAAATTAGGTACTTCTTTTACAAAGTTCGAAAAGGTAGCAACTACTTACAAATAATCAGGTGCCAGTCCTTATAAAAACCGCCATTTAACGCTAAAAATTATTAAATTTCACTTGAAAACCTGAGCAAATCTTGGGTGGCGACCCAGCCGCTCATTCAAAAAATTAAGATTAACACACAAAATACACGTCATGAAAGAAAATTGGGTAAAAATTTATAGCTCCCTGGAATTGCTCCAGGTCAAACTGGCTGAAGACATCCTCAAACAACACGGCATCGAAAGCCACATCTTCAACAAACCCGACTCCGCATTTCCAGGTACTACCTTTATCGATTTGTATACCCTGCCGGAAAAGGCGGAGGAAGCGGCGAAGATCCTGAAGGAACATAATATGGAGTAGAGTTGAAAAGTTGAAGAGTTGAAGAGTTGAAAGGTTGAAAAGTTGAAGAGTTGAAAAGTTGATAAACTCTTCAACTTTTCAACCTTTCATCTCTTCAACTAAATAAAAGCCATGAAACGCAATCCGCTCACACCCGAAGAAGAATGGGTGATCCTGAGAAAAGGCACTGAACGGCCCTTTACGGGCGAATTCAACAACCACAAAGCCGCGGGCACCTACATTTGCCGGCAGTGCGAAGCTCCATTATACCGTTCGGAAGACAAATTCGACAGCCACTGCGGCTGGCCCAGTTTCGACGACGAGATCCCCGGCGCGGTGCACCGCGAGACGGACGCCGACGGACGCCGAACCGAGATCCTCTGCGCCAATTGCGGCGGTCATCTCGGCCACGTATTCACCGGGGAAGGATTTACCCCGAAGAATACCCGGCATTGTGTGAATTCGATCTCAATGAAGTTTATTCCCAGAGAATAGTTTTTGAGGGTATGAGGGTATGAGTTTTTCCCTTCAAAAACTCATACCCTCATAAACTCAAAAACTACTAAAAAAAACCTCCTTTCAATGGATTACAACCAACTCAAAAATCGCCTGCCCCAGACGGGCAAACTCGATTGGATCGGCCTCAGACCTGGCCGGCGTGAACCTGTCGTGCCGGCCGAAGAAGCAACCGTCGACCTCGATGAAGGCCTGATCGGCGACCATTACAGCAAGAAAGGCGGCGATCGGCAGGTCACCCTCATTCAGGCTGAACACTTGCAAGGTGTGGCCGGCATGCTCCACCGGGAGCACGTCGATCCCTCCCTCACCCGTCGCAACCTCCTCATCTCCGGACTAAATCTTTTGGCACTGCAGGATGCCCGCTTCCGCATCGGCGATTCCGTCATCCTCGAAACGACCGGTCAATGCCACCCTTGCTCCCGCATGGAGGAAAACCTGGGTCCCGGCGGCTACCAGGCCATGCGCGGACATGGCGGGCTGACGGCCCGGGTCGTACAGGGTGGGATCATCAGGCTAGGGGATGAAGTTAGGCTTTTGGAATGGGTCCAGTAAGGGCGGAAAATTTTTCGCCCCTACAATCACCAACCTGACCATGTTCAACCGCATCACTTCCTCCCCGCTCTTCCTCAAGCTCTTTGTTTGGGAATACTGGCCCATGGGGCTGGCCATCGTGCCGACCGTGGCTTTTTGGTTGTGGTTTGGACTTCGGGCCCGTCGGCTGTTCTTTTTCTCGGCGGTCAATCCGGCGATCGAGACAGGGGGGATGATGGGAGAAAGCAAGATCGATATCATGCGGCATCTGCCGGAAGAGCATCTGCCGAAAACGGTTTTTGTGAAGACCGGAACGCCCTGGGAGAAGATCATCTCCGAATTAAAAGCACTCGAAATGGACTACCCGCTCATCGCCAAACCAAACGTCGGGGAACGCGGGTTTCAGGTGCTGAAGGTCGAAGAGGAAGATATGCTGCGCGACTACCACGCCGCCAACCGGATGGACTTCCTGATCCAGGAGTTCGTCGACCTTCCCCTGGAGGTGAGCATCCTGTACCACCGGTTCCCGGATCGGGAAAAAGGCGCCGTTACCTCCGTTTGTCTGAAGGAGTTTTTGCAGGTAAAAGGCGACGGAAGATCCTCCATTCGGGATTTGATGAAGCGGGACCCCCGGGCCAATCTCCAGGTCGGGCGTTTCGAACAGGAAAAACCCGAAGTGCTCAGTCAAGTGCCCGCATCCGGCGAACAGCTGCTGCTCGAACCCATCGGCAATCACTGTCGGGGTACCAAATTTCTGAGCGGAAACCACCTCATCGACCCCGAACTCAATGCCGTTTTCGATCGCCTCACCCGCAAAATGGATGGCATCCACTACGGCCGCTTCGATATGAAATGCTCCAGCATGGACGAATTGCGCAAAGGAAACAGTTTTAAAATACTCGAATACAACGGCGTGTCCAGCGACCCCGCCCATATCTACGATCCCTCCATTCCCGTTTGGAAAAAGTATCGCGATGTTTTCCGGCATTGGGAGATCATGTACCGGATCTATCTGGTGCAAAGGGATAAGGGGGTACGCGCCATGGGCCTTGCAGAAGCGTGGGGAACGTGGAGAAGTTATTGGAAATATAAACATAGGATAGAGGGCGCTGACTAGCGCCCTCTATCCTTACTTTTCTATGTTATACGAAATCCTATCGGTCATCGCCCTCGGTATTGGACTGAGCTTCATCGGGTCCCTCCCTTTTGGCATCATCAATATGACGGTAGCGGAAACGACGGTGCGGAAGGGCCTGCGGGCAGGGCTGTGGGTGGGATTGGGCGCAGCCATGGTCGAATTTCTCCAGGCCTGGTTGTCGCTAAAGCTGATCGATATTTTTGTGCAGCATGCCCGATGGGAGAAAGCATTTAACTTTATAGCCCTATTCGTCTTTTTCGTCCTCGCGCTGGTTTATTTCCGGGCGGCTCGCCGGGCTCCAATCCACCGGGAAGCCAGGGTGGGAAGTTTTCCAAAAGTACCCGATTATTTTCGGGGCGTACTGGTCAGCAGCCTCAATGTGATGGTATTTCCCTACTGGATCTTTTACGGCGCCTACCTTAGCACCAATGGCTGGATGAACCTGGGGAATCTGGATATCACCTTCTTTGCAGCAGGGGCCATGCTGGGCGCCTTTTCAATATTTCTCATTTATGCCGGCCTGGGGATGCTCCTCATCAAGCGCGCTTCCACCCTGACGAAATACTTCAACTGGTTCTTGGTGGTGCTGTTTTTGGGGTTAGGGGTTTATCAGGCGTGGAAGGTTTTTAGTTGAGAGGGGAAAGAATGCCTTTCCGCATCTCCGCCATCTCCCCATCGATCCAATCCTGCGTACGCTTCACCAGCCGTTCATAGTCGGTATCCACGATGGGCTGCCCGTAGCGCATTTTTACATAAATATGCCGACGGCCAAAGGTGGTTAAAAAGTGAGGGATAAAGGTATCCGTCCCTACCCAGGCATCCTCGACCCGGCCGTATTCGATAGCGATGGGTACAACCGGCACGCCCAATTCCGCAGCCACCCGGAACCCGCCCTGCCGAAATTCCTGCGTCTTCACCTCGACATGCGTAGTGCCCTCCGGGTAGATCAACACGGAAAATCCATCTTTCAAGGTATCCTCGATCGCTTCGACCGTGCGCTTCCGGCTATCCCGGTTTTCCCGCTTGACGTACATCACACCCGTTGCCCGGGCCGCAAACCCGATGAAGGGCCAACTGCTCACCTCGGCTTTTGCCACCGGCAATGCTTTTACATCGCGCAACACCGCCACCGGGTCGAAATACGAACGGTGGTTGCCTACGTATAAACAGGGCCCCTCCACTTCCGGCGGTTCGTTCACATCGATGCGCACACCGACCAGCCGTGAACAAACATTGGCCCAGCGACGGCGCAACTCCAGGGCGTACGCCAGATCATCCCCCCGCACCGCCGCCCGGATCAGGATCGGGGTCAGGTAGTAAAGGGATGCAAAGAGGAAAATGAAGAAGCGGCCGATGCCGCGGAAATAAGTAATCATATATGATTCCAGTTGAAGGGTTGAAGGGTTGAAGAGTTGAAAAGTTGAAGAGTTGAAGGGTTGATAGCCGCATCAACTTTTCAACTCTTCAACTTTTCAACTCTCTTTCTTCAAGGCTTCGATCATCGACAAGGGCACATCCTGCAGGTCCAGGATAATAAACCCGTCGAGCACGTCGCTGAAATTGGGGTCTACATTAAAACTGATGAACCGGGCATTGAGCCGCACGTATTGGCGCATGAGCACCGGCATGCGAAAATGCTCGGGTTCGATATCTTCGATAAAATTGTCGAGGGTTTTCATTTCGTTGCCCAGGCTCTCGGTCAGCACATCGATATCGATCTTGTCCAGCCGGGCTTTGAAGGGTTTCCGGGGTTTGAGAAAAGCAGCCTTTTCATCGTCGAAATAATACTTCTGGAGAAAGGCCACGATGAGACTTTTCGAAATATTGGAATAGTACTTGCTCACGCTCACCGGACCGTAAAGGTAACGGTATTGCGGATTTTGAAGGAGAAAAAACAAAATGCCTTTCCACAGCAGGAACAGGGGCAGGCGCTTTCGCTGATATTCGGGAATGATATAGGATCGCCCCAACTCGACCGACTGCTCCATGATCGGGTAAAATCCGGTCTTGATCCGAAACAGGCTCGAGATGTAAAATCCTCCTGCACCGAAGCGATCGAAGATCTCATCCCCTTTCCCCATGCGGTATCCCCCTGCGATGCGTTTGGCCTCCCGGTCCCAAATGATGAGTTGGTGGTAGTACAGGTCGTATTCGTCCAGGTCGCGCGACTTGCCGGTGCCCTCGCCTACCGCCCGGAAAGTGATCTCGCGCAGGCGACCGATCTCATTGAGGGCATTGGGAATGTCGGTGGCCCGGGCCGTCAGCACGTCGAATTCGCCCTGGGAGGCCACGAGATTCTTGAACTTGAGGCTACCGATCTCCTGCTCGATCAGCGCCGGATCGGTCTCTTCCGCGACAGGCTCCGGCTCGGCGGGTTTGGAAAACGTAGGCCGGATGAAAAAGCGCTTGACCTCCAGGTTCGTTCCCAGCGCATAGATCTTCGACTGGACATAGCGCCGAAAGCGATCGTTCCCGTCGATCTTGTGCTGATCCTCCACCCGGATCGGATTGCCCACCCGGAGGGTGACCTGCATGGGTCCGGGGCGCAGGCGTTGCATCAGGCGAGGACCTAACAGCGGCAAGGGCGAGGTGTCGGTGGTGTAGATCCGAACCGGCACGATCGGCAGTTCATAATTGCGCAAGGCCTTCATCACCCGGTTGAGGCCCCGGTTGCGGCGCAATTCCTGAATACGGGTACCGGAAAAGGTAAACACCAGCCCGAGTCCATTTTCCCGCCATTTCACCTTTTTCAATTCTTTGGTCAGTTGGACAAAATAGTCGAAGGGCCGGTTCGTCTCCCGCGAAATGACCACGTCTTTCATCCAAAAATCGCTGAACTCCGAGGGAAGCAAAGCCCCGTTGGGAAACAGGGTAACGGGAACCCCGGTTTGATCTCCGAGATACAAGAGCAGCAATTCATCTATGCCTTCCAGAAAACGATTGCTCACCACCAGGAAAGGCCCCTCCTGGGGCATCCGTTTCAATTCCTCTTCGTTAAACTCCAGGGAGATTTGCCGCTCCTGGAAATGATCGAGTATTTTCTGTGAAAGTTCAGACATAAGAAATAATGATCTCCCGCTAAGATATCACTTTAGGAGAAATCAGGCTTGTTAAGAAATGGTTATCTTCGGGCATCCAAACCACAACGCCCGACTTATGGAACCACAGAAGAGAGTTACGTTCCCGAACGACAAAGGACAGGAGCTTTCCGCCCTCGTCGAACTGCCCGTCAACCAAAAGCCGCATACCTGCGCGCTGTTTGCCCATTGTTTCACCTGCGCCAACGACTGGAACGCCCTGCAACATATCTACTGGGCACTCAACCAGGCAGGTATTGCCGTGCTGCGCTTCGATTTCTCCGAAAAAGAATACCTCCCCGACCTGGACGATCTGATCGCAGCTGCCCGTTTTATGGAAACCTGCTACGATGCCCCTTCCATCCTGATCGGCCACTCCAAAGGAGGCGTCGCTGTTATCCAGGCCGCCGCTCAATTGCCCGGAGTAAAGGCCCTGGCGACGATCAATGCGCCGCTTGAACCGGAGCATGCCCGGCTCCTCCAACAGATCCGCAAACCCTACCTCTTGCTGCAATCCCCGCAAGACGAAGAAGTGGACTTTGCCCGGACCCTCGGCGTGTTCCAGGAGGCGCCCAACCCGAAGAGCTTCATCGCTCTCGACGGGGCCAACCACCTGCTCACCCGCAAGGAAGATGCCTACTACGCCGGCGAACTGATCGCCACCTGGGCAAAACGCTATATCAATCTCGAAAAGAAAAAAGCCCTAAAGGTGGAAAAGGAAGTGGCCGTGCGCCTGGGCGATACCGGCTACACCACCGAGGTCATGGTGCGCCACCACAGCCTCACGGCCGATGAACCCGAGGAAAAAGGTGGGAATGATTACGGCCCTTCTCCCTACGATCTCGTTTCCGCCGGCCTCGGCGCCTGCACCGCCATGACCCTGCACATGTATGCCCGCCGCAAAAAATGGCCGCTGAAAGATGTGACGGTACATCTCTCCCACTTCAAGGATTACGCAAAGGACATGGAACAAACCGAGGAAAATCCCACCAAGATCGACCATTTCGAGCGCCTCATCGATATCGAAGGCGATCTGACGGAGGAGCAACGCCTGCGGCTGCTGGAGATCGCCAACCGCTGCCCGGTGCACCGGACCTTGAATAGTCCGGTGGAGATACACTCCTCCCTAAAATAAAAATGGGTTGAATGGCGCATTTCAATCCGCCATTCAATCCATTTTTATTTTTACATTCAGGAGCCCTCCCAATTTCCAGAACCCTTCCTCCCATTCCTTGCTCGCAAACACCCACTCTCCGTTCTTGTAGCCTTTGAGCATGTTGAAGTACAGGTTCTGGATCTTCCAGATATTGGGCTTGACACCTATTTGGTAGACGAGCTCGATGATCGAGTTCAGGCGGTTGAGTTGGGGCAAGGAAAGCTCCGAACGGTCCAGTTTGAGCAATTCCTTGTAGAGGCGCTCGCTAACGGCTAGCTTGAAGGTTTTTTGCTGACTGATCTGCACATCCCACTTGACGAGTTCGTCGGTCAGGTGTTTGAGTTCCTGCACGTCGTAGAAGGATCCGTTCTCGAAGAAATGGTGCAGGTCGCGGTTGACCACAAACTGGACGGCGTTGCGGAACGCCGGTGGAACGGGGATGCCCATTTGCAACATGCCGCTCATCAACTGGTAATTATCGTCGTAGAACCTTCGGAAGGCCGAGTCGATCTGGACATAGCTTTTCTGGGTGATTTCCTCCAGGATCTTGCGCATCTCGTCGCGGAACAAGTGCCAGATCGTGTATTTTTCCGGACCGAAATACTCCTGCATCACCCCGATCACCGCAGCCAGGTTGGTAGCCCGGAAGGCCTCGAACAGGCGGTCTTTCATCCGGTTGAAGTCTTCAGGCGTCATTTCGCGGCAAATGTTGCCGATAATATCCTGCTGCCCGAGGTAGAGGACGGCAAAGAAAAAGTGCTTTTCGGAGAGGGTCGTGCGCGACTTCACCGTCGTGCTGCCAATCGCCAGGCGCTGAGCGCCGGCCATGCGGCGTTCGAATGCGTCACTTTCCGCGATGTAGTTGAAGATATTGATCCGCTCGGCCTCTTCTTCGAACAGGGAGGCTACGGCATAGTGCATTCCCACCCGCTCCAGGTCGACCTCGGCGGGCATGACCTTGAGGCGGTAAGCCTCGGCGCCGTTTGCATAGACATTACTGGGCGCCTTGTTGAGCCGGGAAAGGAATTCCGGGTGGAGGTCCACCTCCTTCACCTGCCTGGCGAAATGGATGGCCCGGTTGGCATACTGAAGGATCTGTATCGTCTCGATACCCGATATTTCATCGAAAAACCAGCCGCAGGAAGTAAACATGAACAGGGCCTGCCGCTGCATTTCCAGCAGGCGCAAGGCCTGGGTGATCTCTTTCTTGTCGAGCGTCCGTTTGGCATGGCTTTGTACAAAGCCTTCCACAAACGATACTTCCCGGTTGAGCATGACCCGGATGTAATCATTTCGGGCAGCCCACACATCTTTGAGGAGTTTGCCGCCTTCTTTTTCAAAAATGGGAATGAGCTGATCGCGCAGCCAGTTGAGAGTGTCGCGCAGAGGACCCCGCCAGGCCTGCGTCCAGCCAGTGTGCATCCCGGTTTGGCAGCCGCAATTACTGCGCCAGCGCTCCACGCCATGCGCGCAGCTCCAGGAGCTGTTTTCATGGATCTGCGCTTCGAATTCCGGCGGAAACCGCTCGAGGAAGTCGCCGTAGTTGGTCAGAACGGCCAGGTTGTTCTCCTCGATGTAGTTGAGACAGTCGGCCAGGGCCATTTCGCCGTAGCGATGGTGGTGGCCATAGGTTTCTCCATCGGTGGCAATGTGGACCAATTGAGGAACATCGCTTTCGTCGAAAGCCGACAAAAGCCGTTCGGCAAAGCGCTTTCCGTTGTTGAGCAAGCCGTCGAAGGCCACGCCCTGGGAGATGCCGCCGTGATAGAAAAACAGGACGATCGACTTACCGGAAGGCAGTTTGCATAGATAAGGCTTGCGCGTGTCGATACTGTCGGCGGAAACCAATTGCCAATTGGACTCCCCGATCCGCCGGATCGCCTGGGCCTGCCGGGGAGCCAGGATCGTGTAGCGGATATCGTTTTCGGCCAGCACTTCCAGGGTTTCCGTATCTACCGCCGTTTCCGCCAGCCACATCCCTTCGGGAGCCCGGCCGTAACGGTGCTTGAAATCGCTAATACCCCAGACCACCTGCGTCTCCTTGTCGCGCCGGTTGGCCAGGGGAAGGATCAAATGGCTATGCACCTGGGCGATGGCGGCTCCATGCCCGTTGTATTTGGCCTGGCTGATCTTGTCGGAGTCCAGGATCGACTGGTAGGTCGGATTGTCCGCTTTTTCCAGCCAGGAAAGCAACGTAGGACCGAAGTTAAAACTGATCCGGGTGTAGTTGTTGACGATCTTGCGAATGTGGTCCTCTTCATCCAAAATGCGGGCCGCGGTGTTCGGGGCGTAGCATTCGAAATTGATGCGCTCATTCCAATCGTGGAACGGCGCCGCAGAATCCTGCATCTCGATCACCTCCAGCCAGGCATTCTCCCGCGGGGGTTGATAGAAATGACCGTGTATGCAGAGGAATTTGTTGGATGTATTCATAAAAGCCACCTGATTTTGCAGCGCCAAAGTAAGAATAATTAAAGATGCGATAAATCGCCTTTAACAATTTTGAAGAGACAATGTTGCCGTCATTGGCGGCAACATTGTCTCTTCGGGCAAGTTTTGGTCAATAATAGTTTTTACAGAAACTATTTTATCAAAACCCTTGTTCTTTTATTAACCAGTATTGTGCACTCTATTTTCTAACCTTCAAAGAAATTGAATGGAAAAGTACCAATCCTTTGCTTTGCGCAACTTTAGAGACATCCCCCAAGTAGCCGAGCACCTGACGGAAGAAGAACAATTTGACATCGAAGTGGTTGGTAATGTGCTCCCCTTTAAAACCAACAACTACGTTGTCGACCAACTGATCAACTGGAACCATTATAAGACCGATCCTCTATTTATCCTGACCTTTCCCCAAAAAGGTATGCTCGAACCGGCCCACTACCGCGAAATGGCCGATGCCATCCGCGGCGACGCCTCCAAAGCCGAACTGAAACTGATCGCCAACAAGATCCGCTTCGAACTCAATCCACACCCCGCCGGGCAGCTGGAACAAAACGTTCCCGAACTGGACGGGGTTCGCCTGACGGGCATCCAGCACAAGTACCGGGAGACGATGCTCTTCTTCCCCAGCCAGGGACAGACCTGCCACGCCTATTGTACGTTCTGCTTCCGCTGGCCGCAATTCGTCGGGCTCAACGATCTCAAATTTGCCATGCGCGATACGGAATACATGATCAAATACCTGCGCGCCAATCCGCATATCACCGATGTGCTCTTCACCGGCGGCGACCCAATGATCATGAAGACCAAGGTCTTTGCCGGTTATATCGACGCCCTTCTCAACGCCCGCCTGCCCCACCTGAAAAGCATCCGCATCGGCACCAAAGCACTGGGATACTGGCCCCAACGCTTCACCCGGGATGACGATGCCGACGATCTGCTCCGGCTATTCGAAAAAGTAGTTGGTCATGGAATACACCTCTCTGTCATGGCCCACTTCAACCACCCGCGTGAATTGCGGACCGCAGAAGTGAAACTGGCCGCCGAACGCATCCTCAACACCGGCGCCGTGATCCGCACCCAATCGCCAGTGATGCGCAATATCAACGACAACTCGGACGCGTGGGCGCTGATGTGGCAGCGGCAGGTCGAACTGGGCATGACGCCCTACTACTTCTTCGTGGCCCGCGATACCGGCGCCCAGCACTACTTCGCCGTCACCCTCGAAAATGCCTGGCATATTTTCCGCAATGCCTACCAACGCGTCAGCGGATTGGCACGCACCGTGCGCGGTCCCAGCATGTCGGCCGGCCCCGGCAAGATCCAGATCCTGGGCGTTTCGGAGATCATGGGTGAAAAGGTCTTCGTCATGCGCTTCCTCCAGGGCCGCAATCCCGATTGGGTGGGCCGCCCCTTCTACGCCGAATACGATCCCGCCGCCATTTGGCTCGATGAACTCTACCCGGCTTTTGGAAAGGAGAAGTTCTTTTTTGAAAAAGAATATCCATTGAAGCGGAAAGCGACTTCTTTGGAAGTGGAGTAAGTTGAAGAGTTGAAGAGTTGAAGAGTTGAAGAGTTGAAGAGTTGAAAAGTTGAAAAGTTGAAGAGTTAAGGTCTCTTCAACTTTTCAACTCTTCAACTTTTCAACTAATTTTGCCCTTCACCCTTATCGCAACCATATGTTACGACGTATCACGCTCCTGGTGGGGGCCATCCTTTTTTCCGCTGCCGGCCTGCTGGCCCAGGCCCCGCAAGTGCGGACCTCTGCCGATATCTATGAATCGATCAAGAAGCTCAATGTGCTGGGTAGCGCCTTGTACATCGCAGCTCACCCCGACGACGAAAATACGCGGATGATCTCCTACCTGGCCAACGAACAACTGGTGGAGGCCACCTACCTTTCGCTCACCCGGGGCGATGGAGGGCAAAATCTCATCGGTCCGGAGATCGCCGAATTGCTGGGCGTGATCCGCACCGAGGAACTGCTCGCCGCCCGCCGCGTGGATGGCGGGCATCAGTGGTTCTCCCGGGCAAACGACTTCGGCTATTCCAAACACCCGGACGAAACGCTCCGGATCTGGAATAAGCAAGAAGTGCTGGCCGATGTGGTGTGGGCGATCCGAAGCATTCAACCCGACGTCATCATCAACCGTTTCGACTACAATTCGGCGGGCCAGACCCATGGCCATCACACGTCTTCCGCGATCCTCTCCATGGAGGCCTTCGACCTGGCCGGCGATCCCAACGCTTTTCCCGAGCAATTGAAGTATGTCGAGCCCTGGCAGCCCAAGCGGCTCTACTACAATACCTCGTGGTGGCAATATGGAAGTATGGAGAACTTTGAAAAAGTCGACAAATCCAAATTCGTTACTGTTGATGCAGGCGTATTCCTGCCCGCCAGAGGGAAATCAAACGGCGAGATCGCAGCAGAAAGCCGCAGCATGCACAAATGCCAGGGCATGGGCAGCACCCCCTCCCGCGGCTCGTCCCTTGAATACTTCGAACCCCTCAAAGGAAGCCTGCCTGCGGATAACGATGATCTGTTTTCGGGGATCGATATCGGTTGGTCGCGCTTGCAGGGAGGTGAAAAGGTGAAAGCGCTCGTCGACAAGGCCATTCAGACCTTCCAATACGACGACCCCACCGCGAGCCTTCCCATCCTGCTCGACATTTATCAGGCCATCCAGGCACTGCCCGACAGCCATTGGAAAACGCACAAGGTCGAAGAGGTCCACGAGGTGATCGAAGCCTGCATGGGTCTTTTTCTCGAAGCAACTGCCTCCGATTTTTCCGCCGCCCCCGGCCAATCGGTCGACCTGAAGATGGAATTGATCTCCCGGTCGGGTATCGAAACAAAACTCATCAGCCTGGACTTCCTGCCCGCCAATGGCGATACGCTCGTCCAGGTCCAGCTGCAACCCAATGCTCCGCTCACCTTCAACAGAAAGGTGACCATTCCCGATAATGCCCACTACACCAGCCCCTACTGGCTGAATGGCGCCCACCCCCTGGGGATGTACGACGTGGAGGATCAGGCGCTGCGCGGCAAACCGGAGACCCCTCGCCTGCTCCGGGTTCGGTTTAACCTGGAGGTCCAGGGCGTGCCGGTATCCTGGACAAAAGATGTGGTCTACAAGTCCACCGACCGGGTAAAAGGAGAGGTCTACCGGCCTTTCGAGGTCCTGCCCCCCGTTTTTGCAAAAATAAAAGACCCCGTCTACGTCTTTGGCGATAATGCCCCGAAGGTCGTCCAGATCGTGGTAAAAGCGGGAAAAGCCAATGTATCCGGCACCGTGCTCCCGGTCATTCCGGAGGGATGGAAAGTGGAACCGAAAGAACAAGCCTATTCCCTCCCCCTCAAAGATCAGGAGCAAACGCTCGAATTCCGGTTGTTTCCTCCGGAAGTGCAAAGCGAAGGATGGATGAAGGTCATTGCCAATTGCGAAGGTCAGGCCTACCGCCAGGAGCTCGTTCGCATCAGTTACGATCATATTCCGGAGCAAAGCGTGCTGCTTCAGGCTCAGGCCCGCCTGGCCCGGATCGACCTCAAAAAAGCCGGCGAACGCATTGGATATATCATGGGTGCGGGTGATGAAGTGCCCGCCAGCCTGGAAGCCATCGGTTACCAGGTCGACCTGCTCGACCCCAATGAGGTCGACGCCAACCGGCTCCGGGGGTACGATGCCGTCGTCATGGGTATCCGGGCCTACAATACCATCGAACGGATCCGGTTTATCCAACCCGCATTGCTCAGCTATGTAGAACAAGGCGGCACCCTGATCGTCCAGTTCAATACCACCCGGGGACTGGCCCTTCCGATGGAGGAAATCGCCCCCTACCCTCTGAATTTGTCCCACGACCGGATCACCGTTGAGGAAGCCCCGATAACCTTCCTGCGCCCGGATCATCCCGTGCTGAACTTTCCCAATGCGATCACTCAAAAAGATTTCGAAGGCTGGGTGCAGGAACGAGGGCTCTATTATCCCGATAAATGGGACGATAAATACGAGGCCATCCTCTCCTCCCAGGACCCCGGCGAAGCGCCCACTTCGGGTGGATTGCTCATCGCACACTACGGAAAAGGCCATTATATTTACACCGGCATGGCCTGGTTCCGGCAGCTTCCCGCCGGAGTGCCGGGCGCTTACCGCATTTTTGCAAACATGCTTTCCCTGGGGAAATCGGGAACCTGAATTCTTTCAACGGAGCGACGGCTTCCGGTCGCCGCTCCGTGTAATAAAAACATTCTGCTATGGGCGAAGAACCCTTCGACAACACCCAAAAGCCGCCTATCTTCAAGACCTGGGGCCAATTCTATCTCTTCGTGCTGGTCTTTCACGTGGTGATCGTAGTGTTGTTTTATTGGTTTAAAGAAGCCTACGCCTGAGTTTTTAAAAGGCGGTATCCGTCTTTTAAAATAAAAAATCTCTATGCATTTACTCGATTGGATCATCATGCTGGGTACCCTGCTGGGGATCGTGGCCTACGGGGTCTGGAAAACGCGAACGGTCCGCAACGTCAGCAGCTACCTGAAAGGTGACCGCGATCTGCCCTGGTGGACGATCGGCCTTTCCATCATGGCTACACAGGCCAGCGCCATCACCTTCCTATCGACCCCGGGGCAGGCCTTCGACGACGGCATGCGGTTCGTGCAGTTCTATTTCGGGATGCCGGTCGCCATGGTAATCCTCTGCATCTTCGTATTGCCGGTCTATTACCGCCTCAACGTCTATACCGCCTACGAATACCTCGAAGGGCGCTTCGACCTGAAGACCCGTTCCCTGACCGCTTTATTTTTCCTGATCCAACGGGGTCTGGCTGCGGGTATTACCATCTACGCGCCGGCCATCATCCTGTCGACCATCATGGGATGGCCCTTGTTTTGGACCAATCTTTCCATTGGCGCCCTGGTGATCGTCTATACGGTGGCAGGGGGCACCAAGGCGGTAAGTTTCACCCAAAAACAACAGATGATCGTCATCCTCTTCGGGATGTTCCTCGCGGCGCTCATCGTGATCTGGCGACTGCCGGGCGATATGGGGTTCAACGATGCCCTCACCATTGCCGGAAAAATGGGTAAACTGAATACCGTCGACTTTACTTTCGACCTGAAGAACCGGTACACGGTCTGGTCGGGTCTGCTGGGCGGGGTCTTTCTATTCCTCTCCTATTTCGGCACCGACCAGTCGCAGGTGCAGCGCTATCTGTCCGGAAAATCACTGACCGAAAGCCGGCTGGGATTGCTGTTCAACGGCATCGTCAAGGTGCCCATGCAATTCCTGGTGCTGCTGACGGGGATCCTGGTTTTCGTGTTTTACCAATTCACCCCTCAGCCTTTACTGTTCAATACCTCCAACGTCGAGAAAGTAATCAAATCCGAATACCGGCAGGACTACAATGCCCTGGAGGCCGAATTCGCCACCATTTTTGAGCAAAAGAAAGAAAGTGCGGGAATGTTGCTCCAGGCCACAAAGGCCGACGAACAACCCCGGATCGACGCCTTGCAGACGGAGGTGAAAAACCTCGCCGCCAAGGAGCGGACGGTGCGGGAAGAAGCCAAGAAACTGGTTAAAAAGATAGACCCGTTGGCGAATACCAAGGATGAAGATTACGTCTTTATCACGTTTATCATGCACTACATGCCGATCGGGATCATCGGCTTGCTGCTGGCTGTGATCTTTTCCGCAGCCATGTCATCTACTGCATCCGAATTGAATGCCCTGGCCACCACCACGGTAATCGATTTTTACCGGCGTTCTTTTGTGAAAGAAAGAACCGACCAGCACTATTTCCATGCCTCCCGCTGGTTCACCCTGGTTTGGGGGGGCATTGCCCTGACCTTCGCCATGGTAGTGGCTCAGTTTGAAAACCTGATCGAAGCCGTGAATATCGTGGGTTCCCTTTTTTACGGAACGATCCTGGGGGTTTTTCTGACCGCCTTCTTTCTGAAAATGGTACGGGGACGCGTCGTATTTTGGGCGGCCATCCTCACCGAGGCGTTGGTAATCACCATATTTTTCCTCGACTACTACGACATTTTCAAGATCGCCTATCTGTGGCTCAACCTGATCGGTTGTGTATTGGTGATGGGAATTTCCTTGCTGTTGCAGCTTCTCTCTAAAAAAGAAAAGGAGGAATGATCATTCCTCCTTTTCTTCTATTTTTTTACATCTTCGGCGTCGATCCCGAAGGCTTGACCTTGCCGGGTTCGTTGCCCTTGCTGCCCATCTTCGCCTTTACATCGGCGATGAGCTTGTCGCTGCGGCGAACGTAATCAGCGGCTTCTTCTTTTTGAGCGGCGGCTTTCGCCTTTTCGGCAGAAGCGATCGCTGCATCGTATTGCATGAGTTCATCTTCCAGTTGGGCCTGCAGGAACAAGCGCCAGTAGCGGGCATCCATCTCGTTGGATTTCCGCACCCAGGTCAAGGCCTGGACCAGGTCCTTATTCTCATCCTTGTAATAGCGTGCAGCCCGGTAGTAATCGTCGGCGGATGGACCGTTCAAAACCCGGTCGATCCCTTCCTGAACCAAGGCATCCGTACCGAAATCCACGTCGAATTCCACCAGGGTATTTTCCCAGATGATCTCGATCTGCGCGGTGTTGTTTCGCAGGCTGCCAATATTGATCAACAGGGTTTCGACCGTGATATCCATTTTCTTGGGCTTCACATTGAAGCGGATCACTTCGTCCTCCACCTTGTAGGGGGTCGGTACGCCCCAGGTAGTAAGGTCTTTGTACAGAATGACCACCCAGTTGTCTACACCGGGGATGGTGAACAGGGCGTATTTCCCGGCTTTCACAGCCTTTCCATCGATCGTCACATCCGTGCTGAAACTGATCTTGGTCGAGGCATTGGCGCCGGTGCGCCAGGTTTCGCCGAACGGCACCAGATCTCCATAGATCTTGCGGCCTTTCATGCTGGGGCGGGAATACTCAATTTCCACATCCGTCAAACCAACGATCTGCTTGGTAATACACAACGGACTGGGCGCAGGTGTTTTGATCTGCCCAAAGGCCATTCCGCCCACAAAGAGAACTGCGGTTAGGGTTAAAATCAGATTCTTCATTTTCTGGCTAATTTTGTTTTTAAAGGTATAAAAATCGCATTGACTTATTGACGCTCAAAACATCCGGCATCCGGATGCTGTCCATCCCTCAACTGCCCTTCCAGGTCGTCCCCAATTCCGCTGATCGGGATTCCAACCCCTATGGCGACGGATAAAGAGTCGAGGTGATAATCGTCTTCGTTCGGGTCTTCAAATAAGAGGTCAAACGAAGTTCCCTCCACGCAATTCTGGCAAATAGTGGTAAAAAAGTCGGGATATCCGCCTTTATCAATATCGAGCAATTCGTTCACCCGCACCACACAATTGTTCATAACAATATTGAATTGATTGGGTTCGGCGCCCGCGGTAAAATCGGAGAGCAGGATCTCGTCCTGCCGGGAGCCGAATAGGATGCAATTGCGAAAGGTCGCGTTGAGCCGGTATACGTCAAACTCGCTGCAGAGCAGGTCGTAGCAAATGCCGTTGCTCAGGCTCAGGGCCGAAGCGTCCACCCCATAGCTGGCCAGGGTGCAGTAATCCAGCTTGTAGTCGCCCCCGTACCCCAATTGCACACTGGTGCTGCCGTTGTTGTAGACCAGGCAATTGCGGGCATCCACCTTGGCGTGCAAGGCAAAAATACCGGGGCCGCTGGTGTTGTAAATGGCCATTTTATCGAGGTCGACCGTTGCAGCGGAATCGACATATACCCCTACCAGAGAGTTTTTGATAATAGAATTCCGGAAGGTATTCCCTTTGCTGCCCAGACGAATACCCACCCACTGCCCAGCCTGATCGGCAAAGGCCTCTTCCAGGCGGTCGCCCTGTACGATAACGGGATCCTCCAGGGTTCCGTTCATCTTCAGTTTCCCATTGGGTAGCACGTAGATCAGCCCGTCGTTGTATATGATCGGATTGCCCTGCTCGTCAAGCGCTTTAGCCACCCCGCCGTGTACGTACAGGCGCGTTCCCGGGGGCAGGTTGAGCGTACAACTGTCGATGAGCAGTACGCCATAAATGACATATGGTTTGGGATCGTCCCAGTTCACTTCGCCGAAATCGCAACTCACCAGGGCTATTCCGCCTTTTCCAAAGCGGCTGGGAATGTAATTCGCATTCTGCCCCCAGGCCTCCAGCACCACCTGTTGCTCGTTCCCGTTGAGCTCGAAGCGGATGGCATCTTCCACGATGAACGGACTATCGGAAAGCGGCGCATCCGGATCGATGGTTACCTCTACGAAAATATAAATGCTGTCGTTGGGGGCGATCTCCACATTCTCGATCAAATTGCCGGGGATCCCGTCCACATTCATGCGAAATTTGGTCGCGGCCCCGGCAGCGATCGACACCGAAGCGATGCGCACGGATTTGTTGTAGGGGTTAAAAACCTTCAGGATCCCGGTCGATGAGCCCAGCTCTGTAAAAACCGTATCAAACCGGAGGGTATCGGTCGAAAATTCCAATCGGGCTTCTTTATCGGTCAGGAACATCCGTTCGCGGCGACAGCTGAACAGGATCAGGACACTGATCAGGCCCGCGAAGGCAATCCGGGAATAGTATCTTTTTTGCATAAAGGACACGCAGTTTACCGGCACAAAATACTAAAATAATGGATCAGTGGAGGAAGGTCTGCAAGGCCCCATCCATGGGGCATAAATGTTACCTTTGCATACAAAGGAGTCTTGTATGCAGAAAGCCCCTATTATCGATGTCATAATCCCCGCTTTTAACGAAGAGCGGTCAATAGGAAAAGTACTGGATGCCATTCCACGCGACCTGGTCCGCGATGTGCTGGTCTGCAACAATGCCAGTACCGACCGGACCGCAGAGGTGGCTTGCGATGCAGGGGCCATTGTGCTCTACGAGCCGCGGAAAGGCTATGGTAGCGCTTGCCTCAAGGGGATCGGGCACCTTCGGAAAAAGCCCGAAGAGCAGTGGCCCGATATCGTGGTTTTTCTCGATGGCGATTTTTCCGATCACCCGGAGGAATTGCCCTCGATCGTCGGTCCCATCCTCCGGGAGGGAATGGACCTTGTCATTGGCTCCCGCGTGCTGGGCAATTTGGAAAAAGGGGCCATGCAGCCCCAGCAGATCTTCGGCAACTGGCTCGCCACTACCCTGATCCGATGGTTTTACGGGTATTCGTTTACGGATCTGGGACCTTTCCGGGCGGTCCGTTTCGACCGGTTGCTGGAGATGGAGATGCAGGATCCCGATTTCGGCTGGACGGTCGAGATGCAGGTGCGGGCGGCAAAAATGCGACTCCGCTGCACGGAAGTACCGGTGAGTTACCGCCGGCGCATCGGCGTTTCCAAGGTTTCCGGAACCGTACGCGGCACCTTGCTTGCAGGACATAAGATCTTGTGGACCATTTTTAAACTGATTTGAATGAACCCGTTCATTGGAGGCGCTCGCCTTCCAATTGATAAAGACCATTATGATCACGCTTTATTATTTCATCTTCGGCGTTTACTTCCTGGCGCTGGTCTACATCACCCTTTTTACCCTGCTTCAGTTCAACCTGTTGTACTACTACCGGAAGTTTTGGAAAAAGGGAGGGGTGCCTCAACCTGCGGCATTGCGGGAAACCGAGCTTCCTTTTGTAACGGTCCAGCTCCCCGTCTACAACGAAATGTATGTGGTGGAACGACTGATCGAAGCCATAACCCAATTTGACTACCCCAAAGAAAAGTTCGAGATCCATGTGCTCGACGACTCGACCGATGAGACGGTAGACATCGTGAAAAAACAGGTCGCGTTGTTCCGGAAACAAGGTTTTCAGATCGAGCAGATCCGCAGGTCCGACCGCCAGGGCTTCAAAGCCGGAGCGCTCAAGGAGGCTATGGCCCGGGCCAGGGGGGAATTCATCGCGATCTTCGATGCCGATTTCCTGCCGCGTCCCGATTTCCTGCGGGCTACGCTCCCCTATTTCTTTGCCAATCCGAAAACAGGCGTAGTGCAGACCCGTTGGGAACATATCAATCGCGATTACTCCCTGATCACCCGGCTGCAAGCGCTCCAGCTCAACGTGCATTTTACCGTGGAGCAACAGGGGCGCCAGGGAGGACATTTGCTCCTCCAGTTCAACGGCACCGCCGGGATCTGGCGTCGAAAAACCATCGACGACGCCGGAGGCTGGGAAGCCGATACGCTCACCGAAGACCTGGACCTGAGCATCCGTGCCCAGCTGAAAGGCTGGGAGATCGTTTACCTCGAAAAGTTCGAGTCGCCGGCCGAATTGCCCGCCGAAATGAACGGCCTGAAATCACAACAATTCCGCTGGATGAAGGGAGGGGCCGAAACAGCCCGGAAAATGTTGCCTACCCTCTGGCATGCCGATATCCCTATGCGAAAGAAGTTCTTCGGAACCATGCAATTATTGGGGAGCGCCGTCTTCCTGTTCGTATTTGTGGCGGGAGTCTTCAGTGTGCCCCTGGTTATCGCCATGCCTCATTTGGGAATCCCCCCGCTCGCCATGACCGTCTTTCTGGCATCCCTCCTCGCGATCGGAGGGATTTACTACGTCGCCAATGTGGAAGCAGCCTTGCAACCGGAGTCCTGGGCTAAAAAGATCGCCAAGTTTATTGTGCTTTTTCCGCTATTTCTGGCCCTGTCCATGGGCCTGTCCCTGCACAATTCCATTGCCGTGCTGCAAGGGTATCTGGGAAAAAAGACCCCCTTCGTTCGGACGCCCAAGTTCAACATCCAGGGTATCCGGGATTCTTTGAAGCAAAAAAAATACCTCCACCAAAAATTGCCCCTTACCACGGTACTCGAAGGCCTTCTTGCCCTCTATTTCCTCTGGGCCATCTGGCTGGGTTTTGAAATGAAGAATGAAACCTTCTTCGTGTTTCACCTCCTGCTGGTGATCGGGTACGGTACGATCTGTTATTATTCCGTCCGGCATTTGAAGTGGAAAAGTTAAAAGACAAGACGCCATTCATGACGGCTACCGCTATGCAGTCCAACCAACCGCCGTTTCCGGGGAAATGGATACTGGGATCCCTGTTCCTGGCGGGAGCGGTCGCGTTAAATTACGGTCCAACGCAACACGAGGGTTGGGTCATCGTGACCTTGTACACCTGGCTCTTCCTTTGGTATGCCGTGATCCTGTATAAAAGTACGCCCGAACAATATCCTTTCTACAAAGGATTGGCCATTGTAGCCCGTTTTTCCCTGATCGCGGCCATCCCGAACCTGTCGGACGACGTGTACCGGTTTATCTGGGACGGGCGCTTGCTGGTTCAGGGCATCAATCCCTTCGACCACCTGCCCCGGGAGTACATGAATATGGACCCGGCCTTGTTCAATCGCCTCAATTCTCCCGATTACTACACCGTATATCCGCCGCTCGCACAGCTGACATTTTTTGTGGCGGCAGGATTATTTCCCAAAAGCATCCTCGGCGCTACCATCGTATTAAAATCCATCCATGCCGCCCTGGATACCGGAACGATCCTGCTGTTGGAGCGGCTGGGGAGTTCCAAAAGATCCGTTCTGCTTTACGCCCTGAACCCGCTGATCATTATCGAGCTGACGGGCAACCTGCATTTCGAGGCGGGCATGCTATTTTTTCTGGCCCTGGCCCTTTGGTGGTTGATTCAGGGGAAATGGTACCGATCGATCTGGGGCTGGGTTGGGGCTATCGGGGCCAAACTGCTCCCTTTGATGTTCTTGCCTTTCCTGGTGCGAAGAGTTCGGTGGTATTGGTTTTTGCTACTGGGAGCCGGCTTGCTGCTGCTATTCGCGCCCCTGCTCAATTCCTGGTTTTTCGGACATATGGGGGCCAGTCTGGACCTCTATTTCCGAAAGTTCGAGTTCAACGCCGGCTTGTATTTCCTGCTCCGGTGGGTCGGAAAAGTACTGACCGGTTACAATCTGATCCTATACCTGGGTCCTGCCCTGGCCCTCCTGGTTTTTTCCTTCATCATCCGGCTGGCCTGGTCGGAAAAAGACGAAAAGGTCGAGCGGCTCCCGGTCTTGTGGCTGGCGGCGATCAGCTGCTACCTGCTGTGCAGCACGACCGTCCACCCCTGGTACCTGGCCCTGCCCGTTTTTTTCAGCGCGCTGACAAAATACCGTTTTCCCATTGTTTGGTCGGCGCTCATACCGCTCACCTACCTGGCCTACCGGCAACCGGAGGTCCACCTGCCCGCCTGGGTCTCCTGGCTCGAATACGGAATTGTGACCGGCTATATGCTTTGGGAGGTCTACCCTTCATTGATATCCTCTCGCCTGCAACTGAAATAATTCGGCATACATGCCCCCCTGTTCCAGCAACTCTTCGTGGGTGCCCAATTCGGCCAATTTGCCGTTTTCCAGCACCAATATCCGGTCGGCCATGCGCACGGTGGAAAAGCGGTGGGAGATCAGTACTGCGGTTTTTCCTTCGATCAGTTGGGCGAAGCGCTGAAAGACCTCGTATTCTGCACGGGCATCGAGCGAGGAGGTCGGCTCATCGAGGATCAAAAGCTGGGCATCGCGCATATAGGCGCGTGCCAGGGCGATCTTTTGCCACTGGCCTCCGGAAAGCTCCATTCCATCGGCGAAGCGCCGGCCCAGTTGTTGTTCCAGTCCCAGCGGAAGGCCACTGATCACGTCATTGGCGAGGCTTTTCATGGCGGCATCTTCGATGCGAAAGGTATCCTCCCGGTTTTCGATATCACCCACGGCGATATTCTCCCGTACTTTAAGCTGAAAGCGCTGGTAGTCCTGGAAGATCACCCCGATCGCCGCGCGCAGCGATTCAGGATCGTACTCCCGGATATCCGTTCCATCCAGCAAAATGCGCCCTTCATTGGGTTCGTAAAGCCGGGCCAGCAGTTTGACCAGCGTGGTCTTTCCGGCTCCATTTTCCCCCACGAGCGCCAGCTTTTCGCCTGCCTGGAGCCGGAAGGACAAGTTTCGGATCGCCCAGCGCTCGGATTGCGGATATTTGAAGCTCACGTTCTCAAAAACGAGCCCTTCCCGGATGGGGACGGGCACTTTTCTGGACTGCCGGTTGCCGTCGATGATGGGCTTGATCTCGAAAAAATCGAACAGGTCCTGCAGGTAGAGGGCACTTTCTGCAATTTTCGTAAACCGGCTCATGATCCCCTGCAACAGGCCCCGCATCCGGGCAAAAGAACCGGCCAGAAAGGTAAGCGTACCTACCGTCAGAATGCCTCCCACGGTCTGGATGAGGATGAAGACGTAGGCGCCGTAGTAGGCCAGCGTGGCCAGACTGGAGAGCCCGGTCCCCCAAAAGGCACGCCGTACCGAAAGGGCCCGGTTGGCTTCGTAGTATTTTTGGGCGAGCATCTCAAAGCGGTTGGCCAGGAAATCGGCCAGGCCAAAGAGTTTGACCTCTTTTGCCGTGGTATCGCTGGCGCCGATGTACCGGAGGTAATCCAGCTCGCGGCGCTCGGGCGTCCAACTGCGCGTAAGCGAATAGGTCTTCTGGTTGAAATAGCTCTCCCCGGCAAAGGCCGGCAGCACTGCGACAAAGAGGATCAGCAATAACCAGGGATTGAAGGCCGCCAGACCGATGCCCAGGAAAAAAATGGTGATGAAATCCTCCACCTGGGAAAGGACCATCGACAAGAGCATGGTCCGGCCGTAGGTTTGCCGGCGGGCCCGCTCCATCTTATCGTAAAATTCGGCGTCTTCGAAGTGGTAGAGGTCCAGGGTAGCGGCGTGGCGCATGATCTCTACCGATGTTTTATTCGAAAACAGGTCTCCCAGCATGCTTTCGGCCAGGTTGATGCCCCGGCTGATGATCTCGGAAACCAGGCCCAGGGCGAGTTCGAGACCCACCCAGATCCAAAGCTGCTGATGGCTATCCCCCGGGTAATCGATCAGGCGGATCACCTCATCGATGATGAGCTTACCCACGTAAAGCGTGGAAACAGGGATGCCGGACTTCAAAATGCGCAGCAGGGCGTTGCTGATCGCGAGTCCGGGGCTGGTCTTCCAAACCAGTCGAAAAAAAGCGGGGAGGTTTTTTAGGGCGCGTAATTGATCTTTCAAAAGGCAATTGATTTTTGAAACACTGAACTCAATTAAAAGAAACCTTTTTTACCGTGCTTCGGTTTTACTACTTTCGCCCGATATGCAAACACACGAAGCCTTTTTTCAAAAATTGCACGACCTGATCCAACTGGAGAAGGAGGAAGACCTGGAGCAATACCGGGCCCTGGTGGAACGCTTGCCTATGGCGGAGCGCAAGGCCAAAGGCTTTACCTGGTATCCGGTGCTGGTGGGTAAATCGGGTTATACCTATGGCGAGCGGGCTTATGTCATCGTCGAACACCAGGAAGCTCCGGATTTTTCCCATCAATTTCGAAGCGGTAAGACCGTCCGTTTTTTTGTCCAGCTCTCCGATGGGAAGACCAAAGAGCGCACGGGGGTGATCAACTTCATTGATAAAAAGCGGATGAAGATCGTGCTCAACACCAAAGACCTGCCGGAGTGGATGCACACCGGGCAGGCAGGTGTGGATCTGCAGTTCGACGAGCGCACCTACCAGGAAATGGAAAAGGCCCTCAAGATCGTGCGGGAGGCAAAAAAGGGCCGCCTGGCGGAGTTGCGGGCTGTATTTATGGGAAAACAGGAACGACTGCTGGCTCCCATTCCGAAGCCGGTACAACTGGCCGAGCTCAATGACTCCCAAAACCAGGCACTCAATCAGATCCTCGCAGCCCAGGATGTGGCTGTCGTCCATGGTCCGCCCGGTACGGGAAAAACGACCACCCTGGTGCATGCCATTCGCCTGCTTTGCGAACGGGAATCGACCGTACTGGTGACGGCCCCCAGCAACACAGCCACCGACCTCCTCACCGAACGCCTGGCGGAGATGGACCTGAACGTGGTCCGGGTTGGCAACATTTCCCGGGTCGACGAGTCGATCATCAGCCATACCCTCGAGGCTCAACTGAGCAAACACCCCGAAAGCAAGAACATAAAAAAGGTCAAAATCCAGGCTGCGGAGTACCGCCGCCAGGCCAAGCGGTTCCGGAGGACCTTCGGCAGGGAAGAATACAACGAACGCAAGGACTTGTATCAACAAGCCGGCGAACTGGATGCCTGGGCCAAAGACCTGGAAGACCGCCTGATCGATCAGATCCTGACCGCCGCGCAGGTCATTACCTGTACCCTGGTAGGGGCGGCTCATCCGGTACTGGAAGGGCGAAAATTTCGTACGGTGGTCATCGATGAGGCGGCGCAAGCGCTGGAGCCGGCGAGTTGGATACCCATTATCCGGGCCTCAAAGGTCGTGTTAGCCGGCGATCCGCATCAATTGCCGCCAACGGTCAAATCGATGAAAGCCCAACGCGAAGGGCTCGACGTCACCTTAATCGAACGATGCATTGCCCAATGGGAAGACGTTAGTCTGTTGACGGTGCAGTACCGGATGCACAATGCCATCATGGGATTTTCCAATGAGATTTTTTACAAAGGATTGCTGCGCGCTGCCGAAGAGATCCACGACCACCGCTTGCTATTTGGCGGGCATGAGCCCGTAACCTTCATCGACACTGCAGGTTGTGGTTTTGAAGAGTTGGTGACAGGGGAATACCAAAGCCGGTACAATCCCCAGGAATTTCAGATCCTGTGCGAACACCTGTACCAACTGGTCGAGTCGTATGGCGATCACCCGCTTCCATCGATCGCGCTGATATCCCCCTACCGGGAACAAGTCGTATATATGGAATCGATAGTGCGGGAGGACGCCTTGCTCGCTTCCCTCCCGTTGACCATCAACACGATCGACGGGTTCCAGGGGCAGGAACGCGACGTGGTGTATATCTCGCTGGTGCGATCCAATTCAAAAGGGCAGATCGGGTTTCTCAGCGACTACCGACGCATGAACGTGGCCATGACGCGGGCCCGGAAGCTATTGGTAGTGGTGGGCGACAGCGCCACCATCGCCAACCACGATTTCTATCAGGCCTTTTTGGATTATGTCGACAGGGAAGGCCATTACCAGACGGCCTGGGAATTTATGCTGTAAAACCGCAATACCACGTTCCGCATTCCCAAAAAGAAAAAGGCGCCCCGAAAACCGGGACGCCTTTTTCATATCATAGTGAGTTTCAATTAATAAGACCAAAGGTCGTGCTCGAAGTTAAAGATCTCTTGTTTGATCTTATCGGCTTCCAGCAAAAGGTCTACACCGGTCAGGTATTCCTGTAGGCGGCGATCATAGACGTTGGATTCTTTGTATACGTAGCTGGCAAAGTACCGCATCTCCATGAGGTCTTCCCAGGTAATGGGGCTGGCGTCGTTTCCGTAGTTAAATACGCGTTCGCGAGCCAGCACATTGCGAGCTTCGGGATAGTAAACCCAGAACATCGGTTGCTCATAGAGGAAGTTTCCGTTATCATCGGTTACGTCGAGGAGGGGAGCGATCCCCAGGATGCGAACCTGCAGGGTCGAGGTTTCCTCGTCGAAGAACCAGACTTCCTTGAAACGGAAGCGTTTTACATCCTCGGGGTTCAATTGGTTCCGGACGACCTGGATCTGTTCCTCGTAGGTTTCCGGGTCGAAGGTAATAACCGTATCGATGGAGGCGCTTTTGGCGGCTACTTCATCGGGGGTCAGCGGGGAGGTGAACTTATCATCTTCCGTGCTGTACACCGTGATATCGCCGTTCATGGCAGCTTCCATGAGGATGGTGAAGAACGGACGCTCCGGATAGGCAAACGGCTTATTCATTTTCTCACGGACATCCACAACTCGCCAGATCCGCTTTTCCCAGAAAATATCCGCTTCGCGAATGTGATCGTAAGGCAATACGCGGTGCTCCAGCGTCATACGTTTCTCGACGATATCGTCCAAAGGCTTTTTGGCATTCGGATCACTGGATTCCGTGAGGATGCTTTCGGGAAGCTGAGCTTGCAGGGCAAACGGCAGCGCAAGGAGCATCGTCATAAACCAGCCGAAACCTAACGTTTTCAGAGCAATCTTCATGATGTTTTGAGTTTTTTCTTCAAAAGGAGGAGTGAGAGTCAGCAGGATATAGAACGCAGAAAAAATGCGAGCTAGTATCCTGCTGACTATGATTATTTGATATTGAATACCAATGAGTTAATCTTACGACCGGCTTTATCGCCCGGGCAACGTGCTTTCACATCGAAGAAATAGTACGTATCGCCGGGTTTGGCTTGATCGACGATGCGGTTGGCATCGCCGCTGTAGCGGCCACCGGAGTTGATCACTTCAATGGGGTCTTGGCGTTTCGGCACACGGACGAGCCTGAAGCCCTGAATTTCGCACTTCGCTTCGAAGTCGAAGTTATCCAACCAGGCGATAAGACCAGCCTGAGCTTTGAATTCACCGTTACCCATGGAGCCGTCCTCTTTGTTACCCAAGCGGGCAACCGGGTCGGGGATACGCTTCACGCGGAAGACCTTGCTATCCGAAAGGCCACCACCTGCAACATTGATCCGGCAATCGTCGGTCGGTTGATCGACGTTAACGATGTAGTTCGCGCCGCTCAGCTTGGTAATGGAACCACCGCCACCCGAGACGCTCACCCGAAGGTCATTACTCGAAATACCGGCAGCGGAAACCGAAATGGGGTTGTCGACGCCGATGTAGAACACGTTCATCTTATCGGCAGAAACCGTTACGGAACGCTCCCCTACTTCGTATTCGAATTCCCTGTCGTACGATTTCACTTCCCCAGTCAACGGGTTTGTGATCTCGATCTTCACCTTGTACTTTTTCGTACCGATGGAGGTAGCAGCGGCCGAATAGGAAGCTTTACCAGCCTCAACGGGCAGGTTGGTGCCGTTGACGTAGATCTTCGTATTGTCGGTATTCGAAGTGCTATAAGCGCTCAGGAAGATATCGGCTTCATATTTTTCACCCCGGATCACATAGCCTTTGGTTGCAGAGATCACCGGTTCGAAAGCGTCGAATTTGACATCCTGGCCGGCAACTTTGCCCAACAGGTGGTTCAACACAGTTGTAGCAGAAGCTTTCGAGTCGTTTTGGAACTTGGTCAGGATCGGGAATACGGCAGCCACCGGCATTTGCTGGAAGTTGTAATACACCCAGTCTTTTTTCTTCGACTTGGTTACGGATTCTTCATCTATTTTCAGCGGAATGGAAGCGGCGATGCCCTGGTCGTTGTCGACCAGTTCGAGCAATTTGGCACGGGTAGAATTGATCCTGTCCATCAGGTCATAACCTTTACCTTTTTCGTTTTCCAAACCTACGAGGAGGCGGGTGGTTACGTCCTTATCTTTGATCCGCTTGGGTTGTTCCGGGTTTTTCTCGGAGGGTCCCCCAGCTTTTTCAAACAGTTCTTTCTTCAACTCGTCAACGTAGGTAACGAAGTCTTCGGATACTTGCTTGGCTTCCTTGGCTTTGGCCAGGTAGCCTTGATTTAATTCGTTGTTATATGCTTCGACCTGGGCATCAATATTCCGCATGATCGTTTGGTTGGTATTTTCGACGATGTTGTTACTATTCGTGATACCTTTATCGATCGTGAAGAATGCAGTCATCACCTCGGCCGAAACGTTGAGTGCCAGAAGCGCTGTCAACACCAGATACATGAGGTTGATCATCAGCTGCCGCGGCTCCTTTGGAATCGACATAGCAATTTTCTTTAATGGTTAAAAAATCTGCTGGAAGCGTCTGTGGAGTCTGATTACTTACCTCCCAGGTTGGAGTAAGCGGACAGAACGGTACCGTAGACGGAATTCAGCGAACCGAGGTTTTTGTTCAGCACAGCCAGTTGGTCTTTGTACTGCTTGGTATCTTCCAGGGAGTCGCCCAGGTCAGCCATAGCTTCATTGAGCTTGTGGTAGAAGTTATTCATCGACTTGATCTGCTCGCTGGTACCCGTGAAGTCGACATCCTGGAGGGCACGGAGGGCAGACAGGTTTTTCGACATGGTTTGCAATTCAGTGAGCATACCGCCCAATTGCTGCTCGACGACTTCGCCGTTCAGGGCGGGCGTCGTAGGAGTTACGTCAATCTCACCTGCCGTCAACGGAGCGATGTGAGAGTGGTAATCATCCAATCCCGGATAGAGTTTTTCCCAGTAGTAGTCTTTCTCAGGGCCGATAATGCCGAGGAAGGAGAAGATAAAAGCTTCTACGGAAAGACCGATGATCAGCATCGTACTGGCGCCTTCCCAGCTTTCAAGTTTGAACAGGGCGCCCAGAAGAACGACGGATGCACCGATACCGATGATCAAATTTTTGAAGTACTTAAACCCTTTGGTTTTAACGAAACTCATCTCTTTCGATTTAAAAAGGTTAGCTAATAATTGTGTTTGGAAAATGAAGGGTTATCGTTGAAATCCCTACCCTTTAATGCAGGGAGGGCTAAAAGTAACACTTTTTCCGATAAAAAAAATAATGAGAAAACTGTTAAGCGGTTGATTTAAAGCGAGATGGATACTGTTTTTTCAACAGTATCCATCCCGGTTCACTCTTTTTTCGATTAGAAATCCGAGATTGAACGACCAAGGAAGGTCAGGGCACAACGGAATCCAATGTAAGATTTGGTCGTATCTTCAAACTCCCAGTGACGGGTTCCGGTTTGGAGATAGAAACCGATATCTTTCCACGAACCGCCGCGGATCACTTTGCGCTTGTAGGCATCCGGATCGGAGTCCTTGGCGTCGTAGCGAATATCCGGGTTCAGGTCGTGAATGAAGGAGTATGCGTTTTCGTAGTAAGCCGAAGAAGTCCATTCTGCCACGTTTCCGGACATGTTGAACAGACCATAGTCATTCGGGAAGTACGCATCGGCCTTAACCGTGTAGAGACCGCCGTCTTCCGGGTAATTACCACGGCCCGGCTTAAAGTTGGCCAACAGACAGCCTTTGGTGTTGCGCAGGTAATAACCGCCCCAGGGGAAAGGAGCGATATCGTGACCGCCACGTGCGGCGTATTCCCATTCGTGCTCATACGGCAGTCGGAAGTCTTCCGAATAGACGCCACGGTCGGCATCCGCTTCGTAGGCATTCCAGAGTTTCGTCCGCCAGAAGCAGAACGCATTGGCCATATGCCAGTTGACACCTACAACGGGATAATCATCAAATGCCGGGTGCCAGAAATAGTTACGGGTCATCGGTTCGTTGTAGGAATAGGAGAAGTCGCGAACCCATACCATCGTATCGGGATAAATATTTGCCTTCTTGCGCTTGATGAACGCAGAACGCGGCGAGCGGCCACGGTCAGCAGCGGCAGCTTTCCAGTCATACCACTGATATTCGTATACCATGCGGGTGGTATTCAATTCCTTCCGGCCTGCAAACCGGTCGTTACCCTGGAAGTAGAGGTCCTCAAGGGTCTCATCTTCCCAGTCGATATCCTGGTCCCAGTCGATGAACTGGTCACCAGTCCGCTCATCTTCGTAATAGTGGTCCAGCAGGTCGTGCGCCAGGGAGTCTTGTACCCAATACACGAACTGACGGTATTCGTTGTTCGTGATCTCCGTGTCATCCATGTAAAAGCCCGCAATAGAAATCGATTTCGGTCTTTGGACGAACGTGTTGGTAATGTCCTGGTCACTGTTTCCAATGTGTAAGGTACCGGAAGGTACATACACCATTCCATAGGGATTGATACCCTTCCAGTTGGGACGGTCCAAAACTCCAAGCAATTGGCCGTTTTGACGCGTTCCGCAAGAAGACGCCAGCGTTACCAACACTAGCAACGCAAGTGAAGTTCTTAGTGATTTTTTCATTGTGACACCCGAGTTTTCCTTCATTTTAAAAAACGTCCGTAAATATAGACTCTTTGTAAAGATCTACAAAACTAAATTTTTGAATTTTGTACAACAGGCTGCAAAGATAAACAAAGCATTGATATCAACGCAACGAGATTGTTAAATAGTATGACGAAACGGTATTTTGCAAGGCAATATAGGCGCCTTCCAAAATGATCACCTAACTTTTTACACAGGGTTTGATGGGGTGCTCCCTCCTCAAAATCGGGGGGAATAAATAACCGGGGGTATTCTTTCCTGTCCAATACCTTTGCTCAACGTATACCGCAGAATGAGTTCGTGCGAACCATCATTGGCCTGTCGAAGGGGGGAGATCGATAGGTCATACGCATATCCGAGAAAGAATTGATCGTTGAGCCGGATCCCGGCCAACAATACAGCCGCATCAATACTCAGACGATCATAACCCCTGAACGAAAAGCCCCCGAAAAAATTGCCGTCGTATCCCAAAATATTCGTCCAGTCAACCTGCCACTGCCGGCTGTTGGTCTTGGCCAGGATCGAAGGCTGCCACTGCCAATGTCGCCCCAGGTTGACACGCGTACCGGCAAAACCCAAAAAGGCGCGATCGACGGTAAACTTAATATTATTCTGGGCCAACGAGGGCTCCAGGGCGTTTTGGACCGAAACGCCCAGGTTGAACCGGGGATGCTGCAAGTACAAACCTGCCCCCAACGTATTGGTCGAGGCCGAAAACCGGCTCTCCGGCAAAGCGACATCGTTGTGATCGATGGCCCCGCCTTCATAACTGCCCTGCGGGGTGCGCAATTTGCTGCCGTCCAGCGTGTACTGCAACCACTGCCCGTTCACGCCTGCCGACAAAACGGCGGCTCCCAGTTCGATTTGATAACTGTATGCCACGCCTACACCCAAGGTATGCTCTGCACCCGTTTGGTCGTTGCTCAGGTACAAACCGAATCCGCTGTTCAAAAAATAGACCGGTACGTGCAGGTTGGCCTGTTGCGACAAAGGACTACCCTCCAATCCCAACCACTGCTTGCGCACTACCCCGGTAAAGCTGAGCGCATTGTCCATCCCGGCATAGGCGGGATTAAAGGCAAATTGGTTCCAGGAATAAAGGGAATATTGCGGCCACTGCTGGGCTTGCACCCCTGCGGCCAACCCTATTCCCAAGAGTAGAAAGTAGATTTTTTTCATACGTTTCCGCGACTGAAATTGACCTAAATGTGCTTAAGGCGATTTATCGCAAATTAATCAATGATTGGAGAAGTGCCTCTGCACTTCTCCAATCATTTTTTATAAATTAATTATGTCAGAGAACTTAACTCCTTTTTCGAAGAACAAATTGTGCGAATCCTTCCAAAGAATCGAGGGGCAACTGACAGGCATACGATTCACATACATATATATACGTCTTATCCCCACCTTCTTTTTCTGCCAGCAAGGGAAAACGCTCGTCTGCTCCCGCCGCTGCCATGAGTACCTTGTGCGGCAGATACATGCGCTGAATGGACTTCGCCCATTCTTTCCATTCTTTCCCCACGACAGCGATCTCCTTCGGGGGATGCAATGCCAGCAGATAAGCCGACATCCACCGCCCAAACGAGCCCGGAAAGCGTTCGATTACCTCGCGCAGCTTTTCCAGCATGGCGATAGCCTGTTCTCCGTACTCCGGCTCGTCAAATAAAATGCGGAGCCGCAACAGGTTGTGTACCATGGTCGAGTTTCCCGAAGGCAGGGCCGAATCGTAAATATCCTTCCTGCGAACGGGTATATCCTCCTGGTTTACTCCTGTAAAATAAAACAATCCGGCTTCTTTATCCAGAAAATGTTCCAAAGTATAATGTGCCCACGTCCGGGCTTGTTCGAGATAGGTTTCATCGAAGGTGACCTCGTAGAGGTCGAGCAGGGCTTCGATAAGAAGGGCGTAATCATCTAAAAAGGCGTCGTATTGGGCCCGTCCGTCCTTCCAGGTATGGTGCAGGCCCTCCCCTTCCCCTTTTTTCAGGGCGTCGAGCAGGAAGCGAATATTCCGCTCGGCCGTATTTTTGTAAGATTCCGTGCCCAGGGCCGCATAAGCTTGTGCATAAGCCGAGGCCTGCAGCGCGTTCCAGCCCAACAACACTTTGTCGTCCAGGCCGGGGCGCACGCGTTTTGACCGCTCTGCAAAGAGCCTGGTCTTCCAGGCGCTCAGTTCGGCGCGAAGCTTTTCTTCTTCCCAACCGATATGGCCGGCGTAGGAAGTCGCGTCGACCGGACGCCACAGGATATTCACCCCTTCCCAGTTCCCGTTTACCGTCACCCCATGCATGGCGTTGAAATGAAAGGCCGAATCGCCCAAAATGGCGTCGATCTCCGCCTTGTCCCACACATAGAACTTGCCTTCCACCCCTTCCGAATCGGCATCCAGCGCCGAGTAAAATCCGCCCTGGGGATGGGTCATCTCCCGTTCCACCCATTGCAGGGTCTCTTCGATGGCCAGGCGGTACTCCGGCTCCCCCGTCCGTTGGTAGGCTTCCGCGAGCACCCGCACCAGGAGGGCATTGTCGTAGAGCATTTTCTCAAAATGCGGAACCAACCAGGCCTTGTCGGTCGCATAACGCGCAAATCCACCGCCCAATTGGTCGTATATGCCGCCGCCGATCATCTTTTTCAACGAAAGGTGAACATGATCAAGCGCCTGGGGGTCTCCAAAAAAATGCTCGTACCGGAGGAGGAATTGCAGGTTCATCGCACCCGGAAATTTGGGTGCGCCTCCAAATCCGCCGACTTCATTATCGAACGTATCCTTTAAATGCTGAAAGGCGTTTTGAACCGCCACGGGGTTTATGGGTTGATCGTAAACAGGCCCTCCTCCCCGCGACCGCTGCACCAGAACGGTATCCGAATTCCGGATGATCTCCATCAGGCGTCCGGCCTGATCCTCCACCGCAGCGCGTTCATTTTGAAACAGCCCTGCGATGTGCTGGAGCAGTTGCATCCAGGAAGGCCGGTTAAATGCAGGCTTTGGCGGGTAATAGGTTCCCGCATAGACCGGCCGGCCATCGGGCAATAAAAAACAGTTGAGCGGCCAGCCTCCCGAGCCGGAGATGATCTGACAGGCCTCCATGTAGATCTGATCTACGTCCGGCCGCTCTTCCCGGTCTACTTTTATGTTGACAAAGTGCTCGTTCATGAAAGCCGCCGTCTTTTCGTCTTCAAAGGATTCGCGCTCCATGACATGGCACCAATGGCAGGTCGAATACCCGATGCTGACGAGGATGGGCTTGCCTTCCCGGCGAGCCTTCTCAAAGGCTTCCGGTTTCCAGGCATGCCAATCGACCGGGTTGTGGGCGTGTTGGAGGAGATACGGGCTGGTTTCGTATTGAAGATGATTCATGGATCAAGTTGAAAAGTTGAAAAGTTGAAGAGTTGAAGAGTTGAAGAGTTGAAAAGTTGAAAAGTTGAAAAGTTGAAAAGTTGAAAAGTTGAAAAGTTGAAAAGTTGAAAGGTTGAAAAGTTGAAAAGTTGAAAGGTGGATAGGCCTGTAATAGATATTCGCGACCCCAGGCCGGAATTGTCTATACTGTTTTTTTCCAGGTAAGTTCTCTGACATAATTAATTTTTATAAATACTGCGGCAGGTGGCCGCAGTATTTATTAGCATATTTCGCCGCCGGGGGCGGCGAAATATGCTTGATTAATTTTGTCGCACTACTTAATAAACCTTGGTCAAAACCATAAGTTCACGGATGGGTCGCCGTCCAGATGCGATCGGCATCGAACTCGGTGTCCCGGCAGGCCTGGTGAAGTTGTTCGAGCGTTTGAAAGACCGCGTTCGATTCCAGGAACCGGCGGCCGGGGGTGGAAGCATGGAGAAGCAACAGGTCGCGGAAGCCCTTTTTCAGTTTGGGCTCGGAAACCGCTCTCCAGGCCAGATAAAGGTCGGTCATTGCCGCCGGAGGCACGCCTCCTTTCTTAAAAAGGGTCAATGCCAGCCGCAGGGACGCTTCCTGTTTGCTCTGCAACAGACGCCTCCACTGCCCGTGGTCTTCCACTTTTTGCAGATAGTTTTTTTCCACATCCTGCAGCAATTGGAACAGGGTTGCCTCTTCCAAAAAAGTGAGGTCCTTTTCCAGCCAATCGACCGGAATGTCGAGGATACCGCCGCCGAGGACGATATGCGTGGGATGCCTCGGGGATGTCTCCGCCCATTCCAGATCGGCTACTTCCATCTGTTTTTTCCAGGCACTTTTCGGCTGGCGTGTCCGGCCCAGGATTGCAATAACCGAACCTGGTTTGACCGGGTTCCTTTCTTTTTGAAGAAAAAAGGAGCGAATCGTCTTTTGGAGCGAGGGCAGCGGGAGCCCCATTCCCCGAACGAGCTTTTCCGGAGATAGATCACCGGGCTGAAGTGCGCCGCTCCACAGGCGAAAGAGCTCCAGGCAACAGCGTTCTTCCAGGTGCGCCCGCTGACAGGCCTGCATGAACCGGAGCGCCTTTGCCGACCCGGCTACCCCGGAAACGATCTCCAAAGAGGTCGAAGTGACGAGCGATTCGGGAAAACTGGCAAAATGATTGCGCCCCAACTGGAGTTCCTTCAGACGGGGGAGGCGGGAAAGGGTATCTGGAAGTTCATGGAGGCGATTCCGTTGCAAGTTCAACTCGCTGAGCGCCGGCCATTTTCCCAGCTGAGCGGGAAGCCGGGCCAGTTGATTGTTTCCCAGGTCGAGCGCTTCCAGACGCGGCAATTCGCCCAGGTGCACCGGCCAGTGCGTCAGAAAATTACCCTGGCAACTGAGCAGTCGAAGCGAATGCAATTTCCCGAACGATAAGGGCAGTTTGGTCAACCGATTGTGATCCACCCAAAGGCGGCGCAGAACCGGCAGGCGCCCCATCGCTTCGGGCAAGCCGGTAAGAGCATTGTGGCGGAGGTTCAAAATCTCCAGGGTAGCCAGTTGACCGGCCTGCAGCGGAAATTCAGAGAGCTTGTTCTGGGCGAGACTCAGGGTTTGGATCCGCGCCAAGTTAAACACCCAGGCCGGAAGTTCGGACAGGTGGTTTCGATCGAGTTGCAATTCGGACAGGTGCTCCATCGGTTCCCATTCGGTGGGCAATTCGCGGAGGCGGTTGTTGTGGAGGCGCAAACTGCGCAAATGCCGGACATTGGCCAGGCGCCGGGGCAAGGCCCGGAGCTTGTTGGCTCCGAGGTCGAGCTTTTGCAAAGCCGTCAGCTTGCCCAGCACTGCCGGAAACCGGGTAAATTGATTATCGGCGAGGTTCACCTCCGTTAGCGCGCGGAGGGCAGACAGGGATTTAGGCAAGGCGGACAGGCCATTCCCACTGAGGTCGAGTACCTGCAACTGCGTCAGTTTACCGATCTGCTCCGGCGCTGCGCTCAGCCGGTTGCCGCTCAGACACAAGACCCGCAATTGCGGCAGCCCGAACAGCAGGTCCGGCCATTCGGTCATTCCCAGACCATGGAGATATACCTCCTCGATCTGGTCCTTGTGTTGACGCACTGTTTCCAGGTTAAAAGCCTTCATACGAGGACAACCTACACTGTTTATTTGTGTCGCCGCCCTTTCCAGTTATATCGTTTCAGGAAAACGGCTGCCGAGCCCACCACCACAATGTACAAAACATGGAGCAATTGGGCTTGCCAAAAGACGAGGAGCAAGGAGGAACGATTGAAAAAATGCGCCGTACGGCTCAAGAGCCGGTAATCGACCATACTTTTCAGTCCGAAGCCGAACAAAAAAGCCCAGGCGCCGACGCGAGGAATGAACAGAAAGGACAGGAGGATCGCCCAACTCACGGCCAGGGTCAATGCACCTACGGCGGTCAGTTGCCATTCCAGGTAGGCGGAAGCCTTGCCGCCCCAGCGCAGGCGCTGATCCCAGAATGCCTTCCAGTCGGGGGCCGGAGTCGTTTGGACCAGTGCATCGGCGCTCTTTACATAAGCCAGGCGTCCGGGGAAAGCCCGGGCCATTTTTTGCATCGCAAACACATCGTCGCCGGAAGCCAGGGATTCTGTGCCGGAAAAGCCCCCTGTTTCCAGAAAGGCCTCGCGTTCGTACAGCAGATTGGTCCCGTTGCCGAGGTGAAACCAGTTCCGGTGAATACCGGCGGCGGAAATACCCGTCATGCCACACAGGTCAAGCGCCTGGAATTGTTCCAATAAACCGCCGTTTTCGGAAAAGAGCACCGGGCCGGCGAGCAGCACCGACCGGAATTTTTCGTAATACCCCACCATGGTCGGTAGCCAGGTGGGCGGGGCCCAGCTGTCCCCGTCGAAAGTAGCCAGGAGTTGCCCCTTTGCCGCCTGGATCCCGGTAGTCAAGGCCATTTTTTTAGACGATTGCCGGGCATCGGATAAACGATCGCGCATCCGGATCAATTGGACTCCCCGGTTGGCAAAACCTTCTGCCACTTCAGCGGTGTCGTCTTCCGAAAAATCATCTACCACGATGATCTCCATCCGGTCGGCGGGATAATCTTGTGCGAGCAGGGAAGAAAGGCATCGCCCGAGCCCGGCGGCTTCATTGCGAACGGGCACTACGATACTCACGGTGGTTGTCGGAAAAAAAGGATGGGAAAGCGTCCACACCGGGAGGCTTTCCCATCCTTTCCGAAGGGATTCCAGAAGCCAGGCATAGAGCCCGGCAAGCGACAAGACGCCCAGGAACCACCAAAGGGCCATTATCCTTTATCGGCGTCTTCTCCGGGAAGCTCTACCGGAGGCGGGGTTTTGGATTCCATTTCTTCAAAATCGACCAACTCGCCCTCGCGAAAAACGCGTTCCTGTTTTTCGATATCCCGGATCTTCCTGTTCATCAAAGCGCGGCCGAAGAGCAGGGCAAATACGACCGGATAACCGATCACGGAAAGGACGATAGCGACAAGCCCCACCAACACATTGCGCTTGACCATGCCGACCAGCCACTTCACGTAATTGACCAGCACTTTGTGATCGATGATCACCGCTGCGATCAGCAAAACGGGAGCGAGAATGGAGAGCAGGAAGAAAACGCCCTTGGCTATGAAAAATAAAGCGATCAAGGCGATGACCATGACGAGGATGGCGCCCCAGGTATTACCCCTTATTTCAAATTCTTTTCGATTTTCCATAAATGCATATTTAGATATACTTTTGAAAAGTGATTTTACAGCCGACGGCCGTCGAATCACTTGAGACTATTTCGTTTTGAGTACAGTACAGTTTCAATAAGTAATTTGACAATATTAATCAAACTAATTTCGCCGCCGCCGGCGGCGAAATTAGTTTATAAACACTGCGGCCGATGGCCGCAGTGTTTATAAACTAATTATGTCAGAGAACTTCTACTTTAGAAAAGTGATTTGACGGCCGTCGGCCGTCGAATCACTTGGGACTATTAGTCTTCAGGTAAAACCGTAGAATCTAAAAATACAAAAATCGAGGTAGGCTTTAAAGTCATTTAGACCGCATTCGGAGAAATCCGGTCCAACGGCGGGCTCTGTTCTACAAAATGAAAAATGGAAGGAGCTTTGAATGGATGTTTTATTTATTGCTCCGATACCTCCAGGAACTGCATTTCGTACAGTTTGCGGTAATGGCCTTCTTTGATCTGGACGAGCTCGTCGTGGGAACCGTATTCCACCACCTGTCCTTTTTGCATCACAACGATCCGGCTAGCATGGCGGATGGTGGAAAGCCGGTGGGCGATGATGATGGAAGTTCGTTTGGCAATGAGTTGCTCGATGGCGTATTGGATAACGCCCTCCGTTTCGGGATCGACGGAAGAAGTCGCTTCGTCGAGGATGAGGATGTCGGGGTTGAACACCAGGGCGCGCACGAAGGAAATCAACTGGCGCTGCCCCATGGAAAGGGTGGCCCCCCGTTCCTGTACGTTGTAGTCGTAGCCGCCGGGAAGTCGCTCGATAAATTCGTGGGCGCCGATCATTTTCGCCGATTCGATGACAGTCTCGCGGGAGATGGAATCGTCGCGCAGGGTGATATTCTCCAGCACGGTCCCGGTAAAGAGGAATACATCCTGGAGCACGATGGCAATGCGGCGGCGCAAGGCCCGAAGCTCGTAGTTCTGAATATTTTCTCCATCGATCTCAATGGCGCCTTTCTGAATATCGTAAAACCGGTTGAGCAGGTTGATGATCGTCGTTTTTCCCGAGCCCGTACTTCCCACCAGGGCGATAGTCTCCCCTTTTTCGATCTGGAAAGAAACATCGCGCAGCACGTAATCTTCTTCGTTGTAGGCAAACCAGACATTTTTGAACGCTACTTCCCCCCGGATACGGTCGGGCGCATGGGAGCCCGTATTCTCGATCCGATCGGAACGGTCGAGCAGATTGAACACCCGCTCGGCAGCCACCAGCCCCATTTGCATGGTGTTGAACTTGTCGGCCAGCATCCGGATAGGGCGAAACAGCATGCCCAGGTAAATGGGGAAAGCCACCAGAGCGCCCAGCGTCACCTCGCCTCCGATCACGCCCCGGGCGCCCCACCAGACCATTAGGCCCAGCGAAGCGGCGGAGATGATCTCCACCACGGCAAAGAAAACGGCGTAATATAAGATACTGTTCAGGTTGGCCGTCGTATACTCGTGGTTGATCTGCCTGAATTTATCCATTTCCTGCTGCTCGGCGTTGAAGATCTGCACGACCCGCATTCCGGAAATGCGCTCCTGCATGAAGGCGTTCATCCGGGAGATCTGGGTGCGCACTTTCTGGAAAGCCGACTTTACTTTTTCCTTGAAAATATAGCTGGAGATGATCAAAAACGGCAGCGTGATCAGGCAAACCAGGGTCAGCTTCCAGCTGGTGTAGAACATGATCCCCAATACGGCGATCAGCGACAGCATATCGGCCAGAATGGTGATCACCCCTTCGGAAAATACCGTATTGATGGTTTCGATATCGTTGATCGTCCGCGTGGTAGAGGTACCGATCGGGGTGCGGTCGAAATAGGAGAGGCGCAGGCTGGTAATGTGGTTGAAAATGCTCACCCGGAGGTCGCGGATCACAGACTGCCCCAGCAGGTTGGTATCGTAGATGAAAAAATACCGGAAACCCGATTCCAGCAACAAGGCGGCGAAGAGGTACCCCAATATTTTGATCATCCCCGGCAGGTCGTATTGAAAAATATAATCATCGACCATGACCTGCACCAGGTAGGGACGGAGAATGCCCACCGGCGCCAATACAACGGCCAGGACCGCAGCCAGGGCAAAAAGCCCTTTGTAGGGTTTGGCCAGTGTCAGCACTCTTCCAAGAACATTTACGTTAAGCCGGTTGGATGTATCCATTATTTTTTAAATGAAGTGCAAAATTAGCGTTTTCCGAGGATAAATGCTCATAACAAGCCCTCATCGGCGAAACTATAGAAGTTGCGCTCGCCGACGATGAGGTGATCCAGAACCTGGATATCCAGCAAGCCGCCCCCTTCCTTCAGCTTACGGGTCAGGTCGATATCGGCCTGGCTGGGCTGTAGTTGACCGGAGGGGTGGTTGTGGGACAGGATGATCGAGGAAGCCCGGTATTCGAGGGCTTTCCGAAAGACGATCTTGCTGTCGACCACCGTGCCGGCGGTGCCTCCCGAGCTGATCTGCTCCCTGCCTATGACCCGGTTTGCGCGGTTGAGGAGCAGCACCCAAAATTCTTCATGGGGCAGGTCTTCGAGCAGTCCCGATAGCAATTGAAAGGCATCGCGGCTGCCGCGGATCCGGGGGCGATGACGCACTTCGGTGAGGTGGCGGCGACGACCCAGTTCGAGGGCTGCGGCGATCGAAAGGGCCTTTGCCTTCCCCACTCCCTTGAACTTGAGCAGGTCGTGTAATTCGCATTTCCCCAGCGCATGCAGGTCGTTATCGACCGAGCGGAGGATGCGCTGGGCCAGTCCGAAGGCAGACTCGGCACGCGTACCCGATCCAATCAGGATGGCCAGCAATTCGGCGTCGGTCAATTGCAGTCGACCTTTTGAGACCATTTTTTCACGGGGACGATCATCCTCGGCCCAGGCTTTGATCGGCAATTGCCGAGAGGGATATGAATCCATATCAGTATAAAAATTGCGGGACAACCGAAAAGGGATGAAATGATCAGGAAGGATGTCCCTAAAAGTAGTTATTTTTCCCCATTCGATCATAAGATCGGAATGAAAATTTCACCATGCTTTCACACCGGTTTTCAAAAATGGAGCGCCTCAAAAGCAGGAAACTGATCGAGCAGGTCTTTTCCGAAGGTCAGTCTTTTGCGGTATTTCCACTGCGGGTGGTTTTTACCCGGACCACCCTTCCCGAAGGCGCCGGTCCGGTACAGGTGGGATTTACCGTTTCCAAAAAGTCTTTTCGCTCGGCAGTGCATCGCAACCGGATCAAACGGCAGATGCGGGAAGCCTATCGTTTGAAGAAAAACAAGCTGCAGGAAGGCCTGGTCCATACAACCGACCAATTTGCCTGGATGCTCCTTTACACAGCAAAGGAGCCGCTCCCCTACAGCCAGATCGAAGAGGCCATGGGGATCATTGTAAAGCGATTTTTAAAAAAGATAAAGAATGAAGGGTAAGGAAAGATCTAAAAATTATTTTTTTAACCGTATCAAGCAGCTGCTTTTCCCGCTGCTGTTTTCATTGATCTTCCTCCCTGCTCTGCCCGCGCAGATCTACCTGCAACTGGAGCGATCCGGCAGCGCCAAAACGACCAAATTCGCCCCCGGCACCGAGCTGACTTTCCGGCTGAAGGGGCAAACCGAGTGGGAAAGGGCCGTGCTCGACCGCCTCATCCCGGAGGAGAACCGCTTGTTGTTGGGTATAAACTATATTGATCCTTCGGAGATCGAGGCGATCCGGTCTTTTCACTGGCAGCGATGGTCGAAACCCATGGGTACCAACCTGTATCTCTTTGGCGCCAGTTGGACGGGCTTTGCCCTCGGCGCCTGGGTTGCCGATCGGAACGACCCCTATTCTGCAGGTGATGCCATCGTGACCCTTTCAGCTATCGGGACGGGGTTTCTCATTCAAAAACTCTTCCACCACCGCACCTGGACTATGGGAAAAAAATGGCGGCTGCGGATCGTGGATCTGCGCGTGAAATAAGGTAGCACCTTAGCCAAGCAAATACCCCACCGCCAGTTCATACCCCTTCAGCCCCAATCCGCTGATACATCCCACGCAGGATGCCGACAGGTAGGAATGATGCCGGAAAGGTTCCCGGGCATAGATGTTGGAAATATGAACTTCCACCACGGGCGTCTCGATCGCTGAAACGGCATCGGCCAGGGCGATGGAGGTATGCGCCAGTGCTCCGGGATTGAGAACGATGCCGACGTAAGAAAAGCCGACCTCGTGGAGCTTGTCGATCAGTTCCCCTTCGTGGTTGCTCTGGAAATAATGCAGGGTCACGCCCGGAAATTCGAGCTGGAGGCTTTCAAAATATGCCTCGAACGTTTGCCTGCCGTAGATCTCCGGCTCGCGCTGCCCAAGCAGGTTGAGGTTAGGGCCGTTTAGGATGAGGATCTTCATAAAAAAGTCTGTTATGAGAAAAGCGGGGGCCGCTTTTCTCATAAATTAATTTGCCATATCGGACATAAATTTGATCCGCACATACTGGATCTCCTCCATGGTGATATCATCGCCTTTTAGTTCGGAATAAGCCTTATCGACCGAATCGGTATCAGCATCCATAAAATAGGCGTAGATCTCTTCCCGGGCGTATTCATCGACCACTTCGTCGAGAAAGTAATCGATGTTGAGCTTGGTACCGGAAGCGACGATAGCATAGAGTTCCTGCATCAGTTCTTCCATGCTCATACTGTTGGAACTGGCGATATCAGCCAATGGGATCTTCCGGTCGATCGCCTGGATAATGCTCACTTTTACCTTGGATTTGTTGGCCACCTGTTTGACCACGAAATCGGTGGGACGGTCGATATCATTCTCCTCTACATAGCGTTTGATCAGGTCGAGGAAAGGCCGGGCGTAGCGCAGCGCTTTCCCTTTGCTCACCCCGGAGATATTGGCCATATCGTCCATGGTGAGGGGGTACTGCGTAGCCATATCGGCCAGGGAGGGATCCTGAAAAATGACGAAAGGCGGAACATCCTTATCCTGCGAAACCTTTTTGCGCAGGCTTTTCAATAAGTTATACAGGGTCTCGTCCAGCACCGCCGATTTTTGGGAAGGCGCGTCGATCTCATCGTGAACATCCTCAAAGTCGTAGTTGAGCGGAATGGTGATCGATTCCGGATTTTTGAGGAATTTTTTGCCTTTCTTGGTCAGCTTCAGCAGGCCATACGATTCGATATCTTTGACGAGGAGATCGTTGAGCAGGGCGTGCCGGAAGACGGAGTTCCAGAAATTCTCACCCCTGGAAGCGCCTACACCGAACATAGGCAGTTCGTCGAAGCGAAAATCTTTTATCTCCTTGGTCTCTTTGCCCGTCACCAGATCGACCAGGGTTTTGATGCGGAAATTTTCGTCGAGCTCGGTTACGGCTTGCAGCGCCTGTTGCATCTCCTTTTTCACTTCCACGCGTTCTTTGGGATGACGGCAACTGTCGCACATGCCTTTGCAATGCTGGTCGTCAAAATCCTCACCGAAGTAATGGAGCAGAAAGCGGCGGCGGCAACCGGTCGTTTCCGAATACGCCATGATCTCCTGCATCAATTGAGAGCCCATTTCCCGTTCGGCGACGGGTTTGTCGCGAAGGAATTTTTCGAGGCGCAGGATATCTTTATAGGAATAATAGGCCACACAGATGCCCTCCAGCCCGTCCCTGCCGGCGCGGCCCGTCTCCTGGTAGTAATTTTCAATGCTTTTGGGAATGTCGTAGTGGATGACGAAACGGACGTCGGGCTTGTCGATCCCCATTCCGAAGGCGATGGTCGCCACGATCACATCGATATCTTCCATGAGAAAGGCGTCCTGGGTGGCCGTTCGCGTCTTGGGGTCCAACCCGGCGTGATAGGGGGCGGCTTTCACGCCATTGACATTGAGGAACTGGGCGATCTCTTCGGTCGACTTCCGGGCTTGTACGTATATGATCCCCGAGCGGTCGGGGAGGCTTTTGATCATCTGGATCATGCTCCGGAACACCTGGTCTTTTTTCCCTTTCGGACGGACTTCGTAGTAGAGATTCTCGCGGTTGAAGGAGGATACGAAGCGGCTCTCTCCCTTCATCAGAAGGTTCTTGACGATGTCCGATTGTACCTTGGGCGTAGCGGTGGCGGTCAGGGCGATGATCGGAATATCTTTGCCGATGGCGTCGATCATGGTGCGGATGCGACGGTATTCCGGACGGAAGTCGTGGCCCCATTCCGAAATACAGTGCGCTTCGTCGACAGCGACGAAAGAGATGTCGACATTGCGGAAAAATTCAATATTTTCGTCCTTGGTAAGCGTTTCAGGAGCGATGTAAAGCAATTTGGTCTTGCGTCTGACAATGTCTTCCTTCACCGCTTTCATTTGAGAACGGGTCAGGGAGGAGTTGAGAAAGTGGGCAACCTCATCCTCCTGGCTGTAGCCGCGGATACTGTCCACCTGGTTTTTCATCAGCGCAATGAGGGGCGAGATGATGATCGCCGTCCCCTCCATCATGAGGGAAGGCAATTGGTAACATAGCGATTTACCACCGCCCGTGGGCATGATGACAAAGGTGTCGCGTCCTTCTAAAACACTTCGTACGATCGATTCCTGATTCCCTTTGAAATGGTCGAAACCAAAATATTTCTGAAGGGCTTCATGTAAATTGTCTGTTGCTGCAATCATGGGAACGCAAATTCCGGAGGAAATGCCTCCGGCATAAATTAACTAAAAAGGTCAATTTTGGTTTAAGCGGGAATTTATCAACGCATGTCTAGGACGAATCCCTATCTGCATACGTCACATTAAGATAGCTTTTTCCAAAGTGGTTTCCAAGTACTTAGGAACATTTAAACCACCTTTTTTTGGGAAGGGCTCCGATTGCCTCCCTTTTTCAAAAAGCCACCAAAAGTAAGAAAAAATTGTCGAATTCGGAAAAAATCATCAGAGAAACTGCCCTTCGCACCATTCGCATTGAAAGTGAAGCGGTTGCAGCGCTTGAACAAGGGGTAAACAGCGATTTTGTGACTTGTGTTCAACGCATTTTTCAGTCGCAGGGACGAGTAGTGGTCACCGGGATCGGAAAGAGTGCCCTGATCGCCCAAAAGATCGTGTCCACCTTCAACTCCACCGGTACGCCGGCCCTGTTCATGCACGCGGCCGACGCCATCCACGGCGACCTGGGTATGATCCAATCCCGGGACGTGGTGATCTGCTTGTCGAAGAGCGGCGAAACTCCCGAGATCAAACTCCTCGTCCCCCTGGTCAAGCACCTGGGCAACCTCCTGGTGGCCATGGTGAGCCGCTCCGATTCCTACCTCGGCAAACAGGCCGACCTGATCCTCCATACTCCGGTCGACCAGGAAGCAGATCCCAACAACCTGGCGCCCACGGCCAGTACGACCGCTCAGGCGGCTATGGGCGACGCCCTGGCCACGGCGCTCCTCGCTTTGCGGGGGTTCAGTCCCCTCGATTTTGCCCAGTTCCATCCCGGCGGCGCCCTGGGCAAACAACTCTACCTGCGCGTCAGCGACCTCTACCCCTCCAATGAACGCCCCTGCGTATCGGCGGATACCCCACTCGACAGGACTATCCTCGAAATGACCTCCAAACGATTGGGCTGCGCCGTGGTCACCGATGCGAATGGGCAGGTGCAGGGGGTCATCACCGACGGCGACCTGCGCCGGATGCTCGAACGGAAACAGGATCTGTCCAACCTCCAGGCAGGCCAGATCATGACCCGCCACCCCAAGACCATCGGCCCCGACGAGCTCGCCGTGCACGCCCTCGAACAAATGCGCAAACACAGCATCACCCAACTGATCGTGGTCAGAGAGGAAGCCTACCTCGGCATCATCCACCTCCACGATCTCATCAGAGAAGGATTGCTGTGAAACCGATCTACCTTTTTTTGATCGCCCTCCTCGCCGGTCTGGCAGGCGCCTGCCGAAGCGGGGACACGACTCCCCGGCCGGCCGTCTACCACTGGGAAAGCGATTTTTCCCTCACCCCGGAGGAGCGCCAATGGCTGGATGAACAGCACATCCAGCGGATCTATCTCCGCCTGTTCGACATCGACTGGGACGAAGGTTTGCAGGCCGCCGTGCCGGTCGGAGTGTTGCAGGCGCCCGATACCGTTCCGCGCATTACCCGCCAGATCGTGCCTACTTTCTTTATCACCAACCGTACCTTCGAGCATTTGTCGGAGGTGGAAACCGATTCCCTGGCCCTGCGGCTGGTCCGGAAAGCACAGACAAAGCTTCGCGACCAACTGGGGGCTCCCACCGCGCCCGAGTGGCAATTCGACTGCGACTGGACGGAAGGCACCCGCGACCGTTATTTTCAATTCCTGGAAACCGTGAACAGCGTCCTGAAGCCCGGGGGCGCAACCCTATCCGCCACCATCCGCCTCCACCAGGTGAAGTACCACCAGCGCACAGGCGTTCCTCCGGTCGACCGCGGCATGCTGATGTTCTACAACATGGGAACCGTAGATGATCCCGGGACCACCAACTCCATTCTGGATCTGCAGACGGCCGGCGATTATTACTACAACTTTGACTCCTATCCCCTCCCGCTCGATCTGGCCTTGCCGATTTTCCGCTGGGGGGTGGTTTTCCGGGACGGGAAAATGGTGCGACTCATCAACAATCTTTCCGACCCCGGCCTGAGCGACACCAGCCGCTTTGTTTTCCGCGACGGCACCCATGTGGAGGTCCGAAAAAGTACCTATCTTGACGGGTATTATTTGTATGCGGGCGACCTGATCCGGCTGGAATGGGTAGCTGCCGGCCAGTTGCAGTCGGCGGCCCGCGACTTGCGCCGGATGTTGAACCGCCCGCCCGAATGGGTGTCGTTCTACTACTTGGCTCCTGAAACGATTAAATATTACTCCCATGAGGAACTGGAAACGGTCTTCCACCTTTTGGCGCATTAACGGGATCATCGCTGCCCTCCTGCTGGGGCTGCTGATATTGGTCCCCCCGCAACCGCCGGCTGCCGACGCCTGCGGGCCTTCTACCCAGGGCTTTAAGGGATATGCCTTCCTCAACCCAGACTATCTGGACACCACCAGCGCCGGATTTCCCATCCTGCTTCGCTTTAAGGACCTCTACAGCCATTTTATCGACAGCACGGCAGACATTCAAAAAAATGACAACATATCCGAATGGGTTTCCCGCAGTTGTAAAGAGGCCTATCCCGCCGACATCCACCGGGTCGTGTACAAAATATCCATCCAGACCCTGGAGCAGTTCCGCACCTCCATTCTCAATAAAAACCTGCCCCTGCCCTATGAACTCACCAACAACACCTTTGCCAAATACCTCAAACGGTATCGCTGTGTGCAGACCGTCGATTACCTCATTTTTGCCAAAAAATGCGAACCGCATGTAGTAAGCCAGGGCCCCTGGGAAGAAAAAAAGCGCGACGTTGCCGCCATGGAGAAACTGATCGAGGAAGGGATCGACCTGTTTAAGGTTACCGATTCCGATAATATCCGTCTCCGGTACGCCTATCAGATCGTCCGACTAGCCCACTACGCAAAGCTGTACGACCGCGCCATCGAGCTTTACGACTATCTCTTGCCCAAACTCGACGTGCCGATCATCGACGGGAAAAAGAGCATCATTTTCTACTGGACGCTCGGCCACAAAGCTGGTGCGCTGCGCGCCCTGGGTGAAAACGTGGAAGCCTCTTACCTGTACAGCCTGATCTTCCAAAACTGCCCCAGCCGCCGGGCCAGCGCCTATCAGAGCTTTTACCTGAAAGACGATGAGGAATGGAAGCAATGCCTCCTGATGTGCGCCACCGACGAAGAGCGTGCCACCCTCTACGCGATCCGGGGCTCTGCCACCAACAGCAAGGCCCTGGAAGAAATGCAGAAGATCTATGAGATCAACCCCAAAAACGAATACATGGAGGTCCTGCTCGTCAAGGAGGTCCAGGAACTGGAAAAGGACCTCCTCGGCCTCGATTTTAACAACAACCGGCTGGCCAACCAGCGGTACTACAAAAGACCCCGCCCCTTCGCCGGCGCCTACGTGATCGAACTGCAGAAGTTCGTCCGCCAGGTTCGGCAGGAAGGCCTCGTGGCCCGTCCCAATGTCTGGTATTTGGCCGAAGGCTACCTCGAACTGCTCGCCGGAGATTACTACGCAGCGGGAAAGACGTTTGAAGAATTGAATGGAGCCTTCAAGAACAAAGCCCTGAAAGAACAACTGCAGGTCTTTATGTTGCTCCAGCAGATCTATGCCCTCGACCAGCTCAACGACTCCATCGAGCAACTGGGCTACAAGATCCGACGCGACAAACTCTTTTCGAAATACAAAGACCTGCCTGATTTTCTGCGCGACAAATTCACCGCCCTGTACGAGGAGAACGGCCGGCCGGGGAAGGCATTTCGGTCTCAATATTCGTACCGCGACCTGAAGATGAACCCCAAGGAGGAAGTTATCAGGGACCTCCTCAAAATTGCCGAAGACCCCGACCCCAACAACCTGGAAATGCTCCTGCTCAAAGACGAACAGGGCAACACCATGACCAGTGCACTTTGGGATATGTGGGCGCTTACCCTTTTTCAGGACTATCAACTGGAAGCGGCGCTCAGTCTTTATCAGAATATTCCCACGGCCGAGTGGGACAATTTCGGCATTTTCCATCCTTTCCGGCTGAAGATCATCGACTGTATCAACTGTCCGGAGGAGCGCGACACCCTTGACCAATACAACCGGGGTGAGTTGCTGGAGACCTTGATCGACCTGGAATACAAGGCAAAAGCCGAGTTCGACAACAACGCCATCTACTACTACCGGATCGGGGTTGCCTTATACAACTGCTCGTATTTTGGCCGGTCCTGGAAAGCCATGGACTACTTCCGGTCGGGCGCGACCTGGGACCGGCTTCGCAAGGGGGACGTACAGCCGTACGGCAACGCGCCTTTTGGAAACAAAGAGGTACTGGACGTAAACCGGGCCTTGGGCTACCTGGAATTAGCCAGGGCCAACGCCAAAAACCCCGAACTGGCGGCCCGGGCTACCTTCATGGCCGCCAAGTGCGAGCGGCTGCTTTACTACATGAGTGATGCCTACCAGCCGCTTTGTTGCAATCAGATCCCCGTGTTGCCGGAGGATTTTTCGATCTATTACCGGCGATTGAAGAGCGATTATGCGGAAACTCAGTTCTATAAGCAAGTGCTCCGGGAATGTCAGTATTTTCGGGCGTATGCGTTGAAATAATGAAAATAAAAAATACTTGAAAATTCGGAGTACCATTCCGAATTTTCAAGTATAAAATATATATTTGAATAAAATTCTCTAATGTCCACCTCTTTCATAGCGCGGGAAAAGGACTATCTTAAGGTAAAGGAGCTTCAGGAGCTATTTCCAGTTACCGCTATATTGGGGCCTCGCCAGGTAGGCAAAACCACGCTTGCAAAAACCTTTAAGCCCGACCATATTTTTGACTTGGAAAATCCCCGGGATCTTCTCATCCTGGAGAACCCCTTGCTTGCGCTGGAAGAGTTGAAAGGGCTGATCATGATCGATGAAGTTCAGCGAAAACCGGACCTTTTCCCCGTGATCAGATACCTGGTTGACAACCATGCAGGTCAAAAATACCTTCTTCTCGGCAGCGCGTCATCGAATATTCGGCAACAAAGTGGCGAGTCGCTGGCAGGGCGGATCGGGTATTATTACCTGACGGGGTTGAACCTTGCCGAAACGGGAACAGGTAAAATAAACGACCTTTGGCTAAGAGGTGGATTCCCCCGGTCTTTTTTGGCCGATTCCGATCAGAGAAGTATGCTTTGGCGATCCAATTTTATATCTACCTTCCTGGAAAAGGATCTGGCCCTGATGGGGAGCAATATCCCCGCATCCGTGATGTACCGGTTTTGGACGATGGTCAGCCATTATCATGGTCAAATCTTAAACTACAGCGAACTTGGCCGGTCCTTTGGATTAACCGACAAAACGGTAAAGCACTACATTTCCATATTGGAAGACACCTTTATGCTCCGAATCCTTTTACCCTGGCATACGAACATAGGAAAGCGGTTGGTAAAAACCCCAAAATTATATTTGAGAGATTCGGGAATTTTCCATGCCCTGCAATCGATCCATACGCTCACCGATCTAAAGAGGAATCCCAAACTTGGCGCTTCATGGGAAGGATTTGCATTGGAGGAAACGGTTTCAACTTTATCCAAACGCGACAACGAAGTTTTCTTCTATGCTGCTCATTCCGGGGTTGAGATCGATCTTTTTTGGCAAGATAAAGGCCTGAATTTCGGAGTGGAATTCAAATATGCCGATGCTCCAAAAACCACCAAGTCCATGTATCACGCGATGAAAGACCTCCACATTGACCACCTTTGGATCGTCTATCCGGGAGACAAGGTCTATCGATTGGCTGAAGATATTACCGTCCTGCCACTTCTGGAGATTGGCCGGTTAACAAAAAATACGTTACAATGATCTTTCCCTACGGCGACGACCAGGTCAAAGGAGGCCATTTCCCCCTTTTTAGCTATGGCTTTATTGCCATCAACATCCTGGTTTTTCTCTTCCAGACCCAATTCGACGGGCAGTTGGTCTGTCAGTTCGGCGCTATTCCGTACGATGTGCTGCACAAGGGCGAATGGTACACGCTCTTCACCAGCATGTTCCTCCACGGCGGGTGGTGGCACCTGATCGGCAACATGCTCTTCCTGTGGGTGTTTGCCGACAATATCGAAGCCACGGTGGGCAATTTCCGCTTTTTGCTGTTCTACCTGATCGGCGGGCTGGTCGCCGTCAGCACGCACATTTATTTCAATATGGGCGAAAGCGCCTATTGCTGTGCGCCCTGCGGCGAAGGCGTTCCCTGCATGGGTGGAATATCCGCCTGCGCCGACATGACCCCGATGGTGGGGGCCAGCGGCGCTATCGCGGCGGTCATGGGTGCTTATCTGGTTATGTTCCCCGGGTCGCGGATCAAACTGTTTTTCTTCATCTTCCCGTTCCGGTTGCCGGCGTTCATCTTTCTGGGCATCTGGATCTACCAACAGTGGTTGGCAGGCGCAGAAGCCTTAAGGGCCGTCGCTTCGGAAAGCCAGGGCGTTGCCTGGTGGGCGCATATCGGCGGGTTTGGATTTGGATTGCTGGCAGGGTTATTATTCCGCATACAGCGCAACCGGAATTTGCCAAAGGAGGAAGCTACGTATTGGGATCCGGATGCAGGTGATTGAGGCCAAGCAGAAGAAACAACAGGAAAAACGACACCCCAAAGTTATTCTCCAACGTATTTTCCATCAAAAAAGACACCAGCACGACCACGTGCAGGGCCAGGAAAAGCGGATCTCGGTAATTTCTCCTGTAAAACAAGGGATAGAAAAAGCCCAGTATGAAAAGCCCCAGCCCGAGTGCGCCTGTCCCCGCGAAGATGGTGACAAACTGGTTATGCGGCATCTTGGGCGCCGTTTCGGGAAAAGAAGCGGCGTATTCGCGTGCGACAGCTTCTTTCAGATCGCCGGCGCCCACACCGATCACGGGGTTTCTTTTCCCAATCTCCCACCCCACCTGCACGGAAGTCAGTCGGTCGGAATCGGAGTAATTGGCGCCGGTGCCATGCTGATGTTGCAACAGGTCCCAGCGCACGTATTCCATTTTCATACGAAAACTCGGGAACAACTGGTAAGCCGCCACCGGCAGTATTACCAACAAAACACCGACTAGGGCAGCTACCCACCATCGACGGGTTTTGAATACATATTGGAGCAACCAGACCAGGATCGCCACATAGAATACCAGCAAACCACTACGCACCGACAACACATGAATAAAAGCCACCAAAAACAGCGTCATTCCAAGGATCAACCACCGCTCCCATCGAAACCGGATCACAAAACGCTCCTGGATCAGAAAAAATCCCGACAATATCGCAAATCCCAGAACCAAGCTGAAGCGAATATGGTTGGATGGGGTAGGTATCGACTTGCCCTTACTGATCATGTTGTTGATCTCCTGGAAATGCATCAGGTAATTGAGGCCGACGTACATACAAGCCACGACCATCAGCGCTACCAAAAAGTAGAGCAGGTAGTTGTACTCCCTCCGGTTGAGCCGGGGTATGCCTGCCAGCGCCCAGGGCAGCACCAGAAAGGGCAGTTTGATGCGCAAGCGCTCCAGGGTGTAGTCTAAATCAGAAGACCACAAGGTGGAAACCAGGACCAGCAAAAACGGAATAGCGATGAAAAGATAGGGCCGGTACGACCACCACAAACGGGTATTTTCCCGCAATTGCCGGCGCCACCGCAACCAGGGGAAGCCCGGGTGGTACTCGAATAAGGCCATTGCCACGAACAGGATCATGACCTGGGAAAGGATGAACTCGGCGGAAAACACCATCGCCACCATCCAGATCATGAACAGGGAAATACTCAGCGCTTTATAGGATTGTAAAAATGATCTCAAGTCAGAAGGCCTTCGTTTTATTTGGGTCAAAAACGCCTGAAAAATAATCGTATTGTTCGCACTTCGCGCGAACAATACTTTTTTTAAGCGCTGTGCCCTCCGGTCGCAGCGCTTAAAAAATAATTTTGAAAAGTACTACTTTGCGCATTGACGCCAAATTATTTCTCAAAATCTTAACTTTGCATCTCCTCATAAAAACAATATCATGTCTTCAGAAGTATTCGACCGCGTCAAACAACTGATCGAGGAGATCCGCTCCGCCAAACCGGCCAATAAAGAGGAACTGGAAGCGTTCCGCCTGCGCTTCCTCGGCACCAAGAACGTGCTCAAGCCGCTGATGGGCGAGATCCGGAATATCGCCGACGGACTGAAGAAGGACTACGGCCAGTTGGTCAACGAAGCCAAGGAAGCTGCCGAGGCTGTCTTCCAATCGGCCAAAGATCAGGTCGAACGGGCCGCAGCAGATGCCGCTGTGCAACACCTCGACCTCACGGCGCCGGGCGAACCCCTGCCCCTGGGCTCCCGCCATCCCATTACCCTGACGATGAACCGGATCGTGGAGATCTTCAGCCGCATCGGCTTTACCGTTGCCGAAGAGCGGGAGATCGAGGACGACTGGCACAACTTCACGGCTATGAATACGCCGGAAGACCACCCCGCACGCGACATGCAGGATACGTACTACCTGAAGAACAGTACGGAGATGTTGCTCCGCACGCACACCTCTTCGGTACAGGCCCGCGTGATGACGAGTCAGAAACCGCCGATCCGCATCATCGCACCGGGACGGGTGTACCGCAACGAGACCATCTCGGCGCGTTCCCACTGCCAGTTCCACCAGGTAGAAGGGCTCTATATCGACGAAGGGGTCTCCTTCGCCGACCTGAAACAGACCCTGCTGTACTTCGCCAAGGAAATGTACGGGGCCAATACCCGCATCCGTCTTCGGCCTTCGTTCTTCCCCTTCACCGAGCCCAGCGCGGAGATGGACGTATCGTGTTTCTTCTGCGGCGGCAGCGGCTGCCGGATCTGCAAACAAACCGGCTGGGTCGAGATCCTCGGCTGTGGCATGGTCGACCCGGCGGTGCTGGAAAACTGCGGCATCGACTCCTCCCGCTACTCCGGATTCGCCTTCGGAATGGGTATCGAACGGCAGGCTATGCTCCTGCACCAGATCAACGACATCCGGCTTTTCTTTGAAAATGATGTGCGGTTCCTGAATCAGTTCAAGGCTGCATTTTAATTAAATAATAAGTGAAGGGTGAAGAGTGAAGGGTGAAGAGGATTTTTTCACTCTTCACTTTTCACTCTTCACCCTTCACCTAAAAAAAATGAAACCCAGCATTCCAAAAGGAACAAGAGACTTCACGCCCGAACAGGTGCGCAAACGCGACTACCTGTTCGACACCATCCGCCGGGTTTTTGTGCGGTATGGGTACCAGCCCATTGAAACCTCCGCCCTCGAAAACCTCTCGACCCTGACGGGAAAATACGGGGAAGAAGGCGATAAGCTGCTCTTCAAAGTGCTCAACAACGGCGATTACCTCCAGAAGGCCGACGAAGAAGCTCTGGTCTCGCGCGATTCGGCCCGACTGGCCGCATCCATCGCCAAGCGCGGTCTGCGCTACGACCTCACCGTGCCTTTCGCCCGCTTTGTCGTCATGAACCAGCACCAGTTGTCTTTCCCCTTCAAGCGCTACCAGATCCAGCCGGTATGGCGGGCCGACCGGCCGCAGAAGGGCCGTTACCAGGAATTCTACCAGTGCGATGTCGACGTGGTGGGATCCGGCAGCCTTATGTACGAAGCCGAGCTGGCCGCCATCTACGACGAAGTGTTCGCCCGCCTGGGCCTGAAAGTCCGTATCCTGCTCAACAACCGGAAGATATTGGCAGGCATGGCGGAAGTCGCCGGCATCGCCGACCGCTTCATGGAGATGACTATCGCCATTGATAAATTGGACAAGATCGGCATGGACGGGGTGAGAACTGAAATGGCCGGCCGCGGCATCAGCGAAAGCAGTATTTCCACTATCGAAAAACTCCTGGCCAACCAATCGCTGGAAGCCTGGAAAAAAGAACTGGCCGGCAGTGAGACCGGTCTCAAAGGCGTCGAAGAACTGGAAACCGTGCTGACCTACCTCGGCGAGACCACCCTGACCAACGAGGTGGTGTTCGAGCCTACGCTGGCCCGAGGGTTGAGCTATTACACCGGTTGTATCTTCGAAGTACAGGCCCTGGGCGCCCAGATGGGCAGCATCGGCGGCGGCGGACGCTACGACGACCTGACCGGCGTGTTCGGCATGCCCGGCGTATCGGGAGTGGGCGTATCCTTCGGCGCCGAACGCATCTACGACGTTATGGAAGAGCTCAACCTCTTCCCCGCCAACCTGAGCGAGGACCTAGCCGTGCTGTTCATCGCCTTCGACGAGCCGAGCCATCGCTACGCCTTTCGCTGCCTGAGCCAGGTACGCCAGGCCGGCATCGCCGCCGACCTCTACCCCGAGCCCGCCAAGGTGGGCAAGCAGATGAAGTACGCCAACGACCGGAAGGTTCCCTACGTGGTCCTCATCGGCGAATCGGAAATGAACAGTGGGAACCTCACGCTGAAAAATATGGAGAGTGGCGAACAGCAGCAGCTTTCTCTCAAAGAGATTGTTCTAAATATTAAAAGATAAGTGATTAGCTATCACGAATTCCTGGAATTTTGAAATAATTAACCGCAAAGGCGCAAAGGACGCTAAGACATTGTGCATTTGCAATTGGGGTAATTTTAAAAACACAACGTCTTAGCGTCCTTTGCGCCTTTGCGGTTGATTTTTTTGAAGCACTCAAAAAATGGAGATGGTGAATCATAATTATTGAAAAGTAAATCATGTCTCAAGCACTTCCTCCTTTCAGTTGCAGTTTTTCTCCCCAAATACCCGAATTGTTGTTGCAATTGCGGTGCACGCTGGCCATTAGCACCTACCAGGCCGGCAAGGTGGTTTTTATCAGTCCGCAGCCGAATGGAGAGAAACTGATCCAACTGCCGCGGACCTTCAAGAAGGCTATGGGAATGGCCCTCCACGACAACAAGATGGCCATTGCTACGATGGAAGAAGTATTGGTGCTGGTCAATTCGCCGGAATTAGCCTTCCACTACCCCCGGCAGCCTCGGACCTACGACGCCTTGTACATGCCGAGGGCGGCTTATTACACCGGGCAGATCGACATACACGACCTCGATTATGGGGCCGGCGGCGAGCTCTTCGCCGTGAACACCTCTTTTTCCTGTTTGATCAAGATCGACGACAACTACAGTTTCACACCTATCTGGAAACCGCCTTTCATCAGCCATCTGGCATCGGAAGACCGCTGCCACCTCAACGGCATGGCCATGCAGGACGGGAAACCCAAATACGTGACGGCTTTCAGCACGGGCGACAAGATGCAGGCCTGGCGGGATGTCGTCACCACCGGGGGCATCGTCATGGATGTAGCTACGAATGAGATCGTGGCAGAGGGCGTGCCTATGCCCCATTCGCCCCGTCTGTTCGACGGAAAACTCTACCTGCTGCTCTCTGCCACCGGCGAGCTGGTCCAGCTGGACCTGAACTCCGGGAAGTACGACGTGGTTTGCCGGATCGAGGGATTTGTCCGGGGGTTGGCGCGTTGCGGCGACTACGCTTTCATCGGCCTGTCGAGGCTGCGGAAGAGTTCTTCCACCTTTGCCAAATTAAAGATCGCCGATGTGGCCAACCAGGCCGGGATCGCCGTGGTGCACCTGCCCTCCGGCGCTTTTGTCGGCGAGATCAAATACCACATGTCGGTCGATGAGCTCTACGACGTGCAAGTGTTGCCCGGCTTATTGCGGCCCGGCATCCTCAACACCGACAAGCCTGAGTACAAAATGGGACTCTCTACGCCAGGCGCTACCTACTGGGCCCAGCCGGATCAAAAATAATTCTATATTAACAGGACCGGGGTATGCCCACATTCTGTTTATATATTACTTTTGAAAAAATATTTAATCTATGCATAGAAATCTCACACCTTATGCGCGCAAGGTGCGCCAGTTCAGGTATTTGTCCAAAAAGGTAAACCGCATGCTCGAAAACGGCCGGTTTTACCAGATGGAGGAAGGCCTGCAACGCCACCTGATCGCCAAACTCCGGACCTTGTACCGGAAGCTCAGTCTGGTTTTTTCCGCCCGCCAGTTGCGGGGCGCTCTGGCCGGAGCCGCCCTTTTGCTGGGAGCAGGTGCAGCCCAGGGCCAGACTTTCGGTCCGCAGGTCGTCACCCCATTCAATTTCACGAATATCATCGCCTACAACCTCCCCGGGTTTGCCGATATTGATGGCGATGGCGACAAGGACCTGTTCGTTTCCGGTTATGTTTACGGCGAATCGGAATATTTCTCCCTGCACTTTTATGAAAACGTGGGCACTCCGAATGCTCCGGACTTTGCCGCTCCTGTCGATCAGGCTTTCGGTATCGACGACTTGAACATGTCCAATCCGGTTTTTGTCGATATCGATAACGATGGCGATGTGGACCTGTTCATGCCACAGTTGTACTACGGAAATATCTGGTTCCGTGAAAATACAGGCACGGATACAGCTCCCGTCTTCGCACCGACCCAAACCAATCCCTTTGGCCTCGGGTCCCTGCTTTTGTTCCCCTTTATCAGCTTTGTGGACATTGACCACGACGGGGACTACGATATGTTTGCAACCGAATTTTATGCAGTCACCCGATTCTACGAGAATATAGGTACGCCGGAAGCGCCCAACTTTGCCGCTCCTGTCAACAATCCCTTTGGGATCACGGCTCCGCCCCTGGCTATCATCCGCACCATGGATTTTTCCGACGTGGATAACGACGGCGACCAGGATCTGATCTACTTCGACCTCGACGGGGAATACTATACTTCCTCGGTCTATTTCAGGGAAAATATCGGAACCCCGGAAGCACCCGTTTTCGACGCACCCGTCCAAGAGCCCTCCGGGGTCTTCATCAATGGGGCATACCTTGTCATGCCCACTTTTGCCGATATCGACAACGACGGGGATGAAGATCTCTTCTTTGGCGCTTATCTCGACTACGGAGGACTCTTTTATTACGAGAATCTGAATTCCACGAATGCCATCCCGCTGTCGGACGATGCGGCGGTGACCACCCAGGAAAACGTTCCCTACGTCTTTTCTGCCGCTGATTTCCCCTTCAACGACGCCGACCCCGGCGACATGCTCGAAGGGATCCGGATCACCGGCCTGACCAGTGTAGGTAGTCTGACGTATGACGGGACCCCGGTAGTTCAGGATCAGGTGATCGCCGTTGCCAACATCGGCTTGCTGGTCTTCACGCCTAATGCCAATGAATTCGGAAGTAACTACGACAGTTTCTCTTTCCAGGTTTTCGACGGAACGGCATACAGCTCCAACAGCTTCACCATGTCGATCAATGTGGAGGAAAATACAGCTACGACGGAAAACACGCTACAGGTGAAGGCAGCACTGAGCCCAAATCCGGCTTCCAACGACCTTCGCCTCACGTTGGCCTTCCGGGAGATTCCGGGCGAACTGACGCTTTCGATCGTCAATGCCCTGGGACAGGAAATGCAATCTACCACATTGGTTGCGGCCCAACCCACGTTACAAACCACGCTCGATGTAGCGGATCTGACGCCGGGGATGTATTTTATCCAGCTCCGCGCCGGAAACCGCGTCCATACATTGCGCTTTGTGAAAAAATAAGAAGAAAGGGCGAGCAAGACTCGCCCTTTCATTTTATTCTTTGCAGATCAGCGGCAACAGGTTATCCAGGTAGGATCCCGACAACACGCGTTTGGCGATCTGAAGATCTTCACAGGCTTTCTCCGTATTCTCCTCATTCAGCCAGGCCTGTCCGCGCATATAGCGAAAATTGGCATGTTCGGGAAAGAGGTCGATGGCTTCCGTAAGTTTGGCCAGTCCGGTTTCCTTTTCCCCGGTATTGTAGAGGCGGATACCTTCCTCCGCCAGGGCCTTGGCTCGGGCGAAATCCTGTACTTTTGCAGCACAACGAGCGTCTTTCGGGGCAAAGAATACGGGGACGTCGTACATCGTCGGCACAGCATGCCCATCGTATCGGGCGGGTGTCCACTTCCCCTTCGTCGAATTCGCAGCCCGGATCGCTTCAAACTGAAATTCATCTCCCAGGTTGTTGTAGTCGGCCACATTGATGATCTTGAGGCGGCCATCGGCCTTCACCAGCAATTCTACCACCATGTCGCCTACCATGCAGCTGTCCAGCCCGAAGGCGGGATAGACCAGTTTTTCGGCAACAAAAGCCTCTAAGGCCGCATGCCCTCCTGCAAAAGAGAGGGTATCCTCGAATTCCACGTAAACCGTATCACGGCCAACCAGGGTGTAGGGCAGCGGGTCCTCCAGCTTGAAGCGGATGGGCAGTACCTGAAATACCCGCACGGCCTTTCCGGCCTTTTTGCCGGGCGTCCAGCGCACCCCGACCTCATTCATGGCGCCCACCACGCGCAGGGCTTCTTCGGCACAGCCGCCACCGATGTCTTTCATGACCTCCAGGTTGGAGATCGTTCCTTCCGGTTCGACGACAAACCGCAACACCACGGTGCCCTGTATCCCCTCTAAGCGGGCCGCTTCCGGGTAGTGTACATTTTGATAAATGAATTGGAGCATGCTGGCCTGCGCACACTGTTGTTTGACCTGGACCGTCGTATCCAATTGCTCGCAGCCCGGGAACCGGGGCATCTCATCCACCATCTGGTAAATGGTCGTGTCGGTCTGGGCCATGAGGAAGGCGCTCCAGAAGAATAGAACCAGGAAGGAGATTTTTTTCATAGTCATTTCCAATTTTTCTTATTCAATCTCCATCTGGAGCCATTGCTCGAGGGTATCCACAAATTTTTTGCGCTCCTCCGGGGTCATACTGGCGATCCGTGCGGTGCGGTGGTCCTTCCCGGGCAGCATGAACCAAACGGAGTTGGTTTGGCTGGAAGGCGGCACAGCCGTTGCCGACCACGTATCGATCCCGCCGTAGATATAGATGAAATTGTTGCCTTTTTTCTGCAACCAATCCGATGTGCTCCGGATCACAGTGGGGTCGAAGGGGGCCTGCATTTTATTGGGCATGAAAATGGCGCTGGGATGGCCCTTCAGCACTTTCAACAACCCTTTAAAGGGTTCGGTCTGGTAGCCGTAATATCCCATTTGGGTGCCCGCCTGGTAGTAGTGCGAGGCATAATCCGTCATCGACTGATCGTTAAACAGGTCGAGACCGACCACCTCGTTGAAGTGGTCGATCACGGTATCGAGGTCGGCATCTTTGCCTGGGATCGAACTGCAATCGTGTCCCATTTGCCAAAATGAGAACGGATACTCCAGCACGGCATACTCGAAAGCCGCCTCGAAGCCGAGGTAATTGAAGGTATCGCCCTTGCCCTTGGCATACCATTTCAGCAGGGGCAAGATCTTATCGCGCTCTTTCAGCACCCGAACCTGAAAATCGTAAATGGCCTGCCGGCACTCGTCGGTGCCCACTTTGGCCAGAAAGTCGTAGATGCGTTTTTCCTCCAGCTCAAGGTTTAGAGGTGCAACATAGGGCACCGACACCGTCACGTCTTCCGGATAAAAATAGCGGTAGAAGATAGTAGTCTGCCCGCCTTTGCTGATACCTGTCGACACCCAGTCTTCCGGGTAGATCTGGCCGAGCAATTCGCGGACATGATGGAGGTCGGCCGTCTCCTGCTCCAAATTGAGATAGGTATAATCCAGGGGTTCGGGAGTGGACGTTCCAAAATAGCGGTGCTCCACATCGACCTGGTTGGCGTCGAGCAGGCGAGACAGTTCGTAGATCCGGTTCGTAGGCCGTTGATAGCCTTCGGTGACGATGACATTGGGCCGGTCAAACCCGGCGTGCGACAGGAAAACCCGCTGGTAGAAATAGCCTTTTTCGGGATGCTGGTGGTCGATGGGTTGTTTCACCTGCAGTTCGTAGGCTGCTTCATAATCGCCCATCACATCGATCGGCGTGAAAATGACATCGGGCAGTTCGAAAAGGCGGCGTTCCAGTTCGGTTTGACCGAGCATGGGAGCCAGGACAAACAAGATCGCCCCTAGGAGGAAAGCGGTTCTTTTTATCATTTTTGACTATTTTAAAAATATACTTGAGAAAAAGTCAGAGCCGTTATGGAAGGGAGAACCACTTGAGGATCTCCCCTTCCGGCCGGCGAAATTGCTTGTGAAAGAATTCATTTGACCGGCTGTCGTGTTCATAGTCCTTTTCCCATTCAACCACATTTTCGACCACTGCCCGGATACCGTTGGTGATGTACCGCAATTCGGCATCGGTCATAGTGGGATGCAGCGACAGGCGCACCCAGCCCGGCTTGGCCGAGTAATCGCCCTGGTTGATCCGGCTGGTGATCTCCCTGGAGAGTTCGCGGTTTACATTCAACAGATAGTGGCCATAGGTGCCCGCACAGGAACACCCGCCCCGCACTTGTATGCCGAAGCGGTCATTGAGCAGGCGAACCAGCAGATTGTGGTGGATGCCTTCCACATAAAACGAATAGACGCCCAGGCGGGGCACACCGGTATCGCCCAGGATCTTCAGCCCCGGAATATCCCGGAGCTGTTCGAAGCCCTGCTCGATCAGTTCCTCCTCGCGTTCGCGAATATGGTCGACGCCCATTTGCTCTTTCAGCCGGATGGCCATCGCCGCGCGGATGGCCTGCAGGAAAGGAGGCGTGCCGCCGTCTTCGCGCACTTCGATATCATCGAAATAGGCGTGCTCGCCCCAGGGATTGGTCCAGGTCACCGTACCGCCACCGGGGTGATCGGGAATGCGGTTGTGGTACAATTCTTTGGAGAAGACCAACACGCCGGAGCTGCCGGGACCACCGAGGAATTTATGGGGAGAAAAGAAAATGGCGTCGAGCCGCTCCTCCGGGTCGGAGGGATGCATGTCGATCTCCACATAGGGGGCCGAGGCGGCAAAGTCGACAAAACAATAACCCCCATAGCGATGCATAATGCGGGCCAGATCGTGGTAAGCCGGCATGATGCCCGTCACGTTTGAACAGGCGGAGAAGGAGCCGATCTTCATCTTCCGGTCCGCGTAGGGCCGGATGGCCTCTTCCAGCACGTGGGGTTGCACCAGAAGGTTTTCATCCGGCGGCAAGACCACCACTTCGGCGATCGACTCCAGCCAGGGGGTCTGGTTGGAATGGTGCTCCATGTGGGTGATAAAAACGACCGGACGTTCTTCCCTGGGAATATCGAGAAAGGCGTTCAGTTTTTCCGGGAGCCGCAACCCCAGAATGCGCTGGAATTTGGCCAGGGCGCCCGTCATGCCCGACCCGCAGGTGAGGATAACGTCACCCTCATTGGCATTGACGTGCTTCTTGATGATCTTATGCGACAGGTGATACGCCTGGGTCATGCACTGCCCGGTTTCACTCGATTCGGAGTGCGTATTGCCCAACATCGGACCAAAGCGGCTGAGCATGGCTTCTTCGATGGGTCCGTATAGCCGGCCACTGGCAATCCAGTCGGCATATACCAGGGGCATTTCTCCATATGGGGTGGGAAAGGTGGCGTCAATTCCCACGATATTTTTTCGAAACGGTTGAAAATACGCCTCCAGGCGGGTTGATTTGGCTTGGCTCAACATAGGATATTCTTTTAACCGGGGAGTAGCAAAGCCCACTCCCCGCTTTTCTGTTTTCCAAGCCCCGAAGATAAGGAAAATTGTTCTATGCCAAGCCTTCCAGAAGGATCGTCCCGATGGCCGGACGGCCTACAAAATCGCGAAGCACGGCTTGTGAACTATTGGCCAGCACCTGGGCCAGGCGGAAGCGTACATCGGCCGGAATAAAATCGAGCAGGAGGAAGCGCTCCAGGTTGGCCAATTGACCGGGGGCCCAGCTTTTACCACCTTCGAGATGGGCCAGCAGCCGGGAGGAAGTCAGGGAAAGAATATCCAGGCGCTTGACGGGTTGAACGATCAGTTCCCGTAAACGAGCCTCTACTGCAGCAAAATCACCGGCATTGAGGATCTCTTCCGGCGTGGGCAAATGCGCCAGCTCGGTGCGGGCAAACGAAAGGAAAGCAGCGGTCGTGTCCGGATCCAGGCAGCCCTCCGCCAGCATGCGGACGAGCGGGAGCTCTTTGGCCAAATCGGCGACAGGGGCGATGGATTGAAAAAACTGAACCAGGGTCCGCGGGGTCGTCCGCGTGCCGTCGACCAGCTCGGGATGGGTCTGTACAAAGGCAATGCCCCGTTGGTCGACCCCCGCCCGGGTAGCCCACCGGATCCAGGCTTCGAGGTTCCACTCCAGGGTGACGTGCAGCATGCGGGTCAGGAAGGCGTCGTCCATCGGCGTGACAGAATAATCGCCGCCATCCGGGTTGGCCGTGAGAACGATATGCCACTTTTGGGGAATGCGCCAGCTCACCAGTTCATAGTTTTGCAACAACTGCATCAGCCCCCGCAAAATACGGTCGTCCGCCCGGTTGACATCATCGATGAGCAGGATGCCGGGGCCTTCCTGCCGGGGCGCCCAGTCGGGAGGCGCGAAGCGCGATACCTGTTGGCCCTTTTCATCGGTCACCACCTGCGGCATGCCCACCAGGTCGCCCATCTCTTCAAACTGAGCGGGAGCCAGGTAAGCGAAAGCGGCGCCCATATCTCGGGCCAGGTCGCGCACGATCTGGGTTTTGCCAATGCCGTGCCGCCCCCAGATACACACCGGCACCGGCGCCTCACTGTGCGCTCCGCGGAAAGTGGATCCCAGGAGAAAGCGCAATAGCTGGACGACTTCCACACTTGAGCTGGAAGCGCCGTAGGTGATGTAATCAAAAGGGCGTTTCATGTGGTGAAAATAAAAAAATTAAATTAGCGGGAAGTGCCGCCGGCACTTCCCGCTAATTTAATTTTTATACCCGGCAGTCCCTGATACATCAGCGTCGACGGCGCCAATCCCTGGGCCGTGATCACCCACAGAAGCGGTGGGCGGATGCCGATTCGTGGTATCGGGGCAAAGCCGTCGGTGAAGAGGATGACCCCATCCCAGGGACCACTGGTATTGGCATACTCCAGCAAGGGTAAAAAATTGGTACTGCCACCTCCAACTACAAAATCGGGCTGCTGCCCACGGTAGGGATAGGTGCGCTGAATATCTGCGTCGAATTCGGACAGGGTGATGTCGGCCCCGGTGCGGCTCAAAAAGCGGATCTCCTGAAAAAAGGCAGCCTGCTCCTCCCGGGAGACGGACCCGGAGGTGTCCACCCCTACCAAAAGCCGCTGCCGGCGACGCACCCGGACGCCCGGGGTCGTGCCGTAGCGCTTGCTGGGGCGGTGAATGGTATCTTTTATATACGTGCTCCGGCTCGACTGGGCAAATTGCCGGACCAGCTTTCTCCAATGGATCTCCGGCCCGGCGGCCTGGTCCTTTTCCAGTTCCAACATCATCCCGGCAGGCAGTTGGGTGAGTGCCTGTGCACCGGCAGCTTCTCCTGCGATGCGGATCAGGGAGTGGGCGCTCCAACGGGCCATCTCTTTATCCTCCCGGAGTTGACGATCGGTGCGGTGCCAATGCCCGTGCGATTCAAACAATAACTCCCGTTGTGCATGCCATTCCATTAACCGGGCATAAGCATCGGGAAATTGCCGGCCTTCGTCGGCCCACAATCGCCCTAGTTGTTCGTAATAATGGGCGACCGGTTGTTCCGGCTCCAGTGGAAATCCGGGCAGATCGCTCAGGCGGAGGGCATTCTCCCAAAACCAGGCAGGAGGGATATAAGCATTGATCTGCAGATCGGCGGCCACGTCGAAGAGAAAAGGATCGGAAAAGTCGGTCGCCCGGAAGAGGTGGCCGAAAAAAAGGTGCAGGAGCTGATGGAACAAGTGGCCCATCCGCTCCTGCTCGTTCCGGACCTGGCGCAGCCAGAAGTCCGGATTTACACGCATGACGAATACCGGTTCTTCATACCGGATCGCCAGGCTGGCGGTCGAACCGGCATCTTCTACCTTTGCAATATCGCTCAACAAATGCCCGAAATAGGGTTGTTCGAGCATGATCCCGATACTGGCCTTGTAAAATTGCCGCTCGATGACCATTTGTACGATTTAAATTTTAAAGGAGCGGAAGTGTCCCGCTCCTTCAAAATTAATAATACAATCAGTGTTTTACTTGTCGCGTTTCATTTCCATGCGCCCGTCTTCGCCGCCACGGCCCGGGCATTCATCGGAAACGCGCTCCATGACCAGGGTATCATTGTTGACGGAAAAGTTATAAACGCCTTTGCCGTCACAACCCTCTTTGCCTTCTTCCACCACATCTTTAACTATGATTTGGTTTCCGTCCGTCTTATAAGTTCCCTTTACATCTACCACTCCATCGCCCCCAAAATCGAGGGTATAGGTACCGTCTTCAGCGATCTTTACTTTCAGGGGAATCATGGTTGTTCCATCCTGACCGGGAATCATCGTCTTCCAGTCACCAGCGACAGCAGCATCCTGGGCCATCGAAAAAAGAGGAAGAAATAGAATAAATACTGCGCAAAACATTTTCAAGTTTTTCATGATAATGGGTTTAAATGAGTGAAAAAACAACTATTCAACTATTCAACTATTCAACTATAAATATAGGGATACTATTTAAGAATTATTCCACAAACACCGGCGCCTGCTCGTATTGGTCCGAATCGGTCAGTCGCTTCAGTTCGCGGGACTTCCAGTTCAGCAGATAGATGTCGAAATGGGTTTGCGCGTCATCGAACAGTTCGACGGCCAGCCACTGCCCATCGGGGCTCCAGTCGTGCCAGCCTTCGTTTTGGGTAAGGTCCGTAAGCCTGCCGAGCGCCTTCCCGTCGGGCGTAACGGCGAAGAGGGAGTACTTGCCCTGCTGTTTGGACTGATAGGAGAAATAGTCTTCGCCCGGATGCCAACGCGGCGGTCCGGCATCGTAGGAATACCACTGGGCCGTTGTATCGGCAGGCGGATAGTGCGTAAGTTGCCTGCGGTTTTTGCCGTCGACGTCCATGATCCAGAGCTCTTCGCGCTCGTCGTGGTTGCGGCGGTCTTTTTTGTAGGCAAAGACGATCTGCTGCCCGTCGGGCGTAAAAGCCGGATCGCGGTGCAAGGCGGCTGTATCGTAAGTCAGTTGTTGAAAATCGCCGGTATGGGTATCGATGAGGAAAAGCTGGTATCGCAGTTCATCCCCATGCCGTCCGGCAATCACCATTTCCTTCCCGTTCAGGCGGCTGCCCATCCAGGAATCTTCCAGTTGCAGGCTGGTGACCTTGCGAACCCCTTCCCCATTCGAATTCATTTCATATAAAAAAAAACACCGGTGGCAGGTATCCCTGTCGCTGATGAAGTAAAGCTTGTCTTTCCAGGCGTAGTACACCCAGGCCACATCCGGGTGGTTAGTGATATTCTTCTTCCCCGAGCCGTCCATGTTCATGATGTAGACCTCGTAGTTGTCCGTTTCGGAGTCTTCACAGACGTTGTAGGCGATCTTCCAGGGGATGGGATCGGGTTTTTCTCCACAAGAAAAGCAGAGTATCCCTGCAAGGGAAATCCCGAAAAAGATCCAGCAGAATCCTTGCTGTTCCAAAATTGATACTTTTTCTTGAAAGTACGGGAAAGGAGGGAGATTTTAAAGAAGGAGGGAGGGAAAATAGTCCTCCAGCAATTATCTGAGCTGTGATTTGTGGGATTTATCAGAAATATCAAATCATAGTTCTCCCATCCATCACCTAAAATCACAGCTCAGATGATTGTCTGAACTTTGATTTATGTGATTCTTTTGATTACCTTGATTAGCTTCAAAATCACATAAATCACTTCAATCATACAAATCAAAGTTCTGATGATTGTCTGAACTGTGATTTGTGAGATTTTTTTGATTACCTTGAAAATCACATCAATCCTATTAATCATACAAATCACAGTTCAGACAACTTTTGATTCTTTAAAGAAGAACTATGATCAAAGAGGAGCACAAATATTCGGAGTTGACGAGCAAAGTCATTGGATGTGCAATGGCGGTCCATCGGGCATTGGGAAACGGATTCCAGGAAGTGATATACCAACGGGCACTGGCGATTGAAATGTCTGACCAAGGATTAAGCTTCAACCGGGAGTTTGAAATGCCGATCTATTTCAAAGGTCAACAAATCGGCACCCGTAGGGTCGATTTTCTAGTGGAAGGAGTCATTTCAGTTGAGCTGAAAGCCCTCATCCAATTAGAAGACATTCACCTCGCCCAAGCCATCAACTACCTCGAAGCTTACGACCTGGAAGTCGGCCTCCTGATCAACTTCGGCGCCAGGAGCCTCGAATTCAAACGCGTCCAAAACAAAAAATTCAAGCAAAAGGATCAAGGCAATCCCAAAATCCCATAAATCACAGTTCAGACAAAAAAAGGCAAAAGGGTTAGAGTATCCAAGTGCTACGAACGCCGGACAACTCGAAACCCTAAATTAACGAATCGACGTAGTGGGTCGTACCCATTTCGAAAAGAGCAACGGCAGAGATAAGCATTACTGACCCAAGAACCACCTCGAACCACTCGCTCTTGACCAGACTCCGGGCCTTTTGGATTTGAAGCCCCATCGCTCAACTTATAAAAATGGTTTTCCCCTATACTCCACCAATCCCAGCACCATTCGAACACATTGCCGCTCATATCAAACAGGCCTAGTTTATTTGGTGGGAATTCTCTAATAAAGGTTGTCACGTCACGCCCTTTCCCTTTTACATACCAGTTTGGTTGCCGTTCATTTTTAGGATGGCTCGCATCAAAGTTCATTTCCTTTGGGTTGGCTACGTCTTTTCCGTTGCCAAAGCGGACATTCTGTCCCTTTTCCCGAGCTGCATACTCCCATTCGGCTTCGGTGGGCAGGCGGAAACCGTTCTTGCTCCAATCAGCGGTTACCGCGTCGTCGTTTATGTAGTAAACGGGCTCCAGTTGTACGTCATCCAATGGGCTCAGCCATTCCGTCATCCAGTTGCAGTAGGCCACCGCTTCATACCAGGTCAGGTTGATCACCGGCTTATCTCCCCTGCCGAAGCCCGAATCATTGGGCAGGTCGCGGCCGGTCATCCGACAAAACAGCCCATATTGCCACCACGTGACCGGAGTGGCGCCCATCAGGAAATCGCTCACTGTCACTTTGTGTACGGGACGTTCCGCCTCAATGTCTTCCCCACTTCCCATTCGGTAGGTTCCGCCTATAACTGGGCACATTTCAGGAAAATGGCGCCGCTCCATCTTCTGGTAGAGATCGGGATTCCAATTCTGAAGCCTTTCCTTACTCCCCTTTTTGTCGGCTACAATGAAATCTGCCATTTCCAATAGAGGCTCCACCCCGGGATTCTCATCCAGGCTCTGGATGAAGTGGAGGCTGCTCTTAAATTCCTCCATATCTCCCGTTTCAAGGAAGAAATGCAGCAGCTGGATCGCCAAGTCAAGCAGCGTATCAAACTGGATTCCTTCCATCCTCGCAATCCGGAGCTTCTTCAGCGCTTCCAGGTAATTGAGATGTTGCACATTGGCCCAAGCGCCGTCGAAGGCGAGGAGGAAACGGTCCTGTTTTTGCCGCTCATATCGCTGCTGGTCTTCCAGGATCTGGTCCATTACCCGATCCGGTATTTTCTGCATTCCTTTCTCTCCGGCAAGGATCGTTTCAATATCCGATTCACTAAACGTAGCTAAAAACCCGATCTCGCGCTGCTTGGCTTCGACCAGGCGCCAGGCGCGCTGGCCGGGGGCATTCGATTCCTCAAACCGTATCCGCACGGCCCGCCCCAGGGCATCATGCGCCAAACGCCAGTGCTTCTCGCCCTTAGCCGAAAAATTACTGATCAAATAGTGGTTTTCCAATGCTTCGCAAAGGTCCTGGATCGTATCTCCGGAATGCTGCGCATACCGGTCAAACAAGCCCTGTTCTTTTTTATGGCCGGCCGTGTCGTCTTCAGTGACCAGGAATTTTAACAGGTCCAGCGCCAGACCACTCTCCGCTGCTTCGGAATGGGTTTTCTGCAATGCCTCCAGGCGGGTATCGAGCAATTCCAGCATCGATTCCCGGCGGTGCATTGTAAAAAGCTCCCAGGTGAAAGCAGCGGGGTTGGAAGCTTTCACCTCATCCCACATTTGCCGTAGGATAAACTGCAAAAGTGGCGCCGCATTGGCCCTGCTGTCGGGACGACTGACGAGGTCCTTTCCGATGCGGTGCGGTAATTCAGCTTCTCCTTCGGGAAGATGCAGGCTCTGGTAAACCACGGCCAATTCGGGATTATTCAAAATCCCTGCAACCGCCTCGGCGATCTGGGTTTCCGTCAGGTTTTTGAGGGGCTGGGGAATGGCGATGATCCCGTTGGCACGGATCAGTTCTTCGATCCGCGCATGGTAATCTTCCCGGTAACCCAAAATGACGCGGGGCTTGGAAGCGTGTCCTAGGATCTCGTGGAGCAGCGCCGGCAATTCGGCAGGCTCCTCGTCCCGGTGGGTGTACATTTCTTCCAACTGGTCCAGGATCAGGAGGGGTTTCTCCGGGTTTTCCCGCTGCAAATGCATCAGGAAACCCTCCAGAATATCCCAGGCAGAGCCGTCGCGCGAGCGACGGGCGTAGGTAGGCGCCCATTCCTTCGGCAGTCGGGGCAGGAAACCTGCCTGCAGGAGAGAGGACTTCCCGGCTCCTGATTGCCCGTAAAACAGGACCACCTGGGCATGAGGATTGTGCAGGTTCTGATTCAACTGAAAGATGTCGTTCCCCCTGCCGAAGAAAATTCTTGCGTCTTCCCATGCAAACCAGCCCAGCCCCTTATAGGGATCACCCGGAAGGGCTATCTCGTGGCAGATCGGTAATTGTTGAAGCGGATCAAAAGACCTGGCAGACAATAGAGGGAGGCCATCCTCTAAAATCAAGCGGTCCTCCAACAACGTCAAAAGCGGGGCAATCTCTTTTTCCCATTTCCGTATGTCATGGACCTTTTCCGCCTGCAGGTCCGGAAGGGAACGTATCTCCTCCGGTAAAACATCCCCGGGCGGAATCCCGGCATTGCCAAAAAGAATAGGAACCACCAATGCGGGACTATGCAAAGCCGTGTTCACTTCCTGGAAAACCCAGTCATTTTCCTTGTCATCAATCCGCTTTTTTCCGTATTTTGGGTCTACCCCCAGCCACTTCCCCTCGTCGCCGATGAGCACCAGCACCACCTGGGCGCTCCTCACCGCTTCCCGAAGCCGCTCGGGCCATTTATCGCCCGGTTTCAAACTGTCATCCAAAAAGGCGACCTCTTTCCCCTGAAAATAATGATTGATGGAATCCCGAAGCCGGCCGGCCTGAACCGCGGTATCGTCAGAACGATAGCTGATAAAAACAGGGTAAATAGCTGTTTGGGCCATGGTAATTAGTTTGACCGCACAAAACAGGAAAACGTCCGAATGAAGGTAATCAAATTTGTCTTTCACAACAAATATCCCTCTCCCTACGGATCCCAAACCCCATCCCTTCAAAAAATCATATTAATCACACCAATCACACAAATCACAGTTCAGACAATCATCTGAACTATGATTCTTGTGATTCTTTTGATTACTTTGATTTTTGTGATGAATCACCCTAAAAACCGCTGGTAACCCGAACCAATACCTGACCAAAACTCCGAATCTCGGAAATACCTAATCACAGCCCTCCCATCAATCACATAAATCACAGTTCAGACCAACCTACCCCGCCAGCGACACCCCAATCAACTTCCCAATCCCATAAGTTACCGCAGCCGCGGCCAGCCCGAAAAATACCTGCCGGGCGCCCGACGACCAGATACTCCGCCCGGTAAACAGCGTGATCGCCGCACCGATCGCGAACAAACCCACCACGCTGAAGGCGAGGCTCACGTACATCACCGGACCGCCCTGCATGAAGAGATAGGGCAACACGGGGATGATGGCGCCTACGGCAAATAAAAAGAACGAGGCAAAAGCAGCCTCCCATGCCGAACCGCCCAACTCTTCCTTGTCGATGCCGAGCTCCTCGCGCACCAGGGTGTCGAGGGCGATTTCCTTGTCGCTCATCACTTTGCCGGCGAGGCGTTCGGCTTCGTCGGCATCCATGCCCTTGGCCTGGTACAACAGGATCAGCTCCCGCTTTTCTTCTTCGGGCGAAGCTTCCAGTTCCTCGGCTTCCATGGCGATCTGGCGAAGGTAGAGTTCCCGGGAACTTTGTACCGAAAGCCATTCGCCCAAGGCCATAGAGATCGCCCCGGCCAGCAAGCCGGCCAGGCCGGTGATCAGAATGGCGTTTTGAGCTTCCGTAGCGCCCGCCACGCCCATGACGAGGCTCATGTTGGAGACCAACCCGTCGTTGGCGCCGAGCACGGCGGCGCGGAGAGCGTTGCCGCCCACGGATTTGTGCCGCCCTTCAAAGCGGGCCAGCAGGCCACCGCTTACCGAGGTTGAAGGCTGTTGAGCCACGGCCTCGATGATGCGCAGGTGGGTATGTTCCGTCCCGGAAATGGGTTCGCCTTCTTTTTCTTTCTGGATAATAGCTGCCCGGGCCATGCCCCGCTCCATGCTCGACAGATTGGACATGATGAAGCCCGTGCCAAAGACCTTCGACAGTCGCCATTGGGTGCGGGCGCGGAGGCTGGGACCGGGGGGGGTAAAGCTCGGCTCTTTTTCCCGGAACCGGGCCGTGAGTTTTCTGGCATGGCCTTCCTCGATCTTCCCCAATTGCGCCAATACCTGGGCCATGGTGGGTTCTTCCTGGGCTTCCGCCAGTTTGCCGTAGAGGAATCCGGCGTCTATTTCTTCCTGGAGTTGGGATTTCAGCTTTTTCATCCCACCAAGTTATTTAAAAAAGTAAGAGCGGGCGCTTGCCCGCTCTTACTTTATTTCCCAAGCGGCTTAAACCTCGCCTGGAAGAACCGCAGGTACTTCGGCTCATACACCATCTCCAGTCCTTTGATCTTGTGTCTGTTGTCCCAAACATCCTCTACCGACTCGGCGACGACGTCCATATGGGCCTGGGTATAGACCCGGCGGGGAATGGTGAGGCGCACCAGTTCCAGATTGGGGTAGTTGTGGTCGCCGGTTTTCTTGTTACGGCCGGCGGAGACGATGCCGCGTTCCATGGTCCGCACGCCGGAATCGAGGTAGATCTCGGCGGCCAGGGTCTGGGCGGGGAAAGTATTCTGCTTCAGATGCGGCAAAAAGCGCTTGGCGTCGAGGAAGATCCCGTGTCCGCCGATGGGCTGCACGATGGGCACGCCGTAGTCGATGAGCTGCTGACCGAGGTATTCGACCTGCCCGACGCGGGCGTGGATGTGGTCGTCGTGAACCGATTCGTAAATGCCGATGGCCATGGCTTCCATATCGCGTCCGGCCAGACCGCCGTAGGTATGCAGTCCTTCATACACGACCACCAGGTTGCTGGCTTCGGTGTAGTCTTTTTTCCGGTTGAGGGCCAGGAAACCGCCGATATTGACCAGGGCGTCCTTTTTCCCACTAAAGGTGGCGCCGTCGGTAAGGGAGCAGATCTCCTTGACGATCTGGCGGATAGGTGTATTTTCATAACCCGCCTCCCGGCGCTGGATGAAATAGGCGTTTTCCGCCACCCGCGTCATGTCGTGGATGATGAGAATGCCGTGTTTTTTGGTCAACTCCCGCAACTGACGAAGATTTTCCAGGGAAATGGGCTGCCCCCCGGCCATGTTCACGGCAGTGGCGATGGAGACGTAGGGGATCTTCTTCGCCCCGTGGGTTTTGATCAGGTTTTCCAGCTTGTTGAGGTCTACATTGCCTTTGAAGGGGAACAGGTTTTCCGCATCGTGCGCCTCGTCGCAAATGATGTCGGCGAAGGTACCGCCGGCGAGTTCCTGGTGCAGGCGGGTGGTGGTGAAATACATGTTCCCGGGAATGATATCGCCGGGCTTGATCAGTATTTTGGAAAGAATGTGTTCGGCGCCCCGGCCCTGGTGAGTAGGTATGACATGCTTGTATCCGTAAACTTTCCGGACGGCATCTTCCAGGTGGTAGAAGTTCTCACTTCCGGCATAGGCTTCGTCGCCCAGCATCAAGCCGGCCCACTGGCGGTCGCTCATCGCGCTGGTTCCGCTATCGGTGAGCAAGTCGATGTATACATCACGCGAACGCAATAAAAAGGTGTTATAGCCGGCTCCTTCCAGTGCTTTTTGCCGTTCCTCGCGTGAGGTCATGTGCACCAGCTCTACCATTTTGATCTTGTAGGGCTCTGCCCAGGACCGTTTGCGCATTTTTTTCCTTTCCATAACTATATCGGGTTTATTTGATTAGTAAAGTGTCTCGTTTTGAATTTCGCCCCAAAATTGAGAATCATCACCGGGATATGAGATGACGTTTGTCATCAATTCCGCCTCCTTTTCAAAGAAAAACCCTGACAAACGTCATGGTTTGTCAGGGTTTTGAGGTTAAAAGGGAAGGCCCGATTCGCCTCTCCTCTTTATCAACTATACACCTTCCGTTTATCGACGATGCGCCCCAGCTTGCCGCCTTCGCTGCGCGGGATATTGCCGGGCTCTTCCAGGGTGATCTTCATCGAAAGGCCGATGTTGTCCTTGATCTTTTTGCGCAGACCGCCTCGCAACCCGTCGAGATTTTCGGAATGGTCTACGTCCGGGCTGGTTTCCACCCGCACTTCCACTTCGTCCATATTGCCTTCGCGGGTTACGACCAGCTGGTAGTAGGGCGACAGGTCGGGGAAATCCTGGATCACCTCCTCAACCTGGGTGTGGAACAGGTTGACACCCCGGATAATGAGCATATCATCCGAGCGGCCGCGGATCGGCCCCATCTTGATATGAGTGCGCTTGTGGGAATGTTCGTAGTAGATATTGGTGATATCGTTGGTCCAATACCGCAGCAGCGGCATGGCCTCCTTGGTCAGCGTCGTGAAGGTCAGTACGCCGAACTCGCCTTCCGGCAGAGGTTCGCCGGTGTCTTTGTCGACGATCTCCGGGAAGAAGTGGTCTTCCCAGATGTAGCTTCCCGTCCCTTTTTCATCGATATCCTCATTCGACACGCCCGGGCCGATGATCTCGCTCAGGCCGTAGATATTGACGGCGTCGATATCCAGTCCGGCCTCCACTTGTTTGCGGATGGACTCCGTCCAGGGCTCGGCGCCCAGGATGCCGATCTTCAGGTTGATGGAGTCGAGGGAGATGTTGCGCTTGACGAACTCTTCGGCCAGGGTTTGGGCGTAGGAGGGCGTGCAACTCATGACTTCCGGCTGGAAGTCGCGCAGCAGCATGATCTGCCGGTCGGTCATACCTCCCGAAACGGGGATAACGGCCATGCCCAGTTTTTCGGCGCCGTAATGCAGGCCCAGACCGCCGGTGAACAGGCCATAGCCGTAGGCATTCTGCAATTTCATACCCGGCCGGCAGCCCGATGCCGCCAGGGAGCGGGCCACGACCTCCGAAAAAAGGTCGATATCCTTGCGGGTATAGCCCACTACGGTGGGTTTGCCCGTGGTGCCGCTGGATGCGTGGATGCGGATCACCTGCGACATCGGAACGGCAAAGAGATCAAAGGGATAGTGGTCGCGCAGGTCGGTCTTTTTGGTAAAAGGCAGCTTGTGGATATCGCCGATGTGTCTGATATCCGAAGGTTTGATCCCGTGTGCGTCGAGTTGTTTTTTGTAAAAGGGAACTCGGTCGTAGACGTAGGCGACCAGGTTGCGGAGACGCTCGCTTTGGAGGGCGCGAAGCTTTTCGATGGGCAAGGTCTCAATGTCGGGTTGAAATAACATATGCCGTTTTTAGGGATGAAAAAATGAGGACGGGCGACATTGGTTCCTGCCCTAAAAGTACGGCAAACTTCCTAATTCTTTTAATCGGTGAGGGGTTAGAAATCAAGTTCGACCCGAAATGGCGCCGGGTATACCTGCAACCGGCCCGGACCGCGGTGCAAACGCGGCACCAGCCACCCGCAAAAGGCGCCGAAGGCGTAGCCGCTCAGCACGTCGGTCGGAAAATGCTTCCCGGCCAGACAGCGTTCCACGCCCGTCCAGGCGGGAATACCGATGGCCAGCCCCCAAACGAGGGGTTTCCATTTGCTCTCCGGGAAATAATCGGAAAAGACCGTAGCCGCAAAAAAGGAATTGGCCGCCGCCAGGGAAGTATGCCCGGAGAAGAAGGAACGGCGGTCTTCGGCCGATCGTTTGCGCTCCGGCGGTACGTCCGGGTTAAAGACGTAGGGCCGCGGCCGGCGCACACTGCCTTTCAGCAGATAAGTGCCGTCGAGGGCGAGCAGGTTGGTTTCGATCAGCAGCGTCGCCAAAACGAATCCTTCCCGAAAAAAGGCCGGGTGATCGTCCTGCCGCCAGGATCGGAGAAGCAGTCCGCCCGCCACCACGCCCGTCATGGTAAAGGCACTCCATTGGGCGATATCGCTGCGCAAACCGGCAGCGGGGGAGAAACGGTAAACGGCGACCCGGTCCAGCCAGGGGATGGTCCGGTCGTTTAATTGAGCGATCTGGCTTTCGGTCAAAGGCCGCATGGAGTGGTTCAGTCCGAGGTCGGCTGCCATTACTGCCAAACCCGCGCCTCCGATCCAGGCCTCCCGATTCCAATCCAGGGAATAGGGCTGAGCGGGCAAAGACAGGGTAAGGGTCAATGCGAGCAAGGCTCCAAATGAGCGGAGGACATACATTCCTACAATTTATTATTTTGTTCGTATTCCCGGATGTAGTCGGCCACGACGCGGGCGATCATATCCTTGAGGAGGGTTTTTTCCAGCCGGGCGATCTTTTTGAGTTTTTCCAGATTTTCTTTCTCGAAAGAAAACGCGATCCGTTTTCTGTTCTCGTCGTAGCGGAGGTCCATTTCGCTCGATTCGATGGTGCGGCGGATGAGGGCATCCAGGCCGTCTTTGGGTTTAGCCGGCCGGCGTGTAGCCGGGGCGGGATCGGGATTTGCGGCTTTAGGCGTAGACAATCCATCCTGGATGCTCTCCTGGAGGGCTTCCTGGAAGAACTGTTCGAGCTCATCGGAGAAGTGTTTCCCGGAGGATCTTCCAGACGGCTTTTCAGGCGCCTGCTCGGTTTCGACCACCAGAGGCGTGTTTTTGGCTTCTTCCTGGGCATCCCGGAAGAGGCTTTCCAGACCGTCTTTAAATTTCTTTTTACCCACGATAACTCATAGCATTTATTCGGAGCAGGAGATCCGAGGTCCTACTCGTATTTAATGTTTTTATTCGCCGGAACGTTCCACTTCTTCTTTTAGCACCCCGTTTTGAAGGCGTTCGAGCAATTCCTTGCTGAGGGCCAGATAATCCTGCGCTCCGATGCTTCCGGGGTTGTATGCAAAGATATCCAGTCGTTTGGAAGGGGCTTCAGCCAGAGCGATATTATCGCGGATCATGGTATCGAAGACCCGTTTGCCGAAAAACTTCTTTATGGTGTCCAGTACGTCGCGGTTGAGGATCTTTCGGGAGTCGTACATCGTGGCCACCACCCCGACGATCTGCAGGCTTTTATTGAGGCGCACGCGCACCTTGTCGATGACCTGTTTGATCTTGGTCAGGCCTTGCAAGGCCAGGAACTCTGTCTGAAGGGGGATGATGATGTAGTGGCTGCTCGTCAGGGCATTGAGGGTCAGCAACCCGAGGGAAGGCGGGCAGTCGACGAGAATGAAGTCGTAATCGGCCACCACCGGTTCGAAGAGTTCGCGCAGCAGGTATTCGCGTCCGGCCTCGTTGATCAGCTCCATTTCAGCGCCCGAGAGGTCGAGGGAGGAGATGACGACGTCCAGGTTGGGCTTGACCTTATAGGGAACCAGCTCCGACTCGCCGCGCAGCGATTCGTATATGGTAACCTTTTCCCGGGGTATGCCCAGCGACAACGTAAGATTGGCCTGCGGATCGAGGTCCACCAGCAACACTTTTTTACCCAGTTCTACCAAACCGGCGCCGAGGTTGATGGCGCTGGTGGTCTTTCCCACACCGCCCTTGTGGTTGAGCAGTGAAATGACTTTACCCATAATACACGATTAAATGCAGAGGAGCGCGCCGGCGGCGCGCTCCTCTGCAAAGATATAAAAATCCCCGCACCCATGCCGATTTAAAACGAAACGTTGAAAACTCAGGGTTTATGGGATCTGCTTCCGGTGCAGAGCATAAAAACAAGTCCAAAAAAGAACATTTTTTTTTAAATACCCTTGCAAGGTAAACTGATTTGTTTTATCTTGCAACAAAATTCATCCTCCTGATGATTTTTCCAAACAAAAACCCATTCTTTTATGATTGGTGAAGACCGGCTGCAACTAAACGATCGATTTATCCGGGCATTTAAAATGCTGGAAGGACGAGGTGTCATTGTAAAGAACGACCGAAACGGAAAAGGCATGGGCGACTTTGCGGAGAAGATCCTCGGCAATCGCGCCTACGGGCACATCATCCGGGCCTTTTTAAACCCGGACGACAAACGGGTTATCAATTATTCCCAGGCGCGCCGGTTCTGCCGGGAGTTCGGCGTCAACGAATCGTTTATGCTGGACGGCCTCGGCTCCCCGTTTGGGCTCGACCTTCCCAAATCCGTTTCCGAACCGGAGGACCACGGCTATCGGGGCAATATCCTCTTTACCACTACCGAAGCCTTTGCCGGTTCCGCCGTCGATGTAGACGGCTTCCGCGGAGAAGATCTGGACTACTTCTCCCTTCCCGGCCTCGCCGGGTCCGGATTGGTCGCCTTCCCCATCAACGGCAATAGTATGGAGCCCCTGATCCACGATGGAGACGTCGTCGTCTGCCGCGAACTGGAAGACCTCAACCAGGTGAAGGATAACCAGATCTACGCCGTCAAGAACAACGGCTCCGTATGGGTGAAATACGTGCAACGCATCCACCACGGAGGGCGCGTCACACACCTGAAACTGATCTCCGCCAATCACCTCGAACACGACCCCTTCATCGAAGAGGTCAATATCCATACCCGGCTCTATAAGGTGATCCGGCGGATCAGCAACCTCTGACCATTTTCCCGACTTTGCGTTCATATTGGCGCCTCCCGGCCTCCCACGCCGGCGTGGCTCCTCAGTCTGCTGTTTTTTATGCGTCCCTCCCGGCCCAACACCCAGGTGCCGGGAGTTTTTCTTTTCCAATCGATTAATCGTATCCCCGATTATACCAATTCTCAGGAAATATTGCGTTATTTATCGATTGAAAATACCTTTCTATCCCCAGTCCCAACGCAAAACCGTCTTCATATGCGTACAGGCATCTTGCTGATCCTTCTTTGGATACCGCTTCTGGCCGCTTCCCAAACGGAAGTCCAACGCGACTACATCGAACATTTTAAAGATATCGCCATCCAGGAAATGGAGAGAGCGGGCATCCCGGCCAGTATCAAACTGGCCCAGGCCCTGCTCGAATCCAACGCCGGCCAAAGCGAACTGGCACAGCGCGCCAATAACCATTTCGGGATCAAATGCGGCGTTGATTGGGATGGCAAGACCTACATGAAAAAAGACGACGACTACGACGAAAACGGAAAACTGGTCAAGTCTTGCTTCCGAAGCTATCGCCGCCCCCAGGAATCCTTTATCGCCCATTCCGAATTCCTTCGCGATCCCAAAAAAGAATGGCGCTACGGTTTTCTTTTTCACCTCGACCCGATGGATTATAAAAGCTGGGCCAGTGGACTCAAAAAGGCCGGCTACGCCACCAGCGCCACTTACGACTCCAAACTGATCGCCATCATCGAGCGGTATCAGCTCTACCAATACGACCGGCCACCGGTGGTCGACCCCTTTATCAATGTGGTGGAGAATACCTATGAAGATCTGCTCATCGGCATCTTCCAGGTGAACGATGTCGATGTGGTCATCGCCGAAGAGGGCGAAACACCCGCTATCATTGCCGAACGCACCGGCAGGGATGTCTATAAGCTCCTCCAGTACAACGAAATGCTGACCAAGCCCAACACCGCCCTCAAAAAAGGCGACCGGGTCTTCCTGGAACCCAAGCGAAACAGCTACCGGGGCGACCGGAAATACCACTACGTCAAAAAGGGCGAGACGATGTATGACATCGCCCAAACCTACGGCATCAAGCTCAACAAGCTGTATAAGAAAAACCGGATGCCCGAAAAATCGGAACCGGCCGAAGACGAGCGAATCATCCTGCGCGGAAGGATCAAGAAAGACGAGGACCGGCCGAAACTGGTCGGCGAAGTGCTCAATAAATCGCCCTATCCCGATGTGATCAATATCGACGACTTCGCCTGGCCTCCGGAGGAGGATCCCTTTGGAGAGGTGATCGAAGAACCCGAAGTGGAAAAAACACCCCCGACTCCGGTTCCTGTGTTGCCTCCGCCTCCACCCCTTCCTATCGAGACCAAACCCGTGGAGGAAGAACCGATCCCCACACCGCCGGTAGTCATTCCCCCGCCTCCGGTTATCGATCAACCCGCTGTGGTATATCACACCGTCGCGCCGGGCGATACCTTGTACAGCCTGTCCAAACGATACAATACCACCGTCCAGGCCATCCAGCAGCTCAACGGGATCAGCGGAACCCTGATCGTGGTGGGCCAACAATTACGTGTAAAATAATGGTTGACAGGGAACGGCCTCCGGCTGTTCCCCCAATAAATTTTGGAGAACATGAAAAAATGGTATCTACTCTTCTTCCTGATGGGATGTGCCCTGAGCATCTGGGCCCAGGGCTCCGCCTTCGGCATCAAAGGAGGTCCGACCATGGGCTTCCAGAAATGGAATGACTTCGACCAACAACCGCTCTTTCGATACCACGGCATCGTCTTTATCGAATCGCTGGGCGACAACGTCCTCTTCGCACAAGCGGGCTATCACGTAAAAGGAAGCGCGTTGCGGCATCTCCGCTTTACCAATCCGATCAGCGGAAACGTCGGCACGGCCCCCGCTCAGGATTTCCAGTTCCGGAACGTGTCGCTCACCATTGGCGCCAAGAAAAAACACAATATCGGAACTGGCGATACCAAGGCCTACTACCTGCTCGGCTTGCGGGGCGACTACACCATCAATACCAATCTCAAGGAATACGAAGATCCCACCTATCCTTTCATTACCACCTGGCCAACCGACTCCTGGGTGCGGCGGCTGAATTACGGCATGACGGTCGGCGGAGGATTTGAATTTCCCTTCGGCGAACTGGTAGGCGGCATACTGGAATTTACGGTCAATCCCGACCTCTCCAAGCAATACTACCAGCCTGCGATCGACAACGTCTACGATCCCTACACCGGCACCAACCGCAGCCTCAGTGAACGACGCATCACCAACATCACACTGGAAGTGACCCTTGGCCTTCGCTTCCTGCGGCTCGTGGAGTATGTGGATTAAGCAAAAAGCTGATAGGTGATCAAACTCCCCAAATACGCCATTCCTCCCATAAAGAGAAACTGGATGATCGGCCATTTCCAGGAGCGGGTTTCGCGGCGCACCACGGCGAGCGTGCTCATACATTGCATCGCAAAAACGTAGAAGATGAGTAGCGACAGGGCTGTCGCCATATTGTACACGGGCTTGCCGGAAACCGGATCTTTCTCTTGCGCCAGGCGGTCGCGGATGGCGAATTCATCCGACTCGCTACCTATGCTGTAGATCGTGGCCATGGTGCCGACAAAAACCTCGCGAGCGGCAAAGGAGGTGATCAGGGCGATCCCGATCTTCCAGTCGAAGCCCAGGGGACGAATGACGGGTTCGATAAATTTGCCCAGATGCCCCGCATAAGATACTTCGATCTGCCGGGACGCGATCAGGTCGGCCGTTGCAGATTCATCCATGTTGTTTTGAGCGGCGATCGTACGGGCTTCCTCCTCGGCCCGGGCCATCTCTTTCCGCGGACCAAAATCGGCCAATACCCAAAGCACAATGGAAATGGCCAGGATGACCTTTCCGGCCTCCAGGGTGAATGCCTTCACCTTTTCATAAACCGTATACCCTACATTGCGCAATTGGGGCTGCTTATAGTCGGGCAGTTCCATAAGTAGGAAGCTGCGCTCATCGGACCGCAAAACGAGTTTAAAGATCAGGGCCACGCCCAATGCCGCCAATATCCCGAGCAGGTACAATCCCATAAAGGCGATCCCCTGCAAGTTGAAAACACCCAATACCGGCACGGATGGAATGGCGAAACCGATGAGCAAGGCATATACCGGAATACGGGCCGAACAGCTGATCAGCGGGGTGATCATGATCGTGATCAGGCGCTCTTTCCAGTTGCTGATCGTACGGGTCGACATGATGGCAGGCACCGCACACGCGCCCCCGGAGATCAACGCAACGATGCTGCGGCCATTCAGACCGAAGCGGCTCATGAGGTTGTCGAATAAAAATACGGCGCGAGCCATATAACCCACTTCTTCCAGGATAGAGATCAGGAAAAACAGGATGGCAATTTGGGGAATGAATACCAAAATACCGCCCAAGCCCGACAGGATCCCCTTGACGAGCAAATCGGCGAACCACGAATCCGGTAAGGAGGTTTGCAACCATCTCCCCAGGGCCCGGAAGATCTGCTCGATCCAGTCCATGGGGTAGCTCGCCCCTTCAAAAATCGCCTGAAAGACCAGAAACATCAACACAAAGAAGATGGTCGGTCCCCAAACCCGGTGGGTAAGCAAACGGTCGGCAAATTCCGACCGGGAAAGCGGCTGGTCTGCCGGCCGCATGATACTCCGTTTCAGCAGGGGCCCCAGTCGGTCAAAACGCGACATCGTTTCGCGAACCTGGTAATGCAGCAACGGTTTTTCGGTACTTTCCAGCTTGTGGCTGATAGAAACCTTCAACCAGTTGTCCAGGAAAGGTAACCAGGAGTGGTGGTGCGCCAGCAAGAGGCCGTGGTAGACATTCCGGACTTCCATAACCTCCCCGGCCCGTTCCGAAAGCTGCTCCTCCTGGTCGGAAAGTTCGTAAAACGGCCGGCGTTGGCTCAACCCTTCGGCCTGAACCCCGTGGAGCAACAACTCCTCTAACACGATCTTGAGCCGGTCGATCCCCTCCCCGGTCCGGGCGTTGACGGAGATCACCGGCGTCTGAAATTCTTTGCTCAGGCGCGCATTGTCGATCTTCATTCCCTTTCCTTCTGCCACATCGGCCATATTCAGTGCAAGCACAATCGGGAAGTTCAGGTCGAGGAGCTGGGTAAACAGGAGCAAATGTTTTTCCAGCTGGGCGCTGTTGGCCACGTAGACGATGGCATCCGGATAGTTGTCATCCCTGGTGTTGCACAAGGTACTGACGACGATGCGTTCGTCGCTGGAATGAGGGAAGAGACTGTAAGTGCCGGGCAGATCGATCAATTCGACCGCCAGGTCCTTGTTCATATCCAGGCGCCCCGATTTGACGTCGACCGTCACCCCGGGGAAATTGCCGACCTTCTGCCGAAGTCCGGTGAGTTTGTTGAAAACAGAAGTTTTCCCGCTGTTGGGATTGCCCAACAACGCGACTTTCATGCGCTTCCGCCCTTTAAGGGCTGGGGTTTCAATCACTTCAGGATTATACATGCCGCTTCTGTTTTCCGGATCGCCAAATGCATTTGATCAACCCGCACATAGAGTGTGTTTCCGAAGGCATTTTTCCGAATCACCCGCAACCGGCTGCCGGGCAACACCCCCATAGCCATCAACTTGACAGCCAATCGTTCATCCTCATAGCGATGGAGAATGCCCTCTTCATTTTCTTTTAACTCGGTCAAACGCATGGCATTTTCTCTTCTTTTGTGCCGGAGTGGTCCACACAAAAATATTATAAACGAATTTTCTTCATCCGGTCCAGGTCTCGTTTACTATCTTTTTCCTTGATCGATTCGCGTTTATCGTACGATTTCTTGCCCTGTGCGAGGGCTATTTCCAGTTTCGCAAACCCCCTTTCGGTAAAATACAGCCGGTAGGGCACGATCGTCAATCCCTTTTCCCGGACCCGCCGTTCGAGTTTGCGCAACTCGGGTTTGCGCAGCAACAACTTGCGCGGACGGCGCGCTTCATGGTTAAAATACGTCGCGAAGGCATACTCTTTGATATACATATTCTTGACGTACAACTCTCCGTTCTCAAAAAAACAAAAAGCGTCGTTGATATTGGCATTTCCTCCGCGCAGCGATTTGATCTCCGTGCCCAATAGCGCGATCCCCGCTTCGAAGGTGTCGATAAATTGATATTCGTATTCGGCCCTCCGGTTGGTGATCTCTACTTTTCCCTTTTTCTTCTTTTCCATGTCTCCAGAAGGGGGTTTTTAAATTATTCGTTCAGTTTTCGAATCTTAACAGCGGTGCCGTAGGCCAGTATTTCGGAACAGCCTTGCATTACCATGGCGGTGGTAAACCGGACATTAACAACGGCATCGGCGCCCAGTTCTTCGGCATCGGCGAGCATGCGGTCGATCGCCTGCTCGCGCGCCTCGGCCATCAGGCGGGTATACTCCCGGATCTCTCCGCCGGCAATATTCCGAAATCCGGCAACGATGTCCCTGCCGATATTGCGGGCGCGAACCGTGCTGCCCCTGGCAATATCCAGGACCTCTATGATCTCATAACCGGCGATGGTTTCCGTATTGGCAATGATAATCTTTGTCATTGGTTGGTATTTTTTTTTGACACGCACCTTTATACAGGAGCTTTCACCCCTTTCAGGATCAGTTTTTTGCGTTCGGGGCCGGTAGATACCATGGTGACCGGCACGTCGAGATACCGCTCCATGGCTTCCACATATTGCCGGGCTGCAGCCGGAAGGTCCCCATATTCGGTTGCGGCATCCAGCGATTGCTTCCATCCCGAATGATCTTCCAGTACCGGTTCGATCTGGACATCACAAAGATCAAACGGCAATTGGTCGGTTTGAGTTCCTTCGTAGTTATAGGCAGTTGCTATCCGGATGGTCTCAAAGTGATTGAGCACATCGATCTTGGTAACGGCGAGCTGGGTCACTCCGTTGAGAAGGATAGAATATTTCAGTTGGGGCAGGTCGAGCCAGCCGCAGCGGCGGGGTCGACCGGTAGTAGCGCCGAATTCAGCACCTTCCCGTCGAAGGGTTTCACCTGTCTCGTCTTCCAGTTCGGTGGGGAACGGGCCGCTGCCCACGCGCGTACAATAAGCTTTCGTCACGCCGATGACCTCCCCGACCTGCCGGGGAGCGATGCCCAGGCCGATACAAGCCCCGGCAGTAACCGTATTGGAGGAGGTGACGAAAGGATAGGTGCCGAAATCGATATCCAGCATAGACCCCTGAGCGCCTTCCGCCAATACCCGTTTGCCGTCTCCGATGAATTCATTGATGAAATATTCACCATTTACATGCCGGAGGTTTCGCAACAATTCCAGGCTTTCCATCCAGGCATCCTCTTCGCGTTCGAGATCGAATTCGATATCGGGATACAAGCGGAGCAGGCGCATGTGTTTGGAGCGAAGGCTGCGGTATTTTTGATCGAAATCGGACAGGGTGACGTCACCGACCCGTAAGCCGTTTCGACCGGTCTTATCCATGTAGGTCGGACCGATCCCCTTGAGGGTAGAGCCGATCTTTTCTTCTCCTTTGGACGCCTCCGAAGCGGCATCCAGATAGCGGTGGGTCGGGAGGATCAGATGCGCTTTTCTGGAAACGAGCAGCCGGTCCCGGAAATCGACCCCGACATTTTCCAGGGTATCGACTTCGCGTTGAAGGATTACCGGGTCGATGACCACTCCGTTGCCGATGAGGTTGAGCAAGCCTTCCCGGAAAATCCCGGAGGGAATGGTATGCAGAACGAACTTCTTACCGTCGAACTTGAGGGTATGTCCGGCATTTGGTCCTCCCTGGAAGCGGGCAACCATGTGATAGTTATTGGCAAGGAAATCAACAATCTTTCCTTTTCCTTCGTCTCCCCATTGGAGGCCTAAGAGGACATCAACAGCCATATTTGCAATTTTTGGGTCGGTTGTTTTGCCACTGCACGTGCAATGAAAATGAAAGATGGAAGGAGCACCGTCTGTGCGCCTTCCATGTTTCAACAAGAATTTGCTTTTTTAAAAGGGCCGACAAAGTTAACGGAATTTCCGCCTTTATGGAAAATAACCGTTTACAAAACCTCCCCAAAATCAGGACATAGTCTCCTTCTTCGGCTCCTGCTCCCCTGATCCCGGGTTTTGGGTGCGCGAACAGGCGCCGTGGCAGTGCCCGTATAAATTAAGGGAATGGCCGATGACCTTGAATTTCAATACTTCGCCCATCATGCTCTTGATCTGATGGATACGCGGATCGCAAAATTCCAGTACATCGCCGCAATCCAGGCAGATCAGATGGTCGTGCTGTTTATAGCCGTATGATTTTTCGTACTGGGCCAGGTTTTTGCCAAACTGGTGCTTCTTGACCAGATCGCAATTGACCAGCAGATCGAGCGTATTGTAAACCGTTGCCCGGCTGACCCGGTAATTCTGATTCTTCATATGGATGTATAAGGCCTCGGCATCGAAATGATCGCTGCGCCTGTAGATCTCCTCCAGAATGGCATACCGTTCAGGAGTCTTTCGAAACCCCTGTTGTTCCAAATGTCCGGAGAAAATCTCCTTAACCTCCTTGATGAGTTCGTCCTCGTTTTTCTTGTTCATATCTCTTGCTTCACCGGCAACACCACAAATGGAAGCGCTGCCTTTGACAGCGGATTGGGCGCTTCCAATCTGGAAAATTCAATACTTATATAAATAGTGCGACAAAATTAATTTAATAAAAACCCTGCTGCACGGGCTGCGGTCGTGCAGCAAGGTTTAATACGACTATCAGCGGGTTGCGCCCGCTGATAGTCGTATTAAAAACATTAAGATATTTTGCTCACAACTTATTCTATTCTAGTAACAGTCGAAACGTTGCGCAAGTTTTTCAGGGTCCGGATCGCCATGTTCAATTGGTCGGTGTTGGCGATAAAAAGGCTGATCTTTCCTTCGAAATAGCCCTCGTCCCCATGGATGTTGAAGGAGCGGATGTTCACGCCCAGTTTGGTAGAGATCTCATGGGTGAGCCGCTCGATGATACCCGGGCCATCGTCGATCCCGGTGATCTTCAGGTCGGCGACAAAGGTAGAATCGGGAGAGGAGACCCATTCGGCCTTCATGATCCGGTAGCCGTAGTTGGCCATGAGGTGCACGGCGTTGGGACAAGAGGTCCGGTGGATCTTGAGTCCTGCATTTTGAGAGAGAAAGGCGAAAATATCGTCTCCAGGAAGCGGGTTGCAGCAGGACGCAAAAGAGTAATTGTATTGATCGGCCGGCTCCCCTCCTACGAGGAGGCGGGTTTTGCCGGTAAAATTTTTCTGCGGTCTGATCACCGGAGAAGCGGGTTCCTCCGCTGGCGCCGGTTTTGTTTCCGGTGCAGGCAGGTGCAAGCGGCCCGCTTCAACGACAAACTGCTTCAGTTCGGCGCGCAGATCGAAGGATTCCGTTGCGATCGCAAAGTAAAAGTCGATATGGGAGGAAAACCCGTAGTGTTTGACCAGGAATTCGACGGCCGGTTCGAAATCGACCTTCATATTGCGGAGTTTACGCTCCAGGTGTTCGCGGCCGATCTGGCCTTGTTGCCGCCGTTCCTCTTTCATGGAGGAGCGGATCTTGGACTTGGCTTTGCCGGTGACTACCCACTTCAGCCACCCCTCGCTGGGTTTTTGGTTGCGGTTGGTAACGACCGATATCTGATCCCCGTTCTTCAGCTCATAGCTCATCGGCACCAGGCGGTTGTTGACCTTGACGCCCGTGCAATGGTAACCGATGTCGGAGTGGATGCTGAACGCAAAATCGAGGGCGGTAGCTCCTTTGGGCAACACCTTCATATCCCCTTTCGGAGTATAAACGTAAACCTCTTCGTTAAAGAGATTGGTCTTGAAATCGCTGATAAATTCCAGGGCGTCGCTATTGGGGTTTTCCAGCAATTCACGGATACCCTCCAGCCAGGTCTCGTAGACATCGGTCTGGTTGCGCACGCCTTTGTATTTCCAATGGGCGGCAAAACCCCGTTCGGCGATCTCATCCATCCGTTCGGTGCGGATCTGCACCTCCACAAAGCGGCCTTTCGGACCGATGACGGTGGTGTGCAGCGATTCATATCCGTTGGACTTTGGCGTGGTGATCCAGTCCTTGAGGCGTTCGGGGATCGGTTTATAGACATCGGTCACCACCGAATAGACGTGCCAACAGGCCGCTTTTTCGCGGATGGATTCGACGTCGACCACGATCCGAACGGCGAAGAGGTCGTAGATCTCCTCAAAGGTGACGAGCTTGAACTTGATCTTGTTCCAAACGGAAGAGATGGCTTTGGGGCGGCCGAAAATGCGATAGGGCACTCCGATCTCATCGAGTTTTTTGGTCAGGGGCCGGATGAACTCATTTATATAACGCGTCCGTTCGCGCCGGGTCTCCTGCAATTTCCTGGACAACTCGGCATGGGCTTCCGGTTCGGTGATCTTGAAGCAGATGTCCTGGAACTCGGTCTTGATGGCATGGAGCCCGAGGCGGTGGGCCAAGGGAGCGTAGATATAGCTCGTTTCGGCGGCGATCTTCAATTGCTTGTGGCGGGGCATGGACCCCAGGGTGCGCATATTGTGCAAGCGGTCGGCCATTTTGATCAGGACGACCCGGACGTCATCGACCAGGGTGCTGAGCACTTTTTTAAAGTTCTCCGCCTGGCTGTTGTCTTTATTGTAAGAGCCGTCGAGTTTGGTCAACCCGTCGACGATCCGGGAGATGCGCGCTCCGAATTTTTCATCGATCTCATCCAGGGTCACGTCGGTATCTTCCACGACGTCGTGGAGGAGCGCGCACACGATGGCAGTGGGGCCCAATCCGATTTCCTCCGCGCAAATACGCGCCACCTCGATCGGGTGCAGGATGTAGGGTTCCCCCGACTTTCGCCGCTGTTTGCTGTGGGCATCGACCGCCATTTCGTAGGCCAGGCGAATATTGCGCTGGTCCTCTTCATCCATTTCCGATTTAATGGATCGAAGCAGTTGCCGGTAAGCCCGCTGTATCAGTTGCTTTTCCTCTTCTTGTATGATCTGAACTTCGGCCATATTTCCCAGTTGTAACCCTGCCCGTCAGGGTTATCTGCAAATTTACTCGATTTATGTGTAAAAATTTTTCACCTCTTCAAATGCCCAACAAATTTGAAACGTTTAAAGTGCCCGGAACGTTTCTCTCAAAAAAAATCTATCTTTGCATCGCTTTTGTGAAAATGGAATGGCCCAGGGTCCGCTACCCCGTTCTATTCCATTGAAAAACAGCAGCTGCGGGTGTGGCGAAACTGGTAGACGCGCTAGACTTAGGATCTAGTGCCGAAAGGCTTGGGGGTTCGAGTCCCTCCACCCGCACCATAATCTAAATATGATTGGTGAAGCGGCTACCACGCACGCTTCTTCGATCATCTCATAACCCAGTTTATGTCTAAAGTAGTAAAAGAGGATCTGGACCAACTCAATGCATCGCTGACCATCGTCATCGACAAGGATTCTTATTCGGGACGCTTTGATTCCGCCCTGAAAAACTATAAACACCGCGCTCAGCTGAAAGGCTTCCGCAAGGGCAAAACCCCGGAAAGCTTTTTGAAAAAAGCCTACGGCCCTGCCATCCTTTCGGATGTGATTAACGACATGTTGCAGGATGAGCTCAACAACTTCCTGCGCCAGGACAAGGACACCAATTACCTGGGGCACCCCATCGCCTCTCCTGAGCAGGCGCCGGTTTCCTTCGACCCCGACCAGGCCGGGGATTTTGAATTCAAGTTCGATATCGGCAAAGCTCCCGAATTCGAAATTAAAGGCCTGGCGACCAGCACCAAGGTGGAACGCTACGAAGCCGCCATTACAAAAGAGGAATTGGAAAAAGACTTCATGGGCATTCGCCGCCGCATGGGCAAACTGGAGGACGTGGAAGACGGCGTCATGCAGGACGAAGACCTCCTCAGCCTCCACCTCCACGAGTTGGAGAACGGCGAGCATAAGGAAGGCGGCATTCACCACCATTTCCAACTGCGGCTCGACGAAGAACTCGACAAGAAATTCAAAAAAGAACTGATGAAGCGCAAAGTGGGGGAAGCATTTACCTTTAACCCCTTTGCCATCAATACGGAAGCAAATGCGGGCTTCGTGCGCCGCTACTATCTCGGTTTGGAGGAAGAATCCGACCGCGAGATCGGCACCGAATTTGAAGGCCGCATCGAACGCATCCGCCGGGCTGAGCTGCCACCGGTCGATCAGGCTTTCTTCGATTCCTATTTCGGAGAAGGCGTTGTGACGAGCGAAGAAGAAGCCAAGGAGCGCATCCGCCAGGAACTGGAACAGTACTTCAACCGCCGGGCCGACGGGCTATTTTTCCAGGCCCTGCGCGAAAAGATACTCGAGCTCAACCGCGAACAACTGCCCCTGCCTGATGCCTTCCTCAAGCGCTGGTTGGTGGCGTCCGACGAAAAAAATACCCCCGAGCAGGTGGAGAAATCCTATGATCGCTTTGCCGAAAGTCTCCGCTGGTCGCTGATCCGCAACAAGCTCATCCGCGAAAACGAACTGGCCGTGACCGAAGAGGAATTGCGCAACGAGTTTGCCAACCGCATCCGCCAATCCGTCGGCTATCAACTCGACGAAACTGTGATCAACAGCACGATCGACCGCCTCATGGGCGATGAAAACCAGGTCGAAAAAGTGGCGGAAGACATTGTGGAGGAAAAGGTCTATAAAACCATCGAAGCTGCCGTGGGGGTCAAGAAAAAGGCCATTACCTTTAAAGAATTGTCGGAAAAAGAAATGGAACTTTACGAAACCCAGAAATAAGAGACGAATTTCCGGTTCCTTACTTGAATAACTTTCCCGGTAATTTTGAAATTTCCTTCAACCACTTGGGAAAGCCAGGCGTTTCTATTCCAGTTAGTCCATCCAATTTTCCATCAACATCGTAAATGATTCTCTATGTTCCCAAAGGATGAATTCCTGAAATATGCCACCAAGCACCTTGGAATGGGCAGCCACAAGGTAGAGCAATACTCGTTGCACAATGCCCGGCAATTTGGACAGGTGAGCAACCTGACACCCTACATCATCGAAGAACGGCAGCTCAACGCCACCGTCCTGGATGTTTTTTCCCGCCTGATGATGGACCGCATCATTTTCCTCGGTACCCCTGTTACCGATGATGTAGCTAACATCGTACAGGCTCAACTCCTTTTCCTCGAATCGGCCGACCCCAAACGAGACATCACCATGTTCGTCAACAGTCCCGGTGGTTCCGTACTCGCAGGTTTGGGCATTTACGATACCATGCAGTACGTGGCGCCCGACATCAGCACCATCTGCACGGGCCTCGCTGCCTCCATGGGCGCCGTACTGCTCGCCGCCGGCAATCAGGGCAAACGCACCTGCCTGAAACACAGCCGCGTCATGATCCACCAACCGCTCGGCGGCATGCAGGGACAGGTTACGGAAATGGAGATCTACTACAAACTCGTCAAGGAGCAGCAAAAATCCCTCTACGATATCCTGGCGCACCATACCGGCCACACCTATGAAGAAATTGAGAGAGACTGCGACCGCGACAACTGGATGACCGCACAGGAAGCTCAGGAATACGGCCTGGTCGACGAGGTACTCGAACGCAACAGTCCGCGCAAGTAATTGAGGCGCTTGAAGGCCCCTTAGACCGCCAATTTAAACCTGTTTTATGCGTAAGAACAAACCAAGCTACAGATGTTCGTTCTGTGGAAGGGACAAGTCAGAAGCCCTGATCCTCATCGCCGGGATCGATGCACATATCTGTGAGATGTGCGTCGAACAGGCCACCGAGATCATCCAGGAGGAACTCTACGACGGGAAGGGTAAGCGCAAACAAGCCAAGACCAATGACTTTTTTTTCCCGGAAAATATAACGCCTCTGGCGATCAAAAACCACCTGGATCAATATGTCATTGGACAGGATGACGCGAAAAAGTACCTCTCCGTAGCGGTTTACAACCACTACAAGCGACTTAAACAGGTCAGCACCGACGATGTGGAGATCGAAAAATCAAACGTCGTTTTTGTCGGCCAAACCGGCACGGGAAAAACCCTCCTGGCCAAAACGATCGCCAAATTTCTCAACGTACCTTTCTCGATCGTCGACGCGACCGTCTTCACCGAGGCCGGCTACGTAGGGGAAGACGTCGAAAGCATCCTCAGCCGGCTCCTCCAGGTCTGCGACTACAATGTCCAGGCTGCCGAACGCGGCATCGTGTACATCGATGAGATCGACAAGATCTCCCGCAAAACCGACAACCCCTCCATCACCCGCGACGTGTCGGGCGAAGGGGTCCAGCAGGCCTTGCTGAAAATGCTGGAAGGAACGGATGTGAACGTCCCCCCCCAAGGCGGACGCAAACACCCGGAACAGAAACTGGTCAAGATCAATACCCAGAATATTCTGTTCATCTGCGGAGGCGCTTTCGACGGCATCGAAAAGATCATCGCCCGGAGGGTCAACACTCAGGTCATTGGTTTCGGCAATAAAAACCGGCCCGACATCGACAAGGACCACCTGTTGCAATACGTCAACCACCAGGACCTCAAGTCCTACGGGCTGATCCCGGAACTGGTGGGACGTCTGCCGGTACTGGCCTATCTCGAACCACTCGATCTCGAATCGTTGCGAAATATCCTCACGGAACCCAAAAATTCGCTGATCAAGCAGTACGTCAAGCTCTTCGAACTCGAAGGTATTGCCCTGAATTTCACTACGGATGCGATCCATTATATCGCGCAAAAAGCCATGGAATACAACCTTGGCGCCCGGGGCTTGCGATCCATCTGCGAAGCGATCATGACCGACGCCATGTTTGAGTTGCCGTCCAAAAAGGATGTCAAACGTTTTGAAGTAGATCTGAAATACGCACAAAACAAGCTTTCCAGCTCCAAGTTTCACAAGTTACAGGCGGCTTAGAAAGAGGCTTGAAATAAAAGAAACATGAGTCATGCGAATCAGGGGCTAAAGTTCCTCGGTGTTCAGATCTTGATGAAGAATACAGCATGACACCATATAAGCCCCGTTAGGGGCGGAACGTTTGTAGCCAGGGGTGCCAACCCCTGGGCAAAGGGGTCAAAACATTTTACAAGCCCCGTAGGGGCGGCACATTTTTTCACGTGCCGCCCCTACGGGGCTTGTTGATTATTTTTCGCTGCGACCTGCGATCTCAGTAAACCTTATAAAGACTGATTAGACGGGCGCCATCAGCCCAATCTGTCTTTATGAACTTATTTAATTTGCAGTGTCCTTAATATCCCTTACGTAAAAACCTAAAAGAAATAAGTATCTTCGGTTTAAATATTGTATAGACATTCATTGTTTAAACTATTAAAACCAACGCTTTATGAACGCAATTCTTTCCGCAGGACGCTATTTGCTGATCGTACCCGCTTTGATTTTCGGAGTAATGCACATGATGAATGCCAGTGAAATGGCCAGCATGGTTCCCATCCCGGGAGGCGTCGTATGGGTGTATATCACAGGCCTCGCCATGATCGCTGCAGCGGTGGCCGTTGTAATTGGAAAATACGACAAGCTGGCAGCTGCGCTGTTGGGTCTTTTGATCCTTATTTATGCGCTTACCATCCACCTTCCCGGGGTGCTCAAAGCCGGCGATGACGCCCAGATGATGGCCATGTACATGGGCAATTTCCTGAAAGATGTCGGGCTCGCAGGCGGCGCCTGGGTTTATGCAGCCGTGATGGCAAAAGATAAATCCGTAATTGGATAAGTTGGTGGGGAAATTCCATGCTACTTCCCGCTGATAAGTGGTATAAAAAAACATTCGCGACTTCGGTCGCGAATGTTTTTTATACTTTTGTCCAGGCACTTAAAACCGAAAGTTTTTTAACTCATGCGTTACTTCGCCGAACTCGCCTACCGCGGCACCCGCTACCTCGGCTGGCAAAAACAGCCCGGACAAGAACCTACGGTTCAGGAAGCGATCGAAAACGCGATGTCGACCATTCTCGGCGCCGATATCGAGGTCGTGGGCTGTGGCCGGACCGACACCGGGGTACATGCCAGGGAATACGTGCTCCATTTCGATTTTTCAGGTGAGTTCCCCCAGGGTTTCCTGACCCGTCTCAACAAGTTTCTCCCTCCGGATATCGCCTTCCGATGCCTTTACTCCGTTCCTCCCGAAGCCCATGCCCGGTTCGATGCCGTTGAGCGCAGCTACGAATACCATATCGACCTGTCGAAAAATCCTTTCGCCACCGACCTGGCCTGGTTTTTCCCTTTCCGCGACCGACTCGATTATGAACGGACCCGGGAAGCGGCAACCCTCCTTCTGTCTTATGAGGAGTTCTTCCCATTCTGCAAATCCAATACGGACGTCCATACCATGCGCTGCAGCCTGAAACGGTCGGAGTGGAAAAAAGACGATGCCACCGACCGCCTCACGTTCCATATCACTTCCAACCGGTTCCTGCGCGGCATGGTACGGCTGGTGGTCGGCATGTGCCTCAACGTGGGGATGGGCCAGGTCACGCTGGACGAAGTGAAAAAAGCCATGGATACCCAGACGCGGTTGGCCAAGAGCTGGAGCGTGCCGCCGGAAGGGTTGTATTTATGCGGGATAAAATATCCGCCTCCTACTGGGACGATGGAGGAGTCAGTTTCTCGCCCAATTCCACCAGCCGTTTATTGACCTTATCGAAGGCCGTACCCGCCTCGAAGGTGACCTCACCCGTTTGCGGATGCACCATCGGACTACCCGTGTGCACGCCCGTCAGGACCTCGAAGCCTTCCTGAATGGAATGAACGGCCCAGATCGAGAATTGGCCGTTTTTCACGGCCTCCACCACTTCTTCCTTGAGCATGAGGTTATTGACGTTGCTGGCAGGGATCATGACCCCTTGCTTCCCAGTCAGTCCCTTTAATTTACATACATCAAAAAAGCCCTCAATCTTTTCATTGACTCCCCCGATGGCCTGTACTTCTCCCTTTTGATTGACGGAGCCGGTAACGGCGATACCCTGGTGGATCGGAATATTTGAAAGGGCCGAGAGCAAGGCATAAAGTTCCGTGCTGGAGGCGCTGTCGCCGTCGATCCCGCCATAACTCTGTTCGAATACCAGGCGGGCCTGGAGGCTGAGCGATTTATCGGAACCAAAGGTTTCGGCCAGAAAACCGGACAGGATGAGCACGCCCTTCGTATGCAGCGGGCCACCCAGTTTAGCCTCCCGTTCGATATCCACGATACCGGCATTGCCGACGGAAATACTGGCCGTGATCCGGCTGGGGCGGCCAAAGGAAATATCTCCCATCTGCAGTACGGCCAATCCATTTACCTGTCCCACCTTATCTCCTTCCACATCGAGGAGATATACGCCCTCTTTGAGAAATTCGAGAATGCGTTCCTGCATCAGGTTGGAGCGGAAAAAACGCTCCCGGATCGCCTGTTGCAGGTGCGAGCTCGTTATGGCCTTTTCGTTTTCCTTTTTCGCATAGTGGTTGGCTTCAATGATCACGTCGGCGATCTGGCCAAACTGAGTAGAGAGGCGGTCCTGATGATCGGCCAGGCGATGCGCGTGTTCAAGGAGGGTGGCCATACCTGCGGCACTGAGCTGGAGGGTCCCTTCCTCCTGGCAAAGGTTGGTGACAAAGCCACAGAAATCGCGGATATTGTCTTCCGAATTCGGCATATAGGCCGTGAAATCCGCTTTCACTTTGAAAAGTTCCTTGAAATCGTCATCCAACTCGTACAGGAGATAGTAATACTCCGGCCGGCCGATCAGGATAACCTGAAGATTGAGCGGGATGGGTTCGGGTTTGAGGCTCTTGGTCGACATATACCCCAGGCGTTCGATAGCATCCTCGGGCACGATCTCCCGGTTGCGAAGGGAGCGCTTCAGGCTCTCCCAGGAGAAGGGGTTGCGCAACAGATCATCAACCGGAATGACGATATACCCGCCATTGGCCGTATGGAGGGAGCCGCTGCGGATCAGGGTGAAATCCGTGACCAGCGCCCCCATATTGGATTCCTTTTCGATCTTTCCAAAAAGGTTGTTGTAGGTCGGGTTGAGTTCCAGGATGATCGGAGCGCCTTTCAGGTGGGAGTTATCGACGATGATATTGACTTCGTATTGCTTCCGGAAGGTATTATTATTGCGCTCTTTGACCTTGGTTGAATTGCCCGACTGGATGAATTCCGGCAGGTTTTCCAGGATATTTTCCTTGATAGCCCGCAGGTAATCGACAACGCCTTGTTGGTTTTTATAGGTTTCCAACAATTCCTCCAGGAGGGTTTCGATGGAAAACAGGGCGACTTTTTGGTCCAGTTCAAAGATGGTCTTGGCGAATTCCTTCTCCATTTCCCGTGCCCGCCGGGCGATCACCTTGAGTTCATCCTTGAATGACTCCTGTTTTTTCAGGATCTCGGCCCGGTCTTCTTCCGAAAGAGCGATAAAATCGCGGTCGGTCATGGGTTTTCCATCGACCAGCGGTACGGAAATGACCTCTACGGGGGTCCGTTTGATAAAAAACTTCTCTTCGCGGGCCCGTTTATCGAGGTTGGCAAACAATTCTTTTTCCTGTTCCTGGTAATACCGGTTGAGTTCTTCGCGCTTGGAGGCGTACTCCTCGCTCTCAAAGGCACGAAGCAGAGCCGTGTAGGCCTCATCGACAAAGTTCTGGATATCGGTCTTGAATACCCGGGCCTGTCCTTTTGCCAGGCTCAGGCGTTTGGGGCAATAAGTATCTTCGAAATTATTGACGTAGCACCAATCATTGGGCACGGTTTCGTCGTGTGCCAGATCGCGAAGAAAATGCAATACCGCATCGATCTTGCCCTCCCCTTCATACCCGGAAATATAGACATTGAAACCCGCACTCTTGTTGCCCAGGCCGAACTGAAGGGCCCGCACGGCGCGTTCCTGTCCGATAATGGCTTTAGGTGAAGAGATCTGGGATAATTTTTCGAGGTTCAGGGAAGCCGGATCGTAGGTTTTCCTAAGTTTTGTCGGGGATAGTGGCGAAGCCATGGCGGGAGTTTTTATTTCCGACAATTTACATAAAAGCGGGTTAGGGGTCAACATTTTGCGCACAAAGAAACCGGGGGGATATGAATTAATTATGCAAATAACTGGCAAAACACGCCCCCTTTGTCCAGCAAGGCTTCCGGGCTTCCCGTTTCCACCACCCGACCGTTTTCGAGCACGACGACCCAATCGGCTCTTTGCACGGTGCGAAGCCGGTGCGAGGTAAACACGATCGTGACCGGAGGAGCCTGCCGTTCGAGCGCCTGCCAGACCGCTTCTTCACTGGGGGTATCGAGGGCGCTGGTTGCCTCGTCGAGGACCCAGAACCGGGGGTTTCCGTACCAGGCCCGGGCCAGGAGCACGCGCTGCCGTTGTCCCTGGCTCAACTGGATGCCTTTCGGACCGATGAAGGTCTGGTAGCCATGCGGGAGCGATTGAATGAACGCATCGATATCGGCTTTCCGGGCGGCCTCCCGGACACGCTCCATTTCCGGCTGTCCGGCTGCTTCGGCGATGTTTTGCGCAATCGTATCCGAAAATAAAAAACCGTCCTGAAGCGCAGAGCCGCACCAGTCCCGCCACGAGGGCAAGGTATCTTTCCCCAGTAACTGGTTCTCACCCAGGACGATCGCGCCTTCGTTGGGTTGATACAGTCCCAGCAGCAGCCGGATCAAGGTCGTCTTTCCGCTCCCGCTGGCGCCGACAATGGCGATCTTTTTCCCTTCGGGAAAGGTCAGATCGATCTGCTCCAGGATCCAGGGACCGGAATGCTGGTATCGAAAATGAACACCTCTCAACCCGACGGGGCCGGAAGGATCAAAGGGGATTCTTTGGGGCAAAGGTTCCATTTCCGTTTCTGCTGCCTCCCGAGTCACCACCTGTACCCGCTCCAGACTGATACGGGCATCCTGAAAGGTCCGGATAAACGGCACCAGTTGGGAGATGGGCACGTTGAGCTGGCCGATGATAAACTGCACCGCCACGAACATCCCCAGGGTCATTTCCCCATCGACCACTCCTTTCGAAGCGAGAAAGATCAGCAGCAGGTCCTTGACCTGATTGATCACGCCGGCGCCGCCGTCCTGCATTTGCCGGATATAAAGCGCCCGGAGATTGGTCCGGAACAGCCGCCACTGAATGCCTCCCCATTTGGCGTAATGCCGCTGCCGGCTCCCCTGCAGCTTGATATCGGGTATGCCCTGGATCACCTCCAGGAGCGTTTCCTGGTGTTCCGCCAATTGCTCGAACCGCTGATAATCGATCGTCGTTCGAGCCCGCAGGAAGCCCAGCGCCCAGGCGATATACACCCCGCTGAAAACCGTAAAGACCCCGAACAGAAGAGGGTTGTAGAGCAGCAGCACGACGCCGAACACCAACCCAAACAAGGCAAAATAGACGATGCGCATCAAATCGCCCGAAAGCCACTGTTCAATGCGCTGATGGTCTTCAATGCGCTGCAGAAGGTCGCCCGTTTGCCGTTGGTCGAAGAAGCGCTGCGGCAATGTGACCAGGCGACGCAGGAAACTGCTGAGGAGGTTGACCTGAAAGCGGGCGCCCAGCTGCATCAGAAGCCAGTTTTGCCACCATTGCAGGCTGAGTTGACCCAGCGCCAGGAGCAACTGCCCAGTCAGCAACAGCGCGATCAGCGGGAGGTCCCGGTTGGGCATTCCGAGATCCACCACGGCCTGGGCCAGGAAAGGTGCGGCCATGGCCACCAGGCTACCCAGGAAAACGCCGCCCAGGAGCAGGGAGAGCGGACCCCGGTAATGGCGCAGGTGAGCCCAGACAAAGGACCAAAGCTTCGGTGGGCTTTGGCCTCCTCCGGACGGGAGATCGAATTCTCCCGGCAGCAGGAGCAGGGCGCCTGCCTTATCGGCCGTGCCCAGCCAGGAGGCTGACAATTCGGTCCTGCTGATCTTCCGCTTGCCCTGGGCGGGATCTGCGATCCAGGCGTGGCGGCGACCAAGGCGATAGAGCACCACGAAGTGGCGTTGTTCCCAATGCAATACACAGGGTAAAGGGGCCTCTTCCAGGCCGGGCGCCTCCTCCGTTTCGATGCCCATCCAGACCGGAAGCGCCTCAAAGCCCAATTGCCGGGCGGCATTGGCCAGGTCTTCCAGCGAAGTTCCTTCCCGGTCGGCACCCGCCAGCTCCCGGAGATAGGGCATGGCGGGCGACAGGCCATAGTAGCCCGCCACCATGCGCAATACCGCCGGCCCGCAGTCGGTGGCGTCGTGCTGGCGAAAAAAGGGGAGTCTTCGGGGCCAAAGAGCCATAGGCAAAAGAAATAGAGGGATAAAATAGGAAAACACGAGGAGAATGAACTCATCTTTATGCCTTCATTCAAAAATATTCTCTTCCGGGGTCGGGGAGCGCCCGTATCCACCGTTAACAAACTTTAACGGCGCCCTTCGGTTCCTTTTTCAATATTTGCAGTTGGAAAGCGTTCCATAAACGACAAAACATACGACCATGCTTAGATCCGCGTTATCCCTCTTCTTCCTTGGACTCTTCACCGCCGGCCTGTTGGCCCAGCCCACGACCAACCAGTACACCAAGGCTTCCGATTCCGATCCGGCGGCCAAGGCCGTTTTGGAAAAAGTGAAGATCAAATACGAAGCCTACAAATCGGTTGAAGCCCTTTTTACCCTCAACATCGAATTGCCCGGACAACCGGCCGAAGATCAATCCGGCAAGCTGATCCAGCAAGGCAACCAGTACCGCCTCGAACTCGCTTCCCAGAATCTGCTTTGCGACGGCAAATCCATCTGGCTCTATCTGAAAAACAACAAGGAAGTCCAGATCAACAACTTCGACGAAGAAGAGGAGAGCGCCTTCCTCTCTCCCCGCGATCTGCTCCGCGTCTACGAGCGGGATGATTTTGTCTATATTTTGTCGAATGAGTATTCCGAAAACGGCAAGATCATTCAGGATATCGAATTCAAACCACTGGACCAGTCGTCCGAATACTCCAAGATGCGGCTCAGCGTCGACAAGGCCAGTTCCCAGATCGTGCGCATCAAGGCCTTTGCCAAAGACGGTTCCAGGTATACGCTCACCGTCAATACTTTCAAGAGCAATGGCACGTATCCGGCCAGCACCTTCGTGTGGAATAAGGCGGAATGCCCGGATTGTTATGTCGAAGATCTGAGGATCGATTAAAGAATACGGATAGGCAAAAGGAGCCTGCCTGTAGCCCGCTCCTTTTGCCTATCTTTATCCTTTAATCGGCATTTTCATGAAAAATCTTCTTTTCGTCCTCTTCCTCCTCTGCAGCCTGACGGTCTCCGCCCAATCCGGCGAATATACCACCCTCCTCAACCTCCACTACTACTCGGACTCGGTTAACCAATCGGATGCATACATCGACGAACGGTGTGTGTTGGATCTCTACTATCCCGATACCAAAGGCTACGCCACGGTGGTTTGGTTTCACGGCGGTGGATTGACCGGGGGAAATAAGGAGATCCCAAATGCCCTTCGCGAACAGGGCATCGCCGTAGCGGGCGTCAACTACCGCCTGAACCCCCGGGTGACGGCGCCCAAATACATCGAAGACGCGGCGGCGGCAGTGGCCTGGGTTTTCAACAACATCGCCAATTACGGAGGTGATTCCACCCTGATCTTTCTCTCCGGGCACTCCGCCGGGGGCTACCTGGTCAGCATGGTCGGCTTGGACAAGCGCTGGCTGAGCGTCCACGACATCGACGCCAACCGCATCGCAGGCTTGATCCCCTTCAGCGGGCATACCATCACGCATTTTACCATCCGGCAGGAAAGAGGTATCCCCGGTACGCAACCGGTGGTCGATGAATATGCGCCTTTATACCACGTGCGACCAGATGCCCCGCCCCTGCTGCTGATCACCGGCGACAGGGAATTGGAACTGCTCGGTCGTTACGAAGAAAATGCCTACCTGATGCGGATGATGAAAGTAGTGGGGCACCATGAAACCCGGCTCTATGAACTGGACGGCTACGACCACGGGATGACCGAACCGGCATTTCCGCTGTTGCTAAAGGAGGTGCGCAGGATAATAAAGCAATAATCCATTTTACCATGAAATATTTTATGATCGTCGGGTTCTGTTTGTGGAGCCCATTCGTTTTTTCCCAGAACATCAAAGCCTACCTCGACCAGGAGCAATACCAGGCCGCAATAACCCTTGCCGGGCAATCCGACAGCCTTTCGGGGGAAGACCTCTTCTTCACCGGGCAGGCTTATTTCTATCTGGAAAATGACGACAAAGCCCTAGAGTATTACGGAAAAGCCCTCGAAAACGGTTTTCAAACTCCGGATGTTCACTTCTACCAGGGCCTTGCCTACCGCTGGAAAGGCGACTTCGTAGAGGCCGTTCAATGCTATAACCGGGCGCTGGCCCTGAAACCCGATGCGCAAACGGTCATGAGCGAAAAAGCGCTCGTCTTCTACCATGCCGATATTCTCGATTCGGCATACCACTGCGCTGCAGAAGCCATGAAAATGTCCTACGAGTTGGGCATCCCCTACTATTTGACCCCGCACATTCTCCAAATGAGGGGCGATTCTACCGGGGCGCTCCAGGGTTTCTACGATGCCCTGAACAAGATCGATCCCGCCGACTCGTATTACCTGCGGACCCTCCTCGACATCGGACAACTCGAATATTCTTTTACCCGGGACTATCAAAAGGCCGCCAAAGCATATACCCAGGCCCTGACCCTCGATCCGAATGACTACTTCATCTATCTCAGCCTCATAAAGGCCTATTATGCCGGTGGAAACTACGCCGCAGGGGATCGCATTTTTCAAATGGTCAGGTCGGCTTATGAAAATAAGGCCCTGCCCGAAGAATTCATGAAATTCGGCAACGCGCCCATCGACGAGTTTGAGTGGAATGGCCGGGTAGTATCCGTTTACAAAAATTTTAAATCGCCCGAACAGCCGTTCGACGCCATTTACAAGATCTACCTCCTGTCTCCGGAAAAAGACGAAATCGAGCGCCTGCTCCTCACCGAGCAAACCCTTCAGGTTCCTGGCGGTCCCAAGCATTTACTCTGTGAGGAAAAAAGGGATGGCGCCCACCTGACCTACCCGTATGGCTGGGATACCGACGATATTGACTACGGCGACCTGAAGAAAGCGGTTGTTCAGGTCTTTGAAGGGAAAATGAAACCGGCCGCAGGATCGAATCCAGGCACTCAGCCCGATACGTGCCTGACCGTGGTGCTCGGCTCTTCGACGGCTGAAGGGACGGGGCCGGCCTCTCCGGACAGTGCCTGGGTGAACCGGTACCGCGCTGCCCTGGTCCAGGAAAATCCCCGGGTTTCCGTCGTGAACCTTGCCAAAGGCGGATACACCACTTATCACGTTCTACCCACGGGATCACCGGGTGCGCCCAATGCCGGGATCACCGTCGATACCGCCCGCAATGTGACCAAAGCCCTTTCACTGAATCCCTGTACGATCATCGTCAATTTGCCTTCAAATGATGCGGCCAACCAATTTTCCGCAGCGGAACAGCTGGCCAATTTTTCGCAAATCGCTGAAACGGCTAAAAAAGCGGGGGTTGAAGTCTGGATCTGCACGCCTCAACCCCGGAACTTCAGCGATCCCGCTCAGATACAGATCCAGCGGGAAGTCGTTGACTCCATCTTCGTCACCTACGGCGATCATGCCATCGATTTCTGGAATGGTCTGGCCGACGAAAAGGGACATATTCGGAAAGAATACGACTCCGGAGACGGTATCCACCTGAACAATGCAGGGCATCGGCTCCTCTTTGAACGGGTTTGGAACAGAAAATAGATCCCTTATTCGCTCCGCAAACTCTCCACCGGATTGGCCAGTGCCGCCCGGATGGACTGAAAGCTGATGGTGAAGAAAGCGACCAGCACGGCAACTGCTCCGGCCAGGGCGAACACCCACCATTCGATATGGATGCGGTATGCAAATCCCTGCAGCCACTTGTTCATCAGGAACCCGGCCAGGGGAAAAGCGAAGACGAGGGCGATCAGCACCAGTTTGAGGAAGTCTTTGGATAAAAGGCCTACGATGCCCGCCACCGAAGCGCCGAGCACCTTGCGAATGCCGATCTCTTTGGTGCGTTGTTCGGCCGTAAAACTAGCCAGGCCAAACAATCCCAGGCAGGAGACCAGGATCGCCAGGAGCGCGAAGATGCCGGCGATCTGCCCGATCCGTTGCTCGGCCCGGTAGACCCCTTCAAAGGAATCGTCGAGAAAGTCGTAGGAAAAAGGCTGGGTGGGCGCCATTTCCTTCCATTTTTGCTCCAGATCGGCAATGACCTCCTTACTCGCGCCGGCTGCATAGCGGAAGGAGATCAGTCCCTTCGAGTTGCCGAGGCTCATGCTGAGCGATCCGATATTCTCCCGCAGGCTGGACCAGTGGAAATTTTTTACCACCCCGATGACCGTTAGTTCCTCGAAATCTTCCGGCGTGGGTTGGCCCTGGATGTTGTGAAAGATGGTGTAGATCTTCTCGCCCACCGGGTTTTCAAATCCGAAATTTTCCACTGCCTTTTGATTCAACACGATCGCGGAGCTGTCGGAGGGATGCGAAGGGTCGAAGAAACGCCCGGCGACCAGCTCCATGCCCATGGTCTTGAGATAATCGTAATCCACCTGCCAATTCTGCATATTGACCGAATTATCCTCCCGGAATTCGCGGGAAGTGGTGAACGTGTTGTCGCTGCGCGAGGAGGGAACCGGCAGGTAGGAACTGATACTGGCGCTTTGCACGGCGGGATTCTTCAGTAGTTCCTGCTTAAAGGCCTCTACCCGGTCGCCCAGGGCATAGGAATCGTTGAGAACGATCACCTGGTCTTTCTGAAAGCCCAATTTTTTATTCCGGATGAAATTGAGCTGGTTATAGACCAGGACCGTGGCGATCATAAGGACGACGGCCGTGGAGAACTGAAACACCACCAAGCCACTGCGCAGGGCGCCGTGTCTGGCCGTTCCGCCCGATTTGCCCTTCAACACACTAATGGAATCGAATGCCGAGAGGAAAAAGGCCGGATAGCTCCCCGCCAAAAGGCCCACCACGCAGGCGCCTCCCAGCAAGGCCAACCAAAACAGGGGGGTCGACCAGGGGATCTCGATCTGCCGGCTCGCCAACTCGTCAAACCAGGGCAAGGCCACCGACACCAGCACCAGCGCCAGCAATACGGCAAGGGCAGTGATCAGGACCGTTTCGATCAGAAATTGTACGATCAGGGAAGAGCGCTGCCCGCCGAGCACCTTGCGAATGCCGATCTCCCGGGCGCGGTGAGAAGAGCGGGCTGTTGTCAGGTTCATGAAATTGATGCAGGCGATGAGCAGCACGAACAGCGCAATCGAACTGAATATCCAAATGTATTGGATGCTTCCGTTGGCTTCCAGTTCGGCAGTCAGGTCGGAATACAGGTGGATATCCAGCAGGCGTTGCAAATTAAACCGGACGAATTGTCCCGTCGCCTCAAATTCTTCCAGGGACATGCCGAGCACCTTGCTGGAAGTTTGTTCCATCTTTTTTCGCGATAAGGCAATGAATTTTTGGCGAAAATCTTCATAGGAAACGCCTTTCTTCAGGAGCAGATAAGTGTGAAAATTATTGCTCACCGCCCACAGGGGCGTGGCATCCCGGATCTCTCCATTACCGGTCAGGGTGCGCAAAAAGTGGGCTTTGAAATGCGAATTTTCCGGAATATCCTCAAATACGGCTGTCACTTTATCCCGGTACTCATTATCCATGACCAGGATTTGCCCCAGGGCATCCGACACGGAGCCGAAATATTTTTCCGCCCGGCTTTTGGAGATCGCCATGGTATTGGGTTCGACCAGGCAGGTACGGCTATCGCCTGCCAATACCTTCACCGGAAACACCTTGAAGAACGAACTGTCGACGGCCAGGACCTCTTGTTCTTTAAAATTTTGCTGGTCCTGTCCATCCTTTCGCACCAGATAACTGCCGTAGTCCCGAAAGCGGCAGAAGGCTTCGACCTCCGGAAATTCGCGGGCGACATCGGGCCCGACGGGCACCCCTGTAACCGCATAGGTCGCGGCATTTCCACCAAAATTGATTTCGCCGTAAATCCGGGCGATCCGGTCGGCATTGGGGTTCCAACGGTCGTAGTTCAACTCGTGGGCGATGTACAGGCAAATGAGCAGGGTACAGGCGATGCCAACGGCCAGACCGAGTATATTGATCAAACTAAAACCCCTGTATTTCAAAAGGTTGCGAATAGCGATCTTTAAAAAATTCTTAACCATGGTTTAGATCTTTTGGAGAACATTTATTCACTTTTCAAGGCCGCTGCCGGATTGGCTGTGGCTGCACGTATCGTCTGGGAACTGATCGTCAATGCCGCAACCGCCAACAAGAGCAGAATTCCCGGCAGGAATAGTCCCACCGACCAGGGAATGCGATCGGCAAACATCTGAAGCATTTGATTGCCCAGGAGAAAAGAGACCGGTACGGCGATGAGTACAGCAATGCCAAATAGCACCAGGTATCCTCTGGAAAGCAAGCTCACCACATCTAACACACTAGCTCCCAATACTTTCCGAATGCCGATCTCCCGGGCTCTCGTTTCGATGCTATAGATCACCATACCCAACAGTCCCAGGCAGGCGATCACCATACCCAGGATCCCGAAGAAAAAGACCAGCCGGAGTAGATCGAGGATGTTGCTGAAGTTATCGCGCGCTACTTCATCGAAAAATTGAGCCTCGAAAGGCTTCCCCGTATCGAGTTTTTTCCAGGCCTTCTCCAGGTTGGATCGCACGGCGAGCACACCGCCGCCTGCCAACTCCAGGTTGAGCACGCCCAGTTGCGCCGGATCGTAGCGAAGCAGCAGGGGCTCCATCGAATAGACCGCCGGCTTGAAGGGGAAATCCGCCGTTATGCCCCGGATGGAGACTTGGATGCTGTCTTCCAGGATCAGGGGCTTGCCCACGGCTTCCGCGGGGGCGCCCAAATTGAAGTCCTTAAGAAAGGTTTCGTTGACGATGGCAAATAATTCCCTGGACTGAGAAGGGTTATCGGGAAAATTTTGCCCGGCCAGGAGGGGAATCCCGAATTGGCTCAGGTAGTGGTCATCGATAAAATAATACCGCACCCCGGTTTTTTCATTTTCCTCAGCTGTGCGGACATCAATGGAGGCATCCTGGAAAGTACCCATGGCAAAGGATATTCCAGAATGGGCCTCCACCCCGTTTACCTGGCCCAGCGCCGCCGCTACTTTCGAAAAAGGCTGCCCCTGCAGATCTACCAAAAGGGTGGATGGCTGGTCAAACCCGAAATTAATTTTCAGGGCGTAATTGGTTTGCCGCATGACCACCGTCATGACCAATAGTAAAATGAGGGTGATGGTAAATTGTATAGTGGTTAGGGCTTTCCGAAGGCCCACCCGCTGCAAAAACTTCACATTCCGGAGCTTTTGTAAAATAGTAGCAGGCCGGGCCCTTGAAAGGGTGGCGGCAGGCAACCATCCGGCAATGATCCCGACCGCAATGGCAAAGACCAGGAAAAGTGCGTAAAGCATCCAGTCTTCCTCCAGGCGTAAATCCATTAGGTTGGCGATACTGAGTTGGCCAAACTGGTGTTGGGCCCATTTCATCAGTGGATAGGCCAGGGCCAGGGCAATTAATGCGGTAATGACCGCCTCGGAGATAAATTGCCAGAATACCTGGCTCCGGGTGGCACCCAATACCTTTCGAACGCCGATCTCTTTGGTCCGCAAAAAGGAACGGGCAATGGTGAGGTTGGTGTAGTTAAAACAGGCAGAAAGGATGACCGATAGTCCAAGCGCAGTCAGGAACCAGATCAGGAAGAGAGGCATTCCCCGCCCCATGGAATTGGATAATAAACGCCCGGGGGTGATCTCGTAGAGCGGTTGGAGCGAAAAGCGGTAGCCGGCATCACGGCTTTCGAGTTCAAGGCCGGCATATTGGGATGCGGCAATTTGGGCCAGGGCTTCTTCAATTGTCTCCCGGTCCGCCTTATCGCTCAGCCGGATGTAATTGTAACTCCGGTAATAGTCCTGCCAGTTGGTGGTCACCTTTCTCCAATCGGGCAATTTCTCTTGGGCGACTTGAGTGGAAAGCGAACCGAGGGCCGAGAATTCGAGGTGGGTCTTTCCGGGGAAGGGTTTCAATACCCCCGTAACCCGGAAGGGCGTTTCATATCCGCTTATGGTCAATATTTCCCCAACCGGATCGGTGTTGTCGTACAACAACCTGGCCATCTCATCGGTCAGCACGATCGAATAGGGTTCAGATAAGGCGGTTTCGGGGTTCCCTTCAGCCAGTTGGAAACCGAACATTTCAAAAAAAGAAGGGTCGGCAAACAGGCCCTCGTAATCAAATGACTGCCCGTTCACCAGCAGGGTTCCGTTGAAATTGCGCAGAAGGGGGGCCCATGCTTCCACCTGGGCGTAATCCTGTTGCAAGGTCTGGGCAACAATATAGGGGGAAGAGGCGTAGGATTCGGTTTTTCCGTTTTTCCGCTCTGCGGTAGTGAGGATGCGGTAGATCTTGTCCCCATCCTGATGGAACAGATCGTAGCTGTGGGCGTCTTTTATGAGCAGGATGATCAGCAGGCAGAGGCTCATACTCAGGGCCAACCCGAAGATGTTGATAAAGGAAAAGGTCTTGTATTTCAGAAAATTCCGGATAGCGACCTTAAAGAATTGGGTAAACATAGCAGGTTGTTTTCAGGGTTTTGAAGGCGGAGCATATTACAAATATTGCCGCACGACATTTTCCGTCACAACCTGTCCGTCGAGCATGCGGATAATGCGGTTACCGAACTCGGCGCAATACTGGGAGTGGGTCACCATGAGGATGGTAGTGCCCTGGGCATTGAGATCGGAGAGGGTTTTCATCACCTCGTCGCCGTTCGCGGTGTCGAGGTTTCCCGTCGGCTCGTCGGCGAGAATGAGCTTTGGTTTGTTGACGACTGCCCGGGCTACGGCTACCCGCTGTTGTTGTCCGCCCGAGAGTTGCTGGGGAAAGTGGTTGCGCCGGTGCATGATGTTCATGCCTTCGAGCAGTTCCTCCACCCGCTGTTTGCGTTCCGCGGCAGGCACCTGGGTGTAGAGCAGGGGCAGTTCGATGTTCTCAAAGACGGTCAGTTCGTCGATCAGGTTAAAGCTCTGAAAAACGAAACCCAGGTTGAATTTCCGGATATTGGCCCGTTTCCGCTCGGAAAGCCGGCCCACCTCTTCGCCCTGGAAGAAGTATTCCCCACCGGTGGGGCTGTCGATCATGCCGAGCACATTGAGCAGGGTGGATTTCCCACAGCCCGAGGGGCCCATCACGGCTACGAATTCGCCCTCGTTGATTTCCAGGTTGACTTCGTTCAGGGCGGTGGTCTCTACCTCATCCGTGCGGTAGATCTTTACGAGATTGCTGGTTTTAATGATCATTTCAATCGATTTATGTCCATACTTACTTTAAGATCAATTCGTCCTTTTCTCCGAAATTTTCATAGCTGGATGTGACGACGACATCGCCTACCTGAAGCCCTTCCTCCACTTCGTAGTAGTTGGGATTCTGACGTCCTAGACGGATCGTCCGCCTGACGGCACGGCCGGTGGCCGGGTCGAGCACGTAGACCCATTTGCCGCCGGTTTTTTGAAAAAAACCACCGCGGGCAAGCAGGGTTGCTTCTTCCTCCGCACTGAGTTCCAATTTTACGGAAAGGGTTTGCCCGCGCTTGATGGCCGTTGGAAATTCTCCCACAAAGGACATATCCGCCTCGAAGGCGCCGTTGGCAACCTGCGGATAGATCTTTTTAATTTGGAGGCGGTACGCCACTCCATTGTACAGGAAGGTTCCCTCCTGATCCGGAAAGATGCGCGAGATGTAAAACTCATCGATCCGGACCCGGATCTTGAAATTGCGCAGATCGTCGATCTGGGCGATCTGCATCCCCCGGCTGATCGACTCACCGAGTTCAGGGCTCAGGCCGGAAAGTTGTCCGTCGATGGGCGCCTTGACCATCAGGTTATCGAGGCTCTGCCGGGCGATCTCGAGGTTGCGGCGCATCAGATCGAGCGAGTTCTCCATTTGCTGTTCCTGGATCAGGCCCGACAGACTGTCCTTTTCGAGCGTCTTTCCCAGCAGCGACCGCCTGCGGAGGAGGCTGTTGTATTCTTCCTCCAGCTCTTCCAGCTCGACCCTTGAAATCGATCCGGTTTCCAGGAGCATTTTGTTGCGTTCGAGGCGTTTGCCCGACAGGGCCAGGCGGTATTCCACGTCGAGCATGGTCTCTTTGAGGTTGAGGCTCTGCTGGTCGCGCAATAAGCTCATATTCTGGATCTGATTGATCTGGTTGACGATATCGGCTTCCTGATTGAGGTAATTGAGTTGAAGGTCGGAGTTGCTGAGGCGCAAAATGGGTTGCCCGGTTCTAAGCATGGCGCCGTCTTCCACAAATTTCTCCTCCACCTTCCCGCCCTCGCTGGCAGCGATCACCACGCTGCGAATGGGCAAAACCACTCCGGTCACAGGGATAAATTCCTGGAAAATGCCCCGCTGTACCGTATCCAGCAGGATCCGTTCGGTCTGGACTTGCAGGCGGGTAGTCCCGGCGCTCTTAAATATCCGGGTTCCAATCCACAACACAGCCATGGCTGCGATCGCGATCAGGGCGATGCGCGGCCAGGTCCAGGTTTTCTTTTCAATCCGTCTGTCCATAATATTTTTTTCCTCTGTTTTAAAGGTCAAGGCACATGCCAAGAATTTAAATTACTAAAAATCAATCAATTACTATTTTTAAAATAAAAAATCGTGTCCGATATCGAACAGAAGTGTCCGTTTTTGTGCGCGAAATTGGATTGCAACCCTTTCGCATTAACAGTGTCCATTATCGGACACTTTACTTAAAAAAGAGTAATTTAACGGCCCCCGACCTTTGATCGCTGTGCTTAAAGACCATGTTCCAAATGAAAAAACAAGGCACCCTCCTGATCGTCGACGACGACGAGGACATCAACCTGAGTCTGAGCATTTTGCTGCGCCAACAGTACCAATCCGTTTACACGGAAACCAATCCCTTCCACCTGCCGAGGCTGCTCCGGCAGTACGAGCCCGATGTCATTCTGCTCGATATGAATTTCCGCAAGGGGCAGTCGGATGGAAAGGAAGGTTTGTCGTGGCTGAAAAAGGTAAAGGAATTGGCGCCCGACGTACAGGTCATCATGATCACGGCCTACAGCGATGTTTCGAGGGCCGTAGAAGCGATAAAAGCCGGCGCTTCCGATTTTGTGGAAAAACCCTGGCGGAACGAAAAGCTCCTGGCCACCATCCACGCGGTGTATGCGCTTTCCCAGACCCAGGTAAAACTATCCGAAGCGCGATCTCGTGAATCGGTGTTGAGCCAGGCGATGGATCAGCCCTTCAGCGAAGTGATCGGCCAGTCGGAGGTCATGCGTACCGTGCTGAAAACGGTTGAAAAAGTGGCCGCTACAGATGCCAACATCCTGATCCTCGGCGAGAACGGGGTGGGCAAGGAGGTGATCGCCCGGGCCATTCACCGCCACTCCCACAGGGCTTCCTCCGCTTTTATTTCGGTCGACATGGGCGCCATCCCCGAATCGCTTTGCGAAAGCGAACTGTTCGGCCACCGCAAAGGCGCCTTCACCGGGGCCGTGGAGGACCGGATCGGGCGCTTCCAACTGGCACAAGGGGGAACCCTGTTCCTCGACGAGATCGGCAACATTCCCCTTTCGATGCAGCCCAAACTACTCAGTGCCCTGCAGACCCTCAGGGTCACGCCGGTGGGTAGCGACCGCCCGGTCAGCGTGGATACCCGGGTCGTCTGCGCCACCAACCAGTCCCTCCAGGAGATGGTGGCCACCGGACGATTTCGCGAAGACCTTCTCTACCGGATCAACACGGTGGAAATTTACCTTCCCGCCCTCCGCGAGCGCGGGGAAGATATCGAATTACTCGCCCGGCATTTTCTGAAAAAGTATGCCCAAAAATACAGAAAGGAAACCCTGAGCATTTCCCCCGACACGCTGGCAAAACTCCGCGGCTACGCCTGGCCGGGGAATGTGCGCGAGCTGCAGCACATGGTCGAACGGGCCGTCATCCTCTGCGAAGGAGACACCCTTCAGCCCGCGGATTTCCACCTCTCCAATATCCTGCTCGCCGGAGATGGAGCGTCCAAAACACTCAACCTCCTGGACAATGAAAAAGTACTCATTCTGGAGGCGCTGGAAAAACACCATGGCAATATTTCCAAGGCCGCCAAGGCTCTTGGCCTGACCCGTGCCGCCTTATACCGGCGATTGGAAAAGCACCAAATCGAGCACCACGACGATCAATCCTAATCAATTATGCTTTCAACCTTTAAGCTCCGCATATTGGTCCACCTGGCCGCCATCATCGGGATGGTCTTTGCAGGTGTATATTTCGGGTGGGAAAAGGGAAACCTGTTCCTGTCGGCAGCCTTCGTGGGTTTAGTCAGTCTGTTATTGGTGAGCCTGTTCGCACTGATCAACGCAACCAATAAAAAATTGGCCAGTTTCCTGTTAAACATCAAATACGACGACTACGAAGCCCACTATTCCAGCCAATCGGGCGAAAATTCCCAAAAAGAGCTCTCCTCCGCATTCAATTTGATCACCGGAAAATTCCGGAGCATCCGGCAGGAAAAAGAGGCCCAGTATCAATTCCTGCAAGCGATCGTGGAAAATGTGGACACCGGATTGATCTGTTTCGACGAAGCCGGAAGGACCGTCCTGATGAACCGCGGCATCCAGCAATCCCTGCACAAGTCTTATTTCCCGAATCTGGATTCGTTAAAAAAATACAATGCCTCCCTGTATACGACCCTTCGCGAGATCGTACCCGGCGAGAAAAAACTCGCCAAACTGGTCGTCAACAACCAGATCCTGCAATTGTCGATCCGGAAAACCATTTTAAACATGCAGGACGAGTCCCTGCACCTGTATGCCCTTCAGAATATCCACGCGGAGTTGGAGCAACAGGAAGTGGAGTCGTGGCAAAAGCTCATCCGCATCCTCACCCACGAGATCCTCAATTCGATCACTCCGGTCGTATCGCTCGCAGGGATGGCCAACGAGATGATCCAGTCGCCCGCCCTGTCCGGGCCGGGCCTGGACGACCTGCGCCAGTCCATTCAGGCCATCCAGCGGCGCAGCGACGGGTTGTTGCATTTTACCGAAGCATACCGGCAATTGACGAAGATCCCACCTCCCAAATTCGAACCCACCGACCCCGTTCAATTGCTGGAGCGGGTTTTGGTCCTGTTCTCCCGGCCAATTCAGGAAGGCGGCCTGCAGATCGTCCGGCATTTCCCAGTCAATCCGGTAACCGTTCTGATGGATCCCAATCTCATGGAGCAGGTATTCATCAACCTGATCAAGAATGCGCTGGAGGCGCTGGCGGGAAGACCTGAACCCGAATTGACCCTCCTGGTGAACAGAGAAGCGACCGGATTGATCGCGATCTCTATCGCCGACAATGGACCCGGCATTCCGGAGGAGTTGTTGTCACAGATCTTCGTGCCGTTTTTCACGACAAAGCAGGAGGGCAGCGGCATCGGCTTGAGCCTGAGCCGGCAAATCGTACATTTGCACAAAGGGAGTATTTTTATTACGACGCCGGTGGGAGGAGGAAGTTGTTTTACCATCCATTTGTGATATATTTGTTCTGTACGTAGATTTCTTACGTATTTTTCCAATACCTAACCAAATTTATACTTGTGCGTATTGCGGCCGCTGGCCGCAATACGCACAAATCACTTTTCTTAACCGGAGGGTTTCAGCAATGCGTTGCATCCGTTAATTATTTGCAGAAAAAATCACGTCAAAATGAACAGAAAATACAACTTCATTGCCATGGCGATCCTGGTCGTTCTGCTGCTCTTGTTTAACACCGAGTACGAATGGGTGGAATCGGCCGGAAAGATCGATACGGGCGACACGGGTTGGATGATCGTGGCGAGTGCACTGGTCCTGCTGATGACGCCGGGATTGGCGTTTTTTTACGGAGGTATGGTCAATAAAAAGAACATCATCTCGACCATGCTACAGAGTTTTGTCGCCCTCGGGGTCATCAGTATCATCTGGGTATTCGTAGGGTTTAGCCTGGCCTTTGGCGACAGTATCGGGGGCATCATCGGCAATCCGGCCACCTTCTTTTGCTTCCGGCATGTGTCGATCTCACCCAATTCCGCTTTCAGCGGAACGATCCCCTTTTTGCTGTTTGCAGTTTTCCAGTTGAAATTCGCCATCATCACTCCCGCGCTGATCACCGGTAGTTTTGCCGAGCGGATCCGGTTTCGGAGCTATATTCTGTTCATGGTCCTTTTCGCCCTGTTCATCTATGCGCCCCTGGCCCACATGACCTGGCATCCAAACGGGCTGTTCCGCAACTGGGGCGTACTGGATTTCGCAGGCGGGACCGTGGTTCACATGGCGGCAGGTTTTGCAGCACTGGCCGGGGCCGTCTACCTGGGTCCGAGAAAAAACAAAATCGAAGAGCCCTCCAATATTCCATTCGTCATTCTCGGCACAGGTCTGCTCTGGTTCGGGTGGTTCGGATTCAATGCCGGATCAGCGCTGGGGGCGAACACCGATGCCGTTATCGCCTTCACCAATACCAACCTGGCCTCCGCCTCCAGTATGATCACCTGGATCTTTTTCGATCGCTATTTGAACCGGAAAATGTCGGCCATGGGCGCCTGCATCGGCGCCGTCGTCGGGTTGGTCGCCATCACGCCGGCGGCGGGCTTCGTCACCCTGGGCGAGAGTATTTTTATTGGTTTTGTCGCTGCGCTGGTGAGCAATTACGCCATTCGCTGGACGAAGAAAACGGAGATCGACGATACGCTGGACGTTTTCCCGAGCCACGGCGTCGGGGGGATCGTCGGTATGCTTCTGACCGGGATATTCGCCAAAAACGCCGGATTGATCTACGGTGAAACCAGCACGTTCCTGCACCACTTGCTGGCCTTGCTGATCACGGGTGTTTTTACCTTCTTCGGCAGCTGGCTGCTGTACCGGCTCGTAGACCTGGTGCTCCCCTTACGGGTAAAAGATTACCAGGAAGATAAAGGACTAGACGCCTCCCAGCACGGCGAGATCATTCATTGACGAATTTCCGCTCTGGAATATGATCAACGGTCCAATTTCCGATGCGCTGTGGCATACGGGACAGGTGATCTCCTTCCGACGTTCGTCTGGCAATCCGTACAATAATAAAGCCAGTGTATTTACGGGAAAGGTCCGGGAGTGATATGAAGATGATGCTGTCGCAGCAGGGTATCAAATAAACCAAATGAGAGCCTGGTGATATGGATCCTGGACTCAGGCTTGACTGCTACTGAGAAAAAACGCCTCGCTCTGCCGGACGACCTCTTCCGGCAGGTAGGGAAAGAAAATTTCGGACAATAGCCGCAAATAGTACTGAATGAGTTCCCTTCCGGGTTTCCCGGGAAAAGACAAGTGCGCGTCGGAAAGCCAAAAACGAGCCTGGATGGCCACTTGTCCAACCAGCCGGTGAATGGTATCCAGGTCGCCCTTGAGGGCGAGTTGCTGATTGGCAGCCAGCGCCAGGATGCGATGAAAAATGACATCTCTCCGGGACTGCTGCCGTTGCAGGTATTCTTCCCGGATGAGCGGATAGCTATCAAGGAGGGGAACGAGGTTTAACAATAAATATCGGAAGGCAAACTGGTTTTCATACACCTGCCGGTAGTGCCGCAAAAAATCTACCATACAAAATTCTGGGCCTACATTGATCGTTAGGGTTTCTTCATTCAACAGGGCCAATTGCCGGAAATGCTCCGCCACGAGAGATTCCTGATTGGGGAAATGGTAGGAGAGATTGCCTGGGCTCATCCCCAGATCAGCGGCAATATCGCGCATGCTCACGTTGGCGAATCCCCTTTCATTGAAAAGGGTCAGCGCAGTTTTCCAAATGCGTTCTCTGGTCTTCATGCTGCAAATTTAGTACATAGCAGAGATTTTTTTTGAATAAAATTAGTACATTAAACCTAATAAATATTGACAAATTAGGTTTTGTGAACTAATTTTGTCAAAAAAATTGATCTATGTATCCTTATTCCATTGAAAACGGCGCAGGAAACACCCTGCATTTTTTGGGTCTCCGGGAAGATGAATCCGGGAAGTACCTCTTGTTATCCAACGAATTAACACCAGGCAGCGGCCCCATCGCCCATCGCCACAAATACCAGCGGGAGGAGTTGCTGGTCCAGGAAGGCAAGCTTGCGATCCAGATCGAAGGGCAGCCCATCAGCTATCATGGACCGGGTGAGCGAGTAGCGTTCGAACCGGGAGTTGTCCACCGGTTCTGGAACGCCGGCGATAGCATCCTCAAATGCGAAGGGCGCGTCTACCCGCCGATGCATTTCGAGGGTTATTTGAATGTCCTCTACGAGTCGATGAAGGAAAATGGGGGGAAACCCAGTATTTGGGTGTCGGCCTACCTGCATTGCGAATTTTTCGACGATACGGAATTGACGGCCATTCCGGGTTTTGTCCGCAATGTGCTCTTCCCTTTTTTCTACCGGTTGGGGAAACTACTGGGAAAATTCCGGAACATTGAATTACAGCCAATGCACGCCTCATAGGACTTAGGGTATTTTCCGCCCTTTGAACAAAGTCAAACCGCGATGTCGCTCATAATGCGTAAATTTAAGTTTTCCGGCTAGGTCTAGCAGATTTTGTCGCTTAACTTACCCGCAGAATTTGAAAATTTCCAGGCCTGTGCCGCATGGCTGGAAGATTATTTAAAAACCAAAAAGCCGTTTGCGGAATGAATATTGAAAAGATCTTTCAAAACAACAAGAAATGGATTGCCGACAAACTGGCGGTCGACGAGAACTACTTTGAAGACCTGGCCAAAGGGCAGTCCCCCGAATTCCTCTATATCGGCTGCTCCGACAGCCGGGTCTCGGCAGAGGAAATGATGGGCGCCAACCCCGGCGATATTTTCGTGCATCGCAATATCGCCAATATGGTGGTCAATACCGACCTGAGCGCTATGTCGGTGATTTCCTATTCCGTAAGCCAACTAAAGGTCAATCACATCATCGTGTGTGGCCACTACTATTGCGGAGGCGTTAAAGCCGCCATGCAATCAGCCGACCTGGGCATCCTGAATCCCTGGTTGCGGAATATCCGCGATGTCTATCGCCTGCACCACCATGAACTGGACGGCATCGATGACGAAGAGGCCAAATACAAGCGCCTGGTCGAACTGAATGTACAGGAACAGTGCATCAATGTCATAAAGACCGCCGATGTACAACGCGCCAACCGGGAAAGGGGGCTCCGGGTGCACGGTTGGGTATTCGATGTCAAAACCGGGAAATTGATCGATTTGAAGATCGACTTTCAAAAGATACTCAGCCAGATCATGGAGATCTACCGGTTGACCTGATCAGGCTTTGTTTCGTATCTTGCATAAAATGCCATTTCCATGACCGCCACGCTCGAAAAATTCATCGCCGGCCTGCCCAAAGCCGAACTTCACCTCCATATCGAAGGCACCTTCGAGCCGGAACTCATGTTCGAGATCGCCCAGCGGAACAAACGGCAGATCCGCTTCAACTCGGTGGAAGAAGTCAAACAAGCTTATCGCTTCAACAACCTCCAGGAGTTTCTCGACATCTACTACGAAGGCGCCAATGTGCTGATCGAAGAACGCGACTTTTACGACCTGACCCGGGCCTACCTGCAACGGGTACATGCGCAAAACGTGCAGCACGTCGAGATCTTTTTCGACCCGCAAACCCATACCGATCGCGGCATCTCCTTCGATACCGTGATCAAGGGCATTTACCGGGCGTTGGAGGAAGGGGAAAAACAGTTCGGCATCAGCTTCAAACTGATCATGTGCTTCCTCCGGCACTTACCGGAAGAAGCTGCTTTCAAGACCCTGGAAGAAGCCCTACCTTTCAAAGATTGGATCTACGGAGTGGGGCTGGATTCTTCGGAACTCGGCCACCCGCCTTCCAAATTCGAACGGGTCTTTGCCAAAGCCCGGGAAGCCGGGTTCACTTTAATGGCCCACGCCGGGGAAGAAGGGCCTTCAGCCTATATCTGGGAAGCGCTGACCCAATTAAACGTCGCCCGCATCGACCACGGCAACCGCTGCCTCGACGACGAACGGCTCGTGCAGGAACTGGCCGCCCGCCAGATGGCCCTGACGCTTTGCCCACTCTCCAACCGGGCGCTTAAAGTAGTCCAGACACTCGACAACTATCCCATCCAAAAGATGATGGACAAGGGCTTACTCATCACCATCAACTCCGACGATCCGGCCTATTTCGGCGGATATATCAACGAAAATTACCTGGGTATCGCCCAGCCGCTCCACCTCTCCAAAGAGACCCTGGCGGAACTGGCGAAGAACTCCTTCCGGGCCAGCTTTTTGCCGGAAGAAGAAAAAGAAAAGCGGATCGCCCGGGTGGAGGCTTATCTGGCAAATTGGGATTAGCTAAAGAAATAGTGGTTTGCTAGTAATGCGGCTGACGTCCGCATTACTAGCAAACCACTATTTCTTTAGTATTGCTCTTTTCCGTAATTTTACACCAGGCTCTCCACACTAATCTATCTGCCATGGAAACCCTGGTGAAAACCTCCCGCATCCAGCGCCTGCGCCGGCTCAGCGTCGAAACCCAGCCCAGCCTCTCGATCGAACGGGCACTGATCGAAACCGCTTTCTATAAAGAAAATGAAGGGAAATACGCCGTTCCCGAGATGCGGGCCCGCGCCTTCTACGAGATCTGCAAGAAAAAAACGATCTTCATCGGCGACGACGAACTCATCGTCGGTGAACGCGGCCCTCGGCCCAAGGCCGTACCCACCTTCCCGGAACTGACCTGTCACTCCGTCGAAGACCTCGAAGTGCTCAACAGCCGGGAGCAACAGCGCTATACCATCAACCGGGAAGATATCGACACCTATGCCCGGGAGGTGATCCCCTATTGGCAGGGGCGCACCCAGCGCGAACGGATCTTCAACCACGTGCCCGCCGCCTGGAAAGCCGCATACGAAGCCGGCCTGTTCACCGAATTCATGGAACAGCGGGCGCCGGGGCATACCGCCCTCGACGGAAAGATCTACCAGAAGGGATTGCTCGACTTCAAAAAGGAGATTGACGATCACCTCGGCCGCCTGGATTTCCTGAGCGACCCCGAGGCGACCAATAAAGCCGACCAACTCAAGGCCATGGCCATCTCCTGCGATGCAGCCATCCTTTTTGCGGAACGCCATGCCCGGCTCGCAGAAGAAATGGCCGGCCTGGAGGAAGATCCAAAACGGGTCGCCGAACTGAAAAAAATAGCTGCGGTTTGCCGCCGGGTACCGGCCCATGCCCCCCGCACCTTTTGGGAAGCCATCCAGATGTACTGGTTCATCCACCTGGGAACCATCACCGAGCTAAACGGCTGGGATGCGATGAATCCCGGTCATTTCGACCAACACCTGACGCCGTTTTACGAAAAAGAAATTGCCGACGGCACGCTCCACAGAGCCGAGGCCAAAGAGCTCCTCAGTTGCTTCTGGATCAAGGTAAACAATCATCCGGCGCCTCCGAAAGTGGGCATTACCGCCCGGGAAAGCGGCACGTACAACGATTTTACCAACATCAATATCGGGGGCATCCGCCCGGACGGGTCGAGCGGCGTCAGCGAGGTGTCGTACCTCCTGCTGGAAGTGGCCGAAGAACTCCATACCCTGCAACCCGGCAACTCCGTCCACATCAGCTCCAAAACCCCCAATCGCTTTCTCCACGCGGCCTGCAAGGTGATCCGGCAAGGACACGGCTTCCCTTCGGTCTTTAACCCGGATGTGTATGTGTCCGAACTGCTGCGCCAGGGGAAATCCCTTCGGGATGCCCGGGAAGGAGGTTGCAGCGGCTGCATCGAAGTGGGCGCTTTCGGAAAAGAAGCTTTTCTGCTCACCGGCTATCTGAATGTGCCCAAGATCCTGGAGATCACCCTGCACAACGGCATCGATCCCCTGACGGGAAAAATGGCGGGGATCGAAACGGGCGACCCGCGCCGGTTCCGGACCTTTGAGGAGTTGTACCGGGCCTTCCTGAAGCAACTGAACTTTGTCATAGACCAGAAAATGCGGGTGAGCAACTACATCGACAAAATGTTCGCCAAGTATGCCCCGGCGCCCTTCCTGTCGGTCGTTATCGACGATTGCATCGCTAAGGGCCGCGATTATTACGATGAAGGGCCCCGCTACAACACGAGCTACATTCAATGCACCGGGTTGGGTACGATTGCCGACAGTCTGTCTGCCCTGAAAAAGCATATTTTTGAAGAAAAGACGATTTCCATGGATACCCTCCTGGAAGCGCTCGATTCCAATTTTGAAGACAGGGAAGCCCTGCGCCAACGGCTTCGGAACGACACCCCGTTTTTTGGAAACGACGACGACTACGCCGACGATCTGGCCCAAAAAGTATACGAAGATCTTTTCAGGGCCATCGACGGGAAGCCCAATATCAAGACCGGAGGCAAGTACCACCTGAACATGCTCTCCACGACCTGCCACGTCTATTTTGGAAAAGTGACGGGCGCCACACCCAACGGCCGTCTTGCGGGGAAACCTATCTCCGACGGCACTTCTCCTTCCCACGGCGCCGACACCCGGGGACCTTCCGCGGTAGTGCGCTCGCTGGCCAAGATCGACCAGGCGCTGTCGGGCGGCACCCTGCTCAACCAGCGCTTCCTGCCTGACTTGCTGCGGCAGGACCAGGACCTCGAAAAGCTGGCGGCGCTGATCCGGTCTTATTTCACCCTGGGCGGCCACCACATCCAGTTCAATGTGGTGGATACAGCTACCCTGCGGGCGGCCCAGGCTTTCCCTGAGGATTACCGGGACCTCATGGTGCGCGTGGCCGGCTACAGCGACTACTTCAACGACCTCCACAGCGACCTCCAGGAAGAGATCATTGAACGAACCGAACACGAAGGGTTCTAATGCGTACCGGCCTCATCTTCGACATCCAGCGCTATGCCATCCACGATGGTCCCGGCATCCGCATGACGATCTTTTTCAAGGGTTGTCCGCTCTCCTGTGCCTGGTGCCACAACCCGGAGAGCCAGTCGCCGCGGGTGCAAAAAATGTATTCGGCCAACAAATGCATCGGATCGCAGGATTGTGTCCGGGCCTGCCCGAACGAAGCGCTCACCCTCACCCCGCACGGCATCGTCACCGACATGGAGGCCTGTCAACTCTGCGGGGAATGCGTCCGGGTCTGCCCCACCAAGGCCATGGAATTCTCCGGCCATGAAGAGACCTTGGAGGGGCTGATGCAACAGATCGAACGGGAGATCGTGTTTTTTGACCAATCGGGCGGCGGCGTCACCTTTTCCGGAGGAGAACCCCTGATGCATTACCAATTTCTGATCCCACTGCTGAAAGCCTGCGGGGAAAAAGGCATCCACCGGGCTGTAGACACTTCGGGCTTTACCAAGACAAAGGTCCTGCTGGAAGTGGCCCGGCACACCGACCTGTTCCTCTTCGATCTCAAGTTGATGGATCCGGTTCGGCACAAGGCGTGGACGGGGGTGCGCAATGAAAAGATCCTGCATAACCTGAAGGTGCTGGCTGAAACGGGCGTCCCTATCCAGATCCGTATCCCTTTGATCAAGGGCGTGAACTGCGATGAAGAGAATATTCGGGAAACGGCGGGGTTTATTGCCGGATTACCCGGGGAAAAGCGGGTGGTCAGTCTTCTACCCTACCACGATCTGGCTATCAAAAAACACGAGCGACTGGGGCAGACCTACCGGTTCGGCCAACTGGAACGGCCATCGGAGAATGAATTGAGGCAGATCGAAAAGGTTTTTGAAGAAAATGGGATACGGGCTGTCCTTCGTGCATAAAAACCATACCTTTGTGGGACGTTCAAAAAGAGTGGTACTATGGAGCCGTCACCCCAAAAAAAACTGCTTGAAGACGCCCGGGAGTCCTATTCCCAATTCGACCGCATGCTCACCATACAGGAAGGCGATAGCCGCCTGGTAGCGGCGGGAAAGGTCACGCTTCGCATCCTGGGCATTATCGTCATGATCCTGCTTTCGCCGTTCCTGCTCATCGGCTTGCTCATTGCCTTTGCAGCCGTTTTCTGACATCGCCATGAAGGCATATCTTCGTCCTCTTCCCTTGGTGGCCGCTTTCCTGTTTGTACTGCACCAGATCAGTCAAAAGGTCCTGGGGCTTTCCATTCCCTTTGCCGACAACTACCTCGACAACCTGTGCTGCATGCCGCTCTTACTGCCGGGCTATGCGCTTGAGCAGCGTTGGTTGTGGGGGCGAGAAAAAATTTCTCCTTTCGAAGCTATTCTCGTGACGTTCGTCCTTTCTATTGTCTTTGAATGGACATTTCCCCGAATTTCCACCCGGTTCACCGCCGATTGGTGGGATGTAGCTGCTTATTTTACGGGGACATTGTTATATCTTTGTACAAGATGCAACCCTTCCCGCTCCGATTGCACCTATATTGACCATTAGCCCTTGCCTTCCCATTATCCCCATTGAGTATTGAAATTTTCCCGTTCGGTAATAAACGGGGTTTTCAATTTTTATTTTCGAACCATGCGTTTGTTCTTTACATATCATTTAAACCGGCAAGAGGTAACGCATGCCCCCTGTCAAAAAGGATCACCAAACGACTAAATTGTTAAAAATGAAATCACTCGTTTTACCGTCCATGTTCCTGATGGCGGTCCTCATGCTTTCGGTGCCCAGTTGTACCAAGGAGTACATTGAAAACATCAACGGAGTTTGCTTTGAACAGGATGTCCTGCCCGTTTTTGTCAGCAACTGTACGCAAAGCGGTTGCCACAACCAGAGCAGCCATGCGGCAGGATACGACCTGACTACCTACGAAAACATCATCAGCCGGGGGATCACTCCGGGGAGTTACCAGAATAGTCATATTTACCATGTCATTGCCTCGCCATTCGGCGAAGAAGCCATGCCGCCCCCTCCGCACCAACCCCTTACGACGGAGCAGATCACCAATATCGCGCTCTGGATCGAACAAGGTGCTAACAATACTACCTGCTCAGGAACGGTTTGCGATACGACCAATGTATCCTTTGCCGCCGATATATTACCGGTCATGCAAAACTACTGCAATGGGTGTCACTCGGGTAGCGCTCCTTCCGGAAACATCGACCTGACGACGTATACTAATGTCAAAAATTCGGCCAATAGCAATAACAGCCTGGTGGGGAGTATTACACATGCCTCCGGCTACAAACCCATGCCGGACGGCGGAGGAAGCCTTCCCAATTGCGACATCGCCAAGATCAAGGCCTGGGTCAATGCTGGTACGCCAAACAATTAATACCATTAAAAAAAACGCGATCTAATGAAATCAATGCTCATTTCCCTTCTCCTCCTGGCCTCCGCATTCGGTCATCAAGCCCTGGCTCAGGATCACTACTTCACCAAATCGGGCGCCATTTCCTTCAACGCAGAAGGCGCACTGGACGATGTGGAAGAAATCCGCGCAAAAACGAATACAGCTACCTGTGTCATCGATGCCTCCACCGGACAAATGGAGTGGGCTTTGCTGATGAAGAGTTTCCAGTTCAAGAACGCCCTCATGCAGGAGCACTTCAACGAAAATTACGTAGAGAGCAGCAAGTTTCCCAAGGCCTCCTTCAAAGGGATGATCGAAAACCCGGAAGCCATCAAATGGGAAAAGGACGGAACTTACCCCATCACCGTGAACGGCAAATTGACCTTACACGGCGTGACCAAGGATATTAGCGCTAAAGGGGTCATCACGGTGGCCAAGGGCGCCATTACCGCGACTTCCGATTTCGTGGTGCTGGTTGGCGACTACGACATAGAGATCCCATCGCTGGTGGGCAACAAGGTCTCCAAGGATGTCAAAGTAAACGTTTCTACCTCACTCAGCAAATTAGTCAAGTAACATGATCTCCTTTCTCAAAAAATATAGCTGGGTCCTTTTTCTGGGCCTGCTCGCTTCCAACCTCTACGCTCAGGAAGAGCCCTCCCTGCTCGACATGCTGGGCGCCGAGGAGGAGACGACCGAGTATACGACCAACGCTTTTAAATCTACCCGGGTGATCAACTCGGCCAGCATGGAAATGCTGGGCGCCGGAGTGCTGGATTTTCGCATTCTGCACCGCTTCGGCAAATTCAGCCAGGGCGCCTACCAGTTGTTCGGTCTCGACAACGCCTCCATGCGGCTCGCCTTCGACTACGGCATCCTGCCCAACCTGATGGTCGGCGTGGGGCGCAGCACCAACAAAAAAGAGCTCGACGGATTCGTCAAGTACCGCATTCTTTGGCAATCGACCGGCAAGCGCACGATGCCCATTTCCCTGATCTGGATGAGTGGTATGACCCTCAACGGATTGAAGGATCCCGTGGGCAACCCGGAAGTAAGCCCGACCTTCACACGCCGGCTGGGCTTCTATCACCAGCTCATCATCGGCCGTAAGTTCAGCGACCGGTTCACCCTGCAGGTATCGCCTACCATGGTGCACCAGAATATCGTTGCAAACCGCCTCATCCCCAATGACCTCTATGCCGTCGGGGTGGGTGGCCGATACAAGTTCTCCAAACGGATTGCCCTGGTGTGGGATTATTCCTACGTCATCAACCGCTTCCCGAACGACCCGGTCAAAAATCCGCTCAGCGTCGGATTTGATATCGAAACCGGCGGGCACGTTTTCCAGCTCCATTTTTCCAACGCAGTGGGGATGAACGAACGCGCCTACCTCACCGACGACAATGGTTCCTGGCTTCGGGGAGATATCCAGTTCGGATTCAATCTTTCCCGCGTTTTTCAAATCGCTAAACACTAATTCTTATGAACCCAATAGTAAGGATCGTATTGGTAGTCCTCGGCCTTGGCGTTCTCGTCGGCGGATTTGTCGGTTATAAAATGTGGAACAAACCCCACCGCGATGTAGCAGGCGCCCAAGCCGACGTCAAACTTCAGGCTACGGATCTGTTTAACCAGTTTTCCACCGATGAAGCCACCGCCAACGGCCAGTACCTGGACAAGATCGTACAGGTCTGCGGCACAGTGGCACAGGTTTCCAATGAAAATGACGTCATCACCGTCCAGTTGGATGCAGGCGACCTGATGGGGGGCGTGTTGTGCGAACTGGACAATCTGACCGAACATTCCCGCACCGATTTTCAATCCGGTGAAACCGTGTGTTTTAAAGGGATCTGTACGGGTTACCTGACCGACGTTGTGCTCAACCGCTGTGTTGAAGTATCGCAATAACCATATCCATTAAGCATCAAAAAGAAACTGTCCATGAAAAAAATTCTCTTTTTTGGTTTGGCACTGGGAGGTATTATCCTGGCCGGCCAATTCCAATCCTGTCAGCGCGAACCGGTTGATATCGGGGACCTGCTCGTCGATCCCAACAATCCTAATGATACCATTCCCAATGACACTATCCAGCAAAACCTGCATCCTTGCGACCCCGATTCGGTATACTTCGAAAAGGATGTGCTCCCGATCCTGATCTCCAACTGCGCCATGTCGGGCTGCCACGACCAGGCTTCCCACAAGGAAGGGGTCATTCTGACCACCTACGACTATGTGAAAAGCACCGGCGGGATCAAGGTGAATTCACCTGCCAGCAGCAAGATCTATCAGGTCCTTTCCGGCGGCGGCGAAGAAGCGATGCCGCCGTCTCCACGCAGTCCCCTGACTTCCGCACAAAAGGCCACCCTCCTGAAGTGGATCCAGCAGGGCGCAAAAAACCTGACTTGCGACGACTGCAGTACGGATAACGTGACCTTTGCAGGTACGATCCAACCGCTCCTCAACAACCGCTGTGTCGGCTGCCACGGGAATGTCGATCCGGGAGGAGGAATCAAACTGCAAAACTACAACCAGATCCTGACCCAGGTCAGCAACGGAAAACTCTGGGGCGCCGTCAACCGCGAGGCTGGATTCAAATACATGCCGCCCAGTGGGCCGAAACTGCCTGACTGTAACCTCGAGCAGATCCAGATCTGGATCAACGACGGGGCGCCGAATAACTAATTCAAGCGTACTTTTGAATAATTAAAGCAGAAAGGCGGGGCTTAGTCCCCGCCTTTCTGTTTTAATATATGACCGAAAAATCCTACATTTAGGGGTCAGGCCATTTTCCCATTGCAATAAACACCGTAAGAATATGAAGTGGCCGACCCTTTTACTAGCCCTTTTGTCCTTTTTCCCTGCATGGAGCCAGTCCGATGCGAATACTTTTCATATCTCCACCCTTGAGGAAGAGTACGACCTGCGTCCCAATCTATTCATTCTGGCCCTTGAAAAGGAAACCGTTTCGTTGGAAGACCTGGAAAAACCGGAGTGGGCTTCCCGGTTCATTCCCTATTTCTCCTTTCTCGATCAGAATTATCCAAAGCACAAGCCGGACCGGCTTGTTAAGCTCAATGCCGGTAAGATCTATTGGACCCGGGTGGTCCTGATCAACAACCTGGCTGAAAATTGCTGGCGGGGGGCCTGGTACCTGTTCACAGGAAAGGGAGATAACGTTACCGTTTTCGTAAAAGACAATCATGGGAACGTCCTGGATACGATGTATACCGGGGCCCTTATCCCCTCTACCAAAAAGGACCTCAATTTTGGCAACCAATATGAGGACAGGGTAATTCTGAATTCCTTCAATCACGACACCACGGTCCTCTATTTTAAAATCCAGCCCGTCAACAAGCGAAAACCGTGGATCGACGCTCGCATCACCGGGGAGGATTTCTACCACAATTGGGATACGATCGCCAACATTCAGAAAAGCTGGCTCTTTATTGGATTCCTGCTCACGTTTATCTCCCTGAGCCTGATCCTGTATTTCGTTACCCGCGATAAAGCCTTTCTGTTCCATTCCCTTTTCCAGCTTGGAGTTTTCCTTTACCTGCTCGAATTTTTCAGCATCCTGATCGACCTGCCCGTCATCCGGGAGAACCCATGGTCCTTACAGACCGTGCTGTACCTGGCCCTCTGTTTGATGGACCTTTCCTACCTTCAGTTCATTCGGGTCTTTCTCGTCTTGTCCAAAACCTATCCGCGCTGGGATCGATTCGTTCAGATCCTGCTTGTAGTCCGGGTACTGATCCTGGTTACCTCCACTTTCATTTTATACGCCCTGCATGACATGCCCGTGGCGGACAATCTCACGGCCTTATTCATTGTAGCCGAATACCTGGGCATGGTCATTTTCCTGTGGTTCACCCGGGAGAGCGGGAACCAGCGCTGGTTCATTTTTGGGGGCACGCTGCTGCTCACCCTGGGGATCGTACCCAACGCCCTGTCGGTAGTGGCCGGAACGGGCATCCAATTCAGCTATACCCAGTTTGGCGGATTTGGAGAGGTCTTGCTATTCACCCTGGGTTTGGGCTACCGGCTCCGAAGGTTGATCAATGAGGAACGCGAAGCCATGGTGCTAAAAGAAACCGATGCGTTCAAGACCCGTTTCTACACCAACATCACCCATGAATTCCGCACGCCCCTCACGGTTATTCAGGGCTTTACCGAGCAGCTGCGCGGAGAACTCAGCAACGACCAGCAACTGCGCAAGCTCGCGCTGATCAAACAGAACGGTGACCGGCTGGTTCGGCTCCTCAACCGGTTGCTGAACCTGTCCAAACTGCAGTCGGGGAAAATGGACCTCCAGCTCCACCAGGGCGACATCGTCGAGTTCCTCCGCTATCTGGTCTTTTCCTTCCAGGCCTTTGCCTGGAGCAAAGGCATCCACCTGGTCTTTCTCACCGACCTTGAAAAATGGGTCATGGACTTCGATGCCGAAAAGATCCAGGATATTATGACCAACCTCATCTCCAACGCCATCAAGTTCACCCCCGACGAAGGGAGGATCACCGTATTGGTCAAGATGCCCTCTTCCGGTCCACAGAAGGGCATGCTCCTTATTCAGGTCAAAGACACGGGGATCGGGATGACCCGGGAAGAGCTGGATAATATCTTTGAGCGCTTTTATCAAAGCGAATCGGTAAAGAAAAAGGGACAGGGAACCGGCCTGGGCCTTTCCATCACCCGCGAATTGGTCAAATTGATGAGCGGCAGCATCGAGGTCAGCAGCAAACCCGGTAAAGGAACCATCTTCAGCATTTTGCTACCCGTCAGCAGGCAGGCGCCCCCCATGGCGATGGGCGAACTGGCGCCAATTGAAATGGACTTAATCGGCGAGCCCGACAAACCGAATATGCAACCCGGGAAGTATGATAAGGAAAAACCCCTGGCCCTTGTTGTAGAAGACAACTACGACGTGGTGCAATACCTGCGGCAGTTACTGGAAACGGAATTCAACGTCGTGGTGGCCTTCGACGGGGCGGAAGGGATCGACAAGGCGATCGACCTCGTCCCCGACGTGATACTCAGCGATGTGGTCATGCCCGAAAAAGACGGATTAGAGCTCTGCCAGACCCTTAAATCCGATGAGCGCACCAGCCATATCCCCATTATCCTGGCCACTGCCAGGGCCAGCGTGGAAGACCGCCTCACGGGCCTGCAACGGGGCGCCGACGCCTACCTGGCAAAGCCCTTCAACCAGGAAGAACTCTTTCTGTACCTGCAAAATTTCGTGCAGATCCGCAAAAAATTGCAGGAACGATATAGCCGGTCCTCCAAAGAACCGGCCCCATCGACCGGTGTGGAACCAGGCCTGAAAGCATATTTTCAGATCGAAGACGCCTTCCTGGCCAAACTCCGGAGCATCGTCGAATCCCACCTCGGACAGGAAGGGTTCGGAGCTACCCAATTGGCTCGCGAAACAGGCATGAGCCGATCGCAGTTACACCGGAAGATCACGGCCCTTACCGGAAGTTCCGCCACTTCCTTCATCAACGCCATCCGCCTGCAAAAAGCATGCGACCTTCTATTGCAAACGGATCTAACCATTTCCGAGATCGCTTTTCAGGTTGGCCTGGAACCCAATTATTTCTCCAGGCTCTTCCGGGAAGAAATGGGAAAGACCCCCGGCGAATTCAGAAACAAGACCTGAACCCAACCCTGGTGGTAATGGATCGGAGAAGTACCTTCGACACTTCTCCGATCATTCATTTATTTTTGCTTCAATTTGCAAAAATTGTGACCCTTATCAAGTCCTCAAAAAAATTTATTAAAACAATGAAAGACAAAGTCGTCATCATTACCGGCTCCAACATGGGGATTGGAAAGGCCATTGCCCGGCATCTGGGCGCGCTGGGCGCCTCGGTCGTCCTCAACGGACGAGATGCAGAGCGCCTCTCCCAGGCCTGCGACCAGCTCCGGGAAGAAGGGATGGAGGTGAGCGGTTTTCCTGCCGATATCGCAGATCCGGAAAGTTGCCGGCAACTCATCGCTCACGCCGTTAAAAAATACGGCCACCTCGACATTCTGATCAATAATGCGGCGATCAGTGCCAAGGGCTTTTTCGAAGATACCCGCCCCGAGGTCTTCAAGCAATCCGTCGACGTGAATATCCTGGGCGCCATGTACGCGACCCGGGAGGCCTTGCCCCACATCAAGGCCACAAAGGGCCAGATCCTATTTATCTCCGGACTGGCCGGATTGCGGGGAATGCCCTTCCAGGGGACGTATTGCATGACGAAAATGGCGCAGACCGCCCTGGCCGAATCCCTCCGGGCCGAGCTATACCATTCCGGCGTACATGCGGGGATCGTATACGTCGGAATCACCAAAAACGATCCGACTAAAAAAGTCGTCTTCAACGACGGGACCTGGAGGCCCCTTCCCGAACGGACCCACCGGTTCGCATCCACGCAGGACCGGGTGGCCAAAGTGGTGACCCGGGCTCTGGAGCGCAGGCGATTCAAAACTACCGTGGGGTGGGATGGAAAAATGTATCTCTACGTTTCCCGGTTCGCACCCTGGTTACTGGACCTGGTATTCCGGAACAACATCGACAAATTCGTCGAACACGACACCTGATCCGGTTTTGAAACAATAGTCCGGTTCTTTTTTTAGCTCCGCAACAAACAGGCTATTCTTCGCAACAATCCCCTTTAGTAAAAAGCGGGTTTTGGGCACACCTTTGTAGGGAATATAACACCCCCCTGAATGGGAACCTAAAGCCTGCCGTACTCCCCCCGGAAAAATCCGGGGGGATCGGTTTAAAAAGACCGCCATGAAGCTCAATAACAAAGTTGCGATCGTTACCGGATCTGCCATGGGGATCGGAAAAGCCATCGCCCGGCATCTGGGCCGGGAGGGTGCAAGCGTGGTCCTCAACGGAAGAGACCCCGTCCGGCTGTCCAGGACCTGTTACCAGCTGCTCGAAGAAGGACTGGACGTTTCTGCCTGCGTCGGCGATATCTCCAACATCGAGGATTGCAGGAAGCTCGTCGCCCACGCGATCTCCCAATATGGTCGTCTCGACATCCTGATCAACAATGCCGGGGTCAGCCATAAGGGCTTTTTTAAGGATACCCTGCCAGGCGTTTTCCGGGAATCGGTTGAAATTAACATCCTGGGTACCATGTTCCTCACCCGGGAGGCCTTGCCCGGGATCCTGGCATCGAAAGGCCAGATCCTGTTCATCTCCTCGCTGGCCGGATTGCGGGGGTTTCCATTCCATAGCCTGTATTGCCTGACTAAAATGGCCCAGACTGCCTTGGCCGAATCCCTCCGGAGCGAATTGATCGACCAGGGTGTGCACGTAGGAATAATTTATGTGGGGATCACAAAAAATGATCCTGCAAAAAGAGTTATTTTTAGCGATGGAACCCCGATGCGCCTACCCGAGCGGAACCATTCATTCGCAGCGTCCCCGGAACGGGTCGCCGGAGCCGTGCTTCAAGCCCTGGAGCGAAAACGGTTCAAATCGGTAGTCGGATGGCACGGAATGTTCTATTCCCTGTTTGCACGGTTCGCCCCCCGGGTAATGGACTTTGCATTCCGAAGGAATACGGACTTTATCGTAAAGCAAAATATTGAGGAAACCGCCCTCGTTCATAGGGAATTATCGTAATAGCGCAAAAATCAACCCAATGGCATCACTCCTAATCATCCTGTGGCATTGGCTTACCCCGTTCTCCTTTTCCCCTGCCGCTTCCGTCGAATCCGCCACCTTCGATATTCTCTATCACGACCGGGTGATCGGCGAACTGGTTTCGAGCCGGGAGCGAACCGGCAATCAGGAGATCTACCGGAACACGACGACCATCCGGACCCGGGTCTTCACACAGATCGAAGTGCAATACCAATCCAGGGTTGTTTACCAGGACGGCATTCTTCAGGAAGCCACGGTAACGTCCCTTTTCAACGGGGATGTCTACGACAACGTCAAAACCCAGAAAGTGGGCAACGATTACCAGTTTTATAAAGACGGAAAACTGAAACGCACCCTGCAAGGCCCGATCACCTTCTCGGCCCAGCAAATGTATTTTAAAGAACCTGCGGGGATCTCTTCGGCTTACTCCGAAGAAGCCGGCGTTTTCCATACCATCAAAGCGGACGACAAGGCCAAATACAGCAAGATCAATTCCCGCGGGCGAACGAACTATTTCTACTACGAAAACCAATACCTCAAAAAGATCGAACTCGACGGCGGATTATTCGAGGTCGTCATGATCCGAAAATGATGAGACCTGCTTTTGTACATCGGTACGCGGAGTATATACGAAAAAAGCTGGGCGCTATCCAGGCCCATCCGGAACAGATCGCCGCAGGCTATGCCGTCGGATTCCTGGTCGGCACCTTGCCCATTTTCACGCTGCGCATCGGGATCGCCCTGGCCCTGGCCGCCATTTTCAGGTGGAATAAACCGGCCACCATGCTGGGCATTTTCCTGATCAATCCATTCACCGGCCCGCCCTATTACGCCCTGGCCTATACGGTCGGCCATTTTTTGACAGGAGGACAAGCTGAAGGACCCGGCCAATGGGATTTGAAATTGCTGCTGAATATGATCTGGAATAACGGGGCCTTTTTTCTGGTCCTGTCCCTGGGCTGTGTGGTAGTGGCTATCCCCATCGCCCTGTTCCTGTACTGGTCGGTAAAAGCCACGATAAAACACTGGCAAAATCAGTGATTTTTTTAACCTAAAACCCTAAAACATGAAATACCTGGTTACCGGAGCAAATGGGTATATCGGTACGCACCTGATCCAGGCTCTCCTAAAACGCGGACACACGGTAAACGCCTTCATCCTCCCCGGAACGAACACTTCCGATCTGGACCACCCCAACATCACCCTGTACGAGGGCGATATTCTCCGCTATGTCGATGTGGCGAGAGCCCTGAAGGATTGCGATGCCGCCTTCCACCTGGCCTCTCTGCTCAGCCCCTGGGAAAAAGACCCCGGACAGTTCCACCGAATCAATGTGATCGGCACCCAAACCTTGTTGCGAGCCTGTGTTTACCAGCAGGTGCGCAGGGTGGTCGTCAGTTCTTCCTGTGGTATTTTCGGCCCTTCCCGAAATGGACTGATGGTGAGCGAAAAAACGGATAATTATGCCAACCTCCACGAACCTTACGAACTGTCGAAATACCACCAAATGGAAGTCGCCAAAAACTTCCTCGACGAAGGGCTGGAGGTTCTGCTGGTCTACCCGACCCGCGTCTACGGCCCTGGTATCAAAAGCATGGGCAACACCATGACGAGCATCCTGGAAGGCACCCTGAACGGAACCTGGCGGTTCATCCCCGGCAATGGCCAAAGTATTGGTAACTACGTCTACGTGACCGACGTCGCCAAAGGCATGTTGCTGGCTATGGAACGCGGGATAAGCGGGGAAGATTACATCCTCGGGGGACAGAACGCCACCTACAACGACCTTTTCGAAATCCTGCAACACCTCAGCAGGCGGCAGTTCAACTTGTACCGTATCCCTCCATTTCTGATCCGTTTTATTGGAAAGATGGAAGAACTCCGCGCGCGCTGGACCGGCAGGAAACCGCTCATCACCGTGAACAGCGCCGAAAAATTCACCACCGATTGGCTGGTCTCTACCCGGAAGGCACGGGAAGAACTGGACTTTCACCCGATCCCGCTCGAAGAAGGCATACGCCGAACGATAGAGGGCTTCGAGGGAATTCCGCAAATTTATCCGGAATGGCAATCCAGCCAGGTCACGGCCTAGCATGAGAAGGAAACGTAGAGGAACAACGGGATCTATTCGGCATCCAATTTCCGGATCGCCTCCCTGACCTGTTGGTTCCTTTCGCGGGCAAGGTAATGGGAGGGCGGCGCCGTTCGCTCGCGGCAGTCATCCAGGCTGCAGCGTTCACAGGTGTGATTGACGAGCCGGTCCTCGATATCCGGGTCATGGAGGAATTGGATTTTTTTCGAAAGGTCTTCATCGATCAGCAGGCCGAGGGTAATACTGACCTTGTGATCGACCACCGGCAGGGACGGACGGGCCATCGTAAAGCAGAGGTAAGTGTCGCCGGTGTCCATGATCTTTGCCCGCTGAACGGCGGCCAGAATGGTATGCTGTCCATTGACTTTTTCCAGAAGCCCGATTGCCGACCAGCGCGAGCAAAAATGCTCCTGAACTGAATGGCGGGATGCCAGTCGGTCACGCACCAGGTTGAGTTCGCGATCCATCCGGACCGATCCCGTTTCCGGCGTATGCACAAAACGCCACACAAACAATTTACGGATGCCGAACGCACTGGGCAACAGGTTGCTCATCCGCTGAATGACCGTCTCCGGCGAGGCGGTGTATTTTACAAACCATTCCCGCATCAGCGCTTCATCCCACTTTTTCGCCTCCAAAAACTGCCGGAGATCCTCCACAAAGGACCGGCGGTTTATCAACAAGGCAGCCGAAAAATAGCTCGCCTTAAAATGGTTCAACACCTCCTCGAACGAATGGACCCGCAACAGGGAGGAGGTTTGCGCGCGGTCCGACAATCCCATGTACTGGAACCCCAGTTCCTTGCCAAACTGGAACGCCCGCTGTACTTCAGACAAGCCTCCTTGCAGGAGCAGGCGGCGCGAACGGGGCAGGAACACCGCACGAAGGTTCTGCAATTCCGGATACCCGGCCAGCCCATCCTGCACGATCTGATAGCTGAACTTTTCCTCCAGTAATTTTCTCAAAAAAGTCACTACCGCCGAGGCACCCACCGGAAGCGCTCCATGGGTATCCCTGAAACGGTCGGCGGCCTCCTCCAGTTCTTCGAAATAATTGTGGTGCATCTCCAGGTATGCCCGCAGGGCCCCGAAGAAAAAATTCTCCTCCCGGAGGGAATAGTTCCGCGACAGGTCCACCAGGGTTGAAACAAAAGCCCCCACCTTTTTCGGGGCTTGCGCGATGAGCTCTACCACTTTGCCCGGTTCAATACCGAAAAATTCGAGAGGCAATTCCTCCAGGAAATTGGATCGCAGCAGGTCGGCAACAGGGGCGAGATTGCCCTCGACCTCGGGAGAGGTGAGCTCCCGGACCGGCACTTTCAGCGCCTTGGCAAGGGCTTTTGTCTTTTCCGGCTTTGGGTATTTCTTTCCCTTTTCGATCTCGTTGAGGTACGAGACGGAAAGTCCGGACAGTTCCGACAATTCGGAAAAAGAAAGGCCCCGGCCCGTACGGTACTGCCGGACCTTCAAACCAAATAAGATCCTCTCATGGGCTGGCGATACGTTCATCTTCCAAAAGTAGGGGTTTTAAACCAGAATAGCGAAAATTCGCTAATCATAATAATGCAGGATGACAGGCGTCCTATCCCCCTAATTCGTGTGATAAGTGCAGCAAAAGTTGTACCTTTGTCTGTCTTTTCAAAGGCGTTTCCATTTTTCCAATTAAACTCGTCCGATATGGTTTTCGATTTAGATATGATCAAGGCTCACTATGAGTCACTGCCCAAAAGAGTCGACCAGGTAACCCGCAAACTGGGCCGGCCGCTGACCCTTGCAGAGAAAATCCTTTACACCCACCTGCACCCTGATTCGCCCCTCCATGTATACAACCGGGGCAAGGATTACGTCTTTTTCGCCCCCGACCGGGTAGCGATGCAGGACGCCACGGCGCAGATGGCCCTTTTGCAGTTCATGATGTGTGGCCGCGACCAGACCGCCGTGCCTTCCACGGTACACTGCGATCACCTGATCCAGGCGAAGACCGGTGCGGACCAGGACCTTCGAACCGCCATGAACGACAACTCCGAAGTCTACGACTTCCTGGAGTCCGTATCCAATAAATACGGCATTGGATTTTGGAAACCCGGCGCCGGGATCATCCACCAGATCGTGCTCGAGAATTACGCTTTTCCCGGTGGCATGATGATCGGGACCGACTCGCACACCCCGAATGCCGGTGGACTGGGAATGGTGGCCATCGGAGTTGGCGGCGCTGATGCCGTCGACGTCATGGTGGGCATGCCCTGGGAACTAAAGATGCCGAAACTGATCGGGGTCAAGCTCACCGGCAAGATGAGCGGGTGGACCTCCTCCAAAGACGTTATCCTCAAAGTAGCCGGCATCCTGACCGTCAAAGGCGGAACGGGCGCCATCGTCGAATACTTCGGCCCGGGCGCCGAATCGATGTCCTGCACCGGAAAGGGCACCATCTGCAACATGGGCGCCGAGATCGGGGCCACGACCTCGCTCTTTGGCTACGACGAGTCGATGAGCCGGTACCTGCGCTCCACCGGACGGGAAGAAGTGGCCAAATTGGCCGACCGCATCGCCCACCACCTTACCGGCGACATCGAGTGTTACCAGGAGCCGGAGCAATATTTCGACCAGGTGATCGAGATCGACCTCTCCACCCTGGAGCCCCATATCAACGGTCCGTATACACCCGACCTGGCCTGGCCGATCTCCAAATTTGCCGCAGCCGTCAAAGAGAACGGTTATCCGCAAAAACTGGAAGTAGGACTGATCGGGTCCTGCACCAACTCTTCCTATGAAGACCTCGACCGGGCGGCTTCCATCGCCCGGCAGGCCGTAGCGAAGAAACTAAAAGTTAAATCCGAATTCACGGTTACCCCCGGCTCCGAGCAGATCCGCTTCACGGTGAATCGCGACGGCCAGCTGAAGGCTTTCGAAGACATGGGCGGTGTGGTGTTAGCAAACGCCTGCGGTCCTTGTATCGGTCAATGGGCCCGCCATACCGACGACCCCAACCGGGCCAACTCGATCATCACCTCCTTCAACCGCAACTTCTCCAAACGCAACGACGGCAACCCGCAGACCCGCTCTTTTGTGGCCTCTCCGGAGATCGTCACCGCCATGGCCATTGCCGGTGATCTGACGTTCAACCCGCTCACCGACACGCTTACCAACGAAGCCGGAGAGCAGGTAAAACTCGATCCGCCATCGGGACAAGAGTTGCCGCCCAAAGGGTTTGACGTGGAAGATGCAGGCTACCTGGCTCCTGCTGCTGATGGCAGCGGCGTTTCCATCTCGGTCGATCCCTCTTCCTCACGTCTGCAACTGCTCACCCCGTTCCAGCCTATCACTCCGGCTCAACTCAAGGGCATGCGCACCCTCATCAAGGCGAAAGGCAAGTGTACCACCGACCACATTTCGATGGCCGGTCCCTGGCTCGTCTACCGCGGCCACCTGGAGAATATCTCCAACAATTGCCTGATCGGCGCGGTCAACTTCTTTAATGAGGAAACCAACAAGGTGCTCAATTTTGCGGAAAATCAGTACATGGCCGTCCCCGACTCCGCCCGCGCCTACCAGCGCGCCGGTACCGGCACCGTGGTGTTCGGCGAGGAAAACTACGGCGAAGGCTCTTCCCGCGAACACGCAGCCATGGAGCCCCGCTTTCTCGGTGTGAAAGCCGTCATCGTCAAGTCCTTTGCCCGGATCCACGAAACCAACCTGAAAAAACAGGGAATGCTGGCGCTGACTTTCGTCAACCCCGCCGACTACGACCGGATCCGCCAGGACGACACCATCGACCTCCTTGGACTGGAAGACATGGCGCCCGGTAAAAACATGAAAGTCGTGCTGAACCATTCCGATGGTTCGCAAGATACATTCGAAGTGGCCCACACCTACAACGAACAACAGATCGGGTGGGTGAAAGCCGGTTCCGCACTGAACAAGATCCGCGAGGACCTTGGAGCTTAAAATTCTTATCAGCCGCCAAAGCGCGCCTTTGGCTCGCTTTGGCGGCTAAGAAAATATTATTGCTCACAAAACTAGAAAGACCTATGTGGAAAGAATTCAAAGCCTTCATCCTGCGGGGTAACGTGCTGGAACTGGCCGTTGCCGTGATCATCGCCGGCGCCTTTGGCAAGGTGGTGGCCTCCTTTACCAACGACATCATCCTTCCGCCCATCGGCATGCTGCTCGGCGGGGTGGATTTCTCCCAGTTGGTCGTTCACCTCAAAAGCGCCGTCCTGGCCGACGATGGCTCCGTCCTCAAAGAAGCTGTCGATCTCCGCTACGGTGCGTTCATTCAGACCATCATCGACTTTCTCATCATCGCCTTCGCTATTTTCATGGTGATGAAAGCCTACAACAACATGCAGAAGAAGAAAGAGGAAGCGCCCGCCGCTCCCCCCGAGCCTTCGGCTCAGGAAAAGTTGCTGACAGAGATCAGGGACCTCCTGAAGAAATAAAAAAAAGGACGGGCGCTCGCCCGTCCTTTTTTTTTATAATCGCTGTCTGACCCCGAGGGTAATTCCGGTCATAAAATACTCCTGACTGAGTGGATAGCCGGGGCGGGTAACCGGGTCGAGAATGACCCGGAACTGCGGCTCGACGATGAATTGCAATTCGGGCGTCAGCCGGTAATTGAATCCGATCGATCCCAACAAACTCACCCCCAGCCGGTCGCGGAAAGCGGGATACGCGTTCGCATCCCCCGAAGAGATGACCACCGGCGTCTCATCCGGACCCAGGATATCACCTTTTTGGTTGAACAACAGGTTGAAGCAAGCTCCACCGTGCACCGCCATGGAAAACCGCGGGAACTGGAACTCATACCCCGCCATGACGGGAATATCGATCATTCGGTGGCGGTTGTAGGTGACCTTGATATGGGTACCCGCCTCGAAGATCGTGTCGGTACCGATAATATTCCCCTGTCCGTCGTAGACATTGGTCACGATAATTCGGATATCATTGCCATCCCGGTAGTTAAAGACCTCGTTGATCTGTCCGTACTGGATGCCCGTCCGCAGGGAAACGCCGAAGTCGGTGACAGCCGATACACGCACCCCGGCTGCAAAACCACCCCGGATCTCTTCCATCTGGTTGCGATTAGAGGCATAGTCCGAAAATTCAGGCGTCTTGGCGTGCAAGCTGCGCACCACGAATTCCGGCGAACCCACCACTTCCACATTCCAGTTTAAATGCCATTTTTCCTTGGAAAAGGCCGGGCAGCTCTGCACCGGAAAACCGTCTTTAGGCCGGTATTTCCAGTCGATATTCCACAAGCCCGTAGTCAATCCATCCAGGCCATCCAGGTCATCTACTCCTTCGATCCGATCTGTCCCTGCGGCGAGCTCCGTGGTTTCGGACCTGTCCGCAGCAACTGCCAGCACTGGCGCTGCCGGGGGAGGCACTGTTTCTTCTTCCATTTTTTCAGCAACCACTACAGGCGCCGGGGAAGAGGGAACCGAGGGCTTTTCCGGCGAGATCTCTGCGATCGGAAGGCTCGCCGGCTGTTCGACCGCTTGGATATGCGAAACGCCGGCTTTCACAGCTGGTTGTTCGACCGCTTGCGCCACAGGCTGGCTTGTCCAGGAAGTTTGACCAAACAGGAGCCACAACGCCAGGCCTGCGGAAAGGGCCAATACGCCGAAACCTCCGCTCCACCAAAGCCATGGACGCAAAGGGCGGCGGGCCCCGGCGCGCGCGGCGGCGATCTGCTCCCATAGATGCATGGGCGGCTCCATTTCAAAATGTTCCAACCGCTCCCGAAGGATCCGATCCAACTCGCGATTGCTCATAGTACGATCATTTGAATTTTTTGAATCTGTTCTTTCAACATCTTCCTCGCCTTGACCAATTGGGAGCGGGAGGTACTCTCTCCGATCTCCAGCATATCGGAGATCTCCTTATGGCTATACCCCTCGATCACATACAGGTTAAATACAACCCGGTATCCGTCAGGCAATTTGGAAATGAGGTCCAGCAACTCTTCTTCCTGAAGTTGCGAAACCACTTCGGGGTCGATCGATTGCTCATCGAACGAATCCAGGCCCAATTGTTCTTTTTGAAAACTGGCCCGTTGAAAGTTTTTCAAGGCCGTATTGACCACAATGCGGCGGATCCAGCCCTCAAAAGAACCTTTGAACTCGAATTTTTCCAAATTGTCAAACACCTTGATGAACGCGTCCTGAAGGATGTCCTCGGCTTCCAGCTCATGCCTGGCATACCGCCGGCATACCGCTATCATCTTTCCGGCGTATCGCCGGAAAACCTCCATCTGGCACCGGCGGTCTTCCCGGATACATCCTTCTATCAACTCTCGTTCGGTCAATGATTCGGAAGTTTTCTGTTAAAAATAAAGACTCCTGGACAGGGCTTTTCGCTGCTTTGTAGTCCAATTTACAAGGAATTAACGACTTATGCCGGAATAATTTGTATCCCAGCATCCCTGTTTCCCGGTAAAAGCCGGCATTTTTAATTCGGATTTCCCGTATCCAACAACCGCTTATTCGAAAATTCCGACAAATTCGTGGAGAGGGTAAAGTGGTTGATCCCTCCGGCCAGGTGGTAGATGCCGCGACCGTAGTCGATGCGAAAACGGTTGATCTTCAGCCCGACCCCAAAGGTAAATCCGGAAAGGCTCCGGAAGTTATCGACCGAGAGCTCCTGGCGAAGCAGGTGGTTGTACCCGAAGCGGAGCCGCAGCGGTTCATTGCGGCCAAAGAGAAATTCCCCGCTGAATATAAAATGGCGGAACAGGTTGTCGACCACCATATTGAAGCGGCTTTCTTTCGGAGCTTCGCCCAGAAACAGGGTAGGTTCTACGGCATTGGGATCATCGTAGGTAATGTTCCAGCGGTGCAGGTGATGGTAGATAATGGAAAACCGGAAGGGCAGGTACCGCAGCCGGTGCGAAAGGCCGACCTGCAGGTCGTAGGGGATCTTTTCGCGGTTTCCGGTCCGGTAGGCCGATAGCTGCCCGCCGATATTGCGCATGACGAGGGACGCCGTAAAACGGCGCGAGGTATCAATGAATGTGACCCCCAGATCGCCGGCCAGCCCAACGGAATGATAACTTTCCAGCTGGGAGGTGATGAACTTCAGGTTGGCGCCGACGGCCAGGCGCTCGTAGAGCTGCTTCCCGGCCCCAAGGGTAATGGCGTACTCCGCCGCCTTGAAATCGCCGGTGACCGTGCCGATCTCATCGGTGGCGTCGAAGGTGCCGTAGCTCACGTATTGCACCCCTCCGTGGAGGGTGATATCCTGCTTTTTGAGATAATGGCCGTAAGCCACGTACCCGCTCTGGATGCCCGCCAAATAGAGGTTGTGGCTGAACGAGAGTGCGTGGTGCATCCTGGAATTGAGCAATGCGGGGTTGGCGTATGCCAGATTCACATCGTCGTCCCGGACCGTGATCAAATTGCCCCCCAGTGCCGAAATACGGGCGGAGGGTGAAAACTGAAGGAAAGGATACACGGCGGCACCCCCGATCTGTGCCTGTAGCGAAGGGACCGACAGTGCCAGGAACAACATGAGTAAAAATGATCGCATAGGTTGGATATTGTTGGGGTAATTATTGTTGGACTTCGGTCGAATCGCGAAGCCAGATCGTATGACAAACCCCTACTTCACAATTCATTTTTTTCTCCAGCACCCCTGTCGTATCGTATAATTCCAACAGACCGTGCTCATGGTCGCCGTTCAGATAGGCGCCCTTGGCCTTGAGTTTGCCGTTCTCGTAATACTCGACAAAGGGCCCGTTCTCCTCATTGTTATCAAACTGGACATCTTCGAGCAACTGGCCGTTTTCATAATAGCGTTTCCAGGATCCCGTCATGATATTATCGACGTAATTGCCTTCGATCTCCAGCTTCCCGTCTTCATAAAAAGCCTGATAAGGCCCCTGGAATAGCCCCATTTGATAGTGTTCGACGATCTGGACATTGCCGTTGGAATAGTACATCTTCCGCTCGCCATTCAGGGTATCGTGCAGGTAATTGGCTTCTTCCTGCTTGCCGCCTTCCGGATAATAGGAGATGTAACGGCCCTCCTTGGCGAAGTCGGTTTTGTTGCGGCGGTATTCTTCAACGACATTTCCCTGTTCATCGCGCACTGTAACTCGTTCGGTTTTTCCGCAGGCGAGCAAGGAAATTGCAAAAGCGAAAAGAACAAAAACACGGGATAGCATAAAAGTTGATTTTTTTTAGGAACGCCGTTTTCCGGGAAAAGGTATGCGAGGGAGGCGATTTGACGATCAGCCCCGCCCGTCGGCCACGTCGCGCCCGATGCTCTCGTAGTAAAAGCCGGCATCCTGCATTTGACCGAGGTCGTAAAGGTTGCGGCCATCGAAGACCACCCGGCTTTTCAGCAATTCTCTCATCACCTCGAAGCTGGGGGAACGGAAGACGGCCCATTCGGTAACGATTGCCAACGCATCGGCGCCGATCAGCGCTTCGTACTGGTCTTTGGCAAAAAAGACCTTATCCCCGAAAATAGACCGGACATTATCCATCGCCTCGGGGTCGAAAGCCCGGATCCGGGCGCCTGCTTCCAGGAGGGCATCGATCATGTACAAAGCCGGCGCTTCGCGAATGTCGTCGGTATTCGGTTTAAAGGCCAGGCCCCAAAGGGCGAAGGTTTTGCCCGTAAGGTCATTCCCAAAAAACGCCTTGATCTTGTCGACCAGTCTGATCTTTTGCAAGGTATTGACCTCCATCACGGAATGGAGGATCTTGAAATCGTACTGATATTCCCGGGCCGTTTTGGCCAGGGCCTGCACATCTTTTGGGAAGCAGCTTCCACCGTATCCGACGCCGGGAAACAGAAAGCGCTTGCCGATCCGGGTATCGCTGCCGATCCCGAGGCGAACCATGTCGACGTTGGCGCCGACCAGTTCGCACAGGTTGGCGATCTCATTCATAAAGGTGATCCGGGTGGCCAGATAGGAATTGGCCGCATATTTGGTCATCTCAGCCGAGCGCTCGTCCATGAAGAGGATCGGGTTGCCCTGGCGGACGAAGGGTTCGTACAACTGCCCCATCAGTTTGCGGGCGCGGGAAGACCGGGTGCCTACCACGACGCGGTCGGGCCGGAGAAAATCGTCAACGGCCACGCCCTCCCGAAGGAATTCCGGATTGGAGACCACGTCAAACAGGTCTTCCGGCAGTTTTTCAGCGAGGATGGCGTGTACTTTCTCCGCCGTTCCAACGGGTACCGTACTTTTGTCGACGATCACCTTGTAGTCCTTGATCATGCCGGTCAGGTCGCGCGCTACGCCCAGGACGAAGGACAGGTCGGCGGACCCGTCGGCCCCCGGAGGGGTAGGCAGGGCCAAAAAGATGAACTGGGCCGTTTCCACCGCCTCGGCCAGGTCGGTGGTGAAGAGCAAGCGGCCCTGGCGGGTGTTCCGGTCGAAGAGCGTATCCAGTCCCGGTTCGTAGATAGGGATCTCCCCTTTTTGCAACCGGGCAACTTTTTGGGCGTCGATGTCTACACAGATCACCTGGTTTCCCGTTTCGGCGAAACAGGTTCCAGTAACCAACCCCACGTATCCGGTTCCAATTACAGCTATTTTCATGTCGAGGTATTATTGTTGAGGAGAACGCCGTTTTTAGCGGACTTTTTCCCATAAAAGATCGGAAAGCCCAAATTTACGACATTGCACACCATAGGATGCCTTTTCATTCGTTATTTTTGCCACAGAATGAATTCTTCCTTATGAGTATTTACACGAATAAATCCAAATGGAAATGGTACCTCGCAGCCGGTGGCTTGCTGATCGTGGCCATTTCCATGGTTTACACCAATTACGTGACCAGCCGTCTGGCCAAGGAAGAATACAACAAGGTACAGCACTGGCTCATGGCCCAGGAAGCCATTGCCAAGCCCCTTCCCATCGAATGCGACCCCTGCATCGATTTCACGCTTCACACGGAGATACTCAAAGCCAATACGACCATCCCGGTGATCCTGGTCGGGGAGACGGGAACCATCATCGACGCCTTCAATTTTGGAGAAGGAAAGGATACGGATCAGGTATTCCTGAAAAATCAGCTGGAGCATCTGAAAAGCGAGGGCGTCCAACCCATTGAAGGGTTTGCGCAAAAGCTTTACTACAAAAAATCCAACCTGCTCACCCTGCTCGAATATTTCCCGGTCGTGCAACTCGGCCTGATCGGGGTGTTTATCGCCTTTGGCTATATCGGATTTAGCGCCGCTCGCCGGGCCGAGCAAAACCGCGTATGGGTCGGTATGGCCAAGGAAACGGCCCACCAACTGGGCACGCCCACTTCCGCCATTATCGGCTGGATCGAGCACCTGAAAATGATCCGGGGAGAGGACGATGAAGTTCAAACCATCGTCAATGAACTGCGTAGCGACGTCAGCCGCCTGGAATTGATCGCCGACCGCTTCTCCAAGATCGGCTCTTCGCCTGATCTGCAGCCGATCGACATTTTTTCCGAACTGGAAAAAGCACGGGAATACATGCAGGCACGCGCCCCGAGGAAAGTGGAATTCCAATTCCCCGGCACGGCCCAACCGCCGTTGTTGGTCTACATCAACCCCCATCTCTTCGCCTGGGTGGTCGAAAACCTGTTGCGCAATGCGCTGGATGCCATGGAAGGCTCGGGCACTTTGTCGGCAGAGGTGTACCATGATCCCGAGCATATTTTCATTGACATCACCGACACGGGAAAAGGCATTCCGGCCAATAAATTCCGCCGCGTTTTCGAGCCTGGTTTCACTACCAAAAAACGCGGGTGGGGACTGGGGCTTTCCCTCGCCAAACGCATCATCGAGGAGTACCACTCCGGAAAGATCTTTGTCAAGCGCTCAGAAGAGAATGTGGGCACCACTTTTACCATCCAGTTGCCGAAAAAGGGACCCGGGAGTGCGCGTTGATCAAAATTACGTTTAATATTGTTATAAGAACGTTCGCGAACAGAAGTCGCGAACGTTCTTATTTTTATCCAATATGACCGACACCATCGCCAAACTCGACATTCGAAAATGCAGCCTATCCGACCTGGAGGGCGTCATGGAAACCCTGGGGGAAAAGAAGTTCCGCGCCCGGCAGGTATGGGAATGGCTTTGGAAAAAAGGCGCCCGCTCTTTCGATGAAATGAGCAACCTGTCGAAGGCCCTCCGCGAACAGCTCGACGCGCAATTTCTCTTTCAGGCGATCGTCGAAGACAAGGTACAACGCAGCAGCGACGGTACGATCAAAACCCGGTTTCGCCTGCATGACGGATATCTGATCGAGTCGGTCCTCATCCCCGTTCCCGAGGAAAACCGGTTTACCGTTTGTGTCTCCTGCCAGGTAGGGTGCAGCCTGACCTGTTCTTTTTGTGCCACCGGCCAAATGAAACGGGTCCGCAACCTCGACCCGGCGGAGATCTACGATCAGGTCGTGCTCGTCAACCAGCAATCGCTCGACAATTTCGGGCATCCGCTGACCAACATCGTCTATATGGGTATGGGTGAACCGCTGTTAACCTACGCCAACGTGTTGGAAAGCATCGACCGGATCACTTCCCCTGACGGGCTGGGCATGTCGCCCCGAAGGATCACCGTCAGCACGGCAGGGATCGCCAAGATGATCCGCAAACTGGCCGACGACGAGGTCAGGTTCAACCTCGCCCTGTCGCTCCATGCCGCAGAAGATGGGAAGCGCAACCAGATCATGCCAATCAACGAACAAAACAACCTCGCATCCCTGGTCGACTCGATCGACTATTTTTACCAAAAGACGAAAAACAGGATCAGCTACGAGTATATCGCGTTCCGGAACTTCAACGACACCCTTCGCGACGCCGGCAAACTGGCGCTGCTGTGCAAACGCTACCCCGTGCGCGTCAACATCATCGAATACAATCCGGTAGAGGGAACCGACTTTGAAAAAGCGGAAGAAGACCGCATCGATTCCTTCGCCGCCCACCTGCGGAAGGAAGGGGTCATGGTCACGGTGCGCCGCAGCCGGGGCAAAGACATCGATGCCGCCTGCGGGCAACTGGCAAATAAAGATCTGTAAAACAGAGGTGTCTTCTGTCTTTACAATTTTGCATCGAAGTTGACCAAATTCACAAAAGCCTCCACCCGTTTTTTGATCTCGATATCGGTCAGGTTCTTCAGGCGCTCGATGCCGAATCGCTCCACACAGAAGGACGCCATGGCGGAGCCGTAGATCACCGCCCGCTTAAAATTCTCGAAAGAAAGGTCGCCGGTTTGAGCCAGGTAGCCCACAAAGCCTCCGGCAAAAGTATCGCCTGCGCCGGTGGGGTCGAAGACTTCGGCTAGCGGTAAAGCCGGAGCAAAGAATATGGATTCCTGATAGAACAGAAGAGCGCCATGCTCCCCTTTCTTGATCACGAGCGTGGAGGGCCCCATTTTGAGGATCTTTTCGGAGGCCTTGACCAACGAATGCTCGCCCGATAACTGCCGGGCTTCTTCGTCGTTGATCATGAGCACATCGACCTGACTGATCACCTTGAGCAATTCATCCAGCGCCGTGTCCATCCAAAAGTTCATGGTGTCGAGTACCACCAGCCGGGGGCGTTCCTCGAGTTGATCCAGCACGCGCTGCTGCACTGCCGGGGTCAGGTTGCCGAGCATGAGAAAGCCGGGACGGCGAAAGCGCTCCGGCAGGCGCGGATCAAAGTCGGCCAGGACGTTCAGTTGGGTATCCAGCGTATCGCGGGAATTCATGTTGTCGTGATAGCGCCCGGCCCAGAAAAAAGAGCGCTCTCCTTGCAGAATTTGCAGGCCCTCCAAATCTACTCCCCTGCCCTGCATATGTTCCAGTTCGGTGCGCGGGAAATCGTCGCCCACAACAGAAACCAGGTGAATGGGCCGGCTGAAATAGGAAGCCGAGAGCGATATATAGGTAGCGGCGCCTCCCACGATGCGGTCGGCCTTCCCCCAAGGGGTTTCAATACTGTCAAAGGCAACGGTGCCTACGGTTAACAAACTCATGTGATCCAACGGGTTTTAACTGCGAATTACGGGAACTTTTCGCGAAGTCCACTGCATTATTTCTTATAATTGACAGAAGGGCACGTGCAGGCGCCCTCCTGTCAATTTTTTATTGAAAAAATATTTTTTCCTCCAAACATTGCGCAATATAGGGAAATGGCATAAATTTGCCGTCGCCTTTGAAAGAAAGGGTATTATGCCTCAGTAGCTCAGTTGGTTAGAGCGGCGGACTGTTAATCCGTAGGTCCAAGGTTCAAGTCCTTGCTGAGGCGCTAAAAATCAAAAGGTCGGCCGGCTTTGCCTGCCGGCCTTTTTTATTTCAGCAAAGGGGTCAACACCTCCAAACTCCCCTCTACCTCCGGAGGTACCGACAGGTCCAGGATCTTGCAGATCAGGGGATATATGTGGATATTTTCCACAGACCCGACTTTGGCTCCGGAGTTGAACGCAGGTCCCCGGGCGTAAAAAATGCCCCGCATCTCCGGGTATACGGTGGCAAAGCCGTGCTCGCCCATTACGGTACGGCCGATATTTTTCAGGAAACCAAGTGTGCGGGAGCGGGTGAAATAATAGGGAAAGTCGGGCATGACGAGGATGTCGCCAACGCGGGGGTCCAGGTTGGGCCCCAGGTAATATGGAAATTCCGAGGCTTTGCAAACAGAATAGTGATCGGCCCATTCCAGGCTTTGAAGCCGTTGGCAAACCGCATCAGCATCAATGCCCTCTTTGAGGTAAATATGCAACAGGGCCCCCTCGCTGGTCAGAATGTACTCGGAATCCGACTCCAGGGGTTCGATCGGGATCAATTGGTCCACCTTCACTTCCGCCATGCCGTGATCCGAAACCAGGATAATATTTACGGGAATATCCAATTTCCGGACGCCGTCGAACAGCCTGCCCAGGTCTTCGTCCAGTTTCATCAAAACCTTCCCCAATTCCTCGTCGTTATTGGGTCCGTACAGGTGCCCGGCATCGTCCATGTCTGAAAAATAGAGCGCGATCATATGAGGCCGGTTGGCGGGCGGGAGCTTTAGCCAGGCCAGCACCTGATCGACCCGGCGGTCATTGGGCACGGATCCGTCGTACTTGAAATAATAAGAAGGCCGCACGCCTTTTATATCCGCCTCTGAAGCGACATAAAAGTAGCTGGCCGAAACCATCCCCTGCAATTCGGCATTCACCCAGATCGGCGTTCCGGCATACCAACTGCCATCCTCCACGATATCCCGCTTGGAGATGGCATAGATCTTTTGCCGTTGCGGATCGAAAAATTCATTCCCGATCAACCGGTGCTGCATGGGACGCATACCCGTCGCGATGGAATAATGGTTGGGAAAGGTCTTGGAAGGGAAACAAGGGACCAGCGATTCGGCCTGAACTCCTTCCTCGATGAATTTGGTCAGATGGGGTGGATTGAACCGTTCCACGTAATCGTATCGAAAGCCATCCAGCGAAACCAATACCACATAAGGCTTGTTCAGTTGGCCCGGCTGGTTGGTCTTCGACTCCTGTGCCTGGAAGATGCCGGCGTGGAGGAGAAAGATCAGGAGAAAAACCCAAGAGCGTATCATAATTAAGCCGATTGATAACTTTGGCAAAATAGCCCCTAAAAAGCAATAATGACCGAGAAGTTTTCTAAATTCCATGCTCAAACCAAAAACTACCAGATTACCTGGCCCTACTGTATAAACAAACAAGAAACAACATCCAGATGATCAAGATCCGCGAAATTTCCAGCTTCCGGGAGATCAAACCTTTCATCAATTTCCCCTACCAACATTACAAAAAATGCCCGTATTGGATCCCCCCGATCCGGCAAGACGAAATGAACCAGTTTGACCCTGTCCAAAACCCCTCCCTGGAGGACTCGGAGTTTAAATTGTGGGTGGCCGAAAAAGAGGGCAAAGTGGTGGGACGCGTGGTGGGGATCATCAACGAGCGGGAAACCCGGGTCAAAGGGGAAGTCCATGGCCGGTTCGGATGGCTGGAGTTTGAAGAAGACCTTTCTATACCCAATGCATTACTGGAAAGGGTCGGAGATTGGGCAAGGGAAAGGGGCGCTGTGCAATTAAAAGGTCCGGTGGGTTTCACCAACCTCGATCCCTCCGGGATGACCGTTGAAGGCTTTGACGAACTGGGGACCATGCATGGAGCTTACCATTACCCTTACTACGGGAAGTACATGGATCAGCTCGGCTTTGAAAAGGTGGTCGATTGGTTGGAATTAGTATTGGATAAGGCCCCGACGCGCGTGCCGGATAAAATGAAACGGCTCCTGCCGCTTCTCGAAAAGAAATTTGGCCTGCGGAATTTTCAAATTAAAAAAACGCACCTCCGGGAAAAGATCCGGGAGTCCTTTTTTCTGGTGACGGACTCCTACAAAGACCTCCCTTCCTATGTGCCTTTCTCCGATCGCCAGATCGACCATTACATCGATCAATTCCTTCCCTTTATCCAGCCGGATTACATTTCCCTGGTCGGAGATGCCGAAGGCCATTTGCTCGGATTCGGGTTGGTGGTCCCCTCCTTCTCAGAACCCCTGATCAAAGCGAAAGGCCGGCTTTTCCCCTTTGGGATCATTCCCCTGCTCTGGACCAAGCGATTTCACCGGATCGCCGATCTGGTGCTCATCGGAGTCGTGGACGAATGGAGGAACAAGGGCCTGAATGCATTCATCTTTTCCAAATCCATTCTTGCGGTGAGCGCCCAAGGGGTCCGTAAGATCCGGATCAACCCCATTCTGGAGGAAAACCTGGCGTCGCTGTCCTTGTTTAAAAACCTGGATCCCCGGGTTTTCAGACGACGAAGGCTCTTTGCCAAGGATCTATACTAAAGAAAAATTGGTTTGGGGGTAGTGCGGCCGACGGCCGCACTACCCTGAACCTGGAGGGATTTTTTTTCTCAAAAAAAATCTAAATCTTTGCAGTCCTTGTAAAAAAATGAAATGCATTATGGCCGCACTTCATACCAGGGAGGTCGATCCTGCAAATGATCTGACCTCCTTTGTCGATTTTCCCTATCGATTGTATAAAAAAAATCCCTACTGGGTGCCTCCGGTCAAGCAAATGGAGTTTGCCCAGTTCGATCCGAAGAAAAATCCGGCGCTGGACCATGGCATTCAAAAATTATGGGTAGCTGAAAAGGATGGCCGGGTGGTGGGCCGGATCGGCTGTTTTATCAACGAGCTCGAAACCCAAAAGCGGGGAGAAAAACAGGCCCGGTTCAATTGGCTCGAATTTGAAGACGACCCGGCAATCAGTCAGCACCTCCTGAATGCAGCTTCGGATTGGGCTAAAAGCCAGGGCGCGACCCTGATCAAAGGTCCCCTGGGCTACTCCAACTTCGAGGCGGCGGGAATGACCATTGAAGGTTTTGACGAACTGGGCGCTATGGGGGCGCCCTTTCACTTTCCCTATTACCGGGAGCATATGGAACGTGCCGGGTACGAAAAGCATTACGACTACCTGGAAATCGTCATCGAAAAGGTCCCGACCGAGATCCCGGAAAAATTGCAACGCCTGCAACCCATCGTAGAAAAAAAATTTGGGGTCCGCCAGGTCAACGTCTCCAATACCGAAGAGGTGAAGAAAAGAGCTGGAGAATTATTCGCCCTCGTGCTGGACACCTACAAAGACCTCCCTTCCTTCGTTCCGGTTTCCGACCGCCAGATCCACCACTACATCCAGCAGAATATTCCCTTTCTCCTGCCCGAATACATGCCCCTTTTGGAAGACCCCAACGGCAACCTGGTCGGTTATGGCGTGATCATTCCCGCCTTCGCCAAGGCTTTGGTCCGGGCCAAAGGCCGCCTTTTCCCTTTTGGGCTCCTCCACATTCTATGGCGGCGCCGCTACCACGATACCGTCGACCTGATCCTCATCGGGGTTGTCGACGAATGGCGGAATAAAGGACTGAATGCCATTATTTTTGGGAATATGGTCCCCGTCTTTAAGCGGAAAGGGGTGAAAAAGATATATATCAACCCCATCATTGAAGAGAACCAGGCCTCCCTGGCCCTTTTCAAAGATTACGACCCCAGGGTATTTCGCCGCCGCAGGGTATTTTCCCAAAAATTATAACTACCGGATCAACACCACGTTGCCGCTCAGGTTGAACTCATCCAGTTGGGCAACCCAGAGGTACAGGTCGGGAGGCGCGATCCTTCCGCGGAAGGTGCCGTCCCAGCCTTGCCCGATGTCTTTTGTTTCGAAAACCAGTTCTCCCCAGCGGGTGAAGACCTTCAGGTTGAAAAGGGAGACCTGTTTCTCCGGAAAGATCTGGAACAGGTCGTTCACCCCGTCAAAATTGGGAGAGAAAATATTGGGCGTGTAGAAACGGGTCGGGCAAAAGGTGAGCACTTTCACGGAATCTACCGCCTGGCATCCGTTTTCGTCGGTCACTTGCAGCCATACCGTCCCGGGGTCGGCGATTCCCACGCTCTTTTGCTTGGACCCGGTACTCCACAAGTATTGGGGAAATGTACCGGAAGCCTCCAGCATGGTAGGGTCGTAACAGAACGTCGTATCGCCCAGGATCTGTACTGATGCGGAAAAAGGCTCAAACCCCAGTTCATCGGCATACACGGTTTCCGCCCAGGCGCCCAGGGCTACCTTTCCGGGCAACTGAAAGGCGGCGTCAACGACGGAAAACTGTTCCGCCCCATTGATAAAAACCCGGATGGTCTGGTCGCAAGCGCGCTCTACGACGAGCTCATTCCAGGCTCCCGTAGTGAAAGAAGCGCCTCCCTGGGCCAGGACCTCCTCCAATCCAGCCTCCTTCCGGATCAGGCTCAGTTCCGGATTGTCCGTACCTTCCGGCTTACAGGAAACCTGGTAGAAGTCTGCCGCCCCCTGGTACTGGAAATAAAAATTAAAATCGGGGAAAGGGCCTTCGCAAAAGAAATACACCCGGTAGCGGCCATACGCCCCACTGAACGAATTGTGGGTCAACAGCGTAGGTCCGTCGGGTGAAACGGCCATCAGAAGGGACTGGGTACCGGAATATACCTGGTCGGACACCACTTGGGGCTGACCATCCTGGATGGTCCAGTTGTTCAGGTTTCCGGATTCAAAGTCTTCAATGAGTGTTGGTTGTGCCAGGACTCCAAGGGCGGAGAGTACAAGTCCTGTAATCGGAATCAGGATCTTTTTCATGAGAAAGCATTTGTTGGATACAGAAGAGGACCTTTTGGCCCCCTTCTGTACCTGGGATTATGATTTGCGTCGCAAAGGTAGAAATCTCCTCCAATGCGGGCACGGCAATTAACGAAAAGGAGGGTTTCCGGTCTTTCATGGTTGGAAAGGTTTAGAATTGGGAAATTGTTTGCCCGGCCAGCGCATTTTTTGTAACTTATCCACGATGGAAAAAAATACGGTCAGAGTTGATCTCAACTTGAATATCAGGGGCCTCACCCCTTCGGCCACCCTGGCGATCAATGAGAAATGTAAAGCATTAAAGGCGGAAGGGAGAGAAGTCTTCCACCTGGGTTTCGGACAGTCGCCCTTCCCCGTGCCGCGGCCGGTCGTGGAGACCCTCCGCGAAAATGCCTGGCGAAAAGACTACCTTGCCGTGAAAGGGCTTTATGAATTGCGGGAGGCCATCTCCCACTTCTGGGAGCGGAAGCAAGGCCTTTCTTTCAGCCCGGAGGACATCCTGGTCGGGCCGGGATCCAAGGAGCTCCTTTTTATCCTCCAACTGGTCTATTACGGCGACCTGGTGATCCCTACGCCCAGCTGGGTGTCTTACTACCCACAGGCACTGATCGTGGGCCGCAGGGTCAACTGGGTCAAGACCCATGCAGAAGACGATTGGCGGCTTACCCCGGAAGAACTGGAATCCATTTGCCTGCTCGATCCCGACCGGCCCCGCATCGTTGTGCTCAACTACCCTTCCAATCCCACCGGCGCCACCTATTCGATCGACCAACTGAAAGAGATCGCCGAAATTGCGCGCAAATACAAGGTGATCCTCCTGTCGGATGAGATTTACGGCGAACTCCACCACCTGGGGCAACACGTATCCATAGCCCGTTTTTACCCCGAAGGCACCATCATCAGCAGCGGTTTGTCCAAGTGGTGCGGCGCCGGCGGCTGGCGGCTGGGCATGTTCTCCTTCCCCAAAAGCATGCGCTGGCTTCTGGACGCCATGGCCGTGGTGGCCAGCGAAACGTTCACGGCTACAAGCGCGCCTATCCAGTATGCCGCGGTGGCGGCCTTTAAAGAAGATCCGGAGATCGACGCCTACCTGCACCAGGCCCGGAGGATCCTGCGCATCCTTGGAAAATACTTCCACAATGAGCTCCACGAAATGGGGATATTCGCCCCCAAACCGCAGGGCGGCTTCTACCTGTTCCCCAATTTCGCCCGCTACCGCGACCGGCTGCTCAGCAAAGGTATCCACAATAGCCAGATCATGTGCGAACGGCTGCTCCAGGATACCGGCGTCGCCCTCCTGCCCAGCCTCGACTTCGGCAGGCCGAATGAAGAACTGACAGCCCGACTTTCCTACGTCGACTTCGACGGCGAACTGGCGCTCGAACTGGCCTTTGGCAAATACGCCGACAAAACCCTCGACGCGGCATTTGTGCGGGAGTGCGCCCCGCGCATGCTGGAGGCGTTCAAACGGATTCGCGATTGGCTCCGGTAATTCTGGCCAGTTCCGCCAGGAAAGCCTTGAGAAAAGGGTAGGTAGGCACCGACCCCATAATTCGCAGATCCTCCAGCCAGGAAGTCTCCTCGTTGAGGAACCGCAGTACCCGGGCCGGTGGATTATGGCGGAAAAGGTCGGCAAAGAGATCGCCTGCCGAGAGGGCGCCGCTGTCGAGCACGTTCAGGAGCGTGCTGTCGAACAAGCCGAACCGGGCCGGAGCGATCCGGGGCAAGGGGAAGGGCGACCCCGTTCTTTCCAGTTGGTTTGCCAATTTTATCAGGTTTTTCTGCAAGCGCCAAAAAGTGTAGCCCGACGAAGGTTTTGTATGTCCACCGGCTGTCCCGATGAAAATTACCCGCCCTTCGGAACGGGGGAAAGGAAAATCCGTCATCGGGATCGCACCGATCTCCTCGTGTTCAATCACGTACTGCGCCGGGGTCACAAATTCGGGGATCAAGGCCCGTAGCATTTCGTCGTATTCCTCGCTGGTAAATAACCGGTTTGAAAAAAAAGTGATCTCTACCAGGGCCCTGTGGGCGTCGAGTGGAAGCGCATACAAAAACGATACCCCCTTGTCCTGCGGCACCCGGAAATCCATAAAAGTGGCCGCAGATGGGTCGAAAGCCGGGGTATCCGTCCGGATCACCCAGCCCTTGAAATGCTGGTCCAGATAGTGGTATCGCTCCTTGTCGACGGGCCGGGCCTGCAGGCTGCTGAAACCCCAACTGCCCCTGATCTGGCGACCATCCTCCAGGGTTACCAGTACCTGGTCGGCCAGGGTTTCCCATTTCTTTACCCGGCCGTAAAAACGATCCAGCCGGGGTGCACCCGCCAGTTCCGTTTCCATGAATTGATAAAAATCGGCGCCCCGGATCATCTTATAGGTGTAGGGGGAAATATCGAGAGATTTGGAAAAAGAGGGGCTGAGGAACTGAAGCCTGTTCCAGCGCCGGCAGACGAGGTGATCGAAAGGCCCCGGATCTTTTTCCCAAAAACACCAGGTCCGGTCGTTGCTGGATTTAGGGGCCAGGTCGATCAAGGCTATCCGACTGCCGCGCAACGGGCCCTGTAAAAGCTGCCAGGCCAGGCTTTGGCCGGCCAGACCTCCGCCGATCAGAATGAAATCGTAGGTTTGCTCCATATCCCGCATAGAACAGCGCCCGGATGAATTGGTTTATTCCAGCACAGCGGTTGAATAGGGCATCAGCCGCAGGGTATCGCCGGTCAGGATGGTTTCCGGATCGGTACTAAATAGCAGGCGCCGGTCCGTACCGGTAAAGATCACCGCTTTCGAGGCTCCCAACTGATGTAACACCAGCAGGCGCCGGTCCTGATCCTGGCGGTAAAATCCCAAGGTCCCATCGGGCAATGCCGCATCAAAGGGCTGGATACGCCCCTCCTCCATGACCGGTTGCTCGTTCCGAAAATGGATCAGGCGGCGGTAGTGGTTCCAAAGAGAATGCTCGTCCTTTTTTTGAAGGGAGAGCGGAGGCGTATTTTCCGGGGTATTGTATTCGACGGGCTCCCAGGAGGTCTGCCCCGGTCCCTGCCCCCAGGGAAAGGGTTCCCGGATCCGCTCATCCGGCTTTTTTCCAAGCATGCCGAGTTCTTCTCCGTAGTAGATGAAAGGGGTTCCGGGGAGGGTCAGCAACAGTGCCGCGGCCATTTTCGCCTGGTCCCAGTTGCCGTCCAACTCGCTGCGCAGGCGGTCCTGGTCGTGGTTGGTGAGAAAGAGGGCATCGGTCCGTTGCGGATTTGCAAAGCTGTACAGCCCGAATTGCGTCTGATAATCCGCGTCCAACCGGGCCAGGCCCAAGGTATCGTACCCGGCCTTTACCGTTTGAAGGATGGCCCTGCTCAGGTCGAAGTGAAAGGCGGCGTCCAGCCCGCTGGACAGAAAGGAAAGCAGCACGGAATCGGATTGCCAGACTTCCCCCACCAGGAAGGTATTGGGGTGCACCGCCTCCATCTCCCGGTGAAAATCGGTCCACCACGCAATGGTTTTGGGCAGATATTCGTCCCGACGGCTGTGGTAGTAGGGATAGATGAAAAGCGCGCCGTCGAGCCGGAAACCGTCAACTCCGACATTTTCCAACCAATATTTCCCGATCCGGATCAGCGAATCCCGAACCGGGGGGTAGTCGTAGTTCAGGTCGGGCATTCCTTTCCAGAAAAAACCATAGAAGTACTCGTTCGTTTGGTTCTTCTTATCCCCATCGGCTGGTTGCTGATGCCACAAATGCCTTTCCTCTGTTATGGTATCGGGATCGGCCCACACGTAGAAAGAACGAAAGGGACTTTCCGGACCATCCAACGCAGCCTGGAACCAGGGGTGCTCGTCGTCGGTGTGGTTCAGCACTAAATCGATGATGACCTGCATATCCCGGCGATGGGCTTCGGCGAGCAGTTCCCTGAAATCGGCCATAGTCCCGTATTCGGGATCGATGCCGTAATAGTCCATCACGTCGTATTTGTGATAGGATTTGGAGGGGTGGACCGGCATGAGCCAGATCCCGCCGACGCCCAGTTCTTCCAGGTAATCCAGCTTTTCGATCAGCCCACGGATATCGCCGATCCCATCGCCGTCGGAATCGGAGAACGAACGCAGGAAGATCTCATAGAATACCCGGGAAGATCCGGACTGGGGAGGAGTATCCTTCGAACAAGCCAGAAAGAGCAGGATCGGCAGAAGCAGGATCGTTCGCATGAAAGTTTTGTATGTAATCTTACCACAATAATAACTCAAAATTCCGGTAAAGGGCCACAGCCTGTGTGTCCAGCTTATAGGACGCAAATACGTGAAAAAATACTATAAAAATGACTATTTCGGCGCCTGCAGGCGCCGAAATAGTCATTTTTAAAAGCAAAGTCGCCGCTTGCGGCGGCGACTTTGCTTTTAAAAATCTTTGAATACGCGTTTTGCGTAACTCCTGAATTATTGCAATCAGTTCCTTACCTTTGCCGGGTCATCAGAATCACAAAAAAGCATTGACATGGATTTGTTTGATAAGATCAAGAAGAACATGGGGCCCATTGGCAAATGGGCCGATATCGCAGATGGTTACTACGCCTTTCCCGAGCTGGAAGGTGAACTGAGCAACCGGATGTATTTTCAGGGAAAAAATGTGATTTGCTGGAGCATCAACAACTACCTGGGGCTGGCTAACCATCCGGAAGTCCGGAAGGCCGACGCCGATGCCGCAGCTGAATGGGGCCTGGCCTATCCGATGGGCGCCCGTATGATGTCGGGCACCACCAAATACCACCTGCAACTCGAGCAGGAACTCGCCGAATTTGTCGGTAAGGAAGCCGCATACTTGTTGAATTTCGGCTATCAGGGAATTATGTCGGCCATCGATTCGTTGCTCGACCGTCGCGACGTCGTAGTCTACGACGCCGAAAGCCATGCCTGCATCGTGGACGGCGTTCGGATGCACCCCGGCCACCGGTTTGCTTTCGAACACAACGATATGGAAAGCCTCGAGAAGAACCTGATCCGCGCCACCAAACTGGTCGAGAAGTCCGGAGGGGGCATCCTCGTGATCTCCGAAGGCGTATTCGGCATGCGCGGCGACCAGGGTAAACTCCGCGAGATCGTTGCGATGAAAGAAAAATTCAACTTCCGCCTGCTCATCGACGACGCACACGGTTTCGGCGCACTAGGAGCAACCGGCGCCGGTACTGCCGAAGAGCAAGGCGTACAGGAAGATATCGACCTGTATTTCTCTACCTTCGCCAAATCGATGGCCTCCATCGGCGCCTTTATCGCCGGGGATCCGGAGATCATTCGCTTCCTGCGCTACAATATGCGCTCCCAGGTCTACGCCAAATCACTGCCTATGCCGCTGGTGATCGGCAACCTCAAGCGCCTGGACCTGCTGCGTTCCAAACCTGAGCTGAAAGCCAAGCTCTGGGAGAACGTCAATTACCTGCAAGCCAAACTCCGTGAAGCCGGCTTCGACATCGGCGATACCACTACCCCGGTGACGCCCGTCTACCTCAGGGCCGACGAACCGCTGGTAGCCGGGGTGCTGGTAAACGATCTGAGAGAAAATTTCGGGATCTTTTGCTCCATCGTGATCTATCCGATCATTCCGAAAGGCACGATGATCCTCCGGATCATTCCTACGGCTGTGCATACCAAGCAGGATATCGACGAGACGATCCACGCGTTCAAGGAGGCCCGGCGGAAACTCGACGACGGCACCTACGCCGCTGCCAGCAAAATGCTGGCGCAGTAATTCATATAGAGAAAAACACCTGCCCCCGGCAGGTGTTTTTGTTTTATAAACGTTGATCTTATGAAAGCCCTGACTTCCTTCCAAGCTGCCATCCTGGAGGGCATTCCTGCTGAATTACCCGCCCCCAAACCCTTCGATCCCAACGTCAGCCACGCCCCCAAGCGAAATATCGACGAGGTGCTGAGCGACAAGGAGAAAAAACTGGCCGTTCGCAACGCCCTTCGCTATTTCCATCCCGACCACCACGCCGTGCTGGCCCCGGAATTTGCCGAAGAACTCGAACACTACGGCCGCATCTATATGCACCGCTTCCGGCCCGATTACCCCATGTTCGCCCGGCCCATTACCGACTACCCGCACCGCTCCAAACAGGCGGCCGCCATCCAGGTGATGATCCAGAACAACCTCGACCCCAAGGTGGCCAAACACCCCCACGAACTGATCACCTACGGAGGCAACGGCGCAGTGTTCCAAAACTGGGCCCAGTACCGCCTCACCATGAAGTACCTGGCCGAAATGACCGATCACCAGACACTCGTTCTTTACTCCGGCCACCCCCTCGGGCTCTTCCCCTCGCACCCCGACGCCCCGCGCGTAGTGGTGACCAACGGGATGATGATCCCCAATTATTCGAAAAAAGAAGATTGGAATAAATACAATGCCCTCGGCGTGACCCAATACGGCCAGATGACGGCCGGCTCCTTCATGTACATCGGTCCGCAAGGCATCGTGCACGGCACCACCATCACCCTGCTCAACGCCGGCCGCAAAATGCACCTGGGAGCCGATGACCTGCGCGGACATGTGTACGTCACCTCCGGCCTGGGCGGTATGTCGGGCGCCCAGACGCTGGCCGCCGTCATTACCGGCGCCGTAGGCGTGGTCGCGGAAGTAGACGGAAACGCCGTCAAACAGCGCATCACCGACGGGTATGTGAAAAAGGAAAACGTCTTTACCGACCTCGATCAACTGCTCGCGCAGATCGAAAAATGCCGCCGGGAAAAAATGGCCATCGCCCTGGTCTACCACGGCAATATCGTCGACCTTTGGGAAAAGCTGGTACGGGAAAACGTCTTCATCGAACTCGGTTCCGACCAGACCTCCCTGCACAATATCGACGACATGGGCTATTGCCCCGTGGGCTACACCTTCGAAGAAGCCCAGAAACTGCTTGCCCGCGATAAGCATGCCTTCATGGAGGCCATTCGCCTGTCGCTGCACCGCCACGTGGCAGCCGTCAACGCCATGGCGGCCAAAGGTATGTACTTCTGGGACTACGGCAACGCCTTTTTAAAAGAAGCCGGCGATGCCGGGGCCGATATCTGGAAAAACCAGTCCGAAGGCCTCTACAAATACCCTTCCTACGTGGAGGATATCATGGGTCCGATGTGTTTTGACTACGGCTTTGGTCCCTTCCGCTGGGTCTGCACCTCCGGACTAAAGGAAGACCTCGATAAGACCGATGCCATCGCTGCCCAGGTGATCGAGGGAATGCGCCGGGAAGCTCCACAGGAGATCCAGGGCCAACTCCGCGACAACTGGCTGTGGATTACCACTGCCGATGCCAACTTGCCTGTGGTCGGCTCTAAATCGCGCATCCTGTACGCCGACGCCGAAGGCCGCATCCGCATCGCCAAAGCTTTCAATGAGGCCATTGCGAAAGGGGAGCTCAAAGGCCCCGTCGTGCTGGGTCGCGACCACCACGACGTTTCCGGTACCGACAGTCCCTTCCGCGAAACCGCAAACATCTACGACGGCAGCCGGTTTACCGCCGACATGGCCGTGCACAACGTCATCGGCGACAGCTTCCGCGGCGCCACCTGGGTCTCGCTCCATAACGGCGGTGGCGTGGGCTGGGGGGAAGTGATCAACGGCGGCTTCGGCCTCGTGCTGGATGGCTCGGAGGATAGCGACCGCCGGCTCCAGTCCATGTTGTTCTGGGACGTCAACAACGGCATTGCACGCCGCAGCTGGGCGCGGAATCCGGAGGCGATGTTCACGGCGAAACGGGCCATGGAGCAGACCCCGGAGCTGGTGATCACGATGCCGTATTTGGTGGACGACGACCTATTATAGCGCCGCGATCCATCGCGGTTTTACTGGGGCGCCGCCAACACCACTTCCACCGTCATCTCCTTCCCTTCCCGTTTGAATTTAACGGGCACCTTGTCACCCGGATGATACTTCTCCAGGGCCAGGGGTATTTCATTGCCGGATTGGATCTTTTCACTACCGATGGCCGTGATGATATCGCCCAAATGGATGGCCCCGTACCGGTCGCGCATTGCGGGAATGAAACCTGCACGTTCGGCAGGGCTGCCCTCCACTACATTGATGACCATCGCCCCTTCCCCTTCGATGCCCAACCGCTGCTCCCAGAGAGGGGTCGCATATTCCGCACCCAGCACGGGCCGCATTACTTTTCCGTATTGGATCAATTCGGGAACGATCCAGTTGACCACATCGACAGGGATCGAGAAACCGATACCTGCACTAGCACCGGAAGGACTGTAAATGGCCGTATTGACCCCGATCAGACGGCCCTGGGAATTGAGCAGCGGACCGCCGGAGTTACCGGGATTGATCGCGGCATCGGTCTGGATGACATCCCGGATGGGAATGCCGGCCACCGACTCGATCTCCCGGCCCAGGGCGGAGATCACGCCCGTAGTCAGGGTCTGGTCGAGGCCGAAGGGGTTGCCGATAGCAAAGACCGATTGCCCCACCCGCAGGTTTTGGGAGGTACTGACCGGGATGGGTATCAATTCATCAGCAGGGGCGTCGATCTCCAGTACGGCAAGATCCTTGCTGGCGTCGTAGCCCACCAGGCGGGCAGGATAGGGCTTGCCGTGCGCCAATACGACCTGGGCCTTATCGGCGCCCTGTATGACGTGAAAATTTGTGACGATATGTCCTTTTTTATCCCACACAAAACCCGAACCCGAGCCGCGGGGCACCTCGGTCGAGTTGCGGGAGAAAAACTCCGTGCGGATATTGGACGTAGTGATAAACGCCACGGAAGGGGAAGCCTCATCAAATAATTTGATCGTCTCCTTCTCCAGAGAGGTAAGGTCTCCCGGATCGCTGGCATCTTTCTTTTGGTTAGTAAGAACTGCTTGTTCTCCGGCCGTTTCCGGCTCGCTGGGCGGCGGTTGGTTTTCCCTGGATCTCCAGCTCGCTCCTCCGATGAACCCGGCCGCCAGCAGTAAAACGGAAACCAGGACTCGCAAAATACTCTTGGTCATAACAAAGGATTTTATTGTAATGGTAGCGGCGCAATTGCCATTCCTATTAACAATTAACCCAGCACCCAGGTTGCTGCCTTCCAGAGGATCCACCCGGATAATGCCAATAAAAATCCCAATGTTAAAAAGACGGCCAGCACAATCCCGCAGCCGCTGCCCTGGTGTCTGCCTTCGTTGTGATGGGCCCGGAAGAGTTCAAAATTGCGCCGATTGGCCCGGAAGCTCAGGTCGAAAATATCGCCCAGCACCGGTATGCTGCCGACGAGGGTGTCGAGCAGAATATTTCCCAACATGAGCAGCAACACACGGCCGCTTGCGCCGTAGCGCACCATGCCCAGCACTAATAATCCGGATATCGCCATGCCGGCCAGATCGCCGGCTCCCGGGACCAGGCCGATCAAAAAGTCGAATCCGAAACGGATATTGGTAAAGGGGATCCGGAAACGGTTGTCCATCAAGCTGGAAACCGTATCGAGCCAGGCGATCCTGGCAGGTTGCGGCTGAAAGCTGTGATCTTCTTCCACTTGAAATTGTCAAATTCGTTCACTGACCAAAACGAAAGCAGGTGGGATATTCCAGGGCACGAAGTGCACCCGTACATTGCCGAAGGTCTCTTCGTATAATTTTTTAGCCAACAGGCTGTAATGCACCTGCACGAACAACCCTCCCGGACGGAGCACATCCCGGCAGGTAGCCAGAATATTCAGGCTCAATTCCTGGGGCAACACGACAAAGGGAATGGCCGAGAGTATATAATCCACCTGTTGCAGGTTCTCTTTTTCCAGATAAACCGGGATATGTTCGGCGGAGTCTTCCACCACGATCAGCCGGGGGTCGTCGATCTGGAGAAGGTGTTCGCTCATTTGGGGCAATACTTCGAAGGCCAGCAGTTTGCCCTCCGGATGCAGCCGGGGCAAAATATGCCGGGTGATCACCCCGTCGCCCGCACCGAGTTCGGCGATGATCCGGGCCTGGTTGAAATCGACCATATCCGTTACCTTTCGGCATAAAAATGGGGAACTCCGGGTAATGGTACCTACGGTCTTCAGGTTCTTCAACCCTTCCTGGAAAAAGCGAATGCTCTGGTGCATATTGTTTTTTATGTGTCGAAGGAGTTTCACCGATATCCTACAACGGGATGTTTAGTTTTGCAGAAGATTTTCCAGGTCCGGATAGTCCTTGGTCAACGAGGCGATCTGGGCGTCTTCGATGCGAAGGCCGTTAAGATACGGAATAATCCGGGTACTGGTAGCGCCGTTTCGGATCAGGTCTTGCTGCAACTGGCTCGCTGACTTGAACGTTTTGTATAATCCCACCGTGTATTGGTAGTTGCCCGTTCCGATTTCTTTTTCGATCATGGGATGCGGGTACCGTTGCAAAAGGTCGTTGGTCAGCATTTGCGGGCTAACGGCGATCTGCAATTTATAGGAAAGGCCTTCTATCGTTTTTGCGTAGAAATCCCAGGACTGGCTGGCCATCTGTTCCGGCACCTCGGGGGCTTTCACCCGGATGCGCAGGGGAAGGCCTCCCGTTTGCAGGAAAGTGATATCGATCCGGCGGTTGAGCTGCAGGCCCGTGGTATTGGGAACGCCATCCACCGTGGGAAGGGCTTTGGGATAATTCTTGCCCACGGCCTTGATCAGGATGTGATCCTGGTTGACGCCGTTGCGGGACAGGTAATCCGCCGCGGCTTCCGCTCTTTTTGCCGAAAAGAACAGATCGACGTTGCTGGGGTCCGTACCGTCCGAATGGCTGGTGAGCAGGATCTTCAGCTGAGGGAAGCGGACCATCAGATCGGCGATGGTGCTCAGGGTCCGCATATTCCTTCCGGTCAGGATCTCTCCCTTATCATCGTAGTATAGAGGTTCGAGAAAATATTTTTCGATCTGGTCTTCCGAAAAATGAGCGGAGGGATCGTCGACCAGGCCCATGCGCCGGGCGTATTCCAGTTTGAAATCGCGCACCTGGCTGAATACGATCGGGGTCAGGGTACGGGTTTGCTCGCGCTGACTTTCCCGGAAAAAGGCGACATACAGGTCGCTGCCACCGTAACCGGTTTTCCGGGTCGACGAAAAATAAGCCCGGAGCCCATCGCGCGAGAGCCGAAAATCCAGGTCGTCTCCAGCCGAGTTCACCGGGGCGCCGAGGTTGAAAGGGTCGAGCCAGGATTCCGAGGCGTCGTCGAAATAGATCCGGATCACATCAAAACCGCCCAGGCTCCGCAGGGGGTTGTTGGTGCTGAAATAGAGCGTTCGCCCGTCGATCGAAAGAAAGGGGCTTCGCTCGTCGTAACTGGTATTGATCTGGGGTCCCAGGTTTTGGGGTTCCGACCAAAACCCCTTCGAAAAGACCGATAAATAGAGGTCAAACCCACCGAATCCGCCGGAGCGCTGGCTGGAAAACAGCAGGATCGTATCCTGAAAGAAATGCAGGTCTCTATCCCCTTCCCAAGGGCGGACGGGGCCTTGAAAAACAGGTGAAAAAAGCGACCGGTCTTCGGGCCTTGCGCGAAACGTATCGATAAATATATCGCCGCTGAACCGGGTAAGTCCCTGAAAATAATAGAGCTGGGTGCCGTCTTTATTGAAATCGAGCAGAACATCGTTGCGGGAACTGTTGAGCAGGAAGCTCATGGGCTCCGGCTTGGCCCAAACCCCGCCTGATTGCGTGGTACTGAACATATCGCTATTAAAGACCCCCTCCATGCCCGCTTCTTTTCCGGAAGCGTCCCGAAGTCCCCCGACATTGCCTTCCCTCGCCGAAGAAAAATAGATCTTGTTGCCGAGATTTGGACTGGGAATGGGCCGAAAGTCATCGCCGGAAGAATTGACGGCGGGCCCCATGTTTTCTACCAGCGTTGAAGATTTGGTCTGCTGGATGCGAAGGCCGAAAGCGCAGCGACGGATCTGGTCTTTCACCATCGCCCGCTGTGGGTTGTTGTTGTCGATCTTTCGCAGGTATTCCTTGTAGTAATTTATGGCATCGAGAAACTGGTACGAAGCGTGCGCACAAAGACCCAGGTAATAGTACAACAGCGGGTTGGAGAATTTCGCCTCTTGCTGAAGACTGGAAAACTGTTGCAAAGCCTCCGAGGGCTTGCTCGTTTCGAAGTAGCAAATGCCGATCCGGAATTTGACATCCGGATCGCCCGGGTTATTCTGCTGGTACAACAAGTAATTCTGGAGCGCTTCCGGGTATTTGCCCAGGCTGAAATACTGCTCCGCCACCCGTTTATACCCTTTAGTATCAGGTTGGGCATGAAGGGCTCCCCACGCCAGGAGGGAGAACAGCAAAAGGGCGACCAGTTTTTGACTCATACTTCCGTTTTAATGCCAAGGGCCTACAAGCTCCGTTTCGGGTCGAAGGCCTCCAGGTAATCGGCCACCCTCCGAAGGAAAGAACCGCCCAGGAACCCATCGACCACCCGGTGGTCGTACGACAGCGACAGGAACATCATGTGCCGCACGGCGATCAGATCGCCATATTCCGTTTCCACTACGGCCGGTTTTTTCCGGATGGCCCCCGTTGCCATAATGGCTACCTGGGGCTGGTTGATAATGGGCGTACCCATGACGTTGCCGAAGGTTCCTACATTGGTCAGGGTAAAGGTGCCGTCCTGAATTTCATCAGGTTTCAATTGGTTGGCCCGGGCCCGGTTGGCCAGATCGTTGACCGATTTGGTCAGGCCGACCAGACTGAGCATATCGGCCTTTTTGATCACCGGTACGATCAGGTTGCCACTCGGCAGAGCTGCAGCCATTCCGATATTGATATCCTTTTTCCGGATGATCCGGTTGCCGTCCACCGAAGCGTTGATCATGGGGAAATCGTGGATAGCCTGCACAACTGCCTCGATAAAGATGGGCGTAAAGGTGATCTTTTCCCCGTAGCGGTCTTCGAAGGTTTTCTTGGCCTTATTTCGCCAGTTCACGATATTGGTCACATCGACCTCCACAAAGGAAGTGACGTGGGGAGAAGTGCGCTTGGAATTGACCATATGGTCGGCGATCAGCTTGCGCATGCGGTCCATCTCGATGATCTCCACATTGCCGTCGACGCTAACGGCCGGGGTGGCGACCACAGGCGGTTCGGAAGCGGGTATGCTGGTGCGGGCTGCGGGCTGTTGAACAGCCGGAGCGGCCGGTATTTCCTGCGTCCGCGTCTCGATGTAGCCCAGAATGTCCTTTTTGGTCACCCGGCCCTGAGCGCCGGAACCGGGAATGCGCTCCAATTCAACCAGGCTGATATTCTCTTTCTGGGCGATGGTCCGGACGAGGGGTGAATAGAAGCGGGACCCTGCGCCTTTGGGGATCTCGGCAACCGGTTCGGGCTGGGCAACCGGCGTGGTGGAAACCGGTTCGGCAGGAGTGGGAACAGATTCGGCCGAGTGGCCATTGCTGGAATGCTTTTCAGCGACCATAGGACCGGCTGCCGACGCGGCCGCGGCCGCACCGGTGGCGATCACGGCGATAGGCTTGCCTACTTCCACGACGTCGTTTTCCTTGTACAGGACCTCCACCAGGGTGCCGCTCACAGGTGAAGGCACCTCCGAGTCGACTTTATCCGTAGCGATCTCCAAAACGGTTTCATCTGCTTCAATCTGGTCGCCGACTTGCTTGACCCATTTCAAAATGGTGGCTTCCATGATACTCTCGCCCATTTTGGGCATGATCAGATCGACCTGAGCCATATAATTGGATAGTTTATTCGGTTAGAAATCAAAATGCAAAGGTACGCAAATTGCCCGCCAATACCAACCGCCCCACCTTCCTTTACATCTATTAATCCAGCAGGAATTTTCGCAGGAAATTCAGGGCCGCAACCGCCGTAAACTGGATATTCTTAAGCCGGTCCTTCCCCAGTTGAAGGTGGAGCGTCTTCACCCGCTGCCGGCTTCCCACCGCTATCCAAATGGTGCCGACGGGTTTCTCGGGGGTACCTCCGCCCGGGCCGGCGATGCCGGAAACGGCCACGGCGATATCCACATCCAGGCGGTCGAGCGCTCCGGCCACCATTTCCCGGACCGTTTCCTCGCTCACCGCGCCCACCGCGTCCAGGGTTTCAGGCTTGACGCCCAGCAGTCCGGTTTTCAATTCGTTGGAATACGCGATCACGCTTCCTTTGAAATAGTTGGAAGATCCGGCCACTGTCGTGATCCGATGGGCCAGATAGCCGCCGGTGCAGCTCTCTGCAGTCGCCAGCTTCCACTGTCGTTCCTGAAGAAGAACGCCCACCACCTGCTCCAGGGTTTCCTCTTCCCGCCCGAAGATCAGATCGGGCAGCAGGTCCCGGATCTTTTGGGCTTCCTGGTCGAGCAGTCTGCGCAGTTCATCTTCGTTCGCTCCGCGAGCGGTCAGGCGTAGTTTTACCTGCCCCAGGCTCGGCAAATAGGCCAGTTTCACTTCGTTCGGAAGCTTGTCTTCGAGATCCCGGAGCCGCTCGGCAATACTCGATTCGCCCTCCCCTGCCGTCAGCAAGGTATGATGAAGGATCGGGGAGGCCGGAAAGCGCTTTTGCAGCCGGGGCAACACCTCCGCATCCATGAGGTACTCCATTTCGAAAGGCACTCCTGGCATCGAAACCACCACTTTTCCCGCTTCGTCGAACCACATCCCCGGGGCCGTGCCCATGCGGTTGCGCAACAGCTCGGCATTTTGCGGCATGAAACACTGGTCGCGGTGTGCATCGGAAGCCTCGCGCCCCAGGAAGCTCAAAAAGCGCGAAATATGATCGAACGTTTGTTGGGAAAAGACAAACCCGACCTCGTAAAAGGTCGCCAGGGCCTTTTTGGTCACGTCGTCCTTGGTCGGCCCAAGGCCGCCGGTCACCAGGACCACGTCTGCTTTTTCCACTCCGCGGCGCAGGGCCGCTACGATCTCTTCCACGAGGTCCGGAACGGTCTCTTTGCCGATCACCTGCGCCCCGATCCCGTTCAATTGCCGGGCCATCCAGGCGCTGTTGGTATCTACGACCTGGCCGATCAGCAGCTCATCGCCGATAGTAAGTAAGTGAACTTTCATTGAAAAAATTTGGCTGAAAAAGACCCCCTGGGCCCGTATCGATCAACAGAACTGAATCTCTTTCATTTCAAAAGAAAACACTTTTCCGGCCGATTCGATCAGGATGTGGCCATTTTCCGCGATACCGGTAATGCGCCCCTGGATCTCCGTGCCGTCGCGGCGGATAAAGGAGCGTTGTTCTCCAAAACCATACAGTTGCCGGAGGTAATCGGTATGCACGGCGCCCCAATCTCCCGCCTTGAGCTGGAGATACCAATACTCCAGGTGCCAGCACACCTCCTTCAGGGAACGTTCCAGGTCGAAGGCCGTTCCGACCGCCCCCGCCATGGATACGGGGTTGGGCAACTCGGGGGGAAACTCCGTCTGGTTGACGTTGATCCCTATTCCTACCACGGTGTGAACGATCTTCGTTCCGGAAAAGGCGTTTTGAATGAGTATACCCGCCACTTTTTTTTCTCCGATATAGATATCATTGGGCCATTTCACCTGCACGTGGTTCGGGACATGGCGTCCGACCCAGTCGCGCACCCCCAGCGCCATGGCCTGGCTGAGAAGGAACGCCCGGTTTACCGGCAAAAACGCGGGATAGAGGATTATGGTGAACAGCAGGTTCTTTCCGGCTTCGCTCTCCCAGGTATTTCGGTAAAATCCCTTCCCCTTGGTCTGATAGGAAGCCTGGACCAGCGTACCTTCCTCGGGTCTTGAATTGGCCAGCAATTCCTGCGCATAAGACTGGGTGGATTCCAGTTCCGGAAATGCGCGGACAACCTTTCCAATTAAATTGGTGTTTAAGTTGGTCAATTTGGTAGATTTTAATACTTTTAAAATTAGACGCCCCGTCGGCTGCTAAGAATTTCTTGAAACAATGTAGTAAACTTATTACATTTATCGCTAGCAGGGAACGGGCAAAGCCAAACCTGCGTTGTAGATTTCGTCATTAAATATCTCATAAACAAAAAAGCAATAATTTTGAGCACGGAAACGCGTATCCGCAAGCGCCTGTCCACCGAAGAATTTAACGATTTGATCATCGATAGCATCCAAGACATCAAAGGCCAGAATATCGTAAAATTGGATCTTCGCCATTTGGATGATGCCCCCACCGATTTTTTTATCATTTGCGAAGGCAACTCTACCACCCAGGTCAAAGCTATCTCCGAAAGCGTTTATAGAAAGCTAAAGGAGGATGGAGGCAACCTGCCGCTTCACTACGAAGGGCAACAAAGCGCGCATTGGATATGTCTCGACTATTTCGACGTCGTCGTGCATGTATTCTATCCGGACACCCGGAAATTCTACCAATTGGAAGACCTTTGGAGCGACGCTTTGTTTACGGAATACGATAATTTGTAGTTTCCGGACAAATTTTGGTCGAAATGCGTTAACGATTCGCCTTCTTATTCGTTGTTAGTAAGACAACAAGAGAAGGGAGATTCGGGGTAAACCCGTCTTTCTCTTTTGAAAAATCAGGTAATATCAAGAATGGAAGAAAACAAAAAACCCGAAAATAAACCGACCGGCCCCAAGTTCAATACCTATTGGATCTATGGGATCATCGCCTTGTTCCTGATCGCACTCAATTTTTATCAAATTTCAAGTGCAGGAACCGATCCCATCAAATTTTCCGACTTTGCCGAAATGGCCAAGGAAGGGGATGTGGAACGGTTGGAAGTGGTCAATGAAAAGATCGCCGAGGTTTATCTCAAGGAATCTGCTCTGAGCAAGCCCAAATACAAGGATGCCTCGAAGAGCAACCTGTCGAACCGCCCGAATTACATCTTCAACATCGGGCCGTCCGAGTTTTTCGCCAATGATCTGTCCCGCTTGAACGAAAGTCTGCCGCCCGAAAAACAGATCCATCCGGAATTTATCGATCGGACCAACTGGCTGGCGCCTATCCTCAGTTGGGTGCTTCCGATCGTTATCATCGTCGCCATCTGGGTCTTTATCATGCGCCGGGTCGGCGGTGGCGCCGGCGGACCGGGAGGCCAGATCTTCAACATCGGCAAATCCAAGGCCACCCTGTTCGACCAGAATGCCAAAGTAGACGTAACCTTCGCTGATGTGGCCGGACTGGACGAAGCCAAGGAGGAAGTCGTTGAGATCGTCGATTTTCTGAAAAATCCAAAAAAATATACGGCCCTGGGTGGAAAGATCCCGAAAGGCGTACTGCTCGTAGGCCCTCCCGGTACCGGGAAAACCCTGCTGGCCAAGGCCGTTGCCGGAGAGGCCGGGGTTCCTTTCTTCTCTATCTCGGGCTCCGATTTCGTGGAAATGTTCGTCGGCGTGGGCGCCTCGCGCGTACGCGACCTCTTCCGGCAGGCTCGTGAAAAAGCGCCGTGTATCGTCTTCATCGATGAGATCGACGCCATCGGTCGCGCCCGTGGAAAAAGCGGTTTCCAGGGGGGAAATGACGAACGCGAAAGTACCCTGAACCAATTGCTGGTGGAAATGGATGGCTTCCCTACCGATAAGGGGGTTATCCTTATGGCAGCCACCAACCGCCCGGATGTGCTCGATACGGCCCTCATGCGCCCCGGCCGCTTCGACCGGCAGATCGGTATCGACCGCCCGGACCTGAAAGGCCGGGAAGCCATCTTCAAGGTCCACCTGAAAAATATTAAGCTCTCTTCCGAGATCGACCCTGTTGTGCTGTCGGAAATGACGCCGGGATTTGCCGGGGCCGAGATCGCCAACGTTTGCAACGAAGCCGCCCTCGTCGCCGCCCGCCGCAATAAAAAGGCCGTCGACATGGACGACTTCAACCATGCCCTCGACCGGGTGATCGGCGGTCTGGAAAAGAAGAACATGCTGATCTCTCCGGAGGAAAAGCAGATCATCGCCTATCACGAGGCCGGCCACGCCATCTGCGGATGGTACCTGGAACACGCCTCTCCACTGGTGAAGGTCACGATCGTGCCCCGTGGGATCGGCACGCTGGGCTATGCTCAATATCTGCCGAAGGATGAATACATCACTCGTACCGAAGCCCTGCTCGACCGCATGTGCATGACGTTTGGCGGACGGGCTGCCGAATCGATCGTATTCAACAAAATTTCCACCGGCGCCCAGAACGACCTGGATCAGGTGACCAAAATGGCCTATAGCATGATCTCCATCTTCGGGATGAATGAAAAAGTAGGTCAGGTTTCCTTCTACGGCCTGCAAAACGAAAGTTTTGTCCGCCCCTATTCGGAAGAAACAGCCAGCATGATCGACGAAGAAGTGCGCCGTATGGTCGAGAACCAGTTCAACCGGGCGAAAGCATTGCTGGTTGATAAGCGCAAGGAACTTGAGATCCTCGCCAGTCGCCTGCTGGAAAAAGAGGTCCTCCTCAAATCCGATGTCGAGCGACTGATCGGTCCGCGCCCCTTCGGCCCGCCTCCCGGTGAAAAAGCAGATGTGATTGATAACGAAACCACGCCCTCCAAAGGAGAGGCCACTGAAGACAGCGAAGCAGAGATTCTGACCGCTGATTAAAAAAAAGCCCCGGCCGCTCGAGCGACCGGGGCTTTTTTTTCAGGCCCCTTCTTCTTCCCGGATCAACAACTGGAAGCCATTGCCGTGAATATTGACGATCTCGATATTCTCATCCTTCTTAAGGTACTTGCGGAGCTTGGTCACAAAGACGTCCATCGAACGGGCGGTGAAATAGTTGTCTTCCCCCCATATCTTGGTGAGGGCTTCCGAGCGCGGAAGCACGTCGTTTTTGAAGAGGGCGAACATCCGCAAAAGCTGGGCCTCTTTCGGAGACAGCTTTTCCTTCGATTCATTGGCCCCTCCGGGGTTGTACGTCAGGATGCGAAGGGAATAATTGAAATGGAATTTGCCGATCGTAAACTCGCGGATGTCCTCATCCGGGTCGATGCCCTTGGCTTTGCTGCGTTTCAGGATCGCCTGGATGCGGTACAATAGCTCCTCCGAGTTGAAAGGCTTGGTAATGTAATCGTCGGCGCCGATCTTGAAGCCCTGCAGCACATCCTCCTTGAGGGTCTTTGCCGTCAGAAAAATAATGGGCATTTCGGCATCCCGCTCCCGGATCTCTTTCGCGAGGGTGAAACCGTCTTTCTTCGGCATCATGACGTCGAAGATGCACAGATCAAAGGTACCTTTCCTATAACTTTCGTAACCCTGAACGCCATCGGTAGCGAGGGTCACATCGTAATCGTGCATTTCCAGATAAGAACGGAGTACATCCCCGAAATTTTGGTCGTCTTCGACCAGGAGTATTTTATTGTTGGATGTCGCTGTCATGGTCTGGTTGGATTTTCTTTACAAACGGATTAATGAAAGATGTTAATAAACAACGCGATCAACAGTCGCGTTGTTCTCGAATGATTTCTTTCAAACCACTTAACGCAATAGTTGGCCAACTAATTATGCGGAGGCGCCGGCAGATTGACGGCTTTCTACCTGATAGGGGAAGAACAGAATGAAGCTGGACCCCTTGCCCAATTCGCTTTTCACATCGATCTGACCTTTATGGGCCGTCATGAGCGCCTTTACATAGCTCAATCCCAGGCCAAATCCTTTTACATCGTGCAGGTTACCGGTGGGCACCCGGTAAAATTTATCGAAAATGTGTTTGCGGGCCTCTTTGCTCATCCCGATCCCGTTGTCCTTCACAACGACCTGCACACCATTGGGAACGTTGCGCGTATGCACGGATATTTCAGGGGTGTCGGGAGAATATTTGTTGGCGTTGTCGAGCAAATTATTGATGATATTGGCCACGTGGGTCAGATCGCCTTCCACATACGGGTTCTCGGCTTCCAGAACGGCTTTGGCCGTACCGCCCCGTTTTTCGACCTGCAGGCAAATATTCTCCACCGCCCGGCCGATCACTTCGTGCAGATTGATCGGGGTGAGTTTCAGGTCGAAATCTTTCTTGTCGATCAGGGCCATTTGAAGGACTTTCTCCACCTGGCTGTTCATGCGTTTATTCTCCTGCTTGATGATGTTGGCAAAACGCATGACCTTGCTCGAATCGCCTGAAACCATCGGACTCGCAATAGAATCGGCGGCCAGGGAAATGGTGGCGATCGGCGTCTTGAACTCGTGGGTCATGTTGTTGATGAAATCGGTTTTCATTTCCGACAGTTTCTTCTGCCGGAAGATCACGAAGACCGTATAGGCGAAGCAAAACAGGATCAGCCCGGTAAAAATGATAGAAGCCGCCAGGTTGCGCCACACATTCGCCCAAACATAGCTGGCCTTAGCCGGGAAAAACACCATGAGCAGGCCGGGGGCCTGCCCTTTTTGCGGTTGGAACAGGTTGACACGGTATTTGGAGGTATAGAGGTTTTTATACCCTTCCTGCGTAACCTGGGGTTGGTCGTCGGGCACCAGAAAATGGTTGTTGCTGATAACAAAACTCTTCTTCCGCCGGGAGTATACGCCGTATTTAAACTCGGTATCGATGCCCAGATTGTTCAATTCCTGCTGGATGTAGTCGTTCAGGCTCTCCAGCTGTATCCGGTCTTCCAGCGTAGTATAGTAAAGTCCCTGGTAATACTTCATCATCTGGGCAAACTTGCTGACCCGCTCGGAAGTGCATTTATCGCAGGTGCAAAGAGGCTCGGAAACGAGAATGGTCAGCAGGTCCTGGCGGGAGAGCTTCACTTCGTTGTACTTTTCGTCCTCGAACGAAAGCGACACGGTAACCTCTCCGTCTTTAATCCGCTCGACCAGCTTGTTTTCCATGTAAGACTGTACGAACCCGTTGTTGAAGAAGTTGTAGAAACTGAGCTGTTCGTCGTACTCCAGGCGTTCGGAAACCTTATTCAAGGCCGCAAATACATTCTTGTCGAATTGCTCCTGATTCAACCGGATCGACGAGCGGATCCAGTTCACCTGCAACCAGCAAATGCCCAGCAGAGCCGCACTCATCAGCCCAATGATTATCCAAATGGCTTTTTTGCTCATCATAAGCCCCTGACATTGATTAAGGATGCAGCCTGCTTTAATATTCGCAGGTGCGAATTTTAAAACAGGCTGCATCCTTTCTATTAATTAACGCCTGAACAATAAAAGTAATGAATTTGCCGGGGGGCTTTTCGGCTTTTAACAGGTTTTTAACTTGTGTGCTTTCAAAAAAAAGGAAGCAGTTGCCTGCTTCCTTTTTTTTTAAGTAATGTGACATAATTAATTAAGCGTGAAGCGCACAACGATCCCTGCCGAGGTATTCGTAATGGGGAACGACTGTGAAATCTTCGGCACGGTTCGACGGTAGTCGAAGAACAGACGAAGCGCCAATTGTTTATTGACCTGGTATTCGGCAGCCGGCGAGATCGAAACGGCACGTGTACCGCGCGTCGGCTCGCTGACCGGCTGATCGAGCAGGTAGCGGGTCGTTACGTCGTCGCGCAGCGAAAAGTCAAAGCTGATATCCAGGTCCCCGTTATTGCGCGGACTGCTACCTCCACCGCCGCGTCCTAAATTCTGACGACCGCCGCTGCTGGGCGTGAGCGAATCGTCTTTCTGCTTGGAATTCTGGAATTTCTTCAGGAAAGGCAATTGCACCTCCTTCATCCGGTACCCGAACCCGACCACGTACTCCGATGCTTTGGTCTCGTTCAGACCGTTGTCGAGGAAGCTCAGCTGGAGGTTGCGCGATTTCTTCATATCCACCCGCAGGGAGATGTTGTTCTTGGTCCGGATGTCGATGCCAATGAGGGGCGACAACTGCTCGGAGATCACGATCGATGGGATCTCAAAACGGGAATAATAGTCGCCCGTTTCAGGATTCAACCGTCCCGGGGCATCGGGCGAAAAGAGCAGATCCGTCTGGAAATCATTGACCGTCAAGGTCGATTTGTACCCGTGCCGCAAGCTGAAGTTGGAGAGGATATCCTTGAACATCGGCAGTTTGGACAAGCCGTTGTAGGTCAGGTTCCAGTTCAGGCGGGGCAGCATGGTCTTCAACACGCTGGTGTAATCGGTAGACACCGGGATCTGATTGGGGTCCTGCCCGGAGTATGCCGAGATAAAAGCAGGGATCAACACGCTCTGCTGCACCCGGCCATAGCCGTAGGGATAGCCCTCAATGGCCTGGGTCGAATCCGGGTGAATACCCGTTCCCAGGCGGTTCGCTATAACGACCCGGTTGTTTTCAAATTGGTTGAACAGGGCGATCAGGTCTTCTACCTTGTCGGTAAACAGGGTGTTCAGCGTGAAATAGGAGATCGTAAAGGATCCCACATCCTTGGGGATCAGGTGTTGAAATTCATCCTGGTACCGCGTAAATTCATTGTCAAAAATGGTATCCCGGCGGAAATATTCCGAGTGGAAATTGGAGTAGTTCCGGTTGGCCGTAATATCGATCCGGAAATCGGTGAACGGCTCGATCGACAACTGCCCGTCGACCACCTGGCTGTAATCCTGTGTAACAGGCTGGTTGAGCAACTGATCGCCGGATATCCAGTTCCAGTTCCGGTACAACCAGTCGGATTGGGAATAGTAGTTTTCCTGACGGAAGTTGGGCTGACCACCCACAACGAAATCCCATCCGGGCGCAGTGAGGTTATTGGCCAGGCCCAGGAATTCCGTTTCCGGGGTAAAGCCAGGTACGACCGTTCCGAAGTTTTCGGAATAGGATAAACGGGCTTTGCGCACGAGCAGCAAAGGTCTTACGATGGCCTTGACCACCGGGCTGACGCCTTCCTTTTTCTTGTCCTTTCCGCCGCGATCGCTACCGCCGCCTCTTTCGTCGCCCAATCCGCCCCGGTCAGCGCCGCCGCGATCCACGCCGCCGCCACCGCGCGACGGCTGCCCGGGCATACCCGGAGCGCCGCCACTGTCTTCCGCAGACGCGGGTGCATTTTTACCGCCTGCCGCATCCATACCGCCGGATACGCCGCCGCCGCCTTTGCTCTTCGATTTGCCGCCGCCGCCGGAGTTATCCCGGCCCGCACCACCGCCGCTACCGGACCGGTCGGAGCCCGACCGGCCTGTGGAAGGCCTGGACTTGGTATTGACCTGTTTGAGAAAATTCCACTTGTTGTAGAGTTTTTCAAAATCGAGGTCGGCATTGACCGTTCGGGCCTGTGTATTCTGGATCACATTCCCAAGGGAAACGGTATTGAGGGCCGCTGCATTCCAGCTATACGTAGCCGAATAGGTAGCCCGGGCATTCACCCAGTCGAGGAATGGGATCAGCTTGAACGGCAGGGTATAGTTGAGGCTGAGGTTGTGGTTGTAGCTCTTGTTGCGCCCGAAATTCTGAATATTGTTCCAGACCTGTTGGCGCTTGGTTTCCGTATCGAGCAGGCCATCGGGCTCGTCGATCACGGCAAAATTGACGGCATTGAAATTGAACTTGAGGGACTTGGTCAGGTCCCATTGCAGGTTGTAGGTCCGGTCCCAGGTCCATCGTTTGTTGTAGAAGGTTGTGTACTGCGGATCGCCTCCCGTAAACCGGTATTGGGTCTGGTTGAGTTGCCGGTCCATGAGCGTACTGAAGGAGAACGAGTTGGGCAAGGGGTTGAAATTGAACTCCGTGAGCAACTGGATCGCCTTGATCTCCTTTTTGATCAGCCATTTGACCGGAGTGATGTAAGTTACCTTCCGGCTAAACCCGTAGTCGAGCGATCCCTGATGGCGGGTGAGCCGGTCGCTTTCGATGATGGGGTCCCGGCGTTCGGTGATCGACCTGGAATAGGAAACGCCGAAATTGGATATATCCCAGGGCAGGGGCGTTCGATCCCTGCTAAGGGGTTCTTTTCGCACATTCGTGAAGTTGAAACTTCGAATGGTCATGACGTCCTGCGCCTGTGTGCGGATGCTGTCATGGGTGCTGGCAGGCGCTTCTGCCAGTTTCTCGGGAAGGGTCAGGTCGAGGTCGTAGGGATCGAACTGGGGCGTGCTGATCGTCTGGGACACCTGGGCATAGAAAGGCACGCGAACGCCCCAGTTTTGCGGCAGGAATTTACCCAGTTCCAGATTGGTGGATACGTCGTAGGAAACGACGTTCTCCCGGGCCCGGTCGAGCAATTGCTGGTCGAGGGCGCCAAATCCGATAGAACTATAGCTACCCGAAACGCTGAGGTTGCCCAGGTCGGCCAGTTGCAGGTCGAGGCGGGCCAGCGCTGCGGCGCCTCCGCGCTCATCCAGGCCGAAGACCCGCATTTCATTGACCCATACTTCGGCGCAGTGCGGCTGGTTGTCGTCGGCCGGATTCCGGATGCCGATCATCACGCCTTTCACATCGCCCAAACTGGGGTTTCCTTTGATGCGCACCTTGGCGCCCGGACGGAGCGGATCCTCATACCCATTCAGGGGGTAGAGCGCACCGGGGTCTACGCCCGAGTTATTCCGGTCGAGTTTCAGTTTTTTGAATATTTCAAAACTGATATCGAAATCGTTTTGTTCCGGCCATACCGACCGCGGATAATCCGGGTGATTGTAGGGAAGGATATTCGCCAGATCGGAGAGCTTGAGCGGAAGCTCGTATTCGTAGTAGTTGCGGGAAAAGTCAGACCCTATCCGGACGAAAACAGTCAGATCGCCATCCAGCAATTCGGAATCGCTGGGTTTGGCTTCCCCGTGCATAAACATTTTGAGCCCCTTGTACAACCGCAAATCGAGATCGACCAATTTGTAGATCGATTTTTCCTGGCCGTCGCGGAGATTGCAGACGTTCATCGAAAGAGCTGCTTCGTTCTGCTGGGCATTCTGGTTCACCCCGATGGCCCGCTCCCGGGTGATGCCCGGAGGCAGAATATACCCAAAGGGTTGCCGGCTTGTATTTTCTTCAATATTGACGTCGTTGACGTCGAACAGGGCATCGCCTTCTTCCACGGGGCCTTGCACGCTGGTCGGTCCATCGGGCAGGAGGTAGCGCCTCCACTGATTGCGCACGAGGTCGAGCCGCGCAAAGCGCAGGGTGGTTTGCGCCTCAAAACCCTTGAGGTACATCCGAATGAAGCGAATAGCCCGAAAATCCTGGATCCCACCGACCCTGGTGAAGTTGGGGTCGTCGGAAGGCAGGTCGAGCGGCACCTTAAACCGGTACCAGATACGTTTCTGCTCGGCGTCCATGACCGAGTCGGTCACGAATTCGTTGCGCATGTCGATACCCCGGTTGCCGTCCCACTTGATCGGCACGCGGTATTGGAAGTACGATTCCGTTTCGTTAAGGGTGAGGTCGTTGTTGATGTCCTCCATATCGGGCTGGGTACGCCCGAAGGTAACCGTATTGTTGCCGCCGGCTTCAGTGGCGGAGGGCGTATTCCCCTGGGTGTTGTTGTAGCGGAAATAGCGTTTCAGCACGTCCGGGTCGCTACCAAACACATCTTTATTATTGTAATAGATATAATTGTCGAAGGAGGGGTCTGAAAGAATGGAATCCCGGATGGGGCCGGAGAGCACGCCTTGCTGGATCTGCTGCAGGTAACTGTCAAAAAATTCCCTTTCCTGTTCGTCGTTCAAGCCGTCGAGACCGACGTCCTGAGCCGCGCGGCGGGCCGGGTCAGCATCGAATGAGTTGGTGATCTGGGGCGTGATCGGAACGCGTCCCCACTGGGTCTCGACCACGATCTCATTGGGGTTTTCATCCGTCGGGTCGGGCAATCCGTTCTCAAAGAATTTCCGGGAATCGCGCAAGATATCTTCCGAGATATTCCCCAGGTTGAAGTAAATATCCCCTTCGTATTCCGTCGGATTCGGAATGGCGTTTCCGCTGCCGTCGGGGTCGAGGAACGGGCTGAGCAGCCAAAACTCGATGAATTCGACGTTGGCGGCCTGGAAGTCGTTGGTGTTGATCGCCCGCATGATGCCCGCCCAGCGGGTTTCCGGGTTCTTCAGGGTACCGTCGGCATTCAAACCGGCGGAATAGGCCGTCCCCTGGGGCACGTCGAAGTTATACGAACCCCGTTGAGTGGGGTAATAGGTCAGGTCGAGGGTTTGCAGGGTATTCAGCAAGGGGTTGAGACTTGGGTTGCTGAAATTGCGGAACACTTCCCGGGTCGGTATCCGGCGCGTATAGGGGTTTTCGACGCTGCTTCCCCGGACCGCATCGTCGATTCGGTACCAGGTCAGGTGGGCCCGGTTGACGCCTGAGAGGACGGTATTTTCCTCTGCCGATTCGGGAAAGTAGGGGTTGCTGTTGCGCTCGTCGTTTTGCGGCACGCTGGAAAGCACCCACTGGTTGGGCTGGATATGAAGTGGAATGGCGGCGATACTCCCCTCGAAGTCGTCGATATACACCACCCCGCCCTTATTCTGATCGCTATCTTCATTGATGGCGCGGGCGTGGCCCGGGCGCAGGAAGGCCGTCTCCGCGGAGAAGGCAAGATTGGATTTTTCTTTGGTCGAATACAAGGGCAGCTTGTCGATCAGGCGGGTCACCCAGGGCACTTCCTTGCTGTAGTTCACGTCGAGCCCATAGATCCGGTTGTTAATGGGGTCGTCGCCGATATTGACCTTCGGTGTGAAGGGCCGTTCGAACAAGTGCAGAAAGGTACCCCCGATCGTCAGGTTTTTATTAACGGTATAATCCGCTCGAAGGCCGAGCATCGTTTTTCGTTGAAATCCGAATAGGGTATTGTCTTCAAAGGAGACCCGTATCGGGGCGCCGGAAGCCAGTAGGGCGTCGTTCAGGATGCGCACCCGGCCGATGTTGTAGTCGATCTCGTAGTCGCGGCCTTCTTCCAGCTGTTGCCCCCCTGCAGTCACCCGCACCGAACCGGGCGGGATGTTGAAGGCGCCGAGGGAGATCTCGTTCGACACCGACGATTTATAGCTACCGCGTATCACAAAACGGTTGAGGTAGGCCACCTCGATGGCCCGGATCTTGGTCGAGTCGTAGAGTTGCTGGTAGACATAGCGGGCGCTGTCCAATTGATTGGGAAGCTGTTTGGCCAGCGAGCTGCCGAAAGGTTCCAGCACCGGGAACATGATCCGGCCGTTCTGCGGATTGATCGTAACGCCGGGCACGAAGTCGAATACCCCGTCGGGCTGCGGGTCTCCCTGTGTATTCAGTTTGTCGAGGTTGAACACATTGAGCAGCGGCTTGCCTTTGATGTCGGTATCGGGCAAAAAGCGCTTTTCGCCACCGGCGGGCTCTTCGTAGTAAATATCCAGTTTAAAGTCCTGCTGATTGACGTTGAAGGCGCCGATGGAATAGACGTTCTTCATCATGAGGTCCCAGGCGGGGACATCCACCCGTTGGGTAGTGCTCTTCAGCATTTTGACGAAGAGGATCTTCTGGTTCTGGATGGAATCGCCGGTTTGGGGTACGTCGTCGGCAAACTGGCCGACCTGATAGGTGCTGTCCTTGTAGGAGTATTGATAGGCCACACCCAATACCTGGTCGGGGTTGACGTTGATGTTGACCGAAATGATACCCAATTCGGGGTGGTAGGTAAATTCGGAGGGCGACAATTGCCGGGCAGTGACTTTTTCAAAATCGCGCGCCTGTTGGAATGAAAACGGGGGCGTCCGGAGTTCCGAAACCACCTTGTCCACCAATTCTGTGCGCGGATCGGCCTGCAAGAGACTGTAAATGGGGTTGGCGTTGTTGTCGGGCAGTCCGTGTTGTCCGGTGAGGTCGCGATATTTCGGCAACAGAGGCGGCTGGATCGCAGGATTGGGATCCGTCATCCGGTTGCGGCTGGGTTCCCCCAGGTCGGCGACGGCCACGATCTCACGCACGTTATTGAACTCGCGGCGGTCGTTGGTGATCCACACCTGGATCTTTTCGATCCGGAACAAGGTTTTGATCTGGGGCAGGTTTTCCAGGGCTTCTTCAAACACGTCGCGGTTGTAATGCGAAAGGAAGAAGTGGCGGTTTTCGTCGTATTCATTGGCGCGCACTTCAAACTCCTGAAGCTGACTCCCCCCTTCCAGGGTGATCTGTTCGCGTTCGGAGTTTTGCTGGGCGACGAGTCCGGTGAGGCGCAAGCGTCCAAACTGGAGCTCCGTTTTGATACCGAACAGACTCTGGTTGCCCTGAATGAGCGAGCCTCGCAAGGGCAGGCTCACATTCCCCGCCTCGATCTTCTTGATGATCTCGTCCTCCGTGAATTTGTCGGCGTTGTAGTCGAGCTTCATGGGGTTTTCGAAATCGAAGGTCGCCTGGGTATTGTAGTTAAAGGAAAGGTTCAGCTTTTCCCCGATCGAGCCCTGCACATCGGTCTGAATGGCCATATCGAAGTCGAAGCCCCCCTGCCGTCGCTGCCGTTCGAGCAAGGCCGGGTTCTCCACGTTCTGAAAATCGACCCCGAAGGTGAGGTCGATCGACCCCTGTGGCCGGATATCGACCGTCGAGCCTCCGAACAGGCGGTCGACCAGGCTGTTCTTGATATCGAACTTGGCGATGGGATCCACCCGGAGCCCCGCATCGACGCCGTTGACGCCCAGCAGTTGCTGGAAATAGGCCCGCTCCTGTTGGGCGGCCTGATAGTCCATATATTCCTCAAAGGTCATATAGGACGGCATGCGGTAGAAATCGTCGCCGATGCGCTCGGAGATCATGTAATACCCCGTTTCGGGGTCATACTCCACATTTTGCTCGATGATGGAAGGATCCTTGAGGTCAAAGGGATTGGAGGAAGGGTCGGTCAGGAAATCGCCATAGCGCTCTTCCAGGGGAATGGTATCCTGTACGCCCAGGACGATTTCAGGGGTATAGGGATCGTCGAGATTTGCGCTGGCAGAAATGCGGGCAACTGCAACGGTTGCGAGAAATACCAACAGACCAAACAAACGTATATGTTCTCTATTCATAAGGATCAAAAGAATCAACTAAATACTCGGCAATTTTCGAAAAGCCTCCGGCGGTTCGAAAATCCATTAATTATATATCGGAGAAACGCTCCCTCTCCTTTCTTTTTGCAGCCTGTAAAAATTTTAACAAAAATAATCTAGTTCAACCAGACGACCGCCTTCCCGATATGGTCAGGATAATTGTTGCAGCGCCATTTTGATCAGTCTCTCCACAGTGTCGACCTCCGGATTTTCTTTTAAAATCTTGTTGAGGGCCTTTTGAACAGGGATCCTGTTAAACCCGAGCGCTATCAAGGCAGATAACGCCTCCTGGCGAATCGTATTGTCCACTGCCGGAATTGGAGCCCAATCTTCTCCAACCTCTTTCTGGACCTTGTCCTTCAATTCCAGGATGATCCGCTTGGCCGTCTTGGGGCCGATGCCCTTGACCCGGTTGAATTGGCGATCGTCTTCGGCTAAAATAGCCGACCGGATCTCGTCGACAGACATGGAGGAAAGCACCAGTTGGGCCGTGGCCGGGCCGATACCCGACACGGAGATCAAAAGGATGAAAAGCGTCCGCTCCTGCTCGTCGGCAAACCCGAATAAACTCTGCCCGTCTTCTTTGACGTGGAAATAGGTGAGGAGTTTCACCTGTTCCAGGCTTTCAATGCGCGCATAGGTGTTCAAGCTGATGAATACCTGATACCCGATCCCGCCTGCTTCGATCACGACATAGGTAGGACTTTTGAACGCGATCTGCCCTTTGATGTGGTGGATCATTTTTCAATAACGATTGTTCGCTTCATTTTTTTTAAGTGAAGGGTGAAGAGTATTTTCACCCTTCACTCTTCACCCTTCACTCTTCACCCAATAAGGGCACGAAGGTACAAAAAAAAACGATGAGCGGACTGTCTTGGACGGTGTGCTCATCGTAAATCCATATCTTTGCCGTCAAAAAGTACATGAATATTTTGCTATTGGGAAACGGCGGGCGCGAACATGCATTTGCCTGGAAATTGTGCCAGAGCCCGCTTTGTTCCAAATTGTACATCGCTCCCGGAAACGCGGGCACCGCTGCCTGTGGCGAAAACGTCGCCCTTTCTCCCGAAGATTTTCCCGCGCTGGCCGCTTTTGCCCTTCAAAACCAGATCGAACTCGTCGTCGTAGGTCCGGAAGCCCCCCTGGTAGAAGGCGTCTTCGACTATTTTTCCGCTACCCCCGAGCTGCGGTCCATTCCGGTGATCGGCCCTTCAAAGGAGGGCGCTAAACTGGAGGGCAGTAAGGCCTATGCCAAGGCGTTCATGCAGGAATTCGGCATCCCCACCGCTGCTTACCGCGAATTTACGGCCGCACAACTCGACGAAGGACTGGCCTACCTGGCCGCTCTCCCTCCGCCCTATGTGCTCAAGGCCGACGGGCTCGCTGCGGGAAAAGGCGTGCTCATCTGCGCCTCTCTGGAAGAAGCCCAGGAAGAACTCCGCGCCATGCTGGGCGGCAAGTTCGGTTCCGCCAGCGCGACGGTGGTCATTGAACAGTTCCTCAGCGGCATCGAATTCTCCGTCTTCGTGCTGACCGACGGCAAAAACTGGCGCCTCCTCCCCGAAGCCAAAGATTACAAACGCATCGGGGAAGGCGATACCGGCCTGAACACCGGCGGCATGGGCGCTATCTCCCCCGTCCCCTTCGCCGACGACGCGCTTATGGAAAAAGTGCGCAGGCGCATTATCGAGCCCACCATCCGGGGCATCCAATCCAGGGGCTTCTCCTATCACGGCTTCATCTTCTTCGGCCTGATCCGGGTCGAGGGCGAGCCGTACGTTATCGAATACAACTGCCGCATGGGCGACCCCGAAACGGAGGTCGTATTCCCCAGGATCCAATCCGATCTCCTCGAACTTCTGCTGGCCGTACCCTCGGGAAAACTCGCAGAAGCCGATCTGAAGATCGACCCCCGCACGGCAGCCACCATCTTCCTCGTCTCCGGCGGCTATCCCGAGGCCTACGAAAAAGGCAAACCCGTCACCGGCCTGGAAGCGGTCGAGCACAGTATCACCTTCCACGCCGGAACGAACCTGAAGGACGAACAGATCGTGACCAACGGCGGCCGGGTACTGGCCCTCACCTCCTTCGGCGACGACATCCCCGACGCCCTGGTGCGCTCGCTGAAAAACGCCGAAAAAATTCATTTCGAAGGAAAATATTACCGCAGGGATATCGGTTTTGACCTGGTGTAAATGCGCTATACAGCTGCCCATATTCAACAGATCCTGCGCGCCGAACCGCTGAACGAACCTCTTCAGGAGCATTCGATCGAATATCTCTTACACGACAGCAGGCAGATCCTCTTCCCCGGACAGTCGCTCTTCTTCGCCCTGGCAGGACCCCGGCAGGACGGGCACCGCTTCATCCGGGAGGCCTATGCTGCGGGGGTGCGCAACTTCGTGGTCTCCAAACCGGTCGATACCCGGCGCTACCCGGAAGCTAATTTCCTGAAAGTAGACAATACCTTGGAAGCACTGCAATTGCTGGCCGCCTACCACCGCAAGCAGTTCGATCTGCCGGTGATCGGCATTACCGGCAGCAACGGGAAGACCATCGTCAAAGAATGGCTCTACCAGCTTTTACAGGACGATTACCACATCGTGCGCAGTCCCAAGAGCTACAATTCCCAGATCGGGGTACCACTCTCCGTTTGGCAGATCCAGCCGGCACACGAACTGGCGATCTTCGAAGCGGGCATTTCCCAGGTGGGCGAAATGGAGCACCTCGCCTCCATTATACGACCCACGATCGGTATCCTGACCAACATCGGCGATGCCCACAACGAGGGATTTCCCTCCCTGGAGAATAAATTGCGGGAAAAACTCCTGCTGTTCGGATCCGCAACGTCGATCATATACCGCCGGGACAATCCGCTCGTCGACAAGGTGATCCGGGAAATGTATGCCGACCGCCGGTTATTTTCCTGGTCGACCTCGGGCCGGGAGGCCGATCTGCGCATTTTGAAAAAACAACAGCAACGGACCGGCATGCGCCTGGAAGGCGTTTGCGGCGATACGCCCTTTGTGGCCGAGATCCCTTTCACCGATGAAGCCGCCCTGGAAAACGGCCTTCATTGCCTGGCCCTCCTGGTATTGCTGGGATACCCGGTCCAGGAAGCCGCCCAGGGCCTGGGCAACCTCGAACAAGTGGCCATGCGCCTGGAGTTGAAAGCCGGCATCAACAATTGCACCGTCATCAATGACGCCTACAATTCCGACCTGACCTCCCTGGCCATCGCCCTTTATTTTTTACGGCAGCAGAGCAACCACGCCCATCGCACCCTCATCCTCTCGGATATTCTGCAGAGCGGGGAACCCGGTCCGGCCTTGTACCAAAAGGTAGCCGAATTAGTAGCCAAACAAGGGGTTACCTCTTTTATCGGCATCGGGGTGGAGGTACCGCATATACGTCCCTTTCTCCCCGACGACATTCCCGCCACTTTTTATGCCGATACCGGGCAGTTTTTGCGAAAATTCGACCAACACGGCTTCCGGAATCAGACCATCCTGCTGAAGGGCGCGCGATCCTTTCACTTTGAGCAGATCGCCAATCGCCTTTCCTATAAAGCACATAAAACGACCCTTGAGATCGACCTGGATGCCCTCCGGCACAACCTCCGCTATTTTCAGCGAAAACTACGGCCGGGCGTAAAGCTCCTGGTCATGGTAAAAGCGGCGGGCTACGGGAGCGGAGCCGAAGAAGTAGCCCGGCTCCTGGAATTTCAACAGGTCGATTACCTGGGCGTGGCCTATGCCGACGAAGGAGTCGAATTGCGAAAGGCGGGCATACGCCTTCCCATACTGGTATTGAACCCCGAAGAAGCCGGGTTTGACGCCCTGTTCCGCTACCGGCTGGAGCCCGAGATCTACAGTGTTCCGTTGCTGCGGCGGTTTCTGGAAGCCCTCCCCGAAGACGCCCCCGAGGTGGCCATTCACCTGAAGCTGGAAACCGGCATGAACCGCCTGGGGCTTTCCCCGGCCGAGCTCCCCGAGGTGCTTCGACGTCTTCAGTCCACACCGGGCGTTCGGGTGGCCAGCGTACTTTCCCACCTGGCGGCCAGTGAAGACCCGCTGGAAGATGCTTACACCCGGCAGCAGGCCGCCCTTTTTGCCGAAGGCTACGCCCTCCTGGCGGAAGGATTGGGGTACCGCCCGGTGCGGCACCTGCTCAATTCCAGCGGCATCATCCGTTTTCCGCAATACCAAATGGACATGGTGCGTTTGGGAATCGGATTGTATGGGGTAGAAAACGCGCCGGAACTGAAGCGGCAACTGCAGACCGTCCTCACCCTCAAGGCCACCATTTCGCAGGTGCGGGAGGTGCCGGCCGGACAGACGATCGGGTACAACCGCCTGGGGAAGGCCGACACGCCGAAACGGATCGCCACTATCAGCATCGGCTATGCCGACGGGCTGCTCCGCCTGGCCGGAAACGGCCGCTTCGAGGTGTTGATCCGGGGACGCCGGGCCCCTACGATCGGAAATGTATGCATGGACATGACCATGGTAGATGTTAGCCAGATCCCCGAAGCCACGGAAGGAGACGAGGTCGTTCTATTCGGGAAAGACCTCCCGATCGAAGAACTGGCAAGGGCCTTGAACACCATTCCATACGAGGTTCTCACCAACCTGTCGGAGCGGCTCAAGCGCGTATACTGGCAGGATTAAAATAAATTGACCGCATTTATTCATAACTTTGCCGCGTTTTTTCTACAACCTGTTTTCAAATCATAAACTGTTTCCAATGACACGCAACCGATTGATCCCGCTCCTTCTTCTTATGTGCATGGGGGTCGTATATTCCCACGCCCAAAAAGCTCCGTCCGGAGATCCCGTTCTCTTTACGGTAAATGGCGAGCCGGTAAAGGTTTCGGAATTCAACTATATCTATACCAAAACCAATGGCCCCAAAGCCGATTTCTCCAAGTCTTCGCTGGAGGAATACCTCGACCTGTATACGAAATTCAAACTGAAAGTACAGAAAGCCAAAGAGCTGCGTCTCGACACCATTCCCTCCCTCCAAAAGGAGCTCGAAGGATACCGCCGGCAATTGGCCAATTCTTACCTGGTCGACCGGGAAGTAACCGACAAACTGGTGGAAGAAGCCTACGAGCATAGCCTGGAAGACGTCGACATCAGCCACATCTATGTGGCGCTGCCCGGCGCCGGACAGGACACCTCCCGGGCTTTCCAGCGCATTACCGAGGCGAAGACCATGCTGATGATGGGCGAACCCTTCGACAGCGTTGCCGTTCATTTTTCCGATGACAAGTCGGCCAAAACCAATTTCGGTCATGTCGGGTATGTCACGGCTATTTTTCCAAAAGGCCTTTACAACCTGGAAAAAGCAGCCTACACCGTTCCCGAAGAACAATTGGTGGGCCCCATCCGCACGGATGGCGGCTATCACCTGCTGATCGTGCACGGCCGCAGGCCCGCACGCGGAGAGGTGGAATGCGCTCACATCCTGATCCGGAAATCGAACGAAACCGGTGTGGCCAAAGATGCCAAAGGGATCATCGACAGCATCTACCAGGCCCTGCAAGCCGGCGCCAACTTTGAAGAACTGGCCAAAGCACGCTCGGAAGACAAGCGCACCCAAGACAAAGGCGGTTACATCGGCGTATTCGGGATCAACCGTTTTGAAAAACCTTTTGAAGATGCCGCATTCGGCATTGAAAAGGAAGGCGACTATTCCAAGCCCGTCGAAACCACCGTCGGATGGCATATCATCAAATTGATCAGCAAGCGCCCGGTAGGTCCCTACAACACCGTCAAGCCCAGCCTGATGGCCAAGATTAAGAACGACAGCCGCTTCGAAAAGGCGGAACAAGCCATGATCGACCGGATCAAAAAAGAGAACGATTTCCGGGAGTTCAATACAACCCTGGAAAACTTTATCGACACTTTACCAGAGAACTTCCAGGCGTGGAACTTCAGGGCCCCGCAGACCCAATCCAAGGCCTTGCTTTTCGCCTTTGGCGGAAAATACCAGGTAACCCTGGGCGATTTTGCCGAATTCCTGGAAAACGCCAAACAAAAACGGGCGCGTGCAAGCAGCCAGGCCGGCAACCAAAGAGACGCCGTGATGTCCCTGTACAACGATTTTGTCAACGAGCAGGCGCTGAAGTTCGAAGAACAACAACTGGATGTGAAATATCCGGAATTCAAAGCCCTGATGCGCGAGTATGAAGAAGGCATCCTCCTTTTCGAAGTGACCAAAATGGTCGTGTGGGATAAAGCTGCCCAGGACACTACCGGGCTGGAAAATTTCTACAAGACCATCGAAGGCAAATACAAATGGCGGGAACGGGCCGAGTTGAACATCTTTTCGTTGAAGAGCCTCGACAAAGACGTTCTCGACAAGGTGCAGAAATTCGCCTCTAAAAACCCGGCGGAAGAAGTGCTCAAAAAGTTCAACACCGACCCGGATGCGCCGCTTCTCGTCCATGGCACGCGCACGGTGGAAAAAGATCGAAGCAAACTGGTCGAAAATATGCCCTGGAAAGAAGGCGCTTTTTCCGTACCGGAGGTGAATGAACGCGAAAAGTCGCAGAGCTTCGTCCAGATCGCAAAAATCATTCCCGGTGAGAACAAGACCCTCGCCGAAGCCCGTGGATATGTCATCGCCGACTACCAGGACTATCTGGAGAAAGAATGGGTCGATCAGTTGAAGAAAGAATACCCCGTCGTAGTGAATAACGACGTGTTCATGAGCCTTATCAAGTAATTTCTGAATTGGAAGGGGTCGCCTTTGGCCCCTCCCAATTCCCGTTTCTAATTTGTATGAGAAAAAAAAAGCCATTCCGGACCGCTTTGGGGATTATGAGTGTGGTGGCGCTCCTGGTGGTGGCCTGCCAGCCGTCATCCAATAACAAAAACCCCAATAACCGTGCCCTGGCGAGGGTGTACAACAAAACGCTTTACCTGGCCGACCTCGAAGGGATGATCCCGGCGGAGACTTCTTCGGAAGACAGCGCCATGATCATCAACGCCTACGTCGAACGCTGGGTGCGGGACGCCGCCTTGATGTACGAGGCCGAGCGCAACGTCCCGAAGGACCTCAATATCGACAAACTGGTGCGCGACTACCGGGCCTCCCTGATCAAGCACTCCTACGAAAAGATCCTCATCGAGCAGCTGCTCGACTCGACGGTCACCGCCGCACAGCTGGACGAATATTACCAAAGTAACAAAGAGCAATTTCCCCTGGAAACCGATATCGTTCGCTGCCGCTTCGTCAAGCTTCCGCGCAACGCCCCCGACATTCCACAATTCGAAAAATGGTGGAAAAGCGACAAGCTTGAAGATTTCCAAATGATGGTTTCCTACAGCAATGATCATGCAGTGACCAAGATCCTGGACGACAGCCTCTGGGTCGGCATTTCCGACGTGGCAGCCGTGTGGCCGGGCAATGCTGCGGAACTGGCCAACGTCCAGCCCGGTAAAACCCTGAACCGCCGGGACGATAATTTCCTGTACTACTTCCAGTTGAATCAGCTCATGCGCGCGAAAGAACTCGCCCCGATCGGATATGTTGACGATCAACTGAAGAAAGTGATCCTGCACCAGCGCAAAATGAAGTTCCTGGACGAAACCCGGGAAAATATTTATCAGGACGCTCTGCGGCGGAATCAGGTTAATGTTTTTCAGGATTAATGAAAAAAACGCATATGACAAATATTCCATTTTTTATCCGGCAGGGGTGCCTGTTGGCGCTGTTTATCACGCTGGCCATTCAGAGTGGCTTTTCCCAAAAAACCACCATCGACAAAGTGGTCGCGACCGTGGGCAGCGAACTGGTGCTCCTCTCGGAAGTGGAGGAACAGAAAGCTCTCCTCGATGCCCAAAAAGGAGGCCTGCCCCCGGATGCGTCCTGCCTGATCCTGGATAACATCCTCGCTCAAAAGCTGCTGGTCAATCAGGCTAAACTCGATAGTATCGTCGTGCTGGACGCCGAGGTAGAAACCCAGCTGGATGCCCGGATCGAGCAGATCCTGGCCTACATGAACAACGACTACCAGCAGTTTGAAGACTACTACGGACAGTCGGTAAACGAGGTCAAGGACCAGTTCCGGGAAGACCTGCGCAACCAGCTCCTGGCCGAGCGCATGCGCAGTCAGGTCATTTCCGACATCAGCGTCACTCCGGCCGAAGTCAAGGCCTTTTTCAACCGCATCCCCGCCGATAGCCTCCCCTATTTCAACTCGGAAGTGGAAGTATCGGAGATCGTTTACCGGCCGAAGGTCAACGATGAAGAACGCGAAAAAGCCATTAAAAAGCTGGAGGACCTGCGCAATCGGATCATCGTCAATGGCGAGGATTTCGCGGAATTGGCCACCAAATATTCAGACGATTTTGCCTCCGGCCGCATCGGCGGCGACCTGGGGTGGACCAAGCGCGGCAAATTCGTGCCCGAATTCGAAGCCGCCGCCTACAACCTGGATGTCGACGAGATCTCCGAGATCGTGGAGTCCGAATTCGGCTTCCACATCATCCAGCTCCTGGGCCGCCGGGGAAATACCATCCACACCCGTCATATCCTCGTTCGTCCGGAGATCACCCAGGCCGACCTCCAATTGGCCAAGGAAAAACTGGACAGTGTGCGGGCCCTGATCGTGTCCGATTCGATCTCCTTTTCCAAAGCCCTCAAGGACTTCGGATACAAGGATGTGCAGAGCTTCAACAACGACGGCCGCATGATCAACCCCCGCACCGGCAATAATTTCTTCGAAATTGCCGACCTCGAACCCGACGTGTATTTTGCCATCGACACGATGAAAGTAGGCGGCATCAGCGCCCCCTTCTCCTATCGCGACCCCAGCGGAGAGACCCTCTTCCGCATAGTCAAGCTCGTCTCCCGAACCAACCCGCACCGGGCCAATCTCAAGGAAGATTACGCCAAGATCCAGGAAGCGGCCATCGAAGAGAAAAAGAGCGTCTTTCTCAGTGAATGGATCCAGGAGAAAGTGCACAGCACCTATATTTATGTAGATCCGGCATTTGCAGATTGTCCGGCCATGGGGAAATGGCTCCAATAAAAAAAAAGAAGGGGCGGATGGTACCATCCGCCCCTTCTTTTTTTCAGGGTGATCCTTACTTGATGCCGTGCATCCACCGGGCGATGATCGGCCCGATGAGGAACAACAACACACCACAACCGATGGCAAAAAAGCCCAGCTTGCGGAACACGCTGAGTGCAAGTACCAGCGAATCCTCCCGCAGGCAAGACACCAGCTTGCCGGAAGCCGTTTGATCGGTCATCGTCCGGGCTTCTTGTTTCGGAATTATTTTCACATTCGCCGGATCGGAATACTCCGGATTGACGGTGAGGAAAGTGACATAACTTGCATCCAGGGCTTTCTGCCTGGCTTTTTCGTCCTTGATCTTTTCCGCCTTTTCCTTGCTTTCCAGGATCTGGATCTTTCCGGCGTAATACGTTCTGGCCCCAGCGGCTTTTTCATTCAGGTGCTGAATAAACTCGGGTTTGACCAGGCTGCCGTCAAGCGACTGGGGATCATGGCAGAGCATATAGCGGGTGCTGTCGCCATCGCTGAGGTATTTCTGGCAGGGATCCGTTTCGCCTTTTTTGATATCGTGATTATCGGCCAGCCAATCCAGGAACATCGGGTCTTTCACAGCATCGCGCAGGATATCGTCTTCCATACATCCCTGGAAGGTTTCTCCGGTCAGGATCTTGGACTCCTGGATCGCCGTAAAGCGGGCGATGTGCTTACCGGCCTGGTGGGCGATCGAGGAAGACAGGAACCAGATCCCCATCAGGAAGGCTACGATCTTTACAGGGGCCAGCTTGGTCACCAGGGAAAGGCCTACCGGCGACAAGGCCAGTTCACCAAGGGTATGCAGCAGGTAAAGGGCCACGAGGAAGAAGGCCGGGATCAGACCTGCCACAGCAGCTCCTTTGCCCAGGTTGAGAGCCAGGAAGCCCAGGCCCAGCAGGACCAGACCGGTGGCAAACTTGTAGGGCGCAGCCGGTTCCTTATCGGCCTTGGCCAGCTTGATCCACATCCAGGAATAAACAGGAGCGAATACCATGATGAAGAAGGGGTTAACGGCCTGGAAGAAGGTCGTGGTCAACTCCATCCCGTTGAGGGTCTTGTTGACGTTCCGCTCTGTAAACAGGTTCATGGCGGAGCCAGCCAGTTCGAAGAAGGTCCAGAACACCGTAGTGAACAAGAGCAGTATGACGATCACCCAGATCCGGTGTTTTTGGGCTTCTTCATATTTGGTGGAGGAATATAACAGGTAAGCCAATACACCGCCTCCAACGACGAGGAGCATGATGTCGACCACATCGTCGTTTTTGAGCAACAACCACGCAATGCCGATCAATAAAACCGTAACGACATAAGGGATCACTTTCGAATTCATGCCCAGCAACCTGATGTCCTCGTTTCCTTCGGGTTTGAGGCCATACTCTTCAAACCAACCGCCGCCTTTGGCCCATTGGAAGATGACCCAGCCCAGCAACATCCCAACACCCGCGGTCAGAAAACCCCAGCGCCAGCCTTCGATCTCGCCGATCGCGCCACAGGTCAGCGGGGTGAGGAATGCACCGATGTTGATACCCATATAGAAGATCGTGAATGCGCCGTCCCGGCGAGGGTCTCCTTCCGGGTAGAACTTACCGATCATACTGGAGATATTCGGCTTGAAAAAACCGTTACCAACCACCAGCAAGGCCAAACCGATGAAGAAGGTCGTCTGGTTGTCCAGGAACAGCGTAAACTGGCCCGCAGCCATCAGGAGTGCCCCCCAGACGATTGCCTTCCGGAAACCCATCATCCTGTCGGCAAAATAGCCCCCGATGATCGGCGTCAGGTATACCAGGGCCCCATAGGCTCCGTAGACACCATAGGCTTTTGCATCGTCAAAGGCAAAACCACCATTGATCAGTTCGGAAGTCATGTACAGGACCAGGATAGCCCGCATCCCATAATAGCTGAAACGCTCCCATAGTTCAACCATGAACAGCGCAAACAAGGCCCGGGGATGGACCTTCCGGTTCGTGAAAATGACAAATGCTACCCAGGCAGCCACAGCTACCCACGCAATGAGCATCAACTTATACGCTGGATTCATAATTGTATAGTTTTTTACGTGTGTTAAAATTTCATTTAGGAGCGGGTGGAGCGCGCATTCAACTCCACCCGCTCCTAAATAAAAATGTCAATAACGGCCAAATATAGTTTTTTTAGCACGTAAACCGACTGCCCGGAGATGAAAATTCTGCGACTTCCTTATTCAATTCTGCATGGATGGAATGGAGTGGTTCTCGATTTCCAGCGTCCAGCCGGTATTCATCACCATAAACGACATGATGTCGAACAGTTCGTTGCCTTCCCTCCTGGCACGGGGGATCAGGTCGCTGTTCATCGCCGCTTTCCGGATCTGCTCTTCCGCTCCTTTGGAAACCGTGAGGTAATCTTCGTCCGACAAAGGCCAGAAGATAGTGGCTTCCTTATCGAAAAAGTCGACCTGGTGATCGATGGCCAGGATTTCCGGCTCGGGCAGGTCGCTGATCACGATCTTGCGTTCTTCCGGATAGGCATCGACGCGAATGCCGTGCAGGTCGTAGCCGACCAATACCTTGGCGCGGACCCGGAGTTGCACTGTTTTTTTGAATTGATCGGTGATCCAGTAATGGGAGTTGTAAAAAGAAGGCCGGTTTTCGTAATCGTAGTACTCCAGAAAATCACCCTCGATGGTCACCAACTTACTCACCTTCCGGATCTTTTCGATCAGGACATCCGCTTCCTCCTGAGGTCCTACCCTGGCGCCGGCCTCCGACCAGGTCTTCCCCACCCAAAAGCCCACTGCAAAAACGAGCAGCAGCAAGAGGATCATCCATTTATCTACTTTCATAATGACGGTGATAATCTTAAATCAGGATGGAGGAAGTGCCATCGACACTTCCTCCACCCTGATTTTATTAAGTTCTCTGACAATATTAATCATCGACCTCGGCCGACCACTCATGGCGGACCCTCTTATAGGATTTCAATACGGCCTTGATCGAGCCGACCGCTACCGGCGATTCGATGAGGAGGGGCACCTTGTTCTCATCATTGGTAGCCCAAATACGCATCGTGGCTCCTTTTTTGAAATATTCTCCTTCGATCAGTTCGGGACTGAACTCCAGGGTGTCGTATTTCCCCAGTCCCTTGATCGACTTCTTGGCGACATGGCCGTTAAAGGTCATCTGTAGCGGGTAAATTTCCTTATCCAGAAAGATCTTGACCGGAACGTGATCGCCCGACTTCATCTGGTCGAATTTCAGGTTGCGGGTGTAGTAGATCAGGGAGAGCATATCGTGCATGCAGGGATCGATGGGAAATTCCTTTTGTTCCTTGATATTTTCCTTCGAGCGGCCCCGGGTGGAAAAGGCGGTATTTCGCTTTTGGTCGAAATCGACCTTATCGTAAAGGGTATAGCCCCCCTCCCGCACATCCCGGATGGAGAGGGTCGGCAACAGGGTGTTTTTGTCGACGTAGGTGTCGTAATTGTCGCGCACTTTGAAAAACCACTCGTAAGAACTATAGGTCCAACCCTTCACCGAATAATGAAACTGCCCGTTCACTTCGTTGACGTTGAAAACGACCTCTCCGGCGGGCACCCAAATGAAGTTGAGATTGTAGTATACTTTATAGGTCAACTCTTCCCCGTGCTGGAAAGCGTTGTTGTCGATGGTACAGGCGTCGATTTTGGAGGGCGCCTTGGTTTCCGTCTGTCCTTCCGCCTGAAAGGAAAGGGGTACAAACCCGAACAGGAGGGGGAGGCTAGCTGCGGCCCAGATCCACTTCGACCACTTCTTCTTTTTCATAACCCAGCAATTTACTGACATTGGTTTGGACTATTACTATCGCTCCAAGTAACGCCGGGACGGAAAGGTTTATTATGAAAAGCCCATAGCTGGCTGCCAGAATGGAAAGCGGTTGATCGCTGAAAGGCCCCCATACGAACAGGGCCGCTTCGCCCCGAGCCAGCAAGCCCACCACGGGCGGAAGGGGCAGACTGGTTTGAAAGAGAAAAAGGGTGGAAATGCCCGCAAACCCGACCCAGGGGGAAACGTCGACACCCAAAAACTGCAGCAACAGGAAATACTGCACCGAGTAAGTGAGGTATCGAAGACCCGCCAGGCTGAGCACCTTGCCCAGGTCCCGTTTCCGGTAGCGGTGTACCAGGGCGACCATCCGAAAATACCGGTGAAAATACCGGTAGAAAGGGATCCGCCGCAACCAGTGCGGCAAGCGGTAGAGGTGGAAAAACAAATAGGCCAGGAAGCCGACGAGCAAAGCGCCGGCGGCAAAGAGTCCGGGAAGGATCGCTTCATTTCGAAAAGCCACATAGGAAGAGAAGATCGCCAACCCGAAAAAACCCATCCCGAACAGCACCAGCCATTGGCTCATGCTGCCCACCAGCGTGGCTAACACAGCTTTCCAGCCATGGCGGGCTTCCACGCCGAGCACGCGCCCGCCGTACTCGCCCATCCGGTTGGGGGTAAAAAGAGAGATCGCCACCCCTGCCAGGATAGCCCGGTAACTCTGCCAAAAACTGATAGGGATAAACCGGCTGAGGAGACAGCGCCACTTCTGGGATTCCAGGCCCCAGTTGACCGGCACCAAAAAAACAGCGGCCCACAGGAGCCATTTTCCGCTGCCCGACCAATGATCTGCAAAAGTATGCCAGAGCGCGCCCGCGTCTTCCCGCGACCAAACCTGGTGGTAGACAGCCCAGCCTAAACCGGCCAACACGGCAATTTTCAACGCAAGGATGAATGCCGGGCTCGGTTTTTGGGAAATGGCGCAACGAAGACGGGCGGCGAAAGCAGCGATCAAATAGCTCGATTTTGAATGCCACCAAAGGTAAAGGATATTTTTGGCAATTGCTTACCTTTAGGGAATGGATAACAAAGGAACCAAAACCCCGCTCCGGATCCTCGGGATCGACCCGGGCACCAACGTGCTGGGGTATGCGGTCATCCTCGCCCAGGGCCAGGAAATCGACCTCACCGTAATGGGCGTCCTGACCCTGTCGCACCACGATTCCGCCCAGGAAAAGTTGCATTCCATTTTCGAGCGGGTCCAGGAACTCATCACCCAGTACCATCCGCAGGAAATGGCGATCGAAGCGCCCTTTTTCGGGAAGAACCCCCAGTCCATGCTCAAACTGGGACGGGCCCAGGGGGTTGCCATCGCCGCAGCCATGACCAAAGGCCTGCCCATCACGGAATACATGCCCAAAAAGATCAAACAGTCGGTCACGGGCAACGGCAACGCTTCCAAGGAGCAAGTGGCCGCCATGCTCGGGCACATGCTGAAATCCCCGGTCGACAACCGCTTTCTGGACGCCACCGATGCCCTGGCAACAGCCGTGTGCCACCACCTTCAACGGAATTCGCCCCTCGCCGGATCGGCAAAAGGCAAAGGGTGGTCTCGGTTTATTCAGGATAATCCCGACCGAATTGCATAAACCGGATAAAAATTTTTCTCGATGAGCAACAGAGCTATCCCCGTAGTCGACCTGTCAAAATTCGTGCATGGAAATGCCCGGGACCGCCAGGTTTTTGTCGGTGAACTGGGCAAAGCCTTTCACGAGATCGGATTCGTCGGCGTCAAAAACCACGGCATCCCCGATGCATTGATCGATGGGTTTTACCGCGAAGCCAGGGCTTTTTTCAACCAACCCTTGGCGATCAAGCAGCAATACGAAATTGCCGGCATGGCCGGGCAACGCGGCTATACCTCCTTCGGCAAGGAACACGCCAAGCAATCGAAGGTGGCCGATCTGAAGGAATTTTTCCAGATCGGACAGGAAGTCGACGAAGATCATCCGCTGGCGGAGGAGTACCCGGCTAATGTCCACACGCGGGAAAACCCGGAATTTACCCGCCTGGGCGGGGAACTCTACCGGGCTTTTGAAAAAGCCGGAGGCCAATTGCTCCGGGCTATTGCCATTCACCTGGAGCTTCCGGAAGACTACTTCGACCGGCAGATCCTGGAGGGCAACAGCATCCTGCGGGCCATTCACTACCCGCCGATCACCGAGGAGCCGCATTCGGCTATCCGCGCCGAACAACACGAAGACATCAACCTGATCACTTTGCTGGTGGGGGCTTCTGCCGGGGGCCTGCAGTTGCTCAACAAAGAAGGGCAATGGCTGAATACCGTACCGGAAGAGGGCGAGATCGTGATCAATGTAGGCGATATGCTGCAGCGCCTGACCAATAACTACCTCAAATCCACGACGCACCGGGTGGTCAACCCGCCCCGGGAAGAATGGCATATGCCCCGGCTATCCATTCCTTTTTTCCTGCACCCGGTGAGCAGTATGGACCTGAGCTGCCTGCCCGGATGCATAAACGCGGATCGTCCCCTTGCCTATGAGCCCATAACAGCCGGGGAATACCTGGACGAACGTCTGCGGGAGATCGGTCTGAAAAAATAATTATGCAGATAGATGAAACCAAAATGGCATTTAAGGTCTTTGTAGAAATATGCCGAACAGTTAAACCCATCGGCCCGTTTTATATCTGAATGAAGCGATGGGAAAAACGTTTACCTTTGCTCCACGATTAAATAACTACATCATGAATACGATTTTCTTGTTCAACTTTTTCGGTCCGGAGATGCTCGTCATCTTCTTCGCTATCCTGCTGCTTTTCGGCGGGAAGAAGATTCCTGAATTGATGCGCGGCCTCGGACGCGGGATCAGTGAATTCAACAACGCCCGCAGGTCTCTGGAGAACGAATTGAAGGAAGGCGCCCGGGAAGCGGAACGCAAGCAAATAGAGCGGAAGAGAGACGAGGACGAACAAGCGCGGGAAGAACAGAATTAATGTTCAAACCCGGTCGTACTGGTATAGCTTTAAGTCCTCGATCAGGCGGATCAGTTTGTCTCCATAGCCTTTGCCCGTAGCATAGCCAGCCCGTTCCAACCCTTTGGCCCACCCTTTGTAATCTGTCGGCTTCAGCTTGTGAAGAGAGCGGTACCGGTCGCGTTGCAAAAATTCGCTGTGCGCCCGGAAGCTCTCCCAGGCTGTTTCGTATTGCCGGAAAAAATCCTTGGGCGTGTCGTCGGCATAGTTGACACAATGCCCTTTCGGACATGTGCGCGATTGACACTTGATCCCGAAGTGATTATTGTGCCGGGAGGCCAGACGACTTTTACCCGCATCGCTCTCCAGCAAAGCCTGCGCCAGGGTAATGCTGGCAGGGATCCCGAATTTTTTCATCTCCCCTTGCGCTACCTGGGCAAACCGTTTCACATATGCCAATTGTACCTTTTGTTTTTCCGTACGGGCCGCTGGTAGCTGAACTTTGTCCGCAACCGGCGTCGCCGTGCCGGCTTTTTCTCCATTGAGGATCTCATCCCAGGAAATAGGTGCAAATCCGGGATCTTCGTCGGCTTCCGCACCGGACAAAACCCGGGACATCAGGCGGGGAATAGGCCGAAGGGCCTGAAAATCGGCAATGGTATACCCATCCATGCCGATCGTAAACTGAAGGTCTTTGGCGTACAAGGTCAGGGCCAAAAAGCCTAGAAAGTAAAGCTTATACCGGTACTTCCGGAGCCAACGCAGGGTGTTTTCCTTCCACTTGGTCCACCTTTCCAAAAGGCGGTAATACAGATTGGTCAGGTATTTTTCCATAACAATTCCTTTTTCCGGCACTAAGATAAAAACAATTTGTTTCAATTGAAATAAAAACAACAATTTGTTTTTAAATGAAGCGCCCTTGGGGATACTCTGCGTCGATGGCGTGCAGTATCCTCTGGTATTTCTATTTTTGTCCTTCTTTCCCGTCTCCGAAATTCAGTATCTTACACCGTTTCCAATAATCCAATCGATGGCCGATGTGATCGTTTCCCTAATTCTGGTGCTTGCCATACTGGCCGGATGGGCTTTGGGGTGGGTGTTTTTCCTGCGCCGGCGGGGGAACCGGAAGGCCAATATCCAATTTGGCTTGCTGCTCGCGCTCTTTTCTCTTTGCGTACTCGATAATCTGTTGGTCCACGCCGGGATTTTTTACCCCTACCAGGAAAAATATTTCGTGCCGATCTGGTATACCTGGAGCCTGGGACCGCTCCTGTTCTTTTCCATAAAATTCACGCTCTACCCGGCTTACGAATTCCGGTTCACCGACGCCAAGCACTTTATCCTGCCCCTGGCCCAGGCCTCGTTTTACTGGATCCTCTTTGCCAGTGGGCCCAATAGCCAGGAACAAGTGTGGGACCACTTCATCGCCCCTTTCTTCAAGACCTTCGAAGGAATTGGAACCGTCATTCTTCTCTTCACCTACCTGGCCTTGTCGTACCGGTATGTGAAATACAAACAAGCGGTGGCGCGCCGAAAAGGCCATTTCTGGGAGTACAGCAAGTCCATCTGGCTGCAATGGACCCTCAAATTTCTCTTCGTCCTGGCAGTCGTGAATACCTCTTATATCGTCATGGACTTCGTAGTCTACAATTTCCTGGGCTGGAACCTCTATAGCGTAAAGGGATTCTCCTACCTCGGCGACCTCTCCTTCGCCGCCATGCTGCTCTGGCTGACCGGCCGGGGGGCCCAGTATGTCCTCGGGGTGGCCTACCCCACCGACAAACAACTCAACGCCTTCTACACGCAGAATGCCTGGACCCAGGTCGATCCCGATGACCGGCCCTTTGCCTGGTTTGAACACGACGCCGCCCATCGGGATCCCGAACTCCACCTCCGCCGCCTCGCCTTTCTCTGCCGGCTCTCGTCCCGCCAGGTGCGAAAACTCTTCCGGGAAAAAACAGGTATGGATTTCGAAAATTTCTGCCTGAACAAACGGCTCGAATCCTACCAGGCCGCTTTGGGAGATCCCCGATTCAGAAACCAACCCCCAAAAGCCATCGGCCTTCAGATGGGCTTTTTCTCGCATGCTTCCCTCCTCAAAGCACTGAAAAAGGGCTAAGTTCATCCGGCAGATGCCCCCTTTCGTCTACCTATCCTAAAATTTTATCGTAGATTTTTTGACTTTCTCTATTTTTCTTATATTTTTGACTAAACGTTTGGTCAATAAAAAATGGCGCCGAAAACAAAAGAACAATTCGAAGAGATCCGTCAGCAAAGCAAAGCGGCCATCATGGAAGCTGCCCTGGAATTATTTGCTTCCAAGGGATTTTCCCGGACCTCGATCAGCGATATAGCGAAGGCGGCCGGCATTTCAAAGGGGTTGATGTACAATTACTTTGAAAGCAAGGAACAACTTCTGCACGCCATCGTCAAAGGCGCAATGGAGGAAGCCGAAGGGGTCATGCTGCAAACCATGGCCGAACTGTCCGACCCGAAAGAGCAGCTCCTGGCCATTGTGGAAGGAACCTTCCAACTGGTCAAAAGCCATGAACATTTCTGGATGCTCCTCACCTCTCTCGCCTTTCAGCCGGAGATATCGGAGGAGATCGACTGGATCCACATCCATAAGTGGGAGAGCACGCTGGAAGCATTCAAGAACTTGCTGGGTCAACTCGGCATCGAGGATACGGAGAAAGAGGGATTGCTCATGGGGGCTACCCTCGACGGGATCATGCTCCATTACTTTTTTATCGGGGAAAAATATCCCCTCGACGAAATGAAAACAATATTCATCAACCGATACTGCAATTTTTAAACCGGATCAAATGCAGCGTTTCGCCTCCCTGTAAGATATTTTTTGAAATACAGTACGAATCAACCATCCTCATTCAAAACCTGTGAAAATCATGAAAACCTGGATTTTTTTGCTCTTGGGCCTATCGATCGGCGTCTCAGCCATGGCCCAAAATCCCGACCCCAAGGAGATCATCCGGAAGGTCGACGAGAAGTTGAAAGGAACGACCAACCGCTCCGAAATGAAAATGACCATCATCCGGCCCACCTGGACCCGCGAAATGACGATGAAGACCTGGGGTAAAGGCGACGACTACGCGCTTGTGCTCGTCACCGCACCCGAGCGCGACAAGGGCTCCGCCTTTTTGAAGCGGGGCAAGGAGATCTGGAGCTGGCAGCCCACCATCGACCGGGTCATCAAGATGCCGCCTTCGATGATGAGCCAGTCCTGGCTGGGGTCCGACTTCAAGAACGACGACCTGGTTCAGCAGACCTCCATTGTAAACGACTTTTCCCAAAAATTGCTCGGCACGGAGACCATCGACGGCCGCCCGTGCTACAAGATCGAGCTCATCCCGCATGAAGACGCCGCCGTCGTCTGGGGCAAGATCATCACCTGGGTAGATAAAACCGAATACCTGGAGTTGAAGACGGAGTTTTTCGACGAAGACGGCTACCTCGTCAATACCATGCTCGGTAAAGATGTGAAGGACATGGGTGGCAAAATGCTCGCCTCTCGCCTGGAAGTCATCCCGGCCGACGAAGAAGGGAACAAAACCATTTTGGAGTACCAATGGATGGAGTTTGACAAACCCCTGTCCGACGACTTCTTCTCCGTGCAAAACATGAAACGGGTAAAATAATTCGCATCAACAGACGCCGGAGTGGCTCCCCACTCCGGAATCCACAATAAGGACTATGACCACGATATTTAAACTTGCCTGGCGAAACATCTGGCGAAACAAACGCCGAACGTACATCACCCTGGCCTCGATCTTCTTCGCCGTACTCCTCTCCGCTTTTATGGTCGCTTTCCAGAAAGGGGCGTGGGACCGCATGATCGACAATGTGGTGGGGTACTATTATGGGTATGCCCAGGTACATGAAAAAGGCTATTGGTCGGAACAATCGATCGACAAGGCCTTTGCCATTCCCAGCGAACTGGAAACGGTTCAAAAAGAAATGCCGGATATCCGGATCGTCCCGCGCATTGAATCATTCGCGCTGGCCTCTCACGAGAATAATACCACCGGGGTTATGGTCGTCGGCACCGACCCCGTTGCCGAGGACTCCATGACCCGCCTGAGCACCCGCCTGACCAGCGGACGCTATTTCGTACCCGGAGAAGAGGCCGCCCTCATCGCCGAAGGGATCGCAAAGAACATGAAACTGGGTGTGGGAGATACGCTCGTGCTCATCAGCCAGGGCTACCACGGGGTGAATGCCGCAGGCAAATATCCTATTATCGGCATCCTCAATTTCCCTTCTCCCGACCTGAACAAGCGCATGGTTTACCTCCCCCTGAAGGTAGCCCAGTATTTCTATGGCGCTGAAAATCTCGTCACAACCGTAGCGCTCAACCTGGAAAACAAGGATGTCGTGCCTCCGACCATCCGGGCCCTGAAAAAGGAATTGCCCTCCGGCGAATTCGAAGTGATGGACTGGAAGCAATTGATGCCCGACCTGATGAAGGCCCGGGAGGCCGACACGGCCGGCGCCTACCTGATGCTATTCGTGCTTTATGTCATCATTTCCTTCGGGATCTACGGGACCATTCTCATGATGACCAAAGAGCGCGAATTTGAGTTCGGCGTCCTGGTCTCCATCGGCATGAAACGCCTGAAACTGGGCATCTCCATTTGGGTAGAGATCATTCTCCTCGGTATCCTGGGGTCTATCCTCGGCATCCTTGGGGCTATTCCCCTGGTCTATTATTTCCATGTCAACCCGGTCGACTTTAGCAATATGGGGGAGGGATCCATGGATGTTTTTGCCAAATGGGGGTTCGACCCCATATTTCCCACGGCATTTGAGCCTGCCGTATTCACGGCTCAGGCATTGGTCGTATTTATCATCACTGCTGTATTAGCTTTTTACCCGCTACTCAAGATCACGCGTCTGAAGCCGGTGGAAGCAATGCGGGCCTAAAACGGAATTCCATGTTATTCAAAATAGCCTGGCGCAACATTTGGCGAAGCCGCACCCGTAGCCTGGTGGTCATCGGCGCCATTATCGTAGGAGTTTGGGCGGAGATCTTCCTGATGAGCTTTTCGGAAGGAACGGTGAAAAGTTACATCAACAACGCCATCCAGAGTGAGATCTCCCATATTCAGCTCCACCAACCCGACTTCGAAAAAGACAAGGAAGTCAAGTATTATTTCAACGATGCTTCGGCGGTGTTGCAAACCCTCCAATCGACGCCCCACGTGAAGGCAGCCACTGTGCGAAGTTTGTCGAACGCCATGATCTCTTCGACAAAAGGGGCCCGGGGCGTACAGATCAAGGCGGTGGATCCCGGTCCGGAAGCGTCCGTCACCAAGCTGGACGAAAAAATTGTGGACGGCGATTACTTTGCCGAAGGAAAGCACAACCAGATCATTATTGGCAAGAGCCTGGCCGGTAAGATGAATATCAAGCTGCGATCCAAGATCGTGTTGACCTTCACCAACCTCAACGGCGATATTACCGCCGCCGCTTTCCGGGTCGTCGGACTCTACGAAACAGACAACAGCATGGTCGACGACGCCATCGTCTACACCATCCGCTCGGAGTTCAACCGGCTATTGGGAGCGGAAGACATCGCCCATGAAGGCGCCTTGTTCCTGCAGGATCCGGAATACCTCGATACGGTCACTTCCGTCCTGAAGACCGAATTTCCCAACCTGCTCGTCCAGACCTATAAAGAGATCTCTCCGGAGATCGAGCTGTTCGATTCACAGATGCAGCTCTCCACGACCATTTTCACGGTCATCCTGATGCTGGCCCTGATCTTTGGCATCGTCAACACCATGCTGATGGCGGTGCTGGAGCGGATCAAAGAGCTCGGGATGCTCATGGCCGTAGGGATGAACAAGGTCCGGGTATTTTTAATGATCATGCTGGAAACCATCCTGCTCGGCCTGGTCAGCGGCCCGATCGGGTTGGCCCTTGCCTACCTCACCGTTCTCTATTTCAATCATAACGGGATCGACCTGGGGTATTTTTCGGAAGGCATGCGGCAGTTCGGGATGTCGAGGGTCGTCTTTACCACCGTTCGCCCGAGCATGTTTGCCGAGTTGGCCTTCGCCGTCGTCCTCACCGCACTGATCGCCTCCATCTATCCGTCTTTAAAAGCCATCCAGCTTCGTCCGGTGGAGGCCATCCGGAAAATATGACCCGGCAGGTTGTTGAACAGAAAAATTGAAAACTGAAAATTGAAAACTCAAATGAAGAATATCATCACCAAGGGGATCACAAAAGTTTACAACCCCGATACGATTCCGGTCGTCGCGCTCGACGGCATCGATCTCCAGATTAACGAAGGTGAATTCACGGCCATCGTCGGCCCTTCGGGCTCGGGGAAGACCACCCTGCTGAACATCATCGGCGGGCTCGACAAACCCACGCACGGCTCCGTGACCATTTCGGGAACCGACATCACCAAAATGCACGACAACAAACTGATCGAGTTTCGCAAGAACCACATCGGTTTTGTTTTCCAGGCCTACAACCTCATCCCGGTTTTGACGGCCGAGGAAAACATCGAATTCGTCATGTTGCTCCAAAACCGGCCGGAGGCCGAGCGCGAGCAGCGTACGACCGAATTGCTCAATGCCGTTGGCCTCGGCGACAAACGCAAGAACCGCCCGTCCCAACTTTCCGGCGGCCAGCAACAACGGGTGGCCGTAGCCCGGGCCCTGGCGCCCAAGCCCGATTTCATCCTCGCCGATGAACCCACGGCCAATCTCGATTCCAAATCGACCGAAAACCTGCTCGACATCATGTCGCGCCTCAACCACGAAGAAGGGGTCACCTTCGTCTTCTCCACCCACGACCAACGCGTCATTGACCGGGCACACCGGGTCATTACCCTGGTCGACGGGAAGATCGCGACCGATGAGGAACAGAAACCTGTGAAGTGAAGTGGGCGAGGTTAGGAATATTTCACATCAGATTTGAGACATGAGAAAGATAATTTCAATAATCGCCTTTTTCCTGATCGGCATTTCGACAGGATGGGGTCAGGAAGAGGAACCGCCCAAACTGACGGTTGGCGGCTATGTGAAAGACTTGCAGACCGTCTTTATCTTCAATGCCAAGTCGACCCTGGGCGATATTTTCATCTACGACCAAAACCAGATCCACAACCGGATCAATGTACAGTGGCAGATCGCTCCTTCCCTGCTGTTCAAAGTCGATTTCCGGAACCGGCTGTTTTGGGGCGACCTGTCTACGACGGATATGCTCAAGGGTCTGGATACCGCCAACGACTACTTCGACCTGTCCATCGGAAAGAGCAACGACAAAGGACTGGCCTACCATGCCATGATCGACCGCCTTTACCTGGAGTGGATAAAGGGCAAATGGGAAGTGCGCCTCGGGCGACAGCGGATCAACTGGGGTATCAGCACCGTCTGGAACCCCAACGATGTGTTCAACGCCTTTTCATTCACCGACTTCGACTACGAAGAAAGGCCGGGGTCCGACGCATTGCGGGTGCGCTATTACACCGGATATGCGTCAAGCATTGAGGTCGCCGCCAAAATGGCCGACAGCCTCGAAGCGGCCGTCATCGCGGGGATGGGCCATTTTAACGCCGGTGGCTACGATTTTCAGGTACTGGGAGGGCTGGTCAAGAACGAGCTCGCCCTGGGCGGCGGTTGGGCCGGAAATATCAAAAGCGCTGGGTTCAAAGGGGAACTCACCTTTTTTCAACCGCTGAAAAAAAGCGAAAAGAGCAGCTTCGCCGGTACGATCGGAGTGGATTACATGACGGGAAAATCGCTTTACCTCAACGGGGGCTTCCTGTTCAACTCCAACGGAATCACCAGTGGCAGCATCGCCAGCCTGTTCGATTTTCAGCTTTCGGCTAAAAACCTGTATCCGTATAAATACTCCCTATTCCTTCAGGGCGGCTACCCCATCACCCCACTGCTCAACAGCGGCCTGGCACTGATCTACAGCCCTTCGAAAGTGCACGCCATTTTCCTGAACCCCACCATTTCCTACTCCATTGCACAGAACTGGGACTTCGACCTGGTGGGACAATTGGCGTTTGAAAAGGAGGGGAAGAAATATCGAAGCCCCATCCAGGGTTTATTTATGAGAGTCAAGTTAAGTTATTAAAAACGCTATAGTGACCGGGTCACTACAATTCGCACAGCGCCGCATACACCACTTCCGCCGTCTGGTCCCAACTGAAATGGGTCCGTTGCTGGCGACCCAGCTCCACCAGGCCGGGGCCTAATTTTTCGTTTTCCACCAGTTGCTGCAGGGCAGCGGCAATAGATGGCTCCGATAATGGATCGACGGCCAATCCCGCGGCGCCGGCTACTTCAGGAAGGGACGTGGCATCGGCATAAATGACCGGCACTTCGGCAAAAAGAGCTTCCAACACGGGAAGTCCAAATCCCTCCCAGAGGGAGAGATAGGTCAACGCAAAAGCGGCGCCCAGCACAGAGGCCAGGGTTTCGTCGTCGAGGTAGCCCAAAAAACGGATCGCATCGCGATGGCGAGCCGAATCATAGGCGGATCGCACCGCTCCCGTCTGCCAGGCCCAGCGGCCGGCCAGGAGGAGTTGATGTGGGGCGCCCGTTTGTTCTTTGAAGCGATCGAAGGCCCGGATCAACCGGTGCACATTCTTCCGGGGGTGAATAGCTCCGATATAAAGAAAATAGGGCTTACCTCCGGAAAATTGGTTGCGTACCGCCTGCTGTTCCGCGTTCGGCAGGGGCCGAAAGACATCCCGGGGACCGTTTTGGGCCACCCGGACCTTTTCCGGCTCTACGTCCAGGGTGTGAATGAGATCCTCCCGGGTAAACCCGGATACGGTGATCACCCGCTCGGCCCGCCGGATGTATCGAGGTACGAAATAGCGGTAATACTGCCTCGACAGCCAGGGAATATGTTCCGGAAAATGGGCATAAGCGATATCATGCACCACCAGGACCGTGGGCGTAGCCGTGCGCAAGGAACAGTAATTATCCGGCGACAGGAATACATCCGCTCCGATCCGGCGCAACACCCGGGGGATGCTCCACTCAAACCAGGCCAGCCAAAGCAGGGGATGCCGGGCGGGCGGGGGCACAACCTTCAGATGGACGTTCGGACCAAAGCGAAAGCTCTCGTCATAAGGCCGGTCGAACAAAAGCCAAAAGGTATCCTCCGGGTGCCGGGCCGCCATCCGGCGCACGACCTCATAGGTGTACCACCCGATCCCTTCCAGTTTGCCCGGAAGAAGAAATCGTGCATTAATGGCTATGATCATAATATCGAATGGAAGCGGGCAGAAGGTCCTCTTCCGCTCGAAAATACTTATAGAAAGTGTACTTTTGCCTTTCTGGATAAAATTCTTTTTCATGCAACAAACCGATGTCCTCATCCTTGGCGCCGGCGTAGCCGGATTGACCACCGCTATCAAACTGGCCAAAGCACGGCCCGATCTCCAGATAACCGTTTTGACGAAGACCAATGAAAACGAGAGCAACACCGCCTGGGCGCAGGGAGGCATAGCCGCGGTTTGGGATAAGAAACAGGATTCTTATCAAAAGCATATCGAAGATACGCTCGATGCCGGCGATGGCCTCTGCAACCGGGAAATTGTGGAGATCGTCGTATACGAAGGCCCGGAACGGGTCAAAGAGATCATCTCCTGGGGGGCCCGCTTTGACAAAAAAGCAGCCGACCAATACGACCTCGGGCGGGAGGGCGGCCATTCTGAAAATCGCATCCTCCACTACAAGGATATTACCGGCTGGGAGATCCAACGCACCTTGCTGGAGGAAATGGATCGCCACCCCAACATAACCTTTCATGAGCATTTTTTCGCCATCGATCTCATCACCCAGCACCACAAGGGCTATACGATCACCCGGGTTACGCCCGGCATCGAATGCTACGGGGCTTACGTGCTCGACAAACGGACGGGGCAGATCGATACCATTTTGGCAAAAACGACCGTATTGGCCACCGGTGGCGCCGGGCAGGTTTACAAAAGCACGACCAACCCCACCATCGCATCCGGCGACGGCATCGCCATGGTTTACCGGGCCAAGGGCAGGGTAGAGAACATGGAGTTCGTGCAGTTTCACCCTACCAGTCTCTACAACGCCGCCGGAGAGAATCCTTCCTTTCTGGTTTCGGAAGCCGTCCGCGGTTTCGGCGGCATCCTGCGCAGTCGCGAAGGGGAAGAATTCATGCAGAAATACGACCCCCGCGGGTCGCTCGCTCCGCGCGATATCGTCGCCCGCGCCATCGACCGGGAGATGAAACAACGCGGGGAGGATTGCATGTACCTCGATTGCACCCACCTCGACAAGGAGGCATTTGTGAATCATTTTCCCAATATTTACAACAAATGCCTCTCGATCGGCATCGACCCCATGAAGGATTACATCCCCGTCACCCCCGCCTGTCACTACATGTGCGGCGGCGTACGCACGGATGAGATGGGACGCACGTCCATCCAGCGGCTCTACGCCTGTGGCGAATGCACCTGCACCGGCCTGCACGGCGCCAACCGCCTGGCCTCCAACTCCCTGCTGGAAGGCCTGGTCTTTGCCCACCGGATCGTGGAGGACATCCTGCCCCGGATCGACCGGTTGAACCTTCAGACCGACATCCCTGAATGGGATGCCCGCGGCACCACCGACCCCGAGGAGATGGTCCTCATCACCCAAAGCCTCAAGGAACTAAAGGACGTGATGAGTTACTACGTCGGCATCGTCCGCTCCAACGTGCGTCTCAAACGCGCCAACGACCGCTTGTACCTGCTCTACAAAGAGATCGAAGCCTTGTACAACACGACCACCATCTCCCCTCAACTCTGCGAATTGCGCAACCTCGTCACCATCGCCTACCTCATTACCCGCTCTGCCAGCATGCGCAGTGAAAGCCGCGGACTGCATTACACCACCGACTATCCGGACAAGAAGGGGTATGTGGATTCCAGTATTTTATGAGGGGCAGGTAGGGCGTTATTTTATGCACGAAACGACAAATAAGTCAGATTTCTAATTAGCAAGTTAGCCTGAAAAATAGCAGGGAGTCCCTTATCTTTGGGCAGAAACAAATCCCTCCTATGCCCAAGACCCCTTCCGACCGGCTATACAGGCTCATTCACTCGTTGACGGGCAGTGAGAAGCGATACTTCAAGCTTTTTGCCCGGGATCGGGACGGGAGCGATAATAAATACCTGCGCCTGTTCGAGGCGATCGAGCAACAAACCGAGTTTGACGAGGAGGCGTTGAAGCGTGCCATCTACGGTTCGAAACCGATCGAGAGCCGGAAATACTCCGAGTTGAAGAGCTACCTCTTCGAATGGGTGTTGAAGAGCCTGCAGGCGTACGATGAAAAAACCTCGGTCGATTACCGTTTGAAATCCGCGCTGCTGGGCGTCAGGGCCCTGTTTCGGCGCTCGCGGTACGAAGATGCCCTTTATTGGCTGGAAAAAGCCCGAAAACTGGCCCGGCAGTACGAGCACTTCACCTCCCTGGTGGAAGTGGTCAACTGGGAAAAACAGATCGCCTATGCGCGCACCGACATCGCTTTTCTCGACGCCGAACTGACGCGCCTGGAGCGGGAGGAGCATGAATATTTAAAACAGCTGGACAATCTGGCTACCTACCGGAGCATTTTCCTCCAACTCCTGACCAGCCTCCGAAAGGACGCTTCCCTGCGGCGGGAAGAACAGACCCGGTTCATCGAGGAGTTGCTGGACCATCCGCAGCTGCAACGCATCGAGCAGGCACTCTCCCACCAGGCCCGGATCTATTTCTACCGGATCTTGTCGGTTGCCAGTTATGCCCGGAAAGATTATCCTCAGTTTTACGAGCTCAACCGCGAGTTGATCCTGCTCATGGAGGAGCGGCCCGACCTGCTGCGGGAGGATGTTTCGGAATACATCTCCGCACTCAGCAACATGGCACTGAGTTGTGGCTATATGCACCGGATCGACGAATTGCGGGAAGTGCTGAAAAAATTCCGGCAGGTGCGTCCCAACACACCCGATGATGAACTGAAGATCCACCGGCAATACTACATGAACCAGTTCGGTCTTTGCATCGCCCAGGGCGATTTTGAGGAGGGGCTTATAGCCCTGAAGGAACACCAGGAAGAAGTGCAGCGGTTCAGCGAGGAGCTCTTTCGAAAAAATACGTTTTACTACCAGTATTTCTATATCTACTTCGGGGTGGGCGATTTCGAGCAAGCCCTGGCCTACCTGAACGAATGGTTGGCGCTATCGGGGAATATCGAACGGAGAGACCTGCAGAGCGTGGCCCGCATCCTCAACCTGATCATCCACTTCGAGATGGGCAATTCGCTGCTGCTGGAATCGCTGGTCCGTTCGACCCAGCGATTTCTCAAAAAAGAGGAGCACATGTTCGAATACGAGCGCGCAATGTTGCAGTTTATCAAAGCCGCCATCCGGGCAGTAGACAAAAGGGAAGAAAAAAAAGCTTTCCAGTTGTTGCAAAAACAACTGGAAAGCTTGTATGCGCTCCCCGCCGAACGCCCGATGCTCGATCTGTTCGACATCCAGGCCTGGGTGGAAAGCAAGATCCGCCAGCTCCCTTTCGCAGAGGTGGTGCGGACCAGGTACCGCTGATCCCCTTAATGGCTGCTCGTGGGCGGCGCGCCGGGGGTGAGTCCGGCAAACTGGGAAACCGGTGTACGGATCTCGATCTCCCCCCATCCCACAAAGCCCGGTGCGGGCTCGGTGCGCGGAAAAGAGGAGACATCCCGGTATCCGCCTTTGATCTGACGGGCTTTTTCCCCGGCAAGGGCAACAGCCTCAAATTTCTTCAGTGTCTTTTTCTCCTTTGCCATATCATTCCTTTTTTAGCATTTTCTGGACGCGGAAACAACAAAATGCACTTCCACTTTTCAAATATAACCTTTCTGTTCCTAAGAATAGAAACACTTTTTTTTAAAAGTCAGGACTCTGAAGTGATCCCAGCGGGCTTTTCCACCTCCAGGAGCGATGCCTTCTCCCGCAGAAACTATTTAGGAACGATCCAGGACCTGCCGGATCCACTCCAGTTCAAACCCTCTGCCGAGCGCGTATTTGATGAGCGATTGGTTTTGTTCGAAGGCCGTCAGGCCCGGATCCAGTCGGTCTTTTTTCCGGGAAAGAATATCCCGGAGGGTATCGAGATAATCCCCCTCGTCGATCTCCGTCAGGGCCATCCGGATACAATAATCGGAAATATCGCGCTTTTTGAGCTCCCGGACGATGCGCTGCCGCCCCCATTGTTTCATGCGAAATTTTCCGCGGGCAAAGGAGCGCGCGAATCGCTCCTCGTCCAGGAAACGCTCCTGGATCAGGTCGGCCAGAATATTTTCGAGGTCCTCACCGTAAATGCCCCATTGCACCAGCCTAAAGCGGACTTCCTGGTGGCATCGATCCTGGTAGGCACAAAATCGCTGGGCTTTGATCAAGGCCTCTTCGTATGAAAGATATTTCGACACGCTTACTCCTCTACTTGCAGGAATTCAAACAGCCGGTCGATCTCATCGAAGGATTTAACCCCGACTTTTTCCTCTTGCCCTCCGCGAAGGCTAATCCCGCTAGGGGCGACGTGATAGAGTATCTCCTCCAGGTTTTCGGGCGTCCAATCGAACGACAGGAGGATGGGAAACTCGTTAGAGAAGGAGCGGAGAAGGCCGACCGGCAGTGCGGCGCCTTCTTCCTGGATCTCTTCCCAGGTCAGCCGGTTGCGGGTAAAATCCAGCAGGAAGTAAGATACGTAGGGGCCATAGGCCATGAGCTGCGCACTCAACTCATCGGAGGAAATATCATGAGAAGGTGAAATTTCCTGGATGATGGGCACTTTCGGAAGGTCGGGCAACCACTCGACCGGGATATTCCGGGAGAGTTGAATGGCGTCGAGTTTGAGTTCTTCAGTGGTTTGAATGATATAGGGCAAGTCTTGTCCGCCGAATTCTCCGACCAGCTCCACGCTATCCACCCACTCCCGGATGGCCTGTAGTTGAGCAAAGGGAATGAAATCGGGAGAATCGGTATCCAGGCAGAATCCCAGCCATTTTGCCTCCCAGGCCGCGAAGTACCGGGCATCGGTCAAATTGGTTATTGCGCTCGCTTTTACAAGTGTTTTTAACATAAAGGTCGGGTTTAAGCCCTTTTTGGTAGCTTTGCAAAAGTACAAACCATTTGACAAAAGGATGGGAAACGAGCACTATTTCGATTGGGTATATGCCATCACCCGACGGATTCCCCCAGGCCGGGTGACCACCTACGGAGCCATTGCCGACAGTCTGGCGCTGGGGTCGGCACGCATGGTGGGCTGGGCATTGAACCAGTGTGCTTCGGCTGGCGACGTACCTGCGCACCGCGTGGTCAACCGAAAGGGCGAGCTGAGCGGCCGCCTCCATTTCGCCACGCCGACCCGCATGCAGGAACTGCTCGAAAAGGAAGGCGTGAAGGTTACCGACAACCGGGTGCAGGATTTTGACCGCCTGTTCTGGCACCCGGCAGAACACATGGATGACCTGTAAGGTCTCTCATTGTTTCCATTGGTGCACCAGCCGCAGTCCCAGGGGGTGCAAGGCCTCGCGAGCGGCCTCCAGATCGGGGGTGATTCCGAGGATAAATCCGCCGCCGCCGGCGCCGCACAATTTCAGCTTATACGCCGGCGAATCCAGTCCGGCTGCCCACACATCGCGGAAGGACGCCGGGATCATTTCCAAAAAATAGTTCCATTGAAACTGACTGATGGCGTCGAACACGGGTTGCAGCACCCGCCAGTCGGCCCGCAGGAACGCCTGGATCGCCGCATTGGCCAGGCCACCCAATTCCTCCTCCACCATAGCATCAAAGGTCAGGTCTTCACATTTGCTCAGGAATATGCGGACCAGGGGGCCGGTTTCCCGGCTGATCCCGGTATCGATCAGAAAGAGGGCTCCCTTACCGGCCTCATCCCGCTCCGGCACCTCCACTACCTCTGCCCGTTGCCGGTCGCGCAGGAGTAAAGGCTTATCGAGCAGACAGACCAGGGGATCCACTCCCGAGCTCGACCCGTGGAAAAAGCTCTCCATCTGGGCCAGAATGGGTTTGAGCAAATGTAATTGCGTCTCCTTGCGGGTGCAATAGGTCTCATACACCGCCGCAACCAGGGCTCCGGAACTCCCCAGGCCATACCCCACCGGGATGGAGGATTCGAAGTACAAGCCGTTGGACAGGTCCTCCTGAAACCGGTCGAGAGCCAGCGTGGTGAGCAGCTGCCCGCTGCGTTGCTGACTTTCCAGGTAACTCAAAAACTGCTCCAGCCCGGGACTCACCGCACCGGACTGGGAAAAGGCCCAATGACCCCCAAAATCGCGATAGGGAATGGCCAGCGCCCTGGAGCCCCGAATGATGACGTACTCCCCAAAGAGCAGCACTTTCGACGGATAATTGCGGGATTCCATGCGCTATATTTTTTCTGAAAAGGCGGCTTAAAATTAAAAAAAACTCTATATACTCAAAGCGAAGTAGTTTGGGATTATTGCAGCCGTCGGCCGCAATAATCCCAAGTGATTTGACGGCCCCGGCCGTCAAATCACTTTTTCTACAGTATATCATTGTAAAAAACAAAGGGGGAAAGGCTGGAAATATATATTAAACAAATTTTGCTATATGGCAAATTGACTGCAAATATGTTCCACAAAAATTAGGAATTACGGGGAAATATTTTATATTTTTGATAAAATACAATACATATGAAGACAAATCAGCGAGAGTTATTGATCTATTACAACCCGGAATCCAGTGCACACCGCCGTACGGTGGCCTACGCACAGTCGCTTTCCAGGTATGTAAGGGCCTATTCCTTCGAACAGGCGCCCTCTACCGAGACCAGTTGGCAGCAGATCCTCCAGGCCCTGGGGATGCCCCCCAAGGAGTTGCTGAACAAAGCACACCCCTACTACCAGCAACACATCCGTGGATGTGAATTTGACGAAGCTTGTTGGCTCAAAGTGATCCAGAACAACCCCGACCTGCTCAAGGCGCCTATCGCCATTCGCGGCAAAAGGGCTATCCTCTGCCTGAATGCCACCGATATCCTGAAACTGATCGATCCTGTAGTCATGGAGGCTTAGCCCGGATCAAACCAGAAGACATCCCGGATTTCAAGAAAAGACTGGATTTTGAATTCGCTTGGTGATTTCCCGAAAGAGCTCTGTAAAAATTCGGGAGCCCCCAAGTTTTTGGTTCTGATTGGACGGATGCGGTTCATTTTTTACCTTTGCAGCGCAAACATCCATCAGCCAAAATAAATCCATTCCGACATGTCATTTGAAGTTGAAGGCAAACTCATCAAGAAGTACGACACCGAGAACAAGACCGGCACCTTTCAAGCCCGCGAATTTGTCATAGAGATCAACAGCGGCAATTACCCCCAAGCTGTGAAATTCCAGTTGGTCCAGGACCGTTGCCCATTAATAGACGCCTTTGAGGAAGGCGAATTCATCAAGGTTCATTTCGACTTGCGCGGCCGGGAATGGAATGGAAAATATTTTACCAACCTCAACGCCTGGCGCCTGGAGAAGCCATCTGCCGCTCAAAGCCCGGACGCCCCTCCTGCCGGCACCGGAACAGGGGATTTCCCCTCAGCAAACGACGATCCCGGGGATGCAGGCTCGTTCGACGATCTGCCGTTTTAAGATCAATAAGTTTCCAGAACCTGTTGGGCATGTTCTTTGGTGTTGACCTTGTCAAACACCCGCTCGATCACGCCGTTTTCGTCGATGACGAAGGTCGTACGCAACACGCCCATATGCTCTTTGCCCATAAATTTCTTTAGGCCCCAGACGCCATAACTCTTCAGCACTTCTTTCTCCTGGTCCGCCAGAAGGTGGAAAGGGAAGTTGTAGTTATCGATAAATTTCTGTTGGCCTTTTTCGGAGTCCGGGCTCACGCCCAGCATCTCGAATCCTTTTTCCCGCAACTCGGCGTAATGATCGCGCAAACTGCAGGCTTCTGCCGTACAGCCGGGGGTGTTCGCACGTGGATAGAAGAACAGGATCAGTTTTTTTCCCTTGAAATCCGACAGGGCTACCGGTTCGCCTTTTTCATTGACGCCGGAGAAGGAAGGAGCTTTGTCGCCAACTTTTAAGTGTGTCATATGAAAATACTTTTCGGACGTTAGGTGGTCCAATAAACAATTATTGTTACAAGCGCGCAAACGCGCGTTCGTATCAATAAATAAATTCTACCGCAAAAAGTTCTTCTCATACACCGTAGAATTTCCCATCACGTCCCTGACCTCCAGGCGCAGGTGGTGTTTGCCGGAAGGTATGTGCTCATCGAAACGGTGAGTGATGCGGCCCGATTTTCGGTCGTATTCCATCAGGATCCAATTCCCGTCGACGGTGGCGGAGAAGTACAACTCGTCCATATTGGGGGCGGTGGAAAAATTGTCGCTGATCTTGAAGGACATGCCCTTCTTTCCCCGCATGTCGTACCGGAAAAAGGACGGGGCAACAGTCGGCGGAGTCTTATCGACGAGGATGGCGTAGGGGCCAAAGGCCCGGACGGGCGCGGTCAAAAAATCACCCCGCCACACCCCGCCACAGTTCAGGATGGAACCCCTGGGATTGAGGTAGGCCAGGAAGGCTTTGGCCCTGTCTGCCTCTTTTATTTCCCTGGCGGCACGAAGGGAAAGAACGTAGAACTGGTGAACGGGCGTGAGGTAATCGTGCACATAAAAGACATCCGACAGATATGAAGCCTTCTCCGCAGGCGTTTTCCGGAAGTTCATGGGCAGGTCCTCGTAGATCGTGCCTTGTGGGATAAATACCGAGCAATCTTCTGTTTGGATGAGATTATCGCGCTCCTGATAGAGGTAATACTGATAGGGACCGGGCAGCGGCGGTTCCATCTCGCCCTCCCGGCGCACCCAGAACCGGAGCACCGACTCGTTGTCCAGCGCATCGGCTACCCGGATCTCAACGGTTCGCACCTGTCCCGGCTCGAGAGGGACGATGCCGTGGTTGGTTTCAAAGGGATAGATCTGCAAGCGGTTGCCGGGAAGGCGAAAGCACCGGTGATAATAACTCCTTCTTGTAACCTGGTCCTCATAATCCATGTGGGCATTGACATAGCGGGTATCTTCAAAGGGCACTTCCTGAAGCCGGAACTGGTAAAATGGCTCCCCATCCACTTGCATATCCAGGGAGTAGATCCCGTTCCGGTTGGAGGGGGAATCCTGCATGTCGAAGGTATTGAGGGAAAAGGCCGCAAAAGGGGTCTGGACGCTCAGGGTTTCCGGTTCGGTAAAGTAATGGTCCGGCCCCGGGTCGACATCGACTACCTGGGTTTTAGTGCCGTATACGCCCAGCCCATCCATCTGAAAGAGCCTGAGGGCGAAGATCTTCGGCGCCATATTGTCGGTGATCGGGAGTCCGAACAACAGGGGGTTGATGGCGTTATCGGTGCTGGTTTCCCGGACCTCGAAATGCAGGTGGGGGCCCATCGAGGCGCCGCTGTTGCCCATATTGCCGATGTACTGTCCCTGGCGGAAGGTAAACAGTTGCGGCGGGAGGTAGAGGTCTACTTCGAAACACTGTTGCCGGTATTGTTCCTCCTTGACGTAGTTTTCAATTTCTTCCGTAAAGCGGTCCATATGGCCGTACAAGGTCGTATAGCCGTTGGGGTGGGAAATATAGAGGGCCTTCCCGTAGCCGCTTTCTTCGACTTTGATCCGGGATACGAAGCCTTCGGCGGCGGCATAGAGCGGATCGCCGATCCGTTGAGCCCGGGACCGGATATCCAGGCCAGCATGAAAATGGTTGGGCCGCAATTCGCCAAAAGTAGCAGAAAGGCGCGGGGCGTGGTCGACCGGCCAGCGGAAATATCCCTGGGGGTAAGGGGGTTGAACGTGAACAACGGATGTAAAGGCTGCTCCTGCCAGGAAGAGCGCCACAAGAAGTACCCAGCGCATAAACTTCGATTATGGGGCCCAAGTAAGGAGATTTTTACATAAAATGCTAATATATCTGTCCATCTGATGAATTTATCCACCACAATCGTTTGAACAATAAAAGTTTACCCCTATTATTGTTCAAACTATGAAATGGGGTGCAGGTTGAGCCTGCACCCCATTGAAAAACTAAAGGCAAAACATGAAAGCCATTGTTATCCGCCAATACGGATCGAAAGAGGTGCTGGAGTTGGCCGAAGTGCCCGATCCTGAACCGGAGGACGACGAGTTGCTCGTCCGCATCCATGCTTTTGCCATTAACCCGATCGACTGGAAGATCCGCAAGGGCGTAGCTCGCTGGTTCATGCGGAAGAAGTTCCCCATCATTCTCGGACAGGACTTTTCCGGTGAGGTCGTCTCCGTGGGTAGCCAGGTCGGCGATTACGAAATTGGCGACCGGGTGTTCGGAGCCGTCAGCTCCCTGCGCGGCGAAGGCACTTATGCCGAACTCATCGCCGTACCGGCTAAAAACGTGGCAACCCTGCCCAACAACATGTCCTTTCTCGAAGCTGCCGCCATCCCCACCGCCGGCCTCACGGCCCTGGTGGCTTTGCGCGATATGGGCGGCCTGCAAACCGGTATGGATGTGCTGATCAACGGAGCAGCAGGCGGCGTGGGGCATTATGCCGTTCAGATCGCCAAATTCCTCGGCGCCTATGTCACCGCCATTGCCGGCCCCGACAATCAGGATTTTGTCACCGACCTCGGCGCCGACGAGGCCATCGACTATACCCAGGCTGACTATACCAAACTGCCTTCACGCTACGACGTGATCTTCGACACGATCGGAAACCGCCATTTCCGCGAATCCATCCCCGTTCTTCAGCCCCGGGGCATTTTTATTTCCACCATGCCCAGCCCTTCGCAGTACCTGCAAATGGCCCTGACCCGCTTCAGCCGCAAAAAATCCAAAACGTTTCTCCTCCAGGTCGAGGAAGACGACCTTTGGGACTTGAAAAAAATGGCGGAGGCCGACCAATTGCGCAGCCATGTGGAGCATATCTTTTCCCTGGAGCAGATAGCGGAAGCCCAGGCCCTCAGCGAGAGCCATCATTTGAGGGGGAAGATCGTGATTCAGATGCCTACACCTTAAATTTTACCCGTTTCTCCCCAATTTTCTCCAACAACCATTCCCGGTGTAGCACCTCACTGGCGTCGGGCAATTTCGCTTCCAGTTCGGGGAGCTTTTCCGCCTCGGGCTTGTCGATGCGGGCAAGTTTGCGCGTAAAATCGATAAATTGCTGCACTTGCTTCCGGTTGGATGCCGGGAGAAGCTTGTTGCGCAGCATATACACCCGGAAGGCCTCCAGGTGGGAAAAGAGCAGCTCGATCTGGTCGGTTTCGTAAAAGATCTTGACCAGGAGGCTGCGCGTGCTCAGAGCCAGAAATACGTCCCTGAACTCCACCTGCAGGAGGGTATGCTGGGCTTCGTCGTAGCGCTGAAGATGGTAGTAGTAATGCGCCAGGTTATACTCGTAAAGGGGCTCCTGGTAAGACTCCGGCAAGCGGTCTTTGTAGGATTGGATAAAATCGGCTGTCCACTCCAGGTCCTCCAGTTGCAAGCCCGCCGTAACCAGGTTTTTATACAGCCAGGGCGACAGGCGTCCGTCGTCCAGGATCAATTCTTTCTGGAGAAGAAATTTCCCCACCTCCAGATATTCTTTCCAAAAAAAAGGATCGTTGTAGCGGTTGATGCGGCGGCTGCAGAAATTGAACAGGGCGCCGGAAAGTATCGCCAGTTCGGTTTTGTCAAATTGGCCGGAATGCGCCCACAAGGCCTCTTTGGCCTTCGAATAATTCGCCGGAGCCTCCGGGTGTTTCAACATTTGATACATTGCCAGGTACACCCGGATGGCGGGCGTTTGAAGGTCCGGGCTTTTTTCCAGAGCGTTTAGCACTTCCTCCGTCCAGCTCAGATCATAATCCACATTGAGCAACTGGACCAGGTTGACCATGGCGCAAGCCAGGCGCAGTTTTTCCACCAGATAATAGACATCCAGGGTATTGGCCGCTTCCTGCAGGTCCGGATTGAAGGTCCGTTGGCTTTGATCGCTGTGCGCATACTGCAATTGCTTCAGCTGAAACTGCAAATGGTAAAATTCGGTATTGCGGTATGGGTATTCTGCCAGTTGGCGCTCGGCTTTTTCCAGCACGGCTTTGTAATGTTTGTACAAACCCCTATCGTAGTAGATCTCCAGCAAGGTCCGGTTAGTGAGCTGATCGTCATCCAGAAGGACCTCTGCCGTCAGAAAATTTTCCGTCAGTTTGAGCAGATCGCTCATCCAGTAGGCCAGGCGTTTGGCATCCGTTCTTTTGCCGGCCATGCCCTTTTTCAGTAGGTGGGATTTTTCCAGGTCGGCATGCGCGAAATCGGGGGCATAATTTTTCAAAAACCGGAAAAACGCCAACAGGTCTTCATTCTTATTGAAAAACGGCGAAGCCAGGTACTCCTCCAGGCGGCTGATCTGCCGGGTGCTCAGGGTGCGGAGGAGGTCCAAAAGCTTGCTTTGCCGCATGTGGAGGGGATTTTTTTCGTAAATTAGGGAAAAATTCGAGATGAGGGAGAAGGGGACAGTGGGGAGCGAAAAAATGGGATCTTATGAGAAGGTTTTTGTTTGTGATCATAATGGCCCTCCTGGCAAATGCAATGCAGGGTCAGGTGATGTATCCGGGGGATACGAATAACGACGGAGTGGCGAACTACCTCGACCTGTTGCCGATCGGCATTGCGTTTGGCATAGAAGGAGAACCGAGGCCGGGAGCTTCGGAGGGTTGGTTCGCACAACCTTTTTTCCCCTGGGATTACAATCTGCCCACGACGCCCTGGGTAAACGGCGGTTATATCAACGCCAACGGCGATGCGATCATCGATACACTGGACCTGGATGCGATCATTGCCAACTACGACCTGTTGCAGGATACGGCGATGCCCATCCCCTGGTTGCACAACCTGCCCTGTTTTACCTGCCCACAGCCTGAATTCCTGATCACCTACGATAAAGACTCGGTCAAGGTCAACGAGCCGTTTCAGGCATTTATCAGCGTTCGCTATCCCGGACCGGTTCCCGTCGAGCAGGGCGCCCTGGGCGTAGCGATGGAACTCAGTTACGACCCCGAACTGGTCGTCGAAGAGGCGGTGGAAATTACGCCCAATACGGATGAAGCAGCCCTCATGTTTGTCACTGCCACCAGTATCGACGCCTTTGGCTACCGGTTGCCCGCACCCGGGCGAATGCAGATCTCGGCAGCCGGGCGCGGCCAGAATGCCTTCTTCAAAGACTCCACCCTGGTAGCCACCGTTTCCTTTATCGTCATCGACGACATCCAGCGCGATACGGTATTCCGGTCCTTCAAACTAAACGTGGAATCCCTGCTTTTTTTAAATGTATTCGAAGAGCTGCTCAATCCGATCCTGCTCAACCCGGATTCGGTGGTATTGTATCAGCCCCTCGACCCGGTATCGGAGGCGCCCGTGCTGGAAATGCTGGAGGCCTTCCCAAATCCGGCCGGCAAGTGGCTCCGGGTGCGGGCTGACCGGGTTACCGACCTTCCTTATTTGCGGCTGTGGAATGTCCGGGGAGTGATGGTCCGGGAAATCGAGCCGGCGACCAGCCGGGAATGGACCATTCCCCTGGAAGGGATACCCAACGGGGCCTACTGGTTGGAAACCTACCTGAATGGGATGCCCTGGATAGATAAGATCCTGGTCCAAAATTAATTTGACGGGCTGAACGGGGGTTCCTCATCTAAAAGACGGCTCCAATTGCCGCGATGGGTAGGGTTAGCGACGTTATCCTGAAGGAATTCCAGAAATTTCTCCCGCGGGATCGGGCGGGCGCCAAGGGAGGCGAGGTGACGGGTCTGTTGCTGGCAATCGACCATGGCGTAACCGAGTTCTTCCAGGCGGCGAACCAGGGTGATAAAGCCGTATTTGGAAGCGTTGCTCACTTTGGTGAACATGGATTCGCCGAAGAAGCACTTACCCAGCGCAATGCCGTAGAGCCCGCCTGCCAATTCATTTCCATCCCATACTTCCACAGAATGGGCATAGCCGAGTCGGTGCAATTGGACATAACTTTCGACCATTTCATCGGAGATCCAGGTTCCCTGTTGTCCGGGCCGTGAGGTTCCGCCGCAGTGCCGCATAATGGTTTCGAAATGCTGATCGAACGTGAGCCGGAATTTGGCCTGATTGAGGTAGGGCCGCATGCTCCGCTGGATCTTCAATTCGGCGGGAAAGAGGACGAAACGGGGATCGGGCGACCACCACAGGATGTGGTCTTCGGGGTTGAACCAGGGGAAAATACCCATTTGGTAAGCCAACAACACGCGCTCCGGCGACAGGTCGCCACCAACGGCCAGCAAACCGTTCTTATTGGCCAGGGCCGGATCGGGGAAGGCCAGGGAGTCGTCAGATAACCAGAAAATAGGCATTTAATCTTTTATTCGATCACAGCGGAGAGGCCGCGGTCGACCAAAGCGTCTTTTTTGGGTTTCAGCTCCTCCATAGGAGCCGTCTTCACCGTAGCTTTCCCTTTGAAATGGATAATGAGGGCGAGTTGTTCCGACTGTTCGAAGGTATGGTTGAGCACTTCCATGAAGCACTGGATCACCCAATCAAAAGAATTGTGGTCGTCGTTGTATACGACCAATTGAGAAGGATCGCCGGTGTCGGTCTCATCCTCCGCCAACGCAATCTCCTGTTCTTCCGGTTTTTTCGAGGGTGTATTATGAAGCATGATGCTACATAGTTTTTAAGTTGATGAGGGTATAAGTTTTCAAAGAGGACAAAAACTCACACCCTCATCAACTTATAAACGCTTTAGGAAAGTTCCTGTAAAGTTTCCTTCACGGCCTCAAAGTTAGGCAAATCTCCGGCGCTTTCCAGCACTTCGGCGTAGCGAATGGTTCCTTCTTCGTCGATAACAAAGGCTGAACGGCGGGCAACGCCCTTCATTCCAAAGACAAATTCTTCGTAGAAAGCGCCATATTCCTGCGATACTTCCTTATTAAAGTCTGAAAGGAGAGGGAAGCTGAAGCGCTGATCTTCTTTAAACTTGCCCAGCGTAAACACGGAGTCGACCGAAACGGCCAGGACTTGTGCGTTGAGCCCTTCGTAAGAGGCAATATCATCGCGCATGGCGCAAAGCTCTTTGGTACAGACTCCGGAGAATGCCTGTGGGAAAAAGAGCAGGACCACATTCGCCCCCCGAAATTCACTCAGTGAGACTTGCTGCTTATCCGTGTTGTAAAGGGTGAAATCAGGGGCTTGATCTCCTACTTTCAGTGCCATAATATATGATCATTTTATTGGTGATGAAAAAAGATTCCGCAAACTTTGTTCCTTTGCCAATGGCATTCAAAACAACTCAATGCCTGCAATGTTTTTTACGCCATGAATTCAACCCGACGCGCCTATCTGGAATTGCACCTGGCGGTTTTCCTCTGGGGTTTCACCGCCATCCTGGGCGACCTGATCCAGCTATCGGCGCTGGTTTTGGTCTGGTGGCGGGTATTGATCACCCCGATCAGCCTGCTCTTCCTGATGCGTTCTTTCCGGGCGATCCGGCAGATGCCCCGAAAATTGGCGCTGCAATATATGGGTATCGGCGTATTAGTTGCGCTTCATTGGCTGGCTTTTTACGGCGCGATCAAATTGGCCAACGCTTCGGTATCGCTCATCTGCATGGCGACAACCTCCCTGTTCACCGCTTTTTTGGAACCCCTGCTGCTTCGCCAGCGCATTAAGGGGTATGAGATCGTGCTGGGGCTAATGATCATTCCCGGTATGGCCCTCATCGTCAATAACCTGGAGATCGGGATGATGGCGGGCTTTTGGGTGGGCCTGGCCGCCGCTTTCCTAGCCGCCACTTTCGGCACCCTGAACAAAAAACTGGTCACCAAGGCACATCCCTACCAAATCACCTTCCTGGAGCTTGGGAGTTCGTGGATCTTCCTTTCCCTGCTCCTCCCCTTTTTCCTGCACTCCAACCCCGATATGGCCTTCTGGCCGACCCGATGGGATTTGGTCCTGCTCCTGGTGCTGGCCCTGCTTTGCACCACCCTGCCCTATATCCTTTCCCTGCGGGCCCTCCATCACCTGTCGGCCTTTGCCGCCAACCTCACCATCAACCTCGAGCCCGTGTACGGCATTATTCTGGCGTGGCTGCTGCTCAACGACAATAAAGAGCTCTCTCCCGGCTTCTATTGGGGCGTGTTGATTATCTTGGCAGCGATATTCAGTTACCCCATGATGCGAAAACGCTTTGCATGAACCTTCGTCAGCTCGCCGCCTTCTGTGAATCCTTTACCACCCCGCCCAGCCAGGTGCTGTATGAACTGGAGCGTGAAACCTACCTGAAGACCATCGCCCCCCAAATGGCCGCCGGGCGCCTGCAGGGGCAGTTCCTTCGCTTCCTCAGCTGGATGTTGCGCCCCAACCGCATCCTGGAGGTCGGCACCTTCACCGGCTACAGCGCTATTTGCCTGGCCGAGGGACTGGCGGAAGGCGGATTGCTGCACACCATCGAGGCCAATCCGGAGTTTACCTTTTTCGGAGAAAAATACTTTGCCAAAGCCGGCCTCTCCAACCGGATCGTTGCACACACCGGAAATGCTTTTGATATTATCCCAACCCTTGGGGAAACCTACGACCTCGTCTTTATCGATTCGAATAAAAACGACTACGCCGCCCTGTACGACCTGGTGCTGGACCAAGTGCGCCCCGGCGGCTTTCTCCTCACCGACAACGTGCTCTGGGACGGCAAGGTCATGACCGGCGCAAAAGACCGCGACACCCAAACCATCCGGTCTTTTATCCAAAAAGTCCAGGACGACCCCCGGGTCGAAAACGCCCTGCTCCCGGTCAGGGATGGGGTGATGGTAACGCGGAAACTTTAACTGGATTAATAGGTTTTTAAGTTTTAAGGGTATAAGTTTTTGGCAAAAACTTATACCCTTAAAACTTAAAAACTGACTCCATGGCATTCAAACTCGTATCTCCCTTCGAGCCCACCGGCGACCAACCCCAGGCGATCCGGCAACTGGTGGAAGGCGTAACCAGCGGCGAAAAAGCCCAGGTATTGCTCGGCGTGACCGGGTCCGGAAAGACCTTTACCATCGCCAACGCCATTGCCCAGCTCAACCGGCCCACGCTGGTGCTCACGCACAACAAAACCCTGACCGCCCAACTGTACGGGGAGTTGAAAGAGTTCTTTCCGGATAATGCGGTGGAATATTTCGTCTCCTACTACGACTACTACCAACCGGAGGCCTACATCATGGTCACCGACACTTTTATCGAAAAGGACCTGGCCATCAACGAGGAGGTCGACAAACTGCGGCTTCGGGCAACGTCCTCCCTGCTGTCCGGGCGGCGCGACATCATCATCGTGGCCTCCGTTTCGTGCATTTACGGTATGGGGAACCCGGAAGATTACAAACACAGCATTATCCGGATCCAAAAAGGACAGCGCATTTCCCGGAATTCCTTTCTGTACATGCTGGTGGAGAGTCTATATTCCCGCACCGAGACCGAGTTCAAGCGGGCGACCTTCCGGGTAAAAGGCGACACGGTGGCCATCAACCTGCCCTATGTGGACTACGGCTACCGGATTACTTTTTTTGGAGATGAGATCGAAATGATCGAACAGATCGAAACCGAAGGTTCCAAGCGGATCACCGAACTGGAAGACGCCGCCATATTCCCGGCCAACTTGTACGTCGCCCCGAAAGAGCGCATCCACCAGATCCTCCGGGAGATCGAGGACGAATTGCACGCCCAGGTCAAGTATTTCGAATCGGAAGGTCGATTACTGGAAGCCCGCCGCGTCAAGGAACGCACCACCTTCGACCTGGAGATGATCAAGGAGCTGGGGTATTGCAGCGGGGTGGAGAACTATTCCCGCTTTTTCGACGGCCGGGAACCAGGCACACGCCCCTTCTGCCTGCTCGATTATTTCCCCGAAGACTATCTGCTCGTTATTGACGAAAGCCATGTGACGGTGCCGCAGGTGCGGGGCATGTGGGGAGGCGACCGGGCCCGAAAGAACAACCTCGTCAATTTCGGTTTCCGCCTGCCCTCTGCCATGGACAACCGTCCCTTGAGCTTTGACGAGTTTGAGACGATGATCAATCAGGTCATTTTCGTCAGCGCCACGCCCAGCGATTATGAATTGGAACAGACCGGCGGAGTGATCGTCGAGCAGCTCATCCGGCCTACCGGTTTGCTCGATCCGCCTATCGAAGTGCGCCCGAGCAGCAACCAGGTCGACGATCTCATGGATGAAGTGCGCGAGCGGGTGAAGCGGAATGAGCGGGTGCTCGTCACCACGCTGACCAAGCGCATGGCCGAGGAACTCACCAAGTACCTCACGCGCATGGACATCCTCGTGCGCTACATTCACTCCGAAGTCGATACGATGGATCGCGTCGAGATCATCCGGGACCTGCGACTGGGTGAGTTTGATGTATTGGTGGGCGTGAATTTGCTGCGGGAGGGGCTCGACCTGCCCGAAGTATCGCTCGTGGCCATCCTCGATGCCGATAAAGAGGGATTCCTGCGCAACGACCGCTCCCTCACCCAGACCGCCGGCCGGGCTGCCCGGAACGCCAACGGCCTGGTCATTTTCTATGCCGACAAGATCACGGATAGTATGCAACGCACGATCGACGAAACCATCCGCCGGCGCGCCATCCAGATGCAATACAACGAAGAACACGGGATCACCCCAAAAACGGTGTTCAAAAGCCGGGAAGATATCCTCGCTCAAAGTTCCATCCTCGACATCCGGGGCCGGGGCGCCAAGGTCTACATCGAACCCGAAAAGCCCAGCCTGGCTGCCGACCCCGTGCTCCGGTACGCCAGCCGGGACCAGATCGAGAAAATGATCGCCGAGACCGAACAAAAGATGAAGGACGCAGCCAAAGACCTGGATTTCATCTCCGCAGCACAGTACCGGGACGAGATGCAGGCCTTGAGGAAACAGCTGAAAGATGCTTATGCATAAGACCATCGGCCAACCGACCCTTCATCCGGCGTTATTTGCAGACGCCTGCTAAATGGAGTTCCGGCTGGCATTGATATTGCCGAACAGGGAGCGCATCACCATTTTTTCATAGACCGGCTCGAGTTCCGCACCGGCAGCGCCGATCCGCATTTGAGCGTATTGCTGGATCGTCAGCAGGGGCAATACCACCCTTTCCCGCAACTGAATGCTCATGCGGCTGCGGGGATGGTCTTCCAGCAACATGCGCTGGCCCGAAATTTTCAGGACCATTTCCCTGCTCAATTCAAACTCGTTGTAGATCATTTTCCAAAATTCCCCAAAGCGCTCGTCATTCTCCATGTAGCGGGTGAGGGGGAAAAAGGTCTTGCTCATGCTTTGCATGCTGTTGGCGATGAGGGTCCGGAAAAACCGGGACTCCTGGTAGAGACGAACACAAGCATCCCAATTGCCTTCCTGTTCCTGGTTTTTCAGGGAGGAACCCAATCCGTAAAAACCCGGCACGTTCTGTTTTAGCTGGCTCCACGCACCTACGAAAGGGATGGCTCGCAGGTCTTCGAAGCGGAGTCCTTCGCTCTTGGAGCGTTTCACCGGCCGGCTGCCGATATTGGCCATGCCGTAGTATTTGATCGTGCTGCGCTCCTCCAGATAGGGCACGAATAAGGGATGGTTCTTGAATGCCTCGTACTTTCGATAGCTGTCGGCAGCCAGGATCTCAATGAGGTCGCGCTGCCCATCGGTGAGATTGCGGCCCGGATTGAGGTTCAAGATATTCTGCAGGCCGGCGGTGAGCAGGTTTTCCAGGTTGTGCACCGCCGACTCCACGATCCCGTAGAGCGAACTGATCGTCTGGCCCTGCACGGTCATCTGGATCTGGTGGCTCTCGATCTCGTTGCCCAGGGAGGCATAAAACTGATGCGTATTGCCGCCACCCCGGGCCGGCGGACCACCCCTGCCATCAAAAAAGACCACCTCAATTCCCAGATCGCGGGAAGAAGCGGTTATATCTTCTTTCGCCTTAAAAATAGCCCAGTTCGCCATGAGGTAACCCCCGTCTTTAGTGCCGTCGGAAAACCCCAGCATGATGGTCTGTCGATGGAGGCGATTTTCCAGATGGGCACGATAGCGGGGCTGCTCGTAGATCTTTCGCATGGATGCGCCGGCATGGGCAAGGTCGTTTACCGATTCAAAAAGCGGAACAATGTCCACGGTCAATGGACCTTCTCCCCAGCCACAGAGCCGGAACAGGCTCATCACCCGGGCGATATCCACCGTGCCCCGGCAGTTGGAAATGATATACCGGTGCGCGCCTTTCTCTCCATTTTCCCGTTGAATATCCCGGATGGCGGAGAAGGACTCCAGCGTATCCCTGATGACCGGATCGGCAAAGCGCCCTGGGTCAACCGCTCCTTTTGCGCGGAACAAATGTTCGAGTTGCGTTTCTTCCGGCAGATCGAACAGATCGGCGGGGAAGATCGCCGGATAGGCTTCCATAATAGCCTGAAGGGTTTTGGCGATCACCCGGCTGTCCTGCCGGATATCGAGGCTGGCCAAATACAGGCCGAACAGCTCGAGTTTTCTTCGAAAAGACCGCAAACGGTCGAGGAATAGCTCCTGGTGTTCGTGGATGAGCAACTCCTCGATTTCCCGAAGGGAGTCCTTCAAAAAGGCCAGGTCGACCTTTCCGCCTCCCCGCATTTCTGTCTCGATCATCCGGTCCAGCTGCTCCAGTTTTTCATAAACCCCCGCATAGCTCAGCCTGCGCTTGAGTTCCTTCATATCGCGGTAATAACAGGAAATAAGCGTGGTGCGCAGCAAAGTGGCCACCCTCCTCGTGGTATCAATGGTGACGAAGGGGTTGCCATCGCGGTCGCCACCCGGCCAAAAACCGATGGAGATGAGTTCGCTGTTGGCCTGAACCGCTTCCGGAAATCGCTCCCCGATGCGATCGACCAATTTCCCTACCGCCGGATAAAAAATATGCCCCAGGTACCAGTTGAGGCTGACGGCTTCGTCGTAGGGGGTGGGTTTTTCCTTTCTAAAAAAGGGCGTTTTACCCAATTGCTGCAGCAGGTCGCGCACGTATGCCGTCTGGTTTTGGGCGATCGCATCTGTCAGGTCGGAAATGATCGCCAGTACTTGTCCCGGATAAAACTGGGTGGGGTGAGCCGTGAGCACCACGCGGATGCCGAAATTGGTCAGGGCGCTCTCCAATTCCTTTTCCAGGTTTTCCGCTTCGGCTTTCTCCGCCAGTTGATCCCAGGAATCTGTTCCGCCGATGCGGTGGATTTTGTCGTACGCAGCATCTTCCAAAGCGTCGATCAGAACGACCTGCCGTTCGACGTATTGGATGACCTTGAACAGGAAGTCGATCTGTTCCCGCTCCGTGAAATCCGGTTTGTGCTTGGCGAAGAATTGATCGATGATGGCGGCAGGGTCTTTCCCACTTTCGAAGCCCTTTTCACAGGCTTCCTGCAAGAGGGGAATGAGGTTGCCGGTCTTTTGCACCGCGTCGAGGGGCAGCGTGAGAAAAAGGCTGTTGTAGAGTTGGAAGTTCAGTTCAACTAATTCCCGGAACGATTTGGCGATTTGCGTGCTCATGGATGGCGGATTTTCTACTAAGCAAACAGCCATCTCTCCAGCATGTTTTGCCTACCTTTGAATGATTGGAATGAAAGCCCTCAAAATCATACTGATCAACCTGTTGATGGTCCTGGTTTTTGCCGAACTGGGACTCCGGCTGCTCGGCTTCACCGGCTTGCATCCCTACACCGTGGTTTCCAGTCCGACGAACTGCCTGCGTCCCAGCGAGGAGATGGGATTTGAGCTCAACCCCGGCGCGTTTTCCGTCGTCATCAACGAAAACCTCCGGTACTCGGCCACGCATTTGGATTGCGGCTGGGGGACCGTCCGGACTACCGGCCGTCCGCTCGCCTCCTCCGACAGCCTGATCCTGCTGACCGGCTGTTCCTTCACCTACGGCATGGGTGTCGACGACAGCCTGACCTACCCTTTTCGTCTACAGGCCCTGTTTCCGGACCATACCATCGTCAATGCCGCCGTGCCCGCCCACGGCACCCTGCAAACCCTGCTCCTCCTCGACTGGTTGCTGAAATCCGGGGTGCGTCCTGCCCGGCTCATTTATCACTACATCAGCCTTCACGAGGATCGCAATATCCTGGGCCGTTCGTTCCAGCAACTCCTGGCCCGGGAAAGTCGGGTCGGCAGCAACTCCGATGAACTGCCTAAATTGCCACTGGAAGCTTATTTTCCGTATGGAAAAATTGACCAACAAGGAAATTTGACCATTCAGCATTCCCGGCCGGAAGCCAGAAACCTGCTCGCCTCCTTGCGTTCCTATTCCGCCCTGGTCAACCAGCTGGAATTCCTTTACACCCGGGTCTGCTCTTCAAAAATGCGGGCGGAAAAAGTGACCGAGGCGGCCCTTTCAGCTATTGCCGAACGTTGCCAGCAGGAGTCGATCCCTTTTACCGTCGCCATTCTGGAAGAAAATGCCGACCACCATTTGCGCCGGTTTTGTCGTCAAAAGTCGATCCCCTTCCTCGACCTGACCCTCGATTATTCGGATGAAAGCCTGCTCAATTTACCGTACGACAGCCATCCGAATGCCAAGGCCCACGGGTTGTGGGCAGCGAAAATGGAGGCGTATCTTTTCCCATGAAAAAGATCCTCGGCATATCCGCTTTCTATCACGATTCAGCCGCCGCCCTGGTGATCGACGGGATCGTCGTAGCTGCGGCGCAGGAGGAGCGTTTTACACGGGTAAAGCACACCGCAATTTTTCCCACCCAGTCGATCCGGTATTGTCTGGAGTTTGCCGGACTGAGCCTGGATGAGCTCGACGCCGTTGTTTTTTACGACAAGCCCTTGCTCAAGTTCGAACGGCTGCTCGAAACTTACTACGCCTTCGCCCCCAGAGGGCTTCTCTCCTTCCTGAAAGCCATTCCGGTGTGGTTGCGGGAAAAGTTGCTGCTCAAAAAGCAGATCTACGACGGACTGAAGGAGATCGGGTCCTATGACAAGAAGAAGCTCCGGCTCCTTTTTTCGGAACACCACCTCTCCCATGCCGCCAGCGCCTTCTATTGCTCGACCTTCGAAGAAGCCGCCATTCTCACGATCGACGGGGTCGGCGAGTGGAGCACGGCTTCCATCGGCATGGGAAAAGGGCCGGAGATCAGGATGCTGCGCGAAATGAAATTCCCGCACTCGGTGGGACTGTTGTACTCGGCGTTCACCTATTACCTGGGCTTCACGGTCAATTCCGGAGAGTATAAACTGATGGGACTGGCGCCTTATGGAAATCCGGACGCGGAGGAAACCGCCCGGTTCGAACAACTGATCCGCCGGCGCCTTGTCGACATCAAGGAAGACGGCTCCATCTGGCTCAACCAGCGCTATTTCCGATATGCCACGGGCTTGCGCATGGTCCCGGACCGTCGCTGGAAAGCCCTTTTTGGCTTTCCCCGCCGGAAGCGCGATTCGGATATTCTTTCCCATCATTGCAATCTGGCGTTGGCGATCCAGCGTATCACTGAAGAGATCGTATTCAAAATGGCCCGGGAGGCCAAACGGATCACAGGCTGCTCCAAACTCTGCCTGGCCGGGGGCGTCGCCCTGAACTGCGTGGCCAACGGGAAACTGCTGCGGTCGGGGCTGTTCGACGATCTTTACATCCAACCTGCCGCAGGCGATGCAGGCGGAGCGCCGGGCGCGGCGCTGGCTGCGCACCACCTGTATTTCCTGGAACCTCGCCTCGCTTCCGGCGCTATGCCCAGCGTTTACCTCGGTCCGGCATTCCAGGAGGAGGCGATCGAGGAGCTGATCTGCCAGGTGGGGGGACAAGCCCGCAAATTCGATGACGAAGAGGCCCTTTGTTCCTTCGTCGCCGCCCGAATTGCGGAGGGACAGGTAGTGGGCTGGTTTCAGGGCCGCATGGAGTTCGGTCCACGGGCATTGGGCAACCGGAGCATCCTGGGCGATGCCCGGCATCCGGAGATGCAGAAAAAACTCAACCTGAAGATCAAGAACAGGGAGGGATTCCGGCCCTTTGCTCCGGCGGTATTGGAGGAACATGCGCAGGACTTTTTCGAGCTGGACGCCCCCTCTCCATACATGCTCCTGGTCGCACCGATAAAGGGATCCCGCCGTAAACCCTTGCCGGGCAATTACCACGATCTTTCGTTATGGGACCAGTTGTACCGGGAGCGAAGCGACATTCCCGCCGTCACCCACGTCGATTTTTCGGCCCGGGTACAGACGGTTAGCAGAGCGGTCAATCCCCGTTTTTGGAGATTGATCCATACCTTCCAGCAGCAGACCGGGTATGGGTTACTGGTCAATACGAGTTTCAATGTGCGGGGCGAACCCATCGTCTGTACTCCTTTAGAGGCATATCAATGCTATGAAAACACGGAAATGGACTTGCTGGTGATCGGAGATTTTGTTTTTGAAAAATATTATCCGCTAAGGCGCTAAGAGCGCAAAGAAGGCCTGTTTTTTAATACAAAAGGTCATTGCAAAGGCGGAATTTCTTTGCGTCCTTAGCGCCTTAGCGGTTAAAAAATTAGTCTAACTTCCATCTTTAAAAATTAATTATGGATTTCCTGAAAGACCTCTGGCTTTTCATGCTGGAACGCAAAAAATACTGGCTGGCGCCGGTGATCATCGTGCTGCTCCTGTTGGCCATTATTATCGTTTTCGGAGGAGGCAGTGCGTTGGCGCCATTTATTTATACCCTTTTTTAATCGCATGAAAATCTTCCACAAACCAACCAAAACGACCCTGACCATTTCGCTGGGATTCCTTGCCTGTTTTTTTCTTTTTGAATGGAAATGGGCAATTGGAACAGCACTGGCAGTCGTTTTGATCAGCCTGTTCTCACCCTTTCTAAGCAGGAAAATAGAGCAGACCTGGTCGGGCTTGAGTCAACTCCTGAGCCTGATCGCACCGAATATTCTACTGACCGCGATCTTTTTTCTGTTCTTGACGCCTCTGGCTTTTTTCTCCAGGTTATTCGGAAAAAAGGATCCCTTGCAACTTCGCCCTACAAAAAAAAGCACCTGGCATGAAACGGACAGGCCGTTCGAACCGAGTGATTTTGAAAAGACCTGGTGAAGAAGTTTAACGCACGATCGATACATCCCCCGTCAACACCTTCCGCTGCGGCGGATCGGGAAAGGATGGGACTACATACTCGATCAAGTAGGCATACGAACCCACGGGACAGAATTTCCCCCGGAAGGTTCCGTCCCAGACGTCATTTACATCCGCAGATTGAAACACCATGCCTCCCCATCGGTCGAAAATGGTGAGCTGATACGCTTCGATCAGCCCCACCGAATGCACCTCGAACACATCGTTGATCCCGTCGGCATTTGGAGAGAAAATGTTGGGCACATAGAATCGCACCTGGTTGTCGACCAATAGCGATTGAACCAGCGTATCCTTGCATCCCGCAGCGGTGGAGGCCACCAGGCTCACTTCGTAGATACCCGGAATGGAGAACTTAAATAACGGATTTTCGAAGATACTGCTTGCCCCATTGCCAAAATCCCAAAACCACTCCAGGGCATTTTCCGAAGACGTGTTCTGGAATTGCACCTCGGGCTCCAAATTGGAGGGCTGTGCAGGCGACCAAACAAACCCTGCTTCCGGGTAGGCATTCACCTGTATTCCATTTTCCAAAACAGCAGTAGCCTCGCAATTTTCAAAATACTCCACGGTGAGGCTGACGGAATAGCTGCCTTCCCCTTCATAAATGTGGGCTGTGGATAAAAGATCGTTACCCGTCTGTCCATCTCCAAAATCCCAGATATAGGTCATCCCCGGCACCGGGCTCAGATCCGTGAACTGCACCTCCAGGGGCAAGCAGCCTTCCTGCACATCGGCTTCCAGAGCCAGTTGGGTATTGTCGATCACGGTGACCGTCACCGAATCGATCGCCGTACAAGCGGTGCTGTCGAGCGTATGCACATAGTAGGTCGTCGTTTGCTGGGGTTGCACCCACATCGCCGTATCGTAGCTCATGCCATCGTTCCAGCTCACCGGGAAATTGGAACCCGCGGTCAGCAGCACGCTGTCGCCCACACAGATGGTCACATCATCCGTCAATGTCAGTTGGGGGTCGATGCGCTTGACGACGATCTCGTCGAACCACACGTAAAACCCGATCAAAAAATCGTTGGACCAAGCCGTATACGTCGAGTTCGCCACATTGCCCATGTAGCCGACATAGGCATATTTGAAATCCTCGCTGGCGGTATAGTCAAAAGTAAACTGCTGCCATTCGCTGCCCGAAACGACCTCTTCGCAGGCCAACCACTGATCGGTCATGTTGTCATAATTGGCCAGATTGGCGGTAAAGACAGGAAGTTGGGTCTGCGAAAAAAAGATGCCCCACTGGTTGGTCTCCATCAAATAATTGGGGTGATCCTCCTTGTTTTGTATCCAGAAAGAGACCTCATAGCAGCCTCCGGCCACCATGGGTTCGGTCAGCTGTACCCCGCCCCACTCCCGGCTACCGCCCGATCCATTTCCTTTCCAACAGCCCAGCACGCCCATGCCTTCATACGGGAAACCGCATTGCGTTTGCCCGCTCCCGGTCGGACACGGTTCCAAGCTGGTCAGGTTGTTGCCCGGCGGGTTGAGCTGGTGGTGATGATCGGCCGTTCCGTTGGCGTTATACCAATAGGTCAGGGGCGACAAGGTTTGAGGGGGAGAGCCTACTGTTCCGTCCCAGATCTCAAACCCGGGATCGGGGATGAGGTTTTGGGAGAAGGCAGGGGCGGAAAGGAAGAGAAGGATAAAAATCGCGAAGGAATATTTTTGGAGCATTGAAAATAAATTTAACCGCTAAGGCGCTAAGGACGCGAAGAGGTCCAGCCTTTGCAACGCTGGATATTGCACAAGACAGGCTTCTTTGCGTCCTTAGCGCCTTAGCGGTTCAATCTAAAAATTTTAGTGCTTGAGCACTTTTTTCACAACAACCCCCTCTTGGGTTAAAAAGGATAGAAACAACATGCCATTCGGCCAATTTTCGGTAGATAAGCGCACCAGTCCATTCTGGAAACCATCGGCAAAAACCAGGAGCACCTGCCCCGAAGCATTGCTTACCCGGATCAACTCCGGCATCGTGGCTTGCGGATCGAATTGCAGATTAAGCATATCCGTCACCGGATTGGGGAATACTTCGAACCGATTGGCCAGCGCCAACTCCTCCGCGCCTGTCATCAAATCCTCCCCGTCGCAATCCTCGTCGATACCGTTATTGGGGATCTCGGTGGCGCCTGGGTTGATCTCGAATACCATATCGTTGCAATCCTCTCCAAGCGGGTACCCGTCGCCATCTGCATCGACATAATTGCCATATCGACAGATGGTCAGGTCGTTGCCGGAAGTGGTCGTAGCTGAAGCGCCTGCCAACAGCACTTTTCCATCCGCCGGCTGGACCGTGATGGCATTGGGAAAAGCAAAGATAGTGGAGGTAGGCGTTTGGACGATCCCCGTGCCCCCCCAGGAGGCGTCGAGCACGCCGTCGGCATCACAGCGAACGGAGGCAAAGCGGCGGGGCGGTCCCGAGAAACCTGCGCCGGCCTCTCCGCCGATCAGGATCTTGCCATCGCTTTGCAGGGCAATATCCAACCCGTAGTCCAGCACGTCGGCATCGGCCTTGAACACACCGTCTACACCGAAATCCGTATTGGGAGTACCGTCCTGGTTATAGGCCAAAACGGCAAAATCGCTCCCCGTCACGGAGTTGAAGGAATTCCCTCCGATCAGGATATTGCCATTGGGATGGATAACCAGGCCGTTGCCTTTCCCTTCGATGGGCGCAAGCACCACGCCGTTATCGCCAAAATCGGGATCCAGCCCGCTGCCGTCTTCCAGGATCTTGTAAAGGGCGATCTGATCCGAGCCGCCGGGCTTGGAATAGCCGGAGGTCAGGATGCCGCCATCCGGGGCGATGAGGGCCGTGTACAGTTCATTGGAGGTATTGTCGTCGTTCCACATAAAAATACCGTCCGTACCAAAATCGGTATCCAGCGAGCCATCGGCGTTGAGGCGGATGGCGACGTCCCGTTTGTAGCTAAACCCGGGCACATGGCTATAGCCGCAGAGCACGATCTGGCCGCTTTCTGTCACCGCCAGGCCCCGGGCATAATCCAGACCGGTATCGATCGAGTAAATAGCTACTCCATCCGTTCCGAAATTGGTATCGAGGTTACCGTTGCCGTCTATTTTCAGCACCATAAAATCGGATTCGGGTGGCGAAGGAGAAAAGTTCCCTGCCACCAGGATACTGCCGTCACCGAGCAGCTCCATGTCGTAGGGGATATCCGAGCCGCCGGTATTCTCATAGTGGAACACACCGTTTTCGGCAAAGGTGGAATCAATCGTCCCATCCTCCAGAAAACGCATGACCGTAAAGTCAAAACTCAGCGCATTCGGGTCGAAATCGCCCGCAAAGGTGACCAGGATCTTTCCGTCGGGCTGTACGAGAATATCGTGGGGCGTATCCGTGCCCCCGCTGATGTCCATCTGAAAGATCCCATCCGCTGCGAAGGAGGGATCCAGTTCGCCGACCTGGGAGAAAGCCGGTAAACCCAGCAAGAGTGAAAAAGCTAAGCAAGTAAAGGTTTGTTTCATCAGGTAAATTTTTAAAGCGGAGGCTGGGTGAAGCAACCTATGCCTCATCCAGCCTCCATAATGAATTTGACATCGGCTAAAGATAAGTAGATCAACGCTTTCAATTTTTTCAAAGGTGAAAAAGAGTTGATTCCGGGTTAACAAGCAGAAGTGCGTGAAAAAATGTACATTACTGCAAAAATCAATACCCCATGGTTCGAAAGGGGAAGAAGGTCGCAAAATGGTCCCTGCTCCTGGCGGGATTGACGCTATTGGTATTCTCAATTCCGGAATTATTTGGCCATAACACCGGTATGAGCAGTTCTCACGGTAGCGTGGGAAGCGGCAAACTCGAAAACGCCTGGCTGCTTCCTTATCGCGGCCCAAATTTCCGGTATTTCAGCCCCCTTAGTTACTACATCCTGGACAACGCATACACCCATTCCAGCGTATACCAAACCATCCTGGAGGCCTACCAAACCTGCGAGACAACCTGCCCGGGAATCCGCTTCCGCTTGATGGAATTGAGCCATAAAACGGGAGGCCAAATGCTCATCCACCGCACGCACCAAAATGGGATGAGCGCGGATTTTATGGTCCCCAAAAAACGGGATGAAAAACAAGTGCGTATCTACGACAAGTTAGGGCTGTGGCACTACCTCCTCGATTTCACCCCATCGGGCGCCCTGGCATTCGACCGCTCGGTGGCGATCGATTTTGAAACCATGGGAAAACACATTTTAGCGCTCGACGAAGCCGCCCGAAAAAATGGGCTGCGCATCAAAAAAGTGTTGCTGCGGATTGAACTCAAAGACGATTTTTACAACACGGAAAGCGGCCGGAAAGTACAACAAAAAGGCATCTACTTCGCACAATCCCTTACCGGTTGGGCCAACCGGGTGCACGATGATCACTATCATGTCGATTTCGAAATATACTAATATGAAAAGCCCCATTCTCGGTCTCCGCACCGCTGCTTACAAGGTCGGTAATATCGACGAAGCAAAAGCCTGGTACACCCACGCCTTCCAGGTCGATCCCTACTTCGATGAGCCCTTCTACGTCGGTTTCAACATCGGTGGTTTTGAATTGGGTCTGCAACCCGAGGAAAAACCTACTACCGACAAACCCGAAAGCGTGCTCGTCTATTGGGGTGTGGAAAACATCCACCACGAATACCAGCGCCTGCTCGCCATCGGCGCTACCGAGCATGAGGCGCCCCAAAACGTAGGTGGGGAGATCGTGGTGGCCAGCGTCAAGGATCCCTGGGGGAATATCCTCGGCATCATTTACAACCCGGAATTCAGTCTGGATTGAACGCTGAAGCGGATCGGCAAGGTTCACTTAAGTGACCCCTTCAAAATACTCAAAACGAAGTAGTTTCTAAAGTATATAGGACTTACGCACAGGCGTGAAAAAAAACTTTAAAAATGACTATTTCGGCGCTTGCAAGCGCCGAAATAGTCATTTTTAAAGCAAAGTCGCCGCCTGCGGCGGCGACTTTGCTTTAAAAAATCTTTGAATACGCGTTATGCGTAACTCCTGGTATATTCATCCAAAATTTTAAAAATGAGAAATATAAAAATAGCCGGCTCTTTGGCATTTATTGCCTTATTCCTCTCCTGCTCCTCCAGCGATGCGCCACCTCCCTCTCCACCCATCGGCCCCCTGGCCGAGCAGGTCAAAGCGGAAACCAAACGGTCGTGGGAGGCCTACAAGCAGTATGCCTGGGGCAGCGATGTGCTCCTTCCCATCTCCAAAGGCGCTGAAAACTGGTACGAAGAGCCGCTCTACATCTCCCCGATCGATGCGTACAGTACCCTGAAAGTTATGGGACTGGATGAAGAGGCCGCCGAAGTGGAGACCTACATCATCGATAGCGTTCGTTTCGACAAAGACATTTTTGTAAAGGTCTTCGAAGTGAATATCCGGGTATTGGGGGGACTGCTGGCCATGTACCAATACTCCGAAAACGAGCAAGTGCTCCAAAAGGCCATCGATTTCGCCGACCGTATCCTCCCTGCTTTTGACTCCCCGACCGGGGTGCCCTACTACTGGGTCAACCTGAAGACCGGCGCCGTAAAAGGCGAAAAGGTCAATGTGGCGGAAGCGGGTACCTATCTGTTGGAAATGGGCATCCTGAGCCATTTCTCCAAAAATCCGGTCTATTACCAAAAAGCCAAACGGTCGACCCAGGCCATTTTCGACCGCCGTTCTCCCCTCGACCTCATCGGGCAAGATATCAATGTGGAAACGGGCGAATGGCTGAATACCAGCAGCCACATCTGCGCGGGCATCGACTCCTATTACGAATACCTCTACAAAGGCTGGGTGCTCTTCCAGGACCCCGACCTGAAAGCGATGTGGGATACGAGCATCGTGGCCGTAAACAAATATTTGCCGGAAACGAAAGACTCCCTCCTCTGGTACGGCCGGGTGGATATGAATACCGGCGAGCGGGTGAGTTCGGTCGTCACACTATACGATGCCTTCTTCCCCGCCCTGCTGGCCCTGTCGGGCGACCTGGATCGGGCCGATGCGGTACAAACTACCTGGAATTGGCTCTGGAACCGCTACGGCCTCGAGCCCATGGCTTACGACTACGCCGCCGGCAAACCCACCTACCCTGTCTACGACCTCAACCCGGAGATCATCGAATCGGCCTACTACCTGTACCACTTCACCAAAGATCCCAAATACCGGGCCATGGGTGAAAAATATTTCTCCGATATCCTGAAATACTGCAGAACGGAGATCGCATTCTCGGCCGTGGAAAACGTGGAGACCATGGAGCAACGCGACTACATGGCCACTTTCTTTTTCGCGGAAACGATGAAATATTTCTACCTCCTTTTCCGGGAGGACGGCGGCTTTAATTTTGACGATTACGTTTTCACCACAGAGGCGCACCCGTTCCGGCGAGCGCTGTTTTCTAACTTTGCCGCCTCAAAAAAATAGTACCCTCTTTTCAGAAAATTGAAAAATAAGCAGCCGGATGGCCGGACGCATCCTGTATCCATTTCTGTGCCTGTTCTTGCTTCTGGACCTTGGCTATTCGTTCCATCAACATTTCCAGATGGCCCTGGATGGCGATATGGCGAGCATCATCCTGCCCGCCGAAGGGTACAGCGCCGTGCTCAACGATCCGTTCGGGCTCCGGGTGCTCCTGCACGGCGAGCACTACCCCGCTCCCAACCGCTTTTTTGCCCACTGGACAATGTCGAAATACTTCAAGTCCGTGCCCTTCCTGTTCCAGGCTGCATGCCCTCCGATCGATAGTATCTACGCCGCTTCAGCCCTGGCGAAAACACTGATCCAGGGCTTCCTCATCTGGCTGCTGGCCACTTATATCAGCGGAAAGACCAACCCGTTTCGAAAAGAATTCATATTGGCCGCCGTGCTGATCACCCCGCTTTTCCAAACCTTCGGCTACAACATCCAAATGGGGATCATCGACAAATCCGTCACCTATACCTTTTTTTTCGCCCTGCCCCTGGGGCTCCTGCTGCTGTTCTTTTTGCCTTTTTTCCGGTCGGTGATCCGCAAAGAAAATTGGACCCCGAAACCGCTCCAGATGGTATTGCTCGCACTCCTCGCCGTCATCCTGTCCTTCAACGGCCCACTGATCCCGGGTGTCGTGCTGATCGTTTGTCCGTTCATCCTGGTTTATTCGGGCTGGAAAAAGAAGCTCACCCGGCCCCATTTGTTCCTTTTTCTATTCATCAGCGCCTGGTGCCTGTATTCCTTTTTCATCGGAATGAATAATGCGGAAAATGCAGCTAACAGCCTTCCCGTCGGCGAGCGATATCTGCGCATTCCCCATGGGCTGTTTGCGCTTTTTTCGCAAAAGATCGGACCGCCCTTGTTGCTGGTCGTGACCATTTCAAATGTGTTGATCCTGAGGCGTTTCAAAAAAAATCCCCAGGCGCGGATGATCCTTCATTTTTCAAAATGGATCGCCCTTTTTGCCTTGCTTTACCTGTTTCTGCTCCCGCTCGGTGGCTACCGGGAGTACCGCCCTGACATCGTGCGACGGGATACGATGATGCCGCTGTTCCTCTGCTTGTTCCTTTTATTTGGCTGGTCATCCTCATTTTTGATCCATCACCTTTCCTCCTTCAAAAAAGGTTATCTGGCCTTGATCGTCGGGGTGCTCCTTTTGTTCACGTTCGCTGACGCCCCTCATCGCCCCCCCCATGCCTGCGAACGGGAGGGGCTGGAGATCCTGTCCCGGTCACAGGAGCCCATCGTTCGCCTTCCTTCAGACTGCAATATCCTGTCCTGGACCAGGATCACCGATCCGAAGGGTTCGGAATGGAATGCACAGTTGCTGATGTACTGGGGGGTCACAGATAAAAAAAGGTTGTATTTTCAAAGTAAAAAATGAGGATTTACTCGACGATCAGTCGCCGGGTGAAAAGCCCCGTAGCATTCCGGAATGTCAGAAAATAGACGCCGGGAAGAAGCCCTGGACTATAGTGGGTCTGCACCTCGTGTATCCCTCCGGCAAACACTTGCCTTCCATGCACATCCCGGATCACGATCTCGCCGGGCAATGCCTCCTGCGCCACCTCCACCGAAAAGTTCCCGGAACTGGGATTGGGAAAGATCTCAAAAGGTAGCCCTGCCGAGTCCGCCAGCGATCCCACCCCGGTATCCGGACAAGTGCCCGTCCAATGGGTGTCCAGCCAGTTGATCCGCGCATGGATCCAATTTTTCAGGTTGTAGACCTCCCCATCGTAATTTTCCGGTATCGGAGAGGGATTGGGCCAGACGTACAACCCCAGGATGGGCCATTTTTTAAAATTCAGGTTGATCGATGGGGCCAGCACGGCCGCCAGGGAATCCAGATCATGGCGGATCTGCAGGGGATCGAACAATTCCTCCCGCAACTCGAGCCAGCGGCATTTCAGGTCGTTTTTAAACGGGGTGTCTTCAAAAAATTTAAGCCACCAGAAAGGCAATTGGTTGGAATAGTTCGCCTGGATCTGGTAATTCCAGCCGTAGGTCAGCGAGCCTTCTGCATAGTCGGCATTGCCCCAGGAAAGGTCATAGTCCCAGGGTGGTCCGGCTTTGATCTTCTCATTTTTGTCCTTATGAAAATAAGTACTCAGCCGGTATCCATCGATATTTTTGGTCAGCTCGGTGAGGATGATGTAGTCGATAAAGCTCTCCGTATCCGCGAAGCGCCGGTAGCCCAGCGTCGGATGTGCAAAGTTGGATGATTTCATTGCGACTTCGAAGCTGTCGACATAGGACTTGAGATAGGCGATCTGGGCGGGCTGGACATCCTCCGATTTCGGGTAGACGAACAGATAGCGTAGTCCCCAGCCCGCGTTGACGGGGGGATAATTGGAAGTCCATCCGACGTCTCCGGGGTCTTCCCAGTCATTTTTAAAAATGTACCCTCCTGTCAGCCCTTCTCCCGTGGTCGCCGCCGGGTCAATGGAGGCGATATCAACGCGATCGCCATCCCGTTTGATCCGCTCTCCGAGCAAATAGATCCCCTGGTATTCGCCGTCGATCACCAGATCGCAAAAGCGCATGCGGGGCGCCCAGTGGCCCATCTTCCGGTACAGATAGTAGGCGTAGTAATTGCGCAGCAAGGACTTGTCCGAATAATTGCCGATCAGCACCCAGTCCTCCTCTTCCGGCATTCCGAGCAAGGAAACGTCCAGCCCGGTCGAATCGGCGTTCCGGGTTTCCAGCCCGTAACTTTTCTTGGGCATCCAGGCGGAGCTCCGCCCTCTGACCTCGATACCGATCCAACCGTCGTACACATTAGCCGAATCGGAGGTGTGGTTGAGTTGACCGGCCCCGTTGTCGATCACCTTCATCTGGGCCATGATCTTCGGTTCATTGGGAATGATGGCCCCATTTGTGGAAACGAGGACGATGGGCAGGGTCGATTGCGAGAAATTGAAGGGCACTGAGGGATGGATGCCGAATTCGAGCGACCAATCGAGCAATTGGCCGGCATTGGAAAAGGGAGCAGCGTCGAAAATATGCAAGGTCCAAATCCCGTTTGGATCCTGCCCGTTGTTGACCAGAGACAGAAAGCCCTCCGGCTCATACCAGGCCTGGTAGGGGGGCCAGCCGAGGTAGATGGGGATGGGCGCCTGGGAATTGAAGCAGGTATTGGTGAAATTATCGCCATCGCCCCCGTTTCGGGAGGTGAGCTCCACTTCTTTTCCATCCGGGGAGATCAGCGAAATGATCAGATCGCTAACATTGGGATGCAGGATATTCACGCAAACCGCTTCCAGGCCGAAACCGGCATCGATCACAGCCGGCAGACCGCTTGGCGCGATCGTGTAATAGCTATGGGTACCCACATCGGAGATAACCCCGCCGGTTCCCGTAAAGACCTGGGCAAAGCCCCAGGCAGGAAAGAAAAAACCAAGCAGGAAAGCTATTTTTTTCATGGGGGTGCATTTGTGCAAGCAAATTACAAAAAGCTATTTTAGAGGCGAATTTTTAACAGGATGGCCTTGCTTCACAAGGCCATCCTGTTCAATTTGCAATTATATTTTTGTTTACGTTGTACTTACTTCCATGGAAATAATTGCGTGGATCGGTCTTTCCCAGGCACTGTTTGCCGGTCTGATCATAGCAGCAAAGAAACGGAGGAGTCCAGCCGACAAGCTCCTGTCGGCCTGGCTCATCCTGATGGGCATCGAATTTGCCACCTTCGGAACGGACGTGCACGTCTTCGGCTATCCGCCGCTGCTGAGCAATCCTTTTTTGCTCTTCAACCCCACGCTCTATCTGTATGCCCGCTCCCTTACCGACAAGAAATTTACGCTGCGATGGACGCAGTTGCTCCACCTGCTGCCCTATATCGCTTTTGAATCAACAGCTTATTTACTGGGCGAACGCAAGCCACTGAGCCTGTTTTTCGCACACGACCCGACCCTTTGGTTTCGAATCCTCTTCGCCGTTGCTGCGCTGGCTTCCTGGATCATATACCCCACCCTCAGTATCATACAAATACACCGCCACCGGATAAACCTCAAAAACGAATTTTCCACCATCGAAAGCTTTAAACGTATCAGCTGGCTGCTCTTCGTTCTCGTTTTCTATATGCTCTACTGGTCGTCGAGCCTGGCCACCGGTTTGTACAATTCCTTTTCCGGGAAAATAGCGCTGATGCCCGTCTACAACTACCCGGTGCTACTGGCACTCACCTACATCATGGGGTTCTACGGCTTGCAACAGGAGACGATCTTCCCCGCCGAGAAAGAGGAGGGGAGTGAAAAATACAAGCGATCCAGATTGCGCGAGGATTACAAACAACGGGTCAAGCAACGGCTCCTTACATATTTCAATACGGAAAAGCCCTACCTCAACCCCGAGCTCACCGTCGGCGATATCGCCTCCGTCCTCAAAGTACCCCGGCATGTGCTCACGGAGGTGCTGAACACTTCCCTCGATAAAAACTTCTACCAATTCGTCAACGAATACCGCGTGGAAGCGGTCAAAAAAATGCTCGTCTCTCCCAAGCGTCGGAATATCTCCATCGAGGCCATCGGCTTCGACTGCGGATTCAACAGCAAGTCTACGTTTTTCTCGGTATTCAAAAGTCTGACCGGAACGACCCCGGCGCAGTACCAGGAACGACATTCAGCCTAGTACTTTCGGCACTCCGCCTTTTTACACGCATAATCCATACTACAAGAAGCGGTCCCGTTCGCGTTATTCGGACCACTTTACCGCCAAAAGTGAGTCATCTTGCGGAAAAACCTGACAAGATGCGAAAAGCAATAATCCCGATCTTTCTGTTTGCCCTGGCTGTCCCGGGATACGCCCAGGGATTGTTTGAAACCGCCGGCGTCCCCGCTGAAAAAACTCCCTCGAAGCTGGAGTGGAGCGGCTATGTCCGCGGATCGGCGTACGGCGGCGGCGAGCAATTCGACTACGCTTCTTTATTCGGAGAAGCGAGCCTGCAAGGAAAATATGCCCTGGGGAAGACCTTTCTCTTTGCCGATATTCGCCTTCGGGAAGGACTGCAATTCGGAGAAGTGGGGCCCACCCTGCAACTAAAGGAAGTTTACGCAGGCTACCAATCCGAAAAACTCGACCTCTACCTCGGCAATCAGATCGTCACCTGGGGGCGGACCGACGGGTTTAACCCGACCAACTGTATTACCCCTCGCGATTATTTCTTCCTGACGTCGGAACCCGACGACCAAACCCTGCCCAATTTTATGCTGCGGGCAAAATACCATTTGAGTCCGGCACTTTACCTGGAAGGGATCGCCATCCCCTACTTCCGGCCTTCCGTCTACCGCTACGACCTCTTCGATATGGGGGATAATGCCCACTTCGAACAAGCCGAATGGCCGGAGAAGAGCTTCCGGAACGGCGCCCTGGCTGCCCGCCTGAACGGCGAGTTCTCCCGCATCGGCTTTTCCTTGTCCTACTTCAACGGGTACGATCCTTTCTATGGGTTCGGCATCCAAAGCGTGGATATGACCCAGTTTATGGACCCGCAGATCGCCTACCAACCAGCTTTTTTCCGGAAACACGCCCTCGGCGCCGACTTTGCCCTTCCCCTGGGCGCCTGGATCGCAAGAGGTGAATTGGCCTGGAAATGGACCCAGGGCTACGATACCCTGATGTACGTTCCTCATCCCGGGCTTTCGTATGTGCTGGGCATCGAACGCAACTTCTGGGATATCACCGTGCTGGCCCAATACATCGGACAATACACGCACAATTTTCAGGAGATCCGGGAGCCTGTTCTGGAAAATCCGCTCGACCCCGTAGCGCTGTTCGCCTACATCCAGGCCCGGATCGACTACGAGTCCACCCTGTTCAACCGAAAGATCTTTCAGCAGCAGGAGCCGACCAACCACGCGCTCTTCCTCTCGCTCAGCCGAGCTTTTGCACACGAAGCCCTGCGCGCCGAACTGAGCGGCTACTACAACATTACCTCCGAAGAATACCTCGTGCGCCCGCGCCTCAGCTGGAAGATCACCGATGCCCTGACCACCGCCGTCGGCGCCCAGATCATGGGCGGACCCAAGGCGTCCATATTTGATTATTCGAAAAGCGTGCTCAACGGCGCTTTCGCCGAGCTAAAAGTGAATTTTTAAAAATCCGGAACCGTGAACATAGAACGCATCATTTTTCGCTATAAATGGCTGTGGATCCTGCTTCCGCTGATCCTCGCAGCGGCCCTGCTTATCCCCCTGCGGCAGGCCCGTATCAACCCCGACCTCAACACTTACCTGCCGGACCACATCCCGGCCAAAGTGAACCTGAACAAGTTGGAGGCCGCCTTCGGCAAATACGAACCGGTCATCCTTTTCCTCGAAGCCGACGATATCCTGGCCGACAGTACCCTGAGTCGGATCAAAAACCTGAGCCGGGAATTCAACCGCAGCCCGGAGTTCGAGCAGGTCGTTTCCCTGTTCGACTCCAAAAACATCCGGGGGGAGAACGGCTCCATGATCGTGGATCCGGTGGTGAAGCGCATTCCGCGCACGCCTTCCCAGCGGGAGCAACTCCGGGCTTCGATCCGCGCAAATGACCTGGCCTACGGACTGGTCGTTTCCGAAGATTTCCGGTACGCCATGATCCTGGTCAACCCCGCCAAGGGTGTGCCCGACGACGAGGCGATCGCCAGGATCGAAGCGCTGCTGGCCCAATACCCGGGGCCGGAGAAGGTATATCTCAACGGCACGCCCTATCTCAAGCATGAGATCCAGGCCCGGGCGACCCGGGACCTGGCCATATTGTTGCCCCTCGGGCTATTGGTCATGGTCTTCTTTCTCTATTTTTCATTCCGGGAAAAAAGGGGCGTTATCCTGCCGCTGGCCGTGGTGTTACTCTCCATCGTCCTGTCGATGGGTCTGCTGCCGCTTTTCGGATGGGCCCTGAGCATTATCGCCATCCTGGTCCCCATCATGATGCTGGCCATAGCCAATAATTACGGGGTACATATCATCTCCCGCTATCAGGAATTGAATGCCGCGCACCCGGACTGGTCGATGCGAAAGATCGTAGCCGAGGCGGTGGGCCATTTGCAAAAACCCATCCTCTTTACGGCACTGACCACCATTGTGGGCGTTTTGGGCCTGGTGGCGCACGTCATGCTCCCCGCCCGGCAAATGGGTGTGGTTTCCGCTATCGGCATCGCATTTGCGCTGCTGTTGAGCCTAACTTTTATTCCCGCAGTATTGGTCGGCATGAAAAAGGGTGTGGTACAGCCGAGTTTCATGCATCCCCGGCATTCCGCGATCGACCGTTTATTGGGATGGTTTGGAAAAGTCGTGATCACACGGCACCGGACCGTCGTGCTGGTTTTTTCGCTGGTGCTGATTGCGATGGGACTCGGCGTTTTTCGCCTGCAGGTGAGCATGAACCACGAAAAGATGATGCCCCGGCAACACCCCCTGCGGTTGTCCACCCAAATTGCCAACGACCATTTTGGCGGCACGAAGAACGTCACCCTCCTGTTTGAGGGCGACCTGAAGGACCCCGGCCTCTTGAAGCGCATGGACCGGTATGAGCAGGAACTTGAAAAAACGCCCGGAGTGAGTCGAGTCGTTTCCCTGGCCACGGTATTGCGCAAAATGAGCCAGGCGTTAAACGACCCCGGCGAACCCGGGTACGACCAAATACCCGATTCCCGCGAAGCGGTGGCGCAGTACATCGAGCTCTATTCGATGAGCGGCGACCCCGGCGATTTTGAGCGATTGGTCGATTTTGACTATACGAAGGGCGCCATGAATGTTCAATTCCAGGCCAACGACATTCGCACGTTCAATAAAATTCTCGGCCGGATCGAGTCCTTGACGGCACACGATCCTCAGTTAGCCCTCATCGGTGGACACAGCATCCTGGAAAAAGACCTGGCCGAAGCCATCGTCAAGGGGCAGATCTACTCCCTCGCCTTCGCCACCCTGGCCATCGGACTGCTGTTAATGCTCATTTTCCGGGCCGTCAACGCCGGGTTACTGGGGAGCATCCCACTGGTCTTCGCCCTGATCTGCAATTTCGGGCTCATGGGTTGGCTCGGTCTAGAGCTCGACATCGCCAGTTCCCTGCTTTCTTCGATCGCCATCGGGATCGGGGTCGACTATACGATCCACCTGTTCTGGCGGCTGCAGAACGAACTCAAGCGAGGCGCCACGTATGCCGTCGCCATAAAGACCACGCTCCAAACCACCGGCCGGGGCATTGCGATCAATGCCTTTTCGGTGATGCTGGGCTTTGCCGTCCTGTTCTTTTCGGGATTGGTCTTACTGAAGACCTTTGCCCTGCTCATCCTTTTCTCGCTGCTTCTCTGCCTGCTGAGCGCCCTGGTGCTGATCCCCGCCCTGAGCCTGCTGCTCAAACCCCGGTTCCTCAGCGGCGCCGACAAACCCATTTCTCCAAAAGATTATAAAATCGCCGAAAAAACGATCCCGATATGAAAGAAATAATTGTTATCGCCATTCTGGCCGCGGGGCTTTCCCTTCCCGTCGCCGTACAAGCTCAGGACGCCCGCCAGATCGCGGACAAATCTGCGCAAGTCATCGATTTTGAAGGCATGGAAATGGTGGCCACCCTGAAGATCATCGACCCGAAAGGGAATGAACGCACCCGGCAGATCGCCAACGCCTCCAAAAAATACGGTCAAACGACCAAGACCCTGATGAAGTTCCTCTCGCCTTCCGACGTAAAAGGTACGGCCATGCTGATCTTCGACTACGAGGACAAAAGCGACGACATGTGGATCTACCTGCCGGCCCTGCGCAAAACCCGCCGCATTGTGAGCAGTGAGAAGAGCAAGAGCTTTATGGGTTCCGAATTTTCCAATGCCGATATGAGCAAGCCCAACCTCGACCAGTTCGATTACCGCTTGCTCGGCTCCGCGACCACGCAAGGAAAGGATTGCTGGAAAATCGAAGCCACCTGCAAGGACGAAGCCATCGAAGACGAGTATGGGTTCAGCCGGAAAATTTCCTTCGTGGAAAAATCGACCTACCTGACCCAGCGGGTCGAATATTACGACCTGGACGACGCCTTGTTCAAGGTCATGACGTTGAGCAAATACCAGAAGCAGGCCAATGGCAAGTATTTTGCCTTTCTGATGGAAATGGACAATCTGCAGAACGACCGCAAATCCGTCATTTCCATCGACCAATTCCAACTGGGGTCCAACATTCAGGAGTCTTATTTCTCCACTGCAAACCTGGAAAAACTTTGAAAGGAAAAGCCAGATTCGGATTGCTTCTGCTCGGCGTCCTTTTGATGGGATCGCAACTGCCGGGCCAATCGCTCACGGTGCAGATCACCGGTATCCGGAGTGCGGAAGGGGTGATCCGGATCTCTTTCTTCACCAACAGCCGCCAGTTTGACGAAGAAATACCCCATCTGGCGCGGATCGTGCCCAAGACCGGCATTCGGGACGGGCAGATGACCCTGGTATTCAGTCAGCTGCCCCCCGGCACCTACGGGATCGTGGTACTGGACGATAAAAACGAAAATGGGAAAATGGATTATCGCCTGATCTGGCCCGCGGAAGGCTACGGGTTCTCCGGCCTTCAGCCCGGCAAATTGCGAAGGCCTTCCTTTGAGGAATTCAAGTTCGACTTTACGGAAAAAGACAAAACGGTTTGGGTCCGGATGTTGTATTGGTAATTGTGTCGGCTGCCATCTAAAAGCAGCAATTTTTCCCTGCGGCATATTGCAAAAACGCATACCTTCGGTCCATCATTCTTTTTACCTCCATGGAGTAGAGCTCTATCCACGTTGCCCTGACGAATCAGAATTCTTCTTCACCCCATGCAAAAGGAAAAACCAATATTTTTCCCGGGCTTAAATGGCCTCCGGGCCATTGCTGCATTGGCGGTCGTGGTGTCGCACACTACGGTCGAGCTGGGACAATTTCGTCTCAACCCTTACCTGTTCGGTACGCTGGACAACGGCAATCCGAAGAGTCTGGACCTGGCCGATTACGGGGTTACTTTGTTCTTTGCACTCAGCGGGTTTCTGATCACCTACCTCTTGCTGGCTGAAAGCGAACACAAGCCCATCAATATCCAAAATTTCTACGTCCGGCGCATTTTGCGCATCTGGCCGTTGTACTATGCCTACTTCCTGGTCGCCATGATCCTGACGCTGGTTTGGAGAGACCACTTTTACCCGTACACCACCTACTTTTACATTTTTTTTGCCGCCAACATCCCGAAGATCCTCATTCAGCAGATCCCCCTGTTATCCCACTATTGGTCACTCGGCGTGGAGGAGCAGTTTTACCTGATGTGGCCCTGGGGCGTGAAAAAGAACATCAACCGGATCATTCCGGTGACGATCCTGTTGATCCTGTTGTTTCTGGTCATCAAGCTCATTGCGCATTTGATCTTTCCGGACTCCTACTTCGAAACAACGATGTACATCGTCAAATTCGACTGCATGCTCATCGGAGCGCTTGGCGCAATGATCTATTTCAACAGGAATAAGTGGTTTTTGAAGATCGTGACCCATGGGGGCGCCCAGGTCCTGGCATGGGGGGCCCTCTTTTTGGTGGCAATGAACCGGTTTCACTTCTTTGCATTCATCGACCACGAGATCATCTCCGGCGTGACGGTGGTCCTGATCATCGGACAGATCGCGGCCAAACACAAGATCTTCAACCTGAATACCAACGCGTTCGACTTCCTGGGAAAGATCTCCTACGGCATTTACGTCATTCACCCCCTGGTGTTGGTGCTGCTCGCCAGGTTGATGGCAGACCTTTCCTTCGGCATTCCGTTTTTTAAATACGCGATAACTTATGTCAGCGTTACAGGCATCACGATCCTGCTGGCACATCTCTCCTACGAACATTTTGAAAAACGCTTCCTGCGCATGAAGGGGCGTTTCTCCACGGTGCGCAGTGCCGGCACGAAGCATTACAACGAAGAAGAGGCAGCGAAAAAAGAAGCTGATATCGAAATCAGCGCTTCTCCCCGGTCATCTTGATAAACCACATAAGCCATGCAATCTTCCACTCAAAAAGCCCTGTATTGGGCCCCGCGCATTCTCACCATCCTATTTGCCGCATTCCTCAGCATTTTCGCGCTGGATGTTTTTGAGGAAAACCAGGACCTGGGAAAAACCCTGGTGGCCTTTATCCTCCACCTGGGACCCACCTTTCTGATCATCCTTATTCTCGTGCTCGCCTGGCGCTGGGAGTGGGTGGGCGCTATCGGCTTTCTCCTGCTCAGTATCCTCTACCTGATTACCAGTTGGGGGCGTTTCCACTGGTCGGCTTATGCAATTATTTCCGGTGGTTTGTTTTTGCTGGCCGTGTTATTTTTCGTAAGTTGGAGAGTGCGATCAAAAACAACCTGAGTAATGCGTTCTTTTTTCACGGTCAAAGGCCGCCTTAACTGGTTTGCAGACAACTGGCCCTACATAGGCGGCTTCCTCGCACTGCTGATCTTCATCAACCTATTGGTGGAAGATGCAGATTGGGTCAGTTTGCGCACGCTCCTGCTCATTCATCTGGGTTTGTTGTTCCTGCATCAGGTGGAGGAATACAAGATCCCCGGCGGTTTCAAAACCTTTTTCAACCAGCACATTCTCCGCAAGAATCCCATCATGAAGGCCCCTTTGACCGATGCAGGCATCGTCATCGTCAACGTCCTGTTCGGGTGGACCGCCTACGCCGCAGCCGCTTATTGGAACGAGCGCGCCGTGGGTTTCGCCCTTGGTCTGCTTTTCATAACCGGCATCAACGGACTGGCACATACGGCGATGGGAATAATTTTGAGAAAATACAATCCAGGGTTGATCACAGGCTTATTTCTTTTCATCCCCTTTGCCGCGTTCATGATCTTCTACCTTTCCGCTCAGCTCAGCAACCAGGACTGGACCACCGGCATCGTCATCGGGGTGGTGGGGACAGCGATGATCCCGTTTGGGATATGGCTGACTAGCAGCGTGTATGCTGAGTGAGCCCTTCAGTATAATTTCAGACAAAACAGACACTTCTGGCACATTATCGGGCAATTATCGGCAAATTTGGGCTATCCCCGGTGAAGGGGTCACTGAAAAACAACATCACCAATGAAATTCCTTTTCCATTTCATTTTCCTGCTCTTTCTATCCCTTCCCACCCAAGCCCAGGAGTATGCCCCACTGCTCCAGGAAGGAAAGACCTGGGATATATACCACTGGGACTCCGAATTCTTCCCTTCCACAATATCCGGCGTCCAATGTTTTATTCAAGGCGATAGCGTTATTGGCAATGTCACGTACAAACATCTCCGGATGCGGTATATATTGGACGATGGAGAATGGCCCTACTTGCCGCCATTCCATCTTGGCACCAATGATTATTTCTATGCCCTCATGCGGGAGGATACCGCGTCACAACAGGTGTTTTCCTATTTCACGGATACCAATACGGGAGAAAGCGCCGAGGTGTTGGTCTATGATTTCAGCCTGCAACCGGGAGATACCATCTACTTCCCGCAGGAATTATCCCTCCCCCCTGATATCAACAACTGCTGTTTTTGGGAGGCCCACCTGGACTCCATTTCTTCTGTTACCCTTCAAAATGCAAAGGTGGTGCGCCAATTTCATTTCACCTTTTCAGATGATTGGTCATATTTCAGGAATTATATAGAGAGCCTGGGGAATGGTCCGTTGCTTATTCCTTTTACGCTGGACTTTGAATTTGGCGCCACAATGGGGTGCGTGCAACTGAACGGCGATCCAATATGGGGCAACTGCAACAAAATCGTTGGAGTTTCTGAACCACCTCTTGCATTATCCAGTATTCAATTAATTCCTAACCCCGCTTCCTCCCGGGAAGTATCCATCCAACTACGTTTGGAAAAAGCAACACCCATCCGGCTTCAACTTTTTTCCACAACAGGAACCCCGATTAGTCCCCCCGAATTCCATGATTGCTTTCCCGGGGCTAACCAATGGACTCTTCCCCTGCCCCCTGATCTGTCGATCGGCGCATACTTTGTCCAGATCCAATTGGCCGATCGGTTGGTGTATAAAAAGTGGGTACTGTATTAACCGGCCATTAAATCAGGTCGATGGTCGAGTTTTTTTAAAATAACCACCGGGAAGGCTTATTTTTCAAAAAAATTCCCCGAAGTCATGAAAACCACACTCGCAAAAGCCACGCTCAGCACCCTTTGCATGATGCTTTCCACTGCATTTTCTTTCGCCCAGGTCGACATCACCGGCGACTGGAATGGCATGCTCGACTTTCAGGGCATCATGAAGATGCGCATCATTTTTCACATCCAGGAAAAAGACGGGGCCTATACCGCCACCCTCGACAGTCCCGACCAGAACGCCTACGGCATTCCGACCGGATCGGTAGTTTACGGATTTCCCGAACTGGAGATCGACATGCCGGACCTGAGGGCCCATTTCAAAGGCACCCTCGTCCATGATGGCACGGGTATTAGCGGTACCTTCACCCAGGCAGGACAGGCCCTGCTGCTCGAACTGGGCCGCAAAGCGATCGAGAAGGAAGTGCTCAACCGGCCGCAGGAACCCAAACCGCCTTTCCCCTACAACGAAGAAGAGGTGACGTTTGAGAACAAAGCCGCCGGTATCACCCTGGCCGGCACCCTCACTTTGCCGAAAAAGGAAGGAAAATGCCCGGTAGTCATACTGGTGTCAGGCTCCGGCCCCCAAGACCGGAACGAAGAACTCTTAGGCCACAAACCCTTCCTGGTCATTGCCGACCACCTCACCCGGCAAGGGATCGGAGTGTTGCGCTACGACGACCGGGGCGTAGGGAAATCGACCGGTAAATTCTCCACCGCCACTTCCAAAGATTTCGCATCCGACGCACTGGCTGCGGTGGATTATCTCCGGACCCGCAAGGAGATCGACAAAAAGCAGATCGGGATCGCAGGCCACAGCGAGGGTGGGCTAATAGCGCCCATGTGCGCCGCCCAGTCCAAAAAAGTGGCCTTTATCATCCTGCTGGCAGGCCCGGGGGTCGACGGCGAGGAGGTCGTGCTCACCCAGACCGAACTGATCGACCGGGCGGAAGGCTACAGCGACGCGAAGATCCAGTCCGATCTGGAGATGAACAGAAAGGCCTTCCAACTTATGCGGAGCGAGCCCGACACCGCTAAACTCCGGCCCCAACTGGTCGCGCTTTTCGAAGAAGCCATCAAAGCCATGCCGGAAGAGGAACGCAAAGAGATCGGCGATATTTCGGCCTATGCCAACCAACAAGCCAGCCAACTGGCTTCCCCCTGGTTTCTCTATTTCCTCCAGTACGACCCGAAAACCGCCCTTGAAAAGGTCAAATGCCCGGTACTGGCCCTCAACGGCGAGAAAGACCTGCAGGTCGAACCCAAGATCAATCTGGCCGGGATCGAGGAAGCCTTGAAAAAAGGCGGAAACAAACACTATCAGATCGAGGAGCTTCCCGGGCTCAATCACCTGTTTCAGGAGTGTACCACCGGCTCGCCCACCGAGTATGCCAGGATCGAACAAACCTTCTCGCCCCAGGCGCTGAAGTTGATGTCGGATTGGATCTGGAAAACGGTAGGGAAATAGCGCTCTACTCGTGTTTGTCAGAAATATCTGTCAGATTTTGAGCAAACGGACAGTTTTCAATGGAAAAAGCCCTTCTCTTCCGGAATGAAGGTTGACATGCCGAGGTAGTTCCCTTACATTTACTTCCTTTCACCCATAAAATAGAGCGTATTCCATGAAAGTCCACTACCCATTTTTCGCGGCGGTATTTGCCGCCCTGTCCCTCATTCCGGTTCGTTCCTCCGGTCAGACCATGCATGAGGTAACCGCATCCAACACCAAATTTGAACCGGCCAGCCTCAGCATCCAGGTTGGAGATACGGTCCGGTGGACAAACGAACAGGGCACACACAATGTAAACGGCACTACGGCTACTTTCCCTTCCAATCCCGAATCTTTCGGCAATTCCGTGGGCGCCGGCTGGGTGTATACCCATGTCTTTACCATTGCCGGAGATTACGACTATCAATGCGACCCGCATGCCGCCCTGGGTATGACGGGGAATATCTCCGTCTCCCCGGTTTCAACGGTGAAAGATCCAGGCGTTGCCGCTGAAAACGGGATGATATCCGCCCTTTACCCGGTTCCAGCCACCGACCATGTGGTCCTCGGTTTTTCGGCAGACCTGCCCTATCAGGCCGGTCAATGGTCTGCCGCGGTGTGCAGCCTCACCGGTCAGGAAGTAACCCGAACCCGTTTAACCGGGACCAGTTGTACCTTCTCCACCGGAAATTGGACAAGCGGGATCTATTTCGTTCGGTTGATCCACGGAAACGAAGTAGTCGATTCCAGGATGTTTATCGTTCAATAACCTTTTTCGATGGGGAACCTTGCCTGGGCTTATTCTATACTTAGGAGTATTGCGGCCGCCGGCCGCAATACTCCCAAGCCAATTTTCTTTAATTTTAAAGCAAATTGAACTGGAGGTCGTATCTTTCCGGGGATCAATTTCCTGGTTTAAATATGAAAAACTGGTTAAGCCTGCTCGCCGGAAGCCTGCTCCTGCTCACCTGGACCACGCAATGTATTTCCCCTTCAACCCCCCATGTCGAAGGTCAGGCCATCGATAGCCTGAACGGGGTGGCCCTGTATTACGACACCGAACAGGACTCGACCTATCCTCCCAGCGAATTCGTCAAACGCTATTATGCCTCGGTCATGGGTATGCAACTGCCGGACTCGTTGCGGTCCGGAGCCGACTTTTTTGATCCTTCGATCCCCGACGGAGCGATCAATCCCAAAACCGGGCTGGTCCAATACACCCAACCCAGCAGGACGCCGCCGCGCGAGAACGACATCCTCGTATTCAGCGAAGCGCGCTATAACCCCGGTGGCCACGTGGGCATTATCGGGGAAGTCGGTTCCCTTGAACTGGTGGTCTACCAGCAAAATGCCGGGCCGCTGACCAAACCCCGCGAGCCCTTGCGCTATTACATCCGCCGCAAAAAATGGTACGTCCAGCACCCGCACGCGATCGCCTGGCTTCACAAAGAGAAATAGCATGACCCCTTGCCTCGACTACATCCTCGATCTGGAAGAGCCCCAGCAATCGATCATGCTGCACTTGCATACTCTTTTGGAAGAATTTCCAGACCTCCAATGCAGGAGGAGCTATGGCATCCCTTTCTTCTACCGGAAAAAATGGATCTGCTACCTCAATCCGACCAAAGACGGCGGTGTGGAGATCGGCTTCCCAAGAGGATGGGAATTGTCCAACGAACAGGGCGTACTTGAGGACCGTGGCCGCAAGCAGGTCAGAGGGATCGTCTTCAGAAAAATAAGCGATATCCCGGAGGAAACCCTGTTGGAAATCGTACAGGAAGCGATCCTCCTGGATGAATCAACGGTTTCAAAATCCGGACGCAAACCAAAGAGGTAGATTTCGCGTACCTTTGTGCCGGATCAAATTCCCAGCGCATGTTTTTTCGCAAGCTATTTCCCGCCTTTTTGCTCTTCCTGCTTCTTTTTTCCTGTAAAAAAGAACCGATCATACCGGTTCCGGAGACATTCGTTCCTCCGGCCGTAGAGGATATTGTCATGTACGAAATAAACCTCCGGGCATTCAGTCAGGCAGGCAATTTCCAGGGCATCATCGCTCGCATGGATACCTTGAAAGCCCTCGGCATCAACACCATTTGGCTCATGCCGATCCACCCCGTCGGGCAGGTCAATTCCGTCGGACAGTTAGGTTCGCCCTATTCCGTGCAAAACTACCGGGAGGTCAACCCCGAATTCGGCACGCTCGACGACTTTCTGGCCCTCGTGGAAGCCGCCCACCAGCGCGAAATCGCCGTGGTCATCGACTGGGTGGCCAACCACACCGCCTGGGATAATCCCTGGATCCAGGAGAACCCGGATTGGTATACCCAGGATGGCGATGGGAATATCGTTCACCCACCCGGCACCAACTGGATGGACGTAGCCGACCTCAACTACAACAAAGCCGACATGCGGCTGGCCATGATCGACGCCATGAAATACTGGGTCACCGAAACCGGCGTCGACGGCTTTCGCTGCGACGCGGCCGACATGGTGCCCTACTCCTTCTGGAAACAGGCCATTGACAGCCTGCATTCGATTCCCGACCGGCGGCTCATCCTTCTGGCTGAAGGCAACCGGTCTGACCATTTTACCGCCGGTTTTCAGATGAATTACGGATGGGATTTTTACACCCGGCTTAAGGCCATTTTTGCAGGCGCCAATACCGCTGAGACCATTTTCAGCGCCCAGGCTTCCGAACTGAACAGCCTGCCGGAAGGGGCGAAAAAACTCCGGTTCACCACCAACCACGACGAAACGGCGTGGGATAAAACCCCGATCCAGCTATTCGGCGGCAAGCAAGGCGCCCTGGCCGCTTCCGTGATCACGATGTACATAGGAGGCGTCCCCCTCCTGTACAATGGCCAGGAAGTGGGGCTGGATGTCAACCTCCCGTTCTTCAGCCGGTATCCCATCGACTGGACGCTGAACCCCGATATGGCAGCGACCTATCGAAAACTGACCGGATTGTACAACGAACAGAAGGCCTTGCGAAAAGGCATGCTCACGACTTACCCCGCCGCCGACATCGTGGCTTTCAAAAGGAGCCTGGGGAACCAGGAAGTTCTCGTATTAGTCAACGTGCGGAATATGGAAAAAACGCTTTCCGTTGATCCTTTATTAATTGGAAGTCAATGGACGGATGTCCTGGACAACAGCCCGGTCAGCCTTCCGGAAACGCTGGATTTTCAGCCTTATGAATTCCGAATATTGACACCTTCGTAAAAGGGATGTCTCCGGCACTTTCCTCCTCATTCATATTTTCCGATATTTGCACTCTGAAATCCATTATGAATTTTCAAAAAGCCAAAAAATAATGCCATGAGAATGACCGCAGCCCTATCCCTTTTCCTCTTTCTTCTTGCCGGAGCTCCGCTCCAAGCGCAGGATTATGCCATTAAAAAATTAGAGGAATCGCCCCGCCTTCACGAATGGGTGAACCTTCAATCGGGTGAACGCACCGTGCATTGTTTCGTGGCCTACCCGGAATCCAAAGACTCTACCAGCGCCGTGGTACTGATTCACGAAGGTCAGGGATTGACCGATTGGGTGCGCAGCGCCGCCGACCAGATTGCCGCGCTGGGTTATATCGCCATTGTTCCGGATCTCCTTTCCGATTTCGATCAGGACCACAAGCGTACCTCCGACTTCAAATCACCCGAAGAATTGGCCAAAGCCATCAATAAACTCAGCGACGACCAGATCACGCTGGACCTGGATGCTGCGTTCAACTTCATACTGGCCCTTCCCACTTGCAACGGGAAAGTGTTTGCCATGGGTTTCGACTGGGGGGGCACTCAGGCCTTCCGGTATGCGGCCTACAACAACTTTATCCGGGCAGGCATTGTGTTTTATGCGCCGTCCTACACCAACAAGAAGGACCTGAAGCACCTGGCTTGTCCGATCTATGGCTTTTACGGAGCGCTGGACGACGAAATCAACGTCACGATCGATCAGACGATGGACCTGATGAGCGAAGTGAACCGGGATTACGACTACACGGTTTTCCAGAAGGCCGATCACGGCTTTATGCAGTTGGGCGACGATCCCGCGGAAGCCGGAACCAAAAACCAGGAAGCCCGCGATGCGGCCTGGCAGTTTGTGCAGGCCATTCTGGGCGGACAGTAAACGAAATCAATGGCCACACCAAGAACGGTAGCCTTTTACACGCTGGGCTGTAAGCTCAACTACTCCGAAACCTCCTCGATCGGCCGGTTGTTCGAAGAGGCGGGCTATGCGGAAGTCTCCTATGAAGACGGCGCCGACATCTACGTGATCAATACCTGTTCGGTGACCGATTTCGCCGATCGCAAATGCCGGAAGATCGTTCGGCAAGCCCTGCGCATCAATCCAAATGCCTTTGTAGTAGTGGTCGGCTGCTATGCCCAGCTCAAGCCCAAGGAGATCGCCGAAATTCCAGGGGTAGACCTCGTGCTGGGCGCAGGCGAGAAATTCCGTATCCTCGACTACATCGACGGACTGAGCAAATCGCCCGGAAAGGGCATGGTTCAGGCCGGAGAAGTGCGGGAGGTACGCGAATTCATCGACGCTTTTTCATTTGGCGACCGCACCCGTTCCTTTTTGAAGGTACAGGACGGCTGCGATTACAAATGCTCGTTCTGCACCATTCCCATGGCGCGGGGCCGCAGCCGTAGCGATACCGTTGAGAACGTCGTGTCCAATGCCCGCAAACTCGCCGAAATGGGTATCCGGGAGGTCGTCCTCACCGGTGTGAACATCGGCGACTTCGGCAACGGTACGGAAGTGATCGAAGGCATCAAACCCAGGAAAGAAGCGCTTTTCATCGACCTCATACAAGCGTTGGACAAAGTGGCGGAGATCCCGCGTTTCCGCATCTCATCCATCGAGCCCAATTTGTGTACGGATGAGATCATCGAATTCGTGGCGCAGTCGGAGCGGTTCATGCCTCATTTCCACATGCCGCTGCAGTCGGGCAACAACGTGCAGCTCCAGGAGATGCGCCGCCGCTACAAGCGGGAGCTCTATGCCGAGCGGGTGGCGAAGATCAAAGCCCTGTTGCCCCATGCCTGCATCGGCGTCGACGTGATCGTGGGTTTCCCGGGCGAAACAGAGGAAGATTTCCTGGAGTCTTACCGGTTCATCCATAGCCTTGACATTTCATACTTGCACGTATTTACCTACTCGGAGCGGGCCAATACGCCGGCCGCCGGGATGGAGGGGGTCGTGCCGGTAGAGGAGCGCCGCCGCCGCAACGAGATGCTGACCATCCTGTCGGAAAAGAAACGGCGCGCTTTTTACGAGGAGCACCTTGGGCAGGTCAGGTCCGTACTGTTTGAGAAACACAGCGACCCGGAGCTTCTTTCCGGGTTTACCGACAATTACATCAAGATCGAATTTCCCTATGCTCCGGAGCTATTGAATACCATCCGGCCGGTCTTTCTCGAAACCTTTTCGACCGAAGGAAACGTGACCGTCGTTAATCCCGTCAATTTTCCTAATTTTAGCCTGTAAAACAACTCATCACCCGCATGTACCCCGATCTTTCCTACCTCTTTCACGACCTCTTCGGTACCCAACCCGATAACTGGACCTCTATTTTCAAAACCTTCGGGTTATTGCTCGTCATCTCCATTCTGACGGCGGCCTATATGCTCTTTTGGGAATTGCGCCGCAAAAAGGAGGAAGGGCTTTTCGAAGGGGAGAAAGAAAAAGTGACCGAAGGCGCTCCGGCGAGCTGGGCGGAAATAGTCACCAACGGGATATTCGGCTTTATCGTCGGCTTCAAGCTCCTCTACATGGTCCAGCATTTCGAGGAATTTCAGCACGACGCGGCTGGCGTATTGCTGTCTGCCAAGGGTACGCTTTGGGCCGGCATCGTATTCGGCCTGGCCTTTGCCGGTATGCGGTACTGGGAAAAGAACCGAAAAAAGTTGCCCAAGCCGGTGGAAAAGACCCTGCTGATCTATCCCCACGACCGCATTGGCGACATCACGATATGGGCTGCCGTTTCGGGCATTATCGGCGCCAAGGTCTTCGCCATCATCGAAGATCTGCCCAACTTTTTTAACGATCCCATCGGGACCTTTTTCTCGGGAAGCGGCCTGGCGATCTACGGCGGCCTGATCGGCGGCTTTCTGGGGGTGTACTGGTACCTTCGCCGGCACAAGATCCCTTTCTGGCCCGTTGCAGATGCCGTAGCCCCGGCCCTGATGGTCGCCTACGGGATCGGCCGGCTGGGTTGCCATTTCTCGGGCGATGGCGACTGGGGCATCGCCGCAGCTGCACAGCCGGGATGGTGGTTCCTTCCCAACTGGCTCTGGGCCTTCGACTATCCCCACAACGTGGCTCAAGACGGCGTTGCGCTGGCGGATTGCGTCTTTACCTATTGCCGGCATCTCGCGCCCGCCGTATATCCAACTCCGCTCTACGAAACCATTATGGCCCTGCTCATCGGCGGCTTTCTGTGGTTTATGCGCAAACGCCTCCCGGCCCCGGGTATGTTGTTCTTCCTCTACCTCATCCTCAATGGTGCGGAGCGTTTTCTCATCGAAAAGATCCGCGTCAATATCCGCTACGATGTGCTGGGTTTACATCCCACCCAGGCGGAGATGATCGCCGTAGCATTTTTCCTGATCGGTGCGGTAGGGATGTTTTTGATGTGGAGAAAAAGAAAAGTTGTTCCTCATGGATGAATCCCGGCCTTAATCCCTAAAGCCCTTTACAGCGCAAAAGCATACCGCACATACCCCATCAGTGAAGTGAACTCCAGCAGGAGCGGCAGGTAGCCATCCACCCGGCTATCGGTTTGGCGGTCGTAACCCCAGAGCAGCAGGGAGGTCGACGAGTTGAGCTGGTGGCCGAAATTCAGCCCCAGACCCAGGCGGCCGGGACGACCCAGATCGTACTCCCATTCCACGCCTCCCAGGATGCTGGCGCTGAAGGCATCGTCGGTGATGAGGAACATGAACGACAGGCCTTCGTACAGGTCGAAAACCTCCACTTTGGAAGGCGTCTCCAGGGAGTAGGACCCCGTGCCGTAGAACTTATCGTCCGGGATCCCGCTCCAATCGATGGAAGCGCCGGCTTTGAGGTGAAACCGCCAGGAGTTGTTTCCCGCCCGAAAGGGGATCCAGTCGAGTAGCAAAGGCAGGCGATACAGCCGCACACTGATGCCGGCCCTGCAGTCCACGCATTGTCCCTCCGCGGGATTTTGGAACAATCCATTGTAGCGGATACCCCTGGAGATCATTCCCAGCCCCGTTTCCAAACCCCAGCGATCGGCCAGGGGGATGTGCAGTCCCAATTGGGCCGACCAGGGAGCGCCCAGGCGTACCTCGCTGGTCCCCAGGCCGGTGTAAATGACAAGGGGAAGTGAAAAAGCGGGGTCCGGACTGAGTTGATCCAGGTCGAGCCCGATTCCCAGGGCCAGAGATACCGACCAGGGATTTTCGCCCTGTTGGGCGTTCATGGTTACCGGCGCCATTCCAACCAGCAGGCACAGGCAATAGACAATAGTCTTCATAAGCTTGAAGTTTAGTGAAAAAATAAGTTGCCTATTGTTGTTCCTTGTGGAGGGAGGGTGAAAATGTGGGGGGATTTCGGAAACGTTTTTTCCTTGTGCTACTAAAATAAAAACTTTTTCCGAATTGAAGCATTAATCTAATCTCTTCATGAGGCATTTTTGCCACTGAAGGCGGCGAAATAGTATTACCTTTGCACTTTCCAAACTCGGCAGCCCTCCATGAGTGATCCAATCAAACATGAATGTGGGATCGTCCTGATCCGCCTTTTGAAACCGCTTTCTTATTACCAGGAAAAATACGGGACCTCCCTCTACGGGATCAACCTGCTCCACCTGCTCATGCAGAAGCAACGCAACCGCGGACAGGATGGCGCCGGGATCGCCACGGTCAAGATCGGTGTTGAACCCGGGCAACCCTATATCAACCGCAAGCGAAGCAATACCGCTCAGCCCCTCAAGGATATCTTCGACCAGGTCTATGCCCCTTTCGATACATTAAAAAAAGAGGAATTAAAAGACACCGAATTCCTGAAAAAACGCGTCCCCTTCATGGGCGAGTTGCTGCTGGGACACCTGCGCTACGGCACACATGGCAACAACGATATTGAAACCGTCCATCCCTTCCTCCGCGAAAACAACTGGATCAACCGGAACCTGGTACTGGCCGGCAATTTCAACCTCACCAATGTCGACGAACTTTTCGAAGAGCTCATCGACCTGGGCCAGTTCCCAAGAAGGAAATCCGATACCGTAACCGTGCTGGAAAAGATCGGCCACTTTCTCGACGATGAAGTGGAACGCCTATATACCTGGTACAAACCCGATGGCTACTCCAAAATGGAGATCAGTGCGTTGATCAATGAAAAACTGGACATTCAGCGTCTCCTGCGGCGCTCCAGCCGGAAGTTTGACGGCGGGTATGTCATGGCCGGCCTCATCGGCCACGGCGACGCTTTCGTGATGCGCGACCCGGCAGGTATCCGCCCCGCATACTATTACCACGACGACGAAGTGGTGGTTTGCTGCTCGGAACGCCCTCCGATCCAGACCGGTTTGGATGTGAATTTCAAACTGGTGAAAGAACTCGAACCCGGCCACGCCCTCATCATCAAGCAGGACGGCCAGGTATCCGAGCTCCCCTTCATCGATCCGCAGCCCCGCGCCGCTTGTTCTTTCGAACGCATTTATTTCTCCCGGGGCACCGACCGCGAGATCTATCTCGAACGCAAAAAGCTCGGCGAACAACTCACCCAGCGGGTGCTCGAAGCCGTTGATTACGACCTGGAGCATGCCGTCTTTTCTTTTGTGCCCAATACCGCCGAAACCGCTTTCCTCGGCCTCATCCAGGGCATCGAACAACACCTCAACGAAATTAAAAAAGAGAAGATCCTGAAATTGGGCAAAGACCTTAAGCCCAAAAAGCTGGAAAAGATCCTCGCCATGACGCCCAGGGTGGAAAAACTGGTGGTAAAAGATGAAAAATTGCGCACCTTCATCACCGACGATAACTCCCGTCACGAACTGGTGTCGCACGTCTACGACGTCACCTACGGCATCGTGCAGGACGGCGTCGACACACTCGTGTTGCTCGACGATTCCATCGTGCGGGGCACGACCCTGCGCGAAAGCCTCATCCGCATCGTGTCGCGCCTGCGTCCCAAGAAGATCGTCTTCGTATCCTCGGCGCCCCAGATCCGGTTCCCCGACTGTTATGGCATCGACATGTCCAAAATGAAGGATTTCGTCGCCTTCCAGGCACTGGTCAAACTTCTGAAAGAAACCAAGCAGAGCCACCTGCTCGACGAAGCCTACGCGCGTTGCAAACAACAGGAAGACCTTCCCGTCAGCCAGATCACTAACCAGGTAGCCCCGCTATACGATCTTTTTCCTTATGAAAAGATCACCAAAAAGATCGCCGAGATCGTTACGCCCAAGGGGATCGACCCCAAGGTGGAATTGATCTACCAGACCATCGAAGGCCTCCACGCCGCTTGTCCGAATCACCTGGGCGACTGGTATTTCTCCGGCAACTACCCCACGCCAGGCGGCAACCGGGTGGTCAACCGGGCGTTCATTAATTTTATGGAGAATAAGAATGTAAGGGCGTATTGAGAACTAAAACCTCCCCAACCGCTCTCCCGCCTGTGCCAACACCTCCTCCGTTTTGGCGAAGCAAAACCGCACCACCTGATCATCGCGTTTGTTCCCGAAAAAAGAAGAGACGGGGATCGCCGCCACGCCCACCTCGCGCGTGAGCCATTGGCAAAACTCAAAATCGCCCAGATCGCTGACCGAACTGTAGTCGACCAGCTGAAAGTAAGTGCCTTCGCAGGCGATGGGACGCAGGCCCGTACCGGAGATGGTTTCGAGAAAGAAATCGCGTTTTGCCTGATAGAAGGTCTGCAGATGCAGGTATTCTTCGGGATACTGGAGAAATTCGGCAAGAGCGTACTGCATGGGCGAATTGACCGAAAAGACGTTGAACTGGTGCACCTTGCGGAACTCCGCCATCAAGGGCTCAGGGGCCACGCAATAGCCCATCTTCCAGCCTGTACCATGAAATGTTTTTCCGAAGGAAAACACCGCCAGGCTTCGGCGGAACAACCCCGGGTAGCGAAAGACGCTCTCGTGGCGGCGTCCGTCGAAAACGAGGTGCTCATAGACCTCATCGCTCAGCACCAGGAGATCATGTGCTTCGGCAAGGCGTTCGAGGGCCGACAGGTCCTCCGGAGAAAAGACCTTTCCCGTCGGGTTGTGCGGAGTATTGGTCACGATCATGCGGGTGCGCGGCGTGATCAGGGCTGCCAGTTCTTCCCAATCGACGCGGTAATCCGGCGCCTTGAGTTCGTAGGGCACCGGCTTCCCGCCCTGCACCTGCACGGAGGGGCCGTAGGAATCGTACGCCGGTTCGAGCAAGATCACCTCATCGCCCGGCATAACAAAAGCGGCGATAGCGGTAAAGAGCGCCTGCGTTCCCCCTGCCGTCACCGTGATCTCCGCATCCGGGCTAAGCTCCAACCCATAAAGCGAGCCGATCTTGGCCGCCAGGGCCTGCCGCAGCGCCGGCGCCCCCGCCATAGGGGCGTACTGGTTCATACCCTGATTGAGGTATTTGGTCACCAGATCGCGCAACAACTGCGGCGGATCGTAGTTGGGGAAGCCCTGCGACAGGTTGATCGCGCCGCATTCATTCGCCAGCGCCGACATGACGGTGAAGATGGTGGTGCCGATGTGTGGGAGTTTTGACATGGTGACTGGGGGTTGGTGATTGGTGATTGGTGACTGGTGATTGGTGACTGGTGATTGGGGGATAGGTAAAATTAATAGTAAACAGGAGTTAATTGCAGGTTCAACGATTTTAAAAAAAATTCACGCATGTGTGTAAATCGTAGATAGAAACACTGTGTAATTTTTGAAGGACACCATTACATTTCTGTTAATTTTGCATTCCGGAGAATTACCTCCTACACCAGTCACCAATCACCAGTCACCAATCACCAGTCACCAGTCACCAGTCACCAGTCACCAGTCACCAATCACCAGCCACCAGTCACCAGTCACCAATCACCAATCACCAATTTCATGCAACGCTTCCTCTTCCTCGACCGCGATGGTACAATAGTCATGGAACCCTTCGATTACAAGGTCGATTCCTATGAAAAGATCGAGTTTTACCCCGGCGTATTTTTGTGGTTGGGACGGATCGTCCACGAGATGGATTACAAGCTTATCATGGTGACCAACCAGGACGGGCTCGGGCGGGAGCGCCTTCCGGAGGAATTGTTCTGGCCGCCCCATCGCTTTATCATCAAGACCTTTGCCGGCGAAGGCATCCATTTCCTGGAAGTCCACATCGACCGGACCTATGCCCACGAGAATGCCCCGACGCGCAAACCCGGCACCGCCATGCTCCAACATTTCCTGGATGAAGGGATTGACCTTTCCACTTCCTACGTCATCGGCGACCGCCTCACCGACATGGAGTTGGCAAAAAATCTGGGCGCCAACGGCATCTGGATCAACCAGGACCCCGGCCTGGGCGCCAACGAGATCCATTTCGCCAAGAACGAACTGGAGAAAGTGATCAGCCTGAAGACCCGGAGTTGGGAGGATATCTATTATTTCTTGAAGGGGCAGGAACTTTGAGGGGGAGTTGAAGAGTTGAAAAGTTGAAGAGAATGAGGCTTTTCAACTTTTCAACTCTTCAACTCTTCAACTTTTTTTTACAATTTATTGCGTAAAGTCAGAAAAGCGCATAAATTTGCCGTCGCTTTGACGAAAGCAGGTGCGGTAGCTCAGTCGGTAGAGCAATGGACTGAAAATCCATGTGTCGGCGGTTCGATTCCGTCCCGCACCACGAAAGGCCCTCTAACTAGTTCTAGTTAGGGGGCTTTGCATTTCAAGATGGCAGGACGGGGACAATCCTTTTAAACTTCACCTTCATCACATCTCCTTCCTATAGATTCAAGCCTTTCCAGCGTGCGATTTGTCAGTAGAACTGAAATCTTCATATACTGAAGTAAAAGAGATTTGACGGCCGGTGGCCGTCAAATCTCTTGATACTAGTGCAGCCGTCGACTGCGCTAGTCCCAAACCACTTCGGTTTGAGTATATATGTCTTCAAAAGGGAGCTAATTGATAGTCCGTTGATTCATCGGCTATTCCTCGATCAGTTTCTCTGAGACATGATAAAAGTCATTTTCAACCTTCTTTCTTATTGCTTATATTTGAAAAGTTTGGAAGTACTTTTAGGAGCTATCCTTTTTGCTGGCAGGGCCTAGAGTGCATCCAGCGATATGGGAAATAAATGCAATATTGCGTTTGTACAAATGTTGGGTGCGATGCAGGAATGAAAACAGAGGTAATCAATAGCCACATGCTGATGGCGCGTACCAAAGCGGCATGAGAGCGGCGCAGGCCGGGGGTGAGCCGAAGGGAAGATCATAAAATGTGTGGCGAGGAATGAGCATTCCTGGAGATCGGATTCAAATCAAAAAACCGGAAACATCAAAGATCAAGGGGTAAAACCGCCACACGGGCGCGGGGGCGAACAAAGAGCGACATAGGCGCGCCGCGCGCATCAAGCCCCATTCGAGTGAAAATGAGGAGGCAGAAAAGAAGGGCCGGAGGAAAAAATCAGGTCGGAGATTTAGCGGCCGGCCGATGAGAAAAGAAAGAAAAAGGAGGCACCGCATCCAACACTGTATTATCGTCAACCGTCGCCATTGAAGAGACCGGCCGGGGTATTTGCCGGGAGTCATGTTCAAAAAAGCATTAACTTTAGAACGGGGGAAAGGCTCCGGCTGCGATAATACCCCCGTTATGGTCAATAAAAGAATAATAATGAAGAAGCTTATGCTCATTGTCCTGAGCTTTCATTTTCTAAACATTGGGATTTCTCAATGTCTCATTGCGACCCTAGCTGCAGAGGACAATTTGGGACGAAAAGATACTGTGATATTTGGGTCAATTTATAATTCTATCATTGGGATTGACGCCATATTGGGTGAAGAAAATATTTTTGATGCCCCCTATGATAGCTTAGATGTTCGAGTGATACAACGCGATTCTCTTAACTTCAACTGTCTAAAGTGTTGTTATTCGGGGTCAAATGCTTCCGGACCTAACTTATACTTTTCAGAAAATATTGATTCTAAGAGGGACTTCCGGCCATTTTTAGGCAGTTATTCATCAGTAAACACAAATTTTGAGATATACATTCATGCAGTCGATTACCCAGTCGTTGTGACGGTTGAGGTAGATTGTGGGACGGGCTGGGATCAAATATATCTTTTAGATAGCAATTGCGATGTTGAAGATTATCAAGGTCTTTATAATGGTAATGCAAGTTTTATTCTGCCTGATAGTTCATTTACAACTCTTGTTGGATATTTAGATCAAGAGACAAATGTAAAAGGGTATTTGGAAAAAGAACCATCATGGTACCTTTTCCCGAACCCGGTTCAAGGTGAAATTAATATATCTGGGTTGGCTGGAGGAGACATGAGCATTGGCATTGTAGATTCGAAAGGAAGAGTGATAAAAGTTCAAGGAATTACTAATGGTAGCATTAATCCAATTGATGTTGTGAGTCTCCTCCCCGGTGTTTATTTTGTTTGGGTGGTTGGTGAGGATGGAAAGACAATTTCAACAAGAAAATTTGTAAAAGAAAAAGAACACTGACCATAACTTTGCGCAAAACGCCAATAGCTCGCAAGAGCTTCGCTCCTGCGTTTGCGCCCCCGTTAGGTCTCATCCAAATTAAGAAAAGAAGCGCCGCCTACGAGCGGAGGCATGCAAACAACACTTCCTCCCGGCGCAGGCCGGAGCCAAAAGACAAAATTGTGGCGGGAATGTGCAGGTAGGAGAAAGAGATCCTGGGGTTGAAGTAAAAAATGGAAATCGGAAACTGGGTAGCGACAAAGAGAAGAGCCGCCTACGAGCAGCGACATGCAAAACAAGGCTTCCCGTGCCACTTGCGAGCAGGAGGCATTCCTATATCCATCCTTGTGGCGAGTACCGAAGGGGTTGCAGAGGAAAGGAAAATTGAATAACTTGACAAGTCGTGGGGAGCGAAAAGATGGGGCAATGATCTGAACCAAAAGGAAGAAAGATGAAAAAAAGAGGACGAGACCTAACACTTGCTACACTTCCATGGTTCGCAAGAGCTCACCACGTCGAGTAGCATCCCGTTGTCGACAACTAAAGAAAAATTATGCTATGGGCTTTCGTAAACAAGGAGAAAGTTGAGGCAAGCCCCAAAACTAAAGGGCTATGTCCATTGTGTGAAAATCAAGTCTTTTCAAGGTGTGGAGAGATAAATTCTTGGCATTGGGCTCATTACAAAGGCGAAGGTTGTGATAATTGGTATGAGCCGGAATCATTTTGGCATCTTCATTGGAAAAGAACTTTTGGAAAAGATAACGCAGAAGTTGTAATTGAAAAAGAATACAAGAAGCATATAGCTGATATTTTCACAAAAGAAGGAGTTGTTATCGAACTTCAAAACTCTCCAATTCAATCCCAGGTTATTACTGAAAGAGAATCCTTTTATGGTTCAAAAATGCTCTGGCTAATAAATGGTGATACCTTCAAAGAAAATTTTGAAATACATGAAGGTGCAGAGACATTTGGTATTTATCGACATTTTCCAGAATATCGAAAATCGATAAAAGGAATTAAACCAAGTCATCGATTTAACTGGAAGTGGTCTAGGAGATCCTGGAAAGCCGCCGAACGACCAATTTTTGTTGATTTTGGAGCGGATTGCTTGTTTTGGGTTGTGGATGGAATGGGAACTTTTGGAGGTACGGGCAAATACGTTTCCAAGAAACAATTTATAAACAAGTATGGTGGGGATTACGAATATTATCTCCAGAAAACATGAAAACTTATAGCGCGGATGTATCGACAACACCAGCTACTCGTCAATTGGCGCGAGCACTGGGCTCGCTACTTGGCAAAGGAGAGTTTGTTCCTTTCGTGCTTCCGTTGAATCTTTCTGGAAAGGGCCGCGCCAACTGCGAGTAGCCCCCCGTTCTCGACAACAAGAGAAAGGTTGAAACGATAGTTGGCTCAAAATCGTTATCTTAGCTAAGTGAACCTTTCGAAGCTATGGATAAAGAACTTCAAGCAAAACTGCTACAGTACCTCCTTCCCTACCATCCTGCAAGGATAGGTATATTCGGTTCATTTGCCAGAGGTGAGAATAGGAAAGAGAGTGATTTGGACATCCTCATCAAATTTAAGGAGCGAATAAGCCTTCTAAAGTTGGTTCAGATCGAGCAGGAGCTTAGTGATAAGCTTGGCATTCCTATTGACTTGGTCACAGAAAACAGCCTGAGAAATCCCCGCCTAAAGAAATACATAGAAAAGGACCTCATTACCATCTACGAATGAAAAAGGACGACAGGATATACCTTGATCACATTCTGGAGAGCTTTACCAAGGTTGTTCAATACATGGATGATGTCAGTTATGAAGCGTTCCAAGCTGATGAGGAAAAGCAAGATGCCATCATTCGGAAAATCGAAGTAGCAGGTGAAGCAACCAAGCGATTGAGCCAGGAGTTGCGAGATAAATACTATCAAGTGCCGTGGCGTGCAATTGCCGGAATGCGAGACAAGCTGATTCACGACTATTTCAATGTTGACTTGGACACTGTTTGGGAAACAGCAACCAAGGACATCCCAAACCTGCTTCCGGATATTGAATCGATCATCGAAGAAATGGAATAAGAATGCAGTCGAGAACAATGTTCACACGTCCATAGCTTCGCATTCGCTTCGCTACTGCGCTTGCACTCCCGTTGCAGGCAAGCAGAGGAGGAATAGTTGAAGCAGAGCTAAAAAATGACTAAATTGGCTGAAGGAAAACGTTGATCAAGATGACAGTAATAACAGTAGAATTGATAGATCCAAGGGTAAAGGCCCTACTTGAGGACCTTGCCAAGATGAATTTGATAATAATCAGGGAGGAAGAAACTCCTTCAAAACGCCTTTCTAACCTTCTTTCTAAACTCAGATCAAAGGAGGAAGAAGCTCCGGGTATGGAAGAGATAACCAAAGAAGTGGAGTTGGTTAGGACTGAAAGAAAAAAGGGTAATGGCTGACCCTCCTTCAAGAGTAATCCTTGACACCAATCTTTGGATCAGTTATCTCATATCCAGTAAGCTGATCAAGATTGACCTGTTGCTCGAAAAAAGAGCAATTCGATTGATTTTTAGTGAGGAATCATTAGGGGAGTTCATAGAGGTTGCAAGCCGACCAAAGTTCAGGAAGTTCTTTTCTGAAGAAGATATCATTGAATTGTTAAGTTTGATCGACCACTTTGCTGAAATTGTCAAAGTACAATCAGAGGTAAATCTTTGCCGAGACCCCAAGGACAACTTTTTGCTGGCACTTGCAAAAGATAGTAATGCGGATTATTTGGTGACGGGGGACAAAGACTTATTGGAAATTGAAAGTTTCGAAGGAACGCAAATCATTACGTTTGCCGACCTTGAAAAAGCATTAGAATAAAGCCAGCCTGCAACACTTGCTACACTTCCATGGTTCGCATGCGCTCACCACGTCGAGTAACATCCCGTTAGCTGTAACTCGAAGAAAATAGCACAAACTATAAACAGATGACCATAAAATTAAACATATTGACAATTTTCATCGCAATGGTTTTATTGACGTCTTGCAATGGACAAACCACAAACCAACAGGAAAAGACCGATAACATTTCAAAAGCCGACACTGTAACAGAATTGGGTAGCAGTATAATGGTTGTCTATCAAGATAGTAAGAATGTTTATTGGTTTGGCAGTTGGGAAACAGGAGTATATAAATACGATGGAAAGGAATTGATTAATTACACAACAAAGCACGGTTTGCCAAACAACAGAATTGATGAAATAAAAGAAGATGAATCTGGTAACATTTATTTTGTCAGTGCAAACGCAACATCTTCAATATCTAAGTTTGACGGAAATGAATTTACGACTTTAACGGCAGTTCCGAGTGAAAATTGGAAACTTGAACCAACAGATATGTGGTTCAAATATTCTTATGGAAATACTGGAAAAGTATATCGGTATGATGGTATTAACTTATATAAATTGGAGTTGCCTAAACCACCAAACCTACCCAATTCTTTTGGAATCTACAGCATATACAAGGACAGAAAAGGAAACATTTGGTTTGGTACAAACCCTGTTGGAGTTTGTCGATACGATGGTAAATCGTTTGAATGGATTACAGAAGAAGATGTGACAGAATTTCGCAACGAAGGTGCAAACGGAGTGCGTTCAATTACGGAAGATAAAAATGGCGACTTTTGGTTCAATACCGAATATCGTTATAGTGTGTACGACAGCTTAACTTTTAAAAACAACCAATTCTACACAAGACACAGAAGCATAGGCGGTTTGGATGGGAAAAGGGACAGCAATTTGGATGAGTATCTATCAAGTTTAATAGACGACAATAATAATTTATGGTTTGTGACTTATCTTGATGGTGTCTGGAAATATGATGGAATGAAAATTACACAATATGCCGTTCAAGACAACTCAAAAGACATTTCGCTATTCAGCATTTACAAAGACAACAATGGTGGCCTTTGGCTAGGGACACACGAAAACGGAGCATATAAATTTAATGGAACAACATTTGAAAAATTTGCAAAATGACGAATAAAAAGAGCTACAGCTAATCGAGTAGGGAGAGGTGAGCCCTAGCGCCCACCCCAGCCCTCTCACACCACCGTACGTACCGGCCTGGTATACGGCGGTTCATGAAACAACGCTCTTTTGATGAACCTGGTGATAGTAATCCTTAAAGGAGATGTATCCCCGCTGTTTGAGGCGTTCCTCCGTCACGGTCATCCCCATGACCGGGCTGCATGAGAGCCGCCAGCCGCCTTTGCGCGACCAGGCAAATTTCATGGCCCATTCGTGGTTGATGCCCAATTGGCGGAAGGCCCGATAGCGGCGCCACGGTTTCTTCCACATTTTCCAGATACAGTACCGAAGTCGATTACGCAAAAATATTCGGTATCTTTATACCGATTCGGATGCCCATGCCGGGCACACACATCCATAGCTACGCATCCGCTTCGCTACGTTGTTTGCACCATCGTTGCAGGTAATAGAAAAGGAGCAATAGACTATGGTGCAGCTGGGGAATTGATCTCATGATCAAAACGTTGTAACTTGTGGCAAACCACTGATCGATGACAAAAGCAGAAGTAAAATCGCAGATAGACCAAATCCTTGATTCTTTACCAGAGGATCATTTAGAGGAGGTGTTGGCTTACCTAAAGATCCTTAGGAAGGTTTCAGTTTCAAAGGTCAAGCGCTCGAGCGCTCTTATCCAAATCATGAGGGAGGATAGGGAAGTATTACAAAGACTTGCTCAATGATCTTCGACCTGGTTGAAGTGCTGGCAATCCACGAGCTTCAAATATTGGAATTTGGAGGATCATCAGGGATCCGGGATCAAGGATTGTTGGAGGCTGCTTTAAGTCGGCCTTTGCAAACCTTTGATGGCAATGAGCTATATCCGAGCCCGGAAGAAAAGGCTGCGGCACTCCTTGAAAGTATTGTGATCAACCATCCATTTTTCGACGGCAATAAAAGGCTTGGGTATGTGCTGATGAGGCTGGTGCTTTTGGAGTCAGGCAAGGATTTTGAGGCATCTCAAGAAGAAAAGTATCAGCTCGTCATCATGGTGGCAAAGGGAGATCTCAATTCCGCCGGAATAACTCAATGGATAAGGGAAAGGTTGAAATAAAATACTACCTGCAATCGAGTAGGGAGAGGTGAGCCCTAGCGCCCACCCCAGCCCTCTCACACCACCGTACGGGGCGGCATATCCGGGTTTTCTCCTGGTTGACTTCCAATTGAAGTTTATTGTCCAGATAGCGGGCGATGCTCGTGTCCCCTCTAAAAAGCCCGAACCGCCCGAACATGGTTGAGGGTGAAGCTTCTGTCGCTGGCCCCCTGGTCACCAACGGCGAACCCCTGAGACCATACATTGGTGCTGCCGGGGGTAGGGAACTCCGAGGAACTCCAATAGCGAAAATTGCCTAAATTACCCTTCCCATTTAGCCTTAGATTGACATACATTAAGTTCAGTTCGTCTTTGGAAGGTAAGAACCAATCCGTATAGCCTCCTCCCGTATACTGGTTCGCCCATTCGGCTGCGATCCCGGATTGCGAACAACCCGCCAGAATATTTATCGTATTCTGTGCTCCGGTACCTACTCCTGCCCCGGTCCCAAAGGGAACGCCATTGCAGCCCCACAGCGCAGCCAGACTTTGAGACACCGGTGCGGACACGAGGCCTGCGCAACCAGGCCCGGAATTATTTATATAAAAAATAAAGCCTCCCTGGTAAGTCAGGCCATAAAGATCATTGGGGGTAAATCCGTCATCCAGCAGATCGCAAGGCGTTTCACCGGCATTCAGTCGAGTTTGAGGGTCGATACAGAGATTTCCAGGTACATTACCCGAAGAATTAAGACTACAAATATTATTTGTTCCGCCCGTAATGGAAAAATTCCAGCTGTCGCCCTCCTTCAGCCCTGTCAGGATAATGGTTCCGTCAGGCGTTGTTTTGGGATCATTACCGCCTATTATGCCGCTGCCGTTGTTGGTAATGATCGCATTCGGTTCAACACCGACGTAATCAATTTTTACCGTAACATTGTCATTGCCGGGGGTATTGGTCAGACAGGTGATTTGTGCTTGAGTTCCCGTTTCAATATCGGTAATGCCGCATGGCGCACAAAGGTCTGATGCTACGGTGCCCATGGAAAGCAGGTTGCAAGAGCCGCTCAGGCCTCCCGAAATGATAAAACTCCAATCATCGCCTTCTGTAAGTCCTGTCAGGATTATGGTTCCTGTGGAGGTAGTAGCCGGATCATCACCTCCGATAGTACCCGCACCATTATTGATAATTACGGCATTCTGGTCCAGTCCTGTATAATCAATGGCAATACTTACCTCGTCCGCATTATCGGCAACTGTATTTTGAATACAAGAAACGGTCGCCGAGGCGCCGGTCTCCAGATCTGTAACGCCACATTGCAACACATTCAGCACCGTCCCGTCCGCGCGGGTCAGTACGAGCGTATCGCCCCGGTAGAAGGCTGCGGTAATGCAACAATTCGCCTTTTCAGACTGGAGTGCATAGGGCACGCTCAACAACTGGCTCGTACCCATCACCGTGTAGCTGGTTCCCCCGGCCGGGTCAAATTCCACTTCAATATAATAAGGTCCGTTGTTCCAGTCGATGGTATTGAAGGTCCCGCTCACGACGCTTCCCATGCCGATTTCCAGGTTCACCAGCCCAAAACCGTTGGACGTAGGATTATGGGTTTCCTGATAGACGAGGGTACCTGAAGTAGAATACTGCAGCAGACTGATACGCATGCCGACCGGTTGGCTGCAGATGGGATTCCCGCCCGCATCGCGCACGACAGCCTGGTACTGAAATGATTGGGGCGCCTGACCCAAGGCAGTGAGGGCAAAGCTCAAAAGGAAAAATAAAAAGATTGGTTTTTTCATGGTTATAAGTTGTGCTACAAAATTAATTTATCAACATCGCGACCTCCGGTCCCGGTGTTGACAAAGAACTTAGCAATCTGCTTTCGATTTTCAACTCAATTTCCATTCCAGGGGAAGCTTCCGCAAGCTACCCTTAGAATCAGGATCTCCACTGTATCAGCTGAGCAGTTGATATCGGCGGTGAGGGTAAGAATGACATGGCCGTCGGCAATATCCTGTGCACTCGGCTGGTAAAGGGTGGCCACGCCAAACACTCCGGTTTGACTATTCGTGTCATCAAAGGTTCCGCTGCCGCTGGTACTCCATGTAGCCGAAAAGGAAGATGGATCAAGGGAAGCGCTGAGGTCTTCCAGGATTAAGGCTTTCGTTTGACAGAGATTGACGGATTCCCCTGCATCAACCGTTACATTCATTATAGCAGCCTGTTGAAAACCTTGGGTCAATTGGTTGTTAGTGCCGGAAATGGTACGGACAGCCACTTCGCCCACGCTCCAGCTTATGGAGCCCGCCGAAGACTGGTAATAATTTCCTACCGCCCCGATTAACTGCTGGGCGGTGAGGGTCATGGGGGTGGAGATTAAGATTAAGGCTGAGAATCTTAAAATGCGGCATAGCTTCGAAGTGGATAACCTTCGACGATCAGAAGCAGCGGTAAAGGGTATTTTTCCCATGGCGATAATTAGAATGGAATAATACGTTGGCTTTTATACTGACGAAAAAGTGATTAGACGGCCAGCGGCCATCTAATCACTTTTTCGTCAGTAAAGGGATCGACATTTGGGAAAGGTATAGTAAAATTAGGAAAAAAAATTTGGGACCTAACTGCTTTAAAACAAAATATTTACCGATCGGAAAATAAAGTTTCAATCTATTGAGGCGAAGGCTTTGTAAAAAGGCCATAGATTTAGCCCGTCAGGGCAGGGCTTTTCCCGCGCCAAATAAATTTAGCGCACCAGTGGTGTGCCGAAATATTTTGGCACCATCGTCTTACAGGGAAGGTATGGCCTGTGCCTACCGCCTTTGCGGTTCTTATTTTTTGAATAGAGCCCCCCTCTCAAAATTCGGGATGACTCAAGTTTAGGATATTCCTGAGAAATGACAGTCTGGTTCGCGAGAAGGGCAGCGCAGGCCGGCCTTCTCGCAAGTGGCACAATCAATTCAGATGCCCGAACGTTTATGCTTTAGTTCTCCATTTCAAACCCTTTTCCCATGCCCGCACAAAAAAAACTCCTCGTCCTCGAAGAACGGGTCAACACCATCACCCACGGTATCGGCGCCGGGCTGAGCATCACGGCCCTGGTGCTCCTGCTGGCAACCTGCCGGGATTGCGGCGCGATTCGAATGGTGAGTTTCAGCGTTTATGGGGCGTCGCTGGTCCTGTTATACCTGGCCTCTGCGATCTACCATGGCGTCATGGCGGAAAAGCTCAAGGAGGTCTTTGCCCGCATCGATCACTCGGCTATTTACCTGCTCATCGCCGGAACGTATACCCCCTTTACCCTGCTCACCCTGAAAGGGCCCTGGGGCTGGACCCTTTTCGGCGTGATCTGGGGACTGGCCATTATCGGCGTGGCTTACAAACTGTTCTTTTACCAGGACAAATACCGGGCGATCTCGGCGGTGTTGTATATCGGAATGGGCTGGCTGGCCATCTTCGCTATCAAGCCCCTGATCCAGAACCTGCCGACAGGGGGTCTGATCTGGCTATTTGCCGGCGGACTGAGCTATAGCTTCGGGGTCATATTCTATTTGTGGGAAAAACTGCCGTTCAACCACGGCATCTGGCACCTGTTCGTGCTCGGCGGGAGTATCTGTCACTTTATCGCCGTTTATTATTACGTCTGAAGACTTCGCCTCCCCCATACAACCCTGACACGGAAAACACAGCGACCAGACGATCATCAGCCCTAACCTACCCCGGTAGCTTCCCACACTACCCTCCAACCCTTCAACCTTTCAACTCTTCAACTCTTCAACTCTTCAACTCTTCAACTCTTCAACTTTTCAACTCTTCAACTTCCCTACAGTTGGAAAATTTCCCTATTTTCCGATAACTTTAAAAAAAAATTGTAAAAACCTCAGTCGACTATGAAGAATGCACCTCTACTTTTTTTACTGTTTGCGCTTCTGACGTTCCTTCCCTTTGACCAATTGACGGCCCAATGTGCACCGGGTAACGCACAGACCGAACTGAAGGTCAACAACGTCAATGCCCGGCTCCGGAACACCGGCGATATCTGGTGGGACGGAACCACCGGCAAGTATATCGTCCCCTATACCGAGACGAGCAACGTCTCCGCCCTCTTTACAGGGGCGCTCTGGCTGGGCGGCTATTCGCCGGGCGGCACGCTGAAGGTGGCAGCCCCTACCTACGGCGCGCAAACCAATCAGTTCGACTATTGGCCGGGCCCGCTTTCTCCCGTCGGGACGATCACCCCGGCCGAATGCGCCAACTGGAACAAGTTTTTCCAGGTAAACCGTACGGAGATCAACAAATTTCTGAACGATTTTGCCGATAACGGGGTGCTCGACGACGATATCCCGGTCTCTATTCTCGGGTGGCCGGCAAAAGGCAACCCCTTCTTTTCCCAGGTTCACGGCTTTCAACTGCCGGCAGGGGAAGACATGGCTCCCTTCTACGACCGCAATGAAAATGGAAAATACGAGCCCAATCTTGGCGATGTGCCGCTCCTGAAAGGCGAGGTATCCATTTGGTGGGTCTACAACGACGCAGGAAATTCCCACGCCGACTCGGGCGGGGAAAAACTAAACATGGAGGTGCAGGCCAACGCCTTCTCCTACAATACCCAGGAGGATCCCGATAGCGCCTATATCGACAACACGACCTTTTACGAGTTCAAGCTCAAATACCGGGGCACCACCCCGCTGGCCAATGCCTATTTCTCCCTTTGGGTCGACCCCGATCTGGGCTGCTACCAGGACGACTACATCGGATGCCTGCCGGATGCAAAAATGGCTTTCGTATACAACGGCGACAATTTCGATGAAAACTGCCTGGGCATTAACGGCTACGGCAACGAGATCCCGGTGCTGGCCATGAAGGTGATCAAACCCTTCGAATACCTCGACGCCGACAGCGTGACCCAGGAACTGCCCTTCTCTTCCTTCACTTACTACCTGAACGCAGGCGGAGCCCTGGGTATCCCCTATGCCGACCCCGGCACGCCCATTCAATATTACAATTACATGACCGGAAAATGGAACGACGGCACCCCCTTATCCAAGGGCGGTACCGGTTATAACCCCGGTCAGCCCTACTATCCCTACGCCTTCGACGGGTCGGACTACAACGGGCAACCCTGGACGGAATGCACTGCCAACGCCGACCCCGACGACCGGCGCTTCCTGATGAACTTCGGCCCCATCAACGTCTTTCCCGGCGATGAATTTGAGTTCGTCTACGCCGTTATGTGGTGGAACGATCAACCCTATCCCTGCCCCAACCTGGGCGATTATGTCGAAGATGCCGATTCACTCGTAGCCTTCTACAACTGGATCTCGGAGGATATCAAAAACATCCCGCAACCCTCCGGGGTACCGGTCGTTCCCTATGATCAATCCTGGGTGCGGGTATTTCCCAATCCCATGCAGGAGGGCAGCTGGTTCCTCATCAAAGGCGACCGGGGCCTCATCCGCGACCTGGTGCTGACCAATACCAACGGCCAGGTCGTGCGTCAATACCAGGACGTGCAGGAGTCCTCCCTGCTGGTCGAACGGAACGGGCTGCCGCCCGGCGCTTATTTCTACCAGGTCATGCTGGATGATGGATCGTTGCACACCGGGAAATTAATCATTAATTAATAAGGAGGGAGGAGCGCGATGTGTTCCTCCCTCATCGTTTTCTTTATGGAATCAAAAGCCTACTTCAAATCCCCGCTTGGCATCCTGGAGATCGTGGCAACCCTCCGGGGTATTCGCAGCATCAAATTTGTGGAGCGGAGGGGAAAAAATTCGGACCCCATGCCCGATCTGCTGGAGAACTGCCTGCAGCAGCTCGCCGAATATTTTGAAGGAAACCGCCGGGAGTTCAAATTGCCCTTCGACTGGTCGGGGGAGCCGGAATTCCACCAGGAAGTTTGGCGGGAGTTGTTGGAAATTCCATACGGCCATACCACTTCCTATCTCGCCATCGCTGAAAAGCTCGGCAACCCCAAAGCCGTGCGGGCCGTAGGCCAGGCCAATGCCCACAACCCCATCGCCATCGTGGTGCCCTGCCACCGCGTCATCGCCAAATCGGGCGACCTGCAAGGCTACTTCTACGGCCTCGATGTCAAACGCCAGCTGCTCGAATTGGAGAACCCGATGAGTTTTGCGCGGCAGGGGGATTTATTTTCATAAAAAACGGCGACCTTCGGGCTCCGTTTTTTATGATTGTTTTTTTTGAAAAAATATGGAAAATACGCTCTCTTACGCCCGCGCTCAGGATCAGGTCGATCCCCTGCGCGGCTACCGCGACCAATTCTATTTCCCGCAACACAACGGGAAGGATGTGCTCTACTTTTGCGGCAACTCGCTGGGCCTGCAACCCAAAGGGGTGGAAAAAGCGCTGCTCGATGAACTCGAGCAATGGCGCACCTACGGAGTAGAAGGCCATTTCAAAGGCGAAATGCCCTGGATGTACTACCACAAATTCCTGGCCCGGCAGACAGCGCATATCGCGGGTGCAAAGGAAGAGGAGGTTGTGGTGATGAACACCCTGACCACCAATCTCCACCTCATGATGGTCAGCTTCTACCGGCCGACGAAGGAACGCTTCAAGATCATCATGGAAGCGGGCGCGTTCCCGTCCGATCAATACGCGGTGGAGAGCCAGGTGCGCTTCCACGGATTCGACCCGGAAACCGCCATTGTGGAGATCGCGCCCCGGGATGGAGAAGACCACCTGCAGACCGAAGACATTATCCGTACCATAAAAGAGCAGGGTCCCAGCGCGGCCCTCATCCTTTTTGGGGGCGTCAACTACTACACCGGTCAGTTTTTCGACCTGCCTGCCATTGTGCGGGAGGGGCACCATGCAGGCGCCTGCGTGGGCTTCGACCTGGCCCATGCCGCCGGGAATCTGCCCTTGCAATTGCACGACTGGGGAGCCGACTTTGCCGTCTGGTGCAGTTATAAATACCTCAATTCGGGCCCAGGCGGGCCGAGCGGCGTCTTCGTGCATCAACGCCACCACCTCAACCTCGACCTGCCCCGCTTTGCCGGCTGGTGGGGGCACGACGAAGCCCAGCGCTTCCTCATGAAAAAAGGCTTCCACCCCATGTCCGGAGCGGCGGGCTGGCAACTGAGCAATGCACAGATCTTCCCCATGGCTGCCCACAAAGCCAGCCTCGACCTCTTCGAGCAGGCCGGCATGGAAAATCTCCGGGAAAAGAGCTTGCGCCTCACCGCCTACCTCGAATTCATCATCGATGAGCTCAACCGGAAAGGGCATCAATACCACATCCTTACTCCCCGCGATCCTGCCCAACGCGGCTGCCAGTTATCGCTCCTAATTGGAAACCACGGCCGCGAGCTATTCAACTACCTCACCGACCACGGCGTCATCTGCGACTGGCGGGAGCCGAATGTGATCCGCCTGGCGCCGGTGCCGATGTATAACAGCTTTGAGGATATATGGCTATTGGGGGAAAAGTTGAGAGTTTATAGTGGAAAGTAATGGGAGTCCTTTTTGACTTTGTCAAAAAGTATCCAATATCACTCTCCACTCTCAACTCTCAACTTTTTTTCGATCTCCGGAACCAAAAACCGCTGGATGCAGTTTACCCATTTGTACCAGGTCGAAAAAAACCTATCTTTATGATAGTAATGTCTGACGAAATATTATCTCCGGAACAAAAGGACAGGATCTTCCAGGAGGAGTTCCTTCCGCAGATTGACGCATTGTACAACTTTGCGTTCCACCTTACGTACGATGAAGAAGATTCGAACGATCTGGTGCAGGATACCTATTTGAAAGCGTTCCGGTTTATAGAAAGTTACAAGGAAGGCACGAATGCCAAGGCCTGGTTGTTCAAGATCCTGAAGAATGCCTTCATCAACGAATACCGCAAAAAAACGAAGCAGCCCACAAAAGTGGATTACGAGGACATCATCGCCTATCAGGATGAAGATGATTCGTCGTATTCCAACTATAACGACCTGCGTATAGAGATGTTCCAGAATATGATGGGCGACGAAGTGACCACAGCGATCAATTCGCTGCCGGTCGACTTTCGCACCGTTATCCTGCTCTGCGACATCGAAGGATTCACGTATGAGGAGATCGCCAAGATCATCGACATCCCGATCGGTACGGTTCGTTCGCGACTGCACCGGGCGCGGAACATGCTCAAGGAAACTCTGCGAGAATATGCCGAGAAACTCGGCTATGAAGATAAGCGTTCCTAATTTTTAACCCACGGCCCAAAGGCCCTGGTCGATTGCGCAAACGCATCCGTTCGATGAAAATCCAATTTTCATATTCCCTGCTCAAAAGGTTTAACGATACTGCCCAGCGCCCCTTCCCAGGTATTGTGGAAGGAGGCGCACCTGGCAGTTGTTGTACAACCATTTGCGCCAACCCCGAGCGAATTCCTTGCGCGACCAGCCGCCGGCTAAGCCTAAAAGTTGCAGAAAAATGAGAAATTCGCATGACCAACAGGATTTTTATCGCTTGATGAATTTGTACCTGGACAACGAGCTATCCAATGAAGATGAAAATAGATTGCTCCAGGAATTGCGGTCAAATCCAAACTACATGGATTTTTTGAGTAAAGAACGGTCTTTCCGCGAATTTATTAAAAGCCGGGTTCAACGCCGAAAAGTATCCCCCGCACTGATTGACTCCATAAAAGAAAAAATCGGCATCGCTCCAGCTTAAGTCCTTCCTTTTCCTAACCCTATTGATCTCTTTGTTTTATTCTTCCATATCCGGCAAGCCTTGAACGGGCCGCGGGTAGTGTTATGAATATTTTGACAGGTGGAGGCGCTCCTGTCAAATCGATTAATATGCATCCGAGCTATCATAAGGTGCTAAGCATATCGGCAGGTATCCTGCTCCTGGGACGCGTGGTTTCGTACAGCCAGCCTGCAGCGCTCCCGCCTGCCTTCCAGCTAAAACTGGAGGCCATGCAATTGGAAATATTCCGCCCGCTCGACAGCGATTACCAGCCCGTCGCCCCCCAACCCGGCGATTTCCAGGAATACGACTACATAATCCGATCGCGCAGTGAAAAAATGGAGATTCGCTACCTGGCCATACCCTACCGGGAAGACCAATGGGACAGTCAATACCCACACATCCTGGCCACCCGGATGGTCACCCACGTGGCTACCAATGCCGAAGACGCACCCATCTCTCTTCTGTCGCTGGGTACGACCGAACTCGATGCTTTTCATGCCGATTGGGGAGTCGTTTATTTCTTCACACCCAAGGATCAGGTGTCCGAACGACGAACTGGCGAGCTATTGGTGCTGCATAAAGAACAACGCGGCACCATCCTGGTATTCTTTTTCTTCGACGACCCGGATAATCCCGCGATTGACCGGCGGTTTCAATCCGTGCAATTTATTGATCAATAAGAATGGCGCAGGTGCGCCATTCTTATTGAAAACGCTTTATCCCATTTCCGAAACGACCTCCTTCACTTCCGGTATCATCCGCTTGAGCATGCCTTCGATCCCCGCCTTGAGGGTGACGGTCGAAGAGGGACAACCGCTGCAGGAGCCTTGCATGACCACGCACACCGTGCCTTTATCGTAGGATTTGAATTCGATGTTGCCGCCGTCCATCTCTACGGCAGGTTTGACGTAGGTGTCGATCAGGTCGCGGACCCGGTTGACGATCTCTGCGTCTTCGTCGGAATATTCATAGCCGGCGCCGCGCTCGGCCTCGATCTTCAGCATGGCCTCTGCGAAACCTTCGGTGACGATCTCTTTCTCCTCCTCTACGTATTTCTTGATGAAATCCTTCAGTTTCAGCATAATGTCCTCCCACCCGTAGTTGAACTCCTTGGTGACGGTGACAAAGTTGTTGCTGATGTAGACGCCTTTCACGTAGGGCAGGGCGAATAATTCGGTCGCCAGGGGAGACCATTCCCGGGCCAGGTCTTCCTCGCGGAAATCGGCCGTGCCGCGAAACAGCATGCGGTTGGTGACAAATTTGAGCGATTCGGGATTCGGGGTCTGCTCGGTGTAGAGCAAGACCGGGCTTTTAGCCTGCGTATTTTCAGTACTTTCCATGCGGTCAACCATTTTAGAAATTCACAGTTACAAAAGTAAACACTCCAGGCCTTATTTAGATTAGTTCTACTGAAATACTTTTTACAGACAATACGGCCGAAGACACCCCGCCTGCAAAAAGTAACTCAATTGTTTCCACGGTATGCTTAAATATTGACAATTTCCAATAACTTTACCCCCGTCATAGAATCATTTAAACAGCCAGGATCTAACCGGATTGAAGCCATTTGTTCCTCCACAAAACTCATCCATTTCTGAAGAATGACCAACCGGTATTTTGACCTCATCGACCAAACCTTCTACTTCCCGCAAGAAGGGTTTGATATCGAAGATGGCAACCTCACCTTCAACGGGGTGCCATTGATGTACCTCATCAAAAAATACGGCACTCCGCTGAAAATCACCTATTTGCCGAAGATCGGCTCGCAGATCAAACGCGCCAAGAACCTCTTTACGCGGGCCATGCGTTCGATGGGTTACAGCGGGGATTACCGGTATTGTTACTGTACCAAAACCTGTCACTTCAGTTTCGTGCTGAACGAGGTGCTCAAACACGGCTCCGATCTGGAGACTTCCTCTTCGTTTGACATCGATATCATCCGGAGCCTGCAGAAGGAAGACAAGATCGACAAGAACATTACGATCATCGCCAACGGGTTCAAGCCCCGGGAATATGCCCAAAAGATCTCCGACCTCGTCAACGACGGCTTCAAGAACGTCATCCCGGTGCTCGACAACATCGACGAGATCAAGTTCTTTGAGGAGATGGTCGAAGGCACCTGCAACGTTGGTATCCGGGTAGCTACCGAAGAAGAACCCAATTTCGAGTTCTATACCTCCCGCCTCGGTATCCGAAATTCGGAGGTCATCAATTTCTATAAAGAAAAGATCGCCAACAACCCGAAGTTCAAGCTCAAGATGCTCCACTTCTTCGTCGATACGGGCATCAAGGACAGTCTCTACTACTGGGGCGAACTCAAAAAAGCCGTCAAGCTCTATGGTGACCTGCGCGCCATCTGCCCCGACCTCAAGGCGATCAATATCGGGGGCGGCATGCCCATCCGCAATTCGCTCGGTTCGGAGTTCGACTACAAATACATGGTCAAGGAGATCGTCAACCTCATCATGGAGGCCTGTGAGGAAGCCGAAGTGCCCGAGCCCGATATCTTCACCGAATTCGGAAAGTACACCGTCGGGGAAAGCGGGGCCACGATCTTCTCTGTCATCGGTCGCAAGCAGCAAAACGATGCGGAGTTGTGGTACATGATCGACAACTCCCTCATGAATACCCTGCCCGACTCCTGGGGCATCGGCGAGCGTTTTATCCTTTTGCCCATCAACAAGTGGTACAACGAATACGGCCGGGTCAACATCGGCGGCCTGAGTTGCGACAATTCCGATTATTACAATTCGGAGATCCACGAAAGCCAGGTCTACTTGCCCATTTTCCCGAAAGACGATCCGGAAACCTTATACCTGGGCTTTTTCCATACCGGCGCCTACCAGGATGCGCTGAGCGGCTACGGCGGCATCAAGCACTGCCTGATCCCCTCTCCGCAACACGTCCTGCTGTACAAAGATGAGCAAGGCAACCTGGTCGACATGCTCTACAAACGGGCACAGGTTCCGGCCGATATGCTGAGCATTTTGGGTTACACGCATGAAACGCCAACTCCAGCGAAAGGAAGCAAAAAATAAGGGGATGAAAAAAACGTTTTGGAGTGGCTTCCTACTCGTTTTTATTCTGTCGTTTTTTCCGCTTTTCATGCACCTGGACTCCCTTCCCCTTTTTGTCTATGACGAAGGACGCACGGCCAATAGCGCCCTGGAAATGGTGCAAAACGGCAATTGGCTGGTCGTACACTACGATGGGAAGCCCGAACTTTGGAGCACCAAGCCTCCTTTCCTGATCTGGATGCAGGCCCTGTCCATGAAAGCCTTCGGATTCAACCTCCTGGCGGTCCGGCTCCCCTCTGCGTTGGCTGGGCTCGCCACGATTTTGGCGGTCTTTGCGTTCCTTTGGCGACAAACGCATTCGCTTATTCCCCCACTTGCTGCCAGTCTGGCGCTACTGACCATGCCGGGTTTCGTAGCCATCCATTCCACCCGCACCGGCGATTACGACGCCTTGCTTACCCTTTGGTCCACGCTTTTCCTGCTCCAGTTCTTCCTGTTTTGTCAGGAAAAAACGGTGGGGAAACGAAACAAACACCTTTGGCTGTCTCTCGTATTTTTTACATTGGGCGTACTGACCAAAGGCATCGCCATTTTTCTCTTTTTACCCGGACTGCTGCTTTTCCTGGGAGCTAGCCGCCGCCTCCTTCCCCTCCTTCGGAACCCTCATTTTTATTATGCCACCCTGGCCTCTACCGGGGTGATCGCGAGCTATTACCTGTTCCGGGAATGGGCTGGCCCCGGATATCTGGCCGCCGTTGTGCAAAATGAATTGGGCGGACGCTTCCTCCATGTGGTCGAAGGACACCACGGTCCCTGGTACTATTATTTTGAGGCTCTGGTCCTGGAAAAATGCCGGCCCTGGATCGGATTTGTTCCAATTGCCATATGGTACAGCTTTCGCGACCCCCAAGGTGCCCGGCGCCCCTTGTGGGGCTTTTTGCTATGGAATACCCTGGCGTTTTTGTTGATCCTGTCAATGGCACAGACCAAGCTGCACTGGTACATCATCCCCGTCCTTCCACTGTTAAGCCTTGCTATTGGCGGTGTGGTGGGCATCCTGATCGAACGGATAGAGGATACCTCCGGCCGGCCATTCCTCGTCCAAGGTCTTGTTATCTTCGCCCTCTTTCTCTTTCCCTTCATTCATCAGATCCAGCAATCCTACCAGATACGGGATAAGCTGCCTGAGTGGGAGACCCGTCAATACGGCCCCTACATGAAAATAGTACAAGACTGGCCTTCCTACACCGCGGTGGAGACCAACTACAATGCACATCTGGCTTTTTACGTAAAAATCTACCGGGCAAAAGGGCAGGACCTGAAACGCAAATACCCGCACGAACTGAGCCAGGGCGATACGATCCTTCTATGCGAGGACCACGCCCGGAACGCCGTGCTCGCCCGTTGGAGCATTAAGCCCCTTCACACCTATAAAAATTGTGGGTTGTACCTGGTGAAGGAAAAGTAAATGTTCAGCCGGAATATCCGACTTTATCCCGGCCCTGCCTCCGCTTTTCCATAGCGCGGCTGAATCGCGCTGCCTCCCGGTAGGCACGCAGGCGGTGATACAGGTCGGTCCCGACCAACACCAATATACCCAGGGCGAATAAACCGATGCGGGTCCATTCCACGGTTTTGGCCCAGGAGGGAAAAAAGTAGCGGACAAAGAGCAATTCGGCAGCAGTGACCAGCGCAGCGACCAGCAGCAACAAGACGCTGATCGCCCGGGCATTCAGCACCTTTTCCGGTTTCATCCGGTAAAGCGTGCGCCGCAGGCCCATCCGTCCACCGGGATTGTCCGGATCCAGGCGGAGCAGTTCCTTGAACAGGTGGACCGCCTGTTCGTATTCCTGCAAATGATAACAGGCTACCGCCTTTCGGAAAATGGAGACCAAAAAAACGTCCTCCCCTTTATATTTTATGGCATAGTGCTCCAGACAACAACTGATCACCTCATCGACCACCACCTTATATTTGGCGTATGCCCCTGCGCTGTATAGCGCCTCGGCATAGCCAAAGAGCAATTCCGAGAACTCCTCATCGTCCAACTCCCGGATCGCCTGTTCCTGTTTTTCGAAAAAGCGAATGCGGGTATGCGCAGAGGCATCCTCCAGGCCTTTGTAATCCCTATACAATTTGGAACGAAATGTGGACTTGGGGAGACTCAAATTAGTTTTTAAGTTTATTAGGGGATCAATTTTTTTTAGTTTTTAAGTTTATTAGGGTATAAGTTTTTTTTAGTTTTTAAGTTTATTAGGGTATAAGTTTTTGAGGCGAAAAACTTATACCCTTATTAACTTAAAAACTCATAAAGCACCGGTTTACTCGGACTCGCATCGATCTCCAGGCTCGTGATCTGGAGTTGGAGGAGGTACAAGCCATCGGATACTTCGTCCGGCACATAGATCAACTCGGTAATGGTACAATGGCGACGGCCGGCTTCGACGGTACCTGGATATTTCCAGAAAGCGCGATGGGCCAGCAGTTTCCCTTCGTCTTCCTCCCGATCGACCGACGGGAGGTCGATGAGGAGGTGTTGCACGCCGCAATCTACCAGGTATTCCACCGCCTCGTGGTGCAGGTAAGGCGGGTTTGTACCCGAATAATGACGCATCCGTTTATCGGTTTCATTTGGCAGGGTCCGGATCACGACAGCTTCCACCTCGCCTGGTTCCAGCCAATCCACCAGTTGTTCTTTCCGGATCACCCGGTCGCCCGAATCGGTACGGGTTGGGAATACGCTCCCCAATTTCGCCAGGAAATGGAATTTTGTCAAGGTCTGGTTGATAAAAAAGGGTTCGCGGGCGATGTGGCCCACACATTCCGTATGCGTCCCGTTGCCGTGAGGATTGAGTTTGACGTTCAGGAAATTCACCGGACCGCCTTTTGCCGTGCTACCGACAAACGAACCTGCCACCACCGGCGCCGTTTCCAAATACGGGGCGTAGAAACAATTGACCGTTTCATGCCCTTCCCGCAATGGGATCGAAATATCGATCGGCTGCGTCAAATCGGCCTGCAATAGCAAATCCCCATGTGAAACTTGTACGATCATCGCCAAAATTATTGGTGTTCCAATCAAAAGCTTTTACCTTGCCAACCACAAAAATAAAAGATTCCATTCTATAACGACGGATGCCGGAAATGGCGTCCCTACAATCTACAAAAATGATCGTCGAAGAACAACACGTGATCACCCTCACCTACGACCTGCGCGATACCGATGCCAAGGGTGAAATGCTCGAACGCACAGATGCAGAGGATCCCTTCACCTTTTTATTCGGTGTGGGCCAACTGCTCCCCTCCTTTGAAGCCAAGCTGCGCGGATTGAAAGAAGGAGACCACTTCAGCTTTACGCTCACGCCGGAAGATGCTTACGGGGAGAGCATTTCGGAAAACATCGTGGACATTCCGATGGAAAATTTCCAGATAGAAGGAGAGGTACCGGAGAACATTCTGACGCCGGGCAATTTCATCACGATGCGAGACACTTACGGACAGGAGCATCTCGGCAAGGTCGTTTCCTTCAATGAAATTTCGGCCCGGATCGACTTCAACCACGTCATGGCCGGGCGGACCCTGCACTTTGACGGGAATATCCTCCGCATCCGGAAAGCGACTTCCGATGAAATGGATCACGGTCACCACCATCCGCAGGAAGGCGAGGCCGGCCATCATCACCACCATGACGAGTAGTATTTTACTACTGCTCGTAACTTTCATTCAACTCCTCTTTTGGGGAATGCGCTTTGGCCGCCTGGCCGTCAAAACGCATTCCCCGCCCCCCGGGGCCGTCCCGCCTCCCCTTTCCGTGATCGTATGCGCCCGCAATGCAGCCGTCCTGCTGAGCGACCGCTTGCCCGACGTGCTCCGGCAGGATTACCCCGAATTCGAGCTGCTGGTCGTCGACCATGCCTCTACCGACCATACCACGGAGGTCTTGCAGCGGTTGGCCGCTCAACATCCCGGCCTTCGGTTCCTGCGCTGCGACGATCCCCGTCCGGGGAAAAAGATCCCGCTCACCCTTGGTATCCGCGAAGCCCGGCATGACTGGATCGTGCTCACCGATGCCGATTGCCGTCCGGCAAGTCCTTATTGGTTGCGACATCTCGCCGAACAGATGGTTCCGGGAGCAGAACTGATCCTGGGATACGGTCCCCTGGAAAGGCGTCCGGGATTTCTCAACGCCTTCGCCCGTTACGAAACCGTACTGACGGCCATCCAATATTTTTCCTATGCGCTCGCCGGCCGGCCCTACATGGGCGTAGGACGCAACCTCGCCTACCGGAGATCCGCCCTGCCCCCCGGCTTGTTTTCCTCCCATTCAACGCTCCTCTCCGGCGACGACGACTTGTTGGTCAATGCGCTCGCCCAGGAGGGAAATACCCGGATCGCACTCGCCCCCGAAAGTTTCACATCGTCACCCGCCCCCGAAACCTGGGGCGCATTTTTTCGTCGAAAATCCAGGCACCTGAGCACCAGCCGGCGGTACAAACCGGTCGACCAGCTCTGGTTGAGCGCCTGGGCAATCAGTTTTTTGGGATTCTATGCCCTGGTCCCACTCGCATTATTGGCCGGAAAATGGCCGCTCGTACTAGCAGCTTACACCCTCCGCATGGCAGTCGCCTTACTCGTTTTCCACCCGATCAGCCGCAAGCTGGATGGTGCCGATCTCCGGGGTTGGCTGCCCTTGCTCGATCTTTCGCTGTTCTTCTACTACCTCTTTCTTTCACCGGCCATTTGGTGGGGAAAACGTCAAAAATGGGGGTAAGACAAGCGCCTGACCGTGCCTTGCACGCATCCTGAAAGTGCCGTTTTTTAGGCCTCATGAGAAAATGGACCTTTCCCGAAGAATTCCTGCATTTTGTCTGGCGAACGAAGCGCTTCGACCTCGACGCCCTGCGCACCACGATGGGGCATCCGGTCCGCATCCACGATTTTGGCCGGCACAATTCCGATGCCGGGCCCGATTTCCTGCACACCCGCATCCAGATCGACGATACGCTCTGGGCCGGAAACGTCGAGATCCACATCCGGGCCTCCGACTGGCTGGCCCACCAGCACCACCTCGATCCGGCCTACGACAATGTGATCCTGCACGTGGTATGGGAGGAAGACACCCCCTTGCAGCGCGCCAACGGCGAGCGCATTCCCACCCTTGAACTGGAGGGCCGGATCGCGCCATCTATCTGGCAAAGCTACCAGGACCTGCGCTACCAAACCAACTGGCTGGCTTGCCGGTTCCACTTCAACGGGGTGGAGCCCCTGATCGTGCAAGGCTGGATCGAGCGGCTGATGGTGGAGCGGCTGGAGCACAAGACCCAGCAGCTCGAACCTCTTTTGAAAGGCATTCAAAACGACTGGGAAACCCTGCTCTACCGGCAAATAGCGCGCGGGCTGGGGCTGGTGGTCAACGCCGGACCCATGGAGCACCTGGCGCAGTTGGCCCCTATTCAACTGTTATGGAAATACCGCGACCAACCCGAGTTGGTAGAAGCCTTCCTTTTCGGCCAGGCCGGTATGCTGGAGCGCCATTTTGAAGAAGAATACCCCCAACTGCTGCAGACACACTACCGCTTTCTGCAAAACAAACACAACCTGCGGCCCATGAATGCCTCCGCCTGGAAATTTTCCCGGTTGCGGCCGGCCGCTTTTCCCACCATCCGGATTGCCCAGCTCGCTGCCCTCGTCTGCCAGTCGCCCCGCTGGTTCAGCGACCTGATCCACCCTGCCCGGGAGGAGGCGATCCGGCATTTTTTTCAGCAGTTGGCTACTTCCTGGTACTGGCATACCCACTACCAGTTCGACAAGCCCGCCGTACCGCATCTCTGTCAGATCGGTCACGACACCGTCGACCTGCTCATGATCAACGCCATCAGCCCCATCACCTTTCTCTACGGTACCCTGAAGTCGGAATCCCGCTACCGGGAGCAAGCCCTCGCCCTGCTCGAGCACCTCCCTCCCGAATCCAACCGAGTTGTCCGCGAGTGGAAGAACATGGGGGTGCAACCCGCTTCCGCGGGACAAAGCCAGGCCCTGCTGTACTGGCGGAAGCAGTATTGCGAACCCAAGCGGTGTCTGGAGTGTGCGGTGGGGTGTGCGGTGTTGAAGTGAAGAGTGGGGTGTTTCCATGGATATTTCCCAAATAGTTTTTAAGTTTATGAGGGTATAAGTTTTTGAGGCGAAAAACTTATACCCTCATAAACTTAAAAACTCAACCCGTGCTTCCTCTTATTCTCCCCATCCTCATCTGGTCGGCCGCGATATACGTATTGCTATGGGGCGTATTTTATTTCCTCCAGGACTACTTCTTTTTCCGTCCCGAGATCCTGCCCAGCAATTTCGAGTACCGGTATCCCTTCCCCTTTGAGGAAGTCAATTTCGACATGGAGGACGGGGGGCAGATCAACGGTATCCACTTCCGGGTGCCCAACAGCAAGGGGGTGGTATTCTATTTCAAGGGAAACTCCAAAAGCATCAAGGGCTGGGGAAAATTTGCACGCGATTTCATCAGCAAGGGCTACGACTTTTTTTTGATGGATTACCGCGGTTTCGGGAAGAGCATGGGCAAGCGCACCGAGTCGGCCTTGTTCAACGACGGGCAGTTTGTATACAAATGGCTGACCACCCAGTACCCCGAGCAGAACATCATCATCTACGGCCGTTCGCTAGGCAGTGGCATCGCCGCCCGCATCGCCTCCTGGAACCGGCCGAAGATGCTGTTGCTCGACTCGCCCTACTACAGTTTCATCTATCACATCCGCCGCTACGGCTTCTGGCTTCCGCTTAAGTGGTTGCTGAAATACAAGATCCGAACCAATATTTATCTGAAAAAGATCTCCTGTCCGGTCTTCATCCTCCACGGTGACCGCGACCGGCTGATTCCCTACAAGCAAAGCCAGATGCTGCAGCAGGTCAATCCCGAGATGGTGCATCTCATCACTATCAAGGACGGGGGGCACAATAACCTGCCCGCTATCCCCGAATACCATGAATGGCTGTACGACATCCTCAACGACGAGGAGTTGTTCGAGCGACTGGCGCAGGGGGCGGATCCGGGTACCTTGTTGGTGGCGTAGGGAGGAGGGAGGAGGGAGGAGGGAGCAGGGAGCAGGGAGGAGGGAGCAGGGAGCAGGGACCAGGGAGGAGAGATTTGGCACAAACAGATCGATATATCGCAGAAGGCGGGTTATTTCATAACCTTCAAATCTGTGTAGTATGGAATTCAATTTTGAAAAGCTCCGGGCTTGGCAAAGTGCACGGGAGTGGGTGAAAGAGGTTTATTTGTTGACGCAAGCATTTCCTCCGGATGAGCGGTTCGGGCTGACGAACCAGCTTCGTCGGGCGGCGGTTTCGGTGGCCTCCAATTTAGCGGAAGGAATTGGCCGCCAATCGGGTAAAGACCGAGCTCACTTCAGCAATTTGGCCTATAGCAGCTTAATGGAAGCATTAAACCAATGCATCCTCGCCTCTGATCTGGGATATATTTCAGATGAACGCCTCCGCAATCTCCGTCAATCCTCTGACAAACTGGCCCGCCTCATTGCCGGCCTCCGAAATGCTCAGCTTCACTCCAAAAAAACTTAATCCCTCCGGCCCCCTGCTCCCTCGTCCCTACTCCCTGCTCTAAAAAAAATTCTCATCCCCCCTTGCACATTCCCTCCAAACCCCCTACTTTTGCATCGCTCTTTTTGAGGGCATGGTTCAGACCCATGGTGTAATGGCAGCACTCCGGATTTTGGTTCCGTCAGTCTAGGTTCGAGTCCTAGTGGGTCTACTTCAAATTCAACACAAAGCCTTGTAGTTCATCGAATTACAAGGCTTTTTTGTTGATGGCGTTTATCCTCGTTATCAGATTGGTGGCACAATTCGCCAAAAAAACTAAAAACTCCATGATTTCAACGCCTTCGGTTCGATCCTCTTGACCGATCCTGCCGGTATTCGGAGATGACTAAAGTCATTTGAACGAATAGCCCGACGCCCTAATTTAATGGCGTCTAATGCCCTATGTATGAAACATCTAACACTCCTCCTTTTCGCCATTCTTTCTTCCGCAGTTCTGTTCGGTCAAAACGCGCAACTTACCGGCATAGTTCTCTACCAAAATAGCGGTGGAGAACCCGCAGAAGGCGTTCAAATTAGCGCCTTGGGAGCGAATTCTCTTTTCTCCAATAGTGTCGGAATGTTCGAGTTAAAATTTAGGTATAAAAAAGCGGGAGATCGCGTTAAAGTGATCGTCGGCGATACGGACTGTGACGGGGAAAGTATTCGTGTGGTAAATGCGAAACAGTTGGAGCATTTACGCATTCCCTCCGATCCTGACGAGGTTTGCGAAGTTATCGTATGTTATTCGAAAGACTTTGATGAAGCAGCGCTTCGGTATTACGGTATTATCGTCAAAACCACAGAGAAAGCATATGAAACGCGGTTGAAGGCGATTGAAAAAGAGCTTGCGCAAGATAATTTGAATCAAAAAATGACAGCTTCTTTAATCGCGCAAAGGAACAAACTCCGGGTAAAACGAGATTCCGCTCTAAGGAAGGCCGAAGAACAAGCCGAATCCTTTGCTTCGATCAACAAGGACAACGCCTCAGAACTCGTAAATGAAGCGCTTCGAAAAATCGAAGAAGACGGCGATGTAGAGAGCGCTTTGGCGGTATTAGATAACGCCAAGCTGGAAAAAGCATACCAGGGAGCATTATATAAAAAGCTAGAGTCTGAAGCGGAAATACGCAGGGTCTTGGAAGGGTACGATTTTAAAGCGAACCTTTTACTTGCGCAGTTTAGGTACGGAGAAGCGATCGAATGCTACGAACGCATAATCGAAATTTATGAGGCGAATAAATTTGACGAGTTGGAGTCGGCTATTTTTTACAATAGCTTAGGTGACCTTTATTTTTATGCAAGTAAATTTTGGAAAGCATATAAATACTACCAAAAGACGCTCGACATTAGGGAAAAAGCACTCGACCCTAATCACCCTGATTTAGCGAAATCTTACTGTAACTTAGGTAACGTTTATTTTTATGCAGGGGGTTATTCGAAAGCATTGGAATTCTGCAAGAAGGCGCTTGCAATCAGGGAAGAAGTACTCGACCCTAATCACCCTGATTTGGCAGTATCTTATAATAACTTAGGTTGTATTTATTTAAATACGGGCGAATATTCGAACGCGTTAGAATACTGCAAGAAGGCGCTTGAGATTGGGGAAAAAGTACTCGACCGTAACCACCCAAATTTGGCGACGTTTTACAGCAATACCGGGGCAGCATATGCGGAAACCGGAAACTTCGAAGAGGCAAAATCAGCGTTTGCAATTTTCGAAAATATCGTTCCAGAAAATGATAAAGGACTTGCTTATCGAAACTGGACAATATATTACGCTTTACAAGGCGACACCCGCAAAGCGCTTGAAAACCTTGAAAAGGCTGTCGACCTTGGGTATAATGATTTGAATTGGATCAAAACCAATGATAACCTAGAAAGTATTCGTTCAGATGAACGTTTCAAAAAAATCATAAGAAAGCTAAAAAAAACGCCAAATAATTCGCAGATCTGACAAACGATATGTTATAACGCGGTCAAATCTATTCTCAGATCGGTTAGGGCGTTCCCGTAAAATTGAACCAATAGATTCCTTCCTCCCCTTCTGTGCGCAAGATCACCAACTTTGCCCGTAACAACTCGCATCTTTGCCCCCGACAAAAAAACGCATGCATTATGCCGCAGCACATCAATAGCAAAAACTTCGACACCCTTGTTTTGAATAGCACTCTTCCCGTCGTGGTAGACGTCTGGGCCGACTGGTGCGGCCCCTGTAAAATGATCACTCCCCATTTCGCGGCAGCAGAAGAAGAACTGAAGGGCAAGGTCCGCTTCGTCAAGCTCGATGCCGACAAAAACCAGAAGCTGGTGCGTAAGTACAAGGTGATGGGAATACCAACCCTGCTCTTCTTCAAGGACGGCGAACTGGTGGACCGCTCCACCGGAGTGATCATGAAGGCGGGCATCCTCAAACGAGCAAATCAACTGCTCAATCCGGAAGACCGGGCAGCCCGCAAATCGGGATTTAACTGGAAGTTTTGGGAAGCCTTTAGCAAATAGGGGATTCCCCGCTTGCAACCTTTTCCCAATTTCTGTACCTTAAAGGTTATCGACCGGGGAAGAAACGCCGTGGCGCTTCATCCCTTTATTGGCTTACTTCACGATAACCTATTATGAACAGAAAAAACTTTCTCAAGACCGTCGGCCTGGCGGGATTCGGCCTGGCTATTCCCACTTCAAAAGCATTTTCACAAAAGAGGTCCCTGCTGGGCAATCCCGTATGCGAACTGATCCCCAGTGAAACGGCGGGGCCTTTTCCCCTGGACCTGTCGGATAACTCCTTTTATTTAAGGCAGGATGTCCGCGAAGACCGGACCGGCGTCCAACTCAATCTGAAAATAAAGGTGATCGGCCACGACAATTGCGCCCCTATGCCAAATGTCCGGGTAAATATTTGGCATTGCGACAAGGATGGAAATTACTCGGGCTACAATTCCGAAACGGGCCTTACCTACCTGCGGGGTTACCAGATGGCCGATGCCAACGGGGAGATCGAATTCATTACGATCGTTCCGGGGTGGTACAACGGCCGGGTCTGCCACATCCATTTCCAGGTCTATGTCAGCGCCTCCTATGCGGCGATCTCCCAGTTGACCTTCGATCACAATACACTGAACGGGATCTTCTCCGATAATTCCACCATATACACCAAGGGCCCGGACCCGCTGACCCCTGCGACCGACAATATTTTTTCCGATGGGTACGCCCTACAGGTCGCCTCCCTCAGCCCGAATTTGCAAACGGGCGGATACGACTCATACCTGGAGGTGACGGTGAATGGCTCCGGAACCGTTGGTGTGAGTAATGTGGAAAAAGAAACGGCCAAACAGCTCAGCCTGGGTCAGAACTTCCCCAATCCGTTTGAAAATGCTACCCGTATCTCCTTTTCCCTTCAATATTCCTCCCAGGTCAAACTGGAGTTGTGGAATCTGGCAGGGCAAAAGGTAGCCGTTTTGGAAAAAGGCAAACTCAGCTCGGGAAGACACACCATCGAACTCGATCTGGAGTCCATGGGCTTGCCCAACGGCAATTATCTGTATCAATTGGAGGTCGTAAACAGCAACGGCGTTTTTAAAGATTGTAAAATGATGACGCACGCCCGGTAGTCGTTTGTTCGTTTTACCAAAAACAGGCAATCCACCATGCGCCTTCACCCCCAGGACCTCGAATCCCAAGGCTACCGCCTTCTCTCTTCCCTCCATCACCAGGAGATCGTTCCTTTCGTGCAGGAACACCTGGGCACCGATAATTGGATCGTCCGCGCCTATCGCCTCCTTACTATGGGTTCGCTCGGGGTTTCCCTGGGATACATAATAACATCGATCATTCGCACGCCGGGCAGTTGGGACCAGGTGCTGACCCATTTTTCCTATGGCCTGGCACTGGCTTTCCTCCTCGCCCCTGTCCACGAACTCATACACGGCATCGCGCTGAAAGCCGTGGGGGCGCCGGGTGTTCAGTACCGGGCCAACTGGCGCAAACTCTACTTCATGGCGGCTTCCGACGGATTCGTCACCAATGCACGGGAATTCTACTGGATCGCGTTTCCGCCTTTTGTCGTCATTTCAACAGCCGCGATCGCCATGCTGGTGTGGCTTCCCGATCCCTGGACCTTTACGGCGCTGGGTTTGTTTGTACTCCATACCGCCTTCTGCGTGGGCGATTTCACCCTGGCCGCTTTCATGAACGATCACAAAGAGCAGGGCATCGTAACCTATGACGTGACGGACGAGCAGGTCTCGTACTTTTATGTTAAGGATTGAAAAACACCACCGCTCCCCTTCATTCAGGCACCGGATATAAAAAAATTTAAATTTTTAGCACTCGCCTTGTTTTGAAATTTCATTGCTATTTATATATTTAAGCCGACAAAAAATTTAAAAAACGCATCCAGCCCGAACATCCCTCCTGTTTTAGGCATATTTAGTTTTGAATAAATAGCATTTCTCCATCTTCTCAATTATTTAATTGAATTAGTATGAACCGATTTCACAAATTGCTCGTTCTGCTAGCCCTCCTTGTATCCTGGACGGCTACATCTACCCATGCCCAATCTGACTATTACTGGTCGGATGGAAAGCAGCACCCGCTATTTGAAGACCGTACTTCCGTCATGGTCCACTTTGATGGACAGGTCAACCCCACCGCATTGGACAACCTGCTCAAAGCATCGTCCAAGGTAGAATCTGCCGACTACTTTGCCATCCGGAACAGGGCCGTGATCCACTTTAAATCGCCCCAGACCGGAACCGTTAAAGAAGTCATGGCCCGCCTGGGACTCGACGATTTCCCGGTGCGCAGCGCCCACTTCGGCTACACGCTGGATGACGGGTTCCAAATGTGGCTCACCCACCAGGTTGTGCTTCGCATGAAGCCCGGCCTCGATTGGTTCATGCTGACGCCCTACCTCAGCGACGACCAGATGCGCTTTTACGATGAAGCCTATGGGAACGTTCGCTTCGAAATAGAAGATGTGAATCAGGTGATCGCCATGGCCAATGCCATCCAGAACAGCGGCATGGTGGAATATTGCCATCCCGACTTCTACGCTCCGATCACCCGCTTTCAGGATCCGCTGTATCCAGACCAATTCCAGATGAATAACACCGGGCAGACCATCGACGGATACGCCGGGGTTAACGACATCGACATCGATGCCCCGGAAGCCTGGGCCATCACGACCGGTTCCGCCTCTGTGATCGTGGCCATGGTCGACGACGGGGTGGAGAACCACGAAGATCTCAACGACAGCAACGGCGCCACCCGCATCGTTGGTGGCTATACCCCGGTGAACGGCGGCAATGGCGCCCCCACGGCCAGCAGCGCCCACGGTGAATCCACCGCAGGTATCGTAGCGGCTTCCCATAATTCGCTCGGGGTCCGCGGAGTAGCTCCTGCATCCCATTTGCTCACCGTCAACATTTTTGCAGGGAGTGAAACGCCGACCGATATCGCCAATGGCTTCAACTGGGCAGTTAGCAACGGCGCCTGGGTACTGAGCAACTCCTGGGGCTACACCTCCTGCACCGCCAGCTATTCCGTATTGACCAACGCCATCAACAACGCCGCCAATAACGGCCGTGGCGGGTTGGGCTGCGTAGTGGTCTTCGCCTCCGGCAACGGCTACAAGAGCTGCGTCGACTATCCGGCCAACCTGGCCAGCGTCATCGCCGTCGGCGCCGTGACCAACCAGGGTGTACGCTCGGCCTATTCCAACTACGGCGCTGACCTCGACATCGTGGCGCCGTCCAACGGAGCCGCCGGAGTACGCACTACCGACCGCATGGGATCTCCGGGCTATAGCTCCGGCAACTATACCACGACCTTCGGGGGTACTTCCGCCGCCTGCCCCGCAGTGGCCGGCGTAGCTGCATTGACCCTTGCAGCCAACAACGCACTTACCGGAGCACAGGTGAAATCCATTCTGGAAAGCACCGCCGACGATATGGGGCCCTCCGGCTGGGATCAGGAATACGCCAACGGCCGCGTCAATGCCTATCAAGCAGTGCTCTGCGCCCAGAATGGCGGCAACTGCGCTCCGCCTCCTCCGCCTCCTCCTTCCTACTGCGCTTCCCAGGGCAGCAACTCCTCCTACGAATGGATCTCGAACGTCACGATCGGGACCTTCTCCAATAATTCGGGCAGCGCCGGTTATTCCGACTTTACCGGTCTGACGGTAAATGCCGCCCAGGGCAGCAACTACAACGTGAGCCTTTCCCCGGCTTTCTCGGGCACTACCTACGATGAATATTTCAAGATCTGGATCGATTTCAACCAGGATATGGACTTCGATGACGCCGGAGAAGAAGTGTTCTCCGCCGGCCCGTCGACGACTACCGTCACCGGTAGCATCGCCATACCTTCCAATGCCAGCACCGGAAATACCCGGATGCGGGTATCCATGAAGTGGAATGCCTTCCAGACCTCTTGCGAGATCTTCGGCTATGGGGAAGTGGAGGATTACACCATTAACATCAGCGCCGGCGGACCACCGCCTACCTGCGATGCCCCCAGCGGCCTGAACAGCTCCAACATCACTTCTTCCAGCGCAACCCTGGCCTGGAATGCCGTGAGCGGGGCCGTCTCCTACGACCTGCGCATCCGTCCGAGCGGCGGGTCCTATACGCAGTTCGACAACCTGACAGGCACCTCCGTCACCCTTAATGGCCTGGCGGCCAATACCACCTACGAGTGGAGCGTACGTACGGATTGCTCCGGAGGGAACAGCTCGGCATGGACGGCCGATGCCACCTTCACCACTTCGGCCCCTCCCGGCAACAACTATTGCAGCGCCGGCGGGACCAACGCCAACGACGAATGGATCGACCTAGTACAGTTCGGATTCAACAACCCCACCGGAAGCGATGGCGGTTATGCCGACTACACCAACCTGAGCGCTTCCGTTTCTCCGGGCACGAACTACACGATCTATTACAGCAAGGGATCACCCTTTACCGACTATGCATACTGGCGCATCTACGTCGACTGGAACCAGGACGGCGACTTTGCCGATAGCGGAGAAAGGGAGGTCAGCCGCCGCTCGAGAAGCAATGGCACGCTTTCTTCTACGATCTCCGTGCCCAGCAACGCTGTTCCCGGCACGACCCGCATGCGCGTCATGATGAAGTATGGGGGCTATCCCAGCTATTGCGAAACCTATACCTGGGGCGAAACGGAGGATTATACGATCGTCGTGAGCGCCAACAACAACAGTAATGGTCCGCAAAACAGCTTCGTGGAAGTGATCGGCCAGGAGGAAGGCGTCAAGGTGATGCCCAACCCGGCCTTCGATGTGGCTACCGTACAACTTAACGTTGTCAACCCCATCGAACGGGCGTTCATTGCAGATATGAACGGTAAAGTGATCCAACTGATCGCTCCGCAACCGGGCCGCCAGGAAGTTCAGGTTTCCAGCCTGCCCAACGGCATCTATCTGGTGGTCGTGCAAACCGAAACCGGGGTGTTTACGACCAGATTAGTGAAGGCTAATTAAGGTCGCTGAAGGCGACGAAGATATTTTATTTTGGACCGCTGTGTTTTTTTGAGCGCCGGAAACGCTCAAAAAAACATAGCGGTCCAAAATGAATATTTTTAATTGGCATCCACCACTTTCCCGGACCCCGTGATCTTGATATCCAGGTAGGGATTACCGATGTAATAGACATCGCCGCTACCGGTGATCTTGATATCCAGGTTGTCCGTCACATAAACTTCCGCTTTCCCGGAGCCTGAAATATTGACGTCTCCTTTCCCCGCTTTCATATTAAATGCATGGTAATCGCCTGAGCCGGAGATGTCGAGGTCAAACTTGTTGCAATCGCCTTCGAGGCGGACATTGCCCGAGCCGGAAATCCGGGAGTCGACCTTGTTGTAATTGAGGGCCAGGTCCATATCGCCCGAGCCGGAGATACGCAGGTTGATATCATTGCCTTCAAAGAGGTTGTCGCCATATACTTTCCCCGATCCACTGATCGACACATAGCCGATCTCGGGAAGGGTGATGTAAAAGGTCAGATCCTCGTAATTGCGCACGCAATCCGTGAATTTAATATCCCAGGTTTGGTTGTTCACGTTTAGCTTCAACAGGTCGATGATATTTTCCTGCCCTTCCACTTCCACCAATTGCTCGCTGCCCTGGCGAAGGATGATATTACCGGAAATTTTCAGATCGATCCCCGAAAAAGGCGGCAACTCGAGTACCCGGGTGACCGTCGGCCCTTGTCCACGTTCGCAGGAAAAGGGATCGTCGTCGAAAAAGAAACAACTGTTCAAGGAAACGGTAGCGATCAAAGCAGCTACCAGAAATTTCAGGTTTGTCATGATTGTAGATTGTTAAGTAAGGTGAAATATGCTTATAAATACTGCGGCCGGCGGCCGCAGTGTTTATAAATTAATTATGTCAGAGAACTTAAGTTTAGAAAATTTGGTAACCGGGGTTGGAGGTTAGGATCTACTTACACCCTCTTTTATCGCGGCCAAAATAGCCGAGACGGAGCGTAATGGTCCCGGTCCAGCCGGTGAAATCGCCATCTGTCAGGCCGGGTGAGCTGACGCCATCCACCCAGCGGTAACCGGCGGTACCGGCAAGGCGCAGGAACCGGGTGAGGTTCATTTCCACCCCGACTTCCGGGCTGACTACGAGAACATTATCCACGTAGTCGTTCCAGCCATTGGTGTCGATATTGACGACGCCGCCACCCAGTTTGACTGTGCCGTAAGGGTGGAACACCCAGTGTTGCATGGGGGTAAACCCAAGCCAGAGCCCGCCATGGGCCAGGTCGATGCGATCGAGTTCGTTGTCGTTGAGCACTTGCTCATAGTCGGCGCCGGCAGCTCCGTAAACACCCAGGAATGCATTTCCGAGGATAAGGCCGACACCGCCGCCGAGGGAGGTACGCCAGGGCTGATTGAGCGGTCCTTGTTCAATGTAGGGGCTTACAAAGAAACCTACCCGGCCGTTCCGGCCCATGAGGGTGCGGTCTTGAGCCTGAGCCTGAAAGGCCAGCAAAGCGATAGCGAATAACAAGAAGATTCTTTTCATTTTGTACAGGATTATGAAATAATGGATTAATAGGATCTGATGGAGCGGGCGGCGCCCGGTTCATCAGAAAGTAGAATACGTTCTCTGAATACGGTTGTCTTAGAAGCGGATGCCTGCCAGGGGGCCGGCCCAACCTTTGAAGATGGCGCCACTTTGGGAGGTGGCGTCGTACCAGGTATAGGGGGCAATATCGTAGCCGGTATTCCCGGTTTCGGGATCTTTCACGGTGCTGGTCATCAGATTGAGGGTGCCCCCGGCGAAGAGGCTGAAATGGCGGGCGAGGCGAATATCGAGGGTCAGCCGCACCTGGTTGAGGAGATTGAGGCCGTGAACCAACCGTTTTCCTTTACTCAGGTGAATGCTCAGCGCCTCCAGATTGAGGTCGATGCGCCGGCCCAGCTTCATATTGGTTCCGATCCCATAGCCAAGGCCCCAGATGTGGGTATCTGCATTTTCTCCCCAACGCCATCCGGAATAGAATACGTTGTAGAAGGAACGCGAACCCAACTTCAGCGCTGCGCTCGTCCAAAGAGACTCGCTGCCTGCCAGTTCGAAGCGGTTGTAGCCATGGCGGACCAGATTGAGCATTCCAACCGTTGCGCCGCCGACCGTATCGGCAAAGTTGATGAGTCCCCACTGGGACCGTTCCACCTTGCCTGCAATATTGATCACTCCGAGCTGCGATCCGGCTTTTCCGTGGCTGTAATTTCCGAGGGCTGAGATTTGGGTACTTCCCGGAGCGCCAATGCCGCCCGCAACGTTGAACACTCCGGCGATCTGGGTGCCGCGCAATTCCTTCTTCGCCACATTCGTGACGAAAGCCAATTGGTTGCCGGTCATTCCTCCGGCCCCGTTAACCACTCCGGAGATCTGCCATCCGCGGGCGACACCCAGGGCCAGGTTAAATCCACCGCAGAGTTGCATCCCGCGCATGTCGCCTTCGACGACATTGCTAAAGCCCGAAGCCTGGAAGCCCTTCATATCCCCTTCCGTCGTGTTGATCAGGAGGCTCCATTCCGAGCCTTCGACCCCACCGCTGTATCCGGCGAGCAGGTTGACCGAATAGATATTGGTAAACTTGCCGCTTTCATCGCCGTTGGTGCCGAAGGGCGGAAATACCGAAGCCTGAAAGATCCGCTTCCCTTCCGGCATGCCGGTATTGAGCGAGTCCAGGAAGCTCCGGCTGGTCCGGCGGGAAAAAACGGTTTCGTCCTGCCGGGTCAACACCACCGATTGGTCTTTGACCACTTGTTCGTCCAGGTTAATCTCAATGGGCGCCAGTTCACGCGAGCCGATAGGCAGGATCTCGATCTCCGGCCGCTCGTACTTCATTTTCCCGGAGGGGTCGCTCCACGGATCCCGGATGGGCTTGCGCGGGTCGTTTTTCAGCACGATCTGCTTGCCGATGAGCGAATACACCACATGCGTTTCGGCAAAAAGCTCGTCCAGCACCTCCCGTAAGGGGGCGTTTTCGCGGTGCACATTCACGCGGTGCGACAGCGGAATATGGTCGCTGCTATAGGAAAACTGGACGGCATACCGGCGTTGGAGATCGTTGAGCGCGTGCTTGAGCAGCATTTGATCGTATTGCACACTCACCAACCGGGACAGGTCCTCCGGCTGGGCATTTGCCCAGGAGGCATACCCCAGGATCGCGATCAACAAGATCAAAAGATTGCGCATCGGATTACGAGTTCGGTTGCCTTACCGGCCTTCACATCCACTGTCGCCGGTCAAGGTGTAGACCGAATCGGCGCGGAGGAGTTCGAGGTTCAGCGAAAATGCGATGGTTTCTGCGAGTTCTTTGGGAGAAACATGGTCGAAAGCCCCTGTAAAATGGCAATTCCAAATGGCCGGATTATCGGCTTCCAAACGAATGCCGTAAAGCCGCTCAAAGGACATGCGGACCATTTCCAGGGTTGCATCGTCAAACTCCAGGCGACCGGTCCTCCAGGCGATAGCGTTGGAGATCTTCGCTTCCGTCTCCTCCAGTTTTTGTTCGTTCCGGTCAAAAACAGCCGAAGAGCCCGCGGCAACGTCTACCCGGTTTTCCGGCGCTTCTTCCCGGGCAAAAGCCACTTTACCGGTTTCCACGGTCAGCTCTACCCTGCTTTCTTCCGGGTAAGCCCGGATGTTGAAGGAAGTGCCCAGCACTTCGGTGAGCATACCCTGGCTCTCCACCCGGAAAGGGGAAGTTTCCATACGGCGCACTTCGAAGAAGGCCTCTCCTTCCAGGTGCAGGGATCGCACGGAAAAATCGCCGGAATAGCTGAGTTTCGAACGCTCATTCAACCAGACCCTACTGCTGTCGGGCAGCATGATCTCCCGCGTTTGTCCCGCACCTGTCGCAAAAGCAACCAGCGTGTTCTGCACCGGCTGCCATTGAAACCAGGCCCAAAAAGCCAGGACCAGGACCGCAGCCGAAGCTGCAATTCCCGCGATCCAGCGGCGGACCGGAAAGCGAATAACCCGCGTCGTTTCCGTATCAGGTCGTTGGATGTGTTTTTCTACCTGCTTCCAGGCCATGTCCACATCCTTGTCAAAGTTGGGGAAAGATTCCTCTTCCCCGGCTTGCCAAACTTCCAGCGCTTCTTTTAGCATTTGTTCGTTGGCGGGATCTTCCTCCAGCCAGGCTGTCAGCCGGACCGCCTCTTCAGGAGACATATTCCCTGAAAGGTACTTGGCAATCCGATCGTAGTTTTGCTGTGCAGAAAGATCCATAGTAGCTACTTCTATTTTAAGGATGCGGACAATTTTGGGATACCCCTATTCCGGGGATGATTTTTTATGAAATAAACTCCTTCAGTTGCTCTCTCAATATTCTCAGGGCCTTCCCCATTTGGTTTTCCACGGTTTTCACCGAAATGCCCATTTCTTTGGCAATGTCGGGATAGGTCAGCCCCTCCTGTCGACTGAGTTGAAAGACCGTCCGGCACTGGGGCGGCAAAGAATCCAGGGCCTGATGGTAATGGGTATGGAGATCTCCGTGCAAGGCATCGTCCTCCGCCGTATGCGTATCCGCCTGATCGGGGATTTCCTCCCGCACGTCGATGCGATGCACTTTTCGCAAATGGGCCAACCCTTCCCGAACGGCCATCTGATTGAGATAGGCGCCCCAGGACGTATGCACTTCGAGTTGCATTCGCTTTTCCCATACCCGAATGAACACGTTTTGAGCAAGGTCTTGCGCCAAATGGCTATCCTGCACCAGCCGGTACAAAGTCCGGCAAATGGCAGTATAATGAACCCTGAACAACTCCTGCAAAGCCGAGGAATCGTCAGCGCGCAACCGGTGTTGAATATCGGCGGGGTTAGAGACCATGCAAAGCTGGTATTTGCTACGCGCAAAGGTAGGGAAAAATAATAGGACGGGGAGGGCACACCTCTACTCCCTGATTTCAACTCCAAAGACCTTGACTTAAAGTCGATCACCCCTTTCAACCTCGACTTATTTACTCATTAACAACGAATTAAATGGGGAGTAGCGCTTGGTTGACTGGAATGTACGATTCCTATCGCTCTTCCTTTACAATCACTGGGAATGCCCGTAATTTTGTGTCTCACCATTATAAGAAGCCATGAATATCCTCGTACTGAACGTGGGCAGTTCATCCATCAAAGCAGCGATCGTACATAGTGAGACCGGATTGCGCAGCTTTTCGGTCGAGGTGGAACGAGTTCCCACCCAACCTGTCGCCCATTTTTCCGATGGCGCCCAAATTGAATTCTCCGAATGCGGCCACGAAGCAGTGCTTCGGGCCCTGATGCCCTTTCTCCGCTCCAAAATGAAGGAACTGGCCGTCCGCGGTATCGGCCACCGGGTCGCCCATGGCGGCAGCCGGTTCGACCAGCCCGTCTTGCTCGATCCCGAGCTCGTGCTCGAACTGGAAGAGCTGAACGACCTGGCGCCCATTCACAACCCCCTGATCATGCAAGGGGTGCGCATCGGCATGGAGTACTTCCCGGAACTTCCCCACGTAGCCGTTTTCGACACCTCTTTCCACCATACGATTTCCAAGCGGGTTTATACCTATGCCCTGCCCAAGTGGTTGCGTGAAAAATACCATATTCGCCGGTACGGATTCCACGGCACCAGCCATGAATACGTCGTCGAACTAGCAGCCTCCCATCTCGACCGGGACATCCGGGAGATGCGGATCATCTCCTGCCACCTCGGCAGCGGGTGCAGCATCGCAGCCATCGAATACGGCCGCTCAGTTGAGACCAGCATGGGCATGACGCCCCTGGAAGGCCTCGTAATGAGCACCCGCAGCGGCGACATCGACCCCGGACTGTTCTACTACCTGATGAAAAAAGGGAATTTTTCGGCCGAAGAGCTCAACGATATCCTGAACCTGGAAAGCGGCCTGAAAGGCCTGTCGGGCCACAGCGCCGACATGCGCGACATCATTGAACAATCAGCTGCCGGCGATGAAGACTCCCGGCTGGCGCTTCAGGTGTTCACCCACCGGATCATCAAATACATCGGCGCCTATACGGCCGTGATGGGAGGCGTCGATGCGATCATCTTCACCGGGGGGATCGGAGAGAACAGCAGCGTGGTGCGCTACCGCGTCGGTCAAAAGCTCCACTACCTCGGGGCGCTGCTCGACGAGGACGTCAACAACGATATTGCGCTGACCGATGCCCAACCCGTTTCGAAGTTTTCCTCTCCCAACAGCCGGGTACAATTGCTGGCCGTAAAAACCGACGAACAACTCGCCATCGCCCGCAAAGCCAAGGCCGTGGTGGTCGGCGAGCACAATGTCAACCCCAATCCCCGCATACCGGTCGCCATCTCCGCCCGCCACGTACACCTTCGGCAGGAAACCGTGGAGGCTTTGTTTGGAAAAGACCACCAGCTCCACATCCACAAATGGCTCTCCCAACCCGGACAATATGCCGCCGTGGAAACCGTCACCCTGGTGGGTCCAAAGAACAAGCTTGAAAACGTCCGCATTCTGGGCCCCTGCCGGGATTACGACCAGGTGGAAATTTCGCGCACCGACGAGTTTTTCCTGGGTATTGACGCGCCGATCCGTGAAAGCGGCCGGATCGAGAATACGCCCGGCATCAAGCTGATCGGTCCGAAAGGGGAAGTGGTCTTGCCCGAAGGCGTGATCTGCGCCTGGCGGCACATCCACATGAGCCCCACCGACGCGGCCATGTTTGGCGTGGAAGACCGCGACGTGGTCGATGTTGCCGTAATCAACGGCTCGGAACGCGACCTCGTCTTCGGAAACGTACTCATCCGCGTTTCGGAAGATTTTGTCCTGGAAATGCACATCGACACCGACGAAGGCAACGCCGCCGAGATCGATTCGGGCGACACCGGGGCATTGATGGCTACGCAATCCAAAGGCGTGCTGCAGAAACGGCGGATTATGAGCCCCGTTTTCAAATAAAAAAAAGAAAGACAAGCCGTTCAGCTTGTCTTTCTCCTTTTTATTTCAAGCCTTTCAGCCGAATATTCTCCTTGGTATACTGCCGGCCTTCCCGCACATACTCGAGGGTAATGGCATCGCCGGGACGGAAGCGGGCGACCTGCTCCTGGAGTTCAGGTACGGAATTCGTATTGATGCCATTGACCCGGAGGATGACGTCTCCGGCTTTGAGGCCGGCTTCTTCAGCACTCCCGCCGGGAGTTACGCTGCGAATGAGGACGCCGGCAATGACGGGGAGGTTGAGGTCCCGGGCTACGAATTCATTTACTTCGGCGATGTTGACGCCCAACAGGGCGCGCTGCACTTTTCCATAGTCTTTCAGGTCGTCCATGACCTTGGCGACCAGGTTGGAGGGGATGGCGAAGGAGTACCCTTCATAACTACCCCGTTCGGACATGATCGCCGAGTTGATGCCGATCAGTTCCCCCCGGTCGTTAACCAGGGCGCCTCCGCTGTTGCCCGGATTGACGGCGGCATCGGTTTGAATGAAACTTTCGATCGAGTAGGAACCCTGCAGAATATTGATATTTCGGGCTTTGGCGCTGATGATCCCGGCCGTCACCGTTGAGGTCAGGTTGAAGGGATTGCCGATAGCCAGTGCCCATTCGCCAATATGCACATCGTCGGAGTCGGCGAAGGATACGGGACGCAATCCGGTAGCGCGCACTTTCAGCAAGGCCAGATCCGTGGTGGGATCCGTCCCGATGATCTTGGCCGCCAATTCCCGTTTGTCGTTCAGGGTAACCTGAATGCGGGAAGCGCCTTCGATAACGTGATAGTTGGTCGCGATATAACCGTCGGATGTCAGGACCACGCCCGATCCGCCCCCTAATGGGGAGATCCCGTCAAATACCTGCACATTGACCACCGAGCTGGTCACCCGTTCCGAAATAGCCACAAAATCGTCCGGAGCGCCCCACACATCGTTTGCTTCGGTCAGTACCGGGCGATACGACCTCGGTTCACGAGGTTCGGCAAGCGCTTCGACCTCTTCTATCCACCAATTTTGAAATAGATAGTACGAAAGGGAAGTACTCGCAACCGCTGAGAAGAGCATGGATACGGCAATGATGAGCCAGGATCGTTTCATAGTCGCATATTTTTAAAGGTGGCACCTGTGCCCACCGGAAGCAGGTGTTTTGTAGTAACGTTATTCAGTCTTTCTGTCGTACGTCCGGAAAGAATAAACGGAAATGCAGTTCAAAATATAAAAAAAGAAAGCACGGTTCAAGAGGGCAAATCGGCCGATGGCAGAAATTATTCTAAAGGAATAGCGGATTGTCTTTGAAAATAACTGACAAAAATCAGTGAAAGGCCTTACAAAGATCAGCAACTCGAAAAAAATTCTGCCGTTTATTGGGGCTGAAATTGCCCGTATTACCACTTGTGAAGGAAATCACCTACATACAATTCGACCAGGCCCGCCTTACCGTCCAGACCATTCATCCAAACGGTACCAGGGAACGTCCCAGCCTCATTTTTCTGCACCATGCGCTGGGTTCCATTGCGCAATGGGGCGACTTCCCGGAGGCTTTGTCGCTCCGGACCGGCCTTTCCGCCGTCGTTTTTGAACGGCTGGGCCACGGCTCCTCCGATGTCCCTCCCAATCCGCGCGGAATGGAATTTTTTCACGAAGAAGCGCTGGAAAGCCTGCCCAGGCTCCTCTCGGAACTGGGCATCGAAAAACCCCTCCTCATCGGCCATAGCGATGGCGCCACCATCGCCCTGCTGTACGCTGCCCATTTTCCCACCTCCGGAGTTATCGCCGAAGCCCCTCACGTCATGGTCGAGAGCCAGACGCTGGAAGGGATCTGTCAGGCGCTGACGAAAAAGCAGGACCTCATCAAACGGCTGGAAAAATACCATGGAGGAAAGACGAAAGAACTGGTCGAATGCTGGGCCGGCACCTGGCTGGCGCCCTGGTTCCGCGAATGGAGCATTGAAGACGAGCTTCCCAATATCTCCTGCCCCATTTTAATCCTCCAGGGTTCCGCCGATCCGTACGGAACCATGATGCAGGCCCGGAGCATCCAATTGGCTGCGGGGGGAACCGTATCCTGCTTCGAAGTGCCGAACGGCGGCCATTTTCTGCACGTCCAGGCGCGGGATGCCGTGCTGGAGGAAATGAGTGCCTTCATCCGACAAATTGTTACTAACCAAATTTCCTGAATACCATGATACCAAAGTTGAGTTATGTGTGCGGCTCGGGGGAAATGCCCCTGTTGGGCCAGGCCATAGGCATCCTGTTCGATAGTATCGTGGAGCGGTATCCCAATAACGACGCCCTGATCGTGCCGTTCCAAAACGTGCGCTGGACCTACCGGAAGCTGAGCGAACAGGTTGACACCTGCGCCCAGGCCCTGCTGAACCGGAAGATCCAAAAAGGTGATCGCGTAGGGATCTGGTCGCCCAATTGCTCCGAGTGGACCGTCCTGCAACTCGCCTCCGCAAAAGTGGGCGCCATTCTCGTCAATATCAACCCCAGCTACCGCTTGCACGAACTGGAGTATGCCCTGCAACACTCCGGCTGCAAAATGATCGTCACGGCCGACCGCTTCAAGTATTCCGAGTACATCAATATGATCAACGATCTGATCCCGGAACTTCAATACTCCACTCCCGGCAAACTCCAGTCGGCCCGCTTCCCCGAGCTGAAAGCCGTCATTCACCTCAGTGATGAAAAAGTGTCCGGAACCTGGACCTGGAAGGAATTCCTCGAGCTTTCCAACGGCAACGGGGCAGAAGATCTGACCCAACGCAGGAGCCAGCTATCGTTCGACGACCCCATCAACATTCAATATACCAGCGGCACCACCGGCCGCCCCAAAGGCGCCACCCTCAGCCACCACAACATTCTCAACAACGCCTTCTTCGTGGCCGAAACGATGAAGTTCACCCCCAAAGACCGGGTGATCATTCCCGTGCCGCTCTACCACTGTTTCGGCATGGTGATCGGCAACCTGGGCTGCATTACCCACGGCGCCACCATGATCTACCCCAGTGAAGGTTTCGAAGCCGGAGCGGTATTGAAAGCCGTGGAGAGCGAAAAAGCCACCGCCGTTTTCGGCGTGCCCACCATGTTCATCGCCGAACTGGACGATCCGGAATTCGACAAATACGACCTTTCCTCCCTGCGCACCGGCATCATGGCCGGATCGCCCTGCCCCATCGAGGTGATGAAGCGCGTCCAGACCGAAATGCACATGCCCGAGGTACAGATCGCCTACGGCATGACCGAAACCAGCCCCGTCAGCACCCAGACCCGGCAGGGTACGTCCATCGAAAAACAGGTCAGCACCGTCGGACAGATCCACCCCCATCTGGAGATCAAGATCATCGATCCGACCAATGGTCTGACCGTTCCCCTGGGCCAACCCGGCGAACTGTGCACCCGCGGCTACAGCGTTATGCTCGGCTACTGGAATGATGAGGAACGCACGCGCGAAGCCATCGACAAGGCCCGCTGGATGCACTCCGGCGACCTGGCGACCATGGACGAAGACGGTTATATCAAGATCGTCGGCCGTATCAAGGATATGATCATCCGGGGCGGCGAAAACATCTACCCGCGCGAGATCGAAGAATTTCTCTACACCCACCCCAAGATCCAGGATGTGCAGGTCATCGGTGTACCCGATGAAAAATACGGCGAAGAGGTCATGGCTTGGATCAAACTCCGCGAAGGGGAAACCGCCACGGCCGAAGAGATCATCGAATTTTGCAAGGGAAAGATCACCCACTTCAAGATCCCGAAATTCTACAAGTTCACCAATGATTTTCCGCTCACCGTGACCGGCAAGGTCCAGAAGTTCAAAATGCGGGAATTGAGCATTGAGGAACTGGGGCTGAGAAAGGCCGCAGAAGTGGCTACGGCCTGATCTGCCTGGACAGCCGTCGAAGACAAGCGGCTGTCCAGGTATTTTTACCGCTCCCCGATCACGATATACTGGTAATCGAGCGAGGTATCGTCGGAAGCCAGCCAATGGTAGCCGGCCTCTTCCAGTTCGTTCTCGACCTGGTGCAGCGGCAGCCGGATCTCATCCGGCGGATTTTCGAGCGGCATCCGCTTTTTCTTGAAATCGACGATCACGATCATGCCGCCGGGCTTAACGCCCTGTCTGAGCCGGGAGAGGTATTCCACCCGGTTGGGAATGTAGATATAGGTATTGACCAGGAGCACCACATCGGCTTCTCCGTTGCGCAGTTTCGAGTCTTCGGGAGTAGCCAGGCGGGTCTCAAAACGGGCCTGGATATCTGGCGGCAACTCCACGAGTTTGATGCTGTCCATGAAATCGATGAACTTCTTATCGATATCGATAGCTATGATGTGCTTGGCTTTGTACGCCAGACGACGGGCGAAATACCCGGAACCGGCGCCGATATCCGCCACGGTCTTTTCCGAAAGGTCGCCGAGCAAATTGATCACCAGATCGGGCTTCTGCCAGAAGACGCGGTCTTTGCTCTCGTAGGCCGCCACCCGTTCTTCGAACGTACTTTCCTCTCCGGGCGAGGGGACCTCCGTCTGCAGGGTCGTATCCAGAAAAGGATCCGTAGCCTGGGTCGGCTGGTTGGAAGAATTTCCACAAGCCCATATTCCGAGGAGCAACACAGAAAGGAAAGCAATTGTAGTAGTATTCATGCCTGGGGTTCTGTTTTTGCAAATGTAGTGAAAAACCCGTGCCATTGTCTATTCCTGGACCAGACGGAGCATCAGTTGTTCCATCTTTTTGCGCATGGCGTAGCTCGAACAGGAAAAATTATTGGCGATCATGCAAAACGCCAGGGTTTTCCCGCTGCGCGTATGCGCGATCCCAGTATAGGACCGCACCGATTTCATCGACCCGCTCTTGGCCTGAATGCGGCCTTCCGCAAGGGTTCCTTTCAACAGGTCGCTCAGGGTCCCCGACTTTCCGGCGACCGGGAGCGACGGGCCGAACACCGTCCACAATTGGGAATCGACGTAGATCTTTCGCATGACCTGCGCCAACTGATAGCTGCTGACCCGGTTGTCGACCGACAAACCGCAGCCGTCGGCCATGGCCCGGACCTCAAGCGATACGCCCCGGTCCGCCCAACATTCCTTCACGGCTTGAATGCCGGCAGCTCTCGTTCCCTCCCCGTATTTTTTCATGCCGATGGCCGGCAAAAGCGCTTCGCAATACAGGTTTACGCTTTCCTGGTTAGCCCGGTCTACGATCTTTTCCAGCGAAGGCGAATAATGCGTATAGATCACCTTTCGCGCACTTCCCCCGCTCTCCTTTTTCGCCATGGGCGGCATTACCACATCCACTCCATTCGCAACCAAGGTCTTGCTCAGCAATTGGGCAGCCATCAAGGGCGGATCCGGCACGGCGCCTTTGATCCGGAAAACACCGCTGCCCTGGGGGATCGTCCCTTTAACCGGGCAATAATAATCGTAAGGGCCTCCGTAGATATAGGCGTTGTCGCCCGACCCCCGGGCGCCCGATCGCACTTCATTGAAAAATGTCATCTCGGGGATCGGCGGATAGGGATCGAGCATTTTGGGTTGCCCGTTGAGTTTGGCATTTTGTTGAAAAGGGAGATAGTAAAGGTTTTCGTGGATGTTGAGCGCCCAAACCCCTGCACCGTAGTAATTGCCCGCATCCTCCTCCTTCCAGCCGTCCGGCGCCGGCGCACCCGAGTAAAAAGAGGCATCCCCTACTACCCGGCCCGTGATCTTCCGGATGCCCGCCGCCAGCACCGCTTCCTGGAAAGCCTGCATGACCTCGTCCAAGCCGTCGACCCCTTCCATCTGGTCGGAACCCAGCACTGGATCGCCGTACCCTTTGATATAGAGATTGCCCTGCAAAATGCCGTTGGCATCGATCGCCCCGTCGTATTGCAGTTCCGTCTTGAATCGGTAGTCGCTGCCCAAAGTGATCAGGGCGGCTGAGGTGGTCAGCACCTTGAGGGAGGAGGCCGGGGTCAGCAGCGCATGGGGATCCCAGCTGCCCACCAGTTGCCGCGAATCGACGTCGATGATGGCAAGACTGATCCTGGCCTGCCGGAGATCGTCATCGCCGACCCAGGCGTGGATGGCGGTTTGGAGGGGATTTTGGGCAGGAGTGGCAGAAAATGTCCACCAAAGAGCCGACCATAAAAGGAGCATTTTTTTCATAGTACAAAAAATCGAACCTATAACGCCGGCAAGACCTGCCCTGTTGCCTCCCCAAACCCGATGCGCAACCCGTCTTTCTCCGCCCATCCCTTTACAATGACGGTATCACCGTCCTGCAGGAAGCTGCGTTTGCTCCCATCGGGCATATCGACCGGACGGGTGCCTTTCCAGGCGATCTCCAGCATGGAACCGTAGGAACCGGGCGTTGGCCCGCTGATCGTGCCCGATGCGCAAAGATCGCCAACCCGGACATTGCAGCCGTTCACCGTGTGGTGCACCAGTTGCTGGCACATATTCCAGTACATGTAACTGAAGTTCGATTGACAAACGGTCTTCTCGGCGCCGGATTCGGCGCGGATCGCCACTTCCAGTTGAATGTCGTAGTTCCTGGCCCCCTGAAACTGCAGGTAGGACAGCGGCGCCGGCTCCTGCTCCGGGCCGTTTACCCGGAACGGCTCCAGGGCGTCCAGCGTAACCACCCAGGGCGATATGCTGGAGGCGAAATTCTTGCCGAGGAACGGCCCCAGCGGTACGTATTCCCATTGTTGGAGGTCGCGCGCCGACCAGTCGTTGAACAGCACCATGCCGAAGATGTAATCCTCGGCTTCAGCGGTGGAAACGGGCTGCCCCAATTCGGTATTCCGCCCGATGATGAAGGCCGTTTCCAGTTCAAAATCCAGCTGACGGGACGGGCCGAACACGGGCGGTTCATCGTCCTTTGGACGCGTCTGCCCGCTGGGCCGGTGAAAGGGCGTGCCCGACACCACGATCGAGGATGACCGGCCGTGGTAACCTACCGGCAAATGCCGCCAGTTGGGCAACAGGGCATTGGCCGGATCCCGGAACATCATGCCCACATTGGTGGCGTGTTCGATGCTGGAATAAAAATCAGTGTAGTCGCCCACTTCCACCGGCATCAGCAACTCCACTTTTTCCATGGGATGGAGAAAATGCCAGGCATTCTTCCGCACTTCTTCATTTTCTTCCGAGAGCAACTCGGCCAGGCGGTTGCGCAGTTTCCGGACCTGTTGTTTACCCTGCTTCATCAATCCGTTGATCGAAGGCTGGACAAACAAGTCCGGTGGGAAGTCCAGTTCGTCAAAGACCGACATATAATTCAGCACGGGAAGATCTACCACGAAGTTCCCGATAGCCGTACACAGACGGGGACTCGGATTGATCGGCGTGCGGAACACCCCAAAGGGGAGGTTTTGAATAGGGAAATCACTTCCAGCGGGGACCTCGATCCAGGAGGTAAGCGAGGGATCGTTGGCTTGGATCATAAATGAAAATTTGAAATAAAAGTAACCAATTCCAGCTACATTACAAGCCTCCGAAGAAGACAGCATTGGCAAAAAGGAATTCCCCCTGTTGCCAGAATGCGCGGTACAGGGGATCGTCGACCAGGTAAATGACCCGTCCTCTACCGATCTGCTCGACGCCTGTCACCAGGCTATTCTCCACTTTTCGCTTCGCCTCCCAACCGGAAAAACCCAGAGAAAGAGGGGCCTCCTGCAGGTAGTCTACGTTCCAGCCTTTTTCGAGGTAGGCGTAGGTTTCGGCCCCGATCTTCAGCGTAAAATAGCGGTCGGAAAACCCGTACCCGAGCGGATGAGAAGTATCGACCACCGCCTGAAACAAAGCGCCCGGGATAGCAGCCGAAGCCCATTTATTTTCCCGGTCTTCATACCGGTTGGGCACGGAATCCTCCCAGACCTCCGGATTGGGAGGCGTTTCTTTCAGGACCAGGTGCACGCCGTCCAGGCCTTGTACCCAACGCAGGGCATTATCCGTTGCAATGACCCTTCCCCCTGAGCGGATCCAGTCTACCAGTCTGGATTTGACGGTTTCTTCCCATGTGTAACGGCCGTTGGGCAGGATGAGCACATCGAAATCGGCGAGCCGGGAAGGATTGAACGATCCGGCATCGAGCACCGAAACGGGATAGTGAAGCACCTGTTCAAAATAGTACCAGGTGGCGCCGAATGCGGTCGATTCAACCGGATCGCCGCTCAACAGGGCAATGCGCGGAATGTCCAGCAATTCTATGGATTCCGACCCAAAATCAGGGCCCGATGCCACCAGGCCCGAAGCAACGGGCACGAGTTCGCGCCGATGTTCCACCGCCAGGGCTTCCACTTTCGCCTCAAATCCCTGCCAATGCAGGTTGTCAGCCCGGGTGATGACCAGGGCGCCCCGGTCGTAGTCGCGCCCCTCCATTTGGAAAGGCTCGGTGGCCACCCGCACCTGGATCCCTTCCCGCAGGACAGCGCCCAGGAAACGGGCATCATCCAGGGAAGCCCAGGGAAGAATAAAACCATAGACCGGCTGCGAAGGCCATAGGGGCGCCGAATAGGTCCGGACCGGCCAGGCCTGTTCCGGTTCGAAGCGGGACAGGAGCCCGTATGCCTCCAGGCCAAAGGAATGGATCATCGACCAGGCCGTGATGTCATAGGTCGCCGAATCGGAGATCGGCGAATCGGGTTCGAGGAGGATCTGCGCCAGCCTCCCGGCCGGCTGATAAGCGGAGACGACCAGATCTCCGGGACTGACCGTCACCGCGTAGGTTTTCCCCGTTTGGTAGTCGTACCCCTCGGCGGTATGTTTTTTCCCGGCTTTCCCGTAGCGGATCTGGTGCATATCCAGGTACCGGGTAAACGCCTCCAATTGATCGGGGTTATTGTTTTGGGAAATGATAAATGACAGGTAGGGGCCATCCGGGTGGTTCCGGCACTGGTCGTAAAAGGCCCGGAACTGGCGTTCCAGTTCGGCTGCATTTTTCGAAGCGATCTCGACGGTGGCCAATGCCGAAGTGGTGTGGTGGGCAATGCGGTCGGCCAGGGTGAGCGTATCCCCGTTTTCCAGCTCATACGCCCTTCCGGCGATGCCGTGGCCTGCCTGTTCGTAAGTCATGCCGATCGCGCCGCTGAAGATCGGGTAAGTATCGCCGTAGCCCGGGTAAAAGAGGTCGAACTGTTCGCGGGTAAAATACAACCACCCTTCGCGGTCGAAATAGCGGGCGATATGTTGGCCGATCTCCACCTGGAAATCCCGCTGCCATTTCGTAACGGCCGGGTGATAGGGCTCGGCGGCCGGAGCGAAATAGTAAGGGTTGTTCGGATATTGCTCGTGGAAATCGACATGGATATGAGGCAACCACCGGTGGTATTGCACCAGCCGCTGCCGGGTTTCCTTCTGTGTGCCCCAGGCCCAGTCGCGGTTGAGGTCGAACAGGTAGTGGTTGGTACGGCCCGCCGGCCAGGGTTCCCGGTGTTCGCGGGCGAAGGTCAGGGGATCGGCTTCCACCGGGGCCACTTGCCGGTACCAGTTGGTGTACCGGTTGTAGCCGTCGGGATTGACGCAGGGATCGATAATGACCACCGTATTTTCCAGGTATTCTCCCGTCCGGGCATTCGACGGATCGGCCAGGTCGTGCAACACCGCCATGGAGGTCTCCGAAGCGCCGGCCTCATTGCCGTGCACGCCGAAGCTGAGCCAAACGATGGCGACCGGATCGACCGGCCCGGGTTCACCATCCAGGAAACCCGCCCCCCGAAGGTGCGCTTCCCGGATGGATTCCAGGCGGGCCAGATTGCCGGGGGTGGAAATGAAAGCCAGCAGCAAGGGCCGGTCCTCATTCGTGGTCCCGTATTGAACGAGTTGCATCCGGGGACTTTCCGCAGCCAGGTACTCCACATAATCGACCAGCAGGTGGTGGGGGGTGAATTGCCGGGTATATGAGTGGGGTAAAAAATCGGAAGGAGAACGGAGTGCCGTTTGGGCTCCGAGGGGACCGAAGGTCCAGATCAGGCCCAGCATGGCCAAAATGAGCTGTCGCATAGGTGTAAAAATTTAATAAACCGCTTCTACGACCCGGCGGATGGTTTCCGTATCACCCATCGTGTAGTAATGGATGCAAGGCAGGCCGTTGGCTTTGAGTTCTCTCGACTGGGCGATGCACCATTCGATGCCGACCTCCCGGATCTCCTCCTGGGTCTTCGCCTTTTCCACCTCCCGGGCCAGTTCGTCGGGGATACCGACGTGGAAGTGCCGGGGCAGGGCGCTGAGCTGGCTTTTGCGGGTTATCGGTTTGAGTCCGGGCACGATGGGTACATCGATGCCGTTTTCCCGGCATCTCCGAACGTAATCGAAGAACCGGGCATTGTCGAAAAACATTTGAGTGACGATATAATGCGCCCCTGCGTCCACTTTTTGTTTAGTGTAGTCGATATCCGACCGCATATTCGGGGCTTCAAAATGTTTTTCCGGATATCCGGCCACGCCGATGCAGAAGTCGGTCTTTTGGCCGTTCTCGATGTCGAGTTCCAGGTATTTACCCTTGTTCATGCTCACCACCTGCCGCACCAGGTCGACGGCGTATTCATGCCCCCCCGGTTCGGGTACGAAACGATCGTCGAAGCGCCGGGCATCGCCCCGCAGCACCAGTACGTTCTTGATGTTGAGAAAATTGAGATCGATCAGGGCATTCTCGGTCTCTTCTTTGGTAAAGCCTCCGCAAATGAGGTGGGGCACGGCATCGATCCCATAGCGGTGCATGATGGAAGCGCAGATGCCCACCGTCCCGGGCCGTTTCCGGATGGCGATCTTTTCGTAGTAACCGCTATCCCGCATTTTATACAGAAATTCCTCCCGGTGATAGGTCACGTCGATAAAAGGAGGTTTGAACTCCAGAAGAGGGTCGAGGGTATCGAAAATAGTCTTCATACTCCCCCCTTTCAAGGGAGGCAGCACCTCGAAGGATATCAGGGTTTGACCTTTAGCTTTTTCGAAATGTTCTGTTACCTTCATTTTTGAGTTGAAGAGTTGAAGAGTTGAAGAGTTGAAGGGTTGCGACTTTTCAACTCTTCAACCCTTCAACTCTTCAACTATTTATAAAGAATTATTCATTTATTCCCACTGTCATGTTCTCTTTGCAAAAGCTTTTCCGCAAATACACGGGCATTTTAAGAGGCCTAAAGATAGTGTATGTAGTGAATAACTTGCTACATGCAAAAAAATTGCGCAGGAACAGGGACCTCTATAAGCGATACGGGCTGAAGAAAAGCGTCTTTGGTCCGATCGGCCGGCACGACTTCTCCGGAAGCAGCCCTGACATTCCCTGGTTGGACCGGCCGGGTGCGGAAGCGGCCCTGGTCTCCGACCCGCACTTTGAGGGTCTTGGCCCCGAAATGCAGGAGCAAGTCCGCCGGTTTGTGTGGGAGGGGTACATGATCCTTCGGGGTTTTTATTCGGAGGAAGAGGTGGAAACGCTCAACCGGGAGGTCGACCGGTTGCTGAATAGTGGAGCGACGGGATTCAACTACACCCGGAAAAAGATCATGGACTCGCATGAAGAGTCGCCCCTGATCGATGCGCAATACTTCCGCAATCCACGGCTAACCGGATTGTTGGACCTCATCATGGGGCGACCGGTCGTGCCGTTCCAGACCATTCAGTTCATCGAAGGCAGCGAGCAGCGGGCGCACTCCGATTCCATCCACATGACTACCGAACCGCTCGGCTACCTGATCGCGTCGTGGACCGCCCTGGAGGAAACCCACGAGGGCAACGGACCTTTGTTTTACTACCCGGGGAGCCATCGCCTGCCCTACATTACCTGCCTCGACTACGGCGCCGGCAACACCCGCTGGCGCCTTGGGGCGAACAGTTATAAAAAATACGAAGATTACATGGAAGCCCTCATTACCTCAAAAGGGCTGCGGAAAGAATATTTCTACGCTAAAAAAGGAGATGTGCTGATCTGGCACGCCAACCTGCTGCACGGCGGCAGTCCCATTGCACAAAAAGGCTCGACCCGGCGCAGCATGGTAGCCCATTATTTCTGCGAAGGGGTGATCTGTTATCACGAGATCTCTCAGCGACCTGCTTTGATTTAGCGCCTCCAGAGCCGTGCAACCTTTCCGGCCCTAACCTATGGCATAGGAAGTCAACCGGCACTTCACCTTCAGGATCTGCCGGATCTCTTCCAGGTCGACCTCGTAGGGTTTGTAGACGGCGTTGTTGTCGGAAATGAGGAGGAGTTGGGAAATGCGGTCGCCCTCCTTCACTTGCTGGATGCGTTTGGCCACGACCACATCGGTGACGATGACGTAGACCTGGTTATCGCGGAGCGGTTCGCCCCGTTCGAGGGGTTCGCATACGACAATATCGCCGTTGGTGACGGTGGGCATCATGCTATCGCCGCTGATCTCGAAGGCGATCAGTTCACCCTCGAGTTGAGGGATGGAAAACTTCTGAAATCCCTCCAGAAAATCCTTATCCTGATATTCCATCGCATACCCGGCCATCGCCCGGCTGGGCACCATGGTAATGTTCTGCCGGCCCGAGAACAGGCGGTCCTGCATAGACCGGGTGGGCAGGTTTTCGAGGGCTTTGGCGGTGGGGAGGAACAGGTCTTCACTCAGGCCAAACAAGTAGTTGGCATTCACGTCATACGTTTCGAACAATTTGAAGAGCTGGTCGACCGTCACGTTGCGCTGGCCCTTCAAAATGCTGTTAACCACGTGGTTGTAGGTGCCCAGGTGTTTGGCAATATCCGATTTACCCTTGATCAAACGCCGGCGTTCCAACTCTTCAAACACCGTTTTAAACCGCTGATTGACAATATGATCGGAAAAATCACTCATAATTAAACAAAAATGTTTGAAAGATATTTGAATTAAAAACTTTTTGTTTTACTTTTGTTCTATCCGAAACAATTCAGATCAATATACGCCTTTTTTACATACAAATCGTTTTTAAGACGAAAAAAATGAGAACTTCCCGCTACACGCCCGCCCCTGCCCCCAACAAGGGAGTCCGCCCCGAACGGCCCCGCTTCAACCTGGACGAGATCTCCCTGCTCGACATCCTGGAAAAGTTGCTGGCCGGGTTAAAACGGGTGCTGGTTGCCCTTCACTACCGGCTCCTCCACTTCCGGCCCGGCGGACGGGGGCTGCCCTGGTTCAAGATCGCCCTGGCGGCGTTGTTGGTCTGGATGGCCTTGAAACGGGATATGCAATTTCAGATCAACCTCAAAAAACCAGGCGCTGAAACCACTGTCCTGAACGGCTTTATTCCCGAAGACAGCCCCAAACAACTGGTTTCCCAACCGGCCCCGGCAGCCCCCAAAAAGGGATTGGGCGCCGAGCTGCTGGGGCCGCGCGATCCTTTCGCCGATGCGACCGGCGATACCGATGAAGACCGCCGGAACAAAAACTACATCCGCCGCTTTAAAGAAGTCGCTCAAACCGAAATGGAAAAATTCGGCATCCCCGCCAGCGTAAAAATGGCCCAGGCACTGATCGAAAGCCAGGCAGGCACGAGCAAACTGGCGACCAAAAACAACAACCACTTCGGGATCAAATGCTTTTCCAAGTCCTGCAAGAAAGGGCATTGCTCCAATTTTTCCGACGATCACCACAAGGACTTCTTCCGGATCTACAGCAGCGCCTGGGAGAGCTGGCGCTCCCACAGCTACCTGGTAACTCAGGGGAAATACAAAAAATTACTCAGCTATGGAAAGGACTACAAGGCCTGGGCCCATGGCCTGAAAGAACTGGGATACGCCACCGATCCTCATTACGACAAAAAGATCATCGAGTACATCGATCGCTATGACCTCCAGGTCCTGGATAAGTAAAAAAGAATGGATGATGGGCGTTCTTCCCATCATCCATTCTTCACTAATTTTTTACGTATGTTCTGGGCAGGCTGCCTTCCGGTAATCGGGAGGCGGCCTTTTCTATTTCTTCCCCTCTTTGGTCTTCTGCTGCTCCAGGGCAGCCACGCGGAGCCGCTTGAGGAAGGGCGAAGCAAAAATGAAATCCTGCAGGACCTCATTGTCGCTGCCAATGATCTCCGACTTGTTGCCTTTCCAGGCAATCTTGCCGCCGGAAAGCAACATGACATTGTCGCCGACCTCCATAACGGAGTTCATATCGTGGGTATTGACGATTGTCGTGATCTGATTTTCATACGTGATGTCCTTGATCAGCTCATCGATCAACAAGGCCGTCTTGGGGTCCAGGCCGGAGTTGGGTTCATCGCAAAACAAATACCTGGGTTTCAACACAATAGCCCGGGCGATGCCCACCCGCTTCTGCATACCCCCACTGGTCTCGGAGGGGAATTTAGTGTTTACCCCCTCCAGGTTCACCCGCTCCAGGCAATAATTCACCCGGTCCAGTTTCTCTTTGGTCGTCCAGTTCGTAAACATATCCAACGGAAACTTGATGTTTTGCTCCACGGTCATGGAGTCAAACAATGCGGAGCCCTGAAACAACATACCCACTTGCATGCGCACTTCCCGGACCTGCTTCTTGTCGAGGGTGGAGAAATCGACCTTATCGTACCAAACCTTTCCGGTGGTCGGCTGCAACAGCCCGACCAGGATCTTGAGCAGGACCGTCTTTCCCGAGCCGCTTCGCCCAATGACCAGGTTGGTTTTTCCCGGATAAAACTCATGGCTGATGCTCTCCAGGACGACATTACCATCAAAAGACTTGCAAATATTTTCAATTCGGATCATGAATACCGTCGTTTTGGGTCATCAGGTCAGGAGCAATGCGATCACGTAGTCTCCTGCAAGAACAAAAATATTGCCGATCACAACGGCATTGGTGCTGGCTTTTCCCAACTCGATGCTCCCACCCGTGACGTAGTAGCCGTAAAAAGAAGAAATGGACGTGATGAGAAAAGCAAAAACCGTGGCCTTTACATACATAATGGTCACGTTGTAGGGATCGAAATAGGCCCGCAACCCACGCATATATTCCATATCCGTCAGGTAGCCCGCCGGCACGGAAGCCAGGTACCCGCCAATGATCCCCACGAAGGCAGCGATCGTCACCAACAGAGGAATAACTACAATGGCGGCAACCACCTTCGGCGTGACCAGGTATGCTGCGGTATTCACGCCCATGATCTCCATGGCGTCAATATGCTCTTTTTGGCGCATCCCTCCGATCTCCGCCGCGATATTAGAGCCCACTTTACCTGCCAGCACAAGGCAGGTGATGGTAGGTGCAGACTCAATGATCGCCAGGTCGCGAACGATATAGCCCACGTAATACATCGGAACCAATTGCCCGTCCAGCTGATAACAGAACTGAAGAGCGGACACCGCGCCGATAAAAATGGAGATCAGCACGACGATGATCACCGAACCGACGCCGATCGCTTCCATTTGCCGAACCGTCTCTTTCCAGTACATGGAAAATTTCTCAGGTTTGGTGAGGGCTTGCCCCATCATGGAAACATACCGGCCGAAATGATAGAATAAATTAAAGTTCATAGTTGTTTTTCCTTGACCCGTGCAAAGGTATGGAATTAGAAGGGAACTTGTGCTCCGGAATCACTGCCCTGGAAAGATCACATTCCCCAGGCGGACATTCCGGCCCCATTCACCTACTACGAGCAACAACCTGCCACCGATCTGCCTGCTGACCTTTGGCCGCGTCAGGATCGACGCGTCCCGGTTCATAGCCAGTGGCGACACGGTCAATGTGCCGTCTTTCCGCACTTCTGCCAACGCGATCACCGATTGGGAGGACCCATCGAAGGAAAAGAGCCGGCCGGGCCGGGCATTGGGGTCGAAGTTGCGGCTGCTATCGTTATACAAAAAGTAAAGCCGGTCGCGAACGGTTGCCATCACATAGGAAGAAAAATACCCCCCGTCGTCGATGCTCAACTGTTCTTTCGGAATGCGCACCGTCCATTCGATCGCCCCGGAGGGCTGGATATTGACCACGATCAGGTCATTGTAGTGGTAAAAATAGGTCACGTGGATCGTACCGTCCCAATAGCGACGGTAGCGTTCCTCTACGTAAAACTGCTCCGCCACGAGCAGGGCGCCCCCATCGGTGCGGAGCACCAATTCGTCGAGGTTGTAACCGTAGAGTTCGGCGCTGCGGCGTTCATTGCCCTGGGCCTCCGCTTCAAAAGCCTTCTGCTTACCCCGGTCGCTGAGCTCATCGGCCCGGAATTCAAATTCAAAAGGCTGCCAGGTCTGGGTCACGACCCGCCGGGTGAGCGCATCCAGCCGGAAATAACAGATCCCCTTGGCGCTCTCCGCATTGCGTTCCGAGTAAAACCCGCTGCAGATGAGGTCGCCGTTGCGGGCTATGCGGAAAGTGAGTTCAGTGATGAATTTATCTTCCAGATCGATCTTCCACTCCACCGGCGCCAGATCGCCCGGCTGGTATTCGAGCACGAGATAGTGGGAAGGCAAGCGGCGATTTCGCTGGCCGGGTTCGAAAACGGCCCCCATCAGATACACCTTTCCAGCCCCGTCGACCCGGTATTCGCGGATGGCAAACTGCTCGTCGGGGTATGGCAACATGACTTCCCGTTCCCACTGAAGCGCCAGGTCCCTGTCGAACACGTGCAGGGCAAAGCGCTCCGGTTCCCTGGCATTGGTGGGGATCTGCTGGTAAACGAGCAGGTGGGAACTATCGGATGAAAGCTGAAAATCGAAGGTACGCCCGTACTGGTTTCGCCGAAGGGGCCCTTCCACGATCTTTTCCGCCTTGCCGGTGGGCCGCATCTGCTTGTCGCTCAGCTTTTGCATGAAGAGGTACACCTTTTCATGCGACTGATTGGCATAGGAAGTAAGCAAAAAGAGCTGGTTATTCAGAAACAAGACGTCTTCCAATTGCACATCCGTCTTGTCGTATTGCAGGACGATCTCCTCCGAATGCTTCAGTTTCAGATCCCTGGAGTAGCGCTCCATATAGATCTTGTCGTGGTTGGAAAACGCCCCGCTCTGTTTCACGCGAAGAAAGAAAATATCTTCGGGCGTAAACCCGACCACCTTGTCGAGCGTGGAATTTCCTTCCGCTTTATAGGGTGGGCCCCACGACAGGGAAGGCGCGGTTTCCTGCCCCCAAAGGCAGGAGGCAACCAACAACAGGCAGCAGGCAGTCGTCGCGGCAAAACCTTTCATAGTAATTCTTTTAACCCCGAATGGCGCGGTATTTGGAGGCATTGGCGGCATCGATGCGCGACATCGCCTGGACGATCCGGTTCTTTTCAGTTGGGGTTCCCTGTTTAAAGATCTCCACGATCTCGCTCGATTTGGCATTGGTAAACATCTGAACGATCATCGCATTGGGGTAATTCTGGTTCACCTGAACAATATCCTCGATCGCTTTCAGCATGAGGATCCGGCCGCTGACCACGTCTTTATACATGATATCCAACGCCTGGCGATGGTAGTCGTAATAGGCCTGCCGGAAATTGCGCACCCGGGGAGAAAGGAGGTTTTCGATGATCCAATACCGGTTGCGGTTGCCGTCGATGGATCGCCAGCCCTTATTGCTGGCCGTAACCGATTGCGGTACGGCGCTCAACACATCCTGGGCGGTCTGAAAATAGTTGTCGCCACCGAAAGGCACAAAGGAATCGTAGTCCAGTCCGATAATGATATAGGCGTAAAAAGCCAGAATGGACGACAGGTTATCGTTGAAGCTCACCTCGCTGTATTGCAGGGGTTGAAATTGTTCGTAGGTAAAGGACACATCCCGGTCGTTGTGGGAAAGGAGGGGCGTTTCGTAGGAGCTTCCGTACACGGGCCGGACGGCCTGTATAGCCAGTTCACCTCCGAAGCTATTGGCCGAAAACTCCTGGGAAACGGTCAACACCAGATTCACTTTGATCCGTTCCTCCGGCAGGTAGGATTCGTCCGTCCATTTTTGGTTATTCATAAAAGCCTGGATGGCGGTTTTCAGGTCCTGGAACACCCGGGGGTCGGCCAACTGGAGGGTCGGCGTATTGACGGTCACGTTCACATCCAATTCCTGCGCCTGGGTGGAGGCGAGGGAAAGCAATGCCAGCATACTGGTATAAAGCCACTTACTCATAGCAAAGCGCAATTTTTCTCATGAAACAAGTCGGATCAGTGCCGCGACGATATCTTCGGCCACGGCTTGCTTGCTTTTTAACTGAAATTCTTCGGTCTTATTGTCTTCAAAGACGAGGGTTATCTTGTTGGTGTCGTGGTGGAAGCCTGCGCCGGCATCGCGCAGGGAGTTCAGTACGATAAAATCGAAGTTCTTCTTCCGGCGCTTGGCACGGGCGTTTTCCAGTTCGTTTTCCGTTTCCAGGGCAAAGCCGACCAGGATCTGTCCCGGCTTTTTCCTGGCGCCCAATGCGGCCGCAATATCGGGGGTGGGTTCGAGCCGGATCGACATTTCCGCCTTATCCTTTTTGATCTTTTCGCCGGCGGGATGAGCGGGCCGGTAGTCGGCCACTGCGGCGGAAAGAATGGCCATGTCGACCTGTTCGAACACCTCCAGCGAGGCTTCGTACATTTCCTGCGCGCTGCGCACGCGGCGGAGGTGGATGTTGGGATGAACGGGATCGAGCGAAGAAGGTCCGAGCACCAGTTCGACCTGCGCGCCGAGGTTGGCCAGGCGCTCCGCCAGGGCCAGGCCCATTTTGCCGGAAGAGTAATTGCCGATAAACCGCACCGGGTCGATGGCTTCGTAGGTCGGGCCGGCGGTCACCAGGGCCCGTTTACCGGCAAGGACCGATTCTTCCCGGAAAAAATCTTCCAGCAGCGCCACGATCTCCTCCGGCTCGGCCATTCGCCCTTCCCCGGTCAGTCCGCTGGCCAGTTCGCCGTATCCGACCGGGATCATCCGGTTGCCGTACGATTGGAGCAACTGAACGTTTCGTTGGGTAGAGGGGTGTTTCCACATATCCAGGTCCATCGCCGGAGCGAAGAAAACGGGACACCGGGCCGACAGGTAAGTAGCCACGAGAAGATTGTCGGCCAGCCCTGTGGCCAGTTTCGCCAGGGTCGTAGCGGTAAGCGGCGCCAGCACGAGTGCGTCAGCCCAGAGGCCGAGCTCCACATGGTTATTCCAGCTTTCTTCCGAATGAATATCCGAAAGGACCGGATGCCTGGAAAGTGTCGATAGCGTGAGCGGGGTAATAAAATCGGTAGCTGCCCGGGTCATCAAGATCTGGACTTCAGCACCGGCCTTCACCAACAACCGGGTGAGATGAGCCGCTTTATACGCAGCAATGCTGCCGGTAATGCCCAGGATGATCCTTTTTCCTTGAAGGGAAGCCATAGATCTGGATGTTTGAGAGCCGCTCGGCGGCTCTCAAACAATATTATTGTTGCGGTTTTTTCTTCTTCCTGTCCTGATAGTGAAAATGGAGATCACCGGCCAGGTATTCTTCTGTAGCGATGATGACAGGATTCGGGAGCCGTTCGTAGAATTTGGAAATTTCGATCTGCTCCTTGTTTTCCGTCACTTCTTCGATCGTATCGGAGCTGACGGCAAACTCTTCGAGTTTTTGGTGCAATTCCTGCTTGATGTCGATCGCCAGCTGCTTGGAGCGCTTGGTGATGACGACCAGGGTCTCGTAAATATTGGAGGATTCGGAGGTCAGGGCGCGCACGTCGCGGGCACGTACATTAGGATCGATCCCCTGGACCTTGTTCTTGATATCTCCCATCGGCTATTGATTTTAATTTTTTCTCCGAAATGTCTAAAATAGTTTGTACTTCTCTTCCGCGATCACTCCGCGGGTATTTTTTAACAAAATCGCGCGCATAGGAAAGCGACGATTCATAGCGTTCTTTCTGTTTTTCAAACACGCTGTTATCGGCCAGCAGAAAAGCCGATTGCACGATCAGGTAGCGTACTTCTTCGGCATTCTCCGTTTCCGGAAAGTCCTTCAGCAGGTTTTCAAACGAGCGGGTAGCCGATTGATATTGCTTCAGGTCGAAATAGAGCAGAGCCGACTCAAAGGCTTTCTTTTCCAGTTTCTTCCGCATGACGTCGATCAGGCGGTTGCACTCATCCACCCGGTCGCTTTGGGGATAAGTGTTGACGTACAATTGAAAGGCGTCGATGGCTTTCTCGGTGTATTCCTGGTCCAGCCGGAAGGATGGAGACAGTTGGTAGTAAGAAAAAGCCTTCATATAGTCTGCCTCTTCCCGGTTGATGCTGGTCGGAAAGGTGTTGGCATAGTTTTCAAAGTAATAGGCCGCCAGCACGAACTTTTCCAGATAGTAGAACGTGTAAGCGTATTTGAAATAGGCATCTTCCAGTTCCGGACGGCCGCGATAGGCGCCGATCACCAGCTCCAAAAGGGTTTGAGCCTTCAGGTATTCGCCCTGATCATACAAAGATATGGCCGATTTGTAAATGGAATCCGCGTCTCCGCTGGTGCGGATCTTTTCAAATTCCGACTTACAACCCGGTAAGGCAAACAAGAGGAGAACGGCGACAACCCAGGATGTTTTCTTCATAGGGCTGCAAAATTACGATAATTTTTATTACGATGGTGAAAATACTTTGGAGACACCTCCACAAGTTCCTTAATACAGAGCGGATTAAATCCGGAATGGTTGGATACGTTCCAAAAAACTTCAGGGGGCAATCCCCTTTCAATAATTTCTAAACACATCAAAGACCGGAAGGGCTTTATTGGTAAAATCAAAAACGGCCAGGTTTTCAAAGCCCGAGCCTTCGGGGGATTCCGGCCCGTTGAAAGCCACCATGTCGGGCGCCCAATAGACGAATCCCAGGCCATTCCCGCCGGGGACATTCTTCAGGATCTCCACTATTTTTTCATAGTAGGCTTTTTGTCCTTCGGGTGTAGCCGGATAGCCGGGCGTCAGGTGCTCTTCCAGTCCAACCACATTGTTCGTCCAGTCATTCCAGCCCAGGGTCCAGGGATAGTTGGTCTCGGCGATCAGAATGGGTTTGTTGTATTTATTCGAGAGCTTGTCCAGTTCACTCTGCACCAGCTGGAGATCTTTCGTGTGGTAGTACGAATAATAGGAGAGCCCGATGATGTCAAATTCTGCATTTTGCGCCAGCAATTTGTCAAAAAAGGTTTCCTGGGAGCTCACGCCCGCCACGTGGACAAGGGTGGAAATGGTCTTTCCCGTCTGGCCCTCCATATCCTGAACGGCCTGGTTGGCGCTATTGATCAATTCGGCGTAATGTCCCCAGTTGTTGTTAAACTCGTTCCAGACCTTCCCGTAGGTCCACAGGAAACCGGAATTGGTTTCATTGCCTATTTGCACCATATCGGGCAAGGCGCCCTGGGCGTCCAGTCTTTCCAACACCCCTTTCGTATACTGGTAAACGCTGTCTACTATCGCCTCATACGACACGCCTTGCCAGGCAGCCGGGACCGTCTGATGGCCGGGGTCGGCCCAGGTGTCGGAATAGTGGAGGTCGAGCAAGACCTTATTGCCCGTGGCTTTGACCTGTTTACACAATTCCAGCACATTGGCAAAATTGCTGCTTTGCACGACGGCATCCCCTCCCGCCGGCGTGTGGAAAAGCCGGATCCGGATCAGGTTCACCCCGTTGTTCCGCACAAACTCGAACAGGTTGGAAATGGCATTTCCGGACGCATCAAAATAGTGCACATTGAAGCCGCTCAGGAACGACTGGTAGGACAGGTCCATCCCGGTGATAAAATCATCCCCGCCACTGCCAATTGTCACTGACCTGGAAACCTCCTGCTCCCTATCCTTCCCGTCGAAAGCGGTCAGCGTGACGGTGTAAATTCCCTGGTATTGGAAGGTGTGTTCCGGATCGGGTTCTTCGCTCTCCAGGCCGTCTCCAAAGTCCCACTGGTACCGGACGGCACTTTTGGAGAGGTTGGTGAAGGTAACGCTGCACGGAGCCTGACAATTTCCGCCGGTAAAGGAAAAGTCGGCAACAAGTTGATTGTCTTCCTTGTTGCAGGATAACAAGATGAATGCAAGGAATACAAGATGGAAGAGTGTTGTCCTGTTCATTGTTAAATGATCCATTTTTTTTATAAACCGCGACGACGCAACGGACGCTACGTCTATCGTGCGTTTCTCTGTTTAACATCGATTAACCTTCCGTAGAACGGAAACGTAGCGTCCGTTGCGTCGTTGCGGTAAAATTTGCAGGGTTCTGAGAAAGAATGAGGTATTCAGGTAGATCACATACACAAAAACAGGCCACACCCCAAGGGATATGGCCTGTTCTTATATAACGAAAACAAAAGGTTCCTTATTTAACGATGCTGAATTTCTTACCAACGAGGTATTTGCCGCTCTGGATCCGGACCATATACGTTCCGGTAGGCAGATTGGCCACGTTCAGTTCCATCACATTGGAAACCTGCATGGTCTGGTTGATCACCTCTTTACCTTGCATATCCACAACGGTGAAGTTCACATCTCCTTTGAACTCGACATTCGACAGGTCAATGTACACCCGTTCTTTGGCCGGATTGGGGAAGACCGTGATCGAAGCCGGGTTGAGAAGTTCTTCTTTGGCGGAAAGCGGGTCGCCGAAGGCGTATTCCCCGGAAGCGGAGTTGAGGGTAACGCCGTAGGTGCCGCCTGTGATCGGGATGTTCGGACCATCTTGCGTGCCGACACCCGTAGGCCAGTCGGTGGCGCCCCAGTTCACGGTCCAGGCATCTTCTGCGCGGAACTTGGCTTCGCCGTCCGTGAGGTCGACGCTCGACAATTTCCAGAGGTTTTCGTCCTCGGAGTCTTTGGTCATGTTCACGTCTTCGTCCCAGTTTGCAAGCGGCGTAGCCGGGCCGATGATACCGACCGTGCTGTAAACGACGATCTCCAGGAAGGAATACTCACCGGTAAAGGAGTTGAAAGTGATGTTGTATTCGCCGGCAGGGATGGGGATATTCGCGCCATCCTGGACACCGGTACCCGTCGGGAAGTCACCGGAACCCCAGTTGTAGGCCCAGTCGTTATTCCCTCTGAATTTCAATTCGCCGTCTGTCAGGATTTGGCGGAGCTTCCACACGTCCGGATCGGTCATATCGTGGTTCATGGGCGTATCGGTATCCCAGCCACCCGGTGTGGCGCTGCCGATGATGCCGATGGTCGAGTAGTCGATCAGTTCGACAAAGCTGTATTCGCCGGTGAACGTGTTCAGGGTAACCCGGTATTTTCCGGCAACGCAGGGAATATTATCGCCATCCTGGATACCGGTCCCGGAGGGCCAATCCGAAGAGCCCCAATTGGTAGCCCAATCATTATCCGCGCGGAATTTGGCGCTGCCGTCGACGAGCACGACATCCACTCTCCACAGATCGGGATTGTTGGCGTCTTTCGTCATCGGGGTATCCGTATCCCAACCACCTGGCGTAGCATCACCGATGAGACCGATGGTGGTGTAGTCGACCAGTTCCTGGAAGTTGTATTCGCCCGTGCCTGCATCAAACGTAATATAATACGAGCCGGCTGCCGGAACGGGAATGTTGGCGCCGTCCTGTGTCCCAGTACCGGAGGGCCAATCTGCAGCGCCCCAGTTTACGGCCCAGTCGTCATCCTGCCGGAATTTGGCGTCACCGGCGACCAGGTCCAGATAAATGAAATACCCGTTGGCCGTAGTATCGTGGTACATATTTGTGTCGTTGTCCCAGCCGCCCGGGGTGGCCGAACCGATAATACCTATCGGGGATTCGACAGCAAAGCTGTATTCGCCGGTTGCCGAATTGAACTCAATGTGGTAGAAGCCGGCGAAGACCGGAATATTGGGCCCGTCCTGGGTACCTGTACCGGTGGGGAAATCGGAAGCCCCCCAGTTGATAGCCCAATCGTCGTTAGCCCGAAACTTCGCATCACCCTTGACTAGCTCGATATCCAATGTCCAAAGATCCGGATTACCCGTATCCTGAACCATAGTTGTATCCGAATCCCATCCGTTCGGAGTAGCTGAACCGATAAGACCAACAGTGGTAATCTGACCGTACACTGTAACAAGGAAGGCGCTAAAGAGCACAGATAGTAAAAGTCTCAATTTCATGGTCATTAAATTAGTAGATGAATTAAAGGATAAGCTATTGCACATTCATGTTGAACACTTTCAAGGTAATGGGTAAGGAACAGGGCTATGAGCGGGTTTCAGCAATTGATTTTTGGCCGGGTAGATGCCCGGATAGAAGTGCATGTTTGCCCAGCAGTATTTGGTATAAACTACTCAATTTTTTGATCTATTTGGTGTAAATTTACCCTTTGCCAAGCACATAGCCCTGTTTTTTGAATGAAAAAATAACCCTCCAAACAAAATTTTAACGCGGCGGACAAATATAGATTACCTATGCGCAAATTTAACATTTCATACTCCTTTGTTAATAAAAGTTTTGCATAGCCTTTCTCCTTCCGGATGAACAGATTTTTCCAAATTGCCTGGCTTTAGCCGCATTTGGTTATGTCATATTAATGTAATCTTAATTTATGAACGTTTTTTCACAAAACTTTACTCAGATGAGAAATCATAGTCTGATTCGGGGCAAGACCGTCGGTCTGATGCTTTTGATCCTTAGCATGCCCTTGATTATGTTCGGTCAAAGGACGATAACGGGGACCGTGACCGATTCAAATAACGGAGAGCCTTTGATCGGGGCCAACATATTGGTAAAGGAAACGGGAAGAGGTACGATCACCGACCTGGACGGCACCTATTCATTACAAATAACCGGCGATGACAAAACCTTGGTGTTCAGCTATACGGGATACAGCAGCCAGGAGATTGCGATCGGCGCTTCCAATGAGATAAACGTCGCGCTCAGCCTGGGCGCCTATCTGGAGGAAGTGGTCGTGGTCGGATACGGCACCGTTAAACGGGAAGACGCCACCGGCTCCTTGCAGGCTGTTTCATCCAAGGACTTTAACAAGGGCGCTATCACCGGGCCGCAGGAATTGCTGGCCGGGAAGATACCCGGGGTCACCATCAACACCTACGGAGGCCCGGGGAGCGGCGCAAAAATTCGGATCCGGGGTGAATCGTCCCTGACGGCTTCCAACGATCCCCTCATTATCGTCGACGGCGTGCCGCTGGATAACGGGGGTATTTCGGGCAACCGCAACCCCTTGAGCATCATCAATCCGAACGACATCGAATCCATGACAGTACTAAAAGACGCTTCGGCAGCCGCCATCTATGGGAACCGCGCTTCGGCAGGTGTCATCCTGATCACGACCAAAAAAGGGAAAGTCGGCGATGCCCTGCATGTCGGCTACACTGGTAATGTGTCGTTCGGCAATCCGATCAACCGGGTGGACGCCCTGACGGCCGACGAATACCGGCAGGTGATCTTCGAACAGTTCCCGGAAGGGCACCCCGCCCGTTCACTCATGGGCGATGCCAATACCGACTGGCAGTCGGAAATATACCATACGGCTGTAGGGACGGACCACACTGCTTATGTGTCCGGGAGTGTCGGTACCTTCCCCTACCGCGTCTCTTTGGGTTACACCAATATGAACGGTATCCTGAAGACCGACAAATTCGAGCGCTACATCGGAGGGGTGAACCTGAACCCGAGCTTTTTGAATAACGCCCTGCAGGTAAACCTTTCTGCCAAAGCATTCCTGAACAAAAACGTCTTTGCCAACCAAAGCGCTATCGGCTACTCGGTAGGATTCGACCCCACGCAAGCCGTCTACGACCCGGAAAGCCCCTACGGAGGTTTTACGACCTGGACTGCTGCAAATGGCAACCCGGTCACAGTGGCTGCGCCTTTCAACCCGGTGGCCTTGCTGGAAATGAGGGACGATCAATCTACCGTCAACAGGTACATCATCAATGCATCGGCTGATTACCGGTTCTGGTTCCTCCCCGATCTGCGGGCCAACCTGAATCTGGCATACGATGGCTCCAATTCAGATGGCACCGTATTTGTTCCACAAAATGCTGCCTGGGCGTTCAACGCCGTACATGGAGGAGGAACGGACAACATGTACAGCCAAAAGAAGGAGAACAGCCTGTTGGAATTCTACCTCAACTACAAGAAAAGCCTCCGGAAACACACCATTGATCTGATGGGGGGCTACTCCTGGCAACACTTTTTCGTCGACAATTATTCCCTCAATTCAAACGTGGCACATACCCCCGCAGAAACGGTGGAGTTCAAAGATCCGGCTGAATACTACCTGGTCTCCCTCTTCGGCAGGTTGAACTACAGTTTCAGCAGCCGGTACCTGCTCACCTTTACCCTCAGACGGGACGGCACCTCCCGCTTCTCGCCCGAAAGCAGGTGGGGTCTTTTCCCCGCAGCTGCATTTGCCGTGAAAGTGCTGGAAAATAGCAACAACACTTTCAACAACATCAAATTGCGATTGGGGTGGGGTGTCACCGGCCAACAGGATATTAACGACTATTACGCCTACATGGCCCGGTATCAATACAGCTTCGACAATGCGCGCTACCAGTTCGGGGATCAATTCATTACCACGATCCGTCCAAACGGGTACGATGCCAACATTCGCTGGGAAGAAACGACGACCTACAATGCAGGTCTCGATTTCTCCATCGTCCGGGACCGGCTTTCCGGTACGTTTGACATTTATCAAAGAGATACCAAGGACCTGCTGAACGAGATCCCTATCCCGGCCGGTACAAACCTGACCAACTTCATCGTCACCAACGTGGGGAACATGAAGAACCACGGCTTTGAATTGAGCCTGATCACCACGCCTGTGCTGACGAAAAATATTTCCTGGGACCTTGCTGTCAACGGCTCTTATAACACGAACAAGATCACCAAACTGCTCGCCACGGATGACGAGAACTACCAGGGCGTGCTGACGGGAGGTATCTCAGGGGGCGTCGGCAGTAACATCCAAATCCACAGCGTGGGATATGCCCCGAGTTCCTTCTTTGTATATCAGCAGCTGTACGATGCCGACGGCAACCTCCTGGAAGGCGAATTCGCCGACAGGAATGAAGATGGCATTGTGAACGCAGAAGATAAATACCGGTTTAAAAAGCCTGCCGCGGATTATACGATCGGTTTCACCAGCGCACTGAATGTGCATGGTTTCACCCTGTCCTTCGCCGGCCGTGCCGCTTTGGGCAATTACGTGTACAACAACATCGAAACCGACCAGGGCTACCTAGCCCGCTTGTTCAATGGTGCGTCAAGCGCCTTGTGGAACATCCACCAATCGGCCGTAGACCTCAACGTCAAAAATCAGGCTAACCTGACCTTCAGCGACTACTTTGTCCAGGAAGCCTCCTACCTGAAGATCGACCACATTACCTTGTCCTACGACCTGAAAAAATTGCTGGGCCTTGGGATCAACGTATATGCTACCGCGCAGAACCCACTGGTGTTCACCAAATACACAGGCCTCGACCCGGAGATCGGGAACGGTATCGACAACAATCTCTATCCCAGAGCCCGGACCTTTGTCTTTGGCGTGAGCGGCGACTTCTCCGTTACCAAGAAAAAATAAGGATTGACAAAAACCATTTCAAAAGAAATAGTCATGAGAAAATATCATTTCATAAAAATAACCCTGGCCATGCTGATCTTCTTCAGCAGTGGCTGTTTCAAGGACCTTAATACCATTCCGTTAGATAAGGACATCATCACCGCATCGGCCGTTTTCGATGATCCATCCTCCTATAAGAGCTTTCTGGCCAAAGTGTATGCCGGCCTGGCCGTCTCCGGCCAGGAAGGACCTTCCGGAGATTCGGATATCAAGGGGCTCGACGAAGGCTTCGGGCAATATACCCGGGGATTATTTTACCTGCAGGAATTGACCACCGACGAAGCGGTCGTGGGCTGGAACGACCAGACCATCCTGGATTTCCACGGACAAGACTGGGACTCTGAAGATGGTTTCATCTTTGCGCACTACAGCCGGATCTTCTACCAGGTCGTATTGTGCAATGAATTCCTGAGAGAGACTACGAATGAAAAACTGAACGACAGAAACGTGGATGCCGCCCTTCAGGAAGAGATCCAAGGTTACCGTGCAGAAGCGCGATTCCTGCGGGCTCTGAGTTACTGGCATGCCCTCGATTATTTCCGCAATGTTCCCTTTATTACGGAGAAAGACAAAATAGGATCCTTCTTCCCGGAACAAACCAACGCAGCTGACCTGTTCAATTACATCGAGTCCGAACTTAAGGAGATCGAAAACGAAATAGCTCAGGTAAGGACCAATGAATATGGAAGGGCCGACCAGGGCGCCGTCTGGATGCTGCTGGCCAAATTGTACCTCAATGCCGAGGTCTATATCGGTACGAAAAAATATACCGAATGCCTCAACTATTGCGAGAAGCTCCTGAATGCAGGCTATACGCTGGAGCCCAACTACCAGAACCTGTTCCTTGCCGACAACAACCTGTCGAACGAGATCATTTTCCCGGTCTGTTTTGACGGGAATAATACCAAGACCTGGGGCGGAACGACCTTCCTGATCCGGGCTGCCACCGGCGGTTCCATGGACCCGGCGGCATTGGGTGTTGCCAGTGGATGGGGCGGTGTGCGGACCACCAAGGAATTCGTGCAAAAATTCCCCTCCGACATCGGCGGAAAGATCGTAGAGCCCAACGAAGGCCAAACGGCACAGTATCCAAAAATATATGTGCCCGGCGCCTATCAGGGCTGGGATCCCAGTAAAACGGCCAACTCGCTTTCTTCCCCGACCAACAACAAGATCTACGAAGGGCATGTTTATTTCCCGGAAGACAACTCCCCGTTCTTTATCACGCCCTATCCTTCCTGGTCGCTGAAATATGGGGACAACGGCGCCGACGGAACCCTCGAAACCAATGGCGATACTATTCGCGCAGGCCAAGCCGGCTTGTACTATCTCAAAGTGGATATGAACACGAAAACCTATGAGATGGAGAAGCGCAGCTGGTCGCTGAACGGCGCCGCTACGGGCAATCAGGACATTGCAATGGCGTGGGATGCGGACAAACAAGCGATGTATGTCAATGCAAACCTCAGTGCAGGCGCCTTCAAATTCAGGGCCAACAACGACTGGACTGCGAATTTGGGCGACACTGGAGCCAACTCCATTCTGGAACAGGATGGCGACGATATCATTCTTGAAAAGGGGAGTTCTTATGATATCTGGTTGTACGTGGACAAACCTGATTACACCTACCAGATCAACAACACCAGCTACGATACCCGGGGACTGTTCTACACCGCTGGACAATCCCTCGAGATCGACGATATCACGCAATTCAACCAGGGGTATGCCGTTCAGAAATTCAAAAACATCAAATCCGACGGATCTCCGGGCAGCAATTCCGAGTTTCCGGACACCGACCTGCCGATGTTCCGTCTGGCCGATGTTTATCTGATGGCCGCCGAAGCCATTCTCCGCAACAATGGAGATAAAGATAAGGCAGTAGGCTATTTCAACAAGGTACGGGAAAGAGCCTACAATGGCCAGGGCGGTAACATTTCCGCCGATGACCTGACCCTGGATATGCTGATCGATGAACGGGGCCGGGAATTGTACTGGGAAGGACACCGGAGGACCGACCTCATTCGCTTCGGCAAGTTTTCCGACACCGACTACAAGTGGGCCTGGAAAGGAGGCGTCAAGGAAGGCGCTTCCGTGGAATCGTTCCGGGATGTATTCCCCCTCCCTTCGGCTGACATCAGCGCGAATCCGAATCTGCAGCAAAACACAGGTTACTAATTCATTATAATGAGAAAGGAGGATGCCCTCTGGCGCATCCTCCTTTCTCATTTTCCCCTATGCGGCGACTGGAAGAGTTTCGAATTTTCTACAACCATACGATCCATCCGGAGCTGATGCGGCTGGACCGGCAACGCATGCGCCTGCTCCTGTTGCTCTTCCTGTCCCTGTTCTTTCTTTTGGCCGTTTTTCTCTTTGAAGCGGTGGTTGGGATCTGGTTCATCTCCCTGTTGCTTTCCCTGCCGATCGGCATCTACATTTCGTTCCTGGCCTACCGCATCCGGAAGTTCATCCGGGACTTCAAGCCCCGGATCGTCAACCTCATCCTCGACTTCATCGACGACAGCGTCAACTACGGCGCCTTGCACTACGACGCCAAAGGCGGCCTGTCCAAAGACCGCTTTTTCCAGAGCATGCTCTTCGGCACCAACGCCGATGTCTACGAGGCCGAAGATTATATCAAAGGAAGCATCGGCAGCATCACCTTCGAGTTGTGTGAACTCAACGTCCGCGAATTCTCGCGGGTACGCAGCCGCCTCAACTACGTATTCAGGGGGATCTTCCTGCACGCCCGCATCGAAGAATCGCTCCGGGGCACCATCGTCATCCTCCCCCGGGAATACCGCCAGTACCTTTCCCGCGCGATCCGCGAGGTGAGAGGCATCGGCGCCCTGAATATCAACGACATGATGCGAAGCGAGGAATTCCGCGAGGTCTTCATCGCTTACTCCACCCGCGACGCCAAGGTGCGCGACCTCCTGTCGGAAGATATGCAAAATATCCTGGTAGACTATCGGGATGAAACGGGGAAAGAGATCTACATTTCCTTTATCAACAAGGATGTCTACCTCGCCATCACCGGCGATCGAAACATCCTGGAGCCCTACCTGTTCCGCTCCAACATCAGCTTCGAGCTCGTCCGCGAGTTTTACGAAGACATCACCATGCTTTTTGAGATCGTGGAGGACTTTGATAAACTCCACTGAGGCGTTTTTAAGTTTATAAGGGTAGGGCTAAGTCAGTTTTTAAGTTTATAAGGGTATGAGTTTTTGGAGGACTTCCAAAAACTCATACCCTTATAAACTCAAAAACTAAAATCATCGAAGATTAAACCCTACCGAAGCTTGTATCGACACATTCCGGTCAAAATCGGAGCGTGGGATGCGGGCGTTTTCCGCATCGAGCTTGACCTGCGAAAAATCGTAGGCATTATTGGTGGCATCGGAAAGCCCGTAGTTCAGACGGCCGCCGAGGTAGAGCGTTTTGCTCAGGTAGACCGACAAGCCCGCATTGAGGCCGAGATCGAGCACGTTGAAAAAATTGCCGTCGACGCGCGGGATCTCGTAATAGGCGCCGACCTTTGAAGGCAGGTCCACTTCCTGATTGCCGATCTTGAGGGTCGTACTGTTGTTGAGGTCCGCCCCTCCGGTTTCATCCTTTAGGTAATTGTACTCCAGGGTCAGGGAATGCTCCGGGATGGTCGTACCGCTCAGCGTCTTCCCGCTAAAGGTCGTCGAACCGGCGCCCGTAGCGCTGACCAGCACCCCGACGCTCGGGCCCACACTGATCTCCAGCCATTCGAGCGGACGCACATAGAGGGTGACCGGCAGGTCGATATAAGAGTTCAGCACGTCGTTCCGGGTCGTACGCGTCCCGTTTCCGATGATCTGAATGCCGGCGTTGGAAGTGAGCGTCTCAAAAGAAGCCCCATCGTAGCGGAGACGCGCCCCTTTCTGGGAATACATCAGTTCGGCCCGCGCGCCAAAATAATCGGAAAAATTGTACGAAAAGCCGAAGCCCACATGAAAACTGGTGACGCGATTGAATTCCTCGACCGTAGTCCCGGCATCGTCCTTTTCCAGTTCACCGTTCAGGGTGGAAAAATTCAGTCCCGCTTTGAATCCGTATGTCAATCCCTGTGCACCGGCGAATGCGGTAAACGCCAGGAAAAGGATCGTAGTAGCAATGCCTTTCATGTATGGTGGTATTTTATGGGTAAAAATGAAAAAAAATTACAGCCGGGAGCACTTTCGCTCCTAATAGGGCAAAAATAATCATTGCCTGTTGAAAATTGCCTAGTTTTGCCGCCATATGGGATATTGGTTTACCGCACTGATCGTACTGCTTGTTGCGCTGGTCCTGGGCAACCTCTTTACCGGGGTGATCCAGGAATATTTTATTTTCCGTCCCGAACGCCTTCCCCATAGCTATTCCTTTGTTTTTCAGAGACCATACGAAGAATTATTCATAAGCACTCCGGGAAAGGGGCGCCTCAATGCCCTTTGGTTCCGTCAGGACCAACAGCCCAAGGCCCGGGGCGTCATCCTGTATTTCCACGGGAACAGCGGAAGCCTGCGGAGGTGGGGGCATCTCCATTATTTTTTCACCCAATTCGGCTACGATTTTTTCACCTTCGACTACCGCGGCTACGGGAAGAGCACGGGCCTCCGCACCGAGGCCCTCATGTACGAAGACGCCCAGGCTATATACGACTTTATTCGCCGGCACTACCCCCCGGAGGAGATCGTCATTTTCGGCCGCTCCCTCGGTTCCTCTTTTGCTACCTGGCTCGGCAAACACGCCGAAGCCCGCCTGGTTATTCTCGAAACGCCCTTTGCCAGCATGCGCCACCTGTTCCGGGCCTATTTCCCCTTTCTGCCCCCGGTCTTTCAATTCAAATTCCTGTTCCCCAATTACCGCTGGCTGAAAAAAGTGCCCATGCCCGTCTACATCTTCCAGGGCGACGAAGACCTCGTCGTGCCCTTTAAAGTAGCCGCCGCCCTGAAATCATCGCTCAAACCCGGCGACCGGTTTATTAAGATCGATGGGGGATCGCATAATAATTTGCTGTATTACGATAAGTATGTTTTTGAAATGAAAAAAATACTATCTAATTGAGAGTAAAGCCGATTGCAATCGGCTTTACTCTCAAAATAACCATGAGTAAACGAAACAAACTCCAGAAATTCTCCGAGCTCCTGACCTTCCCCAACGTCTTCGAGAACTTCTCATTCAAGGAGCCCGAGCTGACCGGCATCAACGGCGAGCCGATCGAACTGAAGGGGCATTGGAACGAACGCCATTTCGGCGCCGACCACCCCATTACCCTCGAACTGGCTTGCGGCGGGGGCGAGTATACCCTGGGGCTCGCCCAACACTACCCCCAACGCCATTTCATCGGTGTCGACGTCAAAGGAGCCCGCATCTGGAAAGGCGCTCGAAAAGCACTGGCCGGGAAGCTCGAAAACGTCGCCTTCCTGCGCACCCGCATCGAATTGATCTCCTACTTCTTCGCCCCCGGAGAGATCAGTGAGATCTGGATCACCTTCCCCGATCCTTTTCTCAACAGTCCCAACCGGCGGCTCACCGCGCCCCTTTTCCTCGAGGAATACAAAAAGATCCTCCAGCCCGGCGGCCTCCTTCACCTCAAGACCGACGACCCGACCCTCTACGAATACACCCTGGAGGTGCTCGCCGGCCGCACCGATTTCCAGCTTCTTTATCACGACGACGACATTTACGCCAAGCCCCTGCCCATGAAAGAGCTGGAGCTAAAAACGACGTACGAGAAGATGCATTTGGCGGAAGGGAGGAGGATTAAGTATGTGCGGTTTGAGGTGAAGGGTGAAGGGTGAAGGATGAGGGAGGAGGGAGCAGGGAGGAGGGGGGATCACTGAATACCTTGAAAATGGGCGGACCAACGTTGCGTCCGTCGCGTCGTCGCGGTGGATTCTATTTTACTCAAAAAAGTAAGGACTCTTCCCAGGTCAAATCACAATCCGGTTATCTCATCAATGATCTCTCCGCGGTGCAACTGGATGTACTCCAGCCGTTTTGACCGGATGGACTCCACCGCTTCATTTTCCCGGAAGGTTGTATCCGCGCGTTCGAAATACTGGTATTCTTCCGGGCTGATCTCCTTGCTATCCAGCAACGACAGGCGGGTGGTTTCCTTCAGCAAAGCCAGGTTCTTCACCAGCAGGATCGCCTCCAGAGAGCGAATGAGGGCGCTCAGGTCTTCGAACGAAGTATTCATAACCAGGCGGCGCAGGCCGGATTCGGCCACCTGCTTTTCAAACTCGTGGGTTTTATAGCAAACGCCCATATGAGGAACCTCCGTCAAATCCTGCAACAGGCCCACTTCCCGGAATTTGTCGACGGTGGAAAAAATAACCGTTTCGAGTCCTTGGGGATCCATCGCTTCGAGGTCTTCGCGGGAAGGCACTTTCGGCATCGGCACCAGGTCGGAGCAATTGTCCAACAGCACATGCCCGTTGTAAAACCGGTCATTTGCGTAGAACGCCTCGAAAGTGAGGTACGTCCAGGATTGAGTGGGCCGGAGGGTAAAAACATATTCCAGCCAGCGCACATTGTCGACCGGCACGGTCAGGGCGAGGAGTTCTCCTTTTTCGCAGGGTGCGTCGCCGCCCCAGATGCGGAGCACGCCGCCCCGGGAGAAATCGATCTCACCCCGGCTGCCGCTGTAATAGATCTCCGAGCGGGCCAGGAACAAGCTGAACAGGTAATCGGTATTGGCCTGGAGAGGCGTTGCCAGTTTTTGGCCGACCGATTCCCAGGTTCCGTTCTCCCGAACCGCCATACCCAGGTACGACCAGCCATCATCGGGCCGCATATTGACCCCGAAAAAATGGTAAGGCGGCAGATCGTTGGGATGCACATCCGGGGGCGTCTGGTCGGGCGGGCCGCAATTATCCCAGCCTTGGGGCGCCTTGCCCGCCTGGGGCGCATCTTCGAAAGAGGGGTTGTCGAGCGCGATGCGCTCTTGCGCCACGAGTCCGGCGCAAAGGAAGAGGAGTAAAAGGACGAGGTGATTTCGCATAGTAGAGATTGTTGTTTTGGAGCTGTTGGAAAGATACAAAATTTCCCGCTTGCACAACGCCAATGAAAAGTGTATTTTTGCACCACCAAAAGAGGTCCCTTAGCTCAGCCGGTTAGAGCATCTGACTCATCGAAGGGTAGTTCTTTGAAAAGAAAACATTTTGTTTTATCTTTCGTTAAATTTTTTCGATGAAAGATAAAGTTTGCGTGGTTTGTGAAACTCATTTGAGTGGCCAGAAGCAGAAGTATTGCAGCAACGCCTGCAAGCAAAAGCATCATTACCACCGTGTTAAATTCCAACCTAATACGTATCACTCCCAGACATTGAGAGCGCTACGCAGGAAACTGAAATTGGTGGAAATAATGGGTGGAAAATGTTGTAAATGTGGGTATCAAGGTAATCTCTCTGCTCTTCAATTCCATCATTTGAATCCTACTAAGAAGCATTTCAAGTTAGATGCAAGAGTTCTTTCCAATAAAAATTGGGAATCAATTCAAAGAGAAGCCAAGAAATGCATTTTACTTTGTGCAAATTGCCACTTTGAAGAGCATAATCCAGAGCTTTCCATTCAAAATGTTTTAAGAATTACCAATGGTGCCCCCATTGGGAAACCAGTGGGTGCGAAGGGGGTTAATTCAGGGAAACCTTAACAGGTCGCGCTGATGGCAATCCTGAGCCAAGCCAGGTGAATGGTTTTTGTTGTAACCTGGAAGGTGCAGAGACTAGAGGGTGAGGATAACCAACCAATAAGCCCTCCCAGAACGCCCCCCGCCTAAGTCCCGACTTTTGATCGGGATATGGTGGTGATATAGTCCTACCCCATCGTGAAAGCGTTGGAAGGGGAATCAGAGGGTCGCAGGTTCGAGCCCTGCAGGGACCACCTCTAATGAAACGACTAGGGTCTTCGTGAGATACACGAGGGCCCTTTTTTATTGGGATTTTGTGGCAGGATTGCCTCGATGGGTCTCAGGATTGTTTCTTGAGGTTATGTGAAATGGCCCCGCCCCCCCAATTTTGAAGCCTTCTTACAATGCATTTTTGCTGAAAATTCAGGGACGCAAAGGGTTTTCCTCCCCCTCCCTTCGGTCGACCCCTCCAAAGGGGTACACATGGACGTGCCATTTCTAAATGCTGAATCATTATTCTGAGCTTCGCAAAATGGCCAAGTGAAGTTTGACGGCAGTGAGTTTTGCACAAACATGTACCCCTTTGGAGGGGTCGACCGAAGGGTGGGGGAGGAAAAACGCCCCGTAACGCCAAAATGCTCAAGTAGTCCGAAACACCATCAGTTCTTTCAGATCAAAATTTCTTTTCGCCCTTTATCTTCTTAAAGCTTTTTACCATTTTTCCGAAAGCTTTGTCTTTTCTCCGCTTTTCAACTGCTGTGGATTCAAAGTGCTCTCGTTCCCGTTGCATTTTCAGATAGTTCTCATACAACACTTCATCGATCTCGCCGTTTTCAATGGCTGCTAAAACCGCACATCCAATTTCATTGGTATGGGTGCAATCCTTAAACTTGCATTCTTTCGACAATTCGAAGATGGGTTCGAATGTGACCTCCAAACCGCTTTCTGAATCTGCGATCCCAACTTCCCTCATTCCCGGGTTGTCAATGATAATACCCCCATTCTCAAGAACAATAAGCTCCCTGTGACTGGTAACGTGGCGTCCCTTTTGGGTACTTTCACTGATCGCATTCGTTTTCATCCGCTCTTTTCCCAGCAGATTATTCAGCAGGCTTGATTTTCCGACCCCCGAAGATCCCAATAAACAATACGTCTTTCCTTTTTCAATCCGCTCTCTCAGTTTGTCAATCCCTTCCCGGGTTTCATTACTGATGGCCAATAATGGTGCTTTTTTTATCCGGTCCTCCACTTTTGAGATCAAATCGCCCAATTCTTCCGCCGTGATCAGGTCGATTTTATTCAGGACAATAATAGGCGCTACATTTGATGCATGGCAAATGGTCAGGTATCTTTCTAGCCTGTTAATATTGAAATCTCTGTCGACCGATTGCACGATAAATGCATAATCTATATTTGCGGCAATGATCTGCTTGTCCCCCTGTTTCCCGACCGCTTTTCTTTCAATAAGGGTATACCTCGGGAATATCTGATGGATCAATCCTTTGTTATTATCATATTCCGAAATGGCAACCCAATCGCCAACAGCCGGGAAATCAGCCCTTTCCTGTGCCGAAAATCGCAGGTTTCCGATTATTTCGGCATCGTATTCCTTATCAATCGTTTTGACAATATATCTTTCTTTGTGTTCAGAAACGACCCTGCCTACCTCAAAGGAATTCAGGTTGTTTTCGCTTCGATATCTTTCCAGTTCATCATTATATCCCAGATCTTCAAGTGTCATAAGACAATATATTGTTTTTTCGTCAAACAGGCTATTGTTCCTCACTTTCTGCACCCTGTTTCTATCCTTCCACCACTCTCCATTTCAAGCCGCACTCCAAAAAGCCCTAAATTTCCTATATTTATCACCAAACCAACTCGCCATGCATCTCCGTATCCTGTCTATTCTTTGCTTTGCGCTTCTCTCCTTTTCGGTCTTGTCACAACCCTGCCTCTTTACGGAAGTGACGATCCAAACCGTCACCGGTGATTGGGGGGAAGAGTTGAGCTGGACGCTGCTAAACGAAACCGGCGGAACCGAGGCCTCGTTCCAGGCGCAAACCTCCTGGACGACATACGATACCCTACTCTGCCTTCCGGACGGCTGTTACACCATCAAAGCGGAGGATAGCTATGGCGATGGCTGGAACGGGGGTCATCTCCTCATCACATTCGGCGGTGAAAACCTGGATTATGCCCTGGAAAGCGGTAACCTCGGCTACTTCTATTTCGGAGTCAATGCCACAGGCTGCGAACCCGCGATCCCCGGTTGCACAGATCCGGCCAGCCTGAATTTCAATCCCCTCGCCACGGTCGATGACGGAAGCTGCATGAGCATGCAGGAGGTGATCGACGTCCAAATGATCGATACCATTCTCTGGTCGGGACCAAAAGACAACCGGATCAACTGGGTGATCCAAAACCGGAGCATCCCGAACCCGAACAACAACTTCGCCAATCAGGCGGAGTTCGTCCAAATGTATGAGGACGACTTGTACCGGGCCTTTACCCTCGGCGACTCCCTCGCCCAGGCGCCTTACGCCCAGTACCGGAATTTCTTCAACCTCTACGCCGCCTGGTGGCCCGATGCGCCTTCCGATCAAACCTGGTGGTCCTTCAACATCATCCAGTCCATGCGCGACTCGCTTTTTCTACCGTGGGAAAATGAAGAAACCGGCTGGGTGACCTGGTTTTCCACGACCAAATACGGCGGGGGAGGCGGCTCCGGACTGAACCGCGAAAAACGCGTAGGGGACGGCAAAATGTACGGTATGGGCTGGGAGACCTTTCTGCACGAATTCGGTCACACCATGCCCGGACTGCCCGATGAATACACGGCAAGCGGAGAATGGTCGGGCGGCAATTGCTGGGAATCCGGCAACACGACCGGCTTCACGGTAGTTGACGAGATTCCCTGGCGGCTGTGGATCGAGCCGGGCACCCCACTGCCGACTCCCTACACGGAACAATATCTCAATAAGATCGGCGCCTTCGAAGGAGCATTGACCAACTACTTTGGATGTTTCCGGCCTACCGCACGCGGCTGCTACATGGGCGCCGGCGGGTTTGGCGAAGGCTACGGCCAGGAACTCTGTCCGCCCTGCGTGCAACGCGTGATCTGCTACCTGTACAAATACGTCAACGTGATCGAAGATTTTTCTCCGGCTCAAACCGAACTGGAGGTGACGGGCGCTGAAACCATCCACTTCTCCGCCGAGGTGCTGAAGCCCGATCCCAATACCCAGCTCTACCAGTGGATCCTCAACGGAAAGGTCATCGCCACGGGCGTAGAGGAGATCGACCTGACCTTTGGTCCTTGCGATACCTACGAACTGGTATTTGCCGTGACCGATACCAACTCCCTGGTGCGATTCGATCCCAAATTCGCCGAAACCTACCCCAAACCTTACCGCGAAGTGCGCTGGACCATTGACCAAACCGATGTAAGCAGCTATGGTCTGGCAGTCGACTACACACTCCAGGATCCGGATTGCACGGGTTTGCCGAACGGCAACATCAATCCGGCCATTTCCGGAGGGCAGCCTCCTTATGAAATTTTCATAAACAATGCCCCCTTTCCCGGACCACTTACTAACCTGGCCGCCGGTGAATATGCCCTGGACATCGTTGATGACAATGGCTGTGGACTTCAGATTGAAGCCACCCTTGAACAAACGCCCCTCCTTCTCCCCCAGATCTGCTCCGAATACACCGGCGGCGTCTGGACCCTTAGCCTGCAAACCCAGCCCTATGACCTCAACAACCTGACCTTTCAATGGTCGACCGGGCAGCAAACCGCCTCTATCAGCGGACTACAGGACGGCACGTATTGGGTCGAAGTGACCACTCCAGCCGGGTGTTCGGTCGTCCAATCCATTTCCCTAAGCGCAGTGCAAAACGAACTCCAGGTACAACCAACCGTCTTCAACTCTGAAACGACCCGTTTCACTGGCCGGATCTACCTGGACATCGAGGGAGGCCTCCCGCCCTATTCCATAACCTGGGCCGACCGCCCCTACCGGGATCTGACCGATACCACTACAGCCAACATCCAGGCCAGCGGCACTACCTGGGGGCATTTACCCAAGTATGCGTTCGACAATGACCTGAACACCAAATGGCTGCATTTTGTTTCCCAAAATGCCTGGATCAGCTATAAAAACCTGTCCGGCTCAACCCTCTACGCCTATGCCATCACCAGTGGCGACGACGTACCGGAAAGGGATCCCAAAAACTGGATGGTCCAGGGCTCAAACAACGGAACAAACTGGACCACGCTTGACCAACGCAGCGGCCAGGACTTCAGCAAACGCAGAGAAAAGCGCATTTTCGCCCTGTCGGAGCCGGCTGCTTTTTCCCAATACCGCCTTTACATCACCCAAAACCACGGCGACGGCTCCATTCAATTACAGGAACTGGAATTCATCGGGTCGCTTTCCTCCGATCTGTTTTCGGGAAATGAAGACGTGCAAGACCAGTCCGCCCGCCTGGAGCTGGCGCCCGGTGAATACATTTTCACCGTAAAAGACGCCAACCAGATGGCCGTGACCGATACGGTGGCCATCGGGATGGTCGAACCCTTCATCGCTGCCGGCTTGAAGGTGGTTCCCGACGGTATTTGCGGGGTTAAGGTCGAAGATCCCGACCCGGGGTATGACTATTTCTGGTTTCCCGACGATGCCGGAAGTGCAATTTTAAGTACAGGCACTACTTTCCGGCCCGATGCTTCGGGCAATTATTACGTTGGAGCAAGCAATCCGGCCGAGGCCGCGCTGAGCGCCGACCGCAAAGGCTTTGCCGTCACCCTGCCCCCGGTGCCTCAACTCGAGCTTACCCCCGACACCTTGCTCACGGTCGTGGATCCCGATCCGGAACTCGAGTACTACTGGTACGATCAGGCATCCTGCGGCACTCCTCTGGACACGGGCGTTGCCTTTGTTCCTCCTGCCGGAGCAGGGATCTATTACGCATCGGCTTATCGCCCTCTGAATCTGCCCGATCCCATCGATCCCGCGACCCTTTCCGGTCTCCTCCTCCACATGGACGCCGCGGACCTGGATGGGGATGGACAGGTCGACGATCCCCAGGCGCCGACCAGCTCGACGCTTGACTGGGCCTTTCCGGGAGGAAATGGATGGGGCAGTTGGTTTGCCTACCGGTCCAATTATCAAAACGGGCTCGGCGTTGCCGATTTCGCCACCCTCTGGCTACAGAACATCCAGCAGAGCGTCTCCGGTTTTCAGACCATCCTCATGGCCTACCGGGAAAACCCGATCTCCTTCCCCGGAACGGCCCCCTTTGAAGCCCTTTCTCCCCACATTCCAAAAAACGAAGATGCCAGCCAGCTCTTCCCGGATAACACTCCCTCCACCACGCTGAATGGCACGACCATGCTCAACGGAACCGCGGTAGATCCCCTCGTCACCCCCAACCCCCTGGAATTTTGCATCCTGGGCGTCAAAATGACCCAACCTGCCAACAATAGCATTTTCTATACCGATACCCATTGGGAGGGCCAACTCGGCGAACTCCTGCTCTGGGACCACCCCCTTTCCGACGCCGAACTCGCAGGTGCTTCCGAGTACCTCCGCAAAAAATGGATCAGCACCGCGGATCTGGAAAGTCCCCGGGCCTCCATTTTCTGGGAATTTGGTCCTAGCAGCGTTCAGGATCAGCCGCCGACGTTCCTTTCCATCCGGGCTTTCCCCAATCCCGTCGGCCGCCAGTTCCAGGTGGAGGGTCTTGAGGAAGGATTCACCCTCCGCATCATCAGCTCGAACGGTGCGCTCCTTGCCAATATAGCTTGTGGAGCAGAAACGGTGGTGATCGATATGCAGCAGGCCCCGCCCGGGATATTCTTCCTACAGGTTATTGACCGGGAAGGGAGGATCGTGGGTGTAGAGAAGATGGTCGCCTACAGCGAAAACCAATAACTCAATTTCAAAATCAGCGCATTATTGGCCTTTGCCTTCTCTATATTCCCAAAGCTATCAATGACCGAAGGGTTGTACCGGTTTTCGTAGTTCGACCGGTTGTACGACCAGACAAAGAAAAGGGTCGAACCGGGTCTGTATTCCCAACGAAGGACAAAATTGGAACGGAATTCCTGGAAATTAAAATCGGGATATTCAATGGCCCAGATGGTTGGCGAGCCGTCGACCTCTTTATAATATTGAAAATTCTCGTCGCTGCCGGAATATTCAAGTTGTGCATATTTTTTTTCAGGGTCTTTTGCATGGGGATCGGCAACCCGGTAGATCTTATCGAACTTGCCAATGGACGAATAGGGGCTTCCATAGTATTGCAAGGACAGTTCCGGTGTCACGAAGAATTCGGCCCGCAAGGTAGTGTAGAGCGTATGGCGCTCAATTTTGCCGGCAATATTCAACCCGGAAGAAGGGACGAATTGGTTGTTGTCCGTAAGCATTTGAAAATAGGTATCGGAAGTGACCGTAAACCGGTTGCTGAAATTTATCTTAAAATTAAGTTGGTAGGTCGTAGCGTGGCTCGTGCCGTTATCCGACCACAATCTTTCCAGACCCAGCCCGCCCGAAAGGGCCTTTGTGGGGTCGGTTGTTACAAAAAAACCGGCCAATGAGTGGGGATCGATCCGGAGTGAGGGACCACCCCTTAGCTGCCTGGTGTCGATTTTATTAAAACTGTGCGCCAGGTCGGTGTTCAATTGCCACAAATTATTGAATTTGAATTGCCCCGTATGTTCGACCAGGTCGAATATGTTTTCGCCGCCGAAACTCCAGTCGTGCCGCTGTTCGAGGGTTAGCAGGTAGCTTCTCAAAATGCTTTGGGATTCGTTGACAAAATATTTCAATAGGACCCGCTGTGTAATGATATCCGCCTCCCGGAGATAGCCGATATCGTTCAGGTCCAGTCCCTGCGACCGCCAGCTCAAATTACCGATCGCCCTGAACTTGCCGCTCTGCTTACCGCCCGAAACTTCACCGCCCCAGCCCGACAGGTGGGTCGCCGATTCATCGACCGACAAATGCGAGGCATCGACGCGTTGGTACAAATGGATGGGGGATAATTGCAAATTCGTCATCGCTTCCGGAGAGCCCGACAACCCGGAAAAGAAGGTCTTGACATCGACGTAATATTTTCGGTTTCTCCAGTTATGCAGCAGGTCTGCCCCGCCTGTATACGATTCGGAGGGCAAATTGTCTTTATACTGTTGGGTATTCAATTTCCGAAGGACTGATGTGAACATGCCTCCAATGACCGTATTCCCCTGGTTCATATCCTTTTTAGCCCTTGCCACAAAGTAGTTTGTAAAAGGTTCCACCCCGAATTTCGTCGTGCTTCCTGCGTCATTTATCTCGGCAAAATCTTGTTGGGTCATGCTGTTGACCAGACCGAGTGAAAAGCCGTTCTTACTTTTTCCAGTCACTTTCAGGGCATTGACGATACCCGTCGAAGAAGGCAAGGTCATCGTTTGCCCGGCTGTCAATGCGGGTGATAGTGCCGGCGCATGGCCGATCCTGCGGCTGTAGAATAAAATATCCGATCCGATACCGTAATCCAGTATGGCATTTCCTTCGAGAAAAAATGGACGCTTTTCCTGATAAAATACTTCATACGAAGTCAGGTTCAACACGGAAGGGTCTGCCTCCACCTGCCCGAAATCAGGGAACACCGTATAATCGAGCGTGAAATTGGAAGACAAAGCCACCTTCCCATCGAGTCCGGCGCCGAAAAATTTATCGCCCGTATTTCCTGAAATATACCTCAACGCCGCATAGGGCATCATTTCAAAATGATGTTTTTTGGGGATATCCCGGATGCCTTTCAATTCTCCAAAAATATACACCATGGCCGGGGCATCGATGGGTATGAGTTTCCACTGATCTTCTTCCCCCAGGCGGGAAATAAACCTCCAGACGTGCATTCCCCATACTTGTTCCCGTTCATCGCTAAACCGGAGTTGGTTGAAAGGAACCTGCATTTCGGCCGTCCACATAGTGTCACTGACATGCGTTTTGCCGTCCCAAACCGCATCCCAGTTGGTGTCCCATTGGAAAGCTCCCAAATGTTGCAGGTCTACTTTTTGCCCTGCCGCCGTCAGGTTGAATTCAAAAGCCGTTTGCTTATCGTGGTAGGTATCGAGCGCTATGCCGGCGATATCCCCGTTAGAATAATCATCCCTTCTGCCCAGTAAAGGCCGGATCCCGCCGGGTTCGGCATCATAGCACTTGATCGCCATGTATAGATTGTCATTGTCGTACAATATTTTCACTTCCGTCTTCTGAGAAGGCGCAGCGGCCTGGTTGGGAGCCTGCTGAATAAAATTCCCTGCCCAAACTCCGTCGTTTTGCCAGCAGCCATCGTCGAGTATGCCGTCGATCTTCGGTTTACTGGCAGTCCTTACAGTATTATAGACCCTTCGGTTGCTGGCATGCACGTTCACCGTGGAATCTTCGGACAGGGTGTAGTTCAATGGCTGGCTATACAAAAATCCAGGCCCCACCATAATCAACGAAAGGACTAAATGTGCAAAGAATTTCATGGCTCGTTTTGTTTTTAATTTATTGTGTTCAGCGTTTACACGCCACCCAAAAATAGCAGAAAGTTGGGCCAATGGGGAAATTCCATGAAAAAACACTACATTGGAAAACCTGGAACCAATGCTCGACTGAAATGACCAGATTTACACGCTTTTCAATAAGGAGGCGTTTGCATCGATTGATTGCCGGGCAATTCCGTCGACTGCGCATGACCCAGCACACCTTTATGGTGATCGTTGCGGTAGTGATAGGCTTGATGGGAGGGTTTGGCGCCGTTTTTTTCCGCTACGCCATTCGTTTTTTTGAAAGGATCTTCTTTGGGAGCTGGCAGTACTCGCTCGACTATGTACTGCAATTGCCCTGGTACATCAAACTTTTCGCTCCGGCGGCAGGTGGTTTGATCGTGGGACCGATCGTGCATTATTTTGCCCGTGAGGCCAAGGGACACGGCGTTCCGGAGGTCATGGAATCGATCGTGCTGCACAGTGGCGTCATCCGACCTCGCGTGGTGATCGCCAAAGTCCTGGCCTCGGCGGTGTCCATCGGCTCCGGGGGGTCGGTCGGACGCGAAGGGCCGATCGTCCAGATCGGCTCAGCAATCGGCTCTTTATTGGGACAGCTTCTCAAAGTGACCGGGTCGCATTTGCGGACGTTCGTGGCCTGTGGCACGGCAGCCGGGATCGCAGCGACCTTTAATGCCCCCATCGCCGGCGCGCTGTTTGCCATGGAAATCATTCTGAGCGATTTTGGAATATCGCGATTCAGCCCCATCGTGGTCTCTTCCGTCGTCGCCACGGTTGTATCCCGTCATTTCCTGGGCAATTTTTCGGCTTTCACGATCCCCCGGTATGAACTGGTCAGCATTTTCGAAATGATCCCCTATTCCCTTTTGGGCGTGCTGTCCGCATTTGTCGCGCTTGGTTTCATCCTGATTCTGTATAAAACGGAAGACCTCTTCAAACGCCTTCGCTTTCCGGATGTGTTAAAACCCGCATTCGGCGGCCTGTTAGTCGGCGGGATCGGCAGCGCCTTTCCGCACATTTTCGGCGTTGGCTACGACACCATTAGCCTGGCCTTAACCGGCAAGCTACTCGGTTACCTCATGCTATTTCTGATCGCGCTGAAAGTGATCGCCACTTCGATTACCATAGGCTCCGGAGGGTCCGGGGGTGTTTTTGCGCCATCCTTGTTCCTGGGCGCTTGTCTCGGAGGCGCGGTGGGGATGGTCGTGCATACCCTGTTCCCAACACTCACCGCCTCCCCGGGGGCGTATGCATTAGTCGGGATGGGCGCAGTGGCTTCGGGCGCGATGCACGCTCCGATCACCTCGATCCTCATTATTTTTGAGTTGACGAATGACTATCGGATCATCCTGCCCTTGATGATTGCCTGTATCATCAGCGTCTTGATCACCACTCGCTTGAAAAAAGATTCCATTTATACCCTTAAGCTGTCCCGTCGGGGGATCAACCTCTTTCAGGGCCAGGAGGTGAATGTGCTGCATTCCTTGCAAGTTTCGAAGGTGATGAAAACAAAGTTCGAACAAATAAGTCCGGACACGCCGTTTCGGAAATTGATCGACCTGACCGTTAGCAGCCCGCATTCGAATTTTTTCGTAGTCAACGAAAAGTCCCAACTAATCGGCGTAGTATCTATTCACGATATTCGCAGGATCCTTTATGACTCCGATACCCTGGAATCCGTTCTGGTTGCCAGTGATCTGATGATGCCGGTCGAGCAATTCTTTTTCCCCACCGATACCCTGGACATTGCGATGAACGCGTTTGGCAAGATAAACATGGATGAACTTCCCGTCGTGGAGCCTGAAAATGGCCAGCAACTCCTCGGCACGGTGGCCAAAGACGACGTCATCGATGCATACAACAAAGAAATTTTGAAGCGGGACATGGTCACTTCCGTATCCGGGCAGATCGGTTCGATGGGCAAATTCAAACGCATCGAATTAATGGACGGGCAGGTCCTTTGTGAGATCGAAGTGCAGGGCGCCTTCGTCGGCAAAACCTTGAAGGAGCTCAATCTGCGCAGTCGTTTTGGGGTCGAGGTTGTTCTGATCAAGCAAAATTTCAATGCCGAGAAGAATGAAAAACAGCACGTCATGACGCCGCGGCCGGACTACCGTTTCAAATTCGGCGATTCTATTTTAGTAATGGGTTCCCAAGAAAACCTGGACAAGATGGAAGCGCTCAATTAGAAGGAAGGTGTTTTTTTCTCTGACATAAAATTTATAAACACTGCGGCCGGTGGCCGCAGTGTTTATAAATTAATTATGTCACATAACTTAGCCATGAAAGAAATTAAAAAAGAAGCGATCAGCCAGGAGGTATTTGACCTGTACGACGATTATGCCCACAACCGGATCGACAGGCGGCAATTTCTGGAAAAGTTATCCATTTATGCCATTGGCGGGCTCACCGTTCCATCCCTCCTCAGCTTCATCATGCCGAAATACCAGGAGAATATCCAGATCCCTCCGGACGATCCCAGGCTGAAATCGAAGTATATTAAATACAAATCGCCCAAAGGCGCCGGCGCCATCCGCGGCTTGCGCTGCCGGCCGGTTGATACCAAGGGAAAATTGCCTGGAATCGTGGTCGTGCACGAGAACCGGGGGCTCAATCCCCATATCGAGGATGTAGCACGCCGGGCTGCACTTGCCGGATTCATTTCCTTAGCGCCTGATGCACTTTCCCCGCTTGGCGGTTATCCGGGCAATGATGATGACGGCAGAGCGCTGCAGAGCCAGCGCGATCGGCAGGAAATGTTGCAGGATTTTATCGCGGCTTTTCACTACCTGAAAACACACCCCAAATGCAACGGCAAGGTTGGTGTCGTCGGATTTTGCTTCGGCGGCTGGATCGCAAATATGATGGCCGTTCATATTCCGGACCTGCTGGCCGCCGTTCCTTTTTATGGCGGACAACCTGAAACGGATGACGTGCCCAGGATACAGGCGCCCCTCCTGCTGCATTTTGCGGAACTGGACACCCGGGTCAATGCCGGCTGGCCGGCTTATGAAGAAGCATTGAAGAAGAACAACAAAGAATATACCGCATACATCTATCCGGGAGTGAACCACGGATTTCACAACGATACGACACCGCGATACGATAAGGCCGCCGCGGAGTTGGCCTGGCAAAGGACTATATCCTTTTTCAATGAAAAATTGAAATAAAAGTTTTACCTCAAAAAGCCAAAATGAACTGGAAAAAAATTGCCAAACACATCCTCTTAATATGTGTTTCAGGCGCCATGCTTTTTGCAATTTGGGCCCATCGCGAACGGATCAAAATGTACGGAGGCCTTACGAAAGAGGTTGATTATAAACAGTTTACCCCTTCAACCACAGCTGTCGTCATAAATAATGTAAACCTGTTAGCTCCCGGCGGAACAGCCTTTATTCCTCAACAAACGGTGTATATCGATCAGGGGCTGATCGTCTCCATTGATTCCGTCCCCAACCATTCGGGAGAAATATTGACCATCGACGGCAAAGACAAATTTCTAATCCCCGGGTTGATCGACTCCCATGTCCATCTGTATAAAAGTCCAAATGATCTGCTGTTATATGTAGCCAACGGCGTAACCCAGATCCGGGAGATGGTCGGCGAAAAAGACCACCTGAAATGGAGGCAGCAAATAAAAGACGGTCGCACAGGACCCCAAATGTATATCGCTTCTCCCCGCTTCGGCACCTTTGGCACGCTTAAAGGATGGTTCATGACCTGGACTCAGGGGTATGTCAACGTGCAGAATGCCAGGCAAGCCGAAAGGGCTGTGGAAAAATTTCACCGGCAGGGCTATGACGGATTGAAAATCTACAACCAGATGAGTAAAGCGTGCTATAGGGCCGTGAATGAAAGGGCCCAATCGCTGGATATGGACGTAGTCGGCCATATCCCCTGGAGCGTCGGGCTTTCCGGGTTATGGGACTCCGCTCAATCCGAGATTGCCCACATTGAAGTTTTAATGATCGCCCTGAACCGGGAATTTGGTTATTTCAACGCGGAGAACAGCGAAGCGTTTCTCGCTTTTGTGGAGGAACGAGCGGATGAAATCGCGGCCAACCTGATAAAAAATGATATTGCTGTAACCTCTACCTTATATGGCCCCGCAAATCTGGTCAGACAAAAATTCGAACTCGACAGCCTTCTTAAAGAAATCAAGCTCCAGTACGTAAATCCCGGCCTGAGCGAGGGAAACCCTCTGGCATTCTGGGCGACTGGCTGGCTGCCCGAAGTCAACCGATATCAAATACCCGATAATTTAACGCCAAAGGATATAGCGGAACGAAAAAAATATTGGGAGGCCTATACCGATGCTTGTAAACTGTTAGCTTCCAACCTGATCAAAAGCGGGGTGAAGATCTTCGCGGGCACAGATGCCAATACTCCGCTTTCCGTTCCGGGATTTTCCTTGCATGACGAGTTAGAGATCCTGGTTCAGGCAGGCATGTCCCCATCGCAAGCGCTACAAGCTGCAACAGCTTCGCCCGCAGATTGGCTGAATACCAAAACCGGAAAAATCGTGCAGGGATATGAGGCCAATATGGTCCTGCTGGATGAAAACCCATTGCATGCCATCGCCAATACCCGGACTATTAATACGGTAATCCTCAAGGGCAGGGTCTTTGACAGATCCCTTCTGGATCAGATGCTTGCGGCTGTAAAGGAAGCTAATGATTCCAGCAGGAATAAGGATATCAGCCGGTACCTTATTTCAAAATAAACGAATTGGTAAAATCCTTGAACAAGGTCCGCCTCGTACCGCTCAGTGTAGTGACGATCAACGTGTAGCGCTTTCCTTTCCAGAAGAAAACAACATTGTCGGAGATGACCAGTTGCGTCATGGAGATGGGCTCGCTGACGCGGTAGAGCACCGCCAGATTGTCCCACATCGTGACCCAATCGGCGCTGGTACCCCGGGCGATCAGGTCTGCATAATATCCCTGCAGGTGTTCCTGCTCCGACAGTCCGTCGGGGATGCCGTTTGGATAGTGCACCACCTCTACCTTGTAAGCAGCATTTTTATAGAAATCCACACAGGAATAGGTGGCCACATCCCCGCTTTTCTCCGTTTCCAACGTACAAGGACATTCAACGGAGAAATCCGGTGTGGTTTGCTTTTGGGCATGCAGGGAAAATGAGGCCAGGAAAAGAAAAAGTATCGAAAGGTATTTCATAAAAAAAGAACGAATTGACCCGGACACTGGGGTTTATTATTAAACCGCAAAGACGCTAAGGACGCTAAGTCATTGGATTTTTACATCTCACATTTTGCAATAATGCTATGACATCTTAGCGTCCTTTGCGCCTTTGCGGTTCTAAAACGAAAACACGAAGGTACTTATTTCACCCTCATTACTCAGACCGAAGTCCGCATATACCCCCTTATTCCATAAAAAACCAAATAGGAATAGGCTACGAACGGGATCAGGAACGACCCTTTGACCCCCAAACCCAGGTCGGCCATCACCCCCTGCAGGAGCGGGATCAAAGCGCCGCCCACGATCATCATCACCAGCAGGGACGAGCCCATGCTGGTATATTGTTTCAGGTCGCGAATGGCCAGGGTGAAAATATTAGACCACATGATGGAGTTGAACAAACCCACACCCAATATTGCCCACAGCGCCACTGCTCCGTGTCCCAGCATCGTGGCGCCCAAAAGAGCCATGCAGCAAAGTGCGAAAAAGGACAACAGGCCCTGCGAGGTATGCTTGCCAAACAGAAATGCCAGATAGTTGAGCCCCAGCATGATCGCAAAACCGGCTACCATCGACAAAGGCAGGCCATTGACCGTGGCGACCGCATATACGACCAACACCGCCAAGGCAGGAATGGGCAACATTTGCGCTGCACGTTGGCCGAGGGTCTTTTTTCCGCTCAGGGCAATGGCGCCCAGAAAACGGCCGACCATGGCGCCGCCCCAGTAAAAGGCCACGTGGCTGCCGGCGGTTTTATTATCGAGCGCGATCGTGGGCTCTGCTTTGAAATATTCCACCAAAAAGCTGCCGATGGCGATCTCGGCGCCTACATAGCAGAAAATGGCCGCGGCGCCCAGATACAAATGCGGGTAGCGCCACAAGCTGAACCCTTTCCGCTCGGGCTCGGCGTATTCGATGACGGGCAATTGCAAATACCGGAAAATCAGACCGATCACGACCAAGGCCAGGGCCAGGAACACGTAGGGCCCCTGCACCGTCTGCACATCGACCACTTCCTTATTTTGGAGGATCAGCCAGGCGCCGAACAAGGGCGCAATGGTATGCCCCAATGAGTTGAAGCCCTGCGCCAGGTTCAGGCGGCTCGCCGCCGTCTCGGGCGGACCGATGATGGCCACATACGGGTTGGCGGCCACCTGTAAAATGGTGATCCCAGATGCCAGAATGAACAAGCCCAGCAAAAACACCCCATAAACCTTCACGATGGAGGCCGGGTAAAATACAAAACAGCCCAGGCCCATCAGCATCAACCCGATCACGATACCGCTCTTGTAGCCCACTTTTTGGATCACCCTTCCCGCCGGCCAGCTCATCAGAAAATAGGCCCCGAAAAAGAAGAATTGGATCAACTGGGCCTGCCAGTGTTGCAGGTCGAAAGCCGCCTTCATGTGGGGCACCAGGATGTCGTTGAGGGAGGTAAGCAATCCCCAAAGGAAAAAGAGGATGATCAGGGAGACGAAGCTGAAGCGCATGGGTAAGTTGGTTTTTGTAGGGGCGAAAAATTTTTCGCCCCCCGCAATAATGAAAGATTTTTCGCCGCCCCTGGCAGGGGCGAATGATTTTCGCCGCCCCCGGCAGGGGCGAATGATTTTCGCCGCCTCCCGGCGGGGCGAAAGATTTTTCGCCCGTACGAGGGTCGGAATATTATTTGATTTGAATTTCATCGGCAAAGATCCAGGATTTCCCCCCTTCCCCTTTGTGGCCGGGCGGGCAGGTGCCCCGGTTGACGCCCACGGCACGCAAATACCGGATCTTTTCCTTCACTTTCCGGTCGTACGAATGGATCAGCACCCCGGTCTCGAAGGGGGAGGTCTTCGTTTCCACGGCGGGCAGGCTCTTCCAGGTTTTTCCATCATTAGAAACGGAATATTCGACCCGCAGGGGGAAGAAGATCCAGGCGTTTTCATCCTGTAAAAAGCGGAAAGAAACCTCCTCTACATATACCGGTTCTCCCAGGTCGAGCGTAGCATCGGCATCGACGCCTTCGTAGCCCTGCCACTCGCCGGTGCGAAAATCAGGTCCGCCCAGCAGTCCGTCGACCAGCGCCTGGTCGCCGCCGGCGGTGTATTGCCGCCCGTAGGGATGCGCCAGTTGGATGGCGATCTTCCTCGGCCGCTTGATCAATTCCGTAGAAATGACCTTGCTTGCTCCGCTCGCCGGATGAACGGCCACGGCTTTCAGGAGCGTCGTTTCGAAAATGGGGATGGGTCCCGTATACTTCAACCCCGTTTCCGCCGAGGGCTCCGTACCGTCGAGGGAGTAATAGATCTCGGCGTCCTTCAAGGCACAATTCAGCCGGATGGTGTCCTGATCGTCGAACGACCGGTGTCCGCTTGCCAGGGCGGGTACGGGTGTGATAAGGTATTCGTCGATCCGGCTGTGGGGCCAGTCGGCGGGGTCGCGGCCCCATTCTTTGTTGGGTTGATCGCCTATTTCAAATTCCAGGACTCCCCCGGCGATGATATCGGCATGGCGGATGTAAGTTTTGGACCATGGCTCGCCGTTCAGGCGTACGGCCTGCACGTAAGGGGTGCCTTTCGCCTTCCCCTTCACCTGCACTTGAAACGTTTTTCCATTCTCCAGGAGCAGGGTGGCCGAGCGCATCTTAGGCACGCCGAGCACATAGTCGCCGCTGCCCGGGCAGACCGGATAGAACCCCATCGCGCTGAAAACGTACCAGGCCGACATTTGTCCGCAATCTTCATTTCCCGCCAGGCCGTCGGGGGCGTTTTGGTATAGGGTGCTCATGATCTCCCACACGCGCTCCTGGGTCTTCCACGGCGCTCCGTCGTAGTTGTAGAGGTAAGCCATGTGGTGACTGGGCTCGTTGCCGTGGGCATATTGCCCGATCAGTCCCGAAATATCCGCCTGCTCGCGCCCCGAAGTCTTCGAATCGGCGGTGAACAGTTCATCCAGGAAGGCCGTCAGGGCGCCGTCGCCGCCGAGCAGGTCTTTCCAGCCGGCTACGTCCTGTGGCACATAAAAACTATACTGCCAGGCATTGGCTTCCGTGTAATTGAAATTTACCTCGGCCGGATCGAAGGGCTGAACCCAGCGGTCTCGGTTTTTGGCCCGCATGAAGCGAGTGGAAGGGTCGTAAATATTTTTGTAGGACTGCGCCCTCCGCATATATTCGGCATACACCTCCTCCTTGCCCATGGCCTTGGCCATCTGGGCGATACACCAGTCGTCGTAGGCGTATTCCAGGGTCTTCGACACCGATTCCCCTTCCTCTTCGGATGGAATAAAACCCCATTTCCCGTAGGGGATCTTACCAAATTTGTCCTGTTTGGAAATGGCGATCATGGCTTTCATGGCTTTTTCCGCATCGAAATCGCGGATGCCTTTCAGGTAGGCATCGGCGATGACGGAGACGGAGTTGTAGCCGATCATGCAGTACGTCTCGTTGGCGGCCAGTTCCCACATGGGCAGCTCGCCGCCCTGCTGATAGTGCCGCAGAAAGACGTGCATAAAATCATTCGTGCGGTCCATATCCAGCAAAGTGTAGAGCGGGTGGGTGGCCCGGTAGGTATCCCAAATGGAAAACACGGTATACTGTGGATGCTCGGCGCGGTGGATGTGCTGGTCCAGTCCGCGGTAGCGCCCGTCGACGTCGGAGAAGAGGTTGGGTACCACCATATTGTGGTAGAGGGCGGTGTAGAAGATCCGCTCCACTTTCGGTCCCGCCTCGATATCGATCTTGGTGAGCTGGGCTTCCCACTTGTCGGAAGCCTGCTTTCGGGTCGCATCGAAGTCCCAACCCGGCAATTCGGCGTCCAGGTTCTCTCGGGCGCCGTCGATATCGACCGCGGAGATCCCGACCTTGACCAGGAGGGTATCGCCGTCTTTCAGATCAAAAAGAAAAGCGGCCTTGGGCAGGGAGTCTCTTTTTACCGATGAAAAAGGTTTGGAAAAACGAGCCACGAAATAGACGTGTTGTTCCTTCGCCCAGGCGCTCGACACCCGGAAACCCTCGATCTCGGAATCGTTCACCACGTGCAGGCTGTCGGCCAGCAGGCGGTCGCGGTGGGTCAGGTCGAGCAGCACGTGGGCCGCATTGCCGGGTTGGTCAAATACGTAACGGTGCAAACCGGTCCGGTCGGTAGCGGTCAGTTCGACCTGCACTTTCGGGCCGTCGAGGTAGACCGAATAATAGCCCGGCTCCGCGTGCTCGGTATCTTTTCGGAAGGGCGAGCGGTAGCCCGGCTGGCCGTCGGCGCCGTTGTTGAACAGCACCTGTCCGGTTGCCGGCATCAGCAGCACATCGCAGTAGTCGGGGATGCCCGTGCCGCTCAGGTGGGTATGGCTAAATCCGTAGATCGTTTCGTCGGAAAAGTGGTATCCCGAACAGCCGTCCCAGCCCTCCAAACGGGTGTCGGGGCTGAGCTGCACCATGCCGTAAGGCACCGTGGCGCCGGGATAGGTATGTCCGTGCCCACCAGTACCGATAAAGGGATTGACAAAATCCACATGCCGGATGTGGATCTCGGGGCCGGAACAATTCAACAAGCCGGTTATAGCAAGTATGGAAATGGGGAGGAAAATGCGAAATGCCATAGGTGATGGAAATTTGCCATCACCAAGGTACCAGAATTTGCGGGATTTTTGCACCACAAACTTAAACCGGAGTGGTTACAATCCAATTTTGGTCACCAGGGAATGACCTTTTTATCCTGGAAAAATTTTCCGGTGGGGATGTCGGGTTCGGTGGCCAGCCAAACGGCCGTCTCGGCTCCTTTTTCAACCGGTAGCGGCGCACTGGGCCCACCCATATCCGTGCGCACCCAGCCCGGACAAACCGCGTTGACCCGGATCGAGCGGTTTCCCAGTTCACTGGCTAACAGGACGGTAAAGGCATTCAACCCCACTTTCGACAGGCGGTAGCCGGCGTAGCCGCCGCTGGCCAGACTCGCCCATTCGCTCATGGCCGTGGAGATATTGATGATGCGGGCATCGGGGCTATTCTGGAGCAGGGGCATCACCGCCTTGGTCGTGCGCAAGGCGCCGAAGAAATTGGTATCCACGACGGCCTGCAGCTCGTCCAGATCGAAATCCGTCATGCGCTTGCTTCCGATAATGCCTGCATTGTTGACCAGCACATCGACCTGGTCGACCTTTTTTCGAAGAAGGACTCCAAACGCCGCTGCGCTATCCTCCCTGGTCACATCCAGCGCCATGGGGATGACCTCTCCGGCAATCTCCCGCGCGGCCCGTTCGGCCTTGTCCAGATCGCGCGCGGTCAGCACCACCCGGAACTGGAGCCGGGCCAGTTGACGGGCGATCTCTTTCCCGATGCCGCGATTGGCCCCGGTGACGACAACAGTCTTCATAAATTTTTCTACGGTTTCAACAGTTTGAAGGCATTGACCCAACGGTTTTGCAAAAAGCCGGGTATGCACCAGAGAATAGCCAGCGGCTCAATGGCCCGGGCGCCTTCCACGCCGCCCATATCTTCCACCTCAAAGCCAAAGGTAGCCAGCACCTGGGATGCCTCCGCTTTGGCATTGGTATCGTTGCCGCAAATAAACATGGTAGGCGGGCCACCGGGAAGTTGGGGGTTGACCATCAAGGCATTGCCTACACAGGAAAAGGCCTTGACAAACCGGGCGCCGGGGGCCAGTTTCTGGAGGCGTTCCATCAGGGATTCGTTGGGGCCGGTAAAATATTGGATAACGCCATTTTCCGGGGGTGCGGCGGCGATGGGGTTCGTCGCATCGAGCACGGTCTTTCCCGCCAGGTGGTCGACACCCGTCAGTTGAAGCGCTTCTTCTGCGGCCGTGCCGGCAACGGCAAATACCACCAGGTCGCCGAATTGAGCGGCCTCCGAAAGATTGCCCACTTGTCCGCCGGAAGTCTGCTTCCATTCATCCAGCTTCCCCGGGTCGCGGGTGCCGATCATGACATCATAACCATGCTTCAGAAAACCGTTGGCTAGTACTTTGCCGACCACGCCGGATCCGATCACTCCTACTTTTTTGCTCATAATATTTCTTTTTTTGATAAGCGGCGATGCCGCTGCGCATTAAACATTCGGTTGTACATACAACCATTATTTCAAAAAAAATCTACCTGGCCTCCAGTTTGAGGGCAGCCGAGTAGATCTCTGCCGTCAGCTGGCGAGCGACCTCCTCGCCCAACACTTCGGCATAGCGCCGGAAGAGGTTTTGCCACGATTCCAGGATGGCAGGGTAGACATCATTCGTTTTCTTGGTGGGATATACAAGGGTGTATTTACCATCTGTGATGCGCTGTACATAGCGCTGTTGCTCCATTTTCTCCACCAATCTCGTAACGGTAGAAGGGGTCAGCATCATTTTTTCGGCGATGCCGGAAGCTTGAATACCGGGGTCATTGTGCACCGTCATCAGCAAAAAGCAATGCGACGGCGCAACCCCGACAACTGCAAATTCCTCCTCTGCCATCTTCGTGATCACCCGGCTCAAGGCATTGGCCGTGTAAAGCAAGCATCCACAATAGGGCGATTTCTTTTCCGTCATATCGGGAACAAGGTAAGGAAGTTTAATTGTATATGCAAATATCATTTCTCACCCGTTGCAACCGGCCGGTTGGGATCGGTGATCCACTCGCTCCAGGAACCGGGGTAGATCCGGGCCTGTCCCATCCCGGCCAGGCGCATGGCGAGCACATTGTGGCAGGAGGTGACGCCGGAGCCGCAATAAAAGACGACGTGGTCGGCGGGCATATTCTTTAACCCGCCTTTTTCGTATTTTTTTTTCAGCACGTCCGGGTTTTTGAAAAAACCGTCATCATCTACATTTTCTCCAAAAGGAATATTGATCGCCCCGGGGATATGGCCGGCCACCGGGTCGATGGGTTCTTCCTGGCCGGTGTACCGCTCGTAGTTGCGCACATCGACCACCCGGTAGTTGGGGTCCTGACAAACCGCGGCGACCTGATCCGCATCCATGGTCCACCCCTCCTGCTGACGGGCAATAAAATGCCGGGGCTGCCGCTCGGGCGCTTCGACCGATTGGGGGAAATTTTTCGCTTTCCAATACGCCCAGCCTCCATCCATCAGGGCCACGGCTTCGTGGCCCAACCACTGCAACATCCACCAAAGCCGCACGGCCATACCGCCGCCCTTGAAGTCGTAAACCACTACCTGCACTTTGTCGTCGATCCCCCAGGAAGAAAACAGATCGACCATCCGGTCGACCGGCAGCATGGGATGGCGGCTCGTCTTGCCGGCGATGACCGGAGCGGACAGGTCTTCGTCCAAATGCGCATAGAAAGCCCCGGGGACATGCCCTTCCAAATAATCTTCGCGTCCTTTTGAGGCTTCCTGCAGGGAAAACCGGCAATCGATCACCACCCAATCGGGATCGTGCAAACGGGAAAGCGTCTCTTCCGCCGAAATGATCGTGGAAAACATATGACTGATTTTTTGCAATATCTCAAAATTGCGGCTAACTTTTGTGTGATATTCGTAATTTCAGCCATTCGATCCATTCTTTAATCACACGCTATGAAAAATTTTCTGTACACCCTCTCCATTCTCTTTTTCTCCTTCACCTTGAGCGCTCAGTCGGGCCTGTTCATCGACACCAGCTACACCGCCGAGCAGATGATCATGGACTTCTTTGACAACTCCTGCGTCACACCTTCCAACATTACCTTCAACGGCGCTCCGGTTATGATGGGCTACTTCGAAGCAGCCAACACGGATCTCGGCGTCAATGCCGGTATCGTGATCTCCTCGGGCGATGTGACCCAGATCGCGCAGCCCGCTTCCCAATTCGCCAACACCTTCAACGGATCGCCCGGCGACTCTGTCCTCCAGTCCCTGATCGGGTTTCCGTCCTATCCATCCTATGACGCTTCCGTCCTGGAGTTTGACATCACCGTTAGCGACGATGGCGACCTGGAATTTCAGTACGTCTTCGGTTCGGAAGAATACCCCGAATTCGTGGGTTCTTCTTTCAACGACGTCTTCGGCTTTTTCATTGACAACGACGGTACGATGGAAAACATCGCCCTCATCCCTGGCTCTTCGACCCCTGTGGCGATTAACAACGTCAACGCCGGCCTGAATAACACTTATTTCGTCGACAACCAACTCGGCGAGCACATCGTATACGACGGACTCACTACCGTTTTACCTGCCACTTTTGCCTCCTCCAACGGGCAGACCTACCATGTCAAGATCGGAGTGACGGATATCGGCGACGGCATTTTCGACTCGGGCGTATTTATCAGCACGCTCAGCCTGTGCGGCCCCGGCTTTGTCGAGCCTCCGGCCCAGTTCAGCGCCCAACTCATCGACAACACCATCACCCTGACCAACGAATCGCGCTACGCCACCTCCTGGCACTGGGATTTCGGCGACCAGACCACTTCCAACGAACGCCATCCGGGGCCGCATACCTATGCCGATCCCGGCACCTACGAGGTCACCCTCATCACCCAAAACTATTGCTGCACGGATACTTTCTCCATGACTGTGGAGGTCGGGGTTTCCGGTACGAATGAATTGGCGATGGAAGGAATCGACGTATTCCCCAACCCCGTGCAGGACGAGCTGAATATCCAGTCCGACGGCGCCCTGTTCGCGTTTGAGATCCGCGATATCAGCGGACGCCTCATCGCCCGTGGCCAGGAGCAGAGCAACCTCACCCTCCAGACCGGAAACTGGAAGAGAGGTTTGTATTTGCTGACATTGAGGACGGAGAAGGGGGTTTATACGAAGAAATTATCGTTGCATTAGGTTGTTGGGTTGTTCAAGACATCCACGCACCACACAAACGGCGTTTACTTCACAGTAACAAGGACGGTATTATTTTTCAATTTCACATAAACGGCGTTTCTTAGAAATGGCGTTTCTAAGAAACGCCATTTCCAAGATATGCCATTTACTCGAAAACCTCTCATTTTTCACCCTTTCCCCCAACTCCTGGCAGTTGAAAGCACCCGCCATGGCGGTGTGAGCCCACCTCCCTATCATTCCTTAAACGTAGGCGTCTTCACAGAGGACTCCCCCGAAAACATCCGCGAAAACCGGACCTTGCTCTTTCAATCGCTGGGCATCTATGAAGATCAGGTTGTCCATTCCCATCAAATTCACGGAGACCAGATACTCCTTGCGCAACACCCAGGTCTCCAGGAGGGTTACGATGCCCTGATCACCAACCGCCCCGGACTTTTCCTCAGCGTCACGGTGGCCGATTGCACCCCGATCCTGGTCTACGATCCGGTTCAAAATGCGGTAGCTGCCATCCATGCCGGCTGGCGGGGCGCCGTTGCCCGCATCGTTCTCAAGACCCTGAAAGCCATGGAGATGCAATTTCAAACCCGCCCGGAAGACTGCATAGCCTATGTAGGTACCTGCATCGACGAGTGTTCGTATGAAGTGGGTAAAGAAGTGGCCGTCCATTTCGAAGAAAAATTCACTCGCCTGGGCCCTGAACCAGGCAAGTTCCTGCTCGACTTAAAAAGCGCGAATGCCGCGCAATTGCTCGATGCCGGGGTGCCGGCCAGTCAGATTGAGGTTTCTGTGTATTCCACGGTTCTGCACAATGCAGATTACTTTTCCTACCGGAAAGAAAGCGGAAAAACGGGAAGGATGCTGGCGATTATCGGGTTGTGTTAGAGGTAAATGCCGTTTATCCTCAATCTAAATGCCGTTTACTTTTCGACAAACGCCGTTTGCTACATCTAAACGCCGTTTCTTAGAAACGCCGTTTCTTTTTCATTCTGGGGATCACCGGCAACTCCATAAACGCCCCCGCCCCTCCACCTAATTCTCGCAAATATTCCCCGAAAAAAGCGTCGCAATACAAACACACATTGCCCAACTCCTGTGTGCGCGCCCGGGCAGCTTGCTCCGTCACGCCCAATGCCTCGCCCATTCGCCAGGGATCGCCTTCGTTCAAACGCTGGAATACCTCCTGCTTCGAGACCCGCTCCAGTACGTCTGCGACTTTCTCGATGCGCGCATCGCCCATGGGATATTTCGTGCCGGGACAACAGGGGTTGATCTGCCACAACTGAATGCTGATCTCTTGCGGAATATCGTCGTAGCCGCCCAAAAAGTTGCGGGCGCCGGAGAGGATCGTGCAGAAGTTGTGCTCCGGGTCGCGCTTCCAAATGTCCTTTTCCAGGGCTCGTCCCCGGGCCCAGTTGCCTCCGAGCCACATGTCTTCAGTGGCGCCCCAATATCCCCAGCTCAGGTTGGTCTTGTGGAGGTAATTCCCTTTGTCGACCAATGGGTCCTTGTCGTCGCCGTTCACACCGCGGGTGGCAAAGAGCGCCGCCAGTTTTTCCAGCCGCTGTCCTTCGAATTTGTGATAACGGTCGATGCTCGAAATATCGAACCGGGTGATGCCTTTTTCTATCAATTTGTCCAGGATCGCCCCGGTCAGCAGGTCGCCGTTGGTCTGCAACATGAGCTGGGTCTTCCCGCCGTAGCGCTCCTGCAAGCGGTCGAGGATAGCGAACAGGAGCTTTTTGTCTGCCAGGGGCTCTCCTCCGGAAAGGATCAGGCGGTCCATCCGCTCGGGAAGATTGTCGATGATCTGCATGCACTCGGCCTCGCTGATCCGCTCGCCGCGTGGACCGGAGAAGTTGTAACAATGATCGCATTCGTCATTGCAAAGCTGGGTGAAAACCCAGTATACCGATTCGCAGTGGTTAAAGTCCTTTTTCATGGTGGTCGCGTAAGGATGCCCAAAAGTCAATTTCGTCCTGGATACCGGTCTGGCCGTCCTTCAAAAAACCGGCCAGGTCGGGATAAGTTTTCAGCCGCCCGCCCTGCATCCACCCATACGCATCCCCCATCCGGATGGCCTCTTTCAGATCGTGGGTGACAAACAGGGCCGTGATCCCGTGTTCCCGGGAAACCCGCTTCAACAGCGTCTGCATATGCTCCCGGGTCTCGGTGTCGAGCGCCCCAAAGGGTTCATCCAACAACAATAACCGGGGCTGAATGAGGAGAGCCCGTCCAAATGCCACGCGCTGCCGCTGCCCACCCGATAATTGGTCCGGCATCTTCCGGGCGTGATCGGTCAAGTCCAGTTCCTCCAGCAATCGATCCGCCTTTTCCTTTACCAGTTGGGAAGGCGCTTTACGGAGCCGCAACCCAAAAGCCACATTCTCCAACACATTTAAATGGGGAAACAAAAGGGCTTCCTGGTACAAATAAACGACATTGCGTTTATGCGCCGGCACGGGATCCAGCGCCTCTCCATCCAGCCAAACAGTTCCGGAATCCGCTGACTCCAAGCCGGCGATGATCTTGAGCAGGGTGGTCTTGCCACTGCCCGACCGTCCCAGGATGCTCAGCATGCGATGAGATTCGAGCTCCAGCGACAGGTCTTCCAGGACCCGCTCGGCGCCATAGGATTTTGAAATATTTTTTAATTGAAGAAACATATCCCGTTAACTTACTTCGTGCTCCCCCTGAACAACCACCGCTTATTCATCCACCACAACGCCAAAGGGGGCAAAAACAATAAACATCCCGCCAGGGCCGCCAGAAAAATATTGGCTTCCTGCACGTATTGAAACACATTCACCGTCAGGGTCTGCACCTTGCCCACGCCGATCAGAGAGGTCAGGCCGTATTCGAACCAGGAGATCAGGAAGGTTTGGAAAAAACAGACCAGCAAGGCCCCTCTCGACATGGGCAACAACACCCTCCAAAAGGCCTGACCGGTCGTACCGCCCAGCGTGGTCACCAATTGCTCCATCGACCGCATGCGCTGGTTCCAAAATCCCGAGAAGAAGATCACCCCAAAAGGATAGGCAATGCATAACTGGGCCAGCCAAACGCCTGCCCATTTCCCCGACCACCCGAACAATAGAAAATAATACTGCAAACAGGCGGCCAGGATCACCGGCGCCATGGCATACGGGAAGTAGGCCAGCAACAACCACCGGTCTTTCTTCGGATGATAGGCAATCTGCCGGCTCGTCACAAACCCGAGCCCGGTTGCCACGGCTGCAATGCTCATCGACAGGGCCAGCGACCTCCAAAGGCTTTGCCCCAGATGAACGCCCGGGGCGAAGACAGAGCCCCAATTCTCCAGACTCCATGCTGCCGGCAGGATCGCTGGAAAGGTCCATTGCCGCCCAACGGAAAGGACCAGCAGAAGGACAAAGGGCAGCACCCAGATCAAACTCCATAGGCTTTGTATCGCTCTTCTCATTCCTTAAATTTTTAGAGACGCCGCCGCCCCTCTTCTTCGCATCAACACCAGAAACCCGATCACCACCACTACAAAAAACACACTAACCGCATATGCCTGGGGCACCTCCATCAAATTGAACCGCTGCAGCTTCCGGATGGCCAGCACACTGATCATCTGGGGCGATTGGGCGCCCAGCAACAACGGCGCCTCATACGACCCGAATACAAAAAGGCCATACAAAACCAAAAGCGGGTAAGCCCGCCGCAGCAATACCGGCACGTATACCTTCCACGCCACCTGCCGCCCGGCAGCGCCCAGGGAGCGGGCTACTTGCCCGAGCAAGGCGAGTCCCTCCGATTGGAACAGATTGAAAAACATCAACATAAAAAATGGAACGGCCATCCACGTATGGGCCACGATGATGCCGATCCCGTACGGATCGTTTACCCAGTCCGGAAAGGCGACCAGACTGTCCGTCAGGCCGATATGAAAACTGATGCGCGACAACAATCCACCTTTCGCCAAAAGCTGGAACATCGCAAAGCCCACCACCAGGGCAGGCAGGGTCAGGGGAAGGTAGACGGCGTAGGAGAGCCAACCGCGGTGCAATTCGCGACGCCAGGCCAGCACGGCAGCCAGGGCCATACCGGTGGCCAACGTGATCGATGCCACCGACACATACACACTGAAACCCAGGGACCGCCAAAAAGCCGGATCGGCCAACACGGCCTGCCAATACCCCCAGGTAAATCCCTTGCTGAGCAAACCGGTCAACCCAAGGCTGTAGGCCCCGGCATATCCCCAGCCCGCCAGCAGCGGCAGAACCGCCAAGGCCAGGAATACCGCCCACGAAAGCAGTTGCCAAATCCGTTTCATTCGCTTCCCTCTACGATCTTTTTCCGAAAATCATCCGCCAGGCGGATCATGTACTCCGGCGCCAGCTCCGGCAGGGCACGCTGCTGCATCTCCTCCCGGCGGGGCGCGTACTTCCGCCCGGGCAATTCCCGGAACCGCTGCTGCCATTCCTCCGGCAACCGGTCCAGAGCGAGCACGGTGCCGTCGCCCCAAACCTGCGGATCCTGTTTGCGGTATTGCGCCTCGGGCGAGAGCAGGAAATTGGCCACTACCATCGCTCCCGCCTTATTCGCCGACAGGCGCGGAATGCCCAGGTAGTGACTGTTCTGGATCGTTCCGCTCTCCCATACATAGGCCCGGGTGGTTTCCGGGAAAAGTCCCTGCAATACCTTGTTGTCGACTTCGCTGTCGTTGTTGCTCATCGTAAACCACAATTCCCCGCTTGCAAACAGCTGATGCATCGGCGCCACCGCCTCGGGAAAGGTCTTCCCTTCTTTCCACAAATACGGCCGGATCTCCCGCACGTAGGTCCATAGCCGCTCGCTGTACATCCGGTACTTCTCCTCGTCAAAAGGCCCGCTCAGCGCTTCCTGCCCACCGGCGATATCGATCAGCAAGGATTTCAGAAAGGTCAGTCCCGTAAAATGCATATCCCAGGTAAATCGCCCCGGGTGGGCTTTGACCCATCCGGCCAGGGCCTCCCGGTCGCGGGGCGGCTCCGGCACTGCCGCGCTGTTGTAAATGATAGCCATTTGGACATTGCCCCACGGACATTCAAACCCTTGCACCGGCTGCTGAAAATCGCGGGCGATAAACGGGTTTTTCCAATCGACATACTGCCCGTTGGGCAAGGCCTCCGTCCAGGGACCGTATAAACCATCGATCTGGCGCAATTGGTAAAAGGTCTCCCCGTTGATCCAAAGCAGATCGAGCTCGCTATCCGTTTTGCCGGCCTGCATCTCCGCCATCAGTTGCTGAACGATGATATTTCCCTGTCCACCCGCAATATGCAAATCGATGCCGTACCGGTCCGCCACTGCCGGAACCACATAATCATTCATATAGGCATTGATCAGGGGATCGCCCTGCCACATCATCATCTGTACGGCGCCTCCCTTGGCTTGCTGCTCGACCTCCTCCCACGATAACGCGGCCGGATCGGGCGCCGGCGCCGGGGAAGGAGAACTGCAAGCCTGCAGAAAGAAGGGAATACAAAGGAGGAAATATCTCATAAGACCAGTTTTGAGGGTCCGGAAAATATTCCAAACCCTTTCAAAGAACGCAAAGTGACTTCCAAATGTTAAACAAAAAGCCATGTGACCCAAAGTTAAAACCCTGTCTATAAAAAAAGGAATTGCCGATGCCTGTTGAACGAACAATGACCCACAAAGATCGCGAATGGTTGGACTTGATCCTGAACAGTTCGCCTTTCGGGATCATCACCATGGATGAGAAGGGCTACGTGGGGTTGTGCAACGATCAGGCATTATCGCACCTGGACCTGGAATCGCACAAGGAAGCGCTGCGCACCAAGCCCATGGTAAAGTGGCTGGGCCATATTCCTCCGCTACAGGATAAGATCCTTCAGGTCTATGAAGAAGGATCCTTCTTTTTCGACCTGACCGAACTGCCGTTCACCGACCGGTACTTCAATTTCCGCGGACGGCCGCTGGCCGAGGGCATGCTGCTCACCACCAACGACCTGACCCTGATGAAACGGGTCGAGGCCGCCGCACTGAACGCCATGCTGGAAGGACAGGAATCCGAACGCCGCCGCCTGGCCAAAGACATCCACGACGGCATTGGCCCCTTGCTTTCCGCCCTGCGCCTGAACATCGAGAATGTCCACCACCGCATCCCGGAAGGCGACCCCAAACTGGAAAAAAGCGTGGAGAATGTCACTGAGCTGTTGCACACCATTTCCCAGGAGATCCGCAACGTGTCGCATGCGCTGATGCCCAGCGTTCTGCTCGATTTCGGACTGGTCTCAGCCCTCGAAACCCTCTGCCAGCTGGCCGACGAAGGGGGACAGGTCCACGTTCATTTTTTCCATTCCGGCCCCCTTAAGCGGCTCGATCCAAATACCGAACTGAGCTTGTACCGCATCGCCCAGGAACTGCTCAACAACTCCTTGAAATACGCCAGGGCTCAAACCATTACCCTTCAGCTCATCCAGCACCCCGACAGCATTTTGTTGATGGTGGAAGACGACGGGATCGGTTTCGACCGGGAAGCCATGAAAAAAAATCATTCGGAAGGGATTGGCCTGCGAAATGTCCAGACCCGCGTCAAGTTTCTGGGCGGCTCATTTTCGCTCGACACCAGACCGGGACGGGGCGTGGTGGCCGCGATCGATATTCCCTACAAACCATAAACCATGATCACTGTATTCATCGCCGACGATCATAAAATTTTCCGCGACGGGATCATCTCCCTGCTCGAGAACGAAGAAGACATTCGGGTAGTCGGAGAAGCCGGCAGTGAGGAAGAGCTCAATACCCGGGTGGCCCGGCTTCAACCCGACCTGATCCTGATGGATATATCCATGGGGTCCACCAACGGCATCGACGCTACGGAAAGCATCCTCAAACGCTTTCCCAAAATAAAGGTCCTGGCCCTCTCCATGCATTCCGAGAGTAGTTATATCCTGAAAATGCTCGAAGCGGGCGCCTCGGGCTACCTGCTCAAAGACGCCGGCAGCCGCGAAATGGTGGCTGCTATCCGGTCGGTGGCCTCCGGAAATACCTATTTCAGTCAGCAGGTATCCCAAACCCTGTTGCATCACCTGAGCGGGGGGAAAAAGATCAAGGAAAAAATAGCCGGGGTGCCGCTTACCAAACGGGAGATCGAAGTGCTGCAACTCATCGCCGAAGAATTTTCAAACGCAGAGATCGCTGAAAGACTGTTCATTAGCATCCGGACGGTCGATACCCACCGCCGCAACCTGTTGGAGAAACTGGGCGTTAAAAACACGGCCGGACTCGTCAAGAACGCCATCCGCCTGGGCTTGATCCATACGTAATTTGCGTAGAAATACGCATTTCCCGGTATTTTTTAAAATACGCCTTCCCGCACTGTCAAAGAATGGTGGAGCAACTTACATTTGCTCACTAATTCTGTGATTCAATGTCTGCAAACGCACTGACCAGTCTGGAAAATCCGCGTGAAATGCCGGTCGCCCAACTGGTTTTGACCTACCAACGAGATCATCAGCCGCAACTGCTGAGCGAATTGTACACCCGGTACTTCGACCGGGTCTTTACCTACTGCCTGAGCCTGTCGAAAAACCAGGATGTTGCCCTCGACCTCACCCAAGACGTCTTTCTGAAGATCACCGAGCACCTCGACGAATTGCGCAACCCCGACCTCTTCCCGGCCTGGCTGTTCCGCATCGCCCACAACCGCTTCATCAACCATGTGAAAAATACGTCCAAGTCCGCCAACTTCGCCACCGTTCCCGACGAAAGCGTGGACGACCCCGAAGAACAAGAGCTGTCTATGGAACGCGAAGTGCTTTTTCAGAAGGTCCTTACCGTGCTCGAGGAGATCCCCGAAAAAGACCGGGAACTGCTCGTCGACAAATATTTCCACAAGGAATCTATCCATCATCTGGAAGCCAAATACGGGCTTACCGAATCCGCGATCAAAATGCGCCTGTCCCGGGCCCGCCAGCGGGTGGCGAAAAAATGCTGTTAAAGAAAAAGGGCGTCGGGTTTCCCCAACGCCCTTTTTTCATGGCTTCCAGCGGAAAATTACTGCTCTTCCGATGTTTCTCCACCTTCTGCAGGTTGATCTGCATCGACCGGGGTGGATTCTTCAGCAGGTGCAGCCTGTTCAGCAGGAGCGGCTTGATCTGCCGGTTGCTCGGTTGCTTCTTCCGTTGCTTCCGTGCCCGTGTTGCGGCAAGCCGTAAATGTTACCGCGAAAACCATCGCCAACATGGCGAAAATTACTGATACCTTTTTCATAGTCCTTTTTTGAATACAAATGTTAAAAATTTTAACAAATTTAAGAGGAATCTGGTAAATTTTCAGGAAAATTCCACCCAATCCCCTCTTAGATCTGAAAAAATTCTGCTTAAAGACCTAATTTTCCCGAAAGGTCACATGCTTTTTCAAACCAAATGGAAGACATTTTTGCCATATTTTTCGAGACAAATGAGGTGCTGTTCAGCCTGGTGGAACGATATGGCGCTTTCACTTACCTGTTCCTCTTTCTGATCATTTTCTGCGAAACCGGCCTGGTCGTAACGCCTTTCCTTCCAGGCGACGGACTGCTCTTTTCCGCAGGTATTCTGGCCGCTTCCGGCAAACTGGAGATCTGGTACGCCGCCCCTCTCCTCCTGTCCGCAGCCGTGCTGGGCAACCTGTCCAACTACTTTATCGGCAAATACCTGGGCGACCAACTGGTCCACGCCAAAAAGATCCGGCTCATCCGGAGGAGCCACATCCTTCGAACCAATAAATACTACGAAAAATACGGTGGGAGAGCACTGGTACTGGGACGTTTCATCCCCATCATCCGCACAATGGTCCCCTTCGTCGCAGGGATCGGCCGGATGAATTTCCGGTCCTTCTTCCTCTTTACCCTAATCGGAGGCATGGCATGGACGCTCCCCCTAACCCTGGGCGGCTATTTCTTCGGGGATATCCAATGGGTGCAGGAAAATTTCCTGCTCATCTATCTCTTACTCTGGGTCCTTACCCTGGGTCCATTGCTCTGGGATGTCATCTGGATGCGCACCCGGACCATGTTCGCCAAACGCCCTTATCCACGAACCCGGTGGTTGCGCCGGAACGGGCGTAGCGACCAGGATTAATTCCCTAACCACATTCTGATCAGCAAGCCAATGATTATCATCAATCCGATGATCAGTACGCCCATCAGATAGAAAAAACTCAGCCTTTCTCCATTAATACGCATAGGTTTTTTTTGTAGAAAAGACAGCATCCCGGGTAAAAGTCACCCGGCTGAAGCGAAAAATTGAACCCCTATTCCGATCCCTTTTCCAAAATCGCCTCCACATCCACCACGTTGGCCTTTTTCGAAGACAAATAGGTATAGATAACAGGCACGACAAAAAGGGTGAGAATACTCGAAAAGATCAAGCCCCCAATGATGGCGACCCCCATCGATACCCGGCTTTCCGAACCGGCGCCCAGGGCCAGCGCGATGGGCAAAGTGCCGAGCACGGTCGAAAAGCTGGTCATCAAAATGGGACGCAAACGGGCCGCCGATGCGTCGAGAATGGCATCCAGCCGCGACAGCCCCTGGGCCTTCCGCTGATTGGCAAACTCCACAATGAGGATCCCGTTCTTGGTCACCAACCCGATCAGCATGATAATACCGATCTGGCTGAAAATATTGAGCGTTTCACCAAAATACCAAAGGCTCAACACCGCGCCGGCCAGGGCCATCGGCACGGTAAAGAGAATGATCAAGGGATCGCGGAAACTCTCAAACTGTGCAGCCAGCACCAGATAGATAAGGACCAGCGCCAGCAAAAATGCAAATTCCAGACTGGAGGAACTCTCCATGAAATCCTTCGACGCCCCTGCCAGGGAGGTCAGGAAGGAATCGTCCAGCACCCGCTTTCCAATGACGTCCATGGCCTGGATGCCCTCCCCGATCGTCTTGCCTTTGGCCAGGCCCGCCGACACCGTGGCCGACACGAACCGGTTGTAGCGGTATAGGCTAGGCGGATTCGTCTGTTCTTTGAGGCGAATGAGGTTATCCAACTGTACCATCTCGCCCCGGCGGTTCCGCACGTAGAGCGACCGCAAGTCGACCGGCTCGCTGCGCAAACCGCGCTCGATCTGGCCGATGATCTGGTATTGTTTCCCGTTCATGATGAAATACCCAAACCGCTGCCCGCTCAATCCCAGTTGGAGGGTCTGGGCCACATCCAGCATCGACACACCCAGGTCCTGGGCCTTCTGCCGGTCGATCTGGAGCTGGATCTCCGGTTTATTGAACTTCAGGTCTACGTCCACAAAACTGAACGTGGGTTCCTTCCGCGCTTCTTCCAGGAACTTCGGCAGTATTTCTTTCAACTTCTCAAAATTGGGCGCCTGAATGACGTACTGCACCGGTAGCCCTCCCCGGCGGTCGCCGATCGACTGCTCCTGGGTCACAAAGGTGCGCGCGCCGGTCAGCGCCTGCACTTTGGGCGTTATATCGTCCAGAATTTCCTGCTGGCTACGCTTCCGCTGGTCCGGCGGGGTCAGGATCGCAAACATGAAACCGGAATTGACCGACGACGAAGCCCCAAAGCCGGGCGACGTAACCGATACGATGCCCTCCGATTCCGGGATCTCCCGCTCGACCAGGTTGAGCAATTGCCCCATGTAGGCGTCCATATACTCGAAGGTCGCGCCCTCCGGTGCAGCCGAAATAAAACGCAGGCGGCTTCGGTCTTCCAGCGGGGACAATTCGCTGGGCAAGGTCCGGCCCAGGGAATAGATGATCCCCAGCGATACGACGATAACCACCCAGGCCGACCAGCGATTCCGCATCACCCAGGCCAATCCGTTCCGGTAACCTGTAGTCATCCCCACGAAGAAGGGCTCGGTAATCCGGTAAAAGAAAGGATGTCGGGCCCGTTTTTTCAAAATGCGCGCACCCAGCATGGGCGTGAGGGTCAGCGCGACAAACGACGAGATGATCACCGCCCCCGCCAATACGATCCCGAATTCCCGGAACAGGCGCCCCGTCAGGCCCTGCAGAAAGATGACGGGCATGAACACCGCCACCAGGGCCACCGTCGTCGCGATGACCGCAAAAAAGATCTCCTTGATCCCGACCAATGCCGCCTGGGTCGGCGGCATCCCGTTCTCAATTTTGGCGTAAATATTTTCCAATACCACAATGGCGTCGTCGACCACCAACCCGATCGCCAATACGATGCCCAGCATGGTGAGCACGTTGATGGAGAAATTGGCGATATACATGATGAAAAATGCCCCGACCAGCGAAATGGGGATCACCACCACCGGAATGAAGGTGGTGCGCCAGTCGCGCAAAAACAGGAAAATGATGAGCACCACCAGGCCGAAAGCCAGGAAAATGGTCTGTTCCACCTCCCGAATCGAATCCGTAATGAAAGTGGTCGTATCAAAGCCGATCCCCAGATGGATATCATCCGGAATGTCTTTCTTGATCTGGTCCAGGCGGCGGTAAAACTCTTCGGCGATCTCCACGTGGTTGGAGCCCGGCTGCGGAATGATGGCATTGCCCACCATCGGCACGCCGTTCCGTTTCAGCATCGTCCGCAGGTTTTCCGGCCCCAGTTCGGCATAGCCCACGTCGCGCAGGTGAACCACATTGCCCACTTCCTCCTTGAGGATCAAATCGTTGAACTCCTGCGGGTCAGTCAATCGCCCGGAGGTGCGCACGGTCAGTTCCGTAAATTGCCCCTCCACGCTGCCGGAGGGCAATTCCACGTTTTCCCGCAGCAGGGCGTTCCGCACATCCAACGGCGTGAGCTGGTAGGCCGCGAGCTTCTGGGGGTCCAGCCAGATCCGCATGGCGTACTTTTTCTCCCCCCAGATCCGGATCTCACTGACCCCATCTATGGTCTGCAATCGCTCCTTGAACACCCGCTCCGCGATCTCGGTCAGTTCCAGCAAGGACCGTTTGTCGCTCTGAATATTGAGGAAAATGATCGGACTGGCGCTGGCATCCGCCTTCGACACGATGGGCGGGTCGGCGTCCGGCGGGATGCTTCGCAGTGCACCCGACACCTTGTCCCGCACGTCATTGGCTGCCGTCTCCAGGTTCACCTCCAGGTTGAACTCGACCGTGATCGTACTCCGGCCGTCGCGGCTCACAGAGGTCATGGTCCGTATCCCCGCAATCCCGTTGATGGCTTCCTCCAGGGGTTCGGTGATCTGCGATTCGATAATATCGGCATTGGCGCCGGTATAATTGGTGCTCACCGTAATGACGGGCGGATCGACGTTGGGATATTCCCGGATCCCCAAAAAGGCCAGGCCAATAAACCCGAACAACAGGATCACGATCGACATGACCGTTGCCAGTACCGGCCTTCTAATGCTTATGGATGATAAACTCATACGTTATTTTTTTTTGAAGGGCGCCCTCCAAAATTATTTTATGGATGTCCATCCCGAAATCGTCACCGGCATGCCCGGCTGTATTTGGAGAATTCCGCTGGTAATGACCGTATCGCCGGATTGCAGCCCGGACAAGATCTGAATAGCGCGATCCTGGCGGATTCCGGTCTCGACGGGCACGCTTTCCGCCTTCCCGTTTCGGAAAACGTATAATTTTTTCCCGCCCAATTCGGGCACTACGGCCTCGGTCGGCACCATCAGGGCTTTGTCAAATTGCCGCAATTGCGCTTGCACCAGGGTGAAGGAGCCCGGCAATACACGGCCGCCGGGATTGGCGGCCTTGGCTTCAAACTTGAGCGTGCGGGTATTGGCGTCGATCTTGGGGTCGCGGGCTACGATGGTAGCCGGGAAACTCCCTTCCTTACCGGCCAGTTGGAAGCTTACCTGCCCCCCGACCTTCAGGTCGCCGGTGTATTTTTCGGGAATGGAAAACTGAATGTGGATGGGATCGATACGGACAAGCGGAACGATCGGGGTACCCGGCGAGAGGTAGCTCCCCTCGCTGACCTGGCGCAAGCCCAGCACACCGCTGAAGGGCGCCCGGATCACCGTTTTCTCCAGCTGCACATCCAGCAGCTTGATCTCCGCTTCGTAGCGATCGACCTCGGCCTCCGCCACCTCGTACTCCTGCAAACTGACGCCTTCTTTCTCGTAGAGCGCTTTCAGGCGGTTGGCGATCTTTTCCGACAGGCGTTTCTGCACGACCAGCTTCTCCCGTTCGGCGCGCCATTCGTCGTCGTTGAGCCGGATCAGCACAGCGCCTTTTTCCACCTGTTTACCCTCTTCAAATTCTATTTTGGCGACCTTTCCCGCGATCTCGCTGGTGATCTGCACCTCTTCTTCCGGTATAGCCGACCCGCTCACTTCGATCTTATCGGTCAGCAAATTGGCTTCTACGAGAAAAGCTTCCACCGGCAGGACCGGCGCAGGCCCACCGCCTGCGGGCATGGCAGGAGGCGCCGATCCGGCCTCGGCGCCCTTTTCACCCAGATAACCCAGGCGATACAATACAAATACGATTACCAAGATCCCTATACCGATCAAGGATATCCATCGAGTCAGGCTTTTACTCATAGTGTGGTGTTTGTTTTTATCCAAACAAAAATAACAATAAAAGGATGCCTGCCCGTGGCGAACATCCTTTTATTATCACACCGACACTTTTTCCCAAAAATGTTTGGCTACGCCCAGCGGACGAAGGCGGCTCTTCCGCTTGAATTGATGGTGGGCCATCCGGCGAACGATATCGTCGAGGGTAGCTACCGCTTCGCCGATGTAGGGACCTTTGTTGAGCATGACACATTCGGCGCGCGACGACATGGCGGCATCCGTGATCTCGGCGCGGGTGGCGATGCCTTTCCGGGCCAGCTTGTCCAATACCTGGGTCGCCCAAATATCGGGGATGTGTGCTGCTTCGCAGATCCAGAGGATCTCTTCCTGCACCTCCGCAATGCGTTCGTAGCCGATTTCCACCGCCAGGTCGCCCCGGGCGATCATCACGCCGACGCGGGGGCATTGCATGGCGGTCAGGATCAGCATGGGCAGATTTTCAAAGGCCTCTTTGGTCTCGATCTTAAGGGTAAGGCCAATATCCGGTCTTCCCAATTCCCGCAGTTTATCCAAAATATGCTCTACATCGGAGGGCTTGCGCACAAAGGAGTAACCGACCACATCGGCCAGGGAAGCGATGACCGGGAGATGATCCAGGTCTACTTTGGTGAGCGGAGGCAGATGGATCTGCGTATCGGGAAAATTGATCCCCTTGTCGGCGCGAAGTTTGGCTCCGGTAATGCCGGCACTCGTCACTTCGACGGTAAAGGACTTCGTGCCGATCTCGACGATCTTGCCGCGGATCTTGCCGTCGTCGAAGCATACCGCTTCGCCTACCTGCACATCGTCAAAGATCTTGGGGAGCGTCGTGGAGATCCGGGCTGGGGTCGCTTTCTTGCCGTTTGAGCTGACATTGGCCGGCCGGCCCATCACTTTCTTGCGGACCAGCTCGATGTGGTCGCCTTTGAACAACCGGATGTAAGGCCGGTCATCGTCTTTCATCGGCCGTACCGGTCCGGTGCGGAGCTTGGGCCCCGCCAGGTCCATGTATACGATACAGGGCCGCCCCAGCTCCATGGCGGCCCGGCGGACGTGCGCCGCCATGCGCCGCCATTCCTCGGGGCCGTCGTGAGCCGTATTGATCCGCGCCACGTCCATCCCGGCGTGGACCAATTCCCGGACCAGGTCGTAGTCGTCGGCCAGATCGGTCGAAAAGGTCACCATGAGCTTGGTGCAGTTCTCCCGGGTGCATTCCCCCAGCAGCCGGGCGGTATTTTCCGTCAGCTGTTCCCGGCTACGCCGATAATTCAGCGGCTGACACATCTGGTCGAGCGGGTCCGGGATGGTTTCGCCGTTCAACAGGCGCAACATCAACAGGATGTTGTGGAGATTGGTCAGGGCATAGCCCTCCGAATGACCGATGGAAGAAATTGCCAGGGTGGACAACTGGCTCTGAATACTGCGCAGGTCGTAGGTGCGAAGGGCCAGGTAGTGCAGGAGGTTGCGGGCACTCTGGTAGTAATGCGGCTGCACGCGGCTAAGGAGGTCCCGATAGGCCTCCTCCCTTCCCTCCACATCGGCGATGATCTGGGAAATATCCCCGATCAAGGCCCGCAGATCAATAGCGGACGGCTGAAGGGGCATTGTTTTTGTTTTAGTGAGGCAAGTACTTCCTCAATAATCCGTATAAAAACGTACCCAACATCGCGGTCGACAGAAATACGATGAGCACGGTATATCCACTGCCCAAAAGGATGAACATCGGACCCGGACAGATGCCGGCCAGGGCCCAGCCCAATCCGAAGATAAACCCGCCGATCAGGTAGCGGGGCACACTTTTGTCTTTCGGATTAAAAACGATCTCTTTCCCTTCGATCGACTTCATGTGCCGCCACTTGATGAGCTGCACCACTCCGATCCCCACTGCAATAGCTGAGAAAATGATGCCGTACATGTGAAAGGACTGAAAGTGGAACATCTCGAAAATACGGAACCAGGACACGGCTTCCGCTTTATATAATATAACGCCGAAGAAGATCCCGACTAATATGAATTTGCTGAGTTTCATGATTGGAGTTTTTGAGTTTATGAGGGTATGCGTTTTTATGGGTGAAAAACTAAAACCCTTATAAACTGATACCCTAAAAAATAAGCGGGAATATCAAATACGTCATCGTCAGCCCGCCGAGGAAGAAGCCGATAACGGCGATGAGCGAACCCAGTTGGAGGGCCGACATGCCGCTGATGGCGTGTCCCGAGGTACAACCGCCGGCATAGCGGGCGCCGAAGCCCACGAGCAGGCCGCCGCCTGCGATGATGAGCAGGCCGCGCCAGGTGAACAACGCCTCCCAGGAATAGAACGGCGGCACCAGCGGCACCTGTCCTTCTTTCAGGTCCAGGCCGGCGAAATAATCCATCTGCTGCAAGGTATGCACCGTAGCAGCCGACACGTGAGCTACATCGCCATCCGGGCTGAGGAAGTAGTGGGCGGCCAGGTAGCCTCCGAACATTGCTCCGAGGGCGACCATGAGGTTCCATCCCTGCGATGCCCAGTCAAATTTGAAGAAATCGGCAAAATTGTCGGCGCCGTCAGCGGCGCACATGACCCGGAAGTTGGCAGAAATACCAAATTCCCGGCCAAACCACAACAGAAAGAACATCGTTGCGGCGATCATCGGTCCTGCGACCCACCAGGGCCACGGCTGACTGATGAAGTCTCGGATTTGAATGAGAAATTCGGGTACCATTTTTTATTAAAGTTGAAAGGTTGAAAGGTTGAAGAGTTGAAAAGTTGAAGAGTTGAAAAGTTGAAGAGTTGAAGAGCATCCTTTTCAACTCTTCAACCTTTCAACTTTTCAACTCCTGATTAACTAATTCCCTGACTGCCTTCGCCACCTCCGGCAGCAGGGCTTCTGATTGCGGCGACAGGCCGATGTAAAGCGGCTGTACGTCGGAAATACTCACCACGAACAAATGCACGTTGGGCATGCGACCCAGGAGTTGCAAGCCGTCGAGCAGATCTTTCAGCCCAATATCATGGGTACTGAGCGCCTTGGGATAATCTTTGGAAAAGCGGGGTTGGATGCGCCGCACCTGTCCGGCGCGATCGGGTTCGAGGGCTGCGTCGATGAGAACGACCACAGGATAGTCGTCCAAATACCCCATCAATTGGAATCCGGCGGTACCGCCGTCCTCCACATCGACGCCTTCAGGCCATTCTTCCGCTGCCAGCCGGCGGGCGAGGTGTACGCCGAATCCTTCATCCCCCATCAGCAAGTTGCCGATACCGAGGATCAAAATTCGCTTCTCTGGCTCGCCCGCCGGCTCTCCGGCAGTGGATGGAGTGGTTTTCATTATTCAGCTTTTGTAGCCCGCTTCCGCCTGATCTGTTTTTGCTTCTTCGCACGTTCTTCCACCTTTTCTCCTTTCAGCTCTTCTTCCCAGGCATCATCTTCAATAAACTTCCAGCCGCCGCTCATGGAGGACAATTCTCCGCGCGCTTCGACGTAGTCGTGGAAAAATACGAGATAAATGTGAATAATGGAAAAAATAATAAAGAACCACATAGCAGCATGGTGCCAATTGCGCAGGTTGAAATTATTGTGCCGGAAAATATCTCCGATCGGAACCCACAGGTCGGCAAACCACCAGGTACTCATGTCCGCATAAAGGGCAAAGCCGGTAACGCATTGCAACAGGAATGCGATGAAGGTCAGGAAATAAATGAACCCGGCCAGGGCGTTGTGTCCGACGGCCATGTGCTCCTTGTTCTTCTTCAAAAGGATGTCGATCCGGATGACGTCCATCATTTCCTTGAAGAAGTGCCGGTTGGTCGGAACGAAGTTCTTCCAGTCGGCGTACTTGTTCCCTACAAAACCCCAGTAGATGCGGAATATGAAATTGAAGAAAAAGATATACGCAGCGGCAAAGTGGATGAAGCGGATCATGCCAAAGAGGTACCGGTGCGAAGCCTCTGCGCTCGATTGAACCCCGGGAGGAGAGCCGATCAGATAGCCCGTCACACACAGTGCAATAATGGCCAACACGTTCACCCAGTGGTAGAAACGCACGGGGAGTTCCCACACGTAAACGCGGCGAAGTCGATTTGATACTACTTCTTTCATGCCCTTATATTTTTGGTAGAAGCATCCGCCGCGGCGGATGCTTCATGGCATTTTTATAAAACCTTCACTTGATTGACGTGCTTGCCTTCTTCGTCGTAGAGGTGCACCGCACAAGCCAGGCATGGGTCGAACGAGTGGATCGTACGCAGGATCTCGACCGGTCTTTCCGGATCGGCGATCGGCGTATCCATCAGCGCAGCCTCGTAGGCCGAGCGGTTGCCGTCCTTGTCACGCGGCGAGGCATTCCAGGTACTGGGCACCACCAACTGGTAGTTGGCCAGCTTCTTGTCCTTGATGACGCACCAGTGTGCCAAAGCGCCCCGCGGGGCTTCCATATGGCCCACCCCCATGGCTTCGGGTTCCCACCGGTCGGGGTTGAATTTCTCCATATTGGCCATGCGGATATCGCCGTTGCGCAGGTTGGTCAGCAACCCGTCGTAAAACTCCTGAGCCCATTGGGAGATCAGGATGGTTTCCAGACCCCGTGCAGCGGTGCGACCCAGCGTCGAGAAAAGCGCCGTGATCGGAACGCCCAGTTTGGCCAGGGTGCTGTCGACCACCTCTTTGAAGTCTTCGCGACCGCGGGCATACCCTACCAACATGCGGGCCAGCGGACCTACCTCTACGGCATTGCCCTTCCAGCGCGGCGTTTTCAGGTAGCTGTACTTGTCGTTCGTATCGAGGTTGTCGTACGGCGGTTTCGGCCCCGTGTAGTTGACTTTGGTCTCGCCTTTCCAGGGGTGCAAACCGACGTCGTTGCCGCCTTCGTAGTTGTACCACGAGTGGGAAATAAATTCCTGCACCTGGCTGTCCTCGCGCAGATCGACATCCATTACGTTGGCAATGTCCTTGTTCAGGATCACACCCGAAGGGAATTTGAAGCTCGACGGGTCGTTGTAGCCGTTGGTCGGCAGGTCGCCGTAGACCATATAGCTGCCCAGACCGCCTCCGATGGCCCCCCAATCGAGGTAATAGGGCGCAATGGCCAGGAGGTCGGGAATGTAGACCTGTTCGATGAAGGTCTTGGCGTCGCGGAGCAGCTGACCGACATTGGCCAGGCGTTCGGCATTGATGCCGCTGACGTCGTCGAGGGTGATGGCGCAGGCCATACCGCCCACCAGGTAGTTGGGGTGCGGGTTCTTACCGCCGAAGATGGCGTGTACCTTGACGATCTCCTTTTGCCATTCGAGGGCTTCCAGATAGTGCGCAACCCCGATGAGGTTGATCTCCGGCGGCAGTTTATAGGCCGGGTGGCCCCAATAGCCGTTGGCGAAGATGCCCAGCTGGCCGCTTTCCACGAAGCGGGTCAGGCGCTTCTGCAGATCGGAGAAGTAGCCCGGAGAGCTCTTCGGCCAGTTGGAGATGCTCTGTGCGATCTCCGAAGTAGCCTTCGGATCGGCCTTGAGCGCCGAAACGATGTCGACCCAGTCAAGGGCGTGGAGATGGTAAAAGTGAACGACGTGGTCGTGCATGTATTGGGTGCAGAACATGATGTTCCGAACCAGTTCCGCATTCGGCGGGATGACGATTCCAAGGGCGTCTTCCACCGAGCGGACAGACGCCAGGGAGTGCACTGTGGTGCATACGCCGCAAACCCGGCCGACGAAGGCCCAGGCGTCGCGCGGATCGCGACCCTTCAGGATCTCTTCAATGAGGCGCACCATGGTACCGGAACTGTAGGCATCGCTAATCTTGCCATCGCTAATATCGGCTTCGATGCGCAGGTGGCCTTCTATGCGTGTGATAGGATCAATTACTATTCGTTGACTCATGACGAAAAAAAATGTGGTTAGAGAAATGGGTTACAGTTCCTGTTCGGCTTCCCGCCCTTCCTGAATGTTCTTGTCGATGATCTTCGACTTGCGCAGGTTGGTGCCGATTGCGTGTGCGGCGAGACCCGCCGCGGTAAGACCCGCCGCGGTCATCCCGATCTTATCGGCGTTGCTCTCTATTCCGAATCCCGGAAAGGAAGCCATTTGCCGGTAGATCGGCCCGTTATCCCAGAAGTTCTCTTCACTGCATCCAAAACATCCGTGGCCCGACTGGATGGGGAAGCTGGTGCCGTTGTTCCACCGCGTCACCCCGCAGGCATTATATGTGCTCGGGCCCTTGCACCCTACCTTGTACAGGCAATAGCCCTTCCTGGCGTTTTCATCGTCGAAAGTGTTGACGAATAAACCGGCGTCGTAGAACGGACGACGGTAGCAACTGTCGTGCACCCTCCTTGAATAGAAGGCCTTCGGACGGCCGATCCGGTCGAGTTCCGGCAAGCGGCCAAAGGTGATGATGTGTACCAATACACCCGCCATCACTTCTCCGATCGGCGGACAGCCCGGCACCTTGATGATCGGCTTGCCCTTGATCAGTTTGTGGATCGGCGTGGCACTCGTCGGGTTGGGTTTGGCGGCTTGTACGCAACCATTGCTGGCACAACTGCCCCAGCAAATGACGGCGCTCGCCCCATCTGCACATTCCTGCAAAATATCCATCGACGACCGGCCACCGATGCAGCAGTATACGCCGTCGGCGCCGGTGGGCACGGAACCTTCCACGCATAATACATATTCTCCATGGTATTTCTCCATCGTCTGTTTCATGGCTTCCTCGGCCTGGTGACCCGCGGCAGCCATCAACGTTTCCGTGTAATCCAGCGAGATCTTGTCAAGGACAATATCCGCTACGATCGGGTGCGATGAACGAATGAACGACTCGCTGCAACAGGTGCATTCTTGAAAATGTAGCCAAATGACCGGAACGCGAGGCGTATTCTCCAGCGACCGGGCAATTTGCGCAGCCCCGCTGGCTTCCAACCCCAAATAGGCGGCCATCATGGTACAGAATTTCATGAAATCACGGCGCGAATAACCTCGTTCCCGCAGCTCTTCAAAATAGGTGGGACGTTTTGTTGTTGTGGAAGGCATAACAGCGCTGTTTTTATTGGTTTTTTTACTCAAAATAAAATATGCTTCGGTTGGGATATAGCCAATGGAATAGTGTTAAAACTACTAATCTATATTTTTATATTTGTATGACATTTATCATTACCCAAAGTGACTTTTGTCATGCCTTCCGGCTGGAGCAACCTTTACTTTCACCCTCCGGCAGTGTTTTTGCCCACTGTCCCATTTATTCGAAAAATGCACGAACTCTCTATCGTTCAAAGTATTGTGAGCATTGCAGAGGAGCAAGTCCGGAAAGCCGGCGCTCAGATCGTCGATTCCATCGAACTGGAGATCGGAACCCTCGCCGGCGTCGAATGGGATGCCCTGGACTTCGCCTGGCAGGCAGGTGTGCCGCACACCGTACTGGCCCACGCCGAACGGATCGTCCACCGCGTTCCTGCCCGCGCCCGCTGCTCCAACTGCCAATCCGAATTCGAACTACCCGAGTGGTTCGCCCCCTGCCCCCACTGCGGCGAAACCTTCAGCGACCTGCTGCAGGGGAGGGAGTTGCGGGTGAAATCGTTGGTGGTTTCATAATTAGTTTATAAGTTTATGAGGGTATAAGTTTTTGTCGCCCCCAAAAACTTATACCCTAAAAACTAAAAAACCAAAAGAGCATGTGCGACACCTGTGGCTGCAATCAACCGGCTGACGCCGTCAAGATCCTCCTCATCGGAGAAGAAACTAAACTTATGCACGATCCTCACGACCACGAGCATGGCCATGGCCATCATCACCACCATCATCACCATGACCACGAGCATACGCACGGGGGAAAGACCGTGATCGAACTGGAACAAGACGTCCTGGCTCAAAACAACCGCCTGGCCGAACGCAACCGCGGCTATTTCGAAGCCAAAAACATCCTCGCCCTCAACCTGGTCAGCTCACCGGGCTCGGGTAAGACCGCCGTGCTCGAACGCACCCTGGCCGACCTCAAGGACGAATTGGCGTTCTTTGTCATCGAAGGCGACCAGCAAACCACCCGCGACGCCGACCGCATCGCCGCCACCGGCGCGCCGGTCGTCCAGGTCAACACCGGCAAAGGCTGCCACCTCGACTCCGATATGGTCAACCGTGCCGTCAAAAAACTGACGCCTTCCGATGGCGCCATCGTCATGATCGAAAACGTGGGCAACCTCGTCTGCCCCTCCCTTTTCGACCTCGGCGAAAGCCGCCGCGTCGTCATCATCTCCGTCACCGAAGGCGATGACAAACCCCTCAAATACCCCGACATGTTCCATACTTCCGACCTCTGCCTCATCAACAAGGTCGACCTGCTGCCCTACGTCCCCTTCGATGTCGAAAAAGCCAAACACTACGCCCTCCACGCCAACCCCAAACTCCAGTTCCTCGAAATCAGCGCCCTCACCGGGCAGGGTATGGAGGAATGGTATGATTGGCTAAGGAGTACGAAAAATCAATTATAATTTAGTTGAAGAGTTGAAAGGTTGAAGAGTTGAAAAGAAAGCTCATCAACTCTTCAACTTTTCAACCCTTCAACCTTTCAACTCTTCAACCAAACCTCATGTGCCTCGCCATACCCGGTCAAATCATCTCCATCGACGTAGAGCTCGATGAAACCTTCCGCCAGGCCAAGGTGTCCTTCGGCGGCATTTTGAAAGACGTCAATCTCTCCATGGTACCCGAAGCCCGGATCGGCGACTACGTGCTCGTACACGTAGGCGTAGCCCTCAGTGTGGTGGATGAAGAAGAAGCCAAAACGACCTTCGAGTACCTGAAACAGATCGGGGAAATGGACGAGCTGACAGAATAAAGAATAAATAATTCTCCCTTTTTTATTCTTTTTATTTATATTCGTTCTTTCAGAGCAATATAAATAAGCCCCATCATGCCAGGTATCACCTATGAAAGGAGCTCCACAGGGAGCCGCCTCTTCCTTTCCACCCCAGCCGACAACTCCTGGTCGGCCTTCCTCCTCAGCGATCAAAGCACGTTCAACCAAAGTAAAATTCCACTGACCGCCTGCTGGCGCGAACGCGGCGCGGCTTTCCTTTTTTCGCATAAAACGCCGGTCAAAACCGATCAGGCCTTTATCGATGCGCTCTGGCAGGTGATCCTTGCCAAAACGCCGCAATTCCTCTGGAACGCCATGGTCTTTCTCCGCGAACCCGACGCGGCGCCCACCGCCGACAACGTCTGGCTCGTTCCTGTCGTACAACCTTCCACCCTCCAGTTCCGGGTGTTTGAAGACACCCCCCTGCCCATCGGCAACGGCTTTTCGGAATTGCGCTTCAAAAAAGACGCGGAAGTCTCCATCCAGTTTTCGGCCGATTCGTCCGAGATCCTTTTCAAATCGGGCACCCAGCCGCCGGTCGAACTGTTCGTTCAGGAACAGATCATCCGGCCTCAACAATATACCGACAAGATCGTCACCCTCTCGCTGACCGGCCCACACTGCGGCCAGTTCCAATTCGGCCTCTACCTCACGCCCGACGACCAATTGGTCAACTTCGACCTGGGGTTGAAATATTTCTTCGAGGAAACCGTCGAAACCAACGGCAACAGCGCGGCGATCACCCAGCGGGAGAAGGCCCTGCGCGAACTGCATTTCCCGCTCTTCCACAAAGGTCCCGAACAGAGCGGCGTCTTTTTCCAGGCCGGTTTCGATCCCACCGCCCTCCTCAACCCCGATCGCACCTATTTCGCCTTTACCGGAGAAACAAAACGCCTCAGTTCCCTGGGGGGAACCTCCGCAACGGTCTTCGATACGCCTTTTAAAACCCAAAAAGGGTACTCCATCCGCCTCCAACCCGACAAAAACACCGCCCGCCTCGTGTTCAGCCAACGCTGCGACGGCGCCACCGATGCCCACTACTACTTCGTGCCCTCCGGCGATTTTACCATGGAGATCCTCCCGAAAAACAATCAGCTCGGCCTGGTCAACGGCCATACCAAATGGCTAACGGGTTATACGGGCACCGAATCCATCCTTTTCCCTTATTCCAATGGAAAAGTGTCCCTGCGCTTTCACCCCCATCAGCCGGCTTTCGCTCCGATCTTCCCGGCGCCGGCAAGCAGCCATACCAACCGCCTGGTCCTTTCCGACTCGCTCAACGCCAGCTGCCACACCGCCTGGCTCAGCATCGTACACAAAGATGGCCTGGCGGCCCACCACATCTCGCAACCCGATGGCGGCCCGCTTTACAAACCCGACGTAGAAGACGACAATACACCTGTTTTCGACTACATCGACACCACCATCCCCTTACCAACAGATCCCGACTTCTGCCTGCCCCTCGTACCGCACAGCGGCGCCCCCATACTCACCAAAGGCAGCAACGGCGCCCGCAACCAACTGATGGAAACCGTCCAGACCGGACAAGGCAAAAAAGCGGCTGCTGCGACGACCCCCGGTTCCCCGGAAGTGGCATTCGAAAACCAGGTGCTCAGCGCTTCGCGAAAATTCCGCGTCGACAAACTGAGGGAAACCCTCGTGCCGCCCGCAACCACCATCCAGTCGACCACGCCCCAGGGCAACATCGTCAAACTCCAACCCCAGGGCAACAACTGGACCGAGCTGCTCATCGGCGAAGACAAGACCTCCAACAAGCTTCGCTTCGACAAGCCGCCCCTGCCGCTGCAGAAGGCCTTCCAGACCAACCAGCAATTCCTCGTCATCACCAACGCCGAAAATATCGGCGCCCTGGCTACCGATGGCGCTGCAACCGGCGCCGTATTCCAAAACCACCTGGTCATCGCCGGCTGGCCCTTCAACTTCAACGTAGGCCAAAACCAACGCCTGGGCGATTACAAGAATATCCTCATCTTCAAATTTTGCAACGAAAGCCTGCTGGATCGCATCAAAAATCCCGCACTCTGGACGCAACCCAAAGACTTCAACGGCGCCAAGGGCTCGAACCCCAACGACCTGGAACTCCAGCTCATTTCCCGCTGGATACAGGACTACATCAACGACGCGATCGTCAACCAAAAAGACAATCCCTATTTCCAGGACTTCATCCGGATCGTCCAAAACCCGCGCTGGAACGGCGTGCTCGCCCTCAAGGTCGACATCCAGATCGACGCGATGCCCCCCGAGCTCCAGGGCCTCATCGGCGGTATCGACCTCTCCCGCTTCAACGCCCACCACGTGGGCATGGAGATCAACCAGGTCCAGAATACCGGCGCCGGCAACCTGGTCTATAAGGAAAAAAGCTCCCTCTTCGGACTGATCTATTACCAGGACGTCAACTACCAGCGGCTCATGCAGGGCAACGTGACCCAGGATACGTCCCGTCCCTCCAAATTTACCCCCGAAACCTTCGACTTTAAGGTGCTCAACCTGTTCGCCCTGTTTAAAAATTCCGCCCTGCAGAACTTCTCCAGCAAGATCCGCGTCACGATGCGCGAGCTGTTCAAGGAAAAGGTCAAGCCGGGAGAGATCGATTTCATCAATATCAACGGCACCTACGAGAAAAAGAACGGCAAGGACGTCTACACCTTCCTCTCCGACGAACCCGTCCAGTTCAAGGTGGAAAGCGGGCTGTACCAATACATAGAGATCGACCGGGCCATCTTCAAGACGAACCCGCGAGCGGTAGGCTCCCGGCAGGTCAACTCTTTTTTCAGCTTCATCGGCAACCTGCTGTTCGACATTCCGATGAAGAACTTCGACATCCTTTCCTTCGGCCTGCCCCCAGAAAAGGATGAGGTCAACCCCGGACTGGCGTTTACCAACCTCCAACTCGACTTTTCCTTTAGTCTCGACAACCCCACCGTGCGCACCTTCACGATGCAATATCCCCTGGTGCGCTTCAACCTGGCCGGCAGCCCGATCCGAAAAGGCTCGCTCATGGGCCAAATGCCGCTCGAACTGAAGACTTTCCGGTTTGGGGACAAAAATACCCTGCCCGACAAGCTCGGCTTTCTGCCCGTCGAACTGGCCGGGCTGGAAACGGCCCCGATCGCCGACGACTGGTACGGCTTTGAATGCGTGCTCAACATGGGCAGCGCCGGGGACTTGTCCAACCTCGGCAACCTCACCGCCCCGGTGCTCCTGGCCTGGGCGCCCAACAGCAAACCCGATCGCCACAGCCTCTACATGGGCATCAAGCTGCCCGGAGTCAATCCCAACGCCAAAATGCTGTCGATCCAGGGCCTGCTGAAACTCTCCATCAACGAGCTGCAACTAATCAGCAGCCCGAAGGGCTTCATCCTCAAGATCAACGACATCAGCCTCAAGTTCTTCGGCTTGTTGAAAATACCGCCCGGGGGAAGCACCCACTTCTACCTTTTCGGCAACCCGGAAGGCGCTTCCAAAGACCTCGGCTGGTATGCCGCTTATAATAAAGACGTTCAACCCTGATTCACCCCATTCCAACCAATAAGATCATGACGCTTCAATCCATCCAGGACCATATACTTGCCCAGATCGGCGCCGCCAGCATCGGCACCCTCCCGTTGAACGACGACAGTTTTCAGGTGACCGGCGCCAATGCACTGGTCGAATCCATGAAAGGCCCTTCGATCCAACTGGAGATCAAACGCGAAGAGATCGCCATTACCAACGATGCAGGCGGCAAGGAACACCTGCTCATCCCGGTGCAGAATGCCACCCTCGAATTTTCACCCGGCGGCGTACCGGCAGGGCTCACCCTCCATTCCCACGATTTCGCCGTGCGGATCTACCCGGACAGCGGCCAACAAAGCGGTTTTTACCTGGAATGGGAAGGCGCTTTCGACCAGTTCGAGCTCACTCAGTTTTACAACCTGGGCTGGTTGCCCGATTCGATCGAGTTGCCTCAGCTCGAGTTTGCCGAGCTCCTCCTTCAGGGCACGACCTACGCCAACGGCGAACCGGCGACCTTCTCCCTCGGCGCCCGGATGAAAGAATCGTATGAGATCGTTCCCGACCTCGACGCCCGCCTCCACGAGGCTTCCGTCCTGTACACCGGCTATGTCGATCCGGCAAAGAGCAGCGAGCTCACCCTTTCCGGACTATTTAAAGTAGGGGAATCCGGCTCCCGGGTGACCGTCACCCTGCCCACCGCGGTGAAAGGTCCCTGGACATTCAGCTTGGATCAATCCGGCAGCGAGGACACTTTCACCCTGGCCGACCTCTTCCAACTGGTCGCCGGGGTCAATATTTTCCAGGAATTGCCGGCCGAGCTCAATATCGCCGACAACTTTTCCCTGCAGGAACTCACCCTCACCTACGATTTTGCTCAAAAAACGCTTTCCTATATCAAGGTGGCGCTCAGCCTGGGCGACTGGAACCTGTTCTACGGCCTCTCCATCCTCGACGCCGGACTGACCATCGAGATCACCGATCCGACCCTGTCCTCCCGAACTGTGCAGACCACCATCGGCGGGAAATACGCGATCAAAAACAAATCCGCCGAAACCGTCGCCACCCTCGATGTGGAGCTTTTCATCCCCACCGATGGCAGCGACTGGGAACTGAACGCTACCGGCGGCCTCGGAGACGAGGACAACGGCTTCCTCGACGCGATCACCGGCGATCTCAAGGTCACCGAATGGCTCCCCGACTCGATCTCCGATCCTACGATCCACATCAATGAATTCTACCTCCGCTTTTCGCCACAACGTGGAAAGATCTTCCAAACCCGCATCGATGTGGGCCTCGATCTAACACTGGAGATCGTCAAAGACGTGCTCAGCCTGGGCGACCCTTATTTCGCCTTCGACATTATCTGGCCCGACAATCCCGAATCGGATGCCATCCGCGTTCTGGAGCTCTACGGCCAAACCGAAAAAGCCCTGATCGTCAACAGTCTGGGCGACCTGAGCCTGGAACTCGACGAGCTTGGCAAGACCATGGGCGAAGCCCAAAAGCTCATCAACACGGCAAAACCGGGCGAACTGGCCAATCTCCAGGCCGAATACCGGATGATCTTTCTCCAAAAGGTCGACGGCATCCGGCAGCGCTTCGGGGTCGATGTGAAAAACAAACTGGACGCCCTCGAAAAGCTCGAAAAGGTACAGGCCGTCATCGACGACCCAAAGAAAGCACTGCTCGATTCCTTGCTGAACAAACTGGGGCTGGGCCTTAATCCCGTTCCTTCCCCTCCGGTGAAAACCTTCGAAACCGCCCTGGAAAACTGCAAAAAATCCCTGCGCGGAAGCCTCTTCGACCAGGCCTCCAACCACGCAGCTACCGCCAAAGGCGCCGCCGACGGCATGATCGCCTCCATCGGAACCGAGACCCTGAATGCCCTGTTGGAAAACCTGAAAAAAGATTCTAAAAATAAGCCCGAAAACAAAACCAAGATCAACGCCCAACTGGGCGGCTACGTGGGCCTCCCCGGCAATACCCGCATGCAGGTACTGGCTACCCGCGACGAGACCAAAACCTGGCGTTTCCGCGGCATGCTGGAAGGTGAACTAAAACTCATCGACACCGCAAAAAGATTCCTGGGCAACAACCTTGTCCCTCCTCCGGAATTCAAAACCGACCTAACCATCAACGTCCTCGAAGCCGAGATCGTCCTTCCCCCTCGTCCAGCCGGAGCCCAAGCGAAGGCAGACCCTACTTTCCGCTTCGTATGCGGCATAAAGGACCCGTGGAGTTTCTACCTCGGCGATTTCCATCTTGATGTCAAATCGCTGCTTTTTGCGATCGAACACAGGGGCCCGGGGTCGACCGCCGGCGCCTTGTCGGGCGCCGCCGTATTCAACGGCATGAATGTGGAATTGAGCTACGCCTTCGCCCCCAACCAGACCAAACTGGCCCTCAACTGGGAGGGCATCGTCGGCGAGTATGAAAAGACCGACGCAGCCGACCAGATCCTCCGCCTGAGCATCCAACACAAATCGGTCGGCGATATCATTTCCCTGCTGGTACGGACCGCCAAACCGAGTCTCGGCACTTACCGCCTGCCCGAACCCTGGAATTTCCTCGACAAGATCCCGGCCGACCTCGAGTTGGAGTATTGGGTCAAAGGTCCTCATGCCGGCCAGCTCATGCTGACCAAAGCCCTGGACATCGACCTGGTCGTCGTCCACATCACTGGAATATCGGTTACCCGGACGGCCTCCGAAGAGGTCTTCATAGACCTGCACGACCTCAGCCACCCGAAATGGGATGCCGCCAATCCAAAAAGCGCCCCACCCGAAGCGGGCGGGCTGGCCAAGCGCCTCATCGACCTCCGCCTCCTGGCCTTGGGTCAGCACGTCGCCGTGCAAAATGCCGGTCAGATCCGCGATATGAAACAAGCCATCGACACCCTGCGCCGGTTTACCGTGCCGGGCGCCGACGGCATCCCCAACGCCATCCTCTTCGACGCCAAAAGCCATTGGCTCGTGGGCATGGACTTCGGCCTGCTCCAGGTACCGCCCTATGAAAAACCCGCCAACCAGACTACGCCCTGGAAACCCGTCTACGCCCTTCAACTCTCCGCCCTCTTCAACGACCCTAACATCTACGGCCTGCGCATCGAGCTCAACGGCGACAAGATCCCGCCGCTCAAAGGCCTCAAATTCGAGATCCTCTACACCAAAATAAACGACTCGATCGGGAAATACCACGTCGAACTCGTGCTGCCTGATATCATGCGCTATATCGAGGCAGGCGCCGTATCCCTGGTGCTCCCCGTTATCGTCGTCGACGTATTCACCAACGGCGATTTCTTCATCGATTTCGGGTTCCCCTACAACCTCGACTTCCGCCGTTCCTTCTCCATCACGGTCATCGTGCTCGGCGTACCCGTACTGGGCTCCGGCGGCTTTTATTTCGGAAAGCTCAGCGAAGCCACCACCCCGCGCCCCGTACCGGTTTCCTTCCACAACGAACTGAAACCCGATAACGGCAAGTTCAACCCGATCATGATCTTCGGACTCGGCTTGCAGATCGGAGTGGGTAAATACTTCCAAAAAGGTCCGCTCACCGCCCGGTTCAGCCTCACCTTCGTAGGTATGGTGGAAGGGATCGTGGCGACCTTCAATCCCAACTCCAACCTGCCTGCCGGCGGGAAGGACATCAACAAGACCAATTACATATACATCCAGGGCACCCTGGGCATCGTGGGCATCCTGGAAGGCGCCGTCGACTTCAAGATCATCAAGGCCAAGGTGCTGATCCGCTTGTCGGTCATCGCCCAGGCTACCTACGAGTCCTACTGCGTCATGCCGATCAAATTGTCGGCCAGCGTGGAAGTGGAAGTGTCGATCGAGGTCCTTTTCGTCACCATCGATTTTTCGTTCTCCGCCACGATCAGCGCTACCTTTGAAGTAGGCAACGACACCCATAAGGAAGCGCCCTGGTTTAAAGATCTCGCCCAGGGACGCGCTGCCCTGTTCGCCCGCGACCTGATCGAGCCGGCGCCCCGACTCGACCTGACTCCCCTGCCGGTCCCGGCCGCCAAGGAAAAACTCACTCTCTTCGCCACCCTGCAGCCGACTATCGCCTGGGATCAGGCCAAAAAGCCCAGCCCACAGGTGGTCTTCGCCCTACTCATGGAATGTCCGGCTGCAGCGGGAACCGCCACCGGAGCTACGCCTTTCGAAAAAATGGCCGACAGCATCTACCGCTGGGTCGTCCAGGGCGTCCTTTCCACCGATAGCTCCCCGACCATGACCCGCGCCGACCTGGCCGACCTGCTCGAGGAACTGCGTGGGGACACCCTCGACATATTGCCCTACGATAGTCTCAAAAAGCACCTGTCCGAGCAATTTGCCCTCGAGGTCAAATACCCGGCCGGCAATGAAACGGCCATCACCGGAACGCCCTTCCCCGTCTTTCCATTTATGAAGGTGGTAGCCGACCAGGAGGTGATCGAAATGACCAAAAAGATCGTGAACGGCAAGGAAGTCACCGTGCCGGTCACCACCCACAAGATCACCACCGTGGGATTCAGCGAATTTGCCAAATGCAACCCGCAATATCTCAACTTCCTGAGCGCCTATTTCGAAGCGACGGCCACCCAACCGGAAGATCCCGCCTTCGAAGAACATCCTGGTTTCGATCCCAGCGGCGCCCAGCTCAGCCTCGTCGAACAACTTTTTGAAGATTATTTCCTCACCATTGCCCGCGAAATGGTGGGCGCCACCATCCAGTGGCTGGAAGAGGAAAAGCAGTCCCAAACCACGCTGGAAGCGGCCCGCGCAGCCCTGAAGACCCGCAATACCGCAGGTCATCTGTCGAGCATGCTCGCCCGCTTCTACCTCGGTGGCCAGCGTATGCCGAAAAATGCGGGATTAATGCTCCTGGCGGAACCCCCTACCTTCGACGACCGCTTCGGCATCTTCCAGGCAACGGGGCAACAGATCGCCCTCTCCGGCCATGGAAAGCTGACGCTCACCCTGACTTCCATAGAAACGCTGACCGGCGGGTGGAGCCTGCCTGCCACCTCCTATATACTGCCCGCTTCGCTGGTGCAGCAGCTCGTCAGCCTGGAAGCCGACGCCGCCAAACCGCTGCCTTTCGCCACCAAAACGCTGCTCACCCCATTCCAGCCGCAGGCCAGGGCCTACCCGCTCACCCGCGCTATCGACTGGGAAAGCGGCAACCGCTATATCTGGGAATTTACGGAAAGTATCCAGCGCCAACTCGGGCGCGACGCGGCCGCCGTCGCCGGCATGAAGATCCAGGTGGGCGTACCCGCCAACGATCAGCTGACCATCGGCCCGGCCGGCAACCAGGGATGGGGAACCCTCGTCGAATTCAACCTGAAGCGGACTTCCAACCCGCTTTCCTACGAACTGATCGGTACCAACGAAGCCGGGATCGCCCTGCTGGAAAAGATCATCCTCACTACCCCAAGCCCGGCATGGGTAGATTTTCAGCTGCTCTACCGCCCCGTGAGCGGAGGCCTGACGCAGAAGAAACTGAGCGCCCCAGCCAACGCCGATTACGTGGCATTCCTCACCCAGATCAATCTCTCCACCGAGACCAACCCCATTCAACAACGTGGGATGCTCGCCGTCCTTAGCGAGGCCGACCGTACACTCGCCGGCGTGCTCGACCAACAGGATTTCCTCGAGCGCCTCTGGACCGCCAGCATCGTGCGCAGCGGAGGCCATTACCTCTTCTACCAGGATCTGACCAGCGGACAGGGCCTGCCCGGCGACCTCTTCGGTCAGGACGACACCGCCACCCTCTACCTCTTGGTCAACTTCGGCGCCGTCGCACCGAAAAATTATATGAACTGCGGCCTCACCGACAAGAATATCAATCTGCAAAAAGACCTGGTCTTTGCTCGCGACGAACATTTTACAGACAAGATCAACGAACTGCAACCCGGCCAGGTGCTGTTGGAAGCGACCCGTACAAAACCTGCGGGCGCAAAGGCCAACTCCTTCGCCGACCTGTTCCAGTTGCTATCGTACGAAGTGAAAGCCGGTACGGCGTTCGGGAATACGTTCCCACTGGGCGGGGAAACGGAGATCATCAGCTCCACGCCCATCGGCCCGCGCAAGAACGGCGGCGCCAATTCCTGGCTCTATGAGCAGATCGTGCCGGCTTTCAAATTTGCCGACAAAAGCAGCTTGCTCTTCGCCTTCCCGCCACCAACCGACATCAGCGACCCGAATACGAATTTCATCCTCCCGGCAAGTAGCGAAAACCCCTATGCGGGAGTGGGCAAAAAACTGGAGGTTCAACTCCAGATCCGCGATGTCTACGGCAATGCCATTCCCAACCCGGCGGATACGGCCGGATCGGACCTGAAATACGTCGACGCCCTCATTCCGGTGCACCAATGGCCCGCCACCAGCCTCGGCCTCGTTTTCAAGGAAAATGCCCTGGAGGTGACCCTGACACAGTCGGAAAAAGTATACAACTCGCTCGAAAGCGACCAGGACCGGACGAATGCCTACCAGCGCGATTTGCGCCTGTTCAAAAAGATCTACTACCAGCTCTTCCAGCAGGATGACGCCAACACCCCGCATATCCGGGTTGACCTGCGCAGCACCTTCCTGGGCGACGAGCTGAGCGCAGCGCCTGCCGGAAGCCCAAACGCCGGCGCCCTCACCCAATTGCGCACCTTCGTGGCCCAGGCCATCAATTACCTGGAACGCAAACTGCGCACCGTGGCAGATTCTCGTCCGGCGGGAGCAACGCTCTCGCGAAGTATCACCCCGGCCACTATCAACCCGGCAACCATCTTCGAACTCCTGGTCGAGATCCAGCTGCGCCGCACCAACTACATCCACCCGGACCTGCAATCCGAAGAAGCCGTCTTCCTCGGAAGGACCCCCGTCAAGCCTTTTTCGGCAGAAAATGAAAAAGGTACGGACAACTGGGAGATCGCCCTCGGCAATTTCGCTACCCAGTTGGAAACCCTCTTCCCCACACTCAAACTCGCCACCGGCTTCGACAAAGGGGAACTCGACAACTACGACCAGCAAAAAGACCTCTTCCTCGTACGCATGAACCGCTTTGCCTGGTCCAAAAACGAACCTGTCGCCCTGGCGTTGCCGCCGCTGGCCACTCAATTGCAGGAGCACACCGCGAACGTGCGCACTTATTCAAAAGAAGAAGGCCTCAATACCGCCGCAACGAATCAGCAGGAGTTTACCCGGATCGACATGGACGACTGGGCCCGAACCTTCCTCGAAGCTTTCGATACCGTTCTCTCTCCCGACCTTGCCGGAGCCATCTACCTGCTCGACGAATTGTACGAGGGGAAGACCGGCTATCTGAGCGAACCCGTGCTCAAACACGTGTTGGATTCGAAGAAAAAACTGGCCGGAGCCATCGCCGGAAAACTGAAGCCCATTCTGGAAGCCGACACCATCGCCGATAAGAGTCAGGCCGTCGAAAAGCTCAAACAGCGCCTCCTCATGGAACTGGCGCAAGCTTACGAGGTCAACGCTGTGGTGCATTACCCCGTTACCCTCGCCAACCCGGAAACGGGGATTGAAACGCGCCTCTACGGCTCGCCGGTGATCGTGGCGAATGATGGGACTGTCTCCAAGCCCTCGTACACCTTGTCGAACGCCAAGATCGAAGCCGATAAGGCCAATAGCCACCTCGACTTCCTTTTTACCACGAAAAGTCCCACACAGGAGCCCTTTGTTAGCCTGGACCTCGCTTTCAAGATCTCTCACCTGGAATACGGCATTCAGTCGGATCCGCGCTTCGAAGGCTACCAGGCCTCCAGCTGGCTCTCTTTTGTTCATCCGCCGGCGCCGGTCTCCCTTGGAAAAGTGAATATTCCCATCGTGCTGCGCGATTTCCCCGAAGCGCCGGTGCTGCTGCAACAAGCCGCCGTCCAATCGGACGATTTCGTCGAAGGCATGACCGCCGCCCAGATCCTGGATATAGCCGTCAGTTGGGACTACCAGATCAAATACAACCAGCGCCTCACTTCGCAGGACTGGCTGCAGGTCGAAGTGCAGTTCAACTTGTCGGAGGCCGAGATCGCCGCGCTGAGAGGGTTCTCGGAAAACCTGCTCGACGCCCTGGCCATCTTCACTTATCACTGGCCCCGGTTGCGCAGCGACCTGCTGACCCTGTTGCCCGGCATCAATGCGAAAACCATTCAAACCCTGCCGGATGCCCAACTCCAGCAAGCCGCAAACGCCGTCATGGCCTTTGCCAACCTGGCCCGCAATGTCGCCGATACCTGGGAAGCATGGACGCCGCCGGTTTCCGAACTCGTCGGTCCGCAGGATGCCGTGCACAATAAACTCTTCGCCGCCCGCGAATTCGGCGTCGGCGACAAACTGACCACCGAATTCAAGGACCTCAACCCGGCTGTCGATCCCAACGTACCCGACCCGGTCATCCTGGTCGGCCCCGATGAAACCGGGCCTTCCAGCCGTGGGAATATGCGCCACGAGTACAACCTCGATTACAAAACCGCCAACGCCGAGCCCCTGCGGGCCCTCACGTTCGAAAAATTGCACCTCCTGGCCTACCAGAACGCTATTTCCGCCGTCTACCTGAGCCGCAACGAGGAGCTCATCCCCGGGAAGAAAAGCGCCCCGGACTTCGTCTACTACACTCCGCAGACGAGATTCCCCGCGCCAATCATTCCCTTGCTCAACAACGACATAGAAGTCAATATCGGCCAGTTGATCGCCGGGAAAAACCCGTTGGTCAATTACCTGAGCAAGTTCTTCCAGGAGCTTTTCAAAGATGTGTATATGGAGGAAACAGGTGAGAAGATCATTACCATGCAGCTCGATTGCAGCTACGCCTACAAACTGGCCGACGATCCGGCGCAGCCTTTCATCCGGCTGCCCATCATCCTGGTACCGCCCTACGAGTTCCACCTCGATGGTCCTCAAAACGATACGTCCCTGACCGAGCCCTCGCTCTCCGCGCAGATCGCCCGCGAGATCAAAGAGTGGCAAGCCGCCGAAAACCCTGCGCCCGATAACGCCCTGGCGCGCCTGGTCTTCGATGTGGCCGCATTCTCGACGACCAGCAAGAGCAGCCGCCAGCCGATATTGCGGCTCCGGAACGTGGTGCTGCCGTTGGAGGAATTAAAATGACGTTGTAGGAAGGTGATCTGGGACATGTAAGGGTGAAAAATTTTTCACCCCTACATATCCCCATTTGCAAATGCGAGTCTGCGCCCCTATCTTGCCCCTCGCACGAACCGATCCGCGCAGCTGACGGGTGAATTTTTTCACCTAAACAGCTTCTGCGATGCGGAGACTAACACTGACCGGCATGCTCCTGGGCGGCATGCTTTCGTTGCAAGCCCAGATCACCGACCTGCTCATTTCGGAGTACGTCGAAGGCAGCTCCAACAACAAATACGTGGAGCTCTACAACGGCACGGGCTCGCCCCTCAACCTGGGGAGCCAGAATTACGTGGTGGAAGTGTATGCCAACGGCTCGTTTACCCCCACCTCTTCCATCATCCTCACCGGCGTCATCGCTCCGGGCGATGTGTTTGTGCTGGCCCACCCCAGCGCCACGGCCTGGAGCGGCACGCCCAACCAGACCAGCAACGGCCTCAACTACAACGGCAACGACGCCGTCGCCCTCCGCAAAGGCGGCCAATTGATCGACCTCATCGGCAATATCGGCTGTATGCCCGATATCGAATGGGGAACCGGCCTCCTCTCTACCGCCGACAACACCATCCGCCGTAAACCGGGCGCCTGCTATGGCGTAACCGTCGACCCGCCCAACAGCTCCTGCCCTTTCCCGACCCTCGCTACCGATTGGGACGGGTTTCCTGTTGACGAAGTCGGCGGACTGGGCTTCCACACCACCACCTGCACGCCCATCCCCACGGTGGGCTTCGTCGGCGCAACCAGCTCGCTGACCGAGGGCAACAGCGGGGTGACCAATCACCCCGTCTCCGTGTCGATGGACGTAGCGCCGGCGGCTACCGTTACCGTACTCGTGGCCGACGCGGGCTCGGGGTCCGCTACGCCGGGCCTCGACTACGTCTTCGCTTCGGCTACCCTCACTTTTTCTCCGAATGAACCCTACCCGACGACCAAAACGGCCGTCGTGCCCGTGGTAGGCGATACCCAGGCCGAGCCCGACGAAACCATCGACCTGACGCTCCTCGTCACCGGCGGAACGGCCAACCTCGGACTCGCCGCCCATACCATCGCCATCATCAACGACGACCTGCCCAGCACCCTCTACTCGCAGGCCGACGGTTCCTGGCAGACGCCCAACCTGTGGAATACCATGCCCGACGGCAGCGGCGTCTACGTCACCGACCCCAACAATATGCTGGGCCCCACCGGCCCCGAATACAACTGCATTATCCAGCCGGGTCACGACATCCTCCTGCCCAGCACCAAGGGCATTACCACCCTCCTCGTGCAAGCGGGCGGCTCCATCAAAGCCGGCGCCACCTCGAGCCGCTACCTCGAGATCTACGGCAACTCCGTGATCGTAAATGGCGTAATGGGAAACGGAAACGCCAACGACGGCATCGGCCTCGAATTTCACGGCCCTGCGGCCACCATCGGAGGCACGGGCACGATCGATCTCAACCGCATCCGGAAGAACGGCTTTACCGCCACCAGCCTCACCATCGCCCGCAGCCTGCAACTGCGCTACAACGCCGGGGCGGCCCTTTACAACGACATCGCCGGATACCCCTTCAACGTCACGATCCAGCCCGGCGTGTCGGTCACCGTTACCCGCGGCGATGTGTCGATCGACGGCGTCGACGGCTCCAACAGCAGCAACCGCTGGGGGACGTTCACCATCCTCGGCGCCCTCGATATTGAGCTGGGAAACCTCTTTTTGCGCACCGACAACAGCAGCCAGGATATCTTTTACACCATCGGCCCCGGCGGCATCGTCAGCGTGGGCGGACAGGTGGTCGGAGGACAGGGGCTGGCGGGCAATGCCAAAGCCCACCTCACCATGCAACCGGGCAGCCAGCTCGTGCTCAGCGGCGCCGGCGAGGTCTTGACCGCCATCGATCCGGTGCGTGACCCCGTCGACTGTCAGGTCAATTCGCTCATCGACTATGCCGGCGCGACCGCCCAATTCGTCGAAGACCAGATCACCTACGCCAATTTGCGCAGCAGCGCCGGCGGCCTCAAAACCCTGACGGGGCCCACCACGGTGGAGGGCTTTCTGCTCCTCGTCGCCGGCCACCTGCGCCTCAATGACTTCGACCTCACGATCGGACCCGGCGGCAATGCAGGCGGGGGCTCGACGGCCGCCTACGTGCAAACCACCGGCACGGGCGCCCTCCGGCAAACGGTCGGCGCCGCTACCCGCCTTTTTCCCGTAGGGAAACTCACCTACAATCCCCTCACCCTGACCAACACCGGTATCACCGATGTCTTCGGCGTCCGCGTGTTCGACGAGGTGCTCCAGGACGGTCTCAGCGGCGCTCCTTTAAGCACCTTCGTCGTAGCCCGCACCTGGGTCGTGGACGAAGCCGTGCCGGGCGGTTCTCAGGCCACCCTCACCGTGCAGTGGAACGCCGGCGATGAGCTGCCCGGTTTTACCCGTTCCGCCAGCTACCTCTCCCGCCACACCTCCAGCGGCTGGACCGGCGATACGCCCAGTCCCGCCTCTGGAACCAATCCCTATTACCAGCTTCGGGCCGCCCTTTCGGAATTTGGACCCTTCGCGCCGGCATCCAATCAGGTCCTCCCCGTCGAGTGGCTCTCCTTTCATGCCGAAGCCAGCGGAACCGATGTCCTCCTCACCTGGTCGACCGCCTCCGAGTCCAACAACGAAACCTTCATCGTCGAACGCTCCCCCGATGGCGTCGATTTCGAAGCTATCGCGCAAATCCCCGGCGCAGGCACGACCAGCGAGGTGCACACCTACCGGTACACCGATGCCCAATTGGACGTAGGCCCCAAGCAGTCATTCGTGTTTTACAGGCTCCAACAAATGGATTATGACGGGAGTGCCAGTTATTCGCCGATCCGGGTGGTGAAACTGAAAGCCCTCGCCGTCGCCATACAGATCTTTCCCAACCCGGTGGTGGATCGGGCGGTCGTTCGATTGCCCGAGGCTTCTGCAAAAAACGTCGTCTTGCAGTTGTTGGATCCAATGGGGCGAATGGTCCGTGAAGAAAAGATCCCAACCGGGACGATGGAATGGGAGATGGAGGTAAACGGCCTGGCGGCCGGGGTTTACGGGTTGCTGGTGGATGGGAAGTTTGAAAGGAGCGTCGTGGTGGGGGCGGGGCGGTGAGCCTCCCCCTGCCCCTGCGGGGCGGTCCCCCTCGGGGAGGGGGAGCTTGGGAGGAAGGGACTTGAAGTAGTAGATTTTTTCCTGAGCATGATGAGTTTACCAAGGGTTTTGTGAACTATGAGCCATCCCATTTTTCAAAGCTAATTGAGACTTCCCTCAGCTACTTCCTCCCAAGTTCCCCCTCCCCGAGGGGGACGCCCCGCAGGGGCCGGGGGAGGAAAAACCTCCAGCTTCATTCCTCCGCCCAAACAAAACCACCATGCAACCCGCATCACCTGCAAACCGCTACCACTACAATCCCAGGCTTAGAACTTTGGCCCGGCGCCTGCGCAATAACAGCACCAAAGCGGAGATCTATATCTGGTCATACCTGTTCCGGGCAAAGGAATACCGGGGTTATCCCTTCTGCCGGCAGCGGCCGGTGCTGAATTACATCGTCGATTTTATGTGCAAGGAACTGATGCTGATCATTGAAGTGGACGGAAGCATCCATGAGCGGTGGGATGTGAAGAGGAAAGATAAGATCCGCCAGCAACAGTTGGAAGAAATAGGATTCACGGTGTTGCGGTTCACCAATGAGCAGGTGTTGAAGGATCGGGCTTCGATCGTGCAAACCCTGGACGATTGGATAAAAAACAAAAACGCCCGGTGACATTCCATCACGGGGCGTTTTTTCACAAACCAGGAGGTGTCGGGGGTTGTGGGTGGCGAAAGATGTTTCCATCCCAGGTTAGGGGCGAAAGATGTTTCGCCCCTACTGGCGGACGCCGTCGACGTAGGTTACGATGAATGCATCCTTGACACCGATCTTCTTGAGGTGTTTTTGCAATTTCTCGGCGTCGGCCTTGTTGGTGAACTGGCCGAGAACGATCTTCTGCAAGCCGCCCGACTGCTCGAGGGAGAGGTCCTTTCCGCTTTCGAGGGTCGTGGGGATCTGGTTCTTCTCTTTCTCAAACGCGCCGATCTGGACGCGGAAAATCGTGCCCATCGGCATGACTTCGCCCGGGCTGTCGGCAGGCATAGTATAGACCGGCTCCTGGGGTGCGGCGTTGCGGGCCGCTTCCAACTCCAGGCTCAGGTTATCGACCTGCGACTCCAGCGATGCAATGCGGTTGTCTTTGGCGTTGACCTGGGTCTTCAACAGGTTCAAGTCGCTCTCCATGCTATTATTGACGCGCTGCAGATCCTGCTTATCCTTTGTCAACTGCGCCAGGGCAGCCGGGTTCTTTACGTATTCCTTCGCAGTCTTCTTCCATTCCTTTTCTTCATCTTTCGACAACTGCTTCTGGGCGGATACCGTGCCTATGGCGACAAAAAAACTCAGGCATACGAGGCTTAATAAGATTTTTTTCATGTCTGTAGGTTTAAATCGTTTGATGGTTTGGTGGTTTTTGGTTCCTTACTCAAAAACGCGGTTTGAATGAATTAAATTTCCTAAAGGTTAAAGGTAATGAGTTTTTAGAAGGTTTGATGGGATTTTGGGTTATTGGGTTATTAGGGGGCGCTGGAAATCAGCAAAGGCGGATTTTTTGCACTTTTCCCGACATTTTTCCCGAAGATTGAGTAGTTTTGCTACTCAATTTCACACATAACCCTGAAGAACTGGATATAACTTTTCCAGAAACCGTGAACATAGCAGTAGACTCCCATTCGTACCTACACGCCGACGGAGCCCTTCGGTACTCCGTCCTCCCCACACCCTCTAACGCGCGCATCCGCTTTTCCTTTCGGGGAATAAGCCCTAAAGGGTATTGAATAGAGTCAAATTCTGCAGGAGTTCAATCTTTTTCCTAATTTTCAGCTGATAGTCCCTGCGACATATCAAGGGCGAAGCCGTGTTTTTAATGTCCATGTTCTTCCGTTCCAAAAAACCGTCCACCCCCGGTTCCTTCTCATCGCTCGGCGTTGACCTGCACTCCCACCTCATCCCCGGGATCGACGACGGCGTGCGGACCGTGGAGGAGTCGCTGACGCTCATCCGGCGGCTGGCGGCCATGGGGTTCCGGAAGATCTATACCACGCCCCATGTGATGGCCGATCATTACCCCAACACCCGAGAGCGGATATTGGAGGGGAGAGATCTGGTCTTGGAGGGATTGCGCGCCCGCCGAAGCGATAGCGAAGGAGGGGACGGCATCGAATTCGGGGCGGCGGCGGAATATTTTTTGGATGAACGGTTTGAGGAGCTATTGCAAAACGGCGACCTCCTCACCCTGCCCGGCGACCGGGTACTGGTCGAAATGGCGGGGGTGGCGCCGGCCTCCAATTTGCTCGGCCTGCTGTTCCGGATGCAGACGAAAGGCTATAAGCCCGTGCTGGCCCACCCCGAACGATATCCCTACTACTGGCGTGACTTTAAAGCCATCGAGCGTCTAAAGGAGCAAAGTTGCGAGTTCCAGCTCAACCTGCTCTCGCTGACGGGTCATTACGGCAGCCAGGTGCGGGAGCAGGCGTTCAAATTGCTCAAACTGGGCATGATCGACTTCCTGGCTACCGACATGCACCACGAACAGCATGCGGACAAGCTGGAGGCGGCCCTGCAGGATAAGAAAGTGCGGAAGGTTTTGGATGGGAATACGTTTAAGAATGCGCGACTTTGATTTTTATAACCGCTAAGGCGCTAAGAACGCTAAGACACATTGCGACTAATTCAACAGGAGCGTTTTTCCTGGCCGCAGCTTGCGCATAACCAACTTAGCGTTCGTAGCGTCGTGGCGGTGAGAAATATTTATAAAAAAAATCTTAAATTGTCTCGAATTACACCACCCTAAAAGCAACTATGAGAAAAAACTACACCCGGGGACTTTTCCTGCTGCTGCTCGTACTGACGGCGTCCTCTTGCGTTTACCACAAGCAACTCGTCAACTTCAAACACAACGGCGAGCGCACCGTTTCTGTGTCCGCCGACATCCTCAACCAGCTCGAGCCCCGGATCCAACCCGCCGATATCCTCTACATCCAGGTGACCAGCTACGACCAGGAAGCCGCCCAGCCTTTCAATAAGGTGCGCATGGGGCAAAACAACAACATGAACTTCGGCGGCAATAACGGCGGCCTCAACGCCCAGAACCTCTTCGGTTATATGGTCAACTACGACGGCTACATCGACTTCCCCGTCGTAGGGCGCGTCGCGGTAGCCGGCCTCACGCAGAACGAAGCGCGCAACCTGCTGCTCACCCTCGTCAAGCCTTACCTCACCGACGCGGTGGTGAACGTGCAGTTTCTCAATTTCAAATTTACCATCATGGGGGAAGTGGGCAAGCCCTCTACCTATACTGTGTCCAACCCCCGGATCACCATCCTCGAAGCCATCGGTATGGCGGGCGACCTCACCCTCTACGCCAACCGCACCAACATTCTGGTGATCCGCGAAGTGAACGGCGTGCGCGAATACGGCAATGTGGACCTCCAAAGCCCCGACCTCTTCGCTTCGCCCTACTACTACCTTTCGCAAAACGACGTCATTTATATAGAGCCCCTCCGCCAACGCATCGCCACCGTCGCCGACCCCGCTCAGCGCATCATTGGGTATGTGACGACCGGGTTGTCGATATTGTCGATCGTATTGGCGTTAACCCGAAAATGACAAGAGAACGGCCGTAAGCCGATCTCTTGTAGAAGAATATACTATTGAGAAAACTACTAACGCCCCCAAATGGACTACCCAAAAGCCGGCCTCAACGGCCAACACAACCATCCTCCTCCCGAGGAAGAAAAGGACCAACTCTTCTTCCTCGATACGCGCTCGCTCATCTACCGGTTCCTGCGTCACTGGTATCTTTTTGTGATCGGTGCAGCCCTGGCAGTGGGCTATGTGAAGTATAAGGAACGCTACCTCGTGCCCGTGTACCAGGTACGCGGCACGATGATCATCAATACCGGCAAGCAGGAACTCGACCTGAGCGGCCTGCTCGGCGGCGGCGGCGGGAACGCCGCTTCGGGCGACCTGACCAACGAGCTCACCGTGCTCAAATCGCGCACCCTGATGCGCAAAGTAGTGGATTCGCTGGGGCTCCACGTGAGCTATTTCGTGGAAGGCCGGATCAAGAACACCGAATTCTACAACAACACCCCCGTTGTGCTCACCTCGGCTACGCCTGCGGATAAGGCCTACGGCAAAACCCTGCGCATCGACCCCGTCGACGAAAAGAACTTCAACCTGGTGCTCAACGAAGATAAAAGCCTGCCCTGCCGGTATGGCGAACCCTTCAACTACGCCGAAGCGACCTGGCAGGTCGACTACCGCTTTATGCCGGTGGAAGGCGCCCAGATCGTCATCCAGAATCAGTGGCCCGACAATGTGGCGGCCAGCCTGTCCGGAAGCCTGGTGCTCGATCCGGTCATCCGCTCCAACGTGGTGAAGATCGGCATGAATCACGCCAACGCTGAGAAGGCCAAAGCCGTGGTCAACAAGCTCATCGAGGTGTACAGCGAGGATATCATCCAGAAAAAGAACGAGGCCAACCTCAAGACCCTGGCCTTCGTCAACGAGCGCCTCGACTTCGTGACCCGGGAGCTCTACGACGTGGAAAAGGACGTGGAGAATTTCAAGCGCAGCCGCGACATTCCCCTCGGCGTCAATGAAAGCGCCGGCCGCAACCTCGGCCTGGCCACCAAGCGCGACGAACAGATCCTCGATCTGGAAGTGAAAAAAGTATTGCTCGACAACATCGAGGCCATCTTCAACCGCGACAGCACCCGCTCCGAACCCCTGCCGGTGGTTTCCGACGTGTTCGAAAGCGGACTGAGCGGCTTTATCGGCAAATACAATCAGCTCATCTTCGAACGCCAGCGCCTGCTCGAGTTCGCCACCCCCGAAAACCCGGTGCTGAGCCGGCAACTCGAAGAGTTGAGCTACCTCGAAGACAATATCCGCCGCAACCTGGCCATCCTGCGGCAGGAGATCGACCTGCGCCAGGGGCAATTGAAGGCGCAGCTGGATCCTTTCGAAGAAAAGATCGCCGCCGCTCCGGCCAATGAGCGCGAGTTGCTCCAGATCATGCGGCAGCAAAAGATCAAGGAAACCCTCTTCCTGATGTTGCTCGAAAAGCGCGAATCGACCTCCCTGGCCCTCGCCGCCCAGGTGGGCAACGCCCGCGTTATCGACGCGCCCATCGTGACGGGCGTCACCGGCACCAACCTGCGCCGTTTCTGGATGCTGGCCATGATGCTGGGCCTGGGCCTCCCAGCCGGCTTCCTGACCCTCATGGAGGTGTTCAACAATAAGGTCCACACCGAAAAAGACATCAGGCGCTATACGAAAGCGCCCTTCATGGGCATCATCGGACTGGCCAAAGACAAGGGCCCCATCGTGGTGACTAAAGGCAGCCGCTCGGCCATCGCCGAAATGTTCCGCCTGCTGCGCACCAACCTGCAGTTTCTCACCGCCGAGCTCAAACCCCAGGTCATCCTCGTCACCTCGACCATCAGCGGGGAGGGCAAGACCTTCGTCTCCCTCAACCTGGGCATCAGCCAGGCCCTGGCGGGCAAGCGCACCGCCATCATCGGCCTCGACCTGCGCAAACCCAAGATCGGCAACTATACCGGCCTCAGCACCGGCACGGGCATCACCAACTACCTCGTCGGTGAAGCCAGCCTCGATCAGCTTCTGCTGCCCACGCCCTTCAGTCCCGACCTCTTCATCGTGCCCTCCGGGCCCATACCGCCCAACCCGGGCGAACTGCTCACCAGCCCCCTCATGCACGATATCTTCGACTACCTCCGCGAGCGATTCGACTGCATCATCGTCGACTCCGCTCCCGTAGGCCTCGTCGCCGACGCCCTCATGATCGGCGAATTCGTCAACTCGACCCTCATCGTGACGCGCTTCCACCGCACGCAGATGAGCTCGCTCCAGATCATCGAGGATATTTATCGCGCCAAAAAACTGCCGCGGGTATCCGTACTGCTCAATGGCGTCAAGCTCAATAAAAAGTACGGCTATGGCTATGGATACGGATACGGCTATGGATACGGCTACGGCTATATCGAGACCGACAAAGGCGGGGTGCTGAAGAAACGCAGAAAGAAAAAAGAGGAAAAAGCGTGATCGCACTCACCCCCGACCCCTCTCTCCCGAGAGAGGGGAGCTCTTAGCACAAAAAGAAATCGCTTTTTACTTGCTGTAAAAATATTGAAACAAGACACCCCCACCAATTATCAAACTCAAAACGCTCCCCTCTCTTTGGAGAGAGGGGTCGGGGGTGAGTGGTCATGAACACACTTTTAAAATACCTGACACGCCCTCCCAAGGGCCTGCACCGCCGCACCTTCATTGCGCAGGAAACCTACGCCTACGGCCTGCTGGCCCACCTGTTTCCGGAGGACCGATACCTTCCGGTTTCCAGTTCCTCGATCCCCCTTTCCACGCTGGCGACGATCTGCAACGACGTCGTCGTCAACGGGCGGAAGACGGTGGTGGAGTTCGGATCGGGCATTTCGACGATCATCCTCGCTTCCTTATTTCAGAAAAATAAAATAGAAGGAAAGATCATCAGCATCGACCACGACGCCGGCTGGCTCGGCATCCTGAAAAGCCTGGCCGAAGCCATGGGCACGAGCGCATACATCCACTTCGTACACGCGCCCCTGGCGCCGTCGAAGCTGGCGTTGAACGGCCTGGACTGGTACGATATTCAGTCCTCCGCCATTGAAAAGCTGCTCGGCGGAACACGGGTCGACGCCCTGTTGGTCGACGGCCCCTACGCCTACAAAAAAGCCCTGCGGCTGGCCCGTTACCCGGCCCTGCCGTTTATCGAACCCTTTCTGGCCGAAAACTGCTCCATCCTCCTCGACGACACCAACCGCCGGGGCGAAAAGCAGATCCTGAAGCGCTGGGCCGGCGACTACCGGCTGAGCTTCCGCTCGATCAACGGCTTCAGCTCGGTGGCCTTCCGGGGGGAGCACTGGAACGTATTCCTCTGACCGCATGGCGCGCTTCCTGTTCTTCACCCATTACGCCAAACTCTACGGAGCCAACCGCTCGCTGCTCGAACTGATCCAAATGCTGCGCATGCGCGGACACGAAACCCTGGTCGTGCTGAAAAAACAAGGCCCCTTCTGCGAAAAGCTCGACGAACTGCAGATCCCCTACCGGGTGTTCAACTTCCCGCTCTGGACCTTCGAGGACGTGCGCAAAAGCGAACGCAAAAGCCTCCGCCTCCTCGTCCGGGGCCTGATGCAGATCGCACAGATCGCGCTCCACGCCTTCTTTTTTCTATTTCAAAAAAACAAGCTCCGCCGCCTCGTGGCCGATGAACGGATCGACTACATACAGAGCAATTCCATCACCTTCGGGGCAGGCCTGGCGCTGGCCAAACAGACCGGCCGACCCCACATCTGGCACCTCCGCGAAACCCTCAGCGACTACAACCTCAGTCCGGTGACCGGCCACGCGGCTTTATTTAAAAAGATCGCCTCCTCCGACTGGATCTACTGCATCAGCGAATACCAAAAAGAGCTGCTCTGCACCGCCGGCGACGCCCTCCGGCAGCACCACGGCCGCATCCAGGTGATCCCCAACCCCATCGCCCCTCAGGAACGGATCCGGCAATACGGGGAGAAAGGGAAAGCCCGCAAGCTTTTCCGCGAAGCGGAAACCATTTTTTGCATCGCCGGTCTCGTGACCCCCAATAAGGGCCAGGCCGACGCCATCCGGGCCCTGGGACTGCTGCGCGAGCGTTACCCACACCTGCGCCTGAAGATCGCCGGCGAGGTGCTCGATAAAAGCATCCCCGCGCTCATCCGCTCGCTCGGCCTCGAAGACCGGGTAGAGCTCCTGGGCCACGTCGAGTCCGTCTGGGACGAGGTCTACCTGCAGTCCGACGCCTCCCTGATGTGCTCCCGCCACGAAGCCTTCGGCCGCGTGACCATCGAATCGATGATCTGCCGCCGTCCCGTGATCGGCTACCGCGGCGGCGCCACCCCGGAGATCCTGAGCAGCGAAGACTACGGGCTGTTGTATGAAAGCGTGGAAGAGCTGGCGGCTCAAATGCAGCGTTTGATTGAAAATCCAGAACAGGCGGAGGCCATGGCGGAGAGAGCATTTGCGGAGATCGTGCCGGGATATGTTAGTGAGGAGCATCTGGTACAATTTCTGGCGCCTCTTAATTTATAACCGCAAAGGCATCCGGCATTTGCGTCTCAGCGGTTAACTGTTGTTCCGCATTTTTTTCAAAATATTCGTGGGCGCCATGAGTTTTTCCTCCCCCTCCCTTCGGTCGACCCCTCCAGAGGGGTACAATTTGTGCAAAACTCAATATCGTCCAATTTCATCTGGACATTTTACGGGTGTTCGGGAAAAATGATCCAGCATTTAGAAACCCAGGCCCTTGTGTACCCCTCTGGAGGGGTCGACCGAAGGGAGGGGGAGGAAAACGCCCCACAAACCCAAAATGCCCAAGTAGTGCGCAACATCAGCGGTTAATATAAAATAAATGTCCGCCAACCCAGAGATACAAAACATCGCCCCCGACACCGAAGAGTGGACCACCATCATCACCCCGCACCGGTCCCTGCTCGACCTGAAGCTGAAGGAAGTGTGGCGCTACCGCGACCTCCTCACCCTTTTCGTGCGACGCGACTTCGTGGCCCAGTACAAGCAGACCATTCTCGGTCCGTTGTGGCACTTCATCCAGCCCCTCTTCTCGACGCTGGTCTTCACCGTGGTATTCGGCAAGCTGGCGGGTATACCCACCGACGGCATACCGCCCATGCTTTTCTACCTCGCCGGGCTGACCAACTGGAACTACTTCTCCGCCTGCCTCACCGGTACAGCCAACACCTTCGTCGGCAACCAGGGCATTTTCGGGAAAGTCTACTTCCCCCGCCTCGTCACCCCCTTGAGCGTGGTGACCAGCAACATGATCAAATACGGCATCCAGCTGACGCTCTTTTTGGGTTTCTACGTTTACTTCCTGATCAGGGGCGCCCCCATAACCCCCAACGCCTACATCCTCTTATTCCCGCTTCTGGTGATCCTGCTGGCCGGGCTAGGCCTCGGGTTCGGCCTGCTCATTTCTTCCATGACCACCAAGTATCGCGACCTGACGGTGTTGCTCGGTTTCGGGGTGCAGTTGTTGATGTATGCCACCCCCGTGATCTACCCATTGAGCGAGGTACCCGAACGTTACCGCCTGCTCGTCGCCCTCAACCCCATGACCAGCGTGATCGAGACCTTCAAGTACGGGATATTGGGGCAGGGCACGTTTTCGTGGGGGTATCTGGGGTATAGTTTCGCGTTCATGGTCGTGTTGCTGTTGTTGGGGATCGTGGTGTTTAATAAGACGGAAAGGAATTTTATGGATACGGTTTAGGGGCCGCCTTCGCTAAAGCTTCGGCGGGCCGAGGAAAGTGAAGGGTGAAGAGTGAAGGGTGAAGGGTGAAGGGTGAAGAGTGAAGAGTGAAGGGTTTCCGTCCGAGCAGCGTCTTCTGATAAGGGACGCTGCGACAGCCCAAACCCCGGCGCTACGCCCTTTTTCCCGGGCCTTCGCCCAATCAGCATACCACCAGGAGGACAGGATTTTCAGGATGGAAAAGATACGGCAGGATTATTTTATAGTGAAGTGGAGAGTTGAGTGTGGGTGAAGGAACCATTACCTTACTCCCTTCGTTACCATTAAGGACTTAAACACCACATTATGCATTCAGAGACAAAAAAATTGGAACTTATTCAAATGATCCTGACCCTGCAGGACGAGGAATTGCTGGCCAAGATCAACGCATTGCTCAGCAAGTATGTCGCATCAAAGGCCCAAAAGCCCGTCCGGAAGTTTGGCTTTGCCAAAGGCCTCATCACCTACGTCGCTCCCGATTTTGATGAAACGCCTCCAGGATTTGAAGATTATATGCCGCAAGCTTGACCATGGATTATTTGCTTGATACGCATACTCTGATGTGGAGGTTTAGAGTTACTCTTTCCTACTTTTTCAGGGATCATCAAAAGGAGGATGCGGGGCGACTCATACTCTCCGCAAAAATCCGTATCTTTAGGTAATGACCAAGTTCCTTTTCATACAAAGTCTTTTGCCAAAAAATCTCTTTTGGTCTTATGATACGAGAGAGGAGCAATCCATACCCGATGAGGTAGTTATTGAGCAGGTTTTGCTTTACGGCGATGTGCCTGATTTGAAGCAGCTTTTTCATCTTTGGGATAAAAAACAGATCCAAAAAGTATGGGAAGAACAGTTGCTTCCGCACGACCGCCACCGGAAGATTAACTACTACCTGGGGGTTTTCTTTTTTCAAATACCCAACATCAATAATTTCTTAAAAAAGCATATTCGTGCCTACCCCCGGCTGGAACGACTTCGACTTCTTGCTGCCAGCGACCCGGAAGGTCCTTACCAGGCTGGCTGATGCGACCTGGGTGGAGCGCTTCACCTTCGTTGGTGGATCAGCTTTGGCGCTTTATCTTCACCACCGGTTGAGTGAAGATATCGATCTGTTTACCTGGGAGGAACAGCTTGATCAAACTGAAATAATCCAAGGCCTGGAACAAATGTTCCCTAACCTGATCTTTCTGGAGCAGACCGGACCAAAACAGATAGATGTCAGGATTGATGGGGTTCAAGTTACCTTTTTTGCAAATAACTGGGATGCTCTTCAAAACCGGATTCCGCTACATCAAAACCTTTCTATCGCCGATCTGGACCTATTAGCGGGAATGAAACTGAATACTCTTTTCCTCAGATCGAAATTCAGGGATTACTATGACCTTTATACCCTTCATAAAGAACAATACACTATCTCCCGAATGTATGAAATCATTGCCGGCCTGATGCCAGGAATGAATGAACGCTTGTTCCAAATGGCTCTTATTTATACAGATGATATCATCGACGATAAAATAGAACACCTCCAGCCAAAATATCATATTTCGAAGGTAGCGATTGGGAAGTATTTCGAAAAACATATTTTGGAATGGATGAGGAGAAATGGTTGAGTAGCCTTCGCCCAACCAGCATACCACCAAGAGGACAAGATTTTCAGGATGGAAAAGATGTGACAGGATTATTTCAACATAGTTGAACTAACGTGTGCTAATTTTTTTGTAGATATTGTAACCGTACCATAATGTAAGGAAAGTTATGAAAAATACGGAGTCCAAATACTTAAACCGAATAACAGTAAATCCGGAAATTTGTCATGGGAAACCATGCATTAGAGGTATGAGATGGCCTGTGGAAGTTTTACTGGACATGATGCTATCGGAGATGAGTTTCGAGGAAATCCTTGAGGATCATCCCGAACTGGAAAAAGAAGACCTTCTGGCTTGCCTTGAGTATGCGAAAATCCTTGTTTCAGGAAGGACTATAACGCTGGCAGCATGACATTTAAAGTTTTGTGTGATGTCCATATTGCCCATAAGGTTGTCCGTTTTTTTGAAAGTAAGGGGCACGAGGCTGTTCATGTGAATGACATCCTTGATGGCTTTTTCACTCTAAACTCTCCACTCTCAACCAATACAACCGCAGTTTTTAAGGCCCCCTATTCCTTCACCTTTTAAACTTGCGCCAAATGCAATTCTCTTTCGAAAAACTCCCCCCCTGCCCCCGAAGGGGAAATGGCAAAAGTCCCGCTCCCTGGTCAACCGAATTTACAAAGCAACAAAAGCCTTCCCCAGGGAAGAACGCTACAGCCTGACGAACCCAACCAAGGCCTTTGGCCCGCCGAAGCGCTGAGCGGTAGCGAAGTGCGAAGGAGGCCCGGCACACTAACAAAGACAGGGCTCATTTCGCCACTATGGCTTACCTTGAACCGCCGAAGCGCCGAGCGCAGCGAGGTGCGAAGGAGGTCACCAGCTTGCTCGAAACTGTCAACCAATGCATACTAGCCCATGATCAGGGCTTTATCCTGGATGAGGACTATCTTGCTTTAAGAGCACAAATGGAGGAAGTGGGGCGGATGATCTCGGGCTTACGGAAATCGATTTTATAAGTTTAAAGTGGAGAGTTGAGGGTGATAAAAAGCCGTGGTCACAAAGTGACCGCGCTCAAACATCACTCTAAACTCTCAACTCTTAACTCCCCCCTATGAGCGACACCGCCATCCGCATAGAAAACCTCTCCAAACAATACCGCCTTGGCACCGTCGGCACCGGCACCCTCAGCGACGACCTCAAACGCTGGTGGTACCGCGCACGCGGCAAAGAAGACCCCTTCCTGAAGATCGGCGAGACCAACGACCGGGCTCACCGGGGTAATTCTGAATACGTCTGGGCCTTGCGCGATATCAACCTGGAGGTGAAGCAAGGGGAAGTGTTGGGGATTATTGGGAAAAATGGGGCAGGGAAAAGCACCCTGCTGAAGATCTTGAGCAAAGTGACGGGACCCACGACGGGGAGTATCATGGCCAAAGGTCGTATTGCCAGTTTGCTGGAGGTGGGGACGGGCTTTCACCCGGAGTTGACGGGGCGGGAGAATATCTATCTCAATGGCGCTATCCTAGGCATGACAAAAGCTGAAGTAAGTAAAAAGATTGATGAGATCGTTAATTTTGCGGGAGTAGAGCGTTACATAGATACGCCGGTGAAACGCTACTCATCTGGGATGCGGGTGCGCTTGGGCTTTGCCGTGGCAGCCTTTTTGGAGGAAGAGATTCTGATTGTAGATGAAGTGTTGGCAGTTGGAGACGCTGAGTTCCAGAAAAGAGCTATAGGCAAAATGCAAGAGGTCAGCTCTAGCGGAGGGAGGACTGTACTATTTGTTAGTCATAGCATGAGTAGTATTAGGGAGTTGTGTAACAATGCAATATTGCTCAAAGATGGCATGATTGACGACTATGGGCCTGCAGCCGAGATTGTACGAAATTACCTAAAAAACCCAATCTTGATTAAGTCAGAAAACGACTTCATTAACGATGCCAAGAGTAGAAGAGGAAATGGCGAGGCTAGATATATTGAAATAAAAATAAATAATGGGGAAGAATTTATAGACCCAGAAAAGGACCTGAGAATTAACTGTAAAGCTAAAATCCTGAAAGATATTGAAGGACTTTTCACATCATTCATGGTTAAAGCACAAGAACATTCTGAACCAGTCACTTCAAGCGGCTTGATCTGCGTTTCAAAAGATTCTTTAAAAAAAGGAGATTTAATTTCATTTAGCTTTTTAATTCCCAAAAACACCTTCAGAACAGGTCTTTACCCCTTGTACTTATGGCTGGGCAAACCTAAAGAGTTAGCAGAAAACAATTATCCCTATGATGTTGTCGATTCTGTATACTACCTGAATTTCGTCAGTAATAAACCAGAAAAAGAATTAGGTTATAACCCTGTACAACCCCTCGGGTATTTTAATTTCCAACCTTCTATTGAGAATATTGAAATAACACAAAATGCTATCCAATAAATCGATATTTATTTCAGGTGGAACAGGCTCCCTGGGTAAGGCCCTTACACAATATATCTTTGAAAAATATCCAGATATAAAAAGGCTTGTCATTTACTCCAGAGACGAGCAGAAGCAGTATGAAATGGCCCAGGATTACCCTTCTGAGAAATATCCTCAAATCCGTTTTTTTATTGGAGATGTCAGGGATTACGACAGGCTAAAAACTGCTCTCAAGGGCATTGATTATGTCATTCATGCAGCAGCCATGAAGCACGTTCCTATTGCTGAGTACAATCCAATGGAGTGTGTGAAAACAAATATTTTAGGAGCGGAGAATGTTATTAATGCGTGCCTGGAAACTGATGTAAAACGAGTAGTTGCATTGTCTACTGATAAGGCTGCGGCACCCGTAAACTTATATGGAGCAACCAAGCTGGCCTCAGACAAACTGTTCGTAGCAGCCAACAATATTAAAGGGAGTAACCCCATAGTTTTTTCTGTAGTAAGGTATGGCAATGTAATGGGGTCGAATGGCTCTGTGATCCCGTTTTTCCTTAAAAAAAGACACTCTGGAGTTTTGCCAATTACTGATCCGACGATGACTCGATTTAATATTACTCTGCTCGGTGGAGTTGAAATGATCATGTATGCTTTGGAGCACGCATGGGGCGGTGAGATTTTTGTCCCCAAGATTCCATCATACAAAATCATGGATATTGCTGAAGCGATTGGACCAGCATGTGAAAAGCCAGTTGTTGGCATCAGACCGGGGGAGAAAATTCATGAAGAAATGATAACCTCTTCCGACTCCTTTTATACTTATGACTTGGGGAAATACTATGCTATACTACCTACCACTATCCGCTGGAAACTGGATGATTTCATCACACATTTCAACGCAAAAAAAGTTCCATTTGGTTTCAGTTATAACTCCGGAGAAAATTCAGATTGGGTAAGCGTCGATGAATTAAGAAAACTTATCCAGGAGCATGTTGACTCCAGTTTCATCTTATGAACCCAATCCCCTACGGCCGCCAACACATCACCGATGAAGACATTCAGGCAGTTGTGGAAGCCCTTAAATCGGATTTCCTCACCCAAGGTCCCCGCATTCCTGAATTTGAGGCTGCTTTTGCCAACTATGTGGGTGCAAAATATGCTGTAGCCGTTGCCAATGGTACAGCAGCGCTCCACCTATGTACCTTAGCTTTGGATGTCCAACCCGGTGACAAAGTCATCACGACGCCCATCACTTTTGCAGCCTCCGCTAATTGTGTGCGCTATTGCGGAGGTGAAGTAGTGTTTGCAGACATTGACCCGGGAACTTATTTGCTTGACCTAAATAAGGTCAGAGAACTACTCGAATCAGTTCCTGAGAACACTTACATAGGAATAATCCCCGTTGATTTTGCCGGGAGGCCCGCAAACATGGAAGACTTTCGAGCACTTGCGGATGAATATGGGCTATGGATCATCGAAGACGCCTGCCATGCCCCGGGTGGTTTTTTCTACGACAAAAAAGGTGATTTGCAAAGATGCGGCAATGGGGAATATTCCGATCTGTCTATTTTCTCCTTTCACCCGGTCAAGCACATTGCTACTGGAGAAGGAGGCATGATCACTACGAACAAAAAAGAGCTCTACGATAAGCTGCTCACCCTCCGTACCCACGGCATCACAAAAGATCCGGCACTGTTCAAAAACAGCATTGATTTTGCCGCTGGCGTTCATACCTCCTCAGATACCTGGCCAGGTTGGTACATGGAAATGCAAACTCTTGGATTCAACTATCGCCTTACCGATTTTCAAGCTGCATTGGGAATAAGTCAATTAAAGCAAGCTGAAGCCAATATTGAGATCAGGCGGCAAATAGCTAAGCGCTATGCAGATGCTTTTGAAGACTCTCCCTTCGTAAATGGACAAAGCAGAGTGGTAACCGGACATGCTTATCATCTGTACATACTGGAAGTTAAGAACCGCTTAGGTTTATACAGCCATCTTAGGTCACACAACATTTTCGCGCAAATACACTACATCCCGTGCCACCTGATGCCGTATTACAGAGAACAAGGGTGGAAAGAAGGCGACCTGGAAAATGCTGAGCGTTACTATCAGCATTGCATTAGCCTTCCAATGTATCCGACGCTTACAGCGGAAGAGCAGAACTTCGTAATCATGACCATCAAAGATTTCTACAGTTGAAGAATCTGGCAGTCATTACAGCCAGAGGCGGGAGCAAACGCATCCCCCGCAAGAACATAAGGGACTTCCTTGGCAAGCCCATCATCGCTTATTCCATTCAGGCTGCTTTGGATACTGGGCTGTTCGATGAAGTCATGGTTTCAACGGAAGATGAGGAAATTGCCGAAATAGCCCGGCATTATGGCGCAAAAGTTCCTTTCCTTAGGAGTGAAAAAACGGCCGATGATTTCGCCACGACAGCTGATGTATTGATGGAGGTATTGCTGGAATATTCGAAAACCGGAACTCAGTTTCAATACCTCTGCTGTATTTATCCCACGGCGCCTCTATTGAAACCCAACTTGGTTCAAGAAGCATTCGAGTTATTAATCAACAAGGATTTTGAAACTGTATTTCCAGTCTTGAAATTCTCCTTCCCCATTCAACGAGCCTTAAAAGTAGGTACCGAGAATAAGGCTGAGATGTTTTATCCGGAACATCTGAATACCAGATCTCAAGACCTTCAGCCTGCTTTTCATGACAGCGGACAATTCTACTGGCTGAGGGTGGACCGTTTCCTTCAAAGCCAGAAACTACTGACAGAGAACACGGGTGTAATACCAATAAGTGAAATGGAAGCCCAGGATATCGATAATCTGGAGGATTGGCAATTAGCTGAATTGAAGTACAAACTGCTTAACCCTTGATCCCTAAAGTCATTTTCAGAGCTGATGGCAATTCGACTATTGGGCTAGGTCACGTCATTCGTTCTCTAGCCCTTGCTGAAATGTTGAGCTCAGAATTTGAATGCCACTTCGTCATTCGCAACCCGCTGCCCTCTCTCCGGGAGCAAATCCAATCTGTTTGCCAGACCATTAGGGAACTTCCCGAAGCAGACGATGACATCGCAGAAGCTCATTTTTGGGCCAATGAAGTTTTATCAGGTGAAGAGATTGTCGTTTTGGATGGGTATCATTTTCAGACTGAATATCAGGAGATCATCAAAGGGAGGGGGAACAAACTGGTTTGTATTGATGATATTCCCTCCTATCATTTTATTGCTGATGCAATAATAAATCACGCAGGGGGGCTCAACCCCGCAGATTATTCAGCAGAACATTACACCAGGTTCTATTTGGGCCCAGAATACGCCTTACTTAGAGCTCCATTCAGAAAGGCAGCTCAACATCAGACCTATTCGAATAAGAAGGATAAATATCTGCTTATTTGTCTCGGTGGTGCAGATCCGGGAAATAACACAGTAGAGATCCTACAAAAGTGTGAGCAAATAACGCATATAAAAAAATGCCTTGTAGTAGTTGGGGCAGCATATCGTCATATCGATGCTTTAAAACAATTTGCCAAAAAGTCTTCTCTCGACCTTGAGATCACGCAGGGGCTTAGTGGAGAAGATTTTAGGAATCTCATGATGCGAAGCAATATGGCGATTACTGCCCCCAGTACGATCGCATACGAGTACCTTTGTGTTGGTGGAACTCTCTTCCTCATTAAGACTGCAGACAACCAAGAGCAACTTTTTAAATTCCTAACAGAAGAAGGGCTTGCATTTCCCTTCGATGACTTCCAACGTATCAGTGAAGAGGAAGAGATTAATGCCAAAAAAAAGCAAGCGACTATTTTTGATGGCCAACAAGAACTCCGATTTAAAAAAGTGTTCTGGGGCCTTGATTTTAGAATTCGATCTGCCATACATGAAGATTGCCAATTCTATTATGAATTGGCAAATAATCCTGAAACCAGAGCAGCTTCGTATAATATGGAGCCAATACCTTTGGAAGATCATGTCCAATGGTTTGAGCAGAAACTTTCCGATTCAAACTCTTTCCTTTTCGTGGGAGAATACAGAGGTGGCCCTATCGGCCAGATTAGGTTTGATCTAAAAGAGCGTGAACTTATTATCGGTTACGCTGTCATGCCAAATGCCAGAGGTAAAGGTTTTGGTAAACTGCTACTTTCTGAGGGGATTACCCAGACTCAGCAAAAAGTAAATAATCAAACTTCCATTGTAGGCTATGTAAAAAAAGATAACCTTGCATCGCAAAGAAGCTTCCAATCTCTTGGATTTACTCAGGAAGAAACACTGGATCACCCAAACTCGTATAAATTCATTTTAAAAAAGTGAAAGAGCTGAAAATAGGAGGAATAACAATAAGTCCCAATCATCCCCCCTTCATCATCGCCGAAATGTCCGGCAACCACAACCAATCCCTTGACCGAGCTTTGGAGCTAGTCAAAGCAGCAGCCGATGCTGGAGCACATGCCCTGAAACTACAGACCTACACTGCTGATACTATTACCATTGATCACAGGGGAGGACTCTTTGAAATCACTGATTCTGGATCTTTGTGGTATGGAAAAAACTTATACGAGCTTTACCAGGAAGCTCATACCCCTTGGGAATGGCACAAAGAGATCTTCGGCTACGCAAATGCCCTGGGCATGATTGCCTTTTCTTCCCCTTTCGACGAAACAGCTGTGGATTTCCTCGAGAGTTTAAACGTGCCTGCCTATAAAGTAGCCTCCTTTGAAAGCACCCATCATCCACTGCTCAAAAAGATAGCGCAAACGGGCAAGCCCGTGATCATCTCCTCCGGAGCTTCGCGTCTTGACGACTTATATGAATCCATCCAGGTGCTCAAGGAAAACGGATGCAAAGACATTGTCATACTGAAATGCACCAGTACCTATCCAGCCACTCCTGAAAACACTAATCTAAATACGATACCCGTCCTGCAACAGATATTCCCCGGTTGTATCATTGGTTTATCCGACCACACCATGGGCATAGGAGCTGCCGTAGCGGCAGTGGCCTTAGGCGCTCGTGTCATTGAAAAGCATTTCACCCTTCGCCGGGCAGATGGCGGGGTAGACAGTGCCTTTTCGCTGGAGCCGGAAGAGCTAAAGGCGCTGGTCATCGAAAGTAAACGGGCCTTTCATGCGCTGGGCATTGTGCAGCTGGATACTCAAAAATCGGAACAAAAGAGTCTTCAGTATAAGCGCTCTATTTATGTTGTCAAGGATATTCAGGCTGGAGAAGTGTTTACGGAAGAGAATATTAGGGTGATCAGGCCGGGGGATGGGTTGGAGCCAAAATTTTGGAAATATGTAATTGGGAAAAAAGCAATAGTAAGTATCGACAAAGGCTCTCCTTTAAAACTTGACAATATTACAAGTAACACACCTAATGGAAATCTCTAATTTCATAATTATTACAGGTCATCGAAAATCAGGCACAAGTGTCTTTCAAAGGCTTTTTGATAGCCATCCCGGAATTTTCCTCTATCCAGTTGACATATCAATACTTTACGCTTACTTCCCATTTTTTTCAAAAGAACTTAAAGATAATGAAGACAGCTTGCGTGATAGGCTTGAATTAGTAATCTGCCGAAGCCTTCAACTCTGTGAGAAAGAACTAGCAAAAAATGCAATCGATATTAATTCATTTGCAAAAAAAGTCTCAACCCAACTCTCTCATGATGACTTGTTAAAAAAAAATAAAGTCATAAAAACAATGGCCCAAACATGGGTGGAAATGTTTTACAAAAGCAATGAAAATAGGCCTTTTATATTCAAAGAGACCTCCCAAGTAATTCACTTCAACGCATTCAAATCAGAACTACCTGGATTTAAAATGGTCAACCTAATCCGAGACCCAAGAGATAACTATGCAGCTTTAAAATCAGGAGTCAAAAATTATTACTCAAAAATGGATGAAAACGAGATGGAGACTCTTGCCAGCTTAATTAATCGGGGCAGAATGGATTTAAAAGCGGCATTCATTAATGAGTCATTATACCCTGACAATTTCAGAGCTTTAAAATTTGAAGAACTTGCCTCAAACACTGAAGAAGAAATGCAAAAAATTGCAAATTTTATCGAAATAAGATACGATCCAATTCTATCCAAGCCTACTTTATTTAATCAAAAATATAGTGGAAACAGTCATGACGGCCTAAAATTCAAAGGCCTAGAAAGAACAAATGTTTCAAAATGGAAAGAAAGAATCTCAGATTTTGAAGCAAAGGTGATTGAATTTTGGCTTGGGGATGTAATGAAAACATGGGGGTACCAATTAGAATTTGCCCCAGATTCTGCACAAATTGCTTTCTCAGAATTTTACGAATGGTATAACACCAGGTATTTCTACAGAGATAGTTTTTCTAACTACCCCTCCCCTTTTTTATGACTATAGGCCATCAAATGCATAGCTGGATAAAAGATCTTTTTCCAATAAACAGAAGCATAACTGGGGAAGGAGCTAGATTCACATTGGGCTATATAAAAAACTGGTTGCCGGGACTTCTAATTAAAGATGTTCCTACAGGTTATAAAGCATTTGACTGGGAGGTGCCAAAGGAATGGAACATTACGGATGGGTATATTGAAGATAACGCAGGAAATAAAATAGTTAATTTTAAAGAGAATAATTTACACGTAGTTGGATATTCCATTCCAGTTGACAAATGGGTTGACTTAGATGAATTAAACAACCATTTATATTCTTTACCAGATCAACCCGAGGCAATTCCTTATGTTACATCGTACTACACAGAAAGATGGGGGTTTTGCCTACCTCACAACCAACGGACGAAATTAAAACAAGGAAAATATCATGTGGTGATTAATTCTAAACTAGAAAACGGAGTCCTCAATTATGGAGAATTGGTTTTGAGAGGAAAAACAAAAAAAGAAATTTTTCTTTCCACCTATATCTGTCATCCATCAATGGCGAATAATGAATTGTCTGGCCCCGCAGTTTTGATTGCGATTGGGAGGTGGCTCCAAGGATTGACAGACAAAAAATTTACATATAGAATTATTTTTATCCCTGAGACGATCGGCTCGTTGGTCTATTTATCAAAAAATCTCGCACACCTCAAAAGAAACGTCTATGCAGGATTTAATATGACATGCCTTGGCGACGAAAGAGAATACTCGTTTTTACCATCACGATTAGGAAATACAATATCTGACAAAGTTGCAAAACACGTATTAAAACACATTGATCCAAAATTTAAGGAATATACATGGTTAGACAGGGGTAGTGATGAACGCCAATATTGCTCACCTGGCATTGACTTGCCAATTGCCTCTATTATGCGGAGTAAATATGGGACTTTTCCGGAGTATCACACATCTTTAGATGATTTAACTTTTGTGACTCCTATCGGGCTTGAAGGTGGATATAATGCAGTGAAACAAGCAATTGAAATTTTAGAAAAAAATGTTTTTTATGTTTCCTCTGTATTAGGAGAACCTCAGTTGGGAAAACGTGGCCTCTATCCAACATTGAGTCAGAAAGGTTCAACGAATGATATCAAACTTATGATGGATTTCATCTCTTTTTGTGATGGAAAAAAAAGTCTTTTGGAAATAGCATCATTGCTCAACTGCCCATTTTTCAACTTGCTCTCAATTAGCAATCGGTTACTTAAAGAAAACCTAATAAGAAGAGTTGAGATCAAGTAATAAGATGTACTTGGCATCTATAAGTTCATTTAAATTCATCTAACATAGGTTATTGTGCCAGAAGTACGAATTTGAGCCTGCTATATAGAATGCGAATTTTATTAATATATGATAATTTTGTCCGAGATTATCGAGGGCTGCTCCTCTTAAAGGAATTTTTGAAGAGAATGGGACATAGGACCTGGATTTACCCTGGCTGGAAAAACCCAATTGAATTTGCACTTTATAAACAAGCTCAAATAATGGTTGTCGGTCAAATAGCAGAATCTGCAACTTCCAAGTATGGCGCCTTCTGCAAAAAAAATAGCATTCATTTGGTAATAAATACGTCAGAACCTATCTCAGCAGAAAAGAAGCTCCCTATTCGATTAGCATACAACACAAATGATAGCAACCAAGATATAATCTCACTTCAAACACTTGCCACAAAAAACTCCCACACCTACGTAAAGGAAAACAAAAACATAAACGCATTAAATAAAAACAAATATAAACTCGTAGGATTCCCCAGAACAGATATCTCTTATCAAAAAGAGTTAAGAACAATTGAAGAAGAAAGATTTTCATCGAAGTACAACTTAGGCAGATTTAATAAAACATTCCTCTTTGTATCCTCTTTTCTATTCGAGGATGCATTTGTTGGCGTGCCTGAAAAAGATCTGGAGAAATGGGACTATTCGTCTTTTCGAAAGAAAACGTCTGCATTAAGGGATCATACTGTTAAAATCTTGAAGAAATTTATTTTGGAAGAACTTAATGATGATGAAGTTTTATTGATAAAAAAACATCCTTGGGATTGTTCAGACTTCTGGGAAAATTTTACAGCCTCACAAAATTGTATCGTGTTGGATAATACAGAATTCATCACGACATGCATTAACGCAAGTGATATTATTATTCACACCTACAGCACATCGGCTATTGAGGCTTGGATCATGAATAAAAAAACCGTCTCTATTTTCCTAGAGGAATATTCAAAAGACAATATCATCCACATGCAATTTGAAAATATTGCTTATGATTATGAAACTTTTTTAGAAATAATCAATGACTCTTCACCCAACATTCCTGACGTCAATAATGATATCCTCTTCAATGGAACCATGGATGGTCAGGCAACACTCCGGCTTGCGCAAATAATAAATGAACTAAAGCCACTTGAGAGTCTAATACCAAAGCGCCCTCCTTCTTACTCTAGACTTATTAAACTCCAACTTGATTATCTGTCAAAGAATTGGGGCCTGAGAAAATATTATTTAGATACATTTCCCAATAGAAACTCAAAGTTGTATGACTTCATGGCTTGGGAAAACCAAAAATCTATCGTAAACAGAACTTACAGAAAGCCAATAAGGAAGTTTGTTAAAGCCACCCTAAAAGCAAAAAAACAGTGAGGCGACAATTAAAGAAATTTTTCATTGATGCAACAAAGGCATTTCTATTCCCATTCAAATACAAAGGCATTTTTAATCGCATTACCTACTTCGGACTACTAACAAAAAAAAGGAGGGAAAAACACGTGTCAAAAATTTTCAACAATGATACCGTTTCTCCTGACGCCTACTGGTTTTTGCACAGCATCGAAGAAATTTTCATTGATGAAGTATACAAATTTGAATGCCATAAAGATAGCCCCAGGATTATTGATTGCGGATCCAACATAGGGCTAAGTATAATTTATTTCAAAAGACGCTTTCCGCATGCAGAGGTTATCGGTTTTGAGCCTGACCCTGAATTGTTAAATTATGCCCAACAGAATATTGACAATTTTTGTATGAAAGACAACGTCACCTTAATCAATAAAGCTGTTTGGAAGTACAATGGGACCATTCCTTTTTATATAGAAGGCACATTGGGGGGGGCAATTGTTGAGAATGCGATCCCCAAAGACAATGTTATTGAAGTACCTTGCATCGACATCTCTACCCTGCTCAAAAACCGAGTTGACTTCTTAAAAATAGATATAGAAGGAGCTGAACTTGAGGTGTTAGACCATTGTAAAAACAATTTACATGTAGTTGAAAACATGTTTGTAGAATTTCATGGATTCAAAAATAAGCAACAAACTCTAAATCAACTTCTTGAAATAATATCTTCTGCTGGTTTCAGATACTATATCAAAGAATCATATCCAAACCTTAGATTTCCTTTCATTGAAAAAGTGCCAAGAAACAACTCATACGATGTCCTTTTAAATATTTTCTGCTACAGAGTTTGACAAAATAATACGCATAAAGAGATAAATAAAACTCTTCTGATTGGCCCCTTTTCTCAAAACCGCACCTCCAACAAGTATTAAGCAATTGATTTCCTCCTGTAAAAAGTATATTTCAACTTTTCTTAGAAGGAATGAGGGATTATACGGAAAATTCCTTTGGGTATTCAAAAAGTCAAATACCGGCTTTTGTCCAATATGTAGGAAGAAAACTCTGTATGTAAAAGAAGGGGATTGGCTAAGGGATAATTATAGATGCTATCGGTGCAGATCCATCCAAGACAGAGAGCCATCATTCTGGCTTTGGAACGATTTTTTCCAAACTGGCGTGCGTTAACTATCCATGAATCTTCCCCCGGCGGCGATTCTTCTGACTTCATCGAGAAGAACTGTAGTGGCTATCCGAGTTCGCAATCCTATAAGGACATTCCACGAGGAACGCATAAAGGAAAATTTCGCTCTGAAGACCTCGCCAACCTAACCTTTGACGACAATACATTTGACTTGATCATTACCCAGGATGTCTTTGAGCATGTTTTAGAACCCAAGAAAGCCTTCAAGGAAATTGCCAGGGTGTTAAACCCTGGGGGCGCTCATATTTTCACCATGCCTTGGTATCCCAACCTACCACAATCAAGAATCCGGGCTACTTTAAATAAGCAAAGCGAGATCGAGCACATTGAGTCTCCTCAATACCATGGGAACCCTGTTGATGCCTCTGGATCTTTAGTGACGGTAGATTGGGGGTTAGACTTCGTCGATTTCATCTACAGGAGCAGTGGTATGACAACAATTATCTATCTCCAAAATGATCCAAAGCTTGGATTAGAGGCTGAATTACTTGAGATTTTTGTAAGTAGAAAACAAATTCCCCCCAAGGCTTAATCTATGTCCGAGATACGACCGATTGCGTTTTACCTGCCTCAATATCACCCAATTCTGGAAAACGATACATGGTGGGGGAAGGGCTTTACTGAATGGAGAAACGTAGTACAGGCAAAGCCCTTATTCAAAGGGCATTACCAACCTCATCTTCCTGCTGATCTCGGGTTTTACGACCTTCGACTTCCTGAGGTACGACATGCTCAAGTCGAGTTGGCAAAAAAGCATGGAATCCATGGCTTTTGTTACTACCATTATTGGTTCAACGGAAAACGTCTTCTCGAAAGGCCACTAAATGATGTTCTTGCCTCGGAAGAACCGGACTTCCCTTTCTGCCTGTGCTGGGCAAATGAAAATTGGACAAGAAGATGGGACGGACAAGACCAGGAAGTTCTCATAAAACAGAATTACACCCAGGAAGATAACCTAAACCACATCCGGTACTTGGCGCAGGTATTTTCCGACAGCCGATATATCCGAATCAATGGGAAGCCACTCTTTTTGGTTTATAAAGCCTCTGCAATTCCAGACCCCAAACAGGCTGCAGATACTTGGAGGAATGAGGCAATGCGACTTGGAATAGGAGAGCTATACCTATGCAGAGTTGAAAGCTTCAACGATGAGAGAAATGACCCAGTCGACATGGGTTTTGATGCTTCAGTGGAATTTCAACCAGACTGGCTCAGGCTTCCCTTTCCTATGCAAAAGGGGAGGCGATGGAACGTTTTACAAAAAATGGGGATTGTGAACAAAGCCTTCCGGGAGAATAATATACACTCTTATGAGGAATTGGTTAATAATATGATCCAAAAAGAAGAACCACATTATATTCGGTTCAATTGTGTAACGCCTTCTTGGGATAACACGGCAAGGAGATTAAAAGGAAATGCCACCATCTTTCACGGTTCGACCCCTGATCTTTATAAGGAGTGGCTGAAATCTGCGATCAAAAAGACCCTTCATGACCGAAGAAAGAACAACATTCTTTTTATCAATGCTTGGAATGAATGGGCCGAGGGGAACCACCTTGAGCCCTGTCAAAAATGGGGACATGCCTATTTACAAGCCACCTTGGAAGTGATAAACGGTGTAAATGAAAAACAATGAGTAGCCCGGTAGTCTCGGTAATTGTACCCAATTATAACCACTCAAAATTCCTGCAGAAAAGGCTAGACAGCATTCTGAACCAAACCTATCAAGACTTTGAGGTGATTATTTTGGATGATTGCTCACAGGATAACAGTACAGAAATTATTGAAAGTTACCGCGAACATCCCAATGTCATTACCATTGAGTATAATGCAATAAACTCAGGTAGTCCCTTCAAACAATGGGCCAAAGGAATTTCTCTTTCGAAAGGAGAATATATCTGGATTGCGGAAAGTGATGACTGGTGCGAACCTTCGTTTCTGGACACCTTAGTCTCTCCGATGTTAAAGGACCCAAAGATCAAAATCTCCTACTGTCAATCTATATGCTTGGATCAGAACAACAAGATAAAATGGGTATCAAATCATGAATTCCTTGAACAAGTTATTGAGGGAGAAGAATTTGTCAGGCAATTTATGTTGAAAGGAAATAGTATTTTTAATGCCAGCATGGCCGTTTTCAGAAAAACAGCATTACCGTTGAAGGACCATTATATCCATTACCAATTTTGTGGAGATTGGTTTTTTTGGATCGAAGTTGCATTAAAAGGCGACGTCTTGATATCTGGTAAAGTTTTGAACTATTTCCGAAAACATTCACAGGACATTAGTTCCAAAGCGAGGGTTAAGGGCCTATACTATCTTGAAAGCACGGATATCATCCTTCACACGCTACAAAAGATCAAGCATAGCGAGAGAGAGGTTGCTGAGATAATAGAAAAAAGAGCCCGGTCTTTTTTGGAGGATGAAAACGCTTTTGAGTCGCAAGAGGTGAGAAATAAGGTAATTTCCAAATTAAATGAACTTGATCCATCTTTCGTAAGAAAAACAAATCGGATAAAAACTTCTCAAAAGATCGGAAACATTAAAAGAAAAATTAATGCCAGGGTCAGAAAATGGGATCTCGGTGGTAGTGTGCTGTTATAACAGTGCATCAAGATTACCAAAAACACTTGAACATCTTGCCCGCCAAACACTTCCCGCAGGGTGTTGTGCCGAGGTTATCATAGTTGATAATAATTCAACTGACGGTACTTCTAAAGTTGCTGAGGCAGAATGGGGAAACCTGGGAAATCCTTTTCCACTTATCATGGAGAAACAGCCACTCCAAGGGTTGAGCTATTGCCGAGAGAAGGGGATAAAAACTGCTAACTTTGAATTCGTACTTTTATGCGATGATGACAATTGGCTAAAAAGCAATTACTTATCGACAGCATTCGGAATAATGTCCTCTGATCTTTCTATTGGAGCATTGGGAGGAAGAGGGGAGGTGGTTTCGGATATAGCAATTCCTTATTGGTTTCACACTTACCAGTCAGAATACGCAGTTGGCGTACAAAGCCTTGATAGTGGTAATTTAACAAACAGAGGGTATCTGTGGGGGGCAGGCCTGATTCTTCGCAAGTCAGTGATTGAAAAATTCTGGAAAGCTGGCTTCACATCGCTTCTTGCAGACCGGAAAGGAAACCAGCTTTCATCCGGAGGGGATTCGGAATATTGCAAATGGATTCTTTTTGCCGGACACAAACTTTGGTATGATGAGAACCTAATTTTTCAACACTACTTGCCCGCCACTAGATTAACCAAACGCTATTATATAGAACAAAAAAAAGGTCATGACCAATCTTATTTAACGCTAAAAAAGTATGAACTCGTTTATGGTTTTGAAAAGGAATCCATTTGGAGCAAAACGAAAATGATATTTTGCACAGGAGGTGCAATCCTTAAAAATATTTTTTCAATCAATATGGCAGGAATAGAACGAAATCTAATACAGCTTTCCATCTATTCCCCCATTATTGTTCATACGCTTGATCCCGATATTAAAAAAATTAGGCTGATGCATAGGTTTGCAAGAAGAACCAAATTTTAAAGGACCTAATGAACTGGCCCAAAATAAGCATAATAACCCCTTGTTTCAATCAGGTCAACTACATTGAACAGACAATCCGTTCTGTACTGGATCAAAACTACCCAAATCTTGAATATATCATCATTGATGGGGAAAGCACTGACGGAACCACTGATGTCATCAAAAGTTACGAGAATCAACTCACCTACTGGATTTCCGAACCAGATAATGGAATGTATGACGCGCTCCAAAAAGGCTTTGAACGCGCAACTGGTAATATTTTAGGTTGGATAAATAGTGACGATCTTCTTCATAACGGATCCTTGAACACAATCGCAGAGATATTTGATTCATATTCAGAAGTGGACTGGTTACAAGGTATGCCCTCTTTTTTTGACGAAAAAGGTAGAATCGTGCAAACAGGTCCATTCAAAAAATGGAGCGCTTACCATTTTTACTTGGGAGATTTTAAATGGATACAGCAAGAATCTACATTTTGGAGGCGTAGCCTTTGGGAAAGGGCAGGCGGTAATATCGATAAGAGGTTTAAATATGCAGGCGATTTTGAGCTTTGGCTAAGGTTTTTCCGGCATGCCAAGCTTTATTCCTGCACAGCATTGATCGGTGGATTCCGTCTGCGGAGTTCAGGACAACTATCCCAAACCCATATAAATGAGTATTTGAAGGAGGCTCATTCTATTCTTGAATATGAAATCTCTATTTTACCGCCAGGGAAAAAGAAAAAACTTTCAATATTAAAAAAACTAATGCGTGTTTACGGTATCCTTAAAAAACTTCGAATACTAAATGCTAGCGGCTTTTATTCAAAGGCTTTTGGGAAACTTATAGAGTTCACACCCACGATTTCATTCGACAGGAGTACTCAATCATATTTATTAAAATAAATATTGGACTCGATTTTTCATGCTTAAAAACCTAAATATTATTTTCATCTCCCCTTCAATCCCTAGAGAAAATTCAAAATCTAGCGACATCGTGATATACAGGCACCTGGAAAAGTTACAAAAAAAAGGTAATAATATTTTTTTAATAACCTTTGAAGATGGCCTTCGTATTAAAACTCCCCCAAAAGAATGGACAGTTATATCCCTCCCAAATCACAAGTGGTGGTTCCCGCCATTCAGGAATTATAAATTACTAAAACTAATTAGGTATTGGATATATTTTCTTTTCTTTTCAAACAATATAATCCGAAAAAAAAAACCAGACGTAATTCTGGGCTATCTTTGGGGCACTACTCTTTCTGGATTTGACGCCTTTATTTCCAGGAGACTTAACGTTCCTCTTTGTTTATTTTACCATGATGATCAAAAGGAATTCAATATTAAAAAAGATGCAACCAATATCTTTAACCACGAATATCAAGTTGTAAAAAACGCCAGTGCTTTATTTACTGTGTCTGAAAAGCTGATATTCTGCCCAAATGAATTTAAGAATAAACATATTTTGCTTCCACCGATTCCGGAAGGGTACCGGAATTTAAAAAAAGATTGTTACGATAACAGAAAGATAATATACTCTGGATTAGTCCAAGAATCTCACATAGGAATTTTCAATGAAATTTCCAGTATCATTTCAAATAGCGGTTGGGAACTTGAGGTAATCACTTCAGGAGATTCGTTAAAGTCATTTTTTGACAACCAAGAGAATCGTTTTTCCTTCCGCCCTTTCTTTGAAAAGACAAAGGACGCCATTGACTATATTTCCCAAAACGCGGGAGCACTCTTGGTAGGATATCCAATCAATAGCATTTCACAAGGCCAAGCTTGGATGCTTAAGAGCTTTCCTAGTAAATTCACTGAATACATCCATTTAGGAATCCCCATTATTGCTATTGCTCCGGAAAATAGCGCTTTCGGAGAGTGGTGTAAAAAATATAAGTGGCCGCTTTACAGTAATACCACTACAAGTATTAGTTCAATGATTAACAAATTGAGCAATCCTCAATACTGGCAAGAGCAATCATCAATTTGCATTGAAACTGGAAATAATTTATTTTCTCCCGATAAAATCCAGGAAATTTTTGAGATGGGGATCGAATCCGTGTTAAGAAGTAAATGAAAATTCTTTTCATCCTCCCTGAATTCCACCCCCACCCCGGTGGAGGCATCGCAACCTTCTACCTCAATCTCCTCCCCAAGCTAAAAGCTATTGGGATATCTCCTGTCGTATGGATCGGCAGCGCTTTTACTCAAGGCCAGGACACTTTTGAATACCAGGGAATTCCCGTCAAACAACTTCCCCCGGAAAATTTTCTAAAACACCTGAAGGGATTTCAGCGACTTAACATATACCCCGACCTCCAAAAACACCTTGCTTCTGCCTGGGCTTTGTATGAACTGGCATCTCAAGAGTCCGGTATAGACCTTGTCGAAACCGTTGATTGGGGACTGGGCTACATACCTTGGGTTTTAGATCCTTCCAGAAAGGTCGTCACCCGCCTCCACGGTAGTATTGCCCAGATTGAAACATGCGATCCAAAGGCAGGGATGGGGCTTTATGGAGACATTACTAGACTTGTGGAGTTTGCTACGCTGCCTTATTCCAATCTCATCACCTACAGCGAGAATAACCGAACCTTTTGGGAGGAAAAGCTTTCCAAAAGAATTGAACTAATAGATCCGATTTATTCCTTTCCTGCAGATTTGCACGAATCAGAACCAGATATGGAACCCTACGCACTGGTTGTAGGCCGGATACAGCACTGGAAAGGTCCCCAACTGTTGTGCGAAGCGCTCAAAAAAGTACCCGACCAAATCAAATTCTACTGGATCGGACGCGATACCGACTATCTAAAAAAAGGTAGCTCCTTTAGCAGATATCTTTCAGAAAAACATCCCGACATCTGGGGCAAAAGGATAATCCCCCTGGGCCTCAGGCCAAACACAGAAACGCTCTCGTGGATGAAAAATGCCAAATTTGGCTTGGTCTGCTCAATTTGGGATATGTTCAATCTAACAGCCCTGGAATGGCTTTCGCTCGAAAAGCCGCTAATTTGCAGCAAGGGCGCCGGGGCGTGGAACATTGTTAAAAAGGCTGGAGGTGCAGTTTTCGATCCCAATAATCCGGAGCAACTGGCCAGGCTAATCCGCGAACATCAGACTTCAAAAGAACTCATAGTCCCGACTTATCGCATACAATACGAGGAGGGAAAGTTACTGGAGGAAACCAGGCAATTCTACCATAGGGTGCTTGAGAAACCTACGGAGAGGCCAATGCCCCCATCTTGGGCCATAAATCTTGTAATTCCTTCTAATTCAGAGAGCGGCAGGGAAGCTGCCATGGATCAATGGCCCCTTAGGCAAGTACTTTTCTACACCTCCAAAAGGCTCCTGAAAAAATTCCTGCGCAAGAAATGAGTAAACCGACTTTGGCTCTTTGCATCCCGGCATATAACGCAGCTGAATATCTTCCAAGGCTCCTAAAATCCGCCCAGGACCAAGCTATCCCATTTGACGAGATATTGGTGTACAATGACTGCTCAATAGATAATACTGCATTTGTCGCCGAAAAATTTGGTGCTCAAGTCATAAACGGCGACATCAATCGCGGATGTTCCGAAGGTAAGAATCGATTGGCAGAGGTGACAAAAAGCGAATGGATACACTTCCACGATGCCGATGATGAGTTAATGCCCAACTTCACTACCCTGGCACATAAATGGATGGCGAAAAGCCATCCACCTGAGGTGGTTTTATTCCCCTATGAGTGGAGGGATGATCGAACCAATGGACTGTTGAATGTCCGAAAATTTGACAGGGAAGCATTGGAAAAAGACCCCATAGAATACGCTATTCTGGAGCAGATCAACCCATTTTGTGGCTTATATAAAAAAGATAAAATGCTGGAGGCAGGAGGATACGACACAGACCCTCTTGTACTTTATAATGAAGATGTTGCCTTCCACCTCAGGCTTGCCATTGCTGGACTCCGGTTCTCAGCAGAAGAAGAGATATCCATCATCAATTATCGGATATCCAACTCCATGTCTGCTGCCAACCAGATCAAATGCAACGAAGCCCATTTTCAGGTCTTGAAAAAGGCAGCTGCTCAGGTTGGGGATCGTTATCCAAAGACCTTGGCATTAAAACTTTGGAAAGCTGCGGGAGTAGCAGCATCTCAAAAGAACTTTAAAACCGCAGACAAATGCATTGAGCTGGCAATCAATCTCAATGGTAATAATCCCGTGGGTCAAGGGAAGGCCTTTTCCATGCTAGCAGGAGTCAATCCATACCTCGCAATTCGCTTTCGCGAGTATTTGATAACTTGGTTCAATCCTGATTTGAGGAAACAATCCGAGTGAATGCAGCACCTCTGGTTTCGGTAGTCATTCCTGTTTTCAATGCGGAAAAGACCATTGAAAATTCCTTGTGGTCGGTTTTCAATCAGTCATACAGAAATCTTGAGATTATTGCGGTAAATGACGGATCAACGGACAAAAGTGAGCAAATTCTCCAATCTTTAAATGATCCTCGGTTTAAGGTCGTTTCCCAGAGGAACCGGGGAGCCAGCACTGCGCGAAACGAAGGATTAAAAAATTCAACCGGAGAGTTTATCCAATTCCTGGATGCTGACGACCTGTTACACCTAGAAAAGATAAGCAAACAAGTAGCCCTGGCATCAGAAGCTGAAAAAAACTCAATCGTTCTATGCAACACCGGCTACTTTTTCGATGGGGATGATCCTGATTTTTTCAAAAAATATCCCCCACAAGATATCTACCATTTCTTCGACCAGCCTGAAAGATTTCTCCTCGATTTATACGGAGGGAGCGGCAAACCCAACATGGTACAGCCTAACGCCTGGCTCATTCCGCACAATGTAGTCGAAAAAGCCGGCATGTGGGATGAAGCATTGACCCTGGATGACGATGGAGAATACTTCTGCAGAATAGTCCTCGCCTCAACAAGGATACTTTATGTCAATGAAACCCTGAATTTTTACAGAAAATACCGGAATCAGCACTCTCTCTCGACGCCGAATGAGCGGCAAAAAATGGAAAGCCAGATAATGGCTTTACAGCTAAAAAGGGCATATCTCTCAGCTTATGAAAATCGCGAGACTTTCAAAAAGGCATTTTCCCACCAATACAGCTCCCTGGAAGTGAAGCTTTATCCCAATTATCCTGACCTGTACCGAAGGGTAAGACAAGAACGTGAACAACTGGGCCTCCGTTTCACAATGCCTGGAATTGGAAGCAACTTGACCAATAAACTGGCAAGAAGCCTAGACTGGAGGTTGATACGGATGATACAAGAAGCGAAGAAAAGCCTGTTGCGCTAGAGTATGAAAAAAAACAGAAGTGTGCTGACCATCGCAACCGGGAAGCCCTACTACATTCAATTGGGGATAAACTTGGCCCGCTCATTCCTGCTGTGGAATAAGGGCAATGAGATAGGCTTTGAGTTTGTCACCGACAATAGGGCGTTGATCCCATCAGATCTGAAGCCTAATATTGATATAATCGACATTCCGCCCGGCGAATTTGGGGAAGGTTTTGAAACCAAGCTTTATATGGACCACTTCACCCAAAGCCGGAATACTTTGTTTATCGATGCAGATTGCCTGATTTACCGGGACCTGACGGATGTATTCGACCGATTGAAAGGGAATGCCGTTACCGCCATAGGCGAAGACCGCACCAGAGGAGATTTTTTCGGAGACATTGAGCTCTTAACCAAAAAACTGGGGTTAAACTACATGCCGCAATTTGTAGGTGGCATCTATTATTTTGAATTAGGTGAAATAGCAAAAAAGGTATTTGAATACGCCAGAGGTCTAAAACCCAGGTACGACGAATTAGAGCTCGTAAGATTGAGAGGGAAAGAGAACGAAGAGCCCCTCATCGCCCTGGGAATGGCCAAATACGATCAACATGCCTTCCCAGAAGATGGCAGCATAAAGGCTGACCGAATGTTCTTTCATCAAATGCAGTCAAATGTTTTAAGCGGAAGAGTTCGGTTTTGGAATAATGGAGAAGCCCCAAAACAAGCCTATTTCCAGATACCGGAGTCCAGACCCGCGATTGGGCATTTTAATGCCTCTTTTTCTGAAAACTATGAATATCTTTCTGAGGAGGTACGCTTAAATATTACTGCGCGGAAAATTCCGCAGCCATTCATCGAAGCCTATGTTTTCATCTTATTTTACTTTCCTGGTAAGGTTCGGGAAATTCTGAAAAAGCAGCTTCGGCCTCTTTACCATGCACTATTCGGAGTACGAAAAGTAAAAACCACAAAGCGGGTCGTTGACTAAATGCAAGCTCCCCTTCCCACCTTTATCATTTGTGGCGCTCCCAAAGCTGGGACTACCTCTCTTTATCATTACCTCTCGCAACATCCGGAAGTATGCATGAGTAGTATCAAGGAGACTGATTTTTTCCAGCACAACTACGGGAAGGGGCTCAGCTGGTTCAAATCACTTTATGAGCACTACAACGGTGAGAAAGCTATTGGCGAGGTATCGCCTGGTAATATGATAACTCCGGAAGCCCCTCAACGCATACATGATTTTATTCCTGATGCAAAATTGATCTTCATTCTTAGGGATCCTATTGACCGCATATGGTCCCACTTCCAGTTTGAAAAGTATAGAGGGTTGATTGATCCAGTTGAAACTTTTGCAGGCTTTCTTTCGTCTCCCCAGAAGTACCCATTTTTGGAAAGGTATAAACAACTAGGTTTTTACTACAACCAACTCAAAGAATATCAGCAATTTTTTTCTCCAGAGCAAATGCTCATCTTACAATATGAAGATTTTAAAGAGGATCCAACTTCCTTCGTTAATTGCATTCTTGGATTCATCGGTGTCAATCAAATAGAGCAATTAGACTTTAGCGAAAGAAAAAATACCACAAAAGAACTTAGATTCAAAAGAGTTTATTCAATTCTTAGAAAGGTGGCAAAACCTTTAAAATATATCTTGACAGACAATCCTGAGAATAAACTCTGGTGGTCTGTCAAATCAGGCATCCGCGATTTATTCCTATCGAAGGGAAAGAGAAAGGATGTTCCAGACGAAGAGTCCATAAAGTATTTAATCAGCCTATACAAAGACCAGGTTCAAGCCCTTCAACAGGAGATGAAAATAGATGTTTCAAAATGGCGGTATCTCCATGGATAGCAATAAGACCCTGAATTTATTCTACCAAGAGCCGGATCCGGATCGATGGATCAAGCATGACCGGTATCCCCGTCGGATCATTAGAAGATTAGTGCGAGGTAAACCCCTTCCGGGAGGACAGAAAATGGTCTTTCTGAACCTGACCCAAGGTTTAGACAAGATAGGTATATCATACAGGGTCAACGACTTCAAATACATCCAAAAACACCCAGAAGAACTCGCCTGCATCATTGGCAAACCCAATGTCCTTTTCGAAAATAAATGGGAGAATCCCATTCTTTTTGGTGCATCTATCTTTTCCCACCCCATTGATCACCCTGATTTGCTTGAAAAATTCCCTATAAAAAAGGTTTTGGTGCCAGGGGAATGGATGCAGAGGATGTTCAAACCCTACTATGGACAAGATGTGATCGCTTGGCCAGTTGGGATAGACACTGACCGTTGGCGTCCCTCTGACAAAGACAAAAATCTCGATTTTTTGATCTATTACAAGATTCGATGGAAGCAGGAAGAGTACGATCAAACCCTGGTCACCCCAATAATAAAAACCCTTGAAAAGCAAAAGCGGTCCTATAAAATAATCCGATACGGTCATTATGTCCTCAATGATTTAACAGAACTTGCCTCCAAGACAAAAGCCGTGATCTTTCTTTGTGAGCATGAAACACAGGGGCTAGCTTATCAGCAACTCTTGTCCATGAACATTCCGATCTTCGCTTGGGATCGAGGTGGGTTCTGGGAGGATCCAGCCTATTTTCCAGATAAGGTTCAATTTAATGATGGCGTATCCTCAGTCCCCTACTGGGATGAACGTTGTGGCTTTAAATTCTCTGACTATTCAGAATTTTTATCTAAGCTAGACGATTTTCTGGATCAACTGAATTACTTTTCTCCAAGGGATTATATCCTTGAAAATCTGACGCTGGAGAAATGTGCAAAACAATACCTCCAAATTGTACAATCTCTAGTTGATCATTGAAACTCCTCCTCACCGCCGACCCCATGCTCCCCGTCCCACCCAAGAATAGGGCTGGCAAAACCATCCATTAAAATCTAAAATTTTCAACAATAAGTCTCGTTTTTGCGTTATATTTGCAAAAATGACCTCTATTATGCTAGTTCAATTCACATTGAAGAACTACAAGCCCTTTAAGAACGAGGTACGGTTCAGCATGGTCGCTTCCAATTATGACAAAACGACCCGGCTGGAAGACAATGTGGTTGAGATTCCCAAGTTTGGACTCAAATTGCTGAAAAGCGCGGTGATCTACGGGGCCAACGCGAGCGGCAAGAGCAAATTGGCAGAAGCCATGCGCTTCATGCGCGACTTCGTCATCCATTCTTCCCGGGAGACCCAAAAGGGGGACAGGATCCCTGTAGAGCCGTTTTTACTGAGTACCGAAACAGAAGACCAACCTTCCGAGTTCGAGATCCTGTTCGTGCATAATTCGGAGCTGTTTCGCTATGGCTTTGAAGTAACGCCCCGGCAGGTGGAGGCAGAATGGCTGTTCCATCGCGCAAAGACAAAAGAAGTGGAGATCTTCTACCGGGATGGCCAGGAGTTTGAGCTGCACGATACCCGGTTCAAAACGGCTAAACCTCTGGTGGAAAAAAAGATGATCCGCTCCAATGCCCTCCTGCTTTCCGTGGCTGCCCAGTTTAACGACAAACTGGCCGGGAAGGCTTTGGAATGGTTCAAGCAATTCAACGTCATTTCCGGTTTGCAGGAGGAAGGTTACCAGGGCTTCACCATGGGACAAACGAAAGACGACCAGGCCAAGCAAGAGATCCTGGCGCTCCTTAAATTGGCCGATCTGGGCATCGACGACCTGAGCCTAAAATACCTCGACCCCGGGAATTTCCCAAAGGGAATGCCACAAGAGTTCAGGGAAATGATCGAACAAAAGCTCCTTGAAGAGGGAGGAGAAGTTTTCACCGATGTGCTGACTTCCCACAAGAAATACGACGCCAACAAGCGCGTGGCTGGAACCGTACAATTCTCTTTGGATGAGGATGAATCTTCCGGCACGAGGAAATTTTTCGCCCTGTCAGGTCCGGTTTTGGATACCCTCAAACAAGGCAAGATCCTGGTGGGCGACGAACTGGAATCCAAAATGCACCCCAATCTGGTCTGCAAATTGGTGGAATTGTTCAATTCCAAAAACAAAAACCCCAACAACGGCCAGCTCATCTTCAATACCCACGACACCAACCTGCTGAGTTCGGGCCTTTTCAGGCGCGACCAGATCTGGTTTGCAGAAAAAGACCAATATGGCGCTGCTTCTCTCTTCTCTTTGAGCGACTTTGAAGCCCGCAAAGAAGAGAACTATGAGAAAAATTATCTCCGGGGTAAATATGGGGCCGTTCCCATTCTGGAGGAGTTCAGCCCGGTCTATCTACCCACATCTGCGCCTGCCCATGAAGATGAAGAATAAAAAGGCGGAGCAGATTGAGAAAAAGGAAAAGCACCGCGAAGCCCGTAAAGCGGCCAAAAAGAGACGGCGGGGTGAACCTGTACTGGACCGTCCGGAGCCCAAGAAACCGGTTAAACCTTCCATCCTGATCGTATGTGAGGGGAAAAACACTGAACCGTCCTATTTCCGGCAGTTTCGACTTTCTTCGGCAACCATTAAAGTGGTTGGAGAGGGTTGCAATACTATCTCATTAGTGAACCGGGCTGCTGAAATAATACAACAAGATGATTATGACCAGGTTTGGTGCGTCTTCGACAAGGATGACTTTCCCGAAGAAGATTTCAACAATGCCATTGCTATCGCCGAAGCACAGGGCATGTCTGTTGCTTACTCCAATCAGGCATTTGAATACTGGATCATCTTGCACTTCGAAGATCACCAGGGCGGCCCAATGCATAGATCCGATTATGTGGATAAGTTAAACAGCTACCTTTCTCAATGGGGAGAGCATTACGACAAAGACAGCAAGGTCATTTCAGAAGGGATATTTGGTATTCTTGAAGGGATAGACCCTAAATTTGCTTTGGTGCGAAGGAGTTTGGCCATACGCCGCGCTAAACGAATTTATGACCAATTTGACCACCGCAGTCCGGCAAGGGAAGAATCATCGACTAAGGTTTATTCATTAGTGGAAGAGATCTTAAAGTATTTATGAAACTACCCGCCCTTTGAAACTCCTCCTCACCGCCGACCCCATGCTCCCCGTTCCACCCAAAGAATACGGCGGCATCGAACGCATCATCGACGGCCTGATCACCGAATACGCCAACCTCGGCCATGAGGTCATCATCCTGGCCCACCCCAAATCCACTGCAAAGCAAGCCTCGAAGATCATCGGCTGGAAAGGGCTCCAGGTAAACTCCAAAGTGGACATCCTCAAAAATGGCTTGCAACTCCGCAAAGTCTACAAAAAGGAAAAACCGGATATCGTCCACTCCTTCTCCCGGCTCCTGTATCTCTACCCGCTCTTCCGCACCACCAGGGCCCGCGTGGTGCAATCCTACCAGCGCGACATCAACCCCATCACCACCCGGAGAGCGGCGAAACTGGCTAAAGGCAAACTCACCTTTACCGCCTGTGCCTCCCATATGTACCAATCCCTCCCGGAACCGGAAAAATGGCATGCCATCCACAACTTCACCAATACGGATTTCTTCCGGGACGATCCCGCCCGCTCCAAAGACTATCTCTTTTTCCTCGGGCGCATCGAAGAGATCAAAGGCGCCTATGAAGCCATCCAGGTAGCCCGGGCTACGGGCGAAGAACTGATCCTGGCCGGAAATATTGAGAAAGCCCAAATCCCCTATTTTGAAACGAAGGTCAAACCCTACATCGACGGAAAACAGATCAGATACGTCGGCCTGGTCGATGATACGCAAAAGCGGCAATGGCTCCAGGGCGCAAAAGCCTTGCTCTTCCCCATAAAATGGGAAGAACCGTTTGGGATCGTGATGGCGGAGGCGTTGGCATGCGGCACGCCGGTAATCGCATTCAATAGGGGCTCCGTACCGGAAGTGATCGAACAGGGGAAAACAGGGTGGATTGCCGAAGATTTGGAAGAAATGATCCAGGCAGTTAGTAGCCTGGACCAGATCGATCGTTTATGGTGCTGCCAAACCGCAAAAAAACGGTTTAGCGCGGAAATAATTGCTCTCCAGTATCTGCAACTCTATGCAGATCATGCAGGCTCCAAAAGATAAGGATTGGAAATATTTTTCCTGCCGAACCTTTTAAGTAAAGAAGCTTCATCGTTTTGATTGATATTCTCAGCTTTAAGAACTTCTTGCACCATCGGTTGCTTCAACCCAGGTATCCTGATCTTAAAGAAAGGCCACAGAACATCACTCTTATAAACCTTGGAAAGATCAGAGAAGCCGATGACCTTGCTGTATTTGCTTTGGTTTTTAAATGCTTCGGAATATTGAAAAATCCACAAGCCATCTTTGAACTCCAAAATCCCAATTTCCAAGATCCCCAACTCCAAATCGTCAATTTTTAAAATAAACCGAACGTTTTGGGATTCGGAACCCGAAAAATCGTCTTCAGACTTATTAAATAGTTTTTTGAGAAATTCCATCATACAATTAGATCCCTGATCATTTGAAAGCGCCTTTTAATGATCGCATCTATAAGCATACAACGCTCCTTACTAAAGAAACCGTATATGTCTTTTTTGAGTTTTTCAAGTACCCCACGTTCTTTTGCATCATGGACCAATTCTTCAATGGTCCGCTTGTACTCAAGTTTATAACTACAAAGGTAATCAATTAGTTCAAAGTGCCCAGCATCCGGCTTATCATCAAAACTGAGACGAGGAGCAGGCCTCCTAATATACGCTTCAAACTGGTTTAAGTCCCCTTTTAGGTAGGCATGATACATCTTCTGAACCGATTCCTCCGTGAGATTCCACAACAAAGCCCTGGCTGAGTCGTAAATTGGAGCAAAAATGGTTTCATCATGGTCAGCAGTAACAACGTTTCCAATAACTCCCCAATTGTAAAAATGCCGGTCATTGTTCCCCACTAAAGCATCGAAAGTGATCATTTTTACCAACTCTCTTATTATTTCAGAACATTCCGTAGGATAGACGTGATTAATGGCCCTTTCAACTACTTCAAATGTCAAATACTCCCTCCTGATCTTCCGATCTTCGTTAATTTGGTCTACAAAGGCCCTGTCTTCAAAATATTCAGCTAAAATTTCAATGCCGTGGATTAGTCGTTTTCCAGGTTGGATAAAATCTTTGCTCAAAAAGCGGACTTGTCCATTTGCCACCACTAGTCTGGTTTCATTCATTTTTAAGCCCAGGTATTCCCCAATTTTATTTATGGCATATTCTGTTACGGATTCATGAGGATAGGACTTTCTGCCAAATTTGACAAAAAAACCATGCCAATCCGCAGGCTTAGCTTTCCTGGGGCAATTCTTGTAGTAAAAGTAAGCTTTGACATATTGTTTTGGCGCATCGCCATCTAAAGGTATGTCTATGATATAATAGTCTTGTTCCTTCAAAAGTGGGATCGGTTTTGTGTTTAACCGCCCGGAAAATTGAACCGGATTTTCCCTCCGTAGTTGCCCTTTAATCATAAACAAAAAATTGACCGAAACATCAAATGTAACATTTTGTTTTAAAAGTTTCAATGCCTGAGCCTTTATTTAATCCGAGACCGGTAACCCTCCAGATCAGCCTCTCCCCCGGCGACATCCGCTACGCCCACCTCACCGTGCCACACCTGCTACGGATGCATCCCTACCTCGAAAAAAGGATGCTGGTGGTAGATTGCCGTCCGCAAAAAACGAAGATCTTCGATCCGGATAAGAAGAACGGCGCCCCCTGTCAAAGGGCAATTGAATATTATTTCCAAACATCAGGGCAGGCCCTTTGAAGATCACGGGGATTATTGGACAGATGATTGGTTCAGCACCCGTCATTTTCTTCTCGACAGAGAAAAATTAGTGAGTTATCTCCCGCTGGTCCGGGGAAAAATAAAGCTGGAACTAATTGCCCGCAAGTGGTTAAAACGGGCATTCCCTTTGGATCTGGAGATCATCCTGTTTCAATCGGTTGGAGGGCGAGGTGGTCGCCAGGTTATATTAAAAGACTCCGATCTATTCATGGTACACCCGACTGAAAAAGGCGATCCATTCGTCGATCACTTATCGGAAATAATTCACCAGGTTGAAGCGGGACATTATCCGGAAGGACAACAAGGCCCGGAGAACATACAATTGGATGCTTGGAAATCCGATTAAGAGCAGGCAATTCTCATGCAAAATCTGAAAGCAAACTCCAATACCCTACTAATCAGCGACGCCCATTTCCTGGAAGAACAAGCCATGGGCGGCGTCCAGATCTGCACCCAGGAATACATTCAACTCCTCAGGCAAACCGGTTTTCCCCTTTTTATCCACCCCGTTCACCCAACACGAAGTATTGCCAAAAGGATACTCATCCGACTCCAACTCGATTGCTTCCAACACTACGATTACGAGCGGATATTCTCTGAAATTTCACGGCTCATTGAAGAAAAGAATATTTTCTTTCTGGCCATCAACCAGATCAACCTCGCTCCTCTCGCCCAACTAGTCCAGCGATCGTTCAAAGACCGGGTAAAGATCATCCTGCTCTCCCACGGCAATGAAACCGGCGATTACCTCCCCTATCTCGTTCGATCCAACCCCAATGGGTTAGGTCGATTTTTGCATACCTACCGCCTGGGTAGGCATCTTCTGATGGAATCCTCCCTGTATACGCATTCAATCGACCTTACTCTCTGCATTTCCGAACTGGAACAGGACATCAATTACTGGCTGGGAGCCAGAAAGATCCTGTTCATTCCCCGAACTTTTTCACCTGAATTCCTTGGCTGGAGCCCCAAAAGGGGCCGCGTCGGATTTGTGGGTACCCTCAACCATTTCCCCAACAGCAAAGGTCTGGAAATGGTCCTGGATGCTCTGTGTCAACGGTCTCAACAAAATACCGGTATGGAATTTCGGATCGTTGGCGGAGGGACTGAAACCGGCATTGAATTCGAAAGAAAATACCCCTTCGTCAAATACCTGGGTCGGCTCGGCGACGAGGAATTAAAGAACGAAGCCGCGACCTGGTCCATCTTTCTCAATCCGGTCTTTTGGTATTCCCGGGGCGCCAGCACCAAGCTGGCTACGGGCATCAACTGGGGGCTTCCCATCCTGAGTACCCGGCAAGGCAACAGAGGCTATTCCTGGTCTAAAGGGATTATTGAAGCCTGTGAATCCCCTGAAGATATGGCTGCAAAAATCCTGTCCTGGTCATCTGACTCATCCAAATTGTCAGAAATGGCAGAGCAAACCCGGAAAGTGGCCGGCAGTGGGGAGACGCTTTCGGAACTAGCTGAAAAATTGAAGAGAGAATTGGAAGGCTTATAGGACCTTTTGGGATTTATTCCACTGCCATAGCTTTTGGGCATCTCTGGAATAGCGATTCATATACTCTTTGATCAGAGGAAAGATTTTCCCCGACATTTTCCCCGACATTTTTCCCGACGTTTTTTCCGACGTTTTTTCCGAACCATTCTCCGAACCTTTATCAACCCATTCCTGGGAACTGGCCAGGGAGGAGCTGAACTGGGAGAAAGAGCATAGGAAGTTTTTGGCGTTGGTGCGAGGGGTAATGAAATGATTCAAATTACCTGATAAAAATCTCCATCCGTTTCCCTAAACCTATTTCAATTATCTTGCGGAGCGTACCCAACTCGATATCCGTTTTGTTGTTCTCCACCTTCGAAATGTAATTTTTGGTGGTCCCGCTTTTTCTGGCCAATTCCTCTTGGGTCAAACCTGCCTGGTTCCTTGCGTTTTTGAGCAGATCACCGATAAAGTATCTTTGGTTCCGATCCTCATCAGGAAGGCTCTCTTCATACAATACCACAGGATCCAGCTCAAGCGACGCATCGAATTCCATGCCGTTGGAAAGTTTTATTTTTTTCACCAAATGAGGCCAGCAAAGCGTGCCCTCCTTTAGTGCTACCTTGGAAAAATTATCCGGATCCATCAACTGCTTCAGGAATGCATCTTTTTGAAATACAGGCGATTCAAACAAATGCTGAAAATCAATTATCCGGTACTCGCCGTTGTTAAAGGCACAGAACACCTTAAAGCCCTCTATACCAATAACTTGAATAATGCGGGGAATTTTTGCTGTTTTTCTCATGGGGAATTCTGTTATCAAATTGGGTAACAACTTTAAGTCAAAAAGAATTCCGAAGCAAGTCCTTTGAGATGAATCCTTTACCCGGCTTGTGAGGATGGGAGAAGGAGCAAGGGAAATTTTTGGCGTTGGTAAGGGATGTTTTGAAATGATTTACCGCTACGACGCTACGGACGCTACGTGGGTCGTACGTTCCTGAAGACCAGGAAAAAACACCATACATTCAGTTTTGCAATACCTCGTCGCGTCCGTCGCGTCGTAGCGGTGAATAATAAAATCGCCCTGCCCTGAAAAAACTCCTCATCATCTCCCCCCACTTCCCCCCCATCAACGGCGCCGACATGCACCGCGTGCGGCAAAGCCTGGGCTATTATGAAGAATTCGGCTGGCAACCCACCATCGTCACCGTCTATCCCGACTACGTGGAGGGGCAGCAGGACCCTCTGCTTGAACAAACCCTCCCCGAAGGCCTTCGCGTCATCCGCGTGAAGGCCTTTTCCACGAAATATACCCGCAAGATCGGCCTCGGCAGCCTGGCGCTGCGCTCGCTGTATTTCTACTGGCGCACCGTCAACCGGCTGCTGAAAAAAGAGCGTTTCGACCTGGTGTTCTTCTCCACCACGCAGTTCCCCGTGCTAATCCTGGGCGCCTACTGGAAACGGCGTTTCGGCATCCCCTACGTCATCGATATGCAGGACCCCTGGCATACCGACTACTACCTGTCGAAGCCCAAAGCCGAACGTCCGCCGAAATATTGGTTTGCCTACCGGCTGAACAAATGGCTGGAGCCCATCGCCATGCGGCGAGTGGATGCGCTGATGAGTGTGTCGGAAGCGTATTTGACGACGTTGCAGGAACGGTATTCGAACATCACCCCGGAAATGTGCCATACGATCACCTTTGGAGCTTATGAGATAGACTTTGAAATTCTTGCCCGCCGAAGCGATAGCGAAGGAGGGGGGGCGTTTGAGAGGGATTTTGAGGGATTACGCGCCCGCCGAAGCGATAGCGAAGGAGGGGAGGGGATTGATTTGGTGTATGTGGGCCGGGCGGGGCATGATATGGAGGGCGCGCTCCGGGCCTTGTTTGAAGGCTTCCGGATGGGGTTGGAGAAGGAGCCGGAGTTGTTTGAGAAGGTACGTTTTCATTTTTCCGGCACCAGCTACGCGGCGGGAGATAAGGGAAAGAAAACCGTCGAGCCGGTGGCGGAGCGGGTGGGTGTAGCTGGATATGTGCACGAACAACCGGCGCGGGTGCCCTACTTCACCAGCTTGCAGCTGTTGCGCGACGCCGACCTGCTCGTCGTGCCGGGCTCGGAAGATCCGCAGTATACCGCCTCCAAACTCTATCCCTACATCCTGGCGAAGAAGCCCTTGCTTGCCATCTTCCACGAACAGAGCAGCGTGGTGGAGGTGTTGCGCCAAACCCGGGCCGGGGAGTGCGTGACCTTCCCCTCCGATGACCTGGCCGCGCAGGTGTACGAGCGGCTACGCGCACTGCTGGTCCAGCTGCCCTTCACACCCAAAACCGACTGGGAGGCGTTCCGGCCGTATACGGCACGGGAACGGGCGAGGGTGCAGGTGGAGGTGTTTGAGAAGTGCCTGTCGTAGGCATGACTACAGTTCATACAATCATCTCTAAATCCCGCCATGTCAATACGGTAGCCTGTTGCCGTTGTTGATACTGATCGCCTCCATAGACCAGCCAGGGGCGCGCAAATTGATAGCTTGCTTTTTGAAAACGAACCAGGTTCTTGAAAAAAGAGGGTTGGATCGTTTTACCGGCTTTGATCTCAATGGCCTCGGGGTGAAGGTCGTTCTCAAGCAGCAAGTCGATTTCGTTACCGCTGCTGTCTCGCCAGAAATACATTCCCGGTTTCTTATTTTGATTCCAGGCGTTTTTCAACAGTTCGTTAATGACAAAATTTTCAAACAGGGCGCCTCGGGCAAAATGCACGGCAAAATCCGACATTTTCCGGATGCCGAGTAACCAGGACGCCAAACCCGTATCATAAAAATAAAGTTTAGGCGTCTTTACGATCCGTTTCTCAAAATTGTGATGATAGGGTGCAAGCAGGTAAACAATAAAGCTCGCCTGAAGGATTGAAAGCCAGCTGCGCACCGTGCGATAATCGATGCCTAGTTCATTTCCCATCTGGCTCATATTGACCAATTGCCCGGTACGCCCGGCACACAAACCCAAAAACTGCTGAAAAAGAGCGAGGTTCTCCACATTTACGGATTGTCTTACATCCCTTTCTGCATAGGTAAGAATGTAATCCGGGAAAAATTCACTTTGTTCCAGCTCCCGGTCATAAATCCGGGGATAGAACCCTTTCAACACGTACTCTTCCCAGGCTGGTCCTAACATTCCGGCGGTTTTCAGTTCTCGAACGGAAAAAGGCAACAAATGGAAAATAGCAATCCTGCCTGCAAGCGATTGGGTGATCTTTTCAAGCAGGAGAAAATTTTGAGACCCAGAGAGGATATACTCTCCAACCTCCTGGCGTTCGTCGGTATAAAATTGGAGATAGGAAAATAACTCAGGTACATTTTGGACCTCATCCAAAATCACCCCACCCCGGTAAGTCTGTAAAAAATTGTGCGGATCTTCCCGTGCAAAACGCTGATTTTCGGGGAGCTCCATGCTAAGATACTTGTATTCAGGCCTAAGCATCTTGCAAAAAGTCGTCTTTCCCGATTGCCGCGGCCCAGTCACCGCAATCAACGGGTATTTTCCTAGTAGGACGTCGGCTTGTGTTAGTAATTCTCTTGCAATCATTTTTGTGCAAATTCAGCAGTGGATTGTTGTTTCTACATTACACCATTACCTTTGACTTCATAATTAATTTATAATCAGATACTTGATTAAATTCAATTTCTCCTTTCCAGCTATTCTTGTAAATAAGTATAGGGTATTTTTGCCAATTCTTGTACTAAATTTAGGGCATTTTGCTCAAAATCATATCAAATCAAGAGACATTTTTTTGTAAATCTGACATTCGAATGTTTAATTTACAAAAAAACTCACACCCCTTCCTCATTCTCCACTTTCCACTAAATTGAAAAAGCTCGCCATCATTTCCACGCACCCCATCCAATACTATGCCCCGGTCTTCCGCCTCCTCACCCAACGCGGCAAGATCGAGCTCAAAGTATTCTACACCCGCCCCCCTGAAGCCACCAAATTCGACAAAGGCTTCGGCCGCGAGGTGGAATGGGATATACCGCTGTTGGAAGGATATGAGTATGTGTTTTTGGGGAGGAGGGAGCAGGGAGGAGGGAGCAGGGGGGAGGGGGCAGTTGGTGATTTTGAGCCGGATGCGGTTTTGGTATTTGGATGGTCCTTTCCGGGCCATTTAAAAATTATGCGGCACTTTAAAGGAAAAGTCCCTGTCTGGTTTCGAGGAGACTCGACCTTGCTCGACGAGCGCCCCGGCTGGCGGAAGTGGGCGCGGCGGTTGTTTCTGCGCTGGGTGTACAGCCACGTCGATAAGGCTTTCTACGTCGGCACGAACAATAAAGATTATTTCCTTGCGCATGGCCTGCGCGAAGACCAGCTCGTCTTCGCTCCCCACGCCATCGACAACGAGCGATTTGCAGATAACAAAGAAAGACAGTATGAGGCAAAGGCGAGAGCTTGGCGAGAGGAATTGGGCCTTTCCGAAACGGACACCGTCCTCCTCTTCGCCGGCAAGCTGGAGCCCAAGAAAGACCCGTTGCTGCTGATCGAAGCCGTGCAACGCCTCAATCGCGAGCGCGAGCAGCCCTTGAAGCTCATTTTGGTTGGGAATGGCGTATTGGAAGAGACAGTCAAAGCGATCGTGCGCCAGGATACCAACCTCTGCTGGCTGGAGTTCCAGAACCAATCTCTAATGCCCGTAGTCTATCGCCTGGGGGATATCTTCTGCCTCCCCTCCAAAGGGCCTGGAGAGACCTGGGGCCTAGCGGTGAATGAAGCGATGGCGTGCGGACGGCCCGTCATCGCCAGCGACCAATGCGGCTGCTCCCGCGACTTGATCAAAAATGGAGAAACGGGATTTTCCTTTTCTGCGGGATCAATAAATTCCTTGTTGGAGGCTCTCCACTCTCCACGCTCCACTCTCCACGCTCCCCTTGGAAAAAACGCCTTTCACTTTATCCAGGAATGGAGTTTCTCCGCTCAAGTCCATACCTTTGAAGACCAACTAAAAACTAAGAACTAAAAACTAAAAACTCATTTGCGGTACCTCCTCCTCTATATCCCCTTCGCCCTCAGCCTGGCGCTCTCCGGATCGCCGGAGTTGGCGTATTGGATGGCGTGGGCGGGATCCTGGTATATTTTGCTTTTGGTGTTTTCCGGCGCCATCAAGCGCCACCCGGAGCGGAAACCCTGGGGGCAGCAGGTGTTGCGGCCGCTGTACTTGCCGCATGCGATCTTTGCGGGGTATATGGCCTTGAGTTCGGTGTTTTATTTCCTACAGGCCAAGGGGTACGTCTATTTCACCAAAGTCGGCGACGGCGATGCTCCCGAGGCCTTCGTGCTCATCGCGTACGCCCAGCAGCTCTACCTACTTGGCCATGCAGGGCTCGTGCACGGGTTGCTGCTCGCCTCCCGGTATAAACCCTCCAAATACTATTTGAAGTTCCAGAGCTATTCCGGCGGGGCGCTCACGCTGGCGCTGGGTGGAATTGCACTGGTTTCATTGCTAAAAGTAGTGCCCGGGCTTGGCCAGTTTGCCGTCAAGTTCGACGATCTCAGCCTGGTGGCGAGTGTGGTAGCCCTGGCCCTGGTATTGCCCGAGCGCAAGTGGAAATACTCCCTGTTTGCCCTGTTTTTATTCGGACTCAACCTTTACCAATCCGCTCTTTCCGGCTTTAAGGAAGCTGTGTTGATCCCTGTGATCATCCTGGCCGCCTTGCTGTATCCGCAATACAAACGCCTGGTGCTGCTTGCCGGACCTGCCGCCGTCATCGTGTTGATCTTCGTACTTCCCTTCTTTTCCAACTACATTCGCAAAGAATCCTGGGAAGGCGGCAAAGCCGCTGGACAGGCCGCCGCCGAAGCCATCGAAGGCCTTCAGGAAACCACCACCGGCGAGCTCGTCGACAACAACTGGGCCTTTCTCACCACCCGTTTTTCTGAAATATCCCTCTTCGTCAAATACCTCGACAACGTGCCGGAGAACCACCCCTTCTACTACTGGAAACTGATCGAACAGGGCTTGCTGAACATTGTTCCCTCCGCCCTCTACCCTGGCAAGCCCATCATGGAAGACCTCGTCATGGAGCGGGCTCTGGAGAACGGCATCATCGAGTGGTACTCGGTGGGCAAGGTATCGACCAAGCCCCAGCTCGTTGTAGACGGCTATGTCTCGTTCGGCGAGTTCGGCGTCTGGGTTTTTCTCTTCATCGCCGGGCTGCTCTCCGCATTCGCCTCCGTGTTGGCCGAGCGCTGGTTCGGTGGCTACCTGTGGGGCACCGGCCTCATGTACACCGGCTTTTTCCTGATCTTCTGGCGTGGCAACTGCATCGAGTTCATGTCGAACACGGTGTTTTGGAGTTTTGTCCTGATGGCAATCCTGTTTATTGTACTGCGCTGGGTGGGTTTGGTGAAAAAGATCAAATACCAGCCCGCTGTGCCGAAGAATGAGGCGTTGTTGGTTCAAGAGAATTAACTCCTCCCCACTATCAAAACCATCCTCCACCTCACCCCCTCCTACTTCCCCGCCACGATCTACGGGGGGCCAACGCTGTCGGTTTCCCGTCTCTGCGAAGCCCAGGTCCTCGCCGGCGCGCACGTGCGCGTGCTCACCACCACCGCCAACGGCCCTGCGGAACTCGACGTGCCCACCGGCGTGCCGCAAGACGTCAATGGCGTAGAGGTCTTCTACTATCCCCGCCTTACCAAGGATCACACCCACTTTTCCCCGCAACTCCTCCGGCAGGTCTGGAAGCAGTGCCGTCAATACGATGTCGTACACATCCACTCCTGGTGGAACCTGGTGGCGATGCTCTCCGCCCTCATTTGCCGGATCAGAGGGGTGCGGTTTGTACTTTCTCCCCGCGGCATGCTCAGTCCGTATACGATGAGAAGCCCCGCCAGAAGGGTAGTTTTTAAGTTTATGAGTTATTTCGTTTTTGGGAGCAGTGTACTTCATGCCACAACCCGCCAGGAAGCCGAAGAATGCAGACAACTTCTCCCCAACTGGAAATATTTCATCGCTCCCAATATCGTCCCTCTCCCCCCCTGCCCCCTGCCCCCTGCTCCCTCCTCACTGCTCCCTCCTCACTGTTCCCTCCTCTTCCTCTCCCGCATCGATCCCAAAAAAGGCCTCGAACCCTTCTTCCAGGCCCTATCTCTGGTCTCTCTTCCCTTCCACTTCACCATCGCCGGATCTGGCGACCCTACCTACATCAAGTCCCTAAAAATTCTTGCATCCAACCATCAAGCATCAGGGACTAGTCACCAGTCACCAGTCACTAATATCTCCTGGCCCGGCTGGCTCGAAGGCCCCGATAAATTCCAGGCTCTTGCCGATGCGGATCTGCTGGTGCTGACCTCGCAGAATGAGAATTTCGCCAACGTCATATTAGAAGCCCTGGCCATGGGCACCCCGGTGCTGCTCAGCGAGCATGTCGGCCTCAGCGACTACGTCCGCGAAAAAGACCTCGGCTGGATCACTTCGCTCGACCCGGCACACATTGCCCAGACCCTCGAAGCCGCCTGGCGCGACGAAGAGAAGCGGACCCGCATCCGCGAACAGGCCCCGGCGATCATTCGCGAAGATTTTGATGCGGTGAAGGTGGCGAAGGGGTATTTGGAGGGGTATGAAAATATCACCCCACCAACTCCAAAAAATTATCCCTGTTGATAACCTGGTAAGATGCCTCGGCATAACCATCCAGCCAGGAAGCAGGAGCCTTGGCGGAGGCAGCTTTCCATTTGAATTCGTATCCAAAAAGCTTCCCGTCTCTTTCTTCCACGAAATCCAGCTCGGCGCCTCCGTATGTCCGCCAGAAGTAAATGCCGCCATATGTCGACGAATAGGCCAACTTTTTGATCCGCTCGGCTACCAGGAAATTTTTCCACAAAAAGCCGGTATCCTGCCGCCATTGCAAGGGATTAAAATTTTCGATCAGCATATTGCGGATACCTGTGTCATAGAAATAGATCTTGTTCATTTTACTGATCTCCTTGCGGAGATTGCGACTGTAGGCAGAGAGCCGGAAAACGATGAACCCCTTTTCCAACAAGTCGATGTAATGACTCACCGTCTCGTGACTCATTTCCAGCGATTTGCCCAACTCGTGCAGCGAAACAGGCGAACCGGTCTGAAAAGCCAGCAGTTTCAGTAGTTTCACGATTTTATCCGAATGCCGGATGTTCGATAGCTGCAGAATGTCTTTGTATAGATAGGAAGAGGCCAGCTCCCGCAAGTGGGCAATTTTTTCCTCCCTCCCTTTTAATTCCAACACTTCCGGATACATCCCATACAACATGTACTGCTCCAACCGGTCCTTGATCTCAAATGGGGTTTGTTGCCGAAGCAACTCCTGGATGGCTACCGGGTACAGCCGGTATGTTTTTGTCCGGCCCGTCAGCGGCTCGGACATCTGGTTGGCCAAATCAAAGGAAGACGATCCAGTAGCAATGATCTTCAATCCCGGCATTTGATCGTGCAGGATCTTCAAATTGATCCCGATGCTTGGGATTTGCTGGGCCTCATCAATAAAAAGCAACTCCCTGTCGCCGATCAATTCCAACATCCGGGTTAAGTCCCTACTGGACAAAACTTCCTGGTATTTCAGTTGGTCCGCATTGACCTCCAGCTTTTTGAACGGCAGTTGAGCTAAAACTTCCCGGATAAGGGTCGTTTTTCCCACCTGCCTGGCCCCATAGAGAACAATGATCTTTCGATAATTCAAAAGATCTTGCCGGATTTGGTCCGCAATCGCCCTAGGTATCATAAGAATAGGCCTTATTCGCAAAATTAGCCCTAATTTTTAAGATATACCTGAAAAATTAGCCTTAATTTTTCCAGGGAACTTCCTCCCCCCTAACCATCGTTATGAAAAGAGATTTCATCCGCCGGACAGATCTCTTTTGCACCCGGGAGCGTCTGTCTGATTCGAGCCTGAATAGACATGACGAAAGCCCTTTATTACCCGACTCCTCAATGGCAGCGCCTGCCTTTAAGCGATGAAAACTTCTTCTGGAAGATCATCGCCACCTTTGACTTAACCCAGGATGACCCCGAAGATGTAATCGCCGTCGCCGTCGAAAAACTGGCCGAGGCCCCCGTTTCCCGCATCCAGGATTTTCAGGACCGGATGGACTACAAGCTGAAACTGTTCCGGGACCAGCACGCCCCACACTTCAACTGGTACTGCGCCGAACTCGCTTTCCTATACGTCAGCCTCGGCGTTATCGCCAAAGGCCGCGAGCACTACGAACAGGCCCTGGAAGATCCCGACTGGGAACCCGGCGAATTCAATTTCCAGCCCCTCTACACCCTGGCCAACGAAGCGTATGAGCGAAAAACGGGGTTGCCGGACCTCCGATTTCGCCAGGAAGAGACTTTTTCCAGGTAATTTATAGGTAAAATATCGGTAAAATGATTCAAGACAAGACAACCTACCCCGACGGCACCACAAAAGTAATATTCAATACTACCGAGCCATTTCTGGTTGAAAAAGAAATGGCCGAATTGATCGAGTGGACCTATAAAGCGCTGTCGGAGAACACGGTGCATCCCCTTATTGCCATTGCCGCCTTTGCCTACGAATTCCTATCCATCCACCCCTACCAGGATGGCAATGGTCGACTCTCCAGACTGCTTACCACCCTTCTGCTCCTGAGGTCCGGGTACTCATTTATCGCATACGTCTCTTTTGAGCAGATCATCGAACAAAAGAAAAAGGAATATTACCAGGCACTCATGGAGGGGCAAAAGGACCGCCACCACCACTCGGAAAAACTGGACAGGTGGATCTTGTTTTTCCTGGGCTGCCTCGGTGAATTGATCGCAAGATTGGAGACAAAACTCAAGGAATATAGAGACCTTGGTGGATATTTGAACGAACGGCAGAAAAAGATCCTGGCGTTTATCAAAGAAAACCAGCCGGTGAAAATTGGGGATATCAAGTCCCGGTTCAAAGAATACCATCCTGAAACGATCAAAAAAGACCTGCAATACCTGCTCAGGGAGTTTGAAATTGATAAATTAGGCGTTAAAAAAGGAACGATCTACAAGATCAAAAACAAATAACACCCTGTCGATGCCCTCCCACTTCTCCATCATCATCCTGACCCACAACGAGGAAAAGAACCTCCCCGCCCTGCTCGACAGCCTGCAAGATCTGGCGGCGCCCGTCTTCGTCGTCGATTCCTATTCGACCGATGGTACACCTACCCTACTCCGGGAACGAAGTATCCCCTTTGTGCAACACCCTTTTGAAAACTATTCCAAGCAGCGCAATTGGGCACAAGTAAACCTGCCGCTCGAAACCGAATGGGTATTGCACCTCGATGCAGGGGAACGTTGCACACCGGAAATGGTACACTGGCTGAAGAATGTATTCAATCCCAAATCGGGTTTTGACGGCTATATGTTTAGCCGGCGCACCGTTTTTTTCGGGAAATGGATCCGTCGCGGGGGACATTACCCCAATTACCACCTTCGCCTTTTCCGGCGCGACCACGGCCGTTGCGAGGCCAAAGCCTACGACCAACACTTTGTATGCGAAGGCCCGACACAGCATCTGCCCGCCGGCATCGACATCATTGATACAGTCTGCGACACCTTGGTCGATTTCACCCGCTCCCATGCTCAATGGGCGCTTTATGAAGCGATCGAAACAGTGGCCCATGCCCACAACCAGGGTGAAGTGGCGGCACGCTTCTTCGGCACCCCCATCGAACGCCGTCGCTGGCTCAAGACCCGTCTCTTCCTGCGGACCCCGCTCTTCCTGCGGGGCTTCCTGTACTTCCTTTACCGCTATCTGTTGCGCGGCGGGTTCCGCGACGGTAAAATGGGGTTGGTCTTTCATTTCCTGCAGGGATTCTGGTTCCGATTTCTCATCGACGCCAATGTGGTGGAATTACGCTGGCGCATGCGCCAAACCGGGAAAAGTCTGGAGGAGATCATAAGGGAACACTACGGGGATCAGTACCTCAAATTGGTTTCCAGTATTATGTAAATTTATTTTTAAAACATAAATTTGCAAGGAACTCCATGCAAATTTACAACTCTGATGATAAATCGGCACATTGCATCTTCCATTTTAGCGCTCCGTGGTAAGGTTCCCGTATTTACGATTACCGGGCCGAGGCAAAGTGGAAAGACCACGCTCATCAAGTCCTTATTTCCCGACCTGCCCTATTTTTCTATGGAAACCCCGGATATCCGGGAGCAGGTCCTCCAAAATCCCCGGGAATTGTTCCGGCGATATGGCCATCGCATGGTACTGGATGAGGTGCAGCGCACCCCAGACATCCTTTCCTATATCCAAACTATCGTCGACGAAGACCGGGAAGCCTTTTTTATCCTTTCCGGCTCGCATAATCTCCTCATGCTGGAGAACATTAGCCAGTCCCTGGCTGGAAGGACGGCTATCTTTTATCTGTTACCCTTCTCAGCCAGCGAACTACAGCCCGTTCAATCCCTTCCGGACGATTATGAAAACCTCCTTTTCCAGGGATTTTATCCACGCCTGTACGACCGGGAATTGACACCCTTTCAATTTTTTCCCGATTATATTGACACCTATGTACAACGCGATGTCCGGCAGATCAAGAATGTGGGCAACCTCAACCTTTTTACCCGCTTTTTGTCCATTTGTGCCGGCCATATCGGCCAGGTTGTCAATTACAGCGCCCTGGCCAATGCCGCAGGCGTCAGCCACAGCACGGCCCAGACCTGGCTTTCCATCCTGGAAACTTCCTTTATTTTGTACCAACTCAACCCCTATTTCCGAAATTTCAACAAACGGGTCACCAAATCTCCCAAGCTTTATTTCTACGATACCGGACTGGCCTGTTCCCTCCTTCGGATCACAAATGTGGACTCCCTAAATGCCTATTATCAAAAAGGCGCTCTCTTTGAGAATTTCATCGTCAATGAGATCCACAAATCGTATTTCAATCGGGGCGAACGGCCGCCTTCTTACTTCTGGCGTGACAGTGCCGGACATGAAGTTGATCTTGTTCTCGACTTGGGTGGACGTCTTTTGCCGATTGAGATAAAATCGGGGAGAACTCATAACAACGACTTTTTCAAAAATCTGGCTTGGTGGTCCAAAATCGCCGATCTTCCTATCGAAAAAAGTATGGTAATCTATGGGGGCGACCGGGATTGGGAAATGGAATATGGTCAATTGGTAAGTTGGAAAAACCTGGGTAAAATCATATGATCGTCCATTTCCACAGAAAACCCCACCCCTTCCACTATTCGATCGAGCAGTTGTTCGAGGTGATCCGGGCATATCTGCCCAAGGAGATCGAGGTCCGGAAAGCCGTCTGTCCCTACCCTAGCCGAGGGATCTGGCCAAGAGTGAAGAACCTGATCTTTGCCCGCCAGGCGAGAGGCGACATCAATCATATAACCGGGGATGTCCATTACCTGGCGTTGGCGCTGCCTCGGCAAAATACCATTCTGACCATTCACGATTTGGGATTTCTTCGGCAGTCCAATCCCCTGGCCCGGCTGCTTCTTTACTGGTTCTGGCTGAAGCTCCCTGTATCGCGTGCGCGGCTGGTCACGACCATCTCCGAAGCCACCCGACAGGACATTCTGCGCCACCTGCCCGCTTGTCCACCAGAGAAGGTACTAGTCATTCCCAACCCGGTGCTGCCCTTTTTTCGCCCCATCCCAAAGCCTTTCGATGAAGCATGTCCGATTATCCTGTTGGTCGGCGCCAAGCCCAACAAGAACCTTCTCCGGATGCTGGAGGCCCTGGAGAGAATCCCCTGTCGGGTTCAACTCATAGGCGAACGGAAAACCGAGATCGCCGCCCTTTTCACCGAAAAGAAGATCCCCTACACCTGGCTCGAGCACCTACACCCGGAAGAGCTTGTCCAGACCTACGCCGCCTCCGACCTCCTCCTCTTCGCCTCCACCCTTGAGGGGTTCGGCATGCCCATCCTGGAAGCGCAGACGGTGGGCCGCCCGGTGGTGACGAGCAATTGTTCTTCCATGCCCGAGGTGGCCGGCGCAGGCGCTTGTTTGGTCGATCCGTACGATGTAGCGTCGATCCGCGCGGGCGTGCTGAAGGTGATCGGGGATGCAGGGTACCGGGAGGAGTTGGTGAGGCTGGGGAAGGAAAATGTGAAAAGGTTTGAGGCGGGGGTAGTAGCGAGGCAATACTTTGAGATCTATTCTTTCTTTACGTCGCGTCCGTAGCGTCGTCGCGGTGAAAAATTTATTTTCATCTGCTCCATACCGTATCTTCACCCCCATGCAGCCCCCCCTCCTCCCGCAACGCTGGCTGGCCCCTGTGGTCTACGCCTGCTGCCTCCTGGCCGCCCTGCTGGCGCCGGGGGTGTGGACGTTCTACGCCCTGCCGCTCGGCTTGCTGCTGCTCGCCTTTGCCGCCGGGCATTTCCTGGCTAAAAACCGGCGGTATTTCTCCCTGCTCGACCTGCTGTTCTTCCACGCGCTGGTGTACCTGTGGATCGCGCCGGCGCTGGTCTACCGCTACGCCCCCGTGCTCGACCCCGACGCCAATTTCATGCCCATCGAGGCGGGGCGGTACTTCGGACTGGCCATTCCCGGCGTGCTGGCCCTGCTGCTGGGCGCCAACGCCGCGCTGGCCTTTTGGCAACGGCCCGAGGGCGATGCGCTCGAACGCGTGGAAGCCCTGTTGCGAAAGCAACCCTGGCTGCCCTTCCTGCTCATCGCGCTGGGTCTCGCCGGCAAGGCACTCTTCCCAATGGCTCCCTGGAGCCTCCGGGCCCTGACCTACTTCGTCTTCTGGCTCAGCCTTACGGGATCCTTCTACCTGCTTTTTCTCGAAAAAAAATGGAAATGGGTCGCCCTGGCAGCGCTATACCTGCTGCTGCTCCGCTGGTCGCTCGACAGCACCCAGGCGGGGCCGCCGCTGTGGGCGCTGGTGTTTGCAGCCTTGCTGCTCTTCTTCCGCTACCGGGTAAAGCCCTGGGTGCAATTGTTGTGTTATGGTGGGGCATTTGTCCTGGTGCTGCTGGCCCTGCAGGTGAAGTTCGATTTCCGCACTGCCATGCGCCGGGAAGGCATGCCGAAGGATTTCCCTTCCCAGCTCGCGATCTTTTCCCAGGCGCTCTTCCAGGGCGACACCACCTTCTTCTCCCCCCAGCGCTGGACCCGCTCGCTCGACCGCCTCAATCAGGGTTACCACGTAGCCATGGCCATGCGGCACACCCCTTCCATTGAGCCCTACGCCCACGGCGAAACCATTGGTCAGGCCCTGCTCGGCGCCCTCGTGCCGCGCATCCTTTGGCGCGACAAGCCCCAGGCCGGCGGCCACGACATGTACATTCGCTTCGCCGGTCAGCGGCTCTCCTACAGCGCCAACCTCGGTCCGCTGGGCGAGGCTTACGTCAATTTCGGGGTGCGCGGGGCCGTTGTCGCCATGCTGCTTTTCGGCTTCCTGCTCGGCGGCTGGTACGCCGGCCTGTCGCGGCTGACACGCCGGTGGCCGGCCCTGCTGCTCTGGCTACCCTTTATCTTCAGCGCCATGCTCAGCCTCGAGACCGATTTTGCGACGGTGTTGAATCATGGGGTGAAGGGGATGGTATTTACGGGGATGGTGTTTTGGGGAGTGAAGGTTGGAGGTAAATGGATTAACTCAAGCGACGTTTCAAAATAGGAAAGAAACTTTGGTGAACTCATTCGCAGAAAATCTTTAATATAAGGAAGATTTGCTAAAAGAAAAGTGATTTGACGGCCGACGGCCGTCAAATCACTTGGGAGTAGTGCGGCCGCACTACTCCCAACCCTCTTCGGTTTGAGTTTATTCAATAGATTTCCAGTATACCCGGTTTGGAGTTTTTGATGAATTGATGAATACCAGTTGCCCGGTTTTTCAGGAGTTGCTCCACGAAAGAAGTAGGCACATTTCCGCATCGGAGCCACACTACCTTTGGAGGATAACCATGAAGAAGCAAAATGTTGTTGAAATCACTATCTTTAGAAACAATGGTTAAACCATTGCTTCGAGCATAATCCCAAACGAGTTCATCTGTTGAATCATCAAGACCAACATCTTCCACATGGACAATACCCGGGAATATGGCATCCAGTTTTTTGCACAACCGCTGGCTAATATTATTATCCAAAAGTAACATTAGGCAGCCAAAACCAGTTTCTCTTTTTCTACATCGGCCGCATAGGCCAGGCATGCCAGGATATCTTCTCGCTGAAGTTTAGGGAAATCATCCAATATTTCCTCAAAAGACATACCTGCAGCCAGATAACTTAGGACATCATAGACCGTCATCCGCGTGCCTTTTATACAAGGCTTTCCACTGCGCTTCCCCGATTCGATCACAATGCGTTCACGATAGTTCATTTGCATGACAAAGGTTTACATTACTTACAATATTAATGAATTTTTGGTTCATGTCCGCAGAGATTCCGCTCAAGAGACAACCTTTTGCCTCCCGTGCCTGCCTTTTTAGTTGGGGGGACGGAATATATTCAGCCATTTTTACTACGCTTTCAATCAACGGAATAGCCAAAAAATAGTATTTTCGGCTGTTTCGTTAGCCAAATTTCATCCCCAAAAACTTATACCCTCATAAACTCAAAAACTTGCAAACTGACCTTTCCTCCTTCTCCAACCCCGATTTCCGGCGCGGCGCTTCCGGCCTGAAGGAAATCGCCTGGTACCTCGTCAGTTCTCTTTTTTTCCGGCATTCATTGGCATTGGGAAAGTTCCCCGGATTTAAAGCTTGGCTTTTGCGCCGGTTTGGCGCCAAAGTCGGCAAAGCCGTCGTCATCAAACCTTCGGTGCAGATCAAATTTCCCTGGAAGCTCACCATCGGCGACCACAGCTGGATCGGCGAGCACGTCTGGATCGACAACCTCGCGCCGGTGACCATCGGTTCGAATGTCTGCCTCTCTCAGGGCGCCCTGTTGCTCACCGGCAACCACGACTACAAGAAGCCCTCGTTCGACCTCATCACGCAACCTATTGTGCTGGAAGACGGCGTCTGGATCGGGGCCCGCTCGGTTGTGTGCCCGGGCGTGACGGCCCGCAGCCATGCGGTGTTGGCAGTAGGTTCCGTGGCGACGAAAGAGCTGGAAGCCTACCAGGTGTACCAGGGAGTGCCGGCGGAGAAGGTGCGGCAGCGGGTGATATTAAAAGGAAGTTGATTGAATAAAGTCCGGAAAACGAAGCACCCTACGGATATCTTTGGGATCGAAGAGGAATGGTTCTACATCTGCTGCTAATCTCGGAAAATCCATATTCTTACAAACCTCGAGCAAATAACGCCTCAGATCCTGGGAGTTAGTGATGCCTAGTTTATTCCCCAAAAAATCATAATTGGGGCTTGCCTTTCCTAATAAGAACACCAGGTCGAAAAAATCCCGACCTTTCGGTTGCCGTCTTTGGGAAATAGCCGTGATCTTTTGGCTTAAAAGTAGATCCATCGGAGTAGTCCGGATTGTGGTGAAAACATCAAATCGGTTGAGGAAAAAGGAACCAGGTTCAAATTGAAAACCTTGAGGCTCGGTATCCAAATTGATCAGAATTTTTGCCTCTTTATGTCCGCTTAAGCCGCTTTCATATAACAATTCCGGAAAACGAATGTAACAGTGATAAGCCCCACGAATCACGTTTCTCATTTCAATTTTAAAGCCCTCCTCTTCCAATCCACCCCGGATCAAGCCGGCAACCTCCTCAAAGTCTTTCTCACTGAGATCAAAATTATCGAAATCAAGATCCTCTGAAAATCGCTGATTGTTGTGTACAATCCGAAGGCAAGTCCCTCCCAGAAAAGCAAACTTCAATGCGTAATCGCTTTCAAACAAAAGCTCCAGGATTTTGCATTGCAAATATTCCCGCAACAAAAATGCCCCGTAGTGATGGAGTCGTTCCGGATATTCCTGTTGAATTTCAGAAAGTGACAGCATTGCTCTCTAAGAATTGAGTGAATTTATTAACTCGTGAAGTCAGCGCCTTTGAATTAAATAGCTTCAGGTATTTATTGATTTTCTCTATGCGGACTTTCGCTCCAAGCTCCCACATATTCAGCCGTAATTCAAAAAAATGAGCCGCCGAATCGAGATGGGGATTAAGGTAAAGAAAATCGAGGAGGGTCTTTTCCGGATCAGCAATTTTTACCCGGATATTTCCAAAGGAAACAAGCCGGTACCCAAAAAACAACTCACGACGGATACTGCGATAGGAAAATTGCCCCAAAGATGTTTCAAATACCTGGGTCTTCCGAGTTGATATGGAGGTGACGGTAAACACCCCCTCCGGAATGAACCCATACCAACTCATCGCCGATTGAAGGGAAACGTAGGAGGGGTTGTAAATGCGATTGGCAATAAAGAACGACTCCCCCTCTCCGGAAATTGGCCGGGATGCCAGGCGATAGTACCCGCTCCTGATTTTTTCCAAATACCCTTTCCGTTGCCAACGAGTCAATGCATTTTGGTCGAACCCGGGGAAAGCCTTCTCGATCTCCAAAATGGAGATGACCGGAAATTGGGCAAATGTATGTTGAAAGGATAAAAAATTCATTTCATTTCTATAATTCTACAAAAATACAGAATTTTAGAAACAAATAAAAGAAAATCAACTACTCCACTATCACCCGTCTCATCCACTCCTCACCTCCTACCACCACCTTCAGCCAGTAGACCCCCGCCGGATAGGGCGCTACGCGCAACTCAAAATCGACGGTATTGAGCGGGATGACCTGCTCGACGAGCAGACGACCCGAAGCGGTCAGCAACTGCGCGCTGCCGCGCCTCTCGGTGGGCTGGGCAAAGGAAATGGTGACAAAATCATCGGTTGGATTGGGATAGACCCGGATATAGCTTTGAGCGTCCAGCTGTACCACCCGGATGGGGGAATAGTCGATAGCGCCGTTGAAGTCGCGCTGTTGGAGGCGGTAGTAGGTGAGTGAAGAGTGAAGGGTGAAGGGTGAAGGGTCAGTGAAGGCATAGTTTTGTACTTCGCTCGTTGCTCCTTTACTTGCTACGAAACCGATCGAATCCCAGTCCCAGCCGTTGTAGCTGCGCTGGATGCCGAAGCCTTCACTGTTGGACTCGGAAGCGGTGGACCAGGTGAGGAGGACGCCATCGTCAACTACGGCAGCGTGGAACGAGAGCCAGGTGACGGGGAGGGCGACTTCTTCAAAAACGTAGACCGCTCCGGCGTCTTGTTCTCCGGTATCGTCCAGTTTGGGAGCGCCGGCGGCGCCGTAGAGGACATCCTGTGCCAGAGAGACGGAAGCGCCCAGCAGGTCGCCTGCGCCGGTATTTCCGGGGAGCAGGCACATCTTTTGATCCATGGTCCAGACGCCGGCCACGGTCTTGAAGGTAAACAAGGCCCCGCTGTTCACCAGGGGCTGACCGCTGAGAATGGGATCGTTGCCCGGAGCGCCGAAGAAGGCGTGCTGGCCGCTTCCATCGATGGATACGCTCCACCCGAACAGGTCGCCGGTACTAATGCACATCGTGGGCTGGATAGTGACGGGCGTTTGCCAGGCGCCCAATTCGTATTTATAGACAAAAGCCGCGCCCTTGTCCATATACCCGGGAGCGCCGACAAGGGCTACATCGCCAACCGCGTTGATATCGACCGATTTGCCGAGCCGGGTCGTGGCATTCAAACCGGCGGGCTCGGGCAGTTTTACAGGCGCAATGGTCGTCCAATCGTTGGTTCCTGTGCGACGGAAGATATAGCTGGCGCCGTAATAGTTCACATTGCTGACCGGGTTGGCATTGTCTTCTCCCGTGGCGCCAACGATCAGCACATCGCCCGACGCATTCAGGGATACCGAGACCCCGAACAGATCATTCTTATCGCCACCCGCCCCGCCAGGATTTACGATTTCCACACAGGACCAGGCTGCCGGTACGACCGTCTCATCGTAATGACAGACTGCGATCTCTCCCTTTCCCTGGTCAAAGCCCGGAATGCCGATCGCCAGATAATTTCCGCTTCCATCAAGCGCTACTGCCGAACCGGCGTAATCGCTGGGGTTTGTAAAACCCGAGAGCTGCGTCAATTGGGCTGCGGCCTTTGCCCAACTGGTCCCGCTCCGTTCAAAAAGGACCACCGTTCCGTCATTGTTATTTTCCTGAAAAGGCGCACCCAGGGCGACCCGGGTACCAGCGCCATTGATCGCGACCGCGGCTCCCAATTTGGCATTCCCATCCAACGCAGGGTCGGTGAGGGGGCCCTGCAGGCCCCAGGTTCCTCCACTTTTAAAGAAAACATACCCCGTCCCACTCTCGGCCGTAGCCAGTGAATCGGGGGCGCCGACGACCATGTAGGTCGCATCGGCATTCAGGGCGACGGAAGCGCCGAAATGGTCGTTAGCTTGTAAAACAGCAGGCTGAATTTTCGTGATCTGGCCATTCAGAAAAAAGGGATAAATGGCCATCAGGCCCAGGGTCAGGGCAATGGTGTGTAGTTTTCTCATAACCGGGGGATTTACATCCGCCCTATCCGCTTCCGGAAGAAGGCGGATTTTCGTTTGCCGAGAAAACTACAAAAAAGCCGAACGCGGGGCAATGACAGAAATCAACCCTTGGCGGGATATTACTCCACCACCAACCTATTCATCCACTCCTTCGTCCCTACCTTCACCTTGAGCAGGTAGGTGCCGCTCGCCAGCTGCGCCACGCGCACCTGATATTCGACCGTGCCCGGCGGGACGGAGTATTCCCCGACCATCCGGCCGTTTTGGTCGAACAACTGCACCGTGCTCCTGACGTCGGTAGGTTCGCTGAATGCGACGGTCACCAGCTCATTCGCTGGGTTGGGGAAGACGCGGATGCCGCCGGCGGACTGGATCTGTACGACCCGGATGGGGGAGTAGTCGGTGGCGCCGTTGAAGTCGCGTTGGGCGAGGCGGTAGTAGATGAGTGAAGAGTGAAGGGTGAAGGGTGAAGAGTCAGTATAATCGTAGTTTTGCACCTCGCTGGTAGACCCGATTCCAGGAACGAAACCGATCCTTTCCCAGTCCCGGCCGTTGGTGCTGCGCTGGATTTCGAAGCCTTTGTTACTCGATTCGGAGGCGGTGGACCAGGTGAGGAGCACATCTTCGCCTGTGACTTCGGCGCGGAAGTCGAGCCAGGTGACGGGAAGCGCAGTGGGCAGCACCACGAAAGCCGCGCCCCGGTTGAGGCTGCGAAAGGGCGAGCCGATGACGCCGGTAAAGAGATTATTGGCGATAGAAACGGCGGCGCCGAAGGTTTCCCCTGCTTCATACCCGGGAGGCAAGCTGAGGTTTTTGAATTGGCTCCACTCGACACCGGGGTCTACGTAGTTGAAGAGGAAGGCCGCTCCGAGGTCAATCATGGCGGCTGTATCGCGCAGGGGGGCGCCGATCAGGGCGATGTCGCCATCTCCCGAAAGGGAAACACTGCTACCAAATTGGTCGCCCGCCACGGGATTATGGGGCGTGATCAGATCTGTTTGCATCCAGAGGCCCGTGTTGAGTTTTTTAAACAAAAAAGCCGCGCCTGTACCGTTGTGACCGGGGGCGCCGACGATAAGGCTGTCGCCCGTCCGGTTGAGGTCGACGGCAAAGCCGAATTGGCTTTGGGACTGCAAGCTCAGCGGTTTGATCACCTGTTCGAGATTCCAGGTATTTTGGGTCATGGGATCGCGTTTGTAGTAATAAACGGCCCCGTAGTTATCGGTTTGGTTGTTGTTGGCCGGATCGTCGCCCGGCGCCCCGATCACCAGGTAGTTGCCGGTGACATCGATAGCGAGGGAGACCCCGAAATAGTCGCCTTTATCCTGGTCGGGGTTTTCCAAAGATGCATAATTCCAGGTATTACTCCCCGAATTGAAGTAGCATACATTCGCCCGGCCATAGGCATTTTGGAAAGTTGGAGAGCCTGCAGCCATGTAATAACCTGAGCCGTCGAGCGCGATCGACGCGCCGAAGTGGTCGCCCGGACCGGCCCCTGTTTGGTTACCGGGGCTACCGCTGTGGACCAAAGCCGGTAACATGGCCCAGGACGAACCGATACGTTTAAAAAGGCGGGCATCGCCCCGGTTATTTTTTTCTCCCGAAGCGCCCACCGCCGCCAGGGTACCGTCGGTATTGATGCCGACGGCCGAGCCCAGAGCTGCCATATCGTCCAAAAAGGGGTTATTAAGCGTATCCTGCAAGATCCAGGCGCCGCCCGAATAGGTATATACAAAAGCTACGCCTTCCTGTTGGTCCTGCGCATCTTCATAATCGCGATGAAAAGGCGCACCTACCACAATATAGTTGCCATAGCCATTAATGGCAACGGACTGGCCGAACAGGTCGCCCTGGGAAAGAAAATTGGTGGGAAGTTGCTGCAATACCTGGCTGTGGGCAAAAAAACTACATAGGCCCAACAGAAGGGCCAAAAAGAAGGTGTTTGGTTTTCTCATAGTTCGGGGGTCGTTTTCTCTCTAGCACAAATTACCGGCTTTTCGGTAAAAGGTACAATTTAGAAAGAAAACGGTAGCAAATCAATAGGGAGTGGTAATTTTGGACCTATCCTTATTTATTCATCCAAAGAAGGGAGCGCACTCAGGCTATCCATTCGAGTAAAATTCGCTCCACTTTTTCCCAATTCTCCAGTACTTCTTCATTCTTAAAGCGGATTACCCGATATCCCATTCTCTCAAGGACCTCTTGCCGGAGTTGATCGTATTCCACCTGGGTGCGATGAATGCCGCCGTCTATTTCCACGATCACTTTTTTCTCCCGGCAGTAAAAGTCGGCGATGAAAAAGGCTTCCTTTTTCCCATCCATCGCATGCTTGATAATGTGTTGCCTCAAAAATTTCTTCCCCTCAAAACGCCTTCCTCTCACCTGCTTCCAAAATTTCTGCTCGGCAGGGGTTTGCCTTTTGCGGAGTTCACGGGCAAAGGTTAGTATTTCGGCGTAGGTCATCTTTTTTTTGAAAAAGAGAGGGGAGAAGGGGGGATTTCACAGGAGGAGTGGGGGTTTTCTGTGCATCCGCGATTTTCGCACTCACCCCCGGCCCCTCTCTCCTCCAGAGAGGGGAGCTCTTGGCACTGGGAGAAATCAATTCTTTTCCCTTCATTGTGCAAAAGTGTTGCAGGTCAGATATTGTGGTGTTAAGCTCAAAAAGCTCCCCTCTCTGGAGGAGAGAGGGGCCGGGGGTGAGTGCGAAAAACCGCCCTATTCCACCACCAACCGCTTCATCCACTCCTTCGTCCCTACCTTCACTTTGAGCAGGTAGGTGCCGCTCGGCAGCTGCGCCACGCGCACCTGATAATCGACCGTACCCGGCGGGACGGAGTATTCCCCGACCTTCCGGCCGTTTTGGTCAAACAACTGCACCATGCCCCTGACGTCAGTTTGTTCACTAAATGCGACGGTCACCAATTCATTCGCAGGGTTGGGATAGACGCGGATGCCGCCCTGGGCGCCCGTCAGTTCGATCACACGCACGGGGGAGTAGTCGGTGGTGCCGTCGAAATCGCGTTGGGCGAGGCGGTAGTAAGTGAGTGAGGAGTGAAGGGTGAAGGGTGAAGAGTCAGTATAATCATAGCTCTTAACTTCGCTTGTTGTTTCTGCTCCCGGTACAAAGCCAATGGTTTCCCAATCCTTACCGTCGGCGCTGCGCTGGATATCGAAGCCTTCGTTGTTCGATTCGGAGGCGGTGGACCAGGTGAGGTGCACGTCGTCGCCTTCGAGCGCGGCGCGGAAGGAGAGCCAGGTCACGGGGAGAGCCGTGCCGATAGAGAGCGTATAGAAGGTGGAGCTCAAATTAGCGCTATACCCATTCCCGTTGACAGCCCATACGCTCAGGTAATAGGCCGTTGTGGTGGTATTGAGCCCGGTCAGGGTGAGGGAAGAGGGGAGGCCGTAACCGAAATAGACCATTTTGCCATTGCCGGCAACCGGGGCTGAGCCAGGGGCCAGATCAGTCGGAGTGAAAGTAGTGACCACATTCGGAGCCAGTGTAAAATCGGTATTGATCCCGGAATAGCTTGTAAAGCGATCGGCCGGCAAATCAGAAGTGGCATTGGCCCGCATCAGGACCAGATATCGGGTGTTCGCGTCGGCGCCCGAGAATGCCAGGCTGGAGAGGTTGATCGTTGCGGAAGTGGGCGTAGTCGAATAAGACGCCGTTCCAGTGCTATAATTGGATTTGTTGAATTGGATATTTTTCAGGGTAAAGGAAGTGTATGTACTGCCCCCATCTGCCCCCTGCCAATTACCCGACGTAGTGCAGGCAGTCCGGATAGCGGCGGCATTTCCAGGCAGGAAGGTTCCCGGGTTGATCTGGTTATTGTCAAAATTTCCGGTATCATAATCCGAAGAGGTACCAGGCGCATAGGAAGTGGTGGAAGTGGGATTGCCTGTTGTTATCCAATCCGTATTAGCCACATTAATGCCGGCGGCAAACACATGCGTATACGTACCCGGACAGCTGCTCGTGCCGACCACCACAGTAGGCGTGCCCGTGTAGAGGATAAACTGATCACCGTTCGAAGCAATGTTCAGATTACTACCATAAAACGTAACGACTCCATCATTGGTAGCGGTTTCATTTGTTCCTCCATTGGTTTTTGAAACCCGAACATATGTACCGGCCGGCACATCGGTCAGGGTGCTGAAAAAACCGGCAGATGTGACCCCTTCACTCCCACTGTTGTCAAAAAACTTTCCCGACGCGCAGAGGCTTCGATCTGTAAGCGCCAAGCCACTCAGATCCAGTCTTTTAAGGGTTAGAAATTCACAAATGTCCCCGCCCCCCGAGCAAGCGTGGGTAAAGACAATATCGCCAGGAGCAGGTGTGGATTGGGCAAAAGAAGGATAGCTGTACAGGCCAACCAGGACGGTAGCCCCTGTCAGGAGGTGGTATAGTTTTCTCATAAGCGGGGGAGTGCTTTTTTTATAAAAACACCCGTTTTGTATTTGACTGAAAAACAGGAATAAGTCACTTCCCAAAATGAGAACGGGCGCATCGCCTCAAAGCAATGCGCCCATTTTAAAAACGTATACCCTAATAAACTTAAAAACTACTCCACCACCAAGCGCTTCGTCCACTCCTTATTCCCCACCTTCACTTTCAGGATGTAGGTGCCGCTCGGCACCGGCGCAACGCGCAGTTGGTGTTCGGTGGTTTGGGGAGCGATGACCTGTTCCACAATGAGGCGGTTATTTTGGGTGAGCAATTTGACCGAACCGCGCGACTCGGTGGGCTCGGAGAAGGCGATGGTCACCACTTCACTGGCTGGATTGGGGAAGACGCGGATGCCGCCTGCTTCACCGCTCAGTTCGAGTACCCGCACGGGGGAGTAGTCGGTGGTTCCGTCGAAATCGCGCTGCTGGAGGCGGTAGTAGGCAAGTTGAGAGTTGAAAGTGGAGAGTGAATTATCCGTGTATGTATAGCTCTGCACTTCACTCGTCGTGCCGGCGCCCGCTACAAACCCGATCGTTTCCCAGTTACGGCCATTGAGGCTGCGCTGAATGTCGAAGCCCTCGTTGTTCGATTCAGAGGCGGTGGACCAGAATAGGTTGGCGTTGCCATCTTCGGTCAGCGCAGCGCGGAAGGAGAGCCAGGTGACGGGGAGGGGGGAGGAGATTGCGTCTATAGATCCAACATAAAAATCATTTGAAATTTCTGAAAGTGTTAGACCTGTTCTCCTTATTATTGGATTGGAGGTAGTTCCACCATTTGTACCAGCGGAGCCAACAACACTATTAGCTTGTGTTAATGTAAGGTCTCCAACATCTCCGATAATTCCCAAACCTGTCCCTTCAGCATGCAAATTAAAGTTCCAACCAATAACAAACCCTGAAACAGAAACAGTCCAATATAAGTTTGTCCTGCGGACGATCGTATTCCCACCATCAGAAATTGAAACATCAACTGCACCCGCCGCATCAGTGTGGGAGACTGTAATGGCCCCCCCTAATGAAAGAACTGCAGTCGGGGAAATATAGAAAGGCCTATAATCAGTTGCAGAACCAATTGGGAAGAGACCTGCAGCGTCACCATCTCCCAAAGTAACCACATCGAAATACCGTGTAAAATCTCCTCCATACATCCAACCACTATTATGTGTTAGAGATGTAGCGCTAAAGGCGGTAAGAGTAAAATTAAAATTGGCCAAATCGATCTTACTTCCATCCGAAATTGTGAGGTTATTTGTTGCAATAGCAGCCCCAGTAAAAGTCTTAGTCCCACCACCTGAAAACGTCAAATTGTAGTAAGTAGTCGCTTTTATAGATTGAGTAGTGGTGCTATAATAATTAACCGTTCCATCCCCTGGAGTGAAACTTGCATTACTGTCAAATGTTCCTAAGATATTCAGAATACCTCCTGAACTCATTGTTACGAAGCCATAATAACTCCCTCCTGAAATTTCAACTGATAGGTTTCCACCAACATCAAGAGTTCCTCCGGAAATACTAAGGGTTGCATTTTGTCCATTATTCCCTTTTATGATTATTGATGCACAGGCTTGTAAACTACTCACAGAAATCAAATCACCATTATTAATAATTACATTGTCATTTGCATCGGGGATACCATCGCTAGGTGAATCAGGCAATGACCCTTGAGCTAATTTCCAACTTCCTGTGGAACTCCAAGCTCCTCCTCCACTTTTAGATTCATAAGTAGCTTGTCCAAACCCATCTAACGAAATTCCGAAAATGAAAACAATAAAAAAAATAACTATTCGATTCATTGTAAAATCGTTACAAATATTTTAAAATTAAATACTAAAGGGTAGAATTCGTTTTTTTCGCAATTAAGCAGGCAAATTAACCAAAATGAGGGACAAATGAAAGTCTTAAAAGTTGCGAGTGAACCAAAATCTCAATATTTAATACCCTTTCCTAAAAAAATAACACCACTCTCCGGTAAGGCACTTTTGTGCGGGTCTTATCAGAGGCGGGTGCAAAAACGCCAAACGGGCGCACAGCCCTAAGCCATGCGCCCGCCCTTCAAAACTTATAACCTTATAAACTTAAAAACTAATATACTACTCCACCACCAACCTTTTCGTCCACTCCTTCGTCCCTACCTTCACTTTGAGCAGGTACGTGCCGCTCGCCAGCTGCGCCACGCGCACCTGATAATCGACCGTGCCCGGCGGGATGGCATATTCCCCGACCTTCCGGCCGTTTTGGTTAAATAACTGTACTGTGCCCCGTACATCCGTCTGCTCGGCAAACGAGATCGTCACCTCCTCATCCGTGGGGTTAGGATAGACGCGAATGCCGCCCTGGGCGCCGCTCAGTTCGATCACACGGATGGGGGAATAGTCGGTGGTACCGTCGAAGTCGCGTTGGGCGAGGCGGTAGTAGGCGAGTGAAGAGTGAAGGGTGAAGGGTGAAGAGTCAGTATAATCGTAGCTATGCACTTCGCTTGTCGTGCCTGTGCCCGGTACAAAGCCAATGGTTTCCCAATCCTTGCCGTCGGCGCTGCGCTGCACATCGAAGCCTTCGTTGTTCGACTCGGAGGCGGTGGACCAGGTGAGATGCACGTCGTCGCCTTCGAGGGTAGCGCGGAAGGAGAGCCAGGTGACGGGGAGTGCGGTGCCGCTCGCCACGGCAAATGGCGAGAAGGAAGAAAGGGCAGGTCGAGAAATGGAAAAGGTTGGCCCTGCTCCCGCATTTCCAGGTGTGTACCCATTCCAGCCTGATCCTGAATAATGAGAGATATAACACGCCGAAGGATCAAAAGTACCCAATGCTTCACCACTGTTCCAGGTTACAGTTAAGGTAGCAGTGCTTCCTCCTGCGGTTCCTTCATTAACAAACCATGTGCGATCAACGACCTTGTCGCTCACTGTCGCCCCGCTGGAGCCCGTCTGAAAAACATCGTCTTCCACACGAATACAGAAATCATCCGAGGTGCTTCCGGCTGCCAAATCCAAAACAGCCGGGTTATAGGCGCTCCGGCCAACCGGAAACGTTTTGGAATTGCTTGCAGCAAGGGGTTGCGTCAGGCAGCCGGAACCATTGGTTTGCACGTAGGAGCCTGTTGAGCCGCCTGAGATACTTACATTTACAGGCAAATCGTTATTCCCTAAAATAAGCAAACCATCCGTAAGGGTGAGTTGGTTGCTGACGGTTGTGGCGTTGGATAGAACAACCCCGGTTAAGCTGGTATTATTAATGGTCAGGTTGTAAAACGCAGTGGAAGCGGAACCTCCGATCGTTTGTTCGGAACTGCCGTTGAATGTGACCGAACTGGTGTTGGGCGTGAAGGTGCCATTGTTGGTCCAGTTGCCGGAGACGGTCAGGGTGTTGGAGCCATCGATGGTGAGCGTACCGTCAATGGTCATGTTATTGCATAGCCCGTTTCCGGAGCCTATGCTCGGCATGTAGGTAACCCCACTCGAAGGAATGTAGACGTTTGTGATGGCATCAGGGATACCTCCACACCAGTTGGAGGCGTCGTTCCAGTTGTCGGCGCCGCTGGTGACGCCGAGCCATCTGCCGGTTGGGTGTATTACAAAATCAGTAGCGGTGCGGCAACCAGGTACGGTGGAACATTCTGCGTAAAAAGTATATGTACCGGGCGTATTGGTATCGGAAAGCCCTGAACCGGAAACTCCAACTGGGTTGAATGGGGAGCCCGAGCCGATTGGAGAGCCACCGGATGAGGTTGTATACCAGTTCAGTACGCCATTTAAGGTATAAGTCACCGTAATTTGAATATAATCCACAGTTGCAGTTCTTGCTGATACAGTGCTATTATTCGTGACCGAAAAGGCAACTCCAAAATTAGAATTATTGATATCTGTTGGGGTCCAGGTGGTCCCCCACAAATCTGAAGAAGAGCCATAATTGGCCACAGTAAATGAAGTGGGCCATGTCGCTCCAGTAACTGCTTTATTATCTCCGACAATAGTACCCGCCTTTAATAAGCGAACTTCAACGTCTTGTATCCCATTCCCTCCAGCATTTGAAGAATTATTTCGATTGATCGAAACCGCTATTCCATCAATGGTTGCCCCTGCAGGAATAGTAAATCCGTAATTTGTCCCTTGTAAGTATTCAGTAATAGTAGTTCCGCCTGTGGCCGCAACGCTTACATCTGCATAAGGACTTCCTGGAGTAGTAATATTGCCAGGATTGCTCCAGTTCACAGTTCCGGGTCCATCCATATTAGCCCCGGTCCCAGCATCATTTGGCCCACTTGACGCAGAACCGCCACCTCCACAGGTCGTGGATGAACTCAACTCTCCGTTCCCGCCCTGGCAAATAGTAACGCCGGTGGTAGTCGGGGCGGTATTAACAGTTACTATCACATCCAACCTCGAAGTACTCTCACAACCGGACACTGTTTGCGACCCATAGTAGTTGGCGCCATCCGTCAAAGCTGTTCCAGAGGGAAGAAGACTCCCTCCACTAGACATGTCATACCACTGAATATTAGACCCAGTGGCCATCAAATCAGCTACGGTGGGGCTATCGCTTGAACAGAACGTTTGGGATGCACTTCCTGTTGGGGCTGGAGTAGCATTAATGATCAAATCAGAACCGTTATCAGATCCTATAGCCTGTGGCAAACTGGAAATGACCCTGATTCGAAAGCCCGTCCCTGGTGCTTGAGCTCCCGGGATGGTTGCGGAAATACTACCAGAAGTTGTAGAAGTAACTGATCCGATATCTGTTGGTGAGGCAAATGAACCCGAAGCATCAGAAAGATGAGCGGTAAAAACATTTCCAGAAGCATAGGTTCCGGTTATGGTGTAGGGCACCGTGACGCTACTTCCGGCACAAAATGGAGAACCTGCAATTGTCCCTGTAGTGATTGTCCCTGTGAAGCGCCGAAGGGCAATTAAAATGGCTCCGTTGTAAGGATTATTACTTGTGGTGGCTGTTCCTCCTCCCGTTGTACCCGCCGATGCTTTTATTGCCCAGGCGGCTCCACTTCCCATATCCAAAGCGGCATTGTAGGGTAAATCATAAATCTCAGCAAGTGTACCAGGGCTCGTAGTTGACCAGTTTGAAATATTTTGGTTGTCGCCAAGTACGCCGAACATAATCACTGCTGCATTTGCCGTAGCCGTAGTAATAGCATTAGCATTCAGCGTGTTGTCATTATTAACATTATTATAAGAGCTACCTGGGTCCACATCAAAAGGGCCACCTGCAGCTCCTGTCTCAGTAACCCCTCCTGCGATATCAACTCCTGAAAAGGCAACAATTCCTCCGGAACCGTCGTCAGCAGTCCCATCCAAAGAAAAAGTAAAATTAGTAGCCGCTACATCCAATGCAGTCGCTATTTTGTATAAAAGGGTGCCCCACCACTCATCACCGCCACTTCCAGTTACACCTGTTTGCCCTCCAGCAATCAGAGTCCATCCAGACGAGGAAGCATTAGATAAATCACCTCCATTTGCACCATCATTATCGCTTTGCACAATATTCGCGATCATCACATCCCCTACAGCAAGTCCTGAAGGTTTTGCAATAGTAAGCGTAGTATTATTCGTAGTACTAGTTTGAGGAGATCCAGCCACCTGGGTTATTTGTCCCGAAACAGAGTTCAAAAAAAATAAATTGGCCATTGCAAAAACACCCAATACTATAATCTTCCCAATACCTACCTTCATAACTCCAATTTTTTACAACAATTTTTAAATAAACGAAAAGCCTCTCCCCCCCCCTCGAGCGCAACACATCCGCCCGAAATACAAAAAAGGCTTGCAAACTTGTCCTCATCAACAAACTCACAAACCGCGTTTTCTCAATAATTTGGGGGTAGGCCTCTCTGAATCGGGAGGCAAAATAATGCAAAAAAATTTAACTTACAACTATACCAAAGCTATTGACTCCCAGGAAAAGTCCGTGTGCCGCCATCGGACCCTGTTTTCATTCGGGAAAATCGCGGGTTTAATAGGCCGGCAACCGCTCCTGCGGCAGGCTTTGAGGGCCCTGAGCCTCTACATTCTCTAATAAAAAGCCTTCCCTGACATGCAAAAAATTCCCTGATTTGCACCTTCCATTATGCAAAATGAAATCCGCGACGGTATGGAATAGCCCGTAGGGAAAGGTATCCCGCTTTGGCTGTTTGGGTGTCTTTATTAAACAGTGGGAACCTTGCCTTTTCAGCCTTTTCTCCGTATCTTCCTACCTCATTCCACAAAAAAAATGACCGAACAAACCACTACAACCGCACCGGTCTTGAAAAAATACCGCTTCTCGGTGGCCGATTACCACCGCCTGGCGGAGCTGCAATTTTTCCCCACAGGGAAACGTGTCGAATTATTGGATGGAGAAATTGTAGAGATGTCGCCAATTAACAGCAAACATGCCTTCGTGGTAGACCAGCTGATGCAATGGCTGGTCCTTCACCTGCACGAACGCGCCTGGATACGGGTCCAAAACCCAGTGGCGCTGGATGAATTTTCCGAGCCGGAGCCGGACCTGACCGTGGCGAAACGCATACCGGAGACGTTCAAAAACGCCCACCCCAAACCACAAGACATCCTCTTCCTTATCGAAGTGGCCGACTCCTCCCTGGCCAAAGACCGGCTGGTCAAGCTACCGCTCTACGCCGCGGCCGGCATCCCCGAAACCTGGATCGTCAACCTGGAAGAGGCGTGCGTGGAAGTCTATACAGAGCCTTCCTCCGAAGGCTATGCCAAGGTCCGGACCTTTCAGAAAGGGGAAGTGATCAAAGCCGGATGGGTAGAGGGGCTGGCGGTCGATTTCTTCGAATAAACCAAAATTGCACTTTTAAAAGTGCAAAAAATGTCGTAAATTGCACTTTTAAAAGTGCAAAATGGAAACTTTACTCGCCAAATCCGCCGCGCTCGCACGCAAAACGCCCCTTGCGCACAGCCGCTATCTTCTGGATGAGATCCGGTGGGATAATAGGTTGGTGGGCATAAAAGGCGCAAGAGGAACGGGAAAAACCACCTTGCTGCTCCAACGCATGCGCGCGCTCGGGCTGCCGGCTACCCAAGCGGCGTATTTTTCGCTCGATGATCTTTATTTTACCCAAAATCCGCTGTCGACTACCGTCGAACAGTTTTACAGGGAAGGCGGAAAAGTAGCTTTCCTGGATGAAGTGCACAAATACCCCGGCTGGGCCCGGGAGGTGAAAAACCTCCATGATTTCTATCCCGACCTGCAAATTGCCTTTACCGGCTCCTCGATCATCGACCTGGCAAAAGAGGAGGGTGATCTCAGTAGAAGAGCCTTAATGTACGAATTGCACGGACTCTCCTTCCGCGAGTTCCTCGACCTGTCAGGCATCCTGACATTCGCCCCCTTCTCTCTCGATGACCTGCTAGCCCGCGGCAGGGAGATCACAGATCTGTTCCCAGTCGATTTCCGTCCGCTGGAACATTTTCGTAAATATCTCTCCTTTGGCTATTATCCCTTCTTCCTCGAAGACGAAGAGGGCTTCCACCAAAGACTGGAGCAATTGGTGCGGGTGGTTATCGAATATGACATGGCGTCGCTGAAAGGGTTTGACCCGCGGAATGCGCGAAAACTCCTGCTCTTGCTGTTCATCCTCTCTTCTAACGTGCCGTTCAAACCCAACCTCACCCAACTGGCCGAAAAAGCCGGCATCCATCGAAATACAGTACTCAACTACCTGATCTATCTGGAAAACGCCCGCCTTATCCGGCTGCTCTACCCTCCCGGTGCAGGGTTGTCATTGCTCCAAAAACCTGAAAAGATCTACCTCCAGAATACATGCCTCGCATTTGCCCTCGCACCGGCCTCGCCCAACGTGGGCAACCTGCGTGAAACATTTTTCCAAAACCAACTCCAATGCCGGCACGAGGTGAACGTGCCTGATAAGGGCGATTTTATCATCGATAATCGCTACACCTTCGAAATAGGCGGGAAACAAAAAGGCTATAAACAGATCGCGGGTATCCCCAACAGCTTCGCTGTACGCGACGATATGGAATATCCAGTGGGAAAGACTATTCCACTCTGGTTATTTGGATGCCTTTATTGAGGATCAATTTTTTTTAGTTGAATGTTGACCGTGGAGTGTTGACTTTTCCCTCAATTCCCGCTATCATTGTCTCCCTAGTGCATTTAGCCAAACGATTGCTTATCTTTGCAAACCAAAGGGCCTTGTACTGACATATCCCGAATGAACATACAACCGAGAAAAACATGCGCCGAACCATTTTCCCAATTGCCGCTCTATTTTTACTAGCTCCATTCGCCCTTGCCGCCCAGTGCGACGGCCTGCCGCCAAAGGCCGATGAGTACAGCGCCCAGGCGCTCCAGAAAACGACCTACCTGTCGAATTACATCCAGATCATCTGCGACAACAAAAGCTCCTTGCTCAAATCGTCGGGGGCGGTCGACCTGGCCTGCAAACTCTTCCTCGATGAAGACCGCGTCGTGCAGGTGTCCAGCGCCAATCGCAGCAATATCAGCGAATACAAGGTGCGCGACTATTTCAAACACCTCCAACTGCTGGGCTATACCCGGGTCGAGATCAAATGGGTGGAAGTGGGCTACGTCAGCCAACTGCGCAAGGGCGTCGATGGCAATTTTTACGGCGTCATTACCATTAAACAAAAATTTACCGGTTATAAAAATGACCAGCCCGCCTATGAAGATATCACCGAGAAGCATATCGAGGTGGTCCTCAAACAGGTGAGCGTGGCCCAGGCAGGCAATTCGATGAAATGCTGGGACATTTTGCTGGGCGATATCAATGTGGAGGAAACATGGCAAAATTAAAATTCCTGCTCCCTTTCCTGGCATTCCTCGTCTTGCCGGCATTTTTCCTTTCCCAGCCTTCCGACGACTGGATCAAGGAAAATTTTGTCGTGGAGGTGCATACGGTCGATGATTTTATCGACCGCTTCAACGGTGATGTCAACCAGCGGGTGCTCGACAAATGGTACCAGCTTTTCCAAAAACGCGACATTACCCGAAAGGAGATCATCTATAGCTTGTTCAACCTGCGCAGCACGGAATGGTCGGAGTCGGAGGTCGAGGCTTTTATCGATCAGGCAGTCGACAATCAATGCCCCTCCTTCCTGGAGTTCGAAACGGGCAACTGGTACGCTACCGTCAACTGCGATGTGCTGTTCCAGGGCCAACCCTGCACCGCAAGCCTGGTGCTCCAGATCCGCCAGGACGCCGCCACAGGGGGGTCAGAGTGGGTGATCGTCTCTATGCTCAACCCGGAGATCTTCGCCGATCTGTGCCCGGACCGGTTTCCCTACACCAATGTCCGCCGAAAGGCCTTCCTCAGTCCCATGAGCCACGGCACCAACTTCAGCGCCCTCAAACGGGTGTTCGACGAAAAGGTCAACCTCTCGGATTGCATGGATTTTAATCCCAATAATTCACTGCTCAATACCCTGGCCTGGGAAGTCTACCTCGGCGACTTCCAACTGCAACATATCAACTCGATCGAATATCACTTCTTCCAGGTGCCCAACTGGATCTTCGTGATCCGGCAAACGGCCCGGGAAGATTTTAATACGGGCTGGCTCATTTCCGAACTGTACCCGGCCACTGAAACCGACGTCCGCAATTACAAGGAAGAGTGTCTAAATCTGGCGACTACCCCTCAATAATTATTGAACAGGGCTGTCCAGTATTCATCAACATACTATCGTGAAACGACTACCACTCTCCATACCACTCCTGTTTTTAATCCTCACCGGCCATGCGCCGGCGTTTGGGCAGTCGGGCGCCTTATCGGCGGGCGACTGGCAGGAGATCAAAGGGCAGGCGCTGGAACTGGTCGATTACTACGCGCAGTTGCTCAACAATATCTGCATCGAAGGCCTGCCGGAAACCCAACGGCAAAAACTGATCGCCAACGCCTACGATCCGGATTTCCCCCGGGCGGGCTTCGCAGGACCGGAAGTGAAGGTGGAATACGACCTCACCCCCTCGGGCTTCCGGCTTGGCTCCGGGATGTACCAGGACGCTTCGGATTACCTCTTGTCCTTTCCCCTGCTTTATCAACCGAACGGAGAGATGAATTCGGTCAAGACCACCTATCTGGGGTGCCGTACTTTCCAGACCTCCTACCCGGGCGTTCAGGTGGTCTTTGAGCTCCAGCTCAATGGCGTCAATAAACGGGGCGAAAATTTCGGCACTACTCAAAAGATCATGGAAACCATCGCCAAATTCGAAAACGGGCAATGGCGGGTCTATATCTACGGCATCACCCATTTCTCCGGCTCGCTCGATGATTACCAGTGCAAAAATGCCTTCGAACTGGACTCCGATACCGACGGCGTGCCCGATGCATTGGATGAATGTCCTTATGAATTCGGTTTTCGCACGATATCCGGCTGTCCGGACGACGATCTGGATGGCGTGCCCAATAAATACGATCCTTGCCCGAAAGTGCAAGGGCCCAAAAGCTCCGACGGCTGTCCCGACAGCGACAACGACGGGCTGCCTGACCATCAGGACGATTGCCCCTATGCCGCAGGGCCTAAGGAACTCAAAGGCTGTCCCGACAGCGACGGCGATGGGGTCCTGGACAAAGACGACCGCTGCCGCTTCGAGCCCGGCCTGGTCGCGCTGGACGGATGCCCCGATAGCGATGGCGACGAAATCCCGGATATCGACGATAAGTGTCCCGAGGTTCCAGGTGTGCTCCTGTACCGGGGCTGCCCCGAACCCGATATGGACGGCGACGGGGTTGTAGACAGCATGGATGAATGCATCGACACCCCCGGCCTGCCCCGCCTCAAAGGATGCCCCGACCAGGATGGGGACGGCATCCCGGACAAATACGACCGCTGCATCGACGTAAAAGGCCCGGCCCGCTTTAAAGGATGCCCCGATAGCGATGGCGACACCATTCCCGATCTCGACGATACCTGCCCCGGCATGAAAGGGAAGGTTGAAAACTGCGGTTGCCCCTGGTGGATGGGGAGCAAGGGATTCGTTGCGAACATGTATATCGCCGGCAATTACCAGTTAGCCAGCCTGGTCGACCAGCATTCACGAAGCATTGGCCCACCCAATTTCGGTCGGCGTTTGGACAACTTCGGCTCCAGACTAAAAGAGGATTTCCGGTTCCAAAGCATGGAGCATTTCGGGGTAACTGTCTATGCCCCGATAGGAGGCTATTTCTTCGGATACCACCGCTCCCCAAAACTCGAACCATTTCCCATCTATACCGTCTATCAGCTCAGCGCTATTTGCACCGATCTGGAAAGTAAGGGGGTCGACGTGCAAAAACCGAATTTCTACGACACCGAATACGCTGGCCGTTTCTTCCATGCCGGACTATGCGTCGGTCCGTTTTACCGGATAAAATACCTTCGCCACCTCTTCTTCACCGCCGGCCTCACCTTTATGGACGGTGCGACCTGGGAGGAATACAGGGGCGATTTGAATGGAATAATTCCAGCCTCCTACGACGTAAACAAATTCGCGGTTAACTTCCAGCAGTTTAACCAGGAAACCCACCTGGAAGCAGGAATAGCCCTCGTTTTTCCGTTCGCACATACCGAGTTCACCTACTACGGCTACAATAATAGCTGGTCCTGGAAAGCGGGCGTGAATGTGCCGCTCAGCTTCTTTATTAAAAACAAGTAACGCATGTGGCGCGGCGAGGAAATTGATGAAGATTTCAGCATGATACCTTATAAGCCCCGCTAGGGCAGGGCTGTAAAGTTCTAGCTTTAGACCGCGCAAAGCCGGCTTTTCCCGCGCCAAATAAATTTAGCGCACCAGTGGTGTGCCAAAATATTTTGGCACCATCGTCTTACAGGGAAGGAATAGCCTGTAGCTAATTATAAAATTGCGCAGACAACACCTATTTCACATGCCGTCCCTGCGGGTAATTTTAGTGCCTCGACAAAAAATCCCGGCAGGGATTTAACATGAATAGCTCCGGATGAAATCCGGGGATTATTTGATCTTCCTAAAAAGATGTTATTATGAAAATTTAGCACCTGATTCGCATGACTCATATTTCATTATCTTGTGTCCATGATCGAATTCTGGCTAAACGATCAACACATCCGCACTTCCTCGCCCGCAGGGCTCCCCTTGCTGGACTTCATCCGCTATGACCAGGGCCAAACGGGCACTAAAATCGGCTGCCGCGAAGGCGATTGCGGCGCCTGTCTTGTGCTGGAAGGCCGCCTGCAACACGGCGCATTGCACTACCACAGCATCGTTTCCTGCCTGACCCCACTGGTCAATATTCACGGCCGGCACATCGTCACGATCGAAGGCCTGGGCACGGTGGCCCCGACGCCGGTGCAATCCGCCCTGGTCGACCACGCGGCGATCCAGTGCGGCTTCTGCACCCCCGGTATCGCCATGGCGCTCACCGCCCTATGTCTGTCCGGCGAAACCCTCACCGCCGAGCGCGCCCTCGCCGCCCTCGACGGCAACCTGTGCCGCTGCACGGGCTACCAGTCGCTGAAACGGGCAACCGGGGAGCTCTTTTCGAAATTGCCGGCCGCCCCGGCCGACCGGCCCATACCCTGGCTCATCGAACACGGTTTTTTGCCCGCGTTTTTTTCAAAAATGGCCGAACGGCTCGCCGCTATCTCTCCTTTCGCACCGGAAAAGGCGTCCGCTCCGGTCCTGGTTGCCGGCGGCACCGACCTCTTCGTGCAACGCCCGGATGCGCTGCTCCACACCGTAGCCGCCCCTTTCCGGAATGCCCCCGAATGGAGCGGCATCCGCATAGATGGCGACCGGTGCACGATCGGCGCCGAGGTCACCGCGACGGAGATCCTCCGGCATCCCGGTCTCCGCGACCGCTTCCCCAACCTGGAAGCCTACGGCCACCTCATCGCCTCCACGCCCATTCGAAACATGGGCACGCTGGGGGGCAACCTGGCCAACGCCTCTCCGATCGCCGACTGGGCCATCTTTTTCCTGGCGCTCGACTCGACCCTGGTACTGCACGGTCCCGGCGGATGGCGCGAACTCCCGCTTTCCCGTTTTTTTCTCGATTATAAAAAACTCGACCTCCGGCCCGGAGAACGCATCGCCGCCCTCCGCGTCGACCTGCCGGACGCCGATATGCGTTTTCACTTCGAAAAGGTATGCAAGCGCCGGCATCTCGATATTGCCAGCGTCAACTCCGCCCTGAGCCTCCGCCTGCTGAACGGACGGATCGCACAGGCCCGTCTTTCGGCTGGAGGGGTCGGCCCGACGCCCTTGTTCCTGGAGGCCACTTCCCGCTTTCTGGAAGGAAAGACCCCCGATGCAGAAGCCCTGAAACAAGCCCAGGCCATCGCCCAGGGAGAGATCCGTCCGATCAGCGATATCCGGGGCAGCGCGACGTATAAACGATTGTTGTTGCGGCAACTGATGGCTGCGCATTTTCTTGAAATAAACTTATGAATTCAGCCCACGTCACCGGTCAATCCCGTTTCCTCGACGACATTCCGGAGTTGAAGGATACCCTGCATGCCGTGGTCTTCGGCTCGCCCGTGGCGCACGGCCGGATCACCGGGGCCGATCTGTCGGAAGCGAGGGATCTGCCCGGCGTAGTGGCCATTTTCGCAGCGGCCGATATTCCCGGTGAAAACCAGATCGGCGGCATCCTGCCCGACGAACCGCTGCTGGCGGAGGAGATCCTCCATTTTCGCGGCCAGCCCGTCTTTCTGATCGTGGCCGGAGATGCACACACCGCCCGGCAGGCCCGCTCCAAGATCCGCCTTCAGTACGAGATTCTGCCCGCCATCACCGACGTAGAAGAGGCTTTTGAAAAGGGCGCTTTCCTCTTCCCGCCCCGCACGTTCCGGCTCGGCGACGTTGATGCCGTCTGGAAAGATTGTGCCCATATTTTCGAGGGATCAGCCGCCACCGGCGCCCAGGAGCATCTGTATCTCGAGACGCAGGGCGCTTACGCCGTACCGCTCGAAAATGCCGCCATGAAGCTCTACTCTTCGACCCAGGGCCCAACGCTGGTTCAACGCATCGTCGCCCGCATCCTGGGGCTGGCCATGCACAGGATCGAGGTGGAAGTGGGCCGGCTGGGCGGCGGATTCGGAGGGAAAGAGGACCAGGCCACCGCCTGGGCCTGTTTGGCAGCCCTTGCCGCCTGGCATCTGCATCGGCCGGTCAAACTGCTGCTCTCCCGCCACGACGACCTCTACATGACTGGAAAACGGCACCCCTACCGCTCGCTCTACAAAATCGGCCTGTCGGAGGACCTGCACATTCTGGGCTATGAAGCGACCTTCCTGCAGGACGGCGGCGCCGCAGCCGATCTGTCGCCCGCCATCCTGGAGCGCACGCTATTCCATGCCACCAATTCCTATTTCATTCCCCATGTAAAAGCCACGGCTTACAGTTGCCGCACCAACGTGCCGCCCTACACCGCCTTTCGCGGCTTCGGCGGACCGCAGGCGCTCTTCGTCATCGAGGCGGCCATCGCGCAGGCCGCTGAAAGCCTGGGTATCCCCGCCCACAAGATCCAGGAAAAGAACCTGCTGGCGGAGGGCGACGAGTTTCCCTACGGCCAACGCGCCGAAGCGCCCCGGGCGAGGGCTTGCTGGGAGCGCGCCAAAGCCGCTTACGATCTTCCCCTTCGGGAAAAAGAGGTCGAAGCCTTCAACCGGCAGTCCGCCTTGCTGAAAAAAGGCCTGGCGATGATGCCCATCTGTTTCGGCATTTCATTTACCAAGACCCCGATGAATCAGGCGGGCGCCCTCGTGCATATCTACCAGGACGGCAGTATCGGCCTCAACACCGGCGCGGTGGAAATGGGGCAGGGCGTGCATGCCAAACTCATGGAGGTGGCAGGCCGGGCGCTATCCGTGCAGCCCTCGCGCATCAAAATGGAACCCACCGATACCAACCGGGTGGCCAACACCTCCCCTACCGCTGCCAGTTCGGGCGCCGATCTCAACGGAAAAGCGGTGCAGCACGCCTGCACCCAACTCCTGCAGCGCCTGCTCGAAACGGCGGGAAAGATGCTCCAATCCGATCCGGCCACGCTGGAGATCCGCGGGGAGCGGGTCTGGCTATCGGGCCGCCCCGGCGATCTGACCTGGGAAGCCCTCGTCGCCGAAGCCTTTCTGCAGCGCGTCAATCTCAGCGCACAAGGGCACTATGCCACCCCGGACATCCATTTCGACCGGGCCCTCGAAAAGGGGAGCCCCTTCGCCTACCACGTTTACGGCACGGCCCTGGTTACCGCTACCGTGGATGTCCTCCGGGGTCGCTACGAGATCGACCGCGTGGAGATCGTCCACGATTTCGGCAACAGCCTCCACCCGGCGATCGACCAGGGACAGTTGGAAGGGGGGCTGGCACAAGGCATCGGCTGGCTGACGCTGGAGGAAGTGCGCTACGACGCCGAGGGCCGGCTGTTGTCCAACTCCCTCTCGGCCTACAAGGTGCCCGACATGGGCAGCGCGCCGAAGGAGGTGCGTTACGAAATGCTGAACGCAGCCGGTCCGCCCCTGGCTATCCTGGGGTCGAAGGCTGTTGGGGAGCCGCCTTTCCTCTACGGCATCGGCGCCTACCACGCCCTGCGCAACGCCATGCGGGCATTCCGGCCCGGGCTGCACCTGCCCTTCGAAGCGCCCCTTACCCCCGAGCGCCTGCTGCTGGCCCTTTACCCGTCCGAAACCGACCCGCTTTGAGCCGGCGATACACCTGGGCCAATATCCTGCGAGGGGCGCTCATCTACACCGCAGGCGACACCGTAGCGGCCCTCCTGCTCGGCGATTTCCTGTGGAGCCGCCTGTTGGGGATTTCCCTCGTGGGCGCTACGCTCTACGCTTTCGAGATCCCCAATTATTTCAACTGGATCGAACGGCAGGTGGCAACGCGGAAAAGAGGGCCGGCGTCGCTCCAAAAGACCCTCCTGGCCATTCTCTATTTCAACCCCTTGTGGATCGCCCGCCACCTGTTTTTTATCGAGCTTTTTTCCGGCCACTGGCAAAGCCTTTCCTGGGATCTGCTCCGGGTCGCCTCCATTTCTTTTTTGGTGAATATCCCCTTGTCGCTCCTGGGCAATTATGTGATCCAGAACGTGGTCAGGTTGCCCTGGCGTTTTTTCGCCAGTGCCGTTTTTTCGGCCTTGATGGCGATATACTATGCGTTGAGTATTGTCTTCTTTTGAAAAGTTGGTGCTTTAGTAAAGGAAGGGTGAAGAACAAAAATGATGGAAATTTGGACCTTTATTTCAGAAAAACTACAGTCCGGCCAGGGGGTGCAACTGCTGGTCGTAGTGGAAAGCCGCGGCAGCAGTCCCGGCCGGCAGGGCTTTAAACTCGCCCTGGCGGCAGATGGCGCCTGGACCGGTACGGTCGGCGGCGGGGTGATGGAGCACAACTTGTTGCAGCAGGCGGCCGGATTCCTCCGCGAAGAACTGCCGGCGCCTTATCTCCGCTATCAAAACCACCGCCCGGAAGCGACGGAGAACGCTTCGGGCATGCATTGCATGGGGAATCAGTGGGTGGCTTTCGTCTCGTTAGGCGAAAAAGAGAAGCCACTCATCGAAGCGATCGCCGAAGGCCGGGCAGGAGTGCTGCGCTTGGGGCCCGGAGGCTTTTTTTTCGAAGAAAACCGCTCCGCTCCGGCAGGACCCTTTTTTTACCGAAAGGCGGATACCAATTGGCAATACGAGGAGCCGCTGGGCGAGCCGCCCACGCTTTACCTCTTTGGCGCCGGACACGTAGGGCAGGCCGTTTGCCGGCAGTTCAGCCTCCTGGGCTTTCGGATCGCCCTGTTCGACGACCGGCCGGAGTTGCCGGGGTTTTCCGACAATCCTTATGCCTGGCGAAAAGAGGCGGTGGACTATGGCCAGATCGGAAGCCTCGTGCCCGAAGGTCCGCAGGTATACGTGATCATCCTGACGGCCGGCCACGAAAGCGACGCGCTGGTATTGGAGCAATTACTGGAAAAGGACCTGCGCTACCTCGGCATGCTGGGGAGCAAGGGGAAGGCCCATACTATATTTCGCCGGTTTCGGGAAAAAGGGATCCCGGAAGAACGCCTGGAGCGGGTGTACACTCCCATCGGTCTGCCCATCCGCAGCCGGACGCCGGAGGAGATCGCGGTCAGTATTGCGGCGGAGGTGATCCAGGTAAAGAATAAATGAGGACGGGGTCAATTTATGCGCTGCTCTTCCTTCTTCAAAAGGAGAGCAGGGACCAAATAGCCGCCAGACGGCTCTTCGGTTTATTGACCGTTTCTTCGGATTCCGGCTCCGAATTTTCAACAAAGGTAAGGCTCCGGTCATCGAGGTTGAACGCGCAGAGGGCGCCGAGTCCCTGGCGGGAATGGGTTTCCGTATACACGCATCCGTTGTCGATGCCGATAAATTTCTGGCGGGCCAACATCCGGTGTTGTTCCTCAACCTCTTCGCGGAACATAGGCGTATGTCCGTGCAGGATGATCCGGTCACCCAGCCAGCTGTAATTGATGTTTCCGTACCAATTGCGGGCCCAAAGCATACTGTGGAGGCCGGAAAAGGGGTCTTCAAAGCGAAAATCCAACCCGGCATGCACGAGGATATAGTTGTCTACTTCGAAATAATAGGACAGTCCCTGTAAAAAATCGAAATAGAGCTCCGGGATATCGGAAGCATGATCCACGCCGAAACTCTTCAGCGTCGCCTTCCCCCCATTGATGAGCCAGAAAGCGTGGCTGTCGTCGTGATCGCGGGCATCGAGCAGCATCTGATCGTGGTTGCCTCGAAGGCAATGAACCTGGTAACCCGTCTGTTGAAGGTGGAGGATATAGTCGATTACACCTTTACTGTCGGGCCCCCGGTCGATGAAATCGCCCAGCAGGAATAGTTGATCCTGGTGGGAGAAGGCTATTTTGTCCAGCAAAGCCTGGAACGTATTTAAACAGCCATGAATGTCGGTAATGGCAAATCGACGCATAGTTTTCTCTTCTCTCAAATGAATCCGTAAGTTTACTAAATAATTAGAACGTAAGGTCAGCTGGAAAAATTTCATTTTTGTCGGCCGCCCTGCGTTTCCCTCTTTTTATTAAAGGCGTCCTTTATGAAACGAAGAACCTTTATCCAGTTGTCTACCTTAGGCGGTTTAACCCTCCCGGGGCTGACCCTTACGGCCTGCCTCGATCCGGTCCCTTCTTCAGGAGAAGAAACCGCCGGTATTTCCACATTTGAATTGAATGAAACCACTTTGGAGGCGCTCCAGGCTGCTATGGCCGATCACCGGCTCAGCGCCCGGTCGATCACCGAAAAGTACCTGGCCCGGATCCGGGCGATCAACGACGGACCGCAGGGGCTGAATGCCGTCATTGAGTTGAACCCCGAAGCCCTCGACATCGCCGACGCCCTCGACCGCGAACGGGCGGAGGGGAAAGTGCGGGGCCCTTTGCACGGCATCCCCGTGCTGGTCAAAGATAATATCGATACGGCCGACCGGATGATGACCACCGCCGGGGCGCTGGCTCTGGAGCACCACATCGCCCGCCAGGATTCCTGGGTCGTCGAACGCCTTCGGGCGGCGGGCGCCATCATTCTGGGCAAGGCCAACCTCAGTGAATGGGCCAATTTCCGCTCGACCCGCTCCTCCAGCGGTTGGAGCGGCCGCGGCGGACAGACCCGCAACCCCTATGTACTGACTTGTAACACCAGCGGCTCGAGCTCCGGTTCGGCCGCGGCGGTGGCGGCCAATATGTGTGCAGTGGCGATTGGCACCGAAACCAACGGCTCGGTGATCTCGCCTTCTTCCATCTGCGGCATCGTGGGGATCAAGCCTACGGTCGGACTGGTGGGGCGTTCGGGTATTATTCCCATTTCCCACACCCAGGACACGGCCGGCCCCATGGCCCGCACGGTCCGCGACGCCGCAATCCTGCTGGGCGCCCTCACCGGCGTCGATCCGCGCGATGCGGCTACGGCGGCAAGCGAAGGGAAATCGCATGCCGACTACACGGCCTTCCTCGACCCGAACGGGCTTCAAGGCGCCCGGATCGGAGTCGACCGCAGTGCCTTCGGCTTTCACGAAAAGGTGGACCGGGTGCTGGAAGAAACCCTGGACTTGATGCGCGCCCAGGGAGCCGAACTGATCGACCTGGAACGGGTTTACGAAGGAAATATCGATCATGAAGAGTACCAGATCCTGCTGTACGAGTTCAAAGACGGGCTCAATAAATACCTGGCCGGCACGACGGCCGACGTGGCCGTGCATTCCCTGCAGGACATCATCGACTTCAATCTGGCCAATCCCGAGGCCAACCTGAACTGGTTCGGGCAGGAGATCCTGGTCCTGGCCGAGGAAAAAGGCGACCTGAATACCCCCGAGTACCGGGAAGCCCTGGAAAAGGTCCGCCGGCTGACCCGCGACGAGGGCATCGACCGGGTGATGGCCGAACACCGGCTGGATGCCATTCTCGCACCCGCAGAGGGCCCGGCCTGGACCACCGACAAGGTCAATGGCGACCGCTACCTCAGCGGCGGCAAGGGCTACGGCACGGCCGCCATGGCGGGGTATCCCTGCATTACGGTGCCGGCCGGCGCCGTGCACGGGCTGCCTGTCGGGATCAGTTTATACGGAAAAGCCTGGTCGGAGCCCACGCTCCTGAAGTTGGCCTATGCCTTCGAGCAGGCGAGCCCGCAGCGGACGCCTCCCCGGTTTTTAATGGAAATCATTTAGCCGACTGAAGCACGACCCCTTGCATCGCGCCCAATTCGACTTTCAGAAGTCCTCCTTCGGCTGCGTAGCTATTTCCGGACACCGGAAAGACGGCCTTCCATTCTTTTTCGCCGGTCACCGGGATGGAAAGGGTTTGGGTTTCCTCAGACAGGTTAAAGGCCACGATGAGGGTCTCCCCTTCTCCGGATCGCTGATAGGCCAGGGTCATTGGCTCGTCCTCAGCCAGGAGAAACTGCATATCGCCCCGGGCCAACGCGGGATGATCGTGCCGCAGCCGGGCGAGCGCCTGGTAGTAGACCAATAATTCCCGGTCTACGCTGACGATATCGGGATTACGCTCCACACCAGGCAGGTAGTGGGTGCGTTCCACCTCGTAATCCAGGTCTTGCCACACCATCGGCTTCCGGCAGTCGGGATCGTCGGCGCCCCACATGCCCACTTCGTCGCCATTCCAGATATGGGGACCGCCCAGCCAGGTAAACTGATGGAGCAGCAACAATTGCTGTTCGACACGGGTGCGGGCGTCGGGCTTTTGGATCTTGTAATCCGGGTTTTCGCTGGGTTTTGCCTGGTATTTGTATCTGGTTTTATTGAAAAGGGAGGTGCTCAGGCGCGGGGAGTCATGGCTGGCGGCCACGTTCATCATGGCTCTCTGGTATTCCGGCCGGATGCCCTGGATCTGGGCTTCCCATTGCCGGACAAATTCGCTGGGCTTCACGACCGGTTCGGCCTGGGCGAAAAGTCCCCGCGCGATCAGGTACCAGCGGTAATTCATCACGGCGTCAAATTGATCGCCCTGCAGGAAAGGGGCGGGATCGCAGAAAGAATCGGGCCAATGCAGCCACCAGATCTCGCCCACGAGGTAGGCTTCCGGGTTGATGCGGCGCACCTGCTCCCGGTACTCCCGCCAAAAGCCCATGGGGATCTCTCCCGCCACATCGAGGCGGAAACCGTCGATCCCGTCGGCCGGGTTGCCGTCGCCATTGGGGTCGAGCCAGCGCCGGCTTACGTTAAAGATGTGTTGTTTGAGCGACTCGGAGGCCAGATTTCCTTCGAATGGCATCTCCTTATCATCCGGGGGGACAATGGTTTTATTAAACACGGGCATGCCTTTATACCCCGCCCAGCCTTCGTAGTCGAATTCATCTTCCGGCGTTGCCGGGTCGTCGTATTTCAGGATGTGGTACCAGTCGGTAAAGTGCGACTCCGGTCCGTTCTTCCGGATGTCTTCCATGGCCCAGAAGCCGGGCGCCGTGTGGTTCCAGGAGTAATCGAGGATAACCCGGATGCCGCGCTGATGGAAGGCATCGACGATTTTCAGGAATAGCTGATCGGCAGCCGTCCACTGCCAGGTAGCCGGATCGTTGGGCGTTTCGGAGTCGATCAAAGCCGCGTCGCCCTGCGGATCGGGACCGAAATTCCGGTCGATGTGGCGGTAGTTCCTGGCGTCGTATTTATGCAGGGAAGGGGCGTCATTGAGCGGGTTGAAGTAGATCGCATTGACGCCCAGGGCCTGGATATAGTCGATCTGGTCGAGCACGCCTTGCAGGTCGCCCCCGTAGCGCCGCAATTGGACGCGGCGATAGAAATCGGTGGCCCGGCACTCCTCAAACCAGGGGTCCGGGGCATACCAGTCTTGCCCCCAGGGCGTCGGTTGCCAGGAAGGCGGCACACTGATCCGGTACCCTCCGGTCATGCTTTCGGGAGTAGGATCGTTGCCGGGATCCCCGTTGCGAAAACGCTCCACGAAGATCTGGTACCAGATGGCATCCTGGGCCCAGGCAGGTACCTGGGGCTGAACATCCTGTTTTTCTGATGGTTGGCAGTGGAGGAAGAGAAGGGAAAGGGCCAGGAGTAAGAGGTAATTTTTCATGGCGCGTTGCTTGGTTAGTTGATTAGTGAGGGGGTGACTTAGTCACCCCCTCACTAAGGTAAAAGCAAATCCCCACTTCTCCGTTCTTCCGAACCGACTTTTTATCGTACCATGGCATTCTTCTGGTTGCTTAACCCCCTATTTATCAATACTTTTTGCCAAGTGCCGAATTTTTTCTGTAAATTGCAGCCCACTGGGGAACTTTTGGGCCTTCCCGAAACCTAAGTGACCGGGTGACTAAGTCACCCGGTCACTTGTTGTTATCTCCATTAAATAACAGAAACACTCGACAATTTGAAATTCTCAGAATTCGGACTAGACGACGCGCTCCTGGAGGGACTGGATGCCATGGGCTTTAAAGAAGCCACCCCTGTTCAGGAGCAAGCGATCCCCGTCATTTTAGAGGGGAAAGACATCATGGCCTGCGCCCAGACGGGCACGGGCAAAACAGCAGCCTACATTCTTCCCGTTCTCCACCATATCACCGTATCTGAATCACACGGCATTGATACCCTGATCCTCGGCCCCACGCGGGAGCTGGTCATGCAGGTCGATCAACAGCTCGAAGGGTTTGCATACTTTACGAACACCAGTGTGATCGCCGTTTATGGCGGCCGCGACGGGCATTCGATGGAACAGGAGAAAAAGGCCATGAAATCAGGCGCTTCCATCGTGGTAGCCACTCCCGGCCGCTTTATCGCCCACCTCGACCTGGGCAATGTGGACCTCAGTACGGTCAAACACCTGGTGCTTGACGAGGCCGACCGCATGCTCGACATGGGTTTTGCGCCCGACATCATGAAGATCGTAAACCGGATCCCGCGCACCCGGCAGACCTTGCTGTTTTCAGCCACCATGCCCGAGGATATCCGCCGCTTTGCCAAGCAATTGCTCCGCAATCCAGAGGAAGTGAGCATCGCCATTTCGAAACCGGCAGAAAATATCATGCAGATCGCCTATGAGATCGAAGATCTGGGCAAACTGAAACTGGCCGAACACCTGCTATCCGACAAGAAAAACCTCAAGCGCGTGCTCATCTTCGCAGGTACCAAGAAAATGGTCGCCGAACTGGCCCGCCGCCTGAGCAAGCACGGACTGAAAGTCGAAGCGATCCACTCCGACCTCCAACAGTCCGAACGCGAGGAGCGCCTCCTGGCTTTCCGAAACGGCACCCTTCCCATCGTCGTGGCTACCGACGTGTTGTCGCGGGGCATCGATGTCAAAGGGATCGACCTCGTGCTCAATTTCGATGTGCCTTCCGACCCGGAAGATTACGTGCACCGGATCGGCCGCACGGCCCGGGCAGAGGCCTCCGGTATCGCCATAACTTTTATCAACCGCAAGGATTTCCGAAGCTTCGACCGCATCGAGGCCCTCATGGGCATGAAGGTGCGCCGGCAGGAATTGCCGGAGGAGCTGAAAGCCGCCGGATCCGTCCGCGGTCAGGGCTCCGACCGCAGTGGCGGTCGTGGTGGCAGTCGTGGCCGAGGTCGCGGTGGGCAAAGACCACAGGGCGGTCAAGGCCAGCAAGGCCGGCAGGATGGCGGTGGTCAGCGGAAAAAACGCAGGCGGCCGCCGAGAAAGGCGGAATAGGGGTCAACGCACCAGCGTCAAGCTCCCATTGAATACCAACACGATCCCGTCGGCAAATTCCAGTTCGGCCAAATAACCGAATACGCCGGGATTCATCGACTTGCCCCGGAAGGTGCCGTCCCAACCCTGCCCCAGGTCGTTGGGACGCAGGTCGACGCCTTCGAAGACTTTCTCGCCCCACCGGTCGAAGATCATCAAGGTGCGAATGCGCTGTACCTCGGGCCCGCCAAACACCGTGAAGACGTCGTTGAGCCCATCGGCGTTGGGACTGAAAATATTCGGGATGTATACCCGCTGATTGCGCTCCACGGTGATCACGATACTGGCCTGGGCCGTACAACCCAGCGTATCGGTCACGATCAACAGGTAGGTGGTCGTCGCCCCCGGCTGTGCCAGGGGATCCGGACAATCCGTACAACTCAATCCGCCCGGTGGGCTCCAGGCATACACATACACCCCGCCCGGCGGGGTCACGGTGGCCGATAATTGTTCCGACTGCCCCAACTCCAGCGTCAGACCCGGTGGCAACAGCACGTTGACCGGCGCCGGCTGACCAATGGTAAAGTCGGTTTCCAGGATGCACCCGCCGGCATCCTGAGCATAGAGGGTATATCCTCCGGGCGACAGGTTCCCCCAGTTTACTTGCGCACTGTAATTTTGTCCGTCCAGGCTAAAAACCAGCCCCGGGTCGCTGAACGTAACGGTGGCTGATCCATCCGTATCCCCATAGCAGGTCACGTCCCCCGCCTCGATCGAAACGTCGATCGGAGGAAAAACGGTCAGCATAACGCTATGCGTCGAGTCGCAGCCGTTGGCGGAGGTAAAGGTCTGGGCGTAGGTGCCGGAGGTGGATACGAGTGTCCCGAAAATGAACACGCCCTCTCCGTCGCAACTGGTCAGCGATTCGCTGGTTGTCAGGGTATCTAACACAGTCAGCACGATGGTATGGACCGAGTCGCAGCCGTTTTGCGCGGAAAAGGTCTGTACGTAGGTCCCGGACACACTGGTCGGCACGCCGTATACGTCGACCGGCGCATTGGCGCAGGTCGTCAGCGCTTCACTGGTCGCCAGCGTGTCGAGCACGCTCAGCTGGATCGTATGGGTCGAGTCGCAGCCACTTGCGTTCTGGAAAGTTTGGGTATACGTTCCGGAAACATTGGTCGACACGCCAAACACATCGACCGGTTCATTGGCACAGGTCGTTATTTCTTCGATAACGGAAGAAGTATCCGCCACGATCAGCACGATCGTATGGGTCGAATCGCACCCATGGATGCTGGTGAATAGCTGGCTGTATGTACCCGCCACCGACACCGGCGCTCCGAAGATCTGAGCCGATTCACCCTGGCAAATGCTCAGGGTCTCCTGGATGTTCAGCGTGTCGAATACCGCCAATACGACGGTGTGCACGGAGTCGCAGCCGTTGTAGCCCATTGTCGTCTGGCTGTAGGTGCCGGCCACCGTAGTGGACTGGCCGAAAATGACCACCGGCTGGTCGACGCAGGTGCTGATGTTCTCGGTCACGGCTACTGTGTCGAGCACATTCAACACGATGGTGTGGACGGAGTCGCACCCGTTTTGCGAAGCAAAAGTTTGCACATAGGTCCCCGACACACTGATGGGCACGCCGAAGACGTCGACGGGTTCGTTGGCGCAGGTCGACAAGGTTTCGGAAACGGCCTGGACGGGCAGTACCTCCAGGGTCAGCATGTCTATTTTCAGGCAGGTGCTGGATGAATCGACATAGGTATAGACCCCGCTACTGTCCAGTGTTTGTCCGAAAAAGACGACAGTTGAATCGGAGCAGATGGTGGCAGCGGTATTGGTAAAGAGCGTATCGGTTTGTTCCACCAGCGTGATGGTGGCCAGCGAGTCGCAGCCATGAAAGCCGGTAAGCAGGGCGGTATAGTCGCCTACCTGGGTGACGGGGTCTCCAAAGATCAGGACCGTATCACCGGAGCAGAAAAACAGGGTATCGAACGACTGGGCGGAGGAGTAAACCGTGATCCACACCGTATCGCTCTGCACGCCGCCGCAACTGTCGATCGCCGTCACCCAATGCGCCCCGGGTTCCAGGGCGGTGTAGGTGGCTCCGGTCGAGCCGTCCTGCCACTGATAGCCGGCAAATCCGGGATTGGCTTCAAGGCTCACCACCCCGAAGCCGCACATGATGGTGTCGGGGCCGAGATCGAGGAGCGGCGGCGTGTAATTCACGCTGAAACTGGCGAGGTTATCACCCACATCACATTCCATATCATCGAAGGCGGGAGCGGTTTCGTCATTAACCCAGGCAAAAATAGTCGTATTGGGCCCCGCCGCCAGGTTGAAGGTCCAGGTGAGACAGCTGTCTTTGGCCAGATCGGCGGGGAGGCCGTAGCTGCCGATCAATGCGGCGCCTCCTGCCGGATCGCCATCGTAGAAATTCACCGGAGTGCCTGCATACAGGAAGCCCTCTCCTTCGTTGCACACTTCCACCGTCACGCTCAACGAGTCGCCGTTGCAGGCGCCGGCCAGAAGCTGAAAGAAGGCGTCAGGCGCCACGAGACAGGGGTCGACGCAAGGTGTTTCGCAGAGCACGTTTTCCGGAAGGGTTGTAGGTTGAAAGATCGATCCGGGGTCGAAAAACGGCCAATTGGGGGTATAGACCGTGAGCGGATGTAAGCCATCATAAGGATCGATGATGGGGGTTTGTACCATCGAAAGGTCCTGGATGACGTCGCAGGAGTCGGGGGTGAGCCCGTCGAGGGTCAGGCGGGCCAGCAGCACGTCCATACCGCCGGGCCCGAAGTTGTTGGTCGAGCCGGTCAGGTAGAGCCAGCCTGCCTGGTAGAGGAGGTCGTAGCCGAACTCGGATCCGTTGGCGCCGTATCGTTTCGACCACTGAAGCACGCCGTTCTTATCGGTTTTCAGGAGAAAAAGGGCGTCGTCGTTTCCGGAAATATTATACGTACCCAGCGCGAGGTAGCCGTCGGGCAGGTTGACCAAACGGGCGAAGCGCTCGGTACTCCCTCCGGGTATGTCGAATTGTTGCGCCCAGAGGATATTGCCGGAATAGTCGGTCTTGAAAAGCTGCAATTCTACGTCGTTGGCGCTTGTTCCGTTCATATCGCCGAAAGAGGGGATGACCAGCCCGTTGTCGATCACCATATCAGCCGAATAAAGCCGGGCATTGGTGTTGACGTCGACCAGGTAGAGGCGCGACCAGAGCTCATTCCCGGCCAGGTCGAGCTGACTGACCCCTGCCCGCATTTTATCCAGACCGCCGCCGGCAAAATTGTATCGCCCGGTAGCGTAAATGGTATTGGCATGGACCACAATTTTTGAAAAGGTCTCGCAACTGCCCAGGTGGTAATTCCGGATCCAGACCTGGGCGCCGGTGTTGCGGTCGAGTTCCATGAGCACCCCGTCGCAACCCGAACCGGGGTTGCTGTTGGGGGCGGTCTGACCGGCTATGAGGTAGTTGCCGCCCGGCGCCGCCTCCTGGATGCTCAGCAAACTGGCCGTATTGAATGGCACTGTCGTGGGCGCCCAAAGCCAGTGCAGCGCGTCGTTTTGGTAATCGTATTTAAAGATAAAATTCGCCGTCGTATTGACCCCGGAAGTGGCGGTAGCGGTGCCGATCAGCTGTTGGTCGGAATCGATCAGCAGGTCGGAAATGCGTTCGTTAGGGAAACTGGTCCCTTTGATCGTCCGTTGCCAGATGGGGTGGCCATCGCTGTCGAGCAACGCGATCATACAACTGTCGCCCTTGCTGCCTCCCAGCAGAAAGCCGCCACCCGGCTCGGGAATGATGCGGCGCCCCTGTTCGGGCCCCAGGTCTCCGAGACTCCTGACATAGGTAGTGGCACAGGGGATGCTATCGATGCAGGCGCAGCCGGGAACGTCCTGGATATCGGATGTGATGGATTCGCCTCCTGCGGTCTGGCTTTGCCACACATTTGCCGGAGTGGTCTGGGTCAGGGTGATCGTCGGATCGTAATTGTATTGAATATAGGAGGCGCTGACGTACAGGTCGTGCAACCAGGAGCAGCTGTCGTTTTGATTGGCGGCATCCAGCGGGATGCGTCCGAAGAAAATATCGGTGCTCCCGCCCACGTCGACCGCGTCGGTCCGGCCGGTGAAGAAAATGGCGTTGTCGTGGATCAAGGCCGAGGTGCTCCAATCGGCGCCGGAATTGCCGACGCCCTTGGCCCAGATGACATTGCCCAATTTATCGGTTCGGATAAAGAAGATCTCGTCGATCCCGTTCTTTTTGTAGTCGCCTTGCAAGACATAACCGTCGGGCAGGGGGAGGAGTTGGGTGGAAAATACGTCCGTGCCGCCGCCGATCAGGTAGCTTCTTCCCCAAAGCAGGTTGCCGTCGAGGTCGGTCTTGAACAGATGGGCGCTGGCCATGGTGAGATCGCTGCCGGTAAAGGAGCCCCTGCCCAGGGCCACGATCGTATCGCCTTCCCAGGCGAGGTCGACGACATAGGTCCGGGCCGTTTGGTTGGGGGTGTTGAAATACTGGCGTTCCCAGTCCATATTACCATTGAAGTCGGTTTTCAGAATGGCGGCCCGGATCTTGTCGAGCCCCCCGCCGGCATGGCGCACGGCTCCGCCGAAATAGACCTTGTTGCCGACAATCGTATGTTCGGTCAGGTGGTCGGTCGTGCCGCCGAAGTCGAACTGCTTTTGCCAGAGGGGCGCCCCTGTGGCCTGGTCCAGCTCCAGGATATACTGGTCGTTGCCGACCGCTTCCACCATCCCGTAAGCGATGTAATTGCCGTTGGCCGGATTTTGGAACATGCCGTCGATGCGGGGGTAGTAATTCGAGTTCCAGGTCCGGAGCCAGACCCAGGACTGGTTGTTCAGATCGTATTTCCCGAGGTAGTGGTAATCCGGCTGCACCAGGTCGTCGCGCCCGCCGAGGACCAAAAAGCCCTGGTCGTCGATAAACATCGTGCGGATGAATTCCACGCCCGGAATGATGTTGAACACCCGTTCCCAGATCACATTCCCGCTGCCGTCGACTTCCAGCAGGAGGGATTCCTGTCCGGCGCCGCCTCCGATCAGGGCATTTCCGTTCGACTCGATCAGGATCTGGTTGGAAACTTCCGCCACGCCCTGGGAGCCGAGGATCTTCAGATAGCCGGATTCGCAGCCGGTACCGCTGTTGTAGGCAAACAACAACTGGCAGTATTCATCCGAGCAAAGGCCGTTGTCGACTTCGAGACAGATCGTATAGGCGCCTTCCGCAGGGAAGACGTAGGAAAAGGCCATGGTGTTAGCTTGAACCCCTCCGTTGACGGACCAACTAAAGTTGGTTCCACCGCTGCTATTATTTCCGAAATTGACAATCTCGCCGGGCAAGGGAAAGAGGTTGGTCGGCTCGAACGCCGCCATGACCGGACAGGTCACCTCGATCGTATCCTGCACGCTGTCGAAGCAGTTGGGGTCGGCGTTTGTGGTTTCGAGGGAAATGATAAACGTGCCGAGGGTATTGAAGGTGTAGGAGGCGTTCAGGCCGTTGCCGAAGGGTACGCCATCGACGAGCCACTGGTAGCCGGTGGCATTGACGCTGGTATTGGTAAAATTGACTGTAGTACCGATGTCGACCAGGTTGGCCGAGGAGGTGAACCCGGCAGTGATGGCGCTGAGGCAGGGGTCCTGGCAACCGTCGGATTCGAGCAGGCTATAGCGCACGTTGTCGATAAAAAAGGCCATGCGGTCGGCCTGCCCCTGGGTGAAGGCCGAGTAGCAGTTCCAGTTGCCGTAGTCCATATAGTCCCAGAACATGTCGTTCTGGTCGGTAGCGAAGCCCGACTGGGTATCGGTCGAGCAACTGTTGGCGGAGCCGCCGCAAGGCACCGGCACGGTCGACTGATCGGGCGGAGTATCGCAGACGCGGTCGCCATCGCTCAGGCAGTTGTTGTTGGTGCAGCCGCCTTCGAAGGTGTGGTAAAGCCCCAGGTAGTGCCCCATTTCGTGGATCTGTACGCCCGAGTTGCCGTTCGAACTGCCGAACCATTTTGCTTCCATGACGATGCCGTCGTGCGCGCCGCCGTGCGCACCGGGCAGATAAGCGTAGCCGGCCACGCTGCAGCCGTTGTTATTGCAGATCTCGCGCACCAGCCAGATGTTGATATAGTGGTAGGGATCCCAGCGGATCAAATTTTTGAGATCGAGGTCCTGGAGCGTATAGTTCAGCTCCGTCAGAGGCGACACTACGCGGTTGATGCCGGTGGTGGCATTGCCGTCGGGATCGCGTTTGGCCAGGCAAAACTGGATCTGGGTATTGACGCCGGTATTCTGGTCGTAGTAGCCAATGTTGGCATAGGCCTGGTTGAGGTGGTCCAGGCCCTGCAGCACCATCGCATCCGAAATATTCTCCGCCCCGTTGTCGTGGATGATATGCACCACGACGGGCAGCGTGTAGGGCGGCAACGGTTGCCGGTCGCCCTGTTGCACCGCCTCCTCGTACTGGCTTTCCAGCTTGTTAAAGCGCTTCAGCAGGTCCGGATTTTCGCGAAAAAAAGCTTGCTGCAGTTCCTCCTGCGCGCAAAAACCGGAATAGGATTGACTGAAGACTATGGATGACAAGCAAAGAAAACTAATAAGGAGTAGGTACAATCTCATAAGGCGTTTATTTCAAGTCCATAATTCTAATAGATAGCGCAACCGGAGTCAGCGCTGTCTGTTCGCCTGTTTTTTTTGTTTCGCATAATGTCTATTCATAGTTTTAAACATGACTCGTGTTTAATAACTTTTTAAAACTTGTACGTAAGTCCTATTTTATTTCCTCAAAGGCTTTCAAGAGTTTTTTGATTGTTTTACAAACCGGGCTTTCTCCTTTTCCAAGGCTGGTCAAGGCATCTACCATAAATTCCATTTGTACGATCTCGCTGTTTTTTTGCTTTTCGGAGCCGTCGATCTTCCAGGCGGCTTTATAATCGGTCAGGATCTCTTCGTACAACGCTTTTTGATAGGCGGCTTTATCATTGAAGAATAGCAGGCATTGGCTGCAATTGATGCTCTCGATCAGGTCCCAGAAATCTGTTTTACCGCCCGGTTTCTTCGCTTTTTTCTTTTTTTCTTCCAAAAAGGCCTGCGGACTTTCCCGCAGGGTTTTCCGGAGGACCTGCCCTTTTTTTTCATCCTGCAACAGCATTTCCCCGAGGATCCAGTTGGTCAGGGGGTAGATCCGGCGGTCACTCAGATCCTGGTTATCCAGTAGATACCCTTCCCGGTAGTTGTCGGCCATCGCCCTTATGGCATTTTCCTTTGCTTTTTTACCTGTTTCGAGCAGGGCTTTCCTTTTGAAGGCGCTGCCCAGCAGGGCGTACCGTTCGGTGGTCTGCCCGAAACTCATCAATTTGTGCAACTGGGCAATGACCTCGTCCATTTGGCTGATCAGAACCGCTTTGGGCTCTTTGCCCTTTTGACCGAGGAGGAATTGCGCTTTCAGATTGCACCACTGCTCGAGGGCGCGAACGGAGTAGTCGGCTTTTTTTGAGGATTGCAGGGCTTCGTATTTCGCGATGGCCCGTTCAAAATCCCCGATCTCCGCGTAGGCCATAGCTTCCAACTCGGTGATCCTGCCGTTCCGGAGACCGGAGGCTTCGATCCTCCGGGTCGTTCGTTCCAGTTTTCCCCGGATGTAATCTGCATCCCGCTTTCGGGCCGAACTGGCGTCGTTGACCAGGATCTCCAGGTCGATGAGGATCTCTTTCTCCAAAATATAGGGCTCGTCGGCATCGCCGCGCCGGGATGCTTTTTCGAGTTGATAATAGGGATCGCCGTAGCACTGGTAGGCGCCCCAGGTATTGGAGCTGCCGAAATCCTGGTAACAGGCGCGCCGGGCTTTTTTTACAGCCTCGCCGAAGAGCTCACCCGCCAGCATTTCCTCGTAAAACACGGCCGCAAACCGCTTTGCCGCTTCGTCGTTGACGGCCCAGCCGGCGACCACCACGGCTTTCACCCCGTTTTCGATCAGCTCGGTACCGATGTTGGCGGCCAGCTTGAATTTATCCTGAAAATAGGCCTCTTTCGCCGGATCGACCTTGCCCAGGAAGCAGGAATTGACGAATACCAGCTCCGGAGTGCTCGGCATCTGGTTGATCTCGGCGGTAGAAAGGACGATATCATCCGACAACAAGATCCCCGTTTTTTTATCCGGACCGAATTCGAGAACGCCGTGGGAGGCGATGTGAATGACCTTGTATTCGTCGTAGAGCTTGGTAAATACTTCGTTTGCGGATTTCCGGATGCTGAGCAGGGTCGAATAGTGCTTCGCCCGCAGTTTTTTATCCACTTCCAGGGCTTCTTTTTCCGCCCCGGGCAGCTGCGCCATCGAGGGCCCAGTGAGCAGCGGATCGCCGATGATCAGCGCTTTCCGGTTGTTGACCGGATTGATCTTTCTCCGGTCGTTGGATGTGGCCAATTGCCGGATCATTCCCGCCGATACGCAAATGGGGTCGCCGCCTTTGTTGTCGTAGTGGAGCAGCTCCCAGGGATACCAGGCGGTCGTTTCGTCCAGGATCAGCAGGATGTTCTGCTGGTTCCGGAAGGACAGCTTGAAGTCGTTGGGGATCAACAGTTCGAAGATCGTTTTGGTCAACTCCCGGTTCCAGGTGTTGTTCATGCTATTTTCCTTCAACAACGACTCCAGGATCCGGTGGTTGGTAAACAGATCGCGTACTTCGACCTTGGCGCGCCCGGTCGATGCGCTGAAGTATAAATGCGGAGACACCTCCCCTTTTTCTGCGTCCCGTTGCAATAGCGCCGTGATCCTTTTCCACCACTCTTTTTCATTGTCGATCGGCACATAGCTCCGCTTGCCGGCGACTTCCTGGATGGGTCTTTTCAGGTCGATATTGGCCAACTGGTGGTTCTTGACGATCTCGTGGATCGAATAATAGGCGTTGATCGACTTGTCTTCGTACAGCTCGATAAATTCAATCTCGGAAATGAAGGGAAGGTCGGCGGTCAGTTTTTTTATTTTTTTATTGGCATTGACCACTCCTTCCAAAATCGCCAGGATCGAGTTGGAAAGGGCCAGATTGCCGTAGCCGTTGCCGATCAGGAGGGTGGAAACGCCGATCCCGCCCGTTTGGAGCAGGTCCGTATCCCCCCGCCTGGTGAGGGCGTAGGCCAGGCACCCTTGTTCGATCGTCTGACTGAGCAGGAAGGGCGTCAAATTTTCCGGATCGCCAAGGCCCACGATGATAGCGCCCTGGTCGTCTCTCCCGTCGGTCAGCAGAACGAGATTGGTTCCGATCGCGCCGGGGTACAGCCCGATGTCCAGGCGCTCGGAGAGCTTCCGGTCCAACTGGTAGTCCATGACCCGCTCGGCGCTGACGATCCCGTCGTCTTTGAAATGGCCGATCATGACCGGGAAACGGGCATATTTCAGATGGCCGTTCATGACCCGTACTGCGACCGCTTGCACAGGCTCCGTTTCGGTCTTTTCATAAGGCCTGGCGGGGGGTATGCCAATAGCCCGGTCCAGGAGGGCGTCGGGGTCGTTGCTCAACACCTCGGGCGGAGGGATATCCATGGTTTGCCCGCTGGAACGGGCGATGGGCCGGGTTTGGGAAAGCAGGCGGGTGGCGCCGGTATCGAGCAACTCTTTCAATGCGGGGAAATGCGCAGCTTCGCCGGCCAGCTTCATATGCGAGGTTTCCATGAAGTACAGGTTTTCGGGCTTCAGACCGGACGGAATGCCCGTATTCCAGGTCACGCTGCCGTCTCCCTGGTCGGTGCCGGTGAAAAGGAGCCGGAACCGCTGGTCTTCCAGCCGCGCCTTCAGGTCCGGCTTACCCAGCAGCTTTTCGAGTTCAGTCCTTTCCAGCCGCTGCCCCTGCTCGTTCCGGAGCACGAAGCCGGAAATGGTCTTATCTGCTTTTCCGGCCACATAGACGACCCGGTCCAGGTTGAGGGAGGTAGCGTTGATCTTTTTTTTATAGGCGGAAAAAGCCTGCAGATCTGCGGGATCGGGCAATTGCCAGGAATTTTCGCGGGTAGCAAATTGCAGGGCCTGCCACAGCCGGAGATCTTCGAACGCATGGGACTGATCATCGGTGGGCAACAACTCGAGCAGGCCGGGATACCGGACAAAGATCTTCAGGAGCCGCTGTTTGCTTTGGAAGAGCGACAGGGCCGCAATGGCCCGGATCTGGCCGCTGAAGCCCGTAATGACCTCGGGGATGAGATAGGAGCCCTGCCAGGGCGTCCCGAGGAGGATACACCGGTGGCGTTCGTTGACCAGCCACTTCTCCCAGATATCGGGGTGGTGGACCATCAGGTCCCGCACGACCAGCCCACCCATCGAATGCGCCATGAGGTGGACGGGCTGACCGGTTTTCAGCAGGTCTTCGACCACCTGGGCCAATTGCTGTCCGGCCTGGGTCAGGGAAAGCCGCCAATCGTAAGGAAAGACGACCACGTCGTAGCTGTCCTTCAGGTAGTCGACCCAATCGGAGTAGACCGTCCGGACGATCGACCGGGCACTGATCCGGTCGTTATCGTGCCCCATGTGCAGCAGCCCGCCGTTGATGATCCGCAGGTAATTGATCCAGATCTCTTCGTATTCGCCGGTTTCCTTTTTTTCGACCGCTTCGTAGAGGTTGGACCCCATGATGCCGGGCAAAAAGAGGACGATGGGTTTTTCTTTGGAAACGGGTTCGGGATAGACGCTCCCGCCCTGGAGGATGGCCCGGTTCTTTTCCCCTCTTTTCACCTCTTTGAAATCGGGCAGGGTAGCGATGTCTTTCGTCAGGGCCCCGAAAATGCTCTCCTGCACAGCCGGTTGTTTGAAATAGGAAAAATGATCGACCGTTTCGCCGGAAACAAAGCGGTAATAGGCCTTTTTTTCCCGGAGGAAACCCATGAACATGGCGTCGGTATCCACTACAAAATCGTTATCGGTCCGGTAGTACAGACGCGTCAACAGGTAGAGCAGGGTTTTCCGGACCGATCCCGAGCCGGCATTTCCGGCGATTATGCGAAGCTCGTCGTTCACCTGGACGAGGTGGTTGTTGAGGATGTTTTGAAGGGGGGAATCCGGGATCATCGCTTCCAATCCGGGCAATACCTCGGGGTGGTTCTTCTGATCGAGGATAGCCATCAGAAGGGATCGCACCGCCAAAAAGACGGGATTGGCCACCTGCCCGATCCCGTAGCCCGCCACATTGAGCAGGAAGTTCAGAAAATGGTCCAGCCGCTTTGACAACAGGGTCGTTCCGGAGGCGGGACAGGCCACCCGGACCATCTTTTCGACCGCCACCTTTTTCGCCGCGGCCAATTTGTTGATAGCGGCCAGCAGGCGGGCATCTTTTCCGCGGTCGCAGTTTTTCAGGTAGGTCATTTCCAGCTCCGAAAAGTAGGTACCTTCGACCCCGCAGCGGCTCAACAGATCGCCGACGAGCCCTCCCCGCGAGTGGCTGACGATGTGCAGGCGGGTGGAGGCAGGAAGCGCTTTCAGCAGGTCCTTCAGGTTTCGGAGGGGACTGTGCGTCCAGGTCCGGTGCTCAAAGGCGAGGATGTTGCTTCCGTATTCCTTGCAAAGATCCTCCCAGGTCTGGGAACCCTTCAGGTCGCCAAAGGAGCCCTCGGTACTGGAGCCTGTGCCGTGGATAAACAAGAGGACGGGTTTGGAAAGATCGATCCCGGCCGGATCAAAAGGAGGCAAACCGAAATTGGGATCCAGAAAACGGAGCCCTTCCGAAAGCAGCTCGGATTCGATGCGATCGGCTACTTTCAGCGCGATCCCGGCCGGGACCTGCTGAGGCCGGAACAACCTCAACCCCTTCAGAATAGCGCTCTTGTTCCCTCCCCGTTCATCGGCCGGCAGCGGGATGGAAGCGGGGATGACAAAGTCCTCCCCTTCCGACCTCGTTTGGCCCTGGAAAAGATCATTCAGGTCGCCGGTTTGGGAAAACCAGATCGTGTCGTCCTCAAACTGGAATTCCAGCAGGTCCGTTTCCAGGATCGATTCGGAAATAGCCGCTCCGCCCCGGGCGCCGCCGCTGATCTCGAATGCCTTTACAAGGACCGGCTCCTGACCGCCCATCAATTCCACTTTTTGCGCCCCGGTGACCTCTTTGCCGTAGATCTTGATTTTCATATTGAAAAAAGGGTTTTTTGATCTTGAATATTAGGGGAAATGCGCCAAACGGCACAATGATTTCCGTCATTTATTTTACACACCTGAAATTCCCTCCCGTTGAAAAGTTCATATCTTTCGTACTTTGTCCCTACAAAAATAAAACCATGAGAAAGCTTGCGATCATTCTGCTGAACACCCTATTCCTGCTGAGCGGATGGTACACGATGTCCGCCCAGATCATCCTCGGCAACTGGTATGGTTTGGTCCAATCGCCCGACCAGGGTGTCCGCGTCGTGCTGCACATTGTGGATCAGGAAGGCGTTTACACCGCTACGGTCGACAGTCCGGACGCCAACAAGAACGGGCTGAAGGTAGAAGACCTGAGCCTGTCCGACGGCCAGCTTTCCTTCCGCGTGCCCTCGGAGCAGGCCGCCTATTCAGGCCGGATCGACGGCTCTTCGTCTTTCATCGACGGGATGTTGGTACAGGATGGGCAGCAATTGCCGCTGCGCTTGCAGCGCAAGGCCATCCCCGCGCCGCCGGGCAGCGCCGACTGGTACAAAGAGCGCCTCACCAAGTACGAGGTCATGATCCCGATGCGGGACGGGGTGAAGCTTTTTACGTCTTACTACCTGCCGAAAGACCTTTCCAAAAAATACCCCATCCTCATGATCCGCACCCCCTACAATGCGGAGCCGCGCGAGGAGGACTACAACCTGCGCCTGCTGCACAACATGAACCATTTTATCGAATCAGGCTACATCATCGCGTTCCAGGACGTACGCGGACGCATGCAGAGCGAAGGCGTCTTTGAGGACGTGCGGCCGTATATTCCGGAAAAAAAGGCGAAAACGGATGTCGACGAGAGCAGCGACACCTACGACGCGATCGACTGGCTGGTCAAAAACGTGCCGCACAACAACGGCCGCGTCGGCATTCTGGGGATCTCTTACCCGGGCTTCTACGCCACTATGTCGACCATCGATGCCCATCCGGCGCTGAAGGCCGTATCCCCTCAGGCCCCGGTGACCGACTGGTTTATCGGCGACGATTTCCACCACAACGGCGCCTTTTTCACTATGGACGCCGTGTCGTTCTTCTCGGGCTTCGGCCGGCCAAGGCCCGTGCCCACGCGGAAGGCGACCTGGGGTTTCCCCTGGCCCAACGAAGACAATTACCAGTTTTTCCTCGACATGGGGCCGGTGCGCAACCTCACGGAGCGCTATTTTGGCGATACGATCAAATTCTGGAACGACGCCATGGCCCACCCCAACTACGACGCCTTTTGGCAGGCTCGCAATCCGCGGCCGCATTTGAAGAATACGAAACCGGCGGTGCTCACCGTGGGCGGCTGGTTCGATGCCGAGGACTGCTACGGTGCACAGAACGTATATAAGAGCATTGAGGCGCAAAACCCCGATTCGATCTCCAACCGGGTGATCCTCGGCCCCTGGTCGCACGGCCAATGGTCGCGGGAACGGGCCGACCACCTGGGCAACATCTACTTCGGTTGGGATACCGGCCAGGATTATCTGAAGATCGAGCGCCAGTTTTTCGATTTTTACTTAAAAGACGAAGGGACGATGGACCTCGCCGAGGCGACGATCTTTCTCACCGGCGCCAACGAATGGCGGCAGTTCGATGCCTGGCCGCCGAAGAACGCCATGGCGAAAAGCCTCTATTTCCAGCCGGCCGGAGGCCTGTCGTTCGAGGCGCCCACCGGTACGGACCCCGCTTTTGAGGAATACGTCTCCGATCCGCGAAAACCGGTGCCCTACACCGAAGACGTGCACCTCCACCGCACCCGTGAATATATGACCGACGACCAGCGCTTTGCCGCCCGCCGGCCCGATGTCCTGGTTTTCCAAACGGCTATTCTGGAAGATAATGTCACCCTCACCGGGCCGCTTACAGCCGACTTGTGGGTGAGCACTACCGGTACCGATGCGGACTACGTGGTCAAGCTCATCGACGTTTTCCCGGATACGTTGAAGTCCTACCCGCCCAACGAAAAAGGGGTGCCCATGGCCGGCTACCAGATGCTTGTGCGCGGGGAAGTGTTTCGCGGACGCTTCCGCAACAGTTTCGAAAACCCGGAGCCTTTCACCCCCGGCGAACCGACGCAGGTGCGATTCCAACTGCCCGATGTGGGACACACCTTCCTGAAAGGCCACCGCATCATGATCCAGGTGCAAAATTCCTGGTTTCCGCTGGTCGATCGCAACCCCCAAAAATTTGTCGATATTTACCACTGCGGAGAGGAGGATTTCCAAAAGGCCACGCACCGGGTGTATTTCGATGCCGAACGGGCCTCTCGGGTGGAGGTGATGGTGTTGGAGTAGACTTAAACAAAGGCGATTTATCGCAACTTGAACTAACTTTAAGCATTATGTCCGTCATTCTTTTTCAGGAGAAACAGTTTTTCCGGCAATGGTATTTGTGGATACCTATGGTGGCCACGGCCCTGCTTTTTTCGTGGGGGATGTTCCAGCAATTGGTCCTCGGCAAACCCTGGGGCGACCACCCCATGAGCGACCTGGGACTGGTACTCGGAAGTCTTTTCGTGTACGCGACCATCGGTTTTCTCGGTATCGTGCACCTGAATACCGAGATCACTCAGGAAGAGGTCCGGATCGTCTTTTTCCCCCTCAGCCGCCGCACCATTCGCTGGGATGAGATCGCCGCCGCCCACGTCCGGAAATACAACCCCATGCTCGAATTCGGCGGCTGGGGCCTCCGCTTCGGCAAAGACGGCCCTGCCTACAACGTCTCCGGCCGCCTCGGCCTCGAACTGGAACTCCACGACGGCAGAAAATTGTTGATCGGAACAAATAAGCCGGAGGAACTGGAGGCCGTAGTGAAGAAGGTGACCGGCAAATAGTCCCGATATCACATTTTCTTTTTTCATATCTTTACCCTCAAAAAGATCCTAAGCCCTTAAGAAATTGCCATGACGAAGACCTTGCCCCCCTTATTCTGGATGTGTTTCCTCCTCATCCCCCTGCTGGGTTTTCAAGATCCGGCTATAACCCAACGCCCCTGGAAGGTGGAGCGGTATATCAACAAGTACCGCTATCTGGCGGTGGAGTTAAACCAGCAGTCGGGTATTCCCATTGCCATCATTTTTGCCGTAGCCGGGTTGGAGAGCGACTGGGGAACGAGCGAACTGGCCACATACAGCAACAACCACTTCGGGATCAAAGCCAAAGACTGGGAGGGACCAAGTTATTGCAAATACACCTATGAATTCTTCGACGGAAATTGGCTCCAGTTGATGGAGTGTTTCCGGAAATACACCTTCATCAAGGACAGCTACACGGATTTCGGGAATTTTTTACGCACCCGCGACAACTACCGGCTGTTGTTCTACATCCCGCAGGACAACCTGGCCGCCTGGGCCTGGGGCTTGTGGGATTGCAAGTACGCCACCGACCCGGAATACCCCGACAAGCTGTTGCGGCTGATCGAAGCGTATCAATTGGATAAGGTAAATTGAAACAGGACCGGAGTTACGCATTGCGCGTATTTAAAGATTTTTAAAAGGAAAGTCGCCGCCTGCGGCGGCGACTTTCCTTTTAAAAATGACATTTTCGGCCCCAGCTGGGGCCGAAAATGTCATTTTTAAAGTTTTTTCCTGTGCACATCTCTTGATTGATATAAATCATTCTTCTCCGCTGACGATCATCATTTTGTTCTTTAAGAAAGCGGGATAATATCGCGATGCTGGATGGACTAATTACTCATTTCCGGCGCCTGGCCGGGCAGTTCTAACATTGCGATTATGTTATTCCTGATTGACTGGTTTCAAGCCAACCTCCTCATGGCCCTGACGGCCCTGGTCCTGATTGGAATTCCGGTGGTCATTCTGGCCATCGTATTTACCAAAAAGAAAAAAAAGGATGCGCCGAATCCCTAGGCGTGTCTCCTTTTGAACACACAGTTCATGGGATTGATTATCGGCATCCTGTCAGCCCGGGCAGGATGCCTTTTCGTAGAAAGATCCCGGAATTCGCAAGGAGGACGACAAAGGTTTCTTCCCGGCCCCCTTGCGTTCAAAGCGGGAATTAGGCAGATTGCAGCTTCAGGAACCGATTTCCCATGAAGCAAATTACCAGCCTGATAAAGGCCTTTTCCAGTCAACGATCCACGAACGAATCGAGTTTTTTCGAACCCATTCCCTCCAGCATGCCTGGCGACGGGGCTATTCTCCGGATCGGAGAAACCTCGGGGAAACCCGTTGTCCTTCTCGGCAAGGGATCCCGAAAATCGGTGGAATGGCTCACCTCCTACGAATATCCGCATTCGCCTGGTTGCCTGGCGGCCGTGTTTTCCCATTTTCTCGACTGCCACACCCCCGAAGATATGGCTCTCCTGGCCACGTTCGGGAACCCGGAAAGCGCCACTTTTTTCCATTACTACGAACTGATCCAGGAGCGCCTGGTCCATATCGTACCGGAAGGGGCCATGAGCCTGAACTTCCGCTATTTTCAGCGCCATTCGGGGATGGTCCTTCCGAAAGAGAAGGAATGGAAAACGATATTCGGCCTGCAGCCCCCGAAGCAGGGCGCCTTGTCGCAGGGTCATTTCGATCTGGCCCTGGCTGCCCAACGCGTAATCGAAGACCTGCTCTTCGCCCTGGCTGCCCAGGTCCGGCGCGCTTCCGGCATGCGCGAACTCTTTCTGTTCGGCCGCCAGGTCCAGACACCGCCGGTGCTGGGCACCCTTGCTCAAACAGGCCTGTTCGAGCGGATACATCCGATGGGGCCGGGTAGTTTCGATGCGCCTGCAGGATCTGAAAAAATGGATATCCCGGAGCTCGTCCGCCGGCTCACCGATGGAGAAGTGCTGTTTCTGAAGAAAAATGATCGCGAAAATTACCTGCTGGCCGACCCCCGGCTGAATACGGTCCGGGACCAGCTCCAACCGCTCCGGCAAGGCCAATTGCCTCTGCCTCTCGGCGCACTGGCGCTCCGCTCCGAAGCCGGCGCCTTCCTGGATATGAGCCGGCATGCCGAAGCGCCCCGTCTTTCCCTAAAAGTGCGAGAGGACCAACGGCTTTCCCTTCCGCGCCGCTACCTGGGATTGCCCTGGAGCGAAAAGGGACGCCTGGAAAAGTCGCTTTTCCCCGCCATCACACATGCAGACCTTTCGGTTTGGGCGTATTTCCCCGCCCCCACAACCTTTCCCGGGAAATTACTGCGCGCTTTCCATGAAAAAACAGCTTGCCCGCTGTTGGGATTTGGCGTTTTTCCGACACCCGGGGCAGGGTCCCGAACTACTCATTCAGGCGGATCCGTTCATCCCGGTTCGCCAACTCCCAGATGACGTGGAAGATGAGCCGGCCGATCCGCTCCATTTTATCAAACTGGATCTTGTCGGCGTCGTCGGTGGGTTGGTGGTAGTCCTCGTGGGTGCCGCTGAAGTAAAAAATGGAGGGGATCCCCTTTTCGGCAAAATTGTAGTGGTCGGAGCGGTAGTAATACCGGTTGGGATCGTCTTCGGCATTGTAGGTGTAGTCCAGCTCGATATTGGAATATCGGGTGTTCATCTCCTCGTTGATCTCGTGGAGATCGTCACTAAGGCGGTTAGATCCGATGACGTAAATGTAGTTGGGATCATCGGCATGCTTTTCGTCGGTGCGACCCACCATATCGATGTTGATATCGGCTACGGTCTCCTGGAGGGGAAAAATGGGATTTTCCACGTAGTATTTGGAGCCGAGCAAGCCTTTTTCTTCGCCGGAGACCAGCATGCAGAGCACGCTGCGGCGGGGGCCGTACCCCTTTTCCCTGGCCTCGGACAGTGCCTGGGCGATCTCCATCACCGTGGAGGTACCGGAGGCGTTATCGTCGGCGCCGTTGTAGATCTCATCCCGCTTTTTGCCGAGGTGGTCGTAGTGGGCTGTCACCACGATGAGTTCGTCCTTGAGCTTGGGATCGGTCCCTTCGATGTAGCCGAGCACGTTCTCCCCGATGATCTGGCGCACGCGCTTTTCCTGGGTCAGCTCCAGGTCGCACTTCAGGGCGACCGACTGCGGAACGCCGGTGGACAGGATGCGATCGCGGGCCTTGATCACCTTTTTGTATTTTCTACCCATGATCTCCTGAGCGATGCCCGGTGAGATGAAGGCATTGTTGGCGTAATTCTTTTCGGGTTCCTCCCCGCGACCGATGCGGAAGCCGGGGCTGAGGAGGAGGCGACGCTGTTCGCCGATGGTTTTCTGGATCTGTCCGTCGATGAATAGCACACCGGCCACGCCCCAACGCTGGGCTGCCTTGAGCTTCAGCCGCCAGTTGGTCGACCACTCGGTGAGCTGACGGGTGCCGGTGATCCAGGAGGTGCTATCCTCCCGCATGGGCTCGCCCAGGTAGATCAGGATGACCTTTCCCCGCACATCCACGTCCTGGTAATCGCTGTAGCGGGTATCATCGATCCCGTATCCGAGGAAGAGCACTTCTTTGAATTCCTGCTTTTCCTTACTGGAATTGGTAGCGGGAAAGGATACGTAATCCCACAAATGGCGGTAGGTGTTATCGTTGGCTTTCAGCTCGATGATGTTCCAGTTTTCAGCCGTATAGGCGATCTGCTGGTAATACGAATTATTATCGCCGACCGGTGGCAGGCCGAGGGAATAAAAATAGCTGGAGATATAGGCCGCCGCCTTTCGTTGCCCCTCTTCCCCCGTTTCCCGCCCTTCAAATTCATCGGAAGCGAGAATGTCCAAGTGATGCTTCAGATCGGCAGTATTGATCGTTGCAGCCAGTTCTTCGGAATTTGTATCGGAAAAAGCGCCCTGGGCGGAAAGGAACAGCGGAATGGAAAGCGCTATGAGAATGGAGGTGATGCGGAGCATATCAAAAATATTTTTTTTTAGGTTTTGAGTTTATAAGGGTATAAGTTTTTTTAAAACTTATACCCTTATAAACTCAAAACCTATCATTTACAAGCGATCTTCCCAACCCTTCGCTCGTGGCGCCCGCCTTCAAACGTGGAGTGGAGGAAAGTGCGGGTGATGGCGAGGCCGAGGTCGGGAGAGATGAAGCGCGCCGGCAGGGCGAGCACGTTGGCGTTGTTATGCTGGCGGGCGAGGGCGGCGAGCTCTTCATTCCAGCAGAGCGCAGCGCGAATGCCCTGGTGTTTGTTGGCCGTCATGGCAACGCCGTTGCCGCTGCCGCAAATGACAATCCCCAACTGCGCCTTTCCTCGCTCGACGAGGTCCGCTACCGGGTGCACAAAATCGGGATAGTCGACGCTTTCTGTTGAATACGTGCCGAAATCGCGCACCTCATACCCTTCGGCCTTCAAGAGCTCGACGATAGGGTCCTTGAGTACAAATCCGGCGTGGTCGCAGCCGATGGCGATGGTCTTTGACGGCATGGGATGTTTTATTACTGAATTAATTCGGCGATTGCGGCGCTTCTCTGGGCTCCAGTTGGAAGGGCGCAAACTCCTCTTCCAATTGTTTCTGAAATTCGGTATCGCCCGCTTTGCCCACGGCGGAGATCAACTGATCCTTCGTGCGCAGGGACATGACGTACTCCTGTTGGAAGCCGTTTTCCAGATCATCCGGATCGAGCGATTCACAGAACAGGAGGTATTCGTACGTTTCCTTGGCCAGTGTTTCGAGATGCGGCTTGGCTTTTTCGTAAGCCCCGCCTTCCACGAGGATATCGAGGAAACGCATGGTCTTGAAATCGTAGGTGAAGTTCATGTTGGGGAAGGACTCCAGGTACTTCAATGACAGGTTGACGGCTCGGGTGCTGTCGCCCATATCCAGTAACTTTTCGGCAGTGCGCAGCATCACCAGGTGGAAGCTTTGTACGCTCGGCGCATAACTGCGGTCCACAAAGAGGTGCAACTTGTCGAAATTGCCCCAGCGGAAGCGTTCCATGACGTTGCGGTAGACGAGGTCTTCGGCAATGCGGCCGGCGCCGTAAACGTCGCCGAAAATCCGGCGGTCGATCGTGGCGGGGGTGCGCACCGGCACGATGCGCAGACCCAATCCCTCGAGCTGCATGTATTCCTGCAGGCCGAAGAACTTTTCAGGCCGGCAGGTCACCGAGAAATAGATTGGGCGGTCGTTGATATTGGAAGCGATGACATCGAGCACGGCCAGCTCATCCTTGATCAGGAAATTTTTGTTGGAAGGAAGCGTGATGGGAATGCGATCGACCACCGTCTGGGTGGAATCTTCCGCATTGGCGATGCCCATCTGCTGGGCTTTATTCAGGTCGACCGGAAGGTAGAACCGGCGAGTCGGCATATAAGTACGGGCCTGTCGCGGATTGGTGGTATTCTTCACCTGGTCGGTGCCGATGAATTTCAACAGCTCGATCGCGCTGATCTCCGGATCGAGGTTGGGGTTGTAGTCTCCGGTCTGTCGTGGATTGTAGTAGGGCGTGCTGTTGCGGTTGCTGCCGCGATAGGCCTCCGGAGTGATCGTCAGCTTCAGGGGCTCTGAATCATCTACCTTTCGGCGCAATTGTTCGATATACCAGTCGACGGCGATGAGGCTGAGGTTCACCACCCGCACATCGGTGCGGATGCCCTCCACTTCCTGGGCATACCAAAGAGGGTATGTATCGTTATCGCCATAGGTAAATATGATGGAATTGGGTTCGCACGATTCGAGGAAATTGGAGGCATAGTCGCGCGCAGCGGTGTGATGGCGGCGACTGTGATCGTCGAAATTCTGGGTCCCCATCAACACGGGGGCGATCAATACAAGGGCGGACGCCAGTGCCGCAGCCGGTATCCCGCCCATTTTGACCCGGTCGCGAATGACTTCGTAAATAGCCAATACGCCCATTCCGATCCATATACAATAGGTAAAGAAAGAGCCGGCCAGCACGTAATCGCGCTCGCGGGGCTCGTTGGGCGGCTGGTTGGAATAAATGATGATCCCGATCCCGGTAATGATGAAAAGCGCCAGGAGGGCCAGTCCGTCGTCCCTTCGGCGGCCGAGATGAAAGAACAAACCTATGAGGCCAAAGAGGAATGGCAACAGGTAGTATTTGTTGCGCGCCTGGTCGTCGCGCATGCTTTCGGGCATGAGGTCTTCATTGTAAAGGCGGGCTTCGTCGATGGGTTTGATGCCCGTGATCCAGTTGCCGCTCTTGGGATCCCAGGAGAAGAAACCCTGTTCGCCATTCTGGCGGCCGGAGAAATTCCACATGAAATAGCGCCAGTACATCCAGCCGATCTGGTATTGGAAGAGAAACTTGATATTCTCCCACTGGGATGGCTTTCCGGTTTTCCCGCCGCGCCAGGCTTCGTAAACGGCGTCGCGCTGCATGCTGTAATCGCCCATGCGCGGGAAGACCATCATATCCGCATCGCGGTATTTATAGGTCACTTTCTGGTCGACAACCTCGTAGTGGTCGCCCACGCGGCCGTACCGGTCTTTCACTTCCGAATCATAGGGCTGGGCGCCGTACCAGGGACCGTAGAGCAGGGGGCGTTCGCCGTATTGCTCGCGGTTGAGGTAAGGCAAAAGCCGCATCGCATCGGTGGGGGCGTTCATATTGATGGGCGGATCGGCATTGGCGCGAACCACGATCACGCCGATGATCGAAAAGCCGATCGTCACCATCATGGCGCCAACGGTGATAACTTGCAACATCCCGTTATTTTGCTGGTGCGCCAGATAGAGGCCGGCGGCAAAGATAGCCGATACGATCAGGACGGTAATGACCAGTCCGGAGTGGATCGGCATCCCCAGGCCGTTAACGGCGAGGAGTTCCATGGAAGCCCAGAGATTGGGAATACCGGTTATGATAAACATCTGTATGCCCACGATAATGGCCAGGCCCACGACAGCGGCGACCAGCATGCCGAAGAGGCTTTGCTTTTGGTAGCGCTTGAAATAGTAAAACATGGCTATCGCCGGGAAGGTCAGAATGGTAAGCAGGTGTACTCCGATAGACAGGCCCGCCGAGAATAGAGCAAAGATCAGCCAACGGTCGTGCACATGATCGTTGGGCAGCATATACCACTTGATCGAGGCCCAAAGGGTCATGGCGGTGAAGAAGGTCGACATGGCGTACACTTCCCCTTCTACCGCGGAAAACCACACGGAAGTCGTAAAGGTCATGGCCAAACCCGCCACGAGACCGGCGCCGGCCAGGGCCAGCGATTCACCGGGAGAGGGTTCTTCCTCCCGACCCACCAGGGCCAGCTTGCCCAGCATGATCGTCACCCAGGCGATGAACATCGAACCCAGCGCCGACAGGACACCCGACATGACGTTGACGGAAAAAGCGATGTCGGAAGGGTTGTCGGATACCATTCCCGCAACCAGGGTAAACATCCGCCCCACCAGCATGAACAAAGGCGCTCCCGGAGGATGTACCACCTGCAGCTTATAAGCTCCCGTGATAAATTCACCGCAATCCCACAGGCTTCCTGTCGTTTCGGCGGAGAAATAGTACACTATGGCGGCAATGGCGAAAACCAGCCAACCGGAAATGTTACTTAAACGTTTATAATTCATGGATATCCAAGTGGTGTTGTTATTGTTTTTGCAAGATTCGCAAAGGTAATTTTTTTTGGTGAAGGGTGAAGAGTGAAGCGTGAAGAGAATTATCACCTCTCACCCTTCACCCTTCACCCTTCACCCAAATTTTTCCTAACTTTGATTTTCAATACTTTCAAAGATCATGTTCAAACTCCTATTCTACGGTCTCCTCTTCTACTTCGGCTACCGACTCTTCATCAAGCCCATGCTGGATCCGCCGCGGGACCTGCCCCGCCACGACGATCCCGACCGGATCGACAAAAAAGGCAGCCGCTTCAGCCAGGAAGAAGGTGAATTTATTGACTACGAAGAGATCGACTAATGGAAGAAACACAGCCTTTTCGCATCGGCGACCTGGTGTTGTACAAAAACAACCAGCTCATCGCCTTTAACAAACCCGCGGGTTTGCCGACCCAGGAAGATAAAACCGGCGACAAATCCCTGGCTTCCCTGGCGGAAATCTATTGCAAAGGCCCTGTGCACCTCGTGCACCGCCTCGACCGTCCCGCCAGCGGCGTGGTGCTCTTTGCCCGCAACCATTCGGCCCTGGTCGACCTCAACGAGCAGTTCAAACAACGCATCGTGCAGAAGACCTACCTCGCCGTCGTCGGACAGGAGCCGCCCAAACCGGAAGGTACGCTGGTGCACTACCTGCAAAAGAACGCAAGGTTAAACCGCACTATTGCACATGTTAACGAAACGCCCGGCAGCGACCGCGCCGAGCTTTCCTACCGCCAGATCGGCGCCTCCGACAACTATTTTCTCCTGGAAATCGAACTCCATACCGGCCGCCATCACCAGATCCGCGCGCAACTGGCCGCTATCGGCTGCCCCATCAAGGGCGATAACAAATACGGATTTAAACGCGCCAACCGCGATCGCTCCATCCACCTCCACGCCTGGAAACTCAGCTTCGAACACCCCGTGACCCGCGAACGGGAAGAGATCGTGGCGCCACCGCCGGATGATCCGCTGTGGAAGAGTTTTTAATTTTTAGTTCTTGGTTTTTAGTTGGCTCAAACTAAAAACTAAGAACTAAAAACTCTACTACTCCAAATACTCCCCTATCGTCTTCACCTTCATCGGCTCCAATCCGGCTTTTTCCAGCTCCGCATTCAATGCCGCCATCCGCTCGAGGAAAGCGTCGAACTTCGCCTGCACCTCGGCCATTTTCTGCTCCAACTCGGTTGCCTTGGCGAGCTGCCGGTCGGAGGGTTTGCCGGGATATTGGCTGATGGCCAGGTAGAGCGTGGAGATATCCTCGCGGATGTTGGCGTCTTCATCGACGTAGAAATCGCCTTCGAGGGAGACGAGCGAGTTTTTCAGGGTCTCGGTCTCTTTGGCGAATTGAGCCATCTGTTCCACCAGTTTTTTCTTGGTCACCTGTCCTTTGCGGTCGGCGGCCTGGGTATGCATGGCCTCGAGTTGGAAGTAGACATAGCCGCACTGGTTGGTCAGATCGTAGAGGCGCATCTGGGTATCATGGCCCAATTTTCGGTCGGCGGCGGGATAGGTGGCTTCGGCATCGGGATCGAAGATGAGTTCGAAAGTGCCGGTGTATTCGGCTTTTCCCTTGGTGATCACCACCTTGTATTGCCCTTCGGGCAAAGTGGGCGGAAAGGCAGACCCGAAGAGCGCGCTGCGGTTGTTGGTCGGCGCGGCCTTGGGCATAGGCAGGCGCGTCGGCAGGCTCACGGTGTTGATGCCGCCGCTCTTGCCGCCGGGCAGTTCCTTGATCAGCTTGCCGTCGGGGCCGTAGACGGCCATGCTCATCTTGCCTATGGTGTGGCGTTTTTTCAAATAATACGTGATCGAGGCCGATTCGTCGGGATTTTCACCTGTAAAATTACCGGCGCCGCCGAAGGGTCGTCCGTTGCGGGCGAGCTTGAGGTAGGTGGGCCCGGTTTCGAGGAAAACGAGGTCCTGGCTCACGACTTCGGGTGTGATCTGCCGCAAGGGCGTCAGGTCGTCGAAGATGTAAATGCCGCGGCCGTGGGTGGCGATGACGAGTGCGTGGTCGCGCGGGTGGATGGCCAGGCCCATGACGGCCGTTTTCGGTAAATTATTCTCAAACCGCTTCCAGCTTAGCCCGCCGTCGAGGGAGATATAAAGGCCGAATTCGGTGCCCAGGAAGAGCAGGCTGGCCGCCTGCAGGTCCTCGCGGATGATATGGGCATAGCCCTCAATGTCGGATGTGGCGAGGCTGGTCCAGGTTTTGCCCAGGTCGGTGGTCTTGAACAGGTAGGTAGTTTTGTCGCCCGTGCGGTGCCCGTCGAAGGTCGCATAGCAGGTATTGCGGTCGAAGTGGCCGGGTTCCACCGAACTGCACCAGGTAAAAGGCGGCAGGCCGGGGATGTTGGGCGCTACGTTGGTCCAGGTCTTGCCGCCATCGGCGGTCACCTGGAGGTTGCCGTCGTCGGTGCCGGCCCAGATGACCTTTTCATCGCGGGGCGATTCGCCGATGGCGTAGATCGTGGCGTTGTTTTCCGCGCCCGAATTGTCGATGGTAAAGCCGCCCGATCTCTTCTGCCGTTGGCGTTGGGGGTCGTTGGTAGTCAGGTCGGGACCGAGACGGGTCCAGGAGTTGCCCCGGTCTTCGGTCATGAAGAGAAATTGGCCGCCGAAGTAAAGGCGCTCAGGGTTGTTGGGGCTGATGTGAATAGGGGCGTTCCAGTTGAAGCGGTATTCGGGTTCGCCGGCTTCCGGCAGGGGCTTGATGTCTTTGGTCTGTCCGTCGCGGCGGTTGTGGCGCACCAGGTTGCCGCCCTGCGATTCGGAGTAGATGATGTCGGGGTTGGTCGGATGGGGGAAGGAATAGAAGCCATCGCCCCAGTTCGAAAGGTCCCAGTCGCTGTTTTCCACACCGCCGGGGCTGGCGGAGGGGCCGTACCAGGAACCGTTGTCCTGCAAGCCGCCGTATACGTTGAATGGTTTGGCGTCGTCGACGCTGACCTGGTAGAACTGCGAAATGGGCAGATCCATGAACATCTCGAACACCGTCCCGCCGTCGAGCGAGCGGTAGGCGCCGCCGTCGGTTCCGATGACCACGAACTTCGAATCGCCAGGAGCTACCCACACGGCATGGACATCGGAGTGCACGCCGCTGGCCACGGTGCGGAAGGTCTTTCCGCCGTCTTCGCTGACGGTGAGATTGAGCCCGCATTTGTAGATCTTGTTCTCGTCGTTGGGGTCGACCACCAGGCGTGCGAAGTAGAAGGGGCGCACGGTGACGTTGAAGTCGGTGCTCACCTTTTTCCAGCTCTGGCCTGCATCGTCGGACCGGTAGAGGCCTTTGCCTTCTTTTTGCTCACACTCTACGGTGAGGTAGACCACCTCGGGGTTGGAAGGCGCCACCGCGACAGCCATACGCCCTAATTGCCCCTCGGGCAGGTCTTTGGTGAGGCGCGTCCAGGTCTTCCCGCCATCCGTGGTTTTGTACAGCCCGCTGCCGGGTCCGCCCGATTGGAAAAAGTCGGGATAGCGGCGGTGGTCCCACATAGAGGCGTAAAGCACATCGGGGTTGGTGGGGTCCATGCTGAGATCGGCGCAGCCCGTATTCGCATCGACATAGAGGATACGCTCCCAGGTCTGCCCGAAATCGGTGGACTTGTACAAGCCCCGGTCTTCGTTGGCGTTCCAGAGATGCCCCTGCACGGCAACGTATATCGTAGCCGGATCGTTGGGGTCGAGGATGATGTTGGAAATGCGTTCGGAATTCTCCAACCCAACCAGGTTCCAGGTTTTCCCGCCGTTGGTCGTGCGGTAGAGACCCGTGCCTACTGAAGTGGAGTTGCGCACCCAGGGTTCACCGGTTCCCACCCAGATCGTATCCGGATGCGCCTGATCGACCGCGATAGATCCGATCGATTGGGGTTGTTCGTCGAAAATGGGTTGGAAATAGCCGCCACCGTTATTGGTTTTCCAGACGCCGCCGTTCGCTGCGCCGATGTAAAAGGTCCGATGATCGCTATTGACCCCCGTGATGGAAGTCACCCGTCCGCTCATCACCGCAGGTCCGATGCTGCGCACCCGGAGGTTGCCGAAAGGGATCTGGAGGGGGGATTGGGCGAAGAGGCTTGGTGCCAGGAAGAGAAAGGAGATAATGGGTAGGAATGTTTTCATAGTTCTGGTGATTAGTGATTGGCGATTAGTGATTGGCGATTTAAACTAATCACTAATCACCAATCACTCAAAAAATTATTTCTCCGGAAACGCAAACGACTCCTTCGTCAGGTCCTCCGGATTGAATTCCACTTTTTCGGTGACCATTTGCATGACGACCTGGCCGTTGAAGCGCTGCTCCATGGTGAAAGCGACGACAACGCCCGTGCCTTCAACTTCCTGATAGTCGCTAAAATAGGTCTCCACAGCCTGGCCCTTCATCTCGCCGGTGGGGATAAAACTGCGCGTCATGATCGGCACGTAGTTTTCGGCGTCGATGAAGTGGTATTCCTCGCGGCCTTCTTCTTTTACCAGCTTGAGATTGTAGCATTTGGCCCCTTCGATCTCTTCGGTGCCTTCGAGGGTAACGGTATAGCCCTTGTCTTTATAATCGATAAAGTCGCTTTCGAAGTGTTGCATAGCCGATTCCTTGCTTTCTTCCTCCGTCTTTTTCTGGGGTTCGGTGGCGCCGGTGAAGGGGTTGAGTCCCCAGGCCGATTCGCCGTCGTAAGCTTCGATGAATTGTTTGCCCATCACATCGGCGACGACTTTCTGCAGGTTGGGCCGCATGGAAATAACCGTGAACGGGTAGTTGACGCCCATCTGGATGGCATTGCCCGTCACCCGCATAGAGTTGAAGTTTTTCCAGTGTTCGACGCCCCCGATCGCATCGAGGTAGCTGTTGATGATCTCATCCGCCGTTTGAGCGTGCGAAACGGCATTAGCCGACAACAGGATGCCGACGGCGAGAAAAAGCGATTTGATTTTCATAGGTGAAGTTTAGTTTTGAATTTTTCCAAAAATGAGTTTTTATTTCCTTTGAGAATGGATTTTTTTTACGAATGGTTCAATTTATCGGGTGAAGAGTGAAGAGTGAAGGGTGAAGGGTGAAGGGAACTATTCTCTTCACCCTTCACTCTTCACTCTTCACCTAATATTTTACCTTTGCCCCCAGAAAAAGAAGAGACCATGTCCAACGACCAACCTAAACGCACTGAGATCAGCGAGCTCGGGGAATTCGGGCTCATCGAGCGGCTGACCAAAGACCGGAAGCCGGTACAGGCCTCCACCCTTTTCGGAGTGGGCGACGATGCGGCCGTTATCGATAATGGAGATCATCTTACGATCGTTTCCACAGACCTGCTGGTCGAAGGCGTTCATTTCGACCTGATGTACTACCCCCTCAAACACCTGGGCTACAAATCGGTGGTAGTCAACCTGTCGGATATTTATGCAATGAACGCCATTCCCAAGCAGATCACCGTGTCGATGGCCCTGTCGAACCGCTTTTCGGTCGAGGCGGTCGATGAGATCTACGCAGGTATCTACGCCGCCTGCGAACGCTACCAGGTCGACCTGGTCGGAGGCGATACGACGGCCTCGCCAAGGGGGCTTTTTATCAGCATCACGGCGATCGGACAGGGAGAGCGTGGAAAGCTCGCCTACCGGCATACGGCCAAAAAAGGCGATCTGATCTGCATCACCGGCGATCTCGGCGCGGCCTACCTCGGTCTGCAGATCCTGGAGCGGGAAAAGCAGCTCTATCTCGACAACCCGAATCTGCAACCCAGTCTGGAAGAAAAAGCCTACCTCGTCGGCCGCCAGCTCAAGCCCGAGGCACGCCGCGACATGATCGAGCAGTTTGCCCGCGCCGGCCTCGTGCCCACCGCCATGATCGATGTGTCCGACGGATTGGCCTCCGACCTGTTGCACCTTTGCAGGCGCTCCGGACTGGGCGCTTTCATCGAAGAAGCCAACGTGCCGATCCACCCCGAAGCCCAAATGCAGGCCCTGGATTTCAAACTCGACCCCATTACCTGCGCCCTGAGCGGCGGCGAAGATTACGAACTGCTCTTCACCATCGACCCCAAAGATGTCGAAAAAGTGAAGTACATGTCCGACATTTACATCGCCGGAGAGATGACAGCCCCCGAAGACGGCGTTGTGTTACATACTACCGGTGGGCATGTGCATCCGATCACCGCTCAGGGGTGGAAGCATTTCTAGTTTTGAGTTTTTAGTGGGTTTGAATTTATCTGAAGGAACTAAAAACCAGGTACTTGAAACTTCTAGCAGGAAGCTATAAACAGGTCGCCCCGCTGGGGCTTTTGAGGTGGGTGAGTAGCACGAAAAAAAGTGGGTAAACCTTAGCCTGCCGGGAGAAGACGCTGCTAGTACGGAAACTAAAAACTAAACACTAAAAATTAAAAACTAAACACTAAAAACTAAAGTCCCCATGCGCCTAATAAAAGCTTCAATTTTCGTCTCCTCAGTCCTTCTGCTCTGGACTCTTTCCTGTAAAAACGACAAACCCGGCACGGATACCGATACGCCGCCGCCTGCGGCCAAGACGTACAAGGTACCTGCCTTCAATGCCGACTCGGCATATTTGTATGTAAAGAAACAGGTCGACTTCGGTCCGCGCACCACCAATTCGCCGGGGCACCAGGCGACGAAGGAGTGGCTGGTGAGCCAGCTCAAGGGCTATGGCCTTGACGTAGTCGAGCAGGATTTTCAGGCCACGGCCTATACCGGCACCGTGCTCAAAGCGACGAACATCATTGGGCGGTACAACCCGGAGGCAAAGCGGCGCATTGTGTTGTCCGCCCATTGGGATACGCGCCACATCGCCGACTCGCCCATCAACACCGACCGCGTCTACGAGCCCATCCTGGGGGCCGATGATGGCGGCAGCGGCGTGGGTATCCTCCTCGAAGTGGCCCGCTTGCTACAGGCCAACCCCATCGATCCTCTTAATTTCGGCGTCGACATCGTCTTTTTCGATGCCGAAGACTATGGACACTCCGGCAGCAACGAATACGACACCTACTGTCTCGGTTCGCAATACTGGGCCAAGAACCCGCATACCGGCAACTACAAACCCCGCTACGGCATCCTCCTCGACATGGTAGGCGCGGCCGGCGCCCGGTTCACGAAGGAGCGCCTGTCGATGACCTACGCTCCCGACGTCATGAACAAGATCTGGCGTATGGCGCAGGGTATGGGCCACGGCAACCTCTTCGTCGACATCCCCACCCCCGAGCTCGTCGACGATCACCTTTTCGTCAATACCATCGCCAAGATCCCGATGATCGACATCATTAACCGCCCCTCCGATACCGAAACCGGTTTCCCCGCTCACTGGCACACCCACAACGACAATATGGACGTCATCGACAAAGACACCTTGCGTGCCGTCGGTCAGGTGTTGATGGCGGTGGTGTATAGGGAGGCGTCGGGGAGTTTTTGATAATTAAATAGTTTTTAAGTTTATGAGGGTATAAGTTTGGCACCCTTAAAAACTCATATCCTCATAAACTTAAAAACTCCCAAAAAAACTCATACCCTCATAAACTTAAAAACTATAAATGAAACCCGATAAATACCTTAAAAATTACATCGCAGGCGCTCTTGTACCTCCCGAATCAGGCGAATATATCGACAACATCAACCCCGCCATCGGGCAGGTGTATTCGTACATTCCCGACTCCGACGAGCGGGATGTGCAGAGGGCGGTGGAGGCGGCTGAAAAAGCATTTCCCGAATGGTCGAGTTGCGGGGTGAGGAAACGCTTCCGGATATTGATGCGGGTAGCGGATATCATCGAACAAAACCTGGAGGAGTTTGCGAAAGCGGAGAGCGTCGATTCGGGCAAACCGGTGTCGATGGCCTCGACGGTGGATATACCCCGGGCGCATGAGAATTTGCGGTTTTTCGCAACTGCGATCCTGCACTTTGCAGCAGAGAGCCACCACATGGAAGGACAAGCGATCAACTACACCCTGCGGCAACCGCTGGGAGTAGTGGGCTGTATCAGTCCGTGGAACCTGCCGCTCTACCTTTTCACCTGGAAGATCGCCCCGGCTCTGGCCTCGGGCAACTGCGTGGTAAGCAAGCCTTCCGAACTGACGCCCATGACAGCTTACCTGCTCAGCAAGGCCTGCATGGAGGGCGGACTGCCGCCCGGCGTACTTAACATCGTGCACGGACTGGGCCCCAAGACCGGACAGGCCATTGTGGAGCATCCCCGCGTGAAAGCCATCTCTTTTACCGGCGGTACCGCTACCGGCCGCAAGATCGCCGAGACGGCAGCGCCGGTGTTCAAGAAATTGTCGCTCGAACTGGGCGGCAAAAACCCCAATATCATTTTCGCCGACTGCGACTTCAACCAGATGATGGTCGACACGCTGCGCTCCTCGTTTTCCAACAACGGACAGATCTGCCTCTGCGGCTCGCGCATCTATGTCGAGCGTCCGATCTACGAACGCTTCCGCGACGAGTTTGTCAAACGCACGCAGTTTTTGAAAGTGGGCGACCCCGCCTTACCAGTCAGCGACCTGGGGGCACTCGTGTCGAAGGCCCATATGGAAAAAGTGCAGAGTTACCTGAAACTCGCCGAAGTGGAAGGAGGCAAGATCCTCTGCGGCGGCACGCCTGTGGAGGTGGGCGGCGAGTGCGAAGGCGGTTATTTCCTTCGTCCCGCTATAATCGAAGGACTGCCCATCAGCTGCCGCACCAACCAGGAAGAGATCTTCGGTCCGGTGGTGACCATCCAGCCCTTCGATACCGAAGAAGAAGCCATTGCCCTGGCCAACGGCGTGCAATACGGCCTTGCCAGCACGGTTTGGACCAACAATCTCCAGCGCGCCCAGCGCGTCGCCGAGCGCCTGCAAGCCGGCATCGTCTGGATCAACTGCTGGATGCTGCGCGACCTGCGCACCCCTTTCGGCGGCGTGAAACACTCGGGTGTCGGCCGCGAAGGCGGCTGGGAAGCCCTGAGGTTTTTTACGGAGGCGAAGAATGTGTGTATGAAGTATTAGTTGCCTCGCCCGACATCACTCTCCACTCTCAACTTTTTACGTACTTTTGCCGAAAATCATACCAAAAAGCATGAAAAACAACACCCTTCTCATTTGGAATATCGCCCTGACCCTGTTGGTGGCATTTTTGCTCGTCAAGCAATTTTCGGGGCCGAAGCCGGCTGAAACGACGGATACGACGGTCCAGACCGAAATGTCTGCACCGCTGAAGATCGTTTACGTCAATGCCGATACGCTGCTGGAGAAATTCACGGATTTCAAAGCCCAGCAGGAGGCACTGGCCAAGAAAGAAAAAGACATCGACGGCCAGCTTCGTTCGCGCGGAGCATCGCTGGAAAAAGAATATAACGCCGCACAGGAGAAGATCCAGCAGGGTTTGCTGACGCCCAACCAGATCGCCCAGGAAGAGCAGCGCCTGATGGCCAAACAGCAGAAGCTGATGGAAGACCAGGACCGCCTCTCGAAAGAGCTGATGGCCGAAACCGAAGCCCTCAACAATCAGCTCGAAGTACGGCTCAAGAGCGTCCTCACCGCCGTGCGCGATGCCAACGGCTACGACTACATACTCAGCTACGGTCCCGGCACCGGCGTCCTGATGGTGAACGACACGCTGGATGTGACGGGAAAGGTGCTGGATCAGTTGAATGCGACGAAAGAGGAATAATACTTCCCGTATCCTCCCTCCATTAAAGATCATCTTCACCCTGGAGACGGGATGCTTCTTACCTTCGGTAAGGTGGATTTTCTATGGCACTGCTTCAACATGACACATGCGAATCAGGGGCTAAAGTTTCGTACTATCTTCTTTTTGGGGAAATTGAATAGGTGCGATACGTGCGAAAAACCCCAGAGGGCAGGGCTGTTAAGTTCTGGCTATAGACCGCGCAAAGCCTGACTTTTCCCGCGCCAAATAAATTTAGCGCACCCGTGGTGTGCCAAAATATTTTGGCACCATCGTCTTACAGGGAAGGTATGGCTTGTAGCTAATTGTAAAATTGTACAAACCACGCTGCTTTACCTAGAACGTAACAGCCCTGCCCCTAACGGGGCTTATATGGTATCATGCTGAAATCTTCATCAAGAACTGAGCGACGAGGAACTTTAACCCCTGATTCGCATGACTCCTGTTAATAAATCTATGATTACGAGTAATGCGTAACTCCTGAAGAATTCAAAAAAAAATAGTACTTTGAAAAGCGGTTCGTAAAAAAATGCTTGTCCTGCGAGTGGACTGTGCAAACAGGAGGCCATATTTTTCTCATTTTTATAAAACCAATATTATGAAAGCGTTTTTAATTTTTCTCAGCCTGGTCTTTTTTACCCTCGCCTGCCAGACAGGCCTCAAGGCGCAGGGTGACAACCAGGAGTATGTCGTCACCGAGTACATGAAAGTGAAACCCGGCATGGAGGACCAGTACCGCGAATGCGAGAAGATCTGGAAAACCATTCACCAGGAACGAATGAAAGCCGGATACATCACCGGCTGGGAACTTGAGCGGGTCGTTTACCCCTACGGGACCGCAAACGAGTACGACTACCTCACCATCACCCATTACAAGAATTGGGCGGCCATTCACGGAGAAAACAACGAAACCTGGCAAGCGATGTTCGGGAAACTGAATGACGAGCAGCGGGCCATCGCCCAAAAGGCCGAGGATTACCGGGATATGGTAAAAAGAGAGATCTGGACCGCCGGCGATATGGTTTTTGCGGAAGGTACTACTCCTCCGCGATACCGGGTTGAAAATTTCATGCGGATACCCGCCGATGGCTGGAATGCCTGGATCGACATGGAGACCAAATTCGTCAAGCCCGTGCATGAAAAGAACATCGCCATGGGCAACCGGGCCGGCTGGCTCATCGCCTACATGATCCTGCCCCAGGGCGACGGATTCCCCTATCAGGCATCTACCGTCGATTACTACAACACCTGGGAAGACATGAACAAAGACCAGGGCAAAGCCTGGAAGGAGGTCTATCCCAACATGAGCGACGCCGACATCGGCAAGCGTATCGAATCGACCCGGACGATCATCCTGACGGAGGTAAGGGTGTTATCGGATTATGTGAAGTAAAAAATGATGGAGGAGCGCCCGGAACGGGGGGCTCCTCCATCATTTTATGCTAATTCGGGGTGGAGAATTTAATAAGTGATGTTACGCAGTATGGGAAGAGTGAAGCGCATCGTCTAACCATCGGGGAAGCGGATAGTTGGAATACAAATACGGCGTATCCTCCACTAGATCCAGGTCTCCCAGACCTATCTTCCCGATGAAGAGTTTCGAAAGCGTTTCATCGGGCAAGTCTTTCACAGCCAAAAATCCCTTTAAATACACCTGGTCTTTCGTGTAACCACCCGCGACGGCGGTGTCTGTCAATCCGCGTTTTATGCGGACGACCATGTCGAAGGCAGCATCCGGGGAGACGTACCGGCTGGCGTATTGGTACAATTCGAAGAAACTCTGCTCGCGGCAAAGATCGCTCAACACCAAACGAAGGGCGTATTTGATCTCATTGGACGGCTCGAACAATCCGCTTCTCATCTCCGCCAACATGGCAAGCCCTTCCTCCGTGGCCAGGTAATCGGGAAATCCGGTTGCAAAAATGGAGAACGGCTGCCTGTTCCCGTTTTCATGGCGCAGCACATGCGAATCGATCTCATGGACCAAAAGCCGTTTGATCTCTTCCGCGCTGAACCGGGCTTCGGGTTTCAGCTGGATCTTCTTCTGCACACTATTCACCGATATTTTCGCCACCATAGGAGCCAAAGTCACTTCCCAGCCCAAATGACCTTCCTCCTCGAGCTTTTCCCGCACTTTCTCCGCCGCATGAAGCGCATCCAGGTCTTCGGATGGGGGAACATAATTGCGGGGATGGTCCAAAATCCCCCTGGCATATTCCAGTTCCCCGGCTTCCGGAAAACCATGCAAGGCGCTTAACCAGGAAGGAAAATCATCGCCCCGTTTTTGAAAGGACACGATCCAATCTATTTCATCCGCGACCCTTTTTGCATAGCGCTCAGAGAGGGGGTGATCAATTGACCTGAACCGGCCCAGAAGATCATCCAGCACCGGCAACACCTGCTCAAACGAGCGCTTTTCGTATTGAAAAACCGGGTTGTACGCTCCGCCCTGATCGATTGCCTGGAAAAAGAGCTGTTTTTGCTCGCCCAGGTTCACAGGGGTAATATCTTCCTTCAGGGAATAGGATTTCCGGAAAGACCGGTACGCCCTGTCTGCTTCGCACAGATCGATCAATCGATCGAGTCGCAAGCTGTTTTGCAGGTCCTGGTTTGATGCAGCATATTTTATTTTCCTAATGCCGAGGGCCAGGTCGGAATATTCCTTTGCTTTTTCGAGGTTTTTCATCCGGAAATAGATGCCGGCCAACGAGTCATAGGAATAAGCAAAAACGGGGTGACCGTTGTCATCCTCCGATGCCATTTTCAACTTCAATCCCTTTTCGGCCGCTTCCAGGGCTTCCTCAAACCGGAATAAATTGGCATAGACCCGGCTGATGTTATTATAGGACGTGGAAAGTTCCGAAAATTCATCTCCGAAATTCTCTTTTTTGATCTCGATCGAGGCTTCAAGATAAAACCTGGCCTTTTCAAAATTTTTCATCTTGTTGTATACCATCCCCAGATTGTTGTAGGCGATTGCTATTTTGGGATGATTGGGAGGAAGATGCTCTTTTCTGATCTCCAGGCTTTTCAATCGGTAGTTCAGCGATTCTTCCAATTTCCCCCACTTGCTGTAGGTCATTCCTAAACCATCAAAAAGGGTAGCGATCTCCAACGGATCGCGCTGTTCTTCGGGAATGATCTCAAGCGTTTTGAAGTATTTTTCTACCGAATCAGGGTTAAGCCCCCTTGACCGGTAAATACGTGCCATCCAAATATTGGCCTCCACCAGGGACTTCGATCGACCGGCCGACTGAAAGATCTGCATGGACCTATCCAACCAAACCTGGGCATCGGCATATTCGCTCAACCGGTACTTCACAATACCTTCTTCCATATAGGATTGGGCCATTGGGACGGAGTTTTCCGGATAAAGGCGGCTCCGGATCTCAAAAGCTCTTTTGAAATACTGTTTCCATTCCTTTCTATTGCCTTTTTTATACAAAATCTCCCCATAGCCGGCGTGGATGACCGCCAGTTCTTCGGAATCATCCTGAATGATGTCCATGATATTTTCAAAAAAAGGAAACGCCCATATCTTTTCGTATCCGTACTCTTCCAGGTCATCGTCCAGGAGGCCGGCGAAATGATCCAAAATGGGTTTGCATTTGGCGGCATTGGGCGAGAGCTTTTCCCGGGCCGCAATTTGGATCAATTGATGGCATTTGTAGTAAACGCCGGCGGTTTCGTCCAGGTCCTCGTCGTTGGACTGAAGCCACCCTTTTTCGACCAGGCTGTTGAGCGCGTCGATAGCCTGAATTTCGTCGAAACCTCCCCGCTGCAAAATTTCCAGGATCAGCTCGAAGGCGATCTCCTTGGAAGGCAGTACGGCAAAAAGAGTGAGGCAGTAGATTTCATCTTCATTTAAGAGGGAGAAATCATAAAAAGCGGTTATAAACTCAAAGAGGCGAATTTCCTCCACTGAAAATACGCCGGACCGGCCCAACCGTTCGATCGTGATCCTGTTTTGGAAGTCCGTTTTTTTCAAGGCTTCTTTGTCATCCAGGATCTCATTGATCTTTTTGATATTCAGCGAGGGACTTTTCTTGCCGCACCGGGAGATCAGGGTGATCAAAAGGGTGTGATAGTCGATCTTCTCCAGGATCTCCTCCAGGATTTGCTCATCGGCGATGTTCTTCCTGTAGTGTTTCCGGAAGAGGTCCTTGGCGTATTCCTTTTTCAACTCCTCTACCTCCAATATTCTGCAATCTTCGGGTAAGGAGGTAGAAGTGATGAGCACCTTCCAATTGGAGCTTTCCAGTTGTCTGCGGCTTTCCAGGATCTGCTTCGGATCGTTGGCGCCGTCGATGACCAACAGATTATTTCCATCTTCATCCTGGAGCGCTTTGATGAAACCCTTAAAATTTTCCGCCCTGGAACCTGCTTCGTTGAAGCGAAAACCGAGGGAAGTATTGTTCAGGGCGACCATCAAATCGGTTTGCAGATCATCCACCACGCTCACCCAGGCGATCTTGTCGAATGCTGCGGCGTATTCCGGACGATGGCAGTAAGCCAGGGCGACAGACGTTTTTCCGATCCCTCTGACGCCCCGCAGCACGGTCAAGGCACGCCCGGTCGACCAGGAATCATGAATGCTTTGGGTGATATCGATCCGGTCGACCAGATCGTTGAAATCATACACAGGCACGTTGATCCTTTCGGGCTTTTCCCGGGGAGCCTTCTGCCCGTCCACCAGGGAATCCAGGATATGGATAACGGCTTCCCGAATCCTGTTTTCATGGGGCGATTTATCATCATAACTGATAATTCCCCGCATAAAATTCACTTCAAGGCCATTCAACTGCCCCAGGAGTGCGGCAAACTCATTGGCGACCTTCTCGCCTGAAAAATCTTCGATCAATTCGCTCAGCCCTTTCCCCAGGTCCTGGATTATCTGGTCGCGGTAGTAGGCTATTTCTTTTTTCATACGGCAGTTTTAAGCGTTTTTTAAGGGGGGGTTGGTGAAGTAAGATAATTTTTTTTGAGGTTTGAGGAAGGGAAAAAGCATTAGTGAATCTTCCAATAGAACGTCGGCTTTGAATAAAGGAAATTCCCTTCATCATCGTTAACCTTGGCCATCGGCGCCAGTCCTACCGGCTCGTAATACAAACGGCGGAGGCGATCGTCGTAAAACCAGCGGACTACAAAGCGGACGGACACCAGGCTTTTCGGCAGCTCGGGACGACGGATGATCTGGATGCGCTCCTCATAGGTTTCCACATTGAAAGTGATCACGGTATCCACCAGGCTGGTAATGCTGGATCTCTTCCGGCGTTAGCTCCAGGAAATCGCCTTCTGTGCTGTAGGCGGGCATCCAGGGTGCCGAGATGAAATCGGAGGTCAGCTTTCGCCAATCCACCGCTCCTCTCAGGCGACTTCGAAAAGAGCATCCATTTTCAACTGATTTTGGACGGTGCCGGGATAATGCTCATTATTTTTCACTCCGAAAGTGGTGAGCATGGTGACAAACGCAGATTTGCGCGTACCCGACTTTTCCAAAAACACCTGGCGTTTGGTTTGGAGATCCGCTGCATACTTTTTATCGATTACAAAAGGTTGCGCGGAGAACTTGATCTCGACCAGGTTGATGCAATTGTCATTCCGGTCGATCAACAGGTCGACCTGTACACCTTCCTCCCCCTTTGAGGGGTGATATCGCCAGATGGATTCCTCCGAATAGATCCCGGAAATACCCAGCGCCTTTTTGATTTGTCGGATGTGTTTGAGGCAGATATTTTCGAAAGCCAGGCCGCTCCAGCTCTTCCAGGAGGCGCCGGCCGACCTGGTCAGCCAGGCGCCTTCACCGGTTGCTCTGCTGTTTTCGATAAATTTCAAATAAAAAAGGGAGTATTCATCAGCCAGCTTGAAGACCGTATCCCTGGATGCTTTTTGAAAAGGCGTATATCCCATGATAAAACCCGATTCAAGCAGTTCTTCCATGGTTTTGGTAAGTGTCCCTCCTGAAGGGAACCCGCAGGTCTCGATAATTTCCTTCCGGGTGAGTCCGGAAGGTTTTCCTGCCAGTGCCCGCACGATGCCGATGTGTTTTTCGGAATGATTGAACAGGGCTGGGTAGAGATTTTGAAACTCATCGCGCAACAAGCCGTCGTTGGTAAAACAAAGACGATCGATCGCCTGCGCAGCGCTTTCACCTGGCCGGATACCTTTCAGGTAGTGCGGGATACCCCCTGTGGCCATGAATAGCTGAAGGATCTGGTACCTGTCGAGGATTACGCGCTGTGCGTTCAGGAAGCGTTCGGTTTCACAGAGGTTGAATGGCAGGAGCCGGATCCGGCGGGTCAGGCGGTTGTGGAGCCCGCCTTTATTGCGCACAATGTTTTGGATCATCCACGAAGCCGCAGACCCGCAGATCACCACAATCAGGTTGGATTGTCTGGAAGCCCAGTTATTCCAGAAATGATCGAAGGCGGAAAGAAAACCCGACTTGGGTGTATCCAGCCAGGGAAATTCATCCAGGAAGACCACCCGTTTTTTCTTCGAAGGTCTGGCCTCCAGGGCGGTTATCAGCATCCGGAATGCCTGAAACCAGCTCTTTGGAGGGGTTAGCGGCACGGAAGTGTACAGGGAAGCGGCCAGGGTGGACGTAAAATTCTCCAGTTGCCCCGCCAGGGAGGCATCTTTGAGCCCGGTGAGCTCAAAAACGATCTGCTTCTCATAGACTGTGCGGACGAGGAAAGTTTTACCCACCCGCCTGCGTCCGTAGAGAGCGACCAATTCTGCGTACGAAGATGCCAGGACATCTTCCAGGATCTGTATTTCCTTTTCTCTTCCGATCAATCCTTGCATAATGAACAGGAATGTTGATCAAATACTTATAATCAGCCATAAGTAGGGTAAAAATACAACTTATGGCTGGTTATAGCAAATTATAATCAGCCATAAGTAGGTTGAAAATAATAGTTATGGCTGGTTATGTGAAATTAGACGATTTGATCTCGTAGATGTGAACCGGCCGCTTTTTTTCGTCAGCAAGTCCACCTCATAGCCGGAAGAACTTTGCCAAAACCAGTATTCCCGGAGTAAGTACTGGTGGTGATTTTTCTCCAGCACATCCGCTACGACGAGATTTTCAAAAAGACTTCCGATGAGGGCCGGATCGGCTCTTCCAGCTGCCGCTTTACAATTTCCATCTCATTGATTTTCAGGTAATTTAAAGTTGAATTTTGAAAATACACGGAAATTTTTTTGAAATTGCACGGGATAAATTTTGAATTGGACTCCAGTTCATTCCAAAAAAATTCAGCTTTCGCTGGACGGATCTGGCCTTTTGTTGGGAGCACGACATCATTGCTCATTTGAAAAGGTTAATATTGGGCCAAATAAACAGCAGCTGAGCCGCTCCCTACAAAGCCGCCGGCGCCTTATTAAACCCGATTTTCAAAATGGAACGAAACCCAACTCCGCCTGGAGCAGCCAGGCTCCTCCTGATAGTAGCCTTTCTGCTATCCGCCATCCTGCCGTCAATGGCCCAGCGCACCCGTGGTATTCCGTACGGGGTGCATGTGGGGTACCAGCAAAGCGATTTCATCAACCAGACCTATTTCGGGAACCTCAATGGCGGGCTCCTGGGAAAGAAATTCAGCTGGAGCGCCGGCCTGTACGGACAAATCAAAATATTGCTCTGGGACATCGGGTATTTCACCACCCCCTACAAGGTCAACACCGCAGCACTGGCGCTGCCCGAGGACGTGACCGTTCGCAATGACGGGCTGGACGTCGGCCTTTCGGTGAAGCTCCTGCCCAAATTCCGGTATTTCTGCCCCCTGCTCGGAGTGGGTTATCACTCTTCTTCGCTGCGGGTCAACAAGAGCACCCAGAACACGTCGTTCGTCCCATTCAGCGCCAACACCTCAGGATTCCTTTGGCGCATAGGCGTTCATTCGCGCCTAGCCGACAGGGTTGCGCTGGTTCTCTCCTACCGGCAGAGCCTCCCCAAAGCGGCGGCCTACTCCGGCGACAAATTCTACCTGCCGGAGATCGTCTTCACCAATAAGGACCGCGCGGTGCGCCAGTTCTCGGTCTCCCTGTACTTGCTGCTCGAAATGACCGTAACAACCCATTAACCCTTTTCCCGCATGAAAAGATACTTTCCTTTCCCGATGCTCCTTTCCCTGAGCATTCTACTGGTGGGCTCCGGATGCATTTCCAAAAAAGCGATCGGTTTCGTAACCCTTCAAAACAACGACCCCAACCAGCGCAGCACCGTCAGCGATGCACATTTCAACAGGAAATTCAGCCCCGTTGCCATTTCAGCCATGGGTATCGGCGCCGGTGTGGGCGGCTACCTGGGCTACAACTCCAACCTGACGAGTTATTACAAAGACGGCGTAGAAACCACCTTCCAGCCTGCCAATGCAGCGATCGGCGCCGTAGCGGGCTTCGGCGTCACCTACCTGGCCAATTCGGCGATCCTGGGAAAAAAGACACAGGTTTACCTCGCCAGCCGGGACGACGCCTACAAATGGCTGCGCAAAAAAAGGTGGAACCACTACCGGATCATCGACTTCGGCAACAGTTATAGTAATTTCCGCATTATCGCCGAAGATCGGGAATCGAGCTTCCAGTTCGGGAACCGGCAGGACTTTTCCGACTTTTACAACGCGTTCGGCATGAATAGCCTGTATTTCGACGGCAACGTGCGCAACAGCACCCAGAGACTTTCCTGGGACGACCTCTATTGGCTCTACCAGGAGAAGGCGAGAAACCAGCTGTCCTCCCTTACCGTGACCGCAATCGAAGATGCCCTGTTGAGCAAGGCCTATTCCATCGCGCAGCATGGAAAGACGGCCCAGGCCGTGAGCCGCCTGAAAGAAGAAGCCAGGAAAAGGGCTTTCAACAAGGCCAGGACCATCAACGAATACCGCGATTTTGCCTCCTATTTCCCGGAATGGCGCGCTGATGCCACCCAGCGGGCATTCGAGCTCATCGCCAGCGCGTACGACGTCGAGAACTTCATCAATGGGTTTCCGGAAAAACAGGTCGACGCCCTGAAAAAAGCGATCCACTTATCCCTCAGCCAAGACCAGCAAAACCACCTGGCGGAATTTACCGGCCAGCATAACCAAAACCTCCCTGCCTACGACACCAAATCGTTCTATTTCTTCCTCCCGGCCTATTCCTTCGGGATCGTTACCATAAATGACGTTATTACCTCCAACCCGGTGGAGATCTCGGTTTCAGATGTCGAAGGTTTCTGGCTGACAAATCCGGATTTTACCAACTTTTCGGTATACGAGAGCCTCCTTTCGGTCATCGACCCCTCTTCCAGCCCGAGGTTGCTCGAGATCAGCGTCACCAATACCGGGTCGAAGCGGCTGGCAGTATGCCTGCACCCTGTCAAGAACGACTTGAGCAGGCGAATACTCCAACAGTCGTGGGACGATGTGGCCCTCGAAGTCATACCTGAAGACTGGACATTCACGCGCGGGGCCATCAAGCTCTTCAGCTGGGGAAAAGATCTGTATGACTATTTCAATCAAAGCCCGGAACAAAAGATCAAAAGCGGCATCGTCAAAAGCCTGGCCTACCTGATGAAAGAAAGATACGAGCTCGATGGATGGGAGAACATTACCATTGACGTCCTTTCCGATTATTTGATCGATTTTGTCGAACACGTCCACATCCTATAAGCCATGAAAGCCATTTTCCGTTTTCCGTTCCGCATACTCTTTCACATCCTCGTCCTTTCCGCTTTCGTCTCCTGCGGAAAAGACGAATTCGACGAAAAGATCACGCCCTATTTCTTCGACCGCGACTGCCAGGTGACGTCACCCGATGTGCTCGCCGGTTTTTCGGAAGGTTGCTACGTATCCCTGTTGGTCGATGACTTTTCCGACAACGCCAACGAGTGGAATCTGCAGACCAAATCCGAATACACGCACGACATCAGCAGCGGCCACCTGGTGCTGAGTACCCGCGAGGACCAGCCCAGCACTTGGGGCACCTCCAAAGCCATTCCCGGCTTCTCTCAACGCGACAATTGGGAATACAGTGTGTTGTTCCGCATCGTCACCGTATCCAACGGCTCCGAATCCAACAACAACCTCCTCCTCTGGGGCAGCGACGACGACCTGAAAAATTACCAGGCATTCAGCTTCAACGCCGACAAGGAATTCAAGGTATACCAGGTGACCCCGGCAGGCAGCACCTCCCACCACCTCGGCCTGCTAACGGGCGCCTCGTTTGTCTCCACCACCTATTACCGCTTCACCGTGCGCACCTTCCAGGGCACGACCTATTTTTTCCTGAACAACACCCTATTCCACCAAATGCCCCAAACCACCCTCTACGGCGACCGGATCTTCCTCGGCGCCGGGCCCGGGAACCTGGTATGGGTGGATGAAGTAGGGGTTTGGGGGATGTAGAGGGGGGGAGGTTGGCTGAAGCCGATATGTACATTGTGTTTCTTTCGGGAATGACTAAAGTCAAACCGGGGAAGTATGACATTTGTCATTGGAGTTGGTGCGACTGAATGGTCGATCCCCAAAACTCCCTTCCAACTTTCAGGAAAACCGCCCCGGGAGGGGCGCCTGAGACCCATTCCCGGGGCAGGTTTCAGGTGTTTACGAAATACTTGGATTCATCCCGTAAACATAGGAGAGGAACATGCAGTCTATTTGCAATTTTTGAATGCGCCTCATTTTATTTTCCCATCAATACCTTGCCACCGCTGCCTTCAGGGCTTTCCCCAAGCGTTCGCGCAGGGAGGCAGGACTGAGCACCTCCAGATCGGGCCCGAAACTGAGTAAGAGGCTCTCCAGTTCCAAATTAGGGATAACTTCGATCTCAAACTCCACCCGCCCGTCGGGCAGAGTAGCTGTTCTTCTTTGGGAATGATGCAGCGGCTTGGTATCCACATAGGGCGCCCGGGAAGGGGCCAACTGAAACCGTACGATCTCTTTCTCCATATCCGCCGGCAGGGTCACGCCGATAATATCCCGGAAGTAAGTTTGGGCATCCAGACTGGTATTGGCCTGGAAAGGATGATCGGGCAATACCTCGATCGCCTGGATCCGATCGAGCGCCAGGTTCCAGAGAGCACCCTCCGTTTCATTCCAGCCCATTACAAACCAGCGGTTATTGAATTCCTTGAGCAGGTAAGGATGAAAAACGATCCCGACTCCTTCGTCAAAATTGAAAGGATGGTAGTGTATCTGCACAGGACGCCGGCGAAGCATATAGCCCAGCAAGGGATGAAGCCAATGGCGTCCCTTCAGGTTCTTATTATTTTCAAACAAAATGTAAGAAGCCTTTTCGCCTTCGACATAGCCAGGTTTTTTTCCTTCCAGTTTTTCCAGGATGTGGCGTATTTCGCCGAAATAAGGGAAGTCGTCGAATGGCCGCAATAACTGTAAAGCCTCTCGCATGGCCTGCAGATCCTGTTCGTTGAGAGGTACATCGCTCATGGAGTATTCGGGATCGCTGTAATAGACGAAGCCCTTTTTGCGCACGATCGGGGCGCCGTATCCCTCGGGAGGATCCTTCCGCATCAAGGCAAAATCATAGAGCAACTGCCGTTCTGAGACTCCATTTTCATGGTCAAACTCCTCCTGCAACTTCCAGTTGATATAATCATGCAAATCCTGAAATGTCCACCTGCGCCGGCGGTTGCGCAGGCAGTAATCGATCAAGCGATACCGGTAGCCGGCCAATTTATTAAAACCCATACCATTTTTTTTGTCTTCCACACTACCAAAATAGGATATGCCGGGTGAAAATTCTGGACTTTTATGCAAATACAGTGCATATTTTGGAAATAGTTTTGCCCGGAAATAAAGGATTTTACATTCAAATAAAAAAACTACCAGAACCAGCAATAACATTAGTCACCCGAAAAGAGTGACATTAATCATTGATCAACCCAGCGGAGAGAGGAAAATTGCACAATTCCTTTCACCCTATTTATTACCAATTTTCATTGTATGCCTAACATCCGATACCTCAAAATCCGCTTCGACCAAAACATTTTCCCTTACGACATTCCGAGGTTCCGGGCAGCGGTCATCGAAAAGACGCAACGCGAGTCGGATCGATTCCACAACCACAAAGGAGAAAAAGAATACTTGTACCGCTATCCGCTGATCCAGTACAAGGTCACAGACAAGAAGGCCAGCATCCTTTGTCTGGAAGAAGCCACCGACGATATCCACATGCTGTTGCAGAACCGCGACCTGGACCTGCGAGTAGGCGACCGGACGGCATCCTACGCCATAGAACACATCGACCTGCACTATCACCAGGTACAGACCTGGGACCGGGCGTTTCACTACTCCCTGCTCAACTGGCAGGCGCTCAATCAAAAATTCTTTCTACGCTACCATGAGTTAGAAGACGACCTTCCCGCTCAGATCGATCTGTTGGAAAGCATATTGCGCGGCCATATCCTCGCCTTTGCCACCGGTATTGGCTGGCATGTCGAAGACCGGATCACGGCCAAGATCACCCAGGTCAAACAGATCAAGGCGCTCCCCTTCAAAGGCAAAGACATCTGGGCCTTCACCCTTAATTTTAAAACCAACGTCAGCCTGCCGAACTTCATCGGGCTGGGGAAAGGTAGTAGTGTGGGGTTTGGGGTGGTGAAGGAGATTGGGGGGGATATACCGGCGGCGACAGGTTCAACACATTCACAGACAAATCAAAACGGATAATATGGAGACGATCACGTTTACCTGCAAGGTTATTACGCCGATGTTTTTGGCGGGAGCGGATGGGAAGACCCCGGAATTGCGGGCTCCGAGTATAAAGGGAGCGATGCGGTTTTGGTGGAGGGCGTGTAATGGACATTTACCGCTGGGAGACATGAAAAGAAAAGAGCAGGAATTATTTGGAGGAGTAGGGAATGGTGGAGCGAAAAGGAGTAAGGTGACAGTTCAAGTTAATCCTATCGAATTGAAAATTGGACAGCTCCCCGGGAACGGAAAAGATCAAAATCCAGGGCTATACTACCTTTGGTATTCAATACCTATGAATGATAATCGGCCGGCTATTTGGGAAGGCAAGTTCAGTATAATATTAAGTTCATTCGATAATTCTGCAATTCTGGAAGCTGCCATGACTTTTTGGCTATTAGCCAATTTAGGAGGAGTAGGTACCCGATCCAGAAGAGGAGCTGGAAATTTTCAAGTAGAACAAGTAACATCGACAACCATAAGTAAAAACGAGCTTAGATTTGTTCCCGAGGATAAGGAACCTATTAAATCTTTTTTAGAGGAAGGATTAAACAAAATAGCACATAAGTTCAACTTTGAGCGGAGATTTGATGAAAACAGCCAAACAGAATTCCCAATGCTGTGCAATGCACAGGTTGCAGTCATTGATTTCAAGAGACAGTCGCCATTAACTGCTTTGGAAAAATTAGGTCAAGTATACCAGGATTTCAGAGATCGAAAGCGACCAGATTATGATGAAGTAAAAAACTTTATTCAGAGTGGAGAAAGGCCAGCTCAAATTAAGCGTGTCGAATTCGGCCTACCCTTATCATTTCGGTTTGGCAGCTTAAGCCAAGGCAACAGAAGTAAATCTCCCAGAGCCGAAATCGTCGCAACTAGTAAAATTGATAGAAGTGCATCTAGTTTGCATTTCCGAGTTACAGGTAATGGAGAAACTTATCATCCTTTAATAGTAAACTTTTCTTCAAAACTGTTACCGGAACGCGTTGAATTAGAAATAAAAACACCTAGAAACAACTTTGGCTACACTCAAAGCTCAGCTAAGTGGAATCAAACTTATCAAGGAATTAAAGAAGAATTTCTTTCCACCCTGCCAATAGTAACAATATGACCCATCTTTTTCTCTTCACCATAGGCCCCGTGCAAGGTTTCATCAAACAGGCACGGAAGACACGAGATCTGTATGCGGGCAGTCAGATATTATCCGACCTTATTGGTTCCGGCATGGATTTTTTTATAAATAAAGGAGGGCATGTAATTTTCCCATACGATGACTCGCCCTCCAAGCCAAACCGCTTTTTGGGCTGGATTGTTGAGAGTGATCCTTCTCTCTTACCAATTCTTGGGAAAGATGTTGAGGAAACAGTCAGAAAAGCATGGCGCACTATGGCTGGAAAAGCAATCGAAGGGTTGAGTGAACCCGCTGGATTCGACCAACAGATAGAGCAGGCGCTGGAAATGTTTTGGGTATTCCATCCTGCATCAAAAGAAGACTATCACCTTGCTTATCGCGAAATTGAGCGTACGCTAGGGGCAATTAAAAATGTACGTCCGGTCCAGCAATACCATTACCAAAAGGATAGTGAATCCAAAATATATGGAGAAAGAGGCCGAAAATGCAGCTTGGATGGAGAGCGAAATGTGAAATTTTATCGCATCGCCAAAGAAGATAAAAGGGATGGGGCAATACCTCGCCGACTTTTTCTGAAAGACCTAAATGATGTAACCTTCATCCAGGAACGCGATGGAGTCGGCATGAAGGTGATTGCTCCGGGAGAGGGATTAAGTGCTGTTAGCTTTGTGAAACGTAGAATTGGCAAAGGAGAAGATTTTCAGCCAACTGCCTTTTTCGCAGCTGCTGATTTTATCGATCGTATCGAAAGAGATCCGCTATTAGACCAGAAGTATTCCATTTTTCAAAGCTGCTTTCCTAACAGTTGGGATGAACAGTTACTATTTGAAGAAAATTATACAAGCAAATATTTCATCGAACAAGGAATCAACCACCATTTTGATACAATTGAAAAGGCAAAGAATCAACTACTTAAGTTCTACGGTGAAGTTAAAATCGAAAAGCCAAAGGGTTATTACGCCCTACTCCATTTCGACGGAGACAACATGGGCAAGTGGCTAAGTGGTGCGAACCTGGCAGAGGGGCGAAATACGGGCATCGATCTTTTTAATTTTCATGAAAATCTTGCCAAACAATTGGCCCACTTTGCGCACTACGAAAGTAAAGATGGTGAGGAAATTGGAGCTTTTCAATATTTAACCCCGCCAAAAGGGCGTACGATCTATGCAGGAGGGGATGATTTCTTAGGCTTCGTCAACCTGGAATATGTCTTTAAGGTGCTTGAGTGGCTACGGAGGAATTTTGACGAGCACATCAATCAAAGAATCGAAAATAAAAAAACAGGAGAAAATTTCACTTTTTCTGCCGGCTTGGTCATCGCCCACTACAAAACTCCATTACATGTTGTACTCGATTGGGCTCGAAACACAGAGAAAGCGGCTAAAAAGCATATACATCCGTGCGGACAACGAAAAGACACTCTCGGCATTTCTGTATTGAAAGCATCCGGGGAGATAAACCAGGCATTCGTTCCGTGGTACCATAAAGATGAGAATGATCAAAAGCTGATCTGCACCGAAGCTTTATGCCAAGTAACGGAAAGCTTGCGCGAAAACTTTTCCGACAAATGGCTGCGCACCTTAGATGCAGCGTTTTACCTGATGAAGAACAGAAATTCCGGGGAGCTGGAGTTAGCTGACAGGAATATGGGGAAAGAAATGGTTAAAACCGAAATGCGTCGGCTATTGAAACGAGCCTGTCAGAAATCAGGTGAAAGCGAGGAATTAGTCGAAAAGCTACTGCCGTTTTTACTTCGCCTTCTCGGCCCGAACCCCACTGAAAACTTTGGTAATTTTTCAAAAATTCTCCACATCTGCGATTTCATTGAGCGAAAAACCCATGGCTCCAGCGACAGTGCTGAAAATTGTCAAACTATAAAATCATCCGTCCATGCCTGATATCACAACTGTACAGCTCGATCCTCTGGACACCCTCTTTTTCAAAGATGGAAAGCCTTTCTCGCTGGGGGAAGAAACCTGGGCCGATGGTATATTTCCCCCACCGCCAAGTGTGATTTATGGCGCATTGCGCACGGCATTGATGGGAACAAAACTACTATCAGGATCTTTAAAAGATGCCGTTAATGAAACCGAAAATCTTGCTATTAGCTACATAGCCTACTTACTAAATGGAGAAGAGCATTTCCCTATTCCTTTAGATGTTGTAGAATTAAAAGATAAGCCAGCCAGAATAGTAGAATTAGAAAAGGACAACAAAGAATATGAAGTTTTTCCCTTATCAATAACAGAACTCCCTTCCGAAACAATCTCATCAGTTAACTTAACAGGGCTCCGGGTATTCCCTCGCTTTCAGGAGAATAATTTTGATACAGTAGAACCCATTGAAAAAGGATTCTTGACTAGAGATTTCTTAGAGAGTTATTTAAGGAATCCTGAATCACGAATCAAAACAAGAAGATTAAGTGATTATCTAAAACTGGAAGCAAAAACCGGAATAAAACGCAATTCCCATACAAGATCTACCAGCGATGAATTTGGAGAGTTGTACAGAGTTGGGATGAACAGGCTGTCTGATTTCAGTTTCCTTGTAAGTTGGAGCTTAAATTCTGAAAATAGTAATCCTCATTTGTCGTCTTTACTTCGATTTGGGGCAGAAGGTAAAGTTGCTGAATCGACACCTTACAGGCGGAGAATCTGGAAGGGGCCCCAAGGCATTTCGACTGAGAGAGTTAAAGTATACCTGGCCACCCCATGTGCATTTGAAGATGGCTTGCCCAACCCAGAAAAAATATCGCTGCTCCAGGGGAAAGGACTGAAACTGGTAGGCTTAGCCTGTGGAAAGCCTTTTTATTTAGGAGGTTTTGATATGGAAAAAATGGAACCCAAACCAATGCTAAAGGTCTATCCGGCAGGTACAGTTTTTTACCTCGAATGTAGTATTGCTCATCCTTTAGATGCGTTTCAAGGGAAATCGATAGCTTCTAAAATTAATAACATAGACTATGCAAGCCAAGGATTTGGCATAGCATATTTTGGAACTTGGTAATACAAATCATGAAGAAATACTTCATTATAACAACAGTCGGCACTTCGATTTTTTCCAACTTCAACAAGCAAAAGGTAAAGCTTGCTTTTGATCGGAAGAAAGAGGGGAGAACGGTCTATGGGGAAGGTGTTGCGGTAGAGAATTTTGAGGGGGCAAATGCCGAGGCTTACATAAAAAAGCAGGTCTCTCTAAGTGGATTAGAAGAACGTATTGAAGACTTCTGGTTGAAAGGATGTAAAAAAAACGATGATGATTGGGATTGGAACAATGACGACAATGCCAATCAACATGCTTCCGCCGAGATCACCAGCATTCTGGAAATCGCAAGAAAATTAAAAAGCAAGGACAAGGACTCCACGATAGAAGTCCAACTCTTGGCGACAGACACAGCCCTGTCAGTTAGCGCAGCTAAACTAATTAAGAAGTTCCCCTTCCATGATTTTGGAGTTAAAGTTCGCTCCTTCAATGAGGAACAAGACTTTATCCCATCTCTCGGCGTAAAACCCAGGGAAGGAGATAGCCCCGATACTTTTTACGACACCGGCCTTCAAAACCTGGTTGATAAGCTCATCGGAAAAGAGGGGTTGATCAAAAAAGCTAAGAAAGACAACACAACGCCCGTCATCAACTTTTCCGGAGGCTACAAGGCCATCATCCCAATTCTGACCATTATCGCCCAGTTAGAAAATATTCCAATGTATTACATCTATGAGGAAAGTGACCATTTGATGGAGTTGGGAAGTTTGCCGGTGAATTTTGATTGGGCTGAGGTTGAGCGCTTGCATTATTATTTAACTTCTAAAGTTTTAAACCAGAGAGATATTAGCGATGAAATTAAAAATGAATTAAAAGACCGAAAACTGATCACAAATCAAAACAAGCCAACTCCATTAGGAGGGCTTTTTCGTGACTACAGAGATGTCATGCCTGACGGGGGAGGAACATTCGGTAAATTTGTTGAACTAAAGCTTTGGGAACATTTCGTAAAAAGCCCATTGCCTGGATATGAAAAACAATTACCGAAACGCGGCCGAACCTGCTTCAAAAATATTAACACAGGAGAAATAACCGAGGCTATCCCAACAGCTGAAAAAGGACATAATAATCACAAGCGCATTGAAATTGACTTGACGTTTTATTCTGAAGAAGATTATGCTATACTTGAGAGTAAATCATTGAGCGGAATTAATGAGGTAAAACCAAATTTGTATATAGAGGGAGGGAGGTTTTTCAATAATGGCAAGCTTCCTAAGCTTTTTATTCTTATTTTTTACAAGTATGAGCATGAAAAGCTTTCCTCAAGAAAGCAACAGTTAAAAGAGCTTAAGTTTAAGGTTATGGAAGGATTGAAAATACCAGATTTCAGAGTTTTATACATCAATTTACCTTTTGCAAAAGATCAAACCAGGGTAAACTACCAAGATTTCATTGATCAACCCTACCTTGATTTAATTGATGCCCTAAAAGAACTAAATATTTAATCAGATGGTCGAAGAGCAGCTATACCACAAGATTCGACAAATCATTTTAGCAGCTAAAACCAAGATTAGCTCCACAATAAATTTCGCCCAAGTGGAATCCAATTGGTTGATTGGACAAACCATTATTGAAGATGAACAGAATGGGAAGGAAAGAGCTCCTTACGGAGAAGGTCTTATTAAAAAGGTAGCAGGAGAGCTTGTTCAAGAATTTGGCACGTACTATTCTGATCGAAACCTTCGCTATTTCCGCCAATTCTATCAAGTCTTTCCAAATTGGAACGCACTGCGTTCCAATTTATCCTGGACCCACTACCGTTCACTTCTGCGCGTAGAAAACCCCAAAGCCCGCCAATTCTACTTGGAGGAAACTATTGCCAATAACTGGAGCACCCGAACTCTCGACCGCCAGATCAATTCCCTTTACTACGAACGCCTGCTTTCTTCCCAAAACCGGGAAGCGGTAGAAGCTGAAATGCATGAAAAATCCGAGAAACTACAGGCAGAAGACGTTCTGAAAGACCCGTACATTCTGGAATTTCTTCAGCTAAAGGAGAATAAAACCTTTCTGGAATCCGAACTGGAAGAAGCTTTGATCGACAAGTTGCAGGAATTCCTTCTGGAACTGGGTAAAGGCTTTGCCTTCGTGGGGCGGCAGCAACGCGTCTCCACCGAGACCAAGCATTTCTACATCGACCTGGTTTTTTACAACTACTTGCTCAAGTGTTTTGTGCTGATCGACCTGAAGGTACACGAACTCACGCACGAAGACATCGGAAAAATGGATATGTACGTGCGCCTCTATGAAGACAAGTACAAAGCTCCGGATGACAACCCGACCATAGGCTTGATCCTATGCACTTACAAAGATCACACCGTAGCCCGGTATTCGATGCTCAAAGACAGCCGGCAGCTTTTCGCCTCCAGGTACCAACTCTACCTGCCTTCGGAAGACGAACTCCGCCAGGAACTGGAACGTGAACGGCAACTTATTGAAGAACAAAAAAAACTCAAGTAATATGTATCAAAAAGTCAGACCCTTGTTTCTTCTCTGTGAGACGCCACTGCACGCAGGCAGCGGCAGCGACCTGGGCGTGGTGGATCTGCCCATACAGCGCGAACGACATACATCCTATCCAAAGATTGAAAGCTCGAGTTTGAAAGGAGCACTACGGGAAGATTTTGAAGCGAGCGACAGTACTAATTTCATAGCTGCAGATGGGAAAGAGTACCCTATAAATAAGGGGCTTCGTTCAAACGGCAAAGGAGTGGATATTCGAGAACCGTTGACGCTTGCTTTTGGTCCGGAGGGAGAAGATTCGGCAAGTGCCCATGCCGGGGCCCTGGGCTTCACCGATGCCCGAATATTACTTTTTCCGGTGAAAAGTATGCGCGGCGTTTTTGCCTATATCACCTGCCCAGCGGTGTTGCACCGTTTTGAACGGGATATGCGACTAGTTTCAGGATGGGAAGATTTTTCAATTTCCGGAATTCCAAACTCATCCAGCTTTTCCAACACTGATGGAAATTTTGCCTATTACTTCGAGGGGTGTCAAGCCGAAATACCTGGCGCAGATGCCGCAATTTTGGAAGAATATACCTTCAACTTGGCAACCGCTGATAAAGATAAAGTGAAAGTCAGCAAGAAGAATCTGGAAGAAGTAGCCCTAGGTACATTCTTTTCCGAGATACTTGCTATGGAGGATGATTTCTTGGACGCCAAACTGAAGACCGACATACTGATCATTAGTGATAATGACTTCCGCGATTTCGTTGAAATGTCGACAGAAGTGATAACGCGCACCAAGATTGACAACGAAACAGGTACGGTTCAAAAAGGCGGCCTGTTTACTGAAGAATACCTTCCTTCGGATAGCCTGATGTACACCTTGGTCATGAGCGCACCCGTTTTCCAACCGGAAGATAAAAGGAATGGTTGTCTACTCAAATCGGAAGACGATGTCATGAGCTATTTCGAACAAGGGCTTAACAATAAGGTGATCCAGCTAGGCGCCAACGCCACGCTTGGCAAAGGCTTGTTACGGACTAAATTGTTGAACGGTCAAAATCAGGAAAACCATGACAAATAATCTGAGACAACTGGAAGGAGGCCGGGCGGCAGAAGCCTATAAATGTGCGCAAGAAGCAGATAGCACAAGTCCGAAAGCTACACAAATAAAAAGGTTTGAAAACAAATACTTCGAATCAAAAAACTATAAAAGCTATGTCAAGAAAGCTCCCATGTGGATAAAAACCAACGGAATTGGTGCTGCTTTCGCTTTTATTATTTCAAAACGGGAAAATTCACAAAAAACGATAGACAAACAAAATTATAATCCAGGAGACCATGAAAAACACCCCCAAAATGCTTATGGTTTACTGTACTATCAAGTGTTCAATTGGTTAAAATCAGATACAAAAAAATTTCTACTTCGAGGTAAAGAGAACCAAGACCTGGTAAAAACACTTACGGAATTGAAAAGTCATGAGTACCGTGCCGTTACTGTAGAAGTACTGGCTTTTCTGAACTGGCTGCGGCGATTTGCAGATGGTTTGATCGAGGGAGATGAAATTGATGAATAAATTAACTCCAAATTTATGAAAGAAGGTACTTTAATCATTGAACAGCGTGATGGAAAATGGGGAGTTTGGGTAAAACGAGCCGACGGAGAAGAAATTCCCTTGGATGGATTTTCCAATCCAGAGGCATTCAAGGAAAAGAATGGTCATTCTTGTTGGTATCTTAAAAAGAAAAGTCAGTTAATTGTAAGGTTGGATAATAGAGATATCTATAACAATGCTGATTTTTCTAATCAAAAACCTCGGGTTTCATCCAAAAAAACTCCATCAGATTTTAGAAAACGAGAAATAGAAGATTTTGCATTTGATATTCCTGAACCTGAATTGACCGCAATTCCAAATTGCCCGGAAAGAAAAAAAATAGCAGGTGAAAATTTATTCGATCTTAATTCCAATGCGCTTCGTCTCCCTTATGACACGGCAAGAAAACTTCAAGATTTGAGAAGCAACAGAAAGATCGCTATTGATAATTTCAACTTATTGCTGAACAAAACCGTACACTTTCTAAAGATTGGCGAGAAAGGCAGTCCAGAATATAACCATATTTCCAATGGCAAGGCAAATGCTTTCCTTTTTAGATCGTCATTTGATGATAAAAGTGACAAACAGAACAAGATCACCCGCAAATTTGAAGTTGAATTTTCCTTCGCTTCCCAGTCTGTCAAAGCAGCCTTAAAAAGTCTTGTCCAACGACAGAATCATTTGCTCAAAGCCCAGGAAGAAAGTGGCCTGGAAGTTGAAAAAAAGCGTTTGGCAATCGACAATCGCCTCATTGCCGGATTAGGCGGCGCCTCAGTATTTGAAACCTCGATGACGCTCCATCACATCTACGGCATCCCTTATCTGCCAGGGAGCTCCATTAAAGGTTTAGTGCGTTCCTGGATCATCATAAATTGCTTTTTGCCCGGCCAACAATCAAAAGAAGAGGGAAAAAGAGGCAAAGAAGCTGAAAAAGCGGCGATGAAAAATGTTTTATTCGCCTACATTTTCGGAACGGATACAGAAGGGCCCGAAAAGAAGGCTCACAGGGGAAAAGTAATATTTTTTGATGCCTACCCGCAAAGTCCCCCGGTTATTGAAACTGATGTAATGAATGTACATTATCCCAAATACTATGGAGGACAGGGCAAGCCACCTGCGGATCACGACAGTCCTAATCCTATACATTTTTTAACAATAAGCAAATGCGATGCCAATCGGCAACCTTTAGAATTTTCCTTTGCTCTCGCAACTCGTGAAAATCCAGGTATCACTGATGGCACGCTAAAAAATGGAATGGAAGCACTCTGCAAAAAAGACGGTGATTGGCGCAAGGGGTTAAGCGCAGAAAGTACTATCCTGGATGTAGCACATTACTGGCTCCACTCCGCCCTCACCTCCCACGGCATCGGCGCCAAAACTGCCGTAGGCTATGGGTACTTTCATCAACATCCTCCCGAGTAGTGCCTATGGCTGACAAGAAGCGCACCATATTCCTCTCCTTCCTCGGCACCAACAACTATATCCACTGCAATTATTTCCCGGAAGGTAAACCGGATCAGACGGTCGGAAATGTTCAATATGTGCAGGAAGCCCTCCTCAAAATCCTGGCTGCGGACTTGTCTGAACAGGATCGTTGCTATTTTTTCCTTACTGATCTTGCACGTAAATGCAACTGGCTCAATAATGGCCAATTTAACCCAAAGGACAAGAAATACAATGCCCCCAATATCGGTCTTCGGCAGCGGGTACTGGAAATGAAACAACAAGGATTGCTGAAGGCAAAAGTTTTGCCTAAAAGAATCCCTGAGGGCTTTTCTACGGAAGAGATTTGGACCATCTTCGAAGAAGTCTTCTCCTGTTTGAAAAAAGGAGACCGGATCATCGTTGATATTACCCATGCTTTCCGCTCCCTCCCAATGCTCGGGATGGTCCTGATCAGTTACGCCAAAGCTTTGCGCGAAATTGAGGTCGAAGCCATCTTCTATGGTGCTTTTGAAAAACTGGGGCCGGCGGCCGAAGTGCGAAAATTGCCTGTGGAGCAAAGAAATGCCCCTATTCTTAACCTGATCAGCTTTTCCGAATTGCAGGATTGGGCCGCAGCGGCTCACGATTTTGTGCATTTTGGAAATCCACAGCGTTGGAATGTACTAACTTCCAGTGGTTTGGACAAGGTCGCTACAGGTACCATAGACCCGGCCTCGAAAAACCTTCGGCAAATCAATAGAAAAATGCAACGGTTGGCTGCTTTGATCAATGCTAACCGGGGTAGAGAACTCCACCAGTTTTCATTCGACGATCTGAACGCCGAGCTCTCGAAATTCTCAGCCCGGGAAAACCTGCTGAAGCCCCTCAACGCCATCATTGAAGTGGTCGGGGAAAAGCTAGCGCCTTTCCATGATGACGACCCTTTGCGATGGCTCGAACAGGTAAACTGGTGCAGAAAACACCAGCTCTGGCAACAGGGCATTACTCAACTCCAGGAAGGCTTTCTGACCTGGCTTTGCGATTATTTTGAAGAAAGAAAAATCGCAGAACCCGGCTTTTTTAAATGGGATAAAACAACGCCCCGAAACTTACTAAGCGGAGTGTTGAATGTTGTTTACAGGAAATTACAGGAAGAAGAGTGGGGCGCCGGCCTCAAAAAATCCCTGATCATCGCCCGAAGATTAACCCAGTTTGCTGTTGTCCGCGAAATGGCAACGGATTTTAGTAGTTTGGGCAACATCCGGAATGACATCAACCATAGCGGGTATACGGCCAATACCCAGGCGAATAAGTTCGCCGAACTATTAAACCGCTACTATCTACTTTTTCAAAAAAAACTGAAAGAGAATTACGGGCGCTATTACCGGCAGGGAACGGGATTACTAAATCTGTCCAATCATCCAAGCGCTAACTGGATGCCGGACCAATTAACCGCGGCCCATAATCTGTACGGAGCTGTGGAAGACCTTTCATTCCCCGCCGTCGACCCAAAATCAGATGGAAAACAACTCCGGGAATTGATTGATAAATATTTCGTGCAGATTGTCAATCATCGACCTGCCGCCGTTCATATTATGGGGGAAATGACCTTTACCTTCAACCTCGTCCATTTACTGAAAGAAGCCGGTATCCCCTGCATCGCAAGCACGACCGAACGCATCGTAACAGAAGAGAATGGAAAGAAGATCGTCCAGTTTCAGTTCATTCAATTTCGGGAATATTGAACCAAAAAGTACAATAATCGAGTAAAAACCCCTGCAATTTTGCACATTTTTCATTACATTTACGAATACAAACGTCTGTCAGTTAACTCCTTATGGAAATAGCTGTCAGAGCGGTAGGTCCAGGTTAAGTAGGATTAAGACCTGCCGCAAATAATCCAACGCCACCTGTCTCCCATTCTTTGTCAGAGCGGTAGGTCCAGGTTAAGTAGGATTAAGACAGAAATCTCTCTGTCATACTGCTGTTGGATAAATTCTGTCAGAGCGGTAGGTCCAGGTTAAGTAGGATTAAGACAATCCTCTTTTCCTCCGGAGACAGCTCTGTAAAAGAGTCAGAGCGGTAGGTCCAGGTTAAGTAGGATTAAGACCTGTGTGGCCTCTTTCTTCTTTATATTTTACACGAAGGTCAGAGCGGTAGGTCCAGGTTAAGTAGGATTAAGACTCGTCCTTAATAGCTTCATTTCTTCTTTGTTAAGAGGGTCAGAGCGGTAGGTCCAGGTTAAGTAGGATTAAGACCTTTCCCACCGATGCCGTTGGCGGCGGTGAGCAGAAGGTCAGAGCGGTAGGTCCAGGTTAAGTAGGATTAAGACCGTGAACCCTGGCTTCGTGCAATATTGCAACGTGAGTTGGTCAGAGCGGTAGGTCCAGGTTAAGTAGGATTAAGACAGATCGCTGCTGCCTCTGTTCCATCTTGTTTCATTTTCGTCAGAGCGGTAGGTCCAGGTTAAGTAGGATTAAGACGGGGCCGGCCATTTTCTTTGGTTATGCAAACATACGGTCAGAGCGGTAGGTCCAGGTTAAGTAGGATTAAGACGGTGGAATCCGGAATCTTTTCTCTCCTACATCTTCCATGTCAGAGCGGTAGGTCCAGGTTAAGTAGGATTAAGACGTTTCCTTTCCATTCGGTTTTGGATAACATTAACGACGTCAGAGCGGTAGGTCCAGGTTAAGTAGGATTAAGACGTTTCCTTTCCATTCGGTTTTGGATAACATTAACGACGTCAGAGCGGTAGGTCCAGGTTAAGTAGGATTAAGACGGCTGGCTCCCTAAATTTACCACGATACCCAGCCCGGGTCAGAGCGGTAGGTCCAGGTTAAGTAGGATTAAGACCGATGTTCTCTCAATTTTAAGGCCTCTTCAGCCTCTTCGTCAGAGCGGTAGGTCCAGGTTAAGTAGGATTAAGACTATTATTGATAAAAGGGTTGTACCCGTAAAAGAAACGTCAGAGCGGTAGGTCCAGGTTAAGTAGGATTAAGACGCAACGTGAGTTGCTTGTTGCCACGAACGAGCACGTAGTCAGAGCGGTAGGTCCAGGTTAAGTAGGATTAAGACGGGAAATAAATATCTCCTATGCTCCATACTCTTTAGGGTCAGAGCGGTAGGTCCAGGTTAAGTAGGATTAAGACATCTTACGGTCCTGGCCTGAAGAAGAAGAGGTAATAGATGTCAGAGCGGTAGGTCCAGGTTAAGTAGGATTAAGACAATTCTTTTTGTCACCTTTCGGTGGATTAGCGCTAAGTCAGAGCGGTAGGTCCAGGTTAAGTAGGATTAAGACCTTTATCAGCCAGAATGAGGTTATAATTCTTTTTGTCGGTCAGAGCGGTAGGTCCAGGTTAAGTAGGATTAAGACTAATAGCACTCAAGCTGATAGATATAATCACCCCTGTCAGAGCGGTAGGTCCAGGTTAAGTAGGATTAAGACCCATATAGCGTGTCTCTTGTCGTCTTCAGTACAAATAAGTCAGAGCGGTAGGTCCAGGTTAAGTAGGATTAAGACTGCGTGGAACGGAATGCAGTGGGAATGATCTCAATAGTCAGAGCGGTAGGTCCAGGTTAAGTAGGATTAAGACCTGTTACCGTATTCGGTACGGATGTGCAGATAGCGTCAGAGCGGTAGGTCCAGGTTAAGTAGGATTAAGACTCCTGATATTCTGTGCCTGTAAAATCAACTCTTACTTGTCAGAGCGGTAGGTCCAGGTTAAGTAGGATTAAGACGCTGCTTCAGAGATATGCAATATTCCAGAATTGGACGTGTCAGAGCGGTAGGTCCAGGTTAAGTAGGATTAAGACGACCCGCGTTTACGGGTCTTGCTGCAGTCGATGAGCAGTCAGAGCGGTAGGTCCAGGTTAAGTAGGATTAAGACTTTGTAGGAACTGGTTTGCAGCAACCAAATACTCTTTGTCAGAGCGGTAGGTCCAGGTTAAGTAGGATTAAGACTTAAGAACGTACCCGCTCTGCGGGTAGTAGTTAATCGGTCAGAGCGGTAGGTCCAGGTTAAGTAGGATTAAGACACCTAAACAACTGTTTGTTCGCTTCATAATATTTCATGTCAGAGCGGTAGGTCCAGATTAAGTAGGATTAAGACGTAACTTCCGTTACCTTGTCCGGGTTGAGGTTCGAAAAGTCAGAGCGGTAGGTCCAGGTTAAGTAGGATTAAGACCCCTGCGGAAGTCAAATGGGTGGCGAGATCCACGCCATTGTCAGAGCGGTAGGTCCAGGTTAAGTAGGATTAAGACGTCTTGATTCTTGCTAATCATGTAGATTTGTGCGTTTGTCAGAGCGGTAGGTCCAGGTTAAGTAGGATTAAGACTTACCAGCCATAGCCTCTTTCTCTTTTTGATAAGGGTCAGAGCGGTAGGTCCAGGTTAAGTAGGATTAAGACATCGGTTCCTTTTGCCAGGTGGAACCTGGTCATTACGTGTCAGAGCGGTAGGTCCAGGTTAAGTAGGATTAAGACGGGTCACGTGGATCTTGAGCCTGGAGCATGTTGTCGTCAGAGCGGTAGGTCCAGGTTAAGTAGGATTAAGACTTGGCCATAGCCACGGCAATACGCACATCGTACGAATCGTCAGAGCGGTAGGTCCAGGTTAAGTAGGATTAAGACCCCTTGGCACCCTGGATCGTGTCAAAATCCACCGTCAGAGCGGTAGGTCCAGGTTAAGTAGGATTAAGACTAGGCGTCGAACTCGTCGTTACCACTATTCGGGGTTACGGTCAGAGCGGTAGGTCCAGGTTAAGTAGGATTAAGACTTTCCCAAACTTTTTTTCCAGCAGGAATTCCGAGAATGTCAGAGCGGTAGGTCCAGGTTAAGTAGGATTAAGACTCTGCCCAAATAGCGGTGGCACCCTTTCCGTAAAGGATGCGTCAGAGCGGTAGGTCCAGGTTAAGTAGGATTAAGACTCCATTTTTTTCTTCTTTTGCTCCTTTAAATAATTGTCAGAGCGGTAGGTCCAGGTTAAGTAGGATTAAGACCTTACAGCAATACTCGCATTGGTCTTACGCCATGCTCGTCAGAGCGGTAGGTCCAGGTTAAGTAGGATTAAGACTTACTTCGGTTTCCACGATTACGACACCTTTCTTGCCAGTCAGAGCGGTAGGTCCAGGTTAAGTAGGATTAAGACCTGCTATGTGGTGAATGATTATGGTGTCCCAACCTGCTTGTCAGAGCGGTAGGTCCAGGTTAAGTAGGATTAAGACCCCTGGCGATTACATCACCGGGTCATTGGCATTGCCGGTCAGAGCGGTAGGTCCAGGTTAAGTAGGATTAAGACTCTGCCCAAATAGCGGTGGCACCCTTTCCGTAAAGGATGCGTCAGAGCGGTAGGTCCAGGTTAAGTAGGATTAAGACCGGTGAGGATACGGCCTTGCATCTTCACGGGCTGTCAGAGCGGTAGGTCCAGGTTAAGTAGGATTAAGACTGCTGGCGAAGATTTGGGATTCGGCGGCGACGAGCAGCGGTCAGAGCGGTAGGTCCAGGTTAAGTAGGATTAAGACTTAGCCCAAATAACCTGTATTTTCTCCTTTATTGGTCAGAGCGGTAGGTCCAGGTTAAGTAGGATTAAGACCCTTTTTTCGTCGGCCGTTCCGCTTCCAAGTCTTTTGTCAGAGCGGTAGGTCCAGGTTAAGTAGGATTAAGACGCCTGAGCAGCGTCCACCAGTAGGATGATGGTAACCCGTCAGAGCGGTAGGTCCAGGTTAAGTAGGATTAAGACTCAACGATGGCGGTGTCGGGTGCGGGGCTTGTCAGGGAGTCAGAGCGGTAGGTCCAGGTTAAGTAGGATTAAGACGCCTGAGCAGCGTCCACCAGTAGGATGATGGTAACCCGTCAGAGCGGTAGGTCCAGGTTAAGTAGGATTAAGACTCAACGATGGCGGTGTCGGGTGCGGGGCTTGTCAGGGAGTCAGAGCGGTAGGTCCAGGTTAAGTAGGATTAAGACCAGGTTTCCCTCTTCGTCATACGCTTTATGGGCGTGGTCAGAGCGGTAGTCCAGGTTAAGTAGGATTAAGACTTGTCCAGGGTCAAAACGAACAGATGAGTACCGTTGGGCGTCAGAGCGGTAGGTCCAGGTTAAGTAGGATTAAGACCCTTTAAAACGAATCGTTTTCGCCATGTTATGCGATGTCAGAGCGGTAGGTCCAGGTTAAGTAGGATTAAGACGCCTTCCTTCCTTCCATACAGGCCTTCTCACCTGTAGGTCAGAGCGGTAGGTCCAGGTTAAGTAGGATTAAGACTTTATAGTCATGCGCAGCCCGACTGTATCTTAACGGTCAGAGCGGTAGGTCCAGGTTAAGTAGGATTAAGACTCGACATACCCTCCCGGCAACCAAAAGTACGTGCCATGTCAGAGCGGTAGGTCCAGGTTAAGTAGGATTAAGACGGCGTTTTTTAGTTGCCATTATTTCTGTTTTTTAGTCGTCAGAGCGGTAGGTCCAGGTTAAGTAGGATTAAGACTTGGTGAATCCGGGTTTGCTGCAATACTGCAGCGAAACCGTCAGTGCGTTAGGTCCGGGGTAAATAACACAAGTGCCCCGGAATCTCCATAAGGGAAACAAAATCATTATCATCTAAACCACTATTTTTTGTATCATGAAAAAGCACAGTAAGATCCTTTTTCTCTCGTTTTTCATTTTGACCGCCCTCCTCACTACTGCTTGTCAAAAAGAAGAGGAGTGCCTAACCGGTAAGGTCCGGTTCACCAATACTTCCTCCAACCCCTACAATTTATTTATCGATGGCAGTTTTGAAATACAAATGCCTGGCAATTCATTCAGGGAACTGGATCTTTTGGAAGGACAACATGCGGCCAGAGTCGAACAGGTGAGTGGCTATATTTTGTACCCCACCATCGTAAATCAAACGCTCAACGTTTTTGGCTGTCAGGAGATTGAGTGGGTTTTCCCATAAACCTTTTTTGGGAAACACCATGCAACTTACACCTCACCAACAACAGGCTTTCGATCAGCTGCAAAAGTTCCTGGAGGATAGCATCCACCAGGTCTTCGTCCTGAAAGGGTATGCGGGAACGGGAAAAACAACACTGGTCGGACTATTGGCCGATTGGCTCAAAAAAGAACGCCGGCACACCCAACTTCTGGCCACCACTGGCCGTGCCGCTAAAGTGCTCCAAAATCGAACAGGGCACCCGGCCATTACTGTGCATAGCTGCATCTTCGCTTTTGATGACATAAGCGGCGAACCGGAGCAGGACCAGTCGTCTACCCTCCAAACCGGAGGTCAACTTCAACTTAATTTTGACCTCCGGCCCAGCGATATCGATCCCAAGGATATGGTTTACATCATCGACGAGGCTTCCATGATCTCCCACGAACCCGCTCGCGAAAGCCATACCGCCCGGTTTGGCTCGGGCCGCCTGCTGCACGATCTGTTTGAATATGCCGACGGGCGTAAGGTCGTCTTCGTGGGCGATCCCTGCCAGTTGCCGCCTATCGCCGAAAACCCTTTCTCTTCCGCTCTCAATGCCGGATTTCTGAACAAAATTCTGGGCGTAAAGGCCCGGGAAACGGAACTGACCGAAATCATGCGCCAACGGGCTCATAGCGAGATCCTCCACCTGGCTTCTCCATTCCGCGAATCGGTGCGGCACGAACAGTACGAACAGTACCCCAAGGTCATCCAGCCGAAAGAAGCCCAGGCTTCCCTCGTTCCCAACGAGTTCAAACTGGTCAACGATTATGTATCCCGCATTCGGGGACATCAGTACGGCGAAGCCATTATGATCGGATTTTCTAACTGGCAGATTAATAATCTGAACCAGGAGATCCGGAAACAACTTTTTCCCAATACCCAACTCCAACCACAGGAATTGCTGCTCGTAGTGCAAAACAGCTACGACGTCGAACTGGCCAACGGTGACCAGATCATCCTGGAAAAAGCAGAACCCGCGGGACATAAAGCCGGACTTTCCTTCCTCAAAGTACAGGTTAGAGCCCTGCACAACGACGAAGTCTATGAAACCCTGCTGATCCAGGACCTCCTCTATAACAAAAACCCGGGGCTTACGCCGGAGGAAACCCAACGATTGCTCATCGATTTTCACTATCGAATGAGGGAAATGGGCATTCAACGAAAAACGGATCTCTACCGGCAATTTATGCGCTCAGATCCCTACCTCAACGCCCTTCGGGCCAAATTCGGCTATGCCATGACCTGCCACAAAGCCCAGGGGGGAGAGTGGCCGCATGTATACCTCAATATCCATAAATCGATATACGGCATGCCCCGGCCAAACCTCTACCGGTGGTACTACACCGCCCTGACGCGGGCGCAACAACACCTGCACATTAATGATGGTTGGTGGATCCAAGGATTCAACGCACGAACACCCTCCTAGCGATAAAACCTGCATTTATGCCCAACAGCACCGAAATAACCCGCCTGCGCAAAGAAGGAAAACTGGACGAAGCCCACGCCCTTGCCCTCGAAACCATGGCTGCAAATCCGGATGATATTTGGAACCGAAGAGCCTATGCCTGGGTACTACACGCCCTTATCAAAAGGTGCCTGGCAAATGAACAGGTCCCGGAAGCACGGGTACATTTTTCTACTTTTCTTGCCATGAATATGCCTGCCGAAGAAACATTACTTTTTGAAAATTTCAACCATTTCCGGTTGCGCATACACCCCCAGGGTATTAAGGCCGAAAAGCTTTCCCGGCAGAAAAAATACAGGGAAGCCCTTAATGCCTGGTGGACTGTTTATCAGGAGGAAGAAGAACTCAAAACCCTGCCCGACCTGCATTTCAAGATCGCCTGGGAGATCTGGCACAATCTCAAAACCCTGCAAGCGGCTTCTTCTGCCAACCTCAAACTCCTCGAAACCTGGACCCAACTATACCGGCAACTCGACTTCCTTCCCAAACCGTCACTCCCGCATTCTATGGTCTTAAACCAGTTGCTCCGGCTGCCGGAACCCCTCCGTCAGTCCTTCCCTTTTCTCGATTGGTTCCGCTTTTGGCAGATCCCCGGAGACTTTACGGAAAAGGATTGGCAACCCTATGTAACCCAGGAGAAAAAGCTGCCGTCTCTTGCCGAAAGGGCCTGCAACGCCTGGTGCCGGGCGCTCATTAAGGAAGGCCGCTTCCTTCGGGAAGAAGAAGTGGCAAATGCGCTGACCAGGCTGGAAGCTATCGCTGACGCGCATCCCGAATTCATTTGGCTGCCCTATTTCACGGCCAAAATACGACTGGTTACATCCACCGGGTCGCCTGAAGAAACCAGGATTCGATTGATCCCTTTTGTTCAAAGCAAGCACACCGAATTTTGGGCATGGGACCTCCTGGCAGATACCTTTCCTCCCCAGGAAGCAGACGAGATCGAAGCCTGTCTCTGTAAAGCCTTGAGCTGTCAGGCCGACCCCAAATACCTCGTCAAGGTGCGCGCCCGCCTGGCCGAAATTCGGAGAAAAAAAGGAATTCCAGAAGATGCGCCCCTGGAGAAAGGGGTACAAACAGCCGAAGCGTTGGTCTTTGCCGACCGGCAATGCGCAGGCACAGCCGTAATCGAGGGAATCGACCGCAATACCGGAGCCGTCTATTTTGCAATGAGCCGCGACGTGAGGGGGCGATTCCCTTCCAGGAAATTCCCCAATTTGTCGTTCCATTTGGGCGATCTGTTCAACCTCAAACTGCTCCGCGTTGAAAAACAGGGGAAAAAATTTTGGGAGGTTCTGTCGGCCGAACCGACCAAGGACACGCCACTGGAAGAGGTATGCCGGGTTTTTTCGGGAAAATTCGAGCAGAAAAAAGGGCAATCGTTCGGTTTTGTGGAGGAAGTATTCGTGCCGCCCCCATTGGTCAAACAATACGACCTGTCTGATGGACGGGAAATTGCGGTCACCGCCGTCTGGGCTCTCGACTCCAGAAAAAATCAATACGGTTGGAAATGTGTCCGGATCGATCCTTAATTCCTAATCACTAATTTTGCCCGCCGAAGCCAAAGCGAAGGTGGGCATCAATCACCAACACAATGCACCTCGTCCTCAATTCCTTCGGCGCCTCTATCCGGAAAGAAAACAGCCTGTTTGCTATATCTACAGCCGATGGGAAACAGATGATCCATCCCGATGAGGTAACGTCCATCACGGTCAGCAGGGGGGCCCGAATCAGCTCAGACGCCGTTTTATTGGCTATTGAAAAAGAGATCGACGTCTTATTCGTTGACGGCATGGGCCAGCCCAAAGGACGGGTATGGAGCATCAAATACGGTTCAATTTCGGAAATCCGCCGCATGCAGATCGAGTTTATGTACTCGCCGAATGCTCGGGAATGGGTGAAGGAATTGGTCGCCGACAAGATCAACCAACAGGTCGCCATGCTTTTATCGCTCCAAACCGGCAGAGAAGACCGCATCCGCCGTGTGTTGGAAAGCGCAATAAATGGATTGGAGGATTACAAAGCCAAGGCTCGCGCGGCTGAAGGTGAGTCGGTAAGCGATCTGCTTCCCTCCCTCCGGGGATGGGAAGGTGCGGCGTCCCGGAGATATTTTCAATCCGTATCGATGTGCCTTCCGGAAAAATACCAGTTTGAAGGGCGCAGTCGACACCCTGCCACCGACATGTTCAATGCCATGCTCAATTACGGCTATGGCATTTTGTACGGAAAAGTGGAAGGCTCTCTGATCAAAGCGGGAATCGACCCATACGTAGGCATTTTCCATCGCGACGACTACAACCGCCCGGCCCTGGTATACGATGTGATCGAAAAATATCGCATCTGGGTCGACTACGTGGTGATCCAGCTTTGCTTGCAGGATGCCATGAGCGAGGATTGTTTCCGGAAGGAAGATGACTCCTTTTTTCTCGACGGATTGGGTAAACGCATTCTAATCCAATCCGTCAACGACTACCTGGCGGAGGTGATCCCTATACGAAGCGTAGAGCGGAGTCGAGCCGCTCATATCGACCGGGAGGCCCACCAACTGGCCGGCTATTTTTTGAAATCAAAAGCCCCAGGCTCATGATCCAGTTTGGCAATAAGATCACGCAAACAGGCGACCCCTTACAGAAAATGGAGGTGGAAAAGCTCTTTCAAAGCACCAGCAGGCCCAAACAGTCTTTTCAGGACTTCATTACCCAACTGCGGGCAGTCAAGACCCTGGACGAGAACCAATACCGGGAATTAAAAAAACAACTCCCCTACTTCGTATGTGGCATCTTTCACCCACCGGTGCGGAGGGGAGAAAATTTTGCCTCTATCGAACATTTCATTCTCGACCTGGACCACCTGGAAAAAGCCGGCCTGGACAAAACCATTGTTGGTAATCAATTGCGAAAGGATCCCGAGGTTTCTTTCTTTTTCACCTCTCCCGGAGGAGATGGACTTAAAGTATTGTTCAATTTGGGGGCGCCCTGTCGGGATGCCGCTTTATTCACAGCTTTTTACAAACTCTTCGCCCGCCATTTCGCTGAGAAATACGGTCTGCTTGAAGCCATAGACTTGCGCACCAGCGATGTGACGCGAGCCTGCTTCGTTAGTTATGATCCCGAGGCCTGGTTCAATCCGGACGCTCGGTCGGTCGCCATGGAAGACTATATCACCGGATTGGACTTCGACAAGGCCGAGAAAGCCCTGAAAGAAACGGAAGAGCTCTTCAAAGGAATCGAAGTGGAGTGGACAACGACTGAAAAGCCCGATCTCGACAACGAGGTGCTGCTGCAGATCAAGCAGAAACTCAATCCGAAATTCCGGGATCCACAAAAAAAAGAACACTACGTGCCCGCAGAAATAGAAGAGGCATTGCCGTTATTGCAAGAAAAGCTAGCTGAATATCATTTGGAAATCGCTGAAACCCAGCCTATCTCCTACGGGCGAAAGGTAAAGATCAAAACGGGGGTGCTATGGGCGGAAGTCAATATTTTTTTTGGCAAACGTGGATTCCGGGTAGTAAAGACCACCAAGTCTGGCAGCAATTCAGAATTAGCCGAACTGGCTGCCCAGGCTATTACCGAGATATTATACAGTAAATCCTAAGCAATGGGCAGGCCCCGAAAAAGGACCTTTTCACTAGCTGAAAAGCTGGCACGGATCAAGGCGGTTGGAATTCAAGAAATCCCGGCGACACCGGTGGAAGTGGATCCTCTGCTGCCGCTGTCCGAGCGGGTAAAACAATTGTTACAAATCGTCCGGGATAGTCCGGTAAAAGCTCATGAAATGACCTACATGATCCTGTACGACATCACCGAGGATAAGGTGCGGACCCAGATTGCCAAATACCTCGAAAAACAAGGCTGCATCCGCATTCAAAAATCCGTTTTCATTGCCCGCAGCGAGAACCCCCGTTTTCAGGAGATTCACGATACCCTAAAAGAGGTGAACAGCTACTACGAAAACCAGGACAGCATCCTTTTGGTCCCTGTAAATGCCAGTGATGTAAGAAGTATGAAAATTATCGGAAAAAATTTGCAAATTGAGGCGATTGTAGACAAGCCGAACACCCTGTTTTTCTGATGGAAAAAAGCAAAAAACCCAGGCAAGTTTGCCCTTTTTTCAATACATTTACGAATGTAATACACTGACAAACATTTTTTTACAAAAAATGCTGTCAGAGTGGTAGGTCCAGCGTAAGTAGGATTAAGACCTGCTTTTGCAGCTCGATGATTTCTTTCTCCGCAGCAGTCAGAGTGGTAGGTCCAGCGTAAGTAGGATTAAGACCCTTAAAGAAATAATTTTGCGAATTAATCTTCCTTTGTCAGAGTGGTAGGTCCAGCGTAAGTAGGATTAAGACGGAGACCTTGGCTTTCGTTGCAGCAGGCAGAGGCGATGTCAGAGTGGTAGGTCCAGCGTAAGTAGGATTAAGACTGTCGCAGCAAATGCTGGTTAAAAAATAATAGATATCCGTCAGAGTGGTAGGTCCAGCGTAAGTAGGATTAAGACACAAAAAGAAAACTGAAAGATTTGCAAGTGCGCTTGTCAGAGTGGTAGGTCCAGCGTAAGTAGGATTAAGACACGGCTTCGTCGTATGAAAACTCAGCCGATGTAGTGTGTCAGAGTGGTAGGTCCAGCGTAAGTAGGATTAAGACCCAATTTATCTACACTGAAAACGGCTGACCCCATCCGTCAGAGTGGTAGGTCCAGCGTAAGTAGGATTAAGACCGGTGTCATCGTCGTTAATCCGGCTGAAGGCCTTGCGTCAGAGTGGTAGGTCCAGCGTAAGTAGGATTAAGACATTTATGGATACATTTATACAGCGTCCAAAGGAACGTCAGAGTGGTAGGTCCAGCGTAAGTAGGATTAAGACCCTCACCGGTCTTGATCTTAGGCCAGTCCTTATTTGTGTCAGAGTGGTAGGTCCAGCGTAAGTAGGATTAAGACTTATTCTTAATAATGACAGTCATATACTTTTCAGAAGTCAGAGTGGTAGGTCCAGCGTAAGTAGGATTAAGACATTCGTCGGCACATGAGGCCAACAACATGGCCACGAAGGTCAGAGTGGTAGGTCCAGCGTAAGTAGGATTAAGACTGGTGTTAACAATTACCTCTCCCCCCACAATCTTAAAGGTCAGAGTGGTAGGTCCAGCGTAAGTAGGATTAAGACGAATGGTACAAGGTACCACCTCCGGCTCGAACACCGGTCAGAGTGGTAGGTCCAGCGTAAGTAGGATTAAGACAAGCGGCCATCGACCGCATGATCGCGGTCGTTTGCATAGTCAGAGTGGTAGGTCCAGCGTAAGTAGGATTAAGACTCGTAACCCCGATGGGTTGTGATTTGCCCGGTTCCGGTCAGAGTGGTAGGTCCAGCGTAAGTAGGATTAAGACCCAAACTCTTAGTCCTGCGTAGCGACGATGGTTGCGGAAGGTCAGAGTGGTAGGTCCAGCGTAAGTAGGATTAAGACCATGAATTATAATCATGCATGCAATTCCCAACATGAAGTCAGAGTGGTAGGTCCAGCGTAAGTAGGATTAAGACGGTTACATCGAATTTCTTCTCAAGTTCAGTAATGAACTGTCAGAGTGGTAGGTCCAGCGTAAGTAGGATTAAGACTTAGGATTGTTCCGGAAATAAGTTCCGGATTTAGATATAACTTGTATGTCTAAATTGAGGCAACCATATCAAGGAGATGCGACCATATTCTGTAGAAGTAGAGACCTGCATGCAACGGCTATTTGGGAGTTTGAACGAAAAAGACCGGCGGCATTATGCTGCTGTGGAAGCCATGCGCTTAGGTCATGGGGGGATCAAGTATATATCCGATTTATTGGGTATCGACTCCAAAACGATCAGCCAGGGGATAGAGGAGTTAAAAAAAACGAACTTCTCCTCGGGCGAATCCGTCGACCAGGGGCAGGGCGAAAAGCCCAAGTAGTGCAGGGCAATGAATTAAGTTCCGGATTTGAACAGATCATGGAGAACTACCGGGCAGGCAATCCAATGAACGCTCAGGTTCGTTTCACCTATCTGTGCGTTCGGGAGATACATGAAAAGCTCCAAAGCATTGGGCAGTCGGTCAGCACCTATGTGGTTTGCCTGTTGTTAAAGGTTCATGGCTATGGAAAGCGAAAGATGCAGAAGAAGGGTACAGCTTGCTCTGTGGAAGGGCGCAATGAACAATTCGGTCATATCGCCCAGTTGATCCAGGAGTATAAAGCAGAAGGTCAGCCTGTTGTGAGTATGGACAGTAAAAAGAAGGAACTATTGGGGGGACCTTTATTTCGCGCTGGAAAAGTGTATTGCCAACAAGGACTTAAGTGCCAGGATCATGATTTTCCCAGTCTTGCTCATGGCAAAGTCACCCCCCATGGAGTACTTGATTTGACGCTCAACCAAGGGGTGATCCATTTGGGGCAAGGGGCAGACACTCCTGAATTTGCTTGCGATTGCCTACATGATTGGTGGAGGCGTTATGGAATGACCCAATATCCAAAGGCGCATAGCTTGCTGGTTCTTTGCGATGCCGGGGGTAGTAATAACTGTAGCTACTATACCTTCAAGGAGCAATTGCAGAACCTTTCTACTCACATAGGAATAATCATTCGGGTGGCTCACTATCCTTCTTATTGTTCCAAATATAACCCCATCGACCACCGTCTATTCCCGCACGTGACCCGTGCTTTGCAGGGAGTCATGCTCGATTCGGTAGATACGGTTGCCAAACTTATCAATGAACGTGCTTCGACTAAAACCGGTTTGAATGTTTTTACCCATGTTCTGGACAAAACCTATTTGGCCGGAAAAAAGGTAGCCGATGATTTCAAAACAAATATGAAAAAGAACAAGAATATCCAATTTGATAAGGTCTTGCCTCAATGGAATTATTGGGCCTGCCCTAATCTCTAAATCCGGAAGTTATTTCCGGAACGTTCCTTAGGAATTGGGCCTGCGGTGCACGGCCCGAGTTCGATGTCAGAGTGGTAGGTCCAGCGTAAGTAGGATTAAGACGTAAGCTAACTGTTTTAAGAAGGTGTTTCTCCTTCGTCAGAGTGGTAGGTCCAGCGTAAGTAGGATTAAGACTTCTTTTGTAGACTTCTAACTGAAGCCCCTTACGAAGGTCAGAGTGGTAGGTCCAGCGTAAGTAGGATTAAGACGGGTACCGGCAAATCGAACAGCGCCAATTCTTGAGGGTCAGAGTGGTAGGTCCAGCGTAAGTAGGATTAAGACTCATCGATACGTTGACCACCGTCTAGCGCGGAACGTGGTCAGAGTGGTAGGTCCAGCGTAAGTAGGATTAAGACCTTTTGCTTTCAGGCCGGTCTCGGCCGTCAACGCAAAAGGTCAGAGTGGTAGGTCCAGCGTAAGTAGGATTAAGACACAAGAGATAGCCGGTGGAACAGCCAGCCGGTGAGAGGTCAGAGTGGTAGGTCCAGCGTAAGTAGGATTAAGACAATGACACGAAGAAACTCCTCAGCTTCTCTGACTGTAATGTCAGAGTGGTAGGTCCAGCGTAAGTAGGATTAAGACACTCGTCATTGCCACCGTTTGGGGTGACGCCGAGAATGGTCAGAGTGGTAGGTCCAGCGTAAGTAGGATTAAGACCTTGCACCACTTGTCCGTCCATACCGTCGGGAATTGGGTCAGAGTGGTAGGTCCAGCGTAAGTTGGATTAAGACTAAGATCGTGTCCGTCCAATAACTTGAGGAGTCTGGATGTCAGAGTGGTAGGTCCAGCGTAAGTAGGATTAAGACCATTTTCCTGATATCGCCCATGAAGGGCGATTGCCTCGTCAGAGTGGTAGGTCCAGCGTAAGTAGGATTAAGACTTCGTAATAGTTCATCGCAGCATCAATCTCATCGCCCGTCAGAGTGGTAGGTCCAGCGTAAGTAGGATTAAGACCTCGGAACTGGACACATTTAGAATTGTAGTGTCCCCGGGTCAGAGTGGTAGGTCCAGCGTAAGTAGGATTAAGACACTTCAATAACTGGTCATAATCGTCGAAGAATAACTTGGTCAGAGTGGTAGGTCCAGCGTAAGTAGGATTAAGACTTATAAAACCCCGTATATTTGCGGAGTTTTTTCGGGAGTCAGAGTGGTAGGTCCAGCGTAAGTAGGATTAAGACTAATGACTTTTTTTGATTAAAAAAAAGTAGGGAGCCAGGTCAGAGTGGTAGGTCCAGCGTAAGTAGGATTAAGACTTTGCCTTGGTGGCCTCATACGATGCCTTAAAGTCTTGTCAGAGTGGTAGGTCCAGCGTAAGTAGGATTAAGACTTGACGATGTAGAAAGGGATGCCAAGGGAGCAGTAATTGTCAGAGTGGTAGGTCCAGCGTAAGTAGGATTAAGACCGATAGATACCTGCCTGCTTATCCAACAGTGCTACATGTCAGAGTGGTAGGTCCAGCGTAAGTAGGATTAAGACCTGCAGGTGCATAACCATTGGCAAATGAATAAGCCATGGTCAGAGTGGTAGGTCCAGCGTAAGTAGGATTAAGACAAAGAAGGAAGTCCCCAAGTAATAGTGTTAGATAATCGTCAGAGTGGTAGGTCCAGCGTAAGTAGGATTAAGACTGGGTTGATTTGCCCGGTTCAAATTAACTAGGTTACGTCAGAGTGGTAGGTCCAGCGTAAGTAGGATTAAGACACTTCTACGGGGAAGGAATCCTCTACGAGATTCACGAGTCAGAGTGGTAGGTCCAGCGTAAGTAGGATTAAGTGTTTATTTCGGCTCAAATTCACCCACCTATTTCGGGGCAAATTCACCCACCCGGGAGTGAGGTGAGGAGGAGAGATAAAGTTACGATTCCGTGCTCTTTTTTTTGCGTAAACTTTCGCCCTGGAGTTCGATGCGGTGAGCATCAGCCGTGAGGCGATCCATGATAGCGTCAGCCAGGGTAGGTTCCCCCAGGTATTCGTGCCATTTAGCCACTGGTAGTTGAGAGGTAATGATGAGTGGCCGTTTGGCATAACGATCTTCCAGCATTTGGAGCAAAGCCAGTTTGAGTTGCTGATCCAGGGGCTGGAGACCAAAGTCGTCCAGGATGATGAGGGATACCTTTTCCAACTGATTGAGTAGTTTGAGATAAGTGCCGTCGAGTTTGGCTGAGGCGATTTTTTCGGTGAAGCGGTTCATGTTGAGGTACAAGGTTTTGTGCCCCATGGTGCATGCGTGACGGCCCAGGGCACAGGCGATAAAACTTTTTCCACAGCCAGTAGGACCGGTGATGAGGACATTGCGGGAGGAGTAGATAAAAGCACAGTCGGCCAGAGTAGCCAGCTGATCTCGGGTAAAATTGCGTTCAGCTGAACAGTGGATCTCGGACAGAACAGCATCATAGCGCAATTTGCTCAAAGAGAGGTACAACTGGGTTCGGCGCTGGGTACGGTACTGGGCTTCGGCTTCAGCCAGTTGGGCTAACAGTTCATGCGCAGCAGGCTGCTGCTGGACGGGCAGTTGCAGGATGGCTGCGTAGCTGTGAGCCATGCCGTGCAGACGCAGTTGTTGGAGTTGCTCGATGGTGGCTTGTTGATTCATGACCTAGTCGTTAAAAAGGTGAACAATAAGTAGAAGTTTTACTGATAGGCTCCGGGGCCGCGGATATTGTCATGTTCCGGGATTTGAGACAAGGGTTCAGGGGGCTGTTCCAATTTGTCCAGGTTGTGGTGGAGGATATTGCAGATGACCATGTAGTTGATTCGATGGCCTCGTAAGGCCCGGCAGCAGGCAGCTTCCAGGCGGGCGTCTCCGTATTTGCCGGCCAGTCTCAAGACGCCCAGGCAGGAGTTGTAGGTCTGCTCAATGAACATTTTGCCGGACAGGATCTGTTCGATAGCCCTTTGGCAAGAAGGGCCGATGCGAGAAGCTTGATCCAGGAAGTGTTCCCCTGTCCAACCCCGCTGTTCCAGGTAATGACGATGAGCCGGCGGCATATGCCCCGGCAGAGTGGTATACCCATATTTTACGCGGCTGCGCTGATGAAGAGCAATGCGTTCGTGCTGGTAATATACCTCCACCTCCTTGGAGGTGTAAACCACCTGGACCTTTTTGTGGATATACTCGTGAGGAACGCTGTAGTAATGCCAATCCTGGCCGATGACGATGTGGTAGTTGCGCTGCACTTTGGCTTGGATGGAATACTTCACGGCAAAAGCTCCGGCCGGTAAGGCCTTGAGCAAATCCCGCTCCTGCTGCTGGAAAAGTGCTAGACGATTACTACCGGCTTTGCGTTGGAAAGGCTGCCGATGGTGTTTGGCTAATTGTTCTTTAATAGCCAGGTTCACTCCCCGCAGGGAGCTGAAGTGTTCGTTGCGTAAAGGCGCGTAAATGCGTTGGTAGGCTAACTGCACTTCCCGCTCTACAGAGGCTTTGTCTCGCGGTTTGGCCACCCGTGTGGCCATAAAACTACAACCGTAATGCAGGCTTAATTGCTCTAATAGTTCGGTAAATGCCGGTTCATAGCGGTTAGCGCGTTTGACCCCGCTCTTCAGATTATCGATCAATACACAGGCCGGAACTCCACCCAGATAGGCAAAGCAATTGACAATCGCAGCTACAAAATCTTCCTGACATTGACTGGGCAGGGCCTCCACGTAGCTGTAACCACTGAAAGGCAGCACCGCAACAAATACCGGGCAATCGACCACTTCTCCTGTACGATTATCCACATAGGAAAGCATCTTCCCGGCAAAGTCAATCATCAGCCGCTCCGCGGCTTTGTGCTCAAAGTGCATCACCGCATCCCCTTTGCGCGCATAAGCCTTGAGCCGTTCACAGAATTGCGTGTATCCATAGCCATCGGGACGACTCTGACGGTACTCCTGCCACAGCAACTGACGCGTTACGCCGGTCTTGCTCAGTTCCCGAACTAATTCCGGCAAGCGCCCTTCCAAGTCAATTATTCGCTTATCTCCTTTTTTCTTTTCAATAGCCGGTTCATACGCAATTTGGCCAAGGGCTTCGTCACTCAGACCCAGCAAAGCATCTACATCAGAATTGTGTAACAGACAGCGTCGCAGATAGGCCCGTACCGTATTGCGGTCCAGGTTTATTTGCCGGCTTATGGCTCGGATCTTCTCTCCGCGGCTGTGCAGTTGGAGGATCAACCGGATTTGTTGCATGCGTGCAGGTATATTGGCCATCTTTTCTTGCTTTCAGGCAAGCTACTAACGGCCGGTGAAAAATAGTTTTCACCTCCTCACACATACTCCCAGGGTGGGTGAATTTGCTCCGAAATGGTGGGTGAATTTCAGCCGAAACAGGTGGGTGAATTTGGACCGAAATATACAATTAAGACATAGAAGCTACGTTCCCAAAATAAAGCTATCATCCAGTGTCAGAGTGGTAGGTCCAGCGTAAGTAGGATTAAGACCCAGAGGATTCTTTACCAGCTAAACGTCTGTTGCCTAGGTCAGAGTGGTAGGTCCAGCGTAAGTAGGATTAAGACTTGTTCTGCAACACTCCAGCGATGGCACGCACGGTCTCGTCAGAGTGGTAGGTCCAGCGTAAGTAGGATTAAGACTTTTGCATTTAAGACAGTTACACTATCGCGGTTGTCGGTCAGAGTGGTAGGTCCAGCGTAAGTAGGATTAAGACGGCAAATTCTTTGTCGAATATCCGCCATTTGATCCCGGTCAGAGTGGTAGGTCCAGCGTAAGTAGGATTAAGACGTAGGTATCTACAATGCTGTATAGTACAGCAATGTTGTCAGAGTGGTAGGTCCAGCGTAAGTAGGATGAAGACTAACGGCATTCATTTCTTTCGGCAAGTTTTCCAAAAAGTCAGAGTGGTAGGTCCAGCGTAAGTAGGATTAAGACAATTTGAAAGTAAATCATTGCGCCCAACAAGACGCTGTCAGAGTGGTAGGTCCAGCGTAAGTAGGATTAAGACTGATATGAATTACATAATCCTTTTCTTCTTTTTCTAGTCAGAGTGGTAGGTCCAGCGTAAGTAGGATTAAGACTTATCTGCAAAGTATTGCTCCAATTTCTTCGGCCCTGTCAGAGTGGTAGGTCCAGCGTAAGTAGGATTAAGACTACGCGGGGGTCAAAGGTGCGGGGGAAAAATCATAAGTCAGAGTGGTAGGTCCAGCGTAAGTAGGATTAAGACTTATCTGCAAAGTATTGCTCCAATTTCTTCGGCCCTGTCAGAGTGGTAGGTCCAGCGTAAGTAGGATTAAGACCCATTGAGCTTTCTATTATCTGCCCACTTTTTCTTTTGTCAGAGTGGTAGGTCCAGCGTAAGTAGGATTAAGACAGTTTATTAAGGAAAACTTGCAGTTTTGGCTTTCGCCGTCAGAGTGGTAGGTCCAGCGTAAGTAGGATTAAGACCTTTGAGAAATTCTCCACTGAAATCATTGATGAACTCGTCAGAGTGGTAGGTCCAGCGTAAGTATGGATAATTCGGCCCATCCTGACCCCCTAATTCGGCGCATGAACTTGGGGAGTTTTCCTCTCCTATTTGTCTGCCATTCCGGCGGATGCTGACCCCCTAAAGAAGAGAATCGTTCCGGATTTCGGAGCATGCTGACCCCCTGGGATCGATTTCGGCTAAATTGACCCCAGGAGCCCGATTTCGGACCATATTGACCCCATTGAGGGATTTTTGGTCTGGATTTCGGAGCATGTTGACCCCCATTCGGGGATAAAAAGAGGGTTTTGGTTTTTTAGCGGCTCATTTGAGTACCGCTAAAACAAGATCGCCATGGCAGGAAAACCAAAACCTATGAGACAGATCAAACAACTTGGATATTTCGGTCATCCTGGTTCTTCGTCAATTTTGGTGGTGAGACAAGTAGATAGGAAAAGCATATAGGAGTATTTTTCCTATATGACGTCAATACCTCTGGAATTACTGCCTGAATCGGTTCCGATTCAACTGGATGGAATAGCCCAAGAGGAAGATTCCTTTGTTCTTGAGATTCAGTCTACCATCCATACTGGCTATTGTCCCGTATGTAAAACGCCATCAACCAGGGTTCACAGCAATTATACCAGGTCTATCTCAGACTTACCTTGGGCGGGCTATTGCGTTAAAATCCACTGGAAGGTCCGGAAGTTTTATTGCATGAATGAAGGGTGCGCCCGGAAAATATTTTCCGAACGACTTGGGAAAACGGTTGCAGCGTATGGCAGGCGAACGAATCGAATGGACCGGCATCTGAATGAAATTGGAATTGCCCTTGGCGGTAATGCCGGAGCTGCGCTCTCCAGGTTTTTGGGACTACCTGTAAGCGCCTCTACTATGTTGAGACTTCTATATAGGCTTCCGGAACCCACCTTTTCTACTCCCCGGGTATTGGGAATTGATGACTGGGCATTTCGAAAGGGGCATAACTATGGTACTATATTGGTGGATCTGGAAAAACGATGTCCCATAGATCTGTTATCGGATAGAGAAAGTGAGACGGTGAAGAACTGGCTAAATGCTCACCCCGGTATAGAGATCATAAGCAGAGACCGGGCCACCGGATATGCTCAAGCCGCCAGGGAGGGTGCTCCGGAGGCCTTACAGGTTGCTGATCGTTGGCACTTGCTCAAGAATCTCGGCGATGCTCTCAAGCGGATGCTGGACTCTAATAATACAGAACTGCGGCAAGCAGCCAAGGATATTGCAGAGGCTGAAATGGCAGAAAAGCCCCAACCTGTAGGAAAAACAGAGGTTCAGCCAGAAGGAAAAAAGAGCGACACCCCAAAAGTGGGTTCTGAAGACAAGCAGCCGAAATATGAAGCACTTTTCCAGGAAGTCAAAAAGCTTCAGCGACAAGGAGCTTCAAAGAAAAGCGTAATGCGTCAATTGGGTTTACACGGACAAACCGTTCGAAGGTACTGGAAGTACGAGGAATATCCGGGGAAAGCCCCTACCTCTTCGGCGCTACGCTTTGAAAACTACCTGAGAAAAAGATGGAATGAGGGGGAAAATAGCCGTAAGAAGCTTTGGCATGAAATAAAGGAGCAGGGCTTTAATGGATCTTTGGCCAGCGTTTATCGGTTGACAGACAAACTTTTTCACACCAGCCGTCAAAGACAATCTGCTCCTACTTTGGCCGTCAAATTATGGCCAACCAAGAAAGTATGCCCGCTTCTCGCAAAAAACTGGGAGGACTTGACTTCCGAAGAACAGATATTTCTGAAGGCTTTCTTCAAGCGTTGCCCAAAAGCTCGTAAAGCCAGAAAGCTGGCCCGTCAGTTTAAATCTATGACAGATAATCTCCAACCAACTAAGCTCGACCCCTGGTTGGAATCAGTAATGGCAAGCGGAATAAATGCATTGAAACAATTTGCTGTAGGAATAACCCAGGATTACGATGCAGTCAAAGCAGCAATAACGGTAAAATGGAGCAACGGGCAAGTGGAGGGGCAGGTAAACCGGCTAAAAACCATCAAACGTCAAATGTATGGCAGAGCCAGTTTTGAGTTGTTGCGAAAACGGGTCCTGATGGACTCAAGTTGATCTCACCACCAAAATTGACGAAGAACCTCATCCTGACCCCCGTTTCGGTGATGCTGACCCCCTGGAAGAAAGGGGGATCGAAGAGACCAAAAAACTCATTCATCATTTTTTAAAATCAAAGAAAAAGCTCTTCAACCATTCCAAAATGCTGGAACTTCCCAACGAAGTGATGGTAAAGTTGCTTGCCTATCCATTCCCCGGCAACATCCGCGAATTGGAAAACCTCATCGAACGATTATATGTGATGAGTAAAAACGGAACGGTAGGGATTAAGGACCTGCCCGCCCGGATAATCCGATCTTCAGAATCGACATCCCTATTGTTAAAGGATGCTGAAAAACGGCATATTGCCAAAGTCCTAAAACTCAATAAAGTCAAGCAGCGCCAAACCGCCCGGGATCTGGGTGTGGCGTATAATACGTTGATGAAGAAGGTGAGGGAGTATGGGATAGAAGTTTGACTTATTCTGGCGCGGATTCCTCCATGCCAGATTCCAAAATAGCTTTGGGAGAGATGATGGGAAGGATGAAGTTTCGAAATGCAGTAGCCTGAAAACGGGAGAATAAAATCCCTCTCGCAGTCGAATAGGAAATATTGGCAAGAGCTAGTCCTAAATTTTCACTAACCTGAATTGATTTATCCTTCTTTATTTCCACAAGCTCCTCGAGATTGTCAACTCCAAAAAGATAGGCAATCCGAAATCGACCGTGTGCTTGTGGTTCCTTTTCAAAGGTAGTGGAAACCCTGATCTCCAATTCAACTTTTGCTTTTTTTTGCTCCAGATTAAACCCGGCAGAGAACCCCAATTCTACTTTCGTCTGCTTTACATCTTCGTACTTAATTTCCAAAGGATTATCGATAGCACCGCTGACGACGTCAACCCTCAAAAGAGAAAGCTTTTCCGGATCGAATGAATTCCTGGTTTTCATGCTACTTCTACTTGCCTTTCAACTCCCGACATTTTTTCTGCCTGTTGAAAATCTTCAGAAGGTTCAGGAGTCGATGGAATATTAACATACATTGACAAGGCGGGAACACTTGTCTTTTTCCAACCAATGTAATTTTTCATTTCGTTTTCCACCGGAATATGAATAATTTCTTCCCCTAAAGCGGCCTCCAGCTTGGCAATTGACCGCAAAGTCAAGTTGTGTTCACCGCCAAGCCACTTGCTAATTTCGGATTCGCTTTTGCCCAGAGTTTTAGCAAGATCTTTCTGCTTTAACTTTTTTTGTTCCAATAAAAAGTTAATCCGCTTTACAATTTGAACATATTTCCTGACAAAAATCATGGTTTCCTCAGGAATTTCTTGCAAGGCCTTTTCAAAAAAGCTACTCGGTGTCATTGTCTATATTAATATATTACTATCTCGTTATTTTCGCCATCTCCAATCAGAAGGTGGCGCACTTCATCTATTTTAAAAAGTTGATCTCTTTCAGCCTTTTCTATTCTTTTTACAAAAGAATTCGCTTCAACAAATTTCATGCTCAAATCCTCTGAATCCTGAGCTGCCCAGGATGACTTAATTCCTCCGTTGAATAAGATCACAATATTCTGGGTTATCCGCAAACAAAAAAGCCGCAAAGAATTTCCTTCATATCTTATTTCAATTGACTGCAATCGATTTTCTCCACCTGATAATTTAACTTTTCTAGGCGGTAATGCAGCGGCTTTATTCTCATGCCTGGAGAAAAATATTGCCAATGCACCTTCCTCCTCACCCATTAGCTTGAGCAAGGCGATGATTTCAAAAAGAGATTCTTTATGGGTCGCATCCTCTAAAAATCTTCCAATAAACTTTTCCGTCTCAGAATATTCTGATTCATCCCACCTAACCGTGTAAAAGGTGACCAAGGGAAAGCTCTTATAAATCTCCAGGACAAAGCTATTCACTTTTAAGTTAAGTTCAAAGATTAAACGATAAAACTTTAGAAAAGTTTAGTGCCGTCTCGATTTAGTCACTCACCCCAACTCATCCCACTTCTCCTTCCTCCCCCTCGCCTTCCCCACCGGGTACTTCTCCTTATTCTTCTCCAGCTTCCCCAACACGATCTCCTTCACATCCAGCCCGTAGTGCGCCGCCAGCAGGAAGGCGGAGTAGAACACGTCCGCCAGCTCGTCGGGGACCTTCGTGCGGTCCACTTCTTCATCTTTCTTCCAGAGGAAGAGCTCCAGCAGTTCCGACGCCTCCACGCTGAGACAGATGGAGATGTCCTTGGCGGTGTGAAACTGCGCCCAATCGCGCTCGTCGCGGAATTGGAGGATGGCCTGGGTGATTTCCTGGATATCTGTCATAACGCTAACCGTTATATCGATGGGTGTTGTGCCAATCGAGGAATACTTGATCGGATTGTTGAGCGAGTTAACATCCAGGTAATAGCGAGAAATAGGGTCATGAGGAAAAATCAAAAACACTTTTAGGTGGATTCAGAAATAGGGGGGAAACCTTCAAATATAAAAATCCTGCAACCATCCTCCAAATGACAAAAATCATTGACAGGAATGAGGTTTGCGGTTTGTCAGGCAGACGACTATTCATTCGCTTCGCAAACCACTTGAGAGTAGGGTGGCCGGACCGCCCTACTCTCAAATTACTTTTCTTTGAGTATACAAGGAATGAATATTGGGGCTAGACACAGGATTAGTCATTTCATGTGTTGATGAACTAGAGAAAACACGCGTTTAAAACCTTCCCAAGTGTCAAAATAATTCTTTTCAACAGAGTATTTTCCGATTTTCCCAGGCTGATCGCTGAGTTCATTTTCGAAAATTTCGCTCACGATTTGCAGCAGAGCTGGCGAATGAACTAGTATCTCTTTCAGGTCCTTGCCAAGCATGCACGCACCCGCTTCTAGGTCAAAATTTTTCACGCTCAGGTCATCTATCATTTCTGGCGGACTTTCGAAATAACGGTCGAAGTTGAGGTCAAAATACCTGGACAGTATCGCCATAATGTCATCCAAATCCTTGGTGCGTTCCGGTCTTTCATCAAAGGAAAGAAGTTTGAGCAGAAACAGTCCTTCAGTTGGGCTAATGGAGTAGGTAGTTCCCTGAATTGTGTGCTCATTTGCCCATTCTTTTATCTCCCGCAGGCCCACCACAGAAAGCTGGAAGCTTGCACTGAATGATACTTTGCCATTTTTTTCTACTGCACCAAAAGGGAGAAGGTCTACAATGCAGTCATTTTTCAGATAGACCAATCGGTAGGGTTCATTTGTTCGTTTAAAGCCCTCCTGAACGAGTAAAGACATGAGCTTTTCGTAATCATCCATGTGAGGAACCAGGACGGCAAAATCAAAATCTTTGGTTGCCCGCATGGGAAGGATTTTGGAATTCATAAAGTTGAAGTTCACTGCCTGGGCGCCGATGAGATAGAAGTCCACCCCCACCTTTCTGCAAGCCCCATCCACTTTTTGGAAAATATCCTCCGCAATACCCCAGTCGAGTTCTTCAAAAGTCGGCATCCAAATGTCCTTTAAAGATGAGATCGGCGGTTTCCAGGCAGCGGCTATTTTCGGTATTGACCAAATCAGTATAGACCAAGAGAGGAGGAGCGGCGGGTTCCGAAACTTCAAAATTCCAAAAGGCCCTGTATACATGGACTTTCCCTTTTGGGTCCGGGATCAGATGATAGTTTTTCAGGAGGTCCTGCTGGGTTTCTTTCGTGTAAATGGTCCATTCTCCTGGGTGTAGGTAATTTGTAAGTAATTCAGCGGCTGGTTCGCTTCCCCACCAACTTTGGCCAGATTTTAATTCGATCGTTTTCCAGCTGTTGAGGAGGTCTTCGTTCTTGAACCGGAAAGAGCCAATTGCCAAAGAAGGTTTCAGTCGTTCTTCGTAATAATCGATCCACTTATTCAGTAGTTGTTTTCGCTTGTTCCAAATCAACTCGTCCTTATTTTTCCGGAGAAGAAAACCGGAATCTTCCAGGCTGTTCAGGATGTTTGATACATTGCCCAGGCTGGTGTTTGTGTTTTCTGCAATCTCGCGGTATGACTGATTGATCCATTCCGGAAAAACCAGGAAATGGAATAAGACTTTCAGACCTGTCCTGGTAAAGGCCCTGTTTCCCTTTTCGCTTTTAAGGGTTAACGGCTTATTGATGTCGATGAAGAGGAACGTGTTGCTGTTCTTCAAAAACAAATTGCCGTTGGCTTCTAAATAGGATATGCTCTCTTGCTGGAGCTTCTTCTTGATGTTGGGAGACAGTGACCACGAGACCAACAGGAAGTTTTCGATTTCCTTCGAGATCTGCTTGATCTGCTCCAGATGTTGGGGGCCGACCTTTTCTTTTACTTCTGCATGGAAGGATAAGGATTTGTCGTTGTCCCAAATGATCTTGATTAACGCATCAAGATATTTCTGTTGTTTTACTGACCACTCGATCTTGAAGTGGGAGTTGCGCTCCAGGTTTTCCTTTGTGAGTTTGAGGATTTCCTTTTCCTTCACTGTTCATATTTTTTATTCGTTCACAAAAAATGAACACTTTAAATTAGTGAACAGTTCCCGAAGATACCACTTTTTTATCCCGGATCGTTAGGCCGGTTCTTCTTCCTGTATTTCTTTCAGCTTTTCAATGGAGAAAGGAAGATCCTTCCGTTGCAGCATTACGTGGCAATTTGGGCAAAGGAGGTGGTTTCAAATATAAAAATCCCCCCCTCTCACTCCGGCAACCGTAACCCCTCCAAGTCAAACTCAAACCCCGGCAACACCGCCCCGCCGCTGAGCGCCTGCGTCCAGCCTTCCAGCTTTTGCACCGTTCCGTCAGCGTGGTAAATATAGGCGGCCTTCTCCTGCGGATCGAGCAGCCAGCCCAGGCGGGCGCCTTGCTCCATATATTCCCGCATTTTTTCCTGGAGGATAGGCAGTACGTCGCTCTCCGAACGGATCTCGGCGACGAAGTCGGGAATAAGGGGTGGAAAATGCTTTTTGTCTTCCTCGGATAGGGCCCGCCAACGTTCATTGGATATCCAGGAGGCATCCGGCGCACGGACAGCACCATTGGGCAGTAAAAATCCCGTTGAGGAACTGGCGGCAATTCCAAGTTTGGACGCCTGGTTCCATCGGCGCAATTCACCCAATAACTCATTCTCAAAAAAACCGGACTCGAATCCGACTGGCGTCATGATCAAAATGTTTTTTTCCCGGTCCCGCTCAATGCGCAAGTCGCGGTTGGCCTGACAGAATTGGAAGAACTCCTCATCCGTCATTTCTACCGCCAGGTGCTTGATCTCGATCCCGTCTAATTTTAACATGAGGCCAATATTTTTCGGAAAGACAATATATCTCTTTTTGTATGGATTTCAAACCCCGTGGCAGTCCCTTCACCAAACCCGCACCCTCACCTCCTCCCCTCCACTCTCCCTCACCACCAGCACCCACTCCTTCGAATCGCCCGGCACCGTAAACACCAAATCCGCTGTTTTCGTCTCGCCGGGACTGATCTCGATCACCAGCAGGTCTTTTTCGGTCTTGCTCGCATCACCGCGCGTCTCCAGGAGGAAAAGGTCGGAGGTGAGCTGCGCTGGAGACCAGCCTTCGTGCAGATTCTTCACGGCAATGGTGATTTTCACAAAATTGTGGGAGGGGTCCTTCGGCTCCAGAGTGAGGGAGCGGATCTCCATCAGACAGTCGACGCCGAAGGGCTGTACGCTGGCGTGCCAGGTCGTGGTCTCGGCCTGAAGGGTGCGGGAAGAAGCGAGGGAGGAGGAAGGCTTCGTCTCCGGGCTTTGCGCAGCGGGAAGAGATTCGGTTGCGGGGTGAGCGGTGTTGCTGCCGGACATATATTGCCGGAACCATAAACCGGCGCCGAGCAGTATGACCACCCCAAACGCATAGATCGCGATCTTTTTCAGGGAAAATGCAGGCTTCCGGGAAGGAATGCCCGGCAACAACCCGGCCAGTTTCAGAATGGCGGCGTTGATCTGGTTGTGCTCGGCCTCGCCGTTTGCTAAGCCGGTTCGCCCGGCTTTTCGCCATTGTTCCCAACGGGCGGAGATCAGCACCGCCTGTGCATGAAGGTCGGAAGAACGGGATTGGGTTTCGCGGAGCAAGAGCTCGAGGGCGCGGGCGGTATCGCCCTGGGTGATGAGTTGTACGATGTCGTTTTGGGGCGCCATGGCTTGAGGGATTTGTACATCAATACTACGAAAAAAGAACCGTAAAATCTATAGCCGCCCTATACCTGGCAGGTGCCCAAAAATTTCCTACTTTTACAAAAAATCCCCATGCCGCTCCAGGACCACTGGAACTCCCTCTACCAAAAAGCCCAGACCGACCGCCTGGGCTGGTACGAATCCCTCCCCCAGCCGTCGCTCGACCTCATCGAGGCTTGCGGCCTTCCCAAAGATGCCCGGATCTTCCACGCTGGCGCAGGGGCTTCCACGTTGGTCGACGCCCTGCTCGAAGCGGGCTATTCGGGGCAGATTGCCTGCGACATCAGCGCAGAGGCTCTTCAAAAGGTGCAGGATCGCCTGGGCGCGGAAGCGGGAAAGGTCGCCTGGATCGTCGACGACCTTACCCAGCCTGCCCAGCTGAAGGATCTCGCTCCGGTGCACCTCTGGCACGACCGCGCCGTGCTCCATTTTTTTACCGAAGAAAAGGACCAGCAAACCTATTTCGACCTCCTGCGCCAATTGCTCCAACCCGGCGGCTACGCGATCCTCGCTACTTACAACCTGCGGGGAGTCGAGCGTTGCGCAGGACTCCCCGTGAAAAGGTATGACGCTTCCCTGCTGACTGAAAAACTGGGGCCCGGCTTCCAACTCCGCCAGGCGTTTGATTTCACCTACCACATGCCTTCAGGAGAGGAACGACCTTATGTGTACACGGTTTTTCAGCGATAGCTCGGACTGAGACTCCCCCATTTCGGCCGGGGGCATCTCAGCGCTCATCATTCCGACCTACTCCCGCATCACCACAAACGGCTTCCCAACCACCATCCCCTCCTGCATCAGGCGCAGGGTGTAGAGTCCGTTGGGCAGGGCGCTTACGTCTATTTGTTCCGTAATTTCATTACTCAGAAAATCGAATGGCGCCTGCCAGACCGGACGGCCGAGGGCGTCGATGATAGAAAGGTTGACATTCCGGAGTGACGTTTCCGTTTGGAGGGAGAGGTGAAGGTAGTCCGTTGAAGGATTGGGGGAGATTTGGATATCTACAACCGGCCTAGTTTCCACCACAGAAACCGTCGTATCACACCAAAGAGAGATATTCTCTCCATAATAGTATTGCACCATTGCATCCAGATCTCCATCTCCATCCAGATCTCCCTGGGTGAAAATGAGGGCCGTGTCAGTAAGGACCCCTTCTTCAAAGTACACCGTGTCTAATTCGGTGAGTTTATTTTCATGAAAGAAAAGAGAGGTAAGGCCGGTGGTCTCGACATCCCATAGAGCATTCAGGATATCAATGTCCCCGTCGCAGTCCCAGTCAGCCAGAGCGGCCCAGGTAAGCCCATCTGGTATAAAAGCATTGCTCAACCCAAAAGGATTGATCTCCCGGGGCGCAAATTCCGGGTTGGTAGGGGTCCCTATATTTTTCTGAAATACGAAATAATCGCCATAATTGCCACCTGTCCTTCCATTGATAAAAAGATCATAATCGCCATCGTTGTCGATATCGCCGAAAACGAGCCCACCACGAGGTATCCCGGAGGGATCGAGACCGAAGGGATTGTATACAAGTGAACTGGCCTCAAAGAAAGGCTCCTCAGGAGACCCTGTGTTTTCAATATAGGAAAAGGTGGCGTTCCAACCCCAGTCCGTGGTAAACAAATCCTGATCGCCATCTCCATCGATATCTACAAAGGAGAGGAAGCTGATATCTGCATCATCGGGTATCCCGAAAGGATAGGACTCCATGAGCATAAATTCAGGGCTTTTGGGGTCAGTCGAGACATTTTCATAATAATCCAGGCTCCTTTCTGTAAAAGATGGAGAAATGTAAGACCAACTTTGAGCGATAAACAGGTCGAGGTCGCCATCGTCATCTATGTCGACCAAGGAGGGGGAAATGAGATAAGGTTGGATAGGGTGAGGCGGAGGATAGATCCCTAACCCAAACGGATCCAATTCCGGAGCGTCAAAAAATCCCTGCCCATGTATTGGCGCCTGGAAAAGAAAAACAATTCCTAAAATGAAGGTAAGAACAAAGGGATAAATACCCTTTCTGCATAAATGTCGAATTTGCGTTTTCATAACAAACCTCTTTTTGGTTAATAGATAGGTACCCGGAAATACGAGGTTTGTAAAAACACTTACTTGGCAAATTGTCCAAACTTTTAGACAGAATGTCCCAAAAGGACATTTTAAACAGGAGCCATCTCGATTTTTTGGATTCTTTGATGTAGTATTTAAACTGCTAAGGCGCTAAGAACGCTAAGACGTTCGGCTTTGGCACTACAGGTAATTGTAAAGACCCGATGTCTTAGCGTTCTTAGCGCCTTTGCGGTTCATTTATTTTTTTGAGCTTTTTCAAAATTTGGGATGGCTCAAGTTTATTATTTCTTTCGTACCTCCCTCGGATTCACCCCAAACTCCCGCCGGAAACTCCGGCTGAACGTGGACAAGTCCTTGAACCCGGTCTCGGCTGATACCTCCCCGATGTTCTTCCCGGTCGCCTCCAGCAATAACCGGGCCTTGTGAAGCCGAATACGGCGAATGAGGTCCGCCGGGGACTGCCCGGTCAGGGCTCTGAATTTTTGATAGCATTGAGAGCGGCTCATGCCCAGCTCCTTGCAAAGTTGTGGGACGTCGAAGTTGGGATCGCTCAGGTGAGATTCGATGATCCCATGCACTTCTTTCATGAACTGATCCTCGGGATGAGGGTCGTCGGCAGGCGTGTTTTTCAGTTCAAAGAGAAAACGGATATCCCGGTACCGCTCCTGCAAATTCGCCCGCAGTTCGATCAACTTGTCGATGCGCACGAGCAGTTCGGTCTTGTCGAATGGTTTGGCCAGGTAGGCGTCGGCGCCGGTGCGCAGGCCTTCGATCCGGGAGGTCTGGTCGGATTTGGCCGTGAGCAGGATGATGGGAATGTGACTGGTGCGCATGTCGGTTTTTAGGGCCTCGCACATTTCCAGCCCGTCCATCTCCGGCATCATGATGTCGCTGACGATCAGATCGGGGATGACTTGCCGGGCCCGGGCAAGTCCTTCTTTTCCATTGGTGGCCACTTTCAGATGAAACCGGGGGCCAAGAATGGCCTCGAGGTAGGTCACCACGTCCGGGCTGTCTTCCACAATGAGCAGGGTGGGCTGACTTGAAACCGGAATGGAGTCATCCACTGAAGATTCATCGTTTTCCGGATGCAAGAAAGGCAAGATGGCTTCCTTAATGGCTTTGCGGCCAACCGGTTGCCCAGGGGCGGCTGTTCTGGTGATCGGCAGGGCAACCAAAAATTCCGCGCCCTCTCCCTCTTTGCTTTTTACCGAGATCTCGCCCTGTAGCAGATGAACCAACTCTCGCGTCAATGCCAGCCCGATGCCCGATCCCTGCCCGGTATCGGCCTGGAAAAAGCGGTCAAACACCTTGCCGAGTGCCTCGGCCGGAATACCAGGGCCGTTGTCCTTCACGCGGATGAAGAGTTGTTCTTTATGCTCCGTCACTACCCCAACGCTCACCTCCACCCGGCCTCCTTCGGGGGTGAATTTGAGCGCATTGGAGAGCAGGTTGGACAGGATGTCCATCAGTTTGTCCGGGTCGTAATCGACGACCAATCCGGTGGTGTCCGGCAGGAAGCGGAGCTCGATCCGCCGTTGTTTGGCAGAAGAATGAAACGATTCCACGATGTACTTCAGATACTGGATCACATCGTCGCGCACCAGGTGCACCGGCAGCTGACCTGCTTCCAACCTCGACAGGTCGAGGATCTGGTTGACCAGGTGGAGCAGGCGTTGTCCGTTGCGGCGGATCATGTCGGCGCCCTTTTTCATCCAGGTCGAAGGGTGGGTCTGGATCTGGTCGATCATCCCCAGAATGATGGTGAGCGGCGTGCGGAACTGGTGGGTGATATTGGTGTAAAAACGGGTTTTGAAGGTGTCGAGGTCCTTGAGGCGAAGTTCGGCCTGTTCGGCAGCCAGCTTTTCCCTTTGGAGGGTACGGAGCTGGCTGGCAATACCCAGGGCGAAGAACAAAACCATGGTCACTTCCCCATCGTAGCTGTATATCCAGGGAGGTATGCGGATATGGTCGCCCACTAAAATACCCAGGTATTGCACCAGATAGGAAAACATGGCAATGAAATAGATACCCGCTGCTCTGTGTTTTTTCAAATACACCACCAAAGCCGCGACCAGGGAAAAGGTCATGATCAGCGTGCCCAACCCGTACCGGAAAGCAACCACTTTTGAATGGGATACCGGATCGACCCAGTCCTGTCCCCCGGAAAAGAATGTCCAATAGGCAAAAGGTACTGCCGAAAGGACATTCACGAAGAGGAGGCCCATCCATATCCGGTCCCACCAGGGAAGGATCGTGGGAAGCCGTAAATAGTTTCGGGAAAAAAGATAGTGAAAAATGTAGACCACTAACCAAGTAGCGGTCAAGACAAATTTACCCCAATACAATTCTCTTCCCAATTCCAGCATCTCCTCCAAATACCCTCCAAACTCAAAGGCGATCATACCAAGCGCCAGCACGAAAATGCTGAAGTAAAGTGTGACAAACTGCCGTTGGTAGACGAAAATGAACAGATGGTAGATGGCTACCGCCACCAAAATGCCCATATGCAAGCCCGCATTAAACCGGCGAACCTTTTCCCGGGCTATCAGGACCTGGGGTTTGAAGATCGTCTTGTTGAAAGCTATCAACAGGTCGTTCCCAAATTGAGCGCCGACCTCCTTTAACCGGAAATACACGTTCAGGGTATCCCCGGGCGGGATTAGCAGAGGAGCGCAGGGCAATTTACCGAAGCTATCGCCGAATAGTTTGTATTTCAAAGGAACGCCCACCCCCGTATGTACGGCCCTGAAGCGACCGGAATCGACCGGGAAAAAATAATCAACCTCCCCGGCGCTGATGTTGATCAACCATTCTTCTGCCCGTTCAGCCTGGGAAAGCAGGGTGAGCCGAGCCCAAACGAATTGGATGGCCGGCCCCATATCACCCCGAAACCGACCGATGAGTTCAAAACTGTCTTTGACGAAATAACCTTGAAAAGAATCCGTCATCACCTCCTCGATGGAGCGGTCGGGGAGCGAATCGATGAAAATGTACAGCTGGTCGCGGAAGTAATAACGCCCTTCCCGGTATGCAGCATCATCCGGGTCGATGACGAGTACATCGGTAGCAGATGGTTGGGCTACCCCCCAAACGGAGAAAACCATCCATATCCACAGCCCTATGCAGAACCGTCTTTCCATGGATGTGTTGGTGTTTATCCTTAAAGATACCGCAATTATCCCCCGCCCTCCACTGACTAAAATCATTGCCCCTTTCCTTCATTCCTCCTATATTACCTTTGTTCAATACCCGTCCCACCGTCCAACACATAGAATCCAATCACACCGCCCAAGTGTGTATTTCTTTTTTAACCTTAATCATTGGATCATGAAAGACAAAAGAACACCTCAGGAACGCTGGGAAGACAACAAAGAACGTTGCAAAGAGGTCATGTCGACCACCATCGCCGAGCTCACCGGAAGGGAGAATAACCTGGCCCGCAGCTACTGCGATGAAATGACCGCCTCCGGGATCATGGACTTCGAGGGCGTCGCCGCCGCTATGCAAGCCGATGGCGAGGTCGACCTCGATAATCCCGCCACCCGAAAGGTCTATGAATTCCTGGAAAGTAAGGGATTCAACCACCCGGAAGCCGCGGCTATCGTTACTGCTATTTCCGAATTTGCCGCCTCCACTCTCCTCATGGAAGGATAATCGTCCAAAAAATAAAGAAGCATGCCGGCCGGCATGCTTCTTTATTTATATAAAAAATCCTCCTTACATTTACGAAAAACTCAACTAAACTATGCTTGCATCTCTATTCTCCCGACCGATGGGGCGCCTTAGCGCCTTTTTGTTTTTTCTGAGCTTTTCGTACCTCCTCTCCGCCCAACCGCCGGTGGTCATCAACGAGGTGCTCTTCCGCCAGGACGAAACCTCCGTTTTTAGCGCCCGGAATCACGACTGGATCGAGATCTACAATCCGGATAACCAGGCCGCAGCCATTGGGGGCTGGATACTGGTCAACCAGAACGGCGATCTGCTCTTTACCTTCCCCGCGATCGACCTGCCCATGCATTCCTACCTGGTGGTCCACTTCAGCACCGGGGTCGATGATCTGGACTTCTCGGACGATCAAGGACACCTGTATACCGGCGATCCGAATGATTACGACGCCTTGCTCAGCGAGCAGGACGCCCTCGCCCTTTTCGACGAAACACCCGGCCAGTCCGGCCTGGTCGATTTCGTGAGCTGGAACGATGAAACGACTCCCTACGTGGAAGGCGCCCTCGACCTGGTCATCCAGATCCTGGGCCTCTGGCAGGAACCCGTCGGAACCCTCAATACGGCAGCCGAAACGATTTCCAAACGCAAACCGGTCTGGATCGGCACCTCGATCGGCCGCGACCAAAATTCCAACGATACCGACCAGCCCCGCGACTGGGGAAATAACGGCGGCCAGGACGCCTCCTACGCCACCCCGGGCGATCGCAATTTCACCTCCGGCCAGCTTCAGTTCACAGAGGCCGATCCGGCAGGCGAAAAGCCCTGGACCCTGCTGCTGTATATGTCGGGCGATAATATCCTCGAACGCGATCTGATCGACGACCTGGATGAACTGTCGGCTTTTGGGTCGACGGCCAATGTCAATGTGGTCGTCCAGGCCGACTTCTCCACCAATTACGGCGATGTGGAGGTTTCGCTCGACAACGGCATTAGCTGGGATCATACCTCGACCACCTACCGCGGCCGCCTGCTCAACGATACCGAACAATATCATGCCTTCTTCGACTACCCCACCGGCTCCTCTCCCGATCTCGGGGAGGTGAACATGGGCGATCCGGGCTCGCTGTCGGATTTCATCCAATGGGCCTCCGCCAATTATCCGGCTCAAAAATTCGGCCTCATCCTCTGGAGCGGGGGTGGCGGCTGGAAATTCTCCATGCTCGACAACGGCGATCAGGACGAGCTGCACATGCACGAGCTCACCACGGCCCTGAACGACGGCGGTCTTGGTTTCGAACTGATCGGATTCGACCAGCCCCTTATGGCTACCGCCGAGGTGGCCTGGCAGGCTGCCCCGTTTGCCAACTATATGGTGGCTTCCGAGGCTTCCATTTCGGAGAAAGGATTTCCCTACAACCTGGCTTTGGGCACCCTCAACCTCAACCCGAGTATGGACGGAGGCGCCCTGGCCCAGGCGATCGTATCCGACATGCAATCTTTCCACGCTTCCGGCGATTTTGAAGATCCCTACTACGCCGTCTCCGCCATCGATCTCGGCGCCGCCTTCACCCAGTTGACCGGACAGATCTCCACTATGGCCGAAGAGCTAAGCCAGGGCATCGACCATAACAGCCAACTCCTTATCCGCTCCGAGCTGGAAAATGCCCACAACCTGGGTTCCCTTTGGGGCGATGTCAACTACATCGACTTGCGCGATTTCGCTTCCCGGATCAACGATTCGGGGATTCCCGCTGCCTATAAAACCCATGCCGCCGACGTGGCCGCCGGTGTCGACCAGGTCGTCCTGAGCTATCAAAGCGGATCGCAGCACGAAGCGGCGAGCGGCCTGTCGATCTATTTCCCCTACTATCAATCGATTTCAGGAGCAGACTGGGGCAACGCCTACGACGAGCCCGCTTATTCGTATAAAACCAGCAGGGCCGATGGCCAATTGGTTCGCTACTCCTTCGATCCCGACGACGGCACGCCCTACGCCGATCCGATCAATCACCCGCTCGAACCCGCGCCGGGCTTCCGCTTTGCGCAGGATTTCCATTGGGATGAATTCCTCCACCGCTATTACGAACCCTATGCCGATGCCGGCAACGACGTCACCGTTTACGTCGGTGAACAGGTCATCCTCAGCGGCGCCGGCTCGACCGATGCCGATGGCATAGTGGATCAATGGATCTGGGATTTCGACGCTACTGTCGACTCCAGCCCCGCGAGCGACTACGACAAGGACGGTATTTTCAACGAACCCTCCGACGATGCCGACGGATTGGGCAAAACCGTGCCTTTCCCCACCAACACTCCCGGCCAGTATATCGTCGTGCTCACTGTTTGGGACGACCACAATTCCATTCACCCCACCCATTGGGAAACGGATCAGGATACGGTGATCGTAACGATTTTCGACAACTTGCTCATATCGGATATTCTCGTCACCCCCATCACCTGCAACGGCCAGGAGAACGGCACTGCCGAGGCACTTGTGGATGGCGGGGCCCCGCCTTATACTTTCAGTTGGTCGAACGGGGAGACCGGCTCCATCATCACCGGCCTCGGGCCCGGCATCTATTCCGTCACGGTGACGGATAGTCTGGGCATGACTGCCACCAGTAGTGTAGAGATCATCGAGCCCGACCCGCTCGCAACAACCCTGGAAGTGATCCAACCGGTTTGTCCGGGCGACTCGACCGGTTCCATCACCATTTTCCCGGAGGGAGGCGTAGCGCCGTACGAGATCTATTGGACTGTCGGCGTTTCCGGCCCGTCACTGACCAACGTGCCGCCGGGGACTTACTATGCGATCATCATCGATGCCAATGGTTGTTTGTTCAATCAGAATTTCGAAATGGATAACCTGGATACGATCCCACCTGTCCTCACGGCCAGCGATGCGACCGTCTCCCTCAACCCGGTATCGGGCTCGGTGATCATAGAACCGATCCTGTTCTCAGTGATGGTCTCCGACAACTGCGCCATCGACGGATTGAGCGTGTCGCCCCTCCAGCTCGACTGCAGCAACCTCGGTCCCAATACCATCACGATCTCCGCCATCGACAACAGCGGGAATATCACCTCCCTGCAAGTCACCGCGACCATCGTCGACGATTCGCCGCCCATGCTGAGCCCGGAAGATATCACGGTATCCCTGGGGATAGACGGAACGGTTGTCGTGGATCCGGGGCTGCTGGAAGGAAGTAGTTTCGACAATTGCGGCATCGTGACCTACTCGCTCGACAACGATACCTACGATTGTTCGAACCTGGGGCAAAACGCCGCCATTCTATCGGCTGAAGACGGAAGCGGCAATGTCAGCACTGCCGCTGTGCTGATCACGGTAGTCGACGATATGGCGCCGGTAGTGGTCACGCAAGATATTTCGGTAATGCTGGATGAGAATGGGTTCGGCGCACTGGCGCCCGGAGATGTCGACAATGGCTCCTACGACAATTGCGGCATCGAAAGCATGACCCTCAGCCAGAGCGAATTCACCTGCGACGATATTACCAATGGCGACCCCATCGCCGTCGATTTGACCCTCATCGATGTGAACGGAAATACCGCCACGGGAACCGCCCTGGTCACGGTAGTCGATCCTTTTGCACCGGAGATCACCTGCCCTGGCGACATCACGGTCAATTTCTGCCAGCCGGTTGTATACGACGAGCCCACTGCGACCGACAATTGCAGCGCCGTGGTTGACCAGACCGGCGGGTTGGGCAGCGGGGCTATTTTCCCTTTCGGTACCACTACGGAAACCTATGTGGCCACCGACCCATACGGCAATGAAACGACCTGTAGCTTTGTCGTGACGGTGGAAAACGACTTCATCATCGATGCCAATATAACCGATGTGAGCTGTAACGGTCTGGCAGACGGTTCGGTCGACCTGACCGTGTCGGGCGGCACACCGCCTTACCTGTTCTTCTGGGATGGAGGCATGAATTCCAATCTGTCGACCGGCATCTATCAGGTGACCATTTACGACAGCAACGGCTGCGAGTCGATCCAGACTTATGTCGTCAACGAACCCGAGCCGCTGGAGGCCCATCTGGTCGGTATTCAAAATGAGACCAACGGACAGAGCAACGGCGGCTTTACTCTCTTCGTCGAAGGAGGTACGCAGCCCTACAGCTTTGAAGGAACCACCTTCTCCGACACCCTCGAAGCGGCCGGTTATCCCGCCGGCACCTATCAGGTCTTTATCACCGATGCCAACGACTGTGAGGTCAGCCTGAATATCACGATCGAAAACGTCAGCGGCACCAGTGAACCGGAGGTTCTGCAACAATTCCGCCTCTTCCCCAACCCTGCGGCGGATCATGCGGTTGCCGACATTCGCTTCCTCCAACCCACCTGGGTACAACTGAGCCTGGTCGATGCCACGGGACGTACTTTGCAATCCTGGGCGCCGGTCGTTGCACCGGAATACACCTTCCAGCTCGACCTTCAGGGCCTTGCTCCCGGCGTATACCTCCTCAAACTCAATGTAGACGGGGATACCGTGGTGCGAAGATTGGTGAAGGAGTAGGACGGAAAATGATTTTTGGCGTCAAAACCAACGATAAAATAAACCTTCGTAGCGATTGCTGCGAAGGTTTATTTAATTTTGTTTAAATAATCATTTACCATGCGCACGGTTACGCTTGCTATCCTACTCGTCTGGAGCCTCGTCTCCGGACTAAATGGCCAGGTCGTCATCAACGAATTTTCTGCCGCTAATATCAATACCGTCCAGGACGCCTACGGCGAGTACGAAGACTGGATCGAACTGCACAATACCGGTCCCAATCCCGTCGACATCTCGGGCTATTACCTGAGCGATCGCATCAGCAACCCCGACAAATGGGCTTTCCCCACCGGCACGGTCATCCCTGCGGGCGGCTACCGGCTCGTTTACGCTTCAAAGCGCAATAGCAATTCCCTGGGTCAACTGCATACCAACTTCAAGCTCACCCAAACGGCTGGCGAGTACGTAGTGCTGGCCAATCCGGCCGGCCAGGTGATCGATAGCTATCAGATCGCGCAACCCAACCAGACCAACCACTCCTGGGGACGCCTTCCCGCCACCGGCGAATGGAAGGTCTATACGACGCCGACCCCCGGCACGCCCAATGGCGCAAACGCCTATGCCGGTTATGCGCCGCTGCCCATTTTCAGCATTCCGGCAGGGTTTTACAATGGGGCGCAGAGCGTCGGCCTTTTTGCACCGGCCGGATCACTGATCCGGTTTACGACCAACGGCAGCGACCCGACCAGTACTTCCCAGGTCTATTCCGGGCCGATCGCCGTGCCCGCTACCACGGTCATCCGCGCGCAGGTCTACAGCAACAACCCTCAGCTCTTACCGGGTTTCATTGAAACCAATACGTATTTTATCAATGAAGAACACACCGTTCCCGTGATCTCTATTGCCGGCAACCAGGTGATGAACCTGCTCAACGGTTCCCAGATCCACCCGATCGGTTCCTTCGAATTTTTCAAGAACAACCAATTGGTCGACGAAGCCGTGGGGCAGTACAACGAACACGGCAACGACAGCTGGGCCTACGGTCAGCGCGGCATCGACTACATCACGCGCGACCAGTACGGGTACGCCGCCGAGATCGAGGACAAGATCTTTGAAACCAAAGACCGGGATAAATTCCAGCGGCTGATCCTCAAAGCCGCCGCCAACGACAATTATCCCTTCCAGAATGGCGGCGCCCACATCCGCGACGCCTACGTGCACCACCTCTCCCAACTGGCCGATCTGGACCTCGACGAGCGTTCCTACGAGCCCTGCGTCCTCTATGCCAACGGGCAGTATTGGGGCGTATACGACATTCGGGAAAAAGTGGACGACCCCGATTATACGGATTACTACTACGGACAGGATGAATACCATATCGATTTCATCAAGACCTGGGGCGCCACCTGGCAGGAATACGGCTCCTGGGCCGATTGGTACCCCCTGCACGATTTTATTGCCAACAGCGACATGTCCATTCCGGCCAATTACGCCTACGCGGCCGAGCACCTGGAGATGCTTTCCCTGATCGACTACATGATCATCAACACCCATACGGTGTGCAAGGACTGGCTCAACTGGAACACCGCCTGGTGGCGCGGAAAAGACCCCTCCGGCCAGAAACTCAAATGGCGCTACGCCCTTTGGGACCTCGACGCCACCTTCGGCCATTACATCAACTACACCGGCATTCCCAATACCGGTCCCTCAGCCGATCCCTGCGACAACGAAACGTATTCGACATCTTCCGACCCGCAGGGGCACGTCGACCTCATTATTTCACTCATGGAAAATGAGGAATTCCACTCCCTGTACGTCAACCGCTACGCCGACCTCTACAATACCTTTCTCTCCTGCGACTATATGATCGCCGTGCTTGACACCCTGGTGGCCCGGATCGAACCCGAGATGCCCCGCCACATCGCCAAGTGGGGCGGCAACATGAACGAATGGTACACCAACGTGCAGAAGATCCGCGACTTCATCAACGAGCGCTGCACCTACATCGACCCAGGGGTCGTGGACTGCTACGATGTGACCGGTCCTTTCCCGCTCACCGTGTCCATCTACCCGGACAATTCACCCAACCAGGTGAAGGTCAATACGTTCGTGCCGGCTTCCTTTCCCTACACCGGCAACTATTATGGCGCCACTACACTGCATTTCCAGGCCCTGCCCGCCGATGAATGGGCCTTTCACCACTGGGAGGTCGCCAATCAGGTTTTTGCCCCCAATCAATACGCAGAGGCCATCACCATGAGCCTGGAACAGGGCGACGACATCATCGCCTATTTCGAGCCGAACATCCCCTGCTCCTTACCGGATAATATCGTGATCGAAACGACCCAGACTTCGGCCAATATTTCCTGGGATGGCCCGCTCAACAACCTCAGCTACGAGGTGCGCTGGCGCCCCGTAGGTTCCGATACCTGGACCGTGATCACCTACCTGGACAACACGATCACCCTGGATGGGCTCGAGCCCTGCACCGACTACGAACTGGGCATCGGCGCCGTCTGCGGCAACGCTACCAGCGACCTGGTCGACGGCACTTTCACGACCGAATGTGTGAACGCTACCGAAGAACGGCCGACCCGTATCCTGGCCTTCCAGGTCTATCCCAATCCCACCCGCAGCGATATCAACCTGGAATTCGACCTGGCCGATTGGGGTCCTGTCCACGTGACGGTTCTTTCCGCTACCGGTAGCCAGATCTGGACAAACCAATACGCCGATCTCACCCCCGGACGACACCACATCAACCTGTCCGAAAGCGCCCAATGGCCGGCCGGCATGTATTTCATCCGCCTGCAGTGGGGAGATGAAGTGGCGGCGAGGAAGGTGATTAAGGAATAGTTTTTAAGTTTATGAGGGTATGAGTTTTTGAGGTCAAAAACTCATACCCTTATAAACTTAAAAACTATAAAAACATAAACTTAAAAACTATATTAACCGTGCAACCCAACAAATACCCTCTCCTCCCCCTGGCCTTCCTCCTCTTCGCATTCGCCGCCCAGGCCCAGATCTATGGCGACGGGCTGGTCATCAACGAATTCATGGCCGCTAACGACTCCCTGTCGGGCATCGCCGATCCCAACGGGCAGTCCGAGGATTGGATCGAATTGTACAACGGGGGTACCATAGCACTCAACCTGGAGAATTTTGCCCTGACCGACAAGGTGGACAACCAGCTGAAGTGGTTATTTCCCGCCGGCACGACTCTCGACCCCAACAGCTACCTGATCATTTGGGCCGATGAAGACGGGAGCCAGGAAGGGCTGCACGCCAATTTCAAACTGAGCAAGAGCGGGGAATTTCTCATGCTGAGCAACCCCTTCGGCGAGGTATTGGATTCGCTGACCTTCGGGCCGCAGGAGACCAACATCGCCTCTGCCAGGCGGCCAAACGGGACGGGGCCGTTCGTCAAGCAAAACCCGACATTTGGGTACAATAATGACGAGGTGAATGCGACCATTCAGCGGCCGCCGCTTTCCGGCCTATTCACGCTGACGCCCAATCCGGCCACTACGGAAGTGCAGATCAAGTGGGAGACGGAGGATGTTCCTGAGGTGAAGCACATCGAGATCATGGATTTAACAGGGCGGATAAAGCAGGCCGGTTTGTCTGTGACAAATCTCGCTCCTGGGTTGTATTATGTCCGGGTCCTTACGGATCGCGGAGTGATGGTGCAGGAATTGGTCATCCAATAAATTGTAGGGCCCTACCCCCTACAATTTTTCAAATCCCAGAATCGTTTTTTGGAGAAATGCAGCCTATGAATCGCTCAAAAAAAGTGGATTGGCGCATCATCCTGCTTTACCTGTTTGTTGCACTACTAGCCTGGGGTATTCCATATTTAGTCGTTACCCTCACCGGCAATCCCACCAACGATTTCGGGAAAGCCATTGCGGATATCCTGCTTATGTTCTACTCGGTTTTTGGCTTTTTGGTATTGGCGGTCCTCAGCAGTGCCGCCGGGTGGTACTTCAGCAAGCCCCTGGTCCGAAAAAGGACATTTGCGTGGGTTTTGGGAGCCAGCGCATTGACATTGCTGATTTTTCTGGCGAGTACGGTCCAGTGGTAGTCAAAAATAGTGACCGGGTCACTTATGAAAAACACGATCAAAATGTTCCGTCACCACACGCTTCACCTCGACCACCTCACCGTCCAGTTCGACAGCCTGACCAACTTCGACGAGCTGTTCGATCAGCTGCTGGCGAAAGGGGAGAATAGTGAAGATGTGCTGGATGAACGCATCCCCTACTGGGCGGACCTGTGGCCTTCGGCGGTGGCGCTGAGCACCTATCTGGTGCGCTCAGGACTTGTGACTCCCGACACGACGGTAACGGAGATCGGTTGCGGGCTGGGACTCCCCAGCGTCGTGGCAGGAATGCTCGGTGCGAAGGAGGTCCGTTTCACCGACTACCTGGAAGATGCATTGGTTTATGCAAAACACAACTGGGACCTAAATTGCACCCAGCAGGCTCTTTTCCAAAAACTCGACTGGCGCCATCCCGACCCCGCCTATGCCGCCGACCTCCTGCTGGCTTCGGACGTAGCCTATGAATCCCGATTCTTCGATGATCTGCCGCAAGCCTTCCGCACCCTCTGCAAACCGGGCGGACACATTCTGTTTAGCGAACCGGGCCGGGATGTGGCCAAGGATTTCCTGAACCGTTTTCCGCAGATGGGATTTTTCGCAAAAAAGACGGTGCTCGACGTGGAGTTAAACGATTTTGGGTTTAAGGTTGGGGTTTATGAGCTGCAAGTAACGCCATAAAAAAGCCATCGTACCCGAACTCATTCGGTAATAAGTGCTGTGATCGCACGAGTTCGAACTTCCCTTTTTGTTCTTTCAAAAAGGCCTCGACCTGCTGCTCATTTTCCGAAGGAAGAATGCTGCAGGTCGCGTAGACCATCAGTCCGCCAGGCTTGAGCATGCGGCTGTAGGAGCGAAGGATCTCCTGCTGGGTCTGCCGCACCCGCTCGATGAACGGCACGTCGAGTTTCCACTTGGCGTCCGGATTGCGACGCAGGACCCCGAGTCCCGAACAGGGCACGTCGAGCAACAGCCGGTCGGCCGAACCTTCCAGTCGTTTGATGACCTTGGTGGAGTCGATCGGGCGGGTTTCAATGATATCGACACCGGCCCGGCGGGAACGGCGTTTGAGCTCGTCGAGCTTCCAGCCTTCAGTGTCCATGGAGATAATGCGGCCTTTGTTTTGCATCAGGGCCGCCAGATGAAGGGCTTTCCCGCCGCCGCCGGCACAGGCGTCAATGACCCGCATGCCGGGTTCGGCCTGGAGAAAAGGGGCGACTTGCTGGGAGGCGTAGTCCTGCACTTCAAAATAACCCTGCTTGAAGGACTGAGTGGAAAAGAGGTTCTTGCGCTGCGTTACGCGCAAGGCATCCCCATCCAACGGCTCGGTATCTACGCCTTCCGCTTTCAGCAGTTGCTGCAAGGCCAGCTTATCCATTTTCAGGGTGTTGACCCGGAGCACCACCTCTGCCGGCTCGTTGAGGGCGTGGAGGACGGGTTCCCAGGTTACGTCCAGTTCCCGGAAAGCGCGCTCGTCCAGCCAGTCAGGGATCGATTCCTCGATCTTCCGGACGGATTTGACTTTTTTCCGGTTTTCTAAAATGGCTTTTGGATTCAGCTTTTTGAATTCTTCCCAGGGTGGCAGCGAATGCCCTTGAAGGATCTGCCAGGTCCCAAACAAACGCCACCAATCTGCTTCCTCTTTCGGCGGTTTTCCATCGAGCTCGTAGAGCAGGCGATACCAGCGCACGAGTTCGTAAACATTTTCGGCAATGAAGGCCCGGTCGCGGGCGCCCCACTTGGGGTTCGACTTGAGCACCCGCTCGATCACCTTATCGGCGTATTGGGCATCTTCAAAGATGTCGCGGAGTGCCTGGACGACGGCCTGGACGAGGTTGCGGTAGAGCTTCAAGGGGAGTTTTGAGTTTTTAGTTTTGAGTTTTTAGTTATGGCCAAGCCCGGATGAACTAAAAATTAAAAACTCAAAACTAAAAATTCCCCTGGTCTTTTTAAAGCTCCCTTCCGTCCCTCAATTTCCGCCTTTCATCGGAAACCTGCCCGTTTCCCCCCTTTTTGAAGAAACCTTCTGTAACCAAAACCGTCTTTGGGGCTGTCTATACACACAACAACATAAAAGAACCACATGAAAGCAAGAACCCCATTTATCGCATTGCTGGCTTTTGTATGCAGCATGCCTTTTGAAAACAATCTTTTTTCCCAATCCCTGGATGGAAGCATCGCCGGTGTCGTACTGGAAGAGGGCGGACAACCCGCCGAGTTCGCCACGGTGATGCTTTACCGCCAGGATGACAGCACCCTGGTAAAGGGCGATTTCAGTGACGAACAGGGCTTTTTCCGCTTCGAATCGCTCGAATCGCATATCTATTTTCTGCAAGTGACCCTGGTCGGCTACAGCGATCTGGTCATTCCCGACATCCAAATGAACGCAACTAACCCAACGATCGACCTCGGCAGTCTGCGCATGGGCCAAAACGCCCAGCAGCTGACCGAGGTGATCGTCACTGCGAGGAAACCCTTTGTCGAGCGCCAGGCCGACAAACTCGTGGTCAACGTTGAAAATAGCAGCATTGCCGCCGGCAACACTGCCCTCGAAGTGCTGCGCCGCGCCCCGGGCGTTACGGTCGATAACAACGACAATATCAGTTTGCGCGGCCGGCAAGGCGTCATTGTGATGATCGACGGAAAGCAAACCTACCTTTCATCGACCGAAGTGGCCAATCTGCTCAAGAATATGGCCGCAGAATCGATCGAGACCATCGAGATCATCACGCAGCCTTCCGCCCGGTATGACGCCGCCGGAAATGCCGGCATTATCAATATCCGGCTGAAAAAGAATAAAAACGAAGGGCTGAACGGGAGCCTGACGACCGGTACCGGCGCAGGCCTGACCTGGTTTGACAAATACTACGACCGCGGATTCGGCAACCTCAACCTCAACTACCGGAAAGGAAAGGTCAACCTGTTCGGAAATGCCGGGGCCAACCACAATAACGGCCGCAACGACCTCAACCTGAAGCGGACGGTCGTATTCCAGGATACAACTACTTTCTTCGACCAGGTATCCCGCATGAACCACACCAACGACAACCTGTCGTTCAAAGTGGGGGCCGACTACGCACTTACCGACCGCCAAACGATCGGGATCCAGGCCAACGGCTTTCTCAACCACGAAAGCATTTCCCTGGCTAATCAAAGCAACATCTACACCAACGACCTCGCCGACGGGGGCATCCTGGTGACGAACGACCGGCCGGGCAACTGGAGGAATTATACCTACAACCTCAACTACCGGGCTACCTTCGACTCCCTGGGCCGCGAACTGACCGCCGACATAGACTACTCCCGTTTTAACGGCAACTCGTTCGACAACATCCTCACTTCTTACCTCAGCGCAGAAGGTGCAATTACCGGAACGGAACCCTTGCGCAGCGAAGTGCCGATCCTGGTCGACATTTGGGCGTTCAAAGCCGACTACGTGCATCCGTTTCGCAATGGGCTGAAACTGGAAGGCGGAGTAAAAGCTAGCATGGTCACGACCGACAACGACGTGGTATTCGAACTTTTCGACGACAATAGCTGGGTGGTCGACAGCACCAAGACCAATCACTTTTTATATAAGGAAGACATTGCTGCGGCCTACCTCAACACCTCCCGGCAGTTCAAAAAATGGGGCTTTCAGGCCGGCTTGCGCGCCGAATACACCCAATCCGTTGGCAACTCCCTCACGCTGAACAAGGTGGTGGACCGCGATTACCTGGAGTTCTTCCCCAGCCTGTCGCTCCAATACCAACTCAGCGAAAACCACCAATTCGGCCTTAACTACAGCCGCCGCATCGACCGGCCCAATTACCAGGACCTCAACCCGTTCATCTACTTCCTGGATCCCTTCTCCTTCGTGCAGGGCAACCCTTTCCTGAACCCCATGTTTACGCACTCCGTCGAGCTTTCCCATACGTTCAAAGGGATGGTGAACACCAGTCTGAACTACAGCCGGACCGAAGACTACATCACCCAGGTGACGATCCAAAACGATACGACCAAGACGACGGTTGCGACCAATTATAACCTGGACACCTACCACAGCTATGGTTTTAGCATCAGCACCCCGATCCCGGTGGCCAAGTGGTGGATGATCCAAACCAACCTCAATGTCAATTACCGGAGCTTCAAGGCCGAATTCCTGGGCGCTCAACTCGACAATCAAGGCCTCACCGCCAACTTCTACCTCGCCAACCAGATCAGCCTGCCCAAGGGGTATTCGCTGGAATTGTCGGGCTGGTACCGCTCTCCGGAGGTCGACGGCATCTTTATCGGCCGGGCGATGTATATGGCTGATTTCGGGCTGAGCAAGAAAATTCTCAAAGACAAAGGCAGCCTGCGCCTGAATGTGAACGACCTGTTCAATACGGGCCGCTGGCGGGGGTATACTAAATACGAGAACATGGACCTCGCGGTCGACAGCAAATGGCAGAGCCGCCGCGTCAATGTATCCTTCAACTACCGTTTTGGCAATCAAAACGTCAAGGGGCCACAGCGCCGCAACACCGGTTCGGACGAAGAACGAAACCGGGTTAAAATGGATAGAGGGTAGAAATGTCGGATTTGTTCAATTCTCGTTTCCCACCATCCGGTACCTTTGTGGTGGTAAGCATTTAATGCTTTTTATACTTAAAAAAAGTGATTGGGATAAATGCGGCCGCTGGCCGCATTTATCCCAAGTGGTTTACGGCCTGTGGCCGTCAAACCACTTTTTAGCGGGCGACGCCCATGAAATTAACGCTACACTAAATCACCATCTAAATGAAAACGATCTTTTTCCTCAGCTGCCTCGCGCTGCTTAGTGGACCAACGCTCCTGTCGGGACAAACCGTGGAGGGCAACCGCCACTCCCTCGGGATCCATGCCGGCCTGTCGCCCTACTGGGTATACGACCAGGCAGCTTCCCCCTTGCTGTACTTTCACCAACTCTACCAACTCGGACTGAGCTACCGGGCGGAGACACCAAACCAGCTCTGGGATCTCCGGTTGCAGGGCGGGTTCGGCCCCTCCCACGCCCTGGGCGTAGGCGAGCGCGAAGTCCGGTTTATGGAACGCGATGCCTATGGCGTGACCGACACTTTTAACGTGCCGGTCCGGGGGCAGGCGATCCAGGGAGAACTGGCCCTGGGCTGGGCCTATCGCATACGACCGCACCTGGCGGTCGGGGTGCTTCTGGCCGACGATTTGTATTACCCGCAAGGGTTCGTCACGCCGGGGTTGGCAAATATGGCCTGGCTTGCCCCCCGGGTCCAGTGGGACCTTCCCATCGGGAAGACAAGCAGGTTGGATGTGACGGCATCGACGCCGATAGTGGCATTCGTGAGCAGGCTCCCCTATCACGGCTCGGTCTCCCAGCCGGAGAAAAGCGCCCTGGCCGGTTTTTTCTCTCAAAACACGACCCTGAACACCCTGAACCGGTTTCAGCGGCTCGACCTGAGCGTCGGATATCAATTTCAGGTCAGCCGGAAGTTGACGCTGGGCGCCGAATGGTCGTTGATCGCCCTGCAACATACCCGGATGCTGGACCTTCGCATGATCCGCCATGCTTTCGGCATTCAATTAATTCTAAAACCAACTAAGTAATGGGACAATACTTGTCAAACAAATTTCGCCGCCGGAGGCGGTGAAATTTACTTATAAACACTGCGGCCGGTGGCCGCAGTGTTTATAAATAAATTATGTCAGAGAACTTTTTCTTCAGAAAAAGTGAATCGGCATACCGAAAAAAACCGCATTCAAATTCAAAAAAACAAATCATGGATCGAACGAAAATATCTCTCCGGATCGCCATCCTTTTGTTGGCAGCCGGCGCCCACACCGGCTGCAGGCAGATCCTGACCGGCGAGGAGATCGCCAATACCCCCGTTCATAATTTTGAGAAACTGTACGACGATTTCAACGCCTACTACGGTTTATTCGAAGTCAAACAAGTGAACTGGGACAGCCTCTACAACGAATATCACCCCCAGGTCACCGACCAGACCACCGATGAGGAACTGTACGACCTGATGGTGGCCATGCTCGCCCCGCTGAAAGACAACCACATCACCCTTTTTCCCACCAACCCCTCCCTGCCCCGCTGGAGCAACGACCTGGAGGAGGATGGCGCCTACGAGATCGCCAATTACGATTTCGAAGTGGTGAAAGAGAACTACCTGACATCCTACACCGAATTGAAGCCCTCATTCGGCTATGGCATGCTCGGACCGGATATCGGGTATGTGTATATTCAAAATTTCAGCACTGACGGCGGACCTGCAAAAAAGGATATCGAAAAAATGCTGGCCGCTCTAAAGGATACCAAAGGCCTGGTGCTGGACATCCGCGCCAATTCAGGCGGGTTTGACCCTCTGGCCCAGTATATCGCCGGGCGTTTTGCAGATAGCCGGCGCCTCTACATGACCTATCGAAAGCGGAATGGCCCCGACCGGAGCGATTTTACAGCCCCGGTAGAGTGGTATGTGGAGCCTACAGGGGATTTTCAGTATACCAAACCCGTCGTGTTGCTCACCACCCGGGCGACGGCCAGTGCGGCAGAAACCTTCACCCTGGCCATGCGGGAATTGCCGAACGTCACCCAGGTAGGTGATACGAGCTCCGGCGCTTTTTCCGACGCCATCATGCGCGAATTGTACAACGGCTGGATGTTCACCCTCTCGATCGGCGATTACCGCGCCGCCAACGGCCAAAGCTATGAAGGCATCGGCCTGACGCCCGACATCCTGGTGCAAAACAAGAATGAAGACATCATTGCAGGGAAGGACGAAGCGCTTGAAAAAGCCATCGAGATCCTCCAGTAAATAAAAGGGGGGCGCCGCGCAGGGACGCCACCCTTTTATTTCTACCTTCGCCATCCATGAAAGGTTTCTTCACTCCCGGTATCCGGCATATGCTGCTCGCCGTAACTGCGTTTTCGGTGATGAACCTTTGCGTGAAGTTGCTGCCCGGCATCCCGCCCATGGAGATGGTCTTCTTCCGCTGCCTGGTCTCTTTTCTGCTCTGTGCATATATCCTCACCAGGGCTCGGCATTCGTGGTTTGGAAACCGCCATTGGCTCCTCCTCGCCCGGGGCGCAAGCGGCACCCTGGCGCTCTACTTTTTTTTCGAAGCCCTGCAAAACCTGCCCCTGGCCACCGCCGTGACGATCTCGTATCTGTCGCCCGTATTTTCGACCCTCTTTGCGGCCATTTTTTTAAAAGAAAAAGTACGACCGGTGCAGTGGTTCTACTTCGGAATTGCCTTCACAGGGGTCATCCTCCTGAAAGGATGGGACCCCCGGATCACGACCCTCTACTTTACATTTGGCATCCTTTCCGCCATTTTCTCCGGGGTAGCCTACAACCTGGTCCGCACCCTGAAGGAAACCGAACATCCCATCGTCATCGTGATGCACTTTCAGATCGTGGGCACGGTAGTCGGAGCCGTCTTTTCCACCCGGAATTTCCAAATGCCCCACCACTGGGAATGGCTCGGATTACTGGCTGTGGGGTTGCTGACACAACTCGGCCAGGTCAACCTCACCAAAGCGCTCCAACTCGAGCGCGTGGGCATCGTGACCAGCCTCAACTTCGTGGGCGTCATCTATGCCGCCATTTTCGGCTGGACCCTCTTCACCGAACACATTACGATAAAAGGGCTCTTTGCGATCTCCCTGGTCGCCCTGGGGGTCGTGCTCAATATTTTAGAAGGAAGGAGGGGGTAGTTTTTTAGTTTTTAGTGTTGAGTTTTTAATTTTTAGTTAAAACGAGACCGACATTAACTAAAAACTCAACACTAAAAACTAAAAACTCTATTGAAGCTCAAACTTCCCCACCAGTCCTCCCTCTGAGCTTCCACCGACCATGACGTCAAATTCCCCGGGCTCGACGACGAACTTACCGGAGTTGTCGTAAAACCCGAGTTCGGCGTCGGTCAGCACAAACTCAACCGTTTTGGATTCGCCGGGGGCGAGGGCGAATTTTTCAAACCCTTTCAATTCCTTGACTGGGCGGACCACGCTGGCCACCCGGTCGCGAATGTAGAGCTGCGCAACTTCTTCTCCGGCAACCTTTCCGGTGTTTTTCACCGTCACTTGTACTTTGACTGCTTTTGGGTTAGAGGCATCGACGTGGATACCGGAGTATTCGAAATGGGTATAGCTCAGGCCATAACCGAAGGGATACAAGGGCTTGTTTGATTCATCGGTGTAGTGCGACCAGAACACTTCATCTTTCGGTCCCGGACGACCGGTATTGTAAGGGTTGTAATAGATCGGGACCTGTCCGACGCTCCGCGGGAAGGTCATCGGCAATTTCCCGCTGGGGTTATAATCGCCGAATAAGACCGCTGCAATGGCGTTGCCGCTTTGCGACCCCAGATGCCAGGCTTCGACGATGGCAGGAAGGTGCTCATCGGCCCAGGTGATCGCCAGCGGACGACCGTTCATCAGAACCAGCACGATGTTCGGGTTGACGGCGTAGACGGCTTCCAACAGTTCCTGTTGAAGGCCGGGGAGATCCAACCTGGCACGGGAGCGTCCTTCTCCGGATTGAATGCCATGCTCCCCCAACACCATGATCACTACTTCAGACGCCCCGGCAACGCGGATGGCCTCGGCAAAGCCCGTGGTATCTGTTTCGTTGATCTTTGCCTCCAAAGCAAATTCGATCGGTCCGACAACAAAGTCGGGCCCTTTGGAATAGGTGTAGTTTTCCGTATATTTCGATAGTCCTTCCAATACCGATACCGCAGTACCGTCATCCGAGCCGATCCGCCAGTTTCCCAGGGGGCTGGTCTTGTCAGCAGCCAGTGGACCGATCACGGCGATCTTTTTTTGGTGTTTTTCCAGGGGGAGGAATCCTTTTTCATTTTTCAGAAGAACGATCGACTTTTTGGCCACATCCAATACCGTTGCCATATGGTCGGGGTGGTAGAGCAGCTCTTTCTCCCGCTCCGGATCGCAGTACCGGTAGGGATCGTCCATCAGGCCCAATTCGTATTTCACCCGCAAGATCCGGCGTACCGCATCGTCGACATAGGCAATATCCACTTTGCCCTCCTCCACCATCCTTTTCAGGTGGCGGACGTAGGCATAGGATTCCATGTCCATATCCGAGCCGGCGTTAGCGGCCAGAACAGCGACGTCTACAGTGTCGCGGGCGAAGCCATGGTCGATCATTTCCGCGCCGGAGCCCCAGTCCGAGACAACGAAGCCGTCGAAACCCCATTCTCCCTTGAGGATATCGCGTTGGAGAAAAGCATTGGCGGTGGATGGAATTCCGTTGATTACGTTAAAGGAATTCATCACGGTGCGCACATTGTTCTCAACGGCTGCTTTGAAGGGGGGCAAAATAATATTGTAAAGGGTAGATGTTCCGATATCGACGGTATTGTAATCTCTGCCCGCTTCGGCAAACCCATAGCCGGCGAAGTGTTTGGCGGTAGCGGCGATCGTGTTGGGCGCCGACAAGTCCTCGCCCTGGAAGCCACGGACCCTCGCAACACCTATTTTGGCGCCCAGGTAGGTATCTTCGCCTGCCCCTTCCATGACCCGGCCCCAGCGGGCATCCCGCGTTATGTCGACCATGGGGGCAAAGGTCCAGTTAATGCCCACTGCGGAAGATTCGATAGCACTCATCCGTGCCGATTGCTCGATCGCTTTCAGGTCCCAGCTCGCTGCCTCAGCCAACGGGATCGGAGCCAGGGTTTTATGTCCATGAATGACGTCCAGGCCGAAGATCAGGGGGATGCCCAGGCGGGATTCTTTCACGACAAATTCCTGAAGGGCTCTTACGTTCTCCGCCCCCCGGACATTCAACATGGCACCGACCCTGCCTTTTTTCAGGTGTTCGTATTTGACCTTGGCATCACCTGAGGAGGGGGAGGTTCCGGTGGCTTCCCAAAAGCCGTTGTATTGATTCATTTGGCCTACTTTTTCCTCCAGGGTCATGATCCGGAGAAGGGAATCAATCTTTGCTTCGTATTGGGCGAAGAGGTTTCCATGGATACCTAGTAGCAATAAAAATCCGCTCAAAAGCTTTAGCTGATGATTTTTCATATTGATCCTCTTAAATGTTCAATAAAACCCAGTAGCAGCGGAGGCATCCGTTACTCTTGGCGAAACAATCAGTTTTGCTGAAATACTCTGATGTAGTCGACGATCATGCGCTGTGGGAAAACGGTGGTGGCATCCGGATACCCGGGCCAGAGTCCGCCCACGGCCACGTTGAAAATGAAGAAAAAGTTCTGATGAAATTCACTCAATTCCGCAGGTGTGATATCCATGGAATGATATACCTGATCGTCCAGCAACCATTGAAGCTGGTTCGCATTCCAAACGAGTGAAAAGACGTGAAAGGCATCGTTGAAAGTACCGGAAAGCAAGCTCTTGTTGCCTCCGTACTGGGCGTGCTGACCGGCATTCGACCAGTGGGCGGTACCGTATACGGTCGCCGGCTGGTGCCCGATCAATTCCATGATATCCACTTCTCCACAGGCCGGCCAGCCTACGGAAGAAATATTGCCGCCCAGCATCCAAAGCGCGGGCCAGATACCTTGTCCGTAGGGCAGTGCAGCCCGTATATCCACGCGGCCGTATTTAAAGTCGAACTTGTTTTTGGTGATCATCCGCGAAGACGTATAGGCGCTGCCTGAAAATACCTCTTTGCGGGCCTCAATAACCAGGTTGCCATTATAAAGGGTCGTATTCTCCTTCCGGTAATATTGTGATTCGTTATTTCCCCAGCCATTGCTGCCGGTACCGATCTCAAAGGTCCAGTAATCCGGGTTCAATTCAGCTCCGGAAAATTCATCCTGCCAGATCAACTGCATGCCGGCATAGGACTCAGGGGTGGTATAGCCGGTAGAAGGAATGACAATATCGCTGCCGCCGGCATCGTCGTTCAGTAAAACAACGGATGTCTCGCCGGTTCCGATCGTTGCTCCTTCTACGCTTTCGATTTTGACGGAAAAGGATTCGTCGGGTTCATAGTTTTCATCGCCATACAAATCGAGCTTGAATTCATTGATGAGCGTGCCGGGAGAAAAGACGACGGGTGCCTGATCGATCGGTTTATAATCTTCATTGGCTTTGGCGCTGCCGTCGTACGTCTTTATATAGGCAGTCACCGTATTGGTCGAGGCGGTAGACAATCGCAGCCGGATGAATACGGGCCGGTCGCTATTTCCTTCTTCCACCGTGATCCCTTCAATGCTTACTGCCGGGACCGCAGGCGGATTGTTCTCGGTCTTCGTACAATTCACAAGGCTTAGGACAAGCATCAATAAAATAAGCATCCTCATGTGGTTTGAAGTTTTTATGGTATTTGAAATTGTTTAGATGGAGGCTTCCCTCCATCTAAACAATTAACGTTTCGCCTAGTTTTCGGACACAACCGTAATGGTCCACCAGGCTGTACCGTCGCCTGCAATATCAACGGCGAGGATCAGCGTCTCGACGTTTCCGGAAACGGAATAGTCATACACATTGTAGGTGATCTCAGTCTGTAACTCTGCATCTCCACCATTGTATTCCCCTCCGTTGTAAGCCTTGCTAAATCCAAAGTAGGCGCCCGTACCGATCACTCTGATCTTGGCATCGGTACCTTCTCCAGTCACCTCAAACGTATGAGATCCTGATGCAAGGCCGTCATAGGGAGCAGGGATGTCGCCATCGGCCGTACAGGCACCCGGGCTAACAGCCATGTATTCTTCGGCCCATGTGGTTCCTTTGGTGTCGATGTTGTAATCGCCGGCGTTGAAGAAGATGAACTCATCATCCAATTGGCAAGCCCGGGCGGTCAGATCGGCTGCGCCTACACTCCACCACTCGCCGCTACCGGCTGAAGGACCCACCTTGTAGCAACCATCCTGGTTGGCAAGGCGCCAGATTTTTCCGGTTTCGCTGGAAAGAGCTGCCGCTGTAAACACAGCAGAGCTGATGGAAACCACTGCCGACTTCTCGTCGGAGTTACCCATGTCGTCCTTGGCCGTAAGCGTCACCGTATAATCGCCTTCACCTGCATAGGTGTGAACCGGATTGGTTTCGGTCGAAGTAGCGCCATCTCCAAAGTCCCAAATATAGGTGGTGGAGTTTTTGGAGAGGTTCGTGAAGGTCACGTTGTACCCGTCTTTTTCAAACGAGAAGTTGGCAGCCGGAAGCGCGGAGGGAATGTCGGGCAGGTCGGCCGGGTTGTGGTAGCTGACCAGGTAGAAATTCCAGGAAATGTTCCCATCGGTAAGTGCAACCTGCAGAGAGTCTGCAATGGCGCCTTCGGTAAAGTGGAAAACCTGGTATTCTTTTACCGTCTGTGGGATGTAGTTGTCACCGGTGGCGGTTTTATTCGGCAAGCCGATATAGGCGCCTGCTCCCAAAATGGTAAGCGTACCGGCGGTAGCATCAAATTCATAAGTGTAGTCGCCTCCACTTGCAAAAGCGCTCAGGTCGTCGCCGTTTTCCGAGGTCCACACGCCGGGTTCGTCTTCGTTATGGCAACCTTCGGGCACACCATCGGCAAACCAGCCACCATTGCCCTTCGAGTCGATAAAGATCGTGTTGTTGGAGTTAAATTCCCAGGTTCCGTCGCGGTGGAAAGTGAATTGGTCGTCCAGGATGCAGGGACGATCGCCGAGCGGCGTCACCCCACCAAACGACCACCAGGCGTTGTCGCCGGGAACCGGACCGATACCCAATGCCACACCTTCGCGCTGCAGGTACCAGGTCTTGCTGGACGTGCCGGCCAGGCGGGTCAGCAAGGCATCCGGATCATCCAGCATGATCGTCTCCGAACGGGATTTCTCATCACCGGCATCATTTGAAGCGGTCAATTTTACCGTATACGTTCCTCCGGCAGCATACACGTGGGTGGGGTCTTTCTCCGTACTGGTTTGACCGTCTCCAAAATCCCACAGATAGGAGGTGGCATTTTGAGAAAAGTTGGTAAAAACAACTTCCAGGAAGTTGGCGCTGCTCACAGAATACTGGAAGCTGGCGATCAGATCATTGGGTTCAACTGGATCCTTTTTACAATCAGTAAATATCAGGGTCCCTGTCAAAAGGAGTAACAGAGCCCAGGGGAATGAAATGGTTTTGAACAATTGTCGTTTCATACTGCTTGATTTTATTCAATTTAGTGATTCAGATTTTTTCAATTGAAGCATGGGGGAGGGCAAAACCTTCCCCCATGGCTCAGTTATTATTGGAATAAGCTGGCATCAGGATATTCCGTCAGTTTCGTAGCAACCGTGGTCTCTGCCAGGGAAATGGGCAGCCATAAATGCTTGTCCTGGAAATTATCCGCCCGGGGCGGATCCCCGGCAAAGAGGTCTTTCGAGGCGCGGCCAGAACGGACCAGGTCGAACCAACGGTCGCCTTCCAGGGCGAATTCCGCACGGCGTTCGTACCAGATCACATCCTGCAGGGTCCAGCCTTTTTCGGTCATGAGGTCCTGCGCGGTCTTGAAGTTACCGGTATTGTCGCCGGGGCCGGCAGCCCGTTCCCGGACCATATCGATGTAGGTCATCGCCTGGGCGTCAGAGCCGTTTCCACGGTGCAACGCTTCGGCCAGCATGAGCAATACATCGGCATACCGGATCACATACGTATCGGCATCCTTGGTCAGGTTGGGATCACCGCCGTTGACGTTATTGCCGACATAGCCTTTAAAATTCGAGTATTTCTCTTGCCAATAACCGGTATCGTCGATCGGATTGCCCTGGGAGAGGTCGACGACCGGCGAACAGCTGCCACCTGAATCCAGCACTTCCTGGGTCAATTCGGCCACCGAGGTGATCGCGGCATCGCGACGGATCACGTCATCCGGCAGAAAATGGTCGTATAGGCTCTTGGTGGGCAGCATAAAACCCCAACCGGCCTGCAAGGTGGGGTGTGCATCGCACAGTCCCCGGATACCACACAGCTGAACGATCCCGTTCCCGCCTATTCCTTCAAACCAACCCCAATCGCTCGGGTACAGGTTGGTGTGCTGGATCTCGAATACCGATTCGGCCGGATCCTTCTGACCGAATGCAAACAGGTTGTAATAATCGTCCTCCAATTGGTAGATACCCAGATCGACCACTTGCTGCAGGTATTGGGCGGCGAGGTCGAATTTGGCTTTGTCGTCGTTCAGCAGGTCGGCCCAGTACAGATAGGCCTTGCCCAGCAGGGCCAGGGCAGCGCCCTTGGAGGCCCGGCCGAGTTCGTTGGCCGAAAGCGTAGTGGGCAGCACCTTGGCCGCGTCTTCCAGGTCAGTCACAATAGCCTGGAAAACTTCCGACATCGTGTTCCGCTCCAGATATACATCTTCGGGTGTCAGGGACTTCGTCACCACCGGAATGGGACCGAAGGTCTTGAATAGTTCGAAGTGGTAATAAGCGCGCAAGAATTTGGCTTCAGCCTTGTATCGATCGACCAGCGGCGATTCGATCTGCGGCCGTTCGATGACGAGGTTGGCCCGGAAAATGCCGATGTAATTGCGGCGATAGATCGGCTGCGTAACGGTATTCGTATTCGTATTCGTGAAATCGTCGAACTCCTGCCAGCCGGGCTGGTCGTTGTTCGATGGGTCGCCACCTGCGTGGGCATTGTCGGAGCGGATCTCGCCAAACATGACGTAGGAGATCCAGTTGCCGTAGGCCATTGACCAGCCGGCGGGATCGTAAGCAGCGATGAGGGCCGAGAAGACCTGGTCTTCCGTAACGTAGAAGTTGCTCGAGAGGAACTCGTTGACGGGTTCCACGTTGAGCCGGTCCTTGTTGCAGCTCGTGCTTGCGAGCAGCACCAGAAGGACCATCCAGATTTGTCTTTTATATGCTTTCATAATTACATCGTTATTTTGATACCTCCACCAATGGTTTTATTCGTCGGGTAGTAACCTTTGTCGATACCCGTATCCAGGATCCAGCCGTTGGTGCCGATATCCGGATCAAAACCTTTGTACGGAGTGAGGGTGAAGAGATTATTGGCAGAAAAATAGATGCGGAGCCCGGCCAGATTAGCTTTGGAAAGCAGGGAATGAGGCAGGCTGTAACCGATCTGAAGGTTGCGCAGGCGCAGGAAGGAGGCCTCTTCTACGTAGAAACTCGACGGACGCTGGTTGTTGTTCGGGTCGTTGGAAACCAGGCGCGGATATAGATCGGTCTGGTTATCGGGCCGCCAGCGATCCAGCCAGAAGGTCTGGTAGTTGGTGAACGTGATGTCGGAGCGCTCATAGGCCCGGAAGATCTCGTGGCCAAGCTGGGCGGAGAGGATACCGCTCAGGTCAAAACCCTTGTACTGAAGACTGACCGATAAGCCGATGATGTGATCAGGCCAGGGCGATCCGATATCGGTGATGTCGTCGGAGTTGATCACGCCATCGCCGTTGATGTCCAAAAAGCGGATGTCGCCAGGCTTGGCGTTGGGTTGCAGCAGATCGCCGCTTTCGCTGAGGTGGCTGAACACTTCCGCATTGTTCTGGAAAATGCCGTCAGCCACATAGCCTACGAAGTGGCCGACCGGGTACCCCTCGGTCATCCGGGTGATCGGCGTGTTACGCACGGGCCACGACCAGCCGGCGATGGCGCCTGCATCGCCCGCTACATTAATCACGGTATTGGTGAAATGCGTGTAAGTCAGCCGCGTGGTCATGGAAAAATCCTTGCGCACAAGGCGGTGGGACAAGGCGAACTCAACGCCTTCGTTCTCGATCTCGCCCAGGTTACTGGTCGGGTTGTTCGTGGCGCCGATGTAGCCGGGGATCACCTGCGTCATCAGCAGGTCCTTCGTATTCTTTTTATAATAGTCGAATTCAACATTGAACAGACCTTCCAGTAATTCCATTTCGAAACCGAGGTCGAGTTGCTCGCTTTCTTCCCACTTCACATTGGGGTTGGGCGGGGTGGCCAACGCGGCGCCGGTGAGCAAAGATTGCGGTACGCCGAAGGGATAGTTGAACACATTTTCGATCCTTGCTGTGTAACTGAGCGCTCCGATCCGGTCGCTCCCGTTCCGGCCCCAGCTGGCACGTAATTTCAGGAAGCTGATGGGCTTGATGCGGAAGAAGCGTTCTTTCGAAATGACCCAACCTCCGGAGAAGGAGGGAAAGAGACCCCACCGATTGTTCTCGCCAAAATTGGAGCTGCCGTCCCGGCGAAGGGTGGCCGTAAACAGATACTTATTGGCAAAATCGTACCGAACCCGGCCGTAGTAGCTGATCAGTGCGTAGTCTACGCTGGCTCCGCCATAGGAAAGGTCGGTGGTATCCTGCCCGGCGTCGAGGTATTGCCAGTTGTTGTCAAATTTGACGGCATCGGGAATGGACTTTGACGAACCGCCTGCCCATTCTGAGCCCGACTCACGGTAGGAAGTACCCACCACCAGGTCGAGGTTATGAACACCGCCGAATGACCGGTTGTAGTTGAGGTAATTTTCAAACTGGAGGCTTTCGGAAAAACCATAGCCCTGAGAGACACCGTTTTCGACATTGACAAAGGCGCTGGTGAAAGCATAGTCGGGGGTAAAGCTCCGGTAATTGTACCAGTTGTAATCAATACCCAGGTCGCTGCGGAATGTCAGCCCCGTGAAGGGCGTGATGTCCAGGTAAACATTGCCCATCACCTGATCGGCATGTCCCTTGTTATTCCCGATAAAAAGACGGCTAAGCGGGTTGATGTATTCCTTTTGTACCCATCTGGATTGGGCAAAGCCATAGTCCTTGGTATCGTCGTATACCGGTGTCAGCGGATCGTAGGCAAAAGCGTCGGCAATCATGGTGCCGAAAGCGTCGTTGACCCCGATCGACTGATTCTCGTTGCGGTTGACGTATAGGTTTTCACCGATACTCACGAAGCGGTTGAGCTTTGTGGAGGCGTTCAGGCGAAGGGCGTACCGCTTATAATTGGATTTATCACCGCCGACTACCCCGTTCTGGTCCCAGTATTCCGCTGCGAAGTAGATATTCTTCATCGTGGCACTGAGCCGGTGGTTTTGGACAGGAGCGGAGCTAAAGATCTCTTCCATCCAACGGGTGTTGTTCTCCGGCGTGTCGCCCACTTTTGGAAAACCGAGGGATTCCAGGGAATTGGACTGGTTGCCGTTGGCGAATTTTTCGCGGGTGAGCAAAATATAGTCTTCCGCACTCAACATTTCCGGCAATCTCCAGGGGGCGGAGGTCGAGTAGAAACCTTCGTAGGAGATCGTTCCCTTTTCTTCGGAACTCCCTTTTTTGGTCGTGACGATGACCACTCCGTTGGCGGCGCGCGCGCCGTAGATGGCGCTGGATGCGGCGTCCTTCAGCACGTCGACCGATTCGACGTCGCCCGGGGCGATGTTATCGATACCGCTCACCTGCAGCCCGTCGACGATGTAGAGGGGTGAGTTGTCGCCGTTGGTGCTGATCCCCCGGATGAGCAGGGATTTGCCGGCGCCCGGCTGCCCGGAAGATTCATTCACCATCAGACCCGTCACCTGCCCTTCCAACGCGAAATTGATATCCTGGACCTTGAAACCTTCCAGGTTTTCGACAGACAGTTTGGAGATCGAGCCGGTCGCGACTTTCTTTTGTTGAACGCCGTAGCCGATCACGACGATCTCATCCAATTGGGTGTACTCTTCTTCCATCACGACGTCAACAAGGGTTCGGTTACCAACCGAAACCGTTTTCGTTTTGAATCCCGTGTAGGAAAATACCAGGCTATCCGAATTGGCAGGCATAGTGATCAGGTAAGTCCCATCGTACTCGGTGACGGTACCTACCAGGAAATCCTGGCCGGTGGTTTCCTTCACCAATACGGATACCCCGATCAGAGGTTCCCCGCTTGGGTCGGTCACCGTCCCCCGCACGTCGGTCTGTGACCACATCTCCATTGAAAAGGAGAGCAAAATGGCAAGGGTAAAAATTATGCATCTCATATTAAAACGTTTTAATGATTTTTACTCGCTATGCTAAGCTAGCTACTCCTTATAGAAAAAATAGCTATTTTTACTGGACAAATGCTGGACATGCCTTTAAAAAAAACGGTGGCCGGGCTATGTCTCGCCTGTTTTGGGCACTTCTACTTCCCGGCAGCCTATGGTCAAAACTTCACTTTCGACCACCTGACGATCAACCAGGAACTGTCGAATAATACCATCTATTCCATCACTGAAGACCGCGACGGCTTCATGTGGTTTGGTTCCCGCGACGGCCTCAACAAATACGACGGTTACGAATTTACCATTTACAAATCGAATCCCGCCGACAGCCTTTCCCTGCCCGGCAACAACATCCAGTCTTTATTCAACCACCCCAACGGCGACCTCTGGATCGGGCTGCGGGCCGGCGGATTGTGCATCCTGGACCGCGCCACCCAGCAATTCCGCGTAAATCCCTTCGCCGGAAAGGTATTCCCCGATTGGCGATCCGTCTCCGTACAAGCGATCTTCCAGGATAGCCGGGGGTATATCTGGATCGGCACGGCTGCCCAAGGCGTCGTGCGGATCGATCCGAAAGGCGAACAATGGGACTATTTTGGCATCCTTAATACTCCTCCAAATAGGCAACTGCAAAATAATGCCTGCTTTTCATTCGTGGAAGACAAAGCCCACAATATTTGGATGGGCACAGCAGGCGATCACCTCCACTGCTATTTGCGACAGCAGGACTCCATTATGGTTGTCGGCGGGAAACCGGAGGCGGGGTTCGATCTGTATAGCTATGCCAAATACCTGCTCCTGAAAGACGATATCCTGTGGATCGGCACAGAAGGGAACGGAGTGCTGCTTTACGATCCGGAAAAGGAGGAATTTCTGAGAAAAGGCCTGGGGAAAAGTTTGGTCAAAGATGTGGTGCGCTACCGGAACATAGTGCTCGTATCGACCGATGGCGCAGGGCTCTACTACACGGAAGACGATGGAAAAACCTTCCAATCGGTTCAGTACACCACCCGGATCGTAAACAGCCTCAATACAAATGCGCTGTACGACATTTTCGTCGACAGCAACCAAAACATCTGGATCGGCTCGTTCAACGGTGGCGTAAACGTATATATCCCTGACAAGACCGAATTTCTCTCCTACGCACAGGAACCCACCACCACCGACGCGCCGGGAAGCCAGTCGGCCCTGGCTTTTCAGGAGGACGAAGACGGATATATCTGGATCGGAAAAGACGGAGGAGGGCTCTTGCGCTTTAACCCGGACGATCAATCTTACGTGATCTACCGCTCCGACCCCGAAGATCCCCATTCGATCAGCAGCAACGTGGTCACTTCCATTTTTGAAGACAATAAAGGGCGACTTTGGGTCGGCACTTTTTCATTCGGATTAAATCTCTTCGACAGAAAAACTGGAAAGTTTGAGCATTTCCAGTACGATCCGTCCAACCCTGCTTCACTCAGCAACAACAATGTATGGTCGATCGTGGAAGATCATTCGGGCAACCTCTGGATCGGCACCCTGGGGGGCGGACTGAACCGCCTGGATGAAGAGAAAAAACGGTTTTACCGCTACATGCCGGACACCCAGGCGCCCTTCCGCTCCGGAAAGCTCAGCGATTGGAACGTCCGGGTACTCCTGGTCGACGAGCAAGACAATCTGTGGATCGGCACGGAATTTGGCGGGCTCAATCGCAGAGACCCCAAAACCGGGCAGTTCGAGTTTTGGCTCGCCGACACCCGCGACTCCACCCGCCTCCAATCCAATTTCATCCTATGCCTTCATCAGGACCGAAAGGGCCGCCTTTGGGTGGGAACGGAAGGCGGAGGATTGCACCTGATGCAGCCCGACCGGAAATCGTTTCGCCACTACGGCATTGAAGACGGCCTTCCCTCCAACGTGATCAACGCCATCGAAGAAGACCACAACGGCATCCTCTGGATCAGCACCAACAACGGCTTGGCTTCCTTTGACCCTCATTCCGGACAGATCGTCGCCTTCGACAAGTACGACGGACTCCAATCCAACCAATTCAACCCGGGCGCTTCGATCCACCGGCGCAACGGAGAGATCTATTTCGGCGGGGTATTCGGTATCAATTCCTTCCTTCCGGGCAGTGTCCAGATCGACACCATCCCCCCAAAGGTGGTTATTACCGGCTTTAAACTCTTCAATCAGCCGGTTCCCGTCGGGCCTTATAAAGGCCGGACCATCCTTCCCGGCCCCTTGAACGAGCGGCCTGTTATCCGCCTGCGGTATTTCGACAACGTATTCACCATCGAATTTGCCGCACTCGATTTTAAGAACCCCTCCAAATGCCATTACGCCTACCGCCTCGATGGCTTTGAGGAAAAATGGACCCAGGTCGATTCCAAACACCGGCTGGCTACCTATACCAACCTGGATGCCGGCACGTATTCCTTCCTGGTAAAAGCAGCCAATAACAGTGGCGCCTGGAGCGATCCCGTCCGGCTGAGCATCGTCATCACCCCGCCGTTTTGGAGGACGTTGTGGTTTCGCCTGATTATCACGCTCCTGATCGCAGGAACGATCATCTTTCTCCTCACCTATTTGGACGGCAAACGCCGGGAAGCCCATCAAAAAGAGTTGCTGAAACGCGAACAGGAGATCCTGAAACTCCGCAACGAACGGCTCAGTGAAGAAGTTCGCGAGAAAAACGCCCAATTATCGGCCGCCTTGCTGCAATCCGCCCACAAAAATACCTCACTCGACCGCCTGAAAAAACAACTCCTGGAAATCACGCATGCCCCAAAGGCAGATGCCGATCAGAAAAAGGAGATCCGCCACCTCGTTCGAAAGATCGACTCCGAACTCTCCTCCGAAGATTACTGGGAGCAATTCCAGCTCAACTTCGACCAGGTGCACCAGCAGTTCTCCCAACTGCTCCACATCCGCCATCCCAAACTATCGCCAAATGAGATCCGGCTCTCCTGCCTCCTTCGGATCAATATGACCAACCGGGAGATCGCTTCCATCCAGAACATCTCCCTCAGCGCCGTGGAAAAGAGCAAATACCGGCTCAAGAAAAAGCTGGGACTGAAAAAGGAGGCGGACCTCAATTCCTATATCCTTAGTTTATCTTGAGGGGAGGGGGGGATTAGTTTTGAGTTTTGAGTTTTGAGTTTTTAGTTGAAACCTGTTGAACTAAAAATTAAAAACTAAAAACTAAAAACTCAAAACCCTCTCCGCCATCGCCTCCACCATAAAGATCCCCACTCCATTCTCGATATTGTCGTGCACCACCACCGGTTCGGCAAACGGATTGTCCTGGGCGCTGTCGTAAAGGTCCAGCGTGCGGAGGAAAAGGTAGCGGTCGCGGGAGATGGAATGCAGGCGGACGGTCAATGCAGATCCGGGGAATTCGTGAATATTATCGGGGAAATAGGCCTTCAGGGTGTATTTCTTCCCGTTGATCGGCCCATCCTTGAAGAGTAATCCTCCGTTGTGGTATTCCACCAGCACATCCTCGGAATCGAGATACAGGTTGTAATCAAAACTTTCCTGAAGCGTGTCCTGAATGTGTACGAACGCTTCCAACAGGTAGTAATTATCCGCTCCGGCCGGATCCTGAAACTCCACGCTGAGGGTGTTTACCTTGTCTCCATTTGAATTGATACCTCCCTGGGCCTGGTATTCCGCCTGTAGAATGTCGACCCGCTCGGGCATGGTCTGGTAGGCCTCCACAGGCTCATATCCCGGCACGGAAACTTTCAAGGTGTAGGTATGCAGGTCGCTGCCAATGACTTCGCCCAACACCTGGTGGTAATGCCCCTCCGCAACCGAAGGCACCGTCTGCCAGGGCGCTCCGTCTCGAAGCACTTCGATGGCAGCGCCCGAAACAACCACGGTGTCCAGGATCACCGGGTCCAGGATCCCGGCACTGTGCGACACAAAAACGGTCAGCGTCGAGTCCTGGGCCTTGAAATGGGCCGATACAGCCAGCACCGGCTCATGCTCGGGAATGTCGATCTCGACGATCTGGTTGAAGAAGCCTTCGCCACAGCCGGTGGCGAGGGTGAGCAGGAGGAAGAAGGGGAAAATAAGGAAGGATTTCATGACGAAGTTTTTTGAGCAGGGAGGAGGGAGCAGAACAATTGCTGCTCCCTCCTCCCTCCTCCTATTTAAAATTCAAAATTATAGGCGACAGATGGGATGATCGAAAACAAACTCACCTGTTTGAACACCCGTTTCCCACCATCAGTGGTAGCCGGGTAGACGTAATAGGGGTTCTTCCGGTTATACACGTTATAGACGCTGATCACCCAGGTGCGCGACCATTTTTTCTTTTGTTTAAAAAATTCAATACCGAGGTCCAGGCGGTGATAGGGCTTCATGCGGAAGGAATTCTTGTCGCCGATCGCCTCCACCTCGCGGAGGTAGGCAAACTCGGATCCGGAGCCGTATTTTTCCGAGATCAGGGTGACGTAGCGGTAGAGCGGCAAGGTGATGGCGTTGCCGGTGCCGTACACCCAGGTGCCGGAAATGGAGATGTTTTTCGTGAGCTGGTGACTGAGCACGATCTCCACGTCGTGCCTGCGGTCGTATTTGAACGGATAGCGCCGCCCCCCGTTGATGTCGTCGAATTGCCGCCAGTTCCAGGCAAGGGTATAGCCGATCCAGCCGGTGGTCTTGCCTTGCTTTTTCTGAATGAAAAATTCGAGCCCGTAGGCTTCGCCGTCGCCCTGGGTGACCTTGTCCTGCCAGTCGTTTTCCAGGCCCAGGAATTCGGCGCCTTCGCGGTAGGAGAGCACGTTTTTCATTTGCTTATAATAGGCCTCCAGGCTCACTTCATAGCCCTCGCCGAAGGTCTTGGCCCCACCCAGGGCGGCTTGCCAGGACCGCTGCGGCAAGATCCTTTTGGTACTCGGCACCCAAAGGTCGGTAGGCAGACTCAGCGATTCGTTGGTGAGCAGATTGATGAACTGGGTCATGGTAGCGAAAGAGCCTTTCAACGCCACATCGCCCGGCAACAGGTAGCGCAGATTGATGCGGGGTTGGAGGGAGAAGTATTGCTCGGGCTCATCGCCCAGCACCTGGAAAGCCGCGGCATGCAGGCCGATGTTGGCCCGCAGGGCGCCCCAGCGCAGGTCATCTTCGGCATAGAGGGCATATTCGATCGAGCTGATCTTTTCAGAGCCCACGATCGTATCGAGCTGCAATTCATTGAAACCCACTTCAAGTTGAGTGACGCCTGGGTTGTAAGTGTGATGCGTAGCCCCACCGCCGAAGCGGAGGTAGTGATTGGGGTTGGGAATGTAATCGAAGTCGACCTTGCCCGCCCAGTCGTGTATCCCCGAGTCATAGCGTGCGCCGAAAGTCTCCTTTTGACCCTCGATCCGGGATTCGAAAGCCGCGGAAAAATCGAAGGCAAACTGACTATAGGTCAGCGTCGTATTGGCGAACAGACGGTTGTTGATCTGGTAATTCCAGCGCAGGGCTGTGGTGATATTGCCCCAATCTACCCCGTTTTCGGTTGCGAAATAGTCGTCGCCTTCGAAGTCCTCTTTCGATTTGAAATAGAAAATATCGCTGCCCATATAGCTGCTCAGGAAAAGCCGGTGCTTGTCGTTGATCTTGTAGTTGACCTTGGCGTTGAGGTCGTAGAAATACAGCTTGGGCTTGAAGCTGATCCCCTCCGGCTGGGCAGCCGCAATGATCGGCCGCATGAGCAGGTCGACATACGTGCGCCGCCCGCTGACCATGAACGAAGCCCGGTCTTTGGCGATCGGACCTTCCAGTGTGAGGCGGGAGGCGATCAATCCCACGCTGCCCTGCCCGTGGTACTCCCGGTCGTTACCCTCCTTCATGTTGATCTCGATGACGGAAGAGAGGCGTCCGCCGTAGCGCGCCGGGAAGCCCCCTTTCGTCAGGGTGACGTTCTTGATGGCATCGGCGTTGAAAACGGAGAAAAAGCCCAGCAGGTGAGAGACGTTGTACACCGGCACCCCGTCTAGAAGGATGAGGTTCTGGTCGGGCGAGCCGCCGCGCACGTAGAGGCCGTTCTGCCCTTCGCCGCCCGACTGCACCCCCGGCAGCAGCTGGATCGCCTTGAGGACATCGACCTCGCCGAGCAGGGCCGGCATTTTCTTGATCATTTCGACCGGCACCTCGACCTTGCTCATCTGGACCGACTGTTCGATCTTCTCGATCTTGGACCCCGTCACTTCCACCGTTTCCAGTTCTACCGAAGCCGATAGTCGCACGTTCAGCGTCGTGTCGCCGCGGAGAATAAACGCGTAGCGTTTCGGGGCGTAGCCGATGTAGGAGACTTCGAGGGCCAGGGTGTCGCCCACGGCGAGCGTGAGGCTGTAAAAGCCGTAGACATTCGCCACCGCCCCACTGCCCGAGTGGGCGTCGAAAACGGTGGCGGAGATGAGTTCTTCGCCGCTGTCCGCATCTTCGATGTAGCCGCTAATGGTGGCTTTTTGGGCGGCAAGTGGGGAGAAAGCGAGGAGAATGAGGAGGGTCGGGATTAAGATTGTTCTCATATTTGGCAATGTGTGTTTCTACTTTTCACCGCGACGACGCGACGGACGCAACGTTACCATTCGTTGCGTCCGTCGCGTCGTCGCGGTGAAAAAATCAATTTTCCGATATAGAGCCCACAAATATCCCAAAACGTTGGCTCCAAAACCGTTAATCCGGCGTTAAAGTCGATGAATGCCCGTATTTTACAGCCGAAAGCCGAAATTCCACCCTTGATTCGTCACCTCCCCCATACCGCCCTCGACCGTACCCGCTACGACGCCTGCATCGCCGGCGCCGCCAACGGGAAGCCCTACGCCTTCAGCTGGTACCTCGATGCTATGGCTGGCAAGTGGGACGCCCTTGTGCTCGGCGAGTACGAAGCCGTCTGCCCCCTCCCGTGGAACGCCAAGTGGCTGGGATTAAAGCAGGTGTACCAGCCGTTCTTCTGTCAGCAGTTGGGGGTCTTTGCGAAAGAGACGCCCTCGCTGGAGATGGTCCAGGCTTTTCTGGAGGCCATACCGCCGGCTTTCCGCAAGGTGTATATTTGTTTGAATGAAAAAAATGAGGTAGAGAATCTGCCCGGTTGGGACATTCACCACCGCCCCAACTACCTCCTCGACCTGAACCGGCCCTGGGAAGAACTGGAAGCCGGTTATTCCAAAAGCCTGAAGAAGCGCCTTCGCAAAGCCAGGGAGCTGCACGAGTTGATCGAAGCGCCGCTCACTCCGGAAGCCCTCTCGAAACTTTACCAGCAGCAGGTCGGCGACAAGGTCGAATGCGCTCCTGCCATCTACCGTCGCTTTGAAACCGTCATGCACCAGGCCATCGCCCGCAACCTCGGCCGCATCTGGGGAGCCGCCAGCCCGGACGAGGAACTCCTCGCCGCCGGGTTTTTCCTCCGCAGCCACAGCCGCCTGATCAATGTGTTTGGGGCTTCTACGGAAAAAGGGAAGGAGCTACATTCGATGCATTTCCTCCTCGACGCCTTGATACAGCAGCACGCCAGGAAGGGGTGGGTGCTGGATTTTGAGGGGTCGGCGATTCCTTCGATCGCGTATTTTTTTGGGAGCTTTGGGGCGAAGGAGGAGAGGTATGCGTGCGTGGGGATGGATGGGATGCCGGGGGTGCTGCGGTGGTTACGGGGTGTTGTCTGAAATCAAGCTTATCACATCAATCACAAAAATCACAGTTCAGACAAAAATATCTTCCTCACCCAATACCCCGCCGTCACCCCAAAAATCAGGCACCACACTCCGATCGCCACCTCCATCGGCCAAAACGCTTCGCCGAAGAGGCCGCCCACGGATTTCATCAACAGGAAAAAATAAACGCCTGCCAGGTAGGTCAGCAAGGTCAGTAAAAAGAGAAAAATCTGCAAAGGGGTAACATTTACGCCTTTCCCTCCCGGCATCCGTTTTAGGGCCACATACCCAGCTGCCAGGGGCAACACCAACACCATCCCGGCCACGACCCCAAACGCCGGATTGGTCAAACTCCCCAGATCCCAAAACACGAATACCCCGAGCAAGGCCGCCACTTCCGTCAACGCCAGTGCAATACCGGCAAAGGTGCGGAACTTGGTCCGCGGCGCCTCGGGCAACGCCTCCTGCATCGCCTGCCGTTCTTTTTGCGTAGGCCCCGGCGTACCTTCCTCCACATGGTCCAGGATCTCCAGCAGGGCGCTGGCGATGCGGGTCTCGTTGACGCTCCAGACTTCGGAGGTGATGAGGTTCCGGCGGTGGAGGTCGCCGTTCTCCCGGTAGCGGCGCGACAGGTCGATCAGCTCGCGCTCCCAGTCGCGCAGGCCTTCGCTTCGGGCATGGGAAATGAGGTCCTCGATAGCCTGTTTTAGTTCGTTTTGCTGGATCCAATTCTGTATTGTCGGTTTGTCCATATTATTTTTCCACTTCAAAAATTATGGATTGCTGTAAACTTCAAAAATTTTAACCGCTAAGACGCTAAGGCCGCAAAGAGGTCAGTTCTTGTTGTTAAAGCCCTGCTGAAAAATCCAGTGTCTTAGCGTTCTTAGCGCCTTTGCGGTTCTTTTTTTGAAAAGCAAGCGGTACCTCCGTATTAAAAAAGCCCCTGCAACTCCAGCTTAAAACTATCCGCATAATCCTTCAAATACTCATCGAAGTCGATTTCCATATCGTAGTAGGCGCCGCGGCTCACCGTGCCGAAATAGCCGGAGCCCACTTTGCCGTCGATCTGGCAGCTTAGCTTGAATCCTCCTGTTATTTCGAAGTAGGTGACGGTAAAGGTCAGCCACTCCCGCCGCTCCTTGCAGTCAATGGGCAACCACTGGCAGATCAGTGGAGCACGGCTCTCGGTGATGACCTCCTTGCACAGGTCCTTAACCTCGAAGCGCAATACCTGGTCTTTTTCGCGCAAAAACACCCGGCTTGGCTGCCCCTCGCAGTTTTTGGCGCCGAAACGTTTGGAGGCATAGTCGTAGATCTTGTCAAAAACCTCCTTTCGCCGGGAGGAGCTCCGGAACTCGGTTTCCACCACCTGGCTTTTATTCTCCAATTGCGGTAAAGACATCTCCATTTCCCCGATCTCGGACCTGCAATTGTGCTCTAAAACCCGTACCTGCCCGGCTTGAAAATGAATGCCCCGGATGAAACAGGGATCCGGCTCATTCACCACGTCATAACTGTTGTATAATGCAATCCTCGCCTGATCCTCCCGCAGTTCCATCAATTGAATCATTTTGTAGAAAAGGTGCTGCTCCAGCGTGATGGGATTCTTTTGCTGAAAAACCGTTTTCAACTCCTTCCACACCTGGTACACCGTGTCCTCATCCGTGCTGTGAAAGCCCAGGAAGAGGGTCACCTGATCCGGCTCTACCAAGATGTCCTGCACGCGAAGGGCTTCCGACAGGCCTTCGTATTCCAGCCAGCGCTGGTAGAGGTCTTTTTGTTGGCGGAAAAAGGCGCTATCCAGGGTCACGTCTTCCTGTGCGGGGAGCGATGAGACACAAATGGAAAAAAGCAGAAGAAAAATAGTCCGAACTTGCATAAAAGCTTGGTTATGGATGATTTTTCAAAAATAAAGAAATTCAATTTACGAGATCATTCAACAATACCTGCTAACTTAAGGAGAAATTCCAAACCCTATGAAAAAAGCATTCCTTTGGTTTTTCCTTGTGGTCATTTTCAACGCATTGCCGGCACAAAACAGTTTTGATCACACCTTTGGCGACAACGGCATCGTCACCACAAATTTCGGCGGCCAGGTGAAAGGCGGGCAAGTGTCCCGCCAAAGCAATGGAAAATTATTGCTTGGAGGCCCTGTACAGGATAGTGTGGACCACTCTTTTTTCAGTCTGATCCGGTATCTGCCGGATGGCAGTGTGGACGAAACCTTTGCCGATTCGGGGGTGCTGACCCATGGTGTGTCCTATAATGGTATCTTCTTCGTACAACCGGATGACAAGATCCTGATCGCAGATCAGGACTACATGGGATTCCGGATCTCCCGTTTTCTTCCGGATGGAAGCCCGGATTATTCCTTTGGCAACCTCGGGGAAGCCGTTTTTTATGACGACGACCTGTGGAGCGTCTGGATCTATTCCCTGGCCGTTCAGCCGGATGGAAAGATCCTGGCCGCAGGTGGCGCCAACGATGTCTATGAGGAAAATAGCCGTTTTTTTATTGCCCGGCTTGACCCCTCTGGTTCGCCCGACAGTACCTTCGGCCAGCATGGAATGGTGCTGAAAAACGGACAGGAAGAATGGTTCCGGATAAAAAGCATCCAAGTCCAGCCCGATGGAAAGATCCTGGTCTCTACCTCGATTCCCCTTTCCATGAACGGCGCCATTGTACGCCTGAACGAAGATGGCAACATCGATTCCGGCTTTGGGACGAACGGAATCGCTACTACCGGGCAAAATGAGGGATTCCCCGGTGAAAGTGTGCTGCTCCAACCCGACGGGAAGATCATCCTCTACGACATCAAAAACCTCACTCGCTTCGATCCGGATGGAATGCTGGACACTCTTTTTGGAAATGGCGGCCTGGTCCCCCTGGATTATGCCAGCGGTGGGAATATGCCGCTGCGAACCGCTTCCCTCATCGACGACAAGATCCTGGTCGCATTTACCCTCCTCAACCCGGATTCCGATTTTGGTATCTGGCGGTTCAATACCGATGGTACGCCGGATGAATCCTTTGGAATAAATGGCCGGGTGGAGATCGACATCTGGACAAACGACCGGCCTCAGTCTATACTCGGGCTGCCGCAGGGAAAGATCGCCGTGGCAGGTGTTTCCGACTCCAAATTCTCCCTGGTATCCCTGCTTCCGAACGGAGAACCGGACCCCGATTTTGGCGACAATGGTACGATCCTCGTATACTACGGCGGCGCCTGGTCGGCAATAATGGGAATGGGCCTCCAGTTCGATGGAAAACCGGTAGCGGTGGGGAGAGCGGATGAAGGGGATATCGTACTCGCCCGTTACCTGGATGACGGGACACTCGACCCTGCTTTCGGAGTGAACGGAAAGGCCGTCACCGACCTGAAATCGCATCACCTTTCGCCCCGGGCAATGATCGTGTTACCCGGAGATAAGATCGCCGTAGCCGGAAAGGTGGGTCTAAAGGATTTCTTCGTTTTCCGGTACCTTCCGGATGGGAGTCCCGATCCGGATTTCGGGGAAAATGGATTGTTGATACTCCCGGTCGGAGTCATCAGCAGCAACTGCAATGCCTTCGCTATTCAACCCGACGGGAAATTCCTGATGGGCGGGATACTCAACACCAACTTTGCCATCGCCAGATTCCTGCCCGACGGCGCTCCGGATGAACAATTTGGAGACCACGGATGGATCATTTTCCCATCTGTTTATTCCAACTATGCCCAGGATCTCCAATTACAGCCCGATGGAAAGATACTCGCTGCCGGTCAAACCCCCGATGGATTCAACCTGTTCCGGTTTCTGCCGGACGGCAGTCCCGACTATTCCTTCAACTTTTTTGGGGAAGCCCTTTCGGGATTGGACCGTATAAACGCCATCCGGGTTTTGCCCGATGGGAAGATACTGGCCGCCGGCCATCACAACTACGACCTGGGAATGGTCCGGTTCCTGCCGAACGGCGCCATTGATCCGGATTTCCTGTTTTCCAACTACTATTCCTCCTTTCCTAGTCAGTATGGAGAAATAGAAGACATTGCCCTGCAACCGGGCGGCAAGATCCTGTTTACCGGAAACGGGCTGGAATATCCCGATTTTTTTATCGGCAGAACCTTTCCCGACGGCAGTCTCGATTCTTCTTTCTTTGAAAAAGGGCTGGTCGAGTTTCCCTACCTGGGCTCTGGAATCCACACCAGCGTAAGGTCGATTCTGGTCCAACCCGATGGAAAAACCCTGATCGGAGGAAGTAAGAGCAATTGGGACTTTCTCAACGTCCCCATCGACGCGGACTTTCTGCTCGTCCGGATTCCAGAAGATCCTTTTGTCGGAGTTTCTGATCCCGGAGTACCCCTTCGGGATATTTCCCTGGCGCCCAATCTCGTTGGATCTCAAGCCACAATTTCCTACACACTTCTCCACAGCCAAACGGTGTCCATCCTCCTGCATGACGCCTCCGGAAAACCAGTCTGCACCTTCGTGGACCAGGAACATCGCCCCGCTGGACAAAACCGGGAGGTGCTGTTTTTCCCGGAAGACCTGGCAAGAGGTATGTATTTTTTGACGGTGCGACCGGAACGAGGAAAGAAGAGTGTAAGAGTAGTGAGATACTAAAACACACTCACATACCCAAAATGCAGCTTCGGATTCCGGAAATCAAACCCCTGCCCGTACTGCTGCCCCACCGCCACGCTGATCCCGAAGATGCCGACCGGGGTTTCAAACGTAAGCCCCACACCCAATCCCACCGGACGATCGAACCGTCGGGTGGTCGTGGTGCGGTCTTCTACGTAGCCGTAGTCGCCGAAGGCGTAGAGATAGGAGTTGCCGTCGAGCAAGAGGCGGTATTCAAGGGAAAAAACGGAGTAGAGTGTGGCAAAAATAGACTCTTCATCGAAGCCGCGCAACAGCCTGTTGCCTCCGATCCGGATCTGCTCGTTTCGATAAATGGATTGGGGCGAATACACCCAGCCGGAGCGGTTGCGGAGGTAGAGGGCAAAGGAGGAGAAAATAGGAAAGAAATAGCCCACATCACCGGTCAGTCGCACGAGGTAGGTCTTCTGATCGAGCGTGTCGTAGAGGGCGGAAAAGTCGAAAGCGGGATCGTTGGGGTCCTGCAACTCCGTGATAGCGGGGTTGGGCTCGATGCTCTTCGTGCCCGCACTCGCCCGGGCGCCGAGACTCCATCCTTTCCGGGGATTGTACCGGTAGTCGAGCCGCTGCCACAGGTACTCCAGCCCGAAGGCGTTGACCTGTACATCGAGCGTGGCAGGGAGCGTCCGGGTCTGCAGCACCCGCTCCTGGTCGACCGAGATCAGGGAGGAGGAGGTGCGATTCCAGAAAGCGCGGAGGTAGTTGCCGCCGGGCAGGAGGTAGCGCAGGCCCGCATCGAAGATCACGTCGTTGTAGGTCGAGTCGCGCTTGTATTGGTTGAAGCCGAGGTCGACGCCGAAGGGAAGTTGCAGTACATATGGATAGCTGAAAGCCAGCTCCAGATCCTGGGTGCCGGGACGCAATTGCTCGAAGGAGGCATAAATGCGCTCGCCTTTCCCAAAAGCGTTTTGAAACTCCGCGTTGAAGGTGCCCGTGATCAGGACCCTGCGATTGGGCCCCTCGTTGTTGGTCGGCAAAACCCCGATGAGGAAATCCAGCCGGCTGGCTTTTTTCCGTTCGAGAAATAATTTCAAAGTGGCCGCCGGCCCCTGGAATTCGACCATGGGGTCCTTTGCTGCCCGCACAAAAGGCAGTTCCCGGAGCCGGTTGCGCGCCTCCAGGACCTTTTGACGACTGTAGGGGGCGCCTGGCTTCAAACCCAGGTATTGCTGCAAATACATCGACGTGAGTTTCACCTCGCCCTCCACTTCCACCGGCGCCCATTGGATCGCCGGACCGCTTTCCCAATACAGGCCGGCCGTGAAGGCCGACCCTTTCCACTCCAGGCTATCGAGCCAAATGCGGGCAAATGGATAACCGGCATTTTCCGCCTCTTCCAGCAGCGCCTCCTCCAAAGCAAGGATCTCCTGCGGTCGCAAGGGTTTACCGGAGTACGCCCTCTCCTGGAACCGCACCTTCGCCAACAACCATTCCGGCAAATCCCCCACCTCTAAGCGGCTCAGGCGAAGCTCAGGCCCCAAATACAGATGCGCGATGGCCAGTCTGTCTTTCCATTCCACACTATCGATGGAAGCGGTCAGAAAAGATCGATCCCGGAGCTCTTTCAATGTTTCTTCCAAAAAAGTCCCCACCGCAGCCGAGTCTTCAAACGGAGCATTTGGTTTCTGCTCCTCCACCCAGGTCACGGCCATGCTATCCATCCCCTGCCACTGCAGCCGGATCTGGCCTGCAGCCTCGCTGGCCAGAAGCAGAAAGAAAAGGAATATTGTATTTTTTCTAAAAATCAATTTGAAACTGGAAGTTGTTTAAATTTAACCGCGACGACGCGACGAACGCTACGCTTGGACGTAACGTTCGTCGCGTCGCCGCGGTGCATTTATCTCTCAAAAACTCATAACCTTATAAACTTAAAAACTCTTTTTGCCCGGCCTCTACCTCCATATCCCCTTCTGCAAACAAGCTTGCCACTACTGCAACTTCCACTTCTCCACGTCCCTGAAGTACAAGGGCGAGCTGGTGCAGGCATTGCTTCGGGAAATGGAATTGCAGCGCGACTACCTCGGCGGCGCTACCCTCAATACGATCTACTTCGGCGGCGGCACGCCCTCCCTGCTTTCAGGAGATGAGTTGCAGATGATCTTCGATCAAATATACCGCCTTTTCCCCGTGGTTGCGGAGCCGGAGATCACGTTCGAAGCCAATCCCGATGATCTGACGCAAGAGAAGGTGGATATATTGCAAAAAAGTCCGGTCAATCGCCTCAGCATCGGCATCCAGTCGTTTTCGGAAGAGGACCTGCGCTTCATGAACCGCGCCCATTCAGCCGAAGAAGCCACGACTTGCCTGAAGCGGGCCCGGGATGCCGGCTTCGAAAATATCACGATCGATCTCATTTACGGTTCGCCGACCACTTCCGATGCGCAGTGGACCAACAACCTGGACCTCTTCTTCGGGTTCGACCTCCCGCACCTCTCCCCATACTGCCTCACCGTCGAATCCAAAACGGCCCTCGATCATTTTGTAAAAAAAGGCAAGGTACCGCCGGTCGACGAAGAAAAGGCCTCCCGTCAATTCGAATACCTGATGGACGCAATGGCCGCCCGCGGCTACGAGCATTACGAGATCTCCAATTTCGCCAAACCCGGCCGGCACTCCAAACACAACTCCAGCTATTGGCTCGGCGAGCCCTATCTCGGCATCGGTCCCGCCGCTCACTCCTTTAACGGCGATACCCGCCAATGGAATATCGCCAACAACGCCCGTTATCTCCAGACGCTCTCCGAAGGCCGCCTCGCCTTCGAGCTCGAAACCCTCACCCCTGCCAATCGCTTCAACGAATACGTCATGACCAGCCTCCGCACTCAGTGGGGTTGCAATCTCGCCCACATTCAATCACTTCCCGAGGATTTCTCCAATCATTTCCTCGCCTCCATCCAGCGTTTCGTAGCCGAAGGCCAGGTCGTTCGCCAGGGCGATGTCTTTACGCTGAGTCGTCAGGGGAAGCTCGTTGCAGACCATATTGCTGCGGAGTGCTTTGTGTAGTTGAAGAGTTGAAAGGTTGAAGAGTTGAAAGGTTGAAAGGTTGAAGGGTTGAAGGGTTGAAGGGGCTTTCCTTGGTTTCCCCCAAAGACAGAAATATTCTTATCAACTCTTCAACTTTTCAACTCTTCAACTTATCAACTCTTCAACTCAAAAAAAACTTTTTGTTTAAAAATATTGACAATCTAAAACAAAGTGTTTATATTTGTTGAAACAAATCCAACCAAGCGATGGAACTTCAGGTTTTAGTCAGCAAAAAAGGCACAAAGGTGGTACGGGCGAGCGAGCTGTACCAGGTATTGGAACTGCCATCGGCGCAGTATACCCGCAATGTCAAAAAGTGGCTGAACGATGTATATGAGTTCAGGGACGGGATCCGCAAGCCGGTGAAGATGCAGGATTTTGCGGGCCGGTCTACCGGCGATCCCCTAATGGAAGATTATTACTTTTCGATCGAGCTGGCGAAGTTGATCACGCTCAACTCACACAGCCGGGTGAAGCAAAAATATGCGCGGTATTTGTTCTCCCTGGAAGACAAGGTAGAGAACGCCGAACTTTTGACGAAAGATCAAGTGGTGGCCGTGTTGGAGATGGCGAAGGCGATGGGACTGGTGTCCTGTCAGACCGCCAGCCAGCAGCGGCACCTGGAGACGTACGAGCAACGCAACGGCGGGAGCGCTGCCAATTGGTGGCAGTTTCGCTCCCGGCTGTTGGGTTACTCTGCGGATGATCTGAAGGAAAAAGCGGAGAAGGCAGGCAAGCCGGCGAAAGGCAGGTCCCAGCGTCAGCTCCTCCTGGCCATGGATAAATACGAAATGATCCGTTCCGGTGTCATCGACCTCTTCATGGGCATGGGCAAATCGGAGCGCTATGCCAAAAACCTGGGCGACCTGGCCAAGATCTTTGCCAAAGAGCTCCGCGTAGACATATTCGACGACAGACCGGGAGCGGCCCCCTCCTTTCTGCCTAATGTCAACAGCGCTGTAGTACAAGAGATCAAGGGGCAGGAAAGAGGGGCGCTGTTGGCATTGTGGTAGAATGTTTCATTTCAGTAACCGATGGCAAAAAAAGCAATCCTCACGGTTCAAGACACTGATATTGCAGTACTCTCCGAAAAGAACCAAGATTTCTTTTCATTGACTGATATTGCCAAAAGGGTCAATCAGGAAAATCCTGCCGGAATTGTGAATAACTGGATGAGAACCAAAGACACGATCGGGTTTTTGGGGACTCGGGAAGTTTTACATAATCCAGATTTTAACCTTATCGAATTCGATAAGGTTAAAAATGAATCAGGAACCAATCGCTTCATTCTGTCCGCTAGCAGATGGGTGAAAGAAACCTGCGCTATAGGAATAAAAACAAAAGCGGGCCGCTATGGAGGAGGAACCTTTGCTCATCGGGACATAGCTCTTGAATTTTGTTCATGGGTAAGTCCTGTTTTTAAACTATACGTGATTAAGGAATTCCAACGCCTGAAAGAGGAAGAAGCAGACCAGACCAAACAAACACTTGAATGGAACTTGAAACGCACGCTTGCAAAAATAAACTACCGCATTCACACAGATGCTGTAAAGGAATACCTTATACCTCCGCGGCTTCATAATACCAAATTTGAAAGTACGTTTTTCGCAAGTGAAGCAGATCTCCTTAATCTTGCTCTTTTTGGAATGACCGCCCAAGAATGGCGAGAATCAAACCCAGAAGCAAAAGGAAATGTCAGAGACTATGCAAACGCCGAGCAACTTTTGGTTTTAGCCAACCTTGAAAACCTGAATGCAGAGTTTATCAAACAAGGCTTGACACAGGAGAAACGCTTGACAAGATTAAATGAGAATGCCATTTATCAAATGCAACTCTTAGTCAACATACAAGGATTAAGGGTATTAAAAGGATTGCTTTAGGAAAGGTAAAAACCTTTGCGCTATATCAAAAAAGGTAGTAACTTGGCACCCTGATCAGCGGGAATAGCTCAGTTGGTAGAGCATCAGCTTCCCAAGCTGAGGGTCGCGGGTTCGAGTCCCGTTTCCCGCTCTAAGAAACCAAATTGAAATGGGGTGTTGGCGAGGGCCAGTGCCCCATTTTCGTATCTACTCCATCAATTGCTTCAAAATTTCGATCGCCGCCTCCGCTATCTTCGTGCCGGGACCAAAGATCCCCGCTACCCCCTGCTCATACAAAAATTCATAATCCTGCTGCGGGATCACTCCTCCCACCACGACCAGAATATCATCGCGGCCTAATTTGGCAAGTTCAATTATGGTTTGTGGCACCAGGGTCTTGTGCCCGGCGGCCAGGGAGGATATGCCTAAGATATGTACATCGTTCTCGGCGGCTTGCCGGGCGGCTTCCTCAGGGGTTTGGAACAAGGGCCCCACATCCACGTCAAAACCCAGGTCAGCAAAACTGGTGGCGATCACCTTGGCGCCACGGTCGTGCCCGTCCTGCCCGAGTTTGGCCACCAGGATCCTCGGCCGGCGGCCCTCCTGACGGGCAAACTGGTCGGCTAACTCGCGAGCCTCGCGGAAACTGTCTTCTTTTTCTCCCATTTCTCCTGCATATACACCTGAAATTGCATGACTATCGGCCTGAAACCGCCCGAAATGGCGCTCCATGGCGTACGAGATCTCGCCGAGCGTGGCTCGCACACGGGCAGCTTGAATAGCCAACTCCAACAAATTGCCTTCGCCCGATCGGGCGGCTTCGTAAATGGTTTCCAGGGCCTTTCGAACGGCCGCTTCGTCCCGACCGGCCTTCATATCCTTGATCCGTCGGATCTGGCTCTCCCGCACCGCGGTATTGTCGACCTGCAAAATATCGATGGGTTGTTCGTCTCCCTGCAACCGGAATACATTCACCCCAACCACCTGATCCTTGCCGCTGTCGATCCGCGCTTGCTTGCGGGCGGCCGCTTCTTCAATACGCATCTTGGGCACCCCCGCTTCGATAGCTTTTGAAATACCTCCCAATGATTCCACTTCTTCGATAAGCGTCCAGGCTTTGCGCACCAATTGCCCGGTCAGGTATTCCACGTAATACGACCCGGCCCAGGGGTCGATCGCCCGGGTAACATCCGTTTCCTGTTGGAGGTATAATTGGGTATCGCGCGCAATTTTGGCGGAAAAATCGGTCGGCAGGGCGATCGCTTCGTCCAGGGCATTGGTATGCAGCGACTGGGTGCCGCCCAAGGCTGCGGCCAGCCCCTCTACGCAGGTGCGTGCGATATTGTTGTACGGATCCTGGGCCGTCAGGCTCCACCCGGAAGTCTGGCAGTGGGTCCTGAGCGCCATCGATTTGGCCTTTTTGGGGTTGAATTGCTGCACGATCCGGGCCCAAAGCAGTCGCCCGGCCCGCATTTTGGCGATCTCCATGAAATGGTTCATGCCGATGGCCCAGAAAAAAGAAAGCCTCGGGGCGAAATCATCGATGTCGAGCCCGGCAGCTACCCCTGTGCGCAGGTATTCCAGCCCATCGGCCAGGGTGTAGGCCAGCTCGATATCGGCGGGCGCGCCCGCTTCGTGCATATGGTACCCGCTGATGCTGATGGAATTGAACCTCGGCATCCGGCGGGCGGTATAGCCAAAAATATCGGCGATGATGCGCATGGACGGCCCGGGGGGATAAATAAACGTATTGCGGACCATGAACTCTTTGAGGATATCGTTCTGGATGGTGCCGCTGAGGGCTTCCGGGGGCGCCCCTTGTTCTTCAGCCGCGACGATATAAAAGGCCATGATGGGGATTACAGCGCCGTTCATGGTCATGGACACCGACATTTTGTCCAGCGGAATGCCCTCAAAAAGGATCTTCATGTCCTCCACGCTGTCGATGGCTACGCCGGCCTTGCCCACGTCGCCCCGTACGCGTTCATGGTCGGAGTCGTAGCCCCGGTGGGTGGCCAGGTCGAAAGCGACGGACAGCCCCTTTTGGCCCTGAGCGAGGTTGCGGCGATAGAAGGCATTGCTTTCTTCGGCGGTGGAAAAACCGGCATACTGACGGATCGTCCAGGGGCGGATGGTGTACATGGACCCGTACGGTCCGCCCAGGAAAGGCGGGATGCCCGACACAAAATCGAGATGATCCAATCCTTTGCGCAGCTCAGGGCCGAACGCCGGAGGAATGTGGATCTGCTCGGAAGTAGTCCAATTGTCGCCGCCGGCGCCTTCCGACCTCCTGATTTTGTATACCCGGTTGCGATCGTATGGTATTTTGGAATAATCTGGACGCATATGTTTGGCTTTTAAAGCAGAGGAACTCCGCTTTAAAAAGACCTGGTTACCGCCGGCGGCGGTAACCAGGTCTTTTTAAATATGTTTGTGCAAGATAAGGAAAATCTTAATACCGGCTAGGCTCAAACCGCACCGGCAGCCGGAACAGTACCCTTACCTTCCGGCCTTGCTGACTACCCGGCATCCAGGTGGGCATGGAGTTGACTACCCGCAATACTTCCTGGCCGCAATTGCCCCCGATATCCCGAAGGACTTCCGATTCGGCAATGGACCCGTCTTTCTCTACCACGAATTGAACGACCACCGTCCCGGAAATGTCGTTTTGCAAAGCCACTTGCGGGTATTCAATGTGTTCGTATATGTATTCCAAAAGCCTTTTTTCAGCGCAGATCCGGCGTTCCTCCTTGCTCAGGCCGAGGTCTTCGCAGCCCGGGAACCGGGGCATGTTCTCCGCAATGATCACCGGCGCTTCCACTTCCTCCAATTCCAGCCGCGGTGGAGGCCCTGTGGGCTGTTTGGGTACGAAAACCGGTTCGGCATCCGGATCAAACACATCCGAACGGAGGGTGGTGTCGATCATACCGGGCTCAGCGGTTGGATAAAATTCGGGAACGATCTCGACCTTGGAGGAAAAACGCTCCGGTTTAGGCAGCGGCACGGCCTTTTGATTTTGGTGAACGGTGCGGACCACCTCTACTTCATCCGGGAAATACGTCAGACCTTCATTCCATTCGAGATCGGGACGGGTGCTGGTCCATTCAAAAGCCGACCAGGCAAAAAAGAGGGCGCAAGCCAGGCCGACGAGAAAGAAACGGCCGCGATGCCGTTCCAAACCGGAGATGTCATACTTCTTTTTCATAGCTTTTCCATTTTAGGATTATTATTGAGCAGCCTCCTGCGCCTGCGGCACAGGAGGCTGCTCAATAGCACATTCAGTCGCCTGCGGCGACTGAATGTGCTATTTTTTTTAAAATATATCAGAGAACTGGCATCTATGAAAAAGATGTTTGATCCATGAATTTTGGCGCATTAAGAGAAACTAAACTCTAACCGGTGTACCTTTGTTGTTTAGAAAATTATAAAAGGGAGCGCGCCTTTGGCACACTCCCTTTTAATCCTTTTTGATGTGATAAACTACACTCGGTTTATATTGCCAAACGGCCTTCGGGTCCTGGTACATGAAGATGACAGCACGCCTATGGTGGCGGTCAATGTACTGTACAATGTCGGAGCCCGGGATGAACTGCCGGAGAAAACCGGTTTTGCCCATCTTTTCGAACACCTCATGTTTGGAGGATCGGCTCATGTGCCCGATTTCGACGATCCGATCCAGACGGCAGGTGGCGAGAATAATGCCTTCACCAACAACGACATTACCAATTTCTACGACATCCTCCCTGCGGAAAATATCGAAACGGCGCTCTGGCTCGAATCCGACCGCATGCTGAGCCTCAATTTCGACCCCAATGTACTGGATGTGCAGCGCAAGGTCGTTGTGGAAGAGTTTAAAGAAACTTGCATCAACCAGCCGTACGGCGATGTGTGGCACCATCTGGCCGACATGGCCTACCAGGTACACCCCTACCGCTGGCCCACCATTGGAAAAGTGCCCAAACATGTTGAGGATGCGACCATGGACGATGTGCGGAGTTTCTATAGCCGTTTCTATAACCCCAACAACGCCATACTGGTGCTCACCGGTAATATCAAACCCGCGCGAGCCCGCAAGCTGGTGAATAAATGGTTTGGCGATATCCCCCCCGGCGAAATACCGGAGCGGACCTTCCCCGTCGAACCGCCTCAAAAAAGGCTCCAGCAGCGCATCCTCCATGCCAATGTCCCGGTCGATGCCCTCTATCTGGCTTTCCATTGCGCCGGAAGAATGGAGCCCGATTACTACACCACCGACCTGCTGTCGGATATTCTCTCCAACGGTCCCTCCTCCCGCCTGTTCCGGCGCTTGCTCAAGGAGCAACGCCTGGTCACGTCAATCGATTGTTATATAACAGGGAGTATTGACCCGGGCCTCTTCATTATCGAAGCGCGCCCGACCAACGGGTATTCCCTCCAGCAGATCGAAGCAGCAATCTGGAAAGAACTGGAGGAGATCAAAGCACAGGTCATTTCGGACCGGGAAATGGAAAAAGTGAAGAATAAAATGGAGAGCACCCTGGTCTTTTCAGAGAGCAACATTCTCAACCAGGCCCTCAACCTGGCTCTCTTCGAACTGCTCGGCGATCCGGACCAGATCAACCGCGAGGTGGAACTCTACCAATCCGTCACCGCTGAAGATATTCAACGCGTGTCGAAGACCCTGTTTTCACCCGACAATTGTTCGGCGCTCTACTACAAAGCCAACAACCCTACAGGGATCTTCGAAGAACCCGATGAAGAATAATAGAAGCGGGCGACCAAGGATCGCCCGCTTCTATTGTTAATACCGCGTCTTTAACGCTATCCGTCCGAATTCTTCCAGCGCTCCGTCTTCCATAAAAGAGACCTTCCCGCCATGTTTCATTTGAAACTCGATCATCTCGTCGACCAGGTCGGGCACCACATCGGGTTGGTCTTCGCGATCGACGGCGATGACAAGCCCGTCTTCCAAAATGGCGGGCTGGAAATAGCTTTTCTCCACGTACAAGGTATCGCCCCGGCCTTCCAGGATAGCCGACCAAATGTCGCCCAAGCTGGTGATGAGGCGGTTTTTGGAAATGGCGTCGCCGATCTGTTCCATCGATTTTTGCGATTCCTGCCAGATGTAATATTGCACAAGGTTCCAGCTCTCCTGCGCCAGATTGACCAGCGATTCTTCATCCCAGTTGCCGGGAAGATGCCCGATGATGGGGCGTTTATCATCGGTAATTTCGAGAAAGTAATGGTAGTTGCGATCGGCGCCGGCGATAATGACCAGGCCGGGTTCCTCCCGAAGCACCTGCTGCAGGTCCTTATCGACGCGGTTAAGGTACTCCTTGTGGTAGTTTTCCTGAACCGTCGGGTAGCTCGCCTTCAGGGTATCGGTGGTATAGAGTTCGTTGATATGCGGAAAATTATTGACGATGCATTCATCGATGATCCGGTCGGTAAAGGCGCCGAATAAATGGGCCTCCTGTTCACTCAACCGAAGGATGTAGTAATTCTCGATCTGATCCAGCGCCCGCAGCAAGTCGCGCGTGGCAAAGGTCTTGTCCAGTATGATCCGGGGTTCCACCGGCATCGGCAATCGAACGTACTCGCAGATTTCTTCGTTCAGGTAAATGGCCAAACCATCCAGATTGTACCTTGGATCGATCCGCTCTGCCAGTTCCTCCAGGTTGGCCAGGGTTTCCGGCACCTGGCGTTTATCGTACTCCTGAAGGATCCGCTCCTTCGCCTCGTTGAGCATGTTTCGCAGTAAAATAAAATCCCGCTTGTTGTCCGGATGGGTCCGATGGGTTGGCAGCAAAATGGAAACACAACCCTCGGCCCGGACATCCCGAAGTTTTTTCAATGTTTCCTTGATCATAGTAATTGTTTCTTATTCGGCTATAAAATAAGCCCTTGGAAATTGAAATGCGATGATTTTTATTACCATTTGACAATAAAACCGGAGAAGGCCGGCAGCGCCCTTCTCCGGTTACAGATCCAGTTGGTTAAAAATCGTCAGCGGATTAATATTCCGGATGTTAAGCGTAAAGGTAATGTGGCTCCAGTAACCGTTCTTCCCGTCGCCGTCGTAGCGCGATCGGAGATTGGCGGAATTGACGACCGGAAAATAAATGCCGAAGATGTCGTCGCCGAATTCCAGGCAAAAGCCTCCGCTCCACCAAAGACGGCTTTCTTCGGCATTGATCGGCTGCAGGTCGGACACGTAGGCTATGTCAAAATACGGCTTGACCGGCAGTTTCAAGGGCAGGTTTTTCGGCAGATCGGCCTTGAGGTTGAGCGCAACCATGAAATCGTTGGTGTTGCCGCTTTGGTTTTGAAATGACCGTGGAAAAGCATTCTTGAAACCCGCATCGCGCAGGCTGATCTGTTGTGCCCACAAGCCCCGGGAGTCGTTTCTCCCAAAATAGAACTCGTCGTACTTGTAGTCGTCGTTGTTCCGGTAGCCTTGCGCCGTGAGGTTGAAAGCACCCGGCCCGATAAAGCCGGCCCTGCGAAGGGTGTTGACCAAATGGTAGCCTGCAAAAAGCCGGCCGTATAGATGCTTCTTTTTGGCATAAGTGTACTTGCCCCGGGCATCCAGGCTGATCCGCAGGTAGTGCTGGGCTTCGCCAAATACGTCGGTGTACGATTGCTGTTCCAGCGAAAGGTTCAGCGAATGCGGATTGACCACCCGTCGGTTGTACAACTCGTACGACCAGACGTGGATGCGATTATGCCGGTAATCCGTGCCCTGAAATACGCCCAGGGTATCGTATTGCCCGGTCTCTTCCCCGACGAACAGGACCCGGTAGCGCAAGTAGTGCTCCATATTGCTGTTGGGCGCTGAATGCAGGCGGATCTGCAATTCGGGACTGATGCGGTAATAATCGAGATAGTAGCCGTCTTTCCAATTGAATTCGCTCGAAAAACGCCTGGCGTTCAGACTCAGGGTCCATTCCGGAAAAAGACGGATGCCCGGGTAGATATGGGCCCGGATACCGGCCAGGCCGGTTAGCTTGCCCGATCCAAAAGCATAGGCCGGCAGTAAATGCCATTCCACCGTTTTCTGGATCGGCGAATAGGTATGCAAACCGATCCCCAATTGGAATTTGTCGTAATTATTCCAGGCGATGACCGGCAAGACATACAAGCTGCCGCGGTCGGATCGCTCAGCACCGGAAAGGAAGCGAACCGACGGGGCTTTACACCCGGGGAACAGGCCCGCGGTCCGCACCGCGTTGTTCTTCCGGTTAAAGTCGAGCAGATAATGGTCGCGGTCGAGCACGATCTGCTCATAATCCCCGGCGGGGAACGAAAAGGTCTTCGCGCCCTGAAAACCATCATACCACTGTTCCGCCACCACGGTTGAATCGACCATGCCGGACAGGGCAAAGGGGGGAGCCATCTGCCCCCGGTTTTTTACGGCTATTTCCAGGGTATCGCCTTCGCTCCGGATACGGCGAATCGCATAATCGGTTTTTTCAGAGGAAAAGAGATATCCGTCGAACAACCAATCGAGCGATTTGCCGGTTTCGCGCTCCAGAACCATTTTCACGTCCTGGGGATAGGGATGGCGAAATTCCCATTCCCTGTAATAGGCCTGCATGGCCTGATCGAAAGCTTCCCGGCCGAGGTAACCCTCCAGGTTGCGGAAGGCTTGGGCCGGTTTTTCGTATGCCCCCAGCCAATAATTGATCGTTTTGAAATCGTTTGAAGTAGATTCGGGAGGCAGGTCGCGATGCCGACGCGCCTGGAGCAGGTAGCCCAGTTCACCAATGGAATAGTCGACCCCCTTGGTGAGAAATCTGGGAAGGACCTCCTCCAGCATTTCCTTCCCGTAAAAGGTCTCCGAATAACGGTGTTCGTAATAGGAGTTGATGCCCTCATCCATCCAGGGATGGTCGCGTTCATTTGTGGCCAGGATGCCGTAGAACCAGTTATGCCCCACCTCATGGGTAATGACCAGGTCCAGGGTTTTTGCATCACCGGAAGTGCCGATCACCGTGATCATGGGGTATTCCATGCCCCCGCCTGCGCTGAGGGCGCTCATCACTGCAGTGGCCTGCGGATATGGGTATTCACCTACACAATCGGAATAGAAGCGGACGGAACGATTGACGTAGGAGATGGCATCTTTCCATAGCCAGGAATCCGCATAGGTGAAAAACACCCAGGTGTTCACCCGGCGGCCGGACGCCAGCGCTACATCGCCGTCCAGCACATGGAACCGCTTGTCGGCAAACCAGGCAAAATCATGCACTTTCTCCGCCGTATACCGGATGGTCTTCCATTCCGTGCTGGAAGGCGGGAAGGTATCGCGAAGCGCCACGGTTTTCCGGTCTGTCTTTTCAGGGGGATCATCTTCCAACCACCGCCGGGTCGCCGCCACTTTTTCGCGGAGGAACTGCCGCTCCGATTCGGTTTGCAACACCCCGGTCGCCGCCACCACGTAATTGGCCGGCAAGGTGATCTCCACGTCAAAGGACCCGAATTCGGAGTAGAACTCGCCCTGGTCCAGGTAGGGGATAGGGTGCCAGCCCAGGCGGTCGTAAACCGCAGGTTTCGGATACCATTGGGTGAATTGATAGGACTGGCCTGCATGCCCGAGCCGGGAAAAAGAAGCCGGCACCTTCATCTGAAAGGGAATGGTGAGCGTAGTACGCTCCTCCGGGTTCAATGGCTGAGGCAGGTCAACACGGGCGATGTCCGGATTTTCCGGGTCCAGACTCCAGGAAAGCGTTTCGCCGTTGGCCAAAAAATCGATCGATTCGTAAAAGCCCAAATCGCTATCTTTCGCAAAATAAAACCGGATGGAGCGCTTCTGGACTGCTTGCTCTGCATAAGCCGTGGTCCGGTCGCGAAAAGCATTGGCCCAAAGATGGAAGTACAGAAAGGGGAGCGAATCGGGTGAATGGTTGATGTATTCTACCGTTACTTCACCGCTAAGCATATCTTTTGTGTCGTCGAGCCGTGCAGAAATCCGGTAATTGACCTCTTGTTGAAAATAGGGTTGCTGGGTCAAGGCCGGATAGGAAGCGGTCAGGAAAAATACAGCGATCCAATAGCGCATCATGGTCTGAGATTTTTTTCCAAAAATAATTGAATAAATGAAAGCTATCCTTCCCTTCTTCTTTCTATGCCTGTTGACGGGACTTTCCGCTCAACCCGATCCTTCTTTCCCTGCAAACTGGGTCGGCAACTGGACCGGGGAACTGGAGATCTACGGCGCCAGTGGTATGGGGCAGAAGATCTTTATGGGACTGAATATCCAGCCTACCGGTGCAGCCGGTGAGTATACCTATGAAATCACCTACGGAACGGGGGATGCACAGCAGATCCGGAGTTACGTCCTGCAAACCGTCGATGCCGAAAAAGGGCATTACCGGATCGATGAAGGGAACTCCATCCTCCTGGATTCCTACTGGCTGGGACCGGCATTGGTGGAGATCTTCTCGGTCGATGAGTCGTTACTCATCACCACGACCGAGCAGATCGAGGAAAATGTGCTGCTCTGGCAGATCATCGTGGGCCAGTTGGATGCAACCACCGTTACCGGGGGGTCGGAAGCGGATGGGGAGGAAATTCCACCCGTGACCAGCTATCTGGCTCCGGGTTTGCAGCGGGCGCGGTTGGTGAGAAAATAGCGGCAAGCCGGTTAGTACCCTCCCCCCAGCTCCGCCAGCTCCAGCCAACGCATTTCCTTGGTTTCCAGCGCCGCCACTACCTCTTCCAGCTCTTTTGAAAAGCGTTGAATGTCTTCAAGCGGCAGGTCGGAACGGGTGAATTGCTCATGCAGGGTTGCTTTCCGCTGTTCGAGCTCCTGGATCTCCCGCTCGAGCTTTTTCAACTCGTTCTTTTGCTGAGAGCTCAGGCCGAAGCTGGTGCGGGTATTCACAGGGGTTTCGGCCTTTGCCGGCCGCTCCACCTTGCGCTCCTCCTCTTGCTCGGCCTTTTGCACTTGCCTGTATTCCGCATATTTGCCGTTGAAGTCGCGGATCTTTCCCTGGCCCTCGAAAATGAAAAGGTGATCACAGAGTTTGTCGAGGAGGAAGCGGTCGTGGGAAACGACGATGATGCAACCGGGAAAATCCATAAGGAAATCCTCCAGCACGTTCAGGGTCAGAATGTCGAGGTCGTTGGTAGGCTCGTCGAGGATGAGGAAATTGGGGTTTTTCATCAACACAGTCAGCAGGTATAGCCGGCGGCGTTCTCCGCCCGAGAGTTGCGACACGTAGACCTGCTGTTGGGGCCGGCTGAACATGAAGCGTTCCAGCAATTGGGGAGCCGTCAGCTTCTGCCCTTTTTCCATGGGAATATACTCGGCAATGTCGGTCACCACGTCGATGACGCGCTTGTCTTCCATGAGCTGGATGCCGTCCTGCGAGTAATAACCGAATTCCACGGTATCGCCCACGACGACCTTCCCGGTATCGGGCCGCGCTTCCTTGGTGATCAGACGGAGGAAGGTGGTTTTGCCCACGCCGTTCTTCCCGGCGATCCCCACTCTTTCTTTCCGTTTGAACTTGTAATTGAAATTTTCCACCAGGATCAGGTCGCCGAAGCGCTTGCCCACGTTGTGCAGCTCGACGATCTTGCTGCCCAGCCGGGCGCCTTTGATATCGATCTGGATCTCCGAACGCTCGACGCGTTGAGAGGTCTTTTCCTTGAGATCGAAAAAAGCATCTACGCGCGATTTAGCCTTGGTGGTCCGGGCCTTGGGCATCCGGTTGACCCATTCCAGTTCTTTTCGGAGCAGCTTTTGGGCTTTCTCCTGTTCGACGGTTTCATTGTCGGTGCGGGCCGCTTTTTTCTCCAAAAAATCGGTGTAGTTGCCGTTGTAGCGGTAGAGGCTGCCCCGGTCGAGTTCGACGATCTGGTCGCAGATATTTTCGAGAAAATAGCGGTCGTGGGTGACGAGGAACAGGGTAAGGTTGGGCTGAGCGAGGTATTCCTCCAGCCATTCGACCATATCGAGATCGAGGTGGTTGGTGGGCTCGTCGAGGATGAGGAGTTCGGGATCGTCGATGAGGAGATGCGCCAGGGCCAGACGCTTGCGCTGTCCACCGGAGAGCGTGCTGACGCGCTGTTCCAGGTCGGTAATATTGAGTTTGAAGAGGATCTCCTTGATGCGGGATTCGAAGTCCCAGGCCTTGCGGTCGTCCATTTCAACCAGGGCTGCCTGGAGGCGCTCGGGTTTATCCGGCAGGAGCAACGCCTCTTCATAGCGACGGATGACGCCAATGAGCGGATTTTCACTTTGAAAGACCGTCTCCATGACGGTGAGCGAATCGTCGAATTCGGGTTCCTGTTCGAGGTAGCCGATGCGGATATCGCGGCGCACCTGAATGCGGTAATTTTCGCCTTCCCCGCTTTCCAGGCCGGCGATCACGCGAAGCAAGGTCGTCTTGCCGGTGCCGTTCTTGGCCACCAGCGCCACTTTCTGCCCTTTATTGATCTGTAAGTTGATATTTCGGAAAAGGACCTTTTCGCCGTAGGTCTTGGTCACATTTTCCAGGGAGAGGTAATTCATCTTGCCTTGTAAAAAAGGGAAGGAAGCGCCAGGCGCTTCCTTCTCTTTTGTTTGGTTAGTTCGAGAGCATATCGTGCATGATCAGGAGGGTCTCCTGCAGGTGCACATCCCGGCGGACATCTTTCAGCCAGTCTTCATTCCGCGCTTTGCGGCCTTCTTCGGCTTCGATATAAGCGACTTCGCCAGGCAGGTTTTCCACGCCGAATACGACGTCCTGTTCGAAGAGGTCTTTATAGGCGTCGACCTTTTTCTGGAGTTCATCCTGTTGGGTGTGGAAGGCATCCAGGTTGAGGGTATAGACCGAATTGTCGCGTTGGTCTTTCAGACGTTTGGCATTGGCGAGAATTTCCTGGAAGACCGGGTTGTTTTTCACCCGCTGAGCGCTCTTGGCTTTGAGTTGATCCAGCTTGCGGACCTGGTAAACTTTTTGCTCGTGCGGCACGGGGGCGATCTCCGTCCACTTCATCGGGAATTCGCTTTCTTTTTCCCCGGTTTCGAGGTAGTAGAAATCATCGGGCAGCACGATATCGGGTTCTACGCCCCGCAACTGGGTAGAACCACCGTCGATTCGGTAGAATTTCTGGATGGTGAGTTTAACCGACCCCAGGGGTTTGATCTCGTAATAGCCGGAAACGGAGCGATCCAAATCGATAAATCGTTGTACGGTGCCCTTCCCGAATGTGGAGGGGCTCCCTACGATCACGGCGCGGTCGTAGTCTTGCATAGCAGCCGCGATGATCTCCGAAGCCGAAGCGCTGAAGGAGTTGACCATAATGATCAGCGGGCCGTCCCAGGTTACCCCCGGATCAACATCCTGAAGGACATCGGGGGTACGGTCGCGCGATTTCACCTGTACGACGGGGCCGCTTTCCACGAAGAGGCCGGACATGGTGACGACGTCGCGAAGCGATCCGCCGGGGTTGTCACGCAGGTCGAGGATAACGCCCTGGACGTTTTGGGCTTTCAGTTTTTCCAGTTCTTTATTGACATCTTCGGCGCAACTGCGGCCGTTCTCATCGGAAAAATCGTCGTAGAAGCGAGGCAGATAGATATAGCCGATCTTTTCTTTGGAGGGGGTGTGCAATAAAAGCGACTTGGCAAATCCCTCTTCCAGAATGACGATGTCGCGGATGATGGATATTTGTTCGACGGTGCCATCCACTTTTTTAACGGTGAGGCGCACCTCGGTGCCTTTTTTACCCCGGATGAGGGAAACGACGTCGTCCAGTTCCATGCCGGTCACGTCGACGGGTTCTTCATCTCCCTGGCCAACCTTTACGATCTTGTCGTTTTCTTTGAGATCGCCCTGTTTCCAGGCCGGACCACCAACGACGATACTGGAGACCTTGGTGAATTCGCCATCGCTTTGGAGGCGGGCGCCGATCCCTTCGAGTTTACCGGAGAGGGTAATGTCGAAGTTTTGTTTTTCAATCGGTTCAAAGTAACCGGTATGCGGATCGAAGACATTGGTCACGGAGTTGAGGTAGGTATTCAGGTAATCGTTGCGGTCGCGTCTGCCGAGACGGTCGTACCAGTCGGAAAAGACTTTGAGCACATCTTCGCGGCTCTTCTTTTCCAGTTCTTCCACGCTGAGGCCTTTCAGTTCTTCATCCTCTCCCTTTTCCTGGGCTTCGAGTTTTTCTTCCAGTCGGGTCAGGGTTTCGTATTTCAGCATTTTGCGCCAGGCTTCCCGGAGTTCGGCATCGTCTTTGGCAAACGGCCGTTTTTTGCCGTCGAGCTCATACGATTCGTCGATGGTAAAGTCGAAAGGTTGGTCGAGGATCTCTTTGAAGTAGGACTCCGTTTTTTCGATTCCTTTCTTGACCAATTGGAGGGAAAGGTCGAAATAATCGTAGTTGCCGTCGGCCGCTTCGTCGTCCAGTTGGGTTTTGTACACCTCCAGGCTTTTCAGGTCGGCTTGTGTCAGCCACCGGCGCCCGGGATCGATCCGTTCCAGGTAGAGATCGTACAAAGTTTCGGAGAACGAGTCATCGATGTCTTTGGGGGCGAAGTGATAACGGTTCACTCCATCGAGGATGGAATGGATCAGAACAGCTTCCTTTTCCGCGTTGTCGGCGGGCCGGTAGAATGCCGCAAACAGCAGACATGCCAACAGGAAGGAAAAGAAGATGGGACCTTTGAATTTCATATCTGATAGCAATTTAAACTCCAATTTTCAGGAGGGCAAAGTTACAACGCATTATTAAATCGGTGCGGTATGTTATGAGGAGAATAATAAATATACCCGTTTTTTGCAAAAATGTTGGAATGGAATTGGTCTTTGGCCAACCTTTAACGAAATTTAACATGTATTTGCCCGTATGCAATTTTACATTTCCAATCATCCCTATGTAAAGCAAAAGCTATTATCTATGAAGAACAACACTTTTTTTGGAGCAATGGTGCTCGGATTTTTCCTCTATGCAGGAAGTATTTTCGCTCAATCCTCCCCGGTCGGCGTTTGGGAAACCATCGATGACGAAACCGGAGAGCCCAAATCACATGTTGAGATCTATCAGAAAGGCGACCTGTTTTACGGAAAGGTCGTCGAACTCCTGCCTGCAGCTACGACCAATATTTGCAACGATTGTCCCGGCGACAAAAAGGACAAACCCCTGGTCGGCCTCGAGATCCTTTGGGACATGAAACCGTACAAAGATTATTGGAGCTACGGACGCATTGTCGACCCCAAAGACGGGGATGTCTACAAGTGCAGTTTCTGGCTGGAAGACAGCAAGACACTTAAAGTAAGAGGGTATATCGGTGTGTCCCTGATCGGCCGGAACCAAACCTGGCACCGGGTGAAATAAGGAGGTCCGAATACCTGTATGTTTTTTTTGAGGGGCCAGACAATATTTGCCTGGCCCCAAAAGTTTAATTGGTGATTTTCAACGGACTTGAACCAAACTCCTTAGCATGAAGCAAACTTCTACATCTGAACTTTTAGTACAATTCCTTTACAAGGAAACCAGCCTGGCTGAATCGCTGGAGATCGCCGAAGAATTGGAGAACGACCTGTTATTGGTGGAAGAATTTCACGAACTACAGGAAGCCCTGCATGAACTCCCTAAAGTGCAGTTCAATCCGTCCTCCAATACCATCTCCCGAATCCTGAAATACAGCAAGGAAGCCACGCTCGAAACCCTGCAGTAAAAAACACGTGCGTAATTTGCTGAGCCCTCAAGGACGATTGATCTCCTTAAGGGCTTTTTTATTTTATCAACAAAAAATTTTACGAAGGAATGGTTTTTTAAACAAAACTTTTTAACTTTATCCCCACAAAAAACCGGGCAGTCCAAAACGCCCTAAAACTGGAACATATGTCAAAAGAGAATAACGAAAAAATGAAGGCCCTGCTGATGACCGTCGACCGGTTGGAGAAAACGTACGGAAAAGGAACGGTCATGCGCCTGGGTGACAAACAGATCGTGGATGTGGAAACCATCCCCTCCGGTTCATTGGGCCTCGACCTGGCCCTGGGGGTCAATGGATATGCCAAAGGGCGGATCATCGAGATCTACGGCCCGGAATCCTCCGGTAAAACCACCCTGGCCATCCATGCCATCGCCGAATGCCAGAAAAAAGGCGGGCTGGCCGCCTTTATCGATGCCGAACACGCCTTCGACCGCTCCTACGCCGAAGCGCTGGGCGTCGATACGGAAAACCTCTTCATTTCCCAACCCGATAACGGCGAACAAGCACTCGAGATCACCGAAAACCTCATTCGCTCGGGCGCGATCGACATCATCGTCATCGACTCGGTTGCCGCACTCGTGCCCCGCAGCGAGATCGAAGGCGAAATGGGCGACTCCAAAATGGGCCTTCAGGCACGCCTCATGTCCCAGGCCATGCGGAAACTCACCGCTACCATCGGCCGGACGGGCTGCTGCTGCATCTTTATCAACCAGCTTCGCGAAAAGATCGGCGTGATGTTCGGCAACCCCGAAACGACCACCGGGGGCAACGCCTTGAAATTCTACGCTTCCATGCGCCTCGATATCCGCCGTACCGGCGCTGCCCTCAAAGACAAGGAAGGCAACGTCACCGGCAACCACGTCAAAGTGAAAGTGGTTAAAAACAAACTGGCGCCGCCCTTCCGCGTCGCCGAATTCGATATCATGTACGGCGAAGGGATCTCAAAAAACGGGGAGATCGTCGACCTGGGCGTCGACCACGATATCATCCAGAAAAGCGGAGCCTGGTATAGCTACAACGGCGCCAAGATCGCCCAGGGCCGCGATGCCGCCAAACAGTTCCTCGACGACAACCCGGAAGTAGCCCTGGAGATCGAGCTCAAGATCAAGGAAAAGATCCTCTCCGGAACCTCCGGCAAAAAGATCGCCACCTCCGATGTGGACGAACCGGCAGAAACCTCCGAAGATTGATCCTTATGTCCAACAAGGTTGAAGGGGCCCCGGCCCTCTTCAACCCTGTACATAAACTACGTATTTCTCTTCAAAATAGGCCTCCGGGAAAAAATCCTGGATGGGAAAGATCTCCACATACTCCCCCTTGCCAAGGTCTTTGATCTCCTGCTTCAGGTTCCCCCCTTTTAAGGCCAGCAAGCCGTTGGGCAAGCTGTGGATCTGCTTTTTCCGGAACAAACGCCGGCACCAGCCCATCAATTTGTCCAAAGGCGCCACTCCCCTCGATAATACAAAATCATAGGTATCTTTCAACTCCTCCGCACGCTGGTGGAAGGCTTTTACATTCTTCAACCCCAGTGCCTCGCTGACGGCCTGCACGACCTGGATCTTTTTTCCCGTACCGTCTACCAGCGTGAACGACACTTCCGGGAACAGAATAGCCAAAGGTATGCCCGGAAACCCACCCCCCGTGCCGAGGTCCAGGATGTTGGCCCCTTTAGCAAACCCGATCACCCGGGCAATGGCGAGCGAATGCAGGACATGCCGTTCGTATAAATTGCCGATATCCTTCCGGGAGACCACATTGATCTGGCTGTTCCACACTTCATAAAGCGGACCAAGCCGGGTCATCTGATCGATCTGGACATCGGTCAGCTTTGGAAAGTATCGAAGGACGAGTTGAACGGAGGATTGTTCTTCCATGGCAATGTGATTATCCAATGACAAAGTAAGTGATGTGACAATATTAATCAAACAAATTTCGCCGCCGGCGGCGGTGAAATTTGTTTAAAAACACTGCGGCCGGCGGCCGCAGTGTTTTTAAATTAATTATGCCAGAGCACTTAAACAATAAATACTTTTAATTTTGGGCATGTCTGACCAGATCCAAAAATGGCGACTCATCCTCGGGCAGGAAGCTGACCCTGGCGAAACGGTAACGCTGGAAGGCGATACGGCACAAATGGACAATGCGCTGGAAGGCCTTTACCAAAGTGACCGCGAAGGTGGCCTGGGTGACAGCTCCCCAAAACTGCACCGCTGGCTGGGGGACATCCGAAAGTACTTTCCAGCTCCCGTGGTACAAATACTGCAACGCGATGCCTGGGAACGGCTCGGCATCGATCGAATGTTGCTGGAACCCGAATTGCTCGAATCCCTGGAGCCGGATATTTCGCTTGTCGGTACCTTGCTGACACTCAAAGGAGCCATCCCGGCCAAAACCCGGGAAACAGCCCGCCTGGTCGTCCAAAAACTGGTGCACCAATTGGAAGAATTGCTCCGCCTTCCGCTTGAACAAAGCGTCCGCGGTGCAATGACCCGCTCCATCCGCACCCGCCGCCCAAAGGGGAAGGAGATCGATTGGCACCAAACCATCCGCGCCAATTTAAAACACTACCAGCCCGACAAAAAAGGCATGGTCCTGGAAACCCTGATCGGTCAGGGCCGGCGAAGTCGAAGCCTGAAAGAGCTCATCCTGCTGGTCGATCAAAGCGCCTCCATGACCGCTTCGATCATTTATGCCGGTATCCTCGGCTCGATCCTGGCCTCCCTGCGCTCTTTAAAGACTTCCTTTATCGTCTTCGATACCCAGGTGGCAGACTTGAGCGGCCTGCTGGACGATCCCGTCGAACTTTTGTTCAGCACCCAAATGGGTGGAGGCACTGATATTCAAAAAGCCCTCGCCTATGCGGAAAAATTGGTGGATCGCCCCCGCGACACCACCCTGGTCGTGATCAGTGATCTCTATGAAGGAGCAAATGTCCAGGACACGCTTCGAAAGTACCATCAGCTCTTGCAGGCGGGCGTACAGATCATCAATATCCTGGCGCTGGACGATGAGGGCGCCCCCGATTACGACAAAAAATTGGCACAGCTACTGAGCAATATGGGCATACCGAGTTTTGCCTGCAGCCCCGAACAGTTCCCCCGCCTGATGGGAGCCCTGCTCAGCGGAACGGAAATCCAGGCCTGGATGCAGGCGGAAGGGGTAATAGCAAAAGGCTAGAATTCTGTTTCAAAGAATATTGTAAAATGATGTTTGCAGCCGCGGCTGCAAACATCATTTTACAATATTCTTTGAAACTCGGTATTATTGACAGGCATTTCGGATCAGCTGCCGGTAAAACCGGATCATGCGCAAAAAATTATCCTCACTGATTCGCTCGTTCACCCCATGCATGCCCTTGAGGTCTTCCTTGCTGAGCAGTATGGGCGAAAAGCGGTAGATCTGGTCGGTCACCTCCCGGTAATGCCGCGAATCGGTATAACCCGCACTAATGGAGGGCGCTACGACAGCTTCCGGAAAAATTTCCCCGATCGTTTTTTGCAAAACCTGAAAGCCGAAGGCCTCGGTAGAAGAGGCCGGAGGTGGATCGCCCCCGTAGTTGCTGTCGGCAATAGTGATCTTGATCGCGGGGTTGTCGATGATCTTTTCCAGGTAGGCCTGCGCGGAAGCGATGGTCTCTCCCGGCAGGATCCGTACATTGACGGTGGCGTCGACCTGCAAGGGCAACACGTTATCCCGAATGCCCCCCTGAATGAGCGTAGGGGCAGCCGTGGTCCGGATTATGGCGTTGGCTGCCGGATCGGCGGAGAGGCGATGGATGAGTAAAGGGGCGAACAACCACCGGTTGGCGAGGACAAACCGGTTGAAACCATTCATCTCGGGACCGATATAATCAAAAAACTGCCCGGTCACGCCGCTCAGGGTAGCGGGGAAGGGATGCTCGCGAATGCGTTCGAGCGCATGCGCCATCTCGCCCACGGCCGTGTACGAGGGGGGCATGGAGGCATGCCCCCCTTCTTCCTGATCGATCCGAAGGGTGAAGGAAACGAATCCTTTTTCCGAAACAGCCACAGCTGCCAAGGGCACATCGAGTCCTGCCAGCGCATCTGAAATGACAAATGAGCCCTCGTCGAGCACAAAGTCGAGGTGAACATCCCGGTCCGAAAGCCATTGGCTGATCTTTTTAGCCCCTTCTTTTCCCTGGCTTTCTTCATCGTGGCCGAAAGCCAGGTATAGGGTCCGGTCGGGGTAATAATCTTCCCCGATCAGCAATTCGATCGATTCGAGCATTGCCCACACGCTCATTTTGTCGTCAATGGCGCCTCTTCCCCAGATAAACCCGTCGGCAATGGTACCGGAAAAGGGCGGATGGGTCCAGTGCGCCGAATCGGCCGGCACCACATCGAGGTGGCCCATAAACAGCACCGGATTGAGCTTGGCCTGCCGCCCCGGCCATTTCAGCAAAAGGCTTCCCGAGCCGATCCGCTCCACCTGCAATTGATTGAATGCCAGCGGAAAATGCAGGCGAAGCAACGAATCCAACCGGCTAAAGACCAGGCTATCCGAGCCCGCCAGGGAGGGGATCTGAAGCGCTTCCGAAAGCCGGATGGCAGCCGAATCCGGAGCAACATCTGTGGGAAGGGGTTCAACGGCGATCTGCCTGGAGGAAAACAGGATGGCCCGGGCTATAGCCAATGTGACCAGCCCGAGAAAACAGAGGAGAATAAACCGGAAGATCAGTCGGAAAAATGATTTCATAAAGAAGGCTGTATGGACAAATGTACAAATTTGGAGCATCCCGTGCCCGGCAGACGAATGATGAAAATCATCCGGCATGCTGATTTCCGTCAATGCCGGACGCTCTTTCCGGTGCTAATTTGTTTTTCCATAGAAAAGAACTGCCTGAGTACCGGGTAGACCACATAAATTTATAAAACCCATTAACCATGCTGATCCGGGATGATAGAACACTGCGGGATATTCAAGAGGAGTTTTCTGAGAAATTTCCTTATTTGAAGATAGAATTTTACAGTTCGAACGGGACACCGGATGCGCGTAAAAAACTGGACACCGGAAAAACCATCGGCGAAGTGCGGACCGTTCACCAGGAAGGCCAATTGAGCATCCATGGCAACGTCAAGGTCCGGTCGCTGGAAAGCAGTTTCCTGGAGAATTTCGGATTGAACGTGCAGGTTTTCCGGCTTTCGGGCAACCTGTGGCTACAGACAACCTCTACCGACGAGTGGACCCTGCACGAGCAAAACCGGAAAGGAGGCGCCTCTGCATCGCATTACAAAGAAAAATACGAATCATGACGCTCAACAAACCTGTTTCTGAGATCATGCGAAAGCATGTGCTGACCATTAAAAGGGATTTCTCCTTTTCCGAGGCCTGCCGGTTGTTTTTCCGCATGGGAATCCACCACCTGCCTGTTGTCGACGAGCACAACCACCTCCTCGGGATGCTCAGCACACATGATGCTTTGCGTGCATTTGCATTGAGAGGACACCTGTTGAAAAACTGGAATGAAGAAAATGTTGATTGGTCGTTCCCGGTAGAAGAATTGATGTCCGTGCCGGCTATCACCGTCTCGGAAACTGACAGTATGGAGGAGGTAGTTCGCCTGTGTTCGGAGCACCATATCCAATCCCTTCCGGTTTTGAAAGAGGGGCAACTGGTCGGCATGGTCACCTCCCACGACGTCATGCAATACCTGTCCAATTCCAAGCCCAGCAACCAACCGGCATAGTGTTCCTGGCGTTTTGTAATAAAGGGGGTTGCGCACCTGCGGTGCATGGGTAAATTTCAAAAACTGGTGCCGAAGGCACGAATCAGGCAATTATGAAAAAGATCCTTTTCCCCACTGATTTTTCCCCTGCGGCAGCCAACGCATTCCGCTATGCCCATGCCCTGGCGGAGTTGCTGGAGGCGCGCATCGACCTGATCAATGTCTTTCACCTGCCCATCGGCGATGCCAGCAACATACCGCCGGAATACATACAAAAAATGCTCGATGAGGCAGAAGTCGACACCCAGGAGAAGCTCAAGGAATTCGCCCAACCCTGTTTGGGCAAACCCACATGCGGAGAGCTCCAGCCCATTTACGGCCTCTTTACCGCAGTCGAGATCACGGATGTGGCCCGGCAGAACAACTACGACCTGATCGTTATGGGCACGAAGGGCGAACGGGGCGCCCTGGAAAAGTTCCTGGGGAGCGTCACTACCGACGTCATGATGAAAGCGTCTTGTCCGGTGCTGGCTATTCCGGCGGAGGCCGAATTCCATCCCATCGCACATATCGCCTATGCCACCGCGTTCGAACCTTCCGACGAACACGCCGTGGGCAACCTGATGGAGCTCGCCGGACTCCTGGCCGCCCAGGTGCACTTTGTAAACGTTAATACCCAATCGGGCAAGCACTATATTCAGGATGTGGAGATGGAAAAAGACTATCCATACAACTTCACCGACTTCAGCGTGGTGCACCACAGCTCAATCCAGGATGGGTTGGATGAATACCTGAACGAACGGAAGATCGATTGGCTGGCCCTGTTCATTCCGCACCGGCGGTTGTGGGAGCGGCTGTTCCACAGCAGCTTTACCAAGCGAATGACCTTTCACACACAGGTCCCGCTGCTGATCTTTCATGCCAATCCGTAAAAAAGAGAGGAGTGGCGAAATTCGCCACTCCTCTCTTTAAAATGAATCCCTTTTATATAATCCCATGTTCCTGGAATGCGAATTTCAAAAGGTCGTAGGTGGTTACCAATCCGACCAGGATGTTTTTCTCTACGATCGGAATAGAGTGAAATAGATTCTCTTTGAAGATCCCCATGGCGACGGAGATCGTATCATTAGCGGTGAGCCGGACGACATCCTTTGTCATTACCTCTCCGATCACCACTTTCTCGTTGTAGAATTCATCCTCCACAATTTCGCCCTTCCTTTTTTGGAAGGCTTTCCACGCACTCCCTACGCGGTGGTAATCCGATTTACTGAACATGCCCACCAGCGCTCCTTTTTCATCGACAACCGGCAAGTGGTGAATATTATTTTTCCGAAAAGCGTCGGCTGCCACTTTCAGCGGATCGGAAGGCCTGACGATGATCAGGTCCGTGGTCATAATAACCGATACTGGAGTGGCAAGGTCCATAAGGCAGAATTTCTCCATCAGGTCGACAGAAAGGCCGGCTGATTAAATAGATAGTTTAGCAGATCGAAAGTCGTCAGTATTCCGACCAGCTTCCCCCCCCGGTCGACAATCGGAATAGCATGGAAGATATTTTCCTTGAAGTACCCTGCGGCCACGGTCAGGGAATCCTCTGGCGATAAGGTGGCAACCTGCCGGGTCATGACATCCTCGACCAACAGACTTTTGAAGAGCCGTTCATTGGCGGCCTCGCGCAAGTCGGGACGAAAGAGCGGGAAGGCATTGGAAATGGAATAGTAATCCGATTTACTAACGATGCCAACCACAACCCCTTCCTGATTCACCACCGGCAGATGATGGATCTCGCTGGTGTTGAAGATCCGGTGAACGACTTCCATGGTTTCATTGGGGCTAACCGTTACCACTTCAGTTGTCATTATCTGTCTCACGGTCACTGCATTATTAATCATGGCATTCCATTTTGGCAAAAGCCGGTGAATTGAAATCGCCCGCCTTACTCCAAATTGTCGTCGAGTTCCAGTTCCTCTTCCGGTTCCACCGGCGATTCGAAACTGTATTGAAGCAGGTCGTGCGAGGTAACGATCCCGATCAACACCCCATCTTCCACGATGGGCAATGCATGAAATTTATTGGCCAGAAAGATATCTGCCGCCAGGCCAATACTGTCGTCCGGATCGAGCTGAACCGGATACTTGGTCATAAATTGTTCGGCACTCAGGTGCTCGTAAACTTTATTGGTATATGTCCGCCCAGTGGAATCGAGGGAAAGCAAATAGGCTATCCGGAAAAAATCTTCCTTGCTGATGATCCCGATCAACTTTTCCCCCGAATCCGTCACCGGAATGTGGTGGAACGAATGGGTCTTGAAAACCTCCCGAACCTTTCGGGCTGTATCATCCGGACGTACCGTGATCATGTTGGTCGTCATGATACTCGAAATGGGATTATTGGGATTCATAGTACCGTTTTTAAAGGTGAAAAAAAAGGAAGCCACACACATGGTGACTTCCATGAACACCTCTCACATATAAAAAATTTCTACTTGCCGATGCTAGCATAACGAACTTCAACTGGTGTGAAATTCATCATGATGTTTAAGGTTATCATGGCTTTTGCCACCTCACATTTTGAACACTCCACACTTGCAAGGTTTGCGGCAATCAGCCTGTAAAAAAATAGACTTCAATCCTTTTCAAAAATACCCGTAGACCAAGGCGGGTTAAATGACTTTTATCAGCACTCCGGTTGATTTTGGTCAGCGCATTTCATGAAACTTTTTTCATACTTCTGGTGTATTGTAATTTTATTCTTAGAATATATGCTTTGGAAAAAGTGATTGGAGGTCCGGCGGCCCTCCAATCACTTTTACATAAAACTTATCCGTCTTTTCCATCTGTAAAAGAATACGAACGAGTAATGGAATCTTCGAACTTCGAACAAGACGTACTGGCCCGCAGTTATGAGGTCCCCGTCGTCGTCGACTTTTGGGCGCCCTGGTGCGGGCCTTGTCGCATACTGGGCCCAACCATCGAACAACTGGCCGAAGAACAGGAAGGGCGCTGGGAACTGGTAAAGGTCAACACCGAAGACCATCCGGAGATAGCCCGGCAGTACCAGGTGATGAGCATTCCCAACGTGAAAATGTTCCGGAACGGAAAACCGGCAGCCGAGTTTGTCGGCGCCCTACCCCGGCGGGCCATCGAGCAATGGCTGGACGAACACATTCCTTCCGGTGAAAAACTGCAATTGGCCCAGGTATTGGAAGAAGCGAAAAAGCGGGTGTTTGAAAAGCCGTTGGAAGCTCTGTCCATGGTGGAGGGGATCGCCCTGGGACACGAATTTTACGATGATGCAGAGGACATCCGGACCCTGGCCCATTTTCTCGATCACCCGTTCCAGGGAGACACGCCCGTGGTGACCGCCCTGAAAAATGCTCAAAAAGCGCTTCGGAACGAACAATGGGAACAGGCCGCACAGCAGATCATCGAAGCCACCACCCTCGACAAGGGATTTCAGAATGACCTGCCCAGAAAAACCGCTATTGCCCTCTTCCACTTATGGGGCGATCAGCACCCGCTTACCCAGTCTTACCGCTGGCGGTTTGACATGGCCTTGTATTGACAAAAATCATGAAATCGGAGAAACTTTTGTCATCCTCTTCAAAAATTCGATATTGCATATTGGTTTTGAAAAAATAATCCTTCACAACTTAATATACTATCGACATGGTTTCTGAAAACGCCTATTTGAGCGACCTGCACTTCGAGCACAAAGTCTGGATGAACGAGTTGAATTTTTTCGAGGATGAAATCACCACCTTTGAGCACCGTCTGGAAGAATTGGCCAAGCCCAATCTGACCAAGCGGGAAGTCATGGTCGAACTGGAGCATTTCCAAAATCAATTTATCCGGCAAAAAGAAGTGATCAATGAACTGAAGCACGACATCCGGATGCACGAACAATACCTCACGACAACGGCTGAAGCCAACCCTACAGCGGCCGACCAACCCAAATTCCAGGATCACGACCTTTTGCGCGAACGCATGGAAACGTTCCGCAAAATCTACCTCGATCTGAAAGCGGATTTCTTCCGCTATGCAGCAAAGTGGATTTGACCCTGAATCAAAAACCCCGCATCCAGCGGGGTTTTTGATTTTTATCCTTCTTCCAAAAGCACGAGTAATGGAACCGGGCTGTTAAACACTTTCTTTTGCGTAACGCTGCCCCGGAATAGGCGCTCGAAAAATCCTTTTGGCCGCCGGATCATGCACAGCAGATCGGCCTGTTGATCGTTTACAAAATCGTTGATGCAATCGTTCAATTCCTTCTGCTGCATTTCGTAGTGAAAGGAGTGCTCTACCCCTCCCAGGAACAGGTCGACGGAAGGGTCGATCCCCGCATCGACTTCTTTTTCCAGGTGATATACCATGATCCTGGCGCCGAAGCTTTTGGCGAACCGGACCAGGGGCTCCAGCACCTGAGGCGAAGGAATGTCCAGATCATCGACGGCCAGCACAATGGTCTTAACAGGCCGGAGTTGAGCCCCGCCTGGAATGGCCAACAGCGGGACCCTCGCCTGTTGCAAGACGGACCCGGTGGTGCTGCCCAGGAATACCTCCTTCAGCCCGGAAGCGCCCTGGGTGCCCATGACGATCAGGTCGATCGATTCTTCTTCGGCAGTTTGTAAGATACCGTGCACGGGGCTATCGCGCAGGATGGACGAAGATATGGAGGCGCTGCCATCCAGTTTTTCCCGGACTTCCTCTTCCCATTTGTGCATATCCGGGCGAATGTCTTCCATCACGTACTGATCTACGGAAATAAACATACCGGCCTTGGAGGGTAATTTATAGGTGTGCAGCAAATGGATATGGCATCCCATCCGGTTGGCGATCGCAATCGCATATTCCAGCGCATGCCGGGCATTTGGGGAGAAATCGGTAGGGACGAGCAGGTTCTTCATGGTTTTATGGATTGGTTAATCACCGAGGTGGAACACCATGAGCGGGATTTTTGCCTGAAGGATCATCTCCTTCGTGCGACTGTGGTGTAACAAGGTTTCCCAGAATTTGCGTTGCGTAGCGACCATAACCAGCAGGTCGATCTTTTTCTCGGCGGAATATTGTTCAAGGCCCCGCGCAAAATCGTCGGTACGCAGGCAGGTCATTTCAAAAGAAAAAGCGGGGGTGCCATTTTTGAAAAGATGGTCCATTATGCGTTGCTCGATCTTGGCATATTCCGGTTCTTCTCCAGGGGTTTCGACGTGTACAAAATGAATGCTGGCCTGGAATCGGCCGGCGAAATTGGTGAGTAGATCGAGCATGGAGGGATCGGCAGCGTTATAGTCGCTGGCAAAAAGAATGTGCCGGAAGCCGGTAAAAGACACCCCTTCCGGGATGAGCAAAACGGGACAATGGGCCTGACGGGCCACGGTTTCCGCTACACTCCCGAACCATTTCTTGCCAATCCCGCCGCCCCCTTCCGCGCCCATGACGATCATTTCGACATCCGGAGCATTGGAGGAATAAACGATCTGGGCTTCGGTAAGCCCCTGTACCAGGCGGGTTTGAACCGGGAAATCAGTCGTTATTGCCGGGGCTTTTTTACGCCCTTTTTTAATAAACGCCTGCATCCAATCTTCAATGACCTGATGCACGTTGGAACCCGATATCACTTCCGTATCCGGGAGCGCATAGACGTGAATGACCTCCAGATCTGTGCCGAGAATCGGACATAGATCAACTGCGTAAAGCAGCGCACTTAAGGCGTTTTCGGAAAAGTCGGTTGGAACGACCAGCTTTTTCATACTTCAATTTTTTTCTGAAAAACAGGCTCGTCCCTCTCCATCCGACCCCTCTGGTCAAAATTTGGAGGGAACGACCAGAAGCGGAAGTTTTGAATTGATCAGGAGGCGTTTTGTGACACTCCTGTGAAAGAAGCGTTCGTAAAACCGACGTTGCAAGGCTGTCAAAACGACCAGATCGATCTTGTTCTCCCGGGCATACTGATTCAGGCCATCGATCACCGATTCACTTTTGATCGAGGCAACCTGAACGGTTTGCCCGTTGCGGTGAAAATGGCGTTCCATATCGACTTGCTCCAGCTGAAACCCATTCTCCTTGCTTTCCAGGACATGGACCAGGTGCAGGTTGGCGGAAAAGAAAACAGTCCACTTTGTGATCCACCTCATCACTGCTTCGTCGCCCGGCTGGTATTTAGCGGCATAGAGTACATTTTTGAAGAGGCGATGCGTCACCCCTCTCGGCACGAACAGGACGGGGCTAACGGATTGTTGAGCTACTTGTGTGGATACCTGTCCGAGTACGCGCCCCAGGAAGCCTGCTTCACCCGTCGTGCCCATGACGACCAGATCAAATTTTCCGGTTTTGGTCAGCCGGACGATCTCTTCGGCGGCAAATCCGATCACGACCTCTTTCTCGATGCGGGTAGCGGTGGCTACGGATTCGCCGCTATGGATCGTGTTATCCCGGATGAACTCAGTAAGGGTTTCCCGTTTATTTTGTTCAAAGGCGGTCAGCGGCTCGTCCATAAACGGATTGCCGACATCGAACTCGGGATGATACATATGCACCACTTTGATCGAAGCATCCACCTCTGCGGCCAGGGCCTGGGCGTAGACAAAAGCGCCTTTTGACGATTCGCTGAAATCGGTGGGCACCAGGATATGCTTCAAACGCAGGTTGCTCTGTTCTTTTGCGCCACAACGCTCCAGCAATTCGCGGATCTCTTCCACCGAAAGAACGGCATCTTCCGCCACCACTTGCCCGTTGATGAGCAATGCCGGTGTAGAAGAGATATCAAACTTCATCAACTCGTCCACCTCGGTAATTTCCTCCAAGGTGACGTTTAGGGGATACCGCTTCAAAGCCTCCAAAACATTGTCTTTGAGAGCCTTACTGCGGCGGCATCCGATACCGAGTATCTGAAGTTTAAGCATTTCGGCAATAGTTTTAGTTGCTGGCTTATGCGGTAAGTCGTCCTTCTGCCAATGCGCGGATAATGTCATGAGTCGTAATGATGCCCACCAGGTTGTCCGATTCATCAACTACTGGAATGGCATGGAAGCGGTTGATCGTAAAGACCTCCAACGCAACATTGATCCGGTCGGTGGGCATTACCTTCGCCATTCGGGTGGTCATGATTTCCTCAGCAGTATAGGCCTTGAGACGGGACTCATTTACAAAGCGATCTTCCTCATTTTGGGTGAAACCCCTTACGAAAAAAAGATAATCGGTCTTGCTAATGATGCCGACGATGGAGCGAAATCGCACTACCGGGACGTGATGGATATTATGGTTATCAAAAATATCCTTTACCACCGTCAGCTTATCCTTCTCATTGACAGTGATCAGGTCTTTACTCATAATTTGGGAAATGGGCGCCAGGACATCCATAAATTGTATTGTTTTTTTTGGACTGGAAAGAGGATTGGGCAATGGGCCGTCAACGCCATATTAACGTATCAGCTGGCTAACTTTATGCAAGATCATTGTATTGTCCTATTCTCCGAATGATTTTCATCATTTGGATTTATGATTTTGGTCAACGACACACTTTGTCCATTAACTTCGGGAGGATTGCGCAGGCATCCACTAAAAATTAATCAGCTATTTTTTCCTATCTTGTGCCTTTGGAAAACGGGGATTTGTCTTGGACGAAAAGCATGCCAAAAATCAGGTTTCTGACGCGTCGAAACGACTGCAGGCCATCATCGAAACGGCCATCGATGGGATCATCACTATTGATGAAAGCGGGATCATTGAAACGGTCAACCCGGCAGCTGCCCGGCTTTTTGGGTATGAACCCCAGGAAATAGTCGGAAAAAACGTCAAGATCCTGATGCCTTCGCCCTTTCGCCACCAGCATGACGGGTATATCGACCGGTATGTCAACACCGGGGAAGCCCGCATTATCGGCATTGGCCGCGAAGTGCCAGGAATGCGAAAAGACGGCAGCACTTTCCCCATTCGCCTGGCGGTCAGTGAGGTATTTTTGGAAGACCGGCGCATGTTCACCGGCATTGTTCACGACCTGAGCGATGTGAAACAGGCCGAAGATAAGATCCGGAAACTCAACGAAGAACTCGAGGAGAAGGTCATCGAACGGACCGAAGAACTGGCAAGCGTCGTCAATAAACTGTTGAACACCAACAAGAAACTGCAGTACGAAGTTCAGGAACGAAAATCTGCGGAAAACGCCCTGCGCGAAAGTGCGAAAGAGATCCAAAAAGCCCTGGAAAAGGAAAAGGAGTTGAGCGAGCTCAAATCCCGCTTCGTATCCATGGCCTCACACGAATTTCGCACACCGCTCAGCACGATCCTGTCTTCCATCTCCCTGCTCTCCCGGTATACCGAATCGAGCCAGCAGGAAAAAAGGGACAAGCATATCACCCGGATCAAATCGGCGGTGCGCAATCTCAACGGCATTCTCAACGACTTTCTCTCCCTGAGCAAACTCGAAGAGGGTAAGATCGAGAACCACCCGCTCGAGTTCGACGTCCGGGAGCTGTGTCCGGAAGTGATCGACGAGATCCAGGGGATGCTGAAAGACGGGCAGATCATCCTCCATGAAGGGATGGAGGAGCCTATGATGGTCAAATGGGATAAGCGGCTGGTCAAAAATATTTTGTTCAACCTCTTGTCTAACGCCATCAAATACTCGGATGAAGGGAAGGAGATCTTCCTTAAAGAACGCCTGGAAGGAGAATACCTCCTTTTCGATATCATCGACAAGGGTATCGGGATACCCGAAGCCGATCAGGCACACCTGTTCACCCGCTTCTTTCGGGCCGCCAACGCCATGAACATCCAGGGTACAGGGTTAGGTCTTAATATTGTTAAACGGTATATTGACTTGGTGGGAGGAAGCATTACCTTTGAAAGCCAATTAAACGAAGGAACCACTTTCACGGTTTGCCTGCCTTTGCATCAAAACAGCCAATAAACCCCAATGTATGAGTAAAAAGATCCTGGTTATTGAAGACAATGCGGATGTGCGGGAAAATCTCGCCGAGATCCTGGAACTTTCCAACTTCGAGGTGCTCACTGCTGAAAATGGGAAAATTGGAGTGGAACTCGCCCTTCAGGAACGGCCGGACCTCGTGATCTGCGATGTCATGATGCCCGAACTCGACGGCTTTGGCGTACTTCACATTCTGAGCAAAAAGCCGGAAACTGCCGATATCCCTTTCATCTTCCTGACTGCAAAGGCCGACAAATCCGACTTCCGGAAGGGGATGAACCTCGGCGCCGACGACTACATCACCAAACCTTTTGAAGATGTCGAACTGCTCGACGCCATCGAAACCCGCCTGAAAAAAAGCGAACGGCTGAAAAAGAGCTTCGACAAAACCGCTGCCGGCCTCAACAGTTTCATCAATGAGGCAAAAGGATATGAAGCCCTTCGAAAACTATCCGAGGACCGCCAGCTGAAAACCTTCCAAAAGAAGGAACTGATCTTTCAGGAAGGCGAACACCCCCGGCAATTGTATTTTATCAGTCGCGGGAAGGTCAAGCTCTTTAAAACGAACGACGACGGAAAGGAACTGACCCTCAAGGTCCTCAAAGAAGGCGAATTTTTTGGCCATATCGACCTGATTAAAGGAACGAAGTACAACGAATCGGCCGCCGCAACGGAGTCGGCCGAATTGGCGATCATACCCAAAGACGACTTCTTCGCCTTGCTGCATGCCAACAAGGACGTGTCCAGCAAAATGATCAAAATGCTGGCCGACGACGTCGTCGAACAGGAAGAGCAACTTCTGCACCTGGCTTATCACTCCATCCGAAAACGGGTGGCCGAAGCGCTGATCATGCTGCACGAACGCTATGCCATCGGGGATACATCCAGCATCTCCATTCTCCGCGACGACCTGGCCAGCATCGTCGGTACCGCCAAGGAATCGGTGATCCGCACACTTACGGATTTCAAAAATGAAAAACTCATCGACATCGATAACGGGATCATTACGATACTGGATATGAAAAAGCTGTTGGCGATGCCAAATTAACCGATTCACTCCAACCAATGATACGCCTCTCTTTTCTAGCCCTCCTTTTTGCAACGTTTTTCTGGCGGTGCGCCCCGGACAGCGACGGGAGCCGGGGCCCTCTGGTTGTCCGGTTGGAGTGCGAAGGCCCGGAAGATTCTTTATCCCTGAGCGAAGTGTATCTGCTGGTGCAGGAACAGAAGGTGAAAGTCGCCGACATCCCCACCTGTGAATCTTTTGACCGGTCCAGTTATGCCGCCTACCAAATACCGGATACGGCGCTGACGGCCTGCGGGGGGCGAGGCGCATATCTCTATGTCATTCGGGAAGAGAACACCCTGAAAGTGTTTCAATCCGGCCAGGAGGGCGCTGTATTTCAACTAAACCTCAAATAAAAAAGCCCCGGGTTGCATTCCCCGGGGCTTTTTTATTTACAATCCCAGCACTTCTACTCCCTGCTCAAACACCACATCCACGGGAATGCCCGCGGCGTTGAGGCGGTCGAGATCGGCTTGCAGGTCGGGACCGATCTTGCCTTTTTCTTCTACCAACCTGGCGACGCCTGCATAATCGCCCTCCCCTTGCAGGGTGAGGATCTTCTCCGACAGGGCGTTCATGGCTTCTTCGAATTTGGGCACATTCACGCGGAAGGTACCGTCCTCCAGGCGTTCGAAAGCCCCATATTCCTGGAAGAAATTAAACCGGACCATGTTGGCTTTTCCGTGTGCGCTGGAAGCCCCGAAGCGCACTGAACGGAAAATACCCGCCATGAAGGTGATGTAATAATCTTCGAGATTGCCCTGGATCTCTCCACGTTCATGGAGTTGTTTGATCATAAAGAGACCCAACATGTCGGCCTTGCCTTCCTCCAGGGCGGAATAATGCTCCTTGAGCGCTTCCCGCACCGTGCCGTTTCCGTTGATCGTGTTTTTGATCCCCAATCCATGCGCCACCTCGTGGAACATAGTATTGCTGAAAAAAGCGTCGAAGGTAATGTGCTGACGCTGATCTTCGGCGATCAACACATTGGCGATCGGCAGCATGATCTTGTCGAACTTGGCGCGCATAGCGTTCTTGAGCTGAAGACGCCGGGTACCTTTGCTCAGTTGCACTTCTTCATCGTTGGGCAGATTGATCGCGATGGTCTTGGAACCGGCGTTGCAATCACCCGCATAGTAAACGACATCGTAGGCATTGAGGTCGGCATCGGAGCCAGGAACCTCTTTTTTGTAGGCCTCCGGAACGGGCAGGCTTTTCTGAAGGTCGGGCAGGAAGGCCGCGTATTTGGCCAGACGGGCGCTCCATTCCTTGTCTTTCACCAACACATAACTCTCATGGGCGGCTTTGTAGCCGAACAGTTGGTCTTCATAGTTTTCGATCGGCCCGATCACCAGATCGACTCCGTTGTCTTTCATATCCATCCAGGCCAGGTCGCTGGGTTGATAATCGTCGTTCAACAGGGCATCGGCGCGGAGGGTCAGGTAATTTTTCAAACCGGCGTCTTCCGCCAGTTCGGCCGCCTGGCGGAGCAGTCCGGCCGCCTGTTCTACTTCGGAACTAAACTGCACGTGGTAGGGGATCGTGATCAAGTTTCCACTTTCGCCGCGACGCAGGAAGGTGTACAGGCTCTTTTTATCGGCCAGGTCAGCTTGTTCAAACTCCTCTACCGTCATGTCTTCCGGGTAGAAATTGGCGCCTTTCGGTTTTTCACCCACCCCCGGGACAAAGGGGGCGTTTCCGCCCAGGCGATCCCAGGGACCGTAGTTGATCACGGCAAAACGACGCAGTTTTTCGTCTTTCAGGCTGTCCAGAAGCGCTGTTTTATCGCCATAGGCTTCATACCAAAAACAACGGTCCATGATCTGGGCCGCTTCGATCAGCAGCGGGATCATTTGCTTTTCCGAATCAGAAAGCTGTGCAACATCCGTAGTCAGGCGAACGCTGACGTATTTGGCAAGCAACGAATCGATCTTTGTCATAGCCGGTTCTTCGGTAGCCGGTTCCCCCGGTTGACAAGCCATCGCCGAAAACAGCATACCTGCAACCAAAAAATAACCTAATCTTTTCATATTGTTGAATTTTTAAGGTTTTGCCTTGTACAAAGGAAATTTGAGCAAAGGTAGACAAGACAAATTTCTTTTCCACTATTTCACTTTTCCACTTTTCGACTATTTCCCCCAACCGGAAACTTTTCCCCTGCTCCTCACGTTTACTATGGAGAGGGTGCTCCGGCGCCCTTTGTCGTTGCATTTTCTGCCTTTTTCTCCACCTTTTGTATCAAGACTGAGCAAGGTGCCCTAAGCGGCAGGCCTTTTGCGGCAAATGCATGCACTCATGCATCTCTATCGGCATTTTGCCGATCCGGTCATTTTTTCATTAAACAAAATGATATGGAAACTGGAATTCTCACGGAGGGAAAACGCCCTGAACTCATTAAGGAAGCGATTGAAAAAGTCGTTAACCCCAAAGGGTATGAAGGTATCAAGGCGAACCTGGAAGACTACGACACCCCTTCCCGGTTGCATCGAAAAGATGAGGAAGCCTTTATTCCGGATATCACCGGGGTCAAAGCCGGGCGCAAGTCCTATTTCGAATTAGCCATGAAAAACGATACGGTTCAGGAATCCGTTACGAAATGGAAGCTATTGAGCAGCATGGCCCGGTTGCACAGCGGAAAACTCTATCTGATCGTCCCGAAGGGACATTTCACGTTTACGCAAAAACTGGTTAAGGAGCACAGCATCCTGGCAACCATAGTTCGCATTTAATTCATCCAATAAATTTTTGCCTATGCTTATTATCAATGTCAAGGAAAACGAAACCATCGAACGCGCGTTAAAAAGGTATAAGCGCAAATACCAGAAATCCGGCGTTTTGAAGGAGATCCGAAGCCGGAGGTATTTTGAAAAACCATCGGTATCCCGCCGGACAGAATACCTGAAAGCGGTATACCGCGAACAAAAAAAGTTTGAAGAATAACCCATGCAAACCCCACAGGTAAACATCAGCCAGTCGGTCGCCATTTTGATCGACGGCAATAACATTGAAAAAAGTCTGCACGATTTGGTGGGCGACACCAACGCCATGCTGAACTTTGATACCCTTATCCCGAAGTTATTGATCAATCGTGCCTTGAACCGGCTGATCTACTTCCGGGAAGGGAAAAGTATTTCTTCCAAGCTGGCCGAACGCCTGCATACCTACTACCACGGATCGGTGGTGCCTTGCTACAAATCAGCGGATATCCCGCTGACGATCAAGGCTACCCAGATCGCCCAAAAGGTGGATACCATAATCATCCTTTCAGGCGATGCCGATTACGTGGAGTTGGTCAGTCACCTCAAGTCGGAAGGGGTGCGGGTGGAAATTGCCGCCGTTGAACACTCCACTGCCCAGGTGTTGAAAGAAGAAGCTGATTATTATACCCCGATCACCAAGGAAGATTGCTTCATTTACCGGCCTTCGGGATCCCGGAAAAAAGGCTGATCATTCAAACGACATCTGCAATTCGTCCAGGGCTTTGCCGCGGATCGTAATAACGGAGGGTCTTGGAATGCTGTCGCCGCCATCCGGCCAGTGGCTTGTCAACTCATCGGGCCGACCGGTGTTCTCCCCGGGGTGCTGTACGCTCAAAAAGAGGGTGCGGCCATCGGGTGCAAACCAGGGCCCTGAAAATTCCGCATCGGTAGGTGCTACTGCCACGCGCAGGATCTGCCCGGCCTGAGGTCCCTGCCGCGGCAACACATATAAGGCGTTGTTCTTAAAATCCTCATAAGGCGCCTTGTGCATATAACTCCCCGAAATATCGGACGTGAACCACAAATTGCCCCCTGCGTCGAAGGCCAGGTTGTCGGGACAAGCAAATCCCGTTTCCGGCCCACCGGTCAGGAGGGTATCGTGCCGAAAATGCAAGGCGGCGTGATCACCCCCGTCTTCTTCGATCCTTAAAATAGAACCGTAGAAATTCCTTTTGGCCAGGTTGTTGGTGAGTGCAACGACCACCGCTCCGGTGTGCGGATCGATCTCCACATCTTCGGGCCGGTCGAGCGGCGTGCCGCCCAGCAGGTGAGCCGCCTCCCGGAGCCGGATCAGCACCTCGGTCTGATCGGCGAAATGTTGTTGCAAAAGGGGTTGCTGCGCAAAATCCACGGGCAACCATTTTCCCGCTTCCAAATCAGCAACGTAGAGCGTTCCCTTTTCCAGCGTATTTGGCTCCGAACCCACGAATTTGTACAGGCATTGGTCGTTGGCATCATCGCCCGAATAGACCACCACCCGGCCATCGGGAAGGGAGGCTACTGTAGCCGATTCATGTGCGCAGCGTCCGAGCGCTACATGTTTCCGGGCAGCCCCGGTCCGGGGGTCCACCTCTACGACCCACCCGTAGTGCTCAGGAGGATTGTCGAATTGTTCGTACCATTTGTCGGAACCCGGTTTCAGGCCGCCGGTCTGGAAGTCGCGCTCGCCGTAAAACGAGTCGTAGTTCTCCTCACAGGTAAGGAAGGTGCCCCAGGGCGTTACTCCCCCGGCGCAATTGGCCAAGGTGCCCATGGCAGAGGTACGCCCGTAGATGGGTGTCGGCCATTGAAAAGGAATATCCGTCATTCCGGTAATGCGCCGGTTCAGCGGGTCGTTTTTCACGACCTCCCAGGCTCCGTTCCTTTTTTGGCGAATGTGAAGAATGGAGCCCCCCACCGCATACATTTCCTTTTCTACCTGTTCGCGCGATTTGGCGCCTTTCCCCCAATAACCCGATACAAATCCGGAATGGATGTATTCGTGATTGACCCAAAGAAAACCGTCATCCGGCTTGGCGGGATCAAAGGGAATAAAGGCATTGAAGTCGTTGTTGAAACCGAATTGATCCGTTGCAGAGATCGGGTCACCCCATTTGATCAGCAGATCATAGAAAAATCCGTCGGCCAGCACAATGCGGTCGACCGATGCCGGAGCGATCGGTACGATGGTTTTCCATTCGTCGGATGTACAACTGGACAGCAAGGGGGGAATGAAGATCATTCCGACCGTACTCTTTCCCAGAAATTCGAGAAAGGTCCGGCGATCCATTGATGACATATGGCGTATTGAATTTTAATCCGGTCGAATCAATCTTCATCGTTTTCCTCGTGCTCCCCGTTGTAGAGCTGGTCCGAGCCGGGATTGTCGGGCACGGCGATCGGCTTGATGATCTCCGGGTGACGGATCTCGCCGCCGGTCAATCCAACGCGGAAGAAGACGCCGAAAGCAGCCGTGGCGGCAACCAGCGTGATCAGGCTCAGCAGGCGATGCATTTGCTCCTTGCGACGTTGGAGGAAGTAGCTGACCAGTGCGATCACCCCCGCAATGACCATGATCCAGAGCCCCAGTTCGGCCGCCTCCTCGTGGTTGTGAATAGCGGCATGGCTGATCCCGGGATAATCTTCGATGACCTCTTCAGCCCCGTGCCCGGAGAGAAATGCCGGGATAGTCAGCAATGTGAAAGCGACCAGGGACAGTAATCCGACCTGGTTGACTTTCCGGTCGTTGAGGATCACACCGAAAAATAGAATGCCGGCGGCAAATAACGAACCAAGAATGGGAAAATGGTTGAGAAGCAAATGGATGTGTGCTTGATTCATGGTTTGGAGAGTTGAAGAGTTGAAGAGTTGAAGAGTTGAAGAGTTGAAAGGTTGAAGAGTTGAAGGGTTGAAGGGTTGAAGGGGAGAATAAATATAAACACTCTTTTCAACTCTTCAACCTTTCAACTCTTCAACTTAATCAAAATCCTTCCAAGACCGCCGGTTCGCCGGTATCGGCCCAGTCTCCGGGTTCTTCGATGAGGTCGATATTTCCAAAAGCCTGGAGGAGGGCCTTTTTGATCTCCGATTTGCGGGCCTCGCTCCGGTCGAAATCCTGTTTGACCTGCTTGCGGGCCATTTTGTAGTCGAATTTATCGACGGTGCCGAATATTTTAAAATAGAGGTTGACCAGGCCGCCTTTGGCTTTGATGGGCTCCATTTCGGGGTTGTACTTTTTGAATTTGTTGGCCACGACCTGCCCGGCATTGACTTTGATGTTGTAATCGATTTCGTTGTTGAAAGAGTGTTCGCCGCTAATGGTCAGGTTCAGGGCATTGCTTTGGATAAACATAGTGGGAATATAAAGCCGGCCGTTCTTGATCTCCATCCAGTTCTGCATGTTGGCGAATTTGATATGGCGAAGGTCCTCCACTTTCACATACGATGACATTTGTTCGAGGATCTCCAGGTTCTTCAACTCGCCATTGACAATACCGATGCCGGCAAAAACCAGCATCTTGTCCAGGAGGGGGTTGCCCGCTTCGTCAAAATCGATGAACAAGGCGATCTTGGCGCTGAGGCGACCCGACAACTGGCGGTCCTGAAGCATGGTCTGCCCAAAATTGTCCGTCTGGCGGAAGAATTCCGACACGTTTACATCCGCACAATCCAGGGTGGCTTGCAGGCGGGGTTTGTCCTCCAGGATCAACCCTCCGTTTAGGTTAAAGCGGCCGCCCATGGCTTCGGTGTTGCCTTCCACCAGAAGCTGATCGCCGGCGAAGACCAGCTTGCCCAGGAAGTAGGCTCCTTCAACTTTTCCGTAATTGAATTTCTTCACCTGGCATTCAAAGACGCCGTCGAGGTGCGTGGCAAACCATCCACCGGGAGGGGCAGCCGGTACAGTCGATGCCGAATCGGCCTCAACCGGCTGTGGAGAAGGCGGCTCCGAAGGAGCGGAATTCACGATCTGGAGAAACCGGTCGATATCCAGCATTTCGGAGCGCCAGCTGGCATCGACGCGCAATTTTGTATCAGGGGCGGTAAGCGAATCGGCAAGCAGGACAGGAAGCAGGTTGGAGCAGGAACCATTGAGTATGATATCGCTGCCGGCGCCTTCCAGTTTCAGGTCCTTAAGAGAAAGGGTATTGCCGTCGATCTCGAGTACGCCCCGGTCGAACGTGAGCCGTTCTTTTTCGAATTCGAGGGATGCATCGTCAAACTCCAGACGGCCGGTGGCCAGTACGTTGGCCACTCGTTCCGGGTGGACCATATCGCTGTAGCGACCCTTGAGGGAAAGCTGCTGGATCTCCAGTTCGCCGGCGCCCTCTTTCACGGTAGTACTGCCAAGCAAGCGGGCCACTGTTTCGATGGGCAGGACGCCGTCGAGCAACAGGTCGACCTGTGGGTCGTTCAGGTTTCGGACCAGGAGGCTGAAATCGACCGGCTCCCGGCCAAACAGGCCCTGAAAATTTGCGATCTCAAACTCGGTAGTGGCGTTGCTGCGCTCCCGGCCGTTTGTAAAGCGTGCTTCAAACGACACATCGCGCAAACCGGAGGGCAGCAGGTCGCTATCCAGACGACCTCGCTCCAAACCAAATTTGAAATGAATATCGGGGTTGGAGCGCTCTGAAAGAACCCCTTCCACCCGGCCGTCGAAGAAGAAATTGCCCTTGCTCGACAGGTTCCCCACCCGTTGAAGATATTCGGCAGGCAGGAGTTGAACCAGGTCGTCGAGGTGCCCCTCTTCATTGGAGATAAACACATTGAAGACCGTACCGTCCGTCCGGGCAGTGACCACGCCATCCAATTGGAAAAGATTTTTTTCGATCTGAAGATCGAATTTCCGAAAATCGTAGGACCCCTTGTCCAGGTCGACGGCCAACAGTGCATCACAAGCGATGGTTTTCCCGGGCAGGTAGCGGATGCCCGCCAGATCGACGAAATTGGAAAAAATATCGGCCTTTGTCTTCAGATCAAAAGCCTGGCTGGAGAACTCGCCCGACAGATCGAGCGATGCCACGTTGGCAGAGATATGCTGATCGCTTTGAACATTATCATAGACCAGCAGCATTTCCTGCAAGCGCGCCTTTTGGAGCGAAATGGTGAGATCGGAAGGGGCGCCCGGTTCTTCCTTGCCTGTATCCTTGAAAATATCGTAGTTGGCATGCCCTTGCTCATCCACCCGGACGCGAAGGGCTCCATTGGCGATCAGAACGGAATTGACGGAGATCCGGGAGCCGAAAATTGAGGAATAGCCGATCCGGAACGACACTTCGCCCGCATCGAGGAGGAGGTCGCGGTTGGCGCCCTGTAATTCTACCCCTTTCAGGGTAACGCCGGCACTGGGAAAGAACCGGATCAGGGATAACTTAAAATCCTCCACCCGCAATTCGGTCTCGATCTGCCGGTTGATCGCCCGGACAATGCGCTGACCGATGGCATCTTCAAAAAGGGTGGACAAGGCCAAAGCTGCTCCGATCACGAGGAGCAGGAAAATACCGACAATGATAAAAAACCGCTTCAGGTAGGGATTCATAGCACAGGATGGTTTTGGGTTCAATGCGCCTCCTAAGGTAAAAAATCACTACCTTTCGCATAGTGTCTTTTCCACCTTTTCCAAAACCAACGCGTATGAAAAATTCACTACACCCATTTTTCCTGCTATTTTTCACCCTGCCACTCTCCGCACAACCCTGCCTTCCGGATGGGATCAGCTTTACCACTCAACAGGAAATCGATGATTTCCCCGCCTCCTATTCGGGATGTACGGAGATCGAGGGCGACATAGAGATCACCGGTACCGGCATCACCGATCTGAACGGGTTGTCGGCAATAACGAATATTAAAGGAAACCTCAAAATACACGACACCAATCTCCTGGAAACCCTGGATGGATTGAACAACCTCGCCTCTGTCGAAGGTAGCCTGATGCTTTGGGGAAATAATGCGCTGCTCAATCTTACCGGACTTGAGGGGCTCACCGCTGTTCAAAAGCACCTCGCCATCGGTTCCAATCCCGATACCTGCCTGTGCCCGGTGGGAAATTACGCGCTCAACAGCTTGGCGGGACTCGAAAACCTGGCCTCTGTGGGAGGCGGTCTTTACATCCAAAAGAATATTTTCCTCACCGACCTGAAAGGCCTGGACGACCTGGCCACCGTAGGAGGCGATCTCATGCTTGGCGATAATACCATGCTGGCCAGCCTGACCGGGCTGGAAGGATTGAGCTCCATCGGAGGATCCGTTTCCATCGGCATCTATACACCGGAGGTGGCCCACGGAAATGCAGCCCTGCTCAACCTCAAGGGATTCGACAACCTGACTGCGATAGGAGGTAGTTTTTCCATCCTTCACAACCTCTCGCTGGCCGACATTTCCGCGCTGAATCACCCCTTGAGCATTGGAGGGGACCTGACGATCTACGAAAACACCGCCCTCCCGGAATGCGCGGTCCAGGCCGTTTGCGATTATCTATCGGCGCCGAATGGGGCGGTGGATATTCATTCCAACGCCACCGGTTGTAATTCTTCGACGGAGGTGGAAGCGGTGTGCACCGTTGGGGTAAAGGATGGCATTTTCGAACCGGACTGGGTGATCTATCCCAATCCCAGTGCGGGTGTTTTTGTGGTGAAAGGAGGGGAAGGGAAGATTTCCATTCGCGATGCGGGTGGCAATCTGATCCAGGAGTTTTCAACAGGTGGTTTTTCGCAGATAGATCTAGGTTCGAACCCTGCTGGCGTTTATTTTGTAGAAATACAAACTGATAAAGGGCGAACGATGAAAAAGGTAATCCAGTTCCATCCATAAAAAGAGGGGTGTGGGCAAAACGGCCCACACCCCTTCTTTTCAACACGATCAAAAAGTCTTACATTCGGATAAACTGCTGTATCATAAGGCTATTCTGCCCGATGACCCGCACCCAGTAGGCTCCCTGAGCCAGATCCTGAATATCCAATCGGATCGCATTCTCGCCTTTCAGCGCATCCAGGTCGATCCTCTGCACAATTTTTCCGTTAAGATCGATCACATCAATCCGGAACGCCTTGTTCTCAGAACTGGTCAGGATTAATTGGATCTCTTCTGATGCCGGATTGGGAAACAGATGCACAGACTCTTTGATCTGCGCACCTTCCACTTCTTCAATGACCTGCGGCAGGTCGATGGAAGGCAGTACGGCTAGTGACTGGTTGCTGTAATGCACCTGTAGATTGCCCGCGTCGAGGAGGTCGTAAACGGATTGCGTGCCATTCCAATAACTGGAGAACAGTAGGCCACCTCCACCATTGTTATACACGGTGATCGCAATATTATCCACGGTACCGGGTTCGCCGTTGTCCTGGACTTTCACGAGGAATGGCTTGTTCCCACCCAGAGAAAGCGGGTTATTCGGATCGGTAACGTCCTGAATGTTGCACTTACCGGCAACTTCCCCTTCATTCGTCCCCTGGTTGATCCCGATCGAATTGATCTGGTTGCTCTTGAAGCGGTAAATATGCACAATGCCGTCCGACTCCAGGCGACGAACCAGGAAGTGTACCTTCCCTTTTGGGTTATTGCCATTGGGTGTCCATTTGGCATTCACACTGAAGTGACATTTCGTGCCGTCATCTCCGGCATAGGTGCCCGCCGATTCTTCCATGAAGAGGTACCCTCCTCCGGTAAAAAAGTCGTTGAGCGGTTGGGATACCGTGACCAAAGCGTCATCAGCACGGTATTCCCTGGTGTAGTAATTAAGCACCTCAATGCCTATTTCATACGTATCGCTTTCCTGGTTATTATTCAGGTTCACCGTCCAATCGTACTGTACATAACCGGCCGTCGTATCATTAGGGTCGAAGAGGAGGACATTTAACACCGGCCCAATAGGCGTCGTACCGTTGTAAAACTGTACCTGTGCATAACTGATATTCCCCCTGGATCCATCATCCGGGTCTTTAATGGTGGCGATCAGGGAAATGGTCGCTTCATTGTTATTTCCGGAAGTGGAAGCAAACATCGTACCTGTATAGGTCGCGATGGCATCTTCCTGCAGGACATCAAAGGGATCGGAATCGCTTGAGCTCAGGAAAAGAGGATCGGAAGTTCCATCAAAATCAGCATCAACCGTATAAGTTCCGGCCGGGTCTTGCGTGATTTGCACCGTGGTAGACGCTGTACCCGATATTTCCGTAACGCCTGAAGCGGTATTGCTATTGATGGAAAAATCGATGGTCCGCCCTGAAATGAAAGTTCCTGTCAGTTGATCTATAAGAATGGCACTGAGGTCCGCCTCATCCGAATATTGCTCGCTGAAATCACCATTGTAGACCAAGGTAGTGGGTCGTTTATTGATGGTCACCGTGGAAGAGCAGGAAGCTGAATTACCGGCTGCATCGGTCACGGTCAACACTACTGTATTATCTCCAACATTTGCGGTAGTGAGCAGGGTGGGAACTACGGTGTACGAGGTTATGCCACAGTTATCCGTGCTGTTGTTATCCACTAAAGCCGGAGTAATGGAGGCCTCCCCATTTAGATCCAATACCACTGGGATCTTGGTATTCACACATACTGCATTCGGTGCTTGCGTGTCGTTAACTGTCACCGTGAAGCTGCACATGGCCGAGTTGCCCGACGCATCCGTCACTGTAAAGCTATTCGTCGTCGTACTTACCGGGAAGGTGCTACTGCTGGCCTGACCGGCGCTCTGTGCAAGGGTTGCTCCCGGACAGTTGTCGCCGTAGCTCACCGTGTAGGCCACTACTGCTCCGCACACTCCCGCGTCACTTCCCGTCGTGATGTTAGGCGGACAGGCGATCGTCGGGTTTTCTGTATCATTTACCGTTACCGTGAAACTGCACGTGGCCATATTGTTCGACGCATCCGTCACCGTAAAGGTATTCGTCGTCGTACCGACCGGGAAGGTGCTGCCGCTGCCCTGACCAGCGCCCTGTGCGAGGGTTGCTACCGAACAGTTGTCGCCGTAGCTCACCGTGTAGGTCACATTAGCTCCGCACACTCCGGCGTCATTTCCCGTTGTAATGTCGGACGGACATACGATCGTCGGGTTTTCCGAATCATTTACCGTGACGCTGAAGCTACACGTAGCTGCCGCGTTGTCCGAGTTGTCCGCCACGTCGTAGGTCACTGTCGTCACTCCTTTTCCGAAGACAGCTCCCGGACTATGGCTGCTGGATGAAACTGACAGGCGATCGTGGTTTTCTGTATCATTACCGTCACCGTGAAATCCGTCATATTGTTAACGCATCCGTCGGTATTCGTCGTCGTACCGACCGGGAAGGTGCTGCCGCTGCCCTGACCAGCGCCCTGTGCGAGGGTTGCTACCGAACAGTTGTCGCCGTAGCTCACCGTGTAGGTCACATTAGCTCCGCACACTCCGGCGTCATTTCCCGTTGTAATGTCGGACGGACATACGATCGTCGGGTTTTCCGAATCATTTACCGTGACGCTGAAGCTACACGTAGCTGCCGCGTTGTCCGAGTTGTCCGCCACGTCGTAGGTCACTGTCGTCACTCCTTTTCCGAAGACAGCTCCCGGACTATGGCTGCTGGATAGAACCAGGCCCCCATCGCAATTATCGCTCGCTGTGGGCGCTATCCAGCTTACCGTAGTCGAGCAATCACCCGTTCCGTTTGCACTGGTGGTGGTCACGATATTCTCAGGACAATCGTGGATCACCGGCGCTTCGTCGTCATTCACCATTACGCTGAAGCTACAGGTTTCGGCCGCGTTGCCCGAGTTGTCCGCTACATCGTAAGTTACCGTCGTCGTCCCTTTCCCGAAGACAGCTCCCGGACTATGACTGCTGGAAAGAACCAGGCCCCCATCGCAATTATCGCTCGCTGTGGGCGCTATCCAGCTTACCGTAGTCGAGCAATCACCTGTTCCGTCCGCACTGGTGGTGGCCACGATATTGTCCGGACAATCGTGGATCACCGGCGCCTCGTCGTCATTCACAGTTACCGTGAAGCTGCAGGTTTCGGCCGCGTTGCCCGAGTTGTCCGCCACGTCGTAGGTCACCGTCGTCACTCCTTTTCCGAAGACAGCTCCCGGATTATGGTTGCTTGAAAGGACCAGCCCCTCATCGCAATTGTCGCTCACCGTGGGCGCTATCCAGCTTACCGTGGTCGAGCAATCACCCGTTCCGTCTGCACTGGTGGTGGCCACGATATTGTCCGGACAATCGTGGATCACCGGCGCCTCGTCGTCATTCACCGTTACCGTGAAGCTGCAGGTTTCGGCCGCGTTGCCCGAGTTGTCCGCAACGTCGTAGGTCACTGTCGTCACTCCTTTTCCGAAGACAGTTCCCGGATTATGGCTGCTGGAAAGGACCAGACCCTCATCGCAATTGTCGCTCACTGTTGGAGCTATCCAGCTTACCGTGGTCGAGCAATCACCCGTTCCGTCTGCACTGGTGGTGGTCACGATATTCTCAGGACAATCGTGGATCACCGGCACTTCGTCATCATTCACCGTTACGCTGAAGCTACACGTTGTTGCCGCGTTGTCCGAGTTGTCCGCCACATCGTAGGTCACCGTCGTCATCCCTTTTCCGAAGACAGCTCCCGGATTATGGTTGCTGGAAAGGACCAGACCTTCATCGCAATTGTCGCTCACCGTGGGCACTATCCAGCTTACCGTAGTCGAGCAATCACCCGTTCCGTCTGCACTGGTGGTGGTCACGATATTCTCAGGACAATCGTGGATCACCGGCGCCTCGTCGTCATTCACCGTTACGCTGAAGCTGCACGTCGCCACGTTGCCCGACGCGTCCATCGCCGTGAAGCTGTTCGTAGTCGTACCTACCGGGAAGATCGAACCGCTGGCCTGACCGGCGCTCTGTGCAAGGGTCTCTCCAGAACAGTTGTCATCGTAGTTCACCGAATAGGTCACTACCGCTCCGCACACTCCGGCGTCATTCCCCGTCGTGATGTCGGCCGGACATACGATCGTCGGATTCACTTCGTCCAGCACAGCTACCATCGACGTACAAATCGCCGAATTATTCGCGTCATCGGTAACCGTCAAGGTTATCGTCCCACAGTTGTACATAAAGGTTTGGAATACATTATCCCAGGAACTGACCGAGGCCAATCCCAACCAGGAATTCCCTCCCGGGTAGGTCCCATAAAGGGTGCCTTCCCAGTAAAAGCTCGGTCCTGTTATCCTGATCGCATATACGTTTCCGGCACTCAGATTGGCCGGGGTACTAAAGACCACCTCCCGGTGTATGATTGGTCCCGAAGCATCGAAGACCTGGGAAGCCAACACTGCACCCGAAGGATTATTCAACCGGATCTCCAGCAAGGTGCCGGGCGATCCGCCTCCGACGCTGACCATTACCTTGGCCAATAGCCCGGAAGCTCCCGCTGTAAAGGTCTGGCCAAAGTCGGGTTCCGGACCAAAGAGGCCGGTGGAGCTGAAGGCGCTTTGATCGACGGCCCCTGTGCAAACATTTGAACAGTTAAAGGTCGTCTGGCTCAAAACCTTGTCAAGAGATACGTCACAGTTGTCTGATGAGCTAACTTCCACATCGCTTACGCTCAGGGTGGCGTTGCCGCTTCCGTCCAGCAGGATGGCCGCAGGCTTGCAGGTCAGGCTGGGAAGTTCGTTGTCATTTACCGTAATCGTGAAACTGCAAACTGCGGAAAGACCTGCCGCATCCGTCACTTTAAACGTCTCCGTGGTCATGCCTACCGGGAAGACAGCTCCACTACCCAAACCTGCTGTTTGCGTAGTAACCGCAAGCGGGCAGTTGTCTGTGCCTGCCGGGGTCGCATAGGTCACCACCGCACTGCATTGACCAGCATCGTTGGACTGGGTGATATTTGCCGGACAAGCGATTGTCGGATTGGTATCATCCACTACCGTGATGGTTGCACTACATTGGTCGGATCCTCCATTGCCATCGCTGACCGTCAATATTACATTCGTTACCCCAAGGTCATAGGGACCTTCGGGATTTACTGAAAATGTCAGGGGATCGAGATCCGGATCAGTGGAGCCTCCATCAAAATCACTTGCTACTGCCGTTCCCTGACAATTTGTACTGGCGCTTACCGAAATGTCCTGACACACTGCCAAAGGCGACTGATTACAGTACAGATTCACATCCGATACCGTTACCTGAGCGATGCAAGTTGCACTATTGGTGCCATCGGAAGCAGTTAATGTTACCGCTATTGTATTCCCCACATCATCACAATTAAAAGACGTTGCAGGTATGGCGATGGAAAGGTTAGCCGGACAGTTGTCCGAACTGCCGTTATCGATCTCCCCTGCAGTGAGGTCGTATGTTCCTGTGCTAAGCAGGTCGACTGTAATATTCTGGCAGGATGCAAAAGGGGCTTCATTGTCTATCACCGTCACCGTCTGCGAACAGGTTGCCGTCTGCCCGTTTGCTCCGGTGGCTGTCCAGGTGACGATCGTATTGCCGGCGGAATAGGTGGCAGATGCACTAGCGCAATCACCGGTAACGTTGTTGGTAAGCGTAAGTGGATCTCCAAGCGCGGGCGCACCGGCAACCCAGTTGGAGGCACAGCCCGGGGCCAAAGAGAAGCCAATGAGCGTACCATCGGGACCATTTTGTCCATTGGGAAGGGTCGTCAGACCTGTATTATCGCAACAAGCGATACCCTCATTAAAGTTGAAAAAAGCGACCAAACCAGAATAGGTCGTATTGATCTCCAGGTTCATGGTCGCCTGTATGTCAGCCTGGGACCGGGGAATATTCCACAGCCGGACTTCATCCAGCATCATGTTGACATTCCGCTTGTTCGGATACGTTTGATTATTGTCCCGACCAATGTTCAAAGGCCCATTATTAGTAGCACCCAGGGAAGTAGACCCCGTGCCGTCCTGGACCCCATTCTGATAAAAGGTCATCGTGCCGGATTCGAGCACCCAGGCCAGATGCACCCATTGGCCATAGGGTACAATAGAGGCAGAAATGACAACATAGGAACCATTAAAAAAGCCCATCCTGCCATTCGGGGTCAGATAGAACCTATAGTTGGCCAGATCGGCGGTTTCCGTTTTATCAAAAATGCTTTGAAAGGTACCATATGAATTGGGCCCTTTTACATAGACCCAGGCTTCGAATGAGACATCGCCGGTCATATCGAGGGAGGGGTTAGGACTGACAGACACATAATCATCTACTCCGTCAAAATCCAGTGCGTGGTTTCGCGTACACAAGCCGGATAGATCCGGTGAAGGTACGGTTACATCTGCCCCGCACAAGCCCTGGTCATTGTTAACCGCCGCGACTACAGGGCAGGTACTGAAAGAAGGTGGTGTGCAATCCTCGCATAAAACACTCCCGGCATAGGGAGTATTTGAACCAGGCTCACAAGTTGCACAATGCGTACTTGCCTCCACATCTGCGTAGGTGCCCGGTGGGCAATTAACACATTGCCAGGCGCCCTCTTCTCCCTGGTATTTCCCAGGGGGGCAGGCTTGGCACGCTATAGCCCCATAGACCGGATTGTAGTACCCTGCCTCACAAAGGTAGGAATTGACCCCATCCGGGCAGTAAGTACCGGGAGGGCAGATCTGGCAATTCGTGATCACTTCCTGTCCGTTGATAGTCGTAGTTTCCTGGTAAAAACCAGGCAAACACCCGCAGGATTGGAGGTCAAAATTGGGTATATTACTTTCATCTTGCGCCAGGGGGCAAGGGTCACAAACGTCGGGCACGCCATCCTCATCGGAATCATCGCCCGCTACCGTTACCGTAGCGTTGCAGCTGGCGCTCAAGCCTCCGGGATAGGTTGCTGTGAGCGTAACAACATTCGGCCCGACATCGGTGCAATCAAAAACGGTTTGGGTAGCCTCGTAATTCGTTGGACTGGAACACTCGATATTATCCGGCGAGTACAGCTCTGAAGCAAGGATGGATGCAGTTCCATTGGGCTCCAGGTTTACGGTCACATTCTGGCAGAGAATGGATACGTTGAAGCTGCCGGATGCGAGAAATACCCCGGAATCGAATCGCCTGTCACTAACATCTGCAATAGCCAATTTTATGTGATAGGTTTCGCACGGAGTTACATCTGCCGACGCAGTGAATACAGTCGTAAAAGCATTATATTGAACGGTTGGACCTGGCTGCCCCACATTATTTATGTAATACTGAGGGTTAACGATACATTCTTGGCCTATGTTATTTGACTGAACATTCGATACTGTATTGATTGATACCGGAACAGGTGGGTTTGTATTGGGGATCAACGCAATATTAGTATTGGAATACGCCCCGCCGGAAATGAAAAAGGCAAAAACATCATTGAATTGTCTACAGGCGTAGTCCGGATACTCTTCCGATGCAAAAACATACTGAAAGGATACCGAATTTCCGATCGGAACAAAATCGAACTCCAACACACAAGCATCCAGGGTAGGCCCGGATGAGATATCGTCCAAATTGGTGTCTCCAGGAAAATTATTGTTATTATCAAGGGTCCCCGACGCAAGTCCGGGGATGAGTGCCACCTTCCCTGATGTTAGGATAACACCACTATTGAGCCCCAAATTTGTTGAGTTCCCATTCGAAAATGTCCCGGTAGATCCAGGAGCTGCATTTATAGTCACATTGGAAATGGTAGCTCCGGAGCCTGCGAGCGAATTGGCAAGCGATAAACCATTCCCGTTTTGAGAAATGACGATCTGAGCTGCCAATGGTTGCCAGCTTAGCAACAATAATAAAAAGGACATCCCTGTAATGAAGGGAGCCATTACTAATTTGATTTTCATAATATTCGTTATTTAGGGGATAATGGGTAAAATTAGCTCATCTACAGGGAGGACAGGTATTTGTTCCAGTCTTCCACCGTCCAATCTGGCTGGGCGCGGAGTTCGATCTGGACATGAACTTGTCCTTTGTTTTCATCTACTACAAAAGTGACCAATTGGGTATTCTTGCCCGAAAAATGGGCCTTGACATTGGAACGGATCGATGCATCTACGGACGAAAGGTCGATTACGTTGTCATAGCAAAGCGGACCCGATTGGATCATCACTTTACCTTCTTTGTCGGCCAGGGCTTTTCCCATCCGGGGAGCATCGCCTTGTGCCTGCAGTTGGAGCCCCAGGGCCAGGAAGGCCAGAAAAAGCAGGGGAATTCGAAAGCTTTTTTTGAATTTCATCTTTTTTGGTTTTTAATAATAATGGGTAAAATGGGTTGAATTAATGCAAATGCCCAATGCCTACCAGGCATTCCGACAGGCAATAGTATCAGGATTTCGACCAGCGAATAAGCAAGGGCGGTTCGGTGTGAGAAAGGAAGTCTATTCCAGACTTGGGATACTTCCGCGACAAATGAGAATAGGAGGAATAATAACAGATAGGGAAGGTTGGATCTGTTGCTTCATTTTTGATTTTGGGGTTAGTTAGCTAGGTTCCACGATAGGACCCTCACAAAGGAAGGTCCATCGAAGGGAGTTTTCCTTATCATTTTCGACCAAAAACCATTCATTTTCACCCATTGCAGCGAAAATCTTACTGTTCGAGGTATTTTTTCAACCGGTCCCAGTCCTCTTCCTCATCCACATCGGACAAGGTAGGGAGGCAGTGAAAAGACTTATCCAGTCTTTGGATAATATCGATGGTTTTGTTAAAAACCGTTGGAGCGCTCCAGGCTATACCCAGGAAAACAGTCGGCTCGAAGGATCGCATACCGAGCAAGTAATAGCCTCCATCCTGGGCAGGACCAATGACAAAATCATGGGTCGACAACCTCTCAAACGCTTCCTTGAGGATCGAGGGGTTAATTTGGGGAATGTCGCTACCGATCAGAATAGCCCGCTCATGCTCGTCCAGCACTTCGGAGAAAGCATGTGCCATCCGGGCACCCAGGTTTTCACCTCGTTGCACTTTTTTGTGAAAATGGGCGCGGCTCCAGTTATCCTGATGGTCGATGAAATCGCTGTAGTAGAGGTACCTGTCGACAGGGATTTGCAGCGCCACTTTCCGGGTATGCGCCAGCATGGCCTCATAAACGCGCAGCGCTTTTTCAGCACCCATGGTGGCCGCTAACCGGGTCTTGACTTTTCCCAGTCGGGGATTTTTAATGAATAAAATGAGAGCTCGACTCATTTGCACGTAAATATTAAGTATTTCACCGCGACGACGCGGTGAAATATTAAAACATATACCGCAATCCAAACTGGAACTGCCGGGGCGCCCCGGCATTCTTCTGTACGATCCCCGCCTCTTTCGGCCCTACCTGGATCTGGTTGCTCTGCGTAGCGTTGTTGCTGTAGCCACTGAGGTTTTGGGTATTCAGAACGTTGAAGATGTCAGCCCGGATCTCAACGGTATTTTTGCCCAGTTCCAGCTCGTATTGCAGACTGAAGTCGAATACATAGGACCAGGGTAGCCGGTCGCTGTTGCGAGACTCCCCCGGGTAGCGATCGCTGTTGCCGACATAGGCATCGCCGAAAGAAGCGCCATCGCCGTTGAGGTCGGTGGTGCCATAGATCGTTGCGTCGGGGATGCGGTTGACGGGCTGTCCGCTCTGAACCAGGGCCGCCAGTGTAATGCCCAAACCGTTGAGCGGGAAGTAGCTGAAAATGCCGCTAAAGATATGCCGCCGGTCGTTAATGGAAGGCCCCCATTCCGAATCGAAATTGTTGGCATCCATAGCCCGAAAATTGATGTCCTCGGTGTTGTTTTCCAGATAGGATAGCGTGTAATTGAGGCGCCAGGCATATCTATCGTGGCTACGGTCTTTTTGCAGGTTGAAGCTTGCTCCGTAATAGCGCGACTGTCCGGCGGTTTCCGACATCACCACGTTTCGGGCCACACCGGAAAGGGTATCCCCCTCAATGATGGCATAGCCGCCTTCGAAGATGGGAATGGGCCGGGATGCGTCGGCGTCTGCGGGTGTCCGGACGAGCACCTGCCCGGGGTCATCGAGGGGATAAGGCGCTGCGGCGTTGAGGTTGCGCAGGCGGAAGAGGTTGAAGGAACGGTTGTGTACTACATCCACAAAAAAGAGGGAATGATCGTCGATCTGCAATTGATACCCCAGCGCCATTTGGTGGGTGAAGGGATTCTGGTAGCCATTGGGGTTGAGAATGCGGCGTTCGTTGCTGAATACGGCTTCCCGCTGGTTTTGCAGGGTTTCAAATGAAGGACCTTTCAGATAGGCCACGTTCGCTGCGCTGCCGCTGAGATTACCATCGAACGTGATCCGGTCGACATTGGTGCCGGCGGGGAGGATGCCCAGCTCGACGAGTTTGTTCAACTGTTTTTTGTAATCGGATGAAGTCGTGTTCTGCTGCAGGGCATCACTGTAAATGGAGTATAGGATCTTGTCGTAGAAAATGCCGTAACCCGCCCGCAAGCTGCTTCGCTGCCCCAGTTCGTAGTTGAGATTGAACCGGGGAGCGATATTGTTAAAATCGCCTTTGTCGCTTCCCCCTTTGGAGAGGTTGTCGTAGTCGAAGCGCAAGCCGAGTGTCAGGTTCAGACGCCTGGAAGCGGCGAACTGATCCTCCAGGAACAGGGAGTATATGTTTTGCCGGGCGCCGAAGGAGGCGGGGCGAAGTTCGACATTGTAATGAAGCACCTCTGCATCGGCAGGGATATCGTTGATATTCAGCCCGGCGCCAAGGTTCAGTTCCCGCACCTGATCCAGTTGGCTCTGTGTAAGTTTGACCGTGTAGTTGCCATTTACATTGCCGCCCCCGTGGAGTTGGTGTCCGGAGGATATTATACCGAAGCCCCCTTTCAGGGTATGCCGGTCTCCGTAGTATTTGAATTTTTGGAGAAACTGGACGGTATTTTCCGTAGCGTCAAAGATATAGCCCGGATGGCCCAGCACGGCAGCGATCTGCTCTTGCGGGTCGAGCACGCTCACCTGTGGGCTTCCCTCGTTGGAAGGGCGTCCATAGTTCCAGCGGAAACGGGCGTATTGAATATTGGTCTCCGAACTGATCTTGCCGCTGACGTAGGTGTTCCGGGAAGCCAGAAGCACTGAGTTCCGGTCCTGAAAATTGGCGGCCGAAGGGAAAAGTACTCCGCCTTCCAGGCCACCCCCCTGCCGTTCGATGGCTACGATACCCAGGTTGGCGCGCAGGGAAGAGCGAAATTTTTTGTTCCAGGTATGGTCCAGTTTTCCCGACAGGTAGGTAAAGTGGTTTTGCCCTCGAACGGTTTCGTTGACGCCCAGGGCGGGGGAGTTGAGCAGGTTGTCTTTGAGGTCGGTCGTATGTTCGGCATTGATAAAATAAAAGGTCTTGTCTTTTTGGATGGCGCCGCCGAAGCCCACACCCGCCTGGTAGCGTTGGAAACCGTCCTTGACCGCATTGCCAGAGAGGTCGCGCTGAAAGTAATCGGAGTGTCCGTCGATCACCGGTCCGGGACGGGAAATGACGAAGGCTTCGCCCGAAAAAGCATTGCTTCCCGAGCGGGTGGTGATATTGACAATGCCGTTGGAAGTCAGGCCATATTCAGCGGAATAATTGTTGGTTAGCACCGTGACGTCCTTGGCAAACCCGGTGGGAATGGCGAATTTTTGTCCGCCCAAAAAGCGTTCATTATTGTCGAGCCCGTCGATGAGGTAGCTGGTGAACAGCGAATTAGCGCCGTTGATGCTCACATTGGGCGCCTCCGGGTAGAAGCCGGTCGCCTGGGAGACATTGGGCAGGCGGTAGAGCACTCTGGTGATATCCCGTCCTTCGACGGGGAAGGTTTCCAGTTCCTGTTGCGGCAACTCAAAGGACACCTCGGCATTGGTGCGATTGATCTTACTCGTAGCCGTCGAATTCACCACCACAGTTTCCAGGCGGACGCTCATTTTTTCCAGCAGGATCAGTTGTACCGTGCGGTCCTGGTTGGAGCGCAGGTGGATCGGGTTCGATTCGGCTTCCTCATAGCGATCAGTAGCCGGAAAGAAAACCTGGTATCCATCGACCACCGGGAGTGAACGAAACACGGCACGGCCCTGTTCATTGGTTTTGAGCGCTTGTTCAAAGCCGCGGGATGCATTTTTCAGAACAACCGTCAAATCCGCCAAAGGGTGGTGTTGCACGTCGATGAGGGATACGGTGAGGTCTTCCTGGGCCTTCGTGGCCACGGCGCCTACAGCCAATAAAAGACAGAGAAGGATCGTTCGCATTATTATAAATTTTCGCGAGTCGCGTTTTTTGAGAGTTTAGAAGCTAAATGCCGTTTCCTTGGGGTGTAAACGCCGTTTACCTTGGGTGCAAACGCCGTTTCGAAATCGAATTTGAAGCGTAAACGCCGTTTCTAAGAAACGCCGTTTCGAAATCCCACTCGCATAGATATTAAAATCTTCGGCATGATCAAAAAATTAATCCTGGTGACCCTGTTCTTCTTACCCTTTTCCTGCGCCTACACTCCTGCTCAGGGGCCAGTTGTCAGCCATGCGATCTGGGATGGACTGGTAAAAAAATACGTCGCTTCGGATGGCTTTGTCGACTACAAGGGGTTTGTCAGGGACAGCGCGACCTTGAACCAGTACCTGGCCTTGCTCTCTTCCACCCACCCCGGCGGAAACTGGACGCGGGAGGAACAAATGGCGTATTGGATCAATGCCTACAATGCCTTCACCGTGAAACTCATCGTCGACAATTATCCGGTGAGCAGTATCAAAGATATCAAGAACGGGATCCCGTTCGTAAACACTGTTTGGGATGTCAAGTTTATCAACCTGATGGGCAATGAGTACGATCTGAACAACATCGAACACGGCATTTTGCGGAAGCAATTTAAGGACCCTCGCGTCCACGCCGCGCTCAATTGCGCATCCTGGTCCTGCCCGGCATTGCGGGGGGAAGCATACGAAGCCGCCCGGCTCGACAGCCAGCTCGACGATGCCATGCGCCGGTTTATCAACGACCCTCTGCGCAACCGGGTGAGTGCCCAAAAGGCGGAGTTATCCCAGATCTTTAATTGGTACAGCGGGGATTTTCTGGAGGCAGCCGGATCCGTGCAGGCCTACATCAACCGGTATGCGAAGGTGAAATTGGGGCCAAAGGGAAAGATCACCTATTTGGGGTATGACTGGCGGCTGAATTCCCAGAAAAATTGAGGGTTTTCATTTGTATTTTTAGAAAGGATCAACCCCTGAAAAAGACTTCGCCGGTTGATCAATATCATTGCAAATCAGGCAAAAATCTCCGTATTTCCCTCCAAAAAAATGGTAAAGCGTTTTTTGGTTTACGGGCTCTTGTTCCCTGCCATGTTGCTTTACTGCTGCGCGAATAGCGCCGGAGGTGAACAGCCGGGAACATCTTACGGAAGCGTTGCCCATTCGACGGGCGACCCACTGAAATTCAAGAAATTTACCTACATCGACCAAACAGGTACCGGTCTCGAAGCCTTCAGCTTCCTGATGCCGGCCGACTGGAAATTCGAGGGTGGCATTACCTGGCTCCTCGACCTTCCAATGATGCCGGCACGGGCCGCGTTCCGGGTGTACGACCCCAAGGGGAAGGCGGCTTTTGTGGGTTATCCAAACCATTGTTTTTACTGGGCCCAGGACCCCACGACCTCTGCCCTCTTTCCCCCCGGCTCCAAATATTTTGGCATGGAGATCAAACAACCTGTGAGCGCGCTGGACGCACTGCAGTATATCGTATTGCCACAGGCTCGCGGCCGGGTGGAGATCTTGAATGCAGAGCCGGTACCCGAACTGGCCAAACTGGTAGGGGCCGGTGCACAAGGATATGCCGATGGCGCGAAGGTGCGATTCAGGTTTTACGACGGCAACGCGATGGTGGAGGAGGAACTCTACGGCGTGGTTGAAGTGATCCCCATTCCCGTGCAGACGATGTACGGCTATGTCTACAACTACCTCTGGTACGTCGACTACCTCTTTTCCTTCCAGGGTGAACCCGGGAAACTGGAAAGCTACACCAAGACCTTCCAGACCATCTCGTCCTCTTTTCAACTCAATCCGAAGTGGTATGCCAAATACAGTAATATGATCGAATACCTGGCCCAAAAGCAGATCGAACATATCCGCAGCATTGGCGAGATGAGCCGGATGCTGAGCCAGATGAGCGACCAAATGCGCCAGGAAAATCTCCAACAGTTTGAAGAAAGGGGTAAGGTCTATGACCAAACCTCTCAGGCTTTCGGCGACTATATGCTCAATATTGACCGCTACTACGATCCCCATGAAGGGCGGGAAGTGGAATTGCCGAGCGGCTATAACCACGCCTGGTCGAACAACCTGGGCGAGTACATCCTGTCGGACGATCCCAATTTCAACCCCAACGTGGGGTCGAACCTCCATTGGGAGAATATGACCAGAAGGGGCGCCCTGGATGGCGGATAAGACCAGACTTAAAAAGCACTTAACAGCTTTTCGTAGATCTGGTAATTTTCTGCGTCGAAGCAGACAAAGATGACCTTTTCGGGCAAAGTGGAGGAATATTGGCGAACCGTCGCAATGGCGATTTCCGCAGCCAGTTGTTTGGGATATCCATACACCCCGGTACTGATATTGGGGAAAGCCACGGTCTTTACCTGCAGCGATTCGGCCAGCATCAAGGAGTTGAGGTAGCAGTTTCTCAGGAGATCGGGCTCCCCGTGGTTACCGCCGTGCCAGATCGGCCCAACGGTATGGATAACGAATTTGGCAGGCAGGTTTCCTGCCGTGGTATAGACAGCTTCGCCGGTGGGGCAGCCGCCCTGCTTTTCGCGGATGAGCATACAATCTGCCAGAATGGCCTTGCCCCCTTTCCGGTGGATAGCGCCATCGACGCCCCCGCCTCCGAGCAGGGAATTGTTAGCGGCATTGACGATAGCGTCGACCGAAAGAGTGGTGATATCGGCGCGGAGAAGTCCTATTTCCATGACGTTGAAATTAGCAAATCCCCCGCTTTTGTCAAAGCGGGGGATTTGCTATTCCCGGCCGGTCATCGGAGCATCGTAATATATCCTTCTGCCGTTCCGACCGCATTACCTGTCTCCGGATCGACATAGCCGAACCCAAAAACGTTGCCGGTGGCGCCTTCAAAACTGCCCGTTCCTCCGGCGAAGTTCAGGTCGGCAGAAAAAGTCCCGTCGAGGAACGACTCATAGGTACCCTGCCAGTTCAGGACATCGCCATTGGCAGCGGTCCAGTGGCCGTTACTGCCTTCAATGAGGACTTTGACCAGGTTTCCGCTGGGGTCAAATACCAACTGGCAACTGCCATGCGCCCACGGGCTTTCCTCCATGTTGAACTGCCCCATATGGGTGGCATGGCCCCGCATCCAGCCTCCGGCGGGCACGTTCCCTGCCGGTAGGCAAGAAATACTTCCCAGCGAATAATCGGTAATGGCCTCGAGCCACATGGTCATGGGTTTGGTTACATATTCCTTTTTGCGGAATTCGAGGCCGGCCGAATCATCGGCCGGAGCCAGCATGTCTGAAGTACACCCTGCCAGGAGCAGGCCGGCGAACAAGAAGAAAAAGTACGCTTTCATAGCTTTATGTGTTTAATGGTTTTGAAGAATGCATTTTTTCGTCAATACTCCTTCATTCGTTTGTAGCCGGTAGAAATAAATCCCTGCCGGTATCCCCGCGGCATCCCAGGTAACAGAATATTCCCCGGCGCTTTGGTGTCCGTTGAACAAGGTGGCCACCGCACGCCCGTTCAGGTCGAACACCTGAATGCAGACATTGGAAGACCGGATCAGCTCATACGGAATTACCGTCTGTGCGGCGAAGGGATTGGGAACATTTTGGGACAGCCGGACAGGGATCGTTTCAGTTTTTTGACCAATTACAGCGGAACCCAAGTCGAGCGCCCAGGTCCTTTCCGAAGTCATAGGCCCGGAGCCGACTCCAAGAAAGGGAGGCAGCACCCCGCCGATGGCAACCAGATAATGCCCCGAAACCGCGGAAGCACTGGCTATCATCGTGTCGGGCAAGGGATTGGCAAACCCCTCTACCAATCCAAACCCGGTTTCCGGGTTAAATTGATAAATGGTAAATAGTGGCAATGGCACATTGATATTGTTAATTCCGCCAAAGATGAAAATAGCGGCGTCCATGAATACACCTGAGCCTTGCATAAGCCTTTTAGCTCCTTCCGGCATGATGCCCGGCCACGTCTCCCACTGATTTCCATCGGAGGAGGGGTCCAGGATCTCCACGGTAGAAGCCAACTCACCATCTTCCATGATACCGGCCATAGCGTATATCTTTCCTTGCAGCACTTTTGCCGTAGGGTGCGACCGGGGGGTGGCGATGTTGTCAATCGTCGTCCAAGAACTGTCCTTTGGCATGAATTTTTCCACGGAAGCAAGCGAAAAGGCGCTTTCATTCCTTCCCCCGATCAAGTACACCGCCGAGTCGCCGATCACACAAGCGGCATGAAAAGCCCTTGGGGTGGGCATGGGCAACGGGAATAAACTCCAAACGCCTAAAGACAGGTCGTATACGTAGACGGAATTCAGGTAGGCCGCTCCCCCAAAGCTGGGCTTACCACCAAACACGTAGATCTTATCGCCAACAACGGCCGAAGCTGCTGCACAAAGCGAAACCGGCATATTTTCGAGTGGAGTCCATTCATTCTGCCCCAGGTCGTACATCTCCATAGACGGCGTAGTGACCAAATAACTGACCGCCCCGCCCATGACATAGATTTGCTCATCGAATTCACAGGCAGTGGCAAAAGCCCTTGGAGTCAGGATAGGGCCTTCGGGATACCATTCAAAGTTCAATTGCCCCTGGGCAAGGATGCCGGAAGGCGCCAGAAGCGCGCACGCTGCCAGCAATCCGATGACAATCTTTAGCTTTTTCATGTCTGCATTTTTTGGTTTGAAATAAATCCAGGTTTCGACCCTCAATGTATCCTCAAACCAAAGCAGATGTATAGGACTATTCTCCCAATGTATGGACGGATTTGACATCTAAATCGAAATGGGCCGCACCAACGCCTCCAGCGTTGGTGCGGCCCATTTAAATATTACTTATCCCCTGTCCTCCGATGGCGACAGCCCGTATTGCTGTGAAAAAGCCCGGGAGAAATAAAGCGGATCCCGGAACCCCACCGCAAAAGCGACATCGGCAATCGTCATCCGGGTGGTTCGGAGCAATTCTCGGGCTTTTTCCAGGCGGAAGGAGCGCATATAGTGGGAGGCTGGCATACCGGTCAGGGCCGTGAGCTTTCGGTGTAGCTGGGTAGAGCTCATATCGAGCAGGGTATGCAGAGCTTTGATGCCGAACTCCTCCTCCTGGTAATGCCGTTCCAGGCACTGGCGGAGATCGTGCAAAAAGCGCTCGTTCAGCCCGGGAGGCGGACCATTGGTTTCGGGAGGAACCGGTTGGCGGTATTTCTCCCGGAGCAGTTCTCGAATGCGGAGCAGTTTGGCGAGTTCCACTTCCAGCTCCTGCCGGTTGAATGGCTTGGCGAGGTAAGCGTCGGCGCCCGCCTCCAACCCCGCGATTCGGGAGGCTGTATCGGCCTTGGCGGTGAGCAGGATGATCGGAATGTGGTTGGTGCGGATATCGTTCTTCAGGGTTTGACAGACTTCGACCCCGTCCTTTTTCGGCATCATAATATCACTGATGATGATATCGGGTACCTCCTCCAGTGCCAGGGTGATGCCTTCGGCCCCGTCGTGCGCTACGCTCAACTGATATTTCCCGCGAAGGAAGTTTTTCAAATAGTGCACCACATCGGTATTGTCTTCGATGATCAGCAATTGTGCCTGGCTTTCGTCGCGACCCTCCTGGGAAAGGGAGGCTCCTGTTTCCTGTTCTTCAGGCAGGGGGGCTTTGGTTTTACGAGGGGCGTTTTGGCGAATGGGAAAATAGAGGGAAAAAGTCGTGCCCTCCCCCTGCCGGCTTGTCATTTCGATCTGCCCGTCCAGGAGTTTGACGTATTCCCGCACGATAGCCAGTCCGATGCCGGCGCCTTCCACAGGCCACTCGCCCACCCTGAAAAAGCGACTGAAGACCTGCTCCTGATACTGCAAGGGGATACCGATGCCCGTATCTTCCACCCGGACGAGCAGGCGTTCGCCGGGAAGAATCTTCAGATGCACCCGTACCTCGCCGCCTTCCGGAGTGTATTTGATGGCGTTGTCGATCAGGTTGCCGATGATATTCTCCATTTTTTCGGGATCAATGTCCATCCAAAGTGCCTCCGGATCGCTGGAAAACTGCAGCTTGATACGCTTGCCTTCCGCCATGCTGTGGAAGGATTCCAACAGGTATTTAAGTTCCATGACAACATCAACCTGTGCATATTGCGTCGGAATGGTACCAGCTTCCAGTTTGGAAAGGTCGAGTAGCTGATCGACCAGGCGCAGGAGCTTTTTGCTGTTGCGTTTGATCAACCGCCCGGGCTCTTCCCGGAGCTCATCGGACATGCCCAGGATCACCGTGAGCGGGGTGCGGAATTCGTGGGAGATATTGGTAAAAAAGTGGCTTTTAGCCGCGTCGAGGGCCCGGAGCTTTTCGGTTTCCAGTTTCCGGAACCGTGCCCGTTCTTTGATGAAAGTGCGGATAAAGAAAAATAGCGAAAGGACCGCGCCGGTAAGCGTCAACACAAAAAAGAGGAGATTTTGGAAGGAGGAAAACCGGACGAGCGGCACCAGATAGGGCTGGAGCAACACCTCCGTCGCCAGGGTGCTCAGGTACAGCAGGAGCAGGAACCAGACCTTTTCGGGTTCGGGAAATACCAATGCAAAGAAGATCCCGGCCATACCTACGAACACCAGCCCCCCGGACTGGATAATCCCTCCGGTAATCACCACGGCCCCAAAGGAATACAGGACCTTAAAAATTTCGGAGACATAAAAGAAGAGCTGGATTTGCCTTTTTACCCTAAAAAAAAGGAGAATGCAGACCAGGAAGAAAACCGTGAAAACCGCGGTCAACAGGGTCAGCGCATGGAAGCGGTTGACCAGGCAGATGAGCAGCAGGATGGCGCCCAGTGCAAATGCGGTAAACGCCAGACCAATCCAAACTCTTTTGGACAACATGGTTTCCTCATCATCGCCGGGGTAGTAGAGGAGACGAGTGAAGCGTTGTTCCCAATTTCGGGAGCCGGTGGTTTCCATGGCAATTCGTTGAAATCCAGCAATAAGTTAGGGGAACCACCCTCATTTTTTGATGAGAAAAATCACCGGAAGGGAAAACTACCGCCGGGTTTATACTAAAGAAAAGTGATTTGACGGCCGGCGGCCGCACTAGTCCCAAACCACTTCGCTTTGGGTATAGCGCTTTTCAAAAAATTCAAACCAAAACTTCACATTCACTTCATCTTCCTTTCCTAATTTTAGGTTCCATCAAATCACCTCCCCATGAAAGCTTCCCGACTGGTACTGGTCCTCTTTTTCCTGGCCCTGATTTCTTCCGCTTTTTCCCAAACACTTTCCGAGCTGGATGCCCGCCGCCTCCGCCTGCCCAACGGCTGGAGCCTGACGCCAATAGGGAAAAACCTGCCCCTGGGCGACCTGCCCCTCAACCTCGCGCTCTCCCCCGATGGTAAATACCTTGCAGCAACCAACAACGGCCTAAGTGTGCAGAGCATCCAATTGATCGATGTGGCGCGCAAGGAAATTTCCGATACCCGGGAAGTGCGCGTCTCCTGGTACGGACTAGCCTGGGCAGATGACAGCCAATCGCTCTATGCCTCGGGCGGCAACGGCAACTACATCATGCACTTCCAGGTGGAAAACGGGAAGCTGGAGCAGGAAGACAGCATAAGGCTCGGCGATCCATGGCCCGAAAAGATCTCCATCGCCGGCATCGCGCTGGATGATGCGCGCGGCCTTCTCTATGCCGTCACCAAGGAGAACAATGCCCTTTACGTGGTCGGCCTGAAGGAGAAAAAGGTCCTTTACCGGTTTCCCCTGGGCGGAGAAGGTTATTCCTGTGTCCTTTCTCCCGATAAAAAACGCCTCTACGCCTCCTGCTGGGGCTGCAACAGGGTCGTATTGCTCGATACGGAGCATATGCAGTTGGTGGGGGAGATCCCCGTAGGCGACCACCCCAACGAGCTGTTGCTCAGCAAGGAGGGGGCGATCCTGTTTGTGGCCAATGCCAACGACAACAGCGTGTCGGTGATCGACACCGAAAAGCGCCTGGTGATCGAGACCCTGAATACGGCCCTGTTCCCGGATGCGCCCAGCGGCTCGACCACCAACGGGATGGCCATCAGCGAGCATGGAAAAACCCTGTACATCGCCAATGCCGACAACAACTGCCTGGCCGTATTCGACATTTCCAGACCGGGGGCCAGCAAGAGCATGGGATTCATTCCGACCGGCTGGTATCCTACCAGTGTAAAGGTGGCACACAAGGCCCTTTTTGTGGCCAATGGAAAAGGATTAACCTCCTTTCCCAACCCTAAAGGGCCCGACCCCAGCCGCAAAGGGCAAGAAGAGGAGCAATACATCGGCGGGCTTTTGAAAGGAACCATGAGTATCATTCCCGAACCCGATGCGACGCAATTGGGCATTTTCTCTCAAACCGTTTACCGCAATACACCCTACAATAAGAAAAAGGAGATGCAAGCCTCCGGCGCAGCCGGCAACCCCGTCCCGATGAGGGTCGGCGATGCTTCTCCGATCAAACACGTTTTTTACATCATCAAGGAAAACCGCACCTACGACCAGGTGCTCAGCGATATGCCGGGCGGCAACGGAGATACCACCCTGTTGCTTTTCGGAAAAAAGATCACGCCCAACCAGCACGCCCTCGCCCGCGAATTCGTGTTGCTCGACAATTTTTACGTCGACGGCGAGGTGAGTGCCGACGGCCACAACTGGAGCGCAGGGGCTTATGCCACCGATTATCTGGAGAAGAATTGGCCGACCAATTACAGCGGCAGAGGCGGGACCTACGACGCCGAAGGCACCCGCGAGATCGCCAACAACAAGAACGGCTTTATCTGGGACCTATGTAAAAAATACGGCGTCAGCTACCGCACCTACGGGGAGTTTGCCGACGATTACAAACCCAACATCCCGGCCGTGGAGGGACATTACTGCACCTATTACACCAGCTGGGATCAGCGGGTTATGGACACCACCCGCTTCCGGCAGTGGCGGCAGGATTTCGACTCCCTGCTCGCCATCGGGCAAGTGCCGCAGCTCAACACCCTGCGTTTCATCAACGATCACACGGAAGGCTTGCAAAGGGGGCGCCCCACTCCTTTTGCCGAAGTAGCTGATAACGACCTGGCCGTAGGGCTTTTTATCGAATACCTCAGCCAGACGCCCATCTGGAAAAATAGCGTGGTCTTCATCGTGGAAGACGACGCCCAGAACGGTCCCGACCACGTGGACGCCCACCGTACTACTGCCTACGTCGCGGGCGGCTATGTGAAGCGACACTTCATCGATCATACGATGTATTCGACCTCCGGCATGTTGCGCACCATCGAGCTCATTCTCGGACTGCCGCCGATGAGCCAATACGATGCGGCGGCGGAGCCGATGTGGCGGTGTTTCAACGATACGCCCGATGCCGCGCCATTCAAAGCCATTGAGGCGCAGATCGACCTCTTCGAGCTCAATACCGCTATGAACGAATGGCAGCGCAAGAGCGAGGAGTTTGATTTCGGCAAAGAAGACAGCGTGCCCGACGAAGCGTTCAACCAGGTGATCTGGTATGCAGTGAAAGGGGAGGGCGTTCCCTGTCCGGCGCCGGTGCGGGCGGCGTTTTTGGCGACGGAGGAGGACTGATCGATGTGGGAGGTGGGCTGCTCCTACATTGGTTTTGCAAGAAGGGCTCTTGCGCCTTGCTAAAAGCCGGTCGCATCTTATTTTCGAGACTGCCGGTTGATGAAGATCATTGTCCCTTAAAAGGCAAGGAACTAAATTTGGTTTTCAGGTTTCTATTTGCTACCTGAACCGCTTGAAATTCCACCAAAGCAACCCTTATGCGAATAAAGGCCGGGAAAGAGCAGTTCACTTTACTTCTCTCGCTGATCGGACTATTTCCCGGTGGCTTGCTCTCTGGCCAGGAACGCATTTTTCCGGAACCTTCCTTTCCGCCTCGGGTCGAGGTGTTCGAACTGCCGGGCGGCAAGCTGGGCAACAGGGCCCGCGATATCGTTCAGGACAGTGTCGGATTCTTGTGGTTTACCTCTTCATACGGATTGCACCGGTACGACGGCTATGAGGCCAGGGCCTATATGCATGTACCTGGCGACAGCACCACCATTCCCTCCCACCTTTCCTTCTGCCTTCACGTTGCGCGCGACGGTTCTTTATGGGTAGGAACCTATAATCAGAGAACGGGGCTTTGCCGGTATGATTACGCTACAGAAACCTTCTCGCATGTTCACCTTGAGCCTCCGGAGGAGGAAAGCCGCACCAGCGCCATGGTTAATGTCATTACCGACGATGCCGCAGGCAATCTCTGGGTGGGGACCCAGAACAGAGGATTGTACCGGGTCAACCGGGCGACGGGCCGCGTCCGCAGGTTCTTCCACGACCCCGACGACCCCGGCAGCCTGAGCTATGACCAGGTGGCCAGCCTGCTCGTCGATTCCAGGGGAACGCTCTGGGTTGGCACCGGGGCAGGCAGGTTTACGGGCGCCGAGGGCGGGCTGAACCGGTATGAGCCCGCAACAGAGTCGTTCACCCACTACTTCCACGAGCCCGGCAACCCCCATAGCCTGCTCAACAATAAGATCAATGCATTGCTGGAAGATTCCTACGGCAATTTCTGGGTGGGGTCCAGAGGGGACGGGCTGCATCGGATGGACCGGGATAAAGGCAGCTTTCAGCGTTATCAGATGGACTTCTCACAGGCCAGTTCCCTTACCTATCCCTACGTTCTGTCGGCAAATGCCGTTAGCTTCATCTGCGAAGGCCCAGGCCGGCGTCTTTGGGCCGGCGCCTATCTGGGTGGCGTGAACTGTTACTGCCCGGAATCCGGGACGCTGGAACATTTTGAATACAATAAGCCGGGCCATTACGGATTGAAATCGGAATTTGCTTTTGCCATGTGCGCATCCGCAGACGGGGTGATCTGGCTGGGGCCAGGCGAGGATTTCAATCCCCGGGTCCAGCGGATCGATATGGGCAACAGGCATTTTTCCTACTATCGCCTGGGCAACCAGGTGCAGGCCCTGGCGGAAGACAGGAACGGCATTACATGGATCGGAACGCGCGACTCCGGCCTGATCAGCATTAACCGGGAAACCGGTGCGTTGAAGCGCTATCATTTGGGGCCGCCGGGCCCGGAGTACATCATGTTCCAGGACATCAAATCTATTTATGAGGGCCGCGAAGGCCAGCTCTGGATCGGCTTTATTTTTAATCGCGCGTTCGTTTGCCTTGACCCGCAGAGCGGTACCCGGAAAGAGTATGCTTTTTTCCCGGATAACCCGGGGCCAGCTTATGTCCTGTTGACGGATTTCCAGGAAGACCGAAGCGGCCGGCTCTGGATTTCCAGCATCCGGGAAGGCATTTTTCTTTTTGATAAAAAAACGGAAAGCATCCGGCGCTTCCAGCCTCCACCTTCGCCTCAGGGTGATATTTCCCTCCTGAACGTTACCAAACTTTTCCTGGATAGCCGTGGCAGGATGTGGATCGGGTGTGCCGGCGGGCGCTTAGCGCAAAATCAGGAGTTGGCCGTCAGTTGTGTGGACTTTGAGAAAGATTCCATCTTCCAGTTCAAACTCGAGCCCCAGTTCTCCGAGCTCCGGAACTATATCAATGGTATCGGGGAAGATGAACAGGGCAATATCTGGATCAGCGCTTTTCAGACGCTTTTTAAACTGGAACCTGTCAGCGGCCGCATCCGTCAATTTCACTATCGTAACAACCCGGCCTTTCAATCGGGGGCCTTCTCCATGGCCCAGGATGAAAAGGGGCGCTTGTGGCTTTCAGGCCTTGAGGGGTTCACCTGTTTCGACCCGCTTCGCGAGACGGCACTGGCCTTTCGGCCAGAGCAGGTGGCCCATGACCTGGTCCGTTTTCACCTGGCCGGATACCGCAATAAAAAGGGTGAATTGTTTTTCGGAGATGCCGGAGGTTTCCACGTGTTTAACCCGGAAATGGCCCTGCAGGAAGCCATGCGTTTTCAGCCCAAAGTGACATTGACGGAATTCCGCCTGGCAGACGCTCCCCTGAAAGTTTCTGCCGGCAGCCCCTTGAAACGCAGTATCTGGGAAACGGAAGCGCTCACCCTGAAGCATTATCAGAACGTGTTTTCCATTCATTTTTCCAGTTTCGATTTCCGCATGCCACGTTCCACCCGATTCCAATACATCCTGGAAGGTTACGACCCGGATTGGAAATGGGCGGGTACCGACCCGATGGCGGGCTATTCCAAAGTGCCGCCGGGAACGTACCGGTTCCGGGTAAAAGCCCTGACAAATGGCGGTATCTGGAGCAAGCAGGCTGAACTTGAGATTACCATCACCCCCCCCTGGTGGGCCAATATATGGGCTTACAGCATCTATATCATTGGGGCCATTACCTTGATCTACTTTTTTACCAGCCTCTGGTTCAGGCGCCGGCTGGCGCAGTCGGAAGCTCGGGCACTACGCCAGCTAGACCTTGCCAAAACCCGCCTCTACACCAATATCTCCCATGAATTCCGCACCCCGATCACAGTGATCCTGGGTATGGCCCAACAGGCCAGGGAGCAGCCGGAAAAATGGTTGCTACAAGGGCTGGACATGATCACTGAAAACGCCAGCCGGCTGCTCCGGCTGGCCAACCAGATGCTCGGCCTGAGCAAGCTCGAGGCCGGCGCGATGGAGGCCCATCTGGAACAGGGCGATGTCATCGCCTTCTTGCGATACCTGGTGGAGCCTTTCGAGTGGTATGCCCGGAGCAGGGATGTAGAGCTGGAATTTCACGCTACCGAAGCGGAATTATGGATGGGCTTCGACCCCGAGAAGCTAACGCAGATCTGCTCCAACCTGCTCTCCAATGCCATAAAGTTCACACCCGGTAAGGGCCGGGTGGGCCTGGAGGCCTTTCCATCAGAAAATGCAGGGCACAGCTTCCTTACGCTGGTGGTATGGGATACAGGAACAGGCATTGCGCCGGAGCATTTGCCCCATATATTCGAGCGTTTTTACAGCACGCCGCCGCCCCCTGGCATGGATAGCCCGGGCGGTGCTTCCGGCATCGGCCTTGCACTTACACGGGAACTGGTGAAACTGCTGGGCGGGCAGATCAGGGTGGAGAGTGCGGCAGGCAAAGGCACTACCTTCACCGTTCAGCTGCCGGTACACCAGGCAGCAACGCTTTTTACCGGCTTGAGGAAAGACGCATTTAAGGAATTGTGGCGTGAATATGCGGTAACGGACGCCAGGGAAGCATATACAGCTGTACGTGAAAGTGCAAAGGAGGAGCTGCCGCTCGTATTGGCCGTCGAAGACAACCCCGATGTGGTCGTGTACCTGAGGTCTTTCCTGGAAGAAAAATATCAGGTCGAAACCGCCCGGGATGGAGCACAGGGTATCGAAAAGGCCATCGAGCTGATCCCGGATATCATCGTCAGCGATGTCATGATGCCGGTAAAAAGCGGGCTTGAACTTTGTGAAACGCTGAAGCAGGACAACCGCACCTGCCATATCCCCATTATACTGCTGACCGCCCGTGCCGGCCAGCCCTCGCGCAATGCAGGCCTGCAACGAGGCGCCGATGCTTACCTGGCCAAACCTTTCGACCGGCAGGAACTGCTGGTCCGGATGGCGCAACTGATCGAAGGCAGACAGCATTTGCAACAATACTATCTGGCTGCTGCCGGATTTTCAGCCGTACAGGCTCCCGCGGATAAAGACGCTATATCCAGCTCCGACCATGCTTTCGTGCAACAGGTGCGCAACGTCGTTTTGGGCCGGCTCGACGATTACGAACTGAAGGTCCAGGATATAGCCGAAGCGATTTATCTGAGCAGTTCGCAACTCCACCGCAAACTAAAAGCGCTCACCGGCCTGTCTACCAATCATTTTATCCGGTCCGTACGCCTGCAGGAGGCCTGCCGGCTCTTACAAGATCCCGGGCGTTCGATCACCTCTATTGCATTCGACACCGGCTTTCAGCATCCGGATTACTTTGCCAAGGTATTCCACAGGGAATTTAACATGACTCCAACGGAGTATCGGGAGAATGGAAATTAGCTAGCTTCCCTCCGTCCTGGCCTGCGCAGGCACCAGCCATCCGCCGGTGCTCCCAGCCACATTATGCAAGGAATTTACTGTTGGTTGCAAGAACTGTTGGGGCAGTTCTTGCCGGTAAGGGCGGAAATTGCAGGTATATCGTGACAAAAGACATTCGAAACTGTATAACCCATTCTTTAACCAAGTACTGATCAAAAAAGCGAGATGTGGCGCCGGCCCGATGCTTTAGCAAAGCTGGAAGACAAGCCACATCGCAAAACCTCCAATGGAGAACCTGTTTTTTGAGCACTACTTTAAATGTTTGTCAAATGAAAACACTTATTCTCTCGCTCATCGCAAGCTTCGCCTTGCTCACTGCTTCTGCGCAATTCGTACTGGTCAACTCGCCTGCGAATATTGCCGGTATCTACGACTACTCACCCGGACTGTACGATCCAGACGTGACAGCGGGTATCTGGACGGCCGATGTTGCATTTATTCTCGACAATTCAGAATATCCTAACTGTGGCTGCAACGAAGCGATAAACCCTGCTGAATTAAACGGTAAGATTGTCCTCGTCGACCGGTTTGGCGGCTGTGTTTTAGGGGCCAAGCTGATCAACGCCCAAAATGCCGGGGCCATTGCCGTTGTCATTTTCAACACACAACCTGGCATGGGTACCGTTGACATTCTCGTTAGCGCCTATCACGCTTCGCTCCTCAATATTCCCGCCGTCATGCTTTCATACGAAGCCGGCCAGGCCATCCGGGCCGAGCTCGCCAACGGCCCGGTCAATATGACCATCGGCCAATACAAGTTTCCAAACGACATCGGCATCGGCAAAAGCAGCGTGGTCAATGCTCCGCTGGGGGCCATGCCTGCCGGACAGGTGACGGCCGGCAATTTCAGCCTCATCCCCGGGGCCAATGTAGCGAACAAAGGCCTGAACGACGCTGTGAACACTACCCTGACGGCAAGGGTGAGCCATCAGGAACTGGAAGGGGGCCCCATCGTGCAGGTTTATGAACAATCTGTCTCCCTTGATCTGATAGCAGCCGGGGACACCGGATTTATCGCACTGCCGGCCTACCTGCCTGCTGAAGGCGCTGGAGTGTATTATGTTGATTATCAGGTTGCCAGCGACAGCGTAGAGGTTCCGATGGCTGACAACCAGCAGAGCAGCAAGTTCATTTTAAGTGAGCATACATACTGCAAAGGTGGTTGGGATTTTGACAATGAGCGGCCGTCTGTAAACAATGCTTATACTGACTTCGGCGGCGGCAGCATCGAATTTCTCTCCGGATTTGATCTTCCGTATGGGGAGCAAGTCGTTCTGGAGAACATCCAGTTTTACGTGGCCACGGGCTCCTTCGGCCCAAGTTTTGGCGCCATCGGCCTGGAAAACATCAACGGCTATGTCTACGAGTGGTCCGATGCCAATGGGGATGGCCATTTCAATAATAACGAGCTGGAAATGGTAGGCATAGCCCCGGTAGCGAATGTGGATACCTCGCTCAATGAACTGTGGGTTACAGCGCCGATCCTCGAATTGACAAATTTCGAAGCAGGCTATCACGTGTCCGGGAACAACAAAAAATACCTCGTCGGGCTGCGCTACGAGGGGCCGGAATATGTATTCTTTGGTTTCGATGAGGATTACGACCAGCGGGCCTTTGTGGAAAATGGCTATGCCACCGATCTCGGCCTGCCATACTTCGTTATTAGAAGCTGGAACGGGGGCCTGCCTGATGTTGAAGCGGGCTTTGTCTTCTCAGATGTATACGCATCAGTGGCTGCAGCCCTGAATATATCGGGGGGGAGCGTCAACGCAAAAGAACCCTCTGCGTTGGCCACCGCTTCCGTTTCGTTGTTCCCCAATCCTGCCACCGATTTCCTGACGGTAAAATTACCCGGCGAATTGCATCAGCAGCGTATTATGGTGGAAATGTTCAATTCACTTGGCGTCATGGTCCGGCAGTTTGAAATCGACTCCCTCGATTTCTCTGCCGGACACCAAGTGGATATCAGCGAATTACTGCCCGGATTTTACACCTTGAAAACGAGCAGTGAGGGACAGATCGCCGGCGGCAAGTTTTTGAAGGTAAAATAGCGGCGTTCAAAGTAGTTTGCGATTTTCAAATACTGAACTTCGCAAACTACTTTTTTTCTTTGAAAAAACCCTGTTTAAAAACCTATCCCTATTGCCCGTTCCAGCTTCCGTCAGGAGTTAAAGGGTGCATTTTGGCTTCTTTTTACTGCTCACCCCCCATTTCCCTCCATTTCGAAGGAGGCACCCCAAACTCCTGCCGGAACACTTTCCCAAAATAACTCACATCGCCAAATCCGGTGCTCAGGGCGATCGAAGTGATCGAAAGAGCAGGGTCTTTCAGTAGCTCCTTCGCTTTGGTCAGCCGGATGTGGCGGATAAAATGGGTGGCCGAATATCCCGTCAGGGCGAACAGTTTCCGGTGCAGTTGGGAATGGCTGAGGTTTATCTCCCGGCAAAGCTCATCTACCGAAAATTGATCGTCCTCGAGATGCGTATCCACGATCCTCCGGACCTTTTTGACGAAATAATCTTCCATGCCGCCGGGTTGGGGGGCATCAGCTACCGCGGGGGGCCCATCGGTCAGTCCTGCCGACTTTCGGTAGTAATGCTGAAGTTTTTGTCGCAGACTCAGCAGTTTTTTGACCTCCACCAACAATTCCCGCTTGTGAAACGGTTTGGCCAGGTAGGCGTCTGCACCTCGTTCCAGGCCGGTGAGACGGCTCTCCATATCGGCTTTGGCAGTGAGCAGAATGATCGGGATGTGACTGCTGCGCTCGTCGTTTTTCAGCATTTCGCAAACTTCGAAGCCGTCCTTTTGCGGCATCATCACATCTGTGACGATAAGATCGGGCGTTTTTTCAAAGGCGATGTCTATGCACTCCTGGCCGTCTTTGGCAATAGAAAGGCGGTATTCTCCAGCCAGGCAGGAGGCGAGGTACGTGACGACGTCGGTATTATCCTCGGCGATCAGGACGAGTGGTTTGTCCAGCGATGATTGAGTATGGCTCATTGAGGTTTTAGCGACAGTTTCGGAAACTCTCGAAAAGGACCAGCCTGGACCTCCGGTTTCCACAGCGTTGACCAACCGCATTTCAGCCTTGTTTGTTATCGGCAGACGGATCAAAAACTCCGTGCCCTGGCCCGGAGTACTCTTAGCGGAGATCTCTCCCCCCATTAGGTTAATCAGTTCTTTCGCCAATGCGAGTCCGATCCCGGTCCCTTCCCCGTAGGAGGAAGAAGTCTCGTCAACCTGATAGAAACGATCGAAAATAAACGGCAGATGCTCGGCAGGAATGCCAATACCTGTATCGGTTATTCGAAGAAGGAGGGAGGGTGGCCGGTCAGCAACGGAACCGGCCAGAGAGAATGCCCCATCATCCAAGGCAATGCGCAGATAGACGTTGCCGCCTGCCGGGGTGAATTTTACGGCATTCGCCAGCAAGTTGGATATGGCCTGTTGCAGGCGCGCCGCATCGATGTCCATCTCTAGTTCATCCAGATCGGAAAGGAAGTGGATCCGAATGTCTTTTCCTGCAGCAAAAGAATGGAAGCTTTCTACGAGGTATTTCAAAAAATTCACGACATCTCCCTGTTGGTAGCGGAGGGCCATTTTTCTGGTTTCCAGTTTGCTTAGATCGAGCATCTGGTTTACCAGTTCGAGCAGTCGGCTACTGTTGCGCTTGATCATTTTCAGGCCCTCGTTGAACCATTCTTTCGGGTTTTCCTTTACCTGGTCGGCCATGCCGGAGATGACCGTCAACGGCGTGCGAAACTCGTGGGTGATATTGGTGTAAAGATGGGTTTTGAACGCGTCGAGCTCCCGGAGGTGCACGGCTTCGGCATGTTCCAGGCGCGTCCGGAGATGAAAGCGGTATAATGAATAAGCGGCTAATAGAACCAGGGCTGTAAAGACCGAATACGCCCACCGGGTGCGCCACCAGGGCGGAGAAATGGTGATGTGGATCCGGACTTCATCCTGGCTCCAGGCTCCAAGGCTATTAGCGCCCCTGGCCCGGAAAACATAGGAACCTGGAGGAACATTCACATAGGTTGCCTCGCCTTGCAAAAGGTCACTTCGCCAGTCCGGGTCGTAATTCTCCAGCATGTATTCCAAACGGCTCCATTCCGGTCCGGAGAAATCGAAGTTGGAAAGGTTGAAGGAAAACAGGTTTTGGTGGTAGGGCAAACGGATCTCAGTCGTTTTCCAGATGGGTAGGTGGAGGGGAGAATTTTCGCCGGGAAAGACCGGTTCACCTTTTATTTTAAAGTCTGTCAGCCGGATTACAGGGGCTGATTGATTGATTTGCCTCTGGACTTCCTCCGGATTGAATACGTGGATGCCATTTTCAACCCCAAAAATAATCTCCTCGTTTGGCCCAATTGCCGAACCTGAAATATAGGATACGGAAAGCGGGTGCACTCCATGCCGGGCGGTGTAGGTGAAAAATTGTTCGGTTTCCGGATTTAGACGAAGGATCATATTTGGGCCGAGTATCCAAATGTGGTTGTCGTTACCAATAATGGGTTCTGCCGTGGAATTCGCTGGCAGGGAGCTGTTCATTACCGTATAGGATTTATATTCCCCGGTATGCGGGTTCAGCTTCCGGATGCCATAGGGGAAAGGAGAGAACCAGAAATTCCCCAGGGAGTCTTCCACGCATTTCGTAGGATCCCCCATTTCACCGGGTGGGATAAAGTGAGTGAAGGTACCACTGTCCTGTTCGAAGCGATCAAAAAACAAGGGATGTTCGGGTTGGATGCCGATACTCCCGCCCTCCACCCAGAGGTTCCCCGTGCGGTCTTCGAATACCCTTTCCACCTGGTCGCCGCCGATACTGCCCGGATTTGATGGGTCATGGAGAAAGTGTACCGGATCCTTCCAGCCAGGACCAAAGCGATAAATACCATCTCCAAAACTGCCGATCCAGATATTGCCTTTCCGGTCAAAGTAGGGGGGCCACAGGGATTGAAAAGAAATTACGGTTGGAATGAAGGTATCCCGTCGAAACTTCGCATTTTCGCTATCCGCCATTCCGGAGTCCATTTTGTACAGCCCGTTTCCCGTACTTGCCCAGATCATGCCGGATGGTTCCACTCCCAGTTCGAAATAATCGAGGAACTCCCGATTGTCCACCGGAGGGTCGTATGGGAAGCGTTTCCATAAATTCTTCTTCCGGTCGAAGCGCCATACCCCGAAAAAAGCACCTGTGGTCTGTACCCATAAATAGCCCTGAGGATCGATCATCAAACTGGAAACCCGAAGGGCATTGACATCAAATTGATCAAAGATTGTAAAGGGGAATAACTGGACATTCGGCACTACCCGGTAAACATCCCAGCCCCCCACGCCACATCCCATCCAAATGACACCGTCCCTGGTCTGGCAGAATTGCCAGAGAGAAGGGGATTGCAGGCTGTCGGTCATGCCTGCAGCCATCTCAAAATGGCGCATGGTATCCGATACCGGATCATAAATATTCAGCCCTCCTTCCATAGCGCCTATCCACAAACGGCCTTGCCGGTCTTCGCGAATGAAACTGATCTGGTAATTGTCGGGCAGTTTGGATTGGCTCCTGAGCAGGACAGGGCTTCCCAGGCGGGCAGGATGCGCCGGATCAAAGGGCAGTCGTGTGAATGTGCCATTGGCGCGGTCCATTTTGTGCAGGCCTGCCCCGGATGTGCCCACCCAGAAATTGCCATGGCTGTCCTCGTACATGGTGCGTATCCGGTTGTCAGCCAGGCTATTGAGGTCACCAGGATCGTGCAGGTAACGCGTAAAAGTCCCTTCGCCATTGTAGCGATTCAGCCCGCCCAGTTCATCGTCGGGGTCGTCCCCGTCCCAGGAAATGCCGCAGCCTGCCCAGAGTGTGCCTTGCCGGTCGAGGTAAAGGGAATTTACCAAATCGTAACTGAGGCTCATTGGATCGTCGGGATGGTGTAAAAAGCGGGTGAACTTCCCTTTTTCCCGGTCATCAAGCCGGTTCAGTCCATGGTGGGTGCCGACCCAGAGAAAGCCGTCCTTGTCTTCGGTGATCGAAGTGACCTGATTGTCACTCAGGCTGTTCGGATTGGCGGGCTCATGGGTGTAGTGGATACATTTTCCCGTTGCCGGATCAAAAGCGCTCAGGCCATCCCATGCATATCCCAGCCAGAGCAACCCGTTTTTTTCTACGTAGATCCATTCAATGTAATCGGACGCGATGGAAGTTGGGTCAGCCGGATCATTGTGGTATGTGATGAAGCGCTGCCCGTCATAGCGATGAAGCCCGCCCCGGGAGGCGAACCAAACAAAGCCGATGCTATCCTGAACGATGCATTGAACATTGTTGGCTCCTTCACCGCCAGGCAGATGGATTAACTCGAAACGGGGATGGAAATTGGAAAAGGAATTTGGCAATTGTGCGGTTAAACAAGCTAAAGCCATCGTCAGCAAAGCTGCCGTAAAGGATAAGCGACAAAAGGAAGCCCTGGCAAACATGGCATTCTGTTAAATACCAATACAAAAATATATTAAACCCAGGCGACTTTGGTCGCCCGGGTTTAATTTGCCCGGTTTATTCCTTCACAACCCTTGAACAAATACGATCCACCCCATCACTCAAATGGATCAGATACACCCCCGCCGGGAAGGTGCTCAGATCAAGGGTTTGTTCTGAATCGTCCAGGTTTTTCAGAATTCGCCTTTGTAAAGTCAGGCCGTATGCATCACAAACGGTCAGGCTGTAATCGCTGGAATGGTTCCCTTTTAAACGCATGCTGACCAGGCCGTAGGATGGGTTTGGATACAGGGAAATTTCCGGAGCCGGCGGCTCTTGACCGGGAAGAGCGCTTACACTGCTGCAAGTGTAGATATCCACCTGGGAGAATAACTCCCCGTTCGCCGGATTTACTCCCCCCGCTACCAGCAATTTATTTCCAATGGCCACCACCACATGGTTCACCACCGGGTTGCTGAGCTGGTCGGTCGTCCAGGTTCCGGTAGACGGGTCATAAATGTCAATCTTACTCTTGGCGGATATCCAGGCATTGGTCTCCAGGTTGAAGGCTCCACCGCCGGCGAAAAAAGCTTTTCCGCAAACGGTTCCGGCATTGTTGATAAAAGCACGGGCCTCGGAGAGGTTTGAAACGGTCCAACTCCCGCTTCCCAGGTCGTAGATGTCCACCCGGTTGGTCGGCGTGTTGTTGAAGTTCATGCCCCCGGCGATGATCACTTTATTTCCTGCTGCCGCTACCGCTGCGAACAACCTGGGTGCGGGAAGGCTTATTGCCGTCCAACTGCCGGTGCTGCCATCATAGATATCCATCATGGACGCGCCGACGAAAACCACCTTGGAGCCGGATACAGCGGTTCTGACCGCTTCTTCCGGACTGGAGAGATAAGCCGGCGAAGTCCAGTTTTTGGTATCGGTATCGTAGATATCAATGGTGGAACTGGGACCTGTTCCCAGATTCATGCCTCCGGCGAAAAATACCTTGTTCTCATAAGCGACTGCCGCCACATCGAACCTGGGGGAGGAGAGCTCGGCGGTTGTCCAGTTGCTCATCTGAGTGTCGTAGATGTCCACCCTGGAGTAATGCTGAAGCGTAAAGAAGTTGATGCCGCCGGCAAAGAACACTTTTCCACCGGCTGCCGCAGCGCCGGTGAATTCCCTTGCGATAGACATTTGTTTGGTCGTCCAGTTTCCGCTGAGGGTATCGTAGATCTCTACCAGTTTGGTCTCTGCGGTATTGGTCGAACCACCGGCGAAATAGACTTTGGAGCCATAAGCTACTGCGCTCATCGAAGTCTTTTCTTCTGAAAGATTGGTCGTCGTCCATTGCCCGAAAGATTGGGCGCATAGTAAGGTTGAAAAAAGGATCAGGGTAAATGACGATCTCATAAGGTCAGATTTTGGTGAAAGAAAAAAGGAAACGAGGATAGTCAAATGTACCCTGCAGGTAGGTAGCGCGCTCTGACAGGTATTGCGTGATTGGGAATAGTATTGTGTTTACATGCTGATGTAAATCTCTTTCCCCGGCCTATATTCGCAACCAGGTTGCTTGGGTGGAATTGCAAGCGACTCAGGTACCATTAAGAAACCTGAAAACCAAATTTAGTGCCTTGCCTTTGAAGGGGCAATTATCTTCATCCGCTAGCATTGCATAATGAAAAAGCTATAATAAGAGAGGACACTTGGCTAAGATGGTTTTTTAATGCAGAGCACATTACTTCTAAATACCATATATCCAAGCCGGATGATTTTGGCGATTGTAGAATTTTGAAGAATAAATAAAACTCATGACCCAACGCCTCTGCAGTGAGGTCTTTGGAATACCCCATTTGACAATATTGGGCCAGCTGCAGCGGGCGAAGTAGGACCTATACAAAAAAAGGTCAACGGCATCAGATGCCGTTGACCTTGTGGAGATTTTTATCTGCCTTCGCTTAGGCTACGGCAAGACGATGTGGGCGCAGAAGGATTCGAACCTCCGACCCTCCCGACTATAAGTCGGGATGATCTGAACCAGCTGAGCTATGCGCCCGATAAGAGTTTTTCAATGAATTCCCTGCTTTTCATCTTCTTCAAGAACAGTTCGCGATTAACAGCTTCTTTTCGGCTTTGGAATTCTTCTGCATACATTAGTTTCCAATAAGGAGCCCCTGGCTTTGTTGCTTTAGACCGTCCCTGGTTATGTCTAGCAAGCCTATCCTCCAGATTGGCAGTAGATCCGATGTAATATCGATCCACTTTTTTGGAGTACAAGATGTAAGTGAAAAAAGGCATAAAACAAAAAAAGGTCAATAGCACGCGCTGTGCTATTGACCTTGTGGAGTTTAAGTGGGTGGGCGCACACGGATTCGAACCGCGGACCCTCCCGACTATAAGTCGGGATGATCTGAACCAGCTGAGCTATGCGCCCGCCCGGGGTTAAATAAAAAAGGCCAATAGCAGGATAAATGCTATCGACCTTGTGGAGTTTTTTGTCTGCCTTCGCTTAGGCTTCGGCGAGACGATGTGGGCGCAGAAGGATTCGAACCTCCGACCCTCTGCTTGTAAGGCAGATGCTCTGAACCAGCTGAGCTATGCGCCCTTCTTTTGGGAAACTAACTCCGCCGATCCGACCCTCCCGACTGTAAGTCGGGATGATCTGAACCAGCTGAGCTATGCGCCCTTCTTTTGGGAAACTAACTTCACCGATCCGACCCTCCCGACTGTAGGTCGGGATGCTCTGAACCAGCTGAGCTATGCGCCCTTCTTTTGGGAAACTAACTTCACCGATCCGACCCTCCCGACTGTAAGTCGGGATGCTCTGAACCAGCTGAGCTATGCGCCCTTTATTTGGGAAACTAACTCCGCCGATCCGACCCTCCCGACTGTAGGTCGGGATGCTCTGAACCAGCTGAGCGATGCGCCCTTTTTTTGGGAAACTAACTTCACCGATCCGACCCTCCCGACTGTAGGTCGGGATGCTCTGAACCAGCTGAGCTATGCGCCCCTCGATTCGCCGCAGCTTTAGCGTAGGCGATCTCTTTGTTTTAACTGCCCTTGCTTTAAAAGGCGGATGCAAATGTAGAGTATTCCTTTTTACCCGGCAAGCTTAACGGGGAAAAAATTTATTCGAAAAAAAAGGTGGCTACCTCAACCTCCAGGTTCCAGGGAGACAATGAAAGTCTGCTCCCGGAATGCAGAACCTCCTTCCGGAGATACTCCCTACCGAATGGTTCCCGGTATACCTCCACCTCATTCTGTTCCAGATTGATGATCCAATACTCCGGAATACCGGCAGCGGAATAAATGGAAGATTTGACCTTTTGGTCCTTTTCCAATGAAGAGTCGGCTACCTCGATCACCAATAGAGCATCGGAAGAGGTGGGCAGCCCTGTCTCGTAGTAGTCGGCTCTGAATTTTAAGATGGCCACATCCGGCTCGGGCATGGAATGAGGATCAACCATAAGAGGATCCTGAATACTAATGATGGCATTACCCCCCAACAACTGATTAAATAAGGCATTGAGGCGCTTCACCATCGCCGCATGTCTGTTTCCCGCCGGGCTCATCTCAATGATTTTTCCATCCAACAATTCCACGCGTTCATCCTCGGTCAGAATGCCGGCTTCTGCCATCTTCTTATACTCATCTACAGTTAGCAATCGCTGAGCCAAAGGGATATGCATGATCCTTTTTTTTGAAAGTCTAATATACAAAAAAAGCAGGCGAAGCGCAAAAAACGCTCCATACCGAACTCCTCTTGCATCCATTTTGTTAAAAAATTACAACAACTTCCCCAAGTGCCCGACTTCCCCTGCCCGTCCAAGGGTCGAATAAAGGAGAATAAGGTGTTTTCCACGTAAATGATTGGCAATACTGTTCTGCCCTCAGGAACCCGCTTCCCGAGGGCATATAGGCTGTTTTGTCAACCCTGGAGCCTGGCTCCGGCATTTATAACCTTAAATTCTCCAATCATGAAAAGATCATTGTTGTTAGGGCTTTGCGCTTGCCTTTTCCTGGCGCTGAGTTGCAGCAAGGACGACAATCTGCTTATCCCAAAAACTGATACGCTGACCCAGCGGGGTGTCACACCCTGTGGCACTCCGCTGGTGATCGACCTGATCGCCATCCAGACGATGGATGTCGGTAGCGTCATGGTCGAAAATACGGCCGATATGCTGTATGTCACCATCGCTGCAGAGGGAGAGTGGTTGTTGCTGAACGCTCATGTCTTCGCAGGTGATTTTGCCGACCTGCCGACAACCCCGGCCGGAAACCCAAAAGTGGGTGACTTCCCCTATAAGGAAGTTTTTGCCACCTATCCATCCGAGACGACCTTTGAGATCCCGCTTACCCTGTCCGGTGATTACACCATCGCCGCCCACACCGAACTGGTGCGGATGGAGAATGGCGTGATCGTCGAACAAGTGACGGCCTGGGGCGAGGGGAATACTTTCCCGGGTAAAAACTGGGCCATGTACTTCTCGTATTCCCCCCAGCCCTGCGCCAGCCCTGTTCCCGACCCCGTCGTGGTAACTGTCGCTACAACGACGCCTTGCCTGGACGAACAACTGCGCACCCAAGGGCAAGGCTCCTGGGGTGCTCCTAACCCGAGCCCGCAAAATGCCGCCGGCTATCTGCTAGATCACTTCGCCTTCGCCTTCCCCGATGGCCTCGAAGTGGGCTGCGACTACACGATTGTCCTGGAAACAGCCGATGACGTCGCCCTGTTCCTTCCTACCGGCGGACCGCCAACCGCCTTGACCGCCGATTTTGTCAACCCATCGACGAAAACGGTCATGAATGTGCTGGCCGGACAAGTGACCGCCCTGGCCCTCAACCTGGGCTTCGACGCTTACGATCCCGATTTTGGTCCCTCGACCTATGCACTGGCCGATATGATCGTCGGCAGCGGAGTGCTGGAGGGATGGACGGTAGCTCAGGTCTTTGAGGAAGCCAACCGCATCCTGGGTGGCTGCGCCTCCGACTATACCGCAGCAGACGTCAATAAGGTGGTCGATGCCATTAATAAAAATTACATCAATGGCTCGGCTAATCTGGGGTATTTGCTTTGCCCGTAAAACTAAAAAATTACCTAAGTTTGAGCCGGGGCTACCCCCCGGCTCAAACTTTAGATCATGAAAATGCCTTCCCTCTCCTGCCTGGGCTTCGCAACCCTCAGCCTTTTAGCCCAAGGATGCTCTTCTTCCTCCTCTCAGCCTTCCTCTACTGCAATGACCATTCTCCCCATCTCCGACGGCTGGCAATTCCGGAACGTGGCCGACTCGTCCTGGCTGCCGGCTTCCGTGCCCGGGACCGTCCATACCGATCTGCTCCAAAATGGGGTGATCGAAGATCCCTTTTACCGCACCAACGAACGCGATCTCCAGTGGATCGATAAAACGGACTGGGAATACCGAACTGCCTTCGAAGTGACCCCGGACGCATTTTCAAAAAAGAATAACCGCCTCGTCTTTAAAGGACTCGACACCTACGCCGACGTCTATCTCAACGACCAACTCCTCCTGAAGGCCGACAATTTTTTCCGTTCCTGGGAGGCCGATGCCAAGCCGTTCCTGAAGGAAGGGACCAACCAACTGCGCATCTATTTCCATTCGCCCATAAAGATCGGCCTCGAAAAACTCGAAGCGCTCGGTTATCCCCTTCCCGCTTCCAACGATCAATCCCGGATCGGCGGCCTGGGCGACAAGCAGGTCAGCATCTTTACCCGCAAACCGGGCTACCACTTCGGCTGGGATTGGGGGCCCCGCCTCGTCACTTCCGGCATCTGGCAGCCCATTGAACTGCACGTCTGGGACGATCTGCACATCACCGACCTCTTCTTCCAGCAAATTTCGGTATCGGAAGACAAGGCCCAGCTCAATGCCCGCTTTGAGGTCGAATCGGCGGGTAGCTTCACCACAACTTTTGAAGTCCGGGATGGGAACAAGACCTTGCTCAAAACCAAAGCCCAAGTTAAACCCGGGATCCAGGAGGTCGTGATCCCCCTGACCATTAACCGACCCAAACGCTGGTGGACCCGAGAACTGGGTGAACCTTTTTTGTATGACCTCACCGGCTCCGTCTCGATCGGAAAACAGATCGTCGATTCGAAAACCCACGCGGTCGGCCTCCGGACCCTGCGCATCGTGCAAAAACCCCACGACAAAGGCAGTTCTTTCTACGTCGAACTCAACGGGGTGCCGGTCTTTGCCAAGGGCGCCAACTATATCCCCAACGATGTGTTCATCCCTCGCGTAACGGATGCCCAATACGAGTACCTGATCTCCTCGGCCGTGGATGCCCATATGAATATGCTCCGCGTTTGGGGGGGCGGTTTTTATGAAAAAGACCTCTTCTACGATCTCTGCGACCGCAACGGTATCCTCGTCTGGCAGGACTTCATGTTTGCCTGCAGCATGTATCCGGGCGATACGGCGTTTTTGGAAAACGTGCGCCAGGAAGCCACCGAAAACGTGCGGCGCCTCCGCAACCACCCAAGCATTGCGCTGTGGTGCGGCAACAACGAGAATGACGTGGCCTGGGCCCAATACGACGAAAACCGGGGCTGGGGCTGGAAACAACAATACAACAAAACCCAACGGGCCGAGATCTGGCGGGCCTATGAAAAGGTTTTTCACGAAATGCTCCCGTCCGTGGTGGAAGCAAATGCGCCGGGAACATTCTATTGGCCCTCTTCTCCTTATGAAGCTCCGGGCAAGCACTCCACCGATAAAAGCACTTCAGGCGACATCCACTACTGGGGCGTCTGGCACGGCGGACAGCCTTTCAGCGAATTTCGCAATAATATAGGCCGCTTCATGAGTGAATACGGGTTCCAGTCCTTCCCCGAATTCAACACGGTGAAAAAATACACCCTTCCCGAGGACTGGGATATCGAATCAGAGGTCATGGCCTCTCACCAGCGCAGCGGTATTGGCAACCTGCGCATTCGCAACTACATGGCACAACACTTCCACGTGCCGGCGCGCTTCGAAGACCAGCTCTACGTCGGACAGCTGCTGCAGGCTGAATCCATTAAAGAGGCCATCGAAGCCCACCGCATTGCCATGCCCTATTGTATGGGCTCGCTCTATTGGCAGATCAACGACTGCTGGCCCGTGGCCTCGTGGTCGGGAATGGATTACTACCAAAACTGGAAAGCGCTGCATTATGCGGTAAAAAAGGCGTTTGAACCGGTGCTGCTCGCCGCCCAAATCGACGGGGACACGGTGAATGTGTACGGCGTTTCCGACTTGCTAAAGGATCAGCCTGCTGACCTCCAAATGGAACTGCTCGATTTTGAAGGGAATAAATTGGGGTCTTGGGATAGAAGAGTGACCCTCGCCGCTCAAAGCACGACCCGGATGAGTTCCATGGCATTGAATTCCGTGCTGTCTCAGACCGATTCGGCGAAATGTGTGCTCCGGCTCCATCTTTCAGACGAAGGCAAAGAACTCGCGTCCGCACTGGTCTATTTTTTACCGCCCAAAGACCTCGATCTTCCCGAAGCGCCCGATGTGCAAGTTAAATCGAAGCGCCTCGGCGATTCCGTTCAACTCGTTCTCAGCACCGGGAAGCTGGCAAAAAACGTCTACCTGCAATGGGACGGCGTGGAAGGTTTTTTCTCGGAAAATTATTTCGACCTGCTGCCGGGCACAGAAAAAACGCTCACCTTTACCCCAAAGGATAAAGGCCTGCAACCGGATGCAGATCAACTCCGCATCCAGTCGTTGGTGGACACCTATTGACCTACGGGCAAACTTCCTCGTAATAGCCCTGCGTGCCAGAGAGCACGACATACCCGTAGATCACGGCTTCTCCCTTGGTCATATCCCCTCCGGAGAGAAATACCTTGCGCACCCCCTCCCCAAAGGCCCATTGGTACTCGCAGGTACCCCCGGAAAATTGGATGAGTGCTTTCAGGCAGAAGTCCGAGCCTCGCTGTGGAGTGCTGTCCGTCCATTTCTCACTGGTGAAGAAGAGCGCAGGGTCGTCGTTCGTGCCGAACAAACTGCGCCGCAGCCAGCCTTCGCCTTTCCAGAATCCGGCCTGATCGGGTTTGTATTGCACTTCGAAGTACCGCACCCGGCCTTGTTTCGTCCAGGAACCTTCTCCAAAGATCGCCAGATCGACGCCCTGCCCAGGGACGTTGTTTCGGGTCTCGAATTCCTCCTGTACAGAAGAAAACGCCTGGGAAAGGGTTACATCCAAATGGATCATCACCGGTAATACGATGTGATCGCCCGAATAAATGCATTTCGCATTCACGAACGAGCGCTGGAATTCGATCTTTTCTTCCGGGGTCAGGAGGCCTTCAATTTCTCCGGGCAGTTCAGGCATCGCTTCGGGAGCAGTTGGCAATGGGGTGTCGAGCGTGGCAAGGTCTTTTTCACAGCCCGTAAAGAGCAGGGCGCCTGTCAGCGCCGCCGAGATCCCAACCAAGCGGACGAGATCTTTTGCTTTCATGTGTGGTCTTTTTGGTTCGCTATCGATTTAAGCTTTTTCCCAACCAAAAACAATGACAAAGATCAGGCGCTATAAGACTTTGAGAATATCGCCCCGTATCTGGCTGGCGATTTCTATGAAAAAGGGCTCTTAACTCAGGGGCTTTTTTAATTTACATTTGGTGACGCGTTCCCTACCTTTGGGTCATTATCCGGAAAATCAAGTTTCTACCTGACAGAAATCATGCGTTTTACTTTTTTACAAGGCCTATTATACCTTTTCAATATTACAACAGCAGCCCTGTTGATCTACGACCTGGGCTTTTTCCAGGGGCATCCCTTTCAGGTATGGGCCGACGTGGGTTATCTTCTCCTCGCATCGGGGTCCCTGGTTCTGACCATTTTGCGCAACCAGACCGAGCTCCCTCCAAGGTCCAGAGACCGTGCAGGTATCGGACTACTTATCGCAATCCTCCTTCCCTGTACCTTCGCCGCCCTCCGGGATGTAATGCCATTCCTGTTCCCCTATGTGCTCCACGTCGAACAGGTCTACCTCGTACTCGTTTTCATATATCTGGTCTATGCCTTTTCAAGGGCTACCCGCCTGCTGTACAGCGGATCGATCAATGCCATGCTCCTTTTCGCCGGGAGCTTTGCCATCCTCATTTTCCTGGGTAGCTTTCTACTCACTCTTCCGCAAGCTACTGTTGGAGATATTTCCTATATCAATGCGCTTTTCACAGCTACCAGCGCCGTCAGTGTTACGGGATTGACGGTCATGGATACGGGCTCGGACTTTACTTTGTTCGGGCAATCGGTCATCCTCGGGCTCATCCAGCTTGGAGGGGTGGGTATCCTGACCTTTACCACCTTCTTTACCTACTTTTTCCAAAGCGGTGGATCCTTCCGGGAGGGCATGTACATCCGCGATATGATCAGCTCTGAAACGCTGGGAAATGTGCTCGAACTGGCCGCCCGGATCGTGGGGTTTACCATCGGCGTCGAATTTGTAGGCGCCATCCTGATCTTTTGGTCCATACAACCCTACGCCACCGACCTGGGGTTTGGAGAAAAACTCTTCTTTTCGGTGTTTCACTCCATCTCCGGGTTCTGCAATGCCGGTTTTTCCACCTTGCACGATAGCCTGTATGAGGGCGCCTGGCGGTATAATTACGGTTTCCACTGGATCATCGCCCTATTGCTCATCATCGGTGGACTTGGATTCAAGATCATTTTTAATTCGTACTTGTATATGAAGACCTTTTTGAAAAAGATCTTCAACTGGACAATCCATAAAACGCCCATGATCATGCCCGTCCGGCTGATCACCCTCAATGCACAGATCGTGCTGATCACTACCGCAATATTGATCGGCGCGGGCACCTTGGTCTTCTTCCTTACTGAATTCAACAATTCCCTTACCGAACATCATACGCTTTGGGGAAAGTTTACGACCGCATTTTTCCTGTCGGTCACACCCCGGACAGCAGGGTTCAATACGGTAAATGTGGCGGCCCTCACTACGCCTACTATCATGATCACCCTCCTGTTCATGTGGATCGGCGCTTCGCCCGGTTCCACAGGTGGCGGTATAAAAACCAGTACTTTTGCCCTGGCTACCCTCAATATCATAGCCATTGCCCGGGGAAAACGAAGGATCGAACTGGCTTCCCGGCAGATCAGCTCGCTGGCTGTCAACCGGGCTTTTGCCATCCTTTCCCTGTCCCTGGTCGTACTCGGCTTTTCCGTCTTCTTCGTATCCATCTTCGAACCCCAACTGGGCCTGATGAAGGTGGCCTTCGAGTGCTTCTCCGCCTTCGGAACCGTCGGCCTGAGCCTGGGCATCACCAATACATTGAGCACCCCAAGTAAAATTGTGCTCATTTTAACTATGTTTACGGGTCGGATCGGTGCGATCAACATACTGGTCGGCATGCTCCGGCAGGTGAATACGGAATACTACCATTACCCGAAAGAAAATATCCTGATTAACTGATGTCGTACTGCGTCATTAAAAACAAAAAATGAAAGTCATCATCTTCGGCATGGGCAATTTTGGACAGGCCCTCGCCTTATCATTGACCGAAACCGGCAATGAAGTGATCGGCGTCGATAAAGACCTGAGTAAAGTGGAATTGGTCAAGGAAAAGATCGCCCACACGGTAAGCCTCGATTCAACCAATGAGCTGGCTTACGCGGTACTCCCCCTGAAAGATACCGATGTGGCCATCGTAGCCATCGGCGAAAACGAAGGAGCTGCTATCATCACCACTGCTATTCTCAAGAAGTATACCCATATCCGGACCATCAGCCGCTCTTTGTCTCCGATCCACGACACCGTCCTGCAAGCCATGGGCGTGCACCAGATCATTCACCCCGAACAGGAAGCCGCCGAGCGACTCACCCGTAAATTGAACTTCAAAAAGGTGGTCGATAATTTTATGGTCGATGAAAACTACTCGATCTCCGAGATCCGGGCCCCGGAATCCATGTTCGGCAAATCGATCCGGGAATGCCTGTTCCGCGAAAAACACAAGCTGAATATTATCACGATCCTCCGGAAGAAGGAAAAAACCAATTTACTCGGCAGAAAGATCGTCCACCAGGAAGCGGTGGGCATCCCTACCCCGGAAACGGTGCTGGAGGCTGGTGACGTGCTGGTCGTTTTCGGCGCCAACCACTTCATCGAAAGTTTTTGCGCTGTGAATAAGATCCCGGAAGATCCCGATGCCATTGAGCTATGACGCCTGGTACAACTCCATCAGGCTCAGATCGAGCCGTTGCAGCGCATTGGGCATCGAACCGAAGATCGACTTGAGGAGTTCTCCCTCTTTCCCGACCAGCACCCAATGGGGCGTACCTTCCGCCTGATACAAACTGGCGGTCTCCAGGCCTTTATCCAAAAAAACGGGATAACCGACTCCCAGTTGCAGGGCAGCCTGCCCGATCTCCTCCGGGGTATGCCTGGGTCGCTCAAAATGGGTGTGGATCGCCACCAACTGCAAGTCCGGATAGGCTTTCTGCAACTGGAGCGAAAAGGGGATGGCCCGTCCCAAACAACCCGGACAGCCCATGCTGTAAAAAAGGATCAACAGGTTTTTGCCGTGATACTGCGTCAGATCAGGGCCTGGTGTCCCGTCCGGGAGTTCGATATGCCAATCGGGAAGATTCATTTTTCTTTTTTTGTAAGGATCATTTCTACCATGCCGCTCTTATAGGCTTTGCTCGATTGCAATGCAAAAGAGGTCATTTCCACCTTTCCGGCAAAAAGAGGAATGCCACTTCCTAAAACAGTCGGCTGGATAAAAAGGATGATCTCATCGATCAATCCGGCCTGGAGCAACTGGGCGTTGATCTGCCCGCCACCGACCAGCCAGATGGTCTTCCCCGGCTGATTTTTGAGTCGCTCGACAAAAGCGGGGATCTCTTCCGTTACAAATTCTACGTTCGGATCGGCAGGCCGGTGAGTATTTCGGGTAAATACGTAATTCACCTGGTCGGGATACGGATATTCCCCTCCGTGATTCAGAATGAACTCGTAGCTCTTGGCGCCCATCAGCACTGTGTCGATTTGCGCCAAAAAGTCATAATACCCGTAATCCTCATCCTCTGCCGAAAAAAGCCAGTCGACGCTCCCGTCCTCTGTTGCAATATACCCGTCAAGGCTCATCGCAATGTACAAAGATACCTTCCTCATAAGATCCTTTTGATTGTTTCAGAACCAATACCCCAAATTAAAATAAAAAATTCCGGAATGGGCGTTAGAAAATGCCTGGGTCAATTCAATCGGCCCAAGGGGAGAGGAAAAGCTGTACCGCAAAAAGCCGCTGTAAAAAGCCCTGAATTCGTCGGGCCGGTCGTGCAGGTAATCATCGAGCACGGCACTGGCTACACCCAGGCTGACAAAGTGTTTTGTCCAGGGGTTGAACCGGAGGCTCAACTGTCCGCTGGCCAGCCGGCTCCCGCCTTCGGCAGCAAAGGGCAAGCCCGGGAAGGGTTTGAAGTGATTGATGAGGTTCCGGTTGTACCCGCCCAGGAAGAACAGGTAAGGAGCAGGGACATCGCCCCAGGTCCAACCGCCGTGCAGTTCCACACAGAGTGTCCATTTTGGACTCAGACCGATGGCGCTTTCCAGGTCGGCATCGACCAGAACGGCCCAGCCAGGTAGCGCCCCGGCCTGCCCGAGCGGCGACAGCGCGTGGGTGGCCCGCGCCGCAAGTTCCAAACGGCTCCCCCGCGTGGGAAACCAACGGTCGTCGAGGCGGTCCAGCTTGAAGAAGGCCTGGCCGGTAAAGTAAACGGCGTTTTCCAGGATGAAAGCCTGCGCGGCCTGCTCGCCTTTAAGCTGGTCGGAGCGGGCCCGGAAGTACTTGAGCTCGGCGCCCAGGCCGGCCACCCGGCTGCTTCCGTTGAGTAGCCGGAGGTACAGCTGATTGGAAAAATCGGTGTAATTGACGTCGATGTGGTCCAATACCAGCGCACTATCCAGCTGGACCGGCTGGGGTAACCGAAAATCGAAGGAATTGAAATGGAGCCGGGAGATAAACCCCGGACTCGGCTCCCGGCCATTGTCGAGCAAGTAGTGGAAAAAATAACGGAAGCGGTCGAGCAGGATGAGGTCGAGAGAGGCATAGCCGTTTTTGACCAGCGCATGCTCAAACGTAGCGTTCAGCAGAAAGGAAGCCCGGTACACATCGTCGTAGTGGATCCCTACTTTCAACTTCTTGTCGTACCCGTTTTGCGATTGGAGCGACATCAACAGTTCTTTTCCGGGATCCTCTCCGTCAAAACGGTAATCTATGAACCGGAGGTGCCCTGTTCCTTTCAGGTGCTGGATGCCTTCGAAAAAATCGTTGTAGGCGATCTTCCCCGGGAGCGGGGCTTCGAAGCGGCCGAGAATAAATTCGGGCGAAAAACAGGCGGGGTCCTCAATATCCACCCGGCTGATCGTGACGCTATCCGGAATCACCGGCGTCGGGCGGACCAGGGGAAGCGGCTCCGGCAAGCCCTGCTGCAGGCGGGCGATCTGTACCAGGGTATCCCACATGGCCCGCGCCGCCATTTCCCCCCGGGAAACGAGGGTATCGACCTCGTCGAAACTGGTCACGGAGAAATGCGCAATGTCCGGCCGGATCAGGAGATCGCAAAGCGGGTACTGTGCCTTGCTCATTTCATAGATCCGGAAATAGGCGATCTGTGCCAGCAATTTGTCCAATCGCTCGAGCTCCTCGCCTTTGTATGGGTCTCCTTCGACGGTGATGCCGATGAGGATATCGGCGCCCATTTCCTTCACTTCGCGGGCCGGGAAGTTATTCGCGGCGCCCCCGTCAATGAGCAGTCGTCCATCCCGGTGCATGGGCGCCAGCAAAATGGGAAGGGAACCACTGGTACGCATGGCTTCGGATAAAAACCCATCGCGCAAAATCACCTCCTCCCCTGTTTCCAGGTCGGTGGCAATGCACAGGTAGGGGATAGGGAGATCATCGAAATCGCGTATGTCGTGAACCGGAATGGTGAGCCGGCTCAGCATATCGTACAGCAACTGCCCGGCCGACAAGGCGTCCGGCGCCTGGAGCTGGAAGCCGGGAAGGCTGAGCGTAAAGGCATAATGTTCGCCGTATTCCTTTTCCAAAAAGGTACGGGTAGACCTCGGCAACTGGTCCTGTACGATCTCCGATACGTTTATTTCCCGGAGAATGCTATCCAGTGCCTGAGCGGGCCATCCGGCGGCGTACAGACCACCCACGATAGCGCCCATGCTGGCGCCGCCGATGTAGTCGACGCGAACACCGGCTTCCTCCAAAACCTTTAAGGCGCCGATATGCGCATAGCCTTTGGCGCCGCCGCCACTGAGCACCACCCCCACTTTGGGGCCGTTTTTTTGGGAAAATAAATGGAAAGGAAGGGTGCAGACCAACAGAATCGAAAGAAAAAAGCGCAGGGACATGTTCGGGGTTTTGGGGTAACTAAAGTTACGAAAAAACCAGGAACCATGCTTAAAAAGATCGGGGCGGACTCGAGTCCGCCCCGATCTTTATTAACCACATTCCGAATATCCGCAACTCTTGCAGATCAAACAACCTTCCTTGTAGAGCAAGCCGTCGTGATCGCCGCAATCCGGACAAACGCTGTTGGTCGCCTGGGTGCCGTCTGGAATGAACTTTTTCAGGGCGCGGATCACGCCGTTCTTCCAGGAGTTGATGTATTCATCTTCCACGTTCAACCCTTCAATGAGGTCGACGACCTTGAGGATGGGCATGCCGTGGCGGATCACCCCGGAAAGAAGCTTGGCATAATTCCAGTACTCCTTGTTGAAGGAGCGCGAAAGCCCTTCGATCGTCACCCGGTAGCCTTCGCGGTCGAGGAACTGAAAGTCGTAGCGGTTGTGCCCGTCATCGCTCTTGCTCTTGATCACCCAGCCGCTGTCGACATAATCGGGCAAGCGGAAGGTATCGATGGCCCGACCGGTGAAGATCTCATACGGCCGGCCTTCGTAAAGGCCGACCACGGCGATCCAGCTTTCTTTTTCATTCATAAACCGGACCACCTCCGCTTCCAGGCGGCGGGGACGCTTCGGAGGCATGGTTTCGCGGAAGGCCGGTTCGCCTTCTTTATTTCCCGAATCCGAGACCAATACGCCCGAGCGGGACCCATCGCGGTAAATGGTGCAGCCTTTGCACCCCGCTTCCCAGGCCGTTTCATAGATCTTTTTTACCAGGTCGACCGAAGTTTCCTCCGGCACGTTCACCGTAACGCTGATCGAATGGTCCACCCATTTTTGAATAGCGCCCTGCATTTTCACTTTCTGGACCCAATCGACATCATTGGCCGTAGCTTTGTGGTAGGGCGATTTTGCCAGGATCTCCTCCAGATCCTCCTTCGGCATTTTCGTCACCTCGTCTACGTTATAGTGATTGACTTTGAGCCAATCGACAAATTTGTGGTGAAATACGTGGTATTCCTCCCAGTGGTCGCCTACTTCATCGATAAAGCTGACCTTGGCGTCTTTGTCGTTTGGGTTCACCTTGCGGCGGCGAAGATAGCTGACGAGGAAAGTCGGTTCAATACCGGAGGTAGTTTGGGTCATGAGGCTGGTGGTCCCGGTAGGTGCGATGGTCAGCAGCGCAATGTTCCGGCGGCCGTAGTTGGCCATCTCGTCATAAAGTTCCGGATCGGCCTCCCGGAGGCGGTTGATATAGGGATTGTCGGCTTCCCGCTTCGTTTCGTAGATCGGGAAAGCGCCTCGCTCTTTGGCCATAATGACGGAGGAGCGGTAGGCGTTGAGCGCGAGGGTTCGCTGCACTTCCACGGCGAAATTGATCGCTTCGTCGCTGCCGTAGCGGATACCCAGCGCGGCGAGCATGTCGCCTTCAGCCGTGATCCCCACCCCGGTGCGCCGGCCTTCGATGCAGGTCTTCTTGATCTTTTTCCACAAGTCCCGCTCGGTGGCTTTGATGATCTCATCCTCCGGATCCAACTCGATCTTATTCAGAATGCGGTCAATTTTTTCCAACTCCAGATCGATGATATCGTCCATCATGCGCTGGGCCAACTGAACATGCTCCTTGAATTTCTCAAAATTGAAACGCGCTTTATCGGTAAAGGGATCGTCGACATAACTGAACAAGTTGATCGCAAGCAGGCGGCAACTGTCATACGGACAAAGCGGGATCTCCCCACAGGGGTTGGTCGATACGGTGCGATACCCCAGGTCGGCATAGCAGTCGGGTACGGATTCCCGGATGACGGTATCCCAGAACAGCACCCCCGGCTCTGCCGATTTCCAGGCGTTGTAGATGATCTTGTCCCAAAGGGCTGCCGCATCGATCTCCTGTTCGACTACGGGATCTTCCGAATCGATGGGGTATTGTTGCACATAGGGTTGGCCCGATATGGCAGCTTTCATAAATTCATCATCCATGCGGACCGATACGTTGGCGCCCGTCACCTTGCCCCTTTCCATTTTGGCATCGACAAAGTCCTCCGCATCCGGATGTTTGATCGACACCGTCAGCATGAGGGCGCCCCGGCGGCCATCCTGGGCCACCTCCCGGGTCGAATTGGAATAGCGCTCCATGAAAGGTACGATCCCGGTAGAGGTCAGGGCACTGTTCATCACCGGAGTACTTTTGGGGCGCAGGTGGGAGAGGTCATGGCCAACGCCTCCGCGCCGCTTCATCAATTGCACCTGCTCTTCATCGATCCGCATGATGCCGCCGTAGGAGTCGGCCGAGTTTCCGATGACAAAACAATTGGAAAGGGACGACGCCTGAAATTCATTACCAATACCTGCCATGGGGCTCCCCTGGGGAACGATGTATTGGAAGTTCTTCAACAGTTCGTACAGCTTCTCCTCGGGGGTCGGGTTCGGGTATTTTTGTTCAATGCGGGCCAGTTCGCGTGCAATGCGTTTGTGCATGTGGTCGGGCGTCTTCTCATAGATGCGGCCATACGAATCTTTCAGGGCGTATTTATTGACCCATACGCTGGCGGCCAGTTCATCGCCCTCAAAGTACTCGACCGAGGCTTTGAGCGCTTCTTCGTGGGAATAGGTTTTAGCGGCCTTGCCATTGGAATGAACCGGTGGCTTGGGCACAGTGGTCAAAGGGGTACTCATGAAATACCAAATTTTATATTGATTGAGGAATGTTATTGTCATGCAAAACGAACGAGTAAACGCCACGACCAATGGTCGCGGCGTTTACTCGTTCGTTTTGCACCTGGGATTTTTCCGCCGCTAGCTAAAGGTAAGGATAGGGGTAGACATTAGCCTGAGAACGCCGTGCTAAAATTTCCACACCCTGTGGAAAAAAAATTTTGCGTTTTATAAAGAAAAAAGGAGGCGCTTCCACGCCTCCTTTTTTCTTTATTTGGGAACCCGGATCTTCAAGGCCACCAATCGGGTGATCCAGTCGCTGGCGTTGGCGTCCTGTTCGCCCCGCGGCGCTCCAATGAAACGGGTCCGCTCCGATTCCGGGCCGGGCAATGCCGGCAGCTCCAGGGTCGTGACATCTACATTCTCCTCGGTACTGGCAATGAAGAGCAGCCAGGCCGGGCTATAAGGCAGGTTGTAGGCCAGGATCTCCGGCTCACAGGAAAGGCTCAGCGGAAACTCTCCCTGGGGCGTATAGATCGTATCGATGATCTTATCTTCGCCCGGGTTCAAGCCATAGCCCGGTGGATTGAGGAAATTCGGGTACGCTTCAAAGTTGAGCGATAAACTGACTACCGAGACGTATAATTTCCGGGTGTATGCGTTGTGCAGGCGAACGGTGGCCAGCCCTGCCAGCGAGCCGTTGGGTAGCTTTTGGAGCAGGGGCGACCAGCACTCGTTCTCCATAGGCACCTCTTCCCACTTTCCGCCCTCACTTTGCAGCTGCATGCTCACTTCAAGCGGGAAGCCGCTGCGGAACAAGTAGGTGTTGGGGTTGTAAAGGTTCTTGATATACTCCCACTGGGCGATGTGCTTCAGGTGGGAGGTCGTCACTTTTTCCGGGAAGGAATCTTCCGTGGATGAGGCCGGCAATACCAGCGGGCGGACCTTTTTCTCATTTCCTTTATGGTAGTATTTCTCCTCGCCGGGATAAGTGATCAGGTTCGCCACTCCGTTGATCCCCTGTTTTTGGAGGACCACGCAATAGTCGGCTTCGTATTCTTTATCCGTGACGTAAAGATTGCTGATGGGTTCCAGTTCTTTCGCCAGCTTATCTGCCTGGTCCTTGAACTTTGGCTCCGCTTCGACGAATACCTTGATCGGCGCCGAGAGGAAATCTTTCACGTAGCCTTTCAGCTCGGCGGCTTTATTGGCTTTATCTTCATCCGCGATTTCAAACCGGAGGGCCGTATAGTCGGGGAATACCCGTACGACGGTGGCCTCGAGCTTTTCCCCGGTTTCCGTCTCCACTTCGATCGTCTGGCCGCGTTTCGAAATGCCGTGCAGGGCGCCCATGTCGATGACCCAGCCCAGGTCCTTGTTTTTGACTACGCTGCCGTATAGCGGTTTTCCCTTCTCGCTTTTCCCCAGGAAAGTGGTAAACCCCAGCGACAGATCGCCACCCTGAATGTAGATCTGAGGCGTCTGCATGTACTGGTTCTTGATAAAGTTCTTGATGCGGCTGCGCATGTCGAAATAGGTCACCGCTCCCCGGGAGCGCCGCAACACGTCGAGCAGGTTTTTCGTAAACACCCCCTCTCCGGCCACTTCGTATGCCGACTCGTCGTTCCGGCAAGCGGCCAGTTGCACGTGCCGCCCTTCGGGAATTACCTCGTGCATGGGTTTGACCTTGAGGTCTTCGGGTTTGATTTCTTTTGAAAAGACGAAATCCGTCCAGGGCCGTTTGGGGAAGGCTCCGCCTCCAAAGCGGGCAACCAGGCGTTTCTCTGCTACTTCGGGGACTTGTTGTCCCACGTGCACATTCCGGGTATTTTCGCCCGAATGGCAGCAGTCGAATACGGTTACCACGTGGGCATTGGTCTTTTGCCACAACTCGTGGATCAGCCAGCGCAGCTCCTTGTCGGCCAGGAAGGAATAGGTATTACTACCCGCCTTCACACTATCGTAACAGACCAGGCACTCGAGCCGCTTATCGGATTCGTACCGCCAGAGCTCCGGATCTGCCTCCTCCTGCGTACCGTGGCCCGTAAAATAGAAATAGGCGACATCCCCTTTCTTCGCCTGTCCCAGGTGCTCCCGGAACGCTTTTACGATCTCGTTCCGGGTCGACTGCTGATCGAGCATAGTATGGATATGCACCTGAAAATCAGCCGTCTCGTTTTTCAGGTATTCCTCCATGCGCTTCAGATCATTGGCGCAACCGGGAAGTTTTGCTACGGGCGATTGGTAATTGCTGACACCCACTAAAAGGGCATAAAGATTTGGTTTCATGGTTTTTTAACTAGGTTCTGAAAATAATTGGATCGATAAGATAAGGTATTTATTCAAAAGGTGGGAAAAAAGGAAGAGGGAAGCGCTGCGCACTTCCCTCTTCCAGGCAATAACAAAGCAAATTAGTGTACGGCGATGGGATCGGGATTGCCATCCGGATCGCCACTCACTGTTCCGTCGGTTGCGGGATTTCCGTTCCCGAGAAGCAGCAGGATGCCGCACAAGTGCGGCGATGCCATGGAGGTGCCGCTCAAGGTTGCATATCCTCCGTTCTTATAGCAGGAATAGATGCTGGATCCAGGTTCGCAATAGTCGACAGGCGGGTTGTCGTAGTTGGAATAGTATGCCCACAAATCTCCCTGTGCCATGGCGGACACCGTATAGATATTGTTCCCATTGGCACGGGCGGGAGAAGAATTATTAGCGCTGGTCGATTCATTACCGGCAGCCATGGCAAGTTTTACGCCATGATTCCCCAAGGCAATGACAGCGGCATCCAACGCCGAGGAAGTTGGGCCACCCAGGCTCATATTGGCAGCATCTCCCGAAGCGGCAGTAGCTGTAACGTAATCGACGCCGGCAATGACCCCCGAATAGGACCCACTACCGTTCCGATCCAAAACCCGGACAGCTACAACGCTTGCTCCGGCTGCTACGCCAATAACACCGGTAGTGTTATCCTTGGCAGCAACTATACCTGCTACGTGCGTTCCATGGCCGTTTTCATCCTCCGGCCCATTTTTACATGCATTGGGACTGGTATCGAGGAAGCATTTGCTTCTGTTTACATCAACGGTGAGATCCGGGTGGTTAAGGTCAATACCCGAATCGATGATCCATGCGACTTTGCCCACGCCATTGGCGCCACCATTGACCCGGGCAATACCCCAAGGCGTGGTTTGGCCTCCGCCGCCTCCGCCACCGCCGCCGCCACCGGGAGGACCTCCGACGATCGTAGCAACCTGGTCTTGCTCCACATATGCAACCCGGGGATCCGCTGCCAACCGGTCTGCGGTTTGCTGATCCATTTCACCGGAAAACCCCTTAATGGCCGTTCCATAGGCGTACGAAATGCCAACAGCTTTATCCAATTTCATTTCCTTCAGGATCTGACGGGTCGTCTGCTGGGCAAACTCGGTCCTGGCATCATAAGAAGCCATTTGACGCATAGCGGTTTCCGGCATGACCTCATCCTTGAATACGACGATGTAGTGCCCCTCAATCGGGGTTCCTGCAACCAGATCTCCTCCCGAAACAGGAGCGACAACGGATTGAACATCCGAAGGGTTGGTGTCGGTTGAAGGCAAGCTTTCCTTCAAGCAGCCTGCAATAAAAAGGGCAACGCCCGCTGTAACCAACGATGCCAACAATAGATAAGATTTCTTCATACTATCCTTGTTTTTGGATGATAAAATGGGTGAAAGAATGCGGAGTGCAAAAGCGGGAACCGCTTCAATCCCAAATTTAACCCTTTTCAGATTTAAAGGAAATTTGGAATCAAATTTTTTATTGGAATTTACTCCCCGATAAAAACATTGAGTCGGAATATTATTTTAAGGACAAGGGAAATGCGCAATATTCCCCCTGACTCTCCACCCCCGGGATCGCCCCTTCCATTCAATATTTCCTGTAGTGTGAAAAAAACAAGGTATAAGACTGATTATATAATTTCCGCCAATCAGCTGATGCACGGGCGTACATTTCCAGTTGAGGCGCTTTGTCGGTGAGCACCTTGGCGGTGGTGGTGTCGACAAAATTAGAGGGGATGAAATAGTCGTAGGGGTCGCCGGGCAGGACGCCGGCCACGGGCAGGTCGGACCAGTTTTTCTCCTCCGGGCTGCCGATCAGCAAGATATTGCGCTCCTGTTCGGATCCGGGCGTGGTGAAAAGGTCTACATGGAACCCGGCGGCCTGCAAGGTTTTGTACACACAACGGGTGATCGCTCCCCGGTTGCCTTCGAGATAGCCGTAAAAATTGATGAGCAATACTCCGTCGTCCGTGAGCCGCTTATGGGCATCGGCTAATCCTTCCAGGGTGAGGATGTGCTCGGGGGCCGACTCGCTGATAAAGGTGTCGTAGATAATGACCGGATACTTCTCCTTCGAGGTCTTCAAAAAATGGCGGGCATCGTCGATGGTCACCTCCTGATCGGGCGACATTCCGAAATAATTGACGGCGATCTCTTTCATACGGCCGTCGATCTCCACCACATCCAGGTTCATCCCTCTTTGGTGCAGCCGGCTGACCAGGGTGCCGCCGCCCATGCCCAGCAGCAAGGCCTTACTACCCTGGGGATAAATGGTAGTGAAAAGGGGGATGTATTTGGTATACTGCCAGAAATCGTAGGTTGGATCCTCCAGGTTCATGACCGTTTGAAGGGTATTGTTAACGATCAAGGCACGGGCGGGGATGGTCCGGTCGCCCGCCGCCAGCGGCAGGTCGGCTACTTTCACTTGCCCCAGTACGCCTTCCGAATGATAAAGGGTTTGGGCGGCCTCCGCTCCTCCTGCATCAATTTTCCATTGCATGCCCACCAGACTGATCAGCAGGGGAAGAAGAACCCCCGCAGCGGGGTAGATCTTCAGGCGAAGCAGAGACAATATGGGCAATACGCTCAACAAAATACCGGTGACCACCGCCGGATAGTTGATCCCCAATTGGGGGATGATGTAAAACCCGAACAGGAAAGTGGTTATTATCCCTCCAAGGGTGGAGATGGCGTATACGGTACCGGCGCTGCTACCGGCCCCTTTCACCTCCGTGTTCAGTAAATTGATGATCACCGGGGAAACCATGCCCATGAACACCAGCGGAGGAAACATAAAGATCAGCAGGGAAAAAACGGCGCCCCATTGAAGGGTCCACCCCAGGGTAGATTGCATGATCCACTCACTGGTGTAAGGCATCAGGGCGGTAAAGAAACCCGCCGCGATCATGATCCAATACAATAAGGACGGCCGGTTCTGGTATTTCTTCGAAAGCAGGCCTCCCGTAAAATACCCCGTCATCAAACCGCCCAGGGTCAGGCCAAGAGCCGCAGCCCAGACGTACAGGGAAGTTCCGAAATAGGGGGCCAGCATCTTTGCCCCGATCAATTCGCAGGCCATTACGGCGCTACCCTCGAGAAAAGATAGGAGAAACAGATACTTTCGGTTCATGGTAAAAAACCTTACTTTTGCATTCCCATTCAGGGCGCCTGAAAAGAATCAAGGAAAGGAAAACAGAATCTCCACGGGTCTATTTTCAAACCCTTAAATTTAACGAATAAGCGCCCCGATGGGGAACCAATATACGGGTCTTTAACCTTTCGTTAATATATCTAGTCAATAAACCACGATAACACCGGGTCTTTAACCGAAAATGATGATCAACATTACCTTACCCGACGGCAGTGTTCGCCAATATCCCAAGGGAACGACGGCCATGGATGTCGCCCTTTCCATCAGTGAAGGGCTTGCCCGAAACGTACTCTCCGCCAAGGTCAACGGCGAGGTGTGGGACGCCTCCCGCCCCATTTCATCCGATGCCACCCTGGAATTGCTGACCTGGGACGCCCCCGAAGGCAAATCGACTTTCTGGCACTCTTCCGCCCACTTGATGGCTGAGGCACTGGAAGCGCTTTATCCGGGAATAAAATTCGGGATCGGCCCTCCCATCGATGACGGTTTTTACTACGATGTGGACACTGGCGACCGGCAGATCTCGACGGAAGATTTCCAGCAGATCGAGGAAAAAATGCGGGAACTGGCCCGCCAGAAAAACACGTACACCCGCAAGGAGGTAGGCAAGGCCGCCGCCATTCAATATTTTCAGGAAAAAGGCGACGAATACAAGCTCGAGTTGCTGGAAGACCTGGAAGACGGACAGATCACCTTTTACGAACAGGGCAATTTTATCGACCTCTGCAAAGGGCCGCACATTCCGGATACCGGCCGCATCAAAGCCGTCAAGTTGATGAAGGTGGCAGGCGCATATTGGAGGGGGGATGAGACGCGCAAGCAGCTCACGCGGATCTACGGCATCACCTTCCCGAAACAAAAGGAACTGGACGAGTACCTCGAACTGCTCGAAGAGGCCAAGAAACGCGACCACCGCAAACTCGGCGCCGAGCTGGAACTGTTCATGTTCTCCGAAAAAGTAGGGGCTGGTCTCCCGATCTGGTTGCCGAAAGGTACCGCTCTGCGCACCCGCCTGGAAGATTTCCTCAAGAAGGAACAGATCAAACGCGGGTATACGCCGGTCATCACGCCGCATATCGGCAAAAAAGACCTCTACGTGACCTCCGGGCACTTCGCCAAATACGGGGAGGATAGTTTCCAGCCCATCCAGACGCCGAAGGAGGGCGAGGTTTTCCTGCTCAAGCCCATGAACTGCCCGCACCACTGTGAAATTTTCGGGCACCGGCCCCGCTCGTATAGAGAACTGCCCCTGCGCATCGCCGAATTCGGAACGGTATACCGCTACGAGCAAAGCGGCGAATTGCACGGCCTGACGCGGGTGCGGGGTTTTACGCAAGACGACGCCCACCTGTTCTGCACCGCCGACCAGTTGAAAGGGGAATTCCTGGGCGTGCTCGACCTGACCATCCAGGTGCTTCGGAAACTGGGCTTTAGCGATTATACCGCTCAAATTTCCTTGCGCGATCCCGAAAATCCTGAGAAGTATATCGGCTCCAACGAGAACTGGGAAAAAGCCGAGCGAGCCATCATCGAAGCCACCCAGGAAGCGGGCCTCCCAACGGTCACGGTGCTGGGTGAAGCCGCTTTCTACGGCCCGAAACTCGACTTCATGGTGAAGGATGCCCTGAAGCGATCCTGGCAGCTGGGCACCATCCAGGTCGACTACAACCTTCCCGAACGCTTTGAACTCGAGTACATCGGTCCCGACAATCAACCGCACCGCCCCGTTATGATCCACCGGGCGCCTTTCGGCTCCATGGAACGCTTTATCGGTGTATTGATCGAACACTCGGCCGGGAACTTCCCGCTCTGGCTAACCCCCGAGCAGGTGGCCGTACTCCCGATCAGCGACAAGTACAACGACTATGCCCATCAGGTACTGGCCCAATTGGCAACCCACGACCTCCGCGGCTACGTCGACGACCGCAACGAGAAGGTCAACCGCAAGATCCGCGATGCCGAAGTAAATAAGACTCCGTTCATGGCCATCGTAGGTGAAAAAGAAGCGGAATCCGGTACCCTTTCGATCCGCAGGCACGGGGAAGGCGACCTGGGCAGTATGCCCCTGGCGGAATTCGCCGCTTACCTGCACAAACTGGAAGACGAGTAAAAAGGAAAGCTTGCCGCCGAACGGCGGCAAGCTTTCCCAAAAAATCGCCCCTTCGCATAAAAAAAAGTTGTATATTACCACTTCGAACCGTACACCAAAAGAATTTGGATGAAATTAACTGTACTCCTGCTCCTGTTCTTACTCCCTGTTTTGGATTCGGATGACGCCCGCCCGGTAGTCTACCCCAATCCGGCTGCCGACTATATCAGTCTGAGCAACGACGATCTGGTTTCGCAACTGGTTATCTACAACTTCAGCGGACGGCAGGTCTGTGCGTTCAACGCATCCAAAGGCCAAAAATACAATGTATCCGAACTGCCGACCGGTATGTACCTGGTTCAGTTCCTGGATGGAAAGAAAAAGATCATGCATACACAGCGGCTTCAAAAACGCTGAGTATTCCCATCTTCTGACAAAGGCGCCGGGGCAAAGTCCCGGCGCCTTTGTTTATTTAACACTTTGTCAGCCTGCTTGCAATTTCAAGGAAGCGCCGCTTGTTAATTCCCCCTAATTTGCATATGGAAATTTCCGGGCTTCCCAACTCCGATCCATGTGATAGTTTTCAGGCCTGATCATGTGCAATGGGTCTCGTTTTTCTCTCCATATTGTGCTCTTAGGCCGAAAACACATAAAGATAAGTCGTATAAGTACTTATCTTTTAAAGACATAATGCTCCTCATGCCTTTTCTACGATGTTATTTTTTCATAAATTGGCCTACGCAATGCACTTATTTACCAAAGAACCAAACTTCCCAAGCCGATTAATGAATTTTACCCAACCTGAACCTGTCTTGAAACGAACCTATATGAAGGCACTCATGCAACTCTGCGTGGGGGTGGCATTATTTTATGCCTGGCCCCTCTTTTCCCAGGACATTCACTTCTCCCAGTATTACCATGCGCCACAACATATTAATCCCGCGCTGACGGCGATTAACCCGGGAGATATTTCCTTCACGGCCAATTACCGGTCGCAGTGGCGCTCCTCGCTGTATGAGCCCTACACCACGGTTTTTGTCTCCGCCGACCGCAAGTTTTACCTGCGCAAGAAGGACAACCAGCTTTTCGGCGGCGGCCTCATGATCTATTACGACGGGGCGGGCGACGGCAACCTGAACATTGCCCAGATCGGGTTGAGCGGCTCTTATGCCTATGCCTTCGACCGGGAGAATGTGCTCAGCCTCGGGCTGCAGGCCAGCTTCAGCCAGCGGGCTTTCAATCTGGACGGGCTGTCCTTCGACAATCAGTATATCGATGGGATCTACGATCCTGCCGCGCCGGTCAATGAATCGTTTCAGGACCTGCGAACCTACTTTCCCTCCTTCGGAGCCGGTCTCAATTTTCACGGTAAACAACACAACAAACGCACCCGGATGGATATCGGAGGCGGCGTGTTCAACCTGAACCGCCCCAATCAAAGTTTCCGGGACGATGTAAAGTCGGCCCTACCCATGCGATTCACCGTGTACATGATGCCCACCATTCAGCTGTTCAGCCATTTGGACCTGGCCCTGGCCGGGTCGGCCCAATTCCAGGGGTCTTACGTCGAAGCCCTGGGTGGGGGCGGCCTCCGGATCCACCTGAGCACCCGGCGCGCCCGTGAAATGGCCGTTATGCTGGGAGGCGCCTACCGCTTCAACTCCCTGGGAGACGCCATCATTCCAGGCATCGAATTTCAATATGCCGGATTCCTGCTCGGACTGACCTACGACATCAATATCTCGAAATACCAGGCAGCTACCAATCGAAACGGAGGACCGGAACTCGCCGTCCGGTACCTGATCACACATGTGAGGACCCTCGACGAATTCCGCATTTGCCGCTTGTTCTAATTTTTCCACGCCTGTATAACCTACTATGAAGCGAATATACATCACCCTCCTCCTTGGCCTCCTGTTCCAAAGTCTGTACGGACAAACCCTCAAGGCCTATCTGAAAGCGGCGGAAAATGCTTACGCCGAAAAAAATTATTACTCCGCACTGACCTATTTCGGCTATGCCCTGGAGGTCGATGAAAACCAGCCCGCTGTTTGGTACAAGCTGGCTGAATCGGCCAATGCCCTGACGGCCTTTCATCTCGCCGACAGCGCCTACCAACAGGTTATTAACCGCTCCGACAGCATGGCCGTGCTCGACGCCCCGTATAAGCTTGCGCAGGTCAAAAAACAGCTCGGCCAATACGATGCCGCCGAAGAGCTCTTCTACGAATTCGCCGGACAGGTCGGCGGCGTTAACGACTCGCTCGCCCAGCGCGCCGTCGCCCAGGCAGAGGAATGCGAATGGGCCAAGAACGTGATCGCCAATAACGTCCCGACCGTAAATGTTTCGAATATAGACAGCCTAGGCTTGTTGATCAACACGCCGTATTCGGAGTTCGGCGCTCAGGACTTTCAGGAAAAACTCTATTTCACCTCTTTCCGGTTTGTTCGGGAGGATGACAATTACGACCCGAAGCGACCGTACATGAAGATCCTCAAAGGGGAAGGGGAATCAGCGCCTATCCTTTTCCAGGAGATCAATGACGATAGCCTTCACACCGCCTATTTGGCTTTCAACAATGCCGGCACCAAGGTATATTACAGCCTGTGCCAATACGTGGGGGTGTCGGATATTCGCTGCGCCCTTTATTCTCGAGATTATTTCCCCAACGATAGCCTTGGAGCCCCGGCCATTTTGCCCGATCCGGTCAATATGGCCGGTTATACCGCATCTCAACCCAACGTGGGCGTCGACCCCAACACGGGAAAGGAAGTGCTGTTCTTTGTATCCAACCGCCCGGGTGGAAAGGGAGACACGGATATCTGGTATGCCGAGATCCTGGAAAACGGCGCCTTCGGCGTACCGACCAACCTCGCTGCTGTGAACACCGAGGGATCAGAAGTGACCCCGTTCTATCATCGCCCCACCAATACGCTGTATTTTAGCACAGACGGATGGAAGAGCCTTGGCGGTTACGACGTGTATAAATCTGCCCGCTCGGGTCAGTCCTGGACGGAGCCGGAACACCTCGCGCCTCCGATAAATACCAGTTTTAACGAGGTATATTTCTGGCTGAATGACCGGAGCAACAAAGGCTACCTCTCCTCCAACCGGAACGGATCGATCTTCCACAAGGATACGAGGGAGTTTTGTTGCTACGACATTTTCCAGCATCAGAAGGAACAGTACGAGCTCAATGTTTTTACGTTCAACAAAAAAGACGGCGATCCGCTGGAAGCCGTAGACCTCCAGCTCTACCAACTGGTAAACGGCCTGCCTCAATTGGTCGATACGGGAAATAATCCGGAAGGGAACAACTTCACCTTTTACCCGGACCTGGGTTATCAATACGTGTTGTACAGCAAGAAAAACGGGTTCCTCACCGCCGTTGACACCATTGACCTGCGCACGGTCGAGCCCAGCGGCGATGGGGGAATGGACTATAATGTCTACCTGACGCCGATCAACGCCAATCTTCAGACCCTGGTCTATGATTTCGATACAAAAGCCGATCTGCCCGGCGCTACCGTCCAACTGCTGGAAAACGGCATTCCGGTTGCATCCCTCACCAATGAGAGCGGCAATAACTTCGACTTTACCATCGACCGCACCAAGACCTACCAGGTGATGGTCAGCCGTCCGGGGTATGAACCGCAAACTGTTGATGTCCAATTCGACCCGGATAAACCGGAGTTTACGATCATCCAAAAGGTCTATCTCAAGCGCTATGAACTGAACCTGACCACCCTGGTCTACGACAAAAAATCGGACCAACCGCTGAAAGGCGTGACCGTCCAGTTATTTGATCCGGAGCGCCAGATCGCCATCAAAACCAACGATCAGGACAACAAGTTCGAATTTCCGATCGACCGGCGCAAAGACTATACCCTCGTTGTCGGAAAACCCGGCTACCACCCCGATACCATACAGGTTATCCCCAGCAAACAGGGGGCGCCCGACTTGACCAATCTCATTCAAAAAGTGTACCTGCTCAAGAAGGAGATCACGGATTTTGTGCCCCTGTACCTGTATTTCGACAACGACGAACCGGATCCGGACCGGAGAACAACCACTACGCAAAAATCGTACGAGGACACTTACACGTCCTACTATAAACGAAAGAACACCTTTATCGACGAATACACCAAAGTACTGGAAGGGAACGACCGTTTCCTCGCAGAACAACTGATCGAAGCCTTCTTCGAACGGGAGGTCCGCGAAGGGTATCAGTCTCTGATGATCTTCTCTGATGAGTTGCTCAATTTCCTGAAGAAAGGAGCGACCGTAGAGGTAACCATAACGGGCTTTGCCAGTCCCCGCGGAGGGAGCCCCTACAACCTCGCTTTGGGCAAAAGGCGTATCAGTTCCCTCCTCAACCATTTTAACACCTTCAAGGATGGCGCCCTGGTGCCGTATATCAAATCCGGACAGTTAAAGATCCTGGAAGTGAGCAAAGGCGACCGGGAAGTACCGGAAGAAGTGCGGAAACAACTGGAAAGCGAACGGGAATCCATCTTCAGCCCGCTGGCTTCACGCCAACGCCGGGTAGAGATCATCGGCGTCACGCTTGGGGGGAGCCGGTAACCCTTATATCCGGCCAATTGGAACATATCATCAAAACTGCTGAAAAGACAAGTCATGAAAGCAACGCCAACCCTCTCTACCTCAATAAAACGCCTCTTTTGGAGAGGAGTAGCCCTGGTGGCACTTGCCTTAGTTCTTCTACCCTCCACCACCTTGAAGGCCTCCCACATTGTCGGTGGCGATATCACCTACAAATGCCTGGGTAATAACAAGTACGAGATCACGCTCAACGTCTACCGGGACTGTTTCTACGGGGATCCGCTGGCCTGGTTCGACAACCCGGCCTATGTGGGTATTTACCGGAAGTCAAACAACACCCTTTTCCAACAGGTAAATATGTATTTCTCGGGGATCAATGATACGCTGAGCAATTTCATCACCGACACCTGCCTATTCGTTCCGCCGGCGGTTTGCGTGCACGCCACTCAATACAAAAAGATCGTCACCATACCGTATGACCCGGCAGGGTATGAGATCATTTACCAGCGTTGCTGCCGGAATATTACGGTTCAAAATATTATGGATCCGTATTTCACAGGCGCCACCTTTTGCATCTCGCTCACCGGTCCGGCGATGCAGCAGTGCAACTCCTCGCCCACTTTCGGGACCCTGGCGCCGATCTTTATCTGCGTCAACCAGCCCCTGGAGTACGACCACTCCGCGACCGACCCGGATGGAGACTCCCTGGTCTACCGGCTCAATACCCCATTGGTGGGCGGCACGTTCAACAACCCACAGCCCATTCCACCTCCTACCATGCCGCCTCCTACAAATGTGGTTTGGGTAGATCCACCGTATAGTGAAGACAATATGCTGGGGGCGTCGCTCCCCCTTGCCATCGATCCGCATACAGGGGTGCTTACCGCATTCCCCACGATCCAGGGACAGTTCGTGGTGGGGATCGCCGTTGAAGAATACCGGAACGGCGTGTTGCTCTCCTCCGTTCGAAGAGACTTTCAGTACAACATCGGAGAATGTGGAGAGGTCATTTCCTCCTTCTTCGCTCCCGATGCCCAATGCGATGACCTCACCGTCAACTTTCAGAACCTGAGTACCTTCGCCAACGAATTCATCTGGTATTTTGACTGGGATGGCGACCATTCCCTGACTTCCACCGCGACAAACCCGACTTTTACCTTTCCCGATACCGGCTGGTATAACGTTGCCTTGATCGCTGAACCGACCAGTCAATGCGTGGATACTTCCTGGCGACAGATCTATCTTCAGTACAACTCCCTTTTCGTCGGTTTCGATTTTACCGTCTTCGATTGCGTAGACACGACTGTGCTCGATATCACCGATCTGAGTTACGACACTATTTCCCCCATCACCGCCTGGAATTGGGAAGTCGTTTACAACGACACCACGCTCCTCACTTCCACTGAAAAGAACCCCACATTCCTGATCCCTCGAGGGGTTACCGGGACCATCACGCTCATTGCGCAATCGCTCAATGGATGTGAACAATCTATTTCCGAAGCCTTTGAAACCGGTACCGACGAGTTTCCCATCTCGCTGATACCGGACATGCATACCATTTGCCTGGGCGATTCTGCAGTGCTAAATCCACAGGCAAGTAGTCTCAACTATCCGTTCTATTGGGAACCCGACAGCCTTTTTACCGACCCGACACTTCCCAATCAGACCGTGTCGCCCGATTCAAATTCGGTTTACACGGTCTACATCACCGCTGTCGACAGCATCTGCTTTGCCCAGACGGATATCGAAGTGATCGTCAAGCCCTTGCCCGAACTCGATTTTTCATTCGATGTCGACTGCAATGGCCGGACCGTAAACTTTACCAATAATAGCGCCAACTCCGAGGGGTATTTCTGGGACTTCGGCGACCCCAGCACAGATCAGGATACGTCCTCTCTGTTCAATCCGTCCTATAGCTACCCGGATACCGGAACGTATATCATTACCCTGAGTACCGGCCCCGATGCCCTTTGTAAGGACACCATCACCCAGGAACTGGTACTGCAAAATACCATCCTGCAGGCCGGATTCACCTACGAGCTCAACGATTGCGAAATCGACTCCGTGGTGGTTTCCTTCACGGATCAATCCCAAAACGACCTCAACAACACCGTCGCCTGGACCTGGGAGTTTGGTGCCCTGGGTACATCCAACGAACAAAACCCCAGCCTGACGGTCTACCAAAGCGATACGATCCTGGTCCATTATACGATCACTACAGCTGAGAATTGCCAGGATTCCATCTTCGAAGAGGTTATTGTGGTATTGCCGGAAGATCAATTTATCGTCGACTCTATCGTTATCTGTCCCGGTGATTCCGCTGAATTGAATCCGGGCGGCAACCCGGACCTGGTCTATCTCTGGTCGCCTGCCGACGGTCTCTCCGATCCGACAGCGGCCGACCCGGTGGCCTCGCCCGACCAGACGACTACCTATACCGTCACGGTTTCAGTGCCCGATCACAGCACCTGTTTCATTACGAGGGAGGTGAAAGTCACTGTACCGCCTACCCTCAACCTCGTCGACAGCGGTGATGTGACTACTTGCGAACCGCAGGTGACCCTGACCGCCTCTACCAGCGCCCCGGCTATTATAACCTGGGAACCGGGAGGACTTACGGGCGACCAGATCACGGTTCCTGTTTCAGGTATTACCAACTATACCATCACGGCCACAGACGATTTTGGCTGCTCGGAACAAACCACCCTCACCGTTCAGGGCGGTCCGGTTGATTATGCCCTGTCCGCCGATTCCATTATCATCTGCTCGAACGAACCGTTCGATGTGCTCGTCACGAATCTCGATCCCAACGATGTACTTTCCTATCAATGGGATCCCAACCCGGCCATCCTCTCCGGCGGCGATAGCAACAACCCGGTGATCAGCAGCGATCCCGGACAAACGGTCCTCTACGTCAATATGGTCAATCAGTTCAACTGCGAAGCCAACGATTCGGTATACCTGGCCATCGTGGATTCCAACATCCAGCTGGATTTTGACTATGACATCGTCTCCTGCGACGGCCTGACCGTACAGTTCAACAATCTCAGCCAATTTGCGTACGATTATGTTTGGGACTTTGGCGATCCGACCAACCCGGGCGCCACTTCTTTTGAAGACAATCCCTCCTATACATACCCGTATATCGATACTTTCTACGTAACCCTCGACATTTTGTACGATGCGGCTTGCGTGAATCCCGTCACCAAACCGGTGACCTTGCTGGAACCTGTTTTGAATGCAGATTTCAGCTACTCCTTCAGCGATTGTGAAGAAGGCTTTGTTACGATCGATTTCAACGACCAGAGCGTCAACTTCCTCGATAACACCACCAACTGGGATTGGAGCTTCAGCAACGGGGAAACTTCCACCGAACAAAACCCGGTCGTTACCCTCACGCAAAGCCAGGTACTGACAGCTACCCTGATCATTACCACGGCTTTTGATTGTAAGGATACTGTCTCTAACGACATCCCCATCGAGTTGACGACGGTCGACCTGGCCGATACCATTATTCTCTGCTATGGCGACACGACGGCGTTGAATCCCAACGGAAATCCCGGCTATGCCTATAACTGGTCGCCGGCCACCGGGCTGAGCGATCCTGCGGCGATGAACCCGGATGTCTTCGCCACCGAAACGACTACATACACAGTGAATATCACCAACTTCACCGGAGATACCTGCGAGATCACCCGGTCGGTTACTGTAGTCGTTCCCGAATTGATCACCCTGGATGCCGCAGGCGGCATGGCGATCGCCTGTAATGAACCCATCTCCCTGGATGTCAGCTCGAACGTAACCCCGCTCGATTACATCTGGACCAACACTGTGGGCGACATCCTCGGCACAGACTCTTCCATCATCGTTTTCCCCACCAACACTACGACCTATTACGTGGAAGGGATAGATGGATATGGCTGCAATGCGAAGGATACGGTCATAGTCACCGTGCCTACCCAGATCGAAGTGGCAATCGCAGGCGACTTTATCAGTTGTCAGCCCGTCGTTGACCTTACAGCACTGACCAATGCAGATACGGTCACCTACCAATGGTATGCCGATGGAACGCCCTTCGCAACCGACACCAATTTCGTAAGCGTAACTATTGATCCGGGTAGTTCCATCCTCTACACGGTAATCGCTACCGATACCTTCGGTTGCCAGGCTACCGCTGACTCACTGGTCACCGTGCCGGAAACCATCGCGATGGAAGTTACCGATAACCAGATCAGCTGTCAGACCCAAGTGGACCTGATTGCCAGCGCCAACGTGCCGCTTGACTACGTCTGGACGACCAACAACACAGTGGTCGACACGGTAAGTAGCATCACGGTTGAGCCTGGCGCCACAACCATGTACTACATCACCGGGACCGATGAGTATGGTTGCTTCGCAGAAGATAGCGTGCTCGTCACGGTACCACCGGCAATAGCGGTAACAGTCGAAGGGGATATGGTCAGCTGCCAGGAAGAAATAACCCTCCAGGCAAACAGTACCGTCAGCCCGGTCACCTACCAATGGTCGGTAAACGGCAACCCGATCGGCGGCAACTCCAATATGCTTTCCGTCAATCCGGGACTTACCACGATCTATGAAGTGATGGTCACGGATACGTTTGGTTGCCAGGCCATGGATACCGCGCTCGTAGTTGTGCCGACCCAGATCGTGCTTTCCGTTTCGGAAGACCAGATCAGTTGCCAGTCCGAAGTGACCTTGACCGCCAATGGGAACGTATCGCTGAACTATCAATGGTGGGTCAACAGCATGCTGTTCGACACCAATGCCATCATCACCGTCAACCCGGATACGACGACACTCTATTACGTGCTCGTCACGGATTCGTTGGGCTGTCAGGCTGCTGAAACGGTCCTGGTCACTGTTCCCGAAACCATCCAGATGGAAGTAACTCCGGATACGACTGCCTGTGACGGGCCCATCCTGATCTCCGCTTCCGCCAACGTGCCCCTTGGATACGAATGGTGGACGACAGGCAGCCCCGACACTACTGCCAGTTCCCAGATCACCGTTTTGCCGGATACGACCGGCTGGTACTACGTACTTGGTACCGATAACTTCGGCTGTGAAGCCCTGGATAGCGTATTTGTCATCAACGGCATTGTCGATATCCAGGCTGAGGGAGAGGTGATCATTTGTCCTGTCGACTCCCTGACGCTGGAAGTGAACAATAACGATCCTTTTGATATGCTCTCCTATATTTGGGGAGCCGGTACGGGCGGTACGATCCTGAGCGACGATACGCTGGCCCAGATAACCATCAGCACCATACAAGGACCTGTTGAATTTTACGTGACGGCAACCAACCAGTTTGGATGCTCCGTCACCGATACGGTCCTGGTGGTGATGTCCGATTTCCAACCGACATTCAACGATACGGTGCATGTCTGCGCCGGCATCCCTGCGGAGATCAACCCCGGGGCTAATCCAAATTATACGTATCAATGGGAACCTGAGATCGGGGGCATTGACCCCACTTCTCCTAACCCCACGGTTACCCTGACCCAAAGTCAGACCTACACCGTTACCATCACTGATTTCGGAGGAGTGGACACCTGCTCCGCAGTTCTGGAAGTAGCCGTGCTGGTCAACCCCGACATCCAACTGGACGCCCAGGGAGATACCACGCTCTGTGCCCCTGTGCCCACCACGCTTACCGCCACGTCGGGCGTCACGCCGGTTCTGCTGAGCTGGTACGACGATCCGGCTCTGAACAACCCGATCGGACAGGGCAGTTCAATCGTCGTTACGCCTACGGGCAATGTGATTTACTATGTGGTAGCGGAGGACCAGTTGGGTTGCCTCGATACCGCTTCCGTGGAGGTCAATTCGTTCCCGATCGATATTTCGACGATCCCGCAGTATGACCTGTGTCTAAATGAGGAATTGGTGATCGGTGTGATCAACAACGCCCCCGATCAGGACCTGAGTTATCTCTGGTCGCCCGATAGTCTGATCGTAGATGGCGGCAATACGGCAACCCCGACGGTCAATCCGACCCAATCGACAACCTTCACCGTGGTCGTAGAAAACCAATACGGTTGTGTAGATTCCGCCAGCACCTTCGTCAATGTCATCGATATCATCACATCCCTGTATGCGGAGGCCGACCCGGATACCATCCTCTACAATTCGGGGATAACCTCGCAGCTGGAAACGATCAACAACCCGGATTATTCCTATCTGTGGTGGCCTGATGGGTCGATACTCACAAGCCCTGCGATCTACAATCCCGTGGCGGAACCCGATAGCACGACCACCTATTACATTCAAATCGAAGACCAGTTTGGGTGCCGCGGCCTCGATTCGGTCACGGTGGTGGTGCTCACCCCGCCTTGCGAACCGCCCTACATCTTTGTGCCCACCGCCTTTACGCCCAATGGAGATGGTGAAAACGACGTGCTCTACGTGCGTGGAAACAGCATCGATGTGGTATACTTTGCGGTCTACAGCCGCTGGGGACAAAAGGTCTTTGAAACGACCGACCTGAGCGTTGGTTGGGATGGCACGTTCAAGGGTGAACCGCTCGCGCCGGATGTGTTCGGCTGGTATCTGAAAGTAAAATGCTTTAACGGGGATGATTTCTTCGACAAAGGGAACGTAACCCTGTTGAGATAAAAAGAAAAGGCGGTCAGAAATTGACCGCCTTTTCTTTTTTAATGAAAATAGGGTTCTTTTTTCAGTTTTATCCGCCGGGTGGTCCCACCTTGCTCGATCAACAGGTCGAGTTCCTCCCAGTTTTTTCCCATCTGTTGATCGATCAGGAAGCGGCAATAGGCCTTTTTATCAAAATTGATGCAGTCCATACCGTTCATAAACAGGACCCGGTCGCCGGGCCGGATGCCTTCCCGGTCGGCCTGGCTGTCTTGCCAAACCAGGCTGACGAGGAGCTGGTCGTTCCGGAAAAGGGGATTGAACCCGAAGGTGACCAGGTCTTTTTCGTTGGAAACACCGCTCGGACTCAGATAGAGCTGATTGGTCCGCCAATCAAACGAAAGGACGAACTGTCGCAGATAGGCGTTTCCGATCTGGCCCGTGGAAGCCGCCGAAAAATCAATGGCAGCAGGAAGAAGCGCCGTAGAATCCGGCATCGTCAAATCGGTCACCCAGGTTCGGAAGAGGGTATCTTTCCGGGCATCCCCATACAGCCCGATCGAGGCAGAGCCATAGGTACGGCGGACTTGTAACGGGCCATTATCCCGAACTCGGGCAAACGCACTTTTAGGCGCCGCCATCCATCCGGTAGCGCCGGTATCGACGGTTAGGGGACCGAGCGGCACGCCATTGGCCCGCAGCACGACCTGGGGCGTCCGCTGCGCCGACGAAGTAAAGGTCCAGCGTAGGGCGGCGGTATCGATCTGAAGGCTATCCAGGTGGCTGGCCAATACGATCTTCGAATTCGGATAGTCGATCTGCAAAAAAGTTTTGGCCAGCAGATTTGCGCCGATAATCCCCTCCACCCCCACGCACTCCAACTCGGGCGAGGCGCTAAAATCGGAAACAATGGCGCCGGTACCGTAAAAGGTCAGATCACTGATCCGGAGGCTATCCACCCGGACAAAGGAAAGCGGTTGTGCGCGGCCGTGCGCATCGCCAACTTTGTAGGTCAGACCAGCCTGCATTCCAAGTTCCGAAGCCAATGCAGAAGTGATGAGGTTAGGCGCTCCGGTGTCGAGCAAGAAATGCCGGACCTTTCCGCCAATGGTAACCGGGACGATCAGCAAACCGTTCCGCTCTTCAAAGTTCAGCGTAACCCGGTATTCGTTTTTTGAAAGGGTACCCTCCTGAAGCAGTTGCCGAACCTTGCCGGCCGTGCCACAACCCGAAAGTACGATCACCATCGTGAGTAGGATCAATTTGGATAAGCGATGCATAAAATTGCTTTTGGGGAAAGATACAAAATAAAAAGGCGCTGCCGGAAGACTCCCGGCAGCGCCTTTTTTCCGCAAGGATTGATTAAAGCAGCGGTGCGATCACCAAAGCGATCACAGACATCAATTTCAGCAGGATATTCAGGGAAGGCCCCGAGGTATCCTTGAACGGATCGCCTACGGTATCGCCCACCACGGCCGCTTTGTGCGGATCGGATCCTTTGTAGTACATTTTTCCATCGATTTCCACGCCCGATTCAAACATCTTCTTGGCATTGTCCCAGGCGCCCCCGGCGTTGGACTGGAAAATAGCCATCAGCACACCGACGACGGTTACACCGGCCAGCAGGCCGCCGAGCATCTCAGCGCCGCCCAGGAAACCGGTCAATACAGGAGCCAGAACGGCCAGCAAACCCGGAAGGATCATTTGGCGGATGGCTGCCCGCGTGGAAATATCCACACAATAGCCATATTCGGCCTTGCCATCTGCGGCCTGGAATGTATCGTGATCTTCTTTCGACCACTGATCCATTTCTTTGCCTTCGTTCTTGCGCATCACTGCCAAGGCGGCTTTCAGTGCAGGAATATCGTTAAACTGGCGTCGCACTTCCTTGATCATGGCCATGGCGGCACGGCCCACAGCCTGCATGGCCAGGGCAGAGAACAAGAGCGGCAGCATGCCTCCGATGAACAGACCAGCCATTACTTCCGGTTTGGAAACATCGATCGAAGTGATCTTGGCCGTCGTCATAAAAGCGCCAAACAAAGCCAGCGCCGTAAGAGCCGCCGAACCGATGGCAAAGCCTTTTCCGATAGCGGCCGTGGTGTTACCCACTGCATCCAGCTTATCGGTGCGCTGACGTACCTCTTTGGGCAGCTCGCCCATTTCAGCGATCCCTCCCGCATTGTCAGAAACCGGACCATAAGCGTCAACTGCCAACTGGATACCCGTATTGGAAAGCATCCCAACGGCGGCAATGGCAATGCCGTACAGGCCGCCGAAGTAGAAAGCCCCAATGATGGAAGCAGCCAGGATCAGGATCGGAATGGCCGTGGAGATCATCCCCACACCCAAACCGGCTATGATGTTGGTAGCCGATCCCGTAAGCGATTGCTTCGCGATCGAACGCACCGGTAGCGTGCCCGTGCCCGTAAAGAATTCGGTAACGATACCGATCAGCAACCCTGCTATCAAACCGATGATGGTAGCAATGAAGATGCCGTTGGCGGACAATTCCCGAATGATCGGATTACCTGCGTTGTCGCGGTACAATTGGTCGTGGTACGTCCAATGATCCGGCAGCATCCAGGTGATGATGAAATAGGAAAGTACGATCATGACGAAAGAAGATCCGAATTCTCCTGCATTCAGGGCCTTTTGGGGGTTGCCGCCTTCTTTTACGCGCACGAAGAACGTGCCGCCGATAGAAGTCAAAATCCCCACCCCTGCCAGCAGCAGCGGAAGCAAAATAGCGTTCAGGCCACCAAATTGGTTGGTCGTTTCAAAGCCCGTTATGCCGATGAAGGCAGCGCCAAGTACCATCGTACCGACGATCGAGCCGACATAACTTTCGAAAAGGTCAGCGCCCATACCTGCAACGTCTCCAACATTATCGCCCACGTTGTCGGCGATCGTAGCGGGATTCAAGGGGTGGTCTTCCGGAATACCGGCTTCCACTTTTCCCACCAGGTCCGCACCTACGTCGGCAGCCTTGGTATAAATCCCCCCGCCCACACGCGCGAACAAGGCGATCGAAGAAGCCCCGAAAGAGAATCCGGTGATGACCGTGATCACCTTGTTTATTTCCCAGCCCATGCTATCGTAAAGCAGGAACAGAGAACCAAGGCCCAACACGCCCAGCCCCACAACGCCCATACCCATTACCGAACCTCCGGCAAAAGCTACTTCAAGGGCTTTGCCCAGGCTGGTGCGGGCTGCATTTGTCGTACGAACATTGGCCTTCGTTGCTACACGCATACCAATGTATCCGGCCAGACCGGAAGAAAGTGCACCAACGACAAATGAAAGAGCGATCAGAGGAGAAGAACCTTCCGTGGTCCCGCTAAACCCAAGCAGGATAGCCACGGTAATTACAAAGATGGCCAAGACCCGGTATTCGGCCTTAAGAAATGCCATAGCCCCTTCGGCAATAGCCTTGGCAATACGCGCCATGCGCTCCGTTCCGACGTCCTGCTTGGATACCCAGGAGGATTTCCAAGCGGTATATAGAAGGCCTAAAACGCCGAAAACGGGAACCAGGTAAATCAAAATGTCACCCATAAAAGTTTTTTTTGGTTATTCGATCGAAACCGTTGCCCATCAGGCTTTTCGTTTCGCCGGGCAAAAGTACGGCATAAAGTTCAAGATCAAAATTTATTAAACAACTTTCACCGCGCACCGGGCGGTGAAAGTTGTTTGGCTATTCAAAAAGCCATTCCACTTTCTCCTCCACCGGGCTCCGCTTCCCCGGAAGATCGCCCATGTCGTGGTATCCCATGTAGAAAAGACCCAGACAACGCTCCCCCGGCTTTAATTTCAAAAAGTCATCCGCCTGCAGAATAGCTCCCGGGGTACTCCAATACGACCCAATGCCGTGTGCAGTACAGGTCAGCCACATATTCTGTACCGCCGCTGCAACCGCCGCAATCTCCTCCCATTCCGGCAGCCGCTCATCCGGGTCGCGCTGCATGATAATGGCAATCACTGCCGCCGAACGCACCGGGTTGTTGCGTACCTTGTTGAATTTCAACTCCGAAAAGGCCTCGGGGGGAGTATGGGCCTGATAGTACGCCCCCATATAGTCGCCCAAGCGCTTCCGGGCTTCCCCCTGAAATACTTTGAACCGCCAGGGCTCAGTCATCTTATGCGTGGGCGCCCAATTGGCGTTTTCCAATATCTCCCGGATCAATTCTTCCGGAATAGGCCTGTCCGTATACATTTTGGGGAAAATAGCACGACGCCGGCGAATAAGGGCTGTCATGGGATGAAGATCGCTTTCCATATGCGGTTTTAGCTGCAAAAATAAGAGAATCCTGGAATTAAGAAGGAAGGAGCAAAAAGGAGGAATTTTATTTTCAGTTATTATTGAAAGATTTGAAAGATTGATTTATCTTTGTAAAAAAAAGAAGACTCCATGAAAGTACAACGCACCATCCTGCTAACCGACACGATAGCGCAGGGAATCCTGATCAGCCTGATCATTCCCGGACCATTATTATCCCTGTGGGGAAACAACGAATGGTTATTCATCTCCCTATACGGAATGGTCTTCCTGGGCGCCTGGCAGTTTCTGGGCAACTTCCTCTGGATGGCACTTACAAAAGAGAAATCGCGGAGGCGGTATTTTTGGGGAGTATGCGGTTATTTCCTGCTGGGCATACTCTTTTCCCGGTTACTCTCCCATTCGACAGCCACAGAAATACTGGGAATTTCCTACTGGTTGGTCCTCCCGTTTGGAATTGCGATCCACTACTTCTGGATCTCAGCCACACAGTTGGTTGCGGATTTCCGGACGCCACGCTCCTTTTGGGATCTTTAAGGCGTTCTCTTGCCCCCTGGCTTAAAATACCAGATTCAACCCGGTTCGCAAATGGAAATAACGGCTATCGGCAGGACGAAAAACGGCCGTTACATTATCGGCCAACGCATAGAATTGCACCGGTCCTAATTTGACCACACCGCTCAGTCCGACATTGGCGAAGGTGTTCCGGAAAACGGCATAGCTCCCACCCAGGTTCATCCACTTTGCCAGCTGGTAGTTGGCATTGATTGAAAATCCGGAAAAGCTCTTATTCCGGTACCACTCGGTAAAGAGCGCACCGCCCACCATCCACCGTTTTCCCAGATCAATGCCTCCGCTTAGATACACTTTGGTGGGAAGGGAGGTGGAATACGATTCGTAGGTAGGGGGAAAGGAAAACAATTGCTTCAGGGTATCGAGCGCACTCTCAAAGTTAACGGAATCGCCTGTCAAGGCCTGGGAGATATCCAGTCCGTCGAATATATATTCGCCTTCTGCCCGGTAATTTCGAACGTCTTTTCTCCAGCGGATGGATCCCAGGTCGAGGGCACTGGCGGCAAGCCACCATTTTTCCTGTTTCAGGCGGACTCCCAGGTCAAAGGCCACACCCGTATTGCCCGTGAACAGCCGGTCGAGGCGAAACTGCCCGAAATCGAAATTCAATTGCAGGTCGTTGTAGGATTGATAGTCAAAATACGCCGAAGTGTTGAGCTGGTAATCGGCCAGGAATTGAAGTTGGTAGAATGCGGTGTCTGTATAGAGCGCCGCCCTTCCCCGTTGGGTGGATACATCGCCAATGCCCGTGAGTAACTTGATGCGACCTCCCGCTTGCAAGGCGTTCTTTTCAAAAAAAGCGCCGAGGGCGAATTCGTTATACGCATAGAGTTGCAGGTCGTGATCGAGCAGGACCGTCTGCCCGATAAAGGGGCCGTTCCCCTTCCAGACCAGTTGGGGCAAGGTTTTGGGATAGGCCAGGTAGGCATTGAAATGCACCAGGTGCTGGAAGCTCAGTCCAAAGGACCCGCCCAGCCTCAGGCCTAGTCCCAGTGTGGAAAATTCAAGGTGCTCGCGGACCAGATTTTGGTCTTTCAGCTTATTGATGAGGGCATTTACATCAAAGACCTGCTGTCCGTTTTCCTTCCGGATCACGTCTCCATAGGTCGGGCCGGTAAAGTAAAGGGTGTTTTGCAATCCCGGCAGGGATAGGATCAGCTTCTTTTCACTGGGCCAAAAAGCCGGGTTGACCCGGTTGGCTTCCCACAGGTCGGTCTGGGAAAAAAGCCCCCATTCGGATTGTGCCAGGAGCCTGGTCATTCCGAAAAAGGCAATAAGGATCAGAAGATTTACTCGCATGAATGGGGATTACCGGGTTTAGAGGCTGCCAAAACTTGCCTTCGGCAATTTTTACCAGCCAACTTAATCTTTCATTTTTAACTTAAGCCCCACTCCGATATTGACGTGTTGGTCGGCATAGACCTTCACCGATTTGCTGCCGTTGTCGAAAGTGGAGAAGGCCGCATTCAACAGGATCCGCTTTGTTTTCCGGAGGTTTTCCAGGCGCGCGCCGGCGACGGGCACGTACAAAACCTGCTTGGCCGGATGGAGCACCTCGCCTTCGTCGTCGACCGGAGCGGCAGGGATCAGGGTTTGCAGGCCTGTAAACAAAGAATCGACCAAGGCCCCGGATTCGTCGTACATATAGGCCTGCATCCCGACATTGAGCGGCAGGAAGTTTTCCGCAAATACTTTAAACTCCATTTCCTCCACATTTTCATAGGAGGAAAAATCGACATCGACGGTATCGACGACAATATAGGAAGAGGAACGGCCGTAAATGGGCAATTCGACCTCTACGGAGACCGTATACCGGCTGCTATCCGTAATAAACCCCCGGATAGCTGTTTCATTGTCCGGATTGGTAATGGCGTCGACATCGTAGTCGAGGGCCACGGGTTTGGACCCGAGCACGACATCGATATTGGAATTGTCTTTGGTAAAGGAAAATTCGGTGATGCGGGTCTGGCCTACCTCGTCGGGCAATTTGGGATAATCGAAATCGATGCCGTTGTCGATGGCATCGCTCTGAAGGGGAAGGATATTCCCATCCGCGGTGGTGATATCGAACACATTGACGATAGAGCGGGTAGGCACGCCGAATGAGTTGAAAACCCGAACATAGATCTTGGGGTCTTCGAAGTAGACATCCCCTTTGGTCCAGGATTCGAAAAACTCGATATTGATGGTATCGCGCTTACCGTCGTGTAGTTGGTTGCCGAAGTATCCTTCTGCATAGGAAAACTCGACATTTGACAGAACGATATTGAAATTCGTCAGGGTATCCCGCTCGCCGTTGGAGTGCAAGGCTATATATTCGATACGCAGGTTGCCTTCCGAGTCGGCGATCAACGTATGGCCTTGCAGGTTGTAGGGGATCAGCATCACAGTTTGAACCGGCAGGGATCCCGAATAGTGGACGAAGTTGTTGAACTCCAGAATATCGCCATTGGGTTTGAAAACCTGGGGAAAGCGGATTTTCACCGTCATGTCGTCTTCGTGCCAGGATTCGAAGGCGTAATACAGAAGCCCGGACTTCAATTCCACGTAATCCATCTCGATCCCCTCCGGCGTAGTAAAGGGCAGCGGCATCACCGTATCGACCACGGGGATGAGTGGCGGCAGCGCCAATTCGATATTCTTGAAGATCTCCTGGCTCGTTTTCGTGATGACATCTCCTTTGTACCGGAGATAGATCAGCTGGTTGGTATCGATATCCAGGTAAGTATACTTGTCGAGATTTTCGAGAAGATCGTCCAGCGAAACGCTGGTATTGATCAGTGGAATGGCATACTCTGCATCATTGCCGACCGGCTCCACATTATTCAGATCGTCAAAGTGCTGGCATCCCCAGAGGAATAGACCGAGAATCCCGGCAATGAGTAAATAGCGATAATTCATCAAATGGGTTTGATTTTCTTTACTGAACGCATAGGGCAGCTCCAAAGCTGCAAGTAAGAGCCGGTTTAACCTTATATTTCATACGATTCGCCAAGGCGCGGAATCGCCACCTTGGTAAAGTTGTGTTGTTCCAGCAGGGCTTTAAACCCATCCTGGGCGTCTTCCTCTCCATGTACGAGGAATAGTTTTTTGAGGGTTTCGAACTCTGGTTGAATGAAATCCAGGAGTTCATTTCGGTCGGCATGTGCGGAAAAGGAGTCCATTACCTCCACATCGGCGTGCACCATTTTCCATTCGCCAAAAAATTTCAGGGCGTTGACGCCATTGCGAAGCATTCCGCCGGGTGTGTCCGGCGAGCAGTACCCGACGATCAGCACCGTATTCCGGGCCTGGTCGATGCTGTTGTACAAATGGTGCCGGATCCGGCCGGCATTGGCCATCCCGGAGGAACTGATAATGATACAGGGGTCCTCCATGGTATTGAGTTTCTTGGACTCTTCCGTGTCGCGTATGTAGTGGAGATTATTGAAGCCGAAGGGATTGGGATCGGTCAACAGGTACTCGGTGAGTTGTTTGTCGTAGCACTCGGGATGAGATGCGAATATCGTGGTGGCATTGACAGCCAGCGGGCTATCGACATATACCGGGATATGGGGCAGTTTTCCTGCCGTTTCCATTTGATCCAGGAGATAGACGATCTCCTGGGTTCGCCCCACGCTGAACGCCGGGATGATCAACTTCCCGTGTTTATCCAGGCAGGTATGCTTGATAATCTTCAGCAACCGCGTCTCTTCTGCCGGTTTTTCTTCGTGATCCCGGTTTCCGTAGGTCGACTCGGAGATCAGGTAATCGACAGGAGGCATGGGTTTGGGGTCCCGAAGGATCGGGCGATCCGGACGACCCACGTCGCCGGTAAATCCGATCCGTATCGTCCGGCCTTTTTCTTTGATATACAAGGTCACACTGGCACTGCCGAGGATATGGCCGGCATCCCGGAACAGTACATCGACGCCTTCGCGGACGGCAAACCATTTTTCATACCCCACCGAAACGAACAGGCCCATGGTGCGTTGCACATCTTCGGGGGTATAGAGGGGTTCTTCTTCCTCCACCACATGGCCCTTTTTGGCGACCTGCCGGCGCATGGCATATTCGGCATCGCGTTCCTGGATCTTGGCGCTGTCGAGCAACATGATCGTGCACAAGCTTCGGGTAGCATGGGTACTGTAAATGGTACCCTGAAAACCATCCTTTACCATTTTCGGAAGCCGGCCACTGTGATCGATGTGGGCGTGGGATAAAATGACGCAATCCACTTCTTTGGGATCGAACAGCCAGGTGTCATTAAACGACTTCATGGCTTCTTCCCTGCCCTGGTACAGACCACAGTCGAGCAGGATCTTGTATCCGTCTTCCAATTCCAGGAGATGGGCGCTACCAGTTACCGTTTGAGCGGCTCCGCAAAATTTCAGTTTCATATGGCAGAAGATATTACGGGCCAATATAAGAATAAAAAAAGCCACTTTACCCCAATAGTCGGGTAAAGTGGCGGCATTATAGAATTGGAATTAGTATGAAGCAAGACCTAATTGTCGCTCTATTGCATCTTAAGGCCCCCGTAGTCCAGGCGCGCCTTGATGACGCTGCGCGGGTTAGCCACGCCGAAATGTCCGGTCACTTCGTGGTAGGTAGCCTGTTCTTTCTCGTAGGTTACCTTCATGGATGAGGGATACAGGATACCGGCGTATTTCCCGGAGGCTTCCAGCTGATAATTCGCGCCTTCCTCCACTTTGACCTTAAAGTCGGAATAACGTCCCGTCAGACGGATCTCGGAGAATCCTTTCAGGACCTTCTCGAGGCGGGCGCCCCCGTATTGGAGGTCGAGGTCGGCACTATTGGCGATCTCTGTTACTTTGTAGTCGGTATACCGGGACGAGGAGGTCAGGTCGTCGATCCGCCGGATCTCCACAGCGCCGAAGCTGGCGCGGTTATTCATTTTGCTGAGGTCCCCCAACCGGTAGTTGTCGTATTTGGATTCACTTTGGATATAGTTGCCTTCTTCGATACTCACGTTCGAATATTTGGTGGTCAACTTGCCGTCGCGCACCTTGGCCAGGGTGAGGTTGCTATAGGAGATAACGGCTTCTGCATCGCGCACACTGGCGATGGTGGCGTTGCCGTAGCTCAGGTCCAGGTTGAGGTCATTGCTAAGCTCATCCATGCGGAGATTGCCGTATTTGAGGTCCATCATAACGCGGCCGGCAAAGTCGGAAACAAAGACATCCCCGTATTTGTGGGCCACATCGAGCGTGACGGTCCGCGGGAGAAAGACTTCGTAGTCTACGGTGAAATCGCTCTTGGAAGAGCCCCACCAGCTCCAGCCGGAGGAAGATTCGACAATGGTTTCGGCTTTTACGAGGTTATTGCTGGAGGTAAAGTCGATGCGGATCTGGTCGAAGACTTTCTGGGCATCTTCCTCGGAGCGGGCCTGTACATGGATGGTCACCTCTACTTTGACCCGGTCCTGGTCCCATGTTTTCACATCGAGCCGGCCGTACTTGGTGATAAATTGGGTCAGCCCTCCAGGATCGATGGAAAACTCTCTTTTGATCGTTTTGGAGTATTCTGCCTTGGGGGAGGCCCATCCTGTGGAGGCAACCAGAAGGGCCAGGGCCAGGACGCTAAGGATCTTATATGCTGGTTTCATTGTCTGCTGTTTGTGGATTTGTGTTTTGAATTTTTTCGAGTACGCGTTCAAGGATGTCCAGTTTGATCTGGTAATTGCGGATCATGGCTTGAATGATCTGTTCTTCAGATCCTTTGGGGGCTTTGTCCAGTTCGAGTTGCAACTCTTTATAGAGTTCATCCAGTTGCTGGATGTCGGGTTGGACGGTTCCCTCCTGGTTAATACGGGCTAATTCCTGCATCCGGTTGCTGACCTGGGTGGAATAGTATTGTTCCATTTCGGCATATTCCGGTGCGATTTCAGCGAGGGTAGGCAGTTCCTGGGTATGGGTATACTTGTAGGCATACATTCCGAGGAGCCCCCCAAGGGTGAGCAGAATGACCACGGAGGCGGCGACGCGAAGCGTGCGCCACATCACCCGGACCCTGGCGGCGGGGCGCTGGGCTTCCAGTGCATTGTCAATAGCGGCCCAAACTTTGAGGCTGGGCACTTCCGGATCGAGGGCGGTGCGGTTTTTCCCGACAAACTGTTCAAGCCGATCCACCCGATCCACGGCATCCAGGGCTTCTTCGATACCGGACCACACCTTTCCGGCGGGTTTTTCCCGGTCGAAGGATTCCCGGTTTTGTGTGATGAATTTTTCGAGCTTATCCATTCTTCTTCCTTTCATTGTTGGTTAGCAGTTCATATTAGGTTCATTCAGTAGCAGATTGTTTTCATTCGGCCTCTTGAGGCAGTACGTGCAGTAATTCTTTCAATTTTTTCCGGGCCCGGCTGTACTGCGACTTGGAAGTCGCTTCCGAGATCCCGAGTATTTCGCCAATTTCCTGGTGGTCGTAGCCTTCGAGCAGGTACAAGCTGAAAACCACCCGGTAACCGTCGGGCAACTGGTTGATCGCCTGGTGCACGGTATCCACCGAAAGCGGATATTCCGTGGGTTCGGGGGCATCATCGGGCACGTGCATCAGGTTATCGTTCAATTCCGAAAAAGCCAGGCGGCGCTTTTTCAGGAAATTGATGCAATTGTTCACCACGATCCGTTTGATCCAGGCGCCGATCGACGATTCGAAGCGAAACGAGTTTAAATTGGTGAATACGTCAATGAACGAGTTTTGAAGCAGGTCCTCCGCATCCGCCTCGCTGCGGACCATACGCAAACAGATATTGTACATCGCCTGTGAATACAAGCGGTACAACTCAAACTGCGCATGTCTCTCGCCTTGCCTGCAGCGTTCAACGATTTCGCGATGGGTACCTACGTAGTCCAATTCTTTGTTTTTTATGTTGCCCGTCTCAAGGACAGTGGGCTATATCCAGGGTTGCATCCTTTACCCGCTCCAATTAATTTTTTGTTAAAATCTCCGGAGTTAATGATCCGTCCAGGGCTTTGCCTGCACCAAATCTGCCGGTTCATTTCTCAAATGCTTTAAATCTAAGTACTTTTACAGCATAATCCACAATTGGCACACATGAGATTCCTGATCTTTGATTTGTTTGTTCTCCTCCTTGGTTTTTGTACCCCTCCCGCGAACAAAAAGCTGACAGAGGTACGGACCAATTTCAGCGACTCCCTGCTGCAAAAGATCTACGATTTTCAGGACCGTCAACAGACGGACAGCCTTCTCCTTTACTTTCACGATGCCGATCCTTCCTACCGGTATGCGGCTGCCCTGGCGATGGGTTCGATCAAAGATTCAACCGCCATCGACAGCCTGATCCCCTTACTGGGGGATGAGATTGAAAAGGTGCGGGTTGCAGCAGCCTATTCGCTCGGCCAGATCGGTTCCAACCGGGCCGAACAAGCCCTGATACGGGCGTTTAATCAATATGATACCGCCGGCATTTGGAACCAAACCAATGCCGCGATCCTGGAGGCCATAGGAAAATGCGGATCTGCCAAATTCCTGGAAGCGCTCGCCACCATTCAGACCTATCAGCCGACTGATACCTTGCTGGTCGAAGGACAGGCATTCGGCATTCTCCGGTACGGACTCCGAGGGATCAACTCTCCGGAGGGCACCGCTGCGATGCTCCGCTTTCTCAGCAATCCGGCCTATCCGCCCAAAGCCCGCCAGACCGCCGGTTATTACCTCTACCGGGGAAAAGAACTCGATCTGACCGCCTCGGTGAGCGATATCGCCCAGATCCTCGTGCGGGAAGACGACCCTATTGTCCGGCTCTTCCTGGTGATCCCGCTCGGTCGGACCAAAGACCCCATTGCCCTGAATGCGTTGCTCAACCAATACAACCTCGAACCGGAAATTTCGGTCAAAGCCAATATTCTCCGGGCGCTGAGCAATTTTGATTACGAATCGGTCAAAGCGCTTTTTTACTCCGCACTCTCCGACAACAATTATCACCTGTCTCGCACAGCCGCCCAATTTTTCGTCGATTACGGCCTGCCTCAGGAAGCCCGGACCTATTGGGAAAAAGCCAAAGACAGCTTGAGGTGGGAGACCCAGGTATTGCTCCTTGCCGCCGCCAACCGCCACACCTCGGATTCCCTGGCCTACCTCAAGGGCGCCATCAACAGCGACCTCCGCCTTCGCTTCGAGCAGAGCGTCAACCCCTATGAAAAGGCCGCTACCTTGCTGGCTCTGGGTGAATTTGGATGGAACTACCGCTACATCAAGCAGGTGGGATTCCCCGCCACGGAGCCGGTCATCCGCACAGCCTGCATGGAGGCCATCGCCAAAGCCGTACAAAAAACGGATTTCCGGAAATATTATGCCGGCTCCTACCGGCGCGTACGGCAGGAGATCAGCAATTATTGCGTGGAGGCCATCAACAATGGCGATGTCGGGATGATGGCCGTGGCAGCCCAAATTTTCCGGGAACCGGGACTCTTCTTTCGGGGTACGCTCGACAGTCTAGCCTTCCTGGAAAACGCCCTGACCCGCCTGGAGCTGCCCCGCGATATCGAAACCTATAATGAACTCCAAAAAACCCTGGACTACCTCCAGGAAAAAAAGAACTCCGAGCCCAAGAAACCGGCCTTCAACCATCCTATCGACTGGGATGTGGCCGCTTCCATTCAGGAAGGAACCCTCGTAACCATGGAAACCAACAGGGGCAATATCGTCCTGGAACTATGGCCCGATTCCGCGCCGGGCACGGTCGCCAACTTTGTATCCCTGATCCGCTCGGGCTTCTATGACGGAAAAACCTTCCACCGGGTGGTGACCAATTTCGTCATCCAGGGCGGCTGCCCGCGAGGCGACGGGTATGGCAGTCTCGATTACACCATCCGCTCGGAGTTGCCCTACCTCCACTACGACTCCGCCGGCATGGTCGGCATGGCTTCCTCCGGCAACCACACGGAGTGCACGCAATTTTTCATAACTCATGCTCCAACCCTCCATCTGGATGGAAATTATACCATCTTTGGAAAGGTAACTTCCGGAATGGACGTCGTACAAAAGATCCAGATCGGCGACCGCATTGAAAAGGTAATTATTCAAGAAGAACCACAATAGTAAAATTTACATTTATGAAATTCACCCCACTCAATGATAAGCACATTGCCCTCGGCGCCAAGATGGTCGAATTTGCAGGGTATAACATGCCGGTTTCCTACACCGGTATTACGGAAGAACACCACGTGGTCCGGAAGAACGTCGGAGTTTTCGACGTTTCCCACATGGGCGAATTTATCGTCCGCGGCAAGCAGGCGCTGGACCTGGTGCAGAAAGTGACCTCTAACGATGCGTCCAAGCTGGCTATCGGGCAGGCCCAATATTCCTGTCTGCCCAATAACGACGGCGGCATAGTGGACGACCTGCTGGTCTACCGCCTCTCTGAAGAAATGTGTGCGGAAGGGGAGCAGGCATTCATGCTCGTCGTCAACGCTTCCAACATGGAGAAAGACTGGAACTGGATCAGCAAACACAATACATTCGACACCCGGCTGATCAACATCTCCGATGAAACCGGCTTGCTGGCGGTTCAAGGCCCAAACGCCTCCAAAGTCCTGCAATCCCTCACTGATATTCCGCTCGACAACATCGCTTACTACCACTTTACCAAGGGCCGTTTTGCGGGTATCGACAACGTGCTGATCTCCGCTACCGGTTACACCGGGGCCGGCGGGTTCGAACTCTATGCCGAAGCCGCTCAGCTGCCTGCCCTTTGGGATGCTATTTTCGAAGCCGGCAAATCGCACGACATCAAACCCATCGGCCTTGGGGCCCGCGATACACTCCGCCTGGAAATGGGCTATTGCCTCTACGGAAATGACATCAACGATACCACTTCGCCACTCGAAGCCGGACTGGGTTGGATCACCAAACTCAAAAAAGGCGATTTCGTCGGGTGCGACTGGATCGGGAAACAAAAAGAAAACGGGCTCTCCCGTAAGCTGGTGGGATTTATCCTCGGCGATCGCCGGGTGCCCCGTCATGGTTATCCCATTGAAGATGCAGCGGGGAATGTGATCGGCGAAGTGACCTCCGGCACCCAGTCGCCCTCCATGGAACAGCCCATCGGCATGGGGTATGTGGCCATGCCCTTCAGCCAACCCGGCTCCAGCATTCTGGTAGTAGCCGGAAACAAGCGCCTGGAAGCCACGGTGGTCTCCCTGCCGATCTATAAGAACGAATAAATTTTTAGGATAATGGCGCCTTTGGTTGTTATTATCCATACCATCAAAACATAAGCTATGGATTTTGCGGAAGGCAAAGAAAAGTTCATCCAATCCTGGGGAGCCCTGGGCTCCAGTTGGGGGGTCAACCGCACCATGGCCCAGATCCATGCTTTACTGCTCATTTCACCGGAGCCGCTGAGCGCCGATGAGATCATGGAAGAACTCCAGGTTTCGAGAGGTAATGCCAATATGAACCTGCGCGCCCTCATCGACTGGGGTCTGGTCAGCAAGGAATTGAAAGCAGGAGAACGGCGCGAGTTTTTTCGAGCCGAAAAGGACATGTGGGAAGTCGTCAAAAAGATTATCATCCAGCGCAAGAAACGGGAACTGGAGCCCATGCTGAAGGTGCTGGAGGAAGTATCCGGCGTGGATATCACCGACAACCCGCAAGCGGAGGAGTTTCAACAGGTCATTCGGGACATCAAACTGTTCTCGAACAAGGCCAATGCAACGCTGGACACCCTCACCCGGGCTGATTCGAACTGGTTTGTGGGGACATTCCTGAAAATGGTAAAATAAGAGCGGGCCCTTTCGCGCCCGCTCTTATTTTTCAATATTATTTGTCATCCCCGAAGAAGGCAAGTATCCGGTCGGCCAGTTCGAGGCCGATGAGCCCTTGGGCTTCCTGCGTAGAGGCGCCGATATGGGGTGTAACGGAGATCTTCGGGTGTTCCATCAATTCTTTTTTGGGCTTCGGCTCGTCTTCAAACACATCTAGACCGGCGCCGGCGATCTTGCCGCTTTTCAACCCATTGAGCAGGGCCGTTTCGTCGACCGCGCCACCCCGGCTGGTATTGATGAGGTAAACCCCGGTTTTCATTTTTGCGATCTCTTCTTCCGTGATGAGGGGGCGGCCGCCGCTGAACGGCACGTGCAGCGTTATGAAATCGCTCTTAGCCAACATCTCCTCCAATTCGGAAGTGCGCACCCGCACGGATAAGCTGACGTCTTCCGAGTGAAAGACATTGATATCGATCTCCACCTCGTCTACGACCATATCGACCGGAATCACATGCATCCCCAAGGCCACACCAATACGCGCTACTTCGCGGCCGATACGACCAAATCCGAGAATGCCCAGCGTTCTGCCCCGCAATTGAACGCCGTCGGAATAGGCCTTTTTGAGGTTCTTGAAATCGGTCTGTCCTTTTTGCGGCATGACCCGGTTGGACAAATACAACCTTCTGGACAAGGAAAACATATGGGCAAAGGTCAGTTCGGCTACCGCCTGGGAGGAGGAAGCCGGCGTATTCATCACGGTAATGCCCCGGGTGCGGGCAAATTCCACGTCGATATTATCCAACCCTACACCACCGCGTGCGATGATCTTCAGGTTGGGACAAGCTTCAATGACTTCGCGGGTGACCTTGGTGGCGCTCCGCACGATGATCACATCATACGCGGGTAAGACCTTGGGAAGGTCTTCCTGGGGCACTTTCTTGGTGTCTACTTGATAACCAGCTTCTTCTAACAATGTTAATCCATCTTCATGGATTCCGTCGTTGGCGAGGATCTTGATCATGGCAGGTGATTTTGCATTGCAAAGTAAGGTATAATACCGCTGATTTTAAAGCCATCTTTCATTTATTGCCTTATTCATGATTTTTGAAACCTCCCGCTGCTTTCAGATGTTTTGACAGCATGATTACGCATACGAGTTTGATGCAACTGAAAGAACGGTTGCATGGCCCGCTTCCCGGGAAAGATGCACAATTCCGAATGGCCCATGTTGCCCGCCGGATCGATGTTCCCGTTCCGGACCACGCCCGGCAGGCCGGGGTACTGGCCTTGTTTTACCCGGATCGCGAAGGGCAGTGGAACCTGGCCCTGATCGAGCGGGTATCCCACAACCCCAACGACCGGCATGGCGGCCAGATCAGCTTCCCCGGCGGACGATTCGAAGAAGCCGACGGCACGATGCTGCGCACCGCCCTGCGCGAAACCCGGGAAGAGATCGGTGTCGATACCAGCCGGGTAGAAGTATTGGGCGCGCTTACAGACCTCTACATACCCGTCAGTAATTATCAGGTACACCCCTTTGTGGGAGTTCTGGAGACCACCCCCACTTTTTTTCCCCAATGGGAGGAAGTCGCATCGATCGTAGAGGCGCCACTCGACCTCCTGTGCGATCCGGCGACCCGCCAAACCACCGATCTGCGCATTTCTTCAAATATCCTGCTGAAGGACGTCCCGTATTTCAATGTCCTCGGAAAAGTGATCTGGGGCGCCACGGCGATGATGCTGAGCGAGCTGCTTGAATTGTTGGAAAATTAGTTGCCGGCTCATTTTTGCTATTTTTGTTCCTGAAAATAAAACCTCGCCCCTTGGAACTTCTATACCGGTCAATTCTCAAGCCTTTCCTCTTCTATCTTTCGCCTGAACGGGCCCATTCCCTGACGATAGCATTTTTCAAAATAGCCCTGCGGATCCCCTTTCTTTCAGCCTGGATAAAGGGGGCCTTCAAGCTGGAGGACCCTCGCCTGGAACGGGAGGTCTTCGGCCTTCGCTTCCGAAATCCGATCGGCCTGGCCGCCGGATTCGACAAAAACGGGGAGTATATTCCGGTGATGGCCCACCTGGGGTTTGGATTTTTGGAAGTAGGCACCGTCACCCCGCGGGCACAGGACGGCAATCCCAAACCGCGCCTATTCCGCCTGCCTGCAGACAAGGCGCTCATCAATCGAATGGGGTTCAACAATAAAGGGCTGGACTATCTGGTCCGGCAGCTGCAAAAACCACGCCCTCCCGGCATCCTGATCGGAGGAAATATCGGCAAGAACAAGGTCACCCCCAATGACGAAGCCAATGCCGACTACGTGGCCTGTTTTGAGGCGCTTTTCCCCTTCGTCGATTACTTTGTGGTAAATGTGAGTTCGCCCAATACGCCCGGCCTCCGGGAATTGCAGGAAAAGGAACCGCTCCAGGCCTTGCTTCAAAAACTTCAGGACCTCAACCGGGAAAAGCAGACCCCTAAACCCATTCTGCTTAAAATTGCTCCGGACCTGAGCGATGCCCAACTCGACGATATCATCGCTATCGTCCGCGAGACCCGGCTGGCGGGGATTATTGCTACGAATACCACGATTTCCAGGGATGGTTTACATACACCCGCTCCTCTGGTTGAGGCGCTTGGCGCAGGCGGTCTCAGCGGACAACCCCTTCGGGAACGGGCGACCGAAGTGATCCGCTACCTGCATGAACGGCTGGGGGAGGAGACGCCCATCGTTGGCGTCGGGGGAATTGGCAGCGCCAAAGATGCCCGGGAAAAACTGGAAGCCGGCGCCACTCTGGTCCAGGTCTATTCCAGTCTCATCTACGAGGGGCCCACCCTGATCCGAAAGATCAAACAAGGTCTTTTAACTTGAACGGAGAGGGGCGCATTCAACGCCCCTCTCCGTTATTTTCTTTTTTGGCATCTTTTTTGGACTAGAGAAACCGACACCCCCCCAACGTGTTCATTTTCTTTAATCCTGTCAAAAATGGATCTCAAAAAGTCCCCATTGTTTTACCGCGATTTCCGGTTTTGGATTATCGTGATCTCCCTTTCGTTGTTGCTCTGGTTGAGCGTTCAAAACTATCCGGGATCCTGACCTTCCTTGATGACCTTAAGGCTGAGGTCCAGGCTGACGGCAGAATGCGTCAGGGCTCCAACCGAAATATAATCTACTCCGGTTTGGGCCACGCGGCGTACATTGTGAATGGTAATTCCTCCTGACGCTTCGGTTTCAAAACGTTTTCCCACGATCGCAACGGCTTCTTCCAGAAGGGGGAGCTCAAAATTATCGAGAAGGATCCGGTCGATCCCCCCTACTTCCAATACTTCGTACAGCTCGACCAGGTTGCGCACTTCGACGGTTACCTTCAACCGCAGCCCCTTTTCTTTTTGATAGGCTGCGACCCGTTCGATGGCTTTCCCGACCCCTCCGCATTCGTCGATGTGGTTGTCTTTGATCATGATCCAGTCGTAGAGGCCGGTGCGGTAATTGTGGCACCCCCCCAGACGGACGGCCCATTTCTCCAGAAAGCGGATCATGGGCGTGGTTTTCCGGGTGTCCAGGATCTTGGCGCCCAGGTCTTCCACTTCGAAAGCAAACCGGTTGCTCAGGGTCGCGATACCGCTCATGCGTTGCATCGTGTTGAGTACGAGGCGTTCGGCCTTCAGCAAAGCCTGGGTGTTGCACTCCACTTCGAAAGCCACCTCGCCGTAGTCCACATCCGCACCATCGGGCAAAAATTCCTGAAATTTGGCTTCGGGGTCCACTTTTTGAAAAATGCGGCGGGCCACCTCGATCCCGGCGATCACTCCGGCATCTTTCACAAAAAGTTTGGCACGGCACCGGTCGTCGGAAGGGATACAGGCCAGGGAAGTATGGTCGCCTTCGCCCACATCCTCCAAAAGTCCGTTTTCGATAAAGGCATCCAGATACTGGTCCTTGGATTGAAATACTAATTCCATCCGGTAATCATTTTTTCAGAAGAAAAATGGGGCGAGAAGCCCCGTACCACCTTAAAACATTATTCCTAAAAACAGGGTAATACCCCGGAGCAGCGCTCTGGAGTCCTCGGGCTCCTGTGTCCCGTCTGGTAAGATCTTCGTCCCGGCATCGCGGGTCACATCGGTAAATCCCTGGTTGTAAAATGCGCCGACAAAAAGGTTGGTGTCACCGCTGGAGTTACCCCGAAGGTTGTATTCCAGACCGCCTCCCAGGCCCCAGGAGATGCTGAACGGGACGATATCTTTGCTGATGGTTTCTCCTGTCAGGGTTTCGAGGCCCGTACCGGCAATATCTCCTTTTGCCCCGTATAAAATACCGAGGTTAAAAACGGGCACTTCGAAGAAGAAGCGCACATCCCGGAATATCTCATTGGTCAGTAGATGTAATCCCACCGGAATGTCGATATAGTTGATATGATAATGGATAGTTGTGCTATTGGGCAACATGCGGTAGGCCTCCGGCAATCCCGTTTTCCCGAGCAGGTCTCCGCCGTAGTCGTGGAGCAACTCGCCCCCCTGGTTAAATCCGAGGTTCAACCCGGTGGTGAGGGCGTATTTTTCGGCAAAGAAATAGTCGATCTTGGCGCCGATCCGAAAGCCCAGGTCTTGCCCGTTGGAGTTGATATACCGGTTATCGGTATCCATCCAGGAGAAAATAGGGCTGGCTTGAAAACCAAAGCGGAAACCATACTGAGCCGGTAGGATCGTCCAGGCGGCGGCGACAAAGAACAGAACTGACAGCAATTTTTTCATGATAGAATTGTTTTTTCAGCCGTGTGAAGCCGTTGTGGTTAATTGTGGTAAAAATGCAACACGGCATTCTATCTTTGCGTTTCAATGCTCCTGTTGATCTAAAACCAAGCATATGAACCGCCTTTTGTTTTTTGCCGTGTTTATCGCACTTGTCGTGCAATCCTGCCAATGTAACAAAAGTAACGATATTCCAGACGTATCGCATATTCCTGCGGAGGTAAAAATCCGGCGATTTGAAAAGGACCTGTTTCAGCTCGACACGTCGCAATTAGCCGCCGGGCTGGAAAAATTGGAAAAGGATTATGGGGAATTCGGTTCCATTTTCTTCGGCCAGATCCTTGGTTCGAAGGATTCGCTGATTGCCCCGGAAGGCCACCTGGCATTTGTCAAAGGGTTCCTCACGCATCCCGCCGTCCGGAAATTGTACGATACGACGGAGATCGTTTATCCCAATCTGGATTTCCTGGAGGAGCAACTCGGCCAATCCTTCCGGTTTCTGAAGTATTATTTTCCCGGTATGCAGGAGCCGGACCTCACCACGTTCATCTCCGAATACACAGTGGCCAGCTTTATTTATGGCGATAATTCCCTGGCAGTGGGGTTGGATTTTTTCCTCGGTGCCGACTATCCCTATGGGAACTTAAACCCCGGCAATCCCAATTTTTCCCAGTATTTGACCCGCACCTACAACAAGGACCACCTCGCGGCGAAGGTCCTCATGCCCCTGGTTGCCGATCTGTGCGGCCCGCCTCCCGGAGAGCGGCTGCTGGACTACATGGTCCACAACGGGAAAAAACTTTACATTCTCGATCACCTCGCACCCTTTTTACCCGATTCGGTGATCATGGAATACACGCCTGCCCAGCTCGCCTGGTGTGCCGACAATGAGCTGGACATTTGGGCGCATTTCCTTCGCGAGGACCTCCTTTATTCGTCGAATTGGCAGGACATCCGGAAGCTGGTCGAATACAGTCCCTCCTCTCCCGGCATGCCGCCGGAAGCCCCGGGGCGCACGGCCAATTGGATGGGTTGGCAAATTGTCAGGGAATATATGAAACGGCACCCGGCGACGACCTTTCAGCAATTGATCGACCTGAAGGATGCTCAATCTATTCTCGACCAGTCAAAGTACCGGCCCAGGCGGTGATCAGGGTTGAAAGGCCTGGCTAATCTGCGAGGCCAGCGCCGCCAGCTCTTCGTTTGGGATGGAGAGCGGCTCTTTCCCAAAGCTCATATCCCCGATGGATTGAAGCGGGATGAGGTGGACGTGTGCATGCGGCACTTCCAGTCCGACCACGGAGACGCCAATGCGCTTGCAGGGCACGGTTTTCCGGATGGCTGCCGCCACTCTTTTGGAAAAGACCATCATGTCGGACAAATGCCGGTCTTCCAGATCGAAGAAATAATCCACTTCCTGTTTGGGCACGACGAGCGTATGCCCCATTACCAGGGGACGAATGTCGAGAAAAGCCAGGAACTGATCGGATTCCGCCACCTTGTGGCAGGGAATTTCGCCCTGAATGATGCGGGTAAAAATCGTAGGCATGTGGAAGGTTTTGGTTTCCTAAAGATAACGAAGTTTTACCCGACGGAAATGTTGACGACTTCAAATTGAAGCAGTCCACGAGGCGTGTGAATAGCTGCGAGCTCGCCAACTTTCTTGCCGAGCAGTCCTTTTCCCATTGGAGAATCGATGGAGATCCGGTTCGTTTTCAGATCGGCTTCCGACTCGGAGACCAATTTATAGGTCATTTGCTTGCCTGAGTTTTTATTCTTGATGGTCACGTTGGTCAAAAGGCGAACTTCGGAGCTATCCATCTGGCTTTCGTCGAGAATGCGGGAATTGGCGAGCATTTTCTCCAGGTCATTAATGCGCATTTCCAGAAGTCCTTGTGCATCTTTTGCAGCGTCGTATTCCGCATTTTCCGAAAGGTCGCCTTTTTCCCGTGCTTCTGCGATCGCCCGGGCCACTTCCTGTCGGCCGGTAGTTTTCATTTCCTCCAGTTCATTTTTAAGCCGGTCAAAACCTTCCTGCGTTAGATAGGTATGTGCTGCCATAATCAAGTGTTATTTAAATCGCATTGAGACAAATGCATCCGGAACATTTGACTTCCAGGATGCCCGTCGCAACTGAGGTTATTTATAAAAACCAAAAACGCCTCCACCCCGCGGTGAAAACGTTTCCGGATTCAAATATACAAATTTTTGAATTATCGGAAAAGGCCCCGGCGAGGTAAGACCTTGCCGGGGCCTTTGAAGGCCAGCCTCTGGCTGGACATTAAAGGTTCAGACGAATCGTAATATTGTGCGTTCCACCAAAAATATTGGCGGCGCGATAAGCATAGTCAATGCCGAAACGGGTCCCGTTGGGCTCGTCTTTTCGTACGGGCACGTCGAGAGTCACCCCTGCGCAAGGCCCGGAATAAAGCGAATTGGCAGGCGTATCCTGAGACGTAGCGCCGAAGTCGAGTTTGTACCCGCCGCGGAGCATCAGCATTTCATTGAACGCGAATTCGAGTCCACCGCCGATTTGGTCCTGAGAAAAGGCATTGGAGGTGAAATTGCCCAAAACGGTCAGGCGTCCCTTCGTTCCGAAGAGGATATCGTAGGAAATGCCGAGGTTCAGCATGGAAGGCAATTCGAAACTGGCCGGACGGCGGTTGGAGGCCAGGTCGTAGGTACCTGAACCGAGCGGAATAGCTGCGTTGAAGGAAAGGCCTTCACCGGAGTAATGCATCCGGCCACCGATATTGCGCAGGGAAATTCCAAATTTGAAGTTGTCATGTTCCCCGGTAACGTATTGAACGCCGGCATCGATCGAAAAGGCCGAGCCCGAAAGGTCGGCGATCGATTCGCTGATGGAACGGAAAAGGACACCAACCGAGATGCGGTTCTCAAAGGTATAGGAATACCCCAGTCCGATATTAAAGAAGCGGGGAGAGAACGTAGCTCCCGTACCTTCCGGTTGTTCGGTGGTCGTTACGGGAATATCCCCAAAGTCGAGCGCCATGATACTTATGCCCAGGGCGCCACCTTTGCCCAGTCGCTGGGCAAACCCAAAGGCGCTCATCCGGACGCCGGTACCCTGGAGGTAAATGCCGTGAGACGCCTGGAATTGGGTCTTGTTGATCCGTCCCAATCCGGCGATATTTATGCGCATGGCTTCCACCCCAAAGACGTTTGATGTGGTCATGGAGTGCAAGCCGGCACTGCGTGCCCAGGGGTTCATCAGCAACTGCGGGGCGCCCCCTTCCCCCTGGCGGTCCGGGTTACCGGCATTTACATGCGCAACCGGAGCAGTCAGAAGGAACCCAATTATTAAGATGTATAGTATGCGGGTCATATGCAATGATTTCTATTTAAATGAATGTGAAGCCCCGGATGGCAACAGGAAATGCTGCCATCCGGGAAACTACAATTTACAGACCTGATGGGTCGAACTGGCGGTTGGAACCAAACCATTTGATCACCCGCTCACCCAGGTCGCCTGCATCGATGTGGATCAGGTAAACACCTGCTGCGATGGGAATACCCTTACTGTTCTTCAGATCCCATTCAACATCGGGTGCATACTGCGCCTGTTGTACGCCCCGGTTCACCCCGGAAGGTATGACGCCTACCTCATCCCGGTTGTACTGGCGGATAAACTTGCCGTCGAGAGAGTAGATCGTCACCACGCACTTCGCCGGCAGGTTTGTGATCTTCACCGTCGTGTTAAATTGATCGATCTCGTATGCGGAGAACGCGTAGTACGGGTTCGGCACTACATTGATCATATCGAGGGCAGATTCTACCCCATCCGGCGTCAGCGCGGTAGCGGCTGTCCCGTCAAAGACGAAGCGATAGGCGTTATACCCGTTGTTCTCGCCGGTACCTTGAGCCACTTCATAGGGATTGTCCACACGCAGCTTGATCGTCAACCCATTCGGGATCAATCCTTGCTCACCACTGCCGAGCGGGTCCATTTCCGTACCCGGGATCATAAGCGGCCATCCGGTCCAGGTTATGTTCAACAACACGTTGAGGAGGTCGATGGTACTGGTAGGCTGTTTCTTCAACCGCTTGTAGATGCTCTCACAGCCATCGTATGGGGTGTTGGAAACATAGATAAAATGCTGCCCGCCACCGATGATGTTATAGATCGTGGTCAGGGTATTGGTTTCCAGGAAGAACTGAGAGCTCGGGTTGAACATCAGGTCGGTAGCGGTAGTTCTTCCATTTTCATAAGCGTCGCAGAAAATACTGCAGTCGTATACCGAGTTTTCCCCAAAGAAAATATTGAGGCGTTTCCCGGTTTCCACGTCGATGGCATAACCCGGGAACCATCCCATACCAAAACGGGGAAGTCCGTCGCTGTCAACTGCATTGTCCAGATCGGCCACACCGTCGCCATCTGTATCGTACTTGCCCACAGAAGGTTGTTTGCGCAGCCAGAACTGGAGGGCATTTCCAACAGTCGGAAGGCTGAGTTCGTTGGTGTAGATCCGGGAAGCGGTTTCCACGACCACGCAGCGGCTCCACAAGCTCTTATCCGGCGTGAACACAATGTCGACGTTATTGGTCATGGCCAGTGCGCCGTTCGGCTTGTATTGGTTACCGAGGGGGTTGTACCAGCCCGGAGTAACGTATTCATTGCCCGGCCGGGCACGGTGGTCGGCCATCTGGAAGGGTACGAAATAGCCCGGACCAATGTGGCTGAGCGCCTGTGTCGGGTCCAAATGATTATCGGGCTGCCCAACCGCCGTAGCAACGTAATCCGTGAGGTTGGTCGTAACTGTTCCGCCTCCGAAACCATCCGGGATACCGGTAAACCAGGAGGGCTTGGTAATATCCGAGTAAACTTCCTCGTAGCCGATCACTCCATTCAGATCGTCGGCGAGACCGCCTACATCGGCTGTCTGGCCCAGCGTGATGGTAAACCCGTATTGCGCAATGATCTGCTCATTAAGCGCACTGAGATCGGTGTCCGAATAAATGACGCCCTGAGAAGGATCAGTGAGGTTGCGCAGTTCCCAGCGGACATTGTTATCCAGTTTGTTATTGGCGGTATTTTCATCGGTAAACGTAAGCAGAAACTCTCCGTTGACCACTTCCAGCGGGTTGTACACGCGTACATTGATCGGGCCGCGACCACTCTGGTAGGTGATGCTGCCGTCGAACGATCCATCCAGGATGGCCTGACGGGTAGCATCGGAAATATCCAGGAAGTTTCCGCCTACACCGACGCCGTCCAGGCGGGTGACGATGGGGCCGTCTCCGTAATCACCGTTCAACTGGCGGTCTACGATCGGACGAGGAATAGCCGTATAGGTCTTGATATTCCGGCGGCCTTCCAGGTAGGGACGTTTCTGGCCAAAAATGGAATCCGGCTGGAATTGCGCCCAGTTGTTGTAGGCATATGCCACTGCAGAGTAGTAGTATTTCTTGTGGTTCACCAGGCGGTTGTCGCTGGTTGCAAACAAGTCGGTCTTGATCTCAAAGGTGTGGCGGATCCCCTTATCCAGGCCGACGACCTGGGATACCGGATACCATACAGAACCTTCGCTATTGCCCGGATCGGGCACGGAGGTCCAGTTGAAGATCTCGGCAATACCGTTCTTGATATCCACATTGGCGACGATCCGCGCTTTTTCCGGGTTTGAGTAATCAGCCCGGTTCACCGACTGGTCGGCCAATTGATAAAGAATATACCCTTCAAAATTATAGGTCGTATCGATGTCCGGGATTTCCGGAGCCAGCAGGTCGAGTTCTTCGTAACCTTCAAATGCGTTGTTGGAAGAAAGCGTATCGTTGGTAAATACCGCGATGATCTTGCGATCCAATTCGATGAAATCCACATCCGGAGCATCCGGACCATCGGTGATCTCGAAACAGTTGTCGAACAGGTTCTGGGCCAGGTCATCCGCGACGAACAAACGCGTGATGTTCGGACAGGGGTAGACCAGGTCCGGCACCCAAACAGCCCCGATGATCAGTTCGTTCACAGCGCCCGAAAGCAAGGTGAAGGGACCTGAAGCCTGGATCGTCCGGCGGTCGTATTCGGGAAGACCCGCAGTACACATCGACCAACCGTCGGATTTGTTGGGCGGATCGACGAACGCGTAGTTGATGGGGTCGCCATCCTGGTAGGCATCGTCGCCAAAGGTGAACGGCGAGCCATCGCGCCACGAACCCGTCAGGTAGCGGTAAAACTCGATAGCGATGTTGGGGTCGGTCGTACCCGGAGGCGGGTTATTGTAGCCGCCGTTGTTATAATAGGTAAAGGAAGACATCCCCAATTCGACCAGCGAATCCTGCGTGCCATTCCAATTTTGCATAGTATTTCCCAAACTGTCCTTGACCGGTCCACGCGGGCCGCGGAAGTAGTCGATCCCGATGATCGGAATATCGACGCCATAGGTCGCTACACCGCTCTGGCAGGTCGTCCCCGGATCGCCGTCTGCTGCGTCGGCATTGTAAGTATAAGCGAGGCTACGGTCCACATCGCAACCGACGTAGTCGTCGATGAAGCAACCCAGGTCGGCGTCCACCCACATAGCAAAGAAAGTGGAGTCGAGTGGTTCAACACCCCGGTTGATCAGTTTGTAACGCTGAAAGGTCATATCGTTGACCTCGTCATTGGTACCGTAGTTAAAGGCCTGGACCTGCACTTCCATGTTGAGCGAGTTCCCCTGGGTTTCGCCGTGGATACCGCCGTTGTCGTTATAGATCCAGAAGATCATCTGGTCGGGATAGTTGGGCGCTTCGCACCCACGGATCTCGATCACCGGGTAGTCGCCATCCAGGGGCTCGTAGTTGGTGTCGCCATCCCGGTCGAAGAAACCGGCCAGACCCTGGGTCGTATTCGGAAGGTCGAATTCATTGATCTCGAAGAAAAACTCATTCCCTTTTGCCGGCCAGCCTTTTACCCCTTTGGGGATGAGGGCCGGGTCGTAAGCCGTTCCCGTAACTACGCTCTCGTTATAGAGACGCAAATGCTCGTCGATCTCCGTTGCATAGACTTCAAAGAAACGGTCCCACTTTTCACAGATATCCTTTTCGGTCGTTCCATCGGAAGGATTCAGCGGGCCGGTCCACCAGTCGGTATTACCGGAGGGGTTACCGTAGGTCTGGCAAGCGACCTTCAGGTTTCCACCCGGGTCGACACCGCCGAGCCAAACGCCCCCGGCGAAGATGGAGGATACTTCCGGTTCTCCCGGATCGACGTGCGGAACGATGTATTTTCCGTCGTTCCCGTCCCACCAAGGGTCACCCCCTGTGCGCAGACGAGCGCGGACGTTATTGACCTTACCTCCGGTGAGGCGGTTCAAGCCCTGGTCGATCTGATTCTTCGGCGTCGTACAGTCTTCCCGGAAGGAGACGTTCGAGTTCGTCGAAACAGGCTTGGATTTTCCCTGCAACTGTGGATTGATGTGGGCTTCCGCAGGAAGCAGCCACAACAGGCACACAGTAGTGAGTAACCAATATTTTATGAATCGCATAGTTAATATTTTTGTCAGTTAGAGATGTGATCAGAAATTAAAGATTAAACCCAAATACATCCGGCGCGGCAAGCTGTAGAAGTTGGGGTTCAACATCCGCCACTGGTAGGAAGCCAAATAGGCATCCGTCCGTCCGGTAGAAAGGGTTGCATCCAGCGCATCTAATCCTTTGGATGAAGCCAGGTATCCATCGTCGGAAGGCGAACCCGTTGCCGAATACACATTGATGATATTCTTGCGGTTGAGCAGGTTCGACACACGGAAATAGACGTTGACCATCAGCGGTCGGGCTGCGTCCGGGCTCGTCAGGTAGATATCGCGGTCGACGCGGGCGTTGATCGTAAAGTTCCAAGGCAGACGCGCACCGTTGATGGAACCCACCGTGCCTTGACCATCGAACTGAACCGGGACCAGTTTAGCGGTATACGGACGGCCCGAAACGGCGATCGCCTGCATGTTCAGACCCGTGTTGGCCAACAGATCGAAACCAAAGACCCGCGGACCGGTGTAGCGTTTTCCACTGCCGTAGCGATAGTCAAGCGACAGGTTGAAGCGATGGCGTTCGTCGAAGTTCAAGGGGTACAACACGCGCTGAATACCGCGGCTGGAAAGATTGCCCGAAGAGTTGGCATCGGAACCGGTACCATCGGCAAACTGCAGGGTATAAGCGGCTTGCAGCGAAATATTGCCCGTGCGGCGCAGGTCGTATTGGAAAGTAAAGCCTTTTACAGTACCAAAGTCGAGGTTGTCATAAGTGTCGTATTGGTTGATCGGCGCTGCCACGTAGAGGAAGGTCCGGCGCTGGATCATATCGCGCAGTTCCTTGTAGTAAGCGGCGATCTTAAGGGCTGAGGAAGCAGACAGTTTCTGTTGGAAACCCACTTCGTAGTCGATCGTGCGTTCCGGGCGCAGCGCCGGGTTGTTGCGAACCCCCGTGCGCTCCTGGAAATAGAAGTAATCCAGCGGAGAAGCCAGGGTATCGGACGGCGGACGCTGAACCAGCACATCGTAGTGTGCAAAGAAGTTGGCGTCGTTCGAGATCGGGAAGGAGAAAGCCAGACGCGGCATGAAATTCGTCTGTTGCTCGTAGTCCTGGAAGGAAATGGAGGGGTCGAAATCTCGGCTCTGGATATTCGGATCTTCCACGGTATAACGCGGGAAAACCAGCTCCCCACCAAAGATCTGGGTGGGATTGTTCACTTCCGTACCACTTACCGAGTACCATTGGTCGCCGTTGCGATAGGCCTTCACGACCGAGCTTCCGTCGCTGTCCACGTAAACTTTGAAGTCATCGCCGATCGAAGCCGGACGATTGCCGCCAAAGTTGTCGTAGAAGTCTTTTGCCGACATGATCTCATACAGGGCATATGGGTCTTTCAAAACCTTGGTGTTGGCGTCAAAGCGGTCGACGCGAAGCCCCACACGGAAGATGATATCTTTATAAGTAAACTTGTCCTGGATCCAGGCCGAAGTATAGATCGGACTAAAGGCGCCTACCGGGAAGGTCCGGACCCCATTGGCGTCTTTGGCAGTAAAGAAGTCTTCGAAGGTAGCATCGATCTGGTTGCCCAGGTAATCGTAACCCCAATAGTTGAGAATATTTTCACCGGTCAATTCCCGGGAGGAGAACATGTCCAGTGACAATTGATCCGGAGAAAGACCGTCTACATTCACAAAATCATGCGACGACACACCGATCGCATCCCGTACATTCTTATAGAAAAGCAGGTCTTCCAGATCGGTCGTCAAGGTTCCGTAAATAGGAAGTAAGGTTCCCAGAACGAGCGTATCACCCACCTGGTTGGCAGTGTCGACCCCCAGGATGTTCCGGTTAGCCTGCTGCCGGGCGATCTGCCACAAGGAGGTAGGACTGAGGTCGTAGCCGCGCTGCGTACGTTGCTCATACCAGATGCCGACCTGCACGTTATGACGACCTTTATCGGAATACTTCGGCACGATCTCAAATGAGGTATTGGCCGTAAAGGTCAGGGTCTGATTGTCGCGTTTCCGGTAGAGGTTATATACCGACCCTACGTTAGCATGGAGGTTCCAGACCCTGCTGTACAGCTGAGAAATGAAGCCGTTATCTGCCACGAAGGCATCCACACCTGTAATATCTTCAAGTACGTTATTGTAATTAGCCAATACAGGGTTCACATCGCCGGGTGTATAGCCGGTAAACACCTGACGGAAGTCGCGGTGTTGCAGCGGAATGGGATAATTCCAGGTCGACGGATCGATCGGAGAGCCAAGCACATTCACCCATTCGTAGTCAAATTTACCAACGTAGCCATAATCGAAAAAGCGATCCTGATGACGCGGATCGGCCAGGTCGTATATCTGACGCTCAAAACCGGCCTGAAGGGTGTAGGAGGCATTCTGGATCCCGGCGCCTTTCCGGACTGCATCGGCATCAGTCGCTCCTCCTCCCGTCCCTAAACGGTGGCGGAGACGGACATTCACCCGGTAGCGGAGGTCGTTCTCCGTCGGGTTGTTGTGGCTGTTGTATACGTTCCACATGGCAGTTCCCCAGGCGTTGGGGGTGAACTGATTGGCGATCTGGTAATAGGTTCCGGTCACGGAAACATCGAGCCCTTTGGCCAGCCGAGCATCCAGTTTCCCCGTCAGGTCGATCCGGTTGTTGCGCTCATAAGGCTGATAAGACATTTCATTCACATCGTCAGAAGTCAGAAACTCAGCTGCCGGGACCAGGCTATTGCCAACCAGCAGGACCGGATTGGCCTCCAGTTCGGCAAGCACATCGTCCTTCACCCGGTAAACCGGAATGGCAGGGGGGTCGTCGTCGAGGCGATCCAGATACTGGCCCGAGATCCGGAAACCCAGAATGGATTCGCCCTTGGAATTTTTAACAATAGGTCCGCTGAGGTTTGCTACGAGCAGGTTGTAGCCGTAGGGGTCCAGGCCCACATACTTGTCGCCGAGCTGAAGGCCGGAGGTTTCCACCTCAAACCCACCCGTAAAGCGCTGCGACGGGCCTTTAGTCGTCACGGAGATCACCCCCCCGGTCACGTCACCATACTGGGCTTCCACCCCGCCGGTGATCACCTGGAGCTGTTCGACCTCCGTCTGCGGCGGGAGATTCCCGCTCACCCGGATACCATCGAGGAAATAAACCGTTGCATTCGAACGGGAACCCTTAATGGTTACATCATCTCCTTCGTCTGCCGAACTGGTACCGGCCACGTTGGCGACAATGGCGTTGATGCTTTTTGAAGGCAGCTTCTGAATCTGTTCTGCGGTGACAAAACCCCCGGTGGAGGTATTGTCCTTATCGATCAGGGGTACTTTATACCCGGTCACGATGACCGTATTCAGCTCGATACCTTCCGCTTCAAGGGCCACATCGAGGCGGGTACCCTTACCGGCAGCGATCACCACGTCGGTAATCCGCTGAGTGGGGAAACCCACATAGCTGACTTCGACGTCATACGTCCCGGGGTCGAGATTGGTAATACTGTAATTCCCATCGAAATCGGTATCTGAACCGGTTTCGAAGACGCCGTTTTTCTTGAGCACCACGTTAGCCCCAATAACCACATCTCCGGATTCTTTTTCTGTGATTTTCCCGTAAAGCGAGGTTTGGGCTATTATGGCAGTGCTACCCAGCAGGCAACAGGATAAGATGAGTAGTAAATAACGCGCCATAAAATTCCTTTTTGTATAATTATTCTTAATAAATTAGATCGTTTCGCGCCGAACGCACAATAATACTGAAAAGTGGCAGCTTCGCAAAAAATTTTACCAAACTGCTTTACCCGAGACCTTCTCCCTCCCGGAGAATCCTCGGCAATCACAAATGTACGGGCTACTTCCCTCCTGCTTTAGCAAAATTTGCGCATTAGTCAGGTTTCTAAATTCTAATGAGCTGGCCACCGGGAGTTGCCGACCCCATAGAATTCTTTCCAGGCGCTTATCTTACCCAAGAAACGGACTATCCGGGAATACGCTCCCCGGGCACTTTGTTTTTTAACACATTGGTCTTGTTTATGACAATTTTAGGTTGTCATTATATTTGCAGCTAAAAAAATACTGGATATGATCCGTCTGTTTTTCGCGCTTTTGATCCTGATCTCTTTCGGTTGCCATTCGAAGGAGGTAGTAACCGGGCCAAAGATCTTTGGCAGCTTATATGTGCGCTATCTGCAAGATGGCAACCAGCTCAAGGCAGAAGCTTCTTTTTTCGAGGGCGACTCTGCCCATCTGGCTACGCCGAAATCCATCCTGGGGGGCGTGTCGTTCCAGGGCAGCGGCATGGAACGGCGGAATATCCAGGACAAGTTGATCCGGTACCAATACGAAACCAAGTGCGATTATCCCGGACAGTTCACCTTTCAGGTCCAGGACGACCAGGGACAGGCGCATCAATTTCAGCTGGACATGCTGCCCGTCACTGCGTTCTCGCTCCCCGATACCATACAGCGGGGAAAGGAGGCCATGCTGGAGATCCTGCCCGCCCCGCAATCGGATGAAGTAGAAATGGCCATTCTGTGGACGGACGAATCGGGAAAGGCTTCCCTGCTCGAATTTCCGGCCCCCATTTCCAAAACCATCCCTATATCACCCGCTCAATTGGCCCGGTTCGCACCCGGAAAATATCAGATCTACCTGGTAAAGAAACGGAAGAATTTCATCAACACCGGGGTCTATCGCAATTCCTGCGAGGTGGAATTCTACACCGGAGTGAAGGAGGTTTTCATCAACTAACCTTTCGCCGGCAAAAGGTCCGTTGATAATTTACTTTGTTCCCAAAATACTATACTGTATCTTTGCGGGCAATTTGGAACCCTCCAATTGCTCTTTCATGCCCAAAGATCAATCCATTCGTTCAGTCCTCATCATCGGCAGTGGCCCCATCATCATCGGTCAGGCTTGTGAATTTGATTACTCCGGCAGCCAGGCCTCCCGATCTCTTCGGGAAGAAGGCGTGGAAGTGACCCTGATCAATTCCAACCCGGCTACCATTATGACCGACCCGGTTACAGCCGATCATATTTATCTCCTGCCGCTTACCGTTGAAAGTATTGTCCAGATCCTGGAAGAGCGAAAAATCGACGCCGTACTGTCCACTATGGGCGGTCAGACCGCATTGAACCTCGCGATCGAAGCCGCACAGCAAGGGGTATGGGAGAAATACGGCGTCCGGATGATCGGTGTGGATATCGATGCGATCGAACTGACGGAAAACCGCGAAGCTTTCCGCAAACATATGATCGATATCGGCCTGAGCGTAGCGCCTTCCTTCATAGCCAACTCCTTCCTGGAAGGCAAGGAAGCCGCCCAAAAGATCGGGTACCCGTTGGTCATCCGCCCTTCCTATACCCTAGGCGGCACCGGGGGCGCCTTTGTGCACAAGGAGGAAGAATTCGACGCGGCCCTGCGACGCGGCCTTAACCTCTCACCGACGCACGAAGTCCTGGTCGAAAAAGCAGTATTGGGCTGGAAAGAATTCGAACTGGAGCTCCTGCGCGACGCCAATGACAACGTGGTCATCATCTGCGTAGTCGAAAACCTGGACCCGATGGGCATCCATACCGGCGACAGCATCACGGTTGCGCCGGCCATGACCCTCTCGGATACGGCTTACCAGGACATGCGCAACCAGGCCATCAAGGCCATGCGTTCGCTGGGCAACTTCGCCGGCGGTTGCAATATCCAGTTCGCCCTTAACCCCGAAAACGAGCAATTGATCGTTATCGAGATCAACCCCAGGGTATCCAGATCATCCGCACTGGCCAGTAAAGCGACCGGGTATCCGATTGCCAAGATCGCTGCCAAACTGGCCATGGGCTACAACCTGGACGAACTCAAAAATCAGATCACCAAGACGACTTCGGCTTATTTCGAACCGACCCTGGACTACGTGATCGTCAAGATGCCCCGCTGGAACTTTGACAAATTCCACGGCGCCGACCACCGGCTTGGCCTCCAGATGAAGTCCGTCGGGGAAGTTATGGCCATCGGCCGGAATTTCCTGGAAGCGCTTCAGAAAGCCTGCCAGTCACTGGAGATCGGCCGTACCGGGCTGGGCGCCGATATGAAGGAATGGATCCGCACCTCCGACGTGCTTGAACGGCTGGAGGCAGCCAGCGACGACCGGATCTTCCGCGTCAAGGACGCCCTCCGACTGGGCGTGCCGGAAAAAACCGTCCAGAAACTGACGCAGATCGACCCCTGGTTCATCAAGCAGATCAAGCGGCTCGTCAAAATGGAGGAAGAACTGATGCGCTACAATGTGGCGGAAGATATTCCGGAAGACTTTTTCCGCGAGCTGAAAGAAACCGGCTACTCCGACGCCCAGATCGCCTGGATCCTGCGCATCAAGGAAGAAGAAGTTTCCCATTACCGCAAAAAACTCGGGATTCAGCGCACCTACAAGATGGTTGATACCTGCGCCGCAGAGTTCGAAGCGCAGACGCCCTATTTTTACTCTACGTTCGACCAGGAGAATGAAAGTGCGCCGACTTCCGCCAAAAAGAAAATCCTCGTGCTCGGATCGGGCCCCAACCGGATCGGGCAAGGAATAGAATTCGACTACTGCTGCGTTCACGGGCTGCTGGCCATCAAAGACGAAGGCTACGAGGCCATCATGGTGAACTGCAACCCGGAAACGGTGTCCACCGACTTTGACATCGCTGATAAACTGTATTTCGAACCCGTGTTCTGGGAACATGTTGAAGAAATCCTGGAACTGGAAAAACCTGAAGGCGTCATCGTTCAATTGGGCGGCCAGACTGCACTGAAAATGGCCCAGCAGTTCTATGAAAAAGGGATTCCCATTATCGGCACCAGCTTCAAGGATATGGACCTTGCCGAAGACCGGGGCGCTTTTTCCGACCTGCTCAAGGAGCTCGAGATCCCCTATCCGAAATACGGGGTGGCCAACGACGCGGACGAAGCGCTCAAGATCGCGGCCCAGGTTTCTTACCCGGTACTGGTCAGGCCGTCCTACGTGCTCGGCGGTCAGAATATGCGGATCGTCATCAACGATGAAGAACTGGAACGGCATGTCCTGACCATCTTCAAACATATGCCCGACAACAAGGTGCTGATCGACCAGTTCCTGGAGCGCGCCAAGGAAGCCGAGATCGACTGCATCTGCGACGGCGAGCAAGTACACGTCATGGGGATCATGGAGCATATCGAACCCGCCGGCATCCACTCCGGCGACAGCTCAGCCGTATTGCCGACCTACAGCCTATCGGTAAATGCGGTGAATACCATGGTCGAATACGCCGAAAAGCTGGCAAAGGCGCTCAATATAAAAGGGCTGCTCAACGTGCAATTTGCGATCAAACCCGCACGCACGCCGGAAGAGCAGGATCAGGTTTATGTCATTGAGGCCAACCCGCGCGCCAGCCGGACCACCCCGTTCATCGCCAAAGCCTACCAGGTACCGTACCTGCAGATCGCTACCAAGGTGATGATGGGCACCCACAAACTCAAGGATTTTGACATCAAGCCCCGGCCGGGCGGATTCGCCATCAAGGTGCCGGTGTTCAGTTTCGACAAATTCCCGAATGTCAACAAGGACCTCGGCCCGGAAATGAAGTCAACCGGTGAAGCCATCCGGTTCATCCGGGATCTTTCGGATCCTTACTTCAGAGAGTTAGATCGACAAAGGAATATGTATTTGACGAGGTAAAGTTTTTGAGTTTTTATGTGCGCAATTTTTGTACAATTATAAATTTTGTTTTTATTTTTGTACAAAAAGTATGTTTGTCCCACGACGGATTGTACCCTCGCTCCAACAACAACTGGGGAAATATCCCGTATTAGCCCTCACAGGGCCTCGGCAATCTGGAAAAACTACCATTCTGCAAGAAGTTTTCCCGGAATACACCTATGTCTCGCTGGAAAATGTCGACATCCGGGAAAGGGCGCTGACTGACCCCAATGGATTTCTTCGGACCTACGACAATATGGTCATTTTTGATGAGGTACAGCGAGCGCCAAGCCTGTTTTCTTATCTTCAAACCAAGGTAGACCGGGATAAAAAAATGGGGCAATACATCCTGTCCGGTTCACAGAATTTCCTATTGCTGGACGGCATCACACAGAGCCTGGCTGGGCGAGTTGCACTCTTCAAGCTCTTTCCATTTTCTTTTTCAGAGATGTTGTCCGCCCAGCTACTGGCAGACAATTGGATGGAAGCCACCTTTACGGGATTTTACCCGGCCATATTTGACAGAAAGGTCGAGGCTCCCGTCTTTTACAACAATTACCTCGAGACCTATGTAGAACGTGATGTGCGTAATCTCCGGTCCGTTCAGGACCTTCGAGTTTTTCGTCTTTTCCTGAAGCGATGTGCTGCAAATGCCGGCCAACTGCTAAATCTGAATCGCCTGGCAATAGACACAGGTATCACTATCCCAACAGCGAAGGCATGGTTGTCCATTCTTGAAAGCAGCTACATCGTTTTTATGCTATCGCCTTATTTCCGGAATTTCAAAAAAAGGTTGGTAAAAACGCCCAAACTCTTTTTTTACGACACCGGGCTGCTCTGCAATTTATTAGAAATCAAAAGCCCGGCTGATCTGGACAATTACTTTCAACGAGGCAGCATCTTTGAAAACCTGATCCTGGCAGAGATCGTAAAAGACCGATGGCACCACGGGGAAAGACCTTCCTTCTACTTTTGGCTCGACAATCACCAGGTAGAGGTAGACTTGGTCTGGGAAGAACAAAGCCACCTCAACCTATTGGAGATAAAGTCCAGCCATACTGTTCTCCCTAATCATTTTAAAGGAATCGAAAAGGTCAGTAAAACGCTGGGCGACTTTTCAGGCAAGCGATTTGGGGTATATGCCGGAGACAGCGGGTTTTACCTGCATGACGTGGAAGTGATGGGGTGGAAGGAAATGAAATTTTAGTATTCATTGCTTTGCCACTAAACCCGCACCACGATCTTCCCCACATTCTCCCCTTTCTGGAAAAACCGGATCGCTTCGGGAAGTTCCTCAAATCGATAGGTATGCCCCACGTGCGGCGGCTTCAATTCCATGCGCTCCAAATCGGCAAGGATCTGGTGCATGATGTCGGCGTTGTCGAAGAGGTAAATGAGATTGAAAGCCATCACGCTTTTGTTCTCGGAGGTCATAGCCTGAGGGTCGAGCTTCGGGCGGGTCAGGAATTTCCAGATCAGCGAAAGCAGGGGCGGCCGGTTGCCGGTAAAACCGTATCGGGCGGAGCCGTAAACGACGAGACGGCCCATTGGCGCCAACAGTTCGTAGCCGGTTTTCAACACCTTTCCGCCGATGGGATCGAGCACGAGATGGAGCGGGCGCCCGTCCAGGGCTTCGACCAGTTTTTCCTTGAAATCAGCTCCCCGAACGATCACGCGGTCGTATCCTTCTTTTTTGCAAAAATCCACTTTCGCCGGGCTGCCTACCGTTCCGATGGTGAAAGCGCCTGCCTTCCTGGCAATGCGGTTGGCCAATATGCCTACTCCGCCGGCTGCACTATGGATGAGCACGTTCTGACCTTTCTGCAGATTACCCAGATTGAATAGGGCGTAGTAGGCCGTCAGGACCTGCACGAGATAGGACGCGCCTTGGTCCAGACTCCAACCGGCCGGGATGGGCGTCACATACCGTTGGTCGATGTTGAGATGGGTGGTGTAAGCTCCAAAACGGGTCACGCCCATGACCTGATCGCCGGGCTTCCAGCGGGTGACGCCGCTGCCAACTTTCAGGATCTCGCCGGCGTATTCCAGGCCGGGCACGAAGGCTTCTTTCGGGGTAGCGCTGTACAATCCGGTAATGGCGAAAATATCGGCGTAGTTAAGCCCAATGGTTTTTACCGCCACTGTCACCTCCTGCTCGCCGGGGTCGGGGAGGTCCTGGTCGATGGATTGGAGGTTGTTGATGTTGCCGGCGCGAAGGAAATAGGATGTTCGTTTCATGGTAAAATTTTGTAGGGGCGAAAAATATTTCGCCCGAGATTGGGCGAAAAATATTTCGCCCGTACGGGGGTGAAAATGTTATGTCCGTATTGGGCGAAAAATATTTCGCCTGAATTTGGGGCGAAAAATATTTCGCCCGTACGGGGGGTTATTGAAGCAATTTTTGGGCCTGGATATTTTCCGGATTGATCTTCAGAATGCGTTGCAATAATTTCCGGGCGGTGCTTTCGTCTTTTTGATAAAGCCGTATGGCCGCTTTATTCAATAGCGCCTGCTCATAATCCGGATCGAGCGCGATGGCCTGATCGTAGAGCGCTTCGCCTTCGGCAAAGCGCTTCTGCATAACCAGCACAAAGCCCAGATTGTTGAGCGCCATGGAACGCTTGGGGTTTTCTTTTAGCACAAAACGCAGGGTTTTCTCGGCTTCTTTCCACTGTTTCAGGGCAACCTGGGCTACACCCAGTTTTTCCTGGAATTCAAGGTTGAAAGGCATGCCCTCGGCGGCCTGCTGATAAAAATGGAGCGCCGAAGGATAGTCGCCTCCCTGGAAAACCCCCTCCCCCAGGCGATAAGCCGTCCAGGGATCCATCTGGAAATTGTCCGGAATAGAAAGGGATAGGCGGGTCAACTCCTGATAGTCGCCCCGGATAAACTGATAGTGAACGAGTGTGTAAAATTCCTTTTCCGGAGGTTCTTGCGACCGGGCCAGCAGCACTGCAGCCGAATCGAGCAGGTAGCCGACTTGCAGGTATTTTTCATACAAGGCGAGGTAGCCCTTGGCCATTTCCAGCGGGGTGCCGGTTTTTTTTGTCAGGATCTCAAGGCCCAGGAACCTGGCTGGCTCTGTCCTTGTCTCCTCCTGGGTTCGATTCCGGATCACATCCTTCCGGATATTGTGATCGGTAATGCTGACGTGCGGAATGTCGGTGCTGCCTGAAGGGGGCATATGGCAGTACACACAGTTGTCGCCTTGTTCCTGGCGATCGGCCATAGGCGCCGTGCAGACGGTTTCCCGGGGTTTGCCGTGGCAGTTCAGGCAAATGTTGTTGTAGTGCGACGGATCGGTAAGCGTAACGCTTTGGTGCGGATTGTGGCAGGTGATGCAGCTCATCTCCGACTGCTGGTAACAAGGGCTCAGTCGCAGGCGGTCGGCCTGGCTGGCCATGATGAAGCGTTCGTGGGAAGACGTGAATCGCGGAAGGAACACGTTCATCACATCACTGAGGTGCATGCCGGGCCTGAAATCATAAAAGGTCTTCCCCTCATTCAACACCGCCACGCCCTGCAGGTGGCAACGCTGACAAATATCCATTTGCAAATCCCGGGACAGGCGCCTGGGGTTGACGATCGTCAGGTCGGCCACCCGGGAAGTATCGACGTTCTTTCCCGCCGACCGGGCCCGGGAGTGGATCTCCCCTGGCCCATGGCAGCGCTCGCACTCGATGCCGTTGGGCATGTATGAAAATTTGTTGAGCGAACCTTCCACGGGCGTGGGGTAGTGGTTGTGGCAGGTAATGCACTCCGAGTTCAGCGCTCGGCTAAAGCGGAGGTTTTCGCCTGCGCGAAAGCCGGGAGCGAGGTCCCATTTCCCTTCCTGGGTATAAAAAGTGACCGGCGCCTGGTAGATATAGCCGTTGATATCGATAATATGGGAGTTGGTATGTTGCCCGCTCCCCACGATGTAGGCCACGCGCTCTAGTCGCTGATGAACGGTATCGCCGTTCTCGATCCGGAATTCCCGGACGTAAAGCACGCTATCCCGAAAGAAGGGAAAATAGTAAAGATCGGCCCGTTCGTCATAGACCAGGGCATGCGGTCCGTATTGGGCGTCGCTTTTTTCCGGCGTAGCCCGGCCGAAAGAGCGCCCCATACCCGTATGTATGAAGGTTTGGTAGATCTCATCGTGGCAGGAGCGGCAATTCTGAATGCCGGTGTAATCGACCCGGGGATCCAGGTTCTTATACGAGCCGCCAAGGTCTTGCCTGCAATACCAAAACAATAGGACTGGAAAAGCCAGAAATACGATCCATCGGAATATTCGCGCCATACCCATAGCCATGCATTTGGGAAGGGTTACTTTTCAGAGGGCTCCGGTGAAGGAACAATGCGCATACCCAGGGATTGGATCCCGGGCAGGGTATCCATACGGGTATATTGTTCGATCGTGAACAGGTAGTCGCCGGGTTTATTAAAATAGGCACGTGTCTGAAGCGGGACGGCCAAGCGGCAGGACCGCTTGTTGCAACGCCCGAACCAGACCCCCGACTTGTCGGCAAGCTCCAGCGAAACCAGTTTGCCGAGCCGTTGCCCGTCCGGGAAACGGGTGTAGATCTTGATATAACAGTTTTGATTGGGAAAATCGGGGCTATGGGTCACATCCAAAAAAAGATCGTAAAGTTGGGTCGTGTCCTGAATGGCAACTTCAAAATCCAGCGTATCCGCATTTGTCCATTGGCGATCGGGGAAGGTCCTTTTCTCGTTCAAAACAGGACGGGGCTGACAAGCGGTGAAGAGCACGCCGGTCAGAAAAAGGAGCAGGCCGATTGCTGGTTTGTTCATCATCTAGCTAAAGAAGTCTTTCATTCGTTCGAAGAACCCTTTCTCCGATTTCCCGGGTTGCGGTTGAAAGTTAGGCATTACCCGGAGTTTCTCCAGCAATTGCCGTTCTTCATCGGTCAATTTCTTCGGGGTCCACACGTTGACGTGAATGAGCTGATCGCCTTTCCCGTAACCTTGCACAGCCGGAAGTCCTTTATCTTTCAGCCGGAAGATCTTCCCCGATTGCGTTCCGGGCGGCACTTTGATCTTGACTGCACCCTCGAGGGTAGGCACTTCGATGGAAGTACCGATGGAAGCATCTGCAAAGTTGAGATACAGATCGTAGATCAGATTCTGTCCGTCGCGCTGAAAATGATCGTGTTTTTTCTCCGAAATACTAATAATCAGATCGCCGTTGGGCCCGCCGTGCTGCCCGGCATTGCCTTTCCCGGCCATCGACAATTGCATGCCTTCGGACACACCGGCAGGGATTTCCAGGTCAATGGTCTCTTCGCCGAAAATACGTCCTTCCCCCTTACATTTGGGGCAATTGGCCGTAATGACCTGGCCGCGGCCGGCGCAAGTCGGGCAGGCGGTCGTGGTTTGCATTTGACCGAGAAAGGTATTGCGCACCTGGCGCACATAACCGGAGCCCCGGCAGGTCCCGCAGGTCTGTACCGACCCGCTGTCTTTAGCGCCCGAACCATGGCAGGTATCACAGGTCACGTGCTTGTTGACCTTGATCCGCTTCGTGGCGCCTTTGGCGATCTCCTCGAGGGTGAGGGCCACTTTGATCCGCAGGTTGCTACCCCGCTGCCCTCGCCCCTGGCTTCTCCTGGTCCGGGAACCACCGCCGCCAAAGAAGCTGTCGAACGGGCTTCCGCCCATTTCGCCGAAGATATCTCCAAAATGCTCGAAGATATCTTCCATGGTCATACCACCGCCGCCGAAGCCGCCCTGCCCGCTCACGCCGTCATGGCCAAAACGGTCGTATTTGGCCCGCGTGTCCTTATCGCTGAGCACCTCATAGGCTTCCGCGGCCTCCTTGAATTTCTCCTCGGCCGATTTATCTCCCGGGTTGCGATCGGGATGGTATTGCATGGCGAGCTTTTTGTAGGCTTTCCGGATCTCTTCATCGCTCGACCCTTTGCCTACGCCCAATACCTCGTAATAATCTCTTTTTGCCATATTCAATTATAAACCTGATCCGGGGCGTATACCTCGCGATCAAATAGTTATTTCCCTACAACCACCTTCGGATGGCGGATGATCCGGTCATTCAATTTATATCCTTTTTCGATCGTATCGACGATCTTGCCCTTCAGGTCTTCGGACGGAGCAGGCAATTCCGTGAACGCCTCGTGCAGTTCCGGGTCGAAAGCCTCCCCATTTGTCTCCATTTCCTCCAGGCCTTTTTGGCGAAGCACGGAATACAATTTCTGGTAGACCAAAGCGATGCCTTCGCTAAAGTGCTCCTTGCTGTCTTTGGCTTCGGCGTTCTTCTTGGCCCTGTCAAAATCGTCCAAAACCGGCAAAAGCGATGACAATGTGTCTTGCGCGGCTGAGTTGATCAGGTCCAGTTTTTCCTTGACCATGCGTTTCTTGTAGTTGTCGAAATCGGCATACAAGCGCATGTATTTGTCCTTGAGTTCTTCGAGTTGTTGTTTCAGCATGGCATTTTCCTGCTCCAAAGCTTCCTGCTGTGGGGCTTCTGCTTCAACCACCGGTTCCTGGTTGGCAGCTTGATCCTTGTTTTTTTTCTTACTCATTTGAAACGGGTTTTTCGTATACCGGGAAATGATGGCAAAAATACGCGCATTTCCACGCATTATCTCCGCAATATGCTTGCCATATTCATTTTTTTGTCAAAATGGCAGCTAAATTCTTTAACCAAAAGCGCAAAAAGCGCCATGTGTGTTAGCCTAAGTTGTTGGGGTGCAGCCTCCATTAATTATCAGAAAGGCGTTCTATAACCTTGGGCACTGCCTCCGGCAAGGGATCGGTCGCGATAATCACACCTTTGGGACTCAACAAAAAGGAGGTGGGCACTTGTTTCACGCCGTACAATTTGGCCAATGGCCCGTCGAAAAAATGCGTGTTGCTCAATTCGTCCAATATTTGATAATTCCAGGAAAGTCCGTCCTGCCGGATCGCACTGGCCCAGCGATCGGCGTCTTTTTCCAGCCCAATGCTCACGATAGTGAAATTTTCTCCTTTCATTTGGTCGTGCAAAGCGACCCAGCGGGGGTTCATTCGGCGGCAGGGGCCACACCAGCTCCCCCAAAAGTCGAGCAGCACGTACTGGCCTTCCAGATCGGTGAGCGAAAAGGCGGTCCCGTCTTTCAAAGTAGCGGAAAATACGGGCGCTTTTTCTCCCTGGATGAGTTTGGGTTGAAAATAAAAATACCGGCCGCCCAGGTACAGGGCGATCGCCAAAAGGGGCACTAAAGTGGATAGGATACTTCTTTTCATACTAGTCGAAACAATACAACGGCAAGGGTAGTTTTAAAAAGAAAAATCATGCTCGTAATCGACCCGAAATCTACGCCGGTAAAGGACCTGCACCAATTCATGGTGGGCTCGATAGCCCCGCGCCCCATCGCTTTTGTCAGCACCATCGACGAGGACGGCAATCCCAACCTCGCGCCGTATTCCTTCTTCAACGCCTTCAGCTCTAATCCGCCGGTCGTGATCTTTTCTTCCAACCGCCGGGTAAAGGACAACACCACCAAAGATACCCTTTCCAATGTATTGGCCACCCGGGAAGTGGTGATCAACGTAGTCAACCATGCCATTGTGCGGCAAATGGCCATCGCGAGCGGCCGTTTTGAAAAAGGGGTGAGCGAATTTGAAAAAGCGGGCTTGACCCCCATCCCCTCCGATCTCGTCAAACCCTTCCGGGTGAAGGAAAGTCCGGTCCAGATGGAGTGCAAGGTGGATGAGGTGATCACGCTGGGCGAGCAGGGAGGCGCCGGCCATTTGGTCGTCTGCCATGTACAGCGCATTCACATCGATGAAAGTGTGGTCGACGAGAATAACCGCATCAATCCGCATAAACTGGACCTCATGGGCCGCCTGGGCCGCGCCTACTATGTGCGGGCCAGTGGAGCTGCCATATACACCATACCCCAATCCGAAGAAGACGTGCCGATCGGATTTGACCAATTGCCGGAGAAGATCAAATTCAGCACAGTGCTGACGGGAAATGAGGTGGGGCTCCTCGCCGGATTGGTCGAGGTCCCTTCCAAAGAACAGGCTATGCAGATCGCACAGACCGACGAGCGCGTCAAGGCGATCCTGGCCGGAAGCCGTTCGCTGGAAGAACTGCATGCCTATGTGGCCGAACTATTGGAAGACGAGGGAAAACAGGACTATGCCGGATCCGTTGCCTGGGTCGGCGAGTTTCTCGAACTCTGATCTTTCCGTTCCAATACCTTGAAATTATAGGCAAACGGATTTTTCGCATCGGGCGAATGGGGTTCTTCCCGAACCAATTCCCATTCCCCTTCCTCTAATTCGGGAAAGAAGACCGTGCCGTCCACCTCAACGTCCACTTCCGTGAGGTAGAGGCGATCCCAAAGATCCATGCTATCGCGATAGATCTGGCCGCCTCCAAGGATAAAGGCTTCGGTCTCTCCGGCTTCCAAAGCCATTTGGAGGGCTTCACCCACAGAGTGGGCCACCAGGCATCCGTTTGCGGTAAAAAAGGGATCCCGGGTCACGACTACGTTCGTGCGCTTGGGCAACGGCCGCCCGATCGAGCGGAAGGAAAGCCGCCCCATAATGACAAAATGCCCCAGCGTAGTTCGCTTGAAATAGGACAGATCGGCGGGAAGGTACCAGGGGATCTGGTTGTCCTTTCCGATCACCCGGTTCCTGGAAACGGCAACGATGGCGCTAACGATCATATCAGGGTTTGTGGATGAGGTCGGTCTCCAACATCAATTTTTCGTAAAATTCCTTTTCGGGACTGATACTCCGGTGGAGGTATTTTTCCATCAATAATCCGGCAATAGGCGCGGCAAAACGGCCGCCACCACCCGAATTTTCAACATACACAGCAATGGCGATCTTCGGATCATCGGCCGGAGCAAAAGCAATGAACGTCGAGTGGTCGGTGCCATGGGGGTTTTGCACCGTTCCCGTCTTACCGCCTACCTGCACTCCGGGAACCATCGCCGAACGGCCGGTACCGGCCGCAACTACCGCCAGCATGCCCTGGATAATGGGTTCGAAATGGCGCGCATCAATGCCCACATCGACGTGTTCTCCTTCCCCGAAAAGCGGCGTGGCATCTTTGCCGGACACGACCGCCTTACCGAGGTGCGGCCGGATGTAATACCCCCGGTTCGCAATCACAGCCGCAATGTTGGCCATTTGCAGGGTGGTCAACAGCAATTCTCCCTGTCCGATTCCGAGAGAAATAATGGTGGGCGATTTCCAACTGCCCTTTTCTTTGGGATAGATCTTGTCGTAAAAGGCCACTGTCGGCACATTCCCCCCGGCCTCATTGGGGAAATCGATCCCGAGCGGATGACCCAACCCGAAACCGAGCAGGTGTTTTACAAAAATATCGTATCCCACCTCGGGCTTATAAAAACTCTCCTTGTCGACGATACGCCGGAAGGTATTGAAAAAATAGGCATTACAGGAATACTGAACCGCCTGCACAATACTCGTCACAGGTGGGTGCGACCGGCATCCCCAGGAGGACCCGCCGTAGGCATAATACCCCGGGCAGCTGTATCCTTGCTCGGGACGGATCACGCCTTCCTGCAGGGCGATCAACCCCACCAACAACTTAAATGTCGAGCCCGGCGGATAGCGGGCCATCACAGCCCGGTTGAAGAAGGGCTTCAGCGTGTCCTGGCCGATCTCCTGGACTGCTTTTCCCCTGTCCTTTCCGATCCGCAGTTGGTTCGGATCATAGGTAGGCGCGCTGGCAAAAGCCAGGATCTCTCCCGTTTTCGGCTCGATCGCGACCACGCTGCCGACCTTGTTCTTCAGCAACTCTTCGGCATAGCGCTGCAATTCGATATCCAGTGTCGTCTTGATGTTTTCGCCCGCCACAGCCGATACATCCAATGCCCCGTTCTCGTAAGGTTCCACCACCCGGCCCACGTTATCCTTGAGCACGAACCTGGCGCCTTTTTTGCCCCGGAGGATGGGCTCGTACGAACGCTCCAGCCCACTTCCCCCGATAAAATCGCCCAATTCATATTCCGATTTTGGGGCTTCGAGTTCTTCCTTGTCCACTTCCCGGATGAACCCGAGCACGTGTGCGGCAAAAGGTTGCGGGTAGCTCCGAACAGATCGCGACTGCACGAAAAATCCCGGAAACCGGTAGAGACTTTCCTGGAACTTGGAAAAGTCCTTGGCCGAAATGGAGTTCATGAAAATGAAAGGCTTGCGCTTACTGTATCGGTTGTCTTTCCAGTCTTTATGCAGGCGTGTTTCAAATTCGGACTTTTCAATGCCGAGAAGTTTGCAGAAAAGGGTGGTATCCATCTGGGGATCGATCTGGTTGTAGGTCACCAGAAGATCGAATACCAATTCGTTATTGATGAGCAGGACCCCGTTCCGGTCGTACAGCAGGCCCCGGGATGGATAGAGCGTAAATTTTTCGACGGCGGTATTCTCCGCCCGTTCCGCATAGGTTTTGTCCCATAATTGCAATTGAAACAACTTCCCGACCAGGAGCAAAGCCGCCCCGGCGAAGATGACCTGGATAGTTAGCTGTCTCGTTTGAAGATCCTTGGTAGACATATGGCTCCATTTTTCTCAGGAGGAGGACATTCTTTCAGTCCTGGGGGTCAAATACCTTCATGTAAACAAAAATAAAAAAGAATGAAACGATAAAACTCAGTAAAGTATTGAGCAAAATGCGACCAATGAATACAAAAGTAAAGGCCTCAGCCGAAAAATACCAAAACAGGTGAATTGCCAGCAAGATAGCCGAGTACCCGAGGAACCAGTTATTGCCAAACCGGGCCCGGGTTGGACTGTAGTTGACGTTGTAGCCTCCGCGCGGCTCCAGCCACCCCAATACCACCGGGCGGATAAATCCCAAAAAAGTAGCTGCGCTGGCATGAATGCCGGGGGAATAATAGAACAGGTCAACCAGGATACCCATGGCAAATGCGGCGCCGATTACCAGAGGGCGGGGGGTTCGCAGCGGCAGCAGAAAAATGAACAGGGGGTAGATCAATACGTGTATATAACTCCAAACGCCCGAATCGAATTCCATGCGCCGAAAGACCAGGCCCTGAAGCAATAACAGGCCAAAAAACCGGAAGACATTGGTAAGTACTAAATTATTATTCATCCCGTGCTTGTTGGACTAAGTCTTCTTGTTCTTGCTGGGTTGATTTTTTTACGACATAAACCCGGTCCAGGCTGGCCAGGTCGGCAAATAATTTCACCCAAATATTATACGTATCGCTCCCTCCGTCGCTGGAATCCACCTGCTGGATAGTTCCGATGGGAATGCCTTTTGGAAAGATCAGCGAGTAACCGCTAGTGATGATCGTATCTCCTTTTTCAGGCGTCGCATGCCGGGGCACATTTTCCAATAAGAGTATCCGGGGGTCTTTTTCCTTCCAGGTCAGGGAACCAAAATAGTTGGTTCCTTTGATCGAAGCGCTGGGATGCGATTGCCGGTGCAGGATCGACATGACCAGCGCATGATGGCGCCCTACGCTGCGTACGATGCCAACAATACCCTGGTCCAGGATCACCCCCATATTGGGTCCAACCCCGTCGGCAGATCCCTTGTCCAAAAGCAGGTAGTTGTGGTGCTCGGAAATGGAATTGCGGATCACGGAAGCGGGAATTAGCTGATAGACCGTATCGATGAGCAAGGAATCCAGATTGCTGGGATAGAGCGAATCCCGCTCCAGCCCATCCACCAATTCCCGGTAGCTCAGCACCTCCTCATACAGGCGGGCATTGACGGCGGCAAGGGAATCGTTGGCCCGGCGAAGATGGGTATAACCGATCGCATTGTGGATGCCCTGATCGATGGAGCCCGTGAAATTGGCCCAGGAATTATTGAAAATAGCTTGCTGTTCCTGATTGAATTGCACGATCAGAAAGAAACTCAGGAGCTCCAAAAACAAAAAGAGAAGGAAACCACCGAATCGTAAAATTACCAAAAGCAGATTACGCATAGCAAGCCTTTCTATGGCGTCCGGTAGCCCCCCGTACAGGGTATCTGTCAGGCCCGGGCCACCTTACACACTCTTCCGGTCGATGAGGAAAGAAAACCGGTCTGTATTTTTGAGCGCGATCCCGGTACCCCGCACGACCGCGCGGAGCGGGTCTTCCGCAATGTGTACGGGAAGTTTCGTCTTTTGAGCGATGCGCTGATCCAGACCCCGCAACAGCGCTCCACCACCCGTCAAATAGAGCCCGGTTCGATAAATGTCGGAAGCCAGCTCCGGCGGCGTCATTTCCAGCGCCCGAAGGATAGCGTCTTCAATTTTCGAAAGGGATTTATCCAGGGAGTGAGCGACTTCCGAATAGGATACCGTCACCTGCTTGGGAATTCCGGTCATCAGATCCCGGCCGTTGACCGGGAAGTCGTCGGGCGGATTTTCAAGCGTAGGCACTGCCGATCCTACCGATATCTTGATTTGCTCAGCCGTACGCTCTCCGATCAGGATATTGTGCTGCCGCTTCATGTAGTTCATGATATCCATCGTCAGCTCGTCTCCCGCGATGCGGATCGATTGGTCGCAAACGATGCCCGACAGGGCGATCACAGCGATTTCCGTCGTACCGCCTCCGATGTCGATGATCATATTGCCGATGGGTTCTTCCACATCCAGGCCGATACCCAGCGCCGCAGCCATGGGTTCGTGGATCAGGTAGGTCTCTTTCGAGTCTACATGGTCGGCCGAATCAAATACGGCCCGTTTTTCCACTTCCGTGATCCCGGAGGGGATACAGATCACCATGCGCAGGTGTGTGAAGAAACGGCGCCGGGCGCCGATCATGTTGATCATGCCTTCGATCATGCTTTCAGCAGCCTGAAAATCGGCGATCACACCGTCTTTGAGCGGACGGATTGTCTTTATATTTTCATGTGTCTTTTCGTGCATCTGCATGGCCTTGCGTCCTACGGCGATGGTTTCGCCCGTGCGACGGTCAATAGCCACAATAGAGGGTTCATCGACAACCACTTCGCCATCCTGAATGATCAGAGTGTTAGCGGTGCCCAGGTCAATGGCCAGTTCTTGGGTAAAAAAGCTAAAGAATTTCATCAATACAATTCCTCAATTATCTATGGAAATATCCCTATTCTAATGTCTTGTTGGGCTGAAGTGTTCTTGAAAGGCCAAAGTAAGATAAAATCCGGCAAATAATGCTAGTATCCGGCATCACAAATTTGCATTCTCCGGCCAGAGCCCAAATATCTTGAAAAAATCTAATTTTTTCAGGGTTCATGAAGGATTTCCCACAATTACTTCCCACATATCCGCCGGATCGAAATATTGATTGGCGAGCTCCTGCAATTTTCGGGCATCGATCTGCAAAACGGCCTGCACCATTTCCTCAAAAGATTCGAGCGGTAAGTCTTCTGAAATACAATTCCGAACGACTTCTGCCTGGTTGAACGGACCGTCGAGCATGGTCAGGAAATTGCCCATGAGATAGTTGCGCACCATGTGGAGCTCTTCCGCTCCGACCGGCTCCCGTCGCAGCGTTTCGATTTCCCTGTAGATCTCCTCCAGGGCGGGCCAGGCGAATTCATTGCCGACCTCGGTCCCCACATAGAAATAGCCGTCGAACTGCATGTTGTCGAGGGAGGAATAAATGTTGTAGGTATATCCCTTCTCTTCCCGAATGTTGGTCATAAGCCGCGAACCGAAATACCCTCCGAAAATGGTGTTCAGCACAAACATCCCATTGAAGTCGGGGTGCTGCCGGTTGAATAACTTGCGCCCCAGCCGAATAGCGGTCTGCACCGTGTCGGAGTGGGGCTGGTGGAGTTTCCCCGACAGAGCCCCGCTGCCTTCCAGCCGGGGTATGGACGGCGTTCCTTTCGGGAGCGCCTGCCCGATTTCGGCATTCAGGCGGGCAATGATCGCCGCATCCGTCTTTCCACTGATAAAGATCTGGCAATTGGCCGCCGTGAGGTGGGCGTTGAAATGTTGCTGCAATCCTTCCCGCGTCAGGGCGCCGTACATTTCGGTGGTGCTGTTATAGCCATACGGATGCTGCGGGCCGTAGATGCATTCGGTGATCAAGCGGTAAGCGACCACGTCGTTGCGCGTCAGATCGACCTGGAGCCGTTGCTTGTTGCGGTCGATGAAGGCCGACAATTCTTCCTCGGGGAAGGCGGGTTCCGTCAGAATATCCGTCAATAACGGGATCAGGGCGTCAAAATGCTTGGTCAGGCAATACAAGGTCACCGTAATGTGGTCGAGACTCCCCTGTGAAGTCAGAGTACCTCCGTAAAAATCGATGGTCTCCGCAATATCTGCAGCCGTGCGGTGGGCCGTGCCTTCCCGCAACAGGGCCGCTGTGGCCCGCGATGCCAGGGGCATGGTTTCATAGGGCCTTCCAGCCCGAAAGACCACCTCGACCTTCAACACATCCTGGCTTCCCATGCAGACCTCGTAGACCGGAATCCCGTTGTCCAACTGGTAATTGCGCGGCCTGGGAAGGACCAAATCCCGGATCTCATGAATTTTTGGAGCCCTGGCACGGTTTGGCATAGTCGGTTTGCGTTTAAAAGTTGAAAGTTATCCACATTTTGTGGAATTCTTTGAATGGTAAAATGGGGTGGATGGTTTACTTTTGTAGGCGAACAACATCTTGGGTAAACACTTTCGAAATCATTCTGGTTCTTTCCAAAAAACCGGCCATCTATGAAATTCAGCGTTTTTTCCACCGACCTCCTGAAGCAGCTCCAAATTGCCGGCGGGGCAATTGTCGTCAACCCTGTTCTGCCTATTTTGGAGGACTTCCTGTTTTCTATCGAAAATAACACGCTTTCCATCACAGCGTCCGACCTGGAAACTACGATCACGACCCAGTTGGAGGTCAAGGCAGATGCCAACGGACAGGTAGCCATCCCTGCCCGCATCCTGCTCGAAACCCTCAAAGCCCTGCCCAATCAGTCGATCAAATTTTCCGTAAACGACACCTATGGCATCGAGATCACGTCCTCTTACGGGAAATACAAACTCGCGGGCCGCTCGGTTGAAGATTACCCCAAACCCAAAGACCTGGACGCCGCCGATCAGGTCATCCTGCCGGCTGAAACCCTCCAGAAGGGCATCTCCCGGACCCTCTTCGCCACCTCCAACGACGACCTGCGCCCTGCTATGACAGGCGTTTATTTTCAGATCGATTTCAACAAGATCACCTTTGTGGCCACCGATGCCCACAAATTGGTCAAATATACCTTCGGAAATATCAAAAGCGATGTATCCACGACCTTTATTGTCCCGAAAAAGGCCCTAACCCTGCTTAAAAACGCACTGCCGGATGACGCGGAAGTAGAAGTCTCATTTAACAAGACGAATGCGTTCTTCTCTTTCGATAATACCCGCATCACCTGCCGTCTTATCGACGCCCGCTATCCGGACTACAACGCCGTCATTCCGGTAAACAATCCTAATTTGCTCACAGCGAACCGGATCGACTTCCAGAACTCGCTGAAGCGAATTGCCATTTACGCCAACAAAACGACAAACCAGGTTACGCTCAAGATCAGTACGAGCAGCCTGAACATCTCTTCCCAGGATGTTGACTTTTCCAATGAGGCCACCGAACAACTCGCCTGCACCTACGTGGGCGACGAGCTCATGATCGGCTTCAATGCCAAATTCCTGATCGAAATGCTGGGTATCCTGCATTCGGATGAGGTCAAGCTGGAACTGTCGACCTCCACGCGCGCCGGCATCTTATTGCCCGTCGAGGAAGAGGAAAACGAGTCCATCTTCATGCTCATCATGCCGGTCATGCTCAGTGTCTGATCTTTTCATTTACCGGGCTACGCACGATGAATTTTACTTGAGAAAGCCTGCGACCATCTGTCGCAGGCTTTCTTGTTTATTTATTGATGGCGTATAAAAAATAATTCTCTTTCTTCAAATTCGTTCGATCGAAGGCCCGGACGAGCAAAGCACCAGGATACCGCGACGCATCCAGCGGAGCGGGACTCAACACGACCACCATATTGACGCGTTTGTAGGCCGCAAACAGTTTGATCTCCTCCTCCGGAGGCAGATACACCTTTTCTACCCACTTAAAATAAGTAAAGGGCTCTCCCTCCGGCAAGGCGTAAAACGGACGCCCAGCATACCCCACGACCGGCGCCGCCTCAAATTTGTTGATGGCTACCACCGGCATCCCGGCAGGGATCTCCGACCGGATGAATGCTGCCGCCTCCCTGGCATTGCTGTATGGATACCGGACCTCCCGGTCGACCGCCAGGACCGAATACCGGAGTTGAAAAAACAATACGCTGCCCACCACCAGCCACGACAACCAATCCCAAACGGGTTTCTTGTATGCCCACAATTGAAGCCACACGATCCAGGCGATCAGGATCATGCCCCAATGGCGGACGCCCCCCGTGTAAAAGACGACGGAAAACAGGAAAAAGGCGGCCTGAAAGGCCCAAAATCCCCAGGCAACAGCCCCCGCACGACGAAACAACCACACCATTCCCAACAAGATCAGCACGCTCAAGGCGATACCCAAAGCCTGTACTCCAAACGCATTCGTGTCGGGAACAGCCCCGATCCAAAAAGCGTTGACCCAATTCCCCTGGAAGCTAGTGCCCAATACTTCCCAACCAAAGGGTTGCCCCACATAGGCCCTGGCCAATTCCTCCCGGCTGGCGCGTGGAAAAACACTGATCAAAAAAACGAGTACCCCAATTGCATACCCGCTCAGCAGGATCCGGAACCACGACCGGGCAAACACCTTCCATTTTTCGTGTTCGAAAAAGGCATAGACCAGCAACGCGCCTCCCAGCAAAACCCCATAGACCTCCGTCTGGCAAAGCAGAAAAAGACCCACCCCGGCCCAAATCGCCTTCTTTTCGGGCTTTTCCAACCAACCGGCCAATGCAAGCCCGAAGACCATGACCCATACATACCCGCGGCTGACCACCCCGTATTCAAAAAAGGGGAAGTATCCCATCCACAACAACAGGCTCAACCACCAGGGCAGCCGGGTGAAATACCAGAATATCCCTCCGGCCAGCGCCACGACCAAATAATGAGCCAGTTGAAGGCCCAAAGCATCATTCAACCCAAAGGCGGCCCAAACCTTCAGATACACATACCACAAACCCGGATGCCCCTCGTAGTAGAGCGCCCGAAGCAATTCCCCCCAGCCCATATCGCGGGCCATGAGCCAGGCCTGCCATTCGTCCTTCCACATCTCGTGATAGCCGAACTGCAACCAGGCCACCATCGCCAGACCAAACAACCAACAGAATATTCGCACCCATTTTCCCCGCATACTTAAATAATTTACCTTTGCCCCTAAATTAATCATTATGCGCATAGTTTCTATCCTGGTTGCAGCGGCATTGGCCGTGCTTTCTATTTTTGCCTGCCAATCCACTCCGTCCGGCTCCTCCCCCGAATCGGTCGTCCGGCAATGGCAAGCCCATATCGACAAAAACGAGTTCGAACAAGCCAAAGCCCTGAGCGCTCCGCGAACCCAGGACCTCATCTCCTGGATGGAAGCGCTGCTCTCCAATATGGAACTGGACTCCGTCATTTCGGAAACCAACTTCAAAGAGCTCTCCTGCAAGGAAAATGGAGATAAGGCCGTCTGCTACTACACCCTCGAGGAAGAAGGGCAACTCTTCTACGACAGTTTCCTGCTCGTTCAACTGGATGGAAAATGGCTGGTCGATCTCCCGGAGGATGCTCTGCTTGATGAAGAAGGGGAGGACCTCGAATCCTTGTACGATATGATCAACCCGGATTCTATCTCCCAATAATCGATCCATGATGAAAGTCGGACTGTTTTTTGGCTCTTTCAACCCCGTCCACATCGGTCATATGATCATTGCCGATTACATGGTCGAATTTACCGGTCTGGAACAGGTTTGGATGGTGGTCAGCCCGCACAACCCACTAAAGCCCAAACAGACCCTTGCGCCCGATTACGATCGCCTGCATCTCGTCCGCCTGGCGATCGGCGACCACCCCAAACTGCGCGCCAGCGATATCGAATTTTACCTGGACAAGCCCTCCTACACCGTTGATACCCTGGCCTATCTCCGGGAAAAGTACCCCGACAAGGAATTTGCACTCATCATGGGAGGCGACAACCTGATGTCCCTGCCCAAATGGAAAAATTACGAGTTTCTGCTCGCCAATTACCCCATCTACGTCTACCGCCGGCCCAGGTATGAGGATGAGACCCTCGCCCAACACCCCAATGTGCGCGTTTTTGACGCCCCTTTACTCGACATTTCCGCCTCTTTTGTGCGCGAATGCCGGAAAACGGGAAAATCGATCCGCTACCTGCTTCCGGAATCCGTTTACCAATATCTGGAAACCAGTCATTTATATCGAAAATAGCCCTAAATATTTTTTTGCATAAATAAATTTACAAAGGCGGATTGGGCGGGCTGCGCCCGCCCAATCCGCCTTTGTAGAGACTTCTGCGACCTGCGGTCGCAGAAGTCTTTACAAAAAAACTGGTAAAGTAATTTGGTTACAAAGTGCCAGGCTTGTTAATATGGCAATAATTTCAAGGATACCCTGTTCTATTATCGATCTGCATTTCTATACGTCAAACTGTACGACATGAAGAAGGCTGTACTCCTCCTGATAAGCTGCTTCGTCCTTTTATATTCGTCTTTCGCCCAAACGGACCTGACCATCGGCCAATGGAAGTCCCACCTGGCCTACCCCAACGGCAACTGGGTGGCGCAGAGCGACAGCAAAGTCTATTTCGCCACCGAATGGGCACTGGCGATTTTGGATAAATCCGACAAATCCTTTCAGCGCATCACCAAAGTCGAAGGATTGAGCCAGGTGGGGATATCGCTGGTGCAATTCGACCGCTACAGCAATACCCTGATCGTCGTCTATACCAACAGCGCGATCGATGTCATCAAACCGGAAGGCACTTCAACCTTGTTCGATATCAGCAACTTCCAGGGCATCATCGGCGACAAGGAAGTGTACCATATATTCGTCATAGATGAAGACCGGGTCCTCATCAGCGCCAACTACGGTATTTCGGAACTCGACCTTTCCAACAACGAATTTCCCTTTACCACTTTCACCGGCTTACCGGTGTTGGCTTCCGCGATCTTTCAGGACTATATCTACATAGCTACCGAAGAGGGCATCTACCGGATTGCCACGAGCAATACGTTCCCGGAAGATTTCAATCAATGGGACAAACTCGATGAAGAAGACGGGTTCCCTTCGGTCTATACGGCCACTGCGCTGGTTCCCTACCACAACGAACTCTATTTTAGCCTCGACGATACGCTGTTCCGCTACGACGGGCAGGAGCGCACTTTTGTACACCACGAACCCAACCAATATATCCGCTACCTCACGGCCGAAGGACCCCGGCTGATCGCCGGCTACTCTTGCCTGCTGGAAAACTGCCGGGGAAAAGTGCTGTATTTCAATTCAGACGATACTTTCACGGAGGCCCCCGGCAATTGTTACGACCGCCCGATCTATGGCATCGAGGACGAGAGCGGCAATGTCTGGTTTGCCGATGCGTGGCGCGAATTCCGTTTCCAGGAAAACGGCTCGGAGAATTGCAGCCGCACGGTATTGAATGCGCCTTATTCCAATAACATCAACCAAATGGTCCTCCACAACGACGATCTCTGGATCGCCTCGGGTGGGGTGCGCACCAACTATACCTATCTATACCAGGAAGACGGATTTTTCTCCTATATCGACGGGAAATGGTCGGTCTATAACCGGAATAACCGGAGTGTACTGAAAGAGCTTTTCGACTTTTACGATGTGGCGGTCAACCCGGAAAATGGGAAGGTCTACGTCGCCAGTTTCCTCGATGGACTGGTTGAATTTGACGGGGAAAATATGTTTGTCTATAATGATACGACCTCGTCACTTAACAATGCCATAGGAGATCCCGCACGCACCAGGGTGAGCGGTCTGGCATTTGATAGCGAAAACAACCTCTGGGTTGCCAATCACCATGCAGAACGTCCCATTTCGGTACTGAAAAACGATGGGACCTGGAAAAGTTTTGCCCCCACCAGCTGTTTCGAAAATGATCTGCTCCAGGTGATCGTCGATCGCAACGGCTACAAATGGTTTGTGGTCAGCAGCAGCAGTTCCGGGCTTCTCGTCTTCGACGAAGGCGATATCGACAACCCCAGTGACGATCGCTGTCGCAGCATTTCTTCCAACAACAGCAACCTTCCCTCCAACCGGGTCAATTGCATCGCGATGGATCTCGACGGCGACATATGGGTGGGCACCGAGCAGGGCGTCATCGTCTTCGAATGCGACGGTTTCGATCCGGCCTGCATCGGAAACCTGCGTACCGTGCTTCAGGACAATTTCGGCGCCTACCTCCTCGAAACCGAAAACGTGCGCACCATTGCCGTCGACGGCGCCAACCGGAAATGGTTCGGCACCGACAACGGCATTTTCGTTCAATCGCCCGATGGAAGGGAACAAGTAGCCTACCTCAATGTCGACAACAGCCCGCTCTTCGACAATACCATCAACGACATCGTCATACATCCGGTCACGGGCGAGGTCTATATCGGCACGAATAAGGGCTTGCAAACCATGCGCGGTACCGCCACCGAAGGCGGTGTGCTCAATTCCAACCAGGTCGTGGTGTTTCCCAATCCGGTACGTCCCGACTACGACGGACTCATCGCCATCAGCGGCCTGGCGCGGGATGCCGATATCAAGATTACGGATGTTAGCGGGGAATTGGTCTATCAGACGAAAGCGGAAGGAGGTCAAGCGATCTGGAATGGTCGCGATTACAACGGCCGGAAAGCTGCTTCAGGGGTCTATCTCGTGTTCAGCACCAGCCCGCAGAGCCTGGCCAACCCGAATGCGGTCATCGCAAAGATCCTTTTTATTAATTAAAAGACGGGGTTCGCTTCTGTTAACTCACATTTTTGCCGGTATACACGGATTCCTCCAGCACCTGCTGGTAATAAGCTTCATACTGCGGCAGGATATTCTGAATATCAAAGGCCTTTGCCTGGGCCAACGCATTTTTCCGGAATTGCTGCAACATGGTTTCGCTTTCCAGCAACCGGATGGCATTGGTTGCCATAGAATCGATGTCGCCCACTCCGCTCAAAAAGCCCGTCACGCCATGAATATTCACCTCCGGCAACCCGCCGGTATTGGATGAGATGACCGGCACCTCACATGCCATGGCCTCCAGGGCCGCCAGACCAAAACTCTCACTTTCAGAGGGCATCAGGAACAGATCGCCAATGGCCAGGAGCTCTTCAATGGCGTCCTGTTTTCCCAGGAAGCGGATCTCGTCGCACAAGCCCAGGTTCCGGCACAGTTCCTCCAGGTTGTGCCGTTCGGGACCGTCGCCGATCAGCAACAGCTTGGAGGGAAGACGTTCGTTTACTTTTTTGAAAACGCGGATGGCGTCATCTACCCGCTTCACCTTCCGGAAATTGGATACGTGCACCAGGATACGCTCCCCATTGGGTGCAATAGCCTTCTTGAAATGATCTTTATTACTCCATTTAAAGCGGGAGAAGTCGATAAAGTTGTAGATCACCTTGATGTCGCGCTGCACGTCGAAATGCTCATAGGTCTGCTTGCGCAAACTTTCCGACACCGCCGTCACCCCATCCGACTTATTGATCGAAAACTCGACCACCGGAGCGAAGGCGTTGTTGGCGCCTACCAGGGTGATATCCGTACCGTGCAGGGTGGTAATGACCGGAACATAGCGTCCCTTTGTCAGCAAGATCTTTTTGGCGATATAGGCCACGGTGGCATGGGGAATAGCGTAGTGCACATGCAGCAGGTCCAGGTTTTCATACCGCACCACGTCGACCATCTTGCTGGCCAGGGCCGTATCGTAGGGAGGATATTCAAAAAGCGGATAATCGGCGGCCGTCACTTCGTGGTAGAAGATATTTTCCTGAAAAGCATTCAAACGGGCAGGCTGCCGGTAGGTGATGAAATGGATTTCATGGCCGCGCCGCGCCAGGCCGATGCCCAGTTCTGTGGCCAAAACTCCCGAGCCCCCGTAGGTGGGGTAGCAAACGATCCCAATGCGCATGGGTTTGATAGTTTAACATTTAATACAGTTGAACGGGTAAATGGTTTAAAAGAAAAGGGGTGCAGGCTTGCCCCGCACCCCTTTTCTTTTTTCTGCTCCGGAGGAGCGCGACCGCTACCTCGTCAGCACTAATTTCTCAAAATGCCAGGCCGTCCCGGAAGACAACCGGATCATATACATTCCGCCGGCCTGATCGCTCAGGTCCAGGACCTGGTTTACGACGTTGGCGCCGGCCTCGTTATACTCCCGGATCAACTGCCCGACCGCATTGAACACCTGAATGTGCAGGTCCTGAGCCGTTTCCATTTCCACCCGTAGGTTGGCAACCCCCGGAGCTGGATTCGGCCAGAGGGTAACCGTGCCCACCGGCGTGATATCGCGGGTGCCATTCGGTACTTCGACACCAACCTCAACCGTCAACACCTCCGAACAACCATTGGCGTCGGTAATGGTCACCGTGTAACTGCCCGGAGACAATCCACTCGGCTGCGGCGAGATCGACCCGTTGCTCCATTGATAGGCAAAAGGCGCCGTCCCGTATATCGGCGTCAGCTTGACCGCGCCGTCGTTTACATCGGGCCCGGTAGCATTGGTGACATCCTGCTTGGAGAAGAAGGAGGCCGGACAGCCATATACGTTTATATTATCCAGGTCGATCCAATAGGTCGTACCGGCAGTAGTGACCCGTAATGCAAAGAACCGCACATTGATCGCCTGTCCTGCATACGCCGACAGATCGACCGTGATCTTCTTCATAACCGTCGACGGCACGTGGTTGGTCTGGTTAATGGTATGGACCACCTCCCAGGTCTCTCCGCAGTCGGTCGACACCTGGACCTCTAACTTGTCGCCCGCCCCAAGCGTAGCCGCCACCGTCCCGGCAAAAGAGTTGACGTATCGATAGTCGAACGACAGTGAGTCGTTATCGCCCATGGGGCCAACCCGCGGTGTCGTTACTTCGAAATTCAGGTCGAAGGAGTACAATTGGTCGGATATCACGTAGGTCGGGTTATTGTGGTGGTTGGGCGCATATTGGAAGGTACCCGTTTCCGTGGTTTGCCATCCGGCAGGGAATACGCCCGACTCAAAATCTTCCTTCAAAGGCAGCGGGTAGGCCGTGATCAGTTCATACCGGAAGGTATCGTTCTCTAAATCGCTGTCGGGATCCAGGCTCGTCCAGATCTCGATGAGGTAATAACCCGGGGTCGAAAAATCGTAGGTCGTCTCGAACGTGACGATCTCCGTGCTGTCGTTGCCGATCACCCCGGTATAGAGTCCGTCGTCGGGGAAGTTGATGGGAATGATAACCCCGTTTACGGCAAAATTGAAGGGGATCAGCGATTGCGGGTACTGCCCGAAATTGTGCAGGTAGAACGTGATCAGCTGGTCGGCGGCCAGGTTGCAATCCGCATTGGAAGGTTCAACCAGCCCGGATACGCCCACGTCGTTATACCAAATGGTCTTGAACGTGATGGGCCCCAGGGTCTTACCGCTCTCTCCATCGTCCGAACAGGTGAAGAACAAATAAATGTCATAGTAGGTGTTCTCCGTGAGCCCGGTTATGGTCTCCTGCAGATTATCGGTATATATGATCGTGCCCGTGCCCTGGGTAAAGCCCAGGGGGCCGTACTCGAGTTTGTACTGGCCGTCCTCCAGCGCGGCATTCCAGGCAAACGTGGCGTTATCTGCGTTGACATCCACCGGATAGAAGGAAGAGGGTCCAGGACAGGTCGGACAAGCGATAAAGGTCAGCACCACTCCGGTTTGCGGATAGGGTCCATCTGCCAGAACGAGGTTCCCGTCGGGATCGAAAAGCTCGTAGGAGGTCTCGTTAAGGAAGGAACCCGGCGTAAAGGTGATCACCACCGGCAAGTTGGCAAAAACGGGGATCTGTACCGTGGAGAAACTCCCGGAGGTAAACGTATAATTCGTTGAATTACCCCCCGTTTGTACCGTTAAATAGGATCCATTCCAACCATCCCCAAAGGAGTCATACATATTCAAGGTATAGATACACGGCGGTCCCGCCGAACCCGACGGGTCTGTCATAAAGTTGACGGGCCCCACGGGCTGTCCAAGCGTATCCGGACCGCAAACGGTCGTGATAAATACATCGTAGTTGACACAGGGGTTCAACCCCGTCAGCGTCGTGGGAGGTGTAATAACCGTGTCCTTCAGGCCAAATCCGAGTGGGAAGCCCTCCGGTCCGTATTCGACAATATAACTCTGGGCAGAGGGAACAATATCCCAATTCACCGTGGCCGACATGGTATCGATATCCGAAATGGTAATACTCGCCAAATTGACGGCAGGACAATCCGGGCAAACCACGATCTCATTGTAAACCTCTCCCACCGTGGGATAGGGCCCGTCTGCAAATAGCAGCGCACCGTCCGAGTCGAACATTTCATACGACACCTCATTTTCATACGAGCCCGGCGAATAGGTGAGTACCAGAGGCAGCCCTTCGGTTACCTGAAAAGTAAAAGTGGCGAAAGAGCCCGAAGTAAACGTATAAACGGTGCTCACGCCGTTTTGGGTGACGGTCAGCTTGGCGTTGTTCCACCCGTCTCCAAACGAGTCGTAGAGATTCAGCGTATAATTGCATACATCCGGAATGGGAATACAGCAGGTCGTGAAAACGGTCGGGCCGATCAGGGCACTCTCATCTCCATTATCGCAGATCGCCTGAATGTACACTTCATAGGTCGTCATATCATCCAATCCGGACAGCAGATAGCTGGTCTGTCCGGTCACCGTTATCGTCATACCCGTACCCGGCAAAAAACCTTCCGGACCGTATTCGATCACATAGGTATCGGAGGTAGGAGACGGGTTCCAGGTGACCCATGCGGTAGTTTCCGTGATATCGTTTACTTCCAGGGCGGAAGGAGGCGCACAGGCCACCGGCCCTCCGCAGGGAACGTTATCGCCCGGGTGCGGAGCATTGCTGGTCGTCGACAATTGGGCTTCCCAACCCGAATAGTCCACCTGTGCCGAAGAGCGGAAGACAAAGGTCAAACAACCCGTAGGATTGGTAGCGGTAAATGTCGTATTGGCCATCTGGCCAAGGGTGCCCACACCAACCTGGGCGCCGAGGCCATAGTTCTCCGAACCGCCGTCGCCCGCACCATCCGCGTTGTTGAACAGTTGAAGGTCCGAATTACCCGGCAAACTCAATACGGAGAACGGATATTGGTCCATGTCGGGATTATCCATATCCAGGATCACCAACCAATCGAAAGAAGCATTTATTCCAAACTTGGTAAACTCCGCCTTTACCGCACTACCGTCCGAGGAACACAGGGTCGTCGTCGTAATGCAATCGCAATTGAGATAATTGCCCGCACTACCCGCCACTGCATCATTTCCTCCTGGTCCTCCGGTGTCGGTAAATAGCCCGCCGTTGCCGACCTGAAAACACTCTACCTCTCCCGCGGTGGGCTTCACCTGGGCGCTCAAAGGCGAAGGATTCGCCATAAAAAGCCCCAGCGTCAGTAGTGCCAAAGAATAAAAAACTGATGTAAAACGTAGTTTCATAAGTATGATTTTGAAATAGGCAGTTTTTGCAAGGCTAAAAATAGATAAATTCCAACTATTTCCGCTCAAACCCCCGACAACTTATCAAACCAAACTCCGATTCGTCTGAAAATTTGCAATTTTTCTAAACCTTTGTGCCTTATGGCTGTTCAGCATCAGGGCAACAAAAATCCTCCTTTTCAACTCCTGAGCGAATAAAAACCTTCCTCGCAGTGGCCATTTATACCATAAAAGATCTGGAAAAACTATCGGGCATCAAGGCCCATACTATCCGGATTTGGGAACAACGCTACGGGTTGATCGATCCTCAGCGTACTCCCACCAATATACGCTACTACCGCGACGAAGACCTGAAATTGTTGCTCAATATCGCCCTGCTCAATAAAAACGGCCACAAGATCTCCAGGATCGCCCGGATGAGCGATCGCGAAATTGCCGAAAAGGTCGCTGCCATTGCAGACATCAACGATGAATTTGGAACCCAACTCGATGCCCTGACCTTGTCGATGATCGAAATGGACGAGAATAAATTCGACCGGATCGTCTCCACCAACATTCAGCAGATCGGCTTCGAACGCACCATGCTCGAAGTGATCCTGCCGTTTCTCGACAAACTGGGCGCATTGTGGCTGACCGGCTCCATCGCTCCCGTTCAGGAAAACTTCATCACCAACCTCATCCGCCAAAAGATCATCACCGCCACCGACCAAACACCCCTGACCTCCGATAGTGAAGCGCCGAAATTCCTGCTCTACCTTCCTGAAGGCGAACGGCAGGAACTCAGCCTCCTTTTCATGCACTATCTGCTCAAATCCCGCGGCAACTACGTGATCTATATCGGTCAGGACATGTCGATGGTCGACCTGAAAGACGTTTGCCAGATCCACCGGCCCGATTTCATCTATACGATGATCTCCGAAACCTTCGCCAAAGAACCCGTCCAGGGGTATATTGACGCTTTGTCCAACCTGTTCCCGGATAGCACCATTTTGCTCTCCGGTTACCAGGTAGTGGTCCAGCAAGTGCGATCTTTCGGAAATGTAACCGTCCTGAAAAGTCTCGACGATACCATTGGATACCTCAACAACCTGGGCGTTCAGGTCCATTCCTTCTCTGAAAAATAATCCCCCTCCCCGGGATGCCGGAAATTCCCTTGATCAAAATTTCGAATAATTTTTTTAGCTTTATATGCCTTGTCCTTAACCTCCTGGCCTATGGATTTTCAGCGCATATTCGAAATTTTGCCCTATCAATTGGCTAAATATCCACAAAAAGTGGCCCTGGCTCATAAGGATCACCACCACTGGAAAACGTTTTCTACCCAGGATTGCATCGACGAGATCAACCGCTTTAGTGCCGGTTTTCTGGATCTCGGCCTGAAAAAGAGCGATAAGGTCGCTATTCTCTCCCATCACGGAAGCGCCACCTGGAACTTCCTCGACATCGGCCTCCAGCAGATCGGCGTCATTGTAGTACCGGTGCATTCCAACCAATCCGCTTCCTATATCGAATACATCCTCCGCGACGCGGAGGTCAAATATTGCTTCACCGATGGCGCCGACCTCTACGAATTGATCACCGGCATTCAATCGTCGGCGCCCAGCCTCAAAGGGGTCTTTACCTTCGAAAAATACCCCGACATCCCCTCCTGCCAGGACCTCCGCAAGGAACCCAACGAACACCACCGGGCCGAGTTGCAAACCTTTAAAGGGGTCATCCACGACGACGACCTGGCCACGATTATCTACACGTCCGGAACGACCGGCCAGCCCAAGGGCGTAGAGCTCTCCCACAAGAATATCATCAGCAATATCAAATCCGTCATTTCCATCATCCCGGTCAACTGCGACGATACGGTACTGAGTTTCCTGCCCCTCAGCCATATCTTCGAACGCATGGTCGTCTATACCTACCTCGCCGTGGGCGCTTCGCTTCACTACGCCGACCGCACCGACCACCTGGCGGATATCTATAAGGAGGTCCGACCCCACTATTTCACCGCCGTGCCCCGCCTTCTGGAAAAGATCTACGACCATATCTACGCCCAAACCCTCAAAGGCTTTTTCCTGAAACGGAAAGCGGTCCACTGGGCGCTGAAATTGGGAGAACGATTCGAAAGCCACCGCGTACCCGGTATTTGGTATTGGTTCCAGCTTCGCATCGCAGACCTGCTGGTTTACCGGAGTTGGCGCAAAGCGCTGGGCAATCGCATCCGCGGCGTCTCGGTCGGCGCCGCCGCACTGGAAGAAAAACTGGGCCGCCTCTTTTCCGCCGCCGGGATCGCCATTCGCGAAGGTTACGGGCTGACTGAAACCTCCCCTGTGCTCACCCTCAACCGTTTTGAGCCTGGCCTCAATCGCTTCGGAACCGTTGGCCTGCCCATACCCGGCGTAAGCATCCGGATCGCCGATCCGGACGAAGATGGGATCGGCGAGATCCAGGCAAAAGGACCCAACGTCATGCGGGGATACCACAAACTGCCGGAAGAAACCAAGGCCGTTTTCACGGAAGACGGATGGTTCCAAACCGGCGATATCGGACAGATGGTCCACCACCGGTTCCTTAAAATTACCGACCGGAAAAAGGATATTTTTAAAACGTCCTCAGGTAAGTTCGTTGCTCCGCAGCATATCGAAAACAAACTCCACCTCTCTCCTTTCATCGACCAGTGCATGATCGTCGGGTTCCGGAAGCCCTTTGTCATCGCCTTGATCCTGCCCAACTTCCACCTGCTTCAACTTTGGTGCGACGAAAATCAGGTCCACTGGACTGCCCCCCAATTCATGGTCATCAACCCGAAGGTGGAAAAATTCTTCCAGGCACTCGTCGACGAGGTCAACGAAGAATTGCCCGGCCACGAAAAGGTCCGCAAATTCCTCCTCCTGCACGAAGACTGGACCATCGAGCAGGGTCAACTCACCCCCACTTTAAAACTGATCCGCTCCGTCATTGAAAAGAAATTCGAAGTGGAAATCGAAAAGCTTTATGCTCAATAAAATAAACAAGGCGGTCTGCAACCGCCTTGTTCATTTTATTATATCCATTTGCCTAACTTCGCGCCTGCAACCCAATTCCCATTTTCATGAAGAAACAACTCATCGAGTGCGTGCCCAACTTCAGCGAGGGCCGCGACCTGACCATCATCAAACAGATCACCGATGTCATCGAAGCCGTTCCGGGCGTAAAACTGCTCGACGTCGACCCCGGTAAGGCCACCAACCGCACCGTCGTCACTTTTGTCGGCGAACCGCTCCCCGTTATCGAGGCGGCTTTTCTCGCGATAAAAAAAGCCGCCGAACTGATCGATATGCGCAAGCACAAGGGCGAACATCCGCGCATGGGCGCTACCGACGTTTGCCCCCTCGTGCCCATCTCCAACATCACCATGGAAGAAACCGCCCGGTTCGCCCATCAACTCGCCGAACGCGTCGGCCGCGAACTGGCCATCCCCATCTATTGCTACGAAAGCGCGGCCACGAGCCCGGACCGGCGCAATCTGGCCTCCGTGCGCTCCGGTGAATACGAAGGCCTTCCCGACAAACTCAGCCGCCCGGAATGGAAACCCGACTACGGTCCCGCTCAGTTTAACGCAAAAGCCGGCGCCACGGCGATCGGCGCACGCGACTTCCTCGTCGCTTACAATATCAATCTCAATACCACCTCCGAACGGCGCGCCAACTCCATCGCATTCGACGTGCGGGAAAAAGGCCGCGTCAAACGGGCCGGCGACCCCATCAACGGAGAGATCGTTCTCGATGAGAACGGCGAACCCGTGCGCGAACCCGGCGCCCTTAAAGCGGTTAAAGCGATCGGTTGGTATATCGAAGAATACGGCATCGCACAGATCTCGATGAACCTGACCAATATTTCCGTTACCCCTCTCCACCTGGCTTTCGAAGCCTGCTGTCAAAGCGCTAAAACCCGCGGACTGCGCGTCACCGGTTCCGAATTGGTCGGACTCGTCCCTCTGAAGGTGCTTCTGGATGCCGGTAAATACTTCCTCCAAAAGCAACGCCGCTCTCTCGGGGTTTCCGAAGAAGAAGTGATCAAGATCGCCGTACGCACTTTGGGACTGGATGAACTGGCGCCTTTCGATCCGAAAAAGAAAGTCATCGAATACCTTCTCGAAGATCCCGCCCATTCCCGCCTCATCCAAATGGACCTCCGCAGCTTCGCCAATGAAACGGCGTCCGAAAGCGTGGCGCCCGGCGGCGGCTCCATCTCTGCATACGTCGGTGCACTGGGCGTATCCCTGGCCGCCATGGTCGCCAACCTGTCGTCGCACAAACGCCAATGGGACGAACGCTGGGAAGAATTCAGCAATTGGGCCGAAAAAGCCCAACAGATCAAGGACGAACTGTTGCGCCTCGTGGATGAGGATACCCGCGCCTTCAACGGCATCATCGAAGCCTTCCGCCTGCCCAAAGCCACCGACGAAGAAAAAGCCATCCGCAGGGAAGCCATCCAGCAGGCTACCAAATACGCCATCGAAGTGCCTTTCCGGGTCATGCGCCTCTCCCTCGATTCTTTCGAGGTGATCCAGCCCATGGTCGAGAACGGCAACCCCAACTCCATTACCGATGCCGGGGTAGGCGCGCTCTGCGCCCGGGCCGCCGTGCATGGCGCCTTCATGAACGTCAAGATCAACCTGAAAGGACTCAAGGATGCCGCTTTCGCCGAAAAAACCCTCGCTCAGGCAAACGAAATGGTCGCCCGCGCCGATGAGTTGGAACAACGCATTCGCCAATACATTCACCAGGAAATCGAAAAGTAACCTCCTATGAAACCGATTATCGCGATTACCTTCCTCCTCTTGCCCCTGCTAACCAGGGCCCAGCGGGATTATACCTTTATCACCGATCGCAGCTTTTACGATATCGAAGTGTTGCTCGGCTACGACTTTCGCCCATACCAGGTTGAGATCCCGGATCAAATGGACCGGACCATCCGGCCAGGCGAATACTCCTTCGGGGTCACCCGGACCCACCTCTATGTCGAAGGTCCCGAGATCCAGGGCGTCTACCAGATCAGCAGCATCAGTCCAACGGAATACGGCTATATCCTCCAAACGATCAACGCCCGCGACGCTCGCCTTTCAGGCCATCTGAAGGTCATCCTCAACCAATGGTCGCATGCCGAGGCGGTGGTCTTCCGCCGCTCTCCCGACGACCCGGAGATGATCTTTTACCTGGCCAGCATCCCCGATAAGCGACGCAAGGCAGAAAGCGCTTTCTTCACCGACTGGGATGAAACCGTACTCCCTCATCCGGACTCCCTTTGGGGAAAATCCATCCGCCCTTTCTTCCGCCTCGATCAGGAAACCGGAATCCAGGAACGGCTGCTTATGGAAGATAGTACCACGATTTCCTTTGTCGAGAAAATTACCATCGAAGAAAAAACAAAGGAAGTATCCTCCTCCGATAGCCTGGCCGTGGCCGACAGCGTAATCGTTGTCAAATCCAAAGAGATCCGGGAATACTTTGTTGAATTGCGGTCCACTCTCCATTTTACCGACGGCACCAGCGAAGATCGAACGGAGCGATACCCCATCAAAAAGGTCGTGGAACGGGAATTCAAAACCCCGCGGATCACCGAAGAACGCTACGAATGGGAATTTACCCCCGACAAAGGCGACCCGATCTATCTTTACCTCAATGGCCGGCACGCCGTGGCTTCTATGAAGATCGACGGGAAGACCTATCAGGTACGAGGGTACTAAATCCGTTTTTAAGTTTATACCTGAGAAAAGTGGCTGGCCTTCAAATCAAAAAATAATGAATCTCCGACTGCTCCAGACCCATATCGAGCGATTTCGCAACTATCTGGAAACGGCGGGGGAATTCCCCTTCCTGTATGCCTGGGAATCACAGCGCATTTTTCAGGAAAATTGGGACCTCGACGCAGCCGACTTCGCGGCCATGTACGATGCCAGCCTTCAAAATTCTTCCAACCGCCGCCTCTGGAAAGACGAGCGTTATACCCCGAAAGAGCAGATGTTGCTCTTTGCGCAAGCCTATCCCGGTTTTCTGCGGGATATGTTCAAGGACCTGTTCAATGAAAACAAAGATGCCGAAAACCGCATCGACCGCTTTCTTTTCCACTGCGACGAACTGCTCCGGGACTACCGCGACACCCACCCCGACTACATCGAGACCCGCCACTACCACGAAGACTACCGGATGATCTCCCTCTACCTGGCCTTCCGGTATCCCGACCAGTATGCCATTTTCGACGACCAGGCCTTTCGCCGGTTCCTGCACAGCGTTCAGGGAAAAGACATCTCACCTGTAGCCGACCCCGGCCGTTTCTTCAAAGTAATGCGCACGGTATACAACCTGATGGCAAAAGACGAAGCGCTCCTCACTGCCCACTACCGGCGGCTCGATCCGGACCGTCATTTCTACGGAAAATCGCTGCTCCTCCCCCTGGAGAGCCTTCAGAATATCGTCTCCAGCACCTGATGCGAGTGTATGGTGGGAAAATGCTCGATATGCAAGCGGTAATAATCCATCAAATGGTACAGGAGCGCCCTTCGCTCCGTCCGGGAAAGCTGCAGGCCGGCAATGGCCTCCGGAGTGCTTTCCAGCACCCGGCTGAGCAACAGGCTTTGTGCCTCGTCGACATAGTAGGGATGCGACGGGATGGAAGATAGAAAGGACCCTTCCTGCAGATCAAAATATGGGGTTTCGGAAGAAGCCGTCCCATCCGGCTGAAAGCCCAGGAAAACCGCCAGTTCACACAGAAAATACAAATGGAAGTTGCCGACCGGCTGGAGGGTTTGGTCCAAAAAAAGAAAGCTGCCGTGTAAAAAATCGAACAAGGCCTTATTCTCTTCGATCTCCCGGATCGACTTTCGGGCCATCTCGATCATGAACAGACCGATCGCTCCTTTTTTCAGGTCGAATGGGATCGACTGGTAGACGACTTCAGGCCGGATCTCCTTTATGTGTTGCAGAGAGCGGTCGTCGCGACTGTAGGTGACCAACTCGACGAGCGACATGACCTGCACCAAACTGGCCGAAACCCTCGCCTTGGTAGTGCGCACCCCGTGCACGATATAAGATTGAAGCCCTTTCTCCTCCGTATAAACATCCAGGATGACACTTGTCTCCCCGTATTTTTGATTGCGAAAAACGATCCCTCGGGTCTTGATCAACATTGGGAAGGATTTTGAAGAAGGAAGGTTGTGTAATTTTAAAATTAAATGTTTCCCGTTCAAAAAAAAATTTTGCACAAATATTCCATTAGTCCCTGTCGCTAAGGACGAAATGAAACCAACTAACAGGCTCTATTCTGAAACATTATTCTAATCAAATCGTCTTCATTCAAACATTATTGCAAAATAAACTAAATATTACCCGAGAACCAAAATATTGACTTGTTGGTTCATAAGGCAGTACTTTGTCGAGAAATCGGGACTACTGATCGAGTTAAGTTCAATTCATGCAGCCATCGCCCCATATCTTTGTCTATGAAACCAGAGTTAAGAATAACCCAAAAACACCCCAATAAAACAATCTTTGTCATGAGAACGCTCATATTTGTTGTTACTTTTCTTTGTCTTACCCCCGCTCTTCAAGCAAGACAGGATTCTGTTTCAGACGAGTTTGATTGCCGCCTGAACGCTGCCCGGTTCCCGGCCTTTTTCACGGCTGTGGATAAGCTCCAGGCAGATCTCCTTCAGGGAGTTTGGTCGGTTGAAAACGAACAAGCCGAACAATCGGCATTCCAATTTCACGATTATGGCCTGGTCGACATCATCTCCACAGACGTAACGGGAAACCTGAGCGTCGAGTCCATGATGTGGAAACTGCAAGAACGCAACGGAGGAGTGGAGCTGATCCTCACCGATTCGGAATTTAACGAGCAGACGATCCATCTGGAAGCTACTTGCGACGGGCTGAATGCAACCATCATGGATTCCCTGGATGATATCGAACTGATCCTCAAACCCACCATCAGTGCGAAAGAACTCGACCGGATGCAAAACAGCCTTTCCGGGGAGTGGAACAGCGTAACCTTCCCTTCCGACATGGCCGACATCCTGAGTTGTAACACGGACGAACGCGCCGGGATCACCTCGATGCAGTTGCAATTTCACAAAGACGGAACTTATACCAAGACCTGTGAAACGCCTTCTGCCCGCCTGGAAGAAAGGGGATTTTACGAGATCACCCCGGATGGTCAGTACATCATCTTCTACGCCGGCAACAACCCGGGTACGCCCTCGGAAACCTATGAAGCCAGCGTAGTGCGCGTCCAGTACCTTACCGTTGGGGAAATGGTGTTGGAACAACCGGTGCATGCCTTCGGGTTTGCCGGCATCCAGCACACGGCCGTGCGCAGTATCGCCTACATGCAGTAAAATTGTTTTAGCCTCTTATAATTAGCCATATCTTTCCACAAAGGCATGCCTGCGGGCATGCCTTTTATTTTTATAAAGCCAGGTCTTCATCCATATCTTCCGGCTGCACCTGCTTGTAGTATTGCTTGGTGGCTACCCGCTGTTTCTGTCGCTCGAGCACGAGGCGGGCGATGCCGATGTTGGCGGGCTCGGTTGCAAAAGGTGAGAGCGCCAAATGCACCTTGGCTTCATTGACGTCCAGGCGGTACATTAGACTCATGAGGTACTCCAGCTTGTGTTCGATCAAATAGGCGATGTGATCGGCTAAAAAATCGAAAAATTGCTCCTCCGTCATCTCTTCCTCGGGGGCGATCAGCTCAAAATCCTTGACGATCAATTCTGTAGTAGGATCCATTACTTGTTTTCTATAAATCGCAATACATCTTCAACAAACTCCCGGTGATTGGCCAACCGCGGCACTTTATGCTGCCCGCCGTATTTGCCCCGGTGCTTCATCCAAAGTACAAAAGTTCCGGGCGGCACGGCTTGAAGGTGCAATCGTTCCAACGCCATTCCCTTGTAGCGTTTCGCCTCGTAGTCGGAATTGAGCCGCTGCAGGTTCAGGTCCAGAAGGTCGGCAAATTGCTCGACATTGACCGGGGCCTCTTTAAACTCAACGATCCATTGATGGCCACCGCGGCCCGCCCCTTCAAAATAAATGGGCGCAGCCGTGTATTCGCTCACCACCGCATGAAGGGCTTCGCAGGTCATTGCCAGCGCCCGGTCGGCATTTTCAACCATGAGCTCCTCCCCGAAAGCATTGATAAACTGCTTGGTCCGCCCCGTGATCTTGATCTTGTATGGACAAATGGAAGTAAATGTCACCGTATCGCCGATATTGTATCGCCATAGGCCCCCATTGTTGCTGATCACCATGGCATAGACCTTGCCTTTCTCCACCTTTTCCAGCGGAATGGCTTTGGGATCGGGCTTTTCCCACTCCTCCATGGGCAAAAATTCATAATAGATATTGCTGTCCAGCAAGAGGAGCATATCGTCGGATCTGAAATCGTTCTGAGCGGCAAAATACCCCTCCGAAGCGTTGTAAACCTCCTGGTAATTGAAATCTTTGGTGGGGAAAAAGTCGAAAAATTGTTCTTTGTAGGGCACGAAACTCACGCCGCCATGAATATAGGCTTCGATATTCGGCCAAACCTCCAGCAGGTTGGATTTTCCGGTGATCTCCAAAATGCGCCGCAACAAAACAACCGTCCAGGTAGGCACCCCTCCAATGGCCACCAACATGGGTTCCTTGCTCAGCGCCTGGGCCATGCGCTCGATCTTTTCTTCAAAATTGGCCATCAGCACGATCTCCGGATCGGGGGTCAGGAAGGGCCGGGAATACCAGGGAACATGCGAATTGAGAATGGCCGACACGTCTCCCCGAATGGTGCCGGGATACTCCGGGAAAGGCGCCAGACTCCCTCCCATGATCAGGCTCTTCCCCCAAAACATCCGGGCCTTCGGCCGCTGGTGGTAGTACAAGGCCATCGTGTCGCGCGTACCCTGGATATGTGAGTCGTACAGGTTTTCCAGGCTGACGGGAATGAACTTGCTTTTGTCTTCGGTCGTGCCGGAAGATTTGGAAAAGAAACGAACTTGCCCCGGCCACAGGACATCGGGCTCTCCGTGCATCATCCGATCGATAAAGGGTTTGATCTGCTCATAATCGCGAACCGGCAGGCTGCCGCTGAATTCTTCCCTGGTTGTCATGGAGGAAAAGCCATTCGTCCGGCCGATCTCGGTATGCCGCGCCCGATGGAGCAAATGCCGAAGCACCTGCCCTTGCACTTCTACCGGGTTCTCCATGTAATTTCGCACCCGCTTCATGCGGCGGCGAAAATAGGCCTTGAAAAGTAAGTTAACCCATGTACGCATTTAGATCATTTTCAACATCCCTCGTGCATCCCATTAGCCCAGTTCCTCCTTTAAAAAGCGTCCGGTATGGCTGGTGGGATGCTGTGCCACTTCTTCCGGGGTGCCTGCCACCACGATCTCCCCGCCCCGGTGGCCGCCTTCCATACCCATATCTACAATATAGTCAGACGTTTTGATGACATCGAGGTTATGCTCGATCACGACCACCGTGTTCCCTTTTTCTACGAGCTTGTTCAGCACGTCGAGCAGGTGACGGATATCCTCAAAATGCAGTCCGGTCGTCGGTTCGTCGAGAATATACAACGTATTTCCCGTATCTTTTTTAGAAAGTTCTTCAGCCAGTTTTACCCGCTGCGCTTCCCCTCCGGAAAGGGTTGTAGCTTGTTGCCCCAGGGTTACGTACCCCAGCCCCACTTCCTGGAGGGTTTTGACCTTCCGGAATATCTTTGGTATGTTGGCAAAGAATTCCACCGCCTCGTCGACCGTCATATTCAACACGTCGCTGATACTCTTTCCCTTGTACAGCACCTCCAGCGTTTCGCGGTTATACCGGTGCCCCAGGCAGTTCTCACAATCGACCAATACGTCGGGAAGGAAATTCATCTCGATCACGCGCATACCGGAGCCCTGACAGACCTCGCAACGTCCGCCCTTTACATTAAAAGAAAAGCGGCCGGGCTTATAACCCCTGATCTTGGATTCGGGATGGTCGGAAAAGATCTTCCGGATATCGGTAAACAGGCCCGTGTAAGTAGCAGGATTCGACCGGGGAGTGCGCCCGATGGGTGATTGATCGATCTCGATCACCTTGTCTATATGCTCCAGGCCCTGCACTTCCGTATAGGCCAAAGGCGTTTGAAGGCTTTTGTAAAAATATTGCCGGAGGATCGGATACAGCGTCTCATTGACAAGGGTCGACTTCCCGCTGCCCGACACCCCGGTGACGCAGGTAAACGTGCCCAAGGGTATTTTCAGGTGCACGTTCTTCAGGTTGTTGCCCGTGGCGCCTTGTAGTTCCAGGTGTTTCCCCGACCCTTTCCGGCGCGTCGTGGGAACCGGGATCTTCAGCACATCCCGAAGGTAGTTGGCGGTGAGGGAGTCAACTTCCATAAAGGAAGCCGGAGTGCCGTGGCCGACTACTTCTCCGCCGTGCTTGCCGGCGCCGGGGCCCAGGTCGATCAGGTAATCGGAGGCCAGCATGATATCCTTATCGTGCTCGACGACGAGGACCGTATTCCCGATATTCGACAATTCGCGCAAAGCTTCGATGAGCCGGTGGTTGTCGCGCTGGTGCAAGCCGATGCTGGGTTCATCCAGTATGTAGGTGATCCCGGTGAGTTGGGATCCGATCTGCGTTGCCAAACGGATGCGCTGCGCCTCCCCCCCCGACAAGGTGCGGGCTGGGCGGTTGAGCACCAGGTACTCCAGCCCGACATCCAGCAAAAAGCCCAGTCGAAGGCGGATCTCTTTCAAAATATCCTTCGCAATGATGCGGTCGCGCTCCGAAAGCGATGCCTCCAGGTTTTCCATCCATTCCTGCAAGATCAACAAGTCCATTTCCGCCAGATCGCCAATGTTCCTGTCGTTTATCCGAAAGTGGAGGCTCTCTTTCTTCAATCTCTTCCCTTCACAGTCCGGACAGACATCAAGTGTCAGAAATTCCTCTGCCCACTGACGGATCTTTTCCGAAGTAGTATCCTCGTACCAACGTTCCAGCATCTTGACCAACCCTTCCGATTCCAGGTCAAACCAATACTCCTGATATCCGCTTGGAGACTGGGGCGAGCCCTCTTTACCCGCACCGTAAAGGATGGTGTCCAACGCCGCTTTGGGTATCTCTTCCACCGGAGTGGAAAATGTGAAGTTGTACTTCTTGGCGATCTTCCGGAGTTGTTGAAAGGTCTGGTTTTGCCGCACCTCTCCAAAGGGAACGATCCCAATATCGTTGATGCTCTTCTTCGGATCGGGAATGATCTTGTCCATGTCCACCTTATTCAAAATGCCCAGCCCTTTGCAGGTTGGACAAGCGCCATAAGGGGAATTGAAGGAAAAAGAGTTGGGAGAGGGTTCTTCGTAGGAGATCCCGCTGCCGGGGTCCATCAGGTGTTTGCTGAAAGCGATCACCTCTTCGGTGTCTTGATCCAGAATAAAGATCAATCCATTTCCCATTTTCAGGGCGGTCTGAAGCGAAGCCGACAAGCGCTGCCGGCGGTCTTCCGATACGATCAGCCGGTCGATGACCAGTTCGATGTCGTGCACTTTATAGCGATCGACCTGCATGCCTCCGCTCAGGTCCAGCACCTCTCCATCCACCCGCACCTTGGCGTAGCCTTGCTTGCGCACTTGTTCGAACAACTCCCGGTAGTGCCCTTTCCGCCCGCGCACCAGAGGCGCCAGCAGTTGGACCTTTTTCCCGTCAAATCCCTCCATGATGCGTTCGAGCATCTGCTCTTCCGAATACCGCACCATTCTTTCTCCTGTAATATGTGAATAAGCCTGGCCGATCCGGGCAAAGAGCAAGCGGAGAAAATCATAAACTTCCGTTACCGTGCCTACCGTAGAGCGCGGATTGCGACCTGTCGTTTTTTGTTCGATCGAAATGACGGGGCTCAATCCATTGATCTGTTCCACATCCGGACGTTCCATTTCCCCGATAAATTGACGGGCGTAGGAGGTTAGCGTCTCCATATACCGGCGCTGCCCTTCGGCATAGATCGTGTCGAAGGCCAGGGAGGATTTTCCGCTCCCACTGATCCCCGTGATGACGACCATGCGATTGCGGGGGATCCGCACATCTATATTCTTGAGATTATGCACCCGGGCGCCGATCACCTCGATGAATTCATCTTCCGTAACCCAATTATCTGTCTGCACTGCCTTGGTAGGATCGGATGTCATGTGGGAGAAAAAAAATTGAGAAGAAATTTTTTAAAGTAATGCGCAAAGATAAGGAATCCGGATCACAACTCAGAAATCCCTTACCTTTGAGCCCATAAACGTTTTTCATGAAGATCGCCCTCGCCCAACTCGACTACCACATCGGCAATTTTGATGGCAACCTGACCAAAATGCGGAGCGCAATCGAGGAAGCCAAATCACAGCATGCCGACATCATCTGTTTCGGAGAATTGGCCACCTGCGGGTACCCTCCGCGCGATTTCCTCGAATTCGACGATTTTATCCACCTGGCGGAGCATTCAATCCAAAAGCTGGCAGAGGCCGCCCGTGGAATCGCGGTCGTGGTAGGATCGCCCAGCCGCAATCCGGTGATCGAAGGCAAAGATCTGTACAACTCGGCCTATTTCCTCGCCGACGGAAAGATCCTGCACGTGCAGCACAAAGCCCTGCTGCCCACCTACGATATCTTCGATGAATACCGCTACTTCGAACCAGCCAACGAATTCCAGATCGTGGAGTACAAAGGCAAACGCATCGCCCTGTCTATCTGTGAAGACCTCTGGAATCTGGGCAACGAAAACCCGCTCTACACCATCTGTCCACTCGATGAAATGCTGCCCCAAAAGCCCGAATTGATCCTCAATATCTCGGCCTCGCCCTTTGCGCACGACCACGCCGAAGACCGCATCCGCGTATTGAAAGCCAATGCGGAGCGCTACCGGATCCCCCTTTTCTACGTCAACCACGTCGGCGCCCAAACGGAGATCATCTTCGATGGGGGCAGCATGGTCGTGGCGCCCAACGGCAAAATCGTCGACGAACTGCCTTACTTCGAAGAATGTATCCGCTATTACGACCTAGACGAGGTCGGACGGGGCGAGAAGGAAAAACTCCAGCCCAAGGACAAGATGAAGCTCATTCACAATGCGCTGGTCTGCGGACTGAAGGATTATTTCGGAAAATTGGGTTTCAAAAAAGCCATCCTGGGTTTGTCGGGCGGTATCGACTCAGCCGTGGTCGCCGTACTGGCCGCCGAAGCCCTGGGGGAAGACAACGTCCGGGTACTATTATTGCCCTCCCAGTTCTCCTCTGATCACTCCGTGCTCGATGCCCGGCAACTGGCCGAAAACCTGGGCGTACAATACGATGTCATTCCCATCGAAAAGGTCTACAATACCTATATGGAAGTTCTGGAACCCCACTTCTGGGCCCACCCCTTCAACCTCACCGAAGAAAACATCCAGGCCCGGATCCGGGGCAATCTGCTCATGGCCTTTTCCAACAAGTTCGGCCATATCCTCCTCAACACGACCAACAAGAGCGAAATGGCCGTGGGCTACGGCACGCTCTATGGCGACCTCTGCGGCGGCCTCTCCGTGATCGGCGACGTCTACAAGACCGAAGTCTACGAGCTCGCCCGTTACCTCAACCGGCACCGGGAGATCATTCCCGAAAATATCATCACCAAACCGCCATCCGCCGAACTCCGTCCCAACCAGAAGGACAGCGACAGCCTGCCCGAATACGACGAGCTCGATCCCATTCTCTTCCATTACATCGAAAAACACCAAAGCCCACAAGACCTCATCGAAATGGGCTTCGACGAAAAACTCGTGAGGCGGGTGCTGCGGCTGGTCAATATCAACGAGTTTAAACGCTACCAGACGGCGCCGGTGCTTCGGGTGACATCCAAGGCCTTTGGAATGGGGAGAAGAATGCCCATCGTGGGCAAATACCTGGCATAAAAAAAGCCGGCCTCTCTTGGAGGACCGGCCTGCGTCTGCTTACCAACAATGAAAATTTTACTGCACTTTATCGGCTTTCATAGCTTTATTCTGGAGCCCTTGCACTTACAAAAATAATCCAGGCCACAGCGAAGAACGAACCAAGCTTTTTTAAAAGTCAGGTTTCTGATTTATCTCCGGTTTTCGGCCGATAATCCTTACCTTTGCGCATCTTTTCACACCTGCCTTTCGGCGCCAAATACCCGACTATGAGCCGCAAGAAAATTCAATCCGCTCTCATCTCCGTATTCTACAAAGATGGGTTGGACGCTATTGTACATAAGCTCCATCAACTGGGCGTTCACTTATACTCCACCGGAGGCACCCAGGCATTCATTGAAAAGCTGGGCATCCCCGTCACCCCGGTCGAAGACCTGACCGCCTATCCTTCCATTCTCGACGGACGGGTCAAGACGCTGCACCCGAAGGTGTTCGGCGGCATCCTCGCCCGGCGGGAAGCTTCACACCTGGCCCAATTGAAGGAGTACGATATTCCGACCCTCGATCTGGTGATCGTCGACCTGTATCCATTCGAAGAAACCGTTGCGAGGACCAATGAAGAAAAAGCGATCATCGAAAAGATCGACATCGGGGGCATCTCCCTGATCCGCGCCGCAGCCAAGAACTACAACGACGTGGTCATCGTGCCCTCCCAGGCCGAATACGGCAAGTTGCTGGAACTCCTGGAAACCCAGGACGGCGAAACTACCCTCGAAGACCGCCGCTATTTCGCCCGACGGGCTTTTGAAGTCTCTTCCCACTACGATACCGCCATTTTCAACTACTTTAACCGCGAAAACCCCGACCCGGTATTCAAATACAGCGAAAGCCGCCACACCAGCCTGCGCTACGGCGAGAACCCGCACCAGCAAGCCGTTTTTTACGGCGACTTGTCCGACTCTTTTGAGCAACTGGCCGGCAAGGAACTGTCCTACAACAACCTCATCGATATCGACGCCGCCCTGGGCCTGATGACAGAATTTTCCGGCGAAAAGGCCGTATTCGCCATTCTCAAACACACCAACCCCTGCGGGGTGGCCATCCGGCCCACCGTTTCCGAAGCCTGGGCCGCTGCGCTGGCATGCGACCCCGTGTCGGCCTTCGGCGGGATCCTCATCACCAATAAAGCCATTGACCTGACTACGGCTCAGGCTATCTACGAGATCTTCTACGAAGTGCTGCTCGCGCCCGATGTCGAACCTGAAGCCTTCGAATTGCTCAAAAAGAAGAAAAACCGCATTCTTTTGAGAGTGAAAGACGGAAAGCCCCAGTCCCGCCTGTTCAAGAGCCTGCTCAAAGGCGTGATCACACAGGATATGGACCTCAAGTCCGAGGCGGCAGCCGATCTGAAGGTAGTCACTAAAAAGGCTCCCGCCCCGAGCGAGATCGACGAATTACTTTTCGCAAATAAATGCGTCAAACACCTTAAGTCGAACGCTATCGCCCTGGCCAAAAACGGCCAGATGATCGGCATGGGCTGCGGCCAGACCAGCCGGGTGGATGCGCTGAAACAATCGATCGCCAAAGCCAGGGCGTACGGATTCGATCTTCAGGGCGCCGTACTGGCCTCCGATGCATTCTTCCCCTTCGCCGACAGCGTTGAACTGGCCAATCAGGCCGGAATTACCGCCGTCATTCAACCCGGAGGCTCCGTCAAGGACCAGGACAGCATCGACTACTGCGACCAACACGGCATGGCCATGGTCATGACCGGCACGAGACATTTCAAACATTAAATTCAAATAAACCGCCGGCCTTGAACCTGACCATCGACATCGGGAATACGCGCACCAAATTGGGTTTCTTCCACGGCGATACGCTCGTGTCCAAGGAGATTGTTGAACACCTTTCCATCGAATCTGTTGAATCGTTTCTATACAACCATCCCGTGTCGAATTGCATCCTTTCATCGGTAGGGGAATCCGATCCGGCTGTATTGGAGTACCTTGGCGCCGAAACCGTTTTTGTGGAACTAACAGCCGATACGCCTCTTCCCATTGAGAACCAGTACACGACTCCCAAAACGTTGGGAAAAGACCGGCTGGCAGCGGCAGTAGGCGCCGGAGTGTTGTTTCCCGGAAAAACTTGCCTGGTCATCGACGCGGGGACCTGTATCACCTGTGATCTCCTTTCGGATACCGGCATCTTTCTGGGCGGCAATATTTCCCCCGGCGTCGATATGCGGCTAAAAGCCATGCATAGCTTCACCGCCCGGCTTCCGTTGATCGGAAGAGGGGATATGGAACACTGGATCGGCACCAGTACGGAAACAGCCCTCCGCAACGGCGCTCAATGGGGCGCCTTATGGGAATTGACCGCGCTGATCGACCACTGCCAGACCCAATTTGGTGAAGTCGTCGTCGTACTGACCGGAGGCGATGCAGATTTTTTTGTGAAAAATTTGAAAAGAGAGATATTTGCAAACCCGGATTTGGTCCTTATTGGACTAAACAAAATCCTTAATCACTATGTCGCTTCCCACTCTATATAGAGTTTTGACTTTTACGCTGATCCTGTTTTCGGGATCTCTGCTTTGGGCACAGCCCAAGGACAATGCTCCGTATTCCCGGCTCGGCCTGGGCGATCTGGCGCCTCAGGCCTTCATCGCACAAGCCGGTTTCGGCGGGTGGGGCGCCGCGTTCAACGATCCTTACCACCTCAACTTGCTCAACCCGGCATCCTATGCCTTTCTCCAGGCTACGGCTTACGACATCGGCGTTTATGCCAAATACGCCCGCCTGAAAGGGGGCAATGAGGCCGCCAATATCTGGAGCGGAAACCTGAGCTACATGGCACTTGGTTTCCCTTTGAAAAACCCCGTCAACCAAACGCTCGCGCAAAAGCAATCCCCGTCCCAATGGGGTATGGGGTTGGCGCTCGTTCCGTATTCCAATGTCGGTTACGATATTCAGACGACCGAGGTCATAGCGGAGGCAGACACCACCCTCAACAAATTCAAAGGCACCGGCGGCACGTACAAGTTGACCTGGACCAATGGCTGGAGATACAAAGGCCTCGCACTGGGTCTCAACCTCTCCTATTTCTTCGGAAAGATGAACTTCGAACGGCAAGTCCTCTTCCAGGACATCGGCATAGCCTACCAGACCCTCTTTGACGATGCCATCAGCGTGAAAGGATTGACCTGGGATGCCGGCATTCAATACGCCGTCCGGTTCAAGAAAACCAACGAGGAAGGAGAAAAGGATTTTTCCGGACAACGCCTGGTGTTCGGAGCCACGGCCCACACCCCAAATTCCTTCCGGACGAACAGCAGCAAACTTTACCGGGGCTACAATTTTTCCTACCCCGATGGCGACACGGTACTCAATGTAAGTGATGTCATCGAATCCGGCACCCTGCCCATGGAATGGAGCGCCGGACTGATGTATGAGCACAACAACAAGTGGCGGGCCGGCTTTGAATACAGGGCCAGCAACTGGAGCCAATATGAAAATAAGGCCAAGCCCGAAACCCTTGTAGATAACTGGCGGATCTCCGGCGGTGTGGAATTTACCCCCGATGCGAACTCTTATAATAACTACGCCAAACGAATTCGATACCAATTTGGCCTTTTTTATCAGACAGATCCGCGGGGAGTGACAACCGATTTGAATAATTATGGTTTAACCTTAGGGGCCGGGTTGCCCATCTTCTTGCCACGACAACAAATTTCCTTTGTGCATGTGGCGTTAGAAGTTGGCTACTTTGGAGCACCTACCGAACTTCGTGAAATGTACGGCCGTCTTTCGGCCAGTTTCACCTTGAATGATAATTCCTGGTTTTTTAAACGCAAATTCTTCTAAAAATGAAAAAGCTGTTTTCCTGGCTTCCTTTTACCATCTTGTTCTTCGCCTCCTTTTGGATGAGCGCCAATGCCCAAGACCCTTGTCGGAAATGGACGGACTCTCCCCGGCAGGAAGAAGCCGAAGAAGCCCATGTGCTCTACCGGCAATTCCTCAAAAACGAAAACTACGACGAAGCTTTCAAATACTGGCAAAAAGCCTATGAACTGGCTCCTGCCGCCGATGGCCAACGTCCCTTCCACTACATGGATGGCCGTGATTTTTATATGCGTATGTTCAACAACGAGACCGACGAGGCCAAAAAGAAGGAATACGCAGCCAATATCCTTCGGCTCTATGACGAGCAGATGCGTTGTTACGACAATGAGAACCTCCTGATGGGACTCAAGGTCTACGATATGTTCTACAACCTTCGTTCGCCCTACCCGGAGTTGTTGAAAACGCTCAAAGAAGCCGTTGAAAAAGGGGGTAACAACACCGCTTATACCGTGTTGGAACCCTATGCCCATGTGCTGGTCTTCCAGTTCAAGAACAAGCAGATGAGCGTGGAAGAAGCCCGCCAGACGCATATCAAGATCAATGAGATCGCCGATTACAATATCGCCAACAACAAAGAATACGGCACCTACTACCAGCAAGCGAAAGACCGGTTCACCCCGGTACTCGCCGAAGTGGAAGGCGAACTCTTCGACTGCGCTTTTTTCAAGAAAAAATTTGAACCCTTGTACCGGGCCAACCCGGAGGATTACGAGGCCATGAAATACTACTACAACAAGATGGTCCAGCAAGGTTGTTCCGAAGACGATCCGCTCGTCAAGGAGATGAAAACACGGTATGAGGAGATCGTGACCAAGATCAATGCCGAGAAGCTGGCCGCCTTCTACGTCGAAAATCCGGGCTCCCACGCCAAAGCCCTTTACGACGAAGGGAAATACGCCGAAGCCCTCGACAAGTACGAGGAAGCCATTCAGAAAGAAGAAAGCAAAGGAGATGATGCGGATCAGGAAATAATCGCCGGCTATTACTTCGCTCAGGCTTCCATCCTGGGCCGTAAACTCGACCGGTACTCCGCCGCACGGGATTATGCCCTCAAGGCCGCCCGTACCCGCCCGAACTGGGGACAGCCCTACATGCTGATCGGAGACCTTTACGCTGAATCCAGCAGTTCCTGCGGCAGCGAGGCCTGGGATCACCACATCGCCGTATTGGCGGCCATCGAAAAGTACTCCTATGCCCGTTCGATCGATCCCAACGTAGCCGACGAAGCCAATGAGAAGATCGCCCGGTACAGCAAGTTCAAACCCCAAAGTGAAGAGGGCTTTATGCGGGGTGTCCAGGCGGGAAGTACCATCAAGGTGCCTTGTTGGATCGGCGAGACCGTGCGGGTTTCATTCCAATAATTTAATTCCCCGGGGAAAAAGAGAGCCAACCTCTCTTTTTCCCTTTTTAGAATACTTTAGCTATGACAACGAAAAACACCGTTTTAGGCTACCTTATCCTGCTAGGGTTTCTCGCTTGTACACCAAAAACGACCGAAAAAACGACCGTTACGGAACCTGCTCCACCTCCCGTGGAAGCGGAAAAAACAGAGAACCTGAGCAGTTGTCCCAAATGGACCGACCTCCCCGCCAGTCAGGCCGATGAGGTGGAAACCAATTACGTACTGTACCGCGATTTTCTGAAAGCCGGCGACTATACCCAGGCGTACGAACTTTGGCAAAAGGTCTATGCCATAGCCCCGGCAGCAGACGGCAAACGGCAAACCGTTTTTAACGACGGGATCTACTTTTATGAGAATCTCATCCGCGGGGAGGAAGACAGCCTCCGAAGGGATGAATACATCGATCAGATCTTCCAGATCTACGACGAACTCGACCGTTGCTACCCGCAGGGAGGCTATGTATTAGGGCGGAAAGCATTCGATCTCTATTACAAATACCCCTACAAAGCAGATCCCGAGGGGATATTCTCTCTTTTCCGCCAATCGGTCGATATCGACGGGATGAAGACCCAGTATTTCGTGCTCAATCCATTTACCGCTCTTTTAGTGGACCAATACTTCGATGGAAAGGTCACCCTGGAAGACGCCAAAAAATACGAAAGTTTGATCCTGGCCGTGCTGAAAAAAGGCCTGGAGGACTGCAAAGGGTCGGATTGCGACAAGTGGAGGATCATCAACGAATATGCACCGGCCCGGCTGGAAGCCTTTGAAACCGTCAAGGGTTTTTACGATTGTGCCTATTACGAAGAAAAATACTACAACGACTTCAAACAAAACCCCACGGATTGCGACGCGATCCTCACGGCTTACAGTCGCTTCAAATGGGGCGATTGCCCGGAAACCGACGAGAAGTTCAGAGAGATCATCGCTGCGGGCAACGCCAATTGCGTAGAAGAAAAATCCCTGGAATCTGCTTACAGAGCACTTCGCGAGGCCCGGTATTCGGATGCGATCGACCTGTTCCAGAAAGCGGCAGACGAGGAAGAAAATGTCGCCAAGAAGGCCGAGATCACCCTGACCATTTCCAAGGTCTATTACGCTCACCTCAAAAACTTCTCCACGGCCCGCCGATACGCCCTCGAAGCGGCACGGATACGCCCCAACTGGGGGGAGCCCTATATGCTGATCGGCCGCCTGTATGCTTCCAGTGGCCCGCTATGCGGCCCGGGTACGGGTTGGGATAGCCAGGTGGTCACCTGGGTAGCGATCGACAAATGGAACTACGCCAAGAAGATCGACCCCAGCGTCACCAAGGAAGCCAACAGGCTGATCAATAACTACTCCGTCTATATGCCGAGCAAGGAAGATATTTTCCAGAAACTGCACAAGGAAGGAGACTCCTACTACGTGGGGTGCTGGATACAGGAATCCACTACGATACGGGCTGCACCGCAGTAAAAAAAAGAAGGCCCGGCGCTTGGCGCCGGGCCTTCTTTTTTTAGGCCATTTCCCCGTTATCCTTTGGATTGGATATTTGCAGGTAGAGCTCCAGGGCCCGGGTCATGGAAGGCGCTTCCGGCGCCGGGGCCTTGATATTGATCGTCAGGCCGCGTTCTTCTACCGCTTTACCGGTGCTATTCCCAAATACGGCGATACGGGTTTCATTTTGCTGGAACCCCGGGAAATTGTCGTAGAGCGATTTGATGCCCAGCGGGCTGAAGAAGACCAGCACATCGTAGGTCACATCGCTCAGATCGGACAGATCGCTGCTGACCGTTTGGTACATCAGGGCGTCCTTCCAATTGAACCCGTTCTCATCGAGGAAGAAGGACACCTCCTGGCTACCCAGGTTGGAACAGGGCAGCAGGAACTTCTCCTTGTCTTTGTGCTTGAGCAGGTAGGGCTTGAGGTCCGAAATTTCACGAACCCCTACGAATACCTTTCGCTTCCGGTAAACAATAAATTTCTGCAGGTAATTGGCCACTGCTTCCGACAGGCAGAAATACTTGGTGTCGGGCGACATCCGGATACGCATTTCATCGCATAGCCGGAAAAAATGGTCGATCGAGTTCTTGCTGGTGAAGATCACCGCGGTAAATTCTTCCAGATGGACCTTAAACTTCCGGAACTCCTTCGCCGATACGGGCTCTACGTGAATAAACGGCCTCCAGTCAATGGTGAGGCCATATTTCTTTTCCAGATCGTAATAGGGAGAGCGGTCAGGCTTCGGCTGGGATACCAGTATTGTTTTTACTTCTTTGTAGGTCACTTCCGTCTTCACTTTTCCGTTTGCGGACATTCAACTTGTGTTTAGTATTTCACTGTATTGGGGTTCACCACACCACTACATTACTGAGTAGCTACGGTTGAATAGATCATCTTTGCGATTATCAAAACAGGAGCTATTTCCACGGTGCAAATATACAACAAAAAGTGAAATAGGTGCAGTGCCACCAATCGTCCTGCGATAAAGATTCCCCGAATAAACCGAAATGCGAAGACAAAGCCCAGCATCACCATGGAGAGAACGACCACTCCGGAAACGGCGTCAACAGGGCCGTAGGCGATCAACAGATTGAACGGGATGAGCAGGATGCCTATGGCTATACTGAATACAATAATAGTAAAGCTATACAGCCTGAATTCTTTCGAAAACGGCAACACAGCTTCCAATATCTTGAGCAGTAAATGCTTTCCTGCGAAAAGCGCCATCAGCCCACCGGTCAGGAGCAAGAAAGAGATCCAGTTGCGTTGGGCTATTGTTATCCCGTAGTACCGGGTAAGCAAAAAGAGAAAAAACCCGGCATTGAAGAAGAAAAACAAGTAGAACAGAAAATAGGGGATCGAGACAATGCTCCCCTGTTCCCGATGCAACTGGGAGAGGATGTTGTCGTTGAGGAAAGCCCGGTAAACCCGGATGGGAATGGACCGAAATAAGGTAAACAGGATCGTAAGGAACAGAAACAGCTCGATGACCGTCGTAAACAGGAAGCGCCGGTACCGGCCCTCCTCAGTGGAAGAAACAATGATCCCCCCCGGAGCACCTTCCTCATAGGAGTCGGTCGTGGCAGGTGTTTCCCCGGGAGCAGGGGGCGCTACGATCTCAAAGGGATTCGAGGGCACGGAATCGACGGGAGCCTGCGACGCAGTGATCGTATCCTTTGGAAGACGGGGTTTCAGTTCGAAAGGATTTTGTCCGCCCTGGGCAAAAAGCCCTTGCACTGCTGCCAGGAGCAGCAACAAACCAAACCAAGCCCACCGCGGAATTGTTTTACCTTTCATACCGCAAAAATAGGCGATTCCCGTCACCTGTTCTGCATTCTTATTCGTAATTCCATCGAAAACACCACCTTGTGAGAGCGTAAAACCCTATTTTTGGCACAAGAACAAAGAAATTGTCTCATAACTGACACATCGACTTGAAGAACTCAACCATTATCCGGGTCGTTTTGGTGGGCGCACTGGCCATCATCAGCATCATCGGCATACAGACCTATTGGGTCATGAAAACCTGGAACGTGAAGGCGCAGGAGTTTCACGAACGAGTGGTTGTAGCCCTGCTCAACGTGGCCAGGGAGTTTGAAAAAATGGGCAACCAACTGCCCGCATATGACCTGGTCACCCAGGTTTCCACCAATTATTATGTCGTCAATATCAACGATATCATCGACGCCAACAACCTCCAGTTCTTCCTGCGCCAGGAACTGGAAGAAATGGGTCTTACCGAAGGCTTCGAATATGGGATCTACGACTGTACGACCAACAAAATGGTCTATGGCGCCTATCTCAGTAATTCGGTTGCTGATACTACTCCCGTGCTGGACACCGACTTGCCGATCTACGACAAGTTCACTTACTACTTCGGCGTACGGTTCCCCAACCGGACCAACCAGATCCTGAATTCCATGGGGCTGACCATCACGTTCTCAGCCCTTTTGCTCCTGACCGTCACGTTCTTCCTTTACTCCATTTTCGTCATCCTGCGTCAAAAGCAGCTCTCCGAAATGCAGAAGGATTTTATCAACAACATGACACATGAGTTTAAAACACCTATTTCAACGATCAAGATCTCAGCCGATGTCTTCCTGAACAATCCTACCATCCAGGCTGATGAGCGCTTGAATCAGTACGCCAAAATCATCCAGGACCAAAACCAACGGCTGAACAACCAGGTGGAAAAAGTGCTTCAACTGGCCAAGATCGAAGGCGACAATTTCCGCCTTTCGCCCGAAGAAACAGATCTGCACGACTTTTTGAACCAGATCGTCCCCTCCGCCCGGATCAAGGTAGAGGAAATGGGCGGGAGTTTGTCCTGCTCGTTGGAAGCCACTCATCCAACGATCATGGCCGACAAGCTCCACTTATCCAACATTATCCATAATCTGCTGGACAACGCCATCAAATACTGCAAAACGGCTCCCAGTATCCAAATACTTACACAAACAAAAGGGAAAAACACCGTGTTGACCGTTTCGGACAAGGGCATCGGCATCGCTCCAGAACACCAACACAAAGTCTTTGAGAAATTTTACCGCGTACCAACCGGGAATGTCCACAATGTCAAGGGGTTCGGATTGGGCTTGTTCTATATTAAAAGCATCTGCCACGCCCACGGCTGGAAGATCGACCTGGAAAGCAAACCGGAGGAAGGCACCTCTATTTCGATTAGCATACCTGAAGCTACAAACTCCTCCCTGTCCGAAAATCCGGAACCGGAAGAAAAACACCTACAGACATGAAAGCACATCTGCTCTATGTGGAAGATGATGAAAGCCTGAGCTTCGTCACCAGAGATAATCTCCTGCTGCAAGGGTACGAGATCACGCATTGCACCAATGGCCGGGAAGCCCTGGAAAAGACCCAACAGATCAATTTCGATCTATGTATCCTGGATATCATGCTCCCGGAAATGGATGGTTTCACACTGGCCCAGGAGATCAGGTCCTCCAACCCGCATGTACCCATCATTTTCCTGACCGCCAAATCGCTGAAAGAAGATAAACTTCACGGATTGAAGATCGGAGGCGACGATTACATCACCAAGCCGTTCAGCATTGAGGAACTGATCCTCAAGATAGAGATCTTCCTGCGCCGCCCCAGCATCCATCAGGCGCCCTCGCCCACCCATTACCGGCTCGGCAATTATGAGTTCGATTACGAAAACCTGCAGCTCACCATCGATGGGGACAGCCGAACCCTCACCCAAAAGGAAGCCGACCTGCTCCGGTTTTTCCTCGATAACCGCAACCAGGTTGTCAAGCGGTCGACCATCCTGGAACAACTCTGGGGGGAAGACGACTACTTCCTCGGCAGAAGCCTGGATGTCTTTATCTCCCGGCTCCGAAAGTACCTCAAGCAGGATGCTTCCCTGAAGATCGAGAACATCCACGGGGTGGGGTTCAAGTTCAAGTGCTGATAAATTTGTATCCGACGCCGTAAACTGTTTGCAGACACTCTTCACAGTCGTTTTCTGCAAGTTTTCTACGCAGGTTCTTGACATGGGCGTAGAGGAAATCGTACGACAGGGCGTCGTCAATGTTGTCGCCCCAGAGGTGTTCGGCGATTGAATCCTTGGTCATCACCCGGTTCTTATTCCGGGCGAGGTAGACCAATATATTGTATTCCTTCCGGGTGAGTTGAAGACGGGCGCCGTTCGCTTCTACCGAATGCTCATCCAGGCGGATTAGCAGATTTCCGAAATCCATCACATTGCTGGTTATACCGTTTTTCCGGCGAAGGACAGCCTTGATCCGGGCCCCCAGTTCAGCGAGATTGAACGGTTTGGACAGGCAATCGTCCGCCCCTTCATTGAGCGCCGACACGCGTTCCTCAAAAGTGTCGCGAACCGTGAACGCAATGATTCCCGCCGTGGCGCCCTGCTCCTTCAATATCCGGATCAATTTCATGCCGTCGCCCTTGGGCAGATTGAGGTCCAGCAGGACGCAATCATACTCGTGATTGACCATTTTTCTATAGGCTTCCTGGAAGTCGGTAGCCTCCTCGCACAAATACCCCTCTCGCTTCAAATGCCGCGAAATTGCCTGGAGCAGAGAGGGCTCATCTTCGATGATCAACAGCTTCATAACATAGCAGGTGCGTTCTCCAGTATTTAATAAAATTAAAACATCAAATATTCAGATTTTCTTCAAAATCCTGAATCTTTTTTGCAGTGAATTCAAAGAAGATTAATCGGGAGAAGGACACCGACGACAGGCTTCTCCTGGGTAATTCAGATCACCATGGATAAAAAGGAGAAATCAAAGAAAAAGAAGGACCCGAAGAAGTCCGATGATGAGTGGAAAGAAAAGCCTGAAAAAAAAAGGTTACAGAGCAAAACCAAGGTCAAATACCCCAAGTCCTGGTACCAGGAGGAGGAAGATTAAATCTACCAATCACACATGATCCATCCACACACGTGCATCCGATACATCGATGATGTGATCGGATACGGCGTTTTTGCCACCCAGTTCCTCCCGAAAGGCACTATTGTTTATGTAAAGGACGAGCTGGAGATCGACCTTTCCAACGACCAATATCAGCATTTACCCCCGGCCTTTCGCGAAACCGTCGATAAGTACTCCTACATTGATGAAAAAGGCCACCGGATCGTAAGCTGGGATTTTGCCAAATACGTCAATCACTGCTGCAATTGCAACACGATGAGCACGGGCTACGGGTTTGAAATTGCCATTCGGGATATCCAACCCGACGAAGAGATCACCGATGAATACGGGATGTTTAATATGGAAACGGAAATGTTCGTCAACTGCAGGTACGAGAACTGCCGCGGCCGCATCATGGCGTCCGACATCGACACGTACCATGCGCAGTGGGATGAAAAGGTTTTCGGCGCTCTGTTACAGGCCGGACGGGTCGAGCAACAGCTCTGGCCAATCCTGAATGCGGAAACGCAGGAAGCGCTTACCCGGTTTCAACACGATCCCACACAGTACATTTCCGTCCGCCAGTTGAAATGGGAAGCCGCCCTGCACAAGTGGAACGGGAAAGGCTAAAAAAAGGGTGAATGCGTCAATTCCGAATGTTGGTCCTGAGCGACCACGCCGCGCATAGCAGCGAAAATTCCATTTATGCACTTCTTCAGGAATTGCGCAAACATGCACGTTGTGCGGGCATTGACGTGGCGAGCCGGTCTATTCCCAAAAATCTGCTCTTTTTTTCCCAACAACAGCGCACGCTCTATGTGTCTCCAGTCGATGAAGGGTTTTCCTTTCGCCCCGACGGTTATTTCTTTAAAAACCGGCTCCGGCTGGCGTCGCTGCGGGAATACGACGTCATCCTGCTCCGGCTGCCGCCCCCGGTTCCAGATCCCTTTTGGCAATTCCTGACCCGTATCTACCCGGAGAGGCATATTATCAACCAGCCCTCCGGCATCCGGGAAACGAGCAATAAGCTCTTTCTTCTCCAGGTCCCGCACCTATGCCCACCCATTCGCCACTGCCGGAATGCAGCTGACATCCTGGAGTTTAAAGACCGGTTTCCCATTGTTTTAAAACCACCGCAAAACTACGGTGGCAAAGGCATCCTGAAAGTGGAGGGCGAAAGGGTCTGGTCGGGAAACCAGCCTCAGCCCTTAAATCGCTTTCTGAAAGACTATGAAAAAGCCCCTGCCGAGTACCTGGGGATGAAATTCATGAAAAATGTCGACCAGGGAGACAAGCGGATCATCGTGCTGGACGGCCGGATACTCGGCGCGTCGATCCGGCTTCCCGCCAAGGGGGCCTGGATGTGCAACGTGGCACAGGGTGGGGATGCCATCCCGAGCGAGGCCGATCCCGACGAACTGAAAATCGCCGATACGCTGACCCCGCTCCTTGCTGCCAAGGGCGTCATTTTCTATGGATTCGATACCCTGGTCGGCGACGATGGCCGGCGGACTTTGTCCGAAATAAATACCATGAGTGTGGGGGGGCTGGTACAAATTGCTAACTTCACGGGCAAACCCCTCGTCAAGGAAGCAGCAAACCTGATTTGGGAGTATGTGAAAAATACCATGTATGGAAGACCCATTTTTGTTGCTCAATAGCACCAATGCTACTGTCATCAAAGAATTGAGCGTAAAGGACGCTCCTCCCGGAAAGATCACCCGATATTGGCTACACCTCGTAACCGACGGAATGGGCATGCCGGTCTATATCCCTGTAATCGTAGCCAAAGGGGCCAAGTACGGCCCCACACTCGGCCTCACCGCCGCCGTACACGGCAACGAGATCAACGGCATACCCGTTATCCAACGCCTGTTCAAACAGATCGATATAGCCACCCTCAAAGGCACTATTGTTGGGGTACCGGTGGTCAACATCCCCGCCTTGCTTCGGTCAAAACGCCGTTTTATCGACGATGTCGACCTGAACCACATCATGCCGGGAAAGGAAAACGGAAACGTCAGCCAGGTCTACGCTTACCGGATCGTCAATTCCATCATCAAGGAGTTTGATTACCTGATCGACCTCCATACGGCCAGTTTCGGGCGGGTAAACTCCTACTACATCCGGGTGGACATGGAAAAACGCACCACCCAACAAATGGCCCTGCTCCAGAATGCCCAGATCATCGTGCATAACCCGCCCTCCGACGGCACCCTCCGCGGAGCGGCCGACGACCTCGGCATCCATGCCATTACCCTGGAAGTAGGCGATCCCAATACCTTCCAAAAAGGTGTTATCCGCTCCAGCTTAACGGGTATTTACAACCTGCTCAACTACATGGGCATGGCTCAAACGGGTATCGAAGCGCCCCTGCAGGAACCCATCATCTGTAAAACCTCTTACTGGATCTATGCCGACCAGGGCGGCATCCTGAACGTACACCCGGAATTAGCCACATTCGTCAAAAAAGGAGCGGTGATCGCCACGCTCCGAAATGTCTTCGGGGATCTCATCAAGGAGTACCACGCTCCCGAAGATGGAGTGGTAGTTGGGAAAAGCGTCAATCCGATCAATCAGACCGGAGGAAGAATATTGCACCTTGGGATTGTATGAGTCTTTTTTTGGTTTATAAGTTTATGAGGGTATAAGTTTTTGTGCTAAAAACTTATACCCTCATAAACTTATAAACTTTCAATGGTTCCGCATATCTGAGCCCCATGCCAGTTTATTCCGGATCGTTTCCATAAAATCACCGTCGGGCAGGTTGGCCAGACGTATCGTAAAATCGCATTTGCGCACGGCCAATTGATGCGCGGCTGTGATCGACTCAAAGCGGGAATCGAGGGTGCAGAGGAAATTCTCCGCACGGCCTTCGATCTCGAATGTGATCACCGAGTCGTCGGGCACGACGATGGGACGCACATTGAGATTGTGGGGCGCCACGGGCGTGATTACAAAATTTCCGGAATTCGGGAATACGATAGGCCCACCGCAACTCAGCGAATAACCGGTAGACCCTGTAGGCGTTGCGACGATGAGACCATCGGCCCAATAGGTGTTCAAGTAAGCGCCGTCGATATAGGTATGGATGGTCACCATCGAGGAAGTATCCCGCTTTAGCAAGGTGAAATCGTTCAGGGCGAAGCGCAGGTCTCCGAAAAGGGGGATATTGGATTCCAGGTAGATGAGATTCCGGTCGACGACCTGATAGTGCCCCTTCGTCAGGCTGCGGATAGCTTCCCGGATGCGCGCCTTTTCGATGCCGGCCAAAAAACCGAGCCGGCCCAGATTGATACCCAGGATCGGCACGCCGCTGTCGCGCACCAGGGTAGTGGCGCCCAGGATGGTGCCATCGCCGCCGAGGGTGATCACAAAGTCATATGGCTTTGTCTTGAAATCGGTATAGCCGTCAAATTTCCCCACGTCCCGCTTGAAGGAGATATACTGTTTCAGCGTATCCAGGTAAGGAGTATAGACGTATGCGGTGATCCCCTCCTCGTGCAGGGCGTCAAACAGATTTTGTACGTGGGGAATATCCTGTTCCTTGAGAAGCTTGCTATATACGACAACTCGCATAATAAAATGTTTTGAGCAGAGCCTGGCCGCTGCCCTATTTAGTTTAGCACGACCGCCCAGTGTAAAAATACACCAAATTCTCCTAAGCGGTTGCGGCTGAATTCGAGGCGGAAGACCTTGTTGTAATATACGACCAGATCAATGCCCAATCCATACCCCCAGAGAAGGTTATTGGCCAGGTTATTGCTCTCACTGTAGTATGGATTGTTGGCGAAGCCCATGTCGTTGTTCAAGGCCAGGTAGAGCCGATAGGGCATTTGTCGCATATTCGGGAAAGGCACCAGTTCGTTGAAATACACGGTCCGGTCGAGGAGTTGAAATCGGATGCTCGTTTTGGAATAGGCATAATCCAGGCCATCGATCACATAAAACTCATAGCCGCGAATGTAGTGGCTCCCGTATCCCAGGGCCTGGCTATTGGCAAATGGTTGTTTTCCGCGGAGCAAGGCCAGCCTGCCGGCGCCGACCAGTTCCATGCTCCAGCGCCTGCTGAAGGACAGGTATTTCTTGCCAAGAGCCGACACGTATAAGGCATTCAGATCTTCCCAATTTCCAAGGCCGTCCTTTTGGAGGCGCCCCTGCAAAAAGCCTCCGTGCAGCGGATAAGGGCGGATATCGCGGGTATCGGCTGTAAACTCGTAAGAGAGGGAAGAATAGCTTTGCTCCAGTTTCCCAAGAAAATAGTCGGCATTGAGTTCATTGCGCACGGTTTCGCCGATGGAATTGAGCCAATAGGACATTTCCCAGGTGTGGGTCACTTGCCGTTTCCGGCGGAGGGTAGCCGCCGCCCGCACCCGGAATTGTCGCAAAAGGACCTGTTCGGGCGAGCGGAAGAACTGCTGGTGATCGTTCAGGGTCGTATAATTGACTTCCTTGTTCCGGGAATAGGAAGCGGCGAGGGAAACGCCCCATTGTTGTTTTTTATCGATAAAAGGCAGGCGGTAGACCAGTTCGTATTTGTTGGTAAACCCGAACTGCACCACTCCTTTGAGCACATCGCGCCGTCCGGTGAGGTTGTTGTGATAAAACCGCATGCCGTAGTTGATACGCCGCAGGGAGTGATCGTAGTCTTTCCACCAGGTATTGAAGTTCCGGTCGGCCAACTCAAAAACGGGAATGGGGTAGATATACCAGGCTTCTAGGACTTTCACCTTCAGGTCCAGGAGGCGGGCATCGACCTCCCAATCGCCGATATTGATCTCCACCTTCAGGAAAAGTCCGGTATTCATGAGTTGAAGGCGATTGTATTCCAGTTCATTGGCCAATTCGGAGACGAGGATGCTATCTCCGGCCTGGATGAAAAGTTCGCGGAGGATTACCCTGTCTTTCGTCTTCTTGTTCCCGTCTACGGAAATATTGCCGACAACCACAAAGGGAGCAGGGGCCTGGGCTTGCAGGCGAAAAGTAAAGAGGGAAAAAAACAAGAAAACTCCTGCCCAACGGTTCATATGCAACAAAACTAAGGATCCCGTTGCACTTTATCAGACATTAAGGTAAGCCATCAGGGAATCGTAGCGTTCTTTGATGGTATCGTCGTAATCCTTTTCGGTAAAGGTACCTTTTACTTCGTAACCGAATCGGGCGAGGGCTGCGTTGACCCGCTGAAGGTCCTGGCTGTTGAGTTTCAGCGTCAATTCGACCTGGGTGGTTTCCGGATCGGAAGTAACAAAAGAGCTGAGGATGAGGGTATCTTCCGATTCGATGATCCGTGCCACTTCGGCCATGGAGTAATCGTGGCGGGCCATTTCCAGGACGAGCACACCCCCAGGTTCTGCAAAGCTGGCCAGGTGGGTCAGCGCTTTAAGCAGGTCCTCGAGGGTGATCAGTCCGACGTATTTTTCATCCGGGTCCAATACCGGAATCGTAGTGACCTGTTTGATACCCACCATCCGAAGGACATCGTACAGGTGGTCAGTCGTGAAGACAAAGATGCGGGTTTGTTGAAGCGGATAGGTTCCCACCTGGGCTTCCACGTCGTTTTCCAGCACTTCTTCGTCGGAGACGAGGCCCAGATAGTGTTGTTGGTCGACTACCGGCAGGTGTCTGACCCGAAAGTCGTTCATCATACCAAGTGCGTCTTCTCCCGTATCCGAAACATGCAATGGTACCGTGTTCTTCGATAACAGTTTCTCGGCGATCATAGCTCTAGAATTGAAAAGCTCCCTTTATGGGTTTTACTACGTGTAAATAATGGTCAATATTAATCAAACAGATTTCGCCCCGGTGGTGAAATCTGTTTATAAATTAATTATGTCAGAGAACTTACTTGTACAAAAATTTTAAAATTTCAGCGATTCGCATTGGAAAATTCGCTGAATTTGGCGGATTGGTCAATTGAATTGCAAACTTTAACAAAAAACTAACCCCATTCCGGCTTGTCCGGCCGGTGTCCGAAGGAGATCACCCCAGCAACTTGCGTTTTTGGGAAACGAACTCCTCTTCGGTCAGGAGGCCCTTTTCGCGGAGCTCACCCAGTTTTTTCAGCTGGTCGAGCAGGTCGGGCTGGGTGCTGAGCAGGTCTTCTTCCTGCTGTTCCTCCGGTTCCGGTTCGGGCAAAGGAGGTGTAGAAGTGGGCAGCCGGAACTGGTTGACCTCAAATTCAGCGTACTCTTTATGGACCCGGATGTAGGCAAAGGCATCGTGCTTCCGGATCCGTTCAAAGTCCTTGAATCCATAGGCAACGGCCTTATCCAGGTGATAGAGCGATTTTTCCAGATTTTCTTCCAGGGAATAGGCGCAGGCCAGGTTGAAATGAAGTGCGATATCGCGCTCATCCATTTCCAGGGCTTTTTCAAAGTCTTCGATCGCTCCTTTGTAGTCGTACTCTTTGTATTTCTGAATACCGCTTTGTTTGTACGGATTGGCCTTACTCGCCGGGCGGGCAGGGGTGCCCGGACGATTGGAATACTGCTTCCGGCGCGTTTCCTGGCGCTCGCGCCACTCCTGATAGCGCTGGTCGCGGTATTGGCGGCGCCTGCTGTATTCCTCCCGGTTGAAGTCGGTGCGCCGGTTTTCCCAGCGATGGCCCCGGTTGTACTTCCGGTCGAACTGCTCCTCGTCCATCAAAAAGAAAGCCACTGCGTCGATGAGTCCCAGGATAAAGGAAATACCGGTCATCATCAGGATGCAATAGAATATACCCAACCCTACCTGACCCAGGTAGAAGCGGTGGATGCCTGCCCATCCCAAAAACAAGGCTAGTATGCCTGCTACATTTTTATCTTTCATAACAAAAACAAGTGCCACGTAAAGTAAGGAGATTTACCCGGGCACCCAACGAATTTATAAGAAAGTGCAATTTGTCTCGATCAAATGCGGAAAACGCGGTATTATTAAGTGATGTGACATAATTAGTTTATAAACACTGCGGCCGGTGGCCGCAGTGTTTATAAACTAATTATGTCAGAGAACTTAAGTTTAGTAGATCTTACAAGTCAATACTGTAAAATCATCCGGAAAGTTTTCGCTCCCTTTAAAAAGGTCGATCTCTTCGAGGAGTTTTTCATTGAACATCCCGGCAGAGAGCATGTGGTTGCGTAACAAAAAATCGTATCCGTAGGCTTCATCCATAAATTCGCCTTCTTCATTGCGGATATCGGTCAGCCCGTCGGTATAGGAAAGGATCAGCGCCTCGTTGTCGATGTAGATCTCTCCGACCTCCAGCCGCGGCAGTTCCTGAAAGGCGCCCAGAATGGTGCACCCCTTGTCGAGCCGGTAGATCTTTCCGCTCATGGCCATGGCCGGCGGGTTGTGGCCGGCGTTGACATACGACAGGGTTTGCATGCGCAGATCGTATTCGGCAACAAAGAAGGTGATGAACTTGTCTCCATGGGTAATGCGAAGGACCGACTGGTTCAGGGCATTGACCAGATCGGCCAGGGAGCGCCGTTCGTGGATCAGGCTGTGGAAGTGGGCCTGAAAATTGGCCATCAGCAAAGCCGCCGCAACCCCTTTACCCGAAATATCGCCGATACAGAAGGCGAAGCGGTCGTTTTCCAGTTCGATAAAATCGAAATAGTCGCCCCCAACACCGAGATGGGGTTTGTAAATACTCGCCAGTTCGTAATGGGCGCATTTGGGAAGCTGGGAAGGGATCAGCAAGTGTTGCATTTCTCCGGCCAGTTCCATCTCCCGTTTGAGGCGTTCCTGCTCCAGTTGCCGCTTGAACAGGCGCTTGTTCTCGATCGCCACTGCGACGATATTGGTGATCGCCGTGATGAGTTGCACCTTGTTGAACATATCTTCATTTTCCCCAAAACCACCAATGAACACATAGGCCAGCGGCGTATTCTTGTGCATCACCGGGATGACTACGTCAAACTCGCGAATGAGGGGATGGTCCAGGTTCTGAAGATGGCTCAATTGCGTAAACCGGGGAAGGAGCGAACTGATATCCTTGCTGAGCAGGTCGCCGTCAATCCCAATGGAAGTCTTGCAATTCCAGGATTTTCCCTCCGGGAAATAAAGCGCCATTTTTTTAACCCCCATTTCCCAACTCAGGAACGACTGGTACATATCGAACAGTCCGCCGGCCGACACGTTGTTGTTGATCGCCTGGGTAATGCCCAAAAGCCGGTTGATCTGAAGCTGCTTCAGATTCAACTCTTTTTCCAGGGTTTCCAGCCTGGACATCCCTTTTTTTATGTCGGTCAGATCGGGCATACATATTTCTTAAAGGCAAGCCTGCCGACGGTAGGCCTGCCTTTAAATCGTATTGAGAAGTTATCCTTTCAAAGATAGACATTAACACAATATTATTTCAACCTCTGTGTATCTTCGCACCAACCTATAGCTAATTCCTCATGCCAGAACTGTCGTTTCAAGGACAAAAATTGCATTTCTCAACAGCGGGGTCGGGTCCGGCCCTGGTTTTTTTACATGGTTTCGGCGAGGATTCCCGGATCTGGGAAGCTTTTGTCGCTCTGTTTGAAAAAACACACCAGGTCATCTGCATCGACCTGCCGGGATTCGGTCAGTCCGATCCGGTAGCCGGTATTACCATTCGCGATATGGCGAGTGCAGTTCATGCCGTCCTGGAAAAATTACAGGTTGGCCGATTCGTATTGGCCGGCCACTCGATGGGCGGTTATGTAGCCCTGGCCTACGCACAGGCCTGGCCGACTGCTTTGCGGGGGTTGGCCATGATCCACTCGCATCCGTATGCCGATAGTGAAGAAAAGAAAGAAGGCCGGATGAAGAGCATCGAGTTCGTCAACCGGCACGGATCGGCGAGATACGCCGCCCAACTCATTCCGAGCCTGTTTGCGCCCAAGTTCGCGGAAGAGAATCCCCTGATCATCAAAGAGCTCATAGACCGCGCCGGCGCGTACCCCGCCCAAGGGGTCACCGATGCACTGCGAGCCATGTACCAGCGCCCCGACCGATCGGAAGTGCTTCAGGATATCAAATGCCCCGTACTTTTTATCATCGGCAAAGAAGACCAAGCCATTCCGGCTGAGTTGAGCAAGCGCCAAACAGCGCTTCCCGCCACTTCTTCCATTCACTACCTGGATGGCGTTGGACATATGGGGATGCTGGAAGCACAACGTGAAACATTGGAAATAGTGGAACATTTTCTTGAGGGGATCGAATACTATGTTTCAATTCTTGCTTCCTAGAAAATTTCCCAATAACTTTATCCTCCGGTTCACCCTCCTGTGAATTTTCCCCACACTGGTAAAGGCCCCCCCTAAAACATCCGAGATGTTGGTAAAAACCTTTGCCAGTGCCGTGCATGGCATCGATGCCCAGACGATCACCGTCGAAGTCAATGCCGGGGGTATCGTGCCTCCCGGTTACAATTGTTATCACCTTGTCGGCCTGCCCGACAGCGTCGTCAAGGAAGGCTTTCAGCGCATTGAAGCCGCCGTAAAGAACATAGGTTTCCGAATGCCCCGCCTCAAGATCGTCGTCAACCTCGCTCCGGCCGACCTGCGCAAGGAAGGATCCGCCTACGACCTGCCCATCGCCGTCGGCATCCTGGCCGCCACCGGCCAGATCGTAGCTCCGGCCATGGCCGAATACATGCTCATGGGCGAGATCTCGCTCGACGGAAGCCTGCGCCCCATCAAAGGCGCCCTGCCCATCGCCATCCAGGCCCGGAAGGAAAAATTCAAGGGGCTGCTCGTTCCGAAACAAAACGCGCGGGAAGCGGCGATCGTCTCCGAGCTGCCTGTATACGGCATCGAGCACCTGCGGCAGGCCGTCGATTTTCTGACCGGCGAGGAAAAACTGGACCCCGTGCGCGTAAATGCGCGCGACGAGTTCGCCAACCAGACCGCCTGGTCGACGGTCGATTTCGCCGATGTGAAAGGGCAGGAAAACATCAAACGCTCCCTGGAGATCGCCGCGGCGGGCGGCCACAACGTCATCCTGATCGGTCCGCCCGGTGCGGGCAAGACCATGCTGGCGCGCAGGCTGCCCACTATTCTGCCGCCGCTGACCCTGCACGAGGCGCTGGAGACCACCAAGATCCATTCGGTAGCCGGAAAATTGCCGGCCAATTCCTCTCTGGTCTCACAACGGCCGTTCCGGGCGCCCCACCATACCATCAGCGATGTAGCGCTGGTAGGCGGCGGTTCCAACCCCGCGCCGGGAGAGATCTCTCTGGCCCACAATGGCGTCCTGTTCCTGGATGAATTGCCGGAATTCAAGCGCACCGTCCTGGAAGTGCTCCGCCAGCCCATGGAAGAGCGGCGCGTGACCATCTCGCGGGCCCGGGTGGCGATGGACTACCCGGCCAGTTTCATGCTGGTGGCTTCGATGAACCCGTGCCCTTGCGGCTATTACAACCACCCGGAGAAGGATTGCGTCTGCGGGCCCGCCGTCATCCAGCGGTATCTGGGCAAGATCTCGGGCCCGTTGCTCGACCGGATCGACCTGCACGTGGAGGTGACACCAGTGAGTTTTGAGGAATTGTCTTCTTTTCAGCGATCCCCTGAAAATAGCAAGGACATCGCCCGGCGAGTAATAGAAGCTCGCCTCATCCAGGCGAAGCGTTTCGAGACAATGCCGGGTATTTACTCCAACGCCCAGATGCCCAGCCGGCTGGTGCGGGAGGTCTGTCAATTGCCCAAATCGGGGCATACCTTGCTCAAGACGGCGATGCAGAAGCTTCAGCTCTCCGCACGCGCGTATGACCGGATACTCAAAGTTGCCCGCACCGCTGCGGATGTATCCGGAAGTGCGGATATCCAGATCGAGCATTTGGCGGAGGCGATCCATTTTCGGAGTTTGGATCGGGAGAATTGGGCGGGGTGAGGGGAATGGGGAATTGTGAAAATTGAATTTTTCTTTGCAAATTTGGAATTGAATTCCGAATTTGCAAAGAATGATAGAAAGAAAAGCAGCTGAAAAGATCTTGCAACTCGCTCAGTCTTTTAAAGCGGTAGCCATTGTAGGACCAAGGCAGAGTGGGAAAACGACACTTGCCCGACACTGCTTTCCACAAAAGCCGTATGCTTCCCTTGAAAATCTCTCCACACGGGAATTTGCCCTTTCCGACCCAATAGGATTCTTGCAACAATACCGGGAAGGGGCTGTTCTCGATGAGATTCAACGGGCACCCATTTTACTTTCTTACCTCCAACAGATATTGGATGAATCTTCAGATCGGGGAAAATTTATTCTCACCGGTTCCAACAATTTTTTATTGCTGGAACAAATATCCCAAAGCCTCGCCGGACGGGCTGCGTATCTGGATCTTTTGCCTTTTTCTATTCAGGAACTAACCCAGGTGAATGGAGCATTAGACGACTTGAACACTTTGATCATCAGCGGTGGTTACCCCCCTATTCAAGCTGAAGGGATTACTCCAGTTGACTGGTTTACTGCCTACGTTCGCACCTATGTTGAACGAGACGTTCGTCAGATCCGAAACATTGAAAATCTCTTCACATTTGAAAAAATGCTTTCCCTTTGCGCAGGAAGAGTAGGCCAAACACTCAATTTATCCAATTTTTCCATCGAATTGGGGGTAGATCAAAAAACGGTACAAGCTTGGATGGGCGTTCTCCAGGCAAGCTATGTTATCCATCTATTGCCCCCCTATTTCAAAAATTTCAACAAGCGGATCGTAAAAACACCCAAACTGTACTTTTGCGATACGGGCCTTGCCTGTTATCTGCTCCGCATCAGCAAGCCCGATGAACTCGTCCAGCATCCTTTCCGAGGGGCTCTTTTTGAAAATCTCATTATTTCCGACTTTTTGAAAAATCGTCTAAATCAAGGACAGCGATCCAACCTGTACTTTTGGAGAGATAGTACGGGCAATGAGATCGACCTGCTTATTGATGAAGGGACAAAGCTGATTCCCATTGAAATAAAATCGGGCCAAACCATAACGCCCTCTTATTTTAACGCCCTTCGATTTTGGAGAAAAATAACCGGCCAATCCGGAGGGACGGTGATCTATGGTGGTGATGAGGGGCAAATTCGCAGTGATGGAATGGAGGTGAAAAGTTGGCGGAAGTTGGCATAAGCGCTAAAGATTGTCCAAAAACTCAATAATCGCTCTGGCAGATTTACAACTGGGTTTGTGTCAGTTCAACTCCCATTCTGTTACTGTCAAGATGCCATCTTTCCATTCAATGTCCTGCCATCACCCCCTCCAATTCCTCCAGTGTCTTGCCCTTCGTTTCCCGCACTTTCCAGCGGATGAACAAAAATCCAAGCGCACATATCCCCGCGTAGAGGAAAAACGGCCCATAGGCGCCTAGCTTTTGGGCCAGTATTGGGAAGGTGAATACAAGGATAAAATAGGCACCCCAAAGCGAAACAATGGCTACCGAGGAGGCTGTACCCCGGATCTTGTTGGGAAATATTTCGGAAATCAATACCCAGGTGACCGGCGCCAGTGAGGTAGCATACGTGGCAATGGACAACAGTACAAAAACCGACACCAGACCGGGGCTAGCTTTCAACATGAGCAGCGAAGCGAGTAATACATACCAAATCGCCAATCCCCCTGCCCCAAACAACATCAGTGGCCGCCGGCCCAGCCGGTCAACCTGCCACATGGCAACCAGGGTGAAGAGGAGATTCACGACCCCGATAGACACCGTCTCAAATAATTGGCGGTCGAGATTGGCACCCACGGATTCAAAGATCGTAGATGTGTAGTTGAACACTACGTTGATGCCGCAAAATTGTTGGAACACTGCCAAACCAATCCCGACTATGACAGCCGGACGGACAGCTTTATCAAATACAGCCCGGTAAGAGATTTTCGTCACTCCTTTGAGAGAAATTTCAATATTTGACAGGGTGCTTTGAACAAAAGCAGAATTACCGATACGCTCCAACACCTTGCGGGCTTTTTCTGATTTTCCCGCTTTTACCAAGTATCGAGGGCTCTCCGGCAGCAGCAACACTCCTAAGAAAAACAGCGCTGAAGGAACGCAGCCCAGGCCGAACATCCAACGCCAGGCTTCTGGCCCGCTTCCCGCAAGAGAATAATTGACCATATTGGTGATCAGGATACCAATGACAATAGTCAATTGATTAAGGGCCACATTGCGACCTCGCACATGGGCAGGAGATACTTCGGCGATATAAAGCGGGCTTAAAATAGAAGCCATGCCCACTCCAATGCCCGCCGCAAAGCGCATGACCAGGAAAATAGTCAGCGAGGTCGCCGACGCCATACCCAACGATGAAAGGGCAAAGATCAGCGCAGCCGCCAGCAAACCTGGCTTCCGTCCAAATCGGTCGGCAAGATTGCCAGCAAGCAGGCAACCAACGATACACCCCAGAGCAAGGGTGCCCGTGAGAAAACCCTCCCACCAAACGTCCAGGGAAAATTCGGGCCGCAAAAAAGGAAGTGCCCCCGCTATGACGGCAAAATCAAAGCCGAACAAATACCCTCCCAAAGCGGAAATGAAAGAAATACCGAGGATGTAGGTGTGGTGAAAGGTAGAGGTTGGCATCTTTATTTTATTTTGAATTTATACGCAAGTTTAACGCAGCTTACAGTTCTCTTTCCTTCACTCCTCTATCGATACCCAGCATCCATATTCCGCCACAAACCCAACACCCCTCACCGTCAACACCTGATCCTGCTTCCCGAAATCAGGTACATCAGCCGGGTCAAGGTCGGGGAGGAATGTGGCGTTTTTGTAAAGTGGCCGGAGGTAAAAAACCAAATCCTTGTCCCCCGCTTCCGGATAAAACCGCCGCAATCCGATCTTCCAGGGAATGCCTTTGTAAAACTCATCCGCAACCAGGTCCCCATCGAGGAACCCCATCGCAGTATCTCCCACGTAATCCAGCGATAGAAAAAGATCATTCAATCCAGAAGGGATCTCCTTCGGAAGATGGACCACCAGCTTCCGCTCCCCAATCGCGTATGTCTGCAACGGAACTTCCACCTTGTTCCAGGAAACTCGAAAACTGGAAAAAATTGTTTTTCCCGGCATTTTGACCAACTCGTCGGCGGAACAATCAATACTTGCCTGTTCCCCTAGCTTGGGGTAAATATCCAGCAGACATGTCTCTTGCCCCATGCTGTGCATAGAGAATCCCTTTTCCCACTGCAAAACAGTGGCATCGGTAAAGAAAAGATGCTCTCCTTCCCCCACCGAAACCAACCAGGCCTTCAAGGCCATGGCCTTGTCTACCACCAGCACTTTGATGGTATTTTTCCCAAAAATCACCCGAAATTCCGAAGGGCCATTTTCCCGACATTTTACCAACCAACGCGATTTGTTCTCCTCTATAATACAACCCGCTTCGTTCTGGATCTTTAATCCCTTTTTGCTTGCAAAAGAAAACTCGGGCTTTACCCCCTCCGGTACAAAAAATGCATAGTACGGGCTGGCCGGATGATCGCCTTTCATCATCAGTTGGGCGGTGGCGTAATTCAGATGCACTCCGTTCATGTCGAAATGGAAGGGAAAAATGGCATTTTCGCCGCTTTTCAGGTCAAAACTGCCAGTTTCCGGGATGATCAGGTCGCCCCTGGAGCTCTTGACCCTGAACTGAATGCCTGTCTTGTCAGGCATGACTGCATCGTCCTGGAAATTGTTTAGGAAAAGGAAACCGCTTCCGTCTTTTGCCCGGACCGAGTACCTCAATTCGTCTTGGTTTTCCTGGGTCAAAGTATTAGCGTTTTCAGGCAGCACAATAGCCATAGGAGCAAGAAGGTCACCAAAATCGGAGATAAACCAATGCACCAGCTTCAAGCGATGATACCCCTCCCGAAGCTGTCCGAATTCGCCCACAGGGGCTTGGAAATCATACGATACCTTCGGTAACCCATAGGCCTCATCCGCAAAGAAATATTGCTCCCCCCTCGGGGTGCTCCCTCCGTGGTACATATAATAGCCCAAACCGTTGGCCCCGCTCCCCAGGCAGCGGTTGATCATGGCATCCAGACTCTTTTGTTCCACAATGGGCCGCCGGGAATAAACCGACATGATCCCGGAGCCCAGCTCGGCCGCAAAAGAAGGATAATCCTCCGCAACATAGCTCACCGGAGCGTAGTCGGGGCTGGAGTGCATATTTTTATAAAGGAAAAACGGGGAAAGGTCTTTTTTCTCCGTCCAAAACGGATAGGCATACAGAGCGGTTACGGGAATGGACCCATTGACCACGATGGCAGCGTTGCCCCATCCTGTCGCCGTGTACAGTGGCACATCCAAGCCGGCTTTTTTGGCAAGCGATTTCAACACTTCCATGTGGTCGCTGCCCAAGGTAGCATATGGATTTTCCGTCCTTGCAACGCCAACTCCCTGTTGGGTTATGCCGAGATCCTGCTCTGAAGCCGTCCAGTCGTGTGGCTGACCGGGATAGGTCAAGCCCCAGGGTGCTGCGGAATGCTGGAATTCGTTTTCAAGCTGAATGCCGATTATTGGTCCCCCGTCTTTAAAATACAAACCCTGGATCTGTTTACCGATCTCTGTGTACAGCTGGTCCACCATCTCCAAATACCCTGGGTCGTTGGAACGGATAATCACCGGACTGCCCAGCACCCAGTCGGGAATGCCCCCGCTTCGTATCTCGCCATGGCAGAATGGGCCAATGCGGACAATGGCAAATAATCCGTTTTTGGCGCACAAACGGATGAAATTGGCCAGGTCGCGATTGCCGCTCCAGTTGAATTGCCCTTGTTTTTCTTCATGGATATTCCAAAAAACATACGTCGCCACCACGTTGATGCCCCCTGCTTTCATTTTTTTGAGCGATTCGTCCCAATACTGTTTCGGATATCTCGAAAAATGAAATTCCCCGGCAACCGGAATAAAAGGCCTGCCGTTGAGCGAGACGAAATAATTATTTACGGAAATCTCTTCGCCGTTCGGCCCCTTTCCTCCCAAATTCAAATGCCCGGAACGTATGGACATCTCCGGCACATTCAAGTCAATTTCGTATGTTCTTTGAGAGAAAATAGTATTGGATAAGAAAAATAAAAAAACGGCTAAAAAGAAGGTTTGTATATTTTTCATTGGAATTGATTTTCTCCATAAACTGACGCAAAATGATCCTGTCGATCCGGTGAAAATCCTCTTAATCCCGTCCGAATTGGACGTATGCGTTTGTTATTTCTAAAAATGAATCCTCATTCATTTCCTCCTTCTTCATCCCCGATGGTCGGATGGAAAACTGCAACCATTCGACATTTTCCAGGCGGACATAGTCCCCTGGTCCTCCACGCCCTTCGGCAGGAGTAAACCAGTAAGCCCAGCGTCCGGGATAACCAAGTGGCAACATCACGCCTTTCGACAATTCGAATTCACCAAACGGTATCTCCAGGGTTCCCCAATCCTGCCCGGCGTTGATCTTTTTGTTCCAGCTCGTGCCGTCGTTTTCCACCAGGGTGACAAAAGCCTCTTGTTGCTGGCTGATTCCGCGGACTTCCAGCACGAGCACTTTCGCCTCGGAGAGTTCTTGCTTCCGGGGATAGATCTTATCCAAAACGGGAATGGAAATAGTGTAATCATCGAGGCTCCTGTCGTAACTCAGCGGTAGACCAAGCCGATATGCCGCCTCGCCTGTGTTTGAGGCCGGAAGCATTCTGAAAATTCCCCAGCGAATACCGTCTCCGATCCGGGTAAAGGCGAGTTTATCTATGTCTGCAAGCGGATCCAGCAAACGCAAAGGTGTTAAAGGGCTTACCATTTTAGACTGCCACGTCTCCGCCCCGGAATAACTCCAATCGGCCGGACTCGTCCCGGTTCCGGAAGGGTAATTGATGATTTTCCCATCGTTTTTCACTACGATACAATAATCCATCCATCCTTCGCTTACCCACCTGCCTGCCAGTTCGGCTTGCCAGGAATAGCCTCCGGCTTTTTGCATCGGAACAGACAGGAACCAGCCCCTTCCGCCCGGTTTGACAAACAGGGTTACCGACTCGGGATCCTGTTGACCGAACACATCCGCCTCCACGATTACAGGCTTATCAATGGCATATTCTGCGCGGTATTTCAGCACCACTTGTGGGGGCAAAGGCTGAGCCTCCAGGATCACAAACTCGTCCATACCGACCTGACCCACCTTCGCAGGTAGAGTAGTCGGGTCGAAATGGGGGTCTGCCGTCAAAATATACACCCCTGGAACAATGATGAATTCCCCTTCTTTTGCAATAGCGCGGTAATTGTTCTCCGCATTCAAGGGTGCGATGGAGAACGAAGTCCCCAGGTCTGGAAGCGAAAGGGTCATAGTCCATGGCCGGCTGATGATCCTCGTTGTAATCTTTCCTGGAGCAGGAGTTTCGAATGGATCGCCCACCCGCGCTGCATCGGGATAGACCTCCAGGCGCCATACTCCGGATTGGATCTTATCCAAAAAATAAATGCCCTTTCCCTGATAAGACACCAAGGGTGAAGAACCGTAACCGATTATTTGCTTTAAGTTTCCCGGCGAAGGCGCCACGGTCCGGGTGTCGTTGGAATATATGAATTTCTCCTCGGTGACCATTTCCCCCAAATCTTCCTCATAACTAATGCGGAAAGGCCCAAAAGTGGTATTTGCGGGATATTTCCCATAGTTCTTGTACATCGGCGCCTTTCGCATGACCTCGGCTGCCAGGATGGCGCTTACAGCCTTGGAAGGCGTGTACACCATGTTCAAATAATGAGTTTGCCAACCAAGGTTGTAAGGTGCCGTGGCCAGCATGTCGTACGAAAACATCGCCGCGAATTGCGCCCCTGCCGCTCGGAATGTCCGCGCCATGGCGGGGTACATATAGCCGTTGGTCATGTCCGGACTGTCGAATTCATAGACGATCCGGCTCTTTTTGGCGAGTTCGGGTTTCAGCATTTGCGGAAATTCGTCCACCACGGGCAGGTAATTGCCCGTCAGGGTGTGACCTGCGACCAACCCGGATGGATACCAGGCGAAGCTAACTCCGTTGATGTCAGATTTCTGAAGGGGGACTGCCATGCGAAAATCCTGGCTGTAATTGTGAAACAGCAATTTGTTGCAGCCTGTGGTGCGCACGGCGAAGATCAGGCTATTGATGTAATAGGTAGCCGCCTCCACGTCTTCCGGATGGTGCCACGGCTCGTTGATCATTTCGATAAAAAGAATGGAGGGTTCGTCTTTAATGGCGACCCCGGTATAGGGGTTTACGTGGTTCAGCAATTGTTGAAGGTAGTTTTGCTGGGCCATAATGGCATTAGTATTGGTGCCCAGTTCTTCTTTTTTGAAATAGGTGGAAAATCCCCGGGCACTCAGGGTATCGTCCATGGCATCGGGCCATTGGGAACTGTAGGTCACGATGGGGGTCAACAGCATGTATATACCTCTTTCCCTGGCCTTCAAAATAAGATAGTCCATTAAATCCAGGTGGTCGTTGACGATCAGGTTGCCAAGAGAATCGGTGTTCTGGTAATCGCCCCATAGGCAAAGCCGCAGTCCATCCCAACCCATCCGTGCAAAATGGGCCATATCCTGGTCGATCATCTTTTTCCGGTTGTCGGTCACGTACCCCGCCGCCCTGTAATCGCAGGCAGATGGCAGGCAGTAATTGGCGCCAAAAAGTGAAACTTCCGTTTTGTCGTCGGTCCACCGGATCACGCCGTTTTTGTCCTGATAGACCGCTCTGAACGAATTCTGGGAAAAACCCGTGAGGGCAAACAGAAGAAGGGAAACCAGGAAGAATGGCCTGTTCATAAGGAATGAGGATTTTTCTGTTTTATTTTCCGGATAGGATGGGCAGGAGGCGAAGAAACATCACCCAAAATATCTTTGCGCCTTGCTTGTGAGGGTCTCCGGTCCGAGATGAACTGTCCCCGGGCCCCTCATAAGCAAGGACTTTATTCCATTTTTAATACTTCACAAATTTCTGCACTGCCATCCCCTTTTCCGAAACAAGCTGGAGCAGATACATGCCCGGCGCGAGATTCGACACGTCCAGGCGGTTTTCAGCCCTCTCCTGCGTATATCGGCTGATCACGTTTCCACTCAGGTCTGATATCATCACTTGTTGTGCGTTCAGGCTCCCTGCGTTGTAAAAAAGCTCGCCCGAAGTCGGGTTTGGGAAGCACCTCAACCCATGGTTCAGGTTGGGTGTTTCCTTATCGCTAAGGAGGATGTTCCCCGTAATGTGCACTCCGTCAAATGTCGCCGTAGCAACGTTGTCGCTGTTCGGAGAAATAGCCAGGCCCACGTAGATGGTAGGGAGCATGGAGCTCATCGTTTTTACCCCGGTTTCGTTCCAGGTGACGCTGTCCTGGGATTCGTACCCAGTGAAATCATCACCCACGCGGACCACCCTCAGGTACCAGGGAATGGCATCAGCGCCCGGGAAATTGGAACCGGTCCATTCGGGTGTAACGCCAGGTCCTTCACGGGAAGTGATGGCCAGGCCTCCCCAGTCTTCCCATGCCATCAAGAAGGAAGGCGCGTCAGTGTCGAGACTGTTGCGGGCGTCGATACCTGCTTTGGCCGCCCCGCCCAGTCCATCAATACTTTCTAAAGTGAGCAATCTCGCGGTGAATTCAAAATCCCCGTCGATCCGTACATAGGCAAATTGGGCGTCGTCAACATCCCAGAAATTTAAGCCCGTACCCGTAAGGGTAAAGGTACCGGTACCTCCATCATAAATCGTCGAACCCGGCGTTCCCGGGGCCCCGATGTCGGAATTGAACCAACCGGCGGGAAGCTGTGCCTGCATGACAGCGGTAAAAAGCAGAAAACTAAAAGTGTAAATCAATTTTTTCATAAGGCAAACTAGATTATATTAAAGAATTAGGGAAAAGGTTTTCAATCCTCCTCAAACCCCTTCAATACCTTTCAATTACTATTTTTTTTGCTATTGCAAATTCACCATCATTCCATTTCAAAAAATACAATCCCCGGGGAAGACCGCTTACATCCAGGGCTTCTCCACTTTTTACTTCGTAATAGGTCTCCAATACTCTACCTTGCATATCTGCAATTCGCACACATGCAGGCTCGCAAGCAGGGCAGTCCAGGATTATTGCCTGATTTGCCGGGTTGGGATTAAACCTCATTCTGCTTTTGAAATGAGGATCACTTAAGCCGGAAGGACCGCAGCTACCCCATATATCGTCATAGGTCATGTCGTGATTGGGAACCGTATATTTCCTGTCGGTGCCCATCCATTCAGCACAAGCTTCGGGGACCATCTCCCGGTTTGCCGGGTCGTTTCCGTTCAGGAAGTAATAACCACCTTCTTCCCCTTCCGGCAGGTAGGTGTAATAGCCGTAAATATTTCCGCCCAGGCTGAACATGGGCCGGATTTCTCCCTGTACACCCGTGACTGTGCCGGAGATGAAAACCCCGTTGGACACGTCCTGCCCCGTCATATCTACTGTAAAGGTCATTTTATGCGTGCTCAGGTCCTGGTAGTATGGCGCTTCCGGCCAAACGCCGGCCCCGTTTGCCATGAAATTGGTGTTCACCGGGTCGAAAAAAACCACGTGATCGTGGGAACTACCCGTCCCCCATGGCGTTTTGCAGGGAGTGGACACCCACGCAGGCTCCCAGAAAATGACGCCTGTGCCTCCTCCTTTCATGACTGCCCGGGTATAATCGATCATATACTCCAGTTGTTTTTCCGGGCAAACGGGCAGGTATTGGGGATCGGGCTCTGAGATGATATTCCCCAATTGGTCAAAATTCTGGGTGGACCATAAATAACCGGTTTCAACCACCATGATCTCGTAATCGGGAAAAGAAGAGACGAGGTTGGCAACAGTAGATTGAAGCTCCGCGATGGACCCCTCATGCCAGGCATAATAATAGGAAAACCCCATGATGTCGAAGTCGGTCACGCCCTTGCTGAGCAGGTTGTTAAAATTCCACCACTGGCCGGACAAGGCTCCTGAAAAGTGGACCGCGATCTTCGGGTTGATGGAAGCCGTCTGCCCCACGTCGCGGATAGCCTGAATGGCCGCGTTGTACAACTGTGCATGACGGGTCCAGCTATTGCTCACCGTCGCAATAATGTCGTAACCGGTGGCCGAGGGTATATGCTTTAGGAAACCGGAATTGTTCTCGTTTCCGACTTTCACAATTTCAGGCATCAATCCTTCGCTGTCCAATTTCACAAGCAGTTCGTGGGTATAATCGTATACGGAATCCTCAAGCGCCGGAAGGTCATAGGCCACATCAAGCCAGGCCCGGGGAACAAGTTGCCTCCCCGGGTCGGCCCAGAAATCGGAGTAATGAAGGTCGAGCATGACCTGCATTCCTGCAGCCTTTGCCCGCTGTATAGTCTCTTTGACGTCCTCCTCATCGTTGTACCACGGCTTCACCCCCGGTGGTTGTGCCAGCGGCTCCTGCCACCAGGAGGGGTCCAGCCACAGCCTAACCCTAACCAGGTTCGTACCATGGTCGGCAAAGATCTGGTAAGGGTCCTTTGACTGCATATCCTCCCTGTACACCGCCCCGCAGTCTTCCATCTGGTTGACGTAGGAAAGATCAGAGCCGAAATAAAATCCCTGCGCCATGGCGGAAAAACTACCCAGGAGGAGAATAGGAAATGAAAAAACGATCTGGAAATTCATCATTTTGGTCGATTTGTTTTACCGCAAAAGACGAGAAGTAATTGGGCCTTGGCCCAACCCTCTTTGCATTTCTCCAGGGATTTCGTGAAATTCATCCTATCAATACCCCGGCGTCTGGGTCAATGTCCCATTACTCACATCGATGGCGTACTGCGGCACGGGAAAAAGGTGCGAAGGCCCCGGGTTCTTTCCTGCAGCGATCAGCGCATCGGGCCATTTGCCGAAGCGCACCAGGTCCCAGCGGCGAAACCCTTCGAAATACAGTTCCCAACCTCTTTCGCGGAGTAATGCATCATTGAAAGCTTCCTTGCTTGCTGTATCTGCTGCGCCCAGGTCGTCAATACCGGCGCGGTTGCGAATCTCATTGACCAGATTCACCGCCTCGACGGTCGGTCCGGCAGTCTGGTTGATGGCCTCCGCCAGCATCAGTAGCACATCGGCATAACGGAGCACGACGATATCATTTCCCTGGTACTGTGGCCCGTCCTCATCCGGGTATTTGCGCACCACGGCGCCCGGGTAGTTATCCCTGTTCTTTAACTGACCGTTCTTGGTGGTCCATTCCGGAATGAGCAGGGCTTTGCGTGCGTCATTGTCGTCAAAAGTATCGTAATATTCCCAGGGAACCGTGAAGACACCCACGCCCGGCCCCCAGCCTTCTCCTGTCTTTATTCCGGGCATATTGTTGGGGTAGCAGTAATATGACCAGGCGTTGAAATTCCCTTCGAGATTATCGCCCGAGGCGTTGACATCGCAGGACACCGCCCAGATTGTTTCGCTGTTGCGCTCGGTGGCGGTGCGAAACAGGCTGGCATAATCTGCCACCAAGGAGTAGCCCATTTCGAGCAGCTGCCGTCCCACTGCTTCGGCATTACCCCATTCGTTCTGCATCAGGTAATGGCGCATCAGGGTGCCCAGTGCAAGGCCCTTGTTAAACCGTCCGTACTGATCCGGAGCGACCGGGAGGTGGTCGGCGGCGTATTGCAGGTCGGCCGTGATCGCATTGGCCAAAAATTCTTCGGAAGGCCGGGTCTGATCTGCCTCGGCATCTGTACCGATAAGGGCCGGATCGAGGATGACAGGCACCGGGCCATACATGTGGAGGAGGAAGAACATCGTCCATCCCCTGGCCATTCGCACTTCGCCGGTCAATTGGTCTCGCTTTTCAGGACTGAGCACCGTGGTCTGGTCCAGGTCTTCGAGGATCTTGGTCATCCGCGTGATGAAACGCACCTTTTCGTAATGGCTCCCTTGTCCCTGCTGCCTTAAAAAGGTAAAATCGGCTATGCTGAAACCTTCCCAAAGGCCGCCCCAATTCGTGAACTCGAGGAACTGGTCGCCGCAGAGATCGTTCATGGACAGGTGACTGTATTCAGGGCTAAAAAACATGGTCTCCCATTCAACCCCTGGATAGCCCCATTTGGAGCCAAAAGGTTTGTAGCAATCCATGGCATAGGCCTCGAAATCAGCTTCCGTTTCCGGGAAGTTGATAGGCGAGAGCACCCCCGTTATCTGCGGATCGAAATCTTTGGTACAACCGGTGATAAAAATCCCGGTAGCGATGAAAAGAATAGGAATGATAATATTTTTCATGACTGGAATTTTATGGGTTGCCGTTAAAAATTCGCCTTCACGCCAAAAGAATAGGTTCTCGCCATCGGATATGGAGCAGGTCCTCCCTTTATGGCGGCAGCCTGGATCTCGGGGTCCACGCCTTTAAACCCAGTGATGATGAAAGCATTTTGCACGTCCACGAAAATGCGCAATTGACTCACGTATTTTGTCAGTGCAGGCGAAGTGAAGGTATAACCCAGAGTGATGTTCCGACAACGGAGAAAATCCCGTTTTGCCAACCGGGTATCGATGCCCGCATTCAGACCCTGTACGGTGCTTTCATTGTAGGAAACACCCGGGAATGTCCCGCTGGTATTGAACGTGCTCCACACATCCTTGATCCTGGTGGTACCGCTTTGGGTCTGGCCCAGGAAATTGAGCGGGTCACCCCATAGGGTCGTATAATCGTAACCCCATGCGCCGAACTGACCGTAGAAGAAAAAGCTCAGGTCGAAGTTCTTGTAGCGGAAACTGTTGTTAAACCCGATTAAGGCATCGGGCACGCTGGAGAACCTGATAATATCGCTGTCGTCCAGTACACCGTCGCCGTTTTGGTCGACAAAGAGCGGCGAGCCGGGTTTTTGGGCCCCAGCGGGCTGGGTTTCGGGAATGATCTGGTCGATGCCGATGATCCCGTTGGTCTCATACACGTAAATCGTGCCGATGGGGTCTTCCAATGAACCTCCATGTGGAATAGGGTCGTTGGGGAAGCGCTCGATCCAGCGGTTTTTGAAATGAGTGTAATTGACTCCTATGTTCCAGGAAAAACCAGGTGTGCGGACCGGAAAGAGGTTCAGATTTGCCTCGTAACCCGTGCGACGTTGTTGTCCGCCGTTGATCGGCGTGGTGGGGAGCAAGGACAATTGATCGGTGGTGGCGCGGATATTCATCCGGGTGCGGTCCTCCTGAAAGATGTCAAAGGAGCCGGAAATGCGATAATCCCAGAACTCGAAATCCAGACCCGCGTTGGCCGTGGTGTTGATAGGCCATTTGAAATCGGGATTGTCCAACTGGGTCAGGATGTAGGGGACGAAAATGACCGTTCCGTCCTCGAAGGTTATGGTCACTACATCGGGACTGAAGATGCCATAAGCCAGTTCGCCCGGGCGTTCGCCGGTAAGCCCGTAGCTTCCCCTGATCTTCAGAAGGTTGATGAATTTGACATCCCTCAAAAAACTTTCATTCGACAGCTTCCACCCCAGGGAAGCGGAGGGGAAGTTCTCGTATTTGTTGTCCGGGAAAAACCGGTCGGCGCCGTCGCGGCGCAACGCCAGCGACAACACATAACGGTCGAGGAAATCGAAATTGCTCCGGATGAAAAGCGAGCGAAATTCCTGCCCGCCCCTGTAAGAGCCGATGGTGCGGGCGCCAGTCGCCTGTCCGATCCCGTCGATGTTGATGGCATCGGGCAAATTGGATGCTTCCACGTTCACGCCCGACCAATCCTCGAGGTAGCGTCCAACACCGCCCACAGCGTCGATCTTCAGGACTTCGCCCAGCTTTTTGGTAAAGGAAATCGTGGCTTCCATAGTCTGGTTCTGCCTGCGGTCTTCGCTAATGGAAGCCCTGGACTGGTAGAGTTGAAACCAGAATACATCAGAGGGAACGAAGAAATTGCGGAGGGCATTCTCGTTGTTGTTACCATAGGATACCCGTGCTTTGAGCACTTTAGGAATGATGTGGAGGTCCAGTGCCAGGTTGGCAAATATGCCCTGTGCGTTGGTCTCATCCATGATATTGAGCAGCGAAACCGGATTGCCTGTTAGAGCAAATTGCGAATATTTTCCTTTTTCGTCATAGACCGGCACCGAAGCCGGGTAGGCAAGGGCTGCCTGCAGGGCGTTGAAGCCTTGCGAGCCGGAACCGCCCGTCTGCCAACCTGCCTGTGGGTTGACGTATTTATTGCGGTTGAGCGCCATATTGGTTGAGAGGCTCAAAAAACGGGTCAGATCGAAATCCAGGTTGATGCGGCCGGTATACCTCCTCATGCTGGACCTTTCCATGGTACCCAACTGGTTGAAATAGCTGCCGGAGAAAAAATACCTCACTTTTTCCGTGCCGCCGCTTACCGTGAGGGCATGGTTGTCAATACTTCCGCCCCGTAGCACTTCGTCGAGCCAGTCGGTTCCCTTTCCAGCGGAAGCGATCTGCTCTTCGGTATATTCAGGATGGAAATTGTTCAGGTTGGCCGGGTTGGAGCCAAAGGGTTCCATATTTTTGTCGGAGAGATACTTGTCCTGGCTTAGTTGGTTGAAATAGGTCATATACTCCTCAGCGGTCAGCGGTTGCAGGTAGGGCATGTTTTGCACTACCGAGCGGCTGCCATCGTAGGCCACGTTGATCCGCCCGGCGCGGCCTTTTTTCGTGGTAATGAGCAGCACTCCGTTGCCCGCACTCACCCCATAGATAGAGGCGCTGGCATCTTTGAGCACTTCGATCGACTCGATATCGCTCGGATTCAGACCTGCCAGTATCCCGCGGTTGACGCCCTGCAATTCCACGCTCCCATTGTCGGGCTCGAGCGCCCGGTTGGGGTAGATCACCCCGTCCACTACGAGCAGGGGCGTCCCTTTGCCGCGGATGGATACGTCGATGCTCCCGCCCGGCTGGCTGCTGTTGAGCGTAGCGCGCAAACCGGCCGCCCGGCCGAAGAGTAGTTCGGGAATGCTGTTATTGGCGGCCAGTGGGATCTTGTCGGGATCCACTTTGGCGACCGCAGTAGTGAGGTCCCTTCGCGTGGTGGTACCGTAGCCTACCACTACTACTTCATCGAGGACGCTGCCGGAGGAGTGGAGGATCACATTCAGTGTATTCTCCGTTCCGACAGCCACCCGGTAGGTATCGTATCCCACATAGCTGAATACCAGGGTGTCGCCGGCAGAAGCCGAAATGGAGAAGTTTCCATTCTCCTCCGTCTGGGTTCCCCTGATCAGCCCGCCGTTGTTCAATGCAATGTTTACATAAGCAAGCGGTAAGTTCGATTCGTCGGTCACTTTTCCACTGATTGTCCGGGTTCCTGGTTGAGCGTGAAGAACGGAAATCGGAAGAAGAGACAGTAAAGGAATGATTGCAAACAGGATTCGCAAAATCACCTTTTTTGGTGTAAAAATGGCGGGTTCCATATAGTGCGTGGTTTGGTTAGTTATTTAATCGAAGTTGCGTAAAACGCAACCGAAAAGCCCCTGCTGTATAATCCTCTTAAAGCTAGGACCTTCCAAATGCCTGTTCAATAGATGATTTTAGCTTATTAATGGACTATCTTCCGAAAACCTGAAAAAGAGTTGGGGTTAGAACTGTAAAATCAATGTGCAATCTGGGGTATTCCTTGATGGTTGACATCCAACTGCATCACTCTCTCAAAAAGATATTCCGCCCGTTCATTTTCTCCTAGTCCCAGATATCCCAAAACCTGCAAATACAAGCAATGGATGCGGTTTCTCAGATCCAGGTCGGCGTCGAACACCAACAGGTCGGGAAGTGACACGGCGAAATAGTCGATTTTGATCTGGTCGTCGAAGTGGGTCTTCCCGAAGTCGATTAAATTCTGGAAGATCTCCCTGGCTCTCTCAGGTTGACCTAGTTTCATCCATGCCATACCCTGAAAGAATATTTTGTCGGGTTGCGGATCGTTGTAAAAGATGGCCTGCACCGGTTCGGCAATACCTTCGGTGGCTTTTTGGAAGAATGCCATCGCTTCCTCCCGTCGATCCAGCCCTTCCAGGGCAATACCCTTATAATAGTGAATGTCGTTTTCCTGCACCCCGGGCAATTTGCCTTCACCCAGATTTTCCGGGTAATTTTCTGCCTGCTCTAATAAGTCGATCGCTTTCCAGTATTCCTTTACCGAGATGGCCAGTTTGGCCAGTTCGAGGTGGCAAATGAGGTGTTGCCCCACTACCTTCCCTTCCCCGCCTTCCCAGGGATGGAAGCAGAATGCTGCGAGCAGCGCCCTGGCCTCCTCGAAACGATGAAGTTGATTGTAAAGAGTAATCCGTTCCAGATACAGATCGTCGCGCGACAACACGAGGTCGAGATGATTTTCCAGAAAGGCGAGCCGATCGGAGTGGGGTTTGTTGAGATTCCTGTAAAGTTGATCCAACTCCATCAGTACCCGGGCGTCTGATTGGTCGAGCTGGAAGGCCTTTTCCAGGAATGCCATGGCTTTGACCGGATCGTTTTTTTTGTTGAAATAGGCCAGCGCCAGGTTTCGGCGGGCGGTAGGGAAAGCCGGGTCGAGTTTCACAGAGCGCTCCCAGCATTCGATGGCTTCGGCATATTGCCGCTTGTCGTACCAGAAATTGCCGAGGTAGTAAGGCGCCTTGGCGTCAACCGGGTTGCTCGCGATTGCATACTGCAGGACGAGAGCATCTTCCAGCCGGTTAGGGAAACAAAAATCGGACTTGGCAGACGCTGCACGACTCAAATATTCGGTAGCCTCCGCTGAAAGTCCCATTTTGAAATGAAACCAGGCCAGGTAATAATACACCATTGGGGAACAATCCGGACGGGCATCGGCGAAGAGTCGCAAAAAGGTTTCCGCTTCGCCATACTGTCCGGCATGCGCATAATCCAGCGCATATTCGAGATAATTGCTCTCCCAATCCCGCATCAGGGTTTTTAACCGGGAAAGCCCTGACTTATTTCCACTTGGGCTCAGATACTGCTCGTACAGGCATCCGAAGTTGAAAGGATCAAAGGATAGGGACTCCCCGATGGACCTTAGTGCCTCGTCCGCCCGGCCTTGTTTGCGAAGGATCACGGCTTTCAGGTGGCGGGCTGTGTGACTGTGGTAATTTCTTACGAGAGACTTTTCAACCAGTTCCAGCGCTTCTTCATAACGTCCCCACCTTAAGGCGATCCGTGCCAGTTGCAGAAAGCCTGCGTGCTGCCAGGCATCGTTCCAGACGGATTTGTAAAAAGCGTCGAACGCTTCGTCATATTTTTCCTGGAACAGGAGGGCCATCCCCAGGTTGTAAAAGGGCTCCCCGTCGTAAGGGTTAGGATTGCGCCGGGTTAGCGTTTGGATGGCTGTGCGGAAATACTCTTCAGACTTTTCCACCTTTCCCCGCCGGAGGTACCAAAGTCCCAGCGCGTTGTTGTTTCGTGCGTCACCAGGGTCGCGTCGGAGGGCTTCTTCGTAATAATCGACAGCCACATAGGTGGCATGGCGGTACTGTTCGAGATGGAGGCCGGTAAGGTAGAGCTGTTCGTTGTTCTCCGTGTCAGTCGGACTTTTCGCTGCGGCTGCAGGAGCGGGGATTTCCAACTCCGGCCGCCTTTCCTGCTGGTAGCCGACCAGCTCTCTTTTCGTTTGGACATCGATTACCGACAGACGGATATCCTCGGGAATGACGTGATCAGAATGTTGAATGGTTTTAAAATAGGGCGTTTCGGGGGAAATGGAGATCAATTCGGAGAACATGACCTTCCCTGTCGCAACATTTTTCAATTCGACCTCGATCCGGGGATAGGGAGAGGTGGCATATATATGGATATCGACATGGTTCCCCCTCCATTCCAAATTGACGGCCGCTTCCTTGGTGGCGTTTTTCACCAATCCGATCTCCGCGTAGGGCATGAAATATTGGGTGAAGGTTTTTTCCTCGAAAGGTTGTATCCAGGAAAAATCCGGCTGATTGTCGGTAAACACGCCCGTCATAAGCTCGATGTAGGGTCCATCACTGTCCGTGAGGTTGCGGTCCCATGCGTATCCGAAGGGGCCGTTGCCCCAGGTCCACTGTTTTTTGCCAGGAGAGATATGGTGGTCGGCCACATGCAGCAATCCGCCGCGGGTATCGTGCTCGTAACCACCCATGAAATCGAATTTGGAGGAAACCGCCATGAAAGAGGTGGGCACCGGTATATTTTTATACCAGGAAATATCCGTGCCAGGCGCGTAATTGACTTTGTAATAAACCCCTTTGGCTATGGGGAATTCGGACACATCGCGTTTTCCGTGGTCATAAACGGCGCACACATCTGGCGGGAAGACCGACTGGTAATGATCGCCCACGTGAACGGCCGGGTTGGCCCACCAGAGAAAGGTTTGCGGAAAGGGCGTTCGGTTGTATAGCCTTCCTTTGATCTCCAGGTAGGCTTTGTCGGGGTAAAGCGTGAATCCCGCCATGCCTTTGGTGCGGAACATGCGTTCGACCTCGTTGACCCATACCGTCTTGCTACCGTCGGCATGTTCTTCTATTGTATAGTCCACTGGCTCGAACGTGGAGGGCCGGTGGTGCTGCGGCCAATTGAATTCGAGTCCGCCGGAGATCCAGGGACCGGTCAGGCCAACTAGCGCGGGCTTGATCACCTGGTTGTAATAGATGAAGTGGCGTTGCTTGATCTTGTCGAAAGCCATCTGCACCCTGCCTCCCAATTCGGGCAGGATGAGGATTTTCAGGTAACGGTTTTCAAGCCAGAGGCCGTTATAGGACTTGTCAAATTTTTCATTGGAGATCTTTTCGATGACCGGGTAAGGATACACCACCCCGCTGCTCCCTTGGTACACCCGCTTTTCCAGGAACATAGGGTTCTTTTCCGGCTTCCCGATCCCGTAAGTGGGAATTATCACCTGATCCTCCCATACTGATACGTAACTTGACATAGCGGCTGGAATTTTTTATGGTAAATTTCATTGTTACCCCTCATAAATAGATAGAGCATTTTCGGGATTTAATGGATTTTCTTACTATTTTTAGTGGCCAGGAATACAAGCTCCTGGAAATGGATTCCATGGCAACAATGATACAGCTAAAGAAAAAAGAAGGCTTCGAAGGGCAGAAGGCCATCGTCATCCCCAGGAGGATATTGGCAAACCAATGCGAGAAGAACAGCATTATCAGTACGCTGTACGTGACCGATATCGGCTATTATCCCCGGGCGAAATACCATTTCCGGGAGCGGCCGACAGGAGCCGACCAGCATATCCTGATCTATTGCCAGACGGGGTCGGGCGCAGCAGAGATCAACGGCGAAAAGCTGCATATCCGGCCGGGTGACTTTCTAATCATTCCCCGCGACGCGCCTCATTGGTACGCCGCCGACTCTGACCATCCATGGACTATTTACTGGGTTCACTTCAAGGGGAGCATCTCCGAGGCCATTGTTTCCCTCATCAACAAGCAATTCGGGGGAGCCAAAGGGTACCTTCGCCACGCGGGGAGCAGTATTGCCTTGTTTGAAGAGATATACAACCAATTGGAAAAAGGCTACGGGAGCGACAACCTGGTATACTCCAACATGTGTTTGTCCCATTTCCTCACCACCCTCATCTACAACGAAAAATTCGGCACTCCGGACCAGCCGCCCCAGCATGATAACGTGGACCAGGCCATCGAATTCTTCCGGGCCAACCTCGACCGGATGCTTACACTGGAGGAGATTGCCAGTTCAGTCAACCTCTCCACTTCTCATTTTTCTTTTCTCTTCAAAAAAAAGACCGGTTTCCCACCTATCGAGTATTTTAACCACCTGAAAATGCAGAAAGCCTGCCAGTACCTGCTCTTCACAGAGTTGCGTATCAAGGAGATCGCCATCTGTTTGGGGATGGACGATGCCTATTATTTTTCCCGGATATTTTCAAAGGTGATGGGGGTATCGCCAAAGGCGTACAGGGAGATGAAGGGGCACCAATCTTAATAGTATTCTTTTAGACTCAAAAAATTCAAGAAGTACGTTGAGACGGATTGCTTTGCCTTCAATAAGCAGACGTTAAATATATCGTCCATACTTACCGCTTAAAAGCCAACCAGAGAATATCCAGGGTATAAAATCTCATCGACTTTGAACGGGAAATAGCCCAGGAACTCAATGATAGACATAGTGTACCCTGCAGGGGATAGGTGTCGGTTCAACTTCCATCCTGCTACCGTATCTGGCGTCACTTGTAGTATCCTGGCTCATCAGGTTGAGATAAGCCCCGATCCAGACGTACTTTCAGAAGATGATCGCCCAAGGTATTCAATTCAGCCGGAGGAAATGCTAGATTTGAAGGCCTTTTGCCTTGAGTTGGACAAATGACAAGTATGCAACGACCTTCCCCTTGACGCCCAACACCTCATAGCAAACTTGGATCGTTTTCAATTGTTGAAGGGATGGGATGTAATCACTCCCAAATTGTCTATCCAATGGTTTTATTTTCTTTGGCAAGAAATTATTGTTTTGTCACACTACTAAAACCAAATTGCCAACTAAATGGACAGGAAAAGCTTTCTTAAAATATTAGCCATTTTACCCGTAGCCGGATTAGCCATGAAATTGAGCAATCTTAGAAAGATAGCGGGATCGCTGGATCCCACCGAACGAATGCCGGTGTTGTTCCTGGGCCACGGAAGCCCGATGAACGCCATCGAAGAAAATGAATTCGTGGCTGGGTTCCGGAGAACCGCGAAGGACCTACCCACTCCAACTGCCATTCTGTGCGTGTCGGCCCATTGGGAAACCAGAGGGACTTTCGTAACAGCGATGGAAACCCCGCGGACCATCCACGATTTCGGCGGATTTCCAAAAGAGTTGTACGAAGTGCAATACCCCGCCCCCGGCAGCCCGGAACTGGCACGGGAAGTCCAGGGAATGGTGACGAAAGCACAGGTAGACCTCGACGAAAAATGGGGCCTGGACCACGGCGCCTGGTCTGTCATCAAGCACCTGTACCCCAATGCGGATGTGCCCGTGATCCAGATGAGCCTCGATCACTACCAATCTCCGGTATATCACTATGAACTGGCAAAGGAACTCGCCTCCCTCCGCAGAAAAGGCGTGCTGATCATCGGGAGCGGGAATATGGTGCACAACCTCCGCATGGTGGCCTGGGACCGGCTGAACGAAACCGGTTACGGGTACGACTGGGCGATCGAAGCCAGCGAAAAGATGAAAAGCTATATTCTGTCGGGCGACCATCAGCAGCTGATCAATTTCCGGTCGCAAGGCAAGGCCTTCGACCTGGCTATCCCCACGCCGGAACACTATCTGCCCCTTCTCTATGCACTGGCCCTGCAGGAAAAGGATGAAACGATATCCCTGTTCAACGACCAGGCCCTGGCCGGGTCGTTGACGATGACTTCAGTGAAAATCAGTTAAATAAATTTTTATAAATTTATTTCTGAACCGCTGTATTAATACGCGGCAAGTGGATGGAGTTCAAAACCTACAAGCCTGCCAGGCTCAACAATCTGGTCATTTCCATTTATGAAAGGAAGGTACCAGGTCCCGCCAGGGTCCAATTTTTGCCTGACGGTAGCGTCACGCTGATCTTCAACATCGGACAAAAGATAAAAAGCGCATCAGGAGAAAAGGTCGATTCGAAGGTCTTCAATCCCACGGAGACTTTTTGTTTTCTCTCTGGACTTCATACCAAGCCGCTTTATTTCGACATGGGAGGACTCCACGTGGTTGGACTTATCCTGCATCCGGCCGCTATGAGGGCTTTTTTTCAAATGCCCACCGAAGAAGTCAAAGACCTGGCTATCGAAGGCGACTTTATCCAGGAACTGGACTATATTGAAGACCATATCCGTTCCCTTAGCACCTTTCGGGAACGGGCCTTTTGGCTGGAAAACCATTTCTACGAAAAACTGAACCGCGTCGAAGACCTGCCTCTGGCCATGAAATTGAACCGGACGGTGGAGAAAATGAAGCAGGACACCCTGCAGGGAAAGCGTCTGGATATTGAAGCCTACTCGGGTTACAGCAAGATGCATACCCACCGGATCTTCAAGGATTGGCTGGGGCTCACGCCCGGCAAACTCATGCGTCTGGAACAATTCCTGCATTCCATCGACCTCATTCATCAAACCGGCCTGAGCCTGACGCAGATCGGGTTCGAGTGCGGTTTTTACGACCAGGCCCATTTTATCCGGACTTTCGACGAATTCGCCCGGATGACCCCGGGGCAGTATAAAAGCAGGTCGACCGGCCTTCCCCGGGTACTACCCTGGTAGCATGTTACTCCTGTACAATTCGGGCATTGTATACAGCGCTAATTTTGTGTTTGTATAGAGCAATATTTTATCAAGCACAAAAAAGAACTGTTATGCGTGAAATTATTCTGATCATCCATTTTATCGGTTTGGCCATGGGCTTGGGCACAAGTCTGGCCTATATGTTCCTGGGGATTGCCAGTTCGAAAATGGCAGAAACGGATGCCCTGAAATTTCAGTTGAACCTCCTGGCACTCAGCAGAATGGGTCAGGTCGGCCTGACATTGCTGGTCGTATCCGGACTCTGGCTTATGAGCCCGCATTGGGGCTTGCTTGCTTCCTCCCCCCTGCTGATCGTCAAGCTGCTCCTGGTCTCGGTTTTGGCTGTACTGATCTTCCTGATCCACGCTGAAGGGCAAAAGGCAAAAAAAGGGGATGCGCGGATCCACTTCCAAAAGACGGCTATTTACGGCAGACTGGCCTTGTTCACCGCTTTGACTATCGTAGTGATCGCCGTATTATTTTTCAAATAAAAAAGTGGAGAAAAATCAAATCCATGTGATTGCTTCCATAATTTTGTCTCAAGCATTAAATCGCCCTGTTATACTCCAAGAAAAGTAGTTTTCGAGCCTACGGCTCTCAAATCACTTTTCTTGGAGTAAAAAATCAAGATCACATGTATAGATCGATCCTCATCGCGCTCTTGGGTTTCCTTTCCCTGGGCGCTTTTTACGGCGGCACCGCCCTGATCATAAGTCCGGATGGCTCTCTCCTTCAAATGCCGGTCGAAATGATCCAAGATTCGCTGTTCAACGATTACCTGATCCCGGGAATCATTTTGCTTACCATCTTCGGCATATTCCCGGCCTTCGTGATTTACGGATTGATCAAAAAACCGCAGAGTCGATCCCTCCAACGTCTGAACCTGCTCTACGACTACCATTTTGCGTGGACTTTCGCCGTATATATCGGTATCGGGCAGATCATTTGGATAAATATCGAGACCCTGGTATTGAATGCCGTCGCCATCATTCATACTATTTATTCCAGCCTGGGTATCCTGATCGTATGTGTGGCGTTATTGCCACGCACGAGGGATTATTACAAGTTATAACCCCGAAGGATTTCCGGAATATTCCCATCTCATCCGGAGTTTTATAAAATGCTGCAAGGCAGGAAGGTGAAATTTTCATTACCTTGCTAACTCATTTTAGAGCAATAACACATCACCAATCGTCCCCCAAATACTATGAAAACCCCATTCAGAGGAGGTTTTTTCCTCCTTTCCATTCTCACATTTTTCCAATCTGCATTTTCCCAATCTCAAATCAGTGGAACGGTTCTCGATTCGGACCATCAGCCGCTGCCTTACGCAAACATCTTTCTGTTGCGCTCAGCCGACAGTTCCTTTGTAAAGGGCGCCATTTCGGATGAAACAGGTGTTTTCCAGATCGAAGGCGCCACCGGAGGTCCTTGCGTAGTGGAGATCACCATGTTGGGCTATGAACCCTATCGTTCGAAAGCCATCGATCTGAGCGCATCTACCCCGGAGGTCGATCTGGGCCAGATTACCTTGCAGGAAAATACGGCCGAGTTGCAGACCGTGGAGGTCACTGCCAAAAAGCCGTTTTACGAACAAAAGATCGACCGGCTCGTGATCAATGTGGAAAACAGTATCACTTCGGCCGGAAGTTCGGCCTTGGAGGTCCTGGAGCGCTCGCCGGGCATCGTCGTCAACCGCCAGAGCAACCTCCTTTCCATTGCAGGCAAAAACGGAGTGATCGTGATGATCAACGGAAAGATCAACCGGATGCCCATCGAGGCGGTGGTACAAATGCTGGCCGGCATGCCTTCGGCAAATATCGAGAAGATCGAGATCATCACCACGCCCCCGGCCAACTTCGACGCGGAAGGTAACGCAGGTTACATCAATATCGTAATGAAGGTGACCAACGATCAAGGTCTCAACGGCTCTTACACCTTTTCCGGAGGATACGGCAGAGGGGAGATCGCCTCTGCCGGCATCAATTTCAACTTTCGCAAAAAAGGCCTCAATCTCTACGGCGACTATTCCTTCAGCCGCGATGCACAGGACCAATTGTTTGCCATCGACAGGCAAGTGATGCTCGAGGGGAAGCTCGTTCGCACCGACACCCGCAGCGAACGCTCTCCTGTGCAGCAAAACCACAACGCCCGGTTGGGTCTCGATCTGAACCTGGGCCCCAGAACCGTACTTGGCGTCCTGGTCTCGGGCTACGACAACCGCTGGAGTATGGACGCCATCAATTATTCCACCATCTCCCTCGACGGCGTACCCGATACCCTGCTGACCATCGTCAATGACGAAATCAACCACTGGCAGCATGGCGGCGCCAACCTGAACATTCAGCATACATTCCGGGAAGAGGAGACGCTGACCTTCGACGCCGACTACCTGCGCTACGGCAACGAAAACCCCACCCATTACAATATTTCCTACGCCGATGCCGCGGGGAATCTCCTCCGCCATGAACAAACTTTCAGCGGAAAGGTCACCCCGCTCGAAGTAGGTGTGGGCAAACTGGATTACACAAGACGGTTTTCGGAAAAACTGAAACTGGAAACCGGCATCAAAGGCACGCGCTCCCATTTCCACAACAATGTAAAGGTGGCGCATCTCGACAATGGGACCGAGCTGATCGACTCGTCCCTCACCGCTCAATACCAATTATCCGAAAGCATTGCCGCAGCCTACGGAGCCCTCGACATGAAGCTCGATGAAAAATCGGACCTCAAGCTCGGCCTCCGCTATGAATACACGAACTCCAACCTGGGTTCCGCCGAACAGCCCGATATCGTGGATCGCCAATACGGCAATCTCTTCCCGAGCGTATTCCTGTCGCGGAGTTTCAACGAAAACAACTCGGCCAATATCTCCTACAGCCGCCGGATCACCCGCCCCACATTCAACGACATGGCTCCCTTCGTCATCTTCCTCGACCCCTACACCTTCTTTTCCGGAAATGCCGCGCTGCAGCCCTCCATTTCCAACAATGTAAAGCTGGATTACCGGTTCAAAACCGCCTTGTTCTCCTTTGAATACTCCGTCGAAGACAGCGCTATCGCAAACTTCCAGGTGCGGACCATCGAGGGTACCAACCAGCAACTCATCGCGGCGGAAAATATGAAGAACCGCAAAACGGCATCCTTTACCCTGGCCTTCCCCATCCAGGTGTCGAAGTGGTACCGGATGCAAAACAACCTCGTCGGTACCTGGCAGGTTGCAAACACCTTTATCGACGGAGCTCCTATCCAGGTCAGCTCGAAATACATACAAGCGGTCTGGATACATTCATTCACGCTGCCCAAAGATTTCAGTGCCGAAGTAGTCGGCTTTTACCGGTCCCGGGCGCTGTTCGGCGCCTCGGTAGCCCTTCCGATGGGAGCGATAAACCTGGGCATTCAGAAAAAATTCAGAGATAACTTCGGCACCCTCCGCTTCGGGATCGACGACTTGCTCAATACATTGAGATTTCGCAGCGAGATCGATTATCCGGAATACAACCTCGTTTCCAAAGCCAATATCGATTTCAGCCAGCGCACCTACAAGCTCACCTATACCCGCCATTTCGGCAACTCCAAGCTCAAAGGTGCTCGCCAGCGCGAAACCGGTGCGGAAGAAGAGCGGCGAAGAGTGAATTAACGCAACTATTTAACCCAAGTTGCGATAAATGATCTCAAACTATTTCAAATCAAATTTTCACCGCCGGAGGCGGTGAAAATTTGATTTGAAAAGACTTTTTTGCCGCCTTTGGCGGCAAAAAAGTCTTTTCAAATGTGTTTACGGCGATTTATTCCAACTTGAATTATTTAAAAGATATGGACAAAGCACTTCAAACCATGATCGACAACATGCCCGAAAAGACGGGCAAATCGCTGGAGGAATGGAAAAAACTCCTCCAGGGAAAATCTTTCGCCAAATTCTCGGAAGCGGTCAAGTTTCTGAAAGAAGAACACGGGGTGACCCATGGATTCGCAAATACCATTGTGACCCTATCCAAAGAGGAGAATAGCGCCTCCGAAGACCTGGTCGCGAACCAATACAAGGGAAAAGAAGATCTTCTCCCCATTTACCAAAAACTGCTTGAGATCGTCAAAAATTTTGGGCAGGATGTGGTCATTACGCCCAAAAAAGAAACGGTAAGCGTGATCCGCAAGCGGCAGTTTGCCCTGATCAAACCGGCAACCAAAACCCGGATCGATCTGGGACTCAAGCTTCCGGGAAAGGAATTGACGGGCCGGTTGGAAAACTCCGGCCCCTTCGGAACCATGTGCACCCACCGGGTGAAACTTGAAAGCGTTGGGGAGATCGACCGGGAGCTGATCGAGTGGTTGCAGGAGGCCTACCAAAAAGCAGAATAAAACGACGCCATGGAAAAACCAAAAACCTACTGCGAATACGCCGAGCAATTAGCGCTTTCCAACGTGCACCGGATATACCACGACCAGGCTTACGGCTTCCCCATCGACTCCGACGACGAGCTGTTCGGCCGGCTCATCCTGGAGATCAATCAGGCGGGATTGTCGTGGACGACGATCCTGAACAAGCAGGACAATTTCCGAAATGCGTACGCCAATTTCGAGGTCGCGAAGGTAGCCCGGTTTACCGCCAAAGACCGGGAGCGGCTGTTGAACGATGCCGGCATTATCCGCAACCGGCTCAAGGTAGACGCCGCCATTCACAACGCTCAAAAGATCGAGGAATTGCAGGCCCGGTTCGGCTCCTTCAAAAACTGGCTGGACCAGCACCACCCCCAAACGAAAGAGGAATGGGTGAAACTGTTCAAAAAGACTTTCCGCTTTACCGGCGGCGAGATCACCAATGAGTTTTTGCTCAGCACGGGTTATTTGAAAGGAGCGCATGAGCCGGGGTGTCCGGTTTACCAGGAAATCCTTCGGCAAAAGCCAAAATGGCATGAAATATAGGGAAGTGGTTAAACCCGATTGAACGCAATTTTTGAAAAGGTGATTAAGAAAGAGGTACATTATTTGTAGTAAATAAAGCCTTATATTGGTTCTTTACACAGATAAACAACCTCATGCGATACTTGCCGCTCATCCTCCTCCTGTTTTCAAGCACATTTTGCTACAACCAAAACACGCGGATCCACCCCCATTCCCGGAATTTCGGCAACGAGGCGCTCTCGGGCAGGGGCGGCGATCCGGCGATCGTCAACGACACGACCTACGATGTGCACTTTTACCACCTCGACCTGGAGATCGCGATCGATTCGCCTTACCTGAGCGGGAACGTGGGGTATATCGTCAGCTCAGAGGTGAATGGATTGAGCAGCCTCCGGCTGGACCTCGACGGGGTGTTCAGCATCGACAGCGTTTCCTATCCGGCTTCCGGATACAGTTTTGCGGATAATGTGCTGACGATCCAGTTTGCCAATACCTATGATCAGGGTGAGGTCTTTTCATTTGCGGTCTATTACCACGGCGCCCCCGAACTGGCCGGCGGATACAAAGGCCTTCGCTATGAAAAACACGACGGCAACGAGCCCATCATCGCATCGCTGTCGACCCCCTACCTGGCCCATACCTGGTGGCCCTGCAAAGACGGGACGAGCGACAAGGCCGATTCTACTTACATCGACATCACCATCCAGGATACCGTAATCAATTCCCTTCCGGTTATCGCCGTGTCGAACGGGATTCTGGAGGCCGTAGAGACGGTGGGAAATAAAAAGACTTTCAAGTGGCGGCACCGCTACCCGGTCGTTCCCTATTACATGATGGTGGCGATTTCCAACTACGATCATTTTCAACAGACCTTCAACGGGCCGGGGTATGCTTTCCCACTCGATTATTACGTTTTCCATTCCCAATTAGCGGCGGCACAAAACGGCGTGGCAGCCATGCCGGATGCGATGAGTTTTTTCACGAATACGTTCGGGCCCTATCCGTTTTTAGAGGAAAAATACGGGATGACCCAGTTGGGGTATTATGGCGCCATTGAAAACCAGACCAATACCATCATCAACAAGATGGATGCGGGCTGGCTTTACGTTTCCGTGCACGAACTGGCCCACCAATGGTTTGCCGATATGATCACCTGTTCAAACTGGCATCACGGGTGGTTGAACGAGGGTTTCGCGAGCTACGCCGAAGCCTTGTACGCCGAACATACCGGCGGATTTGCCGCTTATCAAAGTTACATGGGCTCCTTTGAGTTTTTCAATCCGGGCACCCTCTATCTGTATGACGTATCCAATCCTTTTTCCGGCGTTTTCCAGTCGATCATTTACGACAAAGGCGCCTATGTGTTGCACATGCTTCGAGGGGTCCTGGGAGACGCTGCATTTTTCGATGCGCTCCACACCTATGCCACAAGCAGTGATTTTCAGTACAAACACGCCACTACCGAAGATTTTCAGGCCATCTGCGAGAGTGTCAGCGGGCTGGACCTCGACTATTTTTTTGAAGAATGGATCTACGACGAGCGCTACCCCAAGTACAGCTACAACTATCAGTTCAATGCGGCTTCCGGCCAATTGGATATCAACATCCTCCAAACCCAGGGCGGACTCGGCTGGCGCGAAGTGTTTGCCATGCCGATGGAGATCGGGATCGGGTTTACCGACGGCACGGATACAACTGTAACCGTATTCAACAATTCCCAATTCCAGTACCTTTCTTTTTCCTTCGAAAAAAAGGTCGTTAGTGTAGCGTTGGACCCCGATAAGTGGATCCTGCGGGAGGTGCAATACAACCCCGATCTCCCGGTCGATACGAAGGAACTGGCATTGGATCAGATCGCGATCTATCCCAATCCCGGCACCGGCGTATTTTGGGTGAATATCCCCTCCGGACTTTTCCGGGAAGATCTCGATCTGAAGCTATTTGACCTGAGCGGAAAGCTGCGTTACCATTTGAGCCCGGCAGCAGGACCGGGAGGAGGGTATGAAATAGAGATCGACAATCTGGAGGAAGGCATTTATCTGCTCCAGCTTTCCGCGGGGAGTATTCAGATCAGCCGGAAAATAGCTGTGGTAAAATAAATCCGCCATGAAACGATCCGTTCCTTTTTTCACCCTGGGATCGAGCCCGTATACGTCCGGATCGAATTGATGAAAAAGGGCAGGATTTAACAGTAAACAGTTTGTTATTTTTTATCACATAAAACCTGAATCATCATGAAGAAGAACCTTCTTTTCGTCCTTTTTTCGCTTTTGCTCTGCCCGATCGCATTGCAGGCACAGGACCGCCCGGCCGATCTGAAACAAAACGAACCTTTCATTTACCTGCGCAACAACACCCTTTTGCGGGAGGGCGATTATGAGATCAAACCCGGCTTTCTTTCCAAGCGGTTCTTCTACCCCAACGGAGAAAAGATCAGCCTAACCGACATCAAATATTTTCAGGATGAAAAAGGATACTACTCCATTAGTCCAGGTGGATATGGAACAGCCAAAAGGATCGAACCCGGCACCATGGATCTGTTTATCAAGTATGACTATTCAAGCGAGGGTACGATAAAAAAGTATTATTACGCGAAAGGCTTTGGAGATGCAAAACTCGTCAATTACAAAAACCTCGAGCAAGATCTGGTTTTGAGTTCAGAGAGAGCTTATAGATCGCAAAATGAGTTAATCCAGGGGTACCTGAAAAAGGGCAAAACAAATAGTATTATCCGGTGGTCGGTGTTTGGGGGCGGAATGGCGACCTTTTTTACCGGGATGGCCATTTATGGCGGCGACAAAGGGCCGGATGATTCATCCGTCAAGAAAACCGGACTGATCGTAAGTTTGGTCGGAATCGTAACCGCTGGAGTATCTTTGACCATCAATTCTGAAAAATCCTACCTCAAAGCGTTGCGGGAATACAATAAGGTTTATTGAGTGGGGATAAACCCTTACTTTTGCGCAATTGAAAGCCAATGCCGAACCCACTATGACTAAAGGTCTGCATTTCAACCATCTGGTATTAGGAAGCGACAAAAACCCGCCCTTGATCCTGCTCCATGGCTGGGGCAAGTCGATCGACGCCCTGCTGCCGCTGGGAGTGATCCTGAGCGATTCGTTCCGTGTATTCCTGCCCGATCTGCCGGGCTTTGGCGAAACGCCCCTGCCCGAAGAGGCCAATGCCGGGGAGACCGCCTGGACAACCTTCCAATACGCAGAAGCCGTGCTCGATTACATGGATCAAAACGGGCTTTCGTCGGCTCACTTTTTAGGGCATTCTTTCGGCGGGCGCATCTGCCTGCAACTCGCCGCCCATTTTCCGGACCGGGTGAAAGATCTCATCCTGATGGATGCCGCCGGGCTGAAGCCGGTGCGGACCCGGAAGCAGCGCTTGCGCCTGCTGCGGGTCCGCACGATCGGGCGGGCCATCTACCTGTCGAAGGGGTTGGTCGGCGAAAAGAAATTCCAGGAATACCGGCAGTGGTATGCGAAGAAATTCGGCTCCAAAGATTACCAGGCCGCGGGCGAAATGCGGCGCATCCTGGTGAATACCGTCAATGAAGACCAGGCAGAGAATGCCCGGAAGATCGATAAGCGAACGCTGGTCCTGTGGGGCACGGACGACCCCGAAACGCCCTTGTATATGGCTAAAAAGCTCCATCAATATATCAAGAATTCGACCCTGGTCGAAATGGAGCACAAGGGGCACGAACCGTACCTGGGCATGGGATCTCACCTTTGCGCCTATCACATCCTGAATTTCACAACCAATAGCAATTGATGATAGCCTCGTACATAGCGATGGGGGTAACCTGCCTGACGGCCATCCTGGTTTTTTACCGGCGAGTGCATGTTTACTTACACTACTTCCAGCAGGAAGAATACCAGAACGGCCGCTTTGCAGGCTGGGTATTCCGCCACTTTTATTTTGACCGGAAAGCCAGTCCGGTGTTCGCCTTGCAGTTTTTGGCGATCCTGTTGTTCTGCTCCATTCCCTGGTTAGCGCTTTACTTTTACCTCTTCGCGCCCCTTGCGGCTTTGGTGGGCATTACGGCATGGGTATTTTCGGAAGATGACCCACGCAGGAGCCCGAATGTAAAGAAGAAACTGGTGGTCACCATGCGGGTGAAAAGGATCCGGGCAGTAGCCTGGGTGTTGTTTGGGATCATCCTGCTTGCCGGTCTGGCTGTCCTCCTTCGGTTATTTGGAGACCAGCCAAGGGAAAGCGTCTTAGCGGCTACCGTCCTGGCCATCTTGCTGACCCAGCTTACGCCTTTTTTTGTCATCGGCTCCAACCTGCTCCTGTCCATCCAGGAAGGGAAGGTGCAGCGGTATTATCTGAACGAAGCCAAACAACTGATCCGCAAGTACGCGCCTTTTACGGTCGGGATCACAGGGAGTTATGGGAAGACGTCGACGAAAATGGTGCTTCATGATATGTTGACACAGACCCTGGGGCCTGCTTTTACACCGGTAGCCAGCATCAACACCCCGATGGGCATTACGGCCTATATCCGGAAGAACCTCCGGGCCTATCACAAGTACGCTGTCATCGAAATGGGCGCCTACGGGATTGGCTCGATCAAGCGACTGGTGGACCTGACGCCGCCAAACGCCGGCATCGTCACGCGGGTTGGGTTGGCGCACCTGGAGCGATACGGGAGCCAGGAAAACATTTTCATCGCCAAATCCGAACTCCCGCAAGGCGTGGCGCCCGACGGCATCCTGGTCTGCAACGGCGACGATCCGTATTGCAGGCGTATGGCCGTGGAAAACCCCAAAGCCATCACCCTGCTCTACGGCTACGACAACTCGAAAGGCGATCTGGATGCCTGGATCTCCGACCTGAGTTACGATGCCAGGGGGGCTCATTTCAGGATCCACTACAAGGGGCAGTCGCTGGAAGCGTTTTGCCGCATTTTGGGCAAGCCGCTGCTCTCCAATATCCTGGCCGCTTTCACGATGGCCTGTGCCATGGGGGCTGATCCGGAGCACGTCGTTGCCGTCATCCGCACCCTGGAGCCTTACAGCAACCGCCTGCAATTGGTCGAAAGCGACGGATTTGTAGAATTGCACGACGCCTACAATTCCAACCCCGACGGGTTCCGGGCGGCAGTCGATGTCCTGCACGGGTTGGAAGGGAAACGCAAGATCCTCGTCACCCCGGGAATGATCGAACTGGGTGACCGGGAATACCCGGAGAACCGCGGCGTAGCCGAATACTGTGCCGACAAATGCGATCTTGTCTACATCGTCGGAGAAACCAACAAGAAAGCCTTCCTGGACGGGTTGGCCGCCAAGGGATATCCCGAAGACCGGGTCATCCTGGTTGCGGAAATGAAGCTGGCGCTCGCCCAGGTCAGGCAGGGAAGAGAAGCCGGGGACGTCCTGCTCATCGAGAATGATCTGCCTGATATTTACGAGAAGTTAATAAAGATATAGTAATATATCGGGGCGTGCCTGCATGCACGCCCCGATATTAATCCACTGGATCGTGAGAACGAAACAATCTAGACTAAGGCTGGGCGTCATTTTCGGCGGGGTATCGACGGAGCACGAGATCTCTATTATGACCGGCCTGCAACTCATCGATACGATCGATACGCAGCGCTTCGAGGTCGTTCCGATCTATATATCCATGAGCGGGGCCTGGTACACGGGCGCCGAGCTTTTTCAGCTTTCGTATTTTAAAGGCTTGCCCGGGGTGCTGAGCCGTGCCCGGGAGATCGCCCTGTTGCCCAATCCGCAGGGGCCGAAGCTGGTCTTTGTCGACCGCTCGCGCGCCGACAAGGGGATGTACCGTCTCGAAGAATCGGAATCGCTGAACGTCGATATCGTTTTCCTGGCGCTGCACGGCACGCATGGGGAAGACGGCGCCATTCAGGGCTTGCTGAAGATGGCCAAGATCCCCTTCGTGGGGTCCGGCATCCGGTCTTCGGCCATCACGATGAACAAGTATGTGTCGAAGGTGGTGGCTGCTGCAAACGGCATCCCAACCCTGCCCTCCGTTATCGCCAAAAAAGCAGACTTTATAAAAAATTTCAAGGAAGCGTACCAGGACATTTTGTCGCAGGACCTCACCTTTCCCGTCATCGTAAAGCCCTGCAACCTGGGCTCGAGCGTCGGATTGAATTTTGCCGATACGGAAGCGCAGTTGAAGCAGGCCCTGGTCGCGGTCTTCAAGGTCGATGAACAGGCGATCATCGAGCCCCGGGTTGTCGATCTCACGGAGATCAATGTGTCGGTGATCGGGCGGACCAATCCGCGGGCTTCCGTCATTGAAGTGCCGCTTTCGGGCAAGGAACTGCTCACGTACGAGAAAAAATACATGGCGGGATCGGGGAGCAAGAAAGGAAGCAAAACCCGTGCCGGCGGCATGGCCAACCTGCAGCGGGAGGTCAACTCGACCCGGATTCCGGAGACCCTGAAAGAAGAAGCCCGCGACCTGGCCGTCCGCTTGTTCACCTGCCTGGATTGCGCGGGGCTGGTGCGGATCGATTTTATTTACGACAATCAAAAAGAGGCGCTCTACTTCAACGAATTGAACTCCATACCCGGCTCTTTCGCCTATTATCTGTGGGTACAGTCCAGTCCCCGGTATCTGCTCACCGAGCTGGTGAACTTGCTGGTCGACGAGGCGTTAGAGGAGTTCGGCATGCAGGAAACCCTGGCGCAGACGCAGCCGTTCAGAGCCTTGCGATAAAAATGAAAGTCCCGTTCTATCCCCAATACCTCCCGCACGGGGATGCCCCCCTGGAGGGCTTTGACTCCTTCGAAGAAATGAAATTTTGGGAGAAAAAGGCCTGCGGCATCGTTTGCCTGAAAATGATCCTGGAGGCATTTACCGGGCAGCAGCACACGGTGGGGGAGCTTTTAAAATGCGGCCTCGATCTGCAAGCCTACAGTGAGAAAGGCTGGATCCACGAGGGCCTGGCCCGGATCGGGCGGCATTATGGGCTGGAGGGACAGGCCCATCGGCACGCCGGATTTAAAGACATCGCCGTGGAGGCAGGTGAAGGTCATCTTTGCATGGCATCGGTGACCCCCCGGTTCACTTTTGAGCCGGTGGAGGGTGTCCGCTACGGGAAAGGAGGGCATTTGGTCGTTGTCGTGGATGTAGAAGGCCGGGATCTCATCGTGCATCACCCCTCGTTTCATCCGGATTTCAATTGGCCGGGTCTTCGGATATCGGCGGAGGAATTTGAAAACTATTTCAGCGGAAATTTTATTTCTTTTTGGATGGGGTAATTTTAATAAAAAACCAAAGCATGTCTACGGAAATACACAACATTGAGCTCGATTTTTTGACGATTGGCGATTATCAGGAACTAAAGGACGCCATGATCAACGCCTATCAGACGATGCCCAACGCCTATTGGGGAGAGCATCACATCGAGAAGCTGTTGAGCGTATTTCCGGAAGGGCAGGTGGTACTGAAGGTCAACGGCGATATTGCCGGATGTGCCTTGTCCATCATTATTGATCACGAAGAATTTGACGATCAGCACACCTACAAGGAGATCACCGGCAATTACACTTTCGACACCCACACCTACGATGGGGACATTTTATACGGGATCGACGTCTTTATCAAGCCCGAGTTCCGGGGACTTCGCCTTGGAAGGCGGCTCTATGAATACCGGAAAGAGCTCTGTGAGAAGCTGAACCTGAAGGGCATCGCTTTTGGCGGTCGGATCCCGAATTACCACAAGTATGCGGCGGAATTGACACCCAAGGAGTATATCGAAAAGGTGCGATCGAGGGAGATCCACGACCCGGTGCTCAACTTTCAGTTGTCGAACGATTTTCACCCGGTGAAAGTACTGAAGGGGTACCTCGAAGGCGATGAGGGATCTATGGAATACGCCGTTTTGTTGCGTTGGGACAACATCTACTACGAAAAGCCGAGTAAGCGGGCAAAAGCGATCAAGAAGGAGATCCGGCTGGGGTTGATCCAGTGGCAGATGCGCCCCTATAAAGATGCCCGGGACATGATGCAACAGGTCGAGTACTTCGTGGATGCCGTCAGCGGGTACAAATGCGATTTTGCGCTCTTCCCTGAGTTCTTTAACGCCCCATTGATGGCCGAGTACAATCACTTGAGCGAAGCGGAGGCCATTCGGCGGTTGGCCGGATATACGGAGGGACTGGTGCAGGCGTTTTCCAAGCTTTCTATTTCCTATAATATCAACATCATCACCGGGAGCATGCCCGAGGTGGTCGACGATGTGCTGTACAACGCGGGTTATCTTTGCCGGCGCGACGGTTCCATCGACCGGTATGAAAAGCTACACGTAACCCCCGACGAGGTAAAGGTTTGGGGCATGAAAGGCGGGAATACCCTGAAAACTTTCGACACGGATTGCGGGAAGATCGGCGTCCTGATCTGTTACGACGTGGAATTTCCGGAGTTGAGCCGGTTGTATGCCGAGGAGGGGATGGATATATTATTCGTGCCCTTTCTGACCGATACCCAAAACGGGTATTCGCGGGTGCGGCACTGCGCGCAGGCGCGGGCGATCGAGAACGAATGTTTTGTCGCCATAGCCGGCAGCGTGGGCAACTTGCCCAACGTGCACAACATGGATATCCAATACGCCCAATCGATGGTGTTCACACCCTGTGATTTTTCATTCCCGACCAATGGTATCAAGTCGGAAGCCACACCCAACACGGAAATGATCCTGATCGCCGATGTAGAAACCGATCTGCTGCGGGAATTGCATAGTTTCGGAGCAGTGCGGAACCTGAAAGATCGCCGAACGGATCTGTTTGAACTAAAAAAGCATTAAGGTGTCTTAGGTAGCGATATTTAAATCCAATAGATGAGCAACGACATTACCGCAGTTTCAAGGTTTTGGAAACTGTTGAGCCTTTATCGTAAAGACATTTACCAGATCTACCTGTACGCCGTGTTCAACGGGTTAGTCAACCTGTCGCTTCCGCTGGGTATTCAGGCGATTATCAATTTTATCCAGGGAGGAGAGGTTTCCTCGGCCTGGGTGATCCTCGTGGGGTTCGTGCTGGTCGGAATAGCTGTTACCGGCATCCTTCAGGTGCTTCAGCTGCGCATCGTGGAGAACATTCAACAAAACATCTTCGCGCGCGCTGCTTTTGAATTCGCCTATCGCATACCCCGGATCAAGCTTTCCCAGTTAGAACATATCCATGCTCCGGAGCTGGCCAACCGCTTTTTCGACACCCTGACCATCCAGAAGGGGCTGCCCAAGATCCTGATCGATTTTTCCCTGGCTTCTTTCCAAGTAATCTTCGGATTGCTATTGCTGGCCATTTACAGTCCCTATTTCATCATACTGGGCTTTGCCCTCTTCCTCATCCTTTGGCTGATCTTCCGGATTACGGGGCCGAAAGGATTACAGACCAGTCTGAAGGAAAGCAAATACAAATACAAGCTGGCCCACTGGCTGGAAGAGATCGCCCGGGTGAACAAGAGCCTGAAACTCATCGCCGACTGCAACCTGCACCTGCGCAACACCGATGAGATCGCCACCAACTACCTGAATGCCCGGGAGAAGCACTTCCAGGTACTGATGCGCCAGTTCCAGTATTTCATCGGGTTCAAACTGATCGTAGCGGCTGGTTTGCTCATATTGGGCAGCCTGCTCGTCTTTCAGGAACAAATGAACATCGGGCAATTTGTCGCTTCGGAGATCATTATCATCCTGATCATCAATTCGGTGGAAAAACTGATCCGGATCATCGATACGATCTACGACGTACTGACCGGGCTGGAGAAGATCGGGTTTGTGACGGACCTGGAGCTGGACGAATACCAGGATCTCACCTTGCCGCATGCGGAAAATGGGATCTCGATTGAAGCCGTCAATATTGAGTTCGGCTTCCCCGAAATGAAGCAAAAACTCATCAAAGGATTGTCTTTCCACATTCCCGCTTCCTCCAAGGTTTCCATCGTAGGCGATAGCGGCAGCGGAAAATCGACCCTGCTCCATCTCATCGCCGGCCTGTACGACCTCGACGAGGGGGAGATCTTGTGGAATGGAACGCCCATCAACCACATCAATAAAGAGAAGCTCTTTTCCGCGGTCGGTTTTTATTTCCCGACCAATCAACTTTTTGAAGGCACGATCCTGGAGAATATCACGCTCGGCCGGTCGATCCCCGAAAGCGAAGTGTTCGAAGCGTGTGAATTGTTGGGGCTGAAACAGTTTATCTCCCTGCAACCGAAAGGCCTCCATGCCCAGGTAGACCCCGAGGGGAAACGCCTGCCACGGAGCATCGTACAAAAGATCCTGATCGCCCGGGCCATCGTGCACAAACCCGGGCTGTTGATCATGGAAGATCCGCTCCATTCCTTAGAAGAAGAAGACAAAAAGCGGATCATCGACCACATCATGCACCCCGACCGGAACTGGACCGTCATTCTGGTAGCGGACAACCCGTACTGGCAGGAGAAGTGTATGCAGGTTATTAACATCTAAGAAGAATTCAGGCCTTATGCTAAATATATCCAGGAAAAGCATATCGGGTTTTATCAAACCCCATGATTTTCAGTCCTTTAAACTGCTCGAAAGCGGAAAAGTAAAAAGATTGCCGCTGTATATTTCGCTGGGGTTGTTGGCGATCTTTATCTTTTCCATGTTCCTGCCCTGGACGCAGAACATCCGGGCGAAAGGGTACGCAACGACCCTGAAACCGGATCAAAAACCCCAGGCTATCCAATCGGTCATTTCCGGAAGGCTGGAAGAATGGTTCGTCCGGGAAGGCGATTTCGTGCAGGCCGGAGATACCATCGTTCACATCTCCGAAGTGAAAAGCGAGTATTTCGATCCGGCATTGGTCGACCGGACCTCCGAACAAGTTCAGGCTAAATCCGAAAGCATCCTCTCCTACAACGAGAAGGTGCGATCGCTCGAAAATCAATACCAGGCACTCATCCAGGCCCGAAATTTGAAACTCGAACAGACCCTCAACAAGATCGAGCAGACCCGGTTCAAGATCCTCAGCGACAGCATGGACCTCATTGCGGTCAGCACAAATTTCGACATTGCCGGAAAGCAATACCAGCGAACTCAGGAACTCTACGAAAAAGGGCTGAAATCGCTGACCGACCTGGAGATCAAAAGGTCGAAATGGCAGGAAGCCCAGGCAAAAGTCGCCGTGCAGACCAACAAACTGCTCACCGGGAAAAACGAGCTGCTGAATTTACAGATCGAACTGACCGCGATCGAAAGCGAGTATGCCGACAAATTGGCGAAATCACAATCCGATAAATTTTCGGCGCTGTCGAGCAAACTGGACGCCGCTTCCTCCACTTCCAAATTGCAAAATCAGTTGAGCAATTATATCGAACGCCAAAAGTTCTATTACATCACGGCGCCTCAGTCGGGCTACATTACCAAGACCATCAAAAAGGGGATCGGAGAGATCATAAAAGAAGGTACGGATATCGTGACGATCATGCCGGAGAAATACGATCTGGCCGTAGAGATCTATGTCAAACCCCGTGATCTGCCCTTGCTGAGCAAAGGCAACCGCGTACGCCTGCAATTCGACGGTTGGCCGGCCATCGTGTTTAGCGGCTGGCCCAATAATTCGTTCGGCACCTTCTCCGGGCGCGTAGTGGCTATCGATCAATTCATCAGCGACAACGGAAAGTACCGCCTGCTGATCGCACCTGATCAGGAAGAAAAGACCTGGCCCGACCTGCTACGGGTGGGTTCCGGGGCAAGGGCCTTCATTTTGCTGAACAACGTACCGGTTTGGTATGAAATATGGCGGCAGCTCAACGGTTTCCCTCCTAATTTTTACGAAAAAAGCGAAAGCAGCCAAGAAGGGGTGAAGCGGAAGGCGCCGTTGAAGTCGGTGAAATAGAGCAGGTTTTCAGGATGTTATCGATCAACAGGATTAATTTTGAGTGAAGATGGCTGGGATCAGGATTTTAATTTCGGGGGTATTTTTATTCCTTTTGCAATCAGCTTGGGCACAGGAAGATTCAACGGTACTGACGTACAGGGAATATATAGGCTTTGTGTGGCAACACCATCCGGTGGCGGGGCAGGCGGCACTTCAGCGGGAATGGGCGGCGGCGGAAATGCGGGCGGCCAGAGGGGAATTCGACCCGGTCCTTTCTTCGGGATGGAACGATAAATATTTCGACGGCAAGCACTACTACCGGATCTTCGATGCCGGATTTCAGATCCCGACCTGGTTCGGGCTTTCAGTGAATGGTGGCTATGAGAGTGCGGACGGCCTCTATTTGAACCCAGAGAACAAGACCGATAAGAACGGACTCTGGACCATCGGCCTGGAGGCTAACCTGCTGCAGGGATTGCTCATCGACGACCGGAGGGCTGCGCTGCAACAGGCAAAAGTATTCCAGCAGGCTTCCGAGAATGAGCGGATCCGCATCCTCAACGAGTTGTTGTTTGCTGCAACGGAGGCCTATATCGACTGGCAGGCTGCCTACTTTACCCGTCAGATCATCGGTGATGCCCTGAATGTTGCCGGGGAGTACCTGGAAGCGACCCGTCAGTCGTTCATCAATGGTGACAAGCCGGCGATCGACACGCTGGAAGCCTACCTGATCGTACAAGACCGGCTGTTACAATACCAGTCCAATGAGATCGAAGTGATCAGGGCCCGGCAGCAATTGGAGAATTTCCTGTGGTACGATCAGATCCCTCTGGAGCTCCAGCCGGCTACCCTGCCGGAGGAAATGGGAACTGAAAACTTCGAAATACCTGTTTCACCGGTGGTTGACCAGATTCTGGCCAATCATCCCGACCTGCTGGAAAAAGATTACAAGATCGCCCAGTATTCGATCGAGCAGCGCCTCAAGCGCGACAAGCTCAAACCCAAGCTGAAGCTGAAGTATAACCCCCTGGTCGGCACTGCGGATACCGGGGTGAGCCCCGACTACTATTCCATTGCCAATTATAAATGGGGTTTCAATTTTTCCATGCCCCTGTTCCTGCGCAGCGAACGCGCCGCCATCCAGATGACCGGCCTCAAGATCCGGGAGGTCGAATTCGAGCTGATGGACAAGCGGAACAGTTTGAGGAACAAAATAGAAGCCAATCTCCAGAAACAAAACCTGCTGGCAGGACAAGTCGCCTTACAGGAGCAGAATAGGAGCAACTATGGCGTTTTGCTGGAGGCAGAAGGAGAGAAATTCTCCTACGGAGAAAGTTCGGTATTCCTGCTGAACAAGCGGCAGGAGAAATACCTCGAATCCAGTGTAAAACGGATAGAGTTAGTTGCCAAGCTTCAGCTGGCCCGGGCCGAGTATCTTTATGTGACGGGGCAGTTTCCGGGAGAAATGGAATAAAAAAGGGGCGCTCCACGCCCCTTTTTTATTCCATCTACAAGGATTGATTTGCCAGGAATTTTCTTCTCTTTGGCTTTTTCTCCAGCACTGCGTTTCCGAATTGTTTGATCGCATTGCCGGGTTTCCGGTTATTCGGTTCTATCACCTCTACCGTTATATCCCGGGTGGCTGCATGTTGCCGAAAATCCTCAATGATCTCCAGCACGTCGGGGTGGATGGTTTGGGTGCCGGACATATCGATGATCACGTGCGATTCGTCAGACAGGTGGTTTAAGGTTTGCTGGATGCTCGCTTTATTGAGGAAGCTGACATCTTCCGAAAACCGGATGCGGATCGGCTGACCCTTGACATATTCCTCCGGATTGAAGTGGTATGGCGTTTTGTAGTTATTCCAAAGGATATGCATGATGCCCACGACCATCCCCATGCCGATGCCGACGAGCAGGTCGGTGAATACGATACCGACGATCGTCACGGCAAAGGGAATGAATTGGGACTTGCCTTTGCGGTACATTTCCCTGATCAATGAGGGTTTAGCGAGTTTATAGCCCACTACCAGAAGGATGGAAGCGAGGCTGGCCAGGGGGATCAGGTTCAGGAGGTTCGGAATGGCCATGGCGCTGATCAACAGCAGGACGCCGTGCATAAAAGCCGATGCCTTGGTCCGGCCACCCGACTGGATATTCGCCGAACTGCGAACGATGACCTGGGTGACAGGAAGCCCGCCGATGAGGCCCGATACGATATTGCCGGCGCCCTGGGCCAGCAATTCGCGGTTGGTAGGTGTTACCCTTTTTTGGGGATCGAGCTTGTCGGTCGCCTCCACGGAGAGCAGCGTCTCCAGGCTGGCGACCACTGCCAGGGTAATGGCCACGACATAGATCTGCGGGTTAGCCCACTGACTGAAATCCGGGAATGTGAACTGGCTGAAAAAACCGGAGAGGGATTCCGCAACCGGAATATTAACTACCTGGTCGTTTTGAAGGGAAAGTCCGGAGATACTTCCAAAGAAGAGATTCAATCCGATCCCGGCGGCAACCACGATCAGGGGGCCTTGAATGATCTTTGTGAAAGATAATTTCTTCATGAACGGACGGTCCCACAGGATCAGGATCGCCAGAGAGATCAGCGTGATGATCACAGCGCCCGGACTGATGTATTTCAGCATGTAGAACAATTCGCTGAATGTATTGTGTCCATCGATCTGCATAAAAGAAATGTCGCCTTCCGGATCCTGATCGTAACCGAAAGCGTGGGGAATTTGCTTGAGAATGATGATCACTCCGATACCCGACAGCATTCCCTTGATCACCGAAGAGGGGAAATAATAGCCGATGACCCCCGCTTTGACCAGCCCCAGGATGACCTGGATAACGCCGGCCACCACGACGGATAAAAGGAAGATCTCGAAAGCGCCCAGTTCCTGGATCGAAGAGAGGACGATGACCGCAAGACCGGCTGCCGGACCGCTTACGCCCAGGGAAGAACCACTAAAAAGAGATACGATAAGCCCTCCTACGATGCCGGAAATGATCCCGGAAAACAGGGGGGCGCCGGAGGCCAGGGCGATGCCTAGACACAAAGGAACAGCCACGAGAAAGACGACAATACTGGCAGGGAAATCATTTTGCAGGTTGGCAAAAAAGCCATTTTTATTTGATGAACTCATTTTCTTCAAATTAGGGATGAATAAGGATAGATAGGCACTTGCGGCGCATATCCGATGAAGAGAAAAAAGAAAGGTCTCGGGAAAGAGGGCTAAAAAATGAGTTCAGGAGGGGGCGTGGGGGATTCGCCACAAAACAAAGACCAGAGTTTTTCCTGGTGGCCAATATCCGGCTTTTTGAGAAGATGGGAAGAGGTGTTTATTCCTGATAATTCGGAAAAATATTTATCGGATTCTTTCTCCTGCTGGGGGCCTTTTTCTTCCGGACTGGATTCTTCTTCACAAGGTTCCGAGAGTTGAACCTTTACGCTATCCGTGAAGATCGTGTATTTTCCGGCGAAATTGGCTGACAGGCAACAAACTACCAGGAGCAGGAAAAGCATCCGGGGTATCCTTTCCAGAACAGGTCTGATTGGTATATTGCCTGGGGGTTTTTCCATTTTTTGTTCTATTTCAGGATGCAAATATGGTAGTAAAACTATCAAACAGGCAAGTTTGCCATATGGTTTTCTGTAAATTACTTTTTCCATGGAATTCCGTAGCTTCACCTGAATTCACTTTTCCGAAAAAAATTAATGAATGGCACGTGCATACTGGCTTCCCATTTTTTTGTTGGCAGGATGTTCCCATTTTCTTTTTTCCCAATCCCCATACTTCCAGGGGTACGTGTCGGATGTGTCAGGTACCCGCTTTACCTACCATTCACCCCTTCCCGGCGTGACGGCCTCCCTGCTCTCCCGGGCCCGGGAAAGCTTCCCGCCTATCGAATGGGAAACCGAGGTGGTGCCTGCCGGATACCAGGAAAAAACAGTGACGTATATCTGGGTCTACGGAATGGATGTGCTGGCCGAAAGCCGCCAATTCGATCTTTTTGTCAATGGGAAAAAGTGGTTTACCTTCTCCAATCCGCTGGATAATGAAGCGACCGCCTGGAGCGTACCGGGTCCCGGCGGCGCCTTGCTGACCTTCAATCGCACGATGATCGACAAGTACAAAGACCAGATGGGATTTGCCACCCTGACCCTCCCCGTCACCGCAATCGAAACCGGAAAACCGACCCGGCTGAAAGTGGACGGAGAAGACCGCGAGAGCAACGCCTGGTACATGACCTTCAAAACCGAATTGCACGAGGAGGTCAAGATCGCTCAAAACCGGGTAGTGGCCCGGCGGGACGGCGGCTTGTTTCACGTCGCCAGGTTTAATTTTACCCACCTGGGCAATCCGGTCTTTGCCGTAGTGTCGGTCGGGGAGAACAAAGACTCCGTTTGGCTCCGCCCCGGTCATAACGACCTGGACCTTTACCTGCCCAAAGTAGAAGACACCACCGCTTTCTCCGCCCAGGTCCGCCTTGGAAACCAACCCGCGGTGACCTACCCGTTCACCCTGGCCCCTTTGCGGGAATGGACGATCTATCTGGTGCAGCACACCCATACCGATATCGGCTATACCCGTCCGCAGACCGAGATCCTACCCGAACATCTGCGCTACATCGACTACGCCCTCGATTATTGCGATCAAACCGACAACTACCCCGACGACGCCAAATTCCGCTGGACCTGCGAAGCTTCCTGGGCCGTGCGGGAATACCTGAAAAGCCGTCCCGAAGCCCAGATCGAACGGCTGTTGAGCCGTATAAAAGAAGGCCGCATCGAGGTGACGGGCATGTTTTTTAATTTTTCCGAAATCGCCGATGAAAACGTACTCGCCGCACAAACCCGTACCCTCAACGATTTCAAAAACCGCGGTATCGATGTGAGCACCGCCATGCAAAACGACGTCAACGGGATCGGCTGGTGCATGATCGACCTTTTCGAAGGGACCGGCGTAAAATACCTGAATATGGGCCAGCACGGCCACCGTGCCCATGTGCCTTTCGACAAGCCCACCTCCTTTTGGTGGGAGTCGCCCGCAGGCAATCACCTGCTGGCTTACCGCAGTGAGCACTACATGCACGGCAACGCCCTCGCCCTGACCTCCGGGTACATCGACGTATTCCGCTCCAACCTCTCCGATTACCTGGAAAAACTGGAAGCAAAGGGCTATCCATTCGACCATACCGCCTTCCAGTTTTCGGGGTATGTAACCGATAATTCCCCGCCCTCCACCGTGGCCTGCGACATCGTGAAGGAGTGGAATGAGAAATACGAATGGCCGAAGCTCCGGATCGCGCTGGCCAATGAATTCCTGAATTATCTCGAAAAAAACGAAGCCGAATATCTGCCCACCAGGCAAGTCGCCTGGCCCGATTGGTGGGCCGACGGTTTCGGTTCGGCGATGAACGAGACCAAAGCCGCCCGGACCACCCAGGTCGACCTGATCGCCAATACCGGCCTGCTTTCCATGGCTATCATGCTGGGCGCCCAACTGCCCGAAGACATCCACCGCGCTATCGACGCCTGCACCGACGACCTGTTGTTTTACGACGAACACACCTTCGGGGCCGCCGAGAGCATCAGCGACCCGATGTCGGAAAATGCCGTCATCCAATGGGGTGAAAAATCGGCCTATGCCTGGACGGCTGTCAAGAATGCCGCCCTGTTGCGGGAGAAAGCCATGGGCTTTATTCAGCCCTATATCGAGCGATCTGATGTCCCCACCATCGCCGTTTTCAATACTTTGAACTGGCCCCGGCCGGGCCTGGTCACCGTATTTATCGACCATCAGATCCTGCCCACGAATAAAAAATTCAGGATACTGGACGACAAGGGCCGGGAGATCGCCGCCCAGCCCATGCAGAGCCGCAGCGACGGCACCTACTGGGCCCTTTGGATACCGGAAGTTCCGGCCATGGGATATACCACGCTCCGGATCGAAGTAGATAAGGAGGCACAGAAGATCGATGCGTCCATTTCTGAAGAGGAAAACCTGGAAAACGCCTTTTACCGCCTGATCCTCGACCGGGAGAGAGGAGTGATCACCAGCCTGTTCGACAAGGAACTCCAACTGGAGCTCCTCGATCCGGCCGACACCCTCCATTTGGGCGCTTTCATCTACGAACGGCTGGATAACCGCAACGCCATGGAACGGCTGACCAATACCAATCGAGACACCGTTTATGTGCCATTGAAGCGGGAACTGTCGACCCTAACCGGTATCACCGTTTCAGCAATCGAGAATGGGCCCATTTGGAAGAGTATCCGGATCCATGGCATCATACCCGAATGTGCCGATCCGCGCGGGGTCGATATCGAGATCCGCCTGTACCATCCGGAAAAGCGCATTCAGTTGTTATACGGCATGCACAAATTACCCGTCACCGACCCCGAGGCTGTCTACGTCGCTTTTCCATTTGGATTGGAGGGTAGCAAACTTTCCTTTGAGGCCCAGGGCGGACTCGTCTACCCGGGCATTAATCAGTTGGAAGGCACTTCTTCCGACTGGAACGTCGTGCAAAACTATGCCTCGGTGCGCAATGAGCAGGCGCAGATCGTGTACACCAGCAACGATATTCCCCTGGTGCATTTTGGCGCCATCAATACCGGAAGGTTTTACTACCGGCATCAACCTGAAACCTCGCATATTTACTCCTGGGTGCTCAACAACTACTGGACGACCAACTTCAAAGCCAGTCAGGAAGGCGAGATGCGGTGGGATTATGAACTCACTTCCTCTTCCGACCGGACGAATACGTTTGCCACCCGGTTCGGGTGGGGCGCACGTATCCCCTTGCTGACCAGGGTAATCCCGGCGGGAAAGACCAACGCGGAAAACGCAGCCCGTTCCTTGCTCCATTTGAATGTGCCGAACCTCGTGCTGGTCGATGCCAGGCCTTCGCTGGCGGGTGACGGGGTCGTGCTCCATTTGCGGGAGGTGGAAGGCGACCATGCGATCCTGGACATTACGCGTTTATTGCAGGAGACCGGCGCCAAATCGATTTCGGAGGTCAATGTCCTGGAGGAGGATATCCAGGTGCTGACAGGGCCGCTTATGGTGGAGCATTATGCGACGAAATTTATCCGACTGGTTTATTGAAGTTTTGCAGGTTGAAGAAATTTTGCCGTTTTTTGGAAAAATTCACCGCAACGACGCGACGGACGCGACGTTATGGAAGAAGTATATTTCTGGTAATTGTAAAGAAAGGGACAACGTAGCGTCCGTCGCGTCGTTGCCGTTAAACTATTATGGATCTACTCTCTACCGCTGAAAAGCAACTCATCACCACTCTGGCCTGGTTCCGAAGCCGGTATGCACTGTATCAACACCTGGACCCGGAACGGAAAGCGACCAGAGAAAGCATCGAAGCATTCGGTAAAACCTGGATCGGCGAGTTCAAGCAAAATTGGGACGACGCCTTCGCCTCCTTACAGGAGAAAGGCGTCCTGATCATTTCCAATGGAGAATATGCGTTCACCGGAAAGGGAGTGGACCTGAAAAATTCAGTGGAGGCCGAAAGCCCCTTTTACCAATACGAATACGACAACTATTTTTCCCGGGAAGAGCGGAGCGAAGCCCACCGCCGTTTTTGTGAGAAAGTGTATGGAAAAGACCTCTCCCAGCATGGACTGATCGACCTGGACGAATTGGCGCTCCTGATCGACAGGTTGAAGACGAATGCCTATTTTGACGTGCTCGACCTGGGCTGCGGCAACGGCCGGATCACCGAGTATTTATCGGGCTTTTCCAATGCCCGGTTCCTCGGGGTGGATATTTCAGGGGAGGCGATCGCAAAAGCCACCAAACGGGTAGGAGTTGAAAATGAAAAACTTCGCTTCCGGGTAGCCAACATCAATGACCTGGACCTGCCTGCCGGCGCTTATGACCTGATCCTCTCGCTCGACACCCTTTATTATGCCGATAGCTTGCCGGATTTACTCGATCAGGCGAGTCGATTGCTTAGAAAAGGCGGCCGGATGATGGCCTATTTTTCGCAGTGGATCATGGACGAAAATTACGCCGAAAACCTTCTGCCGGAGAACACCCACCTGGCCCGGGCGCTCTCGGAAAAAGGACATGCATATACCTGCCACAACCTGACGGAATCCGGGATAAACCATTGGAAAACCAAACTGGCCGTATTGGAAGAGATGGAGGAGGAATTCGCGGAAGAGGGAAACCGGGCGTTGTGGGAATACCGCTACCGGGAAGCCTACCGGTATGCCAACTGGGGCGAAAACAAGTATAGTCGCTATTTTTATGAAATTGAATTTGCATAATGGGAGTGCACTCCTGTTTCTTCTAAAAATAAAACCAAGCACAATGACCAGAATTTTACGTCTCCCCGGGATCACCACAGGTTTCGCCCTGCTTCTGAATTTCAACCTGCTGGCCCAGGGCTGGGTAAGCATCCCCACTCCGGTGACTACCAACCTCATCCTTTATGAAATGAGTTTCCCCGCGGGCCAGAACGATATCGGTTATACCGGCGGCGCGAGCCTGACCTACAACGGTAAAGGAAAGATCCTGAAAACGACCGACCAGGGCTTGACCTGGGATGTGATCTGGGAAAGCGATGTGAGCGGATCCGGGGTGTCTGCCATTTTCTTCCGGACTCCCACTCATGGCTTCGCCGGAACCCAGGCCGGGAATTTGATGACCACCACCGATGGCGGCCAAAACTGGAACACCTTCGATATCGATCCCGGCGCCGACCAGGGCAGCATTATCGATATCGAGTTTATCGATGCCGTACATGGCGTTTTATCCAGTCAATATGAAGGCATTTATTACACCTTTGACGGCGGAGCAACCTGGACGCCGGCCGCTCCCTTTTTTATTGCACAGGACATTGCATATGCCAATACCCTTACCTTGTTTGCGGTTGGGAACGGGCAGAAAACCTACAAATCGGTAGATGGTGGTGTAAGCTGGACCTTGAATTTTGATGGCCCGGGGGTTACCACCATTTCTCTGGGCGTTCATTTTTCGGATATCAACAACGGGTTGGTAACCAGTGAAGAAGGCGCCGTTTTTGTAACGCACAACAGCGGCGCTTCCTGGGACAATTATACCGTGCCTGACCAGTATGGCCATATGCGGGGCGCCTGGGTGATCGATGAAGAAAACATGTATACCGCCGGTACGCCCGGGCAAGTTTACAAGACCATTGACGGCGGCGTAAACTGGACGGCCGATAGCCCTTTCGATCCCAACCCTTCTTATTACAAGATCCTCTTCACAGAAAATGGGACCGGATTTGTATGCGGATCGGGTTCTTCGGGAGGCACTATCTTGCGCAAATTACCCGCCACGGCGTTGAGCTTTAATGTGGATGAAACGACAAATGTGAGTTGTCATGGAGGGACCGACGGCGCCATTCAGATCACCGTGACGGGCGGTGCGCTGCCTTACACATTCTCCTGGTCGAATGGCTCCGACCTGGAAGACCAACCCGGGTTGCCTGCAGGCGAATACACCTGCACGATCATCGATGGGGAAGGGAACACCCAAATGGTAGGCCCGATCACTATCTCCGAACCACCTGCCCTTGACCCGGCTTCCAGCGTGGTCGATGAATCGGTCGACGGAGCAAATGACGGATCGATCGATCTGACCGTGACCGGGGGTACACCGCCTTACACTTTTTTCTGGTCGAATGGAGCTACCACTGAGGATCTGGAAAACCTCCCCGACGGCACGTATTGCGTCACCATAACGGATAGCAATGATTGTGTTCAGGAGTATTGCGCCACCGTCAAGGCGGGTCCCCCCAATTCGGCAGGGGAGATTCATGGACTGACTGGTTTGGTCGTGGCGCCCAACCCCTTAGGAGAAGAGGATTTGCTGGTAGTTCTGCAATTCTCAGAGGTGAAGACGATCGTGCTGAGATTGGTCGATGCTTTGGGGCGGGAGGTCTACCATTCGAGCCCGGAAAATACGGACCACGTTCAAACCCGGATCGGAATAGCAGAGCTCCCGGCCGGAGTGTATTTTCTGCGTGTCCATTCAGTGGGGGATCAGCAGCAGATCGTCGAACGAATCGTGAAACAGTAATTTTTTATTTAACCGCAAAGGCGCAAAGGACGCTAAGACATTGGGCCTTTGCAAATATCGTTAGTTGTAAAAACATAATGTCTTAGCGTCCTTTGCGCCTTTGCGGTTTAGAAAATAAAAAACTCCATGCATCTGCACTTCACCCCATTCCCCGTCCTCTCCACCTCGCGGCTTCACTTGCGGCAGCTGACCTCAGCCGACGTCGACGAGATCTTTTTTTTCCGTACGGACGAGCGAATGCTGAAGTTCATCAACCGGCCCAAAGCGGAGTCCCTGGAGGATGCCCGGAGTTTTATCGAAAAAATAAGCGGAGGCATCGCCCGGAATGAGTGGATCTATTGGGGTATTACCCTGCAAGGGTCCGACAAGCTGATCGGCACCATTTGCTTGTGGAATATTTATCCCGCAGAAGAAAAAGCCGAGATCGGCTATGAACTTCACCCCGATTTTCAGGGACAGGGGCTCATGCAGGAGGCTATTGTCAAAGTAATGAAATACGCCTTTGACACCATGCAGGTCCGGGAAATAGAAGCCCTGCTCCGCTCGGATAACCTGCGTTCCGTCAGAGTATTGGAGCGAAGCGGCTTCCACTACGTCCGCCTGCTGACCGAAGAGGAGAAGTATGAGGATGAAAAGGAGATTGAGGTGGTTGTGTATGCTAAAAAAGGAAGCTGATTTTTAATAACCGCAAAGGCGCTAAAGACCCAGGTATGAAAACCCGCAAAGAACTGAAAGAAGAATACAAGAACAAGAAGTTCAAAAAAGGGGTGTTCCAGATCCGGAATACCGCCAACGGAAAGATCTTCATCGGCAGCAGTACCGATCTGGAAAAGATCTGGAACCGGCACCGGGCCCAGTTGAATTTTGGCGGCCACCCGAACGCAGAGCTACAAAAAGACTGGAAAGCTTTGGGAGAAGAGGCTTTTGTCTATGAGATCCTGGAGGAGCTACCTGAACCGGATGATGCGTCGACAGATAGCAGCCGTGAGCTCAAGGCGCTGGAGCAGATGTATCTGGAAGAGTTGCAGCCGTTTGGGGAGAAGGGGTATCATTGAGGGCGGGGGGGGAGGTAGTAATTTGCGAATTTGTTTTGCAATTTTAACCAAAGTGGTATATTTTGCAAAACAATTTTGAATTTTGGAGGTTTATATCGAAAACAAAGACCTGGAAGACCTATACCGGACCGGTCGATCCAGAAAGTTGAAGCTGCCAAAGCAGGTAGTCGATAAATTCTTTGCCACCGTTCAAAAGATCGAAGCCGCTGAAACCATTCATGACCTGCTCGCCGATAAAGGGCTGCACTTTGAAAAGCTGAAAGGTTTTGATGACCGCTACTCCATGCGTCTAAACCAGAAATACCGCCTGGAGATGCGGATCGAATGGAAAAACGAAGCGCATACCGTCGGCATCTTTTTTCTCCTCACCATTTCGAATCACTACCAATAGCCATGATCGCTACTTCTCAAATACGACCCGCCAAAAAATTCGGCCCCGGTTACTTCATCCGGGAACAGATGGAACTCCGCGACTGGACCCAGGAGGAACTGGCCGAGATCACCGGTTTTTCACAGAAACACATCAGTGAGTTGCTCAACGACAAAAAGCCGGTGAGTCTCGATATGGCCCGGGTGTTGGGTGAGGTATTCAATACTTCCCCTCAATACTGGATGAACCTCGATACGGCTTACCGGCTTTGGGCGCAAGCGGAAAAAAGCGAAAAAGAAATCCACGCAGATATCAAGTCCCAGATCTACGAACGCATGCCCATCCGCGACATGGTCAAAAAAGGGTGGTTGCCACGGACGAAATCCGCCGAAGAGCTGGTCGTAGTTGTGAAAGCTTTTTGGGATTGGAAAAATCTCGACTTCGGCATCCTCGACCGCGAATACCTGCCCTGCCTCGCTCGTCGTTCTTCGGCCTACAATCAATACAATGCTTCCTACGCCCTCACCTGGTACCGGATGGCGCAAAAAAGGGCGGAGGCCATAACGGCGCCGGCTTATCAAAAAGGGCAATTGGAGTCCTTATACAACCGGTTGTATACCTACACGATCAAACCGGAGTATATCCCGGACTTCTTGCGCGAACTCCATCAAACCGGAGTGAAATTTCTGCTGTTACCTCATCTGGAAAAAACCTATCTCGACGGCGCCGCTTTCTTTTCTAACGGCCATCCCGTTGTGGTTTACACCGGCCGCTACGACCGTCTCGACCATTTCTGGTTTACCGTAGCACACGAGATTGCCCATATCCTCCTTCATCTCGATGAGCATACGCCTTTCATTCTCGACAATCTCCAGGACGGCGAGCGCAACCAGGTCGAAGAAGAAGCCAATGCCCTGGCGGCTCAAAAGCTCAAACACCCGGAGATCTGGGCGTTTTTTAAACCCTTCCTCCGCTATACGCCCATCGACAAGGTCGAAGAATGTGCCGCCGAATACGGTATTCACCCCGCCGTGGTGTTGGGGAAACTGGCCCATGAGGATCCGAAATATTTCCGGTATTTAGGGCAGTTTCGGGAAGAGGTGGTGAAGTGGATCAGGTGAGAGCTACTTCATCACCACGATCTTTCTTACGGCGTTATCTCCCTCCATCTTCAACCATACAAGATAACCCCCTGGCGCCATGCCGGACAGATCGATCGTCTCCTTCAGATTCATGCTCTTCGGCCGGCTGAATTGACGGACCGTCTGCCCCAGCGCATTCACCACGCTCAGCTCCAGGTCGGCCGGGCGCTCCAGGTCGATGGTCAGCATAAACTGGCCGGAACTGATGGAGGGCGCGAGGCTGAAGGTCTTCAATCCCTTGATCTCATTGTTGCCCACATCGATGACTTCTACCGTTTGGGAAATGGTGTCGGAAGATCGTATCTGTACAGGGGTGAAGGCTCCTTCCTCCCTGCACGGTCCAGTTATATGCAATTATTGGAGGCCCCGGTGCAATTGGAAGGCGTGATGAGCAGGGAAAGAACGGTGCTACCCGCGCAGAACGAAAACCAGTGGGAGTTTTCGCAGGTAGCGCAAAACGGGCCGGGGCATACACCTGCCCCCGTGACGCCAGTGGTGGAACAATAGCCGTCGAGGTCTGCTGTTGAGCAAAAGACCGGGGCATTCTGGCAACCCTGGGGGGCCCGTGCCGGGGGGGGGGAAGGGAGGTTGCATTGAGCGGAGAGGTTGTGGGCGGCTCCAAAGAGTAAGACCAGGAGCAGGGAGAAGGGTAGTGTTTTTTTCATAGGGAATTGGGATTGGCAGTTTGAAGATACTGGTTTCTTGTGGAGATGTATCGTCAGAATATTTTCGCTGCCCACAATCCCATTTTGCAGGTAAATTTTCCTCTCAAATTTAATTCATAAAAGCCCCTTCCATCATTTCTTATTCCATTCTTGGAATACCCATTCGAGTGGCCTTATTCCTCCATGTTTTAACGATCTCAAGGGTGTTGTCAATAAGGCTTTCGGCGTCTTTTGGACCTATGCGAAAATATCCCGCTACACTCCTTGCCAGATCGAGGTCCAATGCATTACTATTTTCATCGATATTTAAGCTCAGACCAAGTCCTTGTTCATTGGGATTGATGTCATATGCAGGGGATAAACGCCAGCCTTTTTTCGTTAATAGGAACCCGTGATTGCGCAGGTGATCATCTGTGTTGGAAACGCAAATTGAGAAGACGATCCTTTTCCATAATTCCGGTATGTCTGCTTCCGGACTTGCTCCATAAGCTTCGATTATTTCAACCAGATCCAAATAACTGACGCCATCCCGGAAACTGGAACCATCCCTATATCCCAGCAGGGTCATGGCAGAGGCAAAATGGATTCGGCCACCCTGCTCATTGCGATCAAACCGCTTGGCGAGAAAAGTGTGGTGCTTTTGCGAAAACCTTTTAGCTATACAATGTGCAGCGTTTACCCCCGCTTCTCTGGCCAACTGGTTGACAACAAACTCCCACGCAGCAGAATCTCTGTCGTCATTTTTGCTGGGAAATTTGGCGATCCACAGATGACCTTCAGGATCTTTGACGCTTGCCTTGGGTCTGGCTCCACCCAGTGAAGAACCGGGGGCTAACAACAATTGAAGCCATTGAGCAGCCTGTTCATTTTCGAAGAAATCGTCATCCTCCAATTTCAAGCTCGCCTGCTCTAATTCCCGGATACTTGAAAAGGGGGGTGTAGAAAAAGTCGAATCCGCACTCTGAAAGGGGCCTTCCTCATTTAGTTTAAACCGAAGGGCTCCTAGCCGGGATACATCGTTGACACCTAATAGGAAATCGGACTTTGCAGCCATTGTTTATCATACTCAAAAGAAAAGACCTCCTCACCCTGTAGCTGTTCTGCCCAAAGAATACCCATCCGGATGATGGATGGCAAATCCTGCCAATCGGCATATACAATGATCTCTTTCATTCTTCAATTTCCTTTTTCGGCGCTCTTTTTGGCGTCTTGAGCTTGGCATCCTGGAGCTTCCTCCCCAAAGTGTCATCGGAGGCCACTGCCAGCACATCTTTCTCCAGGCCCAGTACCGATAAGATCTGAATGTATTTTCCAATTGCTACATTCGGGCTACCGTTCTCGATACTCCAAAGAGTGCTTCGGCTAATATTTGCTCTTTCTGCTACCAGCTTTGCTGATAATCTCCGGCGAAGCCTTGCAAGCTTGATATTTTCACCCAATGTGGATAAGATCCTTTTTTCCTTGGGGCGCAATATGGTTTTTCTTGTAGCCATAATGTCAATTATATTGAACAAATATGCAAATTTTGTTTAAAATAGTAAACATTGGATCCGGCTTGAAGAATATAAGCAGCGGATTCTGGTAATTGATACTTACAAAACCCTCGGACTCGAAATTAATTGGCAATCCCCTATCTTTACTTTTTTATTCTCTATCGCAACCCTGGCAATATGGCTCCCTTTCGCTTTACCCTCTTCTTCCTCCTCGCTCTTTCCACCCTCCAAGCCCAATCCATCCCCATCTCCGGCACGGTCTACGGCGACAATGGCGAAACCCTCATCGGTGTCAATATCATCGATAAGAACAACCCGGCAGTGGGCACAACCACCGATTTCGACGGGCGGTTCAAACTTGAAGTGGCCGCTGAAAATGTCGTGTTGGTATTCTCCTACATCGGCTACTTACCCCAGGAGATCCGCGTGGGCAAGCAGCGGCAACTGGAGGTCACCCTCGAATCGGATGCCCAGCAACTCAACGAAGTGGTGGTCACAGCGCTGGGTATCAAGCGTCAAAAAAGGGAGCTGGGCTACTCGACCGAGAGCTTCGACGGGCAGGAACTGGAACGCTCCAACGGACCCGATATCCTCAACTCCCTGCATGGGAAATCGGCCGGCGTGCAGATCAGCACGCCCAACGGGGTGGACGGCGGCACGACCCGCATCACGATCCGTGGGAACAACAACATCAAAGGCAACAACCAGCCGTTGATCGTCGTTGACGGGGTGCCGATTGAAAACGATCCCGGCCTGCAGGACATCGGCCGCGGGGTCGATTGGGGTTCGGCGATCAACAACATCAATCCGGCCGACATTGAGAATATCAACATCCTGAAAGGACCGACGGCCTCGGCAAAATACGGCTCGCGTGGCTCCAACGGCGTTATCCTCATCACCACCAAGCGGGGATCTAAACGGAAAGGGATTGGGATCGACTATTCCTTTTCCCACAAGGTTATCCAACCTTACTACTACCGCGATGTGCAAAATGAATACGGCGCAGGCGGCCCCATCAGCTTACTGGAACCCACCTTTCAAACCGATTTGGAAGGGAACCCGATCTACCCGGCCAGCACCCATTCCGACGACGGTCCCTTCGGCCGGCCTACGACCGAGCTGTTCGGATTCTATTCGACCGGTGTGTCCTGGGGGCCCCGCATGGAAGGCCAACTCATCAAGTGGTGGGACGGCGAGATCCGCCCCTTCGATCCCCAACCCGACAACCTGAAACTGTTTTTCTCCAATGGAAATACCACGACCCATAATCTCTCCTTTTCCGGGGGATCCCAAATGGGCACCATGCGGGTTTCGCTGACGCGTACCGACCACAACGCCATTATTCCGAACAGTAATTTCAACCAGACCACCGTCAACCTCGGTTCGCGGCTCGACATCTCTCCCCGGGTGCATGCCGACCTGTCGGTCACCTACCTCAATTACCACCGACTGAACAGTCCCTCCCTGGGCGACGACAATATCAGTTCCTTCGGAAAAGGGATCCTCTACAGCTGGCCCAGAAGCTACAAGGGCCTGGAAAAGGAAATCAACATCCTTCCCGATGGCACTCGAAACGACTACGACGGCCTATACCCATTTACGTTCTGCCCACCCCACCTTTGGTGGAACACTTATAATAACAACACCACTCTCGACCGCAACAAACTAATCGGCGCACTGGCCCTCACCTACGATGTGACCAATTGGCTCAACATCACCGGCCGCATGGGTACGGACCTGACCTTCAACCAATTCGAAACCAGGAACAAACCGATCGATATTCTTGGGATCAAAGAAGGGTATTATTCCAATGAACTGCAGCGCGATATCGTGCGCATCAATGAATTTCTGGTCACGGCCACGAAGGAGAACATCTTTCATTCAAATATCGGAGCGAGCGCATCCTTCGGTGGCTCCCAATGGAGTCGCGACCAATACGGCGTGAAGGTTGGAAGCGGGGAATGGGTCAACCCCTGGCTGTATACCGTCACAAACTATGGGGATCAACTCACCGTGCCCATTCCGCGGGAAGTCCGCTATGGAAAAAAGATCAATTCCCTCTATGGCTTTCTAAACCTGAGCTATTCGGATTATCTCTTCCTCGAAATCTCCGGCCGGAACGACTGGTCCTCCTCGCTTCCGCTCGACAACAACTCCTACTTCTACCCCTCGGCTTCCCTGAGCTTCATCGCTACCGAGGCCTTCGACCTCCACCTGAAATGGCTGAACTTTTTGAAGATCCGCGGGGCATACGCCCAAACGGCGACCGATACCGATCCGTACCAGCTCAATTTCATTTACCAAACCGGCGGTTTCGGGGGCGTCCAAACGGCGGTGCTTCCTTCTTCCATCCCGCCTATCGCGCTCAAACCCCAGCAGGCCAATTCCTATGAGGTCGGCGCATCATTGGGGCTGTTCGGCAATAGCCTCAACCTCGACCTCACCTATTACTACATCCGTTCCTTCGACCAGATCCTCGATGCGCCCGTGCCCTATTCCTCTGGTGCATCCAGTATTCGCATTAATTCGGGGGAGCTGGAAAATAAAGGCGTGGAAGCCATTCTTTCCGCCACGCTGGTGCACAACTCCAAATTCTTCCTCGAAACCGGCCTCAACTTCAACCGCAACCGCAACTTCGTGCTCAGCCTCGGCGACGGCGCCAAGATCCTCGAATTGGCTGATATCTGGGGCCTCAATGGTCCGGCCATCGCCGTGCGGGAAGGCGAACAGTACGGCACCATTATCGGCTATGATTACATCTACGACCCCGTGAGCGGCAAGCCGATCGTCAATGACGAGGGTACGCACTACCTCTTCACCGACAGCCGGGTGCCGTTGGGAAATGCTACGCCCGACTTTACGGCGGGCTGGACGATGCGTCTCGGCTTCAAGGGCTTTACCCTCAGCACCCTGGTCGATACGAAATGGGGCGGCGATATCTACGCCGGCTCCTACGTCATCGGCCTCCAGACCGGGCAGAGCCCTGAAACCCTCCTGGAGCGCAACGGCGGCGGACTGCCCTACACCGATCCCGCCGGCAACGTGCGCAACGTAGGCGTGATCCTCGACGGGGTTTACGCCGACGGCACGCCCAACGACAAGGTGGTGCACTACTATTTCAAATACATTCCCAATAAGGGCGGCTGGGGGCATTTCCTCACCACGCCCGGCATCCTCGACAACACCTGGGTGAAGTTGCGGGATGTAAGCCTGGCGTATAAATTCCCGGCCGGCTTCAATGCCAGGACCCGAATCTTCCAGGATCTGACGCTGGCCATCGTGGGGCGCGACCTGTTCTACCTCTACTCTTCCCTGCCCGACCGGATCAACCCCGAGGGCTCGAACGGATCGGGCAATGCCCAGGGGCTGGAATGGGCTTCGTACCCGGGTACCCGGTCGATCGGGATCAATTTGAATGCTTCTTTCTGATGATATGTTTGAAAAATTATGAGAAATATCCTCCAACTCCTGGCGCTCACTACTATTCTCCTCCTCGCCTCCTCCTGCGAAAAGGACTTCGAAAAGATCAACCAGAATCCCTATTTCCCCACCCAAACCGACATCGGTCCACTGTTTAACTCAGTGATCGAGTCGCTGCAGTTAGGGTGGAACGAGCAGTTTTACCTGCACAACGAAACCCTGTACGCGATCACGGAGCAGGCTGCCCTTACGGCGGCGACCTTTCAAAACATCACCATCGGCACGGAGGAAGTGTGGCGGCAGTACTACCTTGCCCTGGCCAATATCCGCGAGCTGGAGCGGCGTTTCGACGCCTGGGAGGGCGATCCTGAAGCGTTGAACAACGTGCGGGCACAAGTGAAGATCCTGCTGGCCTACAAGACCTTTCACGTGACCGACCTGTTCGGGGATATCCCGTTTTTTGACGCGGGAAGAGGATTCGAGAGCCTGGACTATATTGAGCCGAAATTCGACGACCAGGAGGCGATCTACAAGTTTTTGCTGGACGAGTTGAAATGGGCCAGCGACCATCTCAACCTCCTGCCCGATCCCGTCACCACAAAGGGGGAGCCTTATGTACAGTTCGGCGACTTCGACAATCTGTTTGACGGCGACCCGCTCCTCTGGAAAAAATTTGCCAACGCCCTTCGCCTGCGACATGCCTTGCGAATGGTCGAAAAGGACCCCGCATTTGCCGAACCGGTCATTCAGGATGTCCTGGAAAATGACCTGCCGCTCATTACCGCCGGGGAGGATGTCTGTCTGTACCCCAGCAAACTGGCCTGGGTGAAGGAATCGACCCACTGGTCCTTCCGCGAGCACAAAAAATTGCGCATGGGATCGACGATCTGGCACCAGCTCTCCACCATCGACAGCAAGGACGGCAGCGGCATCTTCGACCCAAGGACCCGTATCTTCTTCGAGACCAACAACGCCGGAGAGTGGGTCGCTTATCCGCAGATCCCGGATGCGAGCACGCCGGCCGAAGGCGGCATTCCCTATCAGAGCCACCGCGACTTCAACTACAATCTAAAGGGCGCCGCCAACCTCTTTTCCCCATTCAACTACTACCTCATCCGCGACCAGGACTACGTACCGGAAATCATTTTGACCGCCGCGGAGGTCAACTTTATCAAAGCAGAGATCTACCTGCGCGGGCTCGGCGTAGCAGCCGATCAGGATCAGGCCGAGGCTGAATACACCGAAGGTGTGGTCAACTCCCTGAAGTTCTGGCAGGACGTTTTCGTAAATACCCCCATCTGGGTAAATGCCCCGCCGGTTCTGACCGAGGGCGAATTTTTCCAGATCGTCAACCACCCCCGGATCAGCATTTTCACGAACCAGAACAAACTGGAACTGATCTATGCCCAGCGCTGGCTGGATGCTTTCCGGCAGCCCTGGGAGGCCTACTCCCTCCTTCGGCGTACAGGCGCTACACCCCGCGAAAAGCCAATGCCGGAGTATTACCGGTTCTCGTATCCACCTTCCGAGGTAGAGAACAATCCCCAAAAATGGGCGGAACAGCTTTCCAAAATGGGAGAGGACTCGCCCCGGGTGAAAGTGTGGTGGATGCCGTAAAGCGCGTGAATGCTCCAGGTTTATTCCAGAATTGACCCCCTATCTTTCGGGCATGAAAGTATTGATCGTAGAAGATGAACCCGCTATCCGGGAAACCATGGCCGGGTACCTTCAAAAAGAAGGCTACGTGTGCGAGCAGGCCGGCGATTACGATACAGCCGATGAGAAGGTCGATCTGTACGAATACGACCTCGTGATCCTGGATATCACCTTGCCCGGCGGAAGCGGCCTGGACGTGTTGCGACGCCTCAAAAAAAGGAACCCCGAAACGGGCGTCCTCATCGTCTCTGCCAAAAATTCGCTCGATGACAAGGTAGCCGGACTCGACCTTGGAGCTGACGACTACCTCACCAAACCCTTTTTTCTCCCCGAATTAAATGCCCGGGTGAAAGCCCTCCTCCGGCGCCGGTTTTTCAAGGGCAGCCCTTCTATCGTTTTTGAGGAAATCGAGATCGACCTTGGAACCAACATCATGAACGTGCACGGGCAGCCAGTCGAGCTCACCAAAAAGGAATACGACCTGCTGGTCTATTTCATCACCAACCAAAACCGCGTTTTGACGAAGGCGACCATCGCCGAGCACTTGTGGGGCGACTATATGGACCTGGCCGACCGCTTCGACCTGGTGTATAGCCATATCAAAAACCTCCGAAAAAAGATCGTACAGCACGGCGGCAATGATTACATCAAAACCGTTTACGGTATGGGATATAAATTCACTAGCCCTTGAAACTCCTCGAAAAGAACAACGTCCTGTTTTTTCGCTTCACAGCGCTTCTGGTGTTGGGAAGCAGCGTCTTGTTTTACCTCGCCGTCAATTGGATCATCCGTTCCGAAATAGACGAAAAGCTGGAAGTCAACCGCCTGCGATCGGTTGAATTGCTGCGGCAGGGGAAGCCCCTTCCGCAATTTGCACCCATCGTGGAAGTGGAGATTGTAGGGGCGGAAAACGGGATTTCAGCCCTTTATTCCGACACCCTGATCTACGATCCGATCGAGAAGGAAAGGGAGCCCTACCGGCAGCTGGTATCCAGGATGGAGATCGGCGGGACCATTTATCAGATCACCAACCGCACATCCATGGTGGAAACCGAAGACCTGATCCTGGCGATCGGGGCTTGCACCCTCGGACTGGCTTTGTTGTTGCTGATCGGTCTTATTTGGCTCAATCATCATTCGGCCCGGCGCCTTTGGGAACCTTTTCAACAACAGCTCGCCCGGCTTAAGAATTTTTCGCCGGCCCAGCAACAAGCGCTCGATCTGGTGTCGAGCAAGATCGACGAATTCGAAGAGTTGAAAACGGCCTTGCATCAACTCACGGAAAAAGCCCGGGCCGACTATCGCAACCTGAAAGAATTTACGGAGAATGCCAGCCATGAGATCCAAACTCCGCTCGCTATCATCCGCTCGAAGATCGAATCCCTCATCGAGAACGAGCAAATCACGGATGAACAAATGGGGGCCCTGGCAACCATCTACGACGCGTCAAACCGGTTGAGTCGCCTTAATCAGAGCCTGCTGCTGCTGGCAAAGATCGAAAACCGCCAGTTCGATGCCCCTACCCCCGTTCTGCTCGATCTGGTCATTCGCGAACAGGTCGACCTGCTGACGGAATTGACCGGATTTCATGAATTGGAGATCGAAATCGACCTGTTGCCCGATATGACCCTCAACGCCAACCGGGCCCTGGTGGAGATCCTGGTCAAAAACCTGCTGGAAAATGCCATCCGGTACAGCCGCCCCGGCGATGTGATCACCATTCGTTCAACCCCGGGAAAGGTCGTATTCCGCAATCCCGGCGACCGGGCCGTCGAGCACCCGGAACGCCTGTTCGAGCGCTTTCACAAACAGGGCAACCACCGCGCCTCTATGGGCCTGGGCCTCGCAATCGTAAAAAAGATCTGTGAAGTGAACGAATGGGAGGTCAACTATGCCTTCCGCGAGGAAGGCCATGAGTTTTCGGTAGAATTTTTTACCGCATCATAAGGTTGATTGGCCGGGCGGCGCCTGCTCGATCATTCTTCATGATTTTTTTGAAAAGCTGTATTAAGCACTCTGGTTCCTCCAAATTTATTCCAGAATTGCCCCGCAATTTTGTCCTGTTACTCAAATACATCTTTTAACTCTTCAAAATGGAAACCATGAGATACGTGATATTTGGAACGCTGCTCGGCTTCGGGCTTCTGTTCACTTCCTGCAGCTCCGATGAAAGCACGGCCCCTGCACAGGTTCAGGTTGCCTTCAACAATAAATTCCCGACCGTGGAAAAAGCAGAATGGAGCAAAGAAAGCGAGGGCGTTTGGGAAGCCGAATTCAAGATGATGGAGAAAGTTATGTCTGCCAATTTCTTGGCGGACGGCACCTGGCTGGAAACCGAAACGGAATTGACTTCCGACGACCTCCCGCAGGAAGTGGAAGATGCTGTCGCTGCTCAATTTGCAGGCTATTCGGTAAAAGAGATGAACTTGGTGGAAAAGACCGGTGAACCCAAAACCTATGAAATTGAGCTGGAAAAGGACGGTCAAACCACCGAAGCGCTATTTGCTGAAGATGGAACCCTGATCCAGCAACAAGCCGAATCGCAGAAAGAAGACCAGGATAAGGATTGAAGCGGTTAAGAATGCTTTTTGGAAGGTCCTTGCGCTTTGTGATCGGGCTGTTGGTCCTGACGGTGGGTAGGTATTATGTCCAGGCGCAAACCCTGGAGATGTATCTCGCCACCGCCCGGACCAACAATCCGGTCGCCGTGGAAAACGAAAACCAGGCCGCTTTGGCCGGACTGGAATTGCAAAAGACAAATGCGGCTTTGAAATTGCCCGAGATCAGCGCGACGGGCAATTTTCTGTACGCCCCTGTAGTCCAGAATGTCGGATACGACCTCAGCATCACCAACGGTGCGCTCTATTCGGCGCAATTGAATGTCAATCAGCCTCTTTTCTCACGACGGCAAGTGGAGACCCAGGAAACCAATACCCGGATCAATCAGGCGGTCTACCGCCAGCAAACCGCTTTGTCGCAGCGTGAACTAGCCCGGCAAGTGACTGAACAATACATCCTCACCTGGCAAAACCAGGAATTGGCCGCCAATACCCAACGAGTGCTCGATATTCTGATCGAGCAGGAAAAAGTGATAAGGGCATTTGCGGAAAATGCGATCCTGGCCCAGTCGGACGTGCTTTTATTTACCATCGAAAAAGAAAATCAGCAGCTTGCCCTGCTGGATATCCGGACGGCTTACCGCCAGGGCCTGGCAGCGCTCAACCTGCTGTGCGGAGTGGTGGATTCCAATTTCGTCGTTCTGCAACAACCGGAGATCCCGCTTCAGGCGGCTATCCCGGACAAGTCCGGCTTTTTGGTATCCTATCAATTGGATAGCCTTTTGGCGGCGAGCAACCAGGAACTTTGGGACCTGAAATACCGTCCCCAGGTAGCTGCATTCGCGAATGGAGGACTGAACGCCATTCAATTGAAGGATATTTATAAAAAGTTCGGATTTAGCGTGGGCGTCAATTTTTCAATCACGCTCTACGATGGCCACCAAAGGGACCTGAGCAGGCAACAGATGGAGCTTAGCCAACAAACCAGTCGGACCCAGCGCGATTTTCAGGCGAATCAGGTCGAACAACAGCGCCTCATCGCGCTGCAACAGATCGATCTGCTCGATGCCCGGATGGAAGCAGCCAGAAAACAGCTTGAAGACTACGAGATCCTGCTGCGGTCGTACCGCGACCGCATTGCCCAGGGCGAGCTCTCTGTAAATGATTACATAAATGTCATCAAATCTTTTGCAGCCGCTCAGGGAGCGCTTACTTTTATGGAAACCACCCGGTTACTGTGGGTGAACAATTACAATTACTGGAATTGGTAATGATGAAAAAAACGTTTGCCGGCCTGTTTGTAATCCTGACCCTGACCGCCTGTGGTCCTCCACAGTCCGAAGATCCCGCCAATGACCCGCCCGCGCCCCGGACAGTCGTCGATACCGTAGCTGTTCGCATCCGGGACATTCGCCAGGAAGAACGGTTCCCTGCAACTGCCTTTTACCTGGAGAGCAACCGCCTTTCGGCGCCCATCTCCGGGTACCTGCTTCGATCGCCCGGGGAGGTCGGTGAATCTGTGAAAAAGGGACAGGAACTATATTTGATCGAAACCCGCGAACACCGCGCTATCAATGCTGATGAAGCATTAAAAAACACCGACCTGGCCGAAATGGGCATCGTTCGCGTGTATGCGCCGGCCGACGGGGCCTTGCTTACGCTCGATCAGCGCCAGGGAGACTTCGTCGGAGAAGGCGCAACCCTTTGCACCATGGCCCGTAGCGACAAAGTGGGTTTCCGGCTCAGTCTTCCCTACGAGTTCAACCGCTACGTGCAGCCGGGAACGGATTGTATCATCGAACTACCCGATCAGACCCGCCTGCCCGGACGGGTAGCCGAAAACCTCAGCACGACTTCCGTCACGTCCCAAACGCAAACCTTTTTGGTCAAACCACTGAAGCCCACCCTGACGCCCGAAGGACTGAACGTAATGGTCATTGTGCAAACACAACAATACAAGCAGGCCGTATTGCTCCCCAAACCAGCCATTTTGGCAAACGAAACCATGGATGCGTTTTGGGTGATGCAGCTCGTCAACGACAGTACGGCGGTAAAAATACCCGTGACACTGGGACTGACCACAGGTGAGGAGGTGCAGGTAACCCATCCTGCATTCTCCGCTGAAGACCGCATTTTGATCGAAGGAAACTACGGATTGGAAGATACGGCATTCGTCAGAATAGGAAACCGGTAAACCAATTGCCATGAGTAAAGCGCTATCCTTTTTGCGGACCAATCAGAAACTTCTCCTTCAGATTGCCCTTAGCTTCCTCTTTATCGGCCTGGGGATCTATTTCCTCCGCCATGAAGAGGCCGAAGTACATAAAGTAGTCGAAGCGATCGGTCAGGCCAATGCCTGGTGGGTGCTGGTGGGAGTTGGACTGCTTGCGCTGTTCGTCCTCGTACAGGGCCTGATGTACGTGTACAGCTTCCGGGCCATCGGAGAGCGGATCGGATTGGGCACCGCTGCAGCCCTATACCTGAAGCGAAACCTGATCAGCGTATTCCTGCCCGCCGGCATGCTGACCAACCTTTTTTTCTTCAACGAGGAATTGGAAAAAAAAGAAGGGGTCAACCAGACGCAAACGTACTTCGCATCTTCCATCTTTAGTGTTTGTTCGATCCTTTCCAGCATTATCGTAGGGTTTCCTGCCCTGGTGTGGTTGCTCGTGCACAGTAAGTTATCGGGTGAAATTGCCCTCAGCATCAGCTTGACCCTCGCTTCCCTGGCTCTTCTTTTTTGGGCAGTAAGAAGCCTGGTAAAAAAAGGCGCCCTCTATCGTTTTTTGCAAAAAAAAGCGCCCCCCTTTGCGGAGGTCATTGACCAGTTGAGCAAAGGCGAATTTTCTGCGCTTGCTTTCTGGACGGTATTGGGCCTTTCCTGCGTCATCGAACTGATCGGCATTGCCCATCTCTACATCTCAATGAAAGCCCTCGGCAGTGGCGCCTCGCTGGAAGCCGCAATCATCGGTTATGCCATCGTGTTATTGCTGCTGATGAGTTCGCCTTTCCTCCGCGGGGTTGGGGCCATTGAAGTAGCGCTGACCTTTGCGCTGACGCAGTTCGGATTTTCGACCATACAAGCCTTATCCGTGGCCATGCTTTTCCGGTTCTTCGAATTTTGGTCCTTGCTGATAATTGGCGCCCTGGTTTTCATCGTGCAGCGCGGAAGGCTTTTCGTCCGGGTATTCCCGGCCCTATTGCTCTTTGGACTAGGGATCGTCAACATTCTGAGTGCCATCACCCCGGCGGTACCGGAACGGTTGCGATTGCTGACCGAATACCTGCCAATGGCCGCAGTGCATGCTTCGACCTATTTCACCCTGTTTTCAGGGATCCTGATGCTCGGCGTCGGGGCCTACCTCCTGCGGGGCCTGCGGAATGCCTGGCTTATGGCCGTAGCGCTGAGCGCCCTCTCGCTATTCACCCATTTGACCAAAGGTATCGACTACGAGGAAGCCCTCCTGGCCTTGGCCGTGCTGGGTAGCCTGTTGTACGAGCGAAAGCAGTATTTTATCCGAAATGACCTGCGCCTCGCCCGGCGGAGTATTTTTCCGGGGCTGGTTGCTGTCGGCGGGGTGCTGTTGTTCGGAACGCTCGGTTTTCTATGGATGGATGAAAAGCATTTCCATGTCGACTTTACCCTGTGGCAATCCGTTCAGGAAGCTTTTACCACCTTTTTCCTGCTGAATATCGACCTGACGCCCGTCACTACCTTTGGGAAGGAATTCCTGTACGGGATGAATATCCTGGGCGGGATCACCTTGGCATATCTCGTTTTTTTGCTGCTCCGTCCCTTCGTTCGCCGCCCGGCCACCCAGGAAGAAGATCGCTTGCGTGCGATGGCCCTGGTGGAAAAATACGGCAATTCGCCGCTCGACTATTTCAAGACCTATTCGGACAAAACCTTCTGGTTTAGTGAGGACGGGGAGGGGTTTGTGGCGTTCAAAACGAGCCGGAGCTATGCGATCGTGCTGGAAACGCCTGTTTGCCGGGATGAGGAGACTATGGTTCAGATCATTCCCGCTTTCGAACGCTGGTGCAAGCAGAACGGCTTGCGCCCTGCCTGGTACCGCATTCCGGAAAGCCGAAAATCCCTATTTGAAAAAGCGGGAAAAAAGCTCCTCCCGATCGGTGAAGACGGGACGGTCAATCTGGAAACTTTCACCTTGCAAGGCAGCGACAAAAAGGCCCTGCGCAATGCCCTGAACCGCATGGAAAAAGAGGGCTATACGTTTCACACCTACGATCCGCCTCAACGGGATGGTTTTTTGCAGCAGCTCAAAGCCGTCAGCGAAGAATGGCTGAAAGATACCGGGCGCGACGAACTGGCCTTTTCGCAGGGTCTGTTCGATGAAAAAGAGCTGAAGAACCAGCCCGTTTTCACCACTGAAAACCAGGAAGGGAAGATCGTAGGCTTTGTCAATATCATTCCCAACTACGCACCGGGAGGAGCCAATTTCGACCTCATGCGCAAGACCGACGATGCCCCCAACGGGGTAATGGATTTTTTATTCGTGCACATGTTCCTCCGGTTGAAAGAACAGGGTTTCCTCCGCTGCAACATCGGCATGGTGCCCATGAGCGGCATCGACGATCCGGGGAATGTCCAGGAACGCATCATCAAGTTGGCTTATGAGCGCATGCGACAGTTTTCGCACTACAAAAGCCTTCGGTTTTTCAAGGAAAAATTTGACCCCGAATGGCAGATGATGTACCTGGTGTACAGTGCGCCTTTTGACTTGGTTTACCTGCCCGGGGCATTGGAGCGTGTCATGGAATCAAAATCTTAAATATGCCAATCAATGAATTCCTCCTCCGGCTCTTTGTGGCCTTGGCTACCGGGTTCCTCATAGGGCTTGAACGGCAGTGGGCACATAAAAGCGCCGGGCTGCGCACCAATACGCTCGTGGCGGTAGGTGCGGCTATTTTTGTTTTACTATCCCTGGAAATGACCGAAGGCGGCAAAGGCGACGCGACTCGTATCGTGGGGCAGGTCGTCACCGGTATCGGTTTTCTGGGGGCGGGGGTCATTTTGCACCAGGGCATTAGTGTGCACGGGCTGACCACTGCCGCCACGATTTGGTGTAGTTCCGCAGTGGGTAGCCTGGCTGCAGCGGGATATTTGAAAGAGGCCCTGATCGCTACCGGGGCGGTTTTGATCATCAATGCGGGTCTGCGGCCGCTGGATGAGTTTTTGGAGAAAAGAACCAGGAAACAGGATCAGGAGAACATTCAATAATTCCATTATGAAAAACACGCATTTCCAAAAACAGTACCTCGACAAGATCCTTTCCACCGAGGACGAGCAACTGCATAAGCTCCATCAGATCGTGGCCGATGCGCTGCAGGAGCAGGAACTGATCTCCGAAAACCTTTTACACCCCCCCAAGGATCTGCTCAGCCGCGGCCAGTTACTAGCCGATAAGGTGGCGAGTTTCGGCGGGAGCTGGACATTCATCATCTCCTTTGCCATCGTGCTCCTTTGCTGGATCACGATGAATATCATCCTGATGACTAAGGCTTTTGATCCCTATCCCTTCATCCTGCTCAATCTGGTACTCTCCTGCCTGGCCGCCGTTCAAGCGCCGGTCATTATGATGTCGCAAAACAGGAAGGAGGAAAAGGACCGCAAGCAGGCGGAAAACGACTACCTCGTGAACCTGAAGGCGGAGATCGAAGTGCGCAACCTGCACCAGAAAATGAACCTGTTGATGGAAGAACAATTCAAAACCCTGCTGGAAATCCAAAAATATCAGACCGAGCTTTTGGAGGAATTGGCCGGAAAGAAAAAGTAAGGGTACATGAATTCCTTTTTTGAAAAATATAAAGCCCCCATCCTCTTTTTCATCCTGGTCGTGCTGCTGGGGGCGGGCTATGCTTTCCAGCGGATGCAGGTTTCCTTATTTCCGGAAATTACTTTTCCCAAAATAAAGATCATCGCCGACAATGGGGAACAGCCGGTGGACAGGATGATGGTTACCGTCACCAGGCCCATGGAAGAAGCTATCCGGGAAGTGCCCGGCACCCGCACCATCCGCAGCACCACTAGCCGTGGCAGCAGCGAAATGAACATCCTGCTGGATTGGAAAGCGGACATATTCCGCAGCCAGCAACTGATTGAAAGCAAAATAGCTGAAATCCGGAATACCCTGCCCCCCGATGTACAAATCACAGTGGCGCGGATGAACCCGGCAATCCTGCCCGTATTCGGCTACTCGCTCGAAGCACCCGATAAGAGCCTCATCGAATTGAAGAAACTGGCGGTGTTTACGGTAAAACCGTTTTTTGCTCAAATTGAAGGCGTTGGCGGCGTGCAGGTGCAGGGCGGCAAGGAAAAGGAATACCACATCGAATTGCTGGAGGACAAAATGGCGGCCCTTGGCATCACGCCACAGGCCATTGCTGAAGCCGTCGGGCAAACGGGTTTTATTACTTCCAATGGCTTCCTTCCAGACTACCGGCGGCTCTACCTCACCCTCACCGATGCCGGCCTCGACGACCTGGAGGACCTGCAAAACCTGGTCGTCCGCAACGACGGGCTGCGGGCCATCCGGCTGAAAGACGTCGCTACCCTACGCATCGCCGAAAAAGTCGAGTATATAAAAATCAATGCCAATGGGCACGAAGGTGTGTTGGTGAATATTCTCAAACAACCCGAGGGCGACCTCATGGCCCTCGCCGGCAACATTGAGGCCAAACTCCCTGAATTGCAGCGGATCCTCCCCAAAGGCGTAGAACTAAAACCGATCTACCGCCAGTCGGATTTTGTAGATGACAGCATCAAAAGTGTACAGGACGCGCTCTTGCTGGGGCTGGGGTTGGCCATTTTAATTACCATCCTGTTCCTGCGTTCCTTTCGGGCAAGCCTGACCATCCTGCTGATCATCCCACTAACCCTGGGGCTAACGATGATAGCCCTCTACGCCGTGGGATATACCCTGAACATCATGACCCTGGGCGCTATCGCCGCAGCGCTGGGGCTGATGATAGACGACGCCATTGTAGTCGTGGAGCAGATCCACCGCATCCAGGAAGAGCACCCAGAGGCCAGGGCGGCCGAAGCGGTGCACAAGGCGATGAAACTATTGTTGCCCGTGCTGCTTGGTTCGTCGCTGAGCACCCTGGTCATTTTTATACCCTTTGCCCTGATGAGTGGGGTGGCGGGAGCATATTTTAAAGTGCTGGCCTACACGATGATACTGGCGCTGGGCTGCTCCTTCCTTTCGGCGGCGATCGGGCTACCAGTGATCTATCAGCTGCTGTCCTTTCAAAGGGCCAAAAAGCTACAGGAGGCCCACTACATCCATGAGCGGCGCTGGGTCAGTTTTTTCATCAAAAGGCCGTGGATCAGCTTTCTGTTTGCCATTGGGCTGGCAGCTGCAATTTTCGGGGTGTTCCCCCGGCTACAAACCGGCTTCTTGCCGGAAATGGACGAGGGAACCATCGTGCTCGACTATGACTCCCCGCCCGGTACTTCGATCCAAGAGACCAACCGGATGCTGGAACAAGTGGATGCCATCATCGCTGCCAATCCCGAGGTAGCATCCTATAACCGCCGCACGGGCGCCCAAATGGGCTTCTTCATCACCGAACCCAGCCGGGGCGACTACCTCATCAGCCTGAAAAAGGGCCGAAGCCACACGACTGAGGAGGTAATCGACGCCCTGCGCCAGCAGATCGAAAGCACCCTGCCGGTGCTGATCGTAGACTTCGGACAGGTCATCGGCGATATGCTGGGCGACCTGATGAGTTCGGTGCAGCCCATCGAGATAAAGATTTTTGGAAATGAGCCCGAAACAGTGCGCAAAATCGCCCGGGAGGTCAATAAGATCGTAGAAGAAACGCCTGGCGCCGCCGATGCTTTTGATGGCATCGTGATCGCGGGCCCCAACATCAGTTTCATTCCCGACGATGCGAACCTGTACCGTTTCGGCCTGACGCCGGCCAGCTTACAGTTCCAACTGGCCGCCCATACACAAGGGGTGGTGGCCGGCCAATTGAAAGAGCAGGAACAAATGGTTGATGTGCGGATGCTGTACCCGGATTATCTGGACAATTCATTGGACAAGCTTCAAAACGGCCGGCTTTTCCTGCCCGACGGCAGCCTTGTTCCCTTACATTTGCTTACCAACATAAAGGTGGAAAAAGGCGTATCGGAAATCGAACGGGAGAACCTGCAACTGCTCACCGCAGTAACTGCACGCCTCAACAACCGGGACTTGGGCAGCGTGATGAAAGACATTCAAAGGCGGGTAAAAAGCGAGATCGCCCTTCCGCAGGGATACCGCATCGAGTACGGGGGCTCCTTCGCCGAACAGCAGCAGAGTTTCCGGGAGTTGCTCACCATTCTCGTACTGGCAAGCCTGCTGGTCTTTACCGTACTGCTGTTGTTGTTCCGGGAATTGCGGGTGGCGCTGGCCATCATTTTTGTATCCGTGCTTGGCGTAGCGGGCTGCTACCTGGCCTTATACTTCACCGGCACGCCCCTCAACGTCGGCAGCTATACCGGCATCATCATGATCGTGGGTATCATTGCAGAAAACTCCATTTTCACCTTCCAGCAGTTCCAGATGATGCTGGAAGGCCGCACGGTGGACGAGGCGTTAAATTTCGCCATTGCCGCCCGCCTTCGCCCCAAGCTTATGACGGCCAGCGGCGCCATCATTGCCTTGCTGCCGCTGGCACTCGGCATTGGAACCGGCGCGCAGATGCACCAGCCCTTGGCCATTGCCGTGATCGGCGGGTTGATGCTCGCATTGCCGCTTTTGCTCGTCGTGTTGCCCTCTTTGTTGCGATTGATCTTCAGGAAGAAGTGACTTTTTTCGGTTTGATCTTCTTTAGTATATATCGGCATGGGTCGGGCCCGCTCCATCCATGCCGTCTAAAATTTCCCCAACATGCCATTCTACAAAAAACTGGACCCCACCACCCCCGCCGGGAAACGCACCATCGAGCGCTTGCTGCAATTACGCCGGCAACTCGACGCTGAGATACCCTCCAAATCCGCGGAAGAAACCGTCCTCCTCGCCACCTGGAACATCCGGGAATTCGATTCACCAGCCTATGGCGACCGCATCCCGGAGGCGTTTTACTACATTGCCGAGATCGTAGCCCGGTTCGACCTGATTGCCATTCAGGAAGTGCGGCAAGACCTCAAAGCACTCTATAAACTGATGGATATTCTAGGCGGCCATTGGGACTGCGCGTTTTCCGATGTGACCGAGGGAACCCAGGGCAACGGCGAGCGCACGGCCTTTCTTTTTGACAAACGAAAAATTCAACCGGGAGGCCTGATCGGGCAACTCGTGCTCCCCCCAATCGAATCGAAAGATCCACAGGGAAAGACTGTATACCAACCCGCTTCCCAGGTGGTCCGGACGCCCCTGATCGCCGGGTTTAAGACCGGGTGGTCCGATTTTATCCTCACCACCGTGCATATCATTTATGGCGAAGGGAGCGCCAATTCCCCGGCCCGGGTTGAGGAGATCCGGCAGGTGGCCCAGGCGCTGAAACGGCGAAGCGAAGACCCTTTCGAGTGGTCCAGAAACCTCATCCTCCTGGGTGATTTCAATATTTTCGACACCAGCGACCAGACGATGAAAATGATCACCGAGGCGGGGTTTGTCATTCCGGCTGAATTGCAGAACCTGCCCTCCAATGCCTTGCAGGATAAATTTTACGACCAGATCGCCTTCAAGGTCCGGCCCGATCGCTTCGATACCACGGGCAAAGCGGGGGTGTTCAATTTTTACAAAACCGTTTTCACGCCCCAGGACGAGGCGATTTACGCGGTTGAAATGGGAAACGACTACCTGACCACCTCAGACGGCAAGCCCCGGAAGAATCCCACGCTGTATTACCTGAATTTCTGGCGTACTTTTCAGATGAGCGACCACCTGCCCATGTGGGTCGAATTGAAAGTGGATTATTCGGATGAGTACCTGCAGCGAAAGTTGTCGGGGGGATAGGCAGAGAGCAGCTTAATTTTTTTTGCAAATGAAAGGATATTTCCAGATTTGTATTACTTTCATTTCCTTCCATTTTATAATCAAAATCTGGGTCAATGAAGTACCTCTACTCGACAAGAAAAATCCTGATGCTGCTGGCTATTCTGCTGTGCGGCGGCATCCTCTTCGCTCAATCCAATCAATACTTGCACTTCGACCGGGTCGACGACTTTGTAGAGGTGCCGAACGCCTCCCAATACATTGCCAACTCCACGGCCATCTCCATGGCGGGCTGGTTTTACACCGATGAACTGGCCTACGGCCAGGGCATGATGGGCTTCCGTGGCGGTGGAACCGGAAATGGGGAAATGTACCTGATCCAACTGGATAATGGCATCATCGAATGCCGGTTTAAAAACCAGAGCAACGTGCTCTACGAATTCGTAGCCCCGGCCTTCACTATCGTGCCTCAGGTCTGGCAACACGTGGCCTGGGTATACGACGGCACCAAGGTCGAACTCTTTATCGACGGTGTTTCGATCGGGAGCTCCGCTGCCAGTGGCACCATCACATCGACCAACCGGGCATTTGGTCTCGGAAAAAGCATCTTCGGCACCTTCAACTTTGTGTTCGGCGGCCGCATGGATGAGATCTCTCTTTGGAGCAAAGCATTGACAGCCACCGATATCCAGGATATGATGCAAAACGAACTGACGGGCTTCGAATCCGACCTGCAGCTGTACTACAAATTCAACCAGGGTGTGCCGGGGGAAGACAATACCTCCATTTCGTCCCTCGTCTGCGAGATCGAGCCCGGCGTGCGCGATGGGGTACTGAAAAATTTCGCCCTGACCGGGGAAACCTCCAATTTCGGAGGTACCCTCAACAGCAGCTTCCAGGCGATCACCTTCCCGCAGCTCTCCAATAAATTGATCTCCGATCCGCCCTTTACGCTGGGGGCTTCGGCCAGTTCCGGCTTGCCGGTCTTCTACGAAGTGGTATCCGGCCCGGCAACGGTAAATGGCGATGTGGTCACGCTTACCGGCGAAGTCGGTGAAGTCGTCATCAAAGCCAGCCAACCGGGCGATGGGACATACGACCCGGCGGTCGATCTGATCAACTCCTTCCACGTACTGGATCCGGCCACCTATGTGCCCCTGACCGATGCCCGCAGTCCGCTGGCCGGCGATGTATTCGTGCCCAACCTGGGCCCGATCCAGTTGGCAGCCATTACGACCATCGGCTATCAGGATCTCTTCTCGGTCGATCAGGTGAAGTTTGAAATCGACGGCACTTCCATCGATGCCGTGGATTGGGGCAACGACCACTATACGGCCTGGTGGACGCCTCCTGCCTACGGCACTTACACGATGAATATCATTGCCACCAACAACTTCGGTGCTGCCGGTACGGAATCCGTGACCTTCACCGTAGTCGACCAGGCTTCCGATATGGACGCCAATGCCGGGCAACAAGTCTGGCTGAATGTCGATATCGCATCGCAGATCGTCGAGGCCGAGCTTCCCTGCTATGTAGGCGCCTTCGACCAGATCATCGCCACGCTGGACATCACCTGTCCCTCAGGGGGCTGCGATCCCTGGGACCGCGTGTCCGGCGTCGAAGTAAAAGGACATAACGGCGAGTGGTACGAGGTCATTCGCTACATCACCCCTTACGGCGTGGCTTGCAGCCATACGGTCGACCTGACGGACTTCATGCCCATTTTGCAGGGAAAGGTGGCGGTGCGGTTCTACCTCGGCACTCAGGGCAATGGATTTGAGTATACCCTGACCCTTTCTTATAAAGCCGGCACACCGGACCATGCCTACAGCTCGATCAACAAGCTGTGGTACAAAACCTACCAATTCGGCGATCCGGCCAATCTGCAGCCCTGTGAAGTGTATGATATCGACTTTCCGACCAATGCACAGGCGGCCAAGATCAAGCTGGTCTCTTCGGGGCACGGCTGGGGCGACAACAACACGGGCAATGCGGCCGAGTTCCACCACGATGTGCACCATATCCATATCAACGGCACGCAGACCTTTGCCCAGGACAACTGGCAGGATTGCAATCCCAATCCGGATGGTTGCTCACCGCAGAACGGCACCTGGTTTTACGACCGGGCAGGGTGGTGCCCCGGCTCCATCGCCCCGTGGTTCGATTTCGACATGACCCCCTACATCGGGCAAGGCACGATCGAGTACAAGTATATTTTCAATGAAAATTACATGGACGTCTGCCACCCGAACAACCCCGATTGCATTTCGGGCATTCATTGCCCCAACTGCGACGATGGGTTCAATCCTCACCTGATCGTCGCCTCTTACCTGATCAGCCGGGGTGACTCGCCTGTGGAAGAAACTACGATCGGCACCTCTGAACCGGTGCAAAATAATTTGGCGTTCGATGTGTTCCCGAATCCATCCTCCGGCCTGTTCAACCTGAAATGGGAAGAAGCGGGTGATGAAGCGGTGATCCGCGTGTTTAACACCATCGGCTGGTCCGTTTGGGAACAACATATTGATGGACATTCAAATGCCGCTCAGATCGACTTGCGGCAGTTGTCAAAAGGCATCTACTTTGTGCAGGTCGATAGCGAGAAAGGCATGGGGTTGAAGCGGATTGTGATAGAGTAAAATTTTCACCGCGCTGAGTTGAGTGTCCTGTTCAAAATGTAGAATCAAAAAATGCCCAAAGAAAAGATCTACTCTCCTTCCTGGCGAATCCGCAAAGCCTATGCCGTTGCGATTATAGTGATGGGGAGCTATGGTGGGTTGTTGTTGGGCAAAAAACTGTTTGGGAAAAGGTATTACGAAAAACGCATCATAGCGTTGCATGTGCGCAATGCAGAGCGGGTGAAGCTGGCCATTCTCAAACTGAAAGGCTTGTTTATCAAGGTCGGGCAGATGTTGTCTATTCTGGGAAACTTTTTACCGGAGGAATTTCAGGCGCCACTCGAAGCACTTCAGGACAAGATACCACCGCGGCCGTTGAGCGAAGTGCGGGAGCGGATTGTGCGAGAGTTCGGTAAAGAACCGGAAGCGCTTTTTACCCGATTCGACGAGACGCCTGTCGCTTCGGCATCCATAGGGCAGGTGCACCGGGCACAACTGTCCGACGGCACGGAAGTTGCGGTCAAGATACAGCATGCCAACATAGAGGAAATAGCGAAGGTAGACCTCCGGATCATCCAAAAGCTCACCCGTCTGATTTCCTGGATCTTTGACATCAAAGGCATTGAATTTGTATATACCCAAATCAGGAAAATGATTGAGGAAGAACTGGATTTCGCCCGGGAATGCCAGTCCATGCAGGTCATCGCAGAAAACCTAAAAGAAGAAGAGCGATTCGTCATTCCTCAGGTATATAGCACCTATTCTACCGGACGGGTAATCACAAGCACCTGGCAAGATGGCGTGAAAATTACAAATGTTGATCAACTCGATGACTGGCAACTCGACCGCCATGAACTTGCCAGCCGCCTGCTGCGGGTCTATTGCCACATGGTTTTCAAAGATGGCTTTTACCACGTTGATCCACATCCCGGGAATATTCTGGTAAAACAGGATGGCACGCTGGTGTTGCTCGATTTTGGAGCTGTGGCAAAGCTGGGCCGACAACTCAGGGAAGGTATCCCCCAACTCATCGAGGCGGCGGTACGCAATGATACCGATGCCATGGTTGAAGCCTGTCGATTCATGGGCTTTATTGCAGAAGGCCGGGAGGCGGAGAAGATGGCGGAGAAGATGATTAACGCCCTTCGCAATTTCCTTCAAAACGAAGTCGACCTGAAAGGCCTCAATTTCAAAGACATTGAAATAAAACCCTTCGACAACAGCCTGTTTGACCTGATAAAAGAAATTGGCTTCAACGGCATCGCCGGCACGGTTCAGGTCTCGAAAGATTGGGTGCTGATGGAGCGCATGATAGCACTATTGCTCGGTATTTGTACCACCCTCGATGATACTATGAACCCCATAGAAGTAGTGCGTCCTTACGTGAAAGAGTTCGTCACGGACAAGCAAGGTAACACGCTTGTCTTCATCACCGGGTTGCTGCGTCGCACTTTGGCAACTGTCCTTGGCCTTCCCGATGAATTACACCGGGTTTTGCAAAAAGCAAAAAAAGGCGAATTGGAAGTTCAGACCCCCGATATCCGGGAGAGCGCAAAACTGCTCTACCAAACGGGGCAACAATTCATTTATACATTGCTCCTTATTGCCGCAGGTACATTCGGTTTTTTGTTTCATCAAAATGGAGAACTCCGCCTGGCTAACTTTGCTTTTGGAGTGGCTGGTTTTTTCTTTTTATTGTTGCTGCGGTCACTGGCCAGAGGGCGCAAGATCAGACGGAAGCTGGATGAGTGATGGTCGTTTGACAACTCCTCCCCAACCCAACTGTTATTAGTAGCAAAGCAAACATGCTCGCAAGGGAATATCAACGCCAAGATATTTTCTACTTTTACTAAATGGCATTACTCGAATTTACTCCAAATGGCATCTACTGCCCGCAAGCCGACGTCTACATCGACCCCTGGAAGCCGGTGAAGCGGGCTCTCATCACCCACGGGCACGCCGACCACGCGCGCTGGGGTAGCAAATACTACCTCTGCACCCACCAGGCCAAACCGGTGATCCAGTACCGCCTGGGCAATGGGCCCCGCATCGAAAGCGTGTCGTACGGCGAAGCGCGCACTATCAATGGCGTAAAGATCTCCTTCCACCCTGCAGGGCATATCGTAGGCTCGGCGCAGATCCGGGTGGAACACCAGGGGGAAGTTTGGGTGGTATCGGGCGACTACAAGACTGAAAACGATGGCATCTCGACGCCTTTCGAGCCGGTGAAGTGCAACGTATTCATCACCGAGAGCACGTTTGGATTACCCGTATTTCGCTGGCAGCCGCAGCGGGAGGTCATGCAAGAGATCAACGATTGGTGGCGGGAAAATGCGGCGGAGGGAAAAGTGTCTATCATCATGGCCTACGCCCTGGGTAAAGCCCAGCGCATTCTGAGATACCTCGACACCAATATCGGAAAGGTCTTTACGCATGGTTCCGTGGAGTCGGTCAATAAAGTGCTGCAAAGTCAGGGACTCATTCTGCCACCGGCGCCCAAAGCTTCGGTCGATAACATGCGCAATGCCATGGAAGGCAGCCTGGTGATCGCACCGCCCCAGGCTTTGAGGTCGACCTGGGTGCGCCGGTTCAAGGATTACTCTACCGGTATGGCGTCCGGTTGGATGGCTATGCGGAACACGAACCGCCGGGGCTATGACCGCGGGTTCGTTCTTTCCGACCACGCCGATTGGGATGGCCTCAACGAAGCCGTATTGGCCACCGGCGCCGAGAAGGTCTTCGTGACCCACGGTTACACCAGCCAGTTCGCCCAATGGCTCAACGAGCAAGGCATCTGGGCTGCCGAAATTGGCACTGAATTTCATGGGGAGCAACTGGAAGAGGAAGATGGCGAAGTAGAAGAATAGATAACATGAAGGATTTCTCACAGCTTTTTTCACGGCTCGAAACAAGCGAGTCTCTTGAAAAGGTCGCGGCGCTGGAAAAATATTTCGCTGGAGCCGACGAACGCAACAAGCTGTGGACCATAGCCCTTCTTTCCAACCAACGTCCGCGCCGGGTGGTGACCACAGCGACCCTCCAACGCTGGGCCCGGGAATACGCCCAATTGCCCGTATGGCTGTTTGAGGAGAGTCACCGCGTGGTCGGTGACATAGCGGAAACCATCGCCCTCATTTTGCCATCCCCTTCCGAAATCCGGGACTTCCCGCTCTCCTATTGGATCGAGATTGTCCTGAATTTGGGCGAAAAGGAAGAAGCGAAACAGAAAGAAGCCATTTTCAATGCCTGGTCTGAAATGTCAAAAGAGGACCGCTTTTTACTCAACAAGCTCCTCACCGGAGGCCTTCGGTTAGGCGTTTCACAAAAGGTACTGGTAAATGCCCTTGCCCGGCACACCGGCCTCGACGATAACCTGATCGCCCACCGACTGATGCGTGAATGGTCGCCCGTGGAACATACGTTTCAGGATCTGCTTTTGGACGGTGAAGGCGATGCTTCCCGTTCCAGGCCATACCCTTTTTTCCTGGCCTCGCCCCTGGAAATAGAGCCCCACCTCCTGGGGGAAATCGCCGATTGGCAGGTTGAGCGGTTGTGGGATGGCATACGGGCGCAGCTGATCGTGCGGCAGGGCGAATTGTTTGTCTGGTCAAATAGCGAGGAATTACTCACTCACAAATTTCCGGAGTTCAATACCCTGCTCGGAACCCTGCCCGATGGCACGGTACTTGACGGGGAGATCCTGGCATTCAGGGATAGCCTGCCTTTACCTCTTCAGGATCTGCAGACCCGGATCGGTCGCAAGAACGTGACCAGAAAAAGTATGCAGGAAATTCCTGTGATCTTCATAGCATTTGATCTACTGGAATCGCAGGGAAAAGATATCCGGTCCAGGCCCTTGGTGGAACGTCGTGAATTGCTGGAAAAGATCGCGCCCGCCGGATCGGTCCTCCACCTGTCGGAACGGGTCGAGGCGGGGTCCTGGGCGGAAGTCCGGGAAAACCGCGACAAGGCCCGTGAATACGCCAGCAAAGGGTTGGTGATCAGGCGAAGATCGGCCCCTTATCGCTCCGGCCGAAAACGGGGAGATTGGTGGGAATACAAAGTCGCCCCCCTGACTATAGATGCCGTGCTGCTCTATGTCCAGCGTGGGGAAGGGCAGGAGGCCGGCTCCTTTGTGGAATTTACTTTCGCGGTTTGGGGTGATGAAGGGCTCGTACCCATTGCCAAGACGGAGGTCGACCTTACAGAACCGGAGAAGAATGAACTCACTGCCTGGGCGAAGAACAATACCCTGGAACGATTCGGCCCGGTGCGGAGCCTTAAACCCGAGCATGTATTCGAAATTGCCTTTGAAAGCATCGCCCCTTCCACTCGCCATAAATCAGGCATCACCCTTCGCAATCCCCGCATTGTCCGCTGGCGGAGAGAAAAAAAGGCAGAGGAAGCGGATACGCTGGAGCGGTTGAAGGCGTTTTTAGTTTTCAATTAAGAACTAAAAACTCCCCAACCATTCTATTGTTAGTAACTTGCACCCTCAATCGTAAAAGATATGCAAACAGCCGATCTGCTACACCGGGCTTTAAATCTGGAATTCCTCACCGCTGAGGAAGGCGTTTTTCTTTTTGAAAATGCTTCCACGGCGGAACTGATGTATGTGGGCAACCGCCTTCGGCAGCACCATGTACCGGGCAATGTCGTCACCTGGATCATCGATCGCAATTCGAATACGACCAATGTCTGCATTGCCAACTGCAAATTTTGCAATTTTTATCGCCGGCCGGGGCATGAGGAATCGTACGTCACCACCATTGAAGAATACAAGCAAAAGATAGACGAGCTCTTCGAATTCGGGGGCGAGCAGTTGCTCCTGCAAGGGGGGCACCACCCCGACTTGGGACTGGATTATTACGTCCAGTTGTTCAGCGACTTGAAGAAGCTCTACCCGGCCTTGAAACTCCACGCCCTCGGCCCGCCCGAGATCGCGCATATCGCCAAGCTCGGCAAGCTCTCGCACTACGAGGTACTCAAAGCACTGAAAGAAGCCGGGCTCGACTCCCTGCCCGGCGCCGGCGCCGAGATCCTCAACGACCGCGTGCGGCGGTTGATCTCCAAAGGCAAGTGTGGTGGACAGGAGTGGCTCGACGTCATGCGCGCCGCCCATCAGTTGCGCCTGACGACCTCCGCCACTATGATGTTCGGACATATCGAAACCAACTACGAACGCATGGAGCACCTGGTCTGGATCCGCGAAGTGCAGGCCGAAAAGCCGGAAGACGCCAAGGGCTTCCTGGCCTTCATCCCCTGGCCGTTCCAGGATGAAGACACTATGCTCAAGCGCCTGAAGCGCGCCCGCAATACGGTTACGGGCGACGAATACGTGCGTATGATCGCCCTGAGCCGCATCATGTTGCCCAATGTTCCCAATATCCAGGCTTCCTGGCTGACCGTGGGAAAAAACATCGGACAGATCTGCCTCCATGCCGGCGCCAATGACTTCGGCAGCATCATGATCGAGGAAAATGTGGTATCGGCCGCGGGCGCCAAGTTCCGGTTTACAGCAAACGGTATCCAGGATGCCATCCGCGAGGCGGGGTTTGTGCCCCAACTGCGCAATCAGCAATATGAATACCGCGAACTTCCCTCGACGATCCGGCAACAAGAACTGGATCGCGCATCGATGATCGTCGATTAATCAAACGGAGCTTTGATAAGCTATGTTATACGAACAAATACAGGAAGCCCTCGGCTTCATTCGACAAAAAACAGATGCCACTCCGCGTGTAGGCATCGTGCTGGGTACCGGCCTGAGTCAGCTGGCACAGGATATCGAGGCAGATCTGACCATTGACTACGGGCAAATCCCTCATTTCCTGGTTTCCACGGTGCAGAGCCATGCAGGAAAGCTCATTTTCGGAAAACTTGCCGGGGTGGAAGTGATCGCCATGGCCGGGCGCTTCCACTACTACGAGGGGTACACCATGCAACAGATCACCTTTCCAATCCGGGTGTTCAAAGCGCTGGGAGTGGAGTTGGTCATCCTCTCCAATGCTGCAGGCAGTGTCAACCCCGATATCGAAGCCGGCGATCTGGTCTTCATTCGCGACCATATCAACATCCAACCGGAGAACCCTTTACGGGGGCCTAACGATGAGCGACTGGGGCCGCGTTTCCCCGACCTGCTCCATGCCTACGACCGCGACCTGATCTGGAAAGCACTCGACCTGGCCCGTCAGCACGACATCCGGGCGCACTCGGGTGTTTATCTCGCCCTTCAGGGCCCGAACCTCGAAACGCCGGCTGAGTATCAGTTCATGAACCGCATTGGCGCGGATCTCGTGGGTATGTCGACGGTGCCGGAAGTATTGGTCGCCCGCCACTCCGGAATGCGGGTATTTGCAGTTTCAGTAGTTTCCAACAAGTGTTTCCCTCTCGATGAGATCAAAGAGACCACGGTAGATGATGTGATCGCGATGGTCGGGAAATCGGAGGAGAAGGTTCGATTGGTGGTGAAGGGGCTGCTGAGTGGATCCTGAGCATACATCTGTAGAAATTTAGACCCGTAGCGAGCCGCGGAACCCCCTGGCTGCATAGTACGAAGAGGCCCCGTTGTGGTACACGAAAACAGTGTCGTAGCGGAAATCTGCAAAGAGCGCACCGCCGAGTTTTCTAATCCTGGGAGGTGTTACCACCCAGCTCGATGTTTTCGCATCGAAATTTCCAAGTTTCTGCAGCTCCCGATATTGTTCTTCTGTTAAAAGTTCAATGCCCATTGCGGCAGCCATATTAATAGCGCTATTTTCAGGCTTATGTTCTTTCCTTGATTCCAGGGCTTCCTGGTCGTAACAAACACTCCTGCGTCCCTTCGGACTTTCCTCCGAACAATCATAAAAAATGTATTCGCCAGTTTTTTCATCAAGACCAACGACATCCGGTTCACCACCGGTTCTTTCCATTTCGTTGAGCGACCACAGTTTTTCCGTGTTAGCCTCCAGCCTGGCTTGAATTTTTGCCCAATCATGGCCTTTATGGCGGTCCATGTTTTTCTCAAACCGGGCTTTTAATACCCGGATTAGCGCTTCTCCCTGTTCTTTCGGCAACTCCTTTTTGTTTTTCATTTTCAAAATGCGTTTTACTGAAGAAAAAGTGATTTGACGGCTATCGGCCGTCAAATTACTTTTTTAAAGCTATGGCAGCTAATGATTATTTACCCGGTGAACAAGCTTCCGGTCGCTCGCCCATTTTGTATTCTTCCAGTAGTTCTTCCAGTCTTGTTTCATAAGAATCGGGCGAGGCTTCTACACGGGCTAGCTCCAGCAATAGCTGATAGCGGCAATCCCATACCTTAATTCGCAATTTCTGAACCCGGCACTCCAGATCTTCCACAAAATCGAACTCAAAAGTTTGTTGAAAGGCATCAATTTGCTCCAAATACTGGTATCCATCTTCACAAGTACCGGAAAGTCCTTTCATGGTCCAATCTTTGACCTGTTGGATATTGTCACAATATAGATCCGTCGATTGGTAGTCCTCTGAAAGTTTGTCGCCTTGTGCGACAAACTTGCGCCATAGCTTTTCAATTTTCACTCCATTGAAATGATACTGTTCGTTTAATGCTGCCAGTTCATTGATTTTTGTCATCGTAATGCCCTCCAAAATCACCTCATCCGACCTTTGGAGGGAATCAATTTTTAGTAGCATTTCTTCTGCCATTTCACAGACATAAGCGAAACCATCCATGATATACGCCCGAATCAATGGCTCTTTGCTACAGTAATCATAACCATATCTGCCCACGTGTCTCACCTTGTTGTCTGTAATAAAATCTTCCCACGCCTCGTTGAGCGCAGAAAGATCGCGCTCCTTCTTCTCAATGGCCGCTTCCAGTTCCTTCACTTTTTTCTCCAGCTCCTTATCGGGTACGACTCCGCTTTCGGCTTGCAGTTCTTTGATCTTTTCAAGCATGACCGGACCTGAATTACACAAATCCAACACCCCATTTAAAACTAAAACCTTCATATTTGGAATGGGGTAACAGGGGAAAAGGGGTAATTCAATGTCAAAGCCGGGAGAAACGCCGGTTTTGATATAGGTATTCCAGGCAATATCCAATTTGGACATATCCTGAAACATGGTTTTCATTTTAGCGGCTTCTGAGGCCAATCCTTCGACATCTTCTACCCGCAAAGAGGTTTTTTCAATTAATTTGAGCGTGCGATTTTCAAAAATATTTTTTGATTTCGAGACATCCCCCTGGCAAAAATTATAATATGCCGTCATGTAGGAATACTTCGCCAGCGTTCCTTTTTCACAGACCGTTTTAGCTGCTGTGACGGCTTCCAATTCTTCCGGCACGACTTCTTTTGTTTGCAAAAATCTCTTCCAAATCTCATCAATGGTATAATAGGCTTTTATTTTCGTTTCCAGTTCTTCCATTTTTTCCTCAAACCCCGGAATTGATTGCAGAACATCCGTATCTATCTTCCGGATTTCCGCCATCAATGTTTCTGCGTCGCCCAGATCGCTTTGGCAAAAACTGGTGTTCGTATTCATTAACAAATATTTGGCATAATCCGGCTGATTATACACTTTGTCAGGTTTGACTAATTCGCTCATGTTGGAAATTTTGTCGTTTTCCAAAAATTCCTTCCAGGTTTCGTCAAAATTGATAGTCTGGGAATAAGCGACGCCAGAAATGAAGAAAATGTTGATGATGAGGCAAAAGAAAAAATAGTTTGTTCGCATCACGGTTTTTAATTTAAAAAAAAGTTCATTTGTGGGCTTTATGTGTTTTTTTATTATATGCTCAGAAAGGCTTTTGCAATGTGATCCGCTATATCGTAATGAGCACACCATTTATACTCAAACTGAAGTGGTTTGGGACTATTGCGGCCGACGGCCGTAAAATCACTTTTTCTTAAGTATGAATATGCCGCAGCAAAGCGATTGCGAAAATACGGTCGTATGAACAAAGTTTGTGTAGGGTATTTGGCATTCAGTAACGTAGTCATTGCATTCTCTTCCGAAACGTTTTTCCATGACTCTTTCTTATATTGGATGGGCCGATATTCTAAAGGCAAAATTCTGAAATCATTGACGCTTAAAGGATTTCCCAATTAGTGCAATGGCGGCCCAACGATCTCAATATTATACTCGGCCGATTTGGCAGCAAGCTCCAATTTGAACGCTTCGGTTGGTGGTCCAAGGCGTTCTGGTAGCACGTCTCCTTCTGCTGGCCTTGAAATAGCCTTTACAAAATTCTCGAAATCGTGTCCAGTAGTAATCGTGATCCATTTCCCACCATTAATAGATTCTACCCGATATGCGTGAGGAATGCCTTTAGGGGCCAGTATGGTATCACCAGCCCTGAGCCGATGTTCGTTAGACCCAATAACGAACCGAAACTCCCCTTCCAAAACTAGGAACACTTCGTCTTCAGTATGATGAATATGCAGTGGAGGAGAGTCTCCATGGTATGCCTGATGCTCCAAAACTGAAATTTGGTCAGCGTTCTGGTCTCCAGAATTGCGAATTTTCACGTGTGTCTCCAGAAACCAATAGCCATTTGAATTTTTTTCTTTCATTTTAATGCTGTTATTCTAAATTTATATACAAAAAATTGCCGATTTCGATATTTTATTTGCAATTGCAACCGACTATAATACACCACGAATTGCAATTGCCCTTGCCAAAAGTCTAATTGAACCGTTTGGGTCGTCGTTTAGTTTCTTATGAAGGTTGTTTTTTATTCTCTCTTGCAAATCTGTGTCCAGAGAAGCCAAATAGCTTGGAGCCGGTCCTTGTCCCCCTAAAAATGGGTTCCAGTAATCTTCAAAGTTTTTGAATACCGTATCTATATCTAATAAGGTTATTTCGATGCCTGTTAAGCCAGATTGTTCAAATTTTTCCCTCAACTGATCCACATTGCATATTGGAAAGCGATTTCCTTCATCAAGTTCCGATGCATTCACATCAACTTCGCAGGCTGCATCCCAGAAAAGGCGTAAGAATTCCATCTTTCCTGAGTAGTCCCAAACATAAGCTGCAATGGTGCCTCCTTTTTTAAGGACTCTCTTCATTTCTGACAATGCAGCAGTTGTGTCAATAAAGAAGTTAAGTGCAAGACCGGAAACAACAATGTCAAATGAATTATCAGCAAAAGGAAGGGAGGATGCACTTCCTGTGAAGAAATCGGCATCAAATGAGTTTTTCCTTTTTGCTTTTTCAAGAAAGTCAGCAGAAGGGTCAATACAGCACAGATATGCCGGTATATAGTTTTGAAAGATGGCTTCACTCAACGCCCCTGTACCGCATCCGACATCAAGCCAAGACAGATTATAAGGAACGTTCATCCAATTGAGAAATACAGGAGCCATTAACCTGCTCCATCTACCCATGAAATATTCATACGGGTCGCCACTATTCCATGTATCACTTTTATTTTCCAAAAAAATAAATTTTAAGTTGTGTATATTTTTGGTTTAGAGAAAGTGATTTGACGGCCGTTGGCTGTCAAATCACTTGGGATCAGTACCGCCGGCAGCCGCAATAGTCCCAAACCACTTCGCTTTGGGTATAGTCAAGATAACAATTTTAAGCCACCCACATGATCTTTTCCAGTAAATTTGGAACTTATCGGGGCTGACAACTTGTTAGCGGCTGTGTTGTATTTTTTCTTTTCTGCTTTTAATATTCACCCTTAATGACAAAAAATGAGCCGCGAATTGTTCCTGCCAATTTTGACCTTTGCCTGGCAAATTTAAACTTACTTTCTAACTCTTTTGGCACTTCCATTCCTTCAGAAAGTTTGAATCCTACCGCTCTTTTTTTGGGGTTATCCAATGAGTACATCACGTTTATAACAAGTCCACACTCGTATATTACATAAGAAAATTTTATATTTTCAACAATAAACTCTGATACTTCAAGTGGCTTGGATGAAATTTTAAGACTTCTTTCATTTTCAAGAATTTTGTTAACATAGTCATATGTTTCTCTACTTTCTGTTACCGGACTAACGACAAAATCGTAGTTATATTTTTCCTTAAAATACCTTGCTTCGTTAGCTCTTAAACCTGCAAGTGTTTCTGCAACGGGTGACGATTCTAAACCTGCAACAGTTACGTTTTTAAAATCTACTTTATTGGCCATAACATTATTACTTTTTAATGAAAATTATTTTGTTTCTTTTGGTCGTAATTTTTTCATTTCAATTTACATACAATTTCTTCCAGTCTATTATGAGCCCAATTGATTCCTTGTTTAAATGGTAATTTTAAATTTTCGTCTCTAAGTGCAACTGACTGGAAAATGATTTGCTGTTTTAGCTTGCTGGTATTTTCGGTTTTCTTTTCAAATTCATAAACTTCAAGTTGAACGCCAAAACCCATATTTTCCATCTCAAAAGTTCGTATAATTTTTTGGTTGTGTATAAATTCGTGAATTACACCATTAAATCCGTGTTTGTTTCCTTTTGGGTCTGTGGTTTCAAATTGGTAACCCCCGTATTTTTGGCATTCCAACTTTAGCACCTTAGTCCCCATCCATTGTTCCACTATTTCAGAATCTTCGAATGCTTTAAAAAGAAGTTCCACAGGTAAATCAAATTCTCTTGATATTAAAATTTCCTGTTTGCCTTCTTCGGCAATAACGATTGTTTTATATTCCATTGGTTTACTTTTTTAATTGCTGCTTTTTCATTATTGATTCCAGTTTATCAAATCGATTATCCCACATTTTTCTATACGGCTCAATAAAATCTGCTATTTCTTTCATTCCTTTTGGGTTTAGCTGATAGTAAATTTCCCTGCCTTTCTGTTCTTGTTCGAGTATTTCACACTCAATAAGTATTTGTATATGCTTGGAAATGGTTTGTCTGGAATAGTCAAAATGCTCGGCAATCGCAGTTGGCGTCAATGCTTGAAGGGCGACTAAAGAAATTATCGTTCTTCGGGTTGGGTCGGCAATTGCCTGGAAAACGTCTCTTCTTAGTTTCATTATGCAGCCATTTAGCTGCAAATGTATGCGCAGTTATTTAGCTGCGCAAATTTTAATCGAAAAAATTTTGAATTATACTTAAGAAAAAGTGATTTGACGGCCGGCGGCCGTCAAATCACTTGGGACTAGTGCGGCCGCAGGTCGCACTAGTCCCAAACCACTTCGTTTTGGGTATGCCCTCAAAGATGGGCCATCAAAAAAGTGGTAGACTACCTGAGAAAGCAGGTCATCAATTCAAGGAGCCTTAGAGTTGCGCATTAGGTGGTGGGTATCAGCAGGCGTGGCACAACTAAGCGCAGATGCGCAATGGCTGTTCTTCACTTATTCAACCCTATTGCCATTTTATAGGCCATTGCTGCGTCGGGAAGCGGCGTTAAAGTATCTAACAAAATGTCGTAAGTCCCTTTTTCAGACAATTCGTCAGCAACTTTTTTAATCAAAGCTAATGTAGCTTTCATTAAACTTGAACCCAGGCTTAACCGAGCTACGCCTAAATCTTGCAATTCACGTACAGATGGAGGTAATCCAGCTCCAATTCCAGGGTTTGAAAGAATATTAATTGGGGCATCAATCTCCTTCACCAATGTCGAAATCGTTTCCTTTTCCCAAACAGGTTGTACAAATATGCAGTCGGCACCAGCTTCCCGGTATTTATTGCCACGCTTAATTGATTCAAATAATTTTTCTCGTGGTGAACCTGATGAAGTATAAAATGAATCCGTTCTTGCATTAATGACCAAATGAAAGCCCAGTGAATCCGATAATGCACGAATGGCAGAGATCCTCTCACAAAATTCCATCTCGTCAATTAATATCGGATTTAAATCAATGCTGTCTTCAATGTTTATTCCAACAATTCCCGTTGCGATTATCTTTTTAACAGAATCAATTATTTCATTCAGATTATTTCCATATCCGGCTTCTATATCCACAGTTACCGGAACCTGTACTCCATTTACGATTCCCGTAATAGCTTCAATCATTTCTGACAATTGTATTACCTGGCAGTCAGGGTACCCCAAGGAGGCCGCTATTCCCATACTGGTTGTTGCGATTGCTTTATAGCCACATGCTTCTATTAATTTGGAGCTTCCGATGTCCCACGAGTTTAGCAGAACCAGAATTTCTTCGTCTTGATGAAATTTCAAGAACAGCTCAGCTTTTTCTTTTTGAATACTTGAAACCATAATGTGGTTCTTTTTAAATAGCAAAAATCAATAAATCTTTTTCATTGAATAGATGCTCCCCTCAGTCTGTGAACAAACCTTCCCTGAAATGCGCCCACTTTTCGACCCTTTCCACACAAAAGGAAGGGAAGAGGTTTTCCGTACCAGAACGGAATTCAACAATGAAATCTATGTTGCTATCCGCACTTTGTTCTTAACGCGCAAATGACCCAAAATCTTGTATTCAGTGATTAGCTAAGCGTTATGTTTTCCAATGTAGTTTATTACGTCGACTCGGCCAATCACACCTTCAATACTACGTAAAAACAGGGGGATTGTCAACTTTTTGTCTTAGGTGGTATATACCAAAGTAAAAGTGATTTGGCGGCCGGTGGCCGTCAAATCACTTGGGACTATTGCGGCCGTCGGCCGCAATAGTCCCAAACTACTTCGCTTTGAGTATTTTGTCGAGAACGGTGGCGGGAACGAATAGCCGCCCTTGAGGAGGCTATTGTCGTTTCCACATTGATCGCGGTTAGTTTTTAACCACCTTTTTTCTTGCAAGACTCATTATGTTAGCCCTAGTTGTTTTTTGTCCATTACAATTACCCTTTATATTGTGGGTCAAAGTCCACCATCCATTCGATTCCGTATTTGTCTCTAAACATACCAAAATAAGAACCCCAAGGACTGTCAGCAATAGGCATTTCAACTTTTCCACCTGCTGAAAGTCCGCTAAATAATCGGTCTGCTTCCTCCTTGCTTTCTGCACTTATTGAAATTTTGCTTCTATTTTCATTCTCGTTGTGCTTTCCCATAAATTCGGGGGTGTCACTTCCCATTAACACACTGCTCTTGCCTATTGGCAAAGCAATATGCATTATTTTATTAGATTCATTTTCAGAAATAGCCTGCCCAGGAATTGCCAAATCTTTGAAACGGCTTATCATAGCGAACTCTCCTCCAAATACTGATTTGTAAAATGTAAATGCTTCTTCCGCATTTCCATTGAAGTGGATGTAAGGATTTATTTGTGCCATTGTATTATATTATAAAGTTGTTAAAATTATTATATCTAAAGCGAAGTGGTTTGGGACTATTGCGGCCGGCGGCTGCAATAGTCCCAAGTGTGTCCATCAAAATCTTCAATAGTTCGCTCAGCCATAATGCTATTCACTGCGTCGATGTTGCCAAGCGACAAAGAAAAGAGTCCTCCTAATTTTGATTTTGTATCAGCAATAGGTTTTGCAGCAAAAGTTGTAAACTTTTCGTATGTCAGTAGCATCACAAAAATGTTTCCACTCCATACCATACATTTTCCGGCATCGTCAGAAAATTGTGGGTTGTTTGTAAATCCTAATGCAGCATAAAAGTCCATTGATTTTTGCAGATATGTTAAATTGCTCTACTGGATTTTGATGAACAATGTTGTTGAAAGTGCTTGTTGACGAAATGCGACTAGCTACTTTTTTTTCACCAATAGCATTAACCATTTCTTGCATTATTTCTAGTACAAAACGATTACGGTTTTCGTTATTTCCACCAGATTGGTCAGTTCTTCGATTAGCACTTTCTGCTAAAAACTGATTAGGCAAATAACCATTACTTATAAAAAATGTTAGCCTCAGTTATTCCTTTTCACTTTAAGACCTTCGATTCTTTTCTTGTAGTAATCGTTACCGCTTAATTCATAAGCTTTAGCTACATATTTAATTGCATTGGCAAAGTCGCCTTGTGCTTCATGGTAATCGGCCATAGAATCATAAGCATTTGCGCTTTCAGGATAATACTCAGTGGCAAGTTCAAAGTACATTTTCGCCTTTTCAGGTTGTTGCATGTCCATATTCATATAACCTGACATATTTAAAAGTTCTTCAGGATAGGGTGGTTCAGAATAACCAAAATGTTCTTTGAGCTTCTTTTCTCTGTGTTTTATTATGCTAAAAAGCTCTTCTTTTGGCGTTTCAAATGAATTTATTTTATCAGTATTTTCCATTTGATACCATTCAAAAAGTGAAATTAAACCGTCCATGATAGATGGAAAAGGAATTGTACCATGTATATCTCTGGGGTAAAATTTCCATTCAAAAGACAATCCGTTTTTAGCATTCTGCTTAATCAATTTTGAAAAGGCAATATTCGAACGGGCGAACAAAGTGAAATCTGTTGTGTCCTGCATTACATTGTCTATCGTTATTTGCGAGTTCTGCATGTGCAATTGTCCACTTAATGACATAAATAAGGCTTTGTTTTCATATTTCCGGGTAGAAATTATTTCTCGCGCTTCTTTCAATAGTTTTTGGTCGTCCCAATCCAGGCTTGGGTCAATGGCTAAATAATTCGCGAATAAATTGGGTTGATTAATTAGTGTGGAAATAGTAAACAGACCTCCATAAGAATGACCGATTAGTGTTCTATAATTGTTAACTGGATATTTGTTTTCTATAAAAGGAATAAGTTCTGTCTCGATAAATTTCCTGAAATTATTAGCTTCCCCATTTTTTTCATTAAAAGGCATCCCATATTTAGTAGTTATAGATGAAGTGGTGAGGTCTCTTACTCTATTTTTATCATTCGAGATACCGACCAGTACCATTTCAGGCGTAAAACCACCGCTATAATAATTTTGCAGATCATTTACTGTAGGAAGAAACATTTCTCCATCCAAAATATAGACTACAGGGTATTTTTGATTTTTCTCAGGGGTATAACTGGCAGGCAGTTGCACATAAATCTTTCTTGACTCGTTTAGTATTTTGGAATAGAGACTATCCAAAACACCTACTTTTTGTAAAAAATGTTGATTTTGATTTCCCTGAGCTTTTACAAATTGTTGAAAGAAAATAATGAGTCCTATTGTCAATACGATTTTTAATCCTTTAGTCATTTTATTGTTTTTAATCATTCTTATTTCGTTTTCAATAATTGAGACTAACGGCCACGTATATGCGAACATTGTGAGGTTGCGAGCAATTAGCAAATATATGATGTTAGCGGTTCGGGCTTGTTTCAATATATAAACGGTATCAACATTTTTGTCTTTTTTGCATAGTCGTCATAACCTTTTCCGTATTTCTCTTTGAGATATTTGTCAAGTTTGGGTGCATTGTAAAAAGCGAATAGACAAAAGAGAAAAATTGGAATACTTACAGCATACCAATTTCGTGTAAGAATTGCATACGCTGTTACCCAAAGCATATCGCCAAAGTAGTTGATGTGTCTGGAATATTTGAAAAATCCTTCGGTGTAAATTTTTCCTTTATTGTCTGGATTCTTTTTCCATTTGTTGCGCAGAATTTCTCCGCCTGTGTTCAGCACACTTCCGACAATAAACAAGATTATTCCAAAGATGTCAATAAAGTCAATGGGTTTAGAGGTCGGTAAGACAAAAAAAGAAAACCCGACAAAATATAAAGCAAAGGCAAATGGAACACTAAAACTTTCTTCCCAAGGTATTGCTCTTTTTAGTAAAACTATCATCATAAACGCAAATCGAAAAAATGTGATTACGCTAAAAACAAAAATGACTACTCGTCTGGTCGTAAATTCAGTTGAATTGTGAATTCGTAAAGCGTTCTCAAGCCAAATTCCACCATCTTGAAAAAGTATCCAAAAGGACAACCATAATAACAAGATTTCCAAAATGTGAATTGTCAGTTTTTGAGGTATGCTTTTGCTTTGTTGTCCGTATAGTTCCATTGTTTTTAAAATTTTACGTTGTCGTTCATTGCCTGACCGCTAACGGGAGTCCCGGCAATAACCTCCTTTTCAATCGCTGAAGGAGGCCCATACAGCCCTTCTCCCATTCGTTAATACTGTGATGAAAGTTAGTAATTGTGAGGCAAAAAGCCGCTCAAAACAGCTTAAAAAAGACCTGATTGAAGTCAAATACGCTGCAAGTGAGGTTTTTATGCTCCTTTTCAGCTTCTCCAGGCCTAAAATCGACAGGTTGCGCATGAGGTTGTAACAAATCGCTGTCAGGCGATATTCTGCTTCCACCTTCTGTTTTCCTTTTACCACCGAGTGGGTCATTCCCCAATGTCTTTACCAGGTGCCGAAACCGTCGGGAAGAGGACCCTCCCGATGCTGTTCCAATTGCTCGATCTTGTCCTCCAGTTCCTGGGGCTTTTTGCGTTGTTTAGAATCGGGTTCATCATCCTCAGCTGAAAATTCCGGCGATTACTATGTTGGAGTCGAGTAAGTATCTACCACTCATCCTTGTCAATTTGCTCGCAATCCTTCAACGAGGTCTTGAATTCCTGGGCGTCCGCTGCATCAAAAACCCCAGCAAACCGTAGAATGCCCTTGGGCTTCTCCAGGCGTTGCACAGCCACCATGGAGTTAATGAACTCCAATAGCTTGTATTGTTGAGCTAAAGACATCCGGCTCAATGCTCTGAGAATGGATTGTTGGATCTCAAGTTTGCTCATGGCTCAAATTAAAGGGTCAACTCTTGCAGACCTTTCCTCTCAGGCATGACACCAAACTCCATTAAAGTGATCACACTTGTAACCAGTTCATCATTGTTGGAAACGGCCTGTAAAATAAAAGCCCTGACCTGATCAGCAAATTCTGGGTGATTCCCTACTAGATAGATGAAAGGGGAGGTGTCAATAAATGTCTTCATAGCGGCTTGGTTGGAGGTCTAGCAAAAAGGACAAAGAGATGATGGTTAAAGCCTATCATCCTCTCTAAAAGCATTTAGGTACTGCTGAGCCAGCCCCCACACGCCCATTCCACTACCTACCAGCTTATTCAAGGCAGCCTCAGCTCGTTTCCTGCGATCAACTCTGCGAAGGATTTCCCTTTGAATCAACTCTAACTCGTTCTGATCCAACTTGTTGATCTCCAACATCAATGTCTGTACCTTTGTCATAATACTCAGGTTTTTCTACCTACCCAAATATACAAAATATCTTGTTGGTTCGTTCCTCCCATTCCTTTTCACCTTATTTGCGAGTGCCAATACTTCTTCGTCACTGATACTAGGGTTGATCTCAACTATGGCCTCAATCTCATAGCCGTCTTCCCGGAGGTGAGTCACAATCCGGAAGTCTTCGCTCTCATCTGCAAGGAATTTTTCCATTTATTTAGGATGCCAACGGATGTACAACTTCGCTTTTGATCATTTCAGTCGCAAAGGCGAGAGCGGCAAATATGTCTTCTTTCTTTAGGCGAGGGTAGGCCTTCAGCAGATCATCAATAGTTTCCCCTTCTGATAGCTTCTCTAAGAGCAAGTCTACAGGTATGCGGGTATCCTTGATTACCGGTTTCCCATAAAGGATGGTTGGCTTAGATTCGATGTGGTTCCTCCAATCTTTCATTTTACTTCAGTGGCTTGTCCAATATTCAACATTCTGAAGACATTTGCAAGTTCCCTGGGCAAACCCTGGTCTTTTTCATCCTCACCTGTAGTGCCTATCGGGGGGTGTATGCGACGTGCGGAGCGAATGCGAAGCATGGAAGTGTAGCAAGTGTTAAGCCACGTTTTTCTCCGCTTGTGGAATTTCTGTCAACTCTTTGGCCAATAGGCTTTCATATTCTTCCAGGTCAAAGTCATCTTGGAGTCCAAGCCAAAACTTTGCGGAAGTACCAAAATATTTTGCTAATCTCAATGCCGTGTCAGCAGTAATCCTTCTTTTCCCTTTTACAATCTCACTTATCCTCGTTTGGGGTATCTTTAAATCCTTTGCCAATCTATATTGACTAATCTCCATCGGAACCAGAAACTCTTCCAATAGGACTTCTCCAGGGTGTATGTTGGGCAGCTTTTCCATTTTAATTCCTACTTAATGATAGTCGATGATTTGCACCTCATAGGCATCATTTTCTTTCCATTGAAAAATGATGCGCCATTGCTTGTTTATTCGAATGCTCCAAAAATCTTTATACTTTCCTTTCAGTTTCTCTAATTTATTACTTGGGGGTATCCGCAGGTCATTTATGTCCTGTGCGTTATTGATCATCCTCAACTTCCTTCTTCCAATTGGCTGAATGTCCTTTGGGAACTTGCCGGAATAGAAGCCATTCCAAATTTTTTCAGTCTCCTTATCGCCAAAACTCTTTATCATGATAACGCGTCAAGTTACTAACGCCAAAGGTAAGTATTTTGTTCCGCACTTCAAAATTCTTAAATGTGGCTTAACAGGGGTGCACACGCAGGGGCGTAGCGGATGCGAAGCCATTGACGTGTGAACAAAGTTATGCCCCCGTTCCTATTCTTCAATTAATGCCTCAATTTGAAGCACGAGATCTTCACATTCTTGGATTAATGGCCCTATATCCTCTTCGGTCAAATCTCTGTAATCCCGGTAATCTGCATCTTGGCGTAAGTTGAAAAGCTTATTATACAGACTCCCAAATGAGGCAGCCAATATGGAGGTGCTAATAAGTTCCTTGTTGAATGCGGTTTTGATTCCACTATGAGTACTAGCCTCAACTCCTTTTATTATCAAATAAGCAGACGCAGAATAAAAGCATCCATAATAAAGCCGGCTTGCAGTTGTATTCCAGTGGCCTTTTTCTGAAAGCAGCTTCGCTTCCTCAATCGATTCTTTGGCCCGCTCGAGCCTGTATTTTGATAATTCTTCTTTGGAATAAAAACTCATTAGGCAGCTTTTGGAGAAACCACTTCAATGCCATCTCGGGAAACGTTTTTGAAAAACTCTGACTCCCTGTACTTTTGCCATACTTCCTCGTTTTCAATTACTGAGGTAATGACCTGTTCGGTGTTTAGTTCGATACGATACAACAACTCCCTGATCTTATCCTGTAACTGCTGAGATGCATTTTTCTTGGTTAGAATCAAAAAATCCCAGTCAGAATCTGTCCGGAAATCACCTCTTGCCCTTGATCCAAACAGGATGACCCTGGCTTCACCATCAATCTTTTCAATGGTTTCCTTCACTATCAATGGTATCCCTTGTATCGTCTTCGTTACCATATTCCTCGTTTTAAGGGTAAGTTATTAGGATCTTCCCAATTTATCAACTTTTTTAATGGGGCATAACGGGGGGCCAGGCAATAACCTCCTTTTCAATCGCTGAAGGCGTCCCATACAGCCCTTCTCCCATTCGTTAATTCTGTGATGAAAGTTAGTGATTGTGAGGCAAAAAGCCGCTCAAAACAGCTTAAAAAAGACCTGATTGAAGTCAAATACGCTGCAAGTGAGGTTTTTATGCTCCTTTTCAGCTTCTCCAGGCCTAAAATCGGCAGGCTGCGCATGAGGTTGTAACAAATCGCTGTCAGGCGATATTCTGCTTCCACCTTCTCAGGCTCGTCATGAACACTTGATCCCGGTCTTTGCCTCGTTGATAATGCATAAAAAGGGATAATTTGTGCCTCTCAATTTACGGAATTAGCAGCACAAAAAAGAAAAATAGGCAGAGAGTTATTGCGCAGTCTGACGGGGGTGCATGCGCAGGAGCGAGCGAATGCGAGCTATTGGCGTCATGAACAAAGTTGGGCGAAGTTTTTAATACAGCTCAAGACATATCTCCTGAAGGTTCAATATGAAGTCCTCAATGATATTATAATTACTTCGTAAAATGGCCTCAATATTGGAAGTGGAGGTATTTCCACACCTCAGCCAGATTACCTTTGGTGGTGCTCCATTAAGAAGACCAATATCAAGGAAATCACCATCTTGGGAAACAATGGTATACCCATTATCCCGAGCAAATTCCCAGACATCTTGATCATTTGCTTGATCCAAGCCTTCAGCCCTCACATGAGTTGATCCGGGGAAAATATCTGATAGCCTGCTGACCAACTTGTAGGAAAGATTTTGATCAAATAGCAACAACAGCTTCATGCCCGTTTATAGATTACAAGGTGCTCCTTATCTGCCGCAAATTGAAGGCTAGCATATACATCCTTATCGGTCAATTCGGGGAAATCCTCTAGAATTTCAGGTATGGTCATCCCCGATGCCAACCAAGAAAGAATGTCATAAACGCTGATACGCATATGCCGGATACAAGGTTTTCCACCTCGTTTCCCCGGTTCGATGGTGATGATATCCTTATAGTCAACTTTCATAACCATGGCTTTTCCTTTTTAACCTTTTTCCCCTCCCCTTAGTTTCCCAAGGGCTAATAGACAAAACAATATACGGCATTTTCCTGATACATCTTCCCTCTATTTCGCCCAACGGGATGCTACACGACGTGGTGAGCGCATGCGAACAATGAAAGTGTAGCAAGTGTTATGTTTTGTTTTTCTTTTGGTTTATATATTCTAAAGCAATAACTAATTGTTCTTCCGTGTTACTGAAAATAAATTTGGAAGAATTAATTATAGTGCCATTATTGAATAATAAAACAATTCTATTGGTCGCCTTTTTATAATTAATTGTTTTGAATAAATCAAATCGATTTAATGAATCGCTCTTTGAAAAATACAATAAGCTCTTAGGAGATAACGGGAAAGCAAATCCATCAATATAATCAAAGTTCATGTTATATACTTCTCGAAAATTCTTGAGCGTATATCCTGGATTGTCAGAAGTAATGAAAGGGTTTTGATAATCAGTTTGAAATACAGTAGTTTCCCAATTCAGCAGTCGATCAATTAATGGTTTGTCGTTTCTTTCAATTTCTCCATCAAAGTTTAATAGGTTATTTCTATATAGGTCAAGTTTGTAATCATCATCTTGTAAGTTTTCAATCATTTCAGCCTTCACCTTGTCAATGACAGCTTTAGCACGCTCCTTTGGCATTCCTGCCTCAATTATTTCTTTTTCCAATCTTTCAATGTTCACATTTAAAAGATTTTGATTAGAGTCTGGTTTAAGATATTCAAGACTGTAGGACGGATTTCGCCTTTTAAAATTTAGTAAAATTTGTATCAGTTTCCTTACTTCTGAGACGAATAGTTTTTTTGAGTAATCAATTTTGTTGAATAAGCGCTCTAACTCTTCATTTTCATAAGCAAATCGATTTTTTTCAATGTAATTTGGGTCTTTTAATTTATTAGCGGTGATTATTTTGTCTGTTTTGAAGGTGTACTTGTCAAATTCATAACATACTTGAGATTTATTTACCTTCTTGACTTTTTGGTTCTCATACACAGATTTCACTCTTAATGAAAATAAATCACCTGATTTGTTTATTGCAAATCTTTGTAGATATACTTCAGGGACAAAATGATGCTTTCTAGGTTCACTCATTTTTTAGTTCTGTTAAAACATAACGATTGGCTTGCTGCCGTGCCGCGGTGCGTTGGGTTTGTAGGCTGGCTGTTCGGCGGCATGGTCAGCAAGCCGTTGTGTGTGCCCGGCATGGGCATCCGAATCGGTATAAAGATACCGAATTTTTCTAGAGGGTGAAAGTCCCTTATGGGCAAGTTGCCGAAGCCCATTAGCAAACGGCAAAGGCGTCCCGAGTGATCGGGAGTCTGAAGGAAGCCGGACTGCAAAAGCTGGTACCGACGAACAGGAACCACATAAGGAGGCTGGATTAGGAGCGTAAGGCAGCACAACATGTCAAAGCGCGTAGGCAACAATCCTGATCTGGTAGATGTGGCGGGAATCAGCGGAAAGCGGATGTCATTACCCGGGGAGATCTTGGTCTAGCTTCGTTTTGCTAGAAGCCAAGAAGTCAGCAGAAGCCATAGTAGGGAGCCAAACCACCTCTCCAACGAACCCCGTGTTGGTAGTAGGCGGGAGGTGAGAGGGTAGCCTGAAGGGCTGAACGTCAAACAGCTCGAAGTAAATCCGAGACCACGACGGACAATTAGGTGACCGATTCCTGTACGTTCGTCATCGACTGGGAAAGAAAAGGGCAAGGTCAATCCGGTGAAAAGAGCGGTTTGGCTGTTTGGCGAACCGCCGTATACCAGACCGGTACGTACGGTGGTGTGAGAGGGCTGGGGTGGGCTTTATGGCTCACCTCTCCCTACTCGATTGGGTGTTGTATTCAATCATTTCTATATAACCCTCTGTAGTATTAACGCGTATTCTAACCATAAACAATGTACTTGTCTCCACATCCAAATCAGGCTTTCTTTTCTTTTCTACTACAATTTTGAATTTTTTCCTTAGTTCAATCACCTAAATTGGATCATTCTCGTCGTCAGCAAATTTCCTTTTTGAAAAACCGCACATTGGTAAGCCCCCGGGAGAATATCACCTCTGGAAAATGTGGCACCCGTTCCTGAGAAAGTATGCCGACAAACTTCCTGTCCTAGTATATCAAAGAGGCGCAACTCAAATATTTCTTGAGGAAAACCCTCAATCTCAAGTTGAAATTCAGAAATTATTGGATTTGGAAAAACCCGAAGTTCCGCTGAAGAAGGCTTAAAACAGATAACCTGATTAATGGTATCTGGAATACAAAGGTCAAAGGAAAAGTTTGGATTTAAAAGTCCATTTATATCTATAAATTCGATAGGCACCGGGCTGTCCGAAAATTCAAAATCCTCCGCAATAGCACCGCTCCCTTTGAAAACCAGAGAAAAAATGCGAGTGCAATCAGGTAGTGACTCCCCTCCTACCAAATCGGGATCTATCCATCCAAGTAAAATCGCCCCAAGTGAAGGATTGCCATCGATGCCGGAAAACCCGGGCAGATAGGTCCAGCCTACCAAATAAGAAAGTTTGTCCGTATTGTAAAGAAAGGAAAATTGTAAAGAGAGGATATCTGTAAAATCCTTAGCAACAATGTCTACTACTGTAGTATCTGCCCCTATCTCAGAAATTTCAGCGTAGAGAGTAAGTTGTCCTGAGACAAAATGGGAATAAAAGAAGAACAGAAAACAGGTGAGATATAATTTAAATTTAAAAAAACGTGGCTCCATAGTTTTATTATTTACGGACAACGTGAAAAATAAACTTCCTTCCTTTGAATTCCGTCTACTCATCTTATAACACCCAACGGGGGTGCATACGCTTTGCGCGGCGACTAGCCCGCATTGGCGTTGTGCACATAGTTCTATGCCGTATTCTTTCTATTCTTTCTATTCTTTTAATCTTTGAATTTCAGAAAGAAATTCTTCCACTCCAATTACATCCACTTTTGGAAATTCAATGTCCTGGAGCTCGCCGAAATGCTTGTCTTCGGTTACAACAAATTTTACGTTTGCCGCAATAGCACAATCGACAAACTTGTTGTCATCATAATCTGCCTTAATAAGATTCCATTTGAAGTATACGTCTATCTTGACCACATTTTCCAAGTTGATCAACAACTCCGCAACATTTGCTGCCACCACTTCATTGGCTTTGGATTCTATGATCTCAACATATTCGCTAAGAATCTCATTGCTAATCGCCAATTCATAGTCTCCGTTCAATAGACCGTCAAAAATTGGCCGGAATTTGGACTTGGTAGGAATGGAAACAAGTAGGACGTTCGTGTCTAGGACAACCCTCATCAAGATTTATATTTGGTTCGCAGGTGTTCCTTGGACCATTGTTCCATCGTCTCATCTGCCCAGTTTTGGTCTTCCCACAACTGGTCCATCTCTTGGGTTGCCTTCTCAGCAAAATATCGGGACAGCAGCACTCTCACCTCCTTGATCTGTTGATCACTGAGGTTGAAACTGAAGAGCTTGAGAAGCTCTAATTGAAGATTGCTTAAGCCTTTAACTGCTTCCATGGCTGAGTTTTACCAAATATAACGCTTTTAGATGGGTTTTCAGTTCAGATAGAACGGATTCATGGTTATTCCAATCTCTTATATGGCATAGAACGGGGGTGCACACGCTTTGCGAGGCGCCTAGCCCGCATTGGCGTTGTGAACAAAGTTATGCATTGGTATTCATTGCCACCAAATTTTGAACTCTTCACTCTCAGCCTTCTTATCTCCTAACGACCATGCTCTCAGGTAAGTCTCCCAACCTTTGTCCCAGTATTTCTCACTTGGGGCAAAATCACCAACTCCAATATCAAAGTCAGAATTAGCCATGGGCACTCGAAAGTCAGCCCAATTGCAAATCTTCTCTATACCCGTTGAATAACTCTTCCAAGTTCCAATAAATGCATTATTTGAGTACCCATCTGCAAACTGAAGAATATCATCGTATTTGATGTTGCTGTCAGAATTCAAATACCATTTTGAGTAAAGTATTCCCTGGAAAATCCCACTATGTGCTTGATCAAAACTTTCCCAAAATACATAGTTTGCCATCAAAACCCCCTGTGATTTCACTCCCTTATCAGCATATTCATCGTCTATCCCATATTGCAATTCTTTGGTTTCCCTTATCTGGGAAAGCGTTATTACCCCCTTAAAATCACAGATAATCTCCTTTACTTTGGATTTGCCATAAACAAAATATACATTTTCGTTTATTGGACTCTTTTCAACAGAAATCAACTTCATTCTAATCCGTTGATGATCTTGCCCAATAACTCCAAATATTAAATAATTCTCTGTTTTTGTCCACAATCCACTGAAGTCAAATTGATTATATTTCCCAAGTTCATTTTGAAGCTTTAGCTCATTTCCGAACAAGAATTCAGTCAAGAATTCATCATTTGGCTGGGCAAACAAAAAATTGGCCAAAAGCAAAGGGATGAAAAGTGTTAGTCGATTCATTTTCTTTTTTTGCTAATGCATAACGGGGGTGCACACGCTTTGCGAGGCGATTAGCCCGCATTGGCGTAGTGCACATAGTTAGGCACCGTATTACATTTCTATTAAATATATGCAGCCCCAATTGGTAGTAATTGCATCTCCCCAAAACTTCAAACTCTTTCCTCGGAATGAGTCCCAGAACCTTAGTCTGCTAATAGTTTTTCGGCCATTGAAGGATGAAGCTATCTTGCCAAAAGATCTCACCCCCTTTAAGATCTGATACTCTTTTCCATTTATTGTAATCATATAGATCTGAGGCATTTTATCCTTACAGCGAGGTCTTACCTTTCGATTAATCCTTTCCCCTCTTACAAAATTCTCCTTCACAGAATGACAGGTATCACAATCTATGAAAAACTGCTTCCATCCAAGGATAGTGTCAGTTTGACAATGCTCCCAAAAGTCAATCCGGTCAATAACAACGGAATCTAGACCTGACAAAAATTTGGCTGACATCTCTATATAATCATCTCCATTACTAACAGGGAGCCTAACTGACGAAGAATCATTGGTAATAACCAACCATCCTTTACAAAAAACTTCTGCACTATGAGAAGCAGGAAATTCAAATATTTCTCCAAGATTGCCAAAACCCTGGTTTGTTACATTTATTTTGAACCTTAGAAAATCGAATGGATCACATTCATTAAAATCAGCCTTATTGATTTGAATGAACAACGAATCACCTTGCCCAGCTATAGGTAATGACCAGAGAAGTATTATCAACTGTAGGGCAAATTTCTTCATCTATTTATGGTGCCTAACGGGGGTACACACGACGGAGCGAAGCGAATGCGTAGCTATGGAAGTGTGTACAAAGTTAGGTGGAGTTATACTTTTATATACTTACTCATTTTCTGCTTTAATTCGCTAACCAGCTCAGGTTGCATGTAGTCATATTCATCAGGTATTTCAAGACATTTCACAGGTTTAGTTTTGTACGCTTCTCTAAACTTCTTTCCAAGCCAATTCCTATGCCTTTTTTCCATTACTACGATTAAGTCTGCCCAATCCAATAATTCCTGATTAAGTTGAACAACAGCCTCTTTGTCTATCCCAGCAGATTTCGTTTCGTATTGTTCGTAATCCCCGAATACTTTTTCTGCAGTTTTACTTCGGTATTTGTTAACAGTGCAGACAAATAGGATTCTCATTTTTTTATTTTCCTTCTAATTCCACCTAACGATAGGTCTAAACGAAGTGCGAGTGTAAGCGAGCATTTTGTTTAGATATTGTGTGTGCCCGGCATGGGCATCCGAATCGGTATAAAGATACCGAATTTTTCTAGAGGGTGAAAGTCCCTTATGGGCAAGTTGCCGAAGCCCATTAGCAAACGGCAAAGGCGTCCCGAGTGATCGGGAGTCTGAAGGAAGCCGGACTGCAAAAGCTGGTACCGACGAACAGGAACCACATAAGGAGGCTGGATTAGGAGCGTAAGGCAGCACAACATGTCAAAGCGCGTAGGCAACAATCCTGATCTGGTAGATGTGGCGGGAATCAGCGGAAAGCGGATGTCATTACCCGGGGAGATCTTGGTCTAGCTTCGTTTTGCTAGAAGCCAAGAAGTCAGCAGAAGCCATAGTAGGGAGCCAAACCACCTCTCCAACGAACCCCGTGTTGGTAGTAGGCGGGAGGTGAGAGGGTAGCCTGAAGGGCTGAACGTCAAACAGCTCGAAGTAAATCCGAGACCACGACGGACAATTAGGTGACCGATTCCTGTACGTTCGTCATCGACTGGGAAAGAAAAGGGCAAGGTCAATCCGGTGAAAAGAGCGGTTTGGCTGTTTGGCGAACCGCCGTATACCAGACCGGTACGTACGGTGGTGTGAGAGGGCTGGGGTGGGCTTTATGGCTCACCTCTCCCTACTCGATTGTACATAGTTTTTTCTTTGCGTTGTAAAGACCACCTTCCTTTCAGATAATTGGGGGGAACTACAGCGTCCCAGTCATCAAGAAGTCGAAATGGAAAAAATTGATGTTAAAAGATCTGTCTTTACGCAGTTTTTTCCTGTTTTTTTAGTAATGTAAATTCCGGAGTATCTGACCCCCCTGTGGATAACAACGGATTTTCAAAGGTTAAGATAACTGTTTTACGTTTTTTCTGCGACTATTTCCTTTCAATTCTATACGATGGGCCCTGGGGATGATGCGATCAAGGATGGCATCGGCCAGGGTGGGTTCTGCGAAGTATTCATACCACATGGGTACGGGGAGTTGAGAACAAATAATGATGGAAGCAGTTTCGTAGCGGTCTTCCAGGATCTGGAGCAGGGCGAGTTTGACCTGCTGGGTGATGGGTTGCAATCCCATATCGTCCAGGATGATGAGTTGTGCTTTACCCATGCGATTAAGCCATTTGACGTAAGTGCCATCGGTTCTGGCCAGGGCAATTTGCTCGGTCAGACGACTGAGGTTGAAGTAGAGGGTGCGGTATCCGAGCACGCAGGCCTGATGGCCCAGTGCGCAGGCGAGGAAGGATTTACCACACCCGGTAGGGCCGGTGATGAGGATATTTTCTGCCCGTTGCAGGTATGATTCCTGAGCCAGGAAGGCAAGTGTTTCGGGACGGAGGTTACGGGCCTCGGAGCATTCGATATCAGACAGGGTGGCTTGGTAGCGCAATTTGCTCAGACGAAGGAACATCTGAGTTTTTTGAAGAGACCGATGCTGAACTTCGGCATCCAGCAAGGTGGCGATCAACTCATGAGCTGCAGGATGCTGGTTGGCTGGCAGATTGAGCACAGCCTGGTAAGCCGAGGCCATTCCGGCCAGTTTGAGGCGTTTCATGCTTTGTAAGGATTCGTTTTTCATCGTGATTGAGTTATGTGAACGGCAGGGAGTTAGTGATAATATTCCGGGCCGCGGATGTTTTCGTGCAGCCCAAGACTGAGTTGTACAGGAGGTTCATCAGGCTGCTGGTCAAGTTTGAGCTGAAGGATTCGCTTGAGCATGCCGTAGGTGGCTTTTGCGGAAGCCTGACAGCGTTGGGCCGCCAGTTCGAGGCGCTGAGGAGAATACTTTTTAGCCAGGTGCAAGATCCCTTTACAGGAGTTATAGGCTTGCGATTCCTGGATGCGTCCGAGAAGCACCTGCTGGACGGCCCATTGGGTAGCCGGGCCAATCTTGCCGGCTTCCCGGAGGAAGTAGGCTGCATCGTACCCTTGCGTCTTTTTCCATTCCTGATGCTGTTTGGGCATATGCTCTTCGCGGGTCTGGTAGCGATATCCTCCCGAGCCGGGGAACAGGCGCTGATGAGTGGCGATGCGTTTTTGGTCCAGGTAGACCTCCACGTTTTTGCTCGTGTAAAGGACCTCGACCTGCTTGCCCACAAACTGCCAGGGCACGGAGTAGAAGTTCTTCTCTTCGCCCAGGAACACATGATAATTGCGCTGTACTTTGGCTTTGGCGATCTTTTTGATCTCGAACAGATCCGCCGGTAAGGGACGCATCCGGGGTAGTTCATACTCGATGAACAGGGACTTTCTCGACCCGGGCTTCTTTTGATAGGGCTGCTCATTGAGCACATGAACCTGCCTGATAATAGCCTCGTTGAGGGCTTGGGGACTATGGAAGATCTCATTGCGCAGCGGTGCGTAAATGCGGCGGTAAACCTGAGTAACGGCATTTTCCACGCTGGCTTTATCCTTGGGCTTGGCCACCCGGGTAGCTTGCAGTTCGATCTGGTAGTGCGCGCCCAATTGTTCGCACAACTGCGTGAAGGTTGGTTCGTAGCGATCTGCTCTGCTGACGTAGGCCTTGAGGTTATCCGAGAGCAGTATCAGAGGAAGACATCCAAAAAACAACAGAGCTTGATTCAGCCCTTCGATAAAATCTGCCAGGCGCTGTGAAGGCAAAGCGATGCAAAAACAGTATTGAGAGAAAGGAAAAACAGCGACAAGCACTTCGCAGTCATGGACTTCGCCGCTTTCCGGATCAACCCAGTGCAGCCTTTTGCCGGCAAAATCCACCATGAGCACTTCCCCGGGCTTGTGTTCCAGAGCCAAAGTCAGGTCCAGACGGGCGGCATACCGGCGGAAGTGTTCACAAAACTGGCTATACCCATAGCCTTCAGGATGGGTGGCACGATACTCTTCCCACAGTATTTGGCGAGTGACACCCGGACGCCGGAGTTCTTTGAGCCACTCACCGGCCCGTTGCTCGAAGGCGGCTAAGCGCGTGTCTGATAATCGGGCTTCCGGGCCGTAGAAGATCTTTTCCAGCGCAGGCTCGTCCAGATCCAAAATCCCGGACAAGCCTCCAGCATAGGCTTCAGCCCGACGAACATACTCCCGCACTGTGTTCTTCGACATCTTCAGCTGTCGGGCAGTGGCTTTGATCGATCCGCTTGACAAGTAGTTGCGGATAACGGCTTTGATCTGATCCATACGTTTTCGTTTCGCCATGATCGATCCATTTTTGGATCATTATGGCTATTCTTTCCGTATGAATCCACTTTTTCCGGGGGGGGGTCAAACCTCCGGAATGTTATTAACATTCAGGGGGGTCAAAGGTCCGGAATAGGGGGGTCAGATAAGGGTTCTTCGTCAATTTTGGTGGTGAGACAAGTAGATAGGAAAAGCATATAGGAGTATTTTTCCTATATGACGTCAATACCTCTGGAATTACTGCCTGAATCGGTTCCGATTCAACTGGATGGAATAGCCCAAGAGGAAGATTCCTTTGTTCTTGAGATTCAGTCTACCATCCATACTGGCTATTGTCCCGTATGTAAAACGCCATCAACCAGGGTTCACAGCAATTATACCAGGTCTATCTCAGACTTACCTTGGGCGGGCTATTGCGTTAAAATCCACTGGAAGGTCCGGAAGTTTTATTGCATGAATGAAGGGTGCGCCCGGAAAATATTTTCCGAACGACTTGGGAAAACGGTTGCAGCGTATGGCAGGCGAACGAATCGAATGGACCGGCATCTGAATGAAATTGGAATTGCCCTTGGCGGTAATGCCGGAGCTGCGCTCTCCAGGTTTTTGGGACTACCTGTAAGCGCCTCTACTATGTTGAGACTTCTATATAGGCTTCCGGAACCCACCTTTTCTACTCCCCGGGTATTGGGAATTGATGACTGGGCATTTCGAAAGGGGCATAACTATGGTACTATATTGGTGGATCTGGAAAAACGATGTCCCATAGATCTGTTATCGGATAGAGAAAGTGAGACGGTGAAGAACTGGCTAAATGCTCACCCCGGTATAGAGATCATAAGCAGAGACCGGGCCACCGGATATGCTCAAGCCGCCAGGGAGGGTGCTCCGGAGGCCTTACAGGTTGCTGATCGTTGGCACTTGCTCAAGAATCTCGGCGATGCTCTCAAGCGGATGCTGGACTCTAATAATACAGAACTGCGGCAAGCAGCCAAGGATATTGCAGAGGCTGAAATGGCAGAAAAGCCCCAACCTGTAGGAAAAACAGAGGTTCAGCCAGAAGGAAAAAAGAGCGACACCCCAAAAGTGGGTTCTGAAGACAAGCAGCCGAAATATGAAGCACTTTTCCAGGAAGTCAAAAAGCTTCAGCGACAAGGAGCTTCAAAGAAAAGCGTAATGCGTCAATTGGGTTTACACGGACAAACCGTTCGAAGGTACTGGAAGTACGAGGAATATCCGGGGAAAGCCCCTACCTCTTCGGCGCTACGCTTTGAAAACTACCTGAGAAAAAGATGGAATGAGGGGGAAAATAGCCGTAAGAAGCTTTGGCATGAAATAAAGGAGCAGGGCTTTAATGGATCTTTGGCCAGCGTTTATCGGTTGACAGACAAACTTTTTCACACCAGCCGTCAAAGACAATCTGCTCCTACTTTGGCCGTCAAATTATGGCCAACCAAGAAAGTATGCCCGCTTCTCGCAAAAAACTGGGAGGACTTGACTTCCGAAGAACAGATATTTCTGAAGGCTTTCTTCAAGCGTTGCCCAAAAGCTCGTAAAGCCAGAAAGCTGGCCCGTCAGTTTAAATCTATGACAGATAATCTCCAACCAACTAAGCTCGACCCCTGGTTGGAATCAGTAATGGCAAGCGGAATAAATGCATTGAAACAATTTGCTGTAGGAATAACCCAGGATTACGATGCAGTCAAAGCAGCAATAACGGTAAAATGGAGCAACGGGCAAGTGGAGGGGCAGGTAAACCGGCTAAAAACCATCAAACGTCAAATGTATGGCAGAGCCAGTTTTGAGTTGTTGCGAAAACGGGTCCTGATGGACTCAAGTTGATCTCACCACCAAAATTGACGAAGAACCAGATAAGTCCGGAATGAGGGGGTCAGATGGACCGGAATATACAGTAACTTGATTCGATCGAAACGAAATCGATTTCAACGTCTCAAGTTACTAAAAAATCGAGTTCGTGATGATTGGAGCAGCCCCCCTAATTTTCTGATAATCCTCCCATAGATAAAAAATTGTGCTACAACGGGGGGCTACACGACGGCCGAAGCGCCTAGCGAGGCTGGACGTTGTAGCCGGTGTGTGTGCTGTTTTTCTTATTGGCATTTATTATCTTTTGTAACTATTTCCCTTCTGGCACGCCAATATTGTTTAAATTCTTCAGTTTTGCCGGGGTGGTTGTAATTGCTGTCACCTATCAAAAAGTGAAATTTTTCACCCCTTCTTGTGATAAATAATGTATCTGAACAATAGTGCTTTTCTAAATAGTCCCCTTTATTCAAAAATTTCATTAGGCCAGAGGGGTTGTAGTTATAGTTATAGCAATCTTTTACCTCCCAAGACTCCGATTTCCCATCAAGGATGAGATAGACATGACTTTTTTGTTGAGCAACGCGCTCTAGGGTGCCGGAAAACTTTGTTTCCATAATTACTGGATATGGCTCACCAATTCTAATCGCATCGTAAACCATTGCAATTAACAGTATCAAGAAAGCTATCCCAACAAGGACATACCCACGCCTAATATCCCTGTCCCCATAACTTTCAATGAATTCCATTTACTTTTCTATATCTACACAAGATTTTTTTAATTTCAGCTAACGGGGGCGCAAACAACGTAGCGGAGCGCATGCGAAGCTATGGCCGTTTTGCGCAGAGTTCTATGGCGTATTTTTTTTTCAAACCTTACCAATTAACCCCCATTTTAAATAAAATATTACTATTAGTATTGCTAATGGCAGTTGAATTAAAAAAACTTTCTTTCTGTCTTTTATTCCCCCTTTCAAGGCCAAGTCAAGCAATAGAGGAGCTAATGAAAATAAGCAGATCATTACGGCAGCTACATACCCCCATCCTTCTTCTCCTGGATCTTTTGTGAATACGTAAATTCCCTTCCCAAACACAAAAAGAAATAACAATAGTAGAGGGGTAATCCCCCCTAAAACTTTATTCATTATTCTTTTCTTCCTCAAATCCATTTGTCCTTGTCAGTTTTACGCCATCCCATTTTTTTTGAAATCCGAACCTACATATATGTTCTTTTATGCCATAGAACGGTTGGCTAGCCGCAGGAGCGAGCTCTTGCGAGCTATTGCCGGCTAGCTTTTGTTCTATCCAGTTTTACAGTTCATATTTAACGAACTGAAGCTCAGATATCTTCTCGAATACTTTGTCTGCCGAAATCAGTGGAAGGTTCAGGTAAAGCGCTGATGCCGCAATGATCGCATCAGGTATTTTAAGATTGTACTTGACCCTCAGGTCAATCGTCATCCTTTTTATGGCATCATTCAGGTCAATTACAACGGAATCTTCTATGAATTCCTTGGAGATTGCCTTTTGTTCGTTCGTAATCCCAGGGAAGCCAAGCAACTCGATCTCTGTTATAAAAGAAATGTAGACATTCCGGCCATCGAGCAACGACGCAACCGTCCTGTCTCCGTTGAACAGATACAGGACTATGTTCGTGTCAATGACAAGGCTACTCCCATTCATCCCTCAGAGCTTTTTGAATCTCCAAGGGGGAGGCCTGCAGCTTGAACACACCGCAATACTTGAAGGCATCGAACTTTTTAGGTATCACCAAGCCTCCAAGTATCTCCTGAATGGTGGCTTTATCGGTTGAGCTTTTGATGACTATGGTCATTTGACGTTCTTTTTAGTAAGGTACGACTTCTTTAACAAAACCTCAATACCCTCTTTGGAGTTCCGATCACCATACCCCTTTGATTGGATAGAACGGAGGTGCACACGCTTTGCGAGGCGACTAGCCCGCATTGGCGTGTGAACAAAGTTATGGGCTTTCTTTATCAATTCGATCTATAACTTCCTTCCATTCTTGGGTTTCATCACAATAGATTTGATCAACTTCACACAATCTTTCACAGACTTCGTATAAGCCCAAGTAAACTTCTTTTTTTATAGCTCCACAATTATACGCTTCTTTGTACCAATAATATGATTGTTCGTAATCACCCAATTGATAACTTTTCTTTGCTTCTCTAATACTTAGGTCCACCTTTGAAATCAGTTCCCTAGATCCATTTAATCGGCTCTGGTTTTCTTCCATTTTATTTATTACCACACTTCCAGTTTGAGGCCAAAATTTAATAATCAATGCCAAACAAATAACAACCGAAAAAGCGGCGACTATCTGAATTATTTTCATTAGACCTCCGCCCTCTCTTCGAAATCTATCATCAGTGATTGATTGTCTATGTGAAGTTGTTCCATTGCCTAATCTTTGTTGATCTTTCAGCATTTTGTTCAACTTCACAAATCCTCTTCGAGGTTTAGGCTTACTGTGGCCTTCTATTTTAAACCATCCAACAAACATGATCTCATTTTATTTCAAAATGGTTTATTTGCCGAAAAAGCTCTTCTTTATTCGACTTAGCCTGCATTTTTTTCTTTTGATTGCCCATAACGAGGGCATACCTAACGGAGCCAGCTTTTGCTGGCTATGGGCAGGTATGCTTTGTTGCAGGCAGCCTTCTTTTATTTTTCTTTTTTATCATCTTTCGGATTTCTATGGGTATGGTAATTAATATGTGGCAACGACGGAAGACTATAATTTTTATCACTGAGTTGTTTCACGACTTCGCTTCTTTCAATTTCCCAAGTATTAGAAATGTAATGTAAATGCGGATGTTCCCAACGCTCTTCACCTCTGAGACTTTTATAAGTAAGAAAGAAACAATGCCATGAATCCTGATTGTCTAAAAATTTAGCAACGATAACTTTTCTATGGTCGATGGCTTGTTTTAGCTGACCATCGGACAAAGATGTCTCTCCAATCACTTTTACGTCACCTCCCGTTCCGTCAGTATAAAACATTTCGGGTAGCTTATCTTCCTCTAAACCATTAGGATAATGGTGAGACTTGTATTGACTATATTTATATCCTAAGTTTTCACCTGCTTGACATATAAATGCCGTCAATTCACTATTAGTCACCGTCAACCCTTTTAATGCTTGAATCTGTTCTTTTTTTGAATTGCTTTTCAAAACTTTGAACAAAGCTGGGGGAACTTCAATCGACAAATATTCCTTTTTCTTTATTTCCCATTCTTTAAATGCCTTTTCATATAGAGCGTAAATTGCCATTTTCCGATTTTGCATCAACTTTCTTAAATCTTCATCCTTTTCTGATTTTAGTAGTAAAATATTTTCGTCGAATATCACATTCGTCGTAACATACAATTCTCTGATTTTTTCTAATGGATTTTCAAATTCAAAATCTACACCTTCTGCAATAGTGTAGAATCCGTTTCCACTTGGGTCTTTTATTCTTTTTACCTTCATTTTATCTTTTTTCTGGTTGCCTGCAACGGGGGTGCATGCGCAGTGGCAGAGCTCTTGCGAAGCCATTGACGCTTGAACAAAGTTAGTAACAGTCTTCATCATTCCATTTGCTTTCATGGAACCATTCATAATATTTCAAATCATAAGGCCATTCTATTAAAATTCCTTGCTTCGTTTTCTTAACCCTAATTTTTAACATTTCAACGCCCACTGATCTACCAAGGAGAGTGCCAAGCTTAAATACAATTTTATTTCCATCTATTTTATCCGTTTTTATCTCCAACGTGTCAAGACCCGTATATGAAACTTCAATTAAGGCTGCTTTTTCAAAGTGGCTTTTACTCAATTTAGCACATCCTTCAGTATCAGTCACTTCTCCATGAATAAATTCATGTTTCTTGTCCAAGAGAACAACATTGGCACCGAAAACCAGGTCCTTATAGAAATCCTGTACCTGGATAATAATTGAATCTGAAGTTAGACTAATATCATTTTGATCGAAGTGCGTGGATGGAACATAAAATATAGTATCATTTTTAGGAAGAAAGGTGAATATATATTCATTTTCAACCCTTTCATATTTACCCTCTCTTAACGAAGAGGAAATGCTTGAGCCCGGAGTAAAGAATAATGAAAAATCCTTTCCAATAGTAATGCTGCTGCTTGAAAACTCAATGCACTTTGGGTTATGCAATGAGTATTTTCCGTAGGGAAGTTCTTGACTATAGGACTTTGTCGCCACCAAACATAGCATTAAAACCAATATGTTAATTGAATTTCTCATTGATCTTTCATTGTTACTAACGTGAGTACACACGCCGTGCGAGCGAATGCCCGCATGGGTGTTGTGTACATAGTTGGGTACAGTTTTCATTTCACTTTAAAAATCGATATTGGGTTCATGTTCTCAACGCTCACTTTGCCATCGATGAAACTATAGAACACGTTTAATGCCTCACTTCCATTCTTTTCATATACAGTCGGGTTTCCAAGTCCTTTTACAGACTTGAGTTCATCATCTGACAAATGATCAATATCATTCTCAAATCCAAATGATTTCATTCTGGCTAATTCCCCCTTGAAATAAACCCTTATCACGGATATTCCTGCCGTATCTGAATTAACTACTCTTACTATTTCGGTTTCCAATGCTCCGCTTAATTCTTCAAGTATAGAATTCTCCACAAGGTCATATTCATCTTCAATTATTATTATCCGCTCGTTGAAGAAAAAACCAATAAGACCTTCACTTCTTCTATCCCATTTCTCATCTAAAAATTCATTGTAAGTGAGTCCCTCTTTGTCTTTGTCAAAAGATTCTTGGAGACGAGATAAAACATGGCTAACATCTTTATCTCCGCCACCTTGTATCCTTCCTATCATTATTGTCCCCAAATCTTGTCCCATGCCATTTCTCTCTTTTCTATTGTACCCAACGGGGGTGCACACGCTTTGCGAGGCGCTTAGCCCGCATTGGCGTGTGCACAAAGTTAGTGGCAGCCTTCTTTCTCTATATATTTTCAACTATTTCTTCAACTTGACGCTTAAAGGAGGGAAGGTCATTTTGGATGATCTCCCAAATGACATTTTCGTCAACCCCGAAGTATTCATGAATCACAATGACCCGCAAACCAACAATCTGCTTCCATGGAATTTCCGGATTCTTCTCCCTCAACTCAAATGTCACATTCCTACAGGATTCTCCCACAACTTGGAGTTGTCGGATACATGCATCGCGCATCATTGAGTTCTCGGAAAAGGCCTCAAAGTCTGCATCGCCAACATAACCCTCAATTGTTTCGATGGCATCCAAAACGTGCTGGAGTCGAACCTTATCACCAAATTTATCGGGCATAGATCAACTCTTTTTCACGATCAATGATAGGCTTGAGATATTTGGAAAGCCCGTTTGCTGATACCAAATCTACCTCCTTGTGGAGAAGTTCTTCCAGGTCTAGCTTCATTTGAACAAACAGCAGGCCTATGCGCTGGCTGTAGTCCAACTCGACAAGAATATCTACATCACTGCCTTTCTTGCCCTCTCCTCGGACATAGGATCCAAACAGGTAGGCTTTATTTACCGGCTTATCAGCGAGATAGGCCTTTATTTGTTGGATGTTTTTCTTGCTCAGCTTCATAAACCAATGGCTTGGTATTTGATAAAGGCTATCCGAATGCCTTTAGTTCCCAAGTTACGGCTTTTGGTGGAGATTCGCCAACCCCCTCTTTTGGTTGCCACTAACGGGGGTGCACACGCTTGCGAGGCGCCTAGCCCGCATTGGCGTTGTGAACAAAGTTATGTACCGTATTCTATTTATTTCATTGATCTATGGACCTTGAGCCAGTTTTCATCTCTAGACTTTGTGGTATAGTTCCATACAAGTTCCCAATCCTCGTTCAATTTTCTTGTAATATAAACGATGCCATCTTCGCTGACCTCATAATCTTCTCCGTAAAATTCTAAAACCTGGGCAATATTCGCGATCTCTTCTCGGCTTATGTTCGGTTTTTCCAAATACAAACTATCAACTTTGGGGTAATACACGTGAGGTTGGTATTCCACAAATTTGGACTTAATACCTCCTCCACAACTGAGAAACATTAAACACCCTAGGAAGAAATATGCTGTTATTTGTCCCAATTCATTTTGCTTTACAAGGATAAACTCTCATTTCTATGGTACATAACGGGGGGCTACCCACAGTTGGCGCGATTTTCCTAAAGATACGGCGGAAGCGGGTGGGGAACAAGTCCCTTTTTTGCCATGTAGCGGGCTAAGGCAAGCGCCAATTGATGGGTAGCCGGTGTTAGCTGCAGTATCATTCTTTTATCTTTTCAAGTACCTCCCTTTCTTCCTTCGTTACCAGCCTTAGAGGGGCTTTTCCAAATCTCCTTTCTTTATTAATTTGCTCATTTAGAACTTCATAAGACTTCATGTTTATGGTATCGGAGGTGGATGCAATTTCAACTACTTTCCATTTTGATGGGTCAAATGTCCCATAAATTGAATCAACAAACCCTTTTACATCCTCATATGATAGCACGAGAATATCTGCTTCCTTCAGGTTCATTATTGGAGGATTCCCTTCATATTCAGAATTCCAGCAGCTAATCCTTTTGTCATGGAAGTAAATTTTGGAGGTTTCATCTAATATGAAATTTATTCCTGAATAATAACCTTGAGGTGGAGTTGTTCTTCTCGGGCCACCCCTTCTAGCACTATTAATACTATCGTTCCTAGCTTTCACAATGCTATCCACCCTTGAAATAATTATTGGTTCTGCAGTGTGCTTCGCGTTATTTGATTCAAAACAGCTACAGAAAAAAGGTAGGGTCGTAAATATAAAAAACGATATCCTCATCATCTTTTATTGCAGCTTAACGGGGGTGCATGCGCAGGAGCGAGCGAATGCGAGCTATTGGCGTCATGAACAAAGTTGGGCGAAGTTTTTAATACAGCTCAAGACATATCTCCTGAAGGTTCAATATGAAGTCCTCAATGATATTATAATTACTTCGTAAAATGGCCTCAATATTGGAAGTGGAGGTATTTCCACACCTCAGCCAGATTACCTTTGGTGGTGCTCCATTAAGAAGACCAATATCAAGGAAATCACCATCTTGGGAAACAATGGTATACCCATTATCCCGAGCAAATTCCCAGACATCTTGATCATTTGCTTGATCCAAGCCTTCAGCCCTCACATGAGTTGATCCGGGGAAAATATCTGATAGCCTGCTGACCAACTTGTAGGAAAGATTTTGATCAAATAGCAACAACAGCTTCATGCCCGTTTATAGATTACAAGGTGCTCCTTATCTGCCGCAAATTGAAGGCTAGCATATACATCCTTATCGGTCAATTCGGGGAAATCCTCTAGAATTTCAGGTATGGTCATCCCCGATGCCAACCAAGAAAGAATGTCATAAACGCTGATACGCATATGCCGGATACAAGGTTTTCCACCTCGTTTCCCCGGTTCGATGGTGATGATATCCTTATAGTCAACTTTCATAACCATGGCTTTTCCTTTTTAACCTTTTTCCCCTCCCCTTAGTTTCCCAAGGGCTAATAGACAAAACAATATACGGCATTTTCCTGATACATCTTCCCTCTATTTCGCCCAACGGAGGTGCAAGCGCAGTGGCGAAGCGAATGCGAAGCCATTGACGCTTGAACAAAGTTAGGCACTGCATTCTTATTCTTGATCTTTGATCCTTACTTTGTCTTTTGAAATAACGGTGAATTTTCTCCTGAGATCTTCCAGGTAATTTTCTAATACTTGGCGGATTTTTTCAATTTTTTCTTCTATCTGGACCCCTGACATTCGGATAAGAACTATACCCTGATTAGGCTTTTTCAACCGGTAGGTCAATTCCCCAAAATCTTTATCCTCGGTTACCAGGATGGCCTCCATCTCATTTGCGAGTGTCAATACTTCTTCGTCACTGATACTAGGGTTGATCTCAACTATGGCCTCAATCTCATAGCCGTCTTCCCGGAGGTGTGTCACAATCCGGAAGTCTACGCTCTCATCTGCCAGGAATTTTTCCATTTATTTAGGATGCCAACGGATGGACAACTTCGCTTTTGATCATTTCAGCCGCAAAGGCAAGAGCAGCAAATATGTCTTCTTTCTTTAGGCGAGGGTAGGCCTTCAGCAGATCATCAATAGTTTCCCCTTCTGATAGCTTCTCTAAGAGCAAGTCTACAGGTATGCGGGTATCCTTGATCACCGGTTTCCCATAAAGGATGGTTGGCTTAGATTCAATGTGGTTCCTCCAATCTTTCATTTTACTTCAGTTGCTTGTCCAATATTCAACATTCTGAAGACATTTGCAAGTTCCCTGGGCAAACCCAGGTCTTTTTTATCCTCTCCTGTAGTGCCTAACATTTGTATAACCGCTAATTGCGTTTACATCATCTTCTGTCCCTCCCCCTAACCCCTTTAAAACCAACCCTCCCCAAAGGAAAGAACGAAACATACCTTCCAAATTTACCCCATAACAAGGATAATGTAAAGCCTTTTTTTTCATTTCTTCCACTCTAAGCTGTCAAACGGACTCTTCAACGGGTCTTTGCTCACTAAATGGGTGTAAATCTCCGTGGTCTTGATCGAATCATGCCCCAATATCTCCTGGATCTTGCGTATGTCCGTACCGGCGTCGTGAAGGTGGGTGGCAAAACTGTGCCGCAATGTATGTACCGTGGCAAATGGATTTATCCCGGACTTCGCTACCCCACGGCGAAGGATCTGCTGCACACTCCGCTTCGAATAGGCGCCCCCGTCTTGCCCCTCAAATAACCAGTACCGGGGCTTGTACTCGGCCAGATAGGCCTGCAATAACGCCCATACCCTGGGCGATAGGATCGAATAGCGGTCTTTCTTGCCTTTCCCTCCCTTGATGAACACCTGCCCCCTGTCCGGATGCAGATCGGCCCGGCGCAACTTGATTACTTCGTTCAACCGGAGCCCAGCCGAATAGATCACCGTCAAAATACTGCGATGCTTCAGGTTAGAGGTGGCCTCCAACAGACGTACTACCTCCGCCCGGCTCAAAACGCCCGGCAAGTGCTTGGGCTTTTTCGGCCGCTGCAGATCGTAATAGGTCCGCTCCCTCCCCAATACCTGCTCGTAGTAAAACTTGATCGCATTAATGATGCCGTTTTGGGTCGATTCAGAGATCTTCTTATTGCGGATCCTGGTCAATAAATATTGATGAATGCCTTCTTTGGTCACCTCCTGAGGCGGCCGCCCCTCCAGATATCTTAAAAATTGCCGGAAATGCGAGGTGTAACTCTTCACCGTCTCATAACTGTACCGCTTCAACATCAACAGGTCGATCATCCGGTATACCTCCGCCTGCTGAACCTCCGGCAAGGGTAACACTTTCGCTTCCTCTATTTTCTGGTCTTTCACAAACTTTAACGCCGGTAAGGGCTCCGCAATCACCAACACCTCCTTCCGCGATTCTATCCGCTCCGTTTTAAAGACCGACCCTATCGCCGCCCAACTACTCTTTCCGTATGGCACCAACCAACATTTCGCCACCGGATGCCAACGCCTCCCCGCAATCTGCCTCACCTGCACGACTAATCGCTCATCCTTCGGAATAAAGACGGCGATCCACTCCCGCCTTTCACAAATCGCTTTCTGACAAAAAATCTTCTGCTCCATAACCACTTTTTTGAACAAATCTAAATGCCCCTGCTACTCCTTGCCAGTTAACCTGTTTAATAGCGGCAACATAAGTACTTAAATGCCTTTTTAAGTGCACGAAAGTTCTTTTATCCGTTAAAAGTGCTTATTTTTGAAATCCCTCCTGCGGCTCCCGCTAACGCCAATACCACTTCATCATGGAATGTATTCATTGTGGAAAAACGTTCCGGGGCCGAACCGACAAAAAATATTGCTCCAAATCTTGCTACAACGCGCACTACCGCCTCCGTAAAGAACCTCATCTCGATATCATTAAACAGGTCGACGCTATCCTCCACCGCAACCACTCCATTCTATCCCATCTGCCCTGGAAAGAGCAAAACCGCCTCGTCCTCCCCGAAGTCGAACTCAAAACCCGCGGTTTTCATTTCGATTTTCACACCGGCCTCTTCACCAATCGCCACGGACACCATTTTTTCTACGTCTACAATTTCGCCTGGTCCCCCCTCCCAAATAAAATGATCTGGATACTAAAAAAGTAGCATCCCCTTCTCCTTATGGCCTTAGCCAATTTGCCGTTAAGAAACCGGTTGAATGAAATCCGCTTTTGCAAGTAAGCCTTAGCTTTCGCAGCCGGGGCCCCGCTTGGCTGAAGTGAGCGCCCGCGAGTACCCATGTTTGAGCGACGATAGGAGCGAGTTTGGGTACGAGCAGCGAACGAAGCCTTAGCGGGTCGGCGAGAAAGCAGGCCGCCCTCTTTTTTGTTTCTTTTTTCTGGGCGAGCAGAAAAAAGAAATCGCTCAAGAAAATAGAAAATTCGGTTAGAAATTTCTATTTTAAAAGAAAATTTATGCCTTTCCTCTCCGCTCAATGGCTCAACCTCGCTCTCGCCAATTACGCTGTTCCTCCCGCTGCCCTCCAACCATTCCTCCCGGCGAAGACCGAACTCGATACCTGGAACGATACCTGCTACGTCAGCCTCGTGGGCTTCCTCTTTAAAAATACCCGCCTGCTGGGCATCCCCATTCCTTTTCACGTCAATTTCGAAGAGGTGAACCTCCGCTTTTACGTGCGCTACCGCGACGGCGATACCTGGAAACGGGGCGTGGTCTTTGTCAAGGAGATCGTGCCGCGGCCTGCCCTCACCTTCGTGGCCAATACCCTCTACCGCGAACATTACGCCACCATGCCCATGCGCCACCGGTGGACTGAAACCGGGCAGTCCCGCCAGGTCGAATACGCCTGGAAATGCCAGGGCCTGTGGCAGTCCCTCGCTCTCACCGCCGAAAAAATCGCCCAACCGATCCTCGATGGCAGCGAAGCTGAGTTTATCACCGAACACTATTGGGGCTATACCCGCATCAACCCCCACACCACCTTCGAATATGAAGTGACCCACCCCCGGTGGGATATCTACCCCGTTATCGATTCCGTTATCCAGGTCGATTTTGAAAAAGTGTATGGGAAATCCTTCGCTCCACTCAATGATATGGAGCCACTCTCCGTCATGCTCGCCAAAGGCTCCGCCATCACCGTCGAAAACAAAAGGAAGATTTAATTTCATGCCTAATGCCGAAGGCAATGGTGATAAAAATCCTTGCTCTTCAATAGTTTTTCTCTTTACTTTAAACCCTCAACTCTCAACTAATCATCCATGGGACGTTTCGATAACTTCTGCCAATCCTGCGGCATGCCGCTCGACAAAGACCCGGGCCAGGGAGGCACCGAAAAAGATGGCTCCAAAAGCACGACCTATTGTAGCCTTTGCTACGTAAATGGTGCATTCAAAGACAACTTCACCGACTCCGGGCAAATGGTCGCCTTCGTGAAGGAAAAACTGAAAGAGCAGGGAATCGGGCCGATCAAACGCTGGTTCTATACCTCCCACATCCCTCAATTGGGCCGCTGGAAAAAAGCCTAAACTTTCTCCTTTTCAGGCTCCAACTGCTTCCTTTCTTCTTTCCTCCGGACTCCCTCCGTAAGCTTTTATCTACCAAAAACTTATCCCCTCCTAAACTCAAAAACTATTTTCGTACCTTTGCGCCGCATTTAGTAAAATTATTCATTTTGAATACACCATTTCTTTCCCTCGGGCTTCAACCCGAGCTCGTCAAGGCTGTCGCCGAATTAGGTTTTGAACAACCAACCCCCATTCAAGAACAAGCCATCCCCCACATCCTGCAGTCGAAGTCCGACCTCGTCGCCTTCGCCCAGACAGGAACGGGTAAAACGGCCGCTTTCGGCCTGCCTATCCTCCAGCATATCGATACCAGCAGCCGCGAAACCCAGGCCCTCGTATTGTGCCCCACCCGCGAGCTCTGTCTACAGATCACGAAAGACCTCGACGCCTATGCCCGCTTCCTGCCCAATATGCAGGTCACAGCTGTCTACGGCGGCGCCGATGTCACCCGCCAGATCACCGCGCTGAAACGGGGCGCACACATCGTGGTGGGTACTCCCGGTCGCGCACTCGACCTCATCAACCGGGGGCGCCTCAAGGTGGAAAACATCCAGTGGCTCGTACTCGACGAATCGGACGAAATGCTCTCCATGGGTTTCAAGGACGAACTCGATGCCATTCTGGCTAATACGCCCGAACACAAACGCACCTTCCTCTTCTCGGCTACCATGCCGCCCGACATGGTATCTATCGCGGAAAAATACATGCACAAACCGGTGGAGATCTCCGTGGGCAAGAAAAACCAGGGCGCCGAAAATGTGCAGCACCACTACTACATGGTGCATGCTAAAGACCGCTACGAGGCCCTCAAACGCATCGCCGACTACTATCCGAATATCTACGGCATCGTGTTCTGCCGCACCCGCCAGGAAACGAAAGATATTGCCGAAAAACTCATGCACGACGGCTACAACGCCGACGCCCTGCACGGCGATCTCTCCCAACCGCAGCGCGATTACGTCATGCAGCGGTTCCGCATCAAACAACTCCAGATACTCGTAGCTACCGACGTGGCTGCCCGCGGACTCGACGTCAACAACCTCAGCCACGTCATCCACTACAACCTGCCCGACGACCCCGAAGTCTATATCCACCGCAGCGGACGAACCGGCCGGGCGGGTAAAAAAGGGATATCGCTCTCCATCATCCACCTGCGGGAAAAGAGCAAACTCCATTTTATCGAAAAAAAGATCAATAAGAAATTCGAGAATAAACTGGTGCCGGGCGGAAAGGATATCTGCGAAAAACAACTCTTCCACCTGGTCGATAATATGGAAAAAACCGAAGTCGACGAAGCACAGATCGAACCCTACCTGCCCAAAGTGTACAAAAAACTCGACTGGCTCAGCCGCGAAGACCTCATCAAGCGATTCGTTTCCGTCGAGTTTAACCACTTCCTGGAATACTACAAAGACGCCAAAGACCTCAACGCCGACCTCCGCCCCGACCGCAACGACCGCAACGACCGTTTCGGGCGCGACAGCCGCCGCGAGGATAGGGGCGAACGCCGCGAAAGCCGCCGGAGCGCCAGCAGCGGTTCCTTCTCCAAGGTCGCTTTCAATATCGGCAAAAAGGACAATGTTTCTCCGAAAGTACTTATCAACCTCATCAATAAACAACTGCCCAACCGCTCCATCCGCATTGGCGCTATCGACCTGGGTAAAAGCTTCTCCATCGTCGAAGTAGACAGCAAATACCAGCGCGAAGTCGTCGAAGCCTTCCGCAATGCCCGGTTTAAAGGATTGAAGCTTGAGGTAACTATTAAGTAGTTTTTAAGTTTATAAGGGTATGAGTTTTTGAGGGATAAAAACTCATACCCTTATAAACTTAAAAACTCATCATACCCTTATAAACTTAAAAACTTATCATACCACCCCTTATTCCCAAAAAAGCACTATGTCATCCATCGAACTCATGTCCCCAGCCGGCAGCTTCGAATCGCTCCAGGCAGCTATCGACAACGGCGCCGATTCCGTGTACTTCGGCATTGAGCAGCTCAATATGCGGGCAGTATCTTCGATCAATTTCACGCTCGAAGACCTGCCGGAGATCGTGGCACGCTGCAAACCCAAAGGAATTCACACCTATATCACCCTCAATACCATTCTATACGACCACGACATGACCCTGATGCGCGGCATCGTCGATGAAGCTGCCCGATGCGGGGTGAGCGCTATCATCGCCGCCGACCACGCCGCCATCGCCTACGCCCGCCAGAAAGGGATGGCGGTTCACTTGTCTACCCAGGCCAATGTCACCAATGTGGAGACCCTCCGGTTCTACTCGATGTTTGCCGATACCATGGTACTGAGCCGCGAGCTCAGCCTCAACCAGGTCAAAAAGATCGTGGAGGCCGTCGAGCGTGAAAATATCTGCGGCCCCTCCGGCAAGCCCGTCCAGGTGGAGATCTTCGCCCATGGCGCCCTCTGCATGGCCGTATCGGGCAAGTGCTACCTCAGCCTCCATACCCACAACAGCTCGGCCAACCGCGGCGCCTGCCGGCAGAATTGCCGCCAGAAATACTATGTTACCGACGAAGATGGAAACGAGCTGATGATCGACAACGAATACATCATGTCTCCCAAAGACCTCTGCGTTATAGATATCCTCGACCAGGTGCTCGATACGGGCGTGCGCGTGCTCAAGATCGAAGGCCGCGGCCGCTCAGCCGATTACGTCGCCGTAACTACCCGATGCTACCGCGAAGCCATCGACAGTTACTACGAGGGAACGTACTCCAAAGAAAAGGTCGAAAACTGGCTCGAACGCCTGGCTACCGTCTACAACCGCGGCTTCTGGAACGGCTATTACCTCGGTCAGGAACTCGGCGAATGGACCGAGGACCACCCCGGCAGCCATGCCACCCAAAAGAAAGTCTACCTCGGTCCGGGCCTGGGCTATTTTCCCAAAGCGGGCATTGGCCATTTCCGCATCGAAGCCTACGACCTGAAAGTGGGCGATCCGGTCCTCATCACCGGCCCTACCACCGGCGTGCAGTATCACACCATTCACGAAATGATGGTCGATGAAAAACCCACGATCGCAGCCGTAAGAGGAGAAGAGGTCACTTTTCCGGTGCCTTTTAAAATAAGGCCTTCGGATAAACTCTATAAATTGGTTCAATCGGAAGACTGATAATTAGTTTTTAAGTTTATAAGGGTATGAGTTTTTATCCCTCAAAAACTCATACCCTTATAAACTCAAAAACCTCTACCACCCATGATCATCATTACCCTCCAACGCGATAAATGCATCGGCTGCAACTACTGCGTCGAGCTCGCTCCCGAGTTTTTCCGTATGAGCAAAAAAGACGGAAAATGCACCCTGCTGCACGCCGTGGAGAAAAAAGGCTTCCACACCGCCCGCACCCCCTTCGAACACGCAGAAGAGCCCCTCCAGGCCGCTGCAAAGGCCTGTCCGGTAAAGATTATCAAAATCAAGCCGCTATAAATTAAAATTCCTTCGTTTACAAGGCTTTGTACATTGAATTAGTTTGTTTTTTGGTGAAATTTGGGTATATTTAAAGGATTTAATGTTCTTCGGAAAAATTAATTTAAAAACACGGTGACCGTGTTTTTAAATTAATTTTTCCGCAATACTTAATACTCACCAAAATCCAAAAAATGAAAGTCTTAATCGTAGGTTCCACGGGACAATTAGGCTTCACCATCGCTCAAAAACTGTCCCAAACCTCCCACCAGGTCCTCGCCTTTCACCGCTCTTCCTCCGACACCAGTGCTCTGAAAAAACTACCCGCCATAACCCTCGTGCAGGGAGACCTGCTCGAACCTGACACGCTGAAACCCGCTCTTAAAGATGTAGACGTAGTGATTTCCACGGCCAACGCAGCCGTACCTTCCCGCAAAGAGGACAATTTCAAAAACGACGTACTCGGACATCGCAACCTGATCCAGGCCGCAAAGGAAGCAGGGGTAAAACAATTCATTTTCACCTCCGCCATATCCTTTGGCCAATTTGATCGCTCTATTCCGCTTTTCCGGAGCAAACGCCAAACAGAAGCCGACCTGGCTGCTTCCGGTATCCCCTATACCGTTTTCCAGCCCTCCAATTTCATGGATATCTATTTCGCCTTCTTCGGCACCGAATTACCGCTGCAAGGTGTGCCCGTTGCCTCCCTCAAGCGGCCGTTTAAATTCATGAATTCCTTCTTCGACGGGGTCCGGAACGATATGAAAGAGAAAGACACCTTTGATGTCATCGGCAAAGGAGACCAACCCACTTCTTTCATTAGCGTAGACAACGTGGCCGATTTCCATGTACAAGCCATCGACCATCCCGGGGCGATAAACCGGTTCGTCCCCATCGGAGGACCGGAGCAACTGACGGCATTGGACGTCAAAGCCATTTTCGAAGAAGTGTACGGAAAGGAATTAAAGGTCAAATCCACCCCCGCGGCAATGATAGGACTCATGTCCAAAGTCATGTCGCCTTTCAACATTAACGCTGCCAATATCCTGGCTACCCAGTATGCGGGCACGAAGATCCCTGGCATAGTTCCCAATGCCCAGGAAGCAGCCGACGAATTTGGTGTGCAACTGACGAGTGCCCATGCGTTTTTGATGGAAAAGGCGGGAAGGGTCGAATTAGTTTGACTCATCTGAAAACGCCCTGAACTCCCAAACATGAATTTCCTGTGACCGGGCCACCTGGCGGCCCGGTCATTTTATTTATGCCATCTTGCATTTTAAAAATCTTATTCATAACTTTGCATCTCAAAGTACTTTCTATGACGACACAAAACCCCCTTAGCGACCTTGCGGAGATCCGCTCGATCATGGAACGCTCCACCAAGTTCCTCTCCCTGAGCGCAGCCTCGGCCGTGACCGCAGGGATGTACGCCCTTGGCGGAGCCGCCCTTGGCTGGAATATTCTGCGGAAAGGCGCACACAAACCGGTCCAGCTGCTGTTTATCGCTGGCGTGGTCTTCCTGCTGGCTTTTGTCACCGCCACCTGGCTGAGCTATCGCAAAGCCGGCAAGGCCGGACAAAAACTCTGGAATCGCCCCGCGATCCGCCTGTTCATCAATTTCGCGATCCCGATGGTTGCAGGTGGGACCTTTGTTCTGATCCTCTATGCCCGGGGTTTTTATTCCCTCATCGCTGCCAGCACCCTGCTGTTCTATGGCCTGGCCCTGCTCAATGCGGGTAATTTCACTTTTAGCGATATCCGTACCCTGGGTATCGCGCAGATTGCCCTGGGCCTCCTGGCCGCCGCCCTGCCCGGACAAGGATTGCTCTTCTGGGCCCTGGGGTTCGGCGTTTTGCATATTCTCTACGGAGGTATCCTGTATTGGAAATACGAAAAGCCGTGAAAGACTACCTGCAAGATCTGAATAAAGCCTTCGAAAGCCGGGTCCGGCTGGGCATCATGTCGGCACTTATGGTGAATGAGTCCCTCGACTTTAACGCCCTTAAGGAACTCCTCGACCTTACCGACGGCAACCTTGCCAGCCACTCCCGCGCCTTGGAAAATGAGAAATACATCCGGGTGGAAAAATCATTTGTCGGCCGCAAACCGAATACCAGATTCTCGATCACTCCAGCCGGAAAAGAAGCCTTTGAGCGCCATCTGGCTGCCCTGGAAGCGCTCCTGAGGAATGTGGAAGAAGCCGGAAACAGTGAGGAGCCTGCCCCGTAAGGGCGAAAGATTGCAATAAAAGTAAGGGCGAAAGATTGCAACAAAAGTAAGGGCGAAAGATTTTTCGCCCCTTCAATTAAAAAAACTAAAAACCATGTCCGACCCATCCAACTTCCAGCGCTTCAGCAACTGGCTGAAAGAATCCCTCTTCGTCAAGTTGGGCTCCATTGCCTTCCTGGTGCTCATCCTCATGCTTCCCAACGTCATGGTCCGCGACCTGATCAACGAACGCCAATCCAGGCAGAACGAAGCAGTAGCGGCGGTGAGCCAGTCCTGGGGCGGGCCCCAGACGATCACCGGGCCGGTGCTGAGCATTCCTTATACTTCCTGGATCGATCAGGGCAACGGCCAGCGGAAGGCCGTGCAGGAGATCGCCAACTTTCTGCCCGAACAACTGGACATCAGCGGGAATGTACAACACCAGGTCCGTCAAAAAGGGATCTACGATGTCATTCTCTACCAGGCCGATCTGCAGCTGAAAGGCAATTTTCAAAAGCCCGATCTATCGGAGCTGCATATCAACCCTGCCGACGTGCAATGGGAGCAAGCCCGGATCTCACTGGGCATCTCGGGCCGAACAGGCATCCGCTCCTCCATCGCCATGGATTGGGCCAGCCAGTCGCTCCGCATGGAACCCGGCACGGCTTCGCCCAAACTCTTGAGCTCGGGAGTGAGCAAACAAGTGGAGATCGATCCGGCCGCGGATAGCTTTTCATTTTCCATTCCGCTCAAAGTCAATGGCAGTTCGCAACTGGAATTCGAACCCGTGGGGAAAGAAACGACCGTTTCCCTGCGATCGGACTGGGCGTCGCCCAATTTCCAGGGCTCCTTCCTCCCCGAAAACCGGGAGATCAGCCCCGATGGCTTTAATGCCCGGTGGGAGGTTTTCGACTTCAACCGGAACTACCCACAAAGCTGGAAAAACGACACTTACCAACTGGGCGAATCGACCTTCGGCGTCCAGCTCATTCAGCCGGTCGACGAATACCTCAAGAACGAGCGCTCGGCCAAATACGCCATCCTGGTCATCGGCCTGACCTTCATGATCTATTTTTTCTTCGAAATACTCCGGAAATTCTACATCCACCCCTTCCAGTATTTCCTGGTCGGCCTGGCGCTTAGCGTGTTCTACCTGCTCCTGCTCTCCCTCTCCGAACAGCTCGGTTTCGACCTGGCCTATCTCATCGCTTCATTGGCTACCGTCGGCCTTATCGCCGGCTACAGCAACTCGTTCCTTAAATCGCCCCGCCTTTCGATCCAGCTAACGTTGCTGCTGGCCGCCATCTACGCCTTCATCTTTGTCGTCCTCCAACTCGAAGACTATGCCCTGCTCGCCGGCAGCGTCGGACTCTTCGCCGCCCTAGCCGCCGTCATGTATTATTCGAGAAAGGTAGATTGGTATACGATTGGTGAGTAGTAGGGGCGAAAAATTTTTCGCCCCTACCATTCACCAATAAAGACACAGCATCCTACGTTCCAAAACCGTTATGGTACTGAACAAAAACGAACTTTTATGAAAACCAAACTTCTGGGACTTCTGCTTCTCTCCGGTCTTTTAGCAACCGGATGCTATAAAGAACTCTATTCCCCTGCGTTCGATTCCTATAATAATGCCGGAGGCGACCGGTTTAACGACTTCGAAGAAAATCCGTTTGTCCAGGTCTCCGATCAGCCGGTCTCGACCTTTTCGATCGATGCGGACGGCGCCTCTTATGCCTATGTACGCCGGCAGTTGCAAGCGGGGAGTTTGCCGCCAACAGCAGCGGTCCGTACGGAAGAATTGATCAACTATTTTCCGCTCGACTACGAACAGCCGACCGGGGGCGACCCCATCGCCGTGAACGGCGAGGTGGCGACGTGCCCCTGGGCTGCCGGCCACAAACTCGTGCGGATCGGGATACAGGGCAAGACGATCGCCGATCTGCCCCCTTCCAATATCGTGTTGCTGATCGATGTGTCGGGATCCATGAGCAATCCGGATAAGCTGGACCTGCTGAAAGACGGCTTCAACATCCTGGTCGATCAGTTCGACGCCCAGGACCGCATCGCGATCGTCACGTATGCCGGCAGCGCGGGAGTCATACTCCAGTCGACTTCGGGCGATGAAAAGACCAAGATCAAAAAAGCGATCAACAAACTGGGCTCCGGAGGGAGCACCGCAGGCGCAGAAGGGATCGTCACGGCCTATGAGATCGCCCAGGAGAACTTCATCCCGGGTGGCAACAACCGCGTCATCATCGGCACCGACGGCGACTTTAACGTGGGGCCCTCCAGCCAGGAAGAGCTGGTTGCCCTGATCAAGGAAAAACGCGAATCCGGCATTTTCGTCACCGTGCTCGGCGTGGGTACCGGCAACCTCAACGATAGTATGCTCGAACAGATCGCCGACAACGGCAACGGCACTTACGAATACATCGACAACCTTGAACAGGCCAATAAGGTGTTCGTATACGAATTCGGCAAGCTCTATACCGTGGCCAAAGACGTCAAAGTTCAGGTCGAGTTCAACCCGGATGTCGTTTCGGAATACCGCCTCATCGGCTACGAAAACCGCCTCCTGACCGAACAACAATTCGAAGCCGACTCGACCGATGCCGGAGAGATCGGCGCCGGGCAAAACATAACCGCGCTTTACGAGATCATTCCTGCCAATTCAGGCCTTGAGAACGCACCGACCTTCACCATCGATTTCAAGTATAAACTCCCCGATTCAGACCTTAGCATCCCCCTCCAACTCGATATTTTCGACAATGGAAGCACCTGGAGTCAGGCCAGCGAACCTATGCGGTTCACTTCTTGCGTTGCCGCATTCGGACTCCTGCTGCGCGATTCGGAATACAAGGGAACTGCCACCTACGAACAACTCATCGACTGGGCCTACGGCTGCAAGAACTACGATCCGCATGGATTCCGGTCTGAGTTTTTGGAGCTGGTGCAAAAAGCAAAAGGACTTTGAGCTCAGTCGGGGTCAGCATGTGGTCAAAAGCAAAGCGGCTAGGATCGCCACGGCCAATGCCCATAGCCACCAGGCGGAAGTTCATACCGGAGGAGGATTGCCCAGTTTTTTCCGCTCGGAACGGTAGTACAGCCAACCGGTCATCAGGGACGCCAGCCCGATCGTGAGGGTTAAAAGCGGAAGTGTGCCCAGGTCCTGGAAGTAAAAGACCAGGATGATGAAAATGATATTGACAGCGACCAGCAAAAACGTGGCCTGCATATGGGAAAGGCCGGAATCGATCAGTAAATGGTGAATATGGGTGCGGTCGGGCGAAAGGGGAGAACGTCCCTTGATCGCCCGGGTGACAAACACCCGGAGGGTATCGAATAAGGGAAGGATCAGAATGCCTATGGCAATGGCCGGCACGGCATTCAGTTTGAAAGGATCCTGATCGAGCAGCACCTTGTTGAGCTCGATGAACTGAATGGTCAGGATCGAACAAACCAGGCCGACGAGTAAGGCCCCTGTATCGCCCATAAAGATCTGGGCAGGCGTGTAGTTGTATTTCAGAAAGGCGATGAGTGCCCCCGCCAATGAAAAGGCGATGATCGCCAGTACCGTGTTGTGGGTTCCGATAAACCAAATGCCGAGTATGATCGAGATCAGGGTGGCGATACTTCCCGAAAGCCCGTTGATCCCGTCGATCAGGTTGAAGGCGTTGATGATCACCAGGATGGTGAATATGGACAGGGAGTAACTCACCACGTCAGGTAGTTCGTAGATGCCGAAAATGCCGTAAAAGCTGGTAATCCGGATACCGGACTTGAACACCAGGATCGAAGCCGCCAGCACCTGCCCGATCAGCTTTTTAAAAGGCGACATGGGAATGATATCGTCTTTTGCCCCGATCAGAAAAATGATGACAAACGAACAGAGAATATACTGAAGGGTGCCGAATGAATTGTAAGGCGTCCACAGGACGATGGAAAAGACCACCCCGGCAAAAATTCCGATCCCACCCAGAGAAGGCGTACGCACCTGGTGGGAATCGCGGCTACCGGGTTCGGCCATCAGGTTTTTTGAATGCGCCACATGGATGATGGATGGGATCGCGAAATAGGTCAGCGTGAAGGCTGTCAGGAAGCTAAGGACCACATCATACATAGTGTGTTGGTATTTCTCAGAAGCAAATTTGCCCCCTTATTCCCTAAGAGGCAAGGATTCCTTTTCTTTTCTTAACTTTGTATGCTTTTTTAGGGGAAAGCAACGAATTTTACCGGCAAGACAGGCTCCTTTGGCGCCGGCTTTGTCAAAGTCAAACAACCGCCTGGATACGAATGGATTTGAAGTCCCAGATCATCCTTGATAAACTGCCCCGACATATTGCCATCATCATGGACGGGAATGGCCGCTGGGCCAAACAACACGGAAAACCTCGCGTTTTCGGGCATCGCAATGGCGTAAAAGCCGTTCGTGAAACCGCTGAGGCCGCCGCCGAACTCGGTATCGAATACCTCACACTCTACGCCTTTTCCACCGAAAACTGGAAACGCCCAAAATTGGAGGTCAACGCGCTGATGACCCTTCTGGTCGAAACGATCCAGAACGAGATCGATACGCTCAATAAAAACAACATCAAGCTCCATGCCATCGGCGATGTTGCCAAGCTCCCTTCCAAAAGCCTGAAAGCGCTTCAGGGAGGTATCGAAAGCACCAAGAACAACCAGCGCCTGACACTCATCCTGGCCCTTAATTACAGCGCAAAATGGGAGATCCTGGAAGCCACCCGCCAATTGGCCCGACAAGCCAAAGCCGGACTGATCCAACCCGATGCCATCGACGACCAGATCTTCTCCAACACCTTGAGCACCAAGGGTATTCCCGATCCTGAGCTCCTGATCCGGACCAGCGGAGAAACCCGCATCAGCAACTTCCTGCTTTGGCAGATCGCCTATTCCGAACTTTACTTCACCCCCACACTTTGGCCCGATTTTCAAAAAGAACACCTCTACCAGGCAATCATCGATTTCCAGCACCGGGAAAGGCGTTTTGGAAAAATCAGCGAACAATTGGTGTGATCCTATACAACCCTTGCCTATCTTCGCACTCTCTTTTCTTCTTAGAAATAATATCCTTTGAGATCACCTGACGTTTCCTTTATGATGCTTCGAAATATCCTGTTCCTTTTCTTCCTCACTGCAACGCCGCTTTGGTTGGCCGCCCAGGTCGCCGACACCATCTTCCCCGTATTCGACTACAGTCAACCAAAAGACTATGAGATCGGAGGTATCAAGATCACGGGCGCCGTTTTCAGCGATGAAAATGCCTTGAAATCCATCGCCGGCTTTCGCGTGGGCGACCGGATCCGGGTGCCCGGCGGCGATATCCCACGCGCCATGAAGGCGCTCTGGAATCTCAAGCTCTTTACCAATATCGAGATCCTCCAGGAAAAAACGGCTGGCGACATCATCTTCCTCGAAATTAAAGTGCAGGAACGACCGCGACTGACCAACCACGCTTTCAAGAATATTAAAAAACCGCTCCACGACGACCTCAACGAATTGCTCAACCCCATGCTCGTCAAAGGCGGGATTGTCACTGAAAACACAAAGGTGACCGCCCAAAAGACGATCGAAAAATATTTTATCGATAAAGGTTATCTCGACGCCAAGGTCAAAGTCATCGAAGAACCGGACTCGGCCCGCATCAACGCCGTGCGGCTGATCTTTGACGCCGACCGCGGCCAACGCGTGCGCATCCAGGACATCGCCTTCGACGGCAACGACAACGTCAAAAAAGGAAAACTCCACCGCCTGATGAAGGAGACCAAGTCCAAACGGGCTATCTTCTCTTCCTCCAAGTACATCCGGTCCGATTATCTCGATGACAAGAAAAAACTCATCGCCTATTACAATACCATCGGTTACCGCGACGCCATCATCACCGGCGATTCCATCTGGCGGGAAGAGGACGGTGATCTCATGATCCGGATCGATATTTCGGAAGGCCCTCGCTATTATTTCCGCAATATCACCTGGAAAGGCAACTCCATCTACAGCGACGAGCAGCTCACGGAAGTGCTCGGCATCAATAAAGGCGACGTATACAACCAGGAATTACTGGAAAAACGATTGCAGTTTAGTGAAGAAGGCCGCGATGTGTCCAGCCTTTACATGGACAACGGCTACCTCTTCTTCAATATCGAACCCATCGAAGTGGCCATCAGCGGCGACTCGCTCGATCTGGAGATGCGGATCTTTGAAGGGCCTCAGGCCACCATCGATAAAGTGATCATCACCGGCAACGACCGCACGCACGAGCACGTCATCCGCCGTGAATTGAGGACCCTGCCGGGCGATAAGTTCAGCCGCTCCGATATCATCCGTTCCCAGCGGCAGATCATCAATCTGGGCTACTTCAATCCGGAAAACCTGGGCATCAATACCCCCGTCAATCCCCAACGGGGCACGGTCGATATCGAATACAAAGTGGAAGAACGCCCGTCCGACCAACTCGAGCTCTCCGCTGGTTGGGGTGGCGTGGGCCGCGGGGTGATCGGCACCCTCGGTGTATCCTTTAACAACTTTTCCGCCCGGAATATCCTGAAGAAAGAAACCTGGAGCCCGCTGCCCCAGGGCGACGGGCAACGCCTGTCGATCCGCGCACAGACCAACGGCCGCTTTTTCCAATCCTATAACCTGTCGTTTACCGAACCCTGGCTCGGCGGGAAAAAGCCCAACTCCTTCACCGCAGCCGGTTTCTACACCAATTACAACATCTCCGGCGGCCGGTTCGGCATCGGTGGTGTCACCTTGAGCCTGGGGTCGCGCCTGAAGTTCCCCGACGATAACTTCGTGTCGTCTACTTCCATCAACCTCCAGAATCTCGCCCTCAGCAACTGGCTCGACGGCCTTTTCCGCACGGGCGAAGGCGAGATCGTGACCGATGGCAGCTTTAACAACTTTAGTATTACCCAGAATATCACCCGGAGCACCATCAACAACCCGCTCTTCCCGCAGGAGGGCTCGCGTTTCTCCTTGTCGCTGCAGGCTACGCTTCCGTATTCGCTGTTCAGCAACAAGTCTTACCCCGACCTGCCCGTAGAAGAGCGCTTCAAATGGTTGGAATACCACAAATGGCGCTTCACTGCCGAGTGGTATACCAAGCTCGTCGGCAACCTGACCCTCAAAACCGAAGCCAAGATCGGTATGATCGGCGCCTACAATAAAGAGATCGGTATCTCGCCTTTCGAACGCTTCCAACTCGGGGGCGACGGCCTCAACAACCAGCAGTTCGGCCAGTTTAACGGCACCGACATCATCTCCATGCGGGGCTACGAGATCGCCGACCTCCCGGGCAACCTGATCAATGGGCAAACGGTGGCTACCCCGATCTTTGACAAGTTTACCGTCGAACTCCGCTACCCGGTTTCCCTCAACCCCAACTCGACCATCTACCTGCTCGCTTTTGCCCAGGGCGGAAACGCCTTCCGCACTTTCCGCGATTTCAACCCATTCGACCTGAAACGCTCAGCAGGGGTGGGCTTGCGGGTCTTCCTGCCCATGTTCGGTATCCTGGGCTTCGACTACGGCCTCGGTTTCGACAAGGACAATCCCGGTACTGGAAATATCTTCCAGACCTTCGGCGACTTTAACATCATCCTCGGTTTCGAACCGGAGTAATAAAAAAAAGAGGGGGCTTCATCGCCCCCTCTTTTTTATTCAATCTCATCGATCTCACTTAAATCCAGCCGGATCCGCCCCCCTTTGGCCGGATGATACATCGTCTTGAACCGCCGATGCCAGGCCAACTCCCGCCAGGTGTACGACCGGTTGGAATGAACCGTCTGTGCAAACGTCTCATCATACCCCTCGATCAGTACCAGAAATTCGGCGTTGATCCGCTCCATCTCCCTTTCATCCCGATTGTAAAGCGGACTGTCCTCCCGGATCGCATGGACGATCGTCCAGTTCAAAGGAAAAAAGGAAACCTGGTCCCGCTCCAACGGCATTTGACTGTAGCGGCGAACCCGCTCCCCGTTCTTCTCTTCGATCCAGCTCATGATCATCCGGGCTTGGAGGTTGATCACCTGGTTGTTGCGCTTGTTGGCAATGCGGAACTGGAAACTCCAGCCGTCCTGGTACGGAGCGATCAGCGCCCGGTTGCTGAACAGGATCTGTGCCTTGGGCTTGGAAAACCGGGCAAAGAACAGCCCCGTCATCAGGGCGAAACTCATCAACCCGACCAACGCATTGATCGAAGCGATCACATTGGATACCAGCCCGGTGGGATGAACGGCCCCGTAACCCACCGTGGTCAGGGTCTGCACGCTGAAGAAAAAGGCCTCGGCCAACGGCCAACCCAACGCAGAATTATTGGCGCCCGACAAATGTTCGATGCCGATTAGCACATAGAGGATCGCAAAAAGAAGGTTGACGGCAGTGTAAAAGGCCAGCAGGACGACAAAGAATTTAAGCCAGCCCATCTCTACCAGCGACTGGTAGGGCGTCCAGCTTCGAACCCCAACCCGGTCGATATTGAACGTACCGTCGGGATTGATGAGCCGCTCGTCGGTTTCCGTCAGCTTGGTACCGAAACCCAGGTCTTCGGGCTCCTTAAAAAACTTGCTTTTGCGTAAGGATTTTGGTAAATTCATTCGCGCCATAATGATCATTCCGTTTTCAACACGTTCAATAGGCAACCGTGCTCGATGAGCCACTGCTGTTTACCCGAGATGGATATGATAACGCGCACTGCCTTTCGAATGTTTGTACGCACCGCGGAAAGGTCATTGCAGAAGGGAAGGGAAAACGGAGATCGCCGATCCTTTATCGGTAGGAAGGCTTCGGTGGACGGGGATACCGGCTCCAGTTCCGCCAGACCAGGAGGAAGATACAAAGCAGGATGACTCCAGCCGCCGCGCCCATTTCCACCCAGATCTTTTGGCGCGCGAGCAGCGTACTCTGCACGTAGTAGATGTTAGCCTCGTTCGGGGTTCCGATGCCCGTTTGAATTTCCCAATTCTCCGGATCGCCGTTGTTCAGCGTGGGTAACAACAGGTTGAGCGTAAAAAGGGAATCCATAGGCGCCAGATCGTACCCCATGCTGTCTACCAGAGCGCCTTCCGACGAAAACAGACCGATGCGCTCCCGGCGTTTGTTCAAGCCAAAGCCCAGGTTGCCTACGTAGCGGTAGGCAGTGGGGTATTGATTCAAAAATTTTTCTACATCCTCACACACGACCAGGTATCCCTTGGAGGGGATCAGGATATTGGGAAACATGAAATTGTGGTCGGAGTCGGTGAGCATCCATCCGGCGAGTTGAACCGTTTCATCCGATTGGTTGTACAATTCGATCCAATCGCCTGCGGCTTTATTGTTACTGGCGATCTCGTTGATGATGATCTTGTCGACGAGGGGATGTTCATACCGCTCGAATACGGCTTCGATCCTGGTCGGATCATCCCGCAGGCTTAGCGTCAACCGGGGGGTGGTCACCCGGCCGTTCGGTCCCTCCCAGTAGAGAAAGCGAAATCCCAGGGCAGGGGTAGCCTCCAGCGTGATGGGGATCTTTTCAAAATATACGCCTTCGAAGAGTCCCGGCGCCAGCAGCACATTGCTGTTGAGTTTGACGGTTCCACCTTCGTTGACCTGCAACTGGAGGTCGCGCATATCGCCCACATCGAACTGCTCCATGATATGCATGCGCACGAATTCCGGGCGCTTCCGGGCGAAGATGCGGAGTTTTTCGATCTCCTGCAGCCAACGCTCGGAGCTGAGATTCCACCGCTCCAGGTGGCGGGCGATCTCCGGTTCGTAAAGGCGCTGGAATGAATCGATCTGCGTTTCCACCCTGAACCCCGACAAACTGGTATTGAGCTGGTCGGCGAAGCGATTGATAAAATTTCGCTTGAATTCCGGGTTTTCCAGCAATTTTCGCAAAATAAACGTGCTCCAGGGCGGGTTGGGCCAGGCCGGGCCGTTTGGCGCCGTGTGAAAAGCCAGGCTGTTATTGGCGTATGCTTCCGATTCGTGCAGACCGAAACCCCAGTCGGTGTCGTACAGGATCCAACGCCACTTGCTCCCGGGAGCCGTGGCTTTCCAGTAACGGATATTCCCTCCCGCATCCTGATTGTCGAAATAGATCTCCGCGATCTCGTAATCCATGAAATTATTCACCTCCATCTGCGACGACACATAGGCGAAGTTGTCTGCATCCCAGAGGCTGTTCCGCTCCAGAAACTGAAGCAATTCCAGGTATTCGCGGCGGCTGCCCCGTTTGCGCGAGAACCGGTGTTCGAGCAGATCGAGGCTGTCCTTGGGAACATCGTGATGCGCAGCGATGAAATACCTGTTGATCTTTTCCCGAATATTGTAAATGCCCCAGTACTTGCCGTTGATGTAAACATGACAGGGCCGGAAATCCTGGATATCCACATCCCAGTCTTTTACGAGGCTGGTCATAAAGGCATCGCGAAATTGGGTCTTTCCAAAATCGCTCCCCGAGTTCCGGAAAACGAGGAACTTGAATTTTTTCAACCCCTTCTTTCCAAAAATGGGATAGTCGATCCGGTTAACCCCGTAGCGATCGCGCGCAACGATAGCAAACGACTTTTGCGGAAAAAGACGGCTCAGGCCTCCGAACAGCCGGAAGCCCATCTCCTGGCGAACCACGCAGGTCCCGTTCGTTTCAAAGATCTCGGCATTGATGGGAAACTCCCCTTTTGACCAGAAATTGGCCCCGGGCATCTTCAGCAGGGTGTCGATGGCATCGGGCCCTTTTACGAAAAGCCCTTTGGTCGGATGGAAGAGCACATCGGGTGGAATGGAGATGGAAACGGTCGGAAAAGTGGAAAAAGGCTCGTTGATGAAATAGGTATGCGAAATAATAGGCGTGCGCTCGGTGCCGCGAACGGCGAACATGCGCAACACGGTGGTCGATTGAATGGCGATAGGACCTTTGTAGAGATCGCTCATCCGTCCTGCCACCGGGGTCGTTCCATCGGTGGTGTAGTAGATCCGGGCGCCGGGACAGGAAAGTTCAACCTCAATACCTTCCGGGTAGAACCCGCCAGGCATAGAAACTTCAATACCCCAGGCAGGGGTTTCATTTTTTCCAGTCGATTGAGCAGGGAGATTTATCCCCGCCAATACAGCTACAATTACCCAAATTATAGTGTACGTAAATTTCCGCACCAAGAAAATATTTTCTAATTCTGTATACTTGTGACTGGGTAGAGCCAGATAGTAACGTCTTATCAGCAAAAAAACGAAAAAAACACAAAATTCGCGTCCATGAAAACCGCAATAAGCAAATTCCTCTTGCGACTATTTGGTTGGAAAGTGGAAGGATGGGACCCAAACCGGCTCGATAAATATGTGATCATTGTTATCCCGCACACCTCCAACTGGGATTTTCCACTCGGCCTGCTCGTTCGCCAGGCCATGAATGCACCGCACCTCAAGTTCATCGGAAAAAGCTCCTTGTTCCGCCCGCCATTCGGCGCTTTATTCCGCTGGCTGGGCGGCTATCCGGTCGACCGGTCCAAGCGCACCAACTTTGTGGACGCTATCGTGGACCAATACCAAAAGAATGATCGTTTTGTAGTCGTGCTTTCTCCTGAAGGCACCCGAAAAAAAGTGGACCACCTCCGCACCGGTTTTTATTACATTGCCCTGGGCGCCGGTGTTCCGATTGTTATGGTAAAATTCGACTGGCAACATAAACTGGTTTCCTGGCGCGAACCTTATTTCCCCGCCGGCGATTGGGAAACCGATCTACGGGCTATCGAAGACTATTACCGCGGGGTACAAGGTAAGATTCCTGAAAATAGTTATATGTACTTGAGATGACGAAACGCGATTTTATCTGCGCGAATTCTTCCATTTTTCATACAATTCATCCACTTCCGGCCGTTCCCACCGCTCGCTGATCCCTTCGATCTGCAGGATCTGGTCCAGGAGACGGTCCTGATCGTCGGCTGCCTGGAGTGCAACGCTATACGGTGTATCCGAAAAAGATACCATGGAATAGGAGGGTAGGAAGGCCTCTCCGTGCTTCTCGTGCAAGTGCGCCGCAATTTTTTTGCGTAGCAGGAACATGGGATCTGCCACCAGATCGCGCATTTCGATAAAATTGCGCAGCGCCAGGTCGGCAATGGCATTCCCATCTTTGACCCGGGCCCGGTTGAAGGCGGTAAAAACGGAATCCCAGTCCTCCCCATACTCGGTAGCCAGATCGTCCAGGATAGTGCAGTCCTCGAACCCCGCGTTCATTCCCTGCCCGTAAAACGGCACGATGGCGTGGGCGGCATCGCCCAATAATAAAATGCGCCCGTCGTACTGCCACGGGTGACAGCGAACCGTCACCAGGGAAGATGTCGGATTGCCGTTGAAATCGTCCAGCAAGGTGGGCATGAGCGAGAGGGCATCCGGGAAATAACGCTCGAAAAACGCCTCGACATCCCGGTCGGTTTGCAATTGCGCAAAGGAGGGATCCCCTTCGAATGCCAAAAACAACGTACAGGTGAAACTGCCGTCGGCATTTGGCAGGGCGATCAGCATGAACTGGTGGCGGGGCCAGATATGAAGGGCGTTTTTATCCATTAAAAACCCGCCGCCCGCAGCCGGAGGAATGGACAGTTCCTTGTAGGCATGCGTCAGGTATTGCTGCGAATAATCGAATCGCGGGATCTTCATCAGGCTGTTCCGAACGGCCGAAAAAGCGCCGTCCGTGCCGAAGATCAGAGGCGCCTGGATCGTATGCCGCTCGCCGCTGGGCTCGTGTTCGAAAGTAAGGGTGTTGGAGTCGACGTCCACTTTCCGGCAGATCTGGTCAAAATGGAGCCGTACGTTGGGATACGAACCCGCCACCTTCAACAATTCGAGATTCAGGCCACCCCGCGAGACGGAATAAATGGCCTGTCCTTCTTTCCCGTAGGGCTGAAAAGCCAGGTCGCCTTCCGGACTGTGGATCATTCGGCCTTTCATAGGCAGGGCATGAGGCTCGATCACCGGCCGGATACCGGCGCGCTCCAGGGCCGTCCAGCCCCGGCGGCTCATCGCCAGGTTGATGGAACGCCCTCCTGAGTACCCGTGCTGCCGCATGTCCGACCGGCGCTCGTACAGGTCGATCTCATAACCGCGTTTGGCCAGCAGGATGGCCCAGAGCGAACCGACCAAACCGGCTCCGACAATAACGGCTCGTTTTTCTTTCATTGTCAGTTATTTATAACATCAACAAGCGGAACGACACGAACTGGGCGATCAATCCGACCATATACCCGCCATACAGATCGATCGCCTCATGCGCTTTCAACAGCAGCCGGGAGGTACCTACCGCTCCGGCGAGCAAAATGACTAGCAACAACAAGGTGCCCAGGGTGGTTTGCAGCACTCCCAGAGAGCCCAAAGGGATGAGCACCGGATCGACAGGCCCCATTCCCAAAAGAATGATGAGCATGCCGAGCAGGCCGCCCATGCCTACCGCATGAGCGCTGATCTTCGAAAAAATATTGACGAAAAAGGCCAGGAATAACCCGATGACGCAGCCCAATACGAGAGCCGAAAATAAAGGCGGCGTACTTGGGTCATGCCGGAAATTGATATACAACCACAAATAAAAAATGGCCGCTACGATGTACGGCCCGATCCGTTCCTTTTTATCCCGGAGTTCCATCGACTCCACCAGGCCCAGGAAGCGCATCATCAACACGGCCACGCCGGGGATGAGGAAGCTGGAAAAGAAAACGGCCAGGAGCAAGGGAATTTTTTCCGAGATCTGGTTTACCCCGAACCAAAAGGGCTGAATGATCAACAGGAGCACCGTCATGTAGGTCAACATGAGCAGTGGATGAAACAGAAGGGATATCACCTTTGCAACCCCGCGAAGCACCATAGTAATGATTTTCAGGTCGCAAGATACTACTTTAAACTAAAAGAAAATCATTCGTCGATCTGCGTAATGCGTACCTCCACCCGGCGGTTGAGGCTTCGGGAGTCCTCGTCTTTGTTATCGCTGACGGGACGGGAAGGCCCGTAGCCCACCGTCTCGATCCGGGTGGGATGAACCCCCTTCCGGACCAGGAAGTCCTTCACGGCCTGAGCCCTTTGCTCCGACAGGTCGACGAGCGATTTATACTCCCCGACGTTGTCGGTATGTCCCTCGATGCGGATGGATATTCCCGGCCGTTCGAGGAGCAAAAGCGCCAGATCGTCCAGTTCCTGATAGGAGCGGGGCAGGATGATCGCCTTGGAGCGTTCGAAGAATATGGGTCGCAAACTGATCTTGGCATTTACGACCAGGGGATCGAGGTAGAGATCGACCTCGTGATCTTTGAAGTAATAAGTATCCTTATCAAAAAAGAGCGGCTGGGCCTGCCCGATAAATCCTTCTTTTTCCGCCACCAGCCGCAACTGCTCTCCCTTGGGCACGCGGATGCGAAAATGACCGTCGGAAGAGAGATAGTAGGTGCGCTGATAGCCTCCGTCTTCCAATCCGGTCAGCACCTTGGCGCCGATGGGCTCCCCTGTAGCCGAATTGATGATCCGGCCTTTCACCAGAATGTCTTTCTGCCCTTGGGCTTCTTCGATGCGCAAGCGGAAAATATCGTAGGATCCATCCCGGTCGGAAGTGAAGTACAAAAAGCCGGTAGCGGCATTGAAAAAGGGTTGGCTGTCGTTGGCGCTCGAATTAATGGGCGGATTGAGGCGGCGCGGACTCGACCAGTTTTTCCAGCCGCTGTCTTCGCGGCGGCTGAAGTAGATATCCACCCCTTCCGACCCCGGCCGGTTGGAGGCGAAAAAAAGCGTGGTCATATCATCGGAAAGCGAAGGCGTCGTTTCGTTGTACCCGGTGTTGATCTTATTGCCCAGGTTCTCGGGCTCGGTCCAGCTACCATCCACTTCCCGGAAGGAAATATACAGGTCGTTCATACCCTTTCCATCGCTGCGGTCCAGCGACAGGATGATCACGTCTTCATCGCTGCTCAGAGCCAGGTTGACCACGGGACCATCGGTGTAGTAATTCTTGATGGGCATGGGCTCCGGTGCGGTCCAGCTACCGTCCAGTCGTTGCCAAACGAAAGAAAAACCCTTTCGCATGCCGCCTTCTTTTGGAAACTGATTGATGACGATGTATTGGTTCGGCTGGGAGGTCGCCGCACAAATACTGTTCGGAAAGGCGTTGTTGAGCGGAAAAACGGGATGGTAGACCTTGTCGAAAAACTGGCTTTCGCTCTCGGCAATCCAGATATCCTGGTTGAAGTCGGAACGGGTGGGATCGGGGAGCAGCTTTCCGGAAAGCTGGTAATAGACCTCCCGCAATAACTGGGAATATTCTCCCGGCGAAGATTCGTATACATTGGCGCCGTCCAGGATCATGTTCTTATCGAAATCGGGCGATCCCAGCCGGGTAAAGTACAGCGTATGACCATCCTTGGACAAAACGGGAGAGATCTCGTCGTATTTATTGGTATTGATATCTGCCCCCAATTTCTCTAACCCCTGCGCCGTGCTCCACGGCAAGACCTGCAAAAGCAATATGCTTATCACTCCGGCTCTTCTCAGGATGGTCATCATTTCGCTGGTTTTTGGAATTTTCGCCAAGTTGGCCCTTACAGTTTGGCCTTGATCTTCTCGTATGCCGATTGGTTGGTCATTGTGCCTTTGCAACCCAATTCGGCCTTTTTCTTTTCCATGTTCACCACGCGGTTTCCCGGATCAGGGTGCGTGCTCAGAAAGGCTGGAGGAGTGGGCTGCCCTTCCATTTTTTTGAAAAATCCGGCGGCGCCATCCGCATTATAGGTCGTTCCGCAAAGGTATTGAACGGAGCTCTCATCGGCTTCCGTTTCGTGGTCGCGACTGAACTTCAGGGACACAAGGCCAATGGCGATCTGCTCCAGCATACCCGGCTCGGCCTTCCCGGTGATGACCTGATACAACATCTGAATACCGTAGAGCTTGGTCAGGTTGCGCGTCGAATGCCGCAGGGCGGCATGGGCGATCTCATGCCCCATTACGCCCATCAACTGGTCTTCCGAATCCAGAAATTTGATCAGCCCGGTGTACACGTAAATGTAACCGCCCGGGGTGCAGAAAGCATTCAAAGTTTTATCATCCTTGATGATCTTCACCTCCCAGGCAAATTCGTTCTTGTAAGCTACTTTTCCGGTATTGAGGATCTTCTGTGCCAGTCCCCGTACGTATTGATAGACTTCTTCATTCCCCTTTTCGGGTAGAAGGGGAAATTGTTTGGGATCACCGGCAATCTCCTGTTCCACCTGCTTTCCCAATGTGATCTCGTCTTGTACGGAGAAAAAATTGACGCTCTGACTCGCTTTCTTGACATCACAAGCTCCAAGGGCCAGGATGATGACCAGGCCGCTGATCAGCGTCTTAAATAAAAAAGGATGTTTCATACCGATCGGTTTTTTTATCAGGTAAAATGAAGAGTCCGGTCCATTTAGTATCCCCGGGGTATAAAATTAAGAGAATTGTAAGAAACCTGCCTGCTTTTTAGGCATGCATCTATTCCATGTGCATTTTGGACGAGGAAACGGTATGAAAGGTACACTCCGTTCATTGTATCCGGGCCCCTATACCAATAGATATGTAATCAGCAGTGATAATGTGCGATTTTAAATAAATACTGGCGAAAATTTGGGATTCGGACTTTGGGAACGGAGGGAAATAATAGCGCAGTCCCAGTTTGTTGTAAATGGGATAGGGCACCAGGATCGTCTTGTTGCCCACATAAAATCCGGCCTGGATCAGGAAGCCTGTATTCCGGAATCGCCATTCGTTGGCGAGGAAGACCATCCAGCGAGTCGCTCCCTTTCGGGCCTCTTCTTGGGTGTGGGCGGCAAAGGTATGCCGGGCAAAAAGGAAGACGCTCTGATGGTATTCGCACTCCACCCCCAGCAGCAGATTCTGCACTTTACTGATCCGGTAAAGTCCGGCAGCCGAGCCCGAATAGACCGGCCATTTGGCAGCGCCGGGAAAGCTGGTCTCCTTGTATGCCATGGCAAAATAGGCTTGGACCCCAAACCGGCGGGGCGGCTTTCGGTTTTCCACACTCCGCAGAAAATCTTCCCGGAAGATGGGCTGAGGAGTGTAACGAAGACTTGCCGATATCGCCGGGACGTTGATACCCAGGTTGGGCATCTGTATCGCCCCATTGGAAAAGTGGGTGAAACTGCCTCCGGCAAAAGCGGTCAAATGCCGGGAAAGAGAGACGCCCACCACCAGGCGGAAATTGGTGGTATTGTTAAACCGGCTCCCAATGCTGTTGTTGGTCGGATTGGTCAACCGGTCGTAGCTCCGGTTGAGCCAGGCCAGGCCCGACCCGATCCGGAAATGGATCATCCACTTCGGGCGGTCGACGATCTTGAGGGTCAGATTGGGAAAGAAAGCAATGGCATGTCCCAGCACCTCCGGGTCGCCAAAGTTGAAATACTGCAATCCGAAACCCATTAACGGATAACCCTGCAGTTGCTCCCATTCCTGCTTTCCGTAGGTTTGCTGCTGGAAGTTGAGTCCAAAGCCAAATGTGTGATCGGGAATCTGAAAAAGGATCTTGGGGGTGTGTTTGAAGATCCGGCCATTTTCCATACCGAAATCCCAACTATAGCCGGGACGCTGCCCCCAGACGGCAGGCAGAAGGATCAACCAGGAAAACCACACGAACAGCCCGGTCAACCGGCAGGTCCGCAGGATCATTTTAATTTGGTTTGCTGAAAAAAGGCTACGGTGGCATTCATGTCGGCGCTGAGCACCCGGTCGGATTCAAGCGGGGGCACCATTTCCCGGTAGGCCTCCAACAGGGCCTCCAGCCTGTCGCCCGTGCGCAGCGGCCTTCTAAAATGCATCGCCTGCGCAGCTGTCATGAACTCGATGGCGAGCAGGCGTTCCACGTTTTCGAGCACGCGGTACAATTTGGTACCCGCATTGGCAGCCATACTCACGTGATCTTCCTGTCCGTTGCTGGAAACGATCGAATCGACGGAGGCGGGCGTGCATAATTGCTTGTTCTGGCTAACCATGGAAGCCGCTGTGTATTGCGGGATCATCAGGCCGGAATTCAACCCGGCATCGGGGGTGAGGAACGCCGGTAAGCCGCGTTGCCCGGAGATCAACTGGTAGGTACGCCGCTCGGAGATATTGCCCAGTTCAGCCATCGCTATGGCCAGAAGATCGGAGGTCAGGGCCAGTGGCTGTGCATGGAAATTGCCTCCCGACAGGATGGCATCTTCATCCGGGAAAATATTGGGGTTGTCGGTGACCCCATTGATCTCCGTTTCGACCACTTTTTGAACGTATTGCATGGCATCCCAGGTCGCACCGTGGACCTGAGGTACGCAGCGAAAAGCATAGGGGTCCTGAACGACTTCTTTTGGACGCTTCAGGATCTCGCTGCCCTCCAGCCACCGGCATACGGACTCTGCCACGACCTGCTGCCCCTGATGCGGCCGGATGCGGTGCAAGCGGGCGTCAAACGGCTCGTTTAATCCGTCGAAAGCATCCAGCGACAAGGCCGCGCAGACCGTGGCCCATTCGAATAATTGCCGGGCCTTCAGGATTCCGTGCAGTGCATATGCTGCTGAAAACTGGGTCCCGTTCAGAAGCGCCAACCCCTCTTTTTCCCCCAGGGAGATCGGAGACCACCCCAATTCGCTGAGCACTTCGCCAGACGGTCGCTTCACCCCCTGATACCGAACTTCCCCAAGCCCAATCATGGGCAGGCTTAAATGTGCCAATGGCGCCAGATCACCCGAAGCGCCCAGAGAGCCTAATTGAAAAACGACCGGGAGAACCCCCGCATTGAAAAAATCGACCAATCGCTGGACGGTAGACAGGTTCACGCCCGAGTAACCAAACCCCAGACTCTTGATCTTCAGCAAAAGCATGAGGCGAACGATCAGTTCGGGCGCTTCTTCGCCCATCCCGCAGGCATGCGATTGTACCAGGTTGACCTGTAGTTTTTCCAACTCCCGGTGGGAGATCTGCACATTGCACAAAGAGCCGAAGCCGGTATTAATGCCGTAAAAAGATCGATCGGCTGATTCGAGCTTCCGCTCCAGGTATTCGCGGCAATGCCGGACCCGCTGCTGTACTTCATCCGACAACCGGAGCCCTGCATTCACTTCCAGGAATTTCTGCACCTGGTCGAGTGCAACCGGCTGCGAACTGATCGTAAATATGTCCTCCATACGAATTATTTGAGTTAGGCGCCTCAAAGGTAAGGCATTCGTCCCCAATTCTTACCTATTCCTTAATATCCCGCAATACGCCGTTAAACATAAGTTAAACAGCGTGTTTTCCTTTCAGATGGCCATGAAGTCGGCGTTATTTTGAATGGTCGAAAAGATGTACTTTTGGACGACTCTTTCACTTAACTCAAAAATCAACGACATGATGACCAAGATCTTCCCCAAACATGCGATAAAATGGCTGGCCGTCGCGGCTTTAGCTGTATTTTCGACAAGCGCTATCCAGGCCCAACGCATCGCCTACGTGGATGTTAACCTCGTTCTGGAAAGCATCCAGGAATATCAGGACGCACAAAAGGAACTCGACCGCATCGCCGCCGGTTGGCGCCAGGAAATCGCCCAGGAATACGACGTGATCAAATCCATGTACAACCGCTACCAGGCCGAACAAGTGCTCCTCAGCGATGAAGCCCGCAAGCAGAAAGAAGACGAGATCATGAACAAAGAACAATCGGTCCGTGAAATGCAAAAAGAAAAATTCGGCCCGGAAGGTGAACTCTTCAAAAAAAGACAGGAACTCGTCCAACCCATCCAGGACAAAGTCTACGAGGCCATTGAAGCCTATGCCAACGACCGTGGCTACGATTTTATCTTCGACAAAGGTGGGGCCGCAGGGATCCTGTTCGCCAACCCCCGCTACGACGTGACTTCCGACGTACTCGAACGATTAAAAAAATAAACCTGTTCTTTTCCCTTCAATCGCCTTATCTTTGCCGGCGATTTAAATTACTGGCAGAAAGCACTTTCGCTTTGCACAGGTGCTTTCTGCCAATCACCAAACGTAAATTATGAGAAAAATCGCCTTTTTCGGCATCTTCATGGCCAGCATGCTGCTGATGCTGCAAGTTGCCGAAGCCCAAACTTCCCCTAAATACGCCTACGTAAACTCCGGAGCTATTCTGGAAAAACTGCCCGAGATGGAGCAGATGAAGTCCGATCTCCAAGGCTACCAGACTATCCTGCAAAAGAAAGGGCAACAAATGTATCAGGAGTTCCAGACCAAACAAACCGACGCCGCAGCCAAAAAAGAACGCGGTGAATTGTCCCCCCTCCAGGAACAAACGATCCTGGGCGAACTCCAGACCATGCAGGACAGCCTCGTCGCCTATGATCAGGATATGCAGACAAAACTGATGTCCAAACAGGAGGAGCTCCTCAAGCCGATCCTCGACCGGGTAAACGAGGTCATCAAGGAAATCTCCAAAACCGACGGGTATACCCTGGTTTTTGACCTCAGCTCCGGCGCCATCCTCTTCGCCGACGAAAACTCGGATATCACGAAGAAGGTAATGGAGAAATTGGGAATTGCTCAATAATAAAGTGAAATGGTGAAACAGTGAAAAAGACTTTTGGTCTATTTCACTGTTTCACTTTTCCACTCCAATGCGAAGCATTTCCCCTTCCAGCCCCATCGGAATTTTCGACTCCGGCATCGGCGGGCTCACCGTCGCCAACGCGATCGTGAAAGCTTTGCCCCGGGAACAGATCATCTATTTCGGCGATACGGCACACCTGCCCTACGGTGATAAATCGGCCGACGCCATCCGCTATTACAGCCTGCGCATTTCCAAGTTCTTGCTCGAACAACAGTGCAAAATGATCGTGGTGGCTTGCAACTCTGCCTCCTCGGCAGCTTATCACGTGCTGGTCGATTTCTTCCGCGGACAAGCCCTTTTCGTTAATGTCGTCGACCCTTTGGTAGAGGCCGTTGCGAAAAAGGGCTACCACAAAGTGGGCATCATCGCCACCAAGGCCACGGTACAATCGGGCATGTATGAACGCCAGCTCCATTCCCTCCAGCCCGATCTGGAGATCGCCTCCCTGCCTACTCCCTTGTTGGCGCCTATGATCGAAGAGGGTTACGTGCACAACGAGATCAGCCAGGCTGTGCTCCACAGCTACCTCAGCCATCCCAGCTTGCAAGGCATCGATGCCCTGCTGTTGGCTTGCACGCACTACCCGCTCATCCGCTCCGAGATCGAAGAATTTTTTGGTGGAAAGGTCCATATCTACGACTCCACCGATGTGGTGACCGCTGCCGTGGAGCAGCGCCTGGGCTCCAAAAACCTGCTCAGCAATACCACTCCACAAGCCCATCGCTTTTTCGTTTCCGATTATACGTCCTCTTTCGAATCGACGACCCGCCTGTTTTACCAGAAGGAGTTGCATTTGGAACATTGTCCGATCTGGTGATATGCGCTGGAAGATCTGGATCGATACCGGCGGCACCTTCACCGATTGTATCGCCGTAAGTCCGCAAGGGCAATGGACGAGACTGAAAGTGCTCAGCACCGGTTGCCTGCGCGCCACGCTGGGGGAAAAGACCGGCCCAGCACGTTTTGCTATTTCCCATCATTGGATCGATCCTCTTCCCCGCCTGGAGGGATACCATTGCCGGACTTTGTCCGGAAACCACCAATTGGGAAAAGTCAAGAGGATCAATTTTTCGGAAGGCTGGGTCGAACTGGGTGAAGAGCTCGAAATGTTCGGGCCACAGGCCGTGGAATTCAGTGCGGGCGAGGAAGCGCCGATCCTGGCGGCACGCATCGCCACCCAAACCGCCTTGCACGAAAAACTCCCTCCGATCGACCTTCGCCTGGGCACTACCCGCGGTACCAATGCCCTGCTGGAACGGAAAGGCGCCACAGTGACCCTGCTCACGACCAAGGGCTTTGCCGACCTGACCCGCATCGGCACTCAGCAACGCCCCGACCTCTTTCAACTCGACATCCCGGAACCGGAACTGCTTTACGACGAGGTCCTGGAAGTTCAGGAACGCCTGGCCGCCGATGGATCGGTACTGGAACCCCTGATCCTTCCGGAAGTTCAGGCCCCGGACCGGTCCTACGCCGTGGCGCTCTTGCACAGCTACCGCAACCCCGTTCACGAAAAAGCCATCGAAAAAGCCCTTCGGGAGAAAGGGATTACTCACATTTCCCTTTCCCACGAACTGGCGCCAGCCATCCAATTGTTGCCACGCACCCATACTGCTTTGGTCAACGCTTATCTGGACCCCGTGCTCCATTCATACCTGGAAGGCATCCGGGAGCGGCTGGAGCCCGGCGCTCCGTTTTTCGTCATGTCGAGTACGGGTGGACTGGCGCGAGCGGAGCGTTTCCAGGCCAAAGACAGCCTTTTAAGCGGACCCGCAGGGGGATTGGCAGGAGCTGCCCAGGTAGCCCGGGAACTGGGCTTCTCCAAAGTGCTCACCCTCGACATGGGAGGCACCAGTACCGATACTGCTCGCTTCGACGGGCAATACGACTACCGGTTCGAGATCCAGGTCGGCGGGGCCCACCTGCACAGTCCTGCACTCGCCATCGAAACGGTCGCAGCAGGCGGAGGGTCGATCTGCGCCTTCGACGGCTCCAGGCTAACGGTGGGTCCTGAAAGTGCCGGCGCCCATCCCGGCCCGGCCTGCTATGGGGCCGGCGGCCCCCTGACCCTCACTGACGTAAACCTGCTTTTGGGAAAACTCGACCCTGAACTTATGGGCATTCCCATCGACCTGAATGCCGCAAAACAGGCCTTGCAGGCGATCCGGGAATCGATCCGGGAGCGATCTGGCGCCACGTATTCAGCTTTGGAATTGCTGCACGGATGGGAACAGATAGCCAATGAAAAAATGGCCGAAGCCATCCGGAAAATATCCGTCTCCAAGGGTTTTGCCCCTTCCGATTATCCCCTCCTGGCCTTTGGAGGGGCCGGCGGGCTCCACGCCTGCGCCATCGCCGAATTGCTTCATATCGACACGGTGATCCTGCCTTTTGACAGCGGTTTGCTCAGCGCTTTCGGCATCGGCCATGCGCCGGTGCAACGACTGGCCGAACAACAGATCCTCCAGTCGCTCGACGAAGGGGAAGGGCAGTTGCCTCGCGCCTTTTCCCAACTCGAAAAAAAAGCAGCCGGTTTAGTCCGGGCGGACCTGAATCCTACCACGGAAGTGGAGATCAGCGACAGGCAGGTCTACCTGCGGCTCAAAGGACAGGACCATTCCCTCAACCTGCCCTGGTCATCCCACGCCAACCTGACGGATATCTTTGAGAAAGCTTATCGCGATCTGTTCGGCCACTTCCCCGCAAACGCCCGGATCGAGATCGAGAAGATTCACGTGCTGGCGACCGAGCGGCTTTCCGGAGAGCGAACAGCACCGGGGCCATTTTCTGAAAAAACAGGGACCAAAGCTGCACCGGCAGTCTTAAGGTGGCCGGAATTACGGAGCGGAAGTTGGTTTGCCGGGCCCTCGGTAGTAGTTCACCCCCAAGCTACGGCCTACCTCGCGCCCGGTTGGGAACTGGAAGTGCGCCCCAAGCAGCACCTGGTCTTTCATCGAAAAAATAAACAGGAAAAAGAGGAACGCACCTTCAAAGAGCACATCGAGCTCGAGCTTTTTTTTAACCGTTTCACCGCTATAGCGGAAGAAATGGGCGCCCAATTGCAGCGCACCTCTTTCTCCGTAAATATCAAAGAACGCCTGGATTTTTCCTGCGCACTGCTCGATGCGGAAGGATATCTGCTCGTCAACGCTCCGCACATTCCGGTGCACCTGGGCAGCCTGGGCATTTGTACCCGTTCGGTCTGTGCTGCGCTCCCACTTGGACCGGGCGACGTGGCGATCACCAACCACCCGGGGTTCGGCGGTTCGCATTTACCCGACATTACCCTCATCGGCGCCGTTTTTGACGATGAAGGGAGGCGGATCGGGTATGTGGCTAACCGGGCCCACCACGCCGAGATCGGGGGAAAAAGACCGGGTTCTATGCCCCCCGACGCCCGCAATTTGGCGGAAGAAGGCGTCGTTTTCGAGCCGATGTACCTGGTGAAGGCAGGCATCGCCCAATGGGATGCGGTCGAGGCTAAACTCACCAAAGGACCGTACCCCACTCGCGCCCGCGCCGAAAACCTCGCCGATCTGAACGCCGCCCTGGCCGCCCTCAAAACGGGCGAGCGGAAACTGCAGGCCCTTGCCCGGGAGTCGGGCGTTGAAAAACTGGCCTACTATATGCAGCGGATCAAAGGATCGGCGGCAACGGCAGCCCGGGAAGCGTTCCAACAACTCGGCAACCGGACCGTCACGGCCCGGGAATACCTGGACGACGGACATCTGATCCAGGTTTCCATGCAGATCCGGAACGGTCAGGTCTTGTTCGATTTCTCCGGCACTTCCTCCGTCCACCCCGGCAACCTGAACGCCAACAAGGCCATCGTATACAGCACCTTGCTCTATGTGCTGCGGGTATTGTGCAAACGCCCCGTTGCGCTCAACGAAGGGCTATTGGAGCAAGTGGACGTGCAATTGCCGGAATCCTTCCTCAACCCCCGTTTTCCCAGCGACCCGGAGCAATGCCCGGCGGTGGTCGGAGGAAATACCGAGGTGAGCCAGCGCCTCACCGACACCCTGCTGAAAGCCCTGCATCTGGCCGCCTGCAGTCAGGGCACCATGAATAATTTCCTCTTCGGCAACGCCCGTTTTGGATACTATGAAACCATCGGCGGTGGGGTGGGCGCCGGCCCCGGATTCCACGGGCGCTCGGGCGTGCATCAGCATATGACCAACACCCGGATTACCGACCCGGAGATCCTGGAATACCGCTATCCGGTGCGATTGCATCGCTTTGCCATCCGGCACGGTTCCGGAGGCCTTGGGAAATGGCAGGGCGGAGACGGCATTATCCGTGAATTGGAGTTTTTGGAAAAAGTGGAAATGACCCTGCTCAGCCAGCATCGCGTAGAGGCGCCCTATGGCAAGGAAGGAGGACAGGCAGGAAAACGGGGCGCCCAATATCTCATCCGGAAAAACGGCCGGGAAGAACCGCTCAATGGCATCGACAGCCGCGATCTCGATGCCGGAGACCGCCTGGTGATCGAAACACCGGGGGGAGGAGGTTGGGGTTAGCCGTATAACTCGTAATGGATCTGGGATTTGTCGTACCCCATCCTGACAATGAGATTGGCAACGGCATCGTCGATCATGTTGCTCCAGCCGCAGAGGAAAAAATGGCGGTTGGGATCGGGTTCGGCGTATTTTTCCTGGTAGATTTGATGGACATACCCCTTATACCCCGCCCAATCCGAATCACGAGACAGGGCGATGTCGTATTTGAAGTTGGGCCATTCTTTTTTAAAGGCTTCGAATTCCTCCCGGTAAAGGATGCCATCCCGGTAGCGGGTGCCGAAGATCAGGTGAATGCTATTGAAAGGAAGTTTGCGGTTGCGGAGGTCTAACAACATGCTCCGGAAGGGCGCAATTCCGGTTCCCGTGCAGACCAGTATCATTTCACGGTCCAGGTTCTCCGGAAGGGTGAAGGTGCCGTCGGGTCCTTTAAAGCGCAAATGCGTCCCCACTTTTACTTCTTCGAAAAAATAGCGGGTAGCCAGCCCTCCTTCCAGCAAGACGATACAGAATTCCAGCACATTCCCGCCCTCCGGCGCATTGGCGATGGAGTAGCTGCGCCAGCGGTGCAGGCGTTTTTCGTGTACGGGCAGATCCATGGTCACAAACTGACCGGCTTTGAAGTCAAAAGTATCCACTTCGGGGATCTCTACCCAAAACCGTTTGGTGGTCGGGGTTTGGTCTTCGATCCGGATTACAGTACCGTCATACCATTTTACAGGCATAAAATAACATTGTGAAATGGAGCAGTACGGGCCTTGAGGCGCAGGCTATTCCATTTTATTTTACTAAAAACATATTATGAACAATAGCGACCTGGGGTCGCTATTGTTCATAATAACACTTATCCGTCATTTAAAATGAGCTTTTGATAAGGTAAAAACACGGAAAAGCCCTTTTCGTTGAAATAGCCCTGGGTTTCTAACGCTGGGCGATCACTGGTGGCCAGCACAAAATCGCCGCCCCAGGCGCCCAGGGACTTTATTTCACCCCAAAAATCCCGAAACAAGGGATCGCGGGCACGGGGAAGGTCGAGCAAATTGCCCACCAGTTCTTCGTGTTCGCGGATCAGTTTTTCAAAATCGGCCAGGTCTTGGCAATTCAGGAAAGATCTGGTAATTGCGGAAACCTGGTCGATGAGGGTTTCCGGCACGGGTTGCCGCTCCCGGTAGCGGGTGATCCCTTCGCGGCTGTCCTGTTTCTGGCCTAGATAGACAAAATAGAGCTGATCCAGGAACGGGGGGGCAAAACGCACAGGCATCACCTGGGGTGGATTGCCCGTCCGGTAGGTAAAAGGTCCGGGCTGTATAGCTGCGGCAATATCGTATCCGGAGCCGCCGAACGTGCTTTTCAGGAGTTTATAGGGATTCACGCCACCCCATTCAGCCACGAGAGCGATCAGGGTCGAACTGGACCCCAGGCCCCACAAGCGGGGAAATTCCAGGCGGGTCTCTACGGTCAGGCAGGTTTGGTTGAGCAAAAAAGTGGGTGAGAGGGTACAGATAGCCTCCAGTATCTGCTGGATGCGCTGGCCCACTTCCTGATTGGTTCCCTGGATATACGCCAGGCCGGGGAGTTCAAAATCGCCTTCGAACCAGGGTTTGAAGTCCACATCCAGGCTTATCCAGCGCAACAGACCTTCGACCCCTTCCTCCGTAATGCGCATGGTCTGCCCTGGCACGGTCGGAAGCGCCAGCGCCAGAGCCCCATCCAGCACCAGGTATTCGCCGGAGAGGAGTAGTTTTCCATTTGCCCGCGTGTAGGATTCGATATAGTTTTTATTTAAATCGGTTTATCCTTTCTTCACTGCCATCAAAACGCCTTGCGACACTTGTGTTGCTTCGCGCCAACCGTTCAGAAAATGTTGCACTGCTGAATGTGAAACAGTTTTACCATCAAAATAGGTTTGCGCGGCAGTGATCTCCGCTTCGGAAGCGCCCAGGTGGTTGAGGATATTCAACAGGTGCAACTTCATATGGCCTCGTTGAATGCCCGTCGTGATCAGGGAGCGTATGGCGGCAAAGTTCTGTGCCAGTCCCACAGATGCCACGATCGACATCAATTCCCGGGCACTGGGGTTGCCGAGCAGTTCAAGAGTGCGTTTGGCAAGCGGATGGAGCTTGGTCAGCCCACCTACTGTGCCCAGCGCCAGGGGTATTTCCAATGAAAACCGGAATAGCCCATTCTCGACCGTGCATTTGCTCAGGCTGCGGTATTGTCCGTCGCGGGCAGCATAGGCATGGCCGCAGGCTTCGATGGCCCTGAAGTCATTGCCGGAAGCCAGCACGACGGCGTCTATCCCGTTAAAAATGCCTTTGTTGTGGGTCGTTGCGCGGTATGGGTCGATCTCGGCGATTCGCACCGCCTGGGCAAAGCGCCCGGCAAATCCACCGAGCTCTTCCTCGGGGCATTCGACCCAGACTTCCACAAGGCATTCGGGCGTATAGTTGGAGAGGATGGCCATGAGGACATCCACTTCATGGGGGTTTTCTGAGAGGGCCGGGTGTTGGGCGATAAACAACTGGAGGCCTTCGGCAAAGGCTTCCAGCACGGAATTGATAAAATTGGCGCCCATGCTGTCACAGGTTTCAAACGAGACCCGCAACTGGCGGTAGCCCGGTTCCAGGTCGGATAGGTCGAGCAATTTCAGATCGAGGATACCCCCGCCCCGCTTTCGCATGTTGACCGTCAGGGGGCCGACCGTCTGAAGGAGGCTCTTCTCCAGTTCGTCGTGATGTTCCTGGAGTAATTTAAAATCGCCGTTCCAAAAGAAATGGACTTGTCCGACCTTCCGGGTATCGATGATCCGGGTGTGGAAACCGCCTCGATCGGCCCAAAACTTGGCGGCGCTGGAGGCTGCAGCCACCACGGAACTCTCTTCTATGACCATGGGAACAGCGAAATAGCGGCCGTCAATCAGGAAGTTGGGGGCGATCCCATAGGGGAGGGCATAATTGCTAATGGTATTTTCGCTGAACCCGTCGATGATCCGCTGCAATTCCTTATTGGGATGCCAAAAACCGGCCAGGTCCCGGGAGGTCTCCTCCGGATGGGCGGCATAGGTTTCCACCAGCCATTGGATCTTTTTGGACTTTGGCCATTTGGAAAATCCAGCGATCAAATTTTTTTCGTGCATGGCCCTGGGTATTTAAAAATTAACGGACTCTCAAATAGTTTTTTGCCAATTCCAGGCCCTTGACTTGAAGGGAAATGTAGGCTTGCAGCTCTTCATAGTCGCCCTGCGCGTGTTGCAGGAAACCGGAAGCCTGCCCGTAAATGGCCGGCACTTGGATCTTGTTGATCAGGTAATAGCCATCCAGGAAATGGCGAATACCTCCGGAAATAATAATTTGCCGGCAAAGTACGGCATTACCCAGTTCTTCGACAAGTTGATTGGTAAACTGCACCATTTCTTCTGCACTGTGGCCGACGAGCGCCAATTGTTGGAATAATTCCAGCTTCGCGGGGTCGCTGCGCAATAGCTCCAGTTTGGCGAAGTTGGTGCCGCCGTTCGCGGCAAAATCGATCGCTTCCAGGGGCAATTGGAGCAATTGGCGGAGGCTTTCCGGGCCGAAGCCCTGCCCGACCTCTTTGACGATTACGGGGAAAGCGGCGCGATCCAGGACCTTCCGGATCGTGTCGAGGGGAGAATGGCGAAACACATCCCCTTCCGGCTGCAGCCATTCCTGCATGGGATTGACGTGGATGATCAATCCGTCGGCCCGGAGTTTATCGACGAGGTCCGTGACCCGGGAAAATTCGTTCTTTTCAAAGAGCTGTTCGATCTGGGCAATGCCCAGGTTGGCATAGAGCGGCAGATCGTCGCCGATGATGGGGCGAACGTCAAAATCCGCCAGGGTTTCATCACTGCTGAGCAAGGAGCGGCATGACCCCAGGCCCATGCCCATACCGAATTCGCGGCAGGCGCGGGCCAGGTTGAAATTGATGGTGTGGGCCATTTGCGTACCGCCGGTCATACTGGAGACCCAAAGGGGGAGGCGCAATTTTTTTCCCAGGAAATTAAATAAGCCCCAGCTTCCGGCTTGAGGGTGTGCCGCCAGCATGGGTTCGTAGTAAAACCGTTGATCCAATGCTGTCCGGTCAACCTGCGATTGAAACGCCAGTTCGATATGGTCGCGCTTGCGGGAAGCCGCCGTCGGATCTTCCGGCAGGGAGGCAGGAGTCGTTTTCTCCAGTTTGTCCATTAAATAGGTCATAAAAGGTGGCAAGGTATAAAGATACGATTAATGCACCACCACTTGAAACAAAGGCCAAATGAAATGGTTCAGGAGCCGAAAAGACGCCATTTGGTCCGGCGAAAGGGGTGTGTTGAAAAAAGTTAGGCGAAATTTTGACTGTTTTTCAGTGAGTTAGGTGTTTCAAGTACAATATTTTTTTCTCAAAAGGCTTGTTTATTGAAACCCAATCGCATACCTTTGCATCCGCTTTCAGCGAAGCAGGAAAAAATATTCAGGAATTGCAAGGGGAGAACCCGGCGGTTTTCCCCTTGCAATTCAAATTCTTAAAAAGACAATCAGTGGATACGCTAAGTTTCAAAACGCTTTCAGCGAAAAACGAAGAAGTAGAGCGCAAGTGGTATGTCATCGATGCCGATGGAGAGGTCGTGGGACGTTTGTGCTCGAGGATCGCCCATGTGCTTCGTGGCAAGCACAAGCCTTCCTTCACACCGCACGTAGATTGCGGCGATCACGTGATCGTGATCAATGCGGACAAGGTCCGCTTTACGGGTCGTAAATTCGATCAAAAGGAGTATCTGCGCTACTCGGGTTATCCCGGTGGGCAGAAGAGTGCCACCCCGCGTATGCTACTGGCCAAAAAGCCGCATGCGATCATCGAGAACGCGGTTCGGGGCATGCTTCCCAAGAACACCCTTGGTCGCCACATGTTCCGCAAATTGCACGTATATGCAGGCACGGAGCATCCGCATGAAGCGCAAAAACCCGAACCCTTCAATTTTTAATTAACCAGCAAGCTACAAATCGTACAATATGGAAATGATCAATGCCATAGGGAGAAGAAAATCGTCGGTGGCACGCGTATACCTGACCAAAGGAGAGGGCAAGATCCTCATCAACGGAAAGGATTTCAAGGAGTATTTCCCGCAGAAGCATATCCAGGCTAACATCACGGGGCCGTTCGATCTGGTGGATGCCAAGAACATCTACGATCTGGTCGTCAATGTGAAAGGCGGCGGTTTCAAAGGCCAGTCGGAAGCAGTCCGGATGGGTATTTCCCGCGCCCTGGTGAAACTGAACGAAGAATTCCGCAAATCGCTCAAGGATGAAAAGTTCCTCACCCGGGATGCCCGCGAGGTGGAACGCAAAAAGTACGGCAAGCCCAAGGCGAGGAAGAGCTTCCAGTTCTCCAAGCGTTAATGGATATTGCCCGTTTTTTTTCAACCTTTTCAATGAAATTCGAAAATGGAAAAGCCCACCTATAAAGATCTGCTCAGTGCCGGTGTCCACTTCGGCCATTTAAAGAAAAAGTGGAATCCCAAAATGGCTCCTTACATCTTTACGGAGCACAAAGGCATTCACGTCATCGACCTGAACCGCACCCTGGAATCCATGGAGCGTGCAGCGAACGCCATGCGCCAGATCGCCAAGTCCGGCCGCAAGATCATGTTCGTAGCGACCAAAAAACAGGCGCGCGACATCGTGACCAAAGCTGCCCTGTCGGTCGGGATGCCCTTCGTGACCGAGCGCTGGTTGGGAGGTATGATGACCAACTTCGCCACCATCCGCCGGTCGATCAAGAAACTGCAGACCATGGACCGCATGCTGCAGGACGGCAGCGCCGAAAATATCACCAAAAAAGAACGCCTCACCATCTCGCGCGAACGCGATAAACTGGAAAAGGTGCTCGGTGGTATTGCCGGACTGACCCGCCTCCCCGCCGCTGTATTCGTCGTCGACGTTTCGCACGAACACATCGCCGTGGATGAAGCGACCAAACTGGGGATCCGCACCTTCGCCATGGTCGATACCAACTCCGACCCGAACCGGGTGGATTTCGCGATCCCGGCCAATGACGACGCTTCCAAGTCGATCTCCATCATCGTTAACTATATGGCGGACGCCATCCGCCAGGGGTTGGCTGAACGCGAACGGAGCAAGACGGAAAAACCAGCTGCGGCTGAAGAATGATAAACTCTTACTACTACCATTCAAAAACCATTCAACTTTTAGTATCATGAGCACCATTTCTCCCGCCGATGTAAAAAAATTACGCGATATCACAGGCGCCGGCATGATGGACTGCAAGGCAGCGCTGACGGAATCGGGCGGCGATTTTGATAAGGCCATTGAATATCTCCGCAAAAAAGGCCAGAAACTATCTATCAAACGCGCTGACCGCGAAGCCAAAGAAGGCGCAGTCATCGCCTTGGTTTCCGACGACAAGAAGCGCGGCGTGATCGTCAAACTGAGCTCGGAGACGGACTTCGTTTCCAAAAACGAAAATTTCATCAACCTGGCTACCTCCTTCGCCAAACTGGCCCTGGATAAAATGCCCGGCTCCCTGGAAGAATTGCTCCAAGCTCCGTTCAACAATATCTCGGTCGCAGAAAAAGTGGCTGAACAAGTTGGTGTGATCGGCGAAAAGATCGAGTTGGCCGAATACACTTTCCTCAAAGCCCCGATGGTTGCTCCTTATATCCACATGGGAAATAAAGCAGCTGTGCTGGTCGGCCTGAACAAGGATAACGATTCCTTCTTCGAACCCGGCCGGGATGTTGCCATGCAGGTAGCTGCCATGCGTCCCATCGCTGTGAATGAAGACGGCGTCGACGCCTCGGTCATCGAAAAAGAGATCGAGATCGGGATGGAACAGGCCCGCAAGGAAGGCAAACCGGAAAATATGCTGGAAAACATCGCCAAAGGCAAACTCCGCAAATTCTTCCAGGAAACCACCCTGCTCAATCAGACTTTTGTAAAAGACAATAAGAAAACGGTCCAGCAGTTCCTGCACGATATGGACAAGGACTTAACCGTCACCGACTTCAAACACGTGACGCTCGGTTAAAAAGCAAAAAAAGGCGAATCGTTTTACGGTTCGCCTTTTTAATTTTAGGGAACTTTGGAGGGGTTTTTAAGACACTGCCGCCTTCGGATGGCCGGTCTTTAAACAACTTGAAAGTTTGTTTATTTATTTTTGTGGAAAATCCTCTCCTGGCATGAGCAAACCGAGATACAAGCGCGTCCTGCTAAAGCTCAGTGGTGAAACCCTGATGGGCAACAAGCAGTTTGGGATCAATCCCTCCCAACTCTTCCATTATGCCGAACAGATCAAAGTGCTCCATGAGGCTGGTATCGAAGTCGCCGTCGTGATCGGTGGCGGCAATATTTTCCGCGGTCTTCAGGCTTCCGACTCCGGCATCGATCGCGTGCAGGGCGACTATATGGGAATGCTGGCCACGGTGATCAACGGCATGGCCCTCCAAAGCGCCATGGAAGGCATCGGCCTCTTTACCCGGCTGATCTCCGCTATCGAGATGAACCAGGTCGCCGAACCTTACATCCGACGCCGGGCGATCCGCCACCTGGAAAAAGGCCGCATCGTGATCTTCTCCGCCGGCACGGGCAGCCCTTATTTCACCACCGACTCGGCCGCCGCCCTCCGCGCCAGCGAGATCAGCGCCGATGTTATCCTCAAAGGTACCCGCGTGGACGGCATCTATACCGCCGATCCGGAAAAAGACCCGACTGCAACCCGCTTCGACAACCTGTCCTTCGCCAAGGTCATCAGCCTCGGCCTCAAGGTCATGGATCTGACGGCCTTTACCATGTGCCAGCAAAACAATATCCCAATCATCGTCTTCAACATCAATGAAGACGGCAACCTCATGAAGATCGTCCACGGCGAACACGTGGGAACCCTCGTCAGTTAAGCCGGCACTGTTCTTTAAACATCGTAGGTCAAAACCACTTCTTCTGTCGTTGGGTGCGACTGGCAGGTCAGGATAAATCCGTCGGCCACTTCGTCCTCATCGAGGGCGTAGCACACATCCATTTTCACCTGTCCTTTTTCCAGCTTGGCCAGGCAGGTCGAACAGGCGCCTGAGGTACAGGAGAACGGCGCGTCGACCTTTTGGTCGAGCAAAGCCTCCAGGATGGTCTTTTTCTCCGGGATGGACACCTCTATTTTTTTCCCGTGGAGGGTAACAATGGCCTTGGCTCCTGCGACTCCGGAGGCGCGGTCCGTAACGTCCAGTTCAGGCGTGGTGAAATATTCCCGGTGAATATGCTTGGAATCAATCCCCATTCCCTGCAGCTTTTCCAGTACCCGGTCGATCATTTCGCCTGGTCCGCAGAGAAAATATTCCGATTCGCGGCTGCGGGGTGGATTTGCTTCCAGAAAGGACGCTATCATACCGCCGTCAATGCGCCCGGTACGTCCTTCCCAGGTGATGGTACCTTTTGAAAAGAGACCGGAAAAGCCCTTGCCCTTTTCGCGGTTCGGACGGCTCAGGGTATGTTCAACGATCAGCTGGCCTTCGTAGCGCTTTTGCAATTGGGCCAGTTCTTCCCGGAAGATGATGCTGTCCTCGTTCCGGTTGCCGTAGAGCAGAAAGATGGTGCTCTTGGGTTCCAATTCGAGGGTCGTTTTCAGGATGGAAAGCAGGGGGGTGATACCGCTGCCGGCGCCGATGAGGTAATAATTCTTTTGCTGGTCCTCCCGGAGAGGTGTAAAAAAACGGCCGTCGGGAGGCATGACCTCCACCAGATCTCCAGCCTTGAGCTTGTCGTTCATGTAGGTAGAGACCAGGCCTTTCTCCACTCGTTTCACCGTCACGCTGATGCGGGGCTCCAGCGGGCTGCTCGACATGGAATAGGCCCTGCGCGCTTCCTTACCGCCCAGGGTGAATTTCAGGGTCAGATGCTGTCCCTGGGTGTATTGAAAGGTTTCCTTTAAATTTTCCGGGATCTCGAAAAAAACAGTTACGGCATCCGGCGTTTCTCGCCGCACTTCCGATATTTTCAGGGAATAGAAATTGGTATTGTGCATGATGTGGTCGGGTTGATAAAATCAGTATTTTGCGCTAAATTAAAGAAAAAAAAGTGGAGTGGCGAGACCTTAAATACCTCATTGCTTATGTGGCGCCGCTGGCCGGGATTTGGGGGCTTTCCCAGGGCGGATGGGCATCACCGGGATCAATTTACGTAGCATTCATCCTGATCCCCGTCTTGGAGCAGGTGCTGCCCCAGTCAACGGCCAACCTGGCTGCGGATCTGGAAGCCACGCAATCCAGACGCCGGTTTTTCGACTGGCTGCTATACCTGCATGTGCCGATCCTCTACGGAATAGTAGCCTATGCCCTGAACAAACAGGCCGCTCAACACTGGAGTCCGGGCGTCTGGATCGCCACCATATTTAACCTCGGATTGATTATCGGCGCTTTCGGGATCAACGTAGCTCATGAACTGGGCCACAGGGCGTCCAAATTCGACCAAATCCTGGCCAGAATATTGCTGCTACCTGCCCTGTACCTGCATTTTGTCATCGAACATAACCGTGGGCACCACAAGAATGTGGCTACAGATGCCGACCCGGCCTCCGCCCGGCAAGGAGAAACACTGTACGCATTTTGGGTCCGGTCGGTGACCGGAAGCTACCTCAATGCCTGGAAACTCGAAGCGCAGCGGCTCCGGAAAAACGGACTGCCCGCCCTGCATTGGCGCAATGAGATGCTGCAATTTCAGGTGCTGCAGTTCCTTTACCTGGCGGGGATCGCCTATTTCTTTCAATGGAAAGGCTTGCTGTTAGCCGTGGCAAGCGCCGTCGTCGGCTTCCTGTTGCTGGAAGTGGTCAACTACATCGAACACTACGGTTTGCGGCGGAAATTGTTGCCTTCGGGAAAATACGAACCGGTGAAACCGATCCACTCCTGGAATTCCGACCATGAATTGGGGCGGATCTTCCTCTACGAACTGACCCGTCACTCGGACCACCACTACAAGGCCACCCGGAAATACCAGGTGTTGCGACACTGGGAAGAAAGCCCGCAGTTGCCTTACGGGTATCCTACTTCGATCCTGTTGGCCCTGATCCCTCCACTCTGGTTCAACATGATAAATCCCTTACTCATATCGCAGGGCCTCGATCGGGTCTAGTTTCGCTGCTTTAAGCGCCGGGTACATGCCCGCGGCCAGGCCGACCAGAAGGCAGGTGATGATGGCGGTGAAGATCCAGCCCCAGGGTATGAGGAAGGAACTCCCAATGAGGAAGGAAATGATATTGCCGATCAGGATGCCGAGAATAATACCTACGACGCCACCCAACTGGCAAATGACCACGGCCTCGGTCAGAAATTGAATGAGAATGGCGCGCCGGTTCGCACCTATGGCTTTGGTCAGGCCGATCTCGCGGGTACGTTCCGCTACCGAAACCAGCATGATATTCATCAACCCGATCGCTGCTCCCAGAAGGGTCATGAGCCCGATTGCCACGGCGCCCATCCGGAGGTTGGTCGTATTATCCTTGATAATGCCGATCAGGCTTTCGCTCTTAAATATCTCGAAATCATTTTCCTCCGATGCCCGCAGGCGCCGGATATTCCGGAATTGACCCGTTGCCGCCGCGACTGCATAATCGATATCGCTGGCATTGTTTACGGCAACCATGAGGTCGTAGTTCGTGTTGGCCGTGCCGTAAAACCGTTTCCCGGTTTGCAGGGGGATGAGCACCTGCCGGTCTTCGCTCTGGTTCATACTTGCCCCTTTCGACTTCAGGATACCGACCACCTGATAACGCGAACTCCCTATTATGATGACCTGATTAAGGGCCTTTTGAGGCTGTTCATTGAATAACAGGTCGACAATGTCCTTACCGATGATCGCCCGATTGCCACCATTGAGGGCTTCCAGCGCTGTAAAATTGCGCCCCAGTTCCAGCTCTGTCCCTTTCACGTCCAGGTAGTTTTCGTCGACCCCGAACATGCGGACGTTCGGATTGGTCTTTTCCTCCCCGTATTTTAAGGCTGCCATATCAGTACAAAAGATCGATACCGACACCTGGGCGGGGAATGAAAACCCTTCTTTGAAATCGACAGCTTCCTGATAGCTGATGGGGTCACCCCGTTTTTCCTGGCGGCCCCCACGATGTCCCTGAAGGTTCCCTCCGCTGGGGGAAATGCTGAATGAGTTGGCGCCCAGGCTGGATATACTGTCATTGAGCGCAAAGATGGCGCTATCGATGGCGGTCAAAATACCTACCAGGGCCATAATACCAAAAGCGATGATCAGGAGGGTCAATATCGACCGCATCATATTAGACCGGATAGACCGGATGGCCATTCTTATACTCTCGAGAAGGTTCATAGAAAAGATCTCAAAGTGATTCGGGCCCTAATTTAAACCGGGTTTTGTGGAAAAGCTATTTTGTTCGATCAATGGATCATTTATAAAGACGGGAAGCTGGATACCGGTTTGTTTTCTCAAAAGGATTCGGAGAGGACCCGGAGCACATCGTTGTAAACACCCAGGTTGCTGGCGATGATCTCGCCGCCGAAGAGGTAGTTGTCGCCCCCCGAAAAATCGCTGACATGACCACCGGCCTCCTGCACGAGGAGCGCGCCCGCAGCCACATCCCAGGCATGGAGGCTGTACTCGAAGAAGGCGTCAAAACGGCCGCAGGCCACATAGGCCAGGTCGACGGCCGCGGAACCCATGCGCCGGATGCCCCGGGTTACCTGCATGAAAACGGACAAGGCCTCCAGGTAGTTGGCGATCTGGTCGTAATCGTAATATGGGAATCCCGTCGCCAGCAAGGCATTTTCCAGGTCGGTGGTCGCGGTGACCCGGATGGGTTTGCCATTGAGATAAGCGCCCCCGCCTTGCCAGGCGTAAAAGAGCTCCGACCGGTTGATCTCCAGGACGATCCCCAAGACGGTTTGCCCCTCCTCCTGCAAGGCCACACTGATCGCAAAAACGGGCAGTTGATGCAGGAAGTTCGTCGTTCCGTCGAGCGGATCGATGATCCACTGGGTAGGGCTCTGCATGGTCTCAACCGTTTCTTCCTCCGTAAGGAAAGTGGCTCCGGGCAACAAGCGGCCCAGTTCGCGTACCAGTCGCTCCTCGGCTCCGCGGTCCACATAGCTGACCAAGCTGTGCAGTGATTTTTCTTCCACCATATCGGCGCCGACCTTTCCTATTTCACCTCGGATAAATTCACCCACCGATGCGATGATCCCACAGGCCTCCCGTGTTAGTTTTTCCAGTTCAACTACGTTCATCATCTGCTCTTCTGATTATTTTTTCAATTGATAAATGGCGGGGAGATTTCGCCCCAGGCCGTCGTAGTCGAGCCCATAACCCACGACGAAGCGATTGGGGATCTCAAACCCCAGGTATTCGATATGCAAAGGGTGTTTCAAACACTCGGGTTTTAGCAATAAAGCCGCGATCACCATAGAACTGGGCCCCATTTTATGCAGGTCGGGCAGCAAGGCATTCATGGTATTCCCCGAGTCAATGATATCTTCTACGAGGATGAGCTGCCGGCCTTCCAGAGGCACGTTCAGCCCCAGTACCGTTTCGATCTTCCCCGTGCTTTCAAGCCCCCGGTATGAAGTGACTTTGATAAAGGCCAACTCGCATTCCAGATCGCAGGCGCGCACCAGGTCTGCGGCAAACATAAAAGAACCATTGAGAATAGCGAGAAAAAGCGGGCGTTTCCCCGCGTAATCGACCGAGATCTTGCGTCCCAGTTCTACTACCCGGGCCTGTATCTGTTCCGCCGATAGATACGGCTCGAACCAGTGATCATGCACGAGAATTTCATTTTTCATCCAATCCATATTTATCTAACAAATAAACAAGGGTCGCCATAGCCGCCGTTCCCAATTCCAGCTCCCGCTTGTTGACCGCACCGATCAGATCCACGGCGGTGTGATGAAAATCGAAGTAGCGCTGGTTGTCGACATCGAGCCCGAATAACAAGCCCTTCTGTTCCTTCAGGCCTGAAATATCCGCACCCGATCCGCCCAGGCGCAGGTGCAGCCCGTAGGGTTCGAGCAAGGGCTCCCATTGGTATACTTTTTTGTAGTTCTGCTGAAAAGTACTGGCATGGCCTTCGGCGGTGAATCCACGGGGCGAAAACCCGCCGCGGTCGGACTCGATGGCGGCCAGGTGGAATTCCTCATTTCCATTGGATGCTTCCCAATAGGCGCGTCCGCCGACCAATCCGTTCTCTTCGTTCATGAATAACACGCATCGAATGGTGCGTTTGGGATGATAGCCCAGCTGCTTCAGGATCTCCAATACGCCCATGGATTGTACGCATCCGGAACCGTCGTCGTGGGCGCCGCCGCCAACGTCCCAGGCATCGAGGTGCCCGCCGACCAGAATGATCTCGCCGGGCTTTTCCGTGCCGCGCCATTCGGCGATGACATTGTAGGACTCCTCGTCGGGGAGGGTTTCACAGGTGGTACGCATGTAAATGCTGACTTCTGACTGTTTTAATAGATCGCTCAGCATTTCGGCATCGTTGGTGCTGATCGCCACCGCGGGAATGCGCTGATCCGGATCCTGGTAGTTTAGAGTGCCCGTATGAGGAACATCGTCCAGCAGGGTAGTCATGGAGCGGACCACGACGCCGACGGCGCCCTTCTTCGCAGCGCGGGAAGCGCCGTACACCCGCTGGTCGACCGCACCTCCGTATGCGGCAAAAGTGTTGATCTGACGGGGGTCCATGGGGCGGTTGTAAAATACGATCTTTCCGCTCACCAGCGCTTCAGGCAAGGAGTCTACTTCATCCAGGCTTTTGACCTCTATGACCGGGGCGGTAATGCCTCCGGACCCGGTGCCGATCGAATTGCCAAGGGCGAGGGCTTTCAGTTCAACCGTTTTTTTTCCGGGCAACACGATCCGGACTTGTTCTTTCTCACCCCGGACCCAATGCGGTACGCGGCAGGGTTGAAGCCAGACCGAATCGACACCCAGCGTATCCAGCATTTTATGCGTATAGTCTACGGCTGCCGCAGCAGCGGGCGAGCCGGCCAGCCGGCCAAAACCCACGGTAGTCAGGTCGGTCAGCCAGGAATAACAGCTGCTTTGAGTCAAGGCATTCTGGTAGATCTGGCGGATAAAAAAGGCATCTTCCTCTTCTGTTCCGTTTTGGGCAGAAAGAGTTAGTGTCATAAAAACACAAAGTATGGATAAATAGATTCGGCTAGCTTGCCCGATTTTTTTTTGCAAAAAGAGGAAGGAAATGTTCAGTTGCATCGTTTGCTAATTTTATACGGATTACCATAAACATAAGAAGACACTAGCAATCAATAATTTCTAGAATCTTAAAAGCGCGGAAAATTATTTCGAAAACACATGCCTCACTACTAGCGCTTTAAAAGGCCCGGCGAAAAAATTTGCGTCAAAACGAAGATTTTTTTGCGCTGGTAATTGTATTTTTTACAATTACCCATTATTTTTGTAACACGAAACACTAAAACGAACGAATAATTTGGTTTTATTTGGTTAGGGCTGAGGTAGTGCTGTGGTGGCGCTGCCTCTTTTTTTTTCTGTTCGTTTTATATCAGTCCCCTGGCTTTTAGTTCGAGGTATTTGTTGATCGTATTCACGCTCAGTTCTTCAGGACGGGTCAGAATGGCCTGGATGCCGTACTGACGGAGTTTTTGCACCTGCTGCATTTTTTCGGCCACAAATTTCTGGGCCATAGTCTGCGTATAGATCGATTCCAGGTCGCTCACCTCCTGGTACGCAAAGTCCCTGATCTCCGTATTTTCAAAAAAGATCACGACCAGCAGGTGCTGGAGATTGATCCGCCGCAATACCGGCAATACGCGCTCTAGGGCGAAACTGCTTTCGAAGTTCGTGAAGAGCAACAACAAGCTCCGCCCTTTGATCAAGCGCCGAACGGCCTGGTAAACCAATTCGTAATTGGCCTCCCCATGCCGCTCTTTTTCATTGTAAAGGGCCATCAGGATCTTATGCATCTGGTCGCCTTTTCGGTCGGCTTTCAAAATGGAGCCGATCTTGTCGGAAAAGGTCAACAAGCCTGCTTTATCGTGTTTTTGCAAAACGATATTGGACATGACCAGGCTGGTGTTGATCGCGTAATCCATCAAGCTCAATCCGTGGAAAGGCAGCCGCATAACCCGGCTTTTATCGATGAGGCAATACACCTGTTGGGCCCGCTCGTCTTCATATTGGTTGACCATCAAACCGGCCCTCCGGCTGGTGGCCTTCCAGTTGATGCTCCGGTAGTCGTCGCCCCGTACGTATTCCTTGATCTGCTCAAATTCGTAACTGTGTCCGATCCGGCGCATTTTTTTAACTCCTTGCAGGGTCGTTACTTTCTGAAAGGATTTCAGGCTATACTTTTTCACCTGGATGATCGAGGGGTATACAGGGATAGTAGTTTCCTGCGAAATGCTCACCCGGCGCTGCACCAGCCCGAGCGGACTGCTGATAAAAATGTGGATCGCCCCGAATTTGTAAGCGCCCCGCCGGGTAGGCGTAAGCTCGTAGGTCACCTTTTTCCAGCTTTCGGGCGCTATCCGAAGGGTTCTGGAAAAATCCCGGATCTGAAATTCCAGGGGCAGTTCATCGATCAGCGTAAGGTGCAGGTAATGTGGGGAGCGGTTGTGAATATCCAGAACGATGGGATTGGGGTCGCCCAGGGAAAGTACTTTGGGCAGCTGGCGCTTTGCATCCAAGCTCACCCGGCGTCCGAACAGGAGGCCTGTGTCGGCCAGCACAAGACCCAGTGCCACCAACAGGGAAGCCAGTCCGACGTAGTAAAAGGCCGGAAAGGGAAAGCCCAATGCGAACAGGACGATCACGCCTCCAAACAACAGGAAGAAGCGATTGGGAAGGTACGTATTCCGGATGGCTCGCCACATATCAATTCTTTTTTCGATCAACGCGGCACCTCGATGCTTTGCACAATATCCCGGATCACATCTTTGGTCTCATACCCTTCCATCTCCCGTTCGGGCGTCATGATAATCCGGTGGTTGAGCACGGGATAAGCCACAAAATGGATATCGTCGGGCGTCACAAAATCGCGACCGCGCATGGCGGCCATGGCTTTGGAGGATTTGAGGATCGCCAGAGAGGCCCGGGGCGATGCGCCCAGGAAAAGGTCGCCGTTGTTCCGGGTCTGCGTAACGATGGCTGCGATGTAGTTGATCAGGGCTTCTTCAATATGGACCTGCTCGATCAGCGCGCGACATTCCTGGATCTCGGCGGCGGAGAAAACCGGACGTACGTCGTGTTTTTGAGAAAAGGAAAAATCGCTCTTGAAGCGCTGCAGAATGGCTTTTTCCTCCGCCAGATCGGGGTAGGTGATATTGATCTTGAACAGAAAGCGGTCGAGTTGGGCTTCGGGCAGTTTGTAGGTGCCTTCCTGTTCGATCGGGTTCTGGGTCGCGACGACGAAAAAGGGAGGCTGCATGGAATAGGTCTTCCCGTCGACCGTAACCTGATATTCTTCCATCACTTCGAACAGGGCGGCCTGGGTTTTTGCCGGCGCCCGGTTGATCTCGTCGATCAGGACGATATTGGAAAAAACGGGCCCGGGGTTGAAACTGAAGTCGGAGGTTTTCAGATTGAAAACCGTGGTGCCCACCACATCGCTGGGCATGAGGTCGGGCGTAAACTGGATGCGGGAAAATTCGACATCCATGGTTTGCGCCAACAGCTTGGCCGTCAGGGTTTTGGCGATCCCTGGAACCCCCTCGATCAGCACGTGCCCATTGGTAAAAAGGGCCACCAAAAGCAGATCGAGCAACTCTTCCTGGCCGACGATCACCTTGTGCAACTCGGCTTTCACCCGTTCAGCGGCGAGGCGAACCTTGCCCAGGTCGATCCGTTCGGGTTGTTCAAATGTGTCCATAAACTGGTTATTTTCGGAGGGACGCCCCCTCGTTTTATTTACAATTTCTATAAAATCCATCGAGCGCCTTATGCAGGTCGATGAGGGTATTTTCGGAGAGAAAGACTTCCGACCGTTCGATATTCCGCGCCAGGCGAAAAATAGGTTGGAGGGTTTCTTTATCGATTCCGGACCGCTCGGCCAGTTTCCCGATAAAAGCATCATCCAACTCGCGTGTCGGCAGGTGGTAGCGGTCACGAACAAAGCCCAGGAACAAACGCCATTTTTGAATAGCCAGTTTCCGGTGGCTATTTTGCCTGAAATACAATTGCCCGATCGTAGCGATAAACTCCATCGAGGTGTTGGTATTTGGCTCCAGGATCGGGATGATGCGTTGTTTGCGCTTGGCGCGGAAGAGCAGGTACAATACGGCCAGCGACAAACCTACATACCAGGCCCAAGCCAATGGTGGCTGGCTTAGAATGTATTGCAACGGGCTATCCGCCTGAATGGATCGCGTTGTCCGCGGTGGACGACGGCCCCAGGTTCTTCGATAAGCCGACTCGAAATCACTGTAGTGATCCCAATAAATGGGCCCTTTATTCAAATAGGCCAGGACCTTGTCGGCGTAATCCAGGCCTTCGGCTTCTTTTACATAAAAATTGGAAAACGCCAACGGAGTAGTGTGCAGCAGGATCGATCCGCGCCCGTGCCGGATCCGGATGAACTGGGTCCAGGTGTCGTTCAAATAGCCGAGTCGCTCCATCTCGAACCCCTCGTCCGACAGGTAGTCCAACCAGATGGGGTCCCAATAGCCCCAGTTGTATTCCACCAGGCTTCCCTGGTCGAGGCAGGCGAGGTCGAGGCGGGTGTCTTCCCAGGGTGCATAGGTCAGGGAAAGGGTAGCGCTGGTATCCGTTTTATAGGCATAGCGATCCAGGTCGAGGCTGTCCAGATCGAAGGTGAAAAGCCGGGAAAGGATGCCCTGCGGCATGGCATTCAGGGCGAGAAAAAGAGTGTTGCCCTTTTCGACGAATTCCAGCAACTGGTCTTCCTCCAAAGAGTCCAGCCAGATGCCCTGATTGATGATGATGTAGTTTGCCGGACCTTCCCACTTATCCAGACTGCCGACAATGCTGTCTTCCACCTCGAAAAAGCGGTCGTCGCCCGCCTGGTCTTTCAACAGGTCATAGATCAGTTCCGTACCGTAGGGTTGTTTACTTTCCCTCCGGTAGTTTTCATCCCAATCCACCAATTCTCCACTTGGCCAAAACAGGTACAACAGCACTGCGATCACGAGCGCCAGGAACCCACCCCAAAGCCAAATACGCATTCTATCCATGGCTATGCAGTCTGGTTTATGCTGCGCTCGCAGTCGGCAAAATGCCCTGCCACCTGCCGGTAGGCGCCTTCCTCCAGAGGATAGTCGCCATACCAAACGCGTTCGAAAATACCCGTCAGTTCGCGGAACTGGCCAAAAACGGGACGCTCTTGTATTTCCCGGAGATAGTCTCCGTTCGTCTTTTCGCGTTTCCACTCGATCCAGCCCCGGCGGGTCAGCCCCTGGATCAGACTGAGGTAGTGCAAGCGCACAGCCATCCTGTAATCACCTGCCTGGAGGGCTCGCCGGATAAATTCCGGCATGTCGGCATCGGGAAGGTGCGCCTCAACGTCCTCGAGGTTGATCGCCAACTGACCGCTGAATTTCCGGTTTTTCGGAGAAAAGACGGACTCTCCCGCCAACAGGTATCTCAGGATCAGCGCAATGATCCCGATCGCGGCGAGCACGGCCATCACTTTAAGGAGGATAGACCAGCCCCGCGCTTCTTTCACAGAGGGTGCTTTCTTCACTTCTTCTTGTTGCACGGGCGCCGAATAATCCAGTTCACCAGCCAGGACTTCCCATTTTTCCTTGTCCAACCCCACTCCCCGGTCGGGTTCCGCCTGGGCATACGCCTGCCCGCCCGGTAGCAGGAACAGGAAAAGCAGGGAAAGGAAGCAACTGACGTATCGTTTCATATCCTCATTCTTCGCGCGGCAACCCCTGGATGCGGGCCTGCAGGTGCACCTTTTCAATCCGGTCGCGAAGCTGGGGAGCATCCCGGATCTCGACCAGGGTAAAATACAGCAGGGACGCCCCAAAGATGGTGGCTGCAAAAAGGATGTACAACAAAAAAAGCGTGCAAAATACCAGGACAACGGTGATCAGGTTATCCATAGTGGATTGTTCCAGCGAAAGCCCGACCCCGAGGCTGTCGAAGACCAGCCAGAGGATCATGGAATCCAACGCCAGGAACAGAAGGAATCCCACCCCGGTCAGCAGCAGGGCAAAGCCCAGATAGCGCCAGATCTGCCCGGCGACCAGTTCGATAAGCCGGCCGACGGAAAGAAAGGCATTTTTTCCTTCCCACTGCATGATGCAAACCCAGACCAGGGCCAGGGGAAAGATCATCGAAAAGCTCAGCACCGTATACCAGACCTTGGGCAGGAGCAACATGACAAGAATGGCGGCTCCGATTCCCACCTTCAACCAGACAAGCAGGGGTTTCCTCCCGGGCTCCGACGTTCGGATCATTTGAAAGAACTGAATGCTCAACCCGGTGAAGATCAGGATCTGCAAAAACGGCAACCAGGGAACATCCGGGTGCCGGATGAGGCTGGGAATGGATTTCAACATGCCCAAAAACTCCCAGGTAAACACAAACAGGGAGGCGGGCCCTTTTCCCGCAAACGGAAATACCAGGGCGCAAAAGATCAGGGCCGCCAGGGCTGCCCGCCAGGCGATCTGGTCGAACTGGTTGCGGAAAAAAGTGAAGGTGCTCGAAAACAGCTCTCCTCCCGACTGGATCTTGTGCAGATCGATCTCCGACTCGGCATCCGGGCTCAGCATCGGATCCACATCCTGCACTTTGAATCCCTCCCGGGCCTTCTTCATTGGGTACCACACATAGTAGTACAGGATGAACGCGAAACAACTGAGTATGAAAAGACCCCGAAACAGGTTGGGCAATTCCGTATGCCGCGTCAGATATCCTTCTATCGTTCCAGCCACCACGAACAGGGGCACCAGACTCAACATGATCTTCAACCCGCGCCGGGCCGAAATTTGGAAGGCCTTCATGCGCGACAAGGTACCGGGAAAGACCAGCCCGCGGCCCAGGATCAGGCCCGCGGCTCCCGCGATCACGATAGCCGAGATCTCCAGGGCCCCGTGCATCCAAATGGTGAGAAAGGAGTCCCAAAACAAGCCCCTTTCGATGAAAAAAAACTGGAATACGCCGACCATGACCCCATTCCGGATCAGTACGCCTACGGTGCCGATCGCAAAAAGGGCGCCGGCGATGAATGTTAAGAACGCCACGAACAGGTTGTTGCCAATGATGCCGATAGCCATGCCGAAAGGGGCCTCGCCTTTATAAACCGCCATGGGATCGCCGGCCTCGATATTGCCCTCCGTCATGGAGACATACCCTTCGCCCAGGACCGCTTGCGCAAAATCGGGGTCCATGGCGGTAGAGAAAACGCCGATAGCCAGCGACAGGAGGAAGATCAGGAAGGAAAGGCGGAATTCGCGGCGGGACTCCCAGATCAGGAAGGGCAGTTCCTCCTTCCAAAACTCGAGCAAGCGGCTGCGCCGGGAACGTTTAGTCTTGTAAATGCTGATGTAGACCCGTTGGGCCAGGCCATTCAAATACGCGCGCACCAGCCGGTTGGGGTAGAAGGTCCGGGAAAACGACAGATCGTCCGTGACCTGCACAAACAGGTCATTGAGCTGATCCGGGTCTTTTTCCTTCTCTTCCAGCACCTGCTCGAAGGTCTCCCACTTCTCCCGGTTTTGGTCGATGAATTTGGATTCGCGCATAAAATCTCTACGAACGATGGAGGGAGCAGCTCGTGCTCCCTCCATCATTAATTTGCTTGATTCCCCAAATAACGTGATTTTTGGGGAAAAAAGTGGCTTCAATCGAGATTCGGACAACGCAGAATGTGACAATCACCTACGAACTCGCCAACGTGCGGGATCGTTTGTTCGCTTTTCTGATCGATTTTTCGCTCATCATAATTCTGTACTACATCCTTTTAATGTTCTTTCTTCCCCGGATGGAGCCTTTGTTACAAGATGCTTCCGGGATGATGATCGGCTTTCTGTTCTACCTCCTGCCCTTGTTCCTGCTGATGATGTACTGTTTCATTTTCGAGGTATTCCTCCACGGGCAAACGATCGGCAAGCGGATGATCGGCATCAAGGTGGTGCGCCTCGACGGAAAGGAGCCCGGGCTCACCGATTACCTGTTGCGTACTGTTTTTTACCTGATCGATGTATACTTTTCGTTCGGCGTCTTCGCGGCGCTCCTCATCGGCTCTACGGCCCGTCATCAACGCCTGGGCGATCTCACCGCACATACCACCGTAGTGCGCGTTCCTTCCCGCCTGCCACACCGGCTGCGCACGGTGCTCCGGATCGAGTCGATGGAAGGATATGAGCCCCAATACCCGGGCATCCGGCAGGTCAGCGAGCAGGATATGCTGCTGGTCAAAACAACCCTGGCGCGGTATCAATCTTTCCCCAATCCTGCGCACCGGGAGGCCATCCGCTTACTCGCCGATCGCCTGGCAGGCTTGTTGGAAATTTCCGAGGTTCCAAAAGACAAGGTCGGTTTTTTGAAAACGCTGATCCGGGACTACGTCATTCTGACCCGGTAGAAATAAAAGGGGACGGGCATTACCCTTCCACTTTATGAAACTTTTTAGCTTTGCCCCCCATGGGAAGAAAGAGAAAACCGCAGCATCAACAGCAGGTAGCGATCACCGGCATTGCCGACAAGGGCCGGGGCGTGGGGCGCACCCCGGAAGGGCAAGTCGTATTTGTCGAAAACGTGGCGCCGGGCGACGTGGTCGATGTGCTGGTCACCCGTAAAAAATCGGGGCACCTGCTGGCCGTACCGACGCATTTCCACCAATATTCAACCGACCGGGTCGAGCCGTTTTGTAGCCACTATGAAGTCTGCGGCGGCTGCCAGTGGCAGCATCTGTCGTATACGGCGCAGTTGAAACACAAGGAAAACAACGTACGCGACGCCCTGCAGCGCATCGCCAAGGTTTCCATCGGCGAATTCCTGCCCATCTTGCCCGCGCCCGAAACGCAGTATTACCGCAACAAACTCGAATTCGCCTTTTCCAACCGCCGCTGGCTGACGCATCAAGAACTCGCCGACCAATCGGCGCCGCTCTTCGTCGATGTGCTCGGTTTTCACAAGGCCGGCGCTTTCGACAAGATCATCAATATCGATCATTGCTGGCTGGAACCTGAACCTTCCAATGCGATCCGAAATGGATTGCGCGAACTCGGCATCGAACAGGGGTTGAGTTTTTACGACACCCGTGCCAACCAGGGCCTCCTCCGGCAAGTGATGATCCGGGTGAGCACCCTGGGCGAGACCCTGGTGCTGCTCAGCTTCGGGGAAGAAGATGCAGCCAGGCGCATCGCTTATCTGGACGCCGTGTTAACGCGTTTTCCCCAGATCACCACGCTGATCTACTGCATCAATACGAAGGTCAACGATTTTGTGGGCGACCTGGACATGCATACGTACGCCGGCAAGGGCTATATCGAAGAGCAAATCGGTCATGTCCGGTTCCGCATCGGGCCCAAGTCGTTTTTCCAGACCAATTCCCGCCAGGGCGAACGCCTCTACGCAGTCGCCGCTGAATTCGCCGGGCTCAACGGCAGCCAGAATGTTTACGATCTATACACAGGTGTGGGCAGCATCGCCTTATACCTGGCCAGGGACAGCAAGCAAGTTACCGGAATCGAGGAGATTGAAGCCGCTATCGACGATGCGCGGGAGAATGCCCGCTTGAACCAGATCGATAATTGCACCTTTTACGCAGGAGATGTGAAGGACATCCTCACGCCCGAATTTGCCCAAAAACACGGCAAGCCGGACGTCGTGATCACCGACCCGCCGAGAGCGGGCATGCACGGAGATGTAGTAAAACTATTCCTGCAGCTCGAATCCCCGCGGATCGTTTACGTGAGCTGCAACCCCGCTACCCAGGCGCGCGACCTGAATTTGCTGAGTGAAAAATACAGCGTGGAAAAAGTGCAGCCGGTGGATATGTTTCCGCATACCCAACATATTGAGGCCGTAGCTTTGTTAACCAAAAGATAAGAGGAAGGCCTTTCCTCCTATCACCAAATGAACTATGTACACACCAGAGCAACAACGCGCTTTTTACGACCTTTCCAAGGAACTGCTCGAAAAAGAGACCCATCCATCGCGCGAAGCGGCCGAAGCTGCGATGCGCGACCTGCGCGACGTCATCCTCTACCACGAGTGGCGGTATTACGTGCTGAACGACCCGGTGGTCAGCGATTATGAATACGACCGGCTGTTCAAGAAACTGGAAAGCCTGGAAGCGCAATTTCCGGAATTGATCGCCCCTGATTCGCCGACCCAGCGGGTTTCGGCCGATCTGACCGAAGACTTCCCCTCTGCCGAGCATCTCACGCCCATGCTTTCGCTGGCCAATTCCTACAATGCCGAAGACCTTTTCGATTTCGACGAGCAGGTAAAAAAGCTGACGCTCACTCCTGCCGAGGACGACGTGGAATACGTGGTGGAACCCAAGTTCGACGGCGGCACCATCGCCCTGGTTTATGAGAACGACCTGCTCCACAGAGCCGCCACACGCGGCAACGGGATCATGGGTGAAGAGATGACCGCCAACGCTCGAGTGATCCGCTCCATCCCGCTCAAAGCCGCCTTTTCGAAATTCGGATTTCAAAAAGTGGAACTACGGGGAGAGGTGCTCATCCGGAAAGATATCTTTACCCAGGTCAACCAAAAACGGGAAGCCGAAGGTTTGCCGCTTTTCGCCAATCCGCGCAACGCGGCCACCGGCGGATTGCGGATGAAAGATCCCAAAGAGACAGCCCAGCGCGGCCTGGAGGCATTCGTCTACCAACTGGCCTTTGCGGCCGATGCGGAAGGCGCCGATCAACTGGACCGCCTCGCCACACACGACGAGAGCATTGCCTTGCTCGGCAACCTGGGCTTTAAGGTGCCGGTGGAAGAGCGCAAGGTATGCCGGGGCATTCAGGAGGTCGTCGATTTTTGCAACCGTTGGCAAGCACGCCGGGAGGACTACCCCTATGAGATCGACGGCATGGTGGTGAAGGTCAACCGCCGCGACCTGCAAGAGCGGTGCGGCTATACGAGCCATCATCCCCGTTGGGCCATCGCCTATAAATTCCAGGCCAAGCAAGCCACTTCCAGATTGGTGAATGTGGAGTACCAGGTGGGAAAAGTGGGCTCGATCACGCCCGTGGCCAAACTCGAGCCCGTACACCTCGCCGGGGTGACGATCTCCTCCGTTTCCCTGCACAATGAAGATTTCATCCGGGCTAAAGACCTGCGCATCGGCGATACCGTGCTGGTGGAGCGGGCGGGCGACGTGATCCCCTATATCGTTAAAGCCATGGCCGAGTTGCGCACCGGCGAGGAACGCACCATCGGGTTTCCACGCTTTTGCCCGGTCAACGATACCGGCAATCCGGTCGAGTTGGTCCGGGAAGAAGGGGAGGCGGCCTGGCGCTGTCCGGTCTGCGTTTGCGGCGCCCAGGATCTGCAGCGATTGATCTGGCACGTCTCCAAAGACGCCATGGATATCGAAGGACTGGGCAAGTCGATCGTGGAGCGCTTTTTCGAATTGGGCTGGTTGCGATCCCTGGCCGATGTGTACCGGCTGCCTTATGATCAAATTGAACAACTGGAAGGGTTCGGCGCCAAATCAGTGGCTAATCTGCAGGCCTCCATCGAAAAGGCCAAACAAAACCCCATTCACCGCTTGCTCCACAGCCTGAGCATCCACCACCTGGGGCAAAAGATCTCCAAGCTGTTGGCAGCAGAGATCGGCCATGTGCTCGATCTGAAAAACTGGACACTAGAGGATTATACCCACATCAAGGACGTCGGGCCGGTAGTTGCCGAAAACGTAATGGCTTATTTCCAACAACCCGGTAATATCCGGCTGCTCGAGGAGATGGAAAGCCTCGGCGTCAATTTGCGCCAAACGGACGACGACCGACCGCGTGCCGCCTCCGCCGATGCACCCCTGGCCGGAAAGTCCATTCTCTTCACCGGGACCTTGCAGACCATGGGACGCAAGGAAGCCCAGGAAAAAGCCGAGGCTGCCGGCGCGCGGAACGTCAGTGCCGTGAGTTCCAAGCTCGATATCCTGGTTGCCGGAGAAGCGGCAGGATCCAAATTGAAAAAAGCCCGGGAATTGGGGACGGTTCAGGTATTGACCGAAGAGGAATTTTTAAATTTAATCGGTTAGGAGGCAACCCATTCCGGCTATTTAGCAACTTGAATAGCAGGGTCGCGCATTAAACTCAGCGATGCTGGCAACGGCGTGACGACCTACGACATGGTCCTCATCAGCCGCCATGTGCTGGGGTTGGTACCGCTGGATTCCCCCTACAAGCGGATTGCCGCCGATGTGAATCGCTCCTCCGGAATTGAAATAGCTGATTTTTTCGCCATCAAAGTGGGGGATGTCAACGGATCAGCAGACCCCCTGGGGTTATAGTCCGGGGTCTCATTTGCTTTTCCCCTTCAATCCCCTTAATTTTGAGCCTTGATCTGCAAATATGACGGTGTTGCCAGAGGAAGCACCCTCATATTTGTTAATTTCCAAGGGCGGACTTTCGCCCCATTCCACGCTTTAACTTAATTCAAAGAAACATGTATAAATTCTTTCGTGGCATCCTGGCTATCGCAGCAATGAGCCTTTTGAGCCTGGCCTTTTCACAACCGGTCCCGGCAGAAAAAGGCGTGCAGTTGGTCGTCACCCTGAATAGCTGTGATGGCGTTGCCGATAAACTCTACCTCTTCGAATTCAACGGAGTGGGCTTCCGGGCGCTTCAGGAAAAGCCCATTCAGGATGGAAAGGCGATATTTGAGCTGGCTTCCACCGGCCCGCGTTTCTACTATGTCGGCGTTAACGAAAACAACCTCAAACCGCTCATCCTGGGCTCTGAACCGGAAGTAAAGTTGAGTGCGGTTTGCCAACAGCTGCGCAATGCACAATTCCTCACCTCTAAACTCAACACGCAATACGAAACCTTGCGGGAGGAAGTGAATCAACTGCGCATGCAATCCAACCAGATCTCCCAGCAATTCCGTCGCGCCCAATCCAATCCGGACGAGACGGCAGCCTTGGTGGCTGAATTGAAGAAGACCGACGAACAGAAGTTGCAGCTGCTCGACTCGCTAAAAAAGACGAACCCCTATTTCTATCAGGTGGTGGCGCTAAACACCTACCTGAGTTACCAAAATTACGGCGAGGGCTACGACAACGAACTGCTCTACTTTGTGGATAAATACTTCCAGTTCGTGGATTGGAAAGACAAGGACCTCGAGTACCTGCCCTGGGTCTATGAGGCTTGGAAAGGGTTCACCGAGACCATTACCAATACCGGCATCCAAAAAGAAAAACACGAGGAGCTCATCCGGCAGGCGCTCAGCGCCATTCCTGCCGACAGCCGCACGTACAAGCTGGCCCTGGGTGGGGTGATTGCGACCCTTCAGACAAAAAACCATCCCAATTTCATCCCCTTTGCCAAGGAATTTGTTCAGCGGTATCAAGGCAGCGATCCGGGAGCTGCGCAGCTGATCAACTCCCAGGTTTCCCGGCTGGAGGCTTTCGTCGAAGGGGGTACGGCGCCCGACTTCAAACAGACCACCCCGGATGGCAAGGAATTCGGCCTGAGCGATCTGCGTGGCAAGGTGGTGCTTGTCGACTTTTGGGCCAGCTGGTGCGGCCCCTGCCGCCGGGAGAACCCCAACGTGGTGAAAATGTACCAAAAGTACAAGGACCAGGGCTTTACCGTGCTCAGCGTCAGCCTCGACACGGATAAAACACGCTGGATGAATGCGATCGAATCGGACGGATTGACCTGGAACCACATTTCCGACCTGAAAGGCTGGCAAAATTCGGTGGCGCAGATGTACGGCGTTCACTCCATCCCGCATACCGTGCTGGTCGACAAAGAAGGCAAGATCATCGCCCGGAACCTGCGAGGCGCTACTCTGGAGGCCAAGCTCGCCGAGATATTTGGAGAATAATGCCCAATTGAGGCATGCGGAAAAAACTATCCCAGCTGTTTTATTCTTTCCCCTTGCAGCTGCTTGCCCTGCACCTGCGGAGTAATATCCTGCTGCTCGGTATCTGGCTTTTTCTCACCCTCCTGGTCACCGGCAGTCTCGGCCGGAAGTACGGTATCGTCTACCTGTTCCGCTCTCCCGAATACCTGGGGCAGGTCGACTTCTGGAGCTTCTTTTTTGTAGGATTCGCCTACGGCGCCATGGTGATGAGCTGGAACCTGACCGTATACCTGGTCGGTGCGCATTTTTTCCCTTTCCTCGCCACCCTTTCGAGGCCTTTCGTGAAATTTTGCATCAATAACTTCATCATTCCGTTCGCCTTTGCCGCGCTGCTCCTGTATGTTCATATCCATTTCGAGATCCTGGATGAAGCCAGCTCGCTGAATGAGATCTTCCTGCACTGCCTTGGATTCCTCTTCGGGGGAGCGACCCTGATCATCGGATTGTTCGCCTATTTCTATTTTACGAATAAAGACATTCTAAGTTTTCTAAAACTGCCGGAAGGGCAACGCAGCTTTCCGGCCGATCTGGACGGAGGGCTGGGAAAAAACCTCGACATCGAGCGGGTGCGCCAGCAGGAAGGGAAATGGCGTATCGAAACCTACCTGAGCGAATCGCTCCGCCCACGTCTTGTGCGCAGTGTGGCCCATTATGAATCATCCCTGCTGGAGCGGGTTTTCCGCCAAAACCACTCCAACGCCCTTTTTGTCCAGATCATCAGCATTTTGTCGCTGTTCCTGTTGGGTTATCTCATCGACTGGCCGTATTTCCGGATACCCGCCAGTGCGAGCATCTTCCTGGCATTCAGCATTCTTATCGCGCTGATCGGCGCCATCACCTACTGGTTCCACAGTTGGCGTTTTGTAGTTATCATCCTGTTGCTTTGGGGAGTCAATATGCTGACGCGCCACGATTTGTTCAACCACCATTGCATGGCCTATGGGTTGGACTATGAGACCCCGGAGTACGCCTGTTATGATTTTGAAAGCTTACAAGCCCTTTGTTCGCCTCCCAACGTTCGAAAGGACATGGAGGAGGAGGTCCGCATCCTCAACAGGTGGCTGGAAAAGGTGAAAAAGCCGGGGGGGGGAAAACCCAAACTGGTTGTGCTCTGCCCGAGCGGAGGTGGACTCAAGTCGGCTGTTTGGACCATGCTGACCATGCAACTGGCCGATAGCCTTACCCAGGACGCCCTGTTCCGGCATACCGCCCTCATTACCGGTGCATCGGGAGGGATGATCGGCGCCGCTTATTACCGGGAGCTTTTCCTGCATCAGTTGCAGGGCGACACGATCGATCGCTTTGCCGGCTATCAACTCGACAATGTATCCAAAGACCTGCTCAATGCGGTCTCCTTTACCGTTGTTACAAACGACCTGTTCCTTCCCTGGGCGCGGTTTAAGGTCGGTGGGTATACGTATGTGAAAGACCGGGGATACAGCTTCGAACGCCAGCTCAATGAAAACACGGGCGGGATCTTCAATAAAACCCTGGCCGAGTATTGGCTTCCGGAACAGAAGGCCCTCATTCCACGGCTTTTTCTGACGCCGGCGATCATCAACGACGGGCGAAGGATGGTCATTTCACCGCAAGGTGTTTCTTATATGATGGCGCCTCCCGTCGCCATTCGGAAAGCCGGCTTTATGGAGATCGACGCCGTCGATTTTGGCCGTTTATTCGAGCAACAAAACGCCTCCAGACTCCTGTTTTCCAGCGCCTTGCGAATGAACGCCACCTTTCCATATATCCTGCCGACCGTCTATCTGCCCACCCAGCCTTCCATTGAAGTAATGGACGCCGGATTCCGCGACGACTTTGGCATCAAATCGGCTACGCGCTACCTGCACGTATTCCGGGATTGGATCCGGGAAAATACCAGCGGGGTGATCCTGGTAGAGATGTGGGCTTTCGACCGGGTCCACGACATCCCTCCCTCCAACAACCAGGGCGTAGTGGAATCGATCTTCAGTCCACTCGGCATTGCCGGCCAGCTCATTGACCTGCAATACTACGAGCACGACAACAGCATCGGCATGCTGTACGACCTGTTGGGCAAAGACATGCTCGAATTGGTGCGGTTTACTTACCATCCCAGTGCCCGGAATGCGGAAGCCACGATCTCTTTTCACCTGACCAAACGGGAAAAACAGGATATCTTTCAAGCCATGCAATTGCCGGAGAACCAGCGGAGTTTAACCCGGCTACAGGAACTACTCCACCAATAAACTGCCCTCAAACGGGTTCTCCCCGTTTCCGGCCAGTTCGATGTAGTGTGCCCGCAGTTTTTTGCGGAGCTCCTGCCTGAATTGCGACACCCGGCTTTTCTCCCATCCATCGTACTCCGGGTCGGTTTCCAGCCAAAGCACCGTGCGCAGATTGGACCGGCAAGCCCATACCTTTGCCCAGAAAGCCCAGGGAAACGATCGCTGCCAGCGCGGCGGAAGTTTTCCAAAAAAAGGTTCCAGCAAGCGGTAAAGTCTGCGTTTGCGCAGTAAGGCCTCGATCACATCCAGCCCTTTCAGGGAATCGGTCTTCTTTTCGACCATGGCAGTAAAAACCAGATCGGGTTGTTCCAGTAATGCCAGTATAGCCGGACCGGACTGGGCCGCTTCCCGGAGCCGAAAATTTTTGACCTCCAGGAGCACCAGGGTATTTTCTTTCCAGATCCCCAGGAAATCAACGCCCCGCAAACCGGAACCCTTCACGGCATTGTAGTAGCGGTGCCGGTCGTAGGCAATGAGTTCCCCCTGTTCCGCAAGAAAGGTAAACGAGAGCGTCGATTCGGTAAAGGTCATGGTGCAGAGTTGGTTACAAGAGCCTCTTTTGGCCGAAGCCGTCAAAAGGCTTTTTTAACTCTGAAAAAACAAGTAGCTTCGCCACTTGTTGTCTTATCAAACACAAAACAGGCTGAAGCCCCGGCAGCCGAAAAATGCCGGGGCTTCCGTTTGTCTTTAATTCTCTTTATGAATACATCTTTTGTGAAATTCAGCCGGTCAGCAGGGACCGACTTTTATCAAACCGTCAAGACCCGGGTCAACGATTACTTTGAATCCAAAAACCTGTCGAGACATAGCAACGCCGCCATGGTGGTCAAAACGATCACCCTGATCCTGGCCTATCTTGTGCCGTATTTCCTGATCGTCACGCAGGTGGTCACCAATTCCTGGATCATCCTTTCCCTGTGGGTCCTGATGGGGTTAGGCATGGCCGGTGTGGGATTTAACGTAATGCACGATGCTAATCATGGCGCATATTCCCGCCATGCCTGGGTGAACTGGGTACTGGGCAGGTTCCTGAACCTCCTGGGTGGAAATGCCCTCAACTGGAAGATCCAGCACAACGTGCTCCACCATTCCTTCACCAATATCGAAGGGTTGGATGAAGATATTGAAGTCGGACCCTACCTTCGCTTTTCCCCGCATCAACCGTGGTATAAACACCACCGCTACCAACATATCTACGGATGGTTCCTCTATTCCCTGCTCACTTTTTTGTGGATAACGGATAAGGAGTTCAAGCAGGCCATCAAATGGAAAAAAACCGGCGTGATCGAATCCCAGGGACGAACATTCCGGGGCATGATCATCGAACTGGCCATCTCCAAAGCGTTCTATTTCGCGTTCATCCTGGTCATTCCCCTGATCTTTTCCGCATCAGCCTGGTGGATGACGCTGCTTTTCTTCGCGATCATGCATCTGATTGCCGGGTTTATCTCCTCCGTGGTTTTCCAGCCCGCGCACGTGATCTCCAATGCCGAATTTCCGCTGCCGGATGAAACGGGTACCATGGAAAATACCTGGGCCATTCACCAACTGGCTACAACCTGCGATTTTGCGCCGAAGAACAAATGGCTGTCCTGGTATATCGGCGGGCTTAATTTTCAGATCGAACACCATCTTTTTCCCAATGTGTGCCATATCCATTACAAGGATATCTCCAAGATCGTGAAAGAAACGGCCAAGGAATTCGGCTTGCCCTACCATGTGCATCCCAGTTTCCGCTCGGCCATTTGGCATCACATCAAGCTGTTGAGGCAATTTGGCAAAAAACCGCAATTGGCCATCTGACATGAAACCTACTACGGTCGATGCCTACATTCTGGGATCTGCCGAATTTGCACGTCCGATCCTGGAACACCTGCGCAGCCTGATCCACCAGGCTTGCCCGGATGTGGAGGAAACCATTAAATGGTCTTTCCCGAATTTTGTTTTCGAAGGAACGATCCTCTGCCATATGGCGGCTTTTAAACAGCACTGCACATTTGGATTTTGGAAAGCCGCTCTTTTGAATGACCCCCATGGCGTGCTTACTCCAACCGGAGAAAGTGCCATGGGCCACCTGGGAAAACTCACCAGCCTCGACGACTTGCCGCCCGATCATCTTCTGCTCGACCTGTTGAAGCAAGCCGTTCAGCTGAACAGGGACAAAGTACCGCTCCCGTCCAAACCAAAAGGCGAAAAGAAAGTGCTCGAGGTTCCGGAATATTTTACCAAAGCATTATCGGGCAATGCGGCAGCTAAAGCCGCTTTTGAAAAATTCAGCTATTCCCATAAAAAGGAATACCTGGAGTGGATCACCAGCGCCAAAACGGAAGCTACCCGCTTAAAAAGAATCCAAACCGCCCTGGAATGGCTGGAAACAGGTAAAGGGCGAAACTGGAAACACGAAAAATAGACCGGATCAGATCTGCGTGCGTTCCGGCCTGCGATACAATACCCATTCGAAAAGGAGGTAATACAAAATACCTCCCCACCAAAGCCCGGGATACCAAACCAGGATCGCCGCCAGATGCCACAGGATGAAGCTTCGAACAGTAGCGGCGATCGGAAACCCGGAATTGGCCTCCGATTTTTCAGGCTGCGTATGGGCCCTCCACTGCCCGGCAATGGCCAGCAGGACACCTCCCGCCCAGAACACCTGCGCTACCGGTTGTCTGGCGCACAAGTAGCCCCCCGCCAGCAGCGCCAACAGGCCGAACAGGTCTCCGACCCAGACCGTGGCGTCCCATCCGAATACGACAGGGAAAGTCCGGTAACCGGTCTGTTTGTCTGCGGAAATGTCTTTCAGGTAGCCCATCAAGACAAAGTTACTATAGGAAAAAAATGTCAATACCAGCAATGCCGGGAAGGGTGCGGTCAAAAGCCGTCCGGGCGAAGCCCCGGATACGGCCAGATAGCCCATTACCGGCAATAGGACCACGATCCAGGCATTGTAGAAGGGTCCGGCATGCCACCGCTTTTTAAAATAGGAATAAGTGGCCAGGCCAGCCATGGTCAGGGTGCTAAAAAGAATATTCCAGCGGTTTGCAACGATCAGGATAATGGCCATCAGTGCCATGCCGGATATACTGACCAGTCCGATCTGTCTCGGGGAAACGATGCCTTTCGACAAGGGCCGGTAAGGAGCCGACAACCGGTCGGTATCCACCTGAAAACAATCCGTCAGCGCCTGCCCCAGGCCGTAACCGGTAAAAAATGGGAGGAATAGCACAAAGGTCCAGGCCGATCTGAAATCCATAGCGCCCGAAGCCGCCATTCCGGTCAGGCCGGCGATGCCCGATACGAAAAGGAGATAGGGCCGCATATGGATCCAATAGGCCGCCCAGAAGCGACCAGAGAACATGGAAAGGATTTCGGGAGAATTCATAGCTGCTGATTTGGGGATGGGAGTCCAATACCCATCAATTGAACGGCATTGGGGAGCAGAGATACTTCCAGGCGAATGACGGGCGTCACCTCGCCATCCGTTTCAAAAGGCGCCGGGCATGGAAAATCGATCTGAAGTTCCTTCACTTTCGCGGAAACGCGTTTTGGCCGGTTCACAAAGCGTCCTTTTCCGAGGTCAAAAAGGGTCCGGATCAACTCCAGACGGTTCATGTTGTAGCAATAGTTCAGGCCGAGCCAGCCGTCATCCGGTCGAATATCCTGATCGTACCTGAAATTGCCCGACACATAGGGGACTTTCAGAATGGCCAGGTTGGACAGATCCAAAGTTCTGGTCTGGTCATCCCATTGCAGTTTGACGGGGATATTTCGAAACGAAAACAAAGTCTTCAGGACTGTATAGAGAATTGCGCCCTGTGTCCAAAAAGGTTTCAGCCAGCGCAAGGTGGCATCCTCCCTGTTAAAGAGGTGATTGGCTTGCGCCGTTACCCCTGCACTCCCATTCAACAGGAAATACCGGACGGAATGCCCGCCTTCCGGATCGACAAAGCTGACTTTTCCCACGTCGGAGCGGAAGGGTTTCCTCCAGTCCAGCCGCACCGGCGCCTGCCACAGCGTTTCTTTTACCGGTTTGATAAAATCGTTGCTGGACCCCAGCCCGATACCCCCTAAAAGACGATCTTCCGGGCGCCATTCCGGATGGCGGAGCATGGCGTTCAGAATGTTGTGCATGGTGCCGTCTCCGCCCACGGAGATCAGTCCGGTCACATCCTGATCGAGAAACAGCCCGGCAAGGCATTTGTCCAGGTCGTACGGCGGGTCGAAAGGCACCTCAACTGTTTCCGGAGGCAGGAAGGACAAGACCTGGTTGCGTAGGAAGGCCCACCGCTTGCCCGCCGTCCGGCGGCGGGCATTGCGGTTGACCAACAAGGCGAATTTCATTCGGGCATCCATGCGTTTATCCTTTAATCAGCTTTCTTTCCAGATCCCATACCTCTTCCAACACGGCTGCCAATAGATCGACGTCTTCCTTCGTATGATTGACCATAAGGCTGATGCGGAAGCGTTGCTGGTTTTCCGGTACAGCCGGAAATTCGATCGCATTGAGGAAGATCCCGCGTTGGTGGATCAGGTAATTGGCCCGTCGGATATTCATCCATTCCGGAACCCGGATGGCGATGATGGCGGCCTGTGGATCGACGGTCAGACCAAAGGGGCGCAATTTCTCAGCGGCGTATTGGCTGATATTCCGAAGTTCTGTACGGCGTTCGGGCTCTTGCTCTAGCACATCCAAACCCGCCAGCACAGCCGCCAGCAAAACCGGAGGCAATGCGGCGGAGAAGACGTAAGGCCGGGCAAAATACCGGATGTATTCGATGATCTCCCGGGAAGCAGCCAAAAATCCGCCCGTTACAGCAAAGGCCTTGCTAAAGGTGCCCATGGATAGGTCGATCGATTCTTCTACACCATGTTCTTCGGCCGTACCTCCGCCGTGCTCGCCCAGAATTCCGGTCCCATGCGCGTCATCCAGCCAAAGGAATGCCCCATAGCGATGGCACAGTTCCACAATCTTGTCGAGCGGCGCCATATCGCCATCCATGGAATAGACACCTTCCACTCCGACAAAAAGGTTGAGCGATTTTTTCCCGTCGGCTTTCAAAAGGGCTTCCAGTTGGGTCAGGTCATTATGGGCAAAGGAATCCGCCCGGGCTTTGGCCATTCGGAGTCCATCGTGGAACGAGGCATGACTGAGTTCATCGTACAATACCCGGTCGTTTTCTTTTACCAGGGCAGAGATCAGGCCCAGGTTGGCCCCGTACCCGCTGGAGAAGACCAGTGCGGCTGGTTTTTTCTTGAGTGCAGCCAGGCGTGCTTCCAGTTCGGACATGAGCCGGGTGTATCCGTTCAGCAAGGGCGGTCCGCCCAGGCCCACACCGAATTTATCGATGGCGGCTTTGACCTTCTCTTTCACATAGGGGTGATTGGCCAACCCGAGATAGTTATTAGAAGCAAACATGAGCATAGCCCGGAGCTTTCCGGAAAATGGATCCTGGATCACGACCTTTCGATCGGCAGGCGATACGACCATACGGGCATAGGTGTTTGCTCCCCGGCGGCGAGCTTCGTCGGAAAAGGCGGTAAAGGTAGTGGCCCGCTCTTCCAGGGCCTGTTGTTTTTGGAGCTGGAGAAAATCCCGCAGTCCAAGATCTTTCTCTTTTAATTGGGGGGTTACCATGATTGAGGTATTTGGGTTAAGGTGTCTATAAACTGTCGTGGGTTTCCCGCTGCCTCAAAAAAGGCATTGGCGATGCGAAAAGCGTCGATGGGGCATCCCGTCGCACTCCACAATGCTGGGCCCTCTTCCGAAAACACCCCGATCCGGAGAGGCTGCCAATCGACCTTCCGGGCGGCAGCCAGAAAACCGGCCTCCCGCTCGGGTGGAATCGAGAACAGTAGTTCAAATTCACCATGCGGTCCCGCCAGGAAAAACCAGGGAGGAATGCCCGTCCGGGCTGCCAGACGCAGGGTTGATGGTGGAAGTATCTCTTCCAGCGTACATTCTAGATGCACACCCAATTTATTGATCTCCATGAGGTTGCAAATGGCTGGAAAAAACCCGTCGCTGGTATCTATGCAGCAGTTGCCGTACTTGCGCACGAGCCGGCCTTCTTGCAAACGCGGTTTGGGCTGGTATGGGATATCTGCTCCATTTCCATTAAAAAGACGTTGAAAAGCAAACGCCGAACCTTGGCCCATGGAATAAGAAGCGTAGAGAATATCCCGTGCTTCGGCGCCTTTCCGCAGCACAATCGGATCGTCGGGAATGATCCCCACTGCAGCAGCTCCAACATGCAGTCGGTCGGCTTGGTTCGTATCGCCACCCAAAACAAAAACGCCGGTGGCTTTACAACAAGCTTGCACCCCTTGCTGCAACTGTTCTATAAAGGCATTTGAAAGGCCTGGCGGGAAATGTTGAAAGAGTAACAAACCAATCGGCTGGGCGCCCACGGCGGCCAGATCGCTCAGGCTTGCCACAGCCGTCATCCAGCCAATGAGGTAAGGATCGGCGTAGAGACCCGAATCGATCTCCTCGACGATGCTATCGACCGTAAAAGCGAGCACCTGCCCGTTATCGAGACGGATCAACTCGGCATCACCTTCTAAAAATGCATTGATTTGATGAGGAGACCGGGGAAATTGTCTCGCTACAAATTGCAAAAATTGATTTTCACGTAACATGTAACTAAGGTTTTGGAGGTTACCCTCCCCCCTTAGCTGAATGGAAACTTAGGCCTTAATTTATTGATGCAGTGCATGCCTTTTCGAGTTAAGGTTTTCCCCTGCAAAAGGCAATGATAAAAATCAACCGGACCCGGTTCCTATCTTTTACCGCAAAATTCCGTCAGGACACCAAAGGTCGATTTGGGATGTAAAAAACCAATATTCAGGCCCTCCGCTCCCTTGCGGGGCCTTGCATCGATCAGTTGTACCCCTTGCTCTTCGGCCGACTTCAAAGACTCAGCGACATCCTCTACCGCGAAGGCGAGGTGGTGGATACCCGGTCCGCGTTTGGCGATGAATTTACCGATCGGCCCTTCCGGATCGGTGGTTTCCAGCAACTCGACCTTGGTCTGGCCGACCTGGAAAAAGGCGGTCCGCACTTTTTGATCGGCTACTTCCTCGATCTTGTAGCAGGCCAGCCCCAACACCTTTTCGTAGTAGGCAATGGCTTCTTTCATGTTTTCAACGGCAATACCGATGTGTTCGATATGGGTTATGGACATAGTCTTGTTTTTTATGCGCAGGATTCAAAAACACATTCCTGCCGTACAAATTTAAAATCAGGATCGTTCTAAACCCTAAACAATGTAAAAAATGAAGAAAATCTTCCTCCTGGCAATTGTCGTGGTTCTTTCCTGCAACAAGGATGCATTCCCGGGCATCGATTTTCGGCAGGAAATGCGAAATTTTGTGTCCGCCATCAGCATGTATGCAAAAAACTCAAATCCAGGGTTTATCGTCATTCCCCAAAACGGGATCGAATTGGCGGACGATGCCGCCTATCTTTCAGCCATCGATGGAGTAGGGCAGGAAGAACTGTTTTACGGTTATAAAAAAGACGGGAAAAAAACGCCAGCCGATGTAACAGCGTATCTGGTGAACTACCTCGATCTGGTAAAAAATGCAGGCAAACAAGTCCTGGTAACCGATTATTGCACTGATCCCGGGCAAATGGACCTATCCTTTACGGAAAACCGGCTAAAAGGGTATGTATCTTTCGCGGCCGATCACCGGGAATTGGACAATATACCGGCGTGGCCAGGATATGCCTACCAGGAAAATGCCGATTCCATTCATTCCCTGGCTGAGATCAAAAATTTTCTCTACCTGCTCGACAACGAGCCCTTCCCCTCCAAACAGGCTTTTATTCAGGCTATTGCCAACACGAACTACGACCTACTCATCAGCGATCTCTATTTCCGGGATGGCACAGCCTTTTCCGCTCAAGAGGTCGATCAGCTTCGCAAAAAGGCCAACGGGGGAAAAAGGTTGGTCATCTGTTATATGTCGATCGGCGAGGCTGAGGATTATCGCTATTATTGGCAGCCTTCCTGGAACAAAAGCCGGCCGGAATGGATGGAAAGGGAAAATCCCAACTGGAAAGGCAACTACAAAGTGCAATATTGGAATCCGGAATGGCAATCCATTATTTTTGGAAATGACAATGCCTACCTGAAAAGGATCCTGGATGCCGGTTTTGACGGGGTGTATCTGGACATTATTGATGCTTTCGAGTATTTTGAATGACCTTTTTCACCAAATTTTATTGACACCTACCCCAATTTCTCCTTACCATTTGCGGGTGAATAAATGAATTGCCAATTTTAGCCCTACTTTTGTAGCTAAATAATTTTGGAAATACCATTTTCTATTTGCCACCCTCATGAGAAACTATACACATTTTTACCGCCTGTTGGCCATAGGGATCTTCTTTTTCACCCTCCATTCCTCACTCTTCACCCAAAACACCCCTTGCGCGGCTGTTTCACTTCCGAACAACATGTCGGCCTTTCAGACCTATTCCACTTCGGGTCTGAACAACTCGGGCGTGCCCTACCCCGGTTGCGGAGGGAATGTTACAGTGGACATCTGGTTTGCAGTAGTGGCGCCGCCTTCCGGCGACATGGATATCGCCCTCAAAGCAGGTACCATGGTCAATATGGCCATGGCCTTTTACAAAGGCCCGTGCAATAACCTGATGCTCATCGATTGTACCTCCGACGACAACTGCGGCAATCCGCTCGTGCCTGCCATGCAATACGACAACCTGCAACCGGGGGTAACCTACTACATCCGCATCTGGCCGGAGGGTGGTGGCGGCAATTTCCAGATCCGGGTCACCGACGGCGATCCGCCGCAGACTCCGCTCAACTTCACCCCGGTGGGTACATCGCAGACGACCGGTCCCTATTGTATGCAAATGACCAGCGCCACCACCAATCAGGCAGGCTGCGGTTGGGACCCCAATCAGGTCAACTTCAGCCAGCCCTTCACGAAAGAGATCGTGTACAATTTCGGCACCCTCGACCCCAACGGGGCGGACGGCATTTGTATGATTTTCCAAAATAGCCCCGCCGGAACCGGCGCTTGCGGTACCGGAGGAGGAGGACTTGCAGCTCTGGGTATCACCAATTCCTTCATTATTGAATTCGACACCTGGGATAATGGACCCTCTTTTTCCGACATTCCGCAAGACCATGCTTCTATTGATGTTAACGGTGTTTTGACGGCTATCAATGGCCCTGTGCCGTTGAACGGAGGAAATATCGAGGATGGCCAAGACCATCTTGTCACATTTTCGTGGACGCCGGGCTCCAACTCCTATGTAGTTACCTTCGATAACATACCGGTATTGACCGGATCCTATAACATTGTCGCCAATTGCCTGGGCGGAAATCCTCTGGCTTATTACGGGGTGTCGGCTTCTACCGGCGGCTCCGTCAACGTGCAGACCGCCTGTACCCCGGAACCGGAGATCTTCCCCGCCGGTTCGGAAGATACGGTCTATGCCCAGATCTGCCAGGGGGAAACCTATTTTGCCGGCGGCTCAAACCAAAGCAACACCGGCATTTACTTCGATATCTACAACTCCTACAATGGTTGCGACAGCACCATTATCACCTATTTGACCGTTTTTCCGAATTCCTACTACGCCTTCAATGCCGCCGTATGCCAGGGAGGCTCCGTAACGGTGGGAAACACGACCTACAATACCACCGGCGTACACACGACTACGCTGACAAATTGGCGGGGATGTGACAGCGTAGTGGTACTCAACCTCACGGTGCTCAACCCACAAGCGGTCATCAACATGTCGGGAAGCATTACCTGCAACAATCCATTGGTCACGCTCGATGGAACCGGCTCTTCAACGGGACCGGGAATGACGTTTCAATGGACGGGGCCTTCGCCTGCCTGTATTTCCCCCAGTGCAACCTCTCCCGTGATCCAGGTCGGCTGTCCCGGTGTCTACACGCTGACCGTCAAGCATCAGATCGGCAATGTCGTTTGTTCATCCACAACCTCCGTGACGGTAACCACCAACATCGAAGCGATTGTGGTGGACATTGCCCCTCCGGATACTCTCACCTGCCAGGTCGATTGTACGACACTTGACGCCTCCGGCTCCACCAACGGCCCCAATTATACCTATTCCTGGACCGGCCCCAATAACTTTTCTTCCAACCAGCTCAATCCGGAGGTCTGCCTGCCCGGCAACTATTCCATAACCATCACAAATCCGAATAACGGATGTACTTCGGCGGGGGGGATCCTGGTCGTGGAAAATGCAGCGACCCCAACCGCCCAGGCCGGTCCCGATGTAACGCTGAGTTGTAATTCCCCTGTCGTTACCCTCAACGGCAGCAACTCTTCAGGTGGAAATAATCTGGAATTTACCTGGATGGATGAAACGACTACACCCCTGGGCACCGACCCAACGCTTGAAGTCTCTTCTCCCGGGACCTACATCCTTTCGGTGGTCAACCCCGCCAATAATTGCTCCGACCTGGATACGGTAGTGGTAGCCGAAAACTTCGATACGCCCACCTCCGATGCCGGGCCGGGCCAGACGCTGGACTGTACGGTCAGCTCCGTCACTCTCGACGGTAGCAATTCCTCCAGCGGACCTGATATCAGCTTCGAATGGCAAAACAACACCGGGGGCACGCTGGGCACAACCAATCAATTATCCGTGGGCGATGCCGGCACCTATCTGCTGATCGTAACCAACGACCTGAGTGGTTGCACCGATACTTCGACAGTGGATGTCTTGCAGGACCTCAACGCGCCGGTCTCCGATCCGGGGCCGGACCAAACCATCACCTGTGCAGACCCGTCCGTCACCTTCGATGGGTCCGGTTCTTCGATGGGACCGGAATACGTCTACCAATGGCAGGATGAAAACGGCCAGGTATTAGGCGATTCCACGCTCCTGACAGTGAGCGGAGTGGGCGCCTATTACCTGCTCGTCATCAACAATACCAATAATTGTGTGGATACCGCCGAAGTACTCGCAGGTATCGATACGCTCGCTCCCGTATTTGATGCCGGCCCGGACGCCGCTCTTACCTGCAGCGACCCGGATGTACTCATCGGAGACACATTGACACCCCCCGTTTTTAACTGGCTTTATCAATGGGTAGATGAAGACGGGGTTACCATCGGTTCTAACCCCACGCAATCCGTCAACCAACCGGGCACCTATACCCTGATCGTCACCGACCAGACGAACGGGTGCGCACAGGTAGATTCTGTTCTCGTCACTACCGACGATGCCCTTCCCGTGGCCGATGCCGGCCCTCCAACCACGCTTAATTGCCTCGTAAATACCGCCGATCTGGGCGGAACCAATACGACCACAGGCCCTTCCGTCACCTATACGTGGACGGACCCCGGAGGCTCGGAGATCAGCAGTGATCCAAACACCAGCACCACGGTGCCAGGGACCTTTACCCTGACCGTTCTGAATACCGATAATGGCTGCCAGTCGAGCGACCAGGTCACCATTGCGCTCGACACCCTGGCGCCCGTCGCGGACGCCGGACCAGCTCAACTGCTCAATTGCTTCCAACCCAGTTCGACGCTCGACGGTTCGGGAAGTGATCAGGGCCCCAACTTCACCTATGAATGGACCCAGGGCGGACAGGTCTTAGGAACGAACGTCAACCTGCCGGTAACGGATACCGGTACGTATGTACTTACGGTACTCAACACCCAGAACGGATGTACCCAGAGTGATGTGGTGCAGGTTGCGGAAGATTTTGTGTCGCCCACCGTAAATGCAGGACCTGATCTGATTATCGATTGCGGCACGAATTCCGTCACGCTGGATGGCGCCGGGTCCAGTTCGGGGGCAGAATTTGCTTACGAATGGATGCTGGACGGCCTGCCCGTTGGCACCGATCCAAATATACTGGTTTCCGAAGCGGGGCTCTATTTCCTTCAAGTCACCAACACAAACAACGGATGCATTGGATTGGACAGCGCTTTGGTGGCATTGGATGCTAATGCGCCTGTGGCCAATGCGGGCGCCGATCTTACGCTCACCTGCACCACGCCCCAAACAACCCTCGACGGCTCGGGCAGTTCACAGGGACCGTCGATCACCTATGTCTGGACCCTGGGAGGCGCCACGGTCGGAACGGATGTGGTCTTACCGGTCGTGGAAGCCGGCATCTATACCCTTTCGGTAACCAATCTCAACAATGGTTGTGTGTCGACCAGCAGCGTACAGGTTGCCATCGATACGCTGAGTCCACAGGTCGAACCCGGCGCGGGTGGGACCATCAACTGTCTGGTTTCGGAAATTGAGCTCGGCACACCCGGCACCAGTAGCGGACCTCAATTTTCATACGAATGGATACTGGGCGGAACGGTGGTCGGCACGAACGAAAACTACACCGGAGCGGCGCCAGGCGATTATACCCTGGTGGTCACCAATACGGAAAATGGTTGCCAGAGCAGCGGCACGACGACCATTCTGGAGGATCTCGCCATTCCCACGGCCCAGGCCGGGCAGGATCTCACGCTCAACTGCTACAACCCCACCGGCATGCTGGATGGGGCCGGAAGTTCGGCTGGCCCGGAGTTCGTCTATGAATGGCAGCTGAATGGTTCGGTGGTCGGCAACGCATTGAGTTTACCGGTTTCCGATACGGGGCTGTACGTGCTCACCATCCTCAACACCATCAACGGATGCGAAGCGAGTGATCAAACACTCATTGCTGGTGACTTCGAAATTCCCCTTGCCGATCCCGGCGCCGATGTTCTGCTCAATTGTCTTCAACCCAGCTCCACGCTGATGGGGACGGGCAGTTCGGCCGGTCCGGAATTCACCTATGCATGGACCCTGGGCGGCGCTATTCAGGGCACGGATATGACTTTGCCGGTAACCGGCGCGGGGACTTATACCCTGACCGTATTCAATACGCAGAACGGTTGTGAATCGTCGGCAACCGCGGATGTGCTGGCCGACTTCGCCCTGCCCACCGCCAATGCCGGAGCCAACTTATTACTCAACTGTTACAACCCCACGGGATTGTTGCTGGGCGCCGGTTCTTCCGTTGGGATGCAATTTACTTATGAATGGAACTCCGGAGGTCAGTTGCTGGGAACGGAAATCAGTCTCCCGGTATCGGATGCCGGCACGTATACTCTTACCGTATTCAATACCGACAATGGATGCGAAGCCTCCGACGAGGCCGAAGTAACCGAAAATTTCCAGACGCCCACTGCCGATGCCGGCGCCGACCTGCTGATCACCTGCGACCAGCCCACGGTAACCCTGGATGGAAGCGGATCTTCGGGCGGACCGGGCATTACATCTGAATGGACCCTCGGCGGCTCTTTCATCGGAAGCGGCCTTTCCCTGCCCGTCAACGGCGCCGGGAACTATACGCTCACCGTTACCGATATTACCAACGGCTGCAGCGCTTCCGACCAGACAGTTGTGGGCATCGACCAGAACTTCCCGCAGGCCTTCCTGCAAGCCGGCGATATGCTCACCTGCGTGGTGCTGTCTGCCCCCCTCGATGCGACAGGTACGACCACCGGGTCAAACATCACATACGACTGGAACACGCTTTCAGGAGGCTCGATCAACCTGGGAGCCGGGCCATTGGATGCCTCCGTCACCGATCCGGGCACCTATCAATTGATCGTGCTGAATACCCAAAACGGCTGTGCCGATACCGCGGTGGTCGATATACTTCAGGATATCCTGCCGCCGGTCGCCGATGCCGGCCCCGGGGGCCAACTGAACTGTTTCCAGTCGAGCATTTCCCTGAACGGGAACGGTTCGCAACCCGCCGGCCAACTGGCATTTGAATGGAGCACTTCCAACGGTGTATTGGGCGGCAATTCAAATTCAGCCACTCCCCTGGCCCAGGCGCCTGGCGACTACCTCCTCACCGTGACCAATTTGGAAAACGGGTGCACGGATACGGACCAGGTGACCATCACTTCCACGGCGCTGGCAAACCTGGCCGTTTCTTTCACCGAACCCGGTTGCCATGGCGATCCGGCTTCGATCAGCATTGACAATGTGGAGGGCGGTGCACCGCCTTACCAGTATTCCATCGACGGTGGAGTTACGTTTTCTCAGGCGCCGCTCTTTGCCGATATTCCTGCAGGTGGCTACTCCGTGGTCGTGCAGGATATGGATGGCTGCACCCTGGAAGAGGACCTTTTTATCTCCGATCCCGCTGAAATCACCGTAGCGGTGACACCCCAGCTTACGTTAACCCTAGGGGAAAGCTTCCAGCTTCATGCCCTGACCAATATTCCACCAAATGAATTGGGAGCCGTTCTCTGGACGCCTGCGGCCGGGTTGAGCTGCAGCGATTGCCTCGATCCACTGGCCACTCCGCTGCAAAATACCACCTATACCGTATTGGTGACCAACCTGAACGGATGCAGCGCAGAGGCCGTTTTAGAGGTGTTGATCGAAAGGCCGACCATTTACGTTCCCAATACCTTCTCTCCCAATTTCGACGGGATCAATGACGTCTTTTTGCTGTACACGGCGCCGGGAACACTGAGAGAGATCCGGCAAATGCGGGTATTCGACCGTTGGGGTGGCAAGGTATTCGAAGCCTTTTCCATCCAACCCAACGATATACATGCCGGCTGGAACGGCACCCACCGGGGTAAGATCGTCGACGTAGGAGTCTTCGCCTGGATGGCCGAAGTAGAATGGGCAGATGGAACGGTCGAGTGGTTGAAGGGAGATGTGACGGTGGTGCGGTAATATGCCCTGCGACTTTTTGATTCGAGAAATAACCTGATCGATCTGATCATCCAGAGTTGTATGTAATTGGCAGATTCCTGCCTGATCGAAAAAAACCTGCAACTCATGGAGCCAACAAGGGTCTTTAGCGATAAAGTCAAGCTGAAAGCAACGGATTTGATACCTTTCAATTTGCAAGAGTCCACTCTGCAAATATTCACCGGGATGCGTGGCGTTCGCCCGCTCATCCCGGTAAAAAACTAATCACTTAATCCAAAACACGATGAGAACATTCCTCTTACTTGTCCTTTGCATGGTCGGATGGACAGGGATGCAGGCGCAAGTCAATGCCCGCCTGTTTCAACACCCCGACGTTTCCCAAACACATATTACCTTCGTCTTCGGCGACGATATCTGGATCGCGCCCAAATCGGGCGGCCCGGCCTCCCGGCTTAGCTCGCCGGAAGGTACCGAGTCTTTCCCCCGCTTTTCACCCGATGGCAAACAGATCGCCTTTACGGGAAATTACGATGGCAATTCGGATATCTACGTCATTCCCAGCCAGGGAGGGATGCCCACCCGGGTGACCCACCACGGCATGTACGACCGGCTGGTGGATTGGTATCCCGACGGTAAAAACCTGTTGTACGCCTCCAGCATGGAAAGCGGCAAACAGCGCTGGTCGCAACTCTATCGCATTCCCAGCACGGGCGGAATGCCTGAAAAACTGCCCATGGTACATGCCGAATTTGGGAGCTTTTCGGCAGATGCCTCCAAAATTGCCTTCACCGACCGCACCCGGGTATTCCGCACCTGGAAACGCTACCGCGGCGGATCGGCAGCAGATATCTGGATCTTCGACCTGAAAACCAAAGACGCTCAAAATATCACTACAAACGAAGCCAATGACGAACTCCCCATGTGGACCGGCGACAAGATCTACTTTGTCTCCGACCGCGGAGCCGACCAGCGGCAAAATATTTGGGTTTACGACACCAAAGCCCGCACGACCAAACAGGTGACCAAATTTTCCGACTTCGACGTGCACTTTCCCGCCCTCGGCCCCAGTGAGATCGTGTTTGAAGCGGGAGGCAGACTGTACCTGCTCAACCTGCGCGACGACCAATATAAGGAAGTCGAGATCCAGGTAGTGACCGACCTGGCCATGGTCAAACCGCGCAAGGAAAATGTGATGCCTTATATTCAAAGCGCCGACATTGCCCCCGACGGCAACCGGGTCGTGGTGGAGGCCCGTGGAGAAGTCTTCTCCCTTCCGGCGCAGAAAGGCTACGTTCAAAACCTGACCCAATCGTCGGGCGCCGCCGAACGTTTCCCGGCCTGGTCGCCCAATGGCCGCTACATCGCTTATTGGAGCGACAAGAGCGGAGAGTATGAACTGACGGTTCGCGACCTGAAGAACGGCAATGCGGAAAAGAAACTGACCCAGTACGGTCCCGGTTTCCGGTACAACCTATACTGGTCGCCCGATTCCAAAAAACTCGCCTTTGTCGACCAGACCATGACCATTTCCATCTATAACATGGAAACGAACACCACGACTCGCGTCGACCAGGATTTCACTTTGTTTGAAGGCGGGCTAAGGGGCTGGACGCCTAGCTGGTCGCCTGATAGCCGATGGATGGCCTATAGCCGGAACATGGACAACGGCAACAACGCCGTATTCATTTTCGATACCAAAAACAATAAGGCCACGCAGGCCACTTCCGGATTCTATAACGATCTCAACCCCACCTTTGGCGCGGACGGGAACTACCTTTTCCTGATCACCAACCGGTCGTTTACCCCCGTGTACGGCGATTTCGACAATTCCTGGACTTACCCCAACGCCTCCCAACTGGCTGCGATCGCGCTCCGTCCGGATGTAGCATCCCCCCTGGCCGCGGAAAACGATACCGTAGCGATCAAACTGGATACCCCTAAGGAAGCAGATAAAGCTGAAAACGGAGACGAGACACCCGAGGCAAAACCCGTAGAGATCGATTTCAACCAATTCGAAAGGCGTCTTATCGTCCTGCCGCCTGCAGCAGGCAACATTGGCGACTTGTCGGCGCCGGAAGGAAAGGTCCTTTTTATGCGCTATCCCAACTCCGGAACCAGCATGAACGACGAAAATGGAGGAGGCGGCACTCTGATATTTTTCGACCTCAAGGAAAGGGAAGAGAAACCGATTATTTCGGGAATCGGCGGCTACAAGATGAGTGCGGACGGAAAGAAATTGTTGGTGGTCCAAAACGGCCAATGGGGCGTCATCGAGCCCAATCCGGAGCAGAAGCTCGAAAAGACGGTACCAGTTGCCGACATGGAAACAACCATCAATCCGCGCGAAGAATGGCGCCAGATCTTCAACGACGCCTGGCGCTTTGAACGCGACTTTTTCTATGATAAACAAATGCACGGCGTCGACTGGAACGCCATGCGCAAACAATACGGCGACCTCATCGAGTTTGCCGTCAGCCGCAGCGATGTGAACTTCATCCTCGGAGAGTTGATCGGCGAACTCAATTCCTCCCACACTTACCGGGGCGGCGGCGACCAGGAAACGCCAAAGCAACGCCAGGTGGGCTACCTGGGCGTCAACTGGGAAAAAGCGGACGGCTATTACCGCATCAAGGAGATCATCCGCGGAGCGGATTGGGACAACGAGGTGCGTTCGCCGCTCGACGAACCAGGCATTAAGGTAAAGGCCGGCGATTTCATCCTGGCCGTCAACGGCATTGCCCTGAATGCCTATTCCGACCCCTGGGCCGCCTTCGAAGGCCTTGCCGACAAGACGGTCGAATTGCTGGTCAATGACAAAGCCTCCATGGACGGCGCCCGGACGGTGGTGGTGAAAACCCTGAGCGATGAGACCCGCCTTCGCAACCTGGCCTGGATCGAATCCAACCGCAAACGGGTGGATGAGGCTTCCGGCGGAAAGATCGGCTACATTTACGTGCCCAGCACGGGTATCGACGGGCAAAACGAACTGGTGCGCCAGTTTTACGGCCAGTGGAACAAGGAAGGACTCATCGTCGACGAACGCTTCAACAACGGCGGGCAGATCCCCGACCGCTTTATCGAATTGCTCAACCGCAAGCCCCTGGCCTATTGGGATGTACGCGACGGCAAAAACTGGCAATGGCCGCCCGTCGGACACTTTGGTCCGATGGTCATGCTCATCAACGGCTGGTCGGGCTCGGGAGGAGATGCTTTCCCCGACTATTTCCGAAAGGCAGGACTCGGTCCGCTCATCGGCATGCGCACCTGGGGCGGTTTGATCGGCATTTCCGGCTCCCCCTCCCTCATCGATGGCGGTGGGGTAACGGTACCCACTTTCCGAATGTACAACCCGGATGGAACCTGGTTTAAGGAAGGCCATGGCGTCGACCCCGACATCGAAGTGCCGGAGAATCCTTCAACGCTTGCCAAAGGTGTCGATCCGCAGTTGGAAAAAGCAATCGAGAATGTGATGGAACAGATAAAGAATCGCGGACCAATCAATCCGAAAGTGCCCGCCAGGGAGGATCGGAATTGATGAAGTTGAGCGTTTAGAGTTGAGTGTCCCTCAACTCTAAACGCTCAACTAACTAAGATATCCCCAGAAAGAAAACCGTCCCCTCCAAGCGGTAATGGGTCATTCCCGGAGGGATCTCCTCATTGATCTTCATTTTCTGGCGGATCAGGCGGTAAACGCCCTTGAATTCTTCCCCGTTGATAAAAAGGGTGCCCTGCTTTCCACCAATGGATTCATTGACGCAAAAGATGAGCAGGAACCCCTCTTTCCCATAATCCGGCCGTTCCAGAAAAGCGCCGGCCTGGATGGCATCTACCATCCCGAGGGGGCGGATCGGATCCTGGAACTTGCCATTCCCTGGAGTTCTTTGAGGGCTGTTTTTAGTGCTGTAGGTCCCATCCGTCACGATGACGGTGAATTTGCCTTCATCTGATCCGGCAAACTGGGCGTGCATAAGGGTGGGGAATAGAATTCCCAGCGTCAGTAAGTAGAATATTTTCTTCACGGCAATGCGTTTTTAATACCATTAAGGTATCAAATTTGTTAAATTGTTCACTCCTTTTACTCTATCTTCCTTAATACTGCAAGTTACGAGTAAAAAAAATTCGAGGTGTGTTAATTTTTTTTCAAAAACCACCTTCGTTTTGGCTTCCGGCTATCCTTGTCCCTCCATCCTCTCCAAGCAATTTTTTCCTATCTTTACGGCCGTCGATTGAGCCTTTTCCACCACCATTTGTTACCTAATCGGCAGACCAAATAACAACCTTTATGCAAGTAGTACCATACCGGCCCAAGAATAAAATTCGCATCGTAACAGCCGCCTCTCTTTTCGACGGACATGACGCCGCTATCAATATCATGCGCCGTATCTTACAGAGTTCAGGCGCCGAAGTCATCCACCTGGGACACAACCGCTCCGTACAGGAGATCGTCGAGACAGCCATCCAGGAAGACGCCCAGGGGATCGCCATCACCTCCTACCAAGGGGGGCATATTGAGTTCTTCAAATACATGTACGACCTGCTCCGGGAGAAAGGGGCCGGCCAGATCAAGATATTCGGCGGTGGCGGTGGGACCATTCTTCCCGATGAGATCGAGGAACTCCAAAGTTACGGCATCAGCCGCATTTACTCGCCGACGACGGCCGCAAAATGGGCCTGCAGGGCATGATCAACGACGTATTGCAGCAATGCGATTTCCCCATTGGCTTCAGCGCCAATGGAGAGCTGAAACACTTCCTGCAAAAAGACCCGGGTGCGGTCGCCCGGCTGATCTCCGTAGCCGAAAATAATCCCGACCTCTTCGACAGCGAGATCCGTCCCCACCTGAAACTTAAAGAAGTGCCGGTACTGGGCATCACCGGTACGGGAGGCGCGGGTAAATCCAGTCTGGTCGATGAACTGGTCCGCCGGTTCCTCATCGACTTCAAGGACAAGTCCATCGCCATCCTGTCGGTCGATCCCTCCAAGCGCAAGACCGGGGGAGCCCTCCTCGGCGACCGCATCCGGATGAACGCGGTGAAGAGCGACCGGGCCTTCATGCGCTCCCTGGCCACCCGCCAAAGTAACCTGGCCCTCAGTGCCCATGTCCAGTCGGCCCTCACCATTCTCAAGACGGCCGGGTACGATATGATCATCCTGGAGACCTCCGGGATCGGCCAGTCGGATACCGAGATCGTCGATCATTCCGATATGTCCCTCTATGTGATGACCCCTGAATACGGGGCCGCCACCCAGCTCGAGAAGATCGACATGCTGGATTTTGCCGATGTGATCGCCATCAACAAGTTTGACAAGCGCGGGGCCCTGGATGCCCTTCGGGATGTCCGGAAACAATACCAGCGCAACCATCAACTCTGGGATAAGGATGTGGACAGTATGCCGGTCATTGGCACCATCGCCTCCCAGTTCAACGATCCGGGTATGAACCAGCTCTACATCCGGATCATTCAGACATTGACCGAAAAAGCGGGCATCGATCTCAAGTCCAGTTTCCACGCCTCGGACGAGATGAGTCAAAAGATCTACATCATCCCTCCGAGCCGGACGCGCTACCTCTCCGAAATTTCGGAAAACAACCGCAACTACGACACCTGGGCCGAACGACAGTCGGAACTGGCCCGGAATCTCTTCAGTATCAAGCAAACCATCGATCTGATCGAGAGCAAGGACCCCGGTGATCCGGTTCTGAAAGCACTCCGGCAAACCTACGAGGAATACGATAAAGATCTCGACGGCCAAGCTCGCCGGATCCTGGAGGGATGGGCGAGCAAAAAGGCTCAATATTCCGGACATGAGTATGTGTATAAGGTCCGCGACCGCGAATTTAAAGTGAAACCCTTCACCGTTTCTCTCTCCCATACCCGCATTCCCAAAGTGGCCATGCCGAAGTTCAAAGACTGGGGCGAGATCCTGCGCTGGAGTCTTCAAGAGAATGTGCCCGGCGAATTTCCGTTTACGGCCGGGGTATTCCCCTTCAAGCGGCAGGGAGAGGACCCCACCCGCATGTTTGCCGGCGAGGGCGGTCCGGAACGGACCAACCGGCGGTTCCACTACCTGTCCCAGGACATGCCCGCCAACCGGCTGTCCACAGCCTTTGACTCGGTGACCCTGTATGGGGAGGACCCCGATCATCGGCCGGATATCTATGGGAAGATCGGCAATTCAGGGGTGAGCATCTGCACCCTGGATGATGCCAAGAAGCTGTATTCCGGGTTTGACCTGTGCGATCCAAAGACCTCGGTATCCATGACCATCAATGGCCCGGCAGCCACGATCTGCGCCTTCTTCATGAATGCGGCCATCGATCAGCAGTGCGAGAAATACATCCGGGAACACCAGCTCGAACACCTGGTCGAAGCCCAGATCAAAAAAAATTACGACGACCGGGGATTAGCCCGGCCCAGTTACCACGGCGATCTGCCTAAGGGCAATAATGGTCTGGGACTGCTCCTGTTCAGCGTGACAGGAGATGAAGTCCTGGAACCGGCTGTTTATGCCGAATGCAAAGCCAAAGGCCCTTCGTGCCGTACGGGGTACGGTGCAAGCGGACATCCTCAAGGAAGACCAGGCCCAGAATACCTGTATCTTCTCCACGGAATTCTCCCTCAAGTTGATGGGCGATGTCCAGGAGTATTTCATCCAGCGCCAGGTGCGTAATTTCTACTCGGTGTCCATTTCCGGCTACCATATCGCCGAGGCGGGTGCCAATCCGATCAGCCAGCTGGCCTTTACCCTGGCCAACGGGTTCACCTTCGTGGAATACTATCTCTCCCGGGGGATGGACATCAATGACTTTGCGCCCAACCTGTCCTTCTTCTTCTCCAATGGCGTGGATGCGGAGTATGCGGTGATCGGAAGGGTAGCGCGACGGATCTGGGCCAAGGCTATGAAGGAAAAGTACGGGGCCAATGAGCGGTCGCAAATGCTCAAGTACCACATCCAGACCTCCGGACGCAGCCTGCATGCCCAGGAGATTTCCTTCAATGATATCCGCACCACCCTGCAGGCCTTGTATGCGATCTATGACAACTGCAATTCATTGCATACCAATGCCTATGATGAGGCCATCACCACCCCGACAGAAGAGAGTGTGCGCCGGGCGGTGGCCATCCAGATGATCATCAACCACGAGCTGGGTCTGGCCAAGAACGAGAACCCCTTGCAGGGATCCTTCATCATCGAGGAATTGACCGACCTGGTAGAAGAGGCCGTGCTGTCCGAATTTGACCGGATCACGGAACGCGGCGGTGTGCTGGGAGCCATGGAAACCATGTACCAGCGCAGCAAGATCCAGGAGGAGAGCCTGTATTATGAGACCCTCAAGCATACCGGAGAGTATCCGATCATCGGGGTGAACACCTTCCTGTCGCGGGACGGATCGCCGACCATTATCCCCCAGGAGGTGATCCGGTCGACCAAGGAGGAAAAGGAATACCAGATCCAAACCGTGGAAAACCTGCAAAAAGCAGCCGGCGATATCGGCAAACAAAAGCTACGCGAGCTCCAGCTCGCCGCCATCCAGAACAAAAACCTTTTCTCCCAATTGATGGAAACAGTGAAATTTTGTACGCTGGGACAGATCACCCGGGCGCTCTATGAGGTGGGGGGGCAGTATCGGAGGAATATGTAGGGCTTTTAGGTTTGCGGTTCGTTTTTCCTCCCCCGGACTTCGTCCGACCCCTCCAAAGGGGTACAAAGGGCGTGCGTTGCTAAACGCAGATTCATGTTCTCTGAGGATTCATGGGATGGCCATGTGAAAAGAATGGCTTTGGGTCAAGCACACCATGTACCCCTTTGGAGGGGTCGGACGAAGTCCGGGGGAGGAAAAACTCCCTGGCTTACATTTATGGTCAGAAAAAGGCGTACCCTCACAACGCCGCCGCCCCAAACACCCCCGCGCTATCCCCCAATGCCGGCTTGAGTATAGGCGTCACAAACTCATGGTTAAAGATGTGTTTGGACACCGATTTCGGCCCTTCCGTGTAGAGTAAATCGATATTCCCCACTCCGCCGCCGATCACGATGGCATCCGGGTCGATGAGGTTGATGACGGGGCCCAGGGCACGACCGAAGAAGTCGACCATGCGATCCAGCATTTGCTGGGCGGCAGGATCTGAGGAGGCGCCTTTCATAATGTCCTTCAAGCGCTTTTTCTCTCCGGTAAGTTCGGTGTAATATCTTTCCAGCGAGGGGCCCGAGAGGATCCGCTCCACACAACCCGCCCGGCCGCAATAGCAGGGTCCTCCGGAATCGTGTAAATAGGAATGTCCCCATTCGCCGGCGATGCCGTGCCGGCCGTGCAGCACTTTTCCGTTCACCACCACGCCGCCGCCCACACCGGTGCCCATGATGATACCGAAGACCACCTTCGCATCGGGTACTTCCTTGGGCACGGCGCCCCAGCGGGCTTCGGCCAGGGCAAAACAATTGGCGTCGTTGGCCATGGCGATGGGCAGACTGAGTTTTTTTTGCAGGTCGAGAAAAAGGGTTCTCCCATTGAGACAGGTCGTATTGCTGTTTTTGTGCAAAAAACTGCCTGGTTCATACGTGCCCGGCGTGCCGATACCGATGCGTTCCGGACGCGATCCGGCCTCTTTCCCCAACTCCTCCACCAGCCGATGGATCTGGTTTACGATGTGGTCATAACCTTGTTCCTGTTCCGTAGGCAGGCGTTTTCGGGCAAGAACTTCCAGTTCTTCTCCTTTTTGGCGAATAACGGCCCCTTCCACCTTGGTGCCGCCGAGATCAATCCCCCAGAGTAATTCCATATCAAAAATGCATTGTTGCTTGCCAAGATAAGTATAAAAGCCCTAGATTCTCTATCTTTGCAGCTTGAATAAGTGAAGGGTAAAGAGTGAAGGGTGAAGCGCCCCTTCTTCTTTTCCCTTCACTCTTCACCCTTCACTCTTCACACAGTTATGTACAAAGAATACAAAGGTCTCAACCTACCCGACATCGACAAAGAGATCCTGGCGTACTGGGATGCGCACGACATTTTCCACAAAAGCGTCCAGCAGCGCCCGGAAGACAACCGGTTTGTGTTTTTTGAAGGTCCGCCTTCGGCAAATGGTCTCCCCGGCATTCACCACGTAATGGCCCGCACGGTTAAAGACCTGTTTTGCCGCTTCCAATCCATGCAGGGGAAGCGCGTGGAGCGCAAAGGCGGTTGGGACACCCACGGCCTGCCCATCGAATTGAACGTGGAAAAAGAACTGGGCATCACCAAAGAAGACATCGGTACCAAGATCACGGTCGACGAATACAACCAGAAGTGCCGGGAGACGGTCATGCGTTTCAAGGACCTTTGGGACGATATTACCCGAAAAATGGGGTATTGGGTCGACCTCGACGATCCCTATATCACGTTTGAGAACAATTACATCGAAAGCGTTTGGTGGTTGCTGAACGAGCTGTACCACAAGGGCTTGCTCTACAAAGGCTACACCATTCAGCCCTATTCGCCGGCGGCCGGTACGGGACTCAGCTCCCACGAACTCAACCTGCCGGGCTGCTATAAGGAGGTCTCCGATCAGTCGGTCGTGGCACAGTTCAAGGTGAAGCGCAACGACCACACCGCCTTCCTGTTTGACGAAGTCAAGGAAGGGGAAGTGTATTTCCTGGCCTGGACGACCACGCCCTGGACCCTGCCTTCCAACACGGCGCTGGCCGTTGGAGCGCACATCGACTATGTACGGATCTTTACCTACAACCCGTATACCAAACTGCCCGTCAACCTCATTTTGGCAAAAGACCTGCTGAACGCCTGGTTCAAGCCTGAGGCAGCGGAAGCTTCTTTCGAGGAATGGACGCCCGAGCAAAAGCTCATCCCCTACCGCATTACCGCCGAATACAAGGGCGCTACGCTGGAAGGCGTCGATTATGAGCAACTCATGCCCTACGCCCAGCCCGACGACGGCGAGGCTTTCAAAGTGCTGGTCGGCGATTTCGTATCGACCGAAGACGGTACCGGCATCGTGCATATCGCACCCTCTTTCGGGGCAGACGATATGCGCGTGGCCAAAAAATACGGCATCGGCGCCCTGACCCTGGTGGATAAACAGGGAAAATTTGTGGACGAGGTGACCGACTTTGCCGGCCGCTATGTGAAGGACTACAAAGACGAAGGCAAGAGCTACGAAAGCGTCGACATCGACATCGTCGTGATGCTCAAGAAGGAGAACAAGGCCTTTGCCACCGAGAAATACGTGCACAACTACCCCCACTGCTGGCGCACCGATAAGCCCGTGCTGTACTATCCGCTCGACAGCTGGTTCATCCGCGCTTCGGCATTCAAGGACCGCATGTTCGAACTCAACCAGACGATCAACTGGAAACCCGCCAGCACCGGGGAAGGCCGCTTCGGCAAGTGGCTGGAAAATCTGCAGGACTGGAACCTATCGCGTACGCGCTTCTGGGGTATCCCGCTGCCTATCTGGCGCACGAAGGACGGAGTGTATGAAAATTGCATCGACTCGGTAGAAGAGCTCCAAAAAGAGATCGACAAGGCCAATAAAAAGCTGGGGATGAACCAGACCGTCCCGGCCGACCTTCACCGGCCCTATATCGACGAGATCGTGCTGGTGGCCGAGAACGGCGAGCCCATGTACCGCGAACCTGACCTCATCGACGTGTGGTTCGACTCCGGCGCCATGCCGTATGCACAGTGGCATTATCCATTTGAAAATAAAGAAAGGTTCGAGACAGGTTTCCCGGCCGATTTTATCGCCGAAGGCGTGGACCAGACCCGCGGTTGGTTCTACACCCTGCACGCCATCGCCACGATGGTGTTCGACAGCGTGGCCTTCAAAAACGTCGTATCCAACGGCCTGGTGCTCGATGCCAACGGCGACAAAATGTCCAAGAGCAAAGGCAACGTCGTCGATCCGTTCGCAACCATTACCAACTACGGCGCCGACGCCACCCGCTGGTACATGATCAGCAATGCACCGCCGTGGGACAACCTGCGTTTCGACCCGAAAGGCATCGAGGAAGTGCGCCGCAAGTTTTTCGGCACGCTCTATAATACTTATTCCTTCTTCGCCCTCTACGCCAATATCGACAAATTCAGTTACCGGGAGGCCGACCTGCCGCTCGAAAAGCGCCCGGAAAGCGACCGTTGGATCATTTCGGAACTCAACTCCCTGGTCAAAAACGTAGCCGCCGATTTTGCCGATTACGAACCGACCAGCGCCGTGCGCCGGGTGGAGAATTTCGTCGACGAGCACCTCAGCAACTGGTATGTGCGCCTCAACCGCCGCCGGTTCTGGAAGGGCGACTATTCGGAAGACAAGATCGCCGCCTACCAGACCTTGTATACCTGCCTGATCACCGTAGCCAAGTTGATGGCGCCGGTAGCGCCTTTCTTCGCCGACTGGCTCTACCGCAACCTCAACGAAGCCACCGGGAAGGAATCGAACGAATCGGTGCATCTCTCCGATTTTCCGAAGCCCGACGAGCAGGCCATCGACAAAGCCCTGGAAGAGCGCATGGAATATGCCCAGCAGATCTCCTCGCTGGTGTTGAGCTTGCGCAAACGCGAAAACCTCCGCGTGCGCCAGCCGCTGCAGAAGATCCTGCTGCCCGTTCTGGACCCGACCTTCAAAAAACAGATCGATGCGGTGAAAGAACTCATCCTCGCCGAGGTCAACATCAAAGACATCGAGTACCTCGAGGACACCGCCGGCTTTTTGAAGAAAAAGATCAAGCCCAACTTCAAGACCCTGGGCAAGCGCCTCGGCAAGGATATGAAAACCGCTGCCGGCCTCATCGCCCAGATGGACCAGGATACGATCAACCTGATTGAAAAGACCGGCCAGTACGAACTTCACGTCGATGGCACCGCCTACGACCTGACGGCCGAAGACTTCGAGATCGTCGCTGAGGACATTCCCGGCTGGCTCGTCGCCACCGACGGCAACCTCACCGTTGCCCTCGACATCACGCTGACCGAAAGCCTGCTCGACGAAGGCCTGGCTCGCGAGATCGTCAACCGCATCCAGAACACACGTAAGAACCAGGATTTCAACGTCACCGACCGGATCGAGGTAATGCTTACTCCCCATCCGGAAGTCGAGCGCGCCGTAGCCGGCTTCGGCGATTACATCAAAAATGAAACCCTGGCCAATTCGATCGCATTTGCCGATGCAATGGATGGGGAGGAGACGGAATTGCGGGAAGGTGTTGTGGTGAAGATTGGGGTGAGAAAAAGTAAACAAGAAGGAAAAAATCAAGATCATAAGATAATCAAAAAAGGTAATAAAATGAATCATTTGGAAGTCTTCAAAAAGCAACGCCCTCTAATTTCAGAGTTTGGAGAAAACAATGCCCACCTCATTTGGGCCATGTCTATTTATCTCGATTATCCAGATCTAATTTCTCTTGGTTCAGAATCATTAACTGATGGCGGAGATGATAAAAAGATTGACTTTATAAAACTGGATCGGGACCTTCGAAAGATAGTCTTTGCACAAGGTTACTATTCAAAAAAATCAGTTGACAGCGCTCCTGCAAACAAGGCATCTGACCTTAATACCGCATGTGCTTGGCTTTTGTCTGGGGATTTGAAAAATGTGCCAGATAATTTAAAACCAATCATTGAGGAATGCAGGAGTGCAATTAAGGAAGGAGAAATTGAGCAAATTGACCTTCTCTTCGTTCACAACCTCCCTGAGTCTGTAAACGTGAGCAAGGAATTAATCACAGTTGCAAACCACTTATCAAAAACTCTTCCACCTGAATATGAAATCACGGTAATTTCAAAAGAACTTGGGCTCGAAAACCTCGAACGACTTTTCCTAGTACAAGAATCATCCATAGTCATAAAAGAACAAATTGAATGCCCTGGAAAAATCCAGTTCACTGAAAAGGGTCCTAAATGGACGGCTAGCATTTTGTCAGTTCCTGGCTATTGGCTAAGAGATTTATTCCTCCAGCATGGCGATAATCTATTCTCAGCAAATTATCGTGGATTCCTTGGCATCAGCAAAAGGCGAAAGATTAACTCTGGAATAAGAAATACGGCAGAAAAAGCACCTGAAAATTTTTGGGTTTTCAACAATGGAATTACCATATTGACCACAGGTGTGCGTACTGAAAAAGGGAATTTGTTTTTAGATGGAATATCAATTATTAACGGCGCACAAACATCTGGCTCAATTGGCTCATTAGATGGAGATGTAGATCTCAAGAATGTGAAAGTATTAACCAGGATGATTGAATGCTCAGATCATGCAACAATTGATGAAATAGTAAAATACAATAACACCCAAAATAAAATTACTACTTGGGATAAATTCAGTAATGACCCTCAGCAAATAAGAATTCAAGATGAATTCGGAAAATTTGGGCATAGCTATACCTTAAAAAGGGGATTTGACTCAGCCTCTCAACTTGGAATTGAGGTTGTCGCTCAACCTACTATTGCCCTTGAGGGGCAATACCAAGATGCGAACTCTGGTAAAAATAGTGTCTTTGAGAGTGATAAAATTTATAGATTGGCCTTTGAAGACAAAAAAGCAAGACACATCCTACTTGCCTATGTTCTATCTCGGGCAATTGATGAAAGAAGAAATGAATTAAAAAAGAAATTTAGTTCTGGCACAATAATTGAGCTTGAGAAAAAGCAGCTCAATTTATTACGAAACTTAAGATTTAAATATTTTTTAATATCAGTTTTTGGCCGTTGCCTTGATGTTTTACTCGGGAAAAATGTTGACTTAGGCCAAATTGGCTTTACTCCAGAGTTCAGCAAACAAGCAAACAAAACACTTAACGATTTAATTGCAGAAATATCTCCCGTTGTTAATATGGTACTGACTTATTGCTCAACTTTTATCACTCAGGATTTCTCTGATTTCATTAGACAGGATAATGCCCTTGTAAGCCTTTCTGATCAAGTTAAGTCATCAATTTATGCTTCTGAAAACGCTAACCCTTCGCCTGTAATTCAAAAACTTAAAGAAATTCTGTGCGAATAACCTTCTTGCACAATTTTTGGGCATCAACACTATGCCACGGAATGAAAGTAAGGGATACTTGTATTTTTTCGATGGTTAAACTCATGAGAGAAAAGCAGAGAATTGTTCAATTCCCAACAGCTTTATCTCACACTCCCAAATCCTCATCACCTTCCACCCTCTCTTCGTCAAGAGTTCGGTGACCAGCCGGTCACGCTCCTGGTTACGGGCGCGTTTAGCGTCCCAATAGGATTTGTTTTGGGAGGGCTTGGTATTGCGGCAGTCGTGTCCATGCCAGAAGCAGCCATCGGCAAAGACGGCGATGCGTTGTTTGGGGAAGACGAAATCGGGCTTGCCGGGGAGCGGATAGTTGCGCCGCCAGCCTTTGATGCCATGAGACTTAAAGAATTCGATCAGTTTCATCTCCGTGGAGCGGTTGCGCCGGGATTTCACCTTGCGCATAATCTCGCTGCGTTGTTCGGGAGTGAAAGTATCTGACATGATCAGGTCAGGTTGGAGGGAAGTTCGATCATGAGGGATTTGTCGGTCTCCACATCGTCCACCCTCAGGTTATATATTTGCAAAAGAGCGCTCAATTTAGCGGCCAGTCTATCGGTTGTGAAAACGCTCGCCTCTTCCAGGTTTTGGGAGATGAAAGATTCCAGCGATTCAACTGCAATCTGCTTTCCGGCAAATTCTTCTGCCACTTGGCGCGCTCCTGCCAATTTTGAGTCGGGCGTCAATAGATAAACCTTTAATCCGTCGGCAAGGTTTTCCTGGCATTTCTGAAAAACGCCCTGCATTGGCGCCACTGTTACGTGGAATACTGTGTTCCCCACAAAGAAATCGCCTTGCCTTCTGGTTTGTTGGTCGGCGGTGAAGGTCGATTCGTTCTGGATTGCAATATCAGGGAATCTCAACTGGAGCTTAGCCCCAACCAGATGCTGGGCTACCGGCCCCGCTTTCCCCTCCTCTTTTGCTGTTTCGAGAAGCTGAGCGATCATTTGCCAGGTGGTCAATTTCGGATCAAAAGAAAATTTGATCTTTTGCCGGTTGTGGTAGTCCTTGATACGGTCGACTATATACGACTGAAAAGCATGAAGCGATGCGTTTCTCTTCTCAATGGAAAGCTGATCCAACTCCATTTCACCAAGGGCGTCCAAAAGCGATTTAACCTCGCTCAGGCCGCCGCGGTTGGTTCGTCCACCCTCTTTGGAGAAGGGCCGCAATTCTCCAAAACTCTTGAGAATTTCCGCCACTTTGCCGCCGCTTGCCCCCTTGATCTGGGCTCCACTCGGGGCTATATGTTCACTTAGGTCAAGGGAATAATTGGCCTTCAGCCGGTCCAGCACCACCAGAGAAGCCGACAGCGTCCCATTGGCCGGCCCCCTATTGGCCTTTACGACCTTCAGGGAGTCGTACCACTCTTTAAATGCTTGCAGATATTTGTTTTCTGACTCCATCAGAAGCTGGTTGCAGGGACTCTCTCAATTCTTTCAATAGCGGATTGAGATAATTCTTGCCGATCCATTCCACCACAGGTACGCAGACGGCATCGCCAAAGCCAAATAAGGCTTGGTTCGCGCTGCAGGACATCTGGTATTCGCCAGCGCCCATCAATTTGGCGCATTCCCGGGGTGACAAAAAACGCACCCGCACTTCTCCTTTTCCAACTTTTACCAGGATTTGGCGGGCGCTGCCGCCCTTGGGCGTGCGAAGGCAACCGGCCACGCCGTCGGCTCTAATCTCGGCCATAGACCTTCCATTGCGCACCCTGCGAAAGGCGGTCAGGTAGTAATAAAAGTCCTGAGACAGGTAATGATCGATCACAGCCCGGTGTTTGGCGCTCGTTTGGTTTAGGAAATACGCCACCCGGTCTTCATTCCACCATTCCTCCGAATCATCGCCGGTGTTGTCGACGATAGCAGGCAGGTCGAACCTTCTGCGAGGAAGCGGGGGTAAATCGCGCACCGACCAGTTGATCTCAGGATGCAGCAGGATGAAGTTGGCCAGTTTTTCAGACCTGACTTCGCTTTGATAAAAGGACCTTTGCTCCTGAAAAACGGCGGTATTGGGCGTCTGATGCCCAACGATAAATAGCCTGACCCGGCTTTGGGGTACGAATCGGGATGCGTCAATCAGGAAAGAATCGACCGCATACCCCAATTCATTAAGGGCGAGAAGCGCCTCCCTGAAATCTTTCCCGCTGTGAGAGGTGAGAAACCCTTCCACATTCTCCAGTAGCACAATTGGCGGCCTCCTCCCCCCCATATCTTTCAGGACCTGGATAAAGCCCCAAAATGCGGAGGACTGGCTACCAGAGAGGCCTTCCCGCCTGCCCGCAAGCGATAGGTCGGTGCAAGGAAAAGAAGCCGTTGCAAGGCTAATGTCAGGAATATCCCTACCTTTCAGCGCGTGGATATCTCCCAATACAAAGTGCGAGGTTTCATCCTGAAAGTGCTCCTCGTACATCGACTGTTTGGCAGGGTCGATATCATTGGCAAAAAGAAGGTGCCAGCCTGCGTTCTCCAGCCCCATGCGCATTAGCCCGATCCCAGCGAAAAACTCGGCAAAGGTTTTTGGAAGCTCTTTGTGATTCATCAGCCCTTATTTCAGGTCAAACAAAGGGCCAATTTAAGTTTTTTTTAGGAATTTCCTACTTTTTGTGGGATTTAAAATTTTTTGTTTTAAAATCTTTAATTCTCATCTAATAATGTCGCTCAGTCTCTATTCTCCTTCTCAAACAACGCCACGCCCCAACCATTCTTCAAATACCGAAACAAGCATCTCCAGCCTCCAACTATCCGCCTATCGGGTGTTTCCCAGTCAACTGCTGGTCTGAATCGCCGGCGTCTCATCTGAAAGCTTCTTTTCCCTAATTGCCAGGAGTCTTTTCTTCAGCCGCTTTCGCATTCGCGAAATATTGACCTTTAGAAGCAACCGAAGTGTCCGGAAAATTTTTTGCCCCCAGAAATGCCCTTCACTGGACAATGGAGAGACAAACGGTTAGGAAGGCTGAAACCGTAGCCGGAGTTAGCCCGACAGGAACCGATAAATTACGTCTCAGACCCGCAATAGTGATGGTGCGCAGTAGTGAACTCGACCCAAAATTACCAGGATTGCCGGAAAATAATTCAGTCACTTGGAGCAGGAAGGATGGAAAGTGCGTCATAAAGAAAAGAAATATTTAGTGGTCCTTTCCTACTATGAAAAGTCTGCCAATGGGACTATCAAATATTCCCAATAATACCCCTGAGTTTATGGAAGGAAAATTGAGCGGCGCAACCATTTTCCCCTTAGCTTTACCTCCAAAATTCCAAAACCACTCCCGATTATGAAATCCTTTCTTCTTTTGCCGGCCCTTGTACTTCTGGAGATCCCGGTCTTTTCCCAATTTGTCTATGATCCCTTTTCGCTGAACGCAGCAGAACTTCAAGCAAATAAAAATGCCCGGGTCCATTTCGTCCGAAAATATGATGTAGAAGAAGGGGTGGCCCCTGCAGAAGACAGTGAATTTATCGGCGAAGTAGAGTACAGCGCTTCCGGCCTGCCTGTCCAATATTCCGAACGGGAAGAAAACTGGGACGTGGAGGAGGGATGGTCTGTCATTTCCTATACCACTTATCTGTTTAGCGGGCCTAACAATCAACTGTCGCGCATCCGCACGACCGACAACGACAGCTACGACGTGACGACTTCCTTCTCCTACGACACCAAAGGAAATCTGCTTTTGAAAGAAGTGGCCGATATCGATCCGCCGACCTATGAATACGGGTACGAAAAGGGGCGGATCACGTCCTGCAAGGTCACCCAGCAATTTCCCGAATTTGATGAAAACGACAACCTCACCGGCCGCTCCGACAAGGTTCAAACCTATCAATACAGTTATACTTACGACCCAACCGGCCGGGTAGCGAAAGAGGAAATGTACGAAGTCCAGGAAGGAGAGGACGTGCTTTTCCAGGTTTCCACATTTGAATACAACGCCAAAGGCCAGCTTTTTCGCCTGACCAGTTACTTCGGAGACGACCTCGGAACGCCGGCCCACACGACCACCTATACCTACAACGAAAAAGGGCTTCTTTTAAAAATGAAAGAAGAAGATGGATTAATGGGCATCGATTTAACCTACGAGTTTCGCTATATTTACTTTTAGAAAACTGACTTGTATATGCGCCTTCACTCCTTGCTGCTGCTGTTTCTCCTCGGCATCCTGCCCCTCTCCGCCCAGATCACCCTGGGCTTCGGCTACGAGCTCGATGGTTTCGACGCCGAAACCGGCATCAACAACTATGTGCGAACCTACAACAGCTACATGGAGTCCGTTCTCGACCAGCCCCTCCATGAAATGGGCCGGTATAGCATGGGCGGCCTCTTTGGGTCGCTTGGTTATCGCATGACAAATCCGGGCTTTACCCTGGGAGGCCTGGTAACCTACGGAAACAGCCGGCATACCAATACATCACAATTGACCATTGGGCTAGGGCAGGAGCATATCCTGCGCTTTAACGATGTCAACTTCCTTTTCAGTGGCGGGCCGGTGTTGGGGAAATTCCTCTTTTTGGAAGGCGTGATCCAGATCGGTCTCCGCAACTCCACCATGGAAGTGGCCACCTTGTATCCCGATGGTTCGCGCAGCCTGAGTTACGAATACGACATCAATGGCATATACTCCACATTCACGCCTTGCTACGAAGTGGGGGGCAGCGCCGGTATCCGCCTGGGCCGCATGCTGATCTCTGCCCGGATCACCCGGGCGCTCGCCATCTTCGAAGGAGATCCCGAACTGACGGGTACCTCGCTCATCGATTTTGACGTCAACCGCTTCCGGTCGGACGAATTCCCGCGCGACTTCGGGAAATGGGTCAACGATACGCTCAATTACGATGAAAATAACGCGGTCTTTTCCCGCGAACTGCGGGGCACGCGGATTGCCTTGTCGGTGGAGTTCTTTTTTGGAAAACCGTTTAGGGAGTGAGTTGAAGAGTTGAAGAGTTGAAGAGTTGAAAAGTTGAAAAGAGAAATATGAAGAATACTTTTTTTATGCTGGGGCTTCTGGTGTTAGCCCTTTCCTGTACAAAAGAAGACAGGTACTTGAACCGCTTGGAGGGCGACTGGAATATCGACAACCTGGTCCGGACGGAGATCGATTGGGACGGCACGATCAAGGTGCTTTCAGACGAAACAGATGCAGGGGAATTTTCGATGGTGGTATCCACCTTTGATGGGCTCACACTCGACAACCTGCTGGACCTGACTTTCACTTATGTCGAGAACGGGCAGACCTTCTCCGGACAGGAAGTGATCAAAGTCGATGAAAATGCCCGAAGGGTCATCGTGTTGGGCGGCGATTGCATTCAATGCGATCTGGCCTATACCATTGAAGAGAATAAACCCAACCGACAGGTATGGGCTACGTATAGTGCGGATGAGGCCAATCAGCGCACCTTCAAACTCACTTTTACTTTAGTTAAAAGTTGAAAAGTTGAAAAGTTGAAGAGTTGAAGAGTTGAAGAGTTGAGGGAACTCTTCTCTTCAACTATTCAACTTATCAACTTTCCCCCCCTTATTCTTTCGGCGCCAACAGCTCAAAGAATTGATCTAACCGCGGCGTCAGAATGATCTCCGTGCGGCGGTTTACGCTGCGGCCTTCGGCCGAATCATTGGATGCTTTGGGCACGTACTCGCTCCGGCCCCCGGCGGTCATTCGGGCAGGATCGACGTTATAGGTCGTCTGCAACACCCGGACGATAGCGGTGGCGCGCATGGCGCTGAGGTCCCAGTTATCTTTCAGGCAGTTGGTCTTGATCGGCACATTGTCGGTATGACCTTCCACCAGCACGCTCAGTTCGGCCTGGTCGTTGATGATCTTGGCTACCTTGCTCAGCACGGTTCCGGCTTTGTTGCTGATCTCAGAGCTCCCGGATTTGAAGAGCATCTTGTCGGAAATAGAGATCAGAACGGCGCTACCCTTCACAGCGATCTGCACGTCTTCGTCGTTGACATCGTCGAGGGAACGCTTCAGCGTGGTTACCAGGGCCAGGTTGAGCGAGTCTTTTCGCTGGATATCGCTGGTCAGGTTCTGGATGTATTTGTTCTGCTGGTTGATCGATTCGAGCGACTTTTGAATGCTCTCAGCGCCGGCCTTGCTCACGATGGAGAGATCGGACAAACGATCGAGCAGGTTGGTATTCGTCTTTTTCAGCAGGTCCATCTGTTCCTGCAGCGAAGTCACCTGCTTTTTCTCCAGGGCAATTTCATTCTCCCGGGTTTTGATCACGTTGCGGAGGCTGTCGTTTTGGCGCTCACAGTCTTTGACCGACTGGCTGGTTTGCTGAAGTGCCTGAGCCAACTCCTCATAGCGGATCTGCAATTCATTGTACTTTTTCTTCCCCACACAGGAACCGAGTGTGGTCAATACGATAAGGGCAAACACTAACTTCTTCATCATGTTAAAGCGGTTTTGGTTCATGGTAAAAAATGGATGCACGTTTCAAAAGCGTGCACGAAAGTACGCCAAAGCCCAATCAAGTGCAATGGGGGGGAGGACCCGCCATTTGTCGCATTGAAGACAAGTTTGCACAATAGACATTGCACTTGGGGAAGACGCTGATTCCAAAGATAAAAAAAAGGAACGGAAGCTGCTTACTCCAACAGGCGCACCTTTATATAACTGGTATGCGTCGCATCGTGGTACACCCGGTGCTCGGCTTTTTGAAAATCCGCTTCATTTGCATAAAAAATGTTAGGTACCCAGGTCTGTGGATTGCGGTCGACGATCGGAAAAAAGGTGCTCTGTACCTGCACCATGATCCGGTGGCCTTTTTGAAAGGTGTGCAACACGTCCTGCAATTCAAACTCCACGGGTTCGATCTGACCGGGAACAAAGGGCTCCGGATTTTCAAAACTCTTCCGGTAACGCCCACGGAAAAACTCACTGCGCACCATTTGCTGATATCCTCCCTTCTTTCGCACTTTCCGTGTTTTTGAGCCTTTAGCCGGGTCTCCCGGATAGACATCGATCACTTTTACGATCCAATCTGCGTCGGCGCCTGTCGTCGACACTTCCAGGTGGGCCCAGATGTCGCCGGCCAGGGTGACGGCCTCATCCAGCACCTCTGTCTGAAACACCAGCACATCCGGCCGTTCGGCAGCGTACCGCTGATCATCGGTCATATATTCCTGCGGCATGCCGATCGCCAAATAATCGGAAGAGGGAACGGGATTGGAAGGGTCGGAAATATACTTGCTAAAGGAGGGTTTCTTTCCCGCCGGAGCTTTCCCGATAATCAATCCTCCGGAAGGTTGAAAGAACAGCCGTTCCTCACGTGCTTCCTTTGGCGGCCAGGAATCGAAGGTCCGCCAATGGTTGGTGCCGGTTTCAAACATGCGGGCTTCCGGAAAATTCCCGTCGCCTTCGCCTTTTAGATAGTAATTGAAAAAAGGGCGCTCAATTTCCTTCCGGTAATATTCAGCAGTATTTTCATCGAAAGAAACATGGCCGAGCCGGTTGCCTTTCCCATACGCCCAGCCACCGTGCGACCAGGGACCCACCACGAAGAAATTGTCGATCCCCGGATTTTTTTGCTCCACGCTTTCGTAGGTCTTAAAGGTGCCGTAGAGGTCTTCCGCATCGTACCATCCGCCCACCACCAACACGGCGTGGGAGATCGGATGTTGATGGGGCAAAATGTTCCGTTCCTGCCAGTGCTGGTCAAAAGCGGGGTGTTCGAGGTTGGCGCTCCAGAACGGATCGTTTTTGAATACCTCAAAGTTCTGGGCATTTTTGAGCGGGCCTAATTTTAGAAAATATTGATACCCGTCGCGCGTGCCGTGGTCAAACCCGGGGGCAGGCCGTTGCGTAGGCTTCCCATCTGTCCGGTTGGTAAAATCGGGATAGAAATTAAAATTGTGCGGAATGAGAAAAACGCCGTAGTGAAAGGCGTCATCCCGCCACAGATCGGCGATGGGAGCCTGGGGAGAAGAGGCCACCAGAGCCGGATGACCGCACATCATAGCCGCCGAAGTGTAGAATCCCGGATAGCTGATCCCCCACATGCCCACCTTGCCGTTGTGGTGCCGAACGTGAGCCAGCAACCACTCGATGGTGTCGTAGGTGTCTGAGCTTTCATCGATATCTTGATCGCTTTTCTTGTCGTCTACATGGGGGCGCATATCGTCGAACAGGCCTTCCGACATCCAGCGGCCACGCACGTCCTGGTAGACGAAGATGTAGCCGTCCTCCATCAATTCTTTCGAGGGTCCCAATTCCCAGGGATACCTGTCCGCTCCGTAAGGGCCGACGGAATAGGGGGTGCGAAGCATCAGAATGGGATAATTCCGGCTCGTATCCTTGGGTGTGTAGATGGCAGTAAAGAGCTTTACCCCGTCGCGCACCTGGATATACACTTCGGTCTTGTCGAAGTGTTCCCGGATGTATTTGGAACCGCCTAATTGCGCCCAGGCACTCAGGGTGAGCGCCGTGAAAAAGAGGACCGAAAATATTCGCTTCATTTCAAGTAAATTTACACCATGCTGATCCTGGAAGCCTGTGTCGACTCCCTCCCTCAAGCCCTGCGTGCCCAGGCGCTGGGCGCTCACCGTATCGAGCTGTGTTCACGGCTCGACCTCGATGGGCTCAGTCCTTCCCCGCAAACCATCCTGGCCGCGCTGTCCCAACTGAAAATTGGAGTAAAGGTAATGATTCGCCCGCGTCCGGGCTCCTTCATTTTTTCAAAGGAGGAGTTGCGGCAAATGGAGCAGGAGATCCTTTTTTGCCGTGAAAATGGTGTGAAAGAGGTCGTCCTGGGCGTCAGCCTGCCTTCCGGACGGCTCGACATCCCCGCCATTGAGCAACTGGCTAAACAGGCCTGGCCTATGTCCGTCACCGTTCATAAAGCCATCGACGAAAGTCCCGATCCGCTTTCGGATCTGGAAAGCCTGAGATCCATTGCCAATATTACCCACATCCTGAGTTCAGGCCGGCAAGCCACGGCCCTCGCCGGCGCCGCGCTGCTCCGCGACATGATCCGGGTGGCCGGTGATCGGTTCACCATCCTGGTGGCGGGCAAAGTGACCCGGGAAAACCTGGAAGCGGTACACCAGATAGTCAGAGCCCGGGAGTACCATGGAAAACGAATTGTGGGGGAGTTGGAAATGAACCGGGTCGAAAAAGCACAATCCGGGGATGCCGGGGAGTTGACCCTTATCGCCCATGCCGCAAAACGACATTGGAATTACCCGGAAGAATGGATACAGGCTTGGCAAGAAGACCTTACCTTTACTTCGGATTATATCCTCAAGCATCCGGTATTCAAGATGGTAGGAGATGAGGAAAGGATTTTGGGGTGCTGCGCATATGAGGTACACCCCTCTCATTTGGAGATCGTACACCTGTGGATTTTACCTGAAGTTATGGGGAAGGGGTTGGGACGCAAACTCCTGGAAGTATCCTTGAAAGAGATGTTATCGGCATACGCCAAACCCCGTATTCAAGTGGTTTCCGACCCCTATGCACAACCCTTTTATGAAAAAATGGGGTTTGAAAAAGTGGGAGAATCACCCAGCTATCCGCCCGGAAGATTCCTTCCGCTCATGGAGAAAAAAATAGCTCATTAAAAAAAGCTGACGTGCAAGCAGTTATCGAACCCATCATCGACTCCGTTTTGGATGACCTGGAAATGGGAAAATGGACCGTCGAAGAAGTGATCGCCACCCTGGAGGCCCAACAACCCGTCCTGCTGGGTTATTTTTTCTCGGAGACATTCGATGTCCTGACCGACGAAGAAAAACCCTTCCTCCTCTACCTCGCCTCCGTGATCTGGATGGCAGTCAACCGGGTGCATCCGGTAGAGGAAACCATCGACCAGGATCTGCTCGACAACCGCGAAGAGGCCAATTGGGAACTCCTCAATGAGGCGACTTCTCCCCGTTTTCGCGACCGGCTCGATCCCTTTTTTGAGCAAACGGATCAGGAAGATCTCCTCGCTTTTATCGAGGATTCCCTGGTTCTGGACGATAGTGACGAAGACGAGTGGAAATTGACAAAAGAAGGCCGGGAACCCATTTTCATCGGCCTGAAAACGATGGTCGATTGCCTCACCAAGTAGGCCTCATTCGCCGTTCCCCACCAGGAAGAAACCATTGCTGCCCTGGTCCTGGTAAAGGGGCATCAAAATGAGCCCATCCGCCTGAGCAAAAATGCCGCCGCGGCGATCGTCTGCCAGGTGCTCCCCTTCCCGCACCGGCTGAAAATTGCGGTAGCCCGGACGCATCCGGAACCCATCCCCCGGCTGGATATGGTGCACGTACAGGAGTTCGGAAACGACCGGCAATCCCTCCGAGTAATCGACCAACAACTGCTCATCCGGATTGGAAAGGGCATCTTTCGGCAGGCAACCTGCGGCTTCCAACCCTTTGATGATCGCGGCAATAGAGCGGGATTCGGATAGCGGGTCCTCATTTTGACCGGCTTCAAAGGCCACGGCCATGGCCGGCACTCCCTGGTATTCCGGTGTGAAAAAGGAGAGGGACGTTCCCTCCAGCCCATCCGCCATACCCTGAATGATCGGCACGTGAAAATGCCGGGCCAAAGCCAGGCTCTCCGGATTGTCGGCGGGAATGGAAAAAATGCCCCCGTCGGCGGAAGTGGTATGAAAATCCAGCAGGACCAGCTGCTCCGGCCGGGCTTGCTCGAGTTCGCGGCGGATGTGGACCAGCAACTCACTCAGTTCGCGGTATTCGGTTTTCAGATCCGGGCGGTCTAATTGTGCCACCACCTCCAGAAGCATCATGCGGTTGAGATCCCGTTCGAGGAAGCGGATACCTTTTTCCAACGCCTGGAGATTTCCCCGCAAACCGAGAACGGTTCCCCGGAAAGGCAGGTCAGGCCGCGCGGCCAGTTCGTATTGAAAAAAAGCAAAAAACCGGGAAATAGCATTCACCCCCGCGGGTTCATTCCCGTGAATGCCCCCAAGGCAAATGAACAAGGGCCCTTTTTCGGGACCTGAATACCGGCCAATGATCCGTTCTGTAGACATGTGGAGCCCAAAATACGCCAAAAGGGGAAATACCGGATTTTCGCAGAAAATAATTTTCTTTGCAGATCATGGCGGCAACCCTTTCTATAGTCATTCCGGCCTATAATGAAGCGGCGACGATCGGAACCCTCCTCGACCGGGTACACTCCGTCGCGCTCATTCACCATATCGGCAAGGAGATCATCATCGTCGATGATTGCTCTACCGACGACACCGCAGCGGTTGTCCAGGCTTTTACGAAAGCGAACCCCGGTGTTCCCATCCGCTACTTTCGTCACGAATCGAACCAGGGTAAAGGGGCCGCCCTGCACACCGGCATTCGCCACGCCACCGGCGACTACCTGATCATCCAGGATGCCGATCTGGAGTACGACCCAAGAGAGTACAATCTGTTGCTCCAACCCATGGTTGAGGGGTTTGCTGATGTAGTGTATGGCTCCCGCTTTATGGGAGGAAACCCGCACCGTATCCTGTTCTTCTGGCATTCCATCGGTAATAAATTCCTCACCGCCTTGTCCAACACCCTGACCAACCTGAACCTGACCGACATGGAGACGTGCTACAAGCTCTTTCGCACTCCGATCATCCAAGGTATCCCGCTTCGGGAAAAGCGCTTCGGCTTCGAACCGGAAGTTACGGCCCGGATCGCCCGCATTCCCGGCGTGAGGATCTACGAGGTCGGCATTTCCTATTATGGCCGCACCTATGAGGAAGGGAAGAAGATCGGCTGGGTCGACGGATTTCGCGCACTCTATTGCATACTGCGGTACAATCTAATTCGGTAATACCCAAACCCGCACCAGCAGGCCAACCCCAAAAGCAATGAGGGCCAATCCGGAAATGCGCCGCAGCAGCAACAAAAGACGGGGCTTGAGCCGGGGCCGGATCCATTTTGCCGCCAGCACTTTTGCGGAGTCCGTAGCGATGAGCACGACCATTACACCCAGATAAAACAGCCATTCGTCTCCCGTTTTATTCTCCTCGGTCAACAAGCCGGTAGCGACGCTGGTCCAGAAAAAAAAGGTGAAGGGGTTGACCGTATTGACCAAAAAACCCTTGAGCCAAAGGGGGCCCAATCCCGCCAACCGTTCTCCATAAGCCGGCTTGGATTCCGTTCCCGGCACTTTTTGGATCAAAATGGCAGCGCCGACTACGGCGAGAAAAAGGCCACCTCCTGTACCGAGTATTTCTTTAAACCGCTCCCACTGTGTGATCTCAAGCAATCGGGATAACGCCCAGTAACTTGCCGCGATGAACAGAAGATCGCTGAACCAGATACCCAGTCCAACCACCAACCCTGCACGGGCTCCGCGGTCCAACGCTGTTTGGATCAACGTGAAAAGAAGGGGACCGACCAGGATACTCAGGGCGAGGCCCATGCCAAGCCCGTTCAGGAAATGGATCATAGGCCCAATTTAAAAAAAATAGCCCGGTTGCGTGTCAACCGGGCTGCCGTGAATAGGTCAATAAATAGAGTAAGGAATTATAACTTGTAGTAAGATCAAAAAGGTTGAAAAGTCGTGATAATAGCCTGAACCTCGGAGTCCAACATCAGGGAAGGCATCCATTCGAACAGGGAGGCATGGCGGTCAAAGTCTTCGTCGAGGGCTTCGTTTAGCCAATATAAGGCTTCGGGCCGGCGGCCCATAGCGAGCAGACAGGCGATCCGGCAATACAGCAATTCAGCGCCCACCGCGTATTCTTCCGATTCCAGGAGCACTTCCAGGGCTTCTTCCAACTCGCCCGATTCCATCAGGAACTGAGCGTACCGGATCCAGTATTCGGTAGCTTCCGGGGCGACATCCACAGCTTCCTGAAAATACCACTTGGCCTTTTGAGGCTTGCCGAGGAGGAGATAGGTTTCTGCCAGTGCCCGGTAATATTCTTCCCGGCGGTCTTCGATCTGGATCGCTTTCAGATAGTAGCGGGAAGCCTTGGAATATTGCTGTTCCCGGAAAAAACATTCTCCGAGGAAAAAATAGACCTCGTCGTTGAGCAGATCGAGCCGATGGGCTTTTTGGAAAAAGGCTTTCGCGATGTCCAAGTCCCCCATTTCCAGGTAACACTGACCGATATTCAGGAAGAGGTCCTGGTCGGGCTCGAATCGCTCCAGCACGTCCAGGTAATTGCGGAGCGCTTTTTCGTATTGCTTCAATTGAATGTACAGGTCGGCGCTATCCCGGTAGGCAAATTCAAAATTGGGATCGATGGCGATCGCAAACTCGAAGGCTTCAATGGCTTCTTCGTATTGTCCGAAGTATTCGTAAGATTGACCCAGATTGTACCAGGCTTGTTTCGAATAGGGATTTTCATTGAGGAAGGATTCGTGGAAGGCGATACTCTCCGAATATTTTTTGGCCAGTTCCACACATACCCACATGCGCTGCAGGGCTTCTTCATTTTTTGGGTTCTCCAGAAGGGCTTCGCGCAGTGCGTAGAACATGCGTTCAAACTGCTCTTCCATTTCATAGACCACTGCCTCGGCCAGGAGAAGGTCGCTCAACGTATCTTCATAAGCGGATTCTTTCAGCTGGTCAATGATATCGTGGGCCTGGTCAAACAACCCCAAAAAGGAATAGGCCTCTGCCCGGAGTAATTGGAAATCCATGTCGCCGGCGAAAAGGGCTTCACCCTCGTCCAATGCGACCATAGCCAATTCCTGGCGTCCGAGTTCCAGGTACAGGCGGGCTTTTCGCAAATAAAATTCAGAAGAGAACGGGAAACAGGAAATACCGATATCAATGATCTCCTGAGCCTGATCGGGAAGTTGTTCCCGCATGTAATAATCCAGCAAATCGAGGAGTTCCCCTTCCTCCCGGAATTTCAATTCGCCGGCCTCCATTTCCGCTTCGTAAGCCGAAACCAGCGCTGAAATTCTAGTCTGTTGATTCGCTTGGTGATTGTTCATGGCCATCCTTTCCCAAATAAGATTCCTAAAGATAAGGGAATTGCCTGCATATATGCGTCCGGTTGCCGACCACTAATAATTGTATGGTAGTAGAATTGGAGGAAGTGGTGGAAATGGGGTAGAATAAATTTTTCCTTAATTTGTCCTGGTTCGACTGACCAGATAAACCCCGGAAAAGATCAACAAAGCGGCTCCGGCCTTGATCCAATCCACCTGATCCTGCCCCATGAACAGGGCGATAATGGTTGCCAGCAAAGGCTGGAGGTAGATATAAAAACTGACTACCGCAGGTGAAACCACCGACAAGGCAAAGGCATTGAACAGGTAGGTGAAAAAGGTGGTAAAGATCAGCACGTAGATCACAGCAAGCCAGATCCAGCTGTGAAAAGACGCCCAATCGACGGAATATAGCTCTCCTGCTCCGAAGGGAATCACGTACAACAAGCCGAACGAAAACACCCATCTGACTACCGTAATAGGATGGTAGCGCAGCATCAGTTTCCGCACCAATACCAAATAGACGCCATAGGAGGTCGCATTGATCAAAACCATCAGGTCGCCGACCAATCCGGTTTGCCCCCATCCCACCTGCTTGCCCTGGGTGAGCAATAAAATAGCCCCTGCCGCGCCCAGAAGCACCCCGAGTATCTTCCGGGAGGTGATCCGCTCACCGATCAATAGCGCCGAAATGATCAACACCAGGATGGGGGTGGTCGTCATCAGAAGGGAGGCATGGATGGGGAACGTGCGCTTCAGCCCCATAAAAAAGAAGAGCTGGTTGATCGCTACTCCAAACAATCCGCAGAGCATCAGCCGCCACCAATCCGTTTTTTTGATCTTTTCCCGGATCCAGCCCCGGTGCAAAAGGGTAAATAAAAGCACGCCCGTGGCCACCCGCAGCAGGATGAAGCCTTTGGGCTGGATATACCCATCGTCCAATACCACTTTGGCAATGGAATAATTGGCCCCATAGATCAAGGCCACCAAAAACAAGGCGATATGGGCTTTCCAGGCTGGAGACATGACGGCAGTTCAATTGGCGGCCCGAAATTGGTGAAATTTCAACTTATTTTTTGCTAATATGTACTACATTAGCTCCGCGCTGGGAAAATAATTTGCACTGGGTTGTACCCCTTTAACGCGTTTTACGTCAAAAAGGGATAAAGCTCAGCGCGTTCGGTGCCGTTTTCAAAAATACCAAAACAAGTCGATCGCTCTTGAGTACGCAAGGAAAAAAGAAACTCTCCGATGCTGAGTTGGTGCGGCGCTTTTTGTCCACTCAGGAGTCGGCTTATTTCAGCGTTTTGTACGACAAGTATTCCAACAAGGTCTACAGTCGTTGCCTTTCCTTGCTGAGGGATGTAGCATTGGCACAGGATGCCACTCAGGAGGTTTTTGTAAAGATCTATCTCAACCTGTCCAGGTTCAGTGAGCGATCGCAATTCTCGACCTGGGTCTATTCCATTACGTACAATTTCTGCATCGACATGATCCGGCGCAACAAGAAGCAACAGGCGCTCTTTTCCGACGATATCGAAAAGACCCCCGATCTTGTGGATGAGGTGCCTGATGAGGAACTGATGGCCATGGAGGTCGACCGGCTTAAGGACGTACTGGAAAAGATCCCCGTGGGAGACAAAGCGATCCTCCTGATGAAATATCAGGACGACATGCAGATCAAGGAGATAGCGGACGCGCTCGACAAAACCGAGAGTGCCATCAAAATGAAACTTAAACGGGCCAAACACAAAGCCCAAACGGTATATTACGCACTTTACCCTTCTATGGAAGCCTGAACGTGCGAATACATTGCTCATAACATTTTGCGGCGCATCCATTGTATGCGCCCTAAACACGGGATTATGCTCACAAACAACTTCAAAAATCTCCTGGACGAGGAAATGAAGGCGGCTCCGCCGTTGCCTCCCCAGATCAAGAACAACGTACAAGGGAACCTTGGCTTTTTTCAATTTATCGGAAAAACGATCGAGTTGTACCTACCCCGGGCACTGGATACGGTGGTAGCCTCCCTGAGTGGAAGCAACGCTTCACCCAAACAGCCTCAGGACCCTGGCTCATCGGGTATTTAACGGCGACCATCTTTTTTGAATCCCCCATTAAATTCCGGTCTTATGCATCCACTATTTTTACAGACCGTGGAACTGAGCCCCATCGCAGAGATCTTCTACGGCTTGCTCAAGCAATTTGTAGATATCCTGCCCAGTTTATCGGGAGCTGTATTTGTCTTTTTGATCGGCTGGCTCATCGCCCGCGGTTTGCGTCGTCTCATCAAAAAATTGTTGACCCGGTCGGGAATCGACGCCCTGGCCGAACGGCTCAACAGTATTGAACTCATCGAAAAGTCCAGGATCCGGATTGTGCCCAGCGTCCTGTTGTCCCGGGTGATCTACTACATTCTGATGCTCATCATCGCCCTGGCGGCTACCGACATCCTGGGCATCGAAGCCGTGTCCAGCCTGATGGCCGATATTATCAATTATATCCCAAATCTGCTCACGGCTTTCATCATGCTCTTCGTCGGGCTCCTCTTCGCCGACTTTGTCAAAGGGATTGTATTGTCTACCACCCGGTCCCTCGGGATTCCCTCCGCCAACCTGATCGCCAACTTCGTTTTCTACTTCCTGCTTATTGCCGTGGCCATGAGCGCTCTCGGTCAGGCTCAGATCGACACGGAATTCCTGCGTCAAAACCTGACCATCCTGATCGCCGGCGGCGTGTTGGCCTTTGCGGTGGGCTACGGATTGGCTTCCCGGGAAATGATGGCCAATTTCATCGCCTCCTTTTACAGTAAGAACAAGGTGGGGATCGGCGACACCATTCGCCTCGGCGACGTAACTGGCACGATCGTTGCCATGGATCATTCATCCTTCACATTGGAAGGGAACGACGGCCGCACCATCATTATTCCGCTCAGCAAACTGACGTCCGAAAATGTGGAGATCGTCAGCCGGGCGGTAGATGTGGAAGAGCCTGCTGAAGAAGAAAATTGATCACCAAATCAACACACGTATGAAAAAAATACATCTACTCGTTTGCCTGCTGGCTATGCCTTTTTTGAACACGCCATCCTTCGGCCAGGATGCTGCAGCCGCTCCTGCACCCCAGGAAGAGGCTCCAAAGTTCTGGACATTCGGTGGCGGTTTTGGCCTCGACTTCGCCCAACTCGCCCTTATCAACCCAAAAGTGGGCGCCGGCGCCAACCGGATCGGTTTTGCGGGTCTGGCCAATTTTACGGCCAATTATAAAAGGGAAAAGTTCGCCTGGAATAATACCGGGTCCCTCCAACTGGGCACTCAACGCATCGGCAGCAAAAACAGCCCATTTGAAAAAAACATCGATATCTTCCACCTGACTTCCCGGGCAAGTTTCCGCCCCGGAACGGGCAAACTCTACGGCGCCGTCGAAGCCGATGCCATTACGCTCCTGCTGCCGACCTATGCCGGGAACGTGCTTAAACCGGAGGATCCTACAGAGGACCCCATCGCCAAATTTTTCTCCCCCATCCAGGTCATCATTTCACCTGGTCTGGAATACAAATTTGACGACCACCTCTCCCTCCTCTATTCCCCTTGCTCCTTTAAGCTCATCTATGTGGGCGATGATAAGATCGCCTCTCTGAATGTGCACGGGAACAAGCCCGGGAAAAATGACTTCCTCATGCTCGGCTCCAACCTGAAAGCCGCTTACAACAATAAATTCCTCAAGGAGAAGATCAGTTGGGCCAGCGCCCTCGATCTGTATTCCAACTACCTGGAAAATCCTCAAAACGTAGACGTCCTCTGGACCAATGACCTGGGTATCCAAATCATCAAGAATCTTTCGCTCAATCTGGTAACCCAGCTCTTCTACGACGATGACGTCAACGTGCAAACCGACCTCGACGGCGACGGCATCCGAGGTGAAGCCGCCGCTGATGTCAACCTGCCACCGGGCCAACAGCGTTCCGAACTGATACCTTCGGTCAGCTTTATGCAGGGGCTCTTCATCAAGTACAGCCTCATCTTTTAATCCCGGATGGGGGATTTTGGCAGTGTCAAAATCCCCCATCCAATCCTATTATTTCCTTATCTTGCCGGGAAACCCAACCCGGCAATGAGTGATAAGAAACTTTTCCTTCTCGACGGACATGCCCTGGTCTACCGGGCACACTATGCGTTTATCGGCCGTCCCCTGATCAACTCCAAAGGTATGAACACCTCTGCGGTGGCCGGTTTTGTGCGCACCCTTTGGGACCTTATTCGCAATGAACACCCCACCCATCTGGCCGTTTCATTCGACCTGCCCACTCCGACTTTTCGCCATGAAATGTTTCCGGAATACAAAGCCAATCGCGAAGCCCAACCGGAAGATATCACTTTTGCGATTCCCTATATCCAATCGATCCTGGAAGGGTTCAAGATACCCGTCGTCACCCTCGATGGGTATGAAGCCGACGATGTGATCGGGACCCTTGCCAAGCAGGCCGAAAAAGCAGGCTATACCGTTTATATGGTAACACCCGATAAGGATTTTGCCCAATTGGTTACCGATAACTGCCTCCTGTATAAACCGTCCCGGATGGGAAACGGCATCGAGATCTGGGGTGTCAAGGAAGTTTGTGAAAACTGGAGCATCAACCGCACTGAACAGGTCATCGACATCCTTGGTTTGCAGGGAGATTCAGTAGACAATATTCCCGGCATTCCAGGTATCGGCCCCAAAACCGCTGCCAAACTGCTGGAAAAATACGATTCGGTTGAAAACCTGATCGCCCATGCCGATGAACTGGCGGGAAAACAAAGAGAAAACGTAGAGACCTACGCCGAACAAGCCCTTCTCTCCAAACAACTCGCTACGATCGACATCGAGGCGCCCATCCAGTTCGACCCACACGCCTTCCAACTCGACCCGTACGATGCCCGCCACCTGGCCGAGATCTTCAAGGAATTGGAATTCCGCACCCTGGCCCGGCAGATCCTGGGCGAAGAAGAGAATCCCGTACCGGGTCCTAGCAGCAACTCCGGTGTGCAGGGCTCCCTATTCCCAAACGAACCGGTCGTTCAACGGCAGGCGCCTCCTGCCCACTCTATGGCGGAAAAAACCAGCTCCGACATCCCGCATACGTACCACCTGGCCGACACTCCGGCAAAGCGCGCCGCTTTGATCCAACTTCTGTCCGAGCAGTTCGCCTTTTGCATGGATACCGAAACGACCGATATAGACCCTAATTTGGCAGAACTGGTCGGTCTTTCTTTTTCCGTCAAACCCCATGAAGCCTGGTACGTACCCGTACCGGAACAACGTGAAGAAGCCCTATCTGTCGTCCGTGAATTTCGGGCCGTGTTGGAAAATCCGGGCATCCAAAAGATCGGCCAGAACATCAAATACGACGCCATCGTCCTCAAATGGTACGGCATCGCGATCAAAGGCCCCATCTTCGACACCATGGTAGCCCACTACCTCATCGAACCCGAACTCCGCCACGGCATGGACTACCTGGCAGAAACCTACCTGAAATACCAACCAATTCCCATCGAAGCGCTCATCGGCAAGAAGGGCAACCAACAAAAAACCATGCGGGAAGTGCCTATCTCCGAGATCGTGGAATATGCCGCCGAAGACGCCGATATTACCCTCCAACTGAAAGATTACCTGGCGCCCCGCCTTGAAAAAGAAGGCCTTCAGGATCTCTACCACAAAATGGAAGAGCCCCTGATCCGCGTACTGGTGGATATGGAGTACCACGGCGTAAACGTCGATGTGGATTATCTCAACCAATACTCGGTCGAACTCGAAAAGGAGATCGCCGATCTGGAACAGCAGATCTATGATTCAGCCGGCGCCCGCTTCAATATCGCTTCGCCTAAACAGGTGGGCGAAGTGCTCTTCGAAAAACTCAAAGTGCCCTACCGTTGGAAGAAGACCAAGACCGGCCAGTACTCCACCGATGAGGAAAAACTGTCCGAACTCAGCCACGAGCATCCGGTCATTGAATATATCCTGAGCCACCGGGGGCTCACCAAGCTCAAATCGACCTATGTCGATGCCTTGCCGAAAATGGTAAACCCCCGCACCGGCCGCATCCATAGCTCGTTCAACCAGGCGCTTGCCGCCACCGGCCGCCTCAGTTCCAACAACCCCAACCTGCAAAACATCCCCATCCGCACGCCGGAAGGAGCCAAGGTCAGGGAGGCGTTTATCCCGCAGGACAAGGACTACCTCCTGCTCGCGGCCGATTATTCCCAGATCGAACTGCGCCTGATCGCAGAGATCAGTGGCGATGAAGCCATGCTGGATGCGTTTCAATCCGGACAGGATATTCACCGGGCCACCGCTGCCCGCGTTTTCGGGGTTCCTTTCGACGAAGTGACCAAAGAACAGCGCTACCGGGCCAAAACCGTCAATTTCAGCATCATCTACGGCGCCGGTTCGCTCAATCTTTCCAAGCAACTCGACATCAGTCGCTCGGAAGCCAAGGACCTGATCGACAACTATTTCCGCCAGTACAAAGGGTTGAAATCCTACATGGAAAAAACAGTGGAAGAAGCCCGGAAAAAAGGCTACGTCAATACCCTGATGGGGCGTCGCCGCCATCTGCGCGATATCGATAGCCGGAACGCCGTAATGCGGAGCCATGCCGAACGCAACGCCATCAATACCCCCATCCAGGGCACGGCGGCCGACCTGATCAAGCTGGCCATGATCGACATTCACCAGTTATTGGTGGAAGGCAACTACAAGACCAAGATGATCCTTCAGGTGCATGATGAACTCGTATTCGACGCCCACAAGGACGAGATTGAAATTCTCAAACCCCTCATCGAGGACCGAATGAAATACGCCATGCCCAACCTGAAAGTGCCTATCCTGGTGGAAATGGGCCTGGGCAAAAACTGGTTGGAAGCCCACTAACCCGTAAAGACGCCACAACTGGGGTCTCTATAAAAACTAAACAAATGAAACTGCCTGCCCCCATATCCGTCCGCGAATTGGCCAGCAAGATCGGCGCCAAGCTGATCGGAGATGAAACCTTATTCGCCACCGGCATCAACGAGATCCACAAGGTGGAACCGGGTGATGTCACCTTCTCCGACGTACAGAAATACTACAAACGGGCGCTGGAATCGGAGGCGACGATCATCATCCTGAACAAAGACACCATCTGCCCGGATGGGAAGGCCATCCTCGTCGTGGAAAATCCGTTTGAAGCCTACGACGGATTGGTTCGGGAGTATCGCCCGTTCCTGCCGCTTACCGCCCATATCAGCGACCTGGCGCAGATCCATCCCACTGCCATTATCGAGCCCAATGTGGTGATCGCTCCTAACGTCCGCATCGGCGCCCATTGCTACATCCAGGCCAATGTCTATATCGGGGAGCATACGGTCATCGGCGACCATGTAACCATCCAGGCCGGGGCCATCATCAGCACAGATGCTTTTTATTATAAAAAAACGGAAAAAGGTTTTCAGAAATGGCGCTCCGGCGGCCGGGTAGTCATCGAAGACCACGTGGAGATCGGCGCGGGGTGTACCATCAATAAAGGCGTATCCGGCGACACGGTCATCGGAGAAGGCACTAAACTGGATAGCCAGGTGCACGTCGGCCACGGCGCGGTGATCGGCAAGAACTGCCTCATCGCCGGACAGGTCGGCATTGGTGGAAAGACGATCATTGAGGATGAAGTGGTATTGTACGGACAGGTTGGCGTCATCCAGGCAGTCCGCATCGGGAAAGGCGCCGTGGTGCTTGCCGGCGCCGGCGTGTCAAAGGACCTGGAAGGCGGAAAAGCCTATTTCGGCGCTCCCGCAGATGAGTCCGGCATCCGATACCGGGAACTGGCGGCCTTGCGCCATCTCCCGGAGTTTTTGAAAAACTTTTATAACAAATAAGCGGCGAGGTATCTCGGATCTATTTCCATTTGATATTACAGCCCCCACTCGGATACTGTACCTCCGAAACCGGTTGCCCTGCCAACACGGCATCCAGCGCCGCCCGCAGGTCCTTTCCTGTCAACGGATTGTCGTTCTTCGGGCGCGAATCGTCCAAACGACCGCGGTAAACCAGAACGAGGTCTTTGTCAAACACATAGAAATCCGGCGTACAGGCGGCATCGTAGACCCGCGCCACTTCCTGACTTTCATCATACAGGTAGGGGAACGGATAGCCCAGTTTTTGTGCCACTTCCTTCATTTTTTCGGGGGCGTCCTCCGGATATTTTTCCGCATCGTTGGAACTGATTCCGACAAAACCAATCCCTTTTGCCAAATACTCCTTTGAAAGCCGGACGATCTCCGGATTGACGTGGATCACATAGGGACAGTGGTTGCATAAAAAAATGACAACCAAGCCCTTGTCGGTCTTGACATCCTTCAATGAAACCGTACGGCCCGAAACCGTATCAGGCAGTGAAAAGTCCGGGGCTTTCGTCCCCAGGTCCAACATGGTAGATTCTGTAAATGCCATAGTTCTATTTTTCTTTGAATGGGCTACGGAGCCCTTCATTTATCATTTCATTAAAGCAACTTCTCAAGCCCTTAAAAGGTTTTAATACATGATTTAATCTTCATATTTTCGCACTAACAAACAAAAAACATCATGCGAATCTCCCGAATTACCTGGGGGCTGGGAATCATTGCATTAGCCCTCCTTCCTTCATCCTGCACATCCAAATTAAAGCTGGCACAAAGCTATCCGAATTCTTCTTCCCTCGAAGCTCAGCAAAAGGAAGAACTCGTGGAAACCCTCCGCTGGGAATTTCCGAAGATCAACGATAAAAACATTGAACAGGAGCTTCAACCCTACGTGCTCGTTAAAGGCAACTCCTACCCGCTCACCCGGTTTATCTCTTTCGACAAGGATCTGCGTGCCAATTTCCGGATGCACAAACTCGATTTCGTGCCCTATTGGAAATTAAAAGATCACCCGAATATAGATATCCTGTACATGGAGGGATACGGCTACGCAGGAAATGTCTGGAGCTATGTGGTCTATGACGAGCAAACGAAGTCCATTATCCGCATCGCCTTTTTCCATAAAGATGAAACCCGCACCTATGGCGGCGATATCAGCCTGGATTGGTACCAGGAACAATATGCAGGCGCCAAACTGGTGGCGAACGGGCAGCTCAATTATATGAGCAATCCCAAGCGGGAAGTGTATCAGTTTGGAGACACCAAGATCGACGGCACTTCCGGGGCCACTGTGACCAACAACGGGATACAGGCTATGTTCAACAACATGCTGGACAACTACAAGGCCTTGCTTTTATCCGCCGATCAATGACAGGGAAAACGGTCCTGTTGAATTCTAAAGACATTCCGGGTTGATCCCCAAAACATACTTTTTCACGACCCCGATCGACCCGGCCGCTTCCGCTCCCTGAAATCCGCTGATCATTTCATCGGTCAGGTGTTGGGAAGCAAAACCAGTTAGTTGGCTGGCTACCGGTACGTAGCTCCAATGCCATTTTTCTTCGTTATAGCCTTCGGGTCGGTCGGCGCCTTTTGGGGTGTACACCTGGCAAAACCCATAAGCGGAAGCGTGGGCAGTAAGCCATTCGTAAACCTTTTTGCCGGCGCCTGATTGAAAGTAAGCGTCCTCCAGATCGTTGAGGTCAAAATCGGTACCCCAGTGATGGCGGGAGGTGCCGGGCATGGAACTGTATTCCAGGATCTTCAGGGCCCGTTGCTTCGGGTCGGGGATGGTCTTGGACAAGTCTTTTCCTTCGACCAGGCGTTGGCCGTTCCACTTGGCTTCCCAAATCCCTTTTTGGTACTTGAAAGGCCGGGTGGCAGAAATGATGACGAGGTTCACCCCCTCCGCTTTTGCGGCAGCGTGCATCTTTTTATAGGCTTCAAACACGTCTTTCCGCAGATACAGCCCCTCCCGGTCGGCATAGGAGGTGGGGATCAGGGTAAAGTCCGGATGTTTGGCCGGATCGAATTTCCCCATGATATAATCGATAGAGGGAAAATCCAATTTTTCGGCGGAAGGAACCGTCATCGAATTTTTTTGTTCTGTAGAAACAGGTGCACATGACAACGCGGCGAAGAGAAAGAAGGTCCATATTTTCATAGTGCCAAAAATATTAACTTTGCAGTCATTTTTATGGAGGTACACTGATTTGTTCGGATCGTTTATGACTTATTGAGATCCAATCTGCGCAAATTATAAAAGGATCATAATCGATCCGTGTACTTAAAAACAAAAAGAATCCACCCTAATGTTTCCTGAATACGACGTGATTGTAGTAGGCGCCGGGCACGCCGGATGCGAAGCCGCGGCCGCAGCCGCCAACATGGGCTCAAAGGTCCTGTTGGCGACGATGAACATGCAAACCATCGCCCAGATGTCTTGCAATCCGGCTATGGGAGGGGTGGCAAAGGGCCAGATCGTGCGCGAGATCGACGCACTGGGCGGCTATTCAGGGATCGTCACCGACCACACCATGGTGCAGTTCCGCATGCTGAACCGCTCGAAAGGACCGGCCATGTGGAGTCCGCGCGCACAGAGCGACCGGATGCTCTTCGCCCGCAAGTGGCGGCAAATGCTGGAAGCGCACCCGAATATCGATTTCTGGCAGGAAATGGTCAGCGGATTGGTGGTCAAAGACGGCATAGTGCGCGGTGTGCGCACGAGCATGGGCCTGGAAATACCGGGCAAAGCGGTGGTGCTTACCAATGGTACCTTTCTCAATGGTATCATTCATATTGGCGAAAAACAGTTCGGCGGCGGCCGGGCCGGCGAAAAAGCGGCCAAAGGCATTACCGAACAACTCGTCGAGCTGGGCTTTGAAGCGGGCCGTATGAAAACGGGAACCCCGCCCCGTATCGATGGCCGCACGATCGACTACAGCAAGACCGAGATCCAGGAGGGCGACCCGGATGGCGGGAAATTCTCCTATACCGATACGCCGAAACTGGAAAAGCAGCTTCCCTGTCACGTCACCTACACCAACCAAAAGGTGCACGACATGCTGCGCACGGGCTTCGACCGCTCGCCAATGTTCAACGGCCGCATTCAGGGCCTGGGCCCCCGCTATTGCCCGTCTATTGAAGACAAGATCGACCGATTTGCCGACCGCGACCGCCACCAGCTCTTCATCGAGCCGGAGGGGTGGGATACCTGCGAGATCTACATCAACGGTTTTTCGTCGTCGCTTCCGGAAGACGTGCAATACAAAGCCCTTCGCATGATCCCGGGCCTGGAGAACGCCAAGATGTTCAGGCCGGGCTATGCCATCGAATACGACTACTTCCCGCCCAGTCAGTTGCAACTATCGCTGGAAACGCATTTGGTTAAAAACCTGTTCTTCGCCGGACAGATCAACGGGACGACGGGCTACGAAGAAGCCGGCTGCCAGGGCCTGATGGCAGGCATTAATGCCCACCTCGCGGTCGTGGAGCAGGAGCCTTTCATCCTCAAGCGTTCGGAAGCCTATATCGGGGTACTGATCGACGATCTGGTGAACAAAGGCACCCAGGAGCCCTACCGCATGTTCACTTCCCGCGCCGAATACCGCATCCTGCTGCGGCAGGACAATGCCGATCTGCGCCTCACTCCACTGGCCCACAAATTGGGTATGCAGGACATGGAAGAACGCATGGAACGCGTTCAGGCCAAGGCCGGGGCTGCCGCTGCGATCGAAAAATATTTCCGCGAAACCAGCATCGAACCCGAACAGCTCAACGCATACCTCGAACGCATCGGCTCAGCCCCCCTGAAGCAAAAAGGCAAACTGCATCCCGTGCTCCTGCGTCCCAACATTAGCATTCAGGACCTCCGGGGAGTGCTGCCCCACCTCGACCGGTTCCTCGAACCCTACGACTTCGAGTTTATTGAACTGGCTGACATCAATATGAAATACGAGGGCTATATCCACAAGGAACAGGAGATGGTGGATAAAATGAACCGCCTTGAAGAAGTCCGCATTTTCGACGATTTTGACTACCGTCAGCTGGGCTCCCTCTCCAAGGAAGCCCGTGAAAAATTGTCGAAGATCCGTCCCCGAACCATTGGCCAGGCCAGTCGCATCAGCGGAGTTTCGCCGGCAGATATTTCGATATTGCTAGTGCATATGGGAAGATGAACCGCCAATTCCTCCTCAACATCGCTTTGCTCCTGACGCTGAACTTGCTGGTCAAGCCCTTCTACATCTTTGGGATCGACCGGACCGTGCAGAATGCGGTGGGGACGGAAACATATGGTCTTTACTTTACCTTTTTCAATCTGGCGCTGCTGTTGCAGATCGTGCACGATTTCGGTATTCAAAATTTCAATAACCGGGCAATTTCCCAGCACCGGCAATTGATCGGGAAATACTTCCCCAACCTGCTCCTGTTGAAGATCGTACTGAGTTGGGTGTATTTGTTCCTGGCATTGGGCATTGCCGCCTTGCTGGGTTACCCCCTTCAGGTTTGGCCATTGCTCGGCTGGGTGTTGATCGTGCAGGTATTGAGCTCTTTCGTGCTTTTTCTTCGGTCCAATATTTCGGGGTTGGGGTTTTACCGAACCGACAGCCTGCTCTCGGCGCTCGACCGGTTTTTGCTGATCGGAATCGCCGGTTTCCTGCTTTTATCCGTCCGTTGGGTAGGGCCTTTCCGGATCGAGTGGCTGGTCTATTCCCAGGCGGCATCCATGGGCATCACGGGGATAGCGGCCTTTTGGGTTTTACGGCGTCATTTACCCAAAATACGCCTGCGGTGGAAAACACCCCTGGTGGTCTGGTTCCTGCGCAACAGCATGCCTTTTGCTCTGGTCATTCTGCTCATGACCCTTTACACCCGCATGGATGCCGTAATGCTGGAACGCCTGCTGCCGGATGGCAAGCACGAGGCTGGGGTCTATGCATCGGCCTACCGCCTGCTCGACGCCAGTAATATGATCGGGTATTTGTTCGCCACCCTGTTGCTGCCCATGTTTGCCCGGCTTTTGAAAACGAAAGAGCCCGTTCGGCCTCTGGTAGAGACCAGTTTTCAGCTCATCATGGCCGGCGCCTGGACGCTGAGCCTGGGCGTTTTTTTCTTTCGAAATGAGATCGCTTTCTGGCTGTACCACGACGCAACACCCTATTGGGGAGAAGTGCTGGGCTATCTCATGCTGGGGTTTGTAGCGGTAAGCGGCTCCTATGTATTCGGCACCTTGCTTACCGCAAACGGCAAGCTTGGCCCGCTCAACCGGCTTTTCATGATCGGTATCGCGCTGAATGCCACCCTGAATTTCATCCTCATCCCAACCTATAAAGCCTGGGGCGCTACGGTAGCCACGCTGGTCACCCAGGCCCTGATCTGGATCGCTCAAATGGTACTTGCCCACCGCATGTTAAAGGCTTTGCCGGCGGGCAAATCCCTATTTCGCCAACTGCTGTTTGCCGTCAGTGCAGGTGCGCTGTTCTTCCTTCTGACCAGAATTACGCCTTTCTCCTGGCAAGGCCGCTTTTTGCTCGGTCTGTTCGGCAGCGGATTGCTGGCTATGGCCTTTCAACTGGTGAGTCCGAAGAAGGTTTTAGCCGAATTCCGAAAAGAAAAGGCCTTTCCAGAAAATTAGGGGCATTTTCCTACTTTTGCAAAACGAAAATCAGGATAGGAGATAGCCGGACGGTTATCTCCTATTAAGCTAAACTTATGGAATACAAAGAAAGCTTGCTGGGCGTCCTACAGACGCTCTTTAAATGGAAAAAACCAATCCTCATCACCACCCTGATCGGTGCAGTAGGCAGCATTATCATCGTGTTGCTGCTGCCGGTATACTACCAGTCGAGCACGGTATTCTATGCAGCCAGTCCCGATCTGGCCATGCCGGAACGGATGTTCGGTACCACCAATGAGGCGATGGAGTACTACGGTGAGGATGAAGACATCGACCGGATCATGACCATCGCCACCTCCAATGAACTGGCCGACTTTCTCATCCAAACCTTTAATCTGTACCAACACTACGACATCGACACGACCAACATCAAGGCGCCTTATTACGTCCGTTTGAAGTTCGACAAGCTCTATAAAGTGCAGAAAACCAAGTACGATGCCATCCAGTTGTCGGTTGAGGACAGAGACAAAGAAACGGCCGCCGCCATGGCCAAAGCCGCCCGGATCAAGATCGACGAGATCGCCCAGCGGCTGATCAAGTCCAGCCAGAGGGAGTTGCTCAATGCGTATGATTCCAATATTAAAGAGAAGGAGCGCCAATTGAGCGAACTCAACGACAGCCTGAGAACCCTCCGGTCCAAATACGGCGTATTCAACACCGAAACACAGAGCGAACTGTTAGCCACCCTTCTGGCCGAATCGGATGCCAAGCTAACCAACTCCAGTGCGCGGTTGGAGGTATTTCAAAACTCTCCCGGCGTGCCGCGCGATACCATTTCCAACCTGAAAGCCACCGTGCAAGGCGCCCAGAAAGAGGTCGAGGCCCTTACCGAACGGCTCGACAAATTCAACCAGGGGATGGCTACTGTGGAAGTGCTGGTGCAGGTGCATGCCGAAGCCAGTAAGCAATTGGGGGAAGACAAAGAGCGGTATAAGCAGATCAAAACAGCGCAGGAATCGCCATTCCCGGCCATCCATTTGGTGGAAGAAGCGGCCATTCCCATTATCAAATCGCGCCCCAAGCGCACGGTCCTCGTGCTGGCCATTACGGTACTTTCTTTCTTATTCAGTGCTATCGGCGTGTTGATCTTCGACACCTATAAAGACGTCAACTGGAAGTCGATCGTCAATGCCCGGTAGAGAACCCATATCGGTACCCGCGCCCACCCGTTGGATTTTCTGGGCTTTTGCCGGCATTTCCCTGCTGAGTTTCTTTGTGGGGATCGCCACCAATTACCTGTTTCTGCTCGGGACTCCGGCGTTATTGCTGGTTGGGTATCTGGCTGTCGTCGATTTCAAAAAAGTGTATTTCCTGCTCTGGGCTCTGATCCCCCTTTCCACCGAAGTTTACTTACCGGGCGGATTTGGAACCGATCTCCCGGATGAACCGTTCATGCTGCTCTTGACCGGGGTCTTTTTCATCTACCTGATCCGGCATGGTAAAGAACTGGACAAACGGTTTTTTGTGCATCCCATCTCCATGTTACTCTTCCTGCACCTCGCCTGGATGACGGTGGCGATGATCACGTCTAGCTTGCCGCTGGTATCTGTCAAATTCCTGCTGGCGAAAACCTGGTACGTCGTCTCGTTCTACTTCATGGCCGGCCTGTTGTTGAAGAACGAAGCAGACAAGAAGCAATGGCTATGGTGGGTATTCATCCCCCTCATGCTGACAGTAACCTATGTGGTGATCCGGCACGCCGGCTACGGTTTTTCCTTCAAGGATGTCAACCGGGCCATGTCGCCGTTCTACCGCAACCACGTCAACTACGCCTGTCTGCTTGCGCTTTCATTTCCATTAGTGTGGTATGCCCGCAGATGGTACAAGGCCTGGAGTTTCCGCTGGCTATTGCTGGTAGGAGGCGCCGTCTTGTTATTGGTGGCCATTCAGTTTGCCTACACCCGGGCTGCCTACGTGGCACTGGTCATCGCCCTGGGCGCCTATTTCATCATCCGGCTAAGGCTGACTTTTCCCGTGCTCTTATTGACTCTTGCCGGAGCAGTGGTGGGTGTGGTCTATCTGGTCCACCAGGATAAATACCTCGATTACGCACCCGATTTTGAAAAGACGGTGACGCACTACAAGTTCGAAAATCTGTTGGAAGCCACGGCCAAAGGGGAGGATATCTCCACGATGGAACGCGTTTACCGCTGGGTAGCCGGCAAGCACATGGTCGAAGACAGGCCCCTGACAGGTTTCGGGCCGGGCAATTTTTATAATTTCTATCGCTCTTATACGGTTTCGAGCTTCGAGACCTACGTTAGCGACAACCCCGACAAATCCGGCATCCATAGTTATTATCTCATGACCGCTGTCGAGCAGGGTATGCCGGGGTTATTGATCTTTATCAGCCTTTGCTTTGCCGTACTGCTCCTCGGAGAGCGCGTCTACCACCGCACCCGGGATCCATTCCGCAAACACTGGGTTATGGCCATCACCCTGGGCGCTATTGTCATCGACGCGCTCCTGCTCATCAACGATATGGTGGAGACCGATAAAGTAGGGAGTTTCTTTTTCTTCTTTATGGCGATACTGGTCAGAATGGACCTGGAGGATCAGGAATAGCCTTTTCCCCTATTTCACACCAAACTTTCGATCACCTTCTCTTCAGAAATCCCTTCTGCTTCGGCTTTGTAGTTGCGCACGATGCGGTGGCGAAGTACGTATTTGGCGATCGCCCGCACGTCTTCGATATCGGGCGAGTACTTGCCATGGATAGCGGCGTGGCATTTAGCGCCCAGCACGAGGTACTGCGAAGCGCGAGGCCCGGCGCCCCAGGAAAGGTACTGGTTGACCATATCGGTAGCACGGGTTGTATGGGGACGCGTTTTGGTTGCAAGGTTGACGGCGTATTCCAGCACATTGTCGGCGATGGGGATCTTTCGGAGAAGCTGCTGGTAGAACAGGATCTGCTCGCCGGTGAGAATGTGCTTCAGTTCGTAGTTGACAGCGCCTGTCGTACCTTTCACTACGGCGATCTCCTCCTCATAGCTGGGATAATCGAGCGGAATGTTGAACATAAAACGGTCCAACTGGGCTTCAGGCAACGGGTAGGTGCCTTCCTGCTCGATGGGGTTTTGAGTTGCAAGTACGAAGAAAGGGGTCGGCAATACGTGGCGCATCCCGGCAACCGTCACCGAGCGCTCCTGCATAGCTTCCAACAAGGCCGCTTGAGTCTTGGGCGGCGTCCGGTTGATCTCGTCGGCCAACACGATGTTGGCAAAAAGCGGCCCTTTGTTGAATTTGAAATGGCGGTCTTCGCCGAGCACTTCCGAACCCGTGATATCGGAAGGCATCAGGTCGGGCGTGAACTGGATGCGTTTGAAATCCAGATCCAGCACTTCGGCAATGGTGCTTACGAGCAGGGTCTTGGCCAAACCAGGCACCCCCACCAGCAAACTGTGGCCATTGCTAAACAAGGATATGATCACAGCCTGCACGACCTCGTGCTGGCCTACGATGACTTTGCCGATTTCGTTCTTCAGATCGCGATACGACTGCGCCAATGCATCTACTGCTTCTACGTCGGATGAAAATTGGGTCATGAGACTAAAAAAGTTTTTTATAAAAGGAAATTGGAGGGTGCCTCCGGCCTCCTCCAATTATTTAGAATTGGAACGCGCAAATATACGGTTTGTTTCACTGCCATGAAAGAGAACAACGCGTTACCTTTGTTCTCATGAAAAAACCAAAGATATCCATTGTCGTGACGGTCTATAACGAAGCCGAAAATATTGCGCCGCTCGTATCGCGCATAGAAGCGGCTATGGCCGGAATCGATTATGAATTGATCTATGTAGACGATGGCTCGAGCGATGATACCGTTAAAAATCTGCGCGCCATCCAAAATGAGCGCCTGATCGTCATCGAATTTCGAAAAAATTACGGACAAAGTCTGGCGCTTATGGCCGGCATCGACCACGCACAAGGGGAATACATCGCCACGATGGATGGCGACCTGCAAAACGATCCTTCCGATATCCCGCTCATGCTCGAAAAGGCCGAATCGGAGGATTGGGATATGGTGGCCGGCAACCGCGCCAATCGCCAGGACGGGTTCCTGCTCCGCAAACTGCCAAGCCGCATCGCCAACTGGATGATCCGGCGTTTATCCGGCGTCCACCTCAAAGATTACGGCTGCGCCCTGAAGGTCTTTCGCGCCGAGCTGGCTAAAGACCTGGGGCTCTACGGCGAATTGCACCGCTTCATTCCCGTGCTGGCCCAACTCGAAGGCGCCCGCATCACCCAGGTCGACGTGCGGCACCATGCCCGTGAATTCGGACAGTCGAAATACGGGCTTAACCGCACCTTCAAAGTAATGAGCGACCTGCTGTTCATGCTTTTTCTGAAAAAATACCTCCAGAAACCAATGCACCTCTTCGGCAATGTGGGTTTGTTCCTCTTTGCCATCGGGGTCGTCATCAACCTGTATCTGGCTTTTCTAAAGATCGGATTGGGCCATGATATCTGGGGAAAGCCCCTCCTCATTCTGGGGCTCATGCTCGTCATCGCAGGCATCCAACTCATCACCATCGGCATCGTTATTGAGATGCAGATGCGCACATATTACGAATCACAACAGAAGAGGCCCTACAAGATCCGGTCCATTACCAAAAGCCAATGAAGAAGTCCCTCCTTTCTATCCTCTTCTGGTCTATCCTCGCCGCCGCGTTTGTCGGTCCGGGCACGGTGACCACCGCCGCCAAGTCGGGCGCCGGGTTCGGCACATCGCTCCTGTGGGCGCTGGCATTTTCCACCCTGGCGACGATCTTCCTTCAGGAAGCGGCGGCACGGATCACCCTGGTTTCCGGAAAAAACCTCGGCGAACTGATCGCCCTGCAATATCAGCGAATGCCCTGGGTCCGGTGGGTCATTTTCGCCGCCCTGGCCTTCGGTTGCGCCGCCTATGAAACCGGCAACCTCCTGGGCGCAGTAGCCGGTTATAAAGTGATGGGAAGCGTAAACCCAACCCTTATTCTGATCCTGATCACCACCCTCAGTGCGGCCGTCCTGCTGATTGGCAAAACGCGCCTGATCGCCCTGATCATGGGCCTGATCGTAGCGCTGATGGGCTTTGCCTTCCTGTACGTCGCCCTGAAATCGCCCGTCGATTGGCACCAGGTTGCGATCGACAGCTTCCGGCCCGGCCTCTCCAACGCTAACAGTCTGTTGGTTATCGGGTTGATCGGCACGACGATCGTGCCCTACAACCTCTTTCTCGGATCGGGGATCGGGAAAGGGCAAGCCCTCGGGGAAATGCGGACGGGAATTGTTATCGCCGTTCTCCTTGGCGGCATTATATCCGGAGCTATCCTGATCGTCGGCACCCAAATTCAGGGCGAATTTTCTTTTGAGGCCCTGAGCCGGACCCTCGCCGGAAAATTAGGCCCCTGGGCCCGCACCTTTTTCGGCTTCGGCTTGTTAGCTGCCGGTTGGAGTTCGGCCATCACGGCGCCGCTCGCAGCCGCTATCACGGGCGCCAGTTTATTTGGGGAAAAATGGCAGGCCGGTTCCACCCCCTTTCGAACAACCTGGCTGGCTGTTCTCCTCACCGGACTGATTTTCGGTTGGATGAATGTTCAGCCCATTCCCGCTATCATTTTGGCGCAAGCCTTGAACGGCATTCTGCTCCCACTCGTTACGGCCTTTCTCTTTTTGGCCATCAACGACCGGCGCTTCATTCCCCCTTCCGCACGAACCAGCGATTTGGCAAACGGCATCCTTTTATTGGTGGTCGGAGTTACCACTTTTCTGGGGTTGCACCACCTGATCAGCGCTATGGGGCGGATAATCCCATCCATTTCAGAATGGCCCGTTTGGAATTGGTTAAAAACGTTGGCAGCTTTCGGATTGATGCTGTATCTTGGGCGGCAAGTCTATTTTCCCCCACATGAAAACCATGATCCACGCGCCGACCATTGAAACACCTCGCCTTTCTATTATTGCCGCAACCGAGCCCATTCTGGATGCCGTGCTGCGGGGGGATCGTTCCTTGAGCGTTATGTTGGGCGCGAAAGTTTACCATGGCTGGACTGAATTCGGCGATTCCATTTTTCGTTTCTCCCGCGATATGATCCAGGCCAATCCTGCAGACATCTTATGGTGGACCTACCTGCCTGTCCTGAAAAAGGAAAAGGTCCTTGTAGGCAGCTGCGGCTACAAAGGCCCTCCCGACAAGGAAGGGATCGTGGAAATAGGCTATGAGATAGCCCAAACGTACCGCAACCAGGGCCTCGCCACAGAACTTGCCAAAGGCCTGATCGATTTTGCCTTCCAACACCCGGCGGTGAAAGCCGTCAAGGCACATACCCTGGCGGAGATCAATGCATCCGGGAGTGTGCTCCAAAAATGCGGTATGAAAAAGATCGCCGAACTCTTCGACCCGGATGACGGGGAGATTTGGCAGTGGGTGGTGACGAAGGTTTAAAAAATTCTTTTCTTTGCGCCTCATTTACTCAAATTTAGGGAACGGGCAGTGGCCTCCCCTCTCATTTATTATTCACTAATCCTATTCTATGAAGTTTTTTAACAGCATTCTTTTGGCTTGCCTGTTCGCCATTTCGATGGCCAACGCACAGCCTGTATCAGAGTACACATTCTCCAATGGAGTAAAAGGCATTGCCTTCGACAGCATTGAATTGGTACGCTATTTTTCGCAACCGGATGGAGGCATCCGCGTGTTTTTGTTCATGAAACGCACCGGAGCGGTCCAGGCAAAAACCGGATCCCTGATGTCAGGTGGAAAAGAAGAAGTCCAGCTGGAAGCGCTGGGTGTCGTCGATTTTTCCAAGGACATGAAGGTCGTCAAGGAAGAAGTAACCTTCGTCAAGCCCAAGGGAGCGGTAACAAAGGAGTATAATATCCTCGCCGAAAACGACCCTGCCCGCGCGGCTACGATCGCCACGCAAGAGGACTGCACCGACAAATGGGGACTACTCGATAAATACCCGGAACTAAAAACCGAGGAAGAGGTGAAAGCGGTGGTCCGCCCCAAAATGTATTACGCCAACAGCATCAATTACAGCATGCTGGGGTTGAAGCCGAAAGGATTCGACAAAACCATCTATACGATGAAAACCGAGGAATCGGAAGCCGAAAAGGGTTTCCTGTCGAAGGTGCTGGGTACAACGGTCAACTACGACAAAAAGAACCAGTCGATCGATATGGATCCTTATCGGAATTCGGATAAAAAGAACTACTGGATCCAAGCCTCCGATCCCGTTTGCGACCCCGGAACCGGTATGGTGTATGCCCACCACGGGCATGTTCTCTTGGGTGAGATGGGCAACCGGAGCCAGGAATTCGAACAGGAATTCGTCGTGTTCGATAAAGAGGGAAAAGAAACGGCCCGCACAGAGATCAAATTCGAAAAGCCCCATGCACTGAACCTGCATCAGGTGCTCATCACCGAAACGCCGGCGGACAACCTGTATAAAGTAGACGGCATCGTCAACGTATACAAGCAAAATTATGGATTCGGCTATAAGAAGCTCAATCCCGAACCCGACAAACAAACCTATAAGCTTTACCACTGGAACCAGACCGGTGAGTTGGTTAACCAAATCGACTTTGAAGTGCCTGTTGAAAACGTCAATGTCGTCCGGGCTTTCCATTCTGGGGATAAGGTAAGCGTACTGGCTACCTCCTACAAACCGGAATCTCTCTATTCCTTCTGTTTCGAAGCTGGGAAACTGACCTGTACAGACGCATTGGATGCCAGCCATCCGATCGCCAAAGGCCTTGGGTTCTCTCCTGCCGATCTGAGCAGATTCGACTGGAAATACAATTATTCGTACGACCAGAAGGATGGTTCCAAGTATGTCATTTACGAACTAAGCCAGGAAGTAACGTTAACGGCCCAGCCCGGCGCGACTCCCCAGAAGGTGATCTCGCCGAAGGGCTATGTCATGCTCCGCGTCGACCGGGAAGGCAAACTGACCCACTCCCAACACATCAAGCGCTCCGAAAACGCAGACGCTGGCTATAAGACCAGCTTTAGCAGCTACCCCGCCGACAACGGCAACTACCTCACGATCGTGAAAGATCCGCTCGTGGGCGGCGCTACGGCGATCAACGTATTTCAGGTTTCCGGAGCTACTCTGGAAGTGAAGAAAATCGCCGAGATGAACGGTGCACAGGAGTTGGATGTCAAACAACTCCCGAAAGCCAGCAACATGCTCTTCTTTTCAAGGAATTCCACCGATCAGTTGTACAAATTGATGTTGGTATCCCTCTAATAAAAAAGGGGGCTGGTCGGCGACCAGCCCCCTTTTTTATTTCATTCAGATGGGCAACCCATTTGCATCTGTCGTCAGCACCTCGCTCATGTAATCGAAGAAAGGCCGCATCCGGCGAAAGGTTTCCACGATCTCATCCTGGAAGGAAGGGCTCAGCACTTCTTTGTCGCTGAAGGACCTGGAGATTAAAAACTGCTTTAACTGGAGCAGGTCGATGGCGGGATGGTCTTTCGGAAAACCCTGGGGCGCCGTTTTGAGCCGGTCGCCGCGAAGTTCACCGAAGGTTTTTATGAAAACGGGATCCGCCAGGATCTTGCGCAGGGGTTTATCGTCGGCGGCAATATCTTCCCGGATGCGCTTCAGATCCGCAGCATTTGGATCCCAGAAGCCCCCGCCTACAAAAGCCCCTCCGGGCTCCACGTGAAAGTAATAGCCCCCCCGCAGCCATTTTGTCGCCCGGCTTAAACTGGCGCTGAAGTGCGCTTTATACGGCGATTTATCCTTGGAAAAACGCACGTCTCTGTAGATCCGGAATACATTGAGGGCCTCGATGTTGTCGATGTGGCTCATTTGGTCGAGCACACCGTCGGCAAAAGTCTTGAATTGGGCGTACGCTTCCTGATACCGGGGTTTGTTTTTGTTAAACCACTCCCGGTTGTTATTGGCCTGCAATTCGCGCAAGAAATCGAGGGTCGTTGCGGGGATTGTTTTCATTATGATCGGTTTTTACTCTTTACTCCAGGAGGTACCTTCTTTTCCGTCCTTCAATTGCACGTGCAATTCCTTGAGCGCATCGCGTATTTTGTCGGAGGTACCCCAGTCCTTCCGCTCGCGGGCTTCCTTTCGCATCTCGATGATGAGCTGCATCAGGCCATCGAGCAAGTCCTTGTCGCCGCCAGCTGCTTCCGATTCGTCTTTCAGGCCAAATACATCGAAGAGAAAGTTTTGGAAGGCCTGTTTGAGTTGTTCAAGGGTTTCGGACCGAAGCTCCCCAAACGACAACTGCCCGCCTTTCAGACCGTTGATCTTGCTGACGAGTTCAAACATCCGGGCCAGGGCGCGCGGGGTGTTAAAGTCGTCGTTCATCTCGTCATACACCGAGTCGATGAGGTCTTTGATCTCCTGATCCAGCGCACCTCCTCCACCGCCGCCCGGGTGTTGAAGACTCTGCAGGGTTGCATAGCCTTCCATCATGCGGCGATAGCCTTTTTCGGCCGCCAGCAAGGCCTCGTCCGTCATATCGAGGGTGCTGCGGTAGTGCGATTGCAACATGAAGAAACGCACCGCCATCGGGCTGTATCCCTTGGACACCAGTGGACTGTCGCCGGTGAGGAGTTGTTCCGGGGTAATGGTATTTCCGGTGCTCTTCGACATCTTGTTGCCGTTGAGCATGAGCATATTTCCGTGCAGCCAGTAGCGTGCGGGGGAGCAGTTGCATGCCCCGTGGCTTTGGGCGATCTCATTTTCGTGGTGTGGAAACTTGAGGTCATACCCCCCGCCGTGAATGTCGAAGGTTTTGCCGAGATACTTGGTGCTCATCGCCGAGCATTCGAGGTGCCAGCCGGGGAATCCGACCGACCAGGGTGATTTCCAGCGCATGAGGTGGCTGGGGTCGGCCTTGATCCAAATGGCAAAATCGATGGGGCTGCGCTTTTCGTCCTGCTTTTTGAGGTTTTCGCGCGTTTCGGCTAACAGCTCCTCCGGTTTTCGGCCCGACAGCTGCCCGTAAACCCCTTTGTGCGAACCGATCAATTTGGCGGTATCGAAATACACAGAACCATTTTCAATATAGCCAAACCCGTTGTCCAAAATTGCCTGGACCATCTCGATCTGGTCGATAATATGCCCGGTTGCCCGTGGTTCGATACTGGGCGACAAAGTGTTGAATTGGGCCATTACCTCGTGAAATCCATTCGCGTAATGCTGCACCACTTCCATAGGTTCCAGCTTTTCCAGCCGTGCCTTTTTGGAGATCTTGTCTTCGGCATCGGTGTCGGCATCCCCCTCCAGGTGTCCCACATCCGTAATGTTTCGAACGTAACGCACCTTGTAACCCAGGTGCATCAGGTACCGGTAAATGATGTCGAAGCTGATAAAAGTGCGGCAATTGCCGAGGTGAACATCGCTGTATACGGTAGGCCCACATACATACATGCCTACATGGCCTTCGTGTATGGGCTCAAAAACTTCTTTTTCTCCACTCAGCGTATTAAAAACGCGTAGTTTAGTCTTCATAAAGGTCAGGTTTCCAAATTCAGCCGCAAAGGTAAATAAAATTGAGCTTATTGAATTTTCAGTTCACACAGGATCGGGAAATGATCGGAAAATGATTTTTTGTAGCGATCGTAGTTCAACACGCCCAACTTCGGATCGGTCAGAATGTAATCGATGCGCAGGGCGGGCAAAATACCGCCGTAAGTAAATCCTGCGCCGCTCCCTTTTTTCCGGAAGGTATCTACCAACCCGCTGTCTTGTCCGATCCGCTTGTAAACATAAGATACCGGCGTGTCGTTCATGTCGCCGCACACCACAACCGGATAAGGGCTTTGGGTGATGTGCTGGAGCAACTGTTCCGCCTGATCGGCGCGCTTTTGAGTGGCGTTCCGGTATTTCCGCAAAATGCCCTTGATCCCCACCCAGGTTTCGCGTTCCTGAAGATCGCCGCTAGCCCGGAGCCGCTTGGCCTCCGAGGTAATGCTGTTGGACTGAAGATGTACGCTGTAAACCCGGAGGCGATGGCTTTTTACTTCGATATCCGCCCAGGTGACCGAGTTGTTGGAGTTGTCAAAATTCAGTCCGCCTTGCACCAAAAAGGGATGCCGGCTCAGGATCGTCGTGCCCCGTACCGTATAATGATAGGGGAAATTCAACTCCCTGGCCAACCAGCGCGTAAACCGCTCCGGGCACTCCTGGGTGCAAAATACGTCCAGGGGCTCCAGGGATGCCATAAAGCTTCTAAAGGAATTTTGCCGCTTGGCGGCCTCCGCTTCATCATTGAACATGAGCCCCTGGAAGACATTAATATTATAGCTCATGACCCGCAGATCCGCCTCATCTCCGGATTGCGGAAACTGGAAAGAGAAGATCGAACTCAAATACGTCCAACCAAGGAGCACGCAGGTGAGTGACATGAGGAAGTACGCTTTGCGAAGGACAATCCAGAAGATGATGAATCCGGCATGCAACAGGAGCAGCCAGGGATAGGACGGGCCCAGCAGCGCTATGGGCCAAAAAGATTTCGGATCAACCCAGGGAACGAGGTATACGATTAACGTGAACAGGATGAGCAGGACATTCGTCCAACGAAAAACGCGGTTCCACATGGCTATTCATGTTTCTTGCTCGCGTTGAATAAAAACTCCTTTTCCTCTGCGGTCAGGCTTTCATACCCGGAATGCTTGATCTTGTCCAAAATAGCGTCCAATTGCTCCTGATGCGACAGATCGCTGCTGCTGCTTCCCTTTTTCGACGACCGCGCCGTTTTGCCCTGTGCAGCTTTTGCCTTGGCTTTTACTTTCAGGTCGGGGTCCCGGTATGCTACTCTCGGACCGGGCCCTTTTCCGGTCCAGAAACGGGAAAAAAATGCAGTAATACTATCGAATATCTGGTTAATCGGCTCGGACCAGTCGTGTCCTACCTGCAATTGCCGGGTAAAGAAAAACCCCATTAGGGCGCCTCCCAGGTGGGCAATGTGCCCCCCGGTGTTCTCCATATTGGCAAATCCGATGATATCCAATAGCAGAAAAAACATGACGATATACTTCAACTTTACATCCCCGATGAGAATGAGTCGAATATTGTAATCGGGAGCGAGGGTACCGGCGGTGGCCATAATGCCCATAACCGCTGCCGAGGCGCCGTAGGCCATGCTCGGCTTATCGTAAAACCACTTTGCCGTGGCCAGGTAGAGGAAAGCACCCGCCAGGCCTGTGATCAGATACAAAGGCAGGATGCGTCGATTGCCGATCAGATCGCCGACGATGCGGCCGAACCACATCAGGAACAGCATGTTGATGGCAATATGCCAAACCCCTTCGTGCAGGAACATGTTGGTGAAGATCACCCAGGGGTGGGTGAGGTCGAAAAAAAGATCGCTCGAAATGGCAAAGAATTTCAAAAATCTTTCCAGCGCCTCCTGAAAAGCTACATGGTCAGCCCCCACTTTGAGCCGGATGAAAAAACGGGCAATGTTGACAATGATAAAAACGATAACATTGGCCCAAATGAGGCGGGTCACCATGTTGCCATGGCGAAAGGAATTTTTAATGTCTCTCCAAATCGATTCAAACATTCGACACGCTGTTTACTCGGGAACCCTCCCGCACCCAAATTTAAAACCTTACCCGCTTAATTTCAAACCGGATCCATTTTCCTGAACTATCGCTTATACCGCCAATACAACACCAAAAGCACCCCAAAAAGTGCCCCGCCTACGTGGGCAAAATGAGCCACCCCTCCGTTCGGGTTGCTAACACCGAGGAAAAATTCGATGGCGGCGTAGATCAATACGAAATATTTGGCCTTGATAGGAATGGGAGGGAACAACAACATGATCGTGGCATTGGGAAAGATCATTCCGAATCCTGCCAATAATCCAAAAATAGCGCCCGAAGCACCCAGCATCGGAACGTTGATCGTACTGGCCATCCCTGGATCCATCTGAATTTCAATGTAGGTCGCCAACAAATGCAGCCCCAAAGCGCCGAATCCGGTGATCAGGTAATACCCCAAAAATCGCTTCGGCCCCCATATGGATTCCAGCGGCGGACCAAACATGAACAGACCGAACATATTGAAAAACAAATGGGTCAGATTCCCGTGCATAAACATATGCGTGACGATCTGATACGGCCGGAAAAACTCGGAGGTCGGAAAGTACACAGCCAGGGCATAACGCTGGGGTCCCAATAACAGTGTGCCGAAATAGACCAGCACATTTATAATGAGCAAATGCTTTACGGTGTCGGTGATGCGATACATGGTTGAAATTTACGAAGATAATTTCTTTTCAATGTCCTCCAGGGTGAACGTCAGAAAACACTGCCGGCCGGAAGGACTTTGAAACGGAACCGAACAGGCAAATAATTGATCGATCAGGGACTGCATTTCCGGAACGGTTAACGGCTGCCCTCTCTTGGTCGACGCCCCGCGTGCCATCGCCCGGGCGAGGCTGTCGCGAAGGTTGAGTTTCATATCGGTATTCAACTTAAACTGCTCCAGCAACCGTTCGATCATAGCCTGGGCATCTTCTCCCGCAGGGAATTCGGCAGGCAAACCATGCAGCACAAAACTGGCCTGGCCAAACTCCTGGATATCAAATCCCAGTTGATGGATCTCCGGAAGGATCTGTTTCAATAAAGCGGCATCGGCCGGCGATAGTTCAATGGTGCGGGGAAAAAGTTCCTGCTGGGTCTGGACCAGGTTTTCTTCCATCGCCGCCAAAAATTTTTCATACAATATCCGCTCGTGGGCCGCCTGCTGATCGATCAGTAAAAAACCCGATTTGATCGGGCTTACAATATAGGAGGAATGCATTTGGTAGGGTTCCCTGTGCTGTTTTTGAAAACCGCCCAGGCCATCGTCGATCTCCGACTGCGCACCCTTCCAATTACTTTCAATCGTCACCGGACGGGACATTTCTTCCGGGCTCAGGGGACTTTCTTCCGGGGCGCGCTCGAGGCCTTCGAACAATTTCTGCCAGTTTTGCAGCTCGGAGGAAGAGGGAAACCCAGGTGAGGCCGGAGGGTTTTGATGGTCAGGCCATAGGTTCGGACGCTGGGTCGAAGCCCGGGTAATACTCGGTTCCTGGTCGAAATCCAGCATGGGAATGATACTATGCCTGCCCAGCGCATGCCGGATGGCAACTTTCAGGTAGTTGTACACCAGCCGCTCATCTTCAAACTTGATCTCTTGCTTGGTCGGGTGGATATTCACATCAATCCGGGCCGGATCGATGTCGATGAAGATCGCGTAAAGCGGGTAGGCTTCTTTTGGCAGGAGATCTTCAAAGGCTTGTACCACGGCGTGGTTCAGGTAGCTGCTCTTGATAAATCGGTTATTGACAAAAAAGTATTGCTCGCCGCGGGTCTTCTTGGCAAATTCCGGCTTTCCGACAAAGCCGTACAACCGGAGAATGTCGGTATCTTCCCGCACGGGTACCAGCTTCTTATTGGTATTGGACCCCAGGACCCCCACCAGGCGCTGGCGAAGATTGGCTGCGGGAAGATGGTACTCCTCCCGTCCGTCATGATACAGGGAAAAGAAGATATCCGGATTGGCGATCGCGATGCGCTGGAATTCATCCAGAATATGACGAAACTCCACGGGGTTGGACTTCAAAAAATTCCGGCGGGCCGGCACGTTGAAGAACAGGTTTTTCACCAAAAAAGAAGTGCCCGGCTGGCAGGACTCCGGTTCCTGGGATTTTACATGGGAACCCTCGATCAGCACCCGGGTGCCGTGTTCTTCCGAGTGGAGACGGGTCTTTAGCTCCACTTGGGCGATAGCCGCGATAGAAGCAAGGGCTTCGCCCCGAAACCCCATAGTCCGGACACAGCTCAGGTCTTGAGAGGTACGGATCTTGGACGTAGCGTGCCGTTCAAAACTCAAGCGGGCGTCTGTTTCCGACATGCCACAACCGTCGTCCACCACCTGGATCAGGGTTTTCCCGGCTTCTTTGATGATCAATTTGATACTGGTTGCTCCTGCATCAACTGCGTTTTCCAGCAATTCCTTCACCACGGAAGCGGGCCGGGTAATAACTTCCCCTGCCGCGATCTGATTGGCAATCGAATCAGGCAAAAGCTGAATGATATCAGCCATAGGTCTTTCTCTTTTTCTCCATTTCCAAACGCCCTGCTTTCAGCATCCCGGCGCCGGAGGTAAAACAAATCTTTACTCAAACATCGCAAAAAATCCGGGTATTGCCGTCAGGACCCAATAGGTCAGCAAAATAATGACCGCCAATACCAGGACCAACCGAAAATTGGAGCTGGCAACCTGCCGCTCGCGAAATCCAGGCGCTACCCCTCCTTTGGAACTACGCCGGGAAAAGTGATCGGAAATGCGGGACTTCATCATCTCGGAATCTCCCTTCTTTTCTTCCGAGGCCCGTTCGAGGCGATCCTTGAGATCTTCTTTTTCCGGATCCCAAAAACGGGGCTTATATTCGTACCGCTGATGAGGGGGAGGCTTAAAAAAACGCAAAAGTGCCATTTTGAATACTATTTTCAACAAAGAGGAATGACCGGAGATCATTCCTCTTTGTTGAGGTTTTATCATTTAGATGCAACTTGTTACCATAAAGTACGGTTTTTAACCTGAAATTGTTTTCGATAAACACCGATTTAGACAATTCATATTTCTATGTCCTGGAAATGGTTCGCAATCCCGCTCATCATAATAGCGCTCGTTTTTCTTTACTTTACCTGGGAAGTAGATGAAAAATACGCCCTTTACATCATCCCTCCGGTGGTTGGGCTGGCTATTCTTTTCGTCCTCAGCCCCCAGATCGATTGGTGGGTGGCCAGGCGTAATCCTCCCGAGCTGGATCCGAAGATCCGGCAACTGCTCACACAACGCAGCCCTTATTACAACAAGCTCTCGGCCGAGCAGAAAAAGCTGTTGCGTGACCGGATAGGCCTGTTTTCCATGTCGATCGATTTTAAACCGCAAGCCATGGAGTCGGTGCCTAATGACGTAATTGCGATCATCGGTTTTTACGGCGCACAGATCACCTTGGGGCTCGACCAATTTTTGTTACCCCCCTTTGAAAATGTAGTGCTCTACCCGGGCGCCTTCCCTTCCCCACAGTTTCCGAAACACTGGCACGCTTCCGAAGTTTTCGAAGAAGACGGGGTATTCCTCTTCAGCATGGACCACCTCATGAAAGGGTTTCTCAATCCCTTGCAATACTACCCCGTTGGATTGCATGAAATGGCGCAGGCTTTTCTGCTGAGATACCGGGATAAGGACTACCCCATGGTCGATGCTTCCACCTGGGAGGATATCCGGCAGATCAGCGGCATCGACCGGGAACGCCTGACAAAATACATCGGCTTGCCCGAGGTAGCCATCCTGCCGGTTTGTATCACCTATTTTTTCACGCTGCCGGAGCGCTTTAAAGCGGTACGGCCCGACTTGTACGATGCATTGAGCCGCATCTTTTTGCAAGATCCGGCATCTAAATAAATGGAGTGGGTGAGGGGGCTGCGCCCTCCCACCCACTCCATTTATTTTTGAACCCAAATTATTTCAAAAACAGGGTAAATCCAATGTCAAATACCATATCGGAGATCTTCAGGAGGGTTTCTCCTTCCATTTTCCAATCGGTGTTTCGGTAACCCGCAAACAGATCTATCGATGCACTGGGAGCCAGGAAAAAGGCAATTCCGCCTCCAGCCGTGTATGAAAATTCCGTCATGGGGTACTCGCTCCACTCTTTGTCATATCGTACATTCATCTTTCCATACATGCCGTTTGCTTTGAGGTAGAAATTCCACTTTTGAGCTATTGGGATGTAATACCGAAGTTCCGTGCCGGTCGATAAAAGTAAAATCATTTCGCCCTCACTCGAGGTCAGATAACCGTTCACTAAGAACCCCACGGAGAAATTCTTCAGGAAGAAGTAATGAACATTGCTGCTCAAGCCTCCCGAAAAATCTTTGGTTCCTTCCTCGTCTTCTGAGAACTTTGTCGTTGTGAAGGCCAATCCAAGCCCATTTGGATTGGACCCGGCAATTGTGGAAAGACCGGGATTAAAGGAATTGAAACTTAAGGCTGCCCGGTTCTTCTCAACCTGGGCAGAGAGGCTAAGCCCAAGGAGCAAGAACACGAATAATAAAAGATTTTTCATGACTCAGGGTTTTAGGTTAAAAAAAGCGGTAAACATTTACCACGTTTCTATTAAAACCATTTTCCCTCCAATTCCAATGATTTTCATCACTCCCCTTTTTCTTCTCCTTATTTCCCCTGATCCTTCAATACATCCCATTTAAATCCTATTTAAAAAACACCACCCAGGTCGCAAAATCGTCGGAAAAGTTGACGAACCGGTGCTCCTGACCCGCCGGTACAAAGAGGACGTCACCGGCGGAAAAGGGAACGGTTTGGCCGCCGTTCTCAAAGGTACCGCTGCCGCTTGCGACGATATACAATTCGTCTTCCAGGTGGGGGGTCTGGGAATCAATCCCCTGGGGTGCATACCATTCGACCGTAAACTCCTGTTCGTTCATGAGCTGCACAAAGGGAGTCCGTTGGTTCTGTTTTTGCAGTTCTTTGACGGCGCGCACCATGGAAAAGCGCCAGGGGAGTTCGGAAGCCATGGCAACCTCCCCTTTTAGATAGCGCTGCTTGATGACCTCCAGGTGGTGAAGTTCGTGTCCGACGAGGATGTAGGGGATGGCGCGGACGGACAATTCCCGGTCGCTTGCCGTGCCCACTCTGTTGAGCGACGCTTCGTCGAAGGTCCGGAACAATTCAATCGTGGCGTTTCGAACGGTCAGGTATTCGGTCTCAATGGATGATTTGCTTCGAAAATCCGCTCCGCTCATTACGGCCAGTTCGTCCTGGTCATAGCCCGGCAAGGCGGTTTGATCGTTGCGGGCAAAGCGAAGCGCCCGGTAGGTGAAGATGCGCTCTGTGTCGATGATATGAGACAACACCTCGGCCACGGAGAACTTGCCCGGCGCATAGTGATAGGTCCATTTATCGTCCGGGATGGAGTATAAAAATTCAGAAAAGCCGATCTTTTGGAGATTGAGCATACGCAACACATCTCCTTCCGGTACCAGGTCCACAAATGGTTGGTAATAGGGTGCGTATTCGGAAGGTTGGGGGCGTGGGATCTTCATTAATTTTTCCAACTAGAATTTGTAGGAAATATCAAAGTCCTGCAAGACCACATCCAGGATGGGGTCGGCGCCAATGATATATCCATCTTTCAACTGAAATCCGTAAAAGCGGCTGAACGTACCCCAATAAGCGGCTGTAACCCCGCCCCGAAGGCTTTTGATCAGGTCGTACATGTTGGTATCCAGTTCTCGTTCCACCATTTTGACGAGGATATACCCCTGGGTTCGGGTCAGGTTTTTCAGGGGTTGCTCGAATTCCTCCTCGAGTTCACGCTGCAGTTTCCGGATGTACCGCTTGCGCTGCCGGTCTTTCATTTCATTGGTCGCCCGTTCGGTCTCCCGAAAGATCCGGATCGCCTCCTTGGCATAGGGATAGACGATCAATGCGTACTTCCGGTATTTCATATAAAGCAGGTATTCGTCCCTGTTCTTAAACGAGCGGGGCGACGAAACGGAGATGTCTTCCAGATTGGCCAGCAGCAACGTATCACCTTGTTCCGTGACGATCTGGGTCAGGATATTTCCATCGATCTCTACCGTCTTGCGCCGCTCGGTAGGGATTTCCTGTGCAAAAAGGGATGCCACCGAAGAAACCAGAACGACTACCAGCAAATATTTTTTCATAATTCAGATTTATCTCCCCCTTTGTACGCACAAAGGCCCCCGGAAGTTGCTTAAGGGTCTGTTATTTTTTTCATACCGGGGCTTCACCCCAATCATCAATATTTCTGCTTGAATTTCTGGTATAAGGCCTTGTGTTTGTCGTTCAGATCGATCTTCCGGCCCTGGATAAAGGCCGTTTCCACAACAGAGGACCGCATGTCCAACACGTCGCCGGAGGAGAGGAACAAAGTCGCGTCTTTGCCCTTTTCGATGGAACCGGTCGTCTGGTCTATGCCCAGAATCCGGGCAGCGTCCAGGGTAATTGCCTGGAGGGCCGCCTCCCGGTCCAAACCGTGTCCTACGGCCTGACCGGCTTGAAATGGAAGGTTGCGCTGCTGCCAGGCGCTTTCGCCGCTCAGGCAAAACAACACTCCGGCTTCCTTCAACTGGGCAGGTGTGTGGAAGGGTTGGTCTACTGCGTCGTCTTCATGCCCGGGCAGGCTTTGCGTAGGCTGAAAGATCACCGCGGTCTTTTTTTCTCTTAAAAAGTTGGCCACCATCCAGGCGTCGCGGCCACCGACAATCACGGTCCTGATGCCGAATTGTTCGCCCAACAACGCGGCGCGCTGAATGTCTTTAGCCTCATCCGCGTGTACAAAGAGGGTCTTTTCTCCCGAAAAAAGTCCACGCATGGCCTCCAGTTTCAGATTCTTCCGTTCGTGATCAGCATCCTTGGCATAGGCTGAAGCTTCCTGAAACAACCGCTCCATTGCCATCAGTTCTTCCCCGTATTGTTCGTTGCTTTCCACCTGGAAAGTCCGGCGGCTGAACCGGCTGGCTCGGGGCCAGTAAACATGAATACCGCCATCCGGCCGGTAGGCGGCGTCCTCCCAGTTCCAGGCATCCAGCTGGACTACGCTCGACTGGCCGGCCACCTGGCTGCCCTGGGGAACGATCTGCGCCAGCAACACGCCATTGGAACGGACGGTTGGAATGACCTCGGAGTCGGTGTTGTAGGCGATCAAAGCGCGTACATTGGGATTGAGTTCTCCGATCTCCTGTTCGTCGACCGTGGCGCGAACCATGCCGATCTCGTTCAATCCAAGAGTGGTATTCGCGGCGATCAAACCGGGATACAGGTGTCTCCCCGATCCATCTACTGCGATGTAGCTGTCGTAGCCGGGCCATTCCTTGCTCGTCCCTACGAAAGTGATCTTTCCCTGATCAAAGGCCACCGCAGCATCCTCGATCACCTTGCCGTTGCCCAGATGTGCCGTGGCGTGCAGCAACACGACCGGCTCCGTTTGCGCCGGCGCAGGGACCGTCAATTGCGCGAAAGCGGAAAGGGGCATCAAAAAAAGGATCCATAGACTATTTACGAGACGCATATTCTGTCTTTTTTATGGTTATTATTTCCCCTCATCCTCCATATCGTCGCAGTGGTACAAATATTGAAACCGGCGTCCTCCGGGTTGCGTCTTCGCTCCGCTTTTCTTTTCGGCCAGCATTTTCTGGATCAACCGGGCCCGTTCTTTTTGCACGGTCTCCCGCAGGGCGAGGTCCTCGTCGACATCGAAAAACTTGATCCCGTCTACAAAGGTCTTTTCCGCAACGGCATAGACAGAAAGCGGATGATCGGACCAGACTACCACATCGGCATCTTTGCCCGCCTTGATGCTGCCCACCCGTTGGTCGATATGGAGCAATTTGGCGGGATTGAGGGTGACGAATTTAAGGGCTTCCTCCTCGGGAACGCCTCCGTATTTTACAGCCTTACCGGCTTCCTGGTTCAGGCGGCGCGCCATCTCCGCATCGTCGGAGTTGAAAGCTACTGTCACGCCTTGCTCGTGCATGATGGCTCCGTTATAAGGGATGGCCTCGTACACCTCAAATTTGTAGGCCCACCAGTCGGAAAAGCTGGAACCTCCGGCCCCGTGTTCCGCCATTTTGTCGGCTACTTTATACCCTTCCAAAATATGGGTAAAGGTATTTACGCGAAATCCAAAGCGCTCGGCTACTTTCATGAGCATGTTGATCTCGCTTTGCCGGTAGGAATGGCAGGTGATGAAACGCTTGCTCTCCAGAATCTCGAGCAAGGCCTCCATTTCGAGGTCGACCCTATAGGGTTTTCCAGACCGTTTCAACTGTCCGTATTCGCGGGCGCGGGTAAAGTAATCTTCATAGATCTGTTCTACGCCCATCCGGGTTTGGGGGTAGCGGGTTCGGGCATTATCGCCCCAGTTGCTTTGCTTTACATTTTCGCCGAGGGCAAATTTGATAAAAGGGGCAGCGCCTTCAAATTTCATTTCTTCCGGTTCATATCCCCATCGCAATTTGATGAGGGCCGACTGCCCGCCGATCGGATTCGCCGAGCCGTGCAACAACTGGGAGGTCGTCACACCACCCGACAATTGCCGGTAAATATTGATATCGTCCGAATTGACGACATCGCCTATGCGCACTTCTGCTGAAGAGGCCTGCGTACCTTCATTTACGCCCCGGGAGATGGCGATATGCGAGTGTTCGTCGATAATGCCGGGCGTTACGTGTTTGCCCGTACCATCGATCTCCATGACGCCCTGCTTCAAAGGCAAATTTTTCCCGATCCGGGTAATCTTGCCGTTTTCGAGGAGCACGTCCGTATTTTCCAATACGCCCTCTGCTTCGCAGGTCCATACAGTGGCATTGCGAATGAGGTAGGACCCCGGTTCCGGCCGTTCGGTCCAGCCGTACGCCGTAAAGGGGTAGGTCACCGCTCCGAGAGCGCCGGGAGTTTCCTCTTTTTTCCCTTCGGGCTTTTTTTCTTCATCCACGATGGCGCGGGTAGGACCGGCTTGCCAGTCGACCCAGCTTCCATCGCTGAGTTGGCCTCTCCCCGACCAAACGCCATGGGCCTGCGTACCGCTCAGCCGTATCGCGCCTTTGTCTTTCTCGGCCGTGAATGACAGGGTAAGCACCCCTTGCTCGAATTTGTAGTTGGGTTTGATCTCCGTGGTATCGTTGACCACGATCTTCATGTCTGGTTTTTCAGGATTGCCGGAAATATGCCACATCCATTCCTGGTCGTCCACCTGGAGGCGGTATACGGCCGTCCAGGAAGGAACCTCCATCGATTGAAGGACGAAAGGTTTCCCTTTTACCCAATTCTGATAAATGGTAGCATCTGCTCCAAAAACATCACCGGAAACGATGAGGAAATCGGCGGATTTTCCCTTTTCCAAGCTGCCTACCCGGTCATAGATCCCCACCAGATTGGCCGGGGTATACGTGAGGGCTTTCAGGGCTTCTTCTTCGGAGAGTCCATATTGAATAGCTTTGCGCAAGCTGGTCCAGAAATCACCCAATTTCTTTTGTCCGTTGGTCGTAAGGGCGATGGGGATGCCTGCTGCCGCCAGGCGGGCAGGATTGGCAGGGGCCAGTTCCCAGTGCTTCATATCCGCCAGATCGACCCGGAGGGCATCGTAGGGGTCTTCTACGTCGAAAGCTTCCGGAAAGTTGAGCGGCACGATGATCGGCGCGCCCGTTTTTTTGATCTCATCGAGCCGTTGATAGGCCTTTCCCCCTTCCTTCAGGATGTAATGGACTCCGAACTCCTGCCCCAGGCGACAGGCGCGCAGGGCGTTCAGCGCATCATCGACTTCGAATATTTGGGGAAGGGACTGAATTTCATTCCAGGCTTGCAGCGACAGATTGACCTCTTCCTCCTTTCCAGGGCCGGCATACCATTTGGCATCGTAATAGGTTTGCCGCAACAGGGCAATACAGCCCATCAAAGAGCTGGGGTAGTTTTGCGAAGAACTCCCCTTGCTGAACGACAAATGGTGGGAGGCCTGTTCCTGCAGGATCTGTTCGTGGGCTTTGCCGTCGCCCAGCCAAACCACGGCGCCTGTTCCCCTGGAAATACCATCCATTTGGTGCGTCAATACCGCTCCAAACCCCAGCTTCCGCAATTCCACAGCAGTCTTTTCATTGGGTGCGAATTGTTCGTGGGCATGAAACTCCGGCCTGAGGGCCTCGTTCCAGGCGTAGGCCCCTGTTTTATTGGATAGTTCCTGAGGAGGGGTTTGCCGGAAAGACCTGCTTTCGGCCTTCGACTCAGGGAGACCATACTCCACGTACAGATCGATAAACGATGGGTAAATCGTCTTGCCCGAGCAGGGCACCACAACCGCCCCTTTTGGAATAGAAACCTGGGCGCCGACTGCTTCCACTTTGCCATCGCGGATCAGCAGGGTGGCGTTTTCCATTTTTTCCTGGTAAGTGGTGTAGATCGTTGCCCCGGTGAAGGCATACAAGCCTTCGCGCTGATCGGAGACCCCGTTGTAGGGAAAGGTCTCCTGACTCCACAAGGAGGGCATAGCCCAGCAACCGGAGAGTGTCAAAAGAAGAAGGAAAATTCGCTTCATGCGCATGGATTTCGTCATAATTTTTCAATTTGATACCGGTCCAGTAAAGCCTGGATCGGTCCAAGCCCCATCTCCGCCCGGTAAATATCCACTTTTTCCGGTGATTCGACCGGGTAGAGCCGTTGGTTCTCCCGGTCCACCTGGGTGCCGTATTTCTGGGGCTTGCCCATGGAGACCAGCATTTGATCCTGCAAAAAGGCCAGGAAAGCCGGAGACTCTTCCCCTTTCTTCACTGCTTTGGCCATGAGGCCGATGTATTTTTTCTGGACCTCCAACGGTTGGTGTTGAAGGGCTACCCAGCAGTAATTCCGTCCACTGAGCAGATTGCTGCCCAGCCAACCGTATTGGTGGATCATTTTTTCCAGGCGAACCCTGTTCATAGAGTCGAGCCGGGCCTGTTCCTCTTCCATTCCCTTGCGCCGGCGGTACTTTTGATCATCGGCATAGAGCGCATCCAATTCGGCGATCAATTCCGGTTGATTTAAGGTGGTCCGCCGTTTTTCCATGGCTTCTACGCGGGCCATCAATTTGGAAAATTTCCGGTCCTCCTTTATGGGGTCCAATTCCCGGTCGTACTTGAGGGTTTGAGGATTGGTCCATCCCAGATCGATTACCCGCTTCAAATAATCCAGGGCTTGCTTATTGTCGCCTGTCTGAGCAGCAGACCGGGCAGCTTTCAACAGCGCTTTTTGGTCATTGTAATAAACCAGTAAAGGTTGATAACTTTCCAGGGCTTTACCGTATTCCTTCGCCTGATAATAGGTATCGCCTTCCTGGAGTTTTTCCCAGGGCACCTGACTGGAACCCAAGCCTGGCAACAATAACCAACCTAAAATAAATCCAATTCTGTACAGAGACAACATGACGTCATTTTTGATTATTCTAATTCAAGTTGCGATAAATCGCTTTAGATACATTTGAAAAGACTTTTTTGCCGCCTCTAGCGGCAAAAAAGTCTTTTCCGATCTATTTTTTACCGATCATTTCCCGGAAGGTAGCGCCATCCAGCCGATAAATGGCAAGGACATACACCCCAAACAGGCCTGTATTGGCCAGGAGCCGCCAACCCAGAGGCAAAGGCCCAAAAAGAGTACTCAAGGCGTATAGCCCCAGCGCCAGCCCAATATAGATCGACATCCGTCCCAAGGGATAGGGAATAGGAAAATATTTTTTTCCGGTCAGAAAACTGGCAACTGCCATAAAACCATAACAGGCGAGAGCTGCCCAGGCGCCGCCGTAATACCCGATGGATGGCTGGGGGACGAGCCAGAAATTCAAAGCCAGGGTAATCACAACCCCTATCATGGAAATAATGGCCCCCATAGTCGTTCGGTCGGCCAATTTATACCAGATGGAAAAATTGTAGTACAAGCCCAGAAAATAATAGGCCAGCAACAAAATGGGGACTACCCCAAGGCCGCCACGCATGTGAGCCCCGATAAAATACTGGATAAGATCGAGGTAGAGCATGATACCCAGAAAGACCAGGCTACCTACCAGGGCAAATGCCTGCCCGGTCTGGGCATAGATCTCCCGGGAATCGGAACGGGCGGCATGGTGAAAAAAGAAAGGCTCGGCTGCGTAATTAAATGCCTGGGTGAAGAGGTTCATCAAAATGGCCAGCTTCGAGGCGGCGCTGAAAATACCTGTCTGGGCCCGGTTTTCGGCCAAAGTGCCGGGCAGGAGGTTTTCCAGCAGCGGAAGGGCGATCAACTGGTTGACCACCGCGGCCAATCCGACGATCAACAGCGGCATGGCGTATCGGATCATCTGCCGCCAGAGGTTGCGATCGAAGGTCCAACGCATCCGCAGGTATTTGGGAATAAAGAACACCAGCACGGATCCACTGGCCAGCAGGTTAGCCAGAAATACATAACCCACCCGGAATTTTTCGTCAAACAACCAATCCGCCCATCGCACGCCTTTCCGGGCCAGGACGGGAAGCACTTCCAGGAAAAAGAAAATGAACAGGACCGTAAGCAGGATCTGCGCCGTTTTCAGGGCCGCAAACCGGATCGGCCGTCCTTCAAGCCGGAGCCGCGCAAAGGGCAAGGCCGTCAGGGAATCGAGCACGATGATGCCCAACACCAGCAGGATGTACTCGGGATTGTTGGGGTAATTCAGCCAGACAGCCAAGGGTTTTAGACTCACCAGGATCAGGATGGAAAAGACCAGCGTGGAAGCCAGCAAGGATATCGACCCGGTGGAAAAGGCCTTTTCCATGTTATCATTCCGGCTCCCGAAGCGGAAGAACGAGGTCTCCATTCGGTAGGTAAAAATGACCATCAGAATACCGGCATAGGTGAATAAAATGGAGATCTCTCCATACGCGCCTTCCAGGAAAACCCGGGTGAGATAAGGGGTCAGAATGAGGTAGTTGAGCAAGCGGCTGAGAATGCTGCTCACTCCGTAAATCATCGTATCGCTGGCTAATTTCCGGACTTGGGACATGGACCTTGGCTGAGTTCCTGCAATGTTACGCAATTAAACAATAAATAGGAGCAGAGGGCTTCCACTGCTCCTATTTTTACCAAAAAACCGTACCTTGTGGCACTTCTTTGCGCTCCCCTTTCGATAAAACTCAACTACTTTCAAATGATCAATGTTGCCCTGCTGAAGAAGATATGTGAGATTCCCGGAGCACCTGGTTTTGAACAACGGATCCGAAGCCTTGTGCTGGAGGAGATCACCCCGCTCGTCGACCACGTTGAGGTAGACCCTATGGGTAATGTTATTGCGGTAAAAAAGGGTAAAGAACCCAAACGGGTAATGGTTGCCGCCCATATGGACGAGATCAGCTTCATCATTTCCCATATCGACGACGACGGCTTTCTGCGCTTCCTGCCCCTCGGCGGGTTTGATCCCAAAACCCTGACCTCCCAGCGGGTGATCGTCCATGGCCGGCGCGACCTGATCGGCGTCATGGGCAGCAAACCCATCCACCTGATGAAACCCGATGAACGCACCAAACAGGTGCCGATCCACGAGTATTTCATCGACCTGGGTATGAAAAAAGCCGAAGTTGAACAATGGGTGGCGGTAGGCGACCCTGTGACCCGGGAGCGCGAATTGATCGAAATGGGCGATTGCGTGAACAGCAAATCCCTCGACAACCGGGTGTCGGTTTTTATCCTCCTTGAAGTGCTGAGATCCCTGAAGGACAAAGAAGTCCCTTACGATATTTACGGCGTATTCACCGTACAGGAAGAAGTGGGCCTGCGGGGCGCTCAAAAGTCGGCCCACCTGATCGATCCCCATTTCGGTTTCGGGCTCGACGTAACGATCGCTTTCGATGTGCCGGGCGCCCAACCCCACGAAATGGTGACCCAACTCGGCAAAGGAGCCGCCATCAAGATCATGGACAGCTCGACCATTTGCGACTACCGGATGGTCAACTATCTTAAAGAGCAGGCCAACGCCCAGCAGATCCCCTGGCAGCCCGAGATCCTGACCGGCGGCGGCACCGACACGGCCGGGATCCAACGCTCCGGCAAGAGCGGATCCATTGCCGGGGCTATTTCCATCCCTCTGCGCCATATCCATCAGGTGATCGAGATGGCCCACAAGGAAGATATCCGCGCCTGTATCGACCTGCTCAAGGCAGGGGTCCAGTACCTCGATCGATACGATTGGTCTTTTAAATGACAACCCGGGAATGGAAATGCCATTTACACTTTGCTGATATGAACCATTGGAAAGAAGAAAATAACAAGCTGGTAGCCAGCTTCCAATTCGAAGATTTTTCTCAGGCTTTTGCCTTTATGACCGAAGTGGCGCTACAGGCTGAAAAAATGAACCACCATCCCAATTGGAGCAATGTGTGGAACCAGGTACACATCCAATTGACGACCCATGATGCTGGAAATACCGTCACCGACCACGATCGGAAACTCGCCGATGCCATCGATCAGATCTACAAGCGTTATCAATAAGTGGAGTCACTACTGATCTATCCTCCCAAAATTTCGTTTATTTATTGATACGGCAAATTTGGTTTAAAAACGCCCGGGCCAAAGTGCCCCCGCTTTTTTAAGCAACTTCCACTGCGTACCTCGCATGAAAGTTGTTTACCTAAATTTGTTCTTGAACCAGGTACGTTGTAAACGAAGTACTTAATAGCACTCAACCTCGAGCTATGAAGCGTCTTTTTGGTATCGCATTCTTACTACTGGGAAGGCTTTGCTTTCTCTCTGCCCAGCAGGTCACGGTTTCTGAAGCCATCAGCCTGCAAAACGATATCGCCTACGATATCCTGGGGGAGTGGTCAGGCCAGTTTCTGCTGCTGCGCGACCAGTCTCTGACCTTCCAGGTGCTGGGGTTCAATCACGACATGGAGCAAGTCTGGGAAAAAAACCTGGAGTTAGATCGCCGTCGCCCCCAAATTCTCGATGTGATCAATGGAAAAAGAGGATTCTCCATCGTCTACACCTATCGGGATGACTTGAAAATCCACCTCAAAGTGCACCGGTATGATCCGGCGGCCAATCTCGTCGATTCTGCCACGGTGGCTACGGTAGATGATGCCCTGTTTCCCGAGTCACTCAACTCCCTGGTTTCAGAAGACCGGTCCAAGCTCCTGGTTTACAAACACGAACAGTTCAATGAGATCCATCTTTTTTCCGTCGACCTCGACTCCATGCGCCTGCTTTGGGAATTGAAACTGGCTCCGGAAGATTTTGACTATGAACGGGATTACCAGCAAATGCTGATCGATAACGAAGGGAATATGTTCTGTATCCTCAACAAGGACAACCGCCGGTTTTCAGGGACCCGTCACCACTTTGAAATATTCTCCTACGGCCCTTCCCTTGGCTTCCGATTGCAGCGCTCCGAGATCATGATGGGCGATAAAAATACCTTCGATGTGCGTTTCGCTTTCGATAACCTGAACCAGGAACTAGTCGCCGGCGGATTGTATTCCGATGAGAGCCTCGCCCGAGCCAACGGGTCGTTTTACCTCCGGTTCCCCCTCGCAGATCCGGATAAGGGCGTACTGAAATTTCAGGAATTGGACGACAACTTTGCCCTTTCCTTTATGGGAAAAAATTTCAACGCCAAAAACAAAGGCATCTCCGAAACGGTCGTTCGGGAAATTGTGTTGCGAAAGGACGGAGGCATCCTGATGATCGGTGAGCGGGAGCGGATCTTCCAGCGTAATATGTCGGGCGGACGGTTCGATATGCTCGGTGGACGCTATGTCATCGATTACTACCTCGACGACCTCTTTATCATCTCCTACAATCCGGATGGTACCATACATTGGGAAAATGTTTTTCATAAAAAACAGTACTCCCAGGATGACAATGCGATGTATTCCTCTTATTTACTAGTCAAAACCCCCAGCAATTTGCGGCTGTTGTACAACGACGATATCCGCCATGAAAACACGGTCAGCGAATACGTCATCACCGCCACCGGCCAGTTCGACCGCAACAGCGTCATGAGCACCGATTCCAAAAAGCTGCGCCTGAGGTTTCGGGATGCCATCCAAATGGCGGCCAACGAAGTGATCGTGCCGAGCGAGCGAAGAGGGAAATTGAAGTTGGTGCGGATCACTTTCTAACAAAAAAGGGATGAGCAAAACTCATCCCTTTTTTGTTACCGGCTGTATTCCGGGCATTTCAGATCGCCGAAATAATAGACCAGTCCAAGCCCGAGGAAGGCATAGGCGTCTTTCGTAACGCTGTTTCCCCGCTGCCGGCCCGGCTGGCTAAGGGCGCCATCCTCATTGATGCCCGGCAATAATAGGGAACGATCGGAAAGGGCAACCGCCACATCGCCGCGCAATTTTTCCAAATCGTCTTTATCCGCGTAAACCGTGCTCACGTCGTCGAGATAATCCGTGAACAAATGGCGGGCGCTAAGTTCCAGGTTGAGACTCCAGCGATAGCTCAGGTCGATTTTCAGGCCCATCCCGTAGGCGAGGCCGAACTGGGTCGTGTAGTACTCTTCCCCGCGAAACTGGCCTTCCGTGCCCAGGGGGCGCAAGTCTACCCAAGTACCATTGTATTCCGCTTGCGGATTGAAATAGAACACCGTGAAACCCGCCAGCAGATAGGGGGTAAAAAACTCGTCCTTACTACCATGGGTATAGGTCAGAAAGTTGAATTCCATCTGGGCCGTGCCATCGACTACGGTCGAGCGAAAGCTCAGGTTGCGCGCCCGCTCGAAGAGGTTTTCGGAGTCGGCATCCTGCGCGCTGATATTCCCGTAGTTGCCCGACAATTTAAAACAGAGGCGCTTGTTAAAATTGTACCGGGCTACTACGCCACCCGCATAACCCGGATCGCCAAGCCGAAAGTTGGTGTTCAGGTCTCCGAAATAATGGGAAACGCCGAGCCAGCCGCCGACTTCCCAGCCTTCCTGTCCCCATAATCCGATTGAGGAAAAGAGCATCAACAACACGAAAGATATTCGAATACGCATGGAGATGTATTTTTTGCGGCGCAAAGTTAGGGAAAAAGCGGAAAGACCATCCTAAAACGATGGAATGATGTAATTCAGTGCGCCTTCGACACAATGAATTTATTAAACAATACTCAAAGAAAAGTGATTGGGGAGTAGGGCGGCCAGGGGCCGCCCTACTCTCAAGTGGTTTGGGGGGCCAAGGCTCCCGAACCCCGATTGGATTTTTAAACCACCCTAACTGAATTAAACTCAAGCTGCAATAAATGCATCTTATATTATTTCAAATGTGTTTAAGGCGATTTATCGCAACTTGAATTAAACTACAATCCCGCCTTGGCTGAGATCTCCAGCATGCGATCGATCGACTTGCGGCCCTGCTCGATTACCCAATCGGGAAGCAGGATCTCAGGCAGTTCGTGCTTCATGCTGAGGTAGAGTTTTTCCAGCGTGTTGCGCTTCATGTGCGGGCACTCATTGCAGGCGCAAGTGTTGTTGGGGGGAGCGGGAATGAAGGTCTTTTGGGGCGAAGCCTTCTCCATCTGGTGGATGATCCCGACCTCTGTGGCGACGATGAATTCAGTGGCCGGGTTGTTCATCGTGTATTTGAGCAATCCGGTGGTAGAACCGATGTAGTCGGCCATTTCCAGGATATGCGGCTCGCATTCCGGATGGGCGATGAACTTCGCATTCGGATGTCGTATTTTAAGCTTTACGATCTTTTCGTGTGAAAAGATCTCGTGCACCATACAAGTACCGTTCCAGAGGAGCATATTGGTGCGGCCCGTTTTCTGTTGCAGGTATTTCCCCAGGTTAATGTCCGGCGCAAAAATGACCGGCTGATCCATCGGGATGCTGTTGATCACCTGTACTGCATTGGTAGAAGTGCAGCAAATATCGGTAAGTGTCTTGAGCTCGGCAGTGCAGTTGATATAGCTCACCACTATATGATCGGGATGTTGCTCCTTAAACTTCCGAAACACCGGCGCCGGGCAGGAATCGGCCAGCGAACAACCCGCCTTCAGGTCGGGAAGGATCACTTTCTTTTGCGGGTTCAGCATTTTGGCCGTTTCGGCCATGAAATGCACACCGGCAAATACGATGATATCGGCATCGGCTTTTGCGGCTTCCTGGGAAAGGCCCAGGCTGTCGCCGATGTAGTCGGCTATGTCTTGTATTTCAGCTTCCTGGTAATAGTGGGCCAGGATAATGGCATTCTTTTCCTTTTTCAGGCGATTGATCTCCTCAAAAAGATCGAGGGTGGGATCGACCTCGAGGTCGAGATAGCCGTTGCTTTCAAGATCGCGTTTGGCCAGTGCAAGATCTGTGCTCATGAAGCTATTTTTTGTTTATCACTCTAACGCCAGGCAAGTAAAAATTGTTTACTTAGTTTAGAAGCAAAACTAAGTAAAAGGTCACAACTACGTCCGGCCCAAGAGGTCACCCCCCTGTGTATGGATTAAAAACAAGGCCGGCCTTTTATTCAGTTCAGGCGGCAGCCTTTTCTTCCACTCCCCGATCGTTTTTGTGGCGATAAACTCCGTTGGCAGGGTCAGATCGGCGGCGATGCAAAAGAGGGTTGATGGTTTCAGACTTTGGAACGCCACTTCCAGCAAAGCCTGGTTGCGATATGGGGTTTCGATGAAAAGCTGGGTCTGGTTTTGCTGGGCAGACTGCTGCTCCAGTTTTCGCAAGTGCTGACTGAGGGCCCCCTTTTCTTGCGGCAGGTAGCCGTGAAAACAGAACGACTGCCCGTTCATCCCCGAGGCCATCAGGGCGAGCAGGATGCTGGACGGGCCGACCAAAGGCGCCACCCGGACGCCGTTCCGATGCGCCCAGGCGACCGCGCGCGCGCCGGGATCGGCTACTCCCGGGCAGCCCGCTTCCGAAAGCACACCTATCGAATGGCCGGCGAGCAATAATTTTAAAAAATCCTCCAACTCCGCTTCCGGGGTTCGCTCGTTCAATTCGATCATCTCCGCTTCCCGAAGGGGGTGCGGGTAGCCCATGTCTTTTAGCGCCTTTCGCGCCGTCTTGGCGCGCTCAGCCACGAAATGCTTCAATTCGCCTACCACCTTCCCCACATAGTCGGGGATGGGTTGTACCGGATCTTCGCCGAGGGGGGTGGGAATGAGGTAGAGGGTGCCGTATTGCATGGTGTTAACGTTTTAGTTGCAAATATGCATCCAAAAAAAACTTCACCGCCCAGTTCGGATAACGCATCCGCTGGTAGGAGCCCCATAGCGGATGTGAACCGGCGATGCCGCCATTGTAACTACTTTTGGGGCGTAGCACCTGCCGAACGGCAGTTTCACGGAAAAAATCCTGTGCCATAATCAAGTAGCGAGCTTCCTTTGTATGCTGGTAGATCCGTCCCGAAAGGAGACTGAGTTGGACATTGCCGGCGAGGCAGGAAAAAGAAAAATCGCCACGCCCTTGTTCATCCAGACTTCCGGGGAGCCGGTTGTGCTTTTGGCGAAGGGCGGCCAAGTTTTCCATGCCTCTTTGCACGGCCGAGAGCCATTCCTCCTGTTCCAGCAATAACCCCGCCTCCCAAAACCCGCGCCAGGTATAGGCGATGGTATGAGTGAAAGCCGGTTTACCCGGATGAAATCCCCAATCGCGGACCGTCCCGTCGGGTTGGATACGCCGGGCGTAATAGTCCATTGCTTTTCGCATGTCCGGGTCCACATTTGGATCTTTCAGCACCTGGTTGGCCCGCAACAATCCCCAAACCGCCCGGGTGTAGTATGAGGGAATGAACCCCGGTACGAAGGCGTGGCCGGGCCAGCTGCCGTCGGGCGCCAGTTCGGCCAGGAGCCAACCAACGGCCCGGGATAGGGCTTTCCGGTAAGCCTCTTCTTTTGATTCTTCGAAAAGGCGGGTGAGTCCGAAAAGGATCATGCCTGTATTGAAGATACTCGGTCGACCGGAGTTGGCATAGCGGGAAGGGAAGCTACCATCGGCGTGTTGCACCTCCAGCAGCCATTGGCCACAACTACGGGCATATGTTTTCAAATGATACTCAAGTAACGTCTCAATCAGGTATCCTGTCGTTTCGGGATAGGCAGGCGCCCATTTACCGAAGGAAAAATAAGCAGCCGACCCCTTGCCGCCGTGCACGTCGATGCTGCGCCGGATCCAGTCCATTGCCGCCTGAGTGCGAAGCTGAAATTCTTTTTCCGTGAATAAAAGATCGGCGGCTTCCATGCTCATCGGTTTTTTCCAAGTAAAGTGGCCATCGCTTCGAAAAAACGGTTTTGATACCGCACCACCCGGATGTAGGGTACGCGCTTCGCCCCGAACGACCGGAACACGCGTTCGATCCGGGGCAGCATACTGCCCTCGAAGTCGAAAGTTGCTCCCCGTTTGGAAGCGTCTTTGAGGGCTTGCCAGAGGACGCGATATTGAGCGCCGCTTTTCCGGTGTTCGGGATGGGCGACATTCAGCAGGCCATAGGCCCGGTTTCGATCCCAAACCACGTAACAAGCGGCGTGAAGTTGTCCATGCTCATCTTCCGCCATGTAGATGGTGCGCATCTCACGGGCAGTCAGGCAGTCATCAATAGATTGTAAGGCGTCAAGGGAAAACGGAGGTTTCATGTCTTTTTTCCGGTAGCCGAGGCGAACGAGTTCGTAAAATTGCTCCGGACTACCGTTGGAACGGAGACGGACCTGCGTTTTGGCCTTCCGGATCGCGTTCCGGGTAGCTGATTCCATATCTGCCCACATTGCATCAACCGGGAGCCGGGGTTCCAACTGGTAGGTATATCGGGTATAAACCTTGAATCCTTTGCTGTGAAAGGGCAGCCCATTGGTAAGCTCAGGTGCATACTGTTGGTCGATCAGCCAGCGGGAGGGGAGTTGGGAGATGAGTTCTTCCAGAACCCGGTGTTCCCAATGGTACTGGCGCACCGTGCGATCAGCTCCCATATCTTTCAGCCAGACTGGAAAATACGCAGTGAATGGGGGCATTTTCAGGATGGGGAGCCTGCTTCGCTGCAATTTACCAAAAGGAAGCGCCCCAATAGGCTGATCATCAGCGTCGAAAGCCAGTGCCACATCCCAGCCATCCGGCCCGCAAACGGTATCCAGCCACCAGGGATGAGCCTGGAAGGGGAGGTCGTTTTTTTCGCTAAGGCGGATATATTTTTCAATGAATTGCCGAGAGGGCATAAATTTTTCTATTTTCTTGCAACTTAGAAAAATTTCCCAATTTGAACGATCTTAAGACCCGCGCGCTTAAAAGTGCAAAATGGAATAGCCTTTCGGTAGGATATACTACCGCGCTTCAGGTCGTTCAGATCATTTGGCTGGCTCGGCTGTTGGATCCCTATGAATGGGGAAAAATGGCCATGGCGTGGGTGATTATCCGATTGGCTCTGCCGGTTATGCAAGGCGGGATCGGTCAGGCCATTATCCAAAGTAAAAACCTATCCAAAAGTCAGTTTTCCAGTCTTTTTTGGGTTCAAATGTTGACAGGAACTCTCGCTTTTATAGGGGTCAATGCGTTGATGCCTCTGTGGGTCCTTTTTTTTGAGGAAGCAAACATACGGCCTTTGCTTTTGATTGGCAGTTTTTCCTTCCTGTTGTCACCTCCTGGCAATGTGTTCCAAGCGCTATTCACCCGTCGAATGGAATTCGACAAACTGGCTTTCATCCAGTTGATTGGGGCAACATTTGATTTCATTATTTCCATACTTCTGGCTTACAAGGGATTGGGAGCATTGTCAATCTCGTGGGGGTTCCTGGTGAGGAACCTTGCAAATACTCTTTTTTCCTGGTGGATGGGACGGGAAGATATGCCCGGATTCACTCTGCAGTTCCGCTCCATCAAAAAAATGTTGCGGTTTGGCCTGTACGAAGCAGGAAATAACCTTGTTTCTATCCTAAGCTCGGTGGTGGACAAGGCGATTATTGGTCGGTATTTGGGGGCTTATGAACTTGGCCTGTATGCAATAGCTTGGGAGTTGGCGATGGTGCCTGTCTCCCGGATCAACCCTTTGATCACCAGGGTCGCCTACCCGGTTCTCTCTACGGTCCAAGATCAGCCAGAAAAACGCAATCTGGTTTTCCAAAAAATCACCCATACTTTAATGTCTATTAATATCCCAGTCCTGCTGTTTTTGGGACTTTTTCCTGCTCCTATTCTTACCATTTTCTTTGGTCCTGCATGGGCAAGAGGAGCCATCTGTCTTTCGCTGCTTTCCCTTTTGGGCCTGGGCAGGGCTTTCACTAATCTGGGAGCTGGGATATTCCTTGCACAAGGCCATTCTGATGTGAATTTTTCCTGGAATATAGTGGTCTCAGCAACAACCGCACTGCTACTGATAACCGTCTTTCCATTCTACTGCTCGCTCGAATCTGCAGCCCTTGTTCAGGCCGTCCCATATTGGGGATTATTAGGAGCATGGCTTTGGCTTTTACGAAAAAAAGGAGGCATTTCTATTTCGCCGTTCCTGCGCATCCTGATTCGATGTATCCTTTTCACACTACCTGTTGGATTCTTCCTGTTATTATTGGATTTTTGGAATATTCCAGATATTCATAAGCTAGTGATCGGAATGGTCGGTTCAGCGATCCTCTACATGGTCACCCTTTGGATATTTGACCGGCCTTTTGTCCTTGCGATCAAATCGTGGTTTTTGCTATCCATAAAATAACCCCCCCCGTGCGCATCCTCCTACTCACCCCCTACTTCTTCCCCTACCGCAATCCGCGGGCCTACCGATGGACGGCCATTGCACGGGCATGGGTGCAGTTGGGATGGGAAGTACACGTGGTTTGCTCCCGGAGCCCCGATTGGCCGAAGGAGGGAGTTTGGGAAGGAATCCACTTGCACCGTACCGGGTTCAATTCGGTGAAGGAACTTGCGTATTATTTCTTTCGGAAAATGCCGCAGCGAGGGGAGACGCTTCATCTGAAACCGTCCCCGTGGCCTCGCCGGCTAAACGATTGGCTGTTGAAACCCTGGTATTGGCCCGATGATGCGTGGTTGTGGCTGCCGGCAGCACAGAAAAAAAGCATCCAATTGTTGGGGAAAGGCCAGTGGGATGCCTTGATCAGCGTGTCGCTGCCTTTCAGCGCCCATTGGATTGCGCAAAAACTGAAGCGGCGGTTTCCAAAACTCCATTGGATCGTCGATGTGGGAGACCCTTTCTCCCTGCAAACCCGGCATCCGCTCAATAACGCACTTTTGTACCATCGGAAGAACCGAAAAGCTGAACGCCTGGTACTGGAAACAGCCGACGGCATCACCGTCACCAACGAAGGACTGGCGGAGGCCTACGGCAAGCAGTTCCCGCTTTTGCAAACGCCTGTCCAGGTGATCTCGCCCATGAGCTCTTCTTTACCGCCGATCCACATTCCCTGGAAAAACCCCGCCCGGCCCCTGCAATTTGGATACTTCGGGAGTTTTTTCCGGCACATCCGCAAGCCGGAACCCATGTTGTTCTTTTTTGAAAGGCTTCGCTCCTCCATGACCTACTGGGAGTTGCATATTTATGGGGCCATCTTTGAGGAATTTTGGCCGGCGTTTGACCGCTTCCCCGAATTAAAACAACACCTGGTCTTTCATCCGGTCCTGCCAAGGGAAGAAGTGCTCTCCGAGATGCAGGAAATGGATGTATTGGTCATGCTGGGGAATACCACTTCCTTCCAACTGCCCAGCAAATGGGCGGATTATTTGATAGCAGGAAGGCCGGTGCTGCATCTGATGCAAACGCCGGCCGACCCGGCGATGCCGATGGTAGGTAATGAGGAATACGTGCTGAGCATCCCATGGGATGAAGAAAACACAAAAATTCGTTTGGAAACTTTCCTGGAACATGCCCGGGATTGGGAGATATCTGGCGAGGTCGTCGGGAAATGGAGCCGTCGTTTTTCTGCAATGGCAATTTCAGAGGAATATGGCAGGCTGATTCAGGAAATTTAACCTTGCCTTGCACCTGCTCACAGCAACAGTTTCCAATAGATGTACCCCACTGCCAACAGGCATAGCATGAATAGCCCAAGAAACAACAATTTACACCATGCTGAATATCAGGAAATTTTAAGCAAAAAATCTCCACAAATCTTCCTCAGTATCCAATCCGGCAAACGCAGCCCCAACACCCATTTTGACAAACGAACGGAAGCCCCAGGGAAAATTCGACTGAACGGAAATGCCGTCGCATTCATCCAAACCACCTTCTCTATACCGACCCCGTCCGGCAGCATTTCCCAAACCTCCCTCACTGAATATCCCCGAAATGGGAACGCTTGCCCCAATACCGTTTTCCGCAACAACCGTTTAGGCAACAAAGGCGCCACGAACCGGCGAAACTGGAAATCCCAGGACTCCCGGTTGCTGAAGCTCAAAACGGCCATACCTCCGGGAGAGCGGTGAGTGGCAATAAAGTCGAGCATATCCTCCAGTTCAGCTTTGGTCAGATAGGTGGTGACGCCGAGAAGGAAAATGGCGTCAAAGGAAGGTACGGGAAAGGAGCATTCCCGGGGCGTCCCCACCCAACGGCGATCGGGCGGGATCCGGCTCTCCGCCAGCATGGCTTCCGAGATATCGCAAGAATAATAGGCGAACCCCTCGCGGGTATGCACACGGGCACGCAGCAAATGATCGTACAAGATACCCGTCCCGGCGCCAATGTCCAGCACTGTTTTTCCGGAAAGATCCAATCCATCCACAGCCTTTTCAAGCCGCTCTTCATGCAGGTATTTCAAAAAGGGCTGTTTTCCTTCGTATCGTTGCCGGTAGTTGGGAGCGAGCCGGTCAAAAAACGACTGAACGCTTTTTCGCTGGGATTCCATCGGCTAATACCTCTTTGATCAGGTCCAAAAACTGCTGGTTGATGGCTTGCATGTTAAACCGGTCCAACGCGCGTTGCCGGCTTTTTTCGCCCATGTCCCGCAATACCGCCGGCGAGAGCTCCATGAGTTGCCGCATGGCCAGGGTGAGCGCCTCTTCGTCCCGGACCGGCACCAAGAGGCCATTTTCTCCGGGTTCGACCGTCTCTTTACAACCCGGGGCATCGGTGGTTACAATCGGTTTTCCCATGGCCATTGCTTCCAGCACCGCCCTGGGCATGCCTTCCCGGTAAGAGGGAAGCACGAATACGTCAGCCTGCGCCATCACGGGACGAATATCTTCCAAAAAGCCCCAGTATTTGAAAGCGGGATGTGAAAAATAGGGGTCCAACTCGCGTCTGGTCAATGCTGCGGGGTTTTCCGGTTCCATTTCTCCGGCGATCCAAAAGCGTAGACCTGGTCTCGATTCAGCGATTTGGCACGCGGCTTTGAGGTATTCCAGTATGCCTTTGTCGCGCAATAAGCGCCCCGCATAGAGAAAAGTGAAAGTCCCTTCCCGGTGGTTTTCGGAAAGGGGATGGAAAAAACGGGTATCCACTCCCGAGCCGGGAATCAGCCGGGTCTTTGCCGGGGCCACCAGTCCTGTTTTCAGAAAAAGGGAGCGGTCATCTTCGTTTTGGAAAACAGTGGCAGTGGTACCTTTCAGGGCTTCTCGATATAAGAAAGGGACCAGGCGATTTCCCCCGCCGGGGTGTAAGAAGGGATACCCCAACCCGGTGATCGTGCTGATGGAAGGGATGCCTAAACGGGAAGAGGCCCAGGTGCCATATAAATTGGGTTTAATGGTGAAATGCAGTGTCAGGTCAGGCCTTAAAATCCGGTAAAGTTGCCGGAGTTCACGGGCCGCGGCCCATTCCTGCAGCACGTTTTGTCCGTGCGCCCGGAGTTTGCTCCAGGCGTGATAGCGTGAAAAAGGGTACGTGCGCAACCGCTCGGCATAAGCTCCCGGTGGGGCAATAGCCAGCACCCGGTACCCGCTGTCCTGCAATTGCTCCGCCAGGGAAAACCGGAAATGGACCAGGTTCCAACTCGTATTTGCGACCAGGGCTATGGTTCGCGGTGTTTTTTTCAAATTATTTCAATTTACTCAAGGATATGGCATTTCTTAGAAATGCCATTTCTAAACAAATTCCCCTCCAAACCGATTCCTCACCTCTTCCGTCACCTGCTTGATCTCCTGCTCTTTCGATTTCGGGAAAATGACCAGGATATCCCCTTCATCCACCACGATAAAATCTTCCAACCCTTTTATGACGACGATCTTGTCTCCATGGACGCGGATAAGGGAATTGGAGACGTCTTCCAGGATCACTTTTTTTCCCTGTACCACATTTCTGTCGTCGTCTTTTTCCGACTCGGCGTGCAGCGAAGCCCAGGTGCCCAGATCCGACCAACCGAAATCAGAGGGGATGACAAATACGTTTTCTGCTTTCTCCATAATGGCAAAGTCGACCGAAATGCTTGGGGTCTTGGGGTACTCGCGGTCGATAAAGGCCTGCTCGGCTGGGGTGTTATACACCTCCGGCTCCGCGCCGAGCAATTGGAAAATTTCGGTGGCGTGCTGCTCGAAGGCATTCAAAATAGAGGAGGCCCGCCAGATAAAAATGCCGGCATTCCACAAGTAATCACCGCTGGCTAAAAAGGACCGGGCGCGCTCCAGATCGGGTTTCTCGGTGAATTGGGCCACGGGATAGACCCGATCTGCAACAGGGGTCGTCTCAAACCGGATATAACCGTACCCGGTGTCGGGCCGCGAGGGCTGAATACCCAGCGTCACCAACGCGTCTTCTTTAGCTGTAAAGGCCAGTCCGTGGCGGACCGTCTCCATAAAAGTCTTTTCATCGGTGATGATGTGGTCGGAAGGCGCGACGATCATGTTGGCATTCGGATCGAGGGCATGGAGTTTGAATGCCGAATAAGCGATACAGGGCCCGGTATTGTTGCGGGAAGGCTCGCAGAGGATCTGATTCTCACTCAACTCCGGCAAGTGCTCCCTGACCAAAGTCTTATATATCTGGTTGGTCACGACAAAAATGTGCGCCGAAGGGCAGAGCCGTAAAAAACGCTCGTAGGTCAGTCGGATCAGGGATTTTCCCACGCCCAGCATATCGTGAAACTGCTTGGGGCTGTTCGTCCGGCTGGCCGGCCAGAAGCGGCTGCCCACGCCTCCTGCCATGATCGCTACATAGGTTGGTGCTGTGTTAGTTGTCATAGTATTTCTTTTCCCCGGTCAATACCAGGATTCCTCCTTCAGCCCTTCGTAAACCGACCGGATACCTGCTTCCAGCGAAATCTTGGCCTTCCACCCGGCAGCTGCCAGCTTGCTGACATCCATTAGCTTTCGGGGTGTGCCGTCCGGCTTCGATAGATCGTGCTCAATGGCGCCTTCATAACCTACGATCTTCTTGATCAGTTGGGCCAGGTCGGCGATGGCGATATCTTCTCCGGTGCCGATGTTGATCAGGCCGGGTTCATTATAGGTTTGCATCAAAAAGAAACAGGCGGCCGCGAGGTCATCGACGTGCAGGAACTCGCGTTTTGGACTTCCGGAGCCCCAAAGGGTCACCGACGGCTCGTGGTATTTTTTCGCTTCGTGAAATTTGCGCAGCAAAGCAGGCAAAACGTGCGATTTTTCCAGATCGTAATTGTCGTTCGGGCCATACAAATTAGTGGGCATCACCGAAATGAAGGCGCAGCCGTATTGCGCGCGGTAAGAATTGCACAATTCGATGCCCGCGATCTTGGCGATGGCGTATGGCTGATTGGTCGGTTCCAGCAGGCCCGTTAATAGATAATCTTCTTTTAAAGGTTGGGGCGCTTTTTTGGGGTAAATGCAGGAGGAACCTAAAAAAAGCAACTTTTCCACACCCGCTTGCCAGGCGGCGTGGATCACGTTGCATTCGATCATCAGGTTTTCGTAGATGAACTCGGCCCGGTACGTGTCGTTTGCCAAAATTCCACCCACTTTTGCGGCCGACAAAAAAACATAATCCGGCTTCTCCGCCGCGAAAAAGTCCTGCACGGCTTGCTGGTTTCGCAGATCGAGTTCCCTGGACGAACGCAACACCAGATTATTGAAACCTTCCCGTTGCAATTTCCGCACGATGGCGGAACCTACCATACCGTTGTGACCGGCGACGTATATCTTATTGTTTGGACGCATACCAATCCGCTTCTATTCGAATTCATTTTTTATTTGAAAACCAGCGTCTTTTAACAATTGATCGCGCCGGAACAGCTGAATATCGGCATGCACCATTTCCTCAATGAGATCGTCGAGGGTATGATGGGGATTCCACCCCAGTTTTTCCTTAGCCTTTTTGGGGTCGCCGATCAGCAAATCAACCTCTGTGGGGCGGAAATAGCGCGGATCGATCGCCAATACTTCCTTACCCACTTCCAATGGAAAATCCGGATTGCCCGAGGAAGCTACATACCCCACCTCGTCGATCCCGCTCCCTTTGAATGCCAATTCAACGCCTACCTGCCGGAACGCCTTCACGGCAAATTCGCGGACCGTAGTGGTCGTACCGGTCGCGATCACGAAATCCTCCGGTTCGGATTGCTGCAACATCAGCCACATAGCTTCCACAAAATCCTTGGTATGGCCCCAGTCGCGCTTGGCGTCGAGATTGCCAAGGAACACTTTATCCTGAAGTCCAAGCCCGATCTTGGCAACCGCACGCGTAATCTTCCGCGTTACAAATGTCTCTCCCCGCAACGGACTCTCGTGGTTGAACAGGATACCATTGGTGGCATACACCCCATAGGCCTCCCGGTAATTAACGGTGATCCAATAGGCATACAACTTGGCCACGGCATAGGGCGATCGCGGATAAAACGGCGTGCGCTCGGACTGGGGCACCTCCTGCACCAGGCCATAGAGTTCGGACGTAGAAGCCTGGTAGTAACGGGTCTTGTCTTTCAGGCCCAGTATCCGGATGGCCTCCAGCAGGCGAAGCGCCCCCATGGCATCGACGTCGGCCGTGTATTCCGGCATTTCAAAACTCACCTTCACGTGCGACATCGCCCCCAGGTTGTAGATCTCGTCAGGCCGCACCTCCTGGATAATGCGAATGAGGTTGGTCGAGTCGGTCAGGTCGCCGTAGTGCAAAATGAAATGGCGGTTGTCGATATGCGGATCTTCGTATATGCTGTCTACCCGTTCGGTGTTAAATAGCGAACTGCGCCGTTTGATGCCGTGCACTTCATAGCCCTTTTTCAAAAGGAATTCGGACAAGTAGGCGCCATCCTGCCCGGTAACCCCTGTAATGAGCGCTTTTTTCATAAAAAAGTTTTTTTTTACCATTGGTCCGGTAGACCAACAGAAAAAAGTTTAGAAAAACTGCCCCACCTTTCGGAGGGGTTTCAGAATGGTCGTATAAAAGGGGGCCTTGATCCCGTTAACTCGCCAGGCTTGCCGGTCTTCAGCATTGGCCGCCAGCCGTCGCCAGATATTTCGGTTGCTCACCCCTCCTGTGCGCATACGCACCAACACCTCCGGAAGATAGGCCGTCGATATCCGGTGTTTGTACAATAGGCGAAGCATCATTTCGTAATCGCCCGCGGATAAAAATTGAGGCCGGTATAATCCGTGTTGATCGTACACCTTTTTTTTGACGAAGAAAGTAGGATGCGGTGGCATCCAACCCAGGAGAAAATCTTCCGCCTCGAAACGGCCCGCTTTCCAGGCGCGGACGACTCGTTCGGTTTGCAGGGGGTCCACATACTCCAGGTCGCCGTAAACGCTATCCACTCCTTCTTTTTCAAAAACGTTCATTACCCGCTTCAATACTTGTTCGTGCCGGTAAAAATCGTCGGCGTTAAGTATGCCGACGATATCGCCGGTTGCCAATTGGATCCCCTTGTTCATCGCGTCGTAGATGCCCTGATCGGGTTCGGAGATCCACCGGGCTATCCGTGTTCCGTAAGATTGCACCAGATCCATCGTCCCGTCCGTCGATCCGCCATCCACAATGATATGCTCGACCGGAATGGTTTGCGACAACACGCTTTCAATGGCATCCCGAAGGGTGTCGCACCGATTGAGTGTGACCGTGACGATGGATATTTTCATAAAACGCTTTACATACGGGCAATCGCCTGGCAAAAGTACGGCAAAATTTGGTTTAAGACAGGATGGCGGCGATCCGTTCCGCAGCCATCCCATCCCAGAATGGGGGAATGGTTCCTTTCTGGCTTTCTCCTGAAAGTAATTTCTGAAAGTGGGCAGAAATGCGCTCGGGGTCCAAATCGGGAAACAATCGGTTGGTGCCCAGGGTTACCGTCACCGGTCGTTCGGTGCTGTTGCGGAAAGTAAAGCAGGGCACTTGTAAATAAGTGGTCTCCTCTTGTATCCCCCCTGAATCGGTCACCAACAAAAAGGCATTTTGCATCAGGTTCAGGAACTCGAGGTAGCCCTGCGGTTCGAGCATTTGAAGGCCGGGCATGGCTTTCCAGGAATCCAAAAGGCCCAATTTCTCTGCATTGTTGGCTGTACGGGGATGGATGGGAAAAACTACTTTTTTGTGCGGGGAAATAGACTCAATGATCCTGTATATGTTCTGCAAGCCCTCCTGATAGTCGACGTTGGAAGGGCGGTGCATGGTCATCAGCACGTATTCGCCTTTTTCCAGGCCCAATGCATCCAGGTTGGGGAGTTTTCTTGCTTTTTCGCGGTAATAGATCAGGGAATCGATCATCACATTTCCCGTAAAATGGACCTTCTCGTCTGCCACCCCTTCTTTGGCCAGGTTAACGAGGCCGCTTTGTTCGGTTACAAACAAATGATCTGAGATACTGTCCGTCAATATCCGGTTGATCTCCTCGGGCATCGTCCGGTCGCCGCTGCGCAAGCCGGCTTCGACGTGCGCCACCGGCACCCCCATTTTTACGGCTACCAGGGCGCAGGCTATGGTAGAGGTTACATCGCCCACGACTAATACCAGATCCGGCTTTTCTTCGTTCATGACCTCCTCAAACTTTAACATGATGCGGGCTGTCTGTTGGGTATGTGTCCCACCTCCAACGCCCAGGTAGTGGTCGGGCTCCGGCAATTCCAGTTGGTTAAAAAAGACGTCGCTCATCTTCGCATCGTAGTGCTGGCCTGTATGAACGATCTTCGAAACCACTCCCTGTCTGCCGGAAAACGCCCGGTGCAGAGGAGCTACTTTCATAAAATTGGGGCGTGCGCCTACTATTTGGAGGATCTTCATTTTTGTCGTTTTGGAGAATATGAGGTTAATAAACCACTTTACACGCCATAAAACGCCCGGTACCATTCAATGAATCGGGGTAAACCGACTTCCAACGGCGTCGAGGGTTGAAAATCTACCAGGTCCTGCAGGCCCCTGATATCGGCATAGGTTTCTTCCAGATCGCCGGGCTGCATGGGGAGCCATTCGATATTCGCCTTCTTTTCCACGGTTCGTTCGATGGTCTCGATGAAATGCATCAGTGGTACAGGCTGATGATTGCCGATGTTGTAGAGTGCGAAGGGGGCGTCCGAATGGTCTGGGCCCTCGCCGTTCTTTCCGGGGGCGGGGGCTTTATCGAGCAAGCGGTACATGGCCTCGGCAATATCGTCGACATAGGTAAAGTCGCGCTTCATTTGTCCGTGGTTGAACACCTTGATCGGCCGGCCTTCCAGGATATTTTTCGTGAAATGAAAATAGGCCATGTCCGGTCTGCCGAGAGGGCCGTAGACGGTAAAGAACCGCAAGCCCGTAGTCGGGATGCCGAATAAATGGCTGTAGGTATGGGCCATCAATTCGTTGGCCCGCTTGGTTGCCGCATATAGACTCACGGGGTGGTCGACGGCATCGGCAGGAGAGAATGGCATTTTCCGGTTGTTGCCGTACACGCTGGAACTGCTGGCGTAGATGAGATGCCGAATGCCGAAGTGGCGGGCGGCTTCCAGAATGTTCAAAAATCCGCCCACGTTGGTGGATACGTAGGGGTGCGGATTTTCGAGGCTGTAGCGCACACCGGCCTGGGCGGCGAGGTTGACGCAAACATCAAACCCATGCTGTTCGAAGAGCCGGTTGATCGTCGCACCGTCTTCCAGATCGGCCGGATAAAAATGAAAACGGGGAAAAGAGACACTGACCGAATTGGAAGCCGGTTGCTCGATCCCCAGATTGCGCAACCGGGCCGCTTTGATAGCCGGATCGTAATAATCGTTGAGATTATCGATCCCGACGATCTCATAATCGGTTTCCCGGAGCAGCCGTTTGGCAAAGTGATAGCCAATGAATCCGGCTGCTCCGGTGATCAATATTTTCATCTTTTCTTTTTAAATGATCATCCCCGCCCCAACGGTCTCATTGGTGCCTTCGTCGATCAGGATCAGGCTGCCGGTGATCCTGTTTTTCCGGTAGGGATCTGCAAAAATGGGTTTGGTGGTCCGCAGCACGATCCGGGCGATATCGTTCATTACAATATGCTTGTCCTCGAGGTTGCGGTGCAAGGTGTTGATGTCCAGTTTGTACCGGATTTCCTTTATGACACAACGCATCTCCTGGGTGGTATGCCGGAGGGCGTATTTCCCGTTTAGCTGCAATGGGCGCTCATTGAACCAGCAAACCATCGCCTCAATATCCTGGGTGATCTGGGGAATATTGTTTTCCCGCACGATCATGTCGCCCCGGCTGATATCAATGTCATTTTCCAAAAGCAAGGTTGCAGACATCGGAGGAAAAGCTTCATCCACTTCTCCATCGAACGTATCGATCTTTGAAATGGTAGAAGTAAATCCGCTTGGCAGGAGCAGTACCCGGTCTCCTTTCCGGAAAATACCTCCGGAAACCCGCCCGGAATACCCGCGATAATCGTGAAATTCATCCGTATTCGGTCGGACCACGTATTGCACCGGAAACCGGCAGTCGATAAAGTTGTGGTCGCTTGCGATATGGACGTTCTCCAGGTAGTACATCAAGGTTGGGCCCTGGTACCAGTCCATACTTTTGGAACGGCTGACGACATTATCGCCTCTCAGGGCAGAGATCGGAATGAACGAGATATCGTGCACATCGAGTTTGGAAGCGAAATTCTCAAAATCATGCCGGATACTCTCATAGGTCTCCTCATTGTAATCCACCAGGTCCATTTTGTTGACACAGACCACCATGTGCGGAATTTGCAGGAGGGAGGCGATGATGGAATGCCTGCGGGTCTGTTCCAGTACCCCTTGCCGGGCGTCCACCAAAATGAGCGCTACGTTGGCGGTGGATGCGCCGGTCACCATATTGCGGGTATACTGAATATGGCCGGGCGTATCCGCAATGATGAATTTGCGCTTGGGCGTGGAAAAATAGCGGTAGGCCACATCGATCGTGATCCCTTGTTCGCGTTCGGCCTTGAGCCCGTCTGTCAGCAAGGCCAGGTTTACCTCTTTTTCGCCCCGGCGTTCACTGCTCAGGCGAACCGCTTCATACTGATCTTCTAAAATAGACTTGCTATCGTACAACAAACGCCCGATCAGGGTGCTTTTGCCGTCGTCTACGCTGCCCGCTGTCGTAAAGCGAAGCAGTTCCATATCGGTATAATCGATTTCGTGCATTTTATTTGTTTTTGAGATTATCAGGGTATAAGTTTTTACCGATAAAAACTTATACCCTTATAATCTTATACCCTCTTAAAAATACCCTTGTTTTTTCCGGTCTTCCATCGCTGTTTCGGAGCGTTTGTCGTCGGCGCGGGTGCCGCGCTCGGTAACGCGGGAAGCGGCCACCTCTGCTACGATCTTCTCCAGCGTGTTGGCATCCGAATACGAGGCTCCCGTACAGGTCATGTCGCCTATGGTCCGGAATCGGACTTGCATGCGCTCTACTTTTTCTTCAGGTCGCTTGCGGATGTAATCGGAATCTGCGTAGATCACGCCGTCCCGGACGAAACACTCCCGTTGATGCGAGAAATAGAGGGAGGGCAATTCGACCTTTTCCATGAGGAGGTACTGCCAGACATCCAATTCCGTCCAGTTACTGATGGGAAACACGCGGAAGTGCTCCCCGATATGCTTCCGGCTATTGAAGAGATTCCAGAGCTCGGGGCGTTGGTTCTTCGGATCCCATTGACCAAACTCATCGCGATGGGAGAAGAAGCGTTCCTTGGCCCGTGCCTTTTCTTCATCTCTCCGTCCTCCGCCCATCGCGGCATCATATTTTCCTGCCTCCAGGGTGTCGAGTAGTACCTGGGTCTGAAGGGCGTTCCGGCTGGCATTATATCCTTTTTCCTCCACAGCGCGTCCCTTGTCGATCGCTTCCTGCACGGAGCCCACGACCAGTTTAACGCCCAGGCGTTTGACCAGCCGGTCGCGGTATTCCATGGTTTCCGGGAAATTATGCCCGGTGTCGATGTGCAACAGGGGACAGGGGATCCGGGCAGGGTAAAAGGCCTTCTGTGCCAGATAGGTCAGCAAAATGGAGTCCTTACCTCCCGAGAAAAGGATCACCGGATTTTCAAATTGGGAGGCTACTTCGCGAATAACGAAGATGGACTCCGACTCCAGTTCTTTCAGGTGGTTTAGATGATAGTTCATAAACAGTCGTTTAAATACAGCGCGCCAAATGGCTTCTATATTCGTTTCTCAATGTGCGGTAGCAAAAATTTAAAGAGCACCCCGGTCGCATCCTGTACCGACAACTGATCGGTGCGGATCTCCAGATCGGGTTTTTCTGGGGCCTCGTAGGGGGAATCGATTCCCGTAAACTCTTTGATTTCTCCGTTTCTGGCTTTTTGGTAGAGCCCCTTTACATCTCTGCTTTCACAAACATCCAGGGGAGCGTTGATGTAGATCTCCAGAAAATCCTCCGGACCGATGATCTGCCGGGCGTATTCGCGGATCGCCCGGGTAGGGCTGATAAAGCAATTGATGGTGATGAGGCCACTGTGCAGGTATAAGCGGGAAATTTCGGCGATCCGGCGTATGTTCTCTTGCCGGTCTTCGATGCTGAAAGAGAGGTTGTTATTGATCCCGGATCGGATATTGTCACCGTCGAGCACCTGGGCAAAGTACCCCTCCTCAAAGAGGAGGCGTTCCAGGCGAAGGGCCAGGGTGCTCTTTCCGGATCCGGACAAGCCGGTAAGCCAGATCACCTTACTGCGTTGGCCCAGGCGCTGTTCGCGCTCTTCCCGTTGAAGAAGTTTTTCAAAAATCGGATGAATATGTCTGTCGCTCAAGGGTTTGAATTTTATTTCCCACTCCTGCTGGTTTTCTGAAGGATGGATTTGTCCACTGTTATGCGCAAGGTATATCCCAGCCGCTCCAGCTCCACGAGCACTTGTGATTTGTTTTCATCCGCTTCGACCAGGATACCTTTCATACCGACCAGGTTGCCCACGGCGATTTCCACCTCATCGCCTGCGACAAAGGAGGTCTTTTCCGCCTGAACTTCCCAGTTTTCACCCAGGATCCGCTTCATCAGGTCGATCTCATATTCGGGAATAGAGATCAAATTTTTGGAAAAGCGAACAAATCCCTGCACGTTCTCCGTTTCCAACACGCGAACGTAATCATCTTTGGTGATCTTTACAAAGATATAGCAGCTGATCAGCGGCAATTCGACGGTCCGGATCTTTCGGGTATACCGCCGGGTATGCTTTTGAAGCGGCAGGTAGACCGAAATTTTCTTTTGGACCAACTGCCGGAATACCATTTTCTCGCATTTGTACCGCGTATAGACTGCAAACCACCTCGTCTCGACCGGATCGAGGTGGTTTTCATAGACTTCCTGGCTCATAAGCTCCAGTATGTAAAACCATTCTGACTGGCAAACGAGTAAATTCCCTTTAAATCCATCAGAATGGGGTGGTCTTTCATGATGGATTGGAAATAGGCCGAATCCAGGTTCTGGTATTCTTTGTGATTGACGGCCACCACGACGGCGTCGTAATCATTTGAAATATTGTCCAGCAGCGTGAGTTTGTATTCATGCGCCACTTCATTAGGGGAAGCATGCTTGTCGGTCACGTGCACATTAACCGAAAATTGCATCAATTCCCGGATCAGATCTACCACTTTGGAGTTCCGGATATCGGAAACATTCTCCTTGAAGGTAACTCCCATCACCAGGACCTTGGACTGCCCGGGGCTCTTGCCGTTGTGGATCAGCATTTGAACCAGTCGCTTGGCAATAAAGGCCGGCATGCCGTCATTGATCCGGCGTCCGCTCAGGATCACCTGCGGATCGTAACCCAGTTGTTTCGACTTGTGGAGCAAATAATAGGGATCCACGCTAATACAATGCCCACCGACCAGACCTGGATAGAATTTCATAAAATTCCATTTGGTGGAAGCGGCTTCCAATACGTGCTTGGTATCCAGGCCCATCCGGTCGAAGATGATGGAGAGCTCGTTCATGAAGGAAATGTTCAGGTCGCGCTGGGTGTTCTCGATCACCTTGGCCGCTTCAGCCGCTTTGACCGATGCCGCCCGGAAAATGCCGGCGGAGATGATCGCTCCGTAGGTTTGGGCGATCTCTTCCAGCGCTTCGGCATCATTACCCGATACCACCTTGACGATCTTTTCGATCGTGCGCTCGCGGTCACCCGGATTGATCCGTTCGGGCGAGTAGCCATATTTAAAGTCCACCCCTCCTTTCAATCCGGATTGTTCCTCGAGGATGGGCAGGCAATCCTCTTCCGTACATCCGGGATAAACGGTGGATTCAAAGACCACGTAATCGCCTTTTTTCAAAAACCGGCCAACAGTTTCGGAGGCGGAGAGCAAGGGATTCAAATTCGGCACCTTGTGTTCGTCGACCGGGGTGGGCACGGCTACGATAAAAAAGTGCGCACCCTTCAGATCCTTGGGATCCGCGGTGAAGGAGATATCCTTGTCGAGGAAGTTCTCCGCTTCCAACTCATTGGATGGATCAATGCCCTGCTTCATTAAAGCGATCCGATCGGCGCTGATATCAAATCCGATCACCTGAAATTTCTTGGCAAATTCCAGGGCGAGCGGCAGCCCCACATAGCCCAGGCCAACCACGGCTATGCGCTTCTCTTTTTTTTCTAATTTTTTGTACACAGTCATTTCGGTTTATTTATCAATCGGGGTTTTCAACACTTACCAGGCCATTTTCGAGCACATATCGCTCGCCACTTTCCGGACAAACGGCATTTCCGTTTTCATCAAATTTCAATCGGTGCCCAAATCGGCTCATCCATCCGGTTTGCTTCGCCGGATTCCCAACTACCAGGGCAAACGAAGGTACGTCTTTGGTCACTACCGACCCGGCGCCGATGAACGAAAAGGCGCCGATCCGGTTGCCGCAAACGATCGTCGCGTTAGCGCCGATCGTGGCGCCGCGTTCCACGTGTGTCACGGCATATTGTCCGCGGCGATTGACCGCGCTGCGGGGGTTGATGACATTGGTGAAAACCATGGATGGTCCCAGAAAAACATCATCCTCGCATTCTACTCCTTCGTAAAGGGATACGTTGTTCTGTACTTTGACATTACTGCCTAGTACCACGCCACTGGCTACGAATACGTTTTGTCCCAACGAACAATTTTCGCCGAGCCTGCAGCCCGGCATTAGGTGGCAAAAATGCCAGATCTTGGTTCCTTTTCCAAGCTGAGCGCCTTCCTCCACGATGGCGCTGGGGTGGATAAATACGTCTTCCATATTGGTTTTTTGGTTATAATTGTTGGATCACTTTTTCAGCGACGGTTTCCCCAATGGCCAACGATGCCGTTGCCGCCGGAGAAGGCGCATTGAGCACATTGATCACCTTTGGACTTTCGTGAATGAGAAAATCGTCGATCAGATTGCCCTTCGGGTCGATAGCCTGGGCCCGGACGCCGGCGCCGCCTCTCCGCAGGTCTTTGCCCGTTACCTCCGGAATGAGATGCTGCAGCGCGCGCACAAATGCGGCTTTGGAAAATGAACGATAGATCTCTCCCATGCCCGTTTTCCAGTATTTACCGGCCACCGTCCGGAAACCGGGATAGGCAAACGTTTCCATCAATTCACCCCACCGGATATCCCACCGGCTGTATCCCTCCCTGCGGAATGCCAGCACCGCGTTGGGACCGGCTTCAATTCCGCCTCGCATCATCCGGGTGTAGTGCACACCCAGAAATGGGAAATTTGGATTCGGAACGGGATAGATGAGGTTATTGACGAGTTCTTCTTTCTCTTTTGAAAGCACATAGTATTCCCCGCGGAACGGAACGATCAGGCACCCGGGATCGATACCGGTCATACGAGCGGCTTTGTCGGCAAATAACCCCGCGCAATTGACCAGGACCTTTGTTTCGATCTCCCCGCCGGTGCTTTTGACCAGGATCTTCCCATCCCGGCGCTCCATGCCTGTAAGCGCTCGTCCCAGCAGCAGGGTTCCGCCCTGATTTTGAATTAATTCGGCGTATTTACGGGCCACCACTCCGAAATCTACAATACCGGTCTGTGGTACCCAAATTCCGGCCAACGCGGCCACGTGGGGTTCTTTTTCAACAACTTCTTCAGCGGTCAGCATCCGGATACCTTCCAGGCCGTTGGCTTGGCCGCGTTCAAAAATGCCCTTGAGCAAGGGGATTTCTTCCGGCCGGGTAGCGACGATCACCTTGCCGCAAATATCGTGCGGAACCTCATTTTCTACGCAAAAATCGAGCAGGTAGCGGTACCCTTTCCGGCAATTGACCGCCTTGGACCCTCCCGGTTTGTAGTAAATACCGGAATGGATCACTCCGCTGTTGTGCCCCGTTTGATGGGCGGCAACTTCCTGCTCCTTGTCCAATACACAGATCTTCAGGTCCGGTTTTTTGCGGCTTAATTGGAGGGCGGTAGCCAACCCAACAATCCCTGCTCCTACAATGGCAATGTCTGTTTTCATTATGGGATTTAATCTCTAGCCCAAAGTAAAAGTGGTTCAGGGTCAAAGGTGTGCCAGGCGATGTCCTGGTGTTCCTGCGCGCTGTAGATCAAATAGCGGATCCGTCGCTGGATGGCATCTTCCACTTTGTCGATCAACTGGATGAGGTACTCCTTTTCAATATCTCCGACAAAGATCAGATCGATAATGGAGCTGTCCAGTCCTTTGGCGAATTTGCCGGCCAGGTAGACGCGCTCCACGTCACCCAGTCTTTCAATGACGTGCTCCACGATGTGATCCAAACCGATATGCTTCAACAGCAGCCGGTGTATTTCCTGAAATAGGGGATGTTTGGTGTTGGCTTGATAGATCTTCTTGTTTCCATTCAATTGAGAAACCAACATGCCGGCTCCTTCCAGCCGGTTCAATTCCAGCCGAATAGCGTTTGTCGATTCCCCGAACTCACCTTCCAGACTGCGCAAATAAGAAGTGGTCTTGCTGTTTAGGAAAAACTTGAGCAAGAGCTTGATCCGCGTTTTAGAAGAAATGAGCGCTTCTATCATTATCAAAATTGAGTAGCAAAATTACTCAACTTTGATATACAATTCAGCATAATTATTGAATTGAATCGGACAGCTAAACGTCATAATTCAAACTAGGCGCTAACCACCGCTCCATTTCTCCGATCGACAGGCCTTTCCGGTGGGCGTAATCGATCACCTGATCCTTTGCGATCTGTCCAAGTCCGAAGTATTTGGATTCCGGGTGGGAAAAATACCACCCGCTTACCGAGGCCGCAGGGTACATGGCATAGCTCTCCGTCAGGAATATGCCGGTATGTTCAGGCGCCTCCAGGAGTTGGAAAAGGGTTTCCTTCTCAGTGTGATCCGGACAAGCAGGGTAGCCGGGGGCCGGACGAATACCCCGGTATTCTTCAGCGATCAATTCCACATTGGGGAGCGCTTCGTCGGGGGCGTAGGCCCAAAATTCCCGTCGCACACGCTCATGCATGCGCTCGGCAAAAGCTTCGGCCAGCCGGTCGGCGAGGGCTTTTAACAAAATAGCACTGTAATCGTCGTGTTGTGATTCAAAATGCGCCACCCATTTTTCGATACCGATACCGGCCGTTACGGCAAATCCACCTACGTAATCTGCCTTCTTGCTATGCCGCGGCGCCACGAAATCCGACAGGCAAAAGTTGGGCAATCCTTCTGCCTTTTTGCCCTGCTGCCGCAGGTGGTGCAAGATCGCCTTTACGCCCTTTCTCGAATCGTCGGTATACAATTCAATATCGTCTCCGATACTGTTCGCCGGGAAAAAGCCGATCACGCCCTTGGCCTGCAGCCAGGCTTCATCGATAATACGGCGAAGCATACTTTGCGCATCGGCGTACAATTTCCGGGCCTCCTCGCCAATAACCGGATCCTCAAAAATCTCGGGATACTTCCCTTTGAGCTGCCAACTGGAAAAGAACGGGGTCCAGTCGATATAGCCGGCCAGCTCTTCCAGCGAATAGGACTCAAAGGCCTGGACGCCCAGGAATCGGGGGCGGGGCGGCACATATTCGGACCATTCCAGTTGGAACTGCTTGTTCCTGGCCTCTTCCAGGCTTAAGTACTCCTTGCTGCTCTTTCTCGATTGCCGCTGCTCGCGGATGCGTTGATATTCTTCCCGGGTTGACCGGATAAGGTTTTTTCGCGCAGCTTCGTCCTCCCCCAACAAAGTGGACGCAATGGCCACGCTGCGGGAAGCATCCAATACGTGAATCGCAAGCCCGGAATATTCCTGCTCGATCTTGACGGCAGTATGTGTTTTGGAAGTAGTGGCGCCCCCAATCAAAAGCGGGATCTGAAATCCTTCGCGCTCCATTTCGCGGGCTACGTGCACCATCTCGTCCAGGGAAGGCGTGATCAGCCCGCTGAGGCCGATGACGTCGACCTGCCGGGCGCGGGCTTCCTGCAGTATCCGCTCGGCGGGCACCATAACGCCCAAATCAATGATCTCGAAGTTGTTGCAGCCCAAAACGACGCCTACAATATTTTTACCGATGTCGTGCACATCGCCTTTAACAGTGGCCAGGAGGATTTTTCCTTTTGCGCGACCACCCGTTTCAGCCTGCTGTTTTTCGATAAATGGCGTGAGGTAGGCCACCGCTTTTTTCATGACCCGGGCGCTTTTCACGACCTGCGGAAGGAACATTTTTCCCGCTCCAAACAGATCGCCTACTTTATTCATCCCATCCATCAACGGCCCCTCGATCACGGAAAGCGGCGTGGGGTATTTTTGATGGGCTTCTTCGGTATCCACTTCTATAAAATCGGTATTCCCTTTTACCAGCGCATGGCTGATCCGCTCCTCCAAGGAACTGTTGCGCCATTCCAGGTCTTTTTGCACCACGCGGCCACCGCCTTTGATCTGCTCGGCGTATTGGGTTAGCGCATCCGTGGCATCGAGTTTCCGGTTGAAGAGCACATCTTCGACGAGTTGAAGGAGTTCAGCGGGGACTTCTTCGTAGACATCGATCATACCTGCATTGACGATGCCCATATCCATACCGGCCTGAATGGCATGGTATAAAAAGGCCGAATGCATGGCTTCCCGTACGCGGTCATTTCCCCGGAAAGAAAAAGAAATGTTGCTCACCCCACCACTGATTTTCGATCCCGGGCATCGTGCCTTGATCTGCCGGGTGGCTTCGATATAGTGAATGGCGTATTCGTTGTGTCCTTCGATACCGGTGGCTACAGCGAAGATATTGGGGTCGAAAATGATGTCCTGGGGCTTGAAGCCCACCTGTTCGGTCAGTATCCGGTAAGCGCGCATGCAGATGTTCACTTTCCGTTCTACAGTATCGGCCTGGCCGGCTTCGTCGAATGCCATGACCACGACGGCTGCTCCATAGCGCTTCACGAGTTTGGCTTGGCGGATGAATTGGGCTTCTCCCTCTTTCAGGGAAATCGAGTTGACGACACATTTGCCTTGTACGCATTTCAACCCGGCCTCGATGACCTCAAATTTGGACGAATCGATCATAATGGGCAACTTGGCGATATCCGGCTCCGACATTATCAAGTGGAGGAACTTTGCCATTACCTCTTCCGAATCGAGCAGACCTTCATCCATATTGACATCGAGCAATTGCGCCCCTCCTTCCACCTGCTGACGAGCCACACCAAGGGCCTCTTCATACGCACCTTCCTTGATAAGGCGGGCAAATTGCCGCGAGCCCGTCACGTTGGTGCGCTCTCCGATGTTGACGAAATTGGAATCGGGCCGAATAATCAGGGGTTCCAGGCCGCTAAATGCCGTAAAGGAAGATTTTGGGGTTATCGGCCGGGGTTTCATCCCTTTGACAGCCTCTGCCATAGCCTGAATATGCCTGGGTGTGGTGCCGCAACACCCCCCGATGATGTTGACAAGACCGCCGGATACAAAATCGCGGATGTATTCGCGCATCTCCTCTGCCGTCTGGTCATAGCCGCCAAATTCGTTCGGCAACCCGGCGTTTGGATAGGCACTCACCGCACAGTTAGCCACATTCGAGAGCGCAGCCAGGTGCGGACGCATCTCCTTGGCGCCCAGGGCGCAGTTCAATCCTACACTGAACAACTCCACATGACTGATCGAAATCCAGAAAGCTTCCGGCGTTTGTCCCGAAAGTGTACGCCCACTCGCATCCGTGATGGTACCCGAAACCATTACGGGTACTCGGATGCCCCGCTCCTCAAAAAGCGTTTCGATGGCAAACAGTGCGGCTTTGGCATTGAGCGTGTCGAAAATGGTTTCTACCAATAAGATATCCGCTCCTCCATCCAGCAGGCCTCTGGCCTGGTCGTAGTAGGCATCGCGAAGCTGGTCGAAGGTAACTGCCCGGAAGCCAGGATTATTGACATCGGGAGAAATAGAGGCCGTGCGGTTAGTCGGTCCCATGGCACCCGCCACAAAGCGGGTTTTTTCCGGATCGCGAAAGGTATATTCGTCGGCTGCGCGACGCGCGATCTCTGCCGCTGCACGATTGATCTCGTAGGCCAGGTCCGACATATCATAATCGGTCTGAGAGATGGAGGTCCCGTTAAAGGTATTGGTCTCCAGAATATCGGCCCCTGCATCCAGGTATGCCCGGTGGATCTCCTCAATGATATGGGGCTGAGTCAGGTTGAGGATATCGTTGTTGCCTTTGATATCCCTGTGAAAACCGGCAAAACGTTCGCCCCGGTAATCGGCTTCATTCAGCTTATACTGCTGGATCATGGTGCCCATGGCGCCGTCGATGACCAGGATGCGGTCCTTAACTATATCGTATAGGGAATTCATTAGAATTTGCTGTTTCGCAATTTGTATGTAAAAACCACTAAATGTCTTATAAAGTTAAACTCGAATGATAAACGGCGTTTACTTTGAGCAGAAACGCCGTTTACTAAAGAGTAAACGGCGTTTCAAAATTCAGTACTAAGTAAACGCCGTTTACTCTTTTCACTCAAAAATCCAAATAACTCTTCGCCAAATTGATCCGGACACCACCGCCAACATAATTGGTCGTATAAGTTAGGGAAGGCACGTCATTTTCCTGTCTACGGTGGAAAAATTCCAGTTCCAGGAACATGTTGTGGTAAAAGGCATAGCGCAATTCCAATCCGGCCAGGGTAATAGTGGTGGGTATCCCCTGGCCGATCTCGTTTCCATAATCGTTTTGACGGGTTTCATTGGGAAGGAGGATATTGCCTCCCCAGTTTTCTCCGTTCGGATCCAGTCCGGTAAAGGCACGCATCAGCCTGGCCTGGATGAGCAGGCGCGGAACGGGCTGAAAGCGCAACCGGGCAATCCCTTCCCGGAAGTTGGCCCCCAGCGGATGGGCCAGGGGTTGCTGGTAGTTGGCGTAGATCGCCGTGCTGTCGAAATGGGTGTAGGTGTATGGCCGCACCCAGTTGGCCTCTACCTGGGCATCGAGGTGATCAATGCCGAATACATCGATGTATTTTGCACCGAGTTGTACCCCGAATTTATTGGCCCACCAGCCTTTGTTATTCAGAAAAAGTTCATCGAATTTAAACTCGTCGACCATCAATTGTCCGTAAAGTTGAAAACGTTTAAACAGATTCCATTTGGCATCGAGCCCGATAAGAACGTTGTCTGGACTGCCGAGCAACTGCTCGACCGTGCGGTAAAGAATGACGGGATTGAGGTATTGAAACTCGAAATGGTCGGTGCGATTGAAAATCACCGCTTCGTAAAAGCCGAGAGCCACATTGGGATGCGGGGAAAAAGTAAAATAATGCGCAGCCATATACCGCTTGGGCAGGAGCCGCTCACTGGTGGAGTTTTGATCGCTATCCTGCGCCAGCTCGGCAAAGATATTTTGCAAATGGAATTTCCAGACCCGCCAGTTGAGCTTCAAGTAGAGGTAATTGTTCGAAAAATCGGAGAGCAGCAGCGAGCGATAGCCGTTGCCGATAAAATGGCGACCATGTCCGAACTGCAATCCAAAGTGTTTGCTGAGGTTGAATCCGGCATAACCTTGAGCCAGCAAGAAATCGTATCCGTCTTTAAAGTCAAAAATGACGCTGTTGTACGGCTTGTACAGGCCTGCCCCGGGAATGGCTTTATCGCGCGCAATGCGGCGGTTTACATAATCCGGAAAGCGCGCCTGGCTTTCCAGTACATTGGTGTAAAAGTAGATGCGGTCGTCCAGTCCGCCCCGGAGTTCGATTCCCCGTTGGTTGGTTAGTAAAATGGCCGAGTCGTCCCGGGCTTTGCCTGTAGTCAGTCCCAAAATGGGGTTGACGCGCAAGTGGAAAAACGGCTTATCCACCTCCCAGAGGAATGCCGGGGTCTTGTAAAAGGTCTTGAGGATCGGACGTTTATTCCGGAAATAATGCATTGAATCCGGCAGCCATTCGTTGTTGTCTTTATATAGGTATTCCAGATCTTTCCGATCGCGCCAGCTCAGGCGTTGGGAAGCCGTATCCACGGTGAGGGCGTACTGGGTCACATCGCCGCGGGTGTAGTATTTCAGGGAAGTGAAAAAAGGCGCTGGCACCCCGGATGAAATATCCAGCCGGTCGATGATGTGGTAGGCGTCCGTGCCGAGCGGGAGGGTCGTTCCCTGAGCGTTAAGCAGCTGTAAACCTGAGAAAAACAGGAAGATCAAAGAAAGAAAAAAACGCATTCGGTATGGGTTTTACCCGGCAAAGCTATTGATTTTTAATAAGTCGGGCACGACGTTTTATTAATCCGTAAATTTGAGACCGGTTTCCCAACAACCCTTTTTCTATGAGAAAAGCGCTTTTACTTACATGTGCCCTGTTTGGTCTTTCGATTACCGCTTCCGCCCAGATGAACATAAATGGGGAAGTCAAATATGGTAATGAATGGATTGACTTTGGCAAGCCCCATTTCAAAGTGATGGTAGCCAAGGATGGGATCTACCGGATACCCATTCCTGAAGAGTTGGCCAGTGTGCCTGCCAGCCACTTGCGGATGTATTATTTCGGAGCGGAAATTCCGATTTACATTACAAATGACTCCATCGAGTTTTATGGGGTGAAGAACCGCGGCGAGATGGATCGTTTTTTGTATGCAGATCCGGCTGATCAGTTTAATCCGCGCTATAGCTTGTTTACGGATTCGTCGGCGTATTTTTTGACTTGGAGGGATTCGATTTCAAACCACCATTTTGAAGAGGTAGGAAATGATACGGTAAATCATCCACCTAAAGAGGAGTTTTATTGGAGTAAACTCGTGTCATATTCACCTTCAGATCTCATTAAAAATATTATTCCGGGAATTGATAACCAGCATCAAGTGGAACGTTCCCTATTCCAAAATGCGGAGGGCTGGTGTAAAAAAAATCCTTCCAATTTCTCAATTTTTCCCAGCGCTGTTTTAACAGGTTTTTCAGATTCTGTTCTTCTATCAGTCCAATATGCCCATCTGATTCCCAATAACACAACACCGGTAAACAAAACAATAAAAGTGAATGGTAGCCTCTATCCCGGGGCCAGCGACCAGTTCAATTTCTTTGAAGGAACGAAAAATTCATTCAAAATACCCGCTGAAATTCTATCCAACCCCATTACCATTTCTATTTCCGGCGGAAACAACACCTGCCTGTCCAATATCGAAATGGAATACCCCCGAATGTTTAACGCATCCGGCGATTCCATCTTCGTTTTTTCGCTGGACAGCAGCTACACGGTGAAATATATCGAAATTGAAAGCTTTTCAATTGGAGGAGAATCTCCCGTTTTGTACGATCTGACTAACAGCCTGCGTATCCAGACAACTTGGGATAACGGCTTGGTCAAAGTGACATTGCCACCGTCTTCACAGGAACGAAAGCTGGTTGTGTTCCAAAACAAGGCTGTGAAAGAAACCGGTCCGTTCCAACCGGTGTCCTTTATTGATTACAGCCAGTCTGATGCCGAATTTCTGATCGTTTTCAACAAAGCGCTTGCTGTCGATGGGAATGGTGTCAACCAGGTGGGGGCATATGCAAACTACCGGGCCAATTCTTTCTCGGTGGATACGTTTGAAATTCAACAACTGTACGACCAGTTTTCATACGGTATCAACCGTCATCCAATGTCTATCCGGAACCTGGTCTTCTATGCTCAAAAAAACTGGACAAACCCCCAATACCTACTTTTGATAGGAAAGGGCCGGGAATATCCAAACATGCGCTCAGCCAGCTCGGTGACCAGCAATTTAAACACTTCTTTCTTTATCCCCACCTTCGGTTATACGGGCGCCGATAATTTGTTCGCTTCCCCAATTGGAAGTATTGATCCTGTGATGGCAGTAGGGCGCCTCCCAATCATCAGCGCTAATGAACTCAGAATATACCTTGAAAAAGTAAAAGAATTTGAAGATGCCCAAGACACGCTTTCCGGAAGCCAGACCATCCAGGATAAGGCCTGGATGAAAAATGTATTACACCTCGGCGGAGGAAGAGAAGAAAAAGCCATTATTAAATCCTACCTAAAAGGGATGGAGAGTACCATCGAAAACAATCGATTTGGCGGGAATGTTACTGCTTTCTATAATGAATCAAATGATCCCGTTGTTACCTCCGCAACGGGTGAGATCATTCAAAAGATTAACGAGGGCCTTTCTATCCTTACCTTCTTCGGCCATTCTTCAGCTACCCTGCTGGATTTCAATTTTGATGATCCTGACTCCTACGATAACCAGGGAAAATACCCGGTAATGTTCTCTTTCGGTTGCCTTTCAGGCGAAATGTATAATGTTTCCAGGAGTTTGGGCGAGCGATTCATCACGGCTGACAAGAAAGGAATGATAGCCCTCATTTCCTCCCCTGGCTATGGATTTACCTCTTCACTGAATATCCTAGGCAGCAATTACTATCAGAAATTGGGGGGAGAACTATATGGGGCGTCTATTGGAAATATCCTGAAGGAAACGCTGAAGATTTTAGGGGAATCCAACTTCAACGGCGACCTCATGCTTGGAGAGCAAACCTCCATCCAGGGAGACCCTAGTCTCGTGATCAATCCCCGGCCCGGCCCCGACTACCTGCCCGACCCCGCCAGCGTAAAAATCGATCCACCTTTGCTAACCACTACATTGGATTCCTTCCAACTAAAATTCGACATCTGGAACATCGGCCAAAACCTCCCCGATACTACCCTGGTCGTCCGGATCGAGCAGATTTTGCCCAACAATTCCGAATTCACCCTTCTGGTGGATACAATTCCAGCTCCTTCCTACTCTTCTCCTTTAGCATACACGCTCCCGATCCCGGACGATGATGATCTGGTGGGCGTCAACCTCTATAGAATAACCGTCGATGCAGAAAATGATATTGAAGAAAAACCGTTTGGCGCTGAAGACAATAACATTCTTTCTCACCCGGTCTACATCAGCGCGGCGGATGCCCAACCGCTCTATCCGGCCAATTTCGGGATTGTCAATACCATGCCCGTCACTTTCAGCGCCTCAACCGGCAGCCCATTCTTCCCGCAGCTCACCTATTGGATGGAGATCGATACCACCGAGCGGTTCGATAGCCCCTTTAAATTAAGTACATCCATCTCCCAATCCGGGGGTATCGTCAAATGGACGCCGGAGATCGCCTATCAACCCAATACGGTTTACTACTGGCGCATTAGCCCGGATAGCTCACTCACCGGGTCTTACCGCTGGCGAGCCTCTTCGTTCGTCTACCTCCCCAATAGCTCACCTGGCTGGAACCAATCGCATTTCTACCAGATCCGCAATTACGACAATTTTGTGGATATGAAATTGGATTCCACCAGCAGATTGCTCCGGTTTATTGATGATGTGGTGGATTTTAAGATCCGGAATAATGCCCGAAATCTAGACCTAAAAAATCCTCGGTACATAAGAAATCAGGAAAATTTTTACCCTGTGCCTGCCCATCAGGAGTATTGGGGGCAAATTCCGGCAGGACTGTTCTTCGCAGTGTTAGATCCTGTTAATATTAAACCTATTCAAATTTCTTCAATTAATGGTATTGACTGGACTCCTCCCTATGATTCTAATAATCCTTATAGTTTCAAAAGGTCCTTTCTCTTCCTAACCAGTGATTCAATACAGCGTTCCCAGGTAATCAAATTCCTGGATGAAAAAGTGCCTGATGGCTATTATGTACTCATGTTCACTTGCCAAAATGGAGTCAATGCTAATTACAAACCCCAGGAATGGGACAACGATACCATCAATGGAGGCATAAGCCTTTTTGATGTACTTGAAGCCCAAGGTGCTGCTCAAATCCATGGCCTGGCAACCCTGGGAGCCAAGCCCTACAACCTTTTCTTTCAAAAAAACAGCCCCGGTTCTACCTGGGAAAAAATAGGTAATTTTCTAACCCAAACCGAACTCAACGTCTCCTTCCCCGGCTCCTGGACCGAAGGCTCCCTCACCTCTTCCCCCATTGGCCCCGCTACCAAGTGGGAGTCCCTGGAATGGAAATTCAGCGGCTTTAATCCCGACCAAGATGACATAAAATTGAGCATTTGGGGTATACGACCGACAGGCCCGGATTCGCTGCTCTATGATAATGTCCTGAAAGGCGACTACGTTTTTTCGCTGGACAAGATCGATGCAAGCCGGTTTCCAAAAATAAAACTCGAATACTACGCCAAAGACCCCATCCAAAAAACACCGCCTAATCTGGAGTATTGGCGTGTCCACTACGTGGGCGTACCCGAAGCTGCCCTCGATCCGGCCAGCCATTTCTCCCTGCAAAGCGATACGCTTCTCCAGGGAGCGCCCCTGACGCTGGAAATTGCCACCGAAAACCTGAGCGACTATGATATGGATAGCCTCCTGGTGCGCTATACCATTGTCAATGCGCAGAACGAGCCGACGAATATCGAAAAACGCCTCCGTCCCCTGCCTGCCCGCGATACCCTGATCACCCACCTGACCTACGACACCCGGCCTTCTACCGGTGTCCATCAACTCACGATCGATATCAACCCGGATGGGGACCAGCCCGAACAGACACATATTAATAACGTAGGCGTTCTTCAATTCTTTGTGGAAAGGGACCTGCGCAATCCGCTGCTCGATGTTACCTTCGACGGCATGCATATCCTCGATGGCGATCTGGTATCAGCCACGCCCCAGATCCAGATCCAGCTGAAGGACGAGAACCCCTACCTCGCGCTGGAAGATACTTCCCTGTTTCGGCTGCTGCTGGTACACCCCGATGGTGCGGAAGAACGATTGCGTTTTACCGATGAGCGCATCCAGTTCTACCCGGCGAATATCCAAAATGGAAAGAATAACCGGGCCCGGGTCGAATTCAATCCTGCTTTTATCAATGATGGAACCTATTCCCTATACGTCGAAGCGAAAGACGCTACGGGAAATGAAACCGGCGATATCAATCACGTGGTTTCCCTCAACACGTTCGGCTACGACTACAAGATCTCCTTCAAGGTCATCACTGAATCCATGATCTCCAATGTGCTCAATTACCCCAATCCTTTTTCCACTAGTACGCGTTTTCTTTATACCTTGACGGGGTCCGAACCGCCGGCTTATTTCACCATCCAGATCCTGACCGTATCGGGAAGGGTGGTACGGGAGATCACGCAAAACGAGATCGGCCCTATGCATATCGGTACGCACCTGACGGATTATGCCTGGGATGGACGGGATCAATTCGGAGACCCCTTGGCTAATGGCGTGTACCTATACCGGATCGTTGCCAAAAAGGCCAATGGGGAAAACTTTAAAGCGTATGCTTCCGGCGCCGATGCTTATTTTGAGAAAGGATACGGGAAAATGGTCATAATCCGCTAGGGCTGGATACGGTCGGAAAATTGTAAAGAATGAAATGATACAATCCCTCTTGATAAAAATATTGCTCGCTCCCTTTTCCCTGCTCTACGGGTTGGGCGTGAGCATCCGCAATGCCTTTTACCGCTGGGGTGTGTTGAAAGATGTAGAGTTCAGCGTACCCGTCATCTCAGTGGGTAACCTCTCGGTCGGCGGCACGGGAAAGACCCCTCACATCGAATACCTGGTCCGGCTCCTGAAAGACTACATCCACGTCGCTACCCTCAGCAGGGGATATTTGCGAAAAACAAAGGGATTTCTACCGATAAAACCCAACCACAACGCTGAAGAAGCCGGGGATGAACCCTTGATGTTCAAACGAAAATTTCCGGATGTTTTTGTGAGTGTGGCGGAAAGCAGAACGTTTGGCATCCTTGAAATATTGAAGTATTTCCCCAACGCTCAGGCGATCCTCCTGGATGATGCTTTTCAACATCTCTCTGTCAAACCTGGCCTGAATATCCTTCTTACCAACTACCGGCACCCCTTTACACGCGACTACCTGCTGCCCAGTGGACGCCTGCGCGAATGGCGTTCCTCTTACCATCGCGCCGATATTATGATCGTGTCGAAATGTCCGCCGGAAATGTCCCCGGAAGAGAAGGAACAACTGGCCAAAGAACTGGCACCCCTTCCGCACCAACGGCTTTTCTTTTCCTATTTTGAATACGGATCGCCCTATTCCATCTACGACGGGCGCCAGCGCCTGGCGCTCGATGGCAATCACCATGTATTGCTGTTGTCAGCGATCGCCGGTACCGAATACCTTACCGAATATTTAGAAGAACGGACTGCCTCCCTGTATTCTCTCGAATTTGAAGACCACCACTATTTCTCCAACTACGATATCTCCCGGCTGAAAGAGATATTCGACAATATGGAAGCCGAAAACAAGATCATCCTGACGACCGAAAAGGATGCGGTGAGGCTGGAACTGCACAGGGACTTTCTCCTGGAAACCCGTATGCCTATTTTCGTCCTCCCTCTCCGGGTCGCTTTCCACTTCGGAGAAGGGCCTTTGTTTGACCAGACTGTACGCGATTTCTTGCTTAATTTTAGATATTAAACTAAAGGAAAACCACTTTTCTTTGAGTATAAACAGAAAGAACAGGCAATCCCACTCTTTCTGTTATTCTTATCGCTGCGAAAACAGGTCCAGGTTCTCCTGTACCTCCTGATGCAATTCCGGCATGTTATTCCGCGGACTGTTCAAATCATCCGATACCCGGTATATCTTGAAATACCCGTCTTTGGGCGGGTGTAAAAACTCGAGCGCCTCCTCGATCTCCAGGAGGTCCAGCCATTTTTGCCGGTCCCTATTGGTTGGCAATATAACGGGCATGCGGTTGTGCAACGAACCGATCTCCCGGTTGGGTGTAGTCGTTATGATGGAAAAACTCTTTATGGGATACCCATCTTTTTCCCAAAGGTCCCAGATACCGGCCATGACCAGCAAGGAGCCGTCTTTGGGGAGTATCCGGTAGGGGATCTTCTTGTGGTCGATGGTGCGCCATTCGTAAAAACTGTCGGCCAAAACCAAACAACGGCGCTTGCGGATCGGTACGCGGAAAGAAGGCTTGCTCTCGATCCCCTCCGAACGGGCATTGATCAACTTACCTGTATTCTTTCCTTCTTCGGACCAATAGGGGACCAGCCCCCACGTTATATACTGCAGCCGGTCCGGCTGATCGTCCGTAACGACATAGGCATGTTGCGTGGGTGCTATATTATAGCTGATACGCAGGTTCGATCCAGGATCCACAAATGGGAGCTCCTCCTGGATCTTATTCTCCGAAACGGCGAGGGAAAACCGACCACACATACGCTGACTTTTTAGATTTCCACTGGTATTTATACCTGTAACCCTAAAATTATAAAAATCAATCCTTTATAAAAAATCGTTTTCCACTGCGCTTTGGGGATATCTCGTCAATAAGTCTACGTTATTCCACAATGGTTAAGAATGTAAGAATGTCAAATATGTTAATTTCAAAATACATCTTTCTTTCTGTGGATATTTCCACTGCTTACACACATGATACTAACGATTCACGGGATGTTAGAAACGGAAAAATTATCCAGCTGATCCGGTGCAAGGTTTTTCCACTGCCCGTTGATAATTGGCTAAATAATTGATCCTGAAATAGAGGCCGGGCATTTACGCTGTGTAAAATTATAGTAAGTGGTGCATAAATCCCATTCGCAATAGTTGATAAAAAAAAGTTTGTACAAATTAACACCCCTGATAATAAGGGGTGAATTTTTTTAAATTTTTAAAAGAGTATTATTAATAATAGAATACCCTGTGGAAATCCAGGATTGGGTACTTTTAGGCATTCAATCATGCAAGTCATATGAATACACATACCTCCATCCGACCGGCTGTGCGCTACTGGCTCCTGGCCGGCGTTATTATGGTTTTCTTTCAGGTCGTCATTGGCGGTGTGACCCGCCTGACCGATTCCGGACTTTCCATTACCGAGTGGGCTGTCATACAGGGAACGCTGCCCCCGATGAACGAGGCCCAGTGGCAGAAAGCCTTTGAGGCGTATAAGGTGGCTGCCCGCAAGCAGTACGAAACCCTCCATGCCGATATGACGCTTGGGGAATTCAAGGTCATTTTTTTCTGGGAATACATACACCGTCTGTGGGCCAGACTGATGGGATTGGTATTTCTGGTTCCTTTCCTCTTCTTCTGGGCCAAGAAATGGATCCCCAAATGGCTGATCGCCCGGCTTGGAATCGTTATTTTCCTGGCGACCCTGGCAGCTACGTTCGGTTGGATCATGGTAGCCAGCGGACTGAATGACGATACCCGAACCTGGGTCAGCGCTTACAAGCTGATCATTCACCTCCTGATCGCCACCTTTTTATTCGGGGTGCTCTTTTGGACCTGGTTGCTGTCAAACGGCAGGCCACCTGCGGAGGAATACAGCCGGCGGATCCGCCGGTGGGGATGGAGCCTATCGGCGGTCCTGTTGGTTCAGATCGCCTTAGGAGGCCTGATGGCGGGTATGCGAGCCGGACTCGTTCACCCCCACTTTCCCTTTTTTATCCACGGACAGTCCCTGCTGGATGCCCTGTCAGCCCGGGATGGGGCTTCCATTGGCTCCTGGATCGATTACGAACCGGCCCTCTCTGTGAAGGCATGGGCACAAGTGGCTCACCGGACTTTCGCTTATTTGCTGACGATTCTCATTTTGGCACTCTTGCTGAAGTTACACAAATGGAACCCTTCCGCTCAACTCATCAAAGCGGCCTGGCTTCTATTTGCCGCCCTGTTCCTTCAGTTCCTGCTGGGAGTATTGACGGTCATATCTTGCATCGGAAGGGTTCCGGTCACATACGGGGTGCTTCACCAGGGAGGGGCGCTTTTGTTACTGGCAGCGCTGCTATACCTAACCTATAGGGGAGGGTTCTCAGGCAGAAAAGCTTGACTGTGGATAATATTGTGGAAAAAGAGTTGAAACTTTTTGTTTTCTACCGAAATTTTGTGGATAACCTATATAACTGCTTTTAATTGAATAAATTGATACGCTATGTGTAAATGTGGATAAATGGCAGAAAAGCCTTTAAACACATTTATTTCTTACTTTTTTGAAAAACTATTGTTGAATTATTCACAGGTATTTCCACAAACATGTTAACTGCTTGATATAAGTGTTTTTATAGATAGGTGGCCCATACTTGGGTCTTAGCAATTGTTTTTGTCCAAGCACTTGACTACCTTTAGCATTCAAACCAGGAATTGCTTATATGAATTACGAAATCCAAACCGAGGGGAAGTTCAATTACATTGAGACTCGTGGAGGCAATGAAAATCTTATGCTCCTGCACGGGCTTTTTGGGGCCCTCAGTAATTTCGAATCCATCCTGGATGAGTTTGGAAAACGATTCAACGTGATCGTTCCCATCTTACCCATTTATGAATTACCGATCCGGAAAGTGTCCTTGTCCGGGTTGGTTGACCACGTGGAGGATTTTGTAAAATTTAAAAAGTATAAAAGCGTGCATGTCCTGGGTAATTCCCTGGGCGGGCATATTTCTCTGCTCTACGCACTGGCGAATCCCAAAATGGTGCGTTCGCTTATCCTGACAGGGAGTTCCGGGCTCTTTGAAAATGCTATGGGATCCACGTTTCCTAGAAGAGGGGATTACCAGTTCATAAAAACCAAGACGGAGTCCACCTTTTACGATCCCAAAGTGGCGACCAAGGAATTGGTCGATGAAGTATTCGATATTGTAAATGACCGAAACAAGGCCATCCGGGTCTTGGCTACCGCCAAATCGGCGATCCGCCACAACGTGGGCGACCGGCTTTATACTATCAAAGTACCGGTATTACTGATATGGGGCAATCAGGACGATATCACTCCCCCCTTCGTCGCGGAAAAATTTGCAGAGTTGATCCCCAATTCCCGGCTCTATTTCGTGGATAAGTGTGGCCACGCTCCGATGATGGAACACCCCCAACTGTTCAATCAGTACCTGAATTCTTTTCTGGAAAACGTAACTTCGAAGGAAACGACCGCCTAGCCGATAGAATGATCGCGCCCTTTTCCCGGATATCCACAAAAGTCCATCCTTTCTGCCGGCTGATCTCCTTCCAGCGGTGAATGTTTCCTCTCCAATTGGAGGCATCGGCAATGAGTATACCTCTCACCTCGATCTCTTCTATAGAAACCTCTGGATTATTGCATAAAAGGGTGAAATCCGCTCCTGTTCCAGTTGGCGATACAGGCTCGGGTCGTCCTGGATAAAGGATATGTCCCTCGAAATCGCCGAGTTTAACATGCGCCCCTGTTTCCCGAATATACCAGGTTTCATGCGTTTTTACCCGGTGCTGTTTTCGGAATGCGCCGGCGATCTGCTCCTCTTTTCCGACTGATAGGGAGTCGCTTTTCAATGTGATCATCGTACCTCGGTTGATGTAGTCTACCAGGGTTTCCCGGGATGCATAATAAACCACCATTTTTTCCCTGAGATAGCGAGTGGCCTCAGCATGGAAACGCACGATAACTGCTGCATTCAGGATCAGCAACAATGCCGGCAGGTTTCTCCACCGGTGCAACTCCCAGATCCAGGCCAGCAGAAGTATTCCCATAAAGAGAAGCAGCAAGCTCGCTCCGGGCAGGTAAATGTCTTGCCACACACTCTTTGGAAGGTGTTGGATTTCCACCAGGATCCAATTGACGGCTCCGATCAGTTTATTCAATAAAAAAGCAGGTATCCAGGTCGCCGCCGGCCAGATGTACTGAAAAAGGACCATCAATATGCCAAGGCCAATAATGAAAGGCGCCGCAGGGACGACAATCAGGCCGGACAACCAGAAATAGGCCGGAAATTGATGGAAGTAATAAAGGGTTAGCGGGAGTGTGGACAGCTGTGCCGCCAGGGAAACCGTGATCAGCGTCCAGATTTTTTCCAGAATAGCGTTGGGTGGTATCCACAAATGGTACCAAAGCGGTTGAAAAATGACAATTCCCAATACCGCCAGGTAGGATAATTGGAAACCGATATGGAATAGCCAGAATGGGTTGACGATCAACAGGAAAAAAGCGGAAGCGGCGATCGAGTTGAATATGGATATATGGCGGCGCATCTGTTTTCCCACCAGGATGAAGCTGAACATTGTGGCTGCCCTGATCACTGATGGTGCTGCACCTGTCAGTAGGGCAAAACCCCATATTCCGGTAAGGCACACCATGGTGTTTGCAATATGCACGATCTTTCGGTTTCCCTTTCGGAATAGTCCCGTGAGCAACAAATAGATCAGGCCCACATGCAGTCCGGATACGGCCAATACATGCGAAGCGCCCGTTTGTGCATAGGTCGCCCTGACTTCCTCGGGCAGGTCTTCTTTGTAGCCCAGCACCATCGCCGTGGCTACGGAGTAGACTGCCTGGTCCTTTAACAATTTTTTCCAAAGGGCGATCTGCTTGTTTCGCCAGGCTGCGAGTTTATGGAGGGGCTCCTTCCTGATCACCTGGTATTGACCGTTCCGGATATTAGCCTGGTGATGAATATTCTGAAAAAAACGGTACCGGCGGTGGTCGAAATCCATTGGATTGCGCTTTGCTGGAATGGGTTGGAATTCAGCCTGGAATAGAATGACTTGTCCGGTTTCAAGGGGGTCTTCCGGATAGATCAGGGCCCGGCCCTTTACCCGTCGTCCTTCTTCTCCCGGACACCATGCTTCCTGTATTTCGACGATGGCTTTTTGGAAAGAGCCGTCCGATGTTTCGATCACCTTTCCGATCCATTCTTCCCCAGGGTGGTTTTGGTGTATAAAATAGTCGGCCCACTCGAATGCCAGATGCTGTCTGCTCAGGTTCATCCCCGCGCAAAGCCAGAATAACAGGCAACACAGGGCATAGACATGTCGAAGGGAATAAGGGATCTTCCGACGGGTCAGCATCAAACTACCTATGGCTCCCACCCCCATTCCCCAGAAGGGTATGGAAGAGGGGACTTCGGGGAAAAGAACCCCCATCGGGATACCTGCCAAAAACGGCAACAAAAGCCGGAGCATGGGCATCTCTTTCCAGTTGAACTGTCTGGACGCTCGTTTTTCCATAGCTCGTTATTCAAAGGTCAGATAGGGGGTCAGCTTCTGCAGGGTGGAGTCAGGTAGCACCCGGATGGGCTTCAGATCGTCCAGGCTTTTAAAACCGCCGTGATTTTCCCGGAACAACAGGATCACATGTGCCTGTTTCCTGCTGAGATAGGGATGTGCGGCCAACTCCTCTTCTGTAATCCGGTTGATCGGTATCGTCCGGAAAACTGGTGAGAGGACCAGGAGTGGTTTGATCTGTTGAAAGACGGAATCGGGTAACCCATACGTCTCGCCAATTTGCTCGATCGAAGTGAATCCTCCCAATTTATCCCGAAATTTCAGAATGCGGCCGGCATAACCGGGGCCGATGCCTCTAAGGGTTTGCCATTCTTCGCTGCCTGCCTGATTGACATCGATGGGTAAATTACGGCTTTGCTGGGAAGGGGACGCTCGCTTTTCTCCTTTAGATCCAGATACCGGAATATCGATGTAGGGCTCCAGTCGCTGATAATCCGCATCGGACAAGCTGTAGATCCTGGCCAGGTCTTCCTTTTTTCGAAACTTTCCTCCTTTTTCCCTGTATCGAATGATCGTCCCCGCTGTCTTTTGAGAAAGTCCCAATAATATCAACTGGTCTTCACTGGCCTCATTAGGATTGAATGGAAACAATGTATCCGGGGGAGCCGGCGCCACGGAATCAGGCGTTTCCAAGTGCACGAACTGCTGGAAGGCCGGCCGCTCCGGAAGGGGAGGCGCGGGAAAAAAGACGGGGAGAAAATCGGGGAGGAACCAGAAGATAAGAAAGCTGAAGATCAATAGCGTGGTTCCAAAACGTTCCCTTCGGGAGAAGGAAAAGAAGACGCTCTTTTTTTTCATTTTTCCTGTTTGAAGCGTTACTTCTAACAGGTGGCCTGACCAAATATACTAACTTTGCCGTTTTCCCGCCCGGCATCTTTGAAAATTTATAGGTGTTGAGGCACAAAAAGTCATTTTTGACGTTGTATACCTTGAAATCCTTTACGCGAGTAAAATGAAAAAATATTCCCTTTTTCCGGTCTTGCTTGCCGGGATATTATTACTGAGCTGCAACGCTTCCCGAAAAGTTTCTTCCACTATCCCCGATGAAGTCCGTGTGCTCGATACCATGGTGGTCACCGCTCCTGCTTTCAAGGAGACTGACCCCAAAACGGATATTCCCAATGAATTACCCGAGTATCAGGCTTCCGCCACCCGGCTATTCGACTTATTGCATACCGAACTGCACGTGTCTTTCGATTGGGAGAAGGAGGCGGTAAATGGGGAGGCAACCCTAACGCTTCTGCCATACTTTTATCCCGCTGATCAGCTGACCCTGGATGCCAAGGATTTTGATGTCCATTCACTCAAACTTGAAAATGGACGAGACCTTTCCTTCCAAAATGACGGGGAGCAATTGACGATCCAACTGGATCGATCCTATGAAAGAACGGATACCCTGGAGGTCCGGATCGATTATACAGCCTATCCAAAAGCCGAAGGCGGTAGTTGGGCTATTACCTCCGATAAAGGATTGTTCTTCATCAATCCCCGGGGAGAAGATCCGGAAAAACCCCGCCAGATCTGGACGCAGGGAGAGACTGAGAACAATTCCCGCTGGTTTCCCACCATCGATAAGCCCAATGAGCGCTGCACGGATGACATCTATATTACCGTAGAAGGTCATTTTAAGACCTTGTCCAATGGCGTGCTGGTTTCATCTGCCAATAACCCCGACGGCACCCGTACCGATCATTGGAGAATGGACCAACCTCATGCGCCCTATCTGATGATGCTTGCGGTAGGGGATTATGCCGTTGTGCCGGATACCTGGAGAAATATTCCGCTGCAGTATTACGTGGAACCCGAATTCGAAGCAGATGCCAAAGCTATCTTTCCCTACACGCCGGAGATGCTTGAGTTCTTCTCCAACTTGCTCGACTATCCCTATCCGTGGCCGAAATTTTCCCAGATCGTGGTGCGCGACTATGTGTCGGGTGCCATGGAAAATACAACTGCCGTAGTTTTTGGCGAATTCATGAATGGGAAAACCCGCGAGCTCGTAGATGTGCTGGACAATGAAACGATCGTGGCCCACGAAATGTTCCACCAATGGTTCGGGGATCTGGTCACTTGCGAAAGCTGGGCCAATATTACCCTCAATGAAGGCTTTGCCAATTACGCCGAATACCTCTGGCTGGAACACAAGCACGGTAAGGAGGATGCAGATTATCACCTCATCTCCGAAACCGATGGGTATGTTTCCGCCGCCCATGGAAATGCACACCCCTTGATCGATTATCATTATTCCGACCGGGAGTCGATGTTCGATGAGCACAGCTACAATAAAGGTGGCCTGGTTTTGCACATGCTTCGCAACTATCTGGGTGATGAAGCCTTTTTCGCGGGACTGCACCATTACCTCATCAAAAACGCTTACTCCGATGTGGAAGCGGATGAACTCCGGGAGGCCATGGAAGAAGTTTCGGGCCAGGACCTGAACTGGTTTTTCGATCAATGGTATTTCCAGAAGGGACACCCCATTCTGGATATTCAATATGATTACGATGAAAAATCCCATGAAGTGGTCGTTCGGGTAGAGCAGACCCAGTATCAGGATGGCATGCCGCCCATATTCCAGTTTCCGGTGACCGTTCAGATCTTCCTGCCCGGACAAGCCCCGCTGGAAGAAAAGGACTGGATGCGCGAACGGGTTAAAGAATTCCGGTTCAAGGTGCCCGGAAAACCACAGCTTGTACTATTTGATCCGGATCGGGTATTGCTTTGTGAGCGCAGCGAAAACAAATCCACGGAAGATTATTTGAATCAATACCACCTGGCTTCCAATGTACGCGATCGGTTGGAGGCCTTACAGAACTTGGTAGGCGCCAAAAGCGGCCATCCCACGGAAGTATTAATTTCGGCTTTGGACGATTCATTCTGGGGAATTCGCATGTTTGCGATGGATAACCTGGAAACTGGGGAGATCCCCTTGCCAAAAGTGGAAGCCATTGCGAAAGGGGATCCCCATTCGCATGTGCGCGCTGCTGCTTGTTTTTTCCTGGGCCAATCGGGAGATGGCCGCTATGCCGACACCCTGGAGAAGATCGTGGAAAACGATTACTCCTTAATCACCACTGCCGCCGCTTTGAATGCCCTTTATACCCTTTCCCCTGAAAAAGGATTAAAAATGGCGCAGTCTCTTGAAAATCAGGAGAGTGATTTCATTCTTAACGTAGTTGCCGACATTTACTTCGAAGCCAAGGACATCAGTAAACTCGATTTTTTCCAGAAGCGGGTGGAAAAAACGGAGCAATATACCGCAGTGTACTTTATTATGAATTACCTGGAGCTCGTTCAACAGGGTGATTTATCTAATTTATTGGAGGCTAGTGAGTTGTTTTCGAAAACGGCTACGAATTCCAGCGCTTCCATCATGAAACGCTATGCCGCTATGCGAGCATTGAACGAATTGCACGTGCATTTACATGACCGGATAAAACAAACGAAAGACGATCGGGAAAAAGAAGCGTATGCTGCTGCTGATAAAACAATCCTCGATAAGATCGAGGCTATAAAGGCAGCAGAATCGAATCCGGAACTAAAGGATATCTTTGAGAGTTTTCCCAATCTTAAGAAATAGAGTAAGCAATAAGTCCTTCAATTTGTTAAAAACCGTGGAAATGCGGCTGCCTTGTTGACAAACATGCAGCTCTTTTCTAATTTACGTCTCATTTTCCCAAAACCGGAATACCATCCTTTCCCGATCTTTTTGGGGTGAACGTGGTTATTCTAAAGGAATGGTGGTTTGCAACCCGAGGCTGGCCAACCACTTGTGAGTAATGCGACCGCAGGTCGCACGACTTGAAAAACAAATTTCGTTGAGTATTATTCAGAAAGGCTCGGAAAACCGGGAACAGCGAGTCCTTGTGTTTTTAATCTTATTTTGTAGGTAAATTATTGATACAGAGGTGTATATGGAAAATTATCAGTTGTTGATCCGAAAGCTAGACGAGTTTATCCGCAAATTTTACCTGAATCAATTGATTCGTGGCACGCTCTATAGCCTGGCGGTTATTCTGGTTTTATTCCTGGCTTTTAACCTGTTGGAATACTATGGCAATTTCGGCACCGGTGTTCGAAAATTCCTGTTCTTCTCTTTTTTAGGGGTGAGCCTGGGATCGCTCGCGTATTGGGTGATACTTCCTGCGGTGCACTATTTTAGGCTGGGAAAGATCATTTCTCATGAACAAGCCGCTCAGATCATCGGACAACATTTTTCGAATGTGCGCGATAAGTTGTTGAATATCCTTCAACTCCGGAATCAGGCGGACGCCGTCGATCAGAAGGACCTCATTCTGGCCAGTATCGACCAGAAATCGGACGAGATCAAACTGGTACCCTTTAAAAATGCCATAGATCTGTCGAACAACCGGAAATATCTCAAATACGTACTGCCTCCACTCTTGCTTCTTCTCCTGATCCTGACGATTAACGCGGGCCTGATCTCAGAGAGCACAAACCGGCTTATTCACAACAACAAAGAGTTTGAGCGCCCGGCGCCTTTTCACTTTGTGATTGATGAAAAGGACCTTTCGGTCGTACAATTTGAAGATTTTCCTCTCGAGGTCAAGATCGAGGGCAATGAATATCCAGATCAGGTTTTTATTGAGGTCGATAATTACCAGTATAAGTTGACGAAAGAAAGACCGGACCTGTTTTCCTACAAGTTTAGCAATGTGCAGAAGGATATCAATTTCCACCTCCACTCCGGTCCGGTTGAGAGTACTTCCTACACGCTGGAAGTGTTGGAAAAACCCAATATTTCAAGTTTTGATGTAGAACTCGATTTTCCGGCCTATACCGGGCGGAAAGATGAAACCCGTTCGAACATCGGGGATATGGTAGTGCCGGTAGGTACCCAGGTTAAATGGTTTTTCGATGTGGAGAATACGGATGATCTGAGTGCCCGGTTCTCCTCCGATCAGCAACTCCTACCCCTGAAGAGAGCTTCGCAGAACAGCTTCTCCCTGCAACGTCGTGCCATGCAGGATGAACTCTACAAGTTGTTCATTTCCAACCAATACCTGCCGCATGCTGACAGTGTTGGGTATTCCATCTCCGTTATTCCGGATGAATACCCAAGTATTTCGGTAGAAAAATTTGAAGACAGCACCCAAACCAAGTTGTATTACTTCGTAGGAGAGGCTTCTGATGACTATGGTTTGCTGAGCCTTTCCTTCAACTACCGGATCGCTCGATACAAGGCAGAACAAGAGCAGCTTCAAACCATCAAACTGCGAAAGCCAGATGGGAAAGCCGTTCAGTATTCGTATACCTGGGACCTGGAAAACATCGACCTGCATCCGGGTGATCAAGTGACTTATTACTTCGAAGTATTTGATAATGATGGCATTAAAGGGAGTAAGTCCTCCCGGACCAACCTGATGGTATATGCCATGCCGACGGTGGAAGAGTTTGAACAGATGGAGGATCAGAATAATGAAGAGATCAAGGACCGGCTCAAGGACGCTTTGAAAGAGAGCAAGAAGATCCAGGCGGAGATGAAAGAACTCCGGGAAAAACTACTTCAGGAAAAGGACCTGGATTGGCAAAAGCGCAAGGAGCTCGAGCGACTTCTCAACCGGCAAAAAGAGTTACAACAGCAGATCGAACAGGCCAAACAAGCTTTTGAAGAAAATCAGAAGAACCAGGACGAGATATCCAAGACCGACGAAAACATCAAGGAAAAGCAGGAACAGCTGCAGAAATTGTTTGACGAGGCGATGAGTGAGGAGATGCAGGAATTGATGCAGAAGATCGAAGACCTCCTGGAGGAGTTGGAAAAGGAAGGCGCGCTGGATATGATGGAAGAATTCCAGTTTAGCGATGAACAAATGGAAAAAGAGCTGGACCGGATGCTCGAGCTTTTCAAACAATTGGAGGTCGAACACGAAATGGAGAAGATGATCGACAAATTGGAGGAGTTGGCCGAACAGCAAGAGCAATTGAGTCAGGATACGAAAGAGCAGAAAGATGCCCAGGAGAATCTTGAAGAGCGGCAGGAGGATATCAACAAGGAATTTGATGAGATGCAGGATAAGATGGAGGACTTGAAAAAGAAGAACGAAGAACTCGAGCGTCCTAAAGACCTGGGCAATCCGGAAGAGCAGATGAAAGATATCGAGGAGGATCTCCAGGATAGCAAGGAACAACTCCAACAGCAGCAAAACCAGAAGGCTTCGCAAAAGCAGAAGAATGCCGCACAAAAAATGCGGGAAATGGCCCAGTCGATGTCCATGCAGATGCAATCGCAAGCCATGGAGCAGATGCAGGAGGACATGGAAGCTCTTCGTCAGCTGCTGGAGAATCTGGTCGCGATGTCCTTTGATCAGGAGGACCTCATAAACGAGTTTGGCCGGGTGAACATCAACACACCGCAATATGTGGACCTGGTACAGCAGCAATTCAAATTAAAGGATGATTTTCGGCTCATTGAAGACAGTCTGCAGGCATTGAGCAAACGCGTGTTCCAGATCGAGAGTTTCGTCACGGAAAAGGTGATGGAGATCAAGACCAATATGAAGCAAGGGCTTGAAGACCTGGAAGAGCGTCGTAAACCTCAGGCCAGCGACCCTCAGCAGCGCGTTATGAAAAACGTCAACGACCTGGCCTTGATGCTCAGCGAGGTAATGAACCAGATGCAACAACAAATGTCGGGTATGATGGCCGGAAGCCAGATGTGTACCAAACCCGGCGGCGGAGGTGGAAAGGAAGGTAAGGTACCTCAGGATAAGATATCCGAGGGTCAACAACAGCTCAATGAGCAAATGCAGCAAATGAAGGAGGGTATGAAAAAAGGCGACCAGCCCGGCAGCAAGGAATTTGCCCAAATGGCAGCCCGGCAGGCGGCCCTTCGACAAGCCCTTCGCGAAAAACAGAAGCAGTTGCAGGAAAAAGGGAAGGGCTCCAAGGAGTTGCAGGATATCATTGACCAGATGAACAAAACGGAGATCGATCTGGTCAATAAGCGCCTGACCAATGAAATGCAAAAGCGGCAGCAGGATATTCTAACTCGCTTGCTGGAACACGAAAAGGCCGAGCGTCAACGTGAACAGGATAACCAACGGAAGTCCGAGCAAGCCAAGAACTACGAGCGGCCCTTGCCTCCGTCATTGGAAGAATACCTCAAAAAACGGGAGGCCGAGATCGAACTTTATCGCACGGTTTCCCCGTCTCTGAAGCCGTACTATAAAACACTGGTCGAAGAGTACTATCGTACCCTAAAATAAGAATGGGGGCAAAGTCCCCATTCTTATTTATTCCACCCTCTTGACACGCATTGCCAAAAACACGATCTTTGTCCCTGTCCTGATACTCTCCCTGAACGATCCAACCTGTTCCGGCGTTATTATGCCGGTTGATTTTTATTAATCAAACAGAAGTACCACGTGACCCATATACCAACAGGTCGTGGATTGATTAGCATTCGCCAACAGGAAACTATGCTCAAACTTCGCTCGAATCCCCGCAGTGTAGCTGCAGTTGAACCCTTTCTGGAAAGGGTAGTCTCCCAATACCGCGTCAGCCCGGATACTTACGGCAATATTTTGGTCAGCCTCACCGAGGCTGTGAATAATGCCATATGCCACGGAAACCAGAATGACGAGAACAAGACCGTTCGGGTACAGCTCAAGAAATGCAAAGATAAACTCGCTTTCCGCGTATCAGATGAAGGCGGTGGGTTTGATTACCAAAACCTTCCCGATCCAACTTGCCCGGATATGCTCGACCAGCCCGGCGGTCGGGGGGTGTACCTGATGCGCGCCCTCTCCGATGAGATTGAATTCCTGGATAACGGATCTACTGTCGAAATTCAGTTTCGCATCTAATCCTTCCTATGTCTACTCCAGACTTCCCTTTTGGACTTCCCGACGATTCTCCGGAAGCGGTTTTCCTTATTGATTTTTCGTCAGAAGATGTTGATTTTGAGTTGATTAACTCAAATTTTGTGCAGACATGGCTTCAAGAAGTCATCCGTTTGGAGGGAAAGCAGCTACAGCACATTTCCTACATCTTTTGTTCTGACGAATACCTCTATCAACTCAACGTCGATTACCTTCAGCACGATACATACACCGATGTGATCACTTTTCCATATTCGGAGGGAGAACAGGTCGAGGGAGACATCTTTATCAGCATAGACAGGATTCGGGAAAATGCTCAAACCTTTGGGGCGGGCTTTGATCAGGAGTTGTTGCGGGTGATGGTTCACGGGGTTTTACATCTTTGTGGTTACGGCGATAAAACCGAGGAACAGGAGCGAGAAATGCGGGGCAAGGAAAACGAGTATCTTCTTGTTTGGGAAAAGATGAATAATAAATAAGGCATATAAGTTCTCTGACATAATTAATTTATAAACACTGCGGCCACCGGCCGCGAAATTTGTTTGATTAATATTGTCATTACTTACCTTCAATAAGAATATACCTCCATGCGAAGTGGGATAAAAGTCTTTGCACCGGCAAGTGTGTCTAATGTAGCCTGCGGGTTCGATCTATTGGGCTTTGCCCTTGATCAACCAGGTGACGAGGTGATCGTGCGGTTTTCCGACAAACCGGGTGTTCATATTTTGATGATCACTGGAGCGAAAGGAAAGCTCCCTTATGAAACAGGGAAAAACACGGCAGGGGTAGCCGCCCAAAAATTGCTGGAACACCTTGGGGAGAAAACCATAGGTATTGAGTTGGAACTGCATAAAAAAATGCCGATCGGCAGTGGACTCGGTTCCAGTGCAGCGAGTGCAGTTGGGGCTGTATTTGCGATAAATGAATTGCTAAAACACCCGCTGGAAAAAAGAGAACTACTGCCTTTTGCTGCTGAGGCCGAACGGATATCCTCCGGCGCAGCCCACCTGGACAATGTTGCTCCTTCCTTGATCGGTGGTATGGTATTGGTACAAAAAGGAGATACCATGGCCGCGCATCGCCTTCCCACCCCAAAAGGACTTTGTGTAGCGGTGGTTTATCCGGAAGTGGAGATCCTTACGAAAAAGGCCAGGCAAATCCTCCACCCTTTCGTTCCCCTTGAAAAGCACGTCGAGCAAAGCAGTTATTTAGGCGCATTGATCGTCGGACTTTATCAGTCCGATCTGGATCTCATTCAACGCTCCCTACAGGATGTGATCATCGAACCCCAGCGCGCGCCCCTTATCCCCTATTTTTACGAAGTAAAAGAAGCAGCCCTGAGGCACGGCGCATTGGGTTGTAGTATCTCCGGATCCGGGCCGAGTATCTTTGCCCTTTGTGCCAATAGCCACATTGCTCAACTATGCGGGGAATCCATGTCCCGTATTTTTGATGACGCCAAGATGGGGTATCAACTTTTTATCTCCGCTATCAACCAGGAAGGCGTTGTGAAATGCTAAAATTCCCGTGCTAAATGTTCCACGTGGAACATTTACCGCTTTCTAGGTAGTGTAACGGGTCATGCGAATCAGGGGCTAAAGTTCCTCGGCACTCAGATCCCGCGCCAAATAAATTTAGCGCACCATTGGTGTGCCAAAATATTTTGGCACCAACTTCTTACAGGGAAGGTATGGCCTGTAGCTAATTGCAAAATTGTGCAGACAACACCTATTTCACATACCGTCCCTGCGGGTAATTTTAGTGCCTCGACAAAAAATCCCGGTAGGGATTTAACATGAATAGCTCCGGATGAAATCCGGGGATTAAAGGATCGGATGGACAACCCTGAAAGGGTTGAATGTAATGGCGTTTAACCCCTTCAGGGTTAGAATAGGCACCCATCCTTCCCCAGATTTTATCCTGGACTATTTATGTATCACCCCCTTTGGGGTATAGATATTCAGTTTGGGATGCTCCTGTCCGGGCTCTCCATGCCAATGTCTAGTCTAGTGTTTTATCCTCCTCTTGAATTAATGGCAGGTGTACCCCAGTTAAATAAAGTGTGGTAAGCGCAGGTGAATTTATTTTAGTGGGTTGAATGTTCCACGTGGAACATTCAACCAAAATGGCTAAATTTTTTGGCCAATCTATTTTACATTGAATTGAAGTAACCATGCCTTTTTACTTGGGCATTCCTTAAATTTGGCAGGAATTAACTGCGCTTGAAAACGATAAATTAATACACCGATGGATTATATCAATCCCAAACTCGTATTGGAAACTGCCGACCTGGAGCCGGGAGAAATCACCTGGAAAAGCCCATCCAATCTGGCGATTGTCAAATATTGGGGAAAGTATGGCGACCAACTTCCTAAGAATCCCTCGATCTCATTGACGCTGGAGAACGCCTTTACTCAGACGACCTTGTTTTATCGGCCAAAGGAAGTACCTGGACCAGATATTTCCCTGGAGTTTTTTTTCAACGAAGAACCACAGCCTGCTTTTGGGGAAAAGGTTCAGAAATACCTGGCGCGATTGGTTCCGATCTTTCCTTTTTTGTCACAACTCGACCTGGAGATCCATTCACAAAATTCCTTTCCGCATTCCGCCGGGATTGCGTCCTCTGCATCGAGTATGAGTGCTTTGGCCTTGTGTTTGTGCTCCCTGGAAGACCAGCTTTTTCAAACCTTGAGCGAAGATGAAGCCTTTGATCAAAAAGCTTCTTTTATTGCCCGCCTGGGATCGGGCAGCGCCTGCCGTTCAGTTTATCCATATATGGCGATGTGGGGCCAACAGTCGGGCGTCTCCGGATCTTCCGACCTCCATGCAATCCCCATGGAAGAAAATATTCACGAGGTCTATAAAACCCTCCACGATGATATCCTCATCGTGAGCAGAAAGGAAAAGGCGGTATCGAGTACGACGGGACATGCCTTGATGGACCAGCACCCTTTTGCAGAGGCCCGGTTTAACCAGGCCAAGCAGAACACTCATTTTCTTATGGAAGCCCTGACGAATGGTGATCTGGAAACCTTTGGACGAATTGCCGAAAATGAGGCATTGACCCTCCATGCACTGATGATGGCTTCAAATCCTGGATTTTTCCTGATCCATCCCAATACGCTCACAATAATCGAGAAAGTCCGTCAGTTTAGGGAAGAGACAAAACATCCGGTTTATTTCAGCCTGGATGCCGGGCCGAATCTCCATCTCCTCTATCCTGAGTCCATTATTCATGACGTTCGGTTCCTGGTAGAAACCGAGTTGACCCCGCTTTGTGAAGATGGATACTATCTCCCCGATTGGGCTGGTGAAGGTCCGGAGCAACTCTAAAATGACCACCATGAGAAAATGGCTTCAAACCCTTGCTTTTTTAATTTACGGCTTGTTTGCAGGATGTGCCCAGAATCCCCCGGCACACCTTCCGGAAATAAAAGATCCGGCCTTTAATAAAAAACTGATCGCTCTCCTTCGCTTTTCTACCCCTTTATTGGGGGTGGACGAATTGAACGGTGGTTTAAGCCGGAAAGAAAACTGGATCATTCTCGATGCCCGGGAACGGGAAGAATATGAGGTCAGCCATATTCCCGGGGCCCGGTTTGCAGGATACGATCACTTTAAGGTGGAAGATTGGACGGGACTCCCAAAAGATCAGCCCATCGTGGTTTATTGTTCAGTGGGATACCGGAGCGAAAAAATTGCCGGACAATTGGAAAGGCAGGGATTTTCGAATGTTTTTAACCTATACGGGAGTATTTTCGAATGGGTGAACCGCGGTTATCCGGTGGTAGACCAAAAAGACCAACCTACTGACACTGTGCATACCTACAATAAGGACTGGAGTCGCTGGGTGACGAATGCGTCGATCAAAAAAGTTTGGTAATCAGATAGTTATATTGAAAAATAGCAATCAAATACAAACGGCCTTAATGGCTGATCCGGTAATGAAACCGCTGGTGGAACGGCTGGAATTCCCGGCCCTTCCGGAAGGGCGGGATCCCTATTTCGACCTGGTGCGCACCATCGTTTTCCAGCAATTGTCGGTCAAAGCGGCCGATACGATATTCGAGCGATTCAGATCCCTTTTTGAAGACCGGTGGCCACACCCCGAACAGCTCCTTCAATTGGATGTTGAATTATTGCGCAGTGCCGGACTGTCAAAACAAAAGGCGGGCTATGTGAAAAATGTAGCGACTTTTTTTCTCGAAGAAGACCTGCTTTCTTTTAACTGGCAGGAACACGGGGAAGATTCACTCCTGGAATTACTCACCCGGATCAAAGGAGTAGGTAGATGGACGGCAGAGATGATCCTCATGTTTACCCTAAACCGCCCGGACGTTTTTCCGCTCGACGACCTGGGGATACAAACGGCGATGACCCGCTTATATGGTATTTCGAAAGCGTCGGCAGACTGGAAAGATCAAATGATCCGGATTGCGGAAGCATGGCGGCCATACCGGACCTATGCATCCAGATACCTTTGGCAGTTTCTGGATAATAAGTAGAGTGACAAGCCAATTTAATACTAACCTTCCTCAATATTCTTCAAGCTGAGGATATTTCCCATGTGATAGCAGGTCCGGCACCGGGCTTCATAGTGGTCCTTTTCGCCCAGCACCACCGTTTCGCTTTCCCCGCTCAGGCGGTAGGAATGGGTGGCGAGGTTTCCACAATGCTGGCAAATCGCATGTACCTTGGTGATGTATTCTGCCACAGCCAACAGGTCGGGCATGGGGCCGAACGGTTTGCCCCGAAAATCCATATCCAACCCGGCAACGATCACCCGTTTTCCCATCAAAGCCAGCCGTTGACAGATTTCGGGAAGGTCCATGTCGAAGAACTGAGCCTCATCGATCCCAATGACGCTTACACCCTCCGAAAGGCTGAGTAGTTTCTGCGAATTTTCTACAGGAATGGCCAGAATGGAGTTTTCGTCGTGGGAAACGACCTTGGCGCTGTCATAACGGGTGTCGATCTTGGGCTTGAAAATTTCCACTTTTTGATTGGCAATTTTTGCCCGTTTCAACCGTCTTATCAATTCTTCTGTTTTACCAGAGAACATGGAACCGCAGATGACTTCAATCCAACCACTGCGCTGACCTTTAAAATGGGGTTCGAGAAACATGATCTTTTGTCTTGATATTTGCCCGGGTGCTGAACAACCAAAGCTATATGAAAAATCGTTACATTTACAGTTGAACCTTCAACCAACTTACGAATTTAACCTTTTTGCCATTCGCATTTATTTCCCATAACTCACAAATTACCTCAAGGCTATGGATTTCCAAAAAGCCGGTATTCTTCTAGAAAAGATCCATGCGCTCTTCAAAAATATGAGCGCAGATTCGGAGGATGTTTCCGAGATCGAAAAAGATCTCATGCGCGCTTACTTGCGCCAGTTTTATGAACATTTTATGCCCCATGAAGAGGACAGGCATGAACCGCTTCCTTCACCATTGCCTTTGGAGCGAAAAGAAAAGAGAAGAGTGGAAGTGCTGAATGAAGAAGAGGAAACAGAAAAAAAACCTCAGCCCCAGCCTCCCAAAGAAGAACTGCCTGCTCGCCCTCCCGCTCCTACTCCCCGGGTCATCGTTGTTGAGGAAGATGAAGATGAAGAACCGGTGAAACTCCCGCCAGTCGTGGTGGAAAAACCTCCGAAGAAAAAGTATGTGGCGGAAGACGCCGAGGATATCGATACGCTTTTTGAACATCATCAGGCCACCGAACTCTCCGAGAAATTGAGCGAACTTCCCATCCAGGATCTGAATAAGGCTATGGGACTCAATGAAAAGATCTTTACGATCAACGAATTATTTGATGGCGACCAGGAAGCCTTCAAGCAGTCCATCCAGACCCTTAATGGTTTTCATTCTTTCGAGGAAGCCAGGAACTTCCTGGTCCAGGAAATTGCCATCCGCTATAACTGGGCCCTGCCGGACAGGAAGAATAAAGCCAAGAATTTCATCAAGCTGATCCGTCGTCGCTATAATGCCTAAGGGCTTTGGTTAAAAATCGTTGGATTGAAAATGGACCCTTCATCTTCAATTCTCAAAGCACATAATTTATGCAGCGAATTGCCGTTTTCACTTCCGGCGGCGACGCCCCAGGGATGAATGCATGTATTCGTGCCGTTGTCCGCACCGGAATTGCCATGGGCAAGGAGGTATATGGAATCCGAAGGGGCTATGCAGGCATGATCGAAGAGGATCTTTTCCGAATGGAAAAAAGTTCGGTCAGTAATATCATACAGTTGGGTGGGACCATCCTTCAATCAGCCCGAAGTGAGGAATTCAAGACTCCGGAAGGTAGGAAAAAGGCCTATGAAGTATTGCAAAAGCATGGTATTGAGGGAGTTGTGGCTATTGGCGGCGATGGTACGTTTCGCGGCGCACGGATCTTCATGGACGAATACCCCGACATTGCCCTGATCGGCGTGCCCGGAACGATCGACAATGACCTGTACGGCACCGATTTCACGATCGGGTATGACACGGCCATCAACACGGCTATGAATGCGATTGACAACATTAAAGACACGGCAAATGCGCATAACCGCTTGTTTTTCATAGAGGTTATGGGCCGGGATGCCGGGTTTATAGCCCTACGCTCTGCAATTGCAACAGGTGCTGAAGCAGTGTTGATCCCGGAAGACAAAACCGAGATGGAAGAATTGATCAACATGCTGGAGGATAATTTCCACAAGAAGAAAAGGGCGAGCATCGTGGTCGTGGCTGAAGGAGATGATGCGGGAGGCGCTTTTCAGATCGCGGCCCAGGTCAAGGAAAAGTGTCCGCAATTCGACATCCGGTGTACTGTGTTGGGGCATATCCAACGGGGTGGCCGTCCGACCTGTATGGAGCGGGTGTTGGCCAGCCGTCTGGGCATGGAAGCGGTAAAAGCGCTTTTGGTGGGAACCAAAAGTGTAATGGTAGGAGAAATACACCGACAGATCGTATTTACCCCCTTTGAACAAGCGACCAAGTACCACCAGCGGATTAATCCGGATTTGATCGAAATGGTGGAATTGTTAGCCTAGGCAGCAGTATGGTCTCGCATCTTGGACTAAATAATTGGTTGAAATGTCAGAAACATCCCCGATAGAACGCAACCGGTTTATCAATAGCCTGCGATTCCCCTTGATCATGTTGGCCATCATGTGGGGCATCCACCTCATTCAATTTCTCACCGGACTGGATTTTGGATCCCTGGGTATTTATCCCCGAAAACCATTTGGTTTGCGCGGCATTCTATTTTGCCCACTGATCCACGGCGATTGGCAGCACATCATTTCCAACTCTCCGCCCTTTTTCGTCCTGACTGTCATGGTTTTCTATTTTTATCCAAAAGTGGCCTTGCGGAGTTTTATCATGATTTATTTACTCACCGGATTGGCCGTGTGGTTATTCGGGCGGAATGTTTTCCACATCGGCGCCAGCGGGGTGATTTACGGGTTGGTTGCGTTTGTTTTCTGGACCGGCATTTTCCGCCGAAGCCTTCGATCGATCGTATTGGCACTGGTGGTCTTGTTTTTGTACAGCGGCCTTTTCATGGGGATCATGCCCAACCAACAACAAAACATTTCATGGGAAAGCCACCTGATGGGCGCCCTGGTCGGCATTTTCACCGCATACTGGTATAAGGAGAATATCGAACGGGATGAAGACCCGCCCCCTCCTTCCTGGGTAGAAGAGGAATCCTCTGATCGCCCCTATTTTTTGGATCGGGACACCTTCGACAAAACGAGAAAGGAACGGGAAGAAGAGCAGAAGCGGAATGATCCGGATTCCTGGTTTTCCAGCCACACCTGATCACGCCAGATCTTCCAGGTCCCGGACAAATCCGGTGATCCCCGACTGCTGCATTTTGTCCTGGAGGGAAATGGCGTCACGGCTACTGGGATAAGACCCCGCGATTACTTTATAGATCGTTTTGCCTGCTGTAACGACCGGGCTGATCAGAATGGAAACGCCAAAGAGCCGTTTTATCCGTTCGGACAAAGCCAGTACATTGTTGTAATCGGAGAATGCTCCGATCTGCACACCCCATCCTTTTGGTTTTTCCTCACTAGCCTCCACTTTAAAGAACCCCGAAGGCGGTTGAGCTGCCGGTTCGGTATTAACTACAGGAGTCGGAGTCGGATCGGACGCAGCGCCCTGGGTTCGTCTGCGAATGGCCTCAGCCACAGCCCGGTCGGCATTTACACGACCATACCCATAGCGATAAGAATGGCCGTTGATATATTCGGATGGGCTTCCGATCTTGTCGGCAGTATCTTTGAGGATTTGTTTTACATCCCTGGAACTGAGGTCGGGATTGACCGAGAGCATCAAGGCGCAAATCCCGGCGACAATAGGCGTAGCCCCGGAAGTACCTCCGAAGTGCATATACCGGTCGCCCCGGGAGCGGCCATCTGCCCAGAAGCGCTGTTCGCCGGTGAAGCGTGTATCCCCTTTGTCCCACCAGGCCCTGGCGGCGATGAGCGGCCAATCGCCATTGGATGGCGCGCAAACGGAGACCTGCCGGCCGCGGTTGGAATACCGGGCATACTGATCCTGACTTGTGGAAGCCGCTACGGCAATGACATCCGGGTGGGCGGCATAGTAGCTAACGAAATCTTTGTCGTCGTTACCAACGGCAAACAGGATGACGCAGCCTTTGCCGTTACGCCCTTGCTTGGCTGCTTTGGTGATGGCTTGTTCCTTGAGGGAGTTGAGGCTGTTGGCCGGATCGATGGTACCCCAGCTGCAACTGATGATATCGGCGCCATTGCGAACGCAATAATCGAATATATCTTCCGTGGCGCGCCAGCTGAAGGAGGTGCCGCTTACGGGCATAAATTTAGCATTCGGCGCTACGCCTACCATGCCGGTGCCATTGGATGCCGCCAGAGCCAGGCTGGCACATGGGGTACCGTGTGCAAACCGCGGGTCGCCGGAGTATAGTTGAGAAGAGCGCGTCCAAAAATCATAAGGCTTAAAGACCTTCCCGGCCAAGTCCGGGTGCGTGAGGTCGAATCCGTTGTCGACCACCGCGATGACCACATCCGAAGAGCCCATATTGCCCATGCGCGCCCAGGCATCGATAACCTTGGCATCGGCTCCCCATTTTGTGGAATAGTTGGTATCGACGATCCGGCCGGTATTGCGCAATTGCCATTGGTGTGGAAGGAGTGTATCGCCGGGGGGGCGGAAGTCATATTCATCGAGCGGAGTATCCAGGTCGGGCTCCACGTGTTTAACCAGGGAGATTTTCTGGAGGAACTGGGCGACCTTGAGAGGGTTGGGCGACTTATCGGTCACTTTGGCAATAATGAGATGGTCCGACCTGCGCTCTACCAATTCCAGGTAAAACTCATCCAGCACCAGCTGTTGTTCGGATTCATCTGTTTCTTCCTGAAAATCGATCAGCAACTCGCCGGTGGGAATGATGGGGTTTTTACTTCCCTCGGCGTAGTATACATGCGTTCCAACGAGAACCTCATCTTTTTTACGCACCTCATCGAGTTGCGCATCAACTCCTTTGTCATCTTTCTGGAGGGAAACGATCTTAAATCCTCCCATATTTTCATACACCTTTTCGGTGACGAGATCGGCCCCTTCTGCTTGTTCGGGATTCTTGGTTTTCAATCCAACCAGGCTGGTACTTTTGCGGAGCCGCAGTTTGCCTTTACCGGAGTTGATGGTCAATTTTGCCATGTTACATTTGTTTGTTGGGGAGTGAAATCGGAAAGGAAAGATAAGAAATTCTTACAAACCAGACTAAATGAAAAAAGGAAGGCCACTGCGGGGGCAGTGACCTTCCTTCATTCCAAAAAGTAATTGGGGTTGCTATGCTCTTTCCTGACTAGCCGTTTCATACATTTTGCGCAATTTTCTGCGGGCAAAAAAGATGCGGCTTTTTATCGTTCCCAAAGGAGCATCCAGCTCCTCTGCAATTTCGTCGTATTTGTATCCTTTGAAGGCCATCCAGAAGGGGCGCTTGAATTCATCGGGAAGCGAACTCACCATTTTCAACAGCTCCTTATATGCTGCATTTGTTTCCCCGTCATTGCTCACGGAAACATCTCCGGAGTTAATATAGTAATTGTTCGGGGTTTGATCGAGGATCGTCCCGCGGCGTACTTTCTTCCGATAGTTGTTGATGAAAATATTCCGCATAATGGTTACGGCCCAGGCTTTGAAGTTGGTTCCTTCCTGGTATTTGTCGGCGTTCGACATGATGCGAAGAGCTGTATCTTGATAGAGATCGTCGGCGTCGGCTACGTTGCCCGTCAGTTTCAGGGCGAAGGCTCTCAGCGAATCGCTTATTCCTTCCAATTGTTCATATATCGCTATCATAATAAGAATGGGTGATGTTTATTGTAATTATTTTTTACAAAAATAAGCCTTATTTAGACTTTTTGCAAATAGTATTTACTATTTAGACTGAGTTTTGACAGTTTTAATAATTCTTTAACAAGATGGCTTGTCGAACAACTTTCAAAATGGAAACGTTGTTAACAAAACGATGTAACCTAGGGAAAAAAGGTATTCCCAGGTAAATTTTTGTCGAGAAAAACTGCCTTTACGTCGAATTGTAAAGATAAAGACCAATAAATAAAACTGGATGAGCCCCGTCAACTTCAATATTGACCCCACCTTCCTTGCGGACAATATCCGCAACTTGCGCAAGAACAGGAATTGGAGCCAAGAGGAATTGGCAAAGCAGGTGGGCTTGAATCGAGGAAATATCGCCTCTTACGAGAAGGGTACTGCCGAGCCCAAGATCTGCAATTTGCTGAAAATCGCGCATTTGTTTAACGTATCCATACTCGACTTGTTGGGCCGGGACCTGCGCGCATCGGTTTCCCACCAAAATGGGAGCAACGGGCATGCTTCTATTTCCGGGATCGATCCGGAAAAATGGTCGAAATACGTCGACCAGACCGAAGAATTGGAACGAGTGGTCGACGGGATCTTCCACTGCCATTGCTACAAAATGAAGAATATCGCCGATGTGGATAAGGATGTCAAAACCATATCTCATCAGTTTGATCAGCTCTACGAAGCCACCCGGTCCCTCTTAAAATCACATCGCGAGTTGCTGGGCTATCTGGAGCCTGATATCAAAGAGCAAGAATAAAAAAAGGAGGTGCTTTTGTGCACCTCCTTTTTTTAGATGGCTACCGCCGCCTGTCCGACCATTTTGGCTTTTTCCCGTTCCAGTCGCATTTGCAGGAAATTGTTGTGGAAGACTAATAACGGGATGTCAATCTTTGAGAGGCATTTCTGCTCAAAGCCGTAGCTGAACAATTCCTCAAAAGCTTTATTCCTGTTTCGCATCATGACGAGAAGGTCGATATCGTTGTCCTGAACGTAATCCAGGGTTCCTTCTGCGGCAATGTCCTCAGGTATGCTTTTTTGAATAAGGAAGTTCTTTTTGTTCAGGATCTCCTGGTTGAATTCCCAGGCGAGCGGCTCTTTTGTGAAATTGAGGTAGTGGAGGTTGGCACCGAAGCGGAGGCTGAGAGAGAGGATATTTTCCTGGATGTAGGAATCCATAGACCGGTACTGGCCTCCGATCACGAGTATATTCCGGATGCCTTGGAAGCCGACCCCTGCCGGTACGACCAGCACGGGGCAATGGGACCAGGCAAAAAGCTGCGATGTTTTGGTTCCACGGATCTTGGGGAAAGTGCTGTAAGAATGCCTTTTTCCAATGATGACATACCGGAACTGCTCGGCCATACATGCTGCGGAGATGACTTCCTTCAGCTTACCGCGCCGGATCATGATATTCACATTTTCAGGCAGGGAGCCATCTTTTTCCCGGATAAAATCTTCCAGTTGCTGGTAGATCGCATCGTGCTTTTTCCTGGGTAGCCAGAACCGGTTCAGCCGGCTTTCACAGGCATGCATTACAGTAATGTCGGCAGAAGTGGTTTGGGCAAATTGTTCAGCGTAGCGGAGGGCGTTTTTCGAAATGTCGGAGAAATCAGTTGGCAACAGCAATCGGTTCATCTTGGACTGAATTTGGTTGTATTTGGTTATGAGCTGCTTATGTAAGATCCACTGGTTAGGTGGGCTGTGGTGTCGGCTAATTACGCTAATCAAAACCGCATATTCAATAATTTATTGTCTGAATTTCGGAAGAAAATTCCAATGGGACTACACATGGAATATTTTTCTACCTGAAAGTTTGGGCGACTGAAAAATTACTGTCTTTAGAAAGACCTCCTAAGTTACAAAAAGGTTCAATGGTTTGAAAGAAAGTAACGGTATGGATTGGTTTTGTCAAGCAGTGGAGGATTATGGGAAGAAAATGGTTTCAATTTTTAGCGTTCAGTTCAGATTCGGTATAACGGTCCTTTGGTTGAGAGATTAGCCAGAGCCCCAAAAATGTCAGCAGGCCATTCAGTGCGAGGATCAAAAATCCCAGGTTGAAACCCGCCAGCAAGTTTGCCGAAAAGGTGTCGACCAAATAGGAAAGGACCGGCGAAGCCAGGCAGATCCAAAGAACCCATCGATCCCTTACTTTTCGTTTGGTCAGAAGTCCAAAGGCAAACAAGCCCAGCAACGGACCATAGGTATATCCCGCCGCTTTGAACAACCCGTTTATGACAGCGTCATTGTGCATGGATCTAAACCAGATGATCACGCCCAGCATGACCAGGGCAAACAGGTTGTGGACAACAATCCGGGTCCGCCTTTTTTCCTGTTCGGTCTTTCCGGATTTTTCAAAGTTGAGAAAGTCCACACAGAAAGAGGTGGTCAGGGCTGTCAGAGCGGAGTCCGCACTGGAATAGGCCGCTGCGATCAACCCAAGGATAAATACGATCCCAGCGATGGGCGGTAAATACTCAAAGGCAATGGTGGGGAAAACCAGATCTGAGCGGGGCATGGTCATATTCACATGGTCGGCATACAGATATAACAGCGCGCCCAATGTGAGAAACAAGAGGTTGACAATAACGAGTACGATCGTGAAGGTGAACATGTTCTTCTGGGCTTCCTTCAGGTTTCGACAGCTCAGGTTTTTTTGCATCATGTCCTGGTCCAGGCCGGTCATGGCGATGGCGATCAGGGCGCCGCTGAAAAATTGCTTAAAGAAGTTGTTGGGATCCTCCCACCCCCCATCCATGAAAAATAGCTGATGGTATGGACTTTCCCTTACAGTAGTGATCAACCCACCCAAGCTCCGGATATCCATTTCCCGGCCGATCACCACGACGGTCAGTATCACTGCCGTGATCATAGCTACGGTTTGGAAAACATCCGTGTATACGATGGTCTTAATCCCTCCGCGGAAAGTATATACATAGATCAGCGCCAGGGTGATCAAAACGGTCAGGTAAAATGGCGCCCCCAGGGGGCCGAAAGCAAATTGGTGCAATACGATGGCCACAAGAAACAGGCGAAACGAAGCCCCGATCATTCGGGAAAGCAAAAAGAAGGCAGCTCCGGTTTTGTAGGAGTAAAACCCCAGGCGTTGTTCCAGATAGGTATAGATCGTCGTCAATTTCAACCGGTAGTAAAGTGGCAGGAGGACGGTGCCAATCACCAGATAGCCCAATACATACCCAAATACCACTTGCATGTAGGAAAAAGAATGGTTGAGCTTTCCGGCGCCGACTGCTCCCGGGATCGATATGAAGGTTACTCCAGAAAGGGAAGCGCCAATCATCCCGACGGCGACCAGCAACCAGGGCGACTTCCTTCCCGCGACAAAGAAATCTTCGCTGGAGGCATTGCGGCTGGTCAGCATGGAAATGAAGAGCAATAAGCCGAAATAACAGACCAAGGCCAGGATGACGACTTCGGGAGAGAGGAATTTGGTCATGCGCTGGTTGCTTGAACGGGGATTTGAAATGGATTAATCCTGTAGTTTGGGGCCGAAAGCCAGATCTCCGGCATCCCCCAGCCCGGGCACGATGTAGGACTTGGCGGTCAGTTCTTCATCGAGTTCGGCCATCCAGACATGTGCATTGGGAAAGAGTCGTTCGAGCCGTTCCAACCCATAGGGAGAGGCAATGACCGTGGCAAAATGGACCTGAACGGGCTGTCCGTTTTTGACCAGTTCAGTCAGGGCCAATTCCATGGAAGAGCCGGTGGCGAGCATGGGGTCGATCACGATGAGGATCTTATTGCTCAGGTTTGGACAGGAAAGGTATTCCAGGTTGATCTCAAAGGAACCGTCTTTATGGTGGTGGCGGTAGGCGGAGATAAACGCATTTTCCGCCTCGTCAAAAATCCGCAACATGCCCTGGTGCAGGGGAAGGGCGGCCCGCAAAATTGGCGCCAGTACGACGTTCTGGGAGGGGACGTAGGTATTGGCAACGCCAAGGGGCGTTTCCACTTCCACGCGTTTGAAAGGCAGGGTTTTGCTGATCTCATAAGCCAGGATCTCACCGATCCTTTCCATGTTAAAACGAAACCGTTGCCGGTCTTTCTGGATGTTGACATCCCGTAGTTCGGCCAGGAATCGATTTGCGATCGTATGGTGTTGGCTGAGTTCGTGTACCATTCTCAAATTTCTGAAAAATAATCGAAGGAGGTGCTTTTGGTAAAGGTAGGAAAAACTTGATTTCCCTCCTACTCCTGGGTTTGGTTCTGACATTCTTTCAGCAGATGTCGGTAAACGGCCGTCCAACCTCTCCACCCTCCTTTTTCATCGAAAGAGCTATTGTGCCAAACCGTGCAAAACGGTCCGCCCGTTTGACGCACTTTTTCCAATAATCCGCTCAGGGCAGTCATAGCCTCCTCCGGGCTCAGGCCAAGGTACTGACGAAGGGTGACGTCCATGGCTTGAAACGGATGGACCAGCAGTTCGGTAGCGCATTCCATCTCCAGGTCGTACCAGCGAAAAGGAAAGGCCGTGCCGGCCCGGAAACCAATAGCATCGGCATATCCCATGCTGTAGTCTTCTTCGATCCCGGCGGCCATTAGCGCCCGGTAAGTTTCGGGGAGCCGAAGTCGCAAAAAATGTTGGCGGCTCTTGTGGATGGTCGATCCGGTGATGCGCTCCAACCGCTCCTTTTCTTTGGCCACCAATTCAGGAATTTCAAGGCTTTTATAAGAAGGGTGGATGCCAAGGGGCGCCTTGGTCGCCAATTCCCGGATAAGGGACTGAAGCGCCGGATGATCAGGCGGGTTGTTCTTATCATAAGGGCCGGGGTCGGCCAGCAGAAAAAAGAAGAGGGGTGGTGTTGGGTGTTGTTGAAGGATAAAAGAAAAAGTATCAAACGGATCGGATTCTTTTTTTATCCAGACAGCCAGGCGCTGGAGGAACCGTGACCATTCCCTTGAAAGAATGAATTTCAGGATGCCGCCGATCTGTCGCCAAAGCGGCTTATGGAGATATGCCCAAGCCTGGTCGACGTCGAAGGTGGGCTGGAAAGAAAACCCGGAGATGGAAACCGGTAGTTCGGGAAAGCCGGATGAGAGCTCGTTTGCCAGCCGGGCGATCCAGCAATCCAGGGCCGGGATTTCCAGAAAGCCCTTTTGAACTGCCAGGCTAGCCGAGGCGGGAAAACGCCCATTAGCATCCCGCTGACCGGGCAGGTATTCTTCGTATCGGGAAAGCAAAAAGAAGGCCATGGAAAACAGGTCGAAATGCCAGCCGGAAGGCGCCGGACCGGGCATGGGGAAAAGAGCTGGAAGATCATCAAACCACACAACCTCTGGCATGGCACTTTCCAGATTTATCTCGAACAAAAGACGGCCGGCGGGTATCCATATCTCTGCTTTTGAAACCGGCGCCGAAGAATAGTTGATTTTTGGCCCGGATGCCGCCTGAAATTCCTTTCGATCACTACAAATAAGATAATCCAGCGCAAGGCGATGCCTGAATATCTCGTTCAGAATATAGTGGAGACGAGGACTTGATTCGGGGCAATAGATCAGCAAAGAGGCCATATTATCCTTCTTTGAATTGATTTTTGTCGCACAACATACCAGAAAACCAAGCAAGATAAGGTGGTAATCGTTATATTTATTGAACATTTATCTTTTCCACGCGTAGTAGTATCGTAAAGATCAATCCTTTTATATGAGTCGTTTCGTTCTGGCTATCGCTTTGACCCTATGGGGTGGCGCCTTTTTGAGCGCGCAGGATACCTTTCAACCCAAACCGGTGGACGATACCGACAATAAGGGTGTTCTCTACAATCGGGAGGTGGCATTCAGCCTTCGTCCGCATACCAATGGGTTTGCCCTGGGTACGGAGTTTGGTCGCTTGCGCACGTATTACCTGACCCGGACCTTCCATATTGAAGTGGGGGAGTTGAAACACCACAAGGAACATCGCACCAATCTCGACCGGTCAAGTGCAACCGGTCGAATTTCAAGGGCTTTTGTGTACGGCAAGCAAAATAACTTCTATGTATTGCGGGCCGGGATCGGGGAAAAGCGCTATTTCTCTGAAAAAGCAAAATACAAAGGCGTTGCAGTCGGTATTTCGTACAAAGGCGGTCCATCCCTCGGCATCCTGAAGCCCTATTACCTGGAGCTATTATCCACTGAAAATAGCACATCTCCATTTTACTCTACCATACCCACGAAGTATTCTGCGGCTGTTCACGATGATTTCCTCGATCCCTGGAATATTTTTGGTTCCTCCAGTTGGACCAGAGGGTTTAATGAGATAAAACTGGTTCCCGGTTTGCATGCGCAATTTGCCGTGCATTTTGATTGGGGCGCTTTCGACGAGTATTTGAAGGCGGCGGAAGCCGGGATCATGCTGGATCTGTATTTCCGGAAGGTTCCTATCATGGTGGAAGTCCCTGATGTGGAAAACCGGCCTTTCTTCCTCAATCTTTTCATAAATTTGCAGCTCGGAAAAAGAAGCTGATCTATACCCTGGCAGCAAGGCCTGGTAAAATTTTTATCGAATGTTAGAATTGCCGATCGTCGAGTCAAAGGAAAACCGGAGGAAGAAACCGGATTGGTTGCGGGTGAAGTTGCCCATTGGGCAGAACTATACCAAGGTGCGGCAGTTGGTCGACGAGTACAAATTGCATACCATCTGCCAGAGCGGCAATTGTCCGAATATGGGCGAATGCTGGGGTGCGGGCACGGCTACCTTTATGATACTGGGGAATACCTGTACGCGTTCCTGTTCTTTTTGTGCCGTAAAGACCGGCCGTCCGGGCGAGTATGATATGGATGAGCCGCGACGGGTTGCGGAAGCGATCCGGTTGATGGGCGTCAAGCATGCCGTCATTACATCTGTAAATCGCGATGAGCTGAAAGACCGGGGTGCTGAAGTATGGTACCAGACGGTAAAAATGGTGAAAGACACCTCGCCTGAAACCACCATTGAAACGTTGATTCCAGATGTTAAAGCCACTTGGTGGGCCCTGGAGCGCATGATCAGTGCCGGGCAGGAGGTCGTTTCCCACAATATGGAAACGGTGGAATCGCTCTATCGCAAGGTACGGCCACAAGCTAAATACCAGCGTTCACTGGAGCAGATCAAGCGCACTAAGGAATTTGGCAAGCGCACCAAATCGGGCATTATGGTCGGTTTGGGAGAAAAACCGGAGGAAGTGTTCCGCACGATGGATGATCTGCTCGAGCACGGATGCGATGTGCTGACCATTGGTCAATACCTCCAACCCACAAAGATGCACCTGGAGGTGGTGGAATATATCCACCCCGATCAGTTTGCCCAATACAAAGAAGTGGGTATGCAAAAAGGCTTTCAATTCGTGGAAAGTGGACCGCTGGTCCGGTCGTCTTACCATGCCGAACGCCATCTATAACATGTTTGAAACAAAATGTAAATACAACTCTTTATCCCTACCTCCTTTTCTGGCTGCTGATCAACCTCGTTCAGAGCCAATTCACTGAGTTATTTCACGATGAAGCCCTGTACTGGGTCTGTTCTCAGCATTTGGACTGGGGGTTCTGGGACCATCCTCCTGCTGCGCCCTTCCTGATTTGGTTGGGCTATGGCCTGATCCACTCCGAATTGGGCGTTCGGCTTTTCATCGTACTGGCCAGTGTGCTCACCTTATTTGGGATCTGGCGCTTGGTCAGGCCCGCGGATAACCGCCTGTTCTTTGCACTGGTCTTTTCCATCTTTATCGTACATATTGGCGGGTTTATGGCGGCTCCGGATATTCCGCTTTTGCTATTTAGTACCTGGTTTTTGGTGGCCTACCGCGAATACATCCAGCATGACCGCTGGAGCACGGCCATGATCCTGGGCTTGTTAGTGGCCGGGATGGCCTACAGCAAATACCACGGCGCCATTATTCTTTTCTTTGTATTGCTATCAAATTTAAAGTTGCTTCGACGGCAGAGCTTTTGGGTCATTCCGGTGATTGCACTGGTTTTGTTCTTTCCCCACCTCTATTGGCAGTGGGTGCATGGGTTCCCCACCTTCCGGTACCATTTGATCGACCGGGCCGGCGATTCCTATAAATGGACGTTTATTTCAGATTACCTGGGGGGCCAACTACTAGTGCTGGGGCCTTTTTCCAGTATCCTCCTGCTATGGGCGGCTTTCCGGTACCGGGCGAAAAGCGACCTGGAGCGGAGTCTGAAGTGGGCGTTATGGGGTGTACTCGGTTTTTTCCTGTTTCAAAGCTTTTCACAGCGGACCGAGGCCAATTGGACGGCGGTGGCGGTCGTGCCGCTCATCTATCTGGCATACCGGTACATAGAAGACAAGCCTCGTTGGCGGAAATGGAGTTTCCGGCTTGCAATCCCCTCCCTGTTGATATTTCTGGTTTTCCGGCTTTACCTGATGGTCGATTTTCTGCCGGCAGGGATGAACCCGAGGAACGAAGTTCACGGGTGGAAAAAATGGGCGCTGGATATCCGCGCAGTTGCTGGCGACCGGCCGGTTGTCTTTTACAATACGTACCGGAAGCCTTCCAAATATTCATTTTATGCCCACCGGACCGGAATTTCCATAAATAAGGGGAGCCACGCAGGGAATCAATACGATCTGGTGCCGGAGATGGAGGAATCTTTGCAGGGAAAGGAAGTTCTGTTGGTTGACAAAAGGCTGAATGAAGGAGTCACTTTCACGCCGGGGGGATTGCAAGACCTGCAATACCGGATCGTCGATGATTTTCGATCATTTAACCGGGTTAAGGTACAGGTACTGGATGCGCCGCGCCTTTTGCCTGCCGATACGATGCTCCAGTTGACAATCGACATTTTCAATCCGACGGATCACCCGATCCGCTTCCAAGATGGCAAGCGGGAGGTTTCCCTCCGATATTTGGTGTTTTTGGGAGATGAAACAGCACTGGAAGGAAGCGCGACTTCTGCATTACCTACAAAAGAAATCAGCCCGGGTACGCACGAGCGCTGGAACGTTTCGCTGCGGACACCCCATAAACCCGGGGAATACCGCTACCGGTTCGGTTTCCAGGTGGAGGGGTTTTCGGCCGGACGAAACGGGCCTTTCAATCCCTTGTGTGTAGTGGGAAAAGTCAATTCGATCCGTTAGCCGCCGGCATAAATTCCAGGGCAGCGTTCCGGTCGTGAAGCTGGAGTGCCTGGCGCATTTTTTGATAGATCTCGGTATTGTCGTAGATCCCGCTAAAGAGATCTGCTCCTGGGCCGTAGGCAAAAACGGGAATCAGTGTGCCCGTGTGATATTCGGTGGTCCATGCAGGGAGCAGGTCGTTCATTCTGGAGCCCAGGTTAATGGAAAGCCCACCGGTTTCGTGGTCGCCGGTAACGATGACAAGGGTTTCTCCGTCTGCCTTTGCGAACTGGAGGATCTCTCCGATCACTTCATCGAATTCCAGCATTTCCTGGATCAAATAATCGAAATTGTTGGCGTGTCCGGCCCAATCGATCTGAGCGCCTTCGATCATGAGAAAAAAACCTTTTTGGCTGCGGTTTGCCAGGAAAGTTGGAGCCATTTTAGCAGCGGGAACCAGATAATCGCGGCCTTTTGAGAACGGGACCGGGTCGTCGTTAGAGGTAAAGAAGGCCAGGTTTTTATCGTAGGAATACTGAAGGTCTTTGAAATCCGTCTGATAATTATCCGAGACGAGGTAGTTTTTCTTCTCCAGTTCCTCGTATAAGTCAAGCAGGTCTATGGTGCGATGGTTGAAATATTTTTTCCCGCCGCCGATGAGCAGGTCTGCGCCCGAGCGGGCGATATCGAGGGCGATTTCCTGGTACATTTTTCGCTCTGGCTGATGGGCCAGAAAAGCGGCCGGGGTCGCGTGCACGATGGTAGAAGTGGTGATCACACCGGTGGCCATGCCATGGGCTTCCGCTTCTTCAAGGATGGAGGAGGCGGGCATGGTATCCTGGTTTACGCCGATTGCGCCATTATAGGTTTTCACTCCGCAGGCCATGGCCGTAGCGCTGGCTGCGGAATCCGTGATCAGGTTATCGGAGGCAAAGTTCTTTTGAAGGCCGATGAGGGAGAACTGTTCGATATGGAGGTGATTGTTATTGGAATAGAGCGCAGCCGAGATTTGGGAAAGTCCCATTCCATCACCAATGAGCAGGATCACGTTTTTTGCAGGATGGAATGTCTCGGGAGGGTCTGCCGGAGGATTGACGACCATAACGGCGGCACTTGGATGCGGCTGATTGCACGCCACCAAAAGGAAAAAGAAAGACAAAGACAGGATTCTGGACATAATAGAACGCTAAACGTTTATACCGGCAAAAATCGTTTACCGGGCAATGATTTAACCAAACCTTTGAACTCCAGGTTTAAAAGAACAGCAGCAATTTCACTTCCCTGGAGCTGAGCCTGATAAGAGAGCCGGTCGATGCTCCAGGGATCGGCCGATTCCCGCATAATTTCCAGTACCATTTGCTCTTGAGGAGCCAGGTCTGTAAAAAGGGTTCTTTGGATACCTGGTTGTTTTTCAGTGGGAGGATCCCATTGCATAAAATAGGCAATATCTTCTCCCGAACTTATCAATCCGGCTTTATGGGTCTTTATCAGGTTGTTACAGCCTTCCGATTTGAGGTCCTTTACCCTACCCGGGACGGCAAACACATCTTTGTTGTAGTCGTTAGCCAGGTTGGCAGTGATCATGGATCCGCCCCGGGCGCCTGTTTCGACGACCAGCAGAGCATCTGCCATGGCGGCCACGATCCGGTTTCTCATGGGAAAGTTTTCCCGATCGGGACCGGTATCGGATAAGAATTCTGTCAATAGAGCGCCGTTTTGCCGGACAATTTCTGCTGCCAATCCTTTGTGGGCAGCCGGATAGATCCGGTTTAAGCCATTGCCCATTACAGCGAGTGTCGGCAAACCGGCGCCCAGGGCAGCCTGATGGGCAACTGCGTCGATCCCATAGGCCAGACCACTGACCACCTGAACATGATAAGTCTTCAGGCTTTGGATGATCTCCTCGCAAGCAACGATTCCCTGAGGGGTCGGTTGCCGGGTACCTACGACGGCCAAGACTCGTTCCGGATTCAGATCGGCTGTTCCGCGAACATAGAGCATAACGGGCGCATCCGGGAAATGTTTCAGGCGGCTCGGATAATCGGCGTCAACATAAAATAAAGCCCGCACTCCATTGCGTTCCAGGAAGTGGATCTCCTTCTCGGCGGACTCGAAATCCCGGAATTCCAAAATGGCGGTAGCAGTTTGAAGTCCAATTCCAGGAATTTTGAGCAGTTTCGCTTTGGGCGTTTTAAAAACAGCTTCCGCGCTTCCGCAGTAGCTAATGAGTTGTTTGGCGGTGATCGCGCCAACGGATGGGACCAGCGTCAGAGCAATTTTAAAAACCAGATTATCCCCCATGTTTGGAAATTTTGAAGGCACAGTTGCAATTCCTATCTTTCCAATGGATTTGGAAAGTAGGGTTCTTTCTGTGTGGGGAATTCATCCGGACCATCAAAAATCTGTATTATGGAGAAGAATGCCAAGGGTTTGCTCCCAAAAGTTGAAATTGTTATCGTTGGGGTTTTTGCTTTGAGTTTTCTGGTATGGATCATTCCCAAATGTGGAAGCGACCGACCGGTAGGGGAAGAAGACCAGGAGGCCCTTCAGCAGGTCGATAGTACGCTGGAAACAGCTCCACCCAATGCAACTGTTACCCCACCACGGGATACCGTAGCCACCCAGCCGGTGGCGACTACCCCGGCGCGTCCTGCCACTACGCCGGCGAAACCGGAATTACAATACTCCAGGTTGTATGTGACGATCGACGGGCTCAACCTACGCAGTGAGCCGGGTTTAAAAAGTAAGGTTTTGGCCAAGATCCCACTCTTTGAGGAGGTGTATTTCCTCAACGAAGTGACCGATTCTACAACCGAGCTCAGTATCGGTTATGAAAAGGCCAACGAGCCCTGGGTAAAGGTCCGCACCAAAAAAGGACAAGAGGGTTGGGTCTATGGCGCCGGGGTCAGTTATTACAAAAAGAAACGCCCCGGCACCATTGAATAACCGCACTTCATGGTCGCGATGGTGTATCATATTTTTGTCCAGGCAACTTACTGGGGCAACGCATCCAATTCATCCAAGCGGTAGATCTCGACCAGCCGGATGAGTTGGGATTCCATTCCGTTCTCATGTCCGTAAGGGCCTTTCGCCAGAGCCGATGCCCAGGTTTTGTAGTTGGCGTTTTTTCCAAATGGCAGGGAGTCTCTCCAGTCTTTGCTCAAAAATAGACTGTGATCCCGGAAGCTTTCCCAGGCACTGGTATAATGGCGATAGCAACGGCCATTGTAGGTGCCGGATTCTCCCGTCCAACCGTCTGTGCATAGGATACCGAAGTGGTTATTTCCGGTTTCTGCCCAGTCTGCTTTTCCGGAGGTGCTTTGCAGCAGCGCGTTGGACAAAGTGATCGAGGCAGGTATGCCGAATTTCTTTTGTTCCACAAGTGCTACACGCGCAAATCGCTTGAGGTAGGCCAGTTTGGTCTCCTCGGAAACCTCATCCAGCATAGTTGCAAGGGCTGGACCTTTCCGGGGTGGACTGAGTGCCGAGGAAAGGTTAAACAGATCTTTCTTCTCTCCTTCGTTCCGCACCGTCAGTTTTTCCCGTTTCTCCGCCCGGTCAACCCGGGCAGGGGACTCTTCTTCGGTGTCCGGGTGTACGGGCGAACGAAATTGAACCTGAAAGCTCAAGTCCTTTTGAAAAAAAATGTACAAGGCAACCAGAACCAGGAGGAGTTTGAACCAATTGTCCCGGAAAAACCGGTTCAGGCCTTTTCTTGCGGTAGTCGATCCTCTATCCATAACAACGAGGTTTTGCTTCCACAAGTATAAAACAAATTGTTTTAATAAACAAATAAAAAACAATTTGTTTCACGGGTTCTTTAATACAAAGGATGATTTCTAACCAACATGTTGTGGTCGAGGGAAGGGGTGAGCAGGCGTTTTGCCCGCACAAAAGTAGTGTCCCGGTATTCGGAGTAAAGCGGTGATTCCGGATCCAGGCTTTCTATTTTTACCTGACCGGAACAATGTATGAAGGTTCCTTCGCCGAGATAGATCGCTACATGGGTGATCTTTTCCCTAACATCCGTGCTCCCTTTCCGTCCAAAAAAGAGGAGATCCCCCTTTTGGATGGAATCTTTTTGAACATCCTCCCCTACGCGGACCTGTTGGGAGGCGTCGCGGGGCAGGATCAGGCCGTTTTCAAAGAAAACTGTTTTGGTAAAGCCGCTGCAATCCATCGCTTTTACGCTGGTGCCTCCCCATAAATACGGCCTGCCGAGCAGGGCGGTGGCAGAATGGAATAGTTGTTGCCAACCGGGGATCCGGTCATTTTCCCATTCCCCGAATGGCCGGGTGTGTTCTTTTGCCAGATATCCGGTGCGTCCATCGGGAAAAGAAACCTGGATAAAACCGCCCTCTTCTCCGGATTTTTCAAGGATACAGCCACTAACCAGATCGGAAACCGGGAAACTCCCGGGATCGGGGGAGGATTTGGCGGTGCAAAATTCATCCGAAACGATGACCCTGCCCGATCTGCGCCAATGGTTGAAAGCAAGGCTATCAAGCGTGATGAGTCCGCCGGTATCCAGCCAACCGATGTATTGGTCGGGCGTTTGCACCCGGTACCAATCGCCTTGTTGTTCAAAAATCCGCAAGGGCGTACCCATAATCGCCTGAGTAGCCAGTTCGGCCGAATGGCGGGGCTCGGATCGGATGTTGCAAACGGATACATTGACCAGTCCGAAGCATTTGCCTTCCAATTCGGCTGCGGGGAACACCTGCAGGCTATCGATAAAGGGAATGCCGGCCTCCCGGAGTTGGTGCACCAGTTGGGCTTTGGCATCGGGTAGATTGGTGGAGCCGCTCAGTATGAGCGGTTTGCCGCCGGAAAATGAAACATCCCAGATACAAACCCGTTTATCCGGACAAAATTGTTGATGGACCTTTTCCGCCAGAGCCTCAGCCTGGATGCGGCCGGATTGTACCGTGCAGGTCCAAACAAGCAGGCCGCAGGCAAGGCCCAGCCAGGGGAGGCTTTTCATTGGATCAGAACTTTGAGATTCGCATTGCCGGCTTGGAGGGAGTACCATCCGGAAGCCCAGCCTTTCACGGGAAGCGTAATGGTCTCGCCCGCCTGAAGGTTTTTTCCGGATTGCCACCGAACCTGGCCTTTCGGATCGACCAGGCGGAGGGAAACGGGCTCCGGAGCCCCGGGTGCGAGTTGGATATAGATGACCTCTGTTGCCGGATTCGGAAAAACGTGAACGTAGGTTTCGGTCGTCTGCTGTTCATAGGCGCTGCTCGGCAGGCAAGCGGCGATCGTGTCGCTGACGTCAGTGCGGATCATAGGGAGATGCGCATAGAGGGAATCGCCCGGACATTCGGTGGAGCAGCCATCGCGGTGGCCGGAGATATTGAACAGATTGAGTCCCGAATTGGGGTGAAAGCTGAAATCTTCCGGGTCGATATTGCGGTCGCAGCATTTCCAGGCGAGGAGCTTTTCCAGTTTGCCGATCATGGGAGCGGGAGGGACCACCGAAGTATAGGTTCCCATCATGCAAACGCCCATTGTACCTGGGTTGTGCCCGCAAAAGTGAGCGCCTTGCAGGTCATTCCCGCGTCCTTCGTAGAGTACGCCATTGGGGTCGAGGAGCCAGTTGTAGCCGATATCATCCCAGCCGTTGACGTTGACGTGATAATCCCAGATACTGCGCACGACAGCGGACCAGTCGCTGGAGGTATTTGGTCCGGCCGAGTGGTGCACGATGAGGTGGGTCACTTCCGTAGGTTGAGGCGTAGGATCGGGCGGGCAGTTTCCGCTGGGGCACCAGCCGGCGCGATCGAGATAACTGGGGAGCGGACACGGACAGGACAGGCGGTCGCCCTGGCCGGTAGCCGGCTTTTGAGGCGTACTGTTGCCGGGGTTGAAAAAGTGGCAACGCACCGAAAAGAGGCTGGCTTTATCAAATGATGGAAACAGGCGCAAACTGAATTGGCTGCAACTGGCGGCGGCGAAACCCAATTCGCTGACATATGCCGGCGCTTCCCGGTCGGAATGGGGATCGGGGTTCAGGGGGGTCCAATCGCCCCATTTTCCTTCTTTTTCATCATAAAACCGGATCTGCAGGGAAATATCCGGGGTTGCCTCCCATTCGACGGAATAGGCCAGGAAGGGGGCTACCCCGGAAAGAGGTATGGAAAGAACAGGCGTTTCGTCGGGGAGGAAAGATGCCCCGACCGGGATGTCGACCACGGCTCTTGCGGTGGTTTGGGATTGTGCAACGGGGAGGGCAACCCACGACAAAAGCAGGATTTGGAGGAACAATTTCATGGTTCTTCAATTCAGGATGTGGACGAATGGAAGCCGGGATTAAACCTGTTCGGCTTCACTTGCCTTCAGCTTTTCGGTGTTTTCGGCGAGTTGGAGCGCTTCGATGATCTCATCCAGATCGCCTTCCATCACTTGATCGAGGTTGTAGAGGGTCAGGTTGATCCGGTGATCGGTCACGCGATTTTGAGGATAGTTATAGGTGCGAATCTTTTCGGAGCGGTCGCCCGATCCAACCAGCGATTTGCGATGAGCGGCGATCGAGGAATCGTGCTGGGCTTTTTGGGCTTCATAGATCTTTTGGTAGAGGCGTTGGAGGGCGATCTCCCGGTTTTGGATCTGGGAACGGCCATCCTGGCTTTCCGAGACGACACCGGTGGGGATGTGAATAAAGCGCACCCCTGATTCGGTCTTGTTCACGTGCTGGCCTCCGGCGCCGCTGGAGCGGAAGGTTTCCACCCGCAGGTCGGACTTGAGGATATTGACGTCTTCCATTTCGAGTTTGGGCATGACGGCAACGGTGATGGCTGAGGTATGGATGCGGCCCTGCGATTCGGTTTTAGGTACGCGTTGTACCCGGTGGGCGCCCGATTCGAATTTGAGTTTGCCGAAGACCTGGTCGCCGCGCACTTCGAGGATCAGCTTGCTATAGCCACCGACGGTCCCTTCGTTTATCTCGACGGCTTCCGTTTTCCACCCTTGTTTTTCGAAGTATTTTGAATACATCCGGTACATGTCGCCCGCAAATAAGCTGGCTTCATCGCCTCCGGTTCCGGCCCGGATCTCAAAGAGCACATCTTTGGAATCTTCGGGATCTTTGGGAATGATGAGGAATTTGAGTTTTTCCTCCAGTTCTTCCTTCTTTGGGTTTAATTCGTCCAGTTCAGCTTGTGCCATTTCCTGGAGTTCGGCATCTTTTTCCCGGAGCAGTTCTTTGGCAGAGCGAATATGGGAGACGACCTGTTTATATTCGAGGAAAACGTCTACGATTTCCTTGAGGTCTTTATATTCTTTGTTGATTTTTTTAAAACGGTCCATATCCCCGATCACGGACGGGTCGGCGAGTTGTTCTTCCAAATTGCGGAAGCGGTCAACGATGGATTCCAGTTTATCGATCATGGGTGATCTGAATTAGAGTGGAAATAGAACGGAAAAGGAGGTGTGGAAGTTTCATGAAAGAGACCCCATTTCGAGCAAAAATAAGAATTCTGTGGTATTTTCACCGGCATGACCCGGATATTGCTCATTGAGTCGGCTACGGCCGTATGTTCGGTTGCCCTGAGCGAAGGAGGGCGGCTGGTATGTTTGCAGGAGGCAGCATTGCCCAATGTGCACGCAGAGGTGATGACCCGTTTGATCGAACGTTGTATGGTGGAGACAGGAGTTTCCCTTCCGTCGCTGGATGCGGTGGCGCTCAGTAGCGGACCGGGTTCGTATACTGCGCTCCGGGTGGGCGCTGCTACGGCAAAGGGTATTTGCTATGCGCTTGGGAAACCGTTGGTCAAGGTGGAGACCCTGCAAGCAATGGCGTGGGGGATGGTAGAAAAAACGGGAGAAAAAGATGCCTTGTATTGCCCCATGGTCGATGCCCGGCGGATGGAAGTGTATACGGCAATTTACGATGCCGGGCTAACGCTTCGGCTTCCCGTTCAGGCATTGGTAGTAGAAGAGGGGTCTTTCGACAAATGGATCCAAGCCGGCCGGACCCTGATCTTTGCTGGTGACGGCTCCTCCAAATGCACGTCCATACTAAGTAAAGAGGGAACGCGTTTTATCGACATTCCAATGAGTGCCGGAAATATGGCGACCCTGGCAGCAACTGCATTTGAAGACGGAAAATTTGAAGATGTAGCCTATTTTTCTCCTACTTATCTCAAGCCCCCGAACATTACCCAAACCAAGAAAAAATGGTGGGGGAATTAAAGACATTAACAAAAAAATAAATTATAAAAAATTTTCTACTGTCCGTGGAAAATAGTTATTTTGGCTTGCCGATTTATGCATTATTTCATTTATCCCAGCGTCTTGGTAAAATTTTTTGGCACGGTTTTGGGTTAATGAAATATAAAAAAACACCAATATGAGAAAGCAAAAAGATGAAGCTGTAGTACTGAAGAAGGGGAAACAGTTAGTGGCACTGGATTATGTGGAGTTGAGAAAAGCTGTTCTGGTACTACGAGCAGTAAATCACAAATTGCGCCAGCGGATCATCGACCTGCTGGAAGAAGGCGAAAAGATGACCGTAACGGATATATACGTGCGTCTTCGCCTGGAGCAATCTGTGGCCTCTCAACATCTTGCGATCCTTCGCAGGGCTGCGGTAGTTCGTACCGAAAGACACGGAAAATTCATTTATTACTCGCTTGACAAAGAACGTCTCTCCCAGATATCTCGCTTGGTAGAGGAATTGATCTCCTGATTCCCGGCATTTTTCCTCTGTTTAGTTATGTGCGCATTTCCCTTCGGAGATGTGGTACATACGTGTACGCCTGTTCTCAAAAGTGGCGACTGGATGACAAATCGGTGATCTGTGGGTATTTATGAGGAATCCCGGTTTGAAATGCGTGTAAAAAAGCGCATATTTGCTCTTAAGTTACAGCAATCCACTTCAAATAACAATCTATGGGAAAGGCTAAAGTTGTTTTAAATAACGAAAAGCTGAGGGAGTCTTCTGAGTTGTTGCGGGCGTTGGCACATCCCTTGAGAATCAAGATCCTTGAATTTATCGATCAAAACGGATCGATAAACGTAAACAAGATCTACAACACCCTGAAACTCGAACAGTCGATCACTTCCCAGCATCTGCGCATTTTGCGCTCGGTCGGGTTGGTGCGTACAGAGCGGCAGGGCAAGTATATTCACTATAGTCTCGACTACGACATGATAACCCAAACGCTTGGGACTATCGACCAATTTATAAAAGATAGTGAAGGGTTGGAAGAGCTGGAGGATTAGAGGAAATGGAGATCCCTAAAAAAAAGAGGGATGCGGCATGTTCGCATCCCTCTTTTTTTTAGGCTTCCTCTGTTGCGGTTTCAATGGGTTGGGGCTCGCTTTTTGACTTGGGATGGATGTGGCCGCTGAAGAACTGGCGGTGGAACAGGATCAGGCTAACCACGCCAACAGTAATTGCCGAGTCGGCGATATTAAATACAGGGCGGAAGAAAGTAAAAGGTTTGCTGGAGATAAAAGGGATCCAATCCGGCAGCATCTTTTCCTCAACGATGGGGAAGTACAACATATCAACTACCATCCCGTGGAGGAATCCGGCGTAACCACCTTCAGGTGGAAAGAGGGTAGCTGTGGCATGGTGGCTGGTCGAAAAGATCAGGCCGTAAAATGCACTGTCGAGGATATTGCCGATAGCGCCCGCCAGGATCAGGGAAAAACTGGCCAGCAGGCCGAACGATGCTTTTTCCCGGATCAGGAACCGCAGATAATAGATCAGGAAGAGCACAGCCAGGATCCGGAAAAGGCTTAGGGCCAGTTTTCCATATTCGCCTCCGAGGGAGAGACCGAATGCCATTCCATTGTTTTCCACGAAATGGAGCCGTGCCCAATTCAATCCGAGGATATAGATCTCCTCACCGTATACCATATGTGTTTTGACCCAAAACTTCAGGCTTTGATCGATCAGCAGGATCAGGAAAACCAGGAGGGAGACTTTGATCGCGGGTTTCAATACGCTGCAATTTAAATGGATGGAACCCATCCACACGGTTATAGTAACGCTCTTGTCTTGATCCGGTTTAACCGGTGTGCAGAAAGAGTGTTTACTGGACTTTTTTTGCCTCCATGCTCAAGGTCGCGTGGGGCACTGCTTTCAGACGTTCTTTTGATATGAGCTTTCCCGTGGCACGACAAATGCCATAGGTTTTATTGTGTACCCGGATCAGCGCGTTTTCCAGGTGTTGGATGAGTTTTTGCTGGCGGGCGGCCAGTTGGTAGAGTTGCTCATTTTCTGCAGTCCCTGTCCCGTCGTCCAGGCCCCGGATCTTGGAATCGGGGTTATCGGCCAGATCTTCCAGTTGTTGTTGATAAAAGTGGAGTTGATCTTTGGCTTTCTCCAGTTTCTCTTCGATCAGCATTCTAAATTCCTCGAGTTCCTCGTCGGTGTACCGGGTTTTTTCCATTACTTGACTCATAAATCGTCTTCTTGTCGGGGTTGGAAAATGAAAATCAGGTGATTTCTTGAAAATCCCCGCAAAAATAGACTTTTTCCCAGTCTGGTCCAAAGGTTAAATTAAAAACCTTATCCGTTTGGTCCGTCTTCCTCCAGAATGTCCGCGGAAGCTTCTTCTTCCAATTCGGCAGGTTTCTCCCGTTTTACCAGGGCGTTGGCGTACATTTCAGCGAATTCCAGGCGGTTGCGGGCCAGGTCGATGGCCAGGAAAACGGCTTGCATAAAAGAGGAGTGGTCGGCCACATTTTGGCCGGCGATATCGAATCCGGTACCGTGGTCGGGAGAGGTGCGAATGCCGCTCAACCCGGCCGTAAAGTTGATCCCGCCGCCGAAAGCCAGGGTTTTGAATGGAATGAGGCCCTGGTCGTGGTACATGGCGAGGATACCGTCGAATTTGGCGTACTGGCCGGAACCAAAGAATCCGTCGGCTGAAAACGGGCCCAATACCATCATGCCGCCTTTCTTGGCTTCCACCACCGCAGGCCGGATGAACCGCTCTTCCTCGTTGCCGATCAATCCGCCGTCGCTGGCGTGGGGATTGAGGGAGAGCACGCCGATGGTGGGTCGCTCGATGCCGAAGTCTTTTCTCAGCGAGTCGTTGAAGAGGTGGAGCTTGGAGAGGATCAATTCCTTGGAGATCTTTTCTGCGACTTGATTGATGGGCAGATGATTGGTCACCAATCCGATGCGAAGATTGTCGTATACCATGAGCATAAGGCTGTCCTTGGCGCCCATCAGTTCGGTGAGGTACTCGGTATGTCCGGTGAAGGGAAAGTTTGCCATTTTCAAAGCTTCCTTGCTGACCGGAGCGGTGACCAAAGCGTCGATATGGCCCGCTTTCAGGTCTTTGGCGGCTGCTTCGAGTGAAATGATGGCGTATTGGCCACCAATATCAGTGGCTTTTCCCAGGGTAATGTTGATGTTGTCCTGCCAACAATTCACCACATTGATCCGGTCGGGGCTGGGTCGTTCTGCGCTGCGAAGGGGATGAAACGGAAAGTCCTCTACGGAGACGATATTCTTGTGGTAGGAGACGACCTTTGAAGAGCCGTACAAAATGGGGATACAACGATCGCGTATTTCTTTGATGGCCAGGGTTTTCAGGATCACTTCCAATCCGATGCCATTGATATCGCCAATGCTTATGCCTATTTTGGGTTTTGAAAGATGCATGTCAGGTTTTTTGCAAGATGGAAAAATGCAACAATTTCCTCAGAATCACAAATATCCAAAATTTTGAGGGATGTTTTGCTTTCTGAAGAGCTGCTATGCCCGAAGTATCCTTAAAGAAAATTGGTTTGCCCGTTTTAGCAGGAGTAAATAATTAGATTTGCCCCGTTCGGAACTTTCGCCCCGGTCATTCCTTTATTATAGTAACCTTAAAAGCATGTTACGAGCAAAAAAATCCTTTGGCCAGCATTTCCTGACCAGCGAACAGATCGCCCAGCGCATCGTGGAAAGCCTGCGGAAGACGGAGGTGTATAAAAAGGTGCTTGAAGTGGGTCCGGGCAAGGGAATCCTGACCAAATACCTGTTGGAAGCGCCTTTCGAACTGGTTGCAGTCGAAGCCGATTCCGATATGGTCACCTATCTGCAGCAGTTCTATCCACAGTTGGACGGACGACTCGTGGAGGCCGATTTTTTAAAGTTGCGGCTGGAGAAGGTGATGGGGGAAGAGCCCTTCGGGCTGATCGGAAATTTCCCTTATAACATCTCTTCGCAGATCCTGATCAAGATGGTGGAATACCGGAAGCAAATACCGGAGATGGTGGGAATGTTCCAGCGAGAGATGGCCGAACGGGTCATCGCACCCCCCGGCAGCAAAACCTATGGGGTGATCAGCGTGCTGGTGCAGGCTTTTTACGAGGGGGAATATCTGTTTACTGTGAAACAGGGATCTTTCAGTCCGCCGCCAAAAGTGCAGTCGGCCGTCATTCGTCTGACCCGGAAGGACCCGTATTCCCTGGATTGCGATGAGCGCTTGTTTCGCATAATCGTCAAACAGGCGTTCAACCAGCGGCGCAAGATGTTGCGAAATACCCTGAAAGGGCTGCTTCCGGATGAAGTGCTCAAGGAAGAATATTTTCAACAACGGCCGGAAGTATTGGGTGTTGAGGATTTTGTGGAATTGACCCGGAAAGCGGCAATTGCGAGAGGGGATGCTGTTTGAAGCACAGTACTTGTTATTATTTAAAATATAAAATATGACTTTCGAAGAACGCATCAACGAAGATCTGAAGGCGGCGATGAAAGCGCAGGACAAACAGGGATTGCGCGGTATCCGGGCCATCAAACAAGCGATATTACTGGCGAAAACCGATGGAAGCCACGAAGAGATCAACGAGGAAAAGGCGATCAAGATGCTCCAGAAACTGGTCAAGCAGCGCAAGGACTCCCTGAGTATTTACGAGGAGCAGGGACGGGAAGACCTGGCCCTGGTAGAACGGGAAGAACTGGAGGTCATCGAGCGGTATTTGCCCAAAGCCATGAGCGCGGAAGAACTGGAAGCCGCGGTGAAGCGCATCGTCGAACAGGTCGGTGCGACCTCCATGAAGGACATGGGTAAGGTGATGGGAATTGCAAGTAAGGAATTTGCCGGGCGTGCTGATGGCTCGACGATCTCGGCGGTCGTCAAAAAACTGTTGGGGTAAGGAGTTACCGTATGCTTACAGTATCTCCTTTTTCTTCTTTTTGAGTTCCAGAAATTTGGGAATGCATTGGTCTGCCATACTGGCGGCGCCATTGAACATGACGCAGATGCCCCACCCTTCTTTGGGATGCACGGCGATTTCGGCCCGGTAGCCGTTTACAAAGCCGCCGTGGTAGAGGATCGTTTCGCCGTTCCCCATGTCGAGCACACGCCAGCCGAGGCCATAGTAGGCCTTTTTCAATCCTTTCCAATTATTAAAGTACCGCCAGCGAACGGGGGTATAGACATAGGGGGTCCCCAGTTTCTTTAGCGTTTCAGCGCTCAGGACATCGGGGCGATTGCCCAGCATGGCCAGCAGGTATTCCCCCATATCTGCGGCACTGGCATTGACGCCCCCGGCGGGAGCCGCGTTGTAGTAATGCGGGGAAGGAGAAACCTGGCGCCATACACCGGATCGAACGACCTTGTGGGGCATGGCAGCATTGCCGTGATGGAGGAAGCCCTCCAGACTTGCCGAAGCATCGGTCATGCGGAGCGGACCGAATACCTCCTTTTTCAGATTTGCTTCGTACTCCAGGCCCGTGGCTTTTTTAGCCACCTCTCCGATAACGGAAAATATCGAATTTTGATAGCTGTAAACCTTGCCAGGCTTTCCGATGATCTCTACGTTAGCCAGCAGGGGAATGATCTCTTCGGTAGTCCGCCCCAGTTCGATCATATTGGTGTAGGTATGGTAGGGCAATCCCGTGGTGTGGGAGAGGAGATGGGCAATCTGCAGCTGTTCTGTTTGCTCGTCGGATTGGAGGCAGAAGTCGGGCAAGTACTGCACAACGGGGTCCTCCCAATCCAGGATCTTTTTTTCCACGAGCCGGCCGGTCATAAAGGCGGCGAAGGATTTCGACAGGGAAGCGAGCCGGAAGATCGTGTGCGCATCGACCGGCTGTCCATCGCGAACGGACCGCAAGCCGTATCCCTTTTCCAGCAATACTTTCCCGTTTTCTACAATGGCGACCGCTGCCCCCGGGGCATATCCATTTTGGATCGCTTCTTCGATAAAAGCATCGAAATCTTCAACTGCGCAGAGGGTTTCCGGGGACGGTGGCGTGTAATCATTCCGGTCCGCAAGGGGCAATTCAGGCGCTGTAACATTCGTGGCTAGAACCAGCGAGAGAAGGAGAAAAAAGGATGTACGCAACTTACTTTGCAAACCGGTTAAAGGTTAGTGGTGATAAAATCAGGGCGAAAGGTACGGAAAATCAGAATAACGACCAACTTTCGGTTTTTTAGCGCTTTGTGACAAATACCCCTGTGCAATGGCAAGGTATCGGCAACCTTCGGGTGGGTGATGGCGGGCAATTGACCTTGGAAGGATTCCAGGATGGAGAGTACGCTGTTTTTTGGTATTATTGTCTTTCCGTGGTCAATATATAGAGCGAACCCTTGAACACCCGGGAAGTAAGAACCTACCTGGACTTTTCGGTTTACCTCAATCCCGAATATGGTTGTGAATTCGTTTATAAAAAAATTCATATGAAACGCTTTTTTCTTTTGTGTGCAATCGGCCTGACCATTAGCTGCCAGCCAACGGATAAATCAACTACGAGCATGGACGATTCCAACACTTCCGAAAGGGTCAAAGACCTGATGGCAAAAATGACCCTCGAGGATAAAGTGGGCGAGATGACCCAGATCGCCATTGATGTGATCTCCGTTAAAGATGAAAACGGAAACCTGGCCGAACCCCATCAACTCGATGAATCCATGCTGCGAAAAGTGCTCGTCGATCTGCGGGTCGGCTCTATCCTCAATGTTGCCGGACACGGTTACACACGGGAGCATTGGCACGAGGTCATCCAGGCGATCCAGGATATGGCGAAAGAAAAGTCGACGGGTATTCCGGTGCTCTATGGCATTGATGCCATTCACGGCGCCAATTACACGCTGGGCTCGACCCTGTTCCCCCAGGAAATTGCAATGGCAGCGACCTGGAATCCCGGCCTGGCCGAAAAAGCGTCCCACATCGCGGCCTATGAAACCAGGGCTTCCTGGATACCCTGGACCTTCGCTCCGGTGCTCGACATAGGCCGCAATCCGCAATGGCCGCGGTTATGGGAAACGTTCGGAGAAGATATACTCCTGGCCTCCGATATGGGCGAAGCCTATGTGCGTGGCTTCCAGGGCGATGACCCTGCCGACCCCGAGCAGATCGCTGCCTGTCTGAAACACTTCCTTGGCTACAGTATGCCGATGACCGGGCACGACCGCACCCAGGCCTGGATACCCGAGCGGCAATTGAGGGAATACATCGCACCTACCTTCCAGCGGGCCATCGATGCCGGCGCCCTGACGATCATGATCAACTCCGGCGAGATAAACGGAATCCCGGTGCACTGCAACAAAGCCATTCTCACCGACCTCCTGCGCACTGAAATGGGCTTCGAAGGCCTGGCGGTGACCGACTGGGATGACATCACCTATCTTTACACCCGCTATCATGTAGCCCGCGATTACAAAGAGTCCATCAAAATGGCGATCAATGCCGGGGTGGATATGGCCATGGTGCCTTTCAATCTCGAATTTCCGGTTCTGTTGAAAGAGCTGGTTGAGGAAGGTGAAGTGCCAATGTGGCGGATCGACGAGGCAGTCGAGCGGATCCTGACGGTAAAAGAACGACTGGGCCTTTTCGATAATCCCTACTACGCCGATCACGATTATTCAAAATTCGGTTCGGAGGAGTTTGCCGAAGAAAGTTTCCAGGCAGCGCTGGAGTGTATCACCTTGTTGAAAAACGATGGTGGCGTGCTCCCGCTTGCCAAAGACAGCAAGGTATTGGTTACCGGTCCGACCGCCAACTCCATGATGAACCTGAACGGAGGCTGGACGCGCACCTGGCAGGGAAACAATCCGGACTACGATGCCGAGGAAGGGAAAAAGACCATTCTGGAAGCCATCCAGGACAAGTTGGGCGCCGGCCGGGTAACCTATGTGCCGGGCGCCACGTTTGATGCCCTGACCGATGGTCCTATAGCGGCATCGGCTGCCCGGCAGGTAGATGCCGTGGTCGTTTGCCTTGGCGAAATGAACTACACCGAAACGCCCGGAAACATCGATGACATCAGCCTCCCCGCCGCACAGGGACAACTGGTCGAAGCGGTGGCTCAATCCGGTAAACCGGTTATTCTGGTGCTGGTGGAAGGCCGTCCGCGGGTGCTGGGAAAATGGGAGGAAAAAACGGCGGCGGCCCTTCAGGCTTATCTGCCGGGTAGCGAAGGTGGCCGTGCGGTCGCCGAGGTCCTTTTCGGCGACTACAACCCGAACGGGAAATTGCCCTATACCTATCCCCGATACGTCAACACCCTCCGCACCTATGATCACAAAGGTCCCGACCGGGTCGACAACAAAGGGGGCGAAAATGCGATCAACCCACAATGGCCTTTCGGACACGGGCTTAGCTATACCACTTTCGCATATTCCGACCTGCAGCTCAGCAGCAAGGAATGGTCGATGGGGGATTCGCTGCAGATCTCGGTGCAGGTGGCCAATACCGGACAGCGCGCCGGAAAAGAAGTCGTACAACTTTACATCACCGACCAGGTGGCGAGCATCACGCCTTCGGTGAAGCGCCTGAGAGGGTACGAAAAGGTCGCTCTCGAGGCCGGGGAAAGCAAGACTGTTACTTTTACCATTCGGGCTAAAGATCTGGCTTTTGTGGGGGTGGATAATAAGTGGATCACGGAGCCGGGCGCGTTTACGGCGCAAGTGGGAGGTTTGGAGACGGAATTTGTATTAAATAATTGACAGGCAATATATTGTCGCCATGAAAAGAACTGCATTCATTCTATTTTCAAGCCTGCTATTCACAGTCGGCGCCTTAAATGCCCAGGAAGCGCCATTCAGCCGCGGCGTCAACCTGACGGGCTGGTTCCAGGTAGGCAGTGCACAGCAAATTCAATTTACCAAGTACACGAAAAAAGATTTCGAGCAGATCCAGAGCCTGGGTTGCGACGTGATCCGGCTGCCGATCAATCTCCATTTCATGACGAACGGAGCGCCGAATTACACCCTGAGCCCGTTGTTCCTATCCTTTTTGGACCAGGCAGTCGACTGGGCAGAGGAACTGGGCTTGCACCTTATTTTGGATAACCATACGTTTGACCCGGCGGCAAATACGGATCCAAATGTCGGTGTGGTCCTGAAAAAGGTTTGGACACAGATGGCGACGCACTACAAAGACCGCTCCAACCTGATCTACTACGAGGTCCTCAACGAGCCCCACGGCATTTCCGACGCGGCGTGGAATTCCATCCAGCAGGAAGTGATCGACGCGATCCGGGCTGTGGATACCGAACATACGATCATTGTGGGGGGCGCCGGCTGGAATAGCTATAACAACCTGGCGGCTATCCCGGAATATACCGACGAAAACCTGATCTATACCTTCCATTTTTACGACCCCTTCCTGTTCACGCACCAGGGGGCAACCTGGGTCGGCATTCCTTTTGACCAATTGTCGGGCGTGCCATTTCCCTGGTCGGCCGGTGCAATGCCTCCACTTCCATCGGGATTGGTGGGCACCTGGGGGGAGGATCAGTACAACAACTACGCCACCGATGGAACGGTTGCAAAGATCAAGCAGCTCATTGACATCGCCGTGGCCTTCCGCGATACCCGGAATGTGCCCGTTTTTTGCGGGGAATTCGGGGTATATATCCCCAATAGCGATCCGGAAGACCGGGTGTACTGGTATCAGGTGGTTCGGGAGTACCTCGAAGAAAAAGGCATTGCCTGGACGAGCTGGGACTATCACGGCGGATTTGGCCTGTTCGAAGCCGGCAGTAACGGGTTGTTCGAGCACGATCTTAACGTGCCGCTGATCGAAGCGCTGGGGTTGACCGCACCCGAACAGACCGAGTACATCCTGTTGCCCGACACAACGGGTTTTCTAATGTATTCCGACTACATCGAAAGTATGGTTTTCGAATCCAGCTACAGCAACGGCATGCTCAATTATTACTCCACGGCGCAACCCAACAATGGCGAATACTGCATCTTCTGGGCCGATGCCGACCAGTATAACACCGTTGGGTTTGATTTTATACCAAACAAGGATCTGTCGGTGCTCGTCGCCAATGGGTTTGCCCTCGATCTGATGGTGCGGGGCGATACGCCCGGCGTCTCCTTTGATCTTCGTTTTATCGATACCAAAACAGAAACGACGGGTGATCATCCCTGGCGAATGGGCATTACGATCGACGAGAGTATGGCGCCCGGCGACAGTTACTGGCACCATTTGCACATCCCCCTGGATGACCTGGAGGAAAAGGGAAGCTGGGACAACGGTTGGTTTCCTCCCCAGGGCGCCTTCGACTGGAAAGCCGTAGATCGTTTCGAGATTGTCAGTGAACAGAATGATCTACAAGGAAAGAAACTGTGGTTTGACAACATCCAGGTGACCGACCTGGATACGGCCATGATTTATGTGACCACCCCGATTGTCACGACCCAAGCAGGGGAGTTGGTGACTCCATCATCGTTGAAGATATTTCCCAACCCGGCCCGAAATTTTTTATGTATTGACAACCATAGCAGAAGTGAGTGGAATTACCGGCTACTGGATGGAAATGGAAAGACCTGGTGTTCCGGTTTATTTTCGGAACAAGTTGTGCTTGACATTAGCCTGTGTCCCAGCGGCCTGTACTGGCTTCAATTGACAAATGGGTATGAAATTTCTGTTTTTCAAAAAGTCTTGAAATTATAAAAAACACCTGGCCTGAGGCCGTCCTGACCGGAAAAGTGTGGGGTGTATTCCGGCCAATCGAATAGGGCCAACCCGAGCTTCGATCGCCCCACACGATGTATTGCCGTTTCGTTTGACGCCGGAGTAATATTTTTATTTGGACGGCATTGGTAAAAATTTCTATTTTTATTTTTCGAAAATTTCCGGTTGAGAACCTTCCCACCCCTTTTAACCTGCTTATATTGTTTGGAGTCGACCGAAATTCCCATGATTCAAAGGAAAGATTATGAAGCATTTGTATACCCTCCTTTTATTCGTCATTCCGGCCCTTGCTGTCTCTCTTTTTTTGGAGCGGCAGACAAAAGAGGATCCAAAAGACTCTTCCGGGCCTCCGCCCATGGAAGTTTATACGGTAGAGGAAGCAGCCCCCCCTCCATGTAACTGTAACCTTACTCAGGGTTCGTTTTCGTCGCCACTTCCAACGCTGACTGGCACTGTGTCGGCAGCGACGTTCTACCAGTATGGCGTCCCCACCGGGTCTTCTGCAAATACCGGATTGGAGATTTCTAACAAGCTTGTCCTGATGTTGTATGAAGACACGAATACCGGAGAGGTCAGTATGGTATTCATCGCCGACATTGCCAATGACGCGGATGGGGGGCAAATGGGAATTACTTTCAATTGCATGCCCAGTACGGCTTACGTAGCCGTTTCAGACGACCCGGGGGAGCTCACCGGATCACCGCCGACGTTCACCGGCAACTTTACCTGGTCGCCCTGTTGCACGGACGGAGGCGTGATCGGAAATGTGGGTTGCGGCAGTACCTTTACCATCAATCCGAACCTCATCAGCGGGATTAACGACTTTGTTCTGGTACACGGTACGGTAGCCAATCCGACTTACATTTCCATGCCCAACTTCGACTGCCCGATCACGATCAATTGCGGCGGGCAGGCCTGTTGCGTTGAAGCTTTTGAATTCAGCGGAACGGTTCAAAATGCGAGTTGCGCAAACTCGAATAATGGATCGATCATGCTGACGACAAACTGCGCCACAAACCCGACCTTTCAATGGTCGAACGGGAAGACGACCCCAAACATCAACAACCTGGCTCCCGGCTCCTATTCCGTAACTATCACGGATACGGCGGGTTGCACACAATCCGCGAGCTATACGGTCGGCGCCAATAGTCCTGCACCGACTCCGGCGATCACCGGGCCAACCTCGTTTTGCTCTGGGCAAACGGCGGTGCTCGGTGTGAATGGCAGCTACAGCACCTACCTTTGGTCAAACGGCCAGCAGACGCCTTCGATCATTATCTCTACCGGAGGAACCTATAGCGTCACGGTCACCAATTCGGGGGGATGTTCGGCATCCGCATCCATCAACGTCACCCAGAATCCCAGCCCAACGCCCACTATAACGGGGCCGACCAGTATCTGCTTCGGGCAGACCGTCATGCTGAGCGCCGGGTTTGGCTATTCCTCCTATCAATGGTCGACCGGGGCGAATACCCCGACGCTCCTGGTATCACAACCGGGAGGTTACTCGGTTACCGTGACCAATAGTTTTGGCTGCCCGGGTGTCGCCTTTGCGGTGGTACAACCCCTGCCGAGTCCGGTGCCGGTCATTTCCGGGCCTACCAGCCTTTGCCCTGGACAAACCATCGTGCTCGACGCTTCCGGTAATTTTACCGCATATAATTGGTCGAACGGCGCCAATACGGCCAGTATTGGGGTGAGCACACCGGGAACTTATACGGTCACTGTGACCAACAGCAGCGGCTGCACTGCCAGTACTTCGGTCAATGTGACGCAAAGCGCCGGACCAACACCCACCATTTCGGGACCCAATAGTTTTTGCCCGGGAGATACGGTGTTCCTGAACGCCGATGCCGGATATTCGGCGTATAGTTGGTCATCCGGGCAAAATATCCAAATGATCCAGGTAACGACTCCAGGGCTTTATACGGTGACGGTGACCAACAGCCAGGGCTGTATCGGGTCTGCCTCTCTGCAGGTCGACACACTGGCTTCTTTCACTCCACTCATCACCGGAAATCTCGAATTATGCCCGGGGGATACCAGCTTCCTGGATGCCGGACCGGGTTACACGGCTTATCAATGGTCGACCGGGGATACTACCCAAACGATCCCGGTGGCACAGGCCGGACTGTATGAAGTGACCGTGACCAGCACGGGGTCCTGCGTAGGGATGGCAGGAGTAGAGGTGATAATGAATCCGGTCGATACGGTGTTGCTCTACAATACAAGCTGTAACCCTCAGGATACCGGGGTGTTTGTGGCCACCTATTCCAATCAGTACGGCTGCGACAGCGTGGAGGTCTTGACGGTTTCCTTTGCTTTGGGCGATACCATGTTGTTGTTCAGCGCGAGCTGCAACCCCCAGGATACGGGAATTTTTATTCAAACCTTTACCAACCAGGACGGTTGCGACAGCGTGGAAATTGAAACGGTAAGCCTCCTGCCAACCGATACGACCTATCTGTTCAATACGAGTTGTTTTCCGCAGGACACCGGCGTCTTCTCTCAATTGTTTTCCAACCAATACGGCTGTGACAGCCTCACGATCGAAACCGTCACCCTGAATCCGACCGACAGTACCTATTTGTACAGTGCGAGTTGCAATCCGCAGGACACCGGGCTGTTTATCAACACGCTAACCAATCAGTACGGCTGCGACAGCCTGATCTTCCTGGCGGTGAGCTACAGTGAATCGGATTCCACCTATTCGTACAGTGCGAGTTGCAATCCGCAGGACACCGGGCTGTTTTTGACCACCCTAACCAATCAATACGGCTGCGATAGCGTGCTGTTCCATCTGGTTAGCTACAGCGAATCGGATACCTCCTACACCTTCGGCTCGAGTTGCAGTCCGCTTGATACCGGCCTTTTCCTCACTACTTTGACCAACCAATACGGCTGTGATAGCCTGATCTTCCATACAGTGAGCTTATTGCCGACCGATACGACTTATCTGTACCATTCGAGCTGTAATCCGCAGGATACGGGGGTATTTGTATTCAATTACACGAACCAATACGGTTGCGACAGCATCGAGATCGAAACGGTGAGCTTGCTGCCCTCCGATACCTGGTACCTGTACAGCGAAAGTTGTAATCCGCAGGATACGGGGGTATTTGTGTTCAATTATACGAACCAATACGGCTGCGACAGCATCGAGATCGAAACGGTAAGTTTATTGCCGACCGATACGGTGTATTTGTACAACGAGAGTTGCAATCCGCAGGATACGGGGGTATTTGTATTCAATTATACGAACCAATACGGTTGCGACAGCACCGAGATCGAAACGGTGAGTTTGCTGCCCTCCGATACCTGGTACCTGTATAGCGAAAGCTGTAATCCGCAGGATACGGGGGTGTTTGTATTCAATTATACGAACCAATACGGCTGCGACAGCATTGAGATCGAAACGGTAAGTTTATTACCCACCGATACGGTGTATTTGTTTACCCAGAGCTGCAATCCGCAGGATACGGGATTGTTCGTGTTCAACTACACCAACCAATTCGGCTGCGACAGTATCGAGATCGAGACGGTGGGTATATTGCCCACCGATACGACCTATCAATACGGCTTGAGTTGTAATCCGGTGGATACGGGGTTATTTGTATTCAATTTTACGAATCAGTATGGTTGCGACAGCGTGGTGATCGAGACAGTGAGCCTGTTGCCGAGCAACACGGTATATATATACGATGTAAGTTGCAGTCCGCAGGATACCGGGCTGTTTATGACCACCTATTCCAACCAATTCGGTTGCGACAGTTTGGTGATCGAGACGGTGAGCCTATTGCCCTCCGATACCCTTTACTATGCGAGCGGCACCTGTGAACCTTCGGAGGTAGGCACGTTTTTTACTTCCTATTCCAACCAATACGGTTGTGACAGTACCGAAGTTTTGAATGTATTCCTCCTTCCCACCGATTCCTGTGCCTTAACCGTGGGGTTTGAAGTGGCGGATATTCTGTGCAATGGAGAGAATACGGGAAGCATTTCCCTGTCGATCACCGGGGGCAATGTGCCCATTCAATGTGCGTGGATGTCGTCAAATGGAAGCCTCAGCGGCAACCTTATCCTCAACCAGTTTGGGAATGTCCTGACCATCCCCGGGTTGCCGGCCGGCACCTACACGGTCCACCTGACCGATCCCAACGGATTGGAATGGGATCAGGACATTACTATTGACACGCCTCCGCCTTTGACGGCAAACGTTTCGGTTACTTCCGATTTCTTCGGCTATGCGATCAGTTGTGCCGGAGGTGCGGACGGTTCCATCGAGGGCTCGGCCTCGGGCGGGGTGGGAAGTTTCAGTTATACCTGGAGCACGGGGCAGTCCGGAACGACTACATTGAGCGACCTTCCTGCCGGCGCCTATGGATTGACGGTAACCGATGGAAATGGTTGTGTGGCGGAGGCCATCCAGGTGCTCAATGAGCCGGCGCCGTTGGTCGCAACATTGGAGGTTATTCCTGCCGACTGCAAACAAGGAAACAGCCTGATCGTGTCGGATATTTCCGGAGGGATCCCGCCCCATTTGATCGCGCTGGACGGGGGCGCATTTTCCAGTCAGCAACAATTTGACGGACTGGATGCAGGTACCCATACCATCGATATCGAAGACGCAGTAGCCTGCACCTGGTCGGATGAAGCTACCTTGCCGGAAGCGCCTGACCTTTGGGCCGACCTGGGGCCGGATACCCTTATCATTTTGGGCACTTCGATCACTCTGCAGCTGAACACCAATCTTTTCCCGATCGATACCATTATCTGGAATCCGCTTCCACCCGGAGCATCCTGTGTGAATTGTACCAAATTGGAAGTGAGTCCTTCTTCTTCTACCGAGTATACGGTTTTGGTGCGCGACATCAATGGATGCGAGGTAACGGCAACGGTGAATGTCGGGGTGTACCGACCCCAGGATTTTTACGTGCCAAATGTCATCAGCCCCAACTTTGACGGGATCAACGACCTGTTTGTTATCAATGCCGGGAAATCCGTTCAGCGAGTCCGGGAGTTGGTCATTTTCGATCGCTGGGGTGGGACCGTGTTCTACGAGTCGGATTTTCCGCCCAACGATCCGGCCTACGGCTGGGATGGCCGGAAGAACGGGCAGTTTGTCTCCGAAGGTGTTTACGTATACCAATTTGAGATCGAATACGTCGATGGGCTGGTATTGCTGGTATCGGGTGATGTTGCGATAGTGCGGTAAATATAATTCAGCCTGAAATTCGGGCGTTAAATAAACAGACAGGGATTGTTGCTGCAACAGGTAGCTGCAATCCCTTTCTGTTTTTAGGGGCGTGCATCGAAAAGGTATATTTAAACCAAGGAGCATGAAAATGAACGTATTATTTGCCGGAGTCCTGTTCTTTGCATTGGCAGGTCAGATGAGCAGTTGTGAAAAAGACCCGGAAGCGCCGTTGACCTGTTTGGAACGCGCTCAATTTGGCGATCCGAAAGCCTCCCCCTACATTCTTCCATTCCCGGTGGGGAAGACGTATGTGCTATCCCAAACCTATTGCAATCCAACGGGAGGGCACAGCGGTCAATTGGCCTACGATTTTGCCCTTTCCATTGGTGATCCCGTTACGGCAGCCCGGCAAGGAGTGGTCAAGGAGATCAGGGCGGATGTGCCGGACAATGGGACGAATCCCAATCCGGGGGACCACAACCACGTGTTCATTCAACATACGGATGGATCGGTGGCCTTTTATGCCCATTTGCAGCAAAATTCGGTGCTGGTGAAAGCAGGAGACCAGGTTCAGGCGGGAACGCAGATCGCCTCCAGTGGAAATTCGGGAAATACCGGCGGTTTTCCGCATCTTCATTTCGGGGTTTATGAAGAGTGGCCCCCCGTGGAGGGTTTCGATTTGCCCATCAATTTTAAAAATGCAAATGGTCCATTGGACGGGCGGGGCGGGTTAGTGGCCGACCAGTGGTATGAGGCTCTCGCATATTGATCTGTCTATTCACATGAGAATTTATAAGGATTTCAGCGAGCTGCAAATCCTTATAAATTATTTGGATTAGGCCGCACTTAACATTCAGTTAACATTCAATTGATACTTTTAGAAATATTGTTCTGTTGGCTTCAAAACGAGAAACTACCTAAATATTTATGGCGACATTTTACCTCCTGATCATTGTCATTTTGTTTTTGCTGGCGATTTCCGATCTCATTGTTGGGGTCAGCAATGATGCCGTCAACTTTTTGAATTCAGCTGTCGGTTCGAAAGCGGCCTCCTTCAAGTGGGTCCTGGGTGTTGCAGCCTTGGGGATATTGGTAGGATGCACCTTTTCAAGTGGCATGATGGAAGTGGCCAGGAAGGGCATTTTCCACCCCGAACATTTTTATTTTTCCGAGATCGTGCTGCTTTTTTTGGCGGTGATGGTCACGGATGTCATCTTGTTAGATGCTTTCAACACCTTTGGCATGCCCACTTCTACCACCGTATCGGTGGTCTTCGAATTATTGGGAGCTGCGGTAGCCATTTCCGTAATAAAAGTATATACAGACCCGAATGCGCTCGACCTGGGGGAATACATCAATTCGGAAAAGGCCCTGGCGATCATAGCGGGGATTCTGCTTTCGGTGGTCATTGCCTTTTCTACCGGGGTCATCATTCAGTATTTTACCCGGTTGTTGTTCTCATTTGATTACGGCAAAAGGTTCCGGTATTTCGGGGCCATCTGGGGCGGGGCCGCCATTGCTTCGATCACCTACTTCCTATTGGTCAAGGGCTCGAAAGGGGCCTCCTTCATGGATGAGGAAATGTTGAAAACGATCATGGACAACACCTGGCCCATTATTGGGATCAGTTTTGTGGCCTGGACCCTTATCCTCCAATTGTTGATGTGGTTCACGAGGGTCAACATTCTGAAATTGATCGTTCTGGTCGGGACTTTTTCGCTGGCTATGGCCTTTGCAGGGAATGACCTGGTGAACTTCATCGGCGTACCTCTCGCCGGGTATAATTCCTATGAAATCTGGACTCAGACGGGAGGGGCTCCCGATAGCTTGCTGATGGATGGCCTGGCAGGGAAAGTGCCTACTCCGACATTGCTCCTGTTGCTGGCAGGCGTGGTCATGACCATAACTCTTTGGACCTCCAAAAAGGCAAAATCCGTGGTGAAGACTTCGCTCGATCTGGGGAGACAGTATGAGGGAAACGAGCGATTTTCGTCCTTTGCCGTATCCCGGACCATCGTTCGCAACTTTGGGAAAATAGCCATTTTTGTCAGTGATATCCTTCCGGAAAAAGTATCCAAAGTGGTCGGCAAGCAATTCGATGAAAGGCCTTTCCATGCCATGCAGGCGCGGTTGGGAGCAGAAGCGCCTTCCTTCGACCTGCTCCGGGCGGCTGTTACATTGGTGACTGCCAGTATCCTGATCACGATCGGCACAAATATGAAGCTGCCTTTATCGACTACCTACGTGACATTCATGGTTTTCATGGGAACCTCGCTGGCCGATGGCGCCTGGGGCCGGGAAAGTGCCGTATACCGGGTTTCGGGAGTTCTTTCCGTGATCGGCGGCTGGTTCTTTACTGCGCTGTTGGCTTTTGTCGTTTCGTTCATTTTAGCCAATATCTTCTACTTCGGCGGCACGATCGCCATCGCTATAGTGCTGATCATTGCGGGTGTGCTCATATACCGGTCGCACAAGTACCACGGAAAGCGAATGGAAGAACAACTCGCCGTAGAAAAGGGCCTGGAAGAAGGACCCCTTACCAAGGAAAAGCTTTTGAAACTTAGCACAGACCAAATGGCCCAGATCTTGAACGGGGTCTGTAAGGTGCTCGATGACACGCTGGAAGGGATGGAAAGAGAGGACCTGGCCGCGCTCAATAAAACGTATCAGGAATTCAAAGACATTGAGCGGCTTTCCGAAAAGATCAAGCGGGCAGCTAGCCGGGGCATCGATAAAATCGATGATGAGCTGATCGAGATGGTTCATCTTTATATCCTGGTGGCGGATTACCTGAACGAAATGACCACCCATGTCCGGAATATTGTAAAACCGGGGCTGGATCATGTGGATAATACCCATAAACCATTTACACCTGTCCAGATGGAAGAGTTGAAACGGATCCAGGAGCGGCTGAAAGAACGGCTGGACGCAACCATCCAGATGTTCGGTTCACTGGACGCCGATGGAGCCAAACGTCTTCTGGCGGATTTGAGTGCCTATTTAAAACTGATCCGGACTTCCCGGAAGAACCAGATCAAGCGCATTCAAAACCACGAGACCGGGACCCGGAACAGTGTTCTTTTCCTCAATTTTCTCGGGGAGTACCGCAATTTGGCGCTCTTTTCGAACCGGATGGTAAAGGTGATGGATGACCTTGTATTAAATCCCGAAGGGGAAAAGGAGGAGTCTATTTAGGCATCAACAATAACACATTCACTGCATCTCCTCCAATGCATTCAGCAGCCATTTCCGGTCGGTGAGGGGAGAAACACTCAGGATATCCTTTCGGAGTGCCGGCCATTTGGATGGGTTGCGACGCATGACGCGCGTGAGGAGCTTACAAAAGTTTTCATAGGTTTTCCGCAGCTCGTTGGAGAGGTATTTATTCCGTTTCAGGTATATGGTAAAAGAGGCCAGCAGGGAGAGCAGGGCTTCCTCTTCATCGATCTCGTAATAGATCTTCAGCAACAGTAGTTTGGCATTCAAATTGTAGTGAATGTCGGTGAATTCGACCTGGTTGAGAAACTTCATCGCCTTTTCATAGTTCTTTTTCTGATAGTACAGGTCGGCGAGGTTGTAGTATAGGGCATTGTCCCGGAAGGCTTCCTGTAGCTTGGGAGAATATTGGTACATAAATTCTTCCGCCCAGTCGAATTCACCGAGGTTAAATGCCAGTTTGATGATGTTCTTGAAATGCCAGGGCGACAGTTGATCCTTGGGCAGGTAGATCCTGGCTTCGATGCCGAACATGTACAGGTTGAGCGCTTCTTCCATGTAAGGCCTTCGGTCGGTTTGTTCGCGGATCTGCTGGATGCAGAAATTGAGGAGGTGGGACAGGATGTTTTGTTTATCTGCTTCCGAAAAGACGGTGATGTTGGCCTGGAACAGGCGTTTTAATTCTTCATACTGAGGTGCGGCGTTTTCCGCGTCGCTGAGCATTTGGAGGGTGTGGTAATAAACTTTGATCAGGAGATTGTCGAGCAGATCGGAATCGCGGAGGCCTTCCAGCAACAGTTCCTGAAAGGTTTGGTTATAGGTTTGATTGAAAATGTGCTGGCGGTTGATCATCTCCGTCAGCATGCGCAGTTTTTTGCTGAAGTAGAAGCGGTCGAGATTGTTTGCGGCAACTTCCAGATTGGGGTCGTAGCGGCGTTCGTCTTTTTTTACGAAATGCTGATCGCCGATCTCCCCGACGCGGAATTGGTAGTAGAACCCTTCACTTTCCATTATTTCGGATTCTTCCAGTTGACGGATTAGTTTTTTATGTACAAATTGATACTCCTTGTCGAGCTCGCGGTGAACGAGGCTCTCCAGCAGGTACAACTGGGGTTGAACCGGCGATTGTTCGAAAGATTGGATGCTTAGAAAGCGTTCGCCCAATTTGAGCAGGTAGTTCATGCGGTAGGCCAGTTGCTTTTCGTCGAAGGACTCGCCGGGATAGACAGCGCGAAACACCTTTTCCTTTTGGAGCGCTTTTTCCGGAAAATCGGGCGCCTGTTTGCGCAAGTGCTGGAAAAGGGGGATGAGGTCTTCCCGGGTGTTGAAATAAGGCGACCGGATAAAAGCGTCGAACGCCTGTATTTCATCGTTTGAAAAGGTAGTCAACAGTTCGATTAGTTTGCTATTTTTCATTTCCGGAGCCCGTTTATAGAAAAAATAGGAATTGTACCCACCCGTTTTAGAAAAAATTTATTGAAAAATTAAGTCAAACGCATTATAAAAATTTATAATTTTTAAATTTTAAAAGATTGATTTACAGTTTTTTGATTAAAATTTGCAGAAAAATTTCCGATTGATACGTCCGGATTAGTTCGTGAAAAATACGAAAATTTGTAGCTTTTATGAGTAGTTTAAGTATTTACTTTTGTAGTGTCGAAAGGATGAAAAAACGAATGATCCCATTGAAAACGAGTTGGCTGACACTACAAATCCTACTGCTAACGAGCGTGGGGCTTTTCAGCCAGTCGGTCATGCGTCCCGGAGATGCTAACAACAGTGGCCAGGCAAATGCGCTGGATGTCTTGTACATAGGGTCGATTTATGGACAGACAGGCCCTCAGCGCATGAATGCTACCACCAATTGGATGCCCGAGAATATTGTGAACTCGATGTGGGCGGATACATTCGCCAACGGAGTGAACTGGGCATGCGCCGATAGCAACGGCGACGGCGTTATTGACGACCTTGACATAGATGTAGTTGGGCTCAACTTCCTGCAAGAACACCAGGGCAATACGGCCGAAGATATTTTCACTTCGGGTGGAAGCCCAGGGGCGAACCCTGAGTTTGGTGCATACGGCAACAAAGACGTGCTTTATGGCCTTGATACGTTGCTGGTTGACGTGCGACTGGGGAGCGGTTCCATGCCGGTCAATGGATTCGGCGGAATTGCTTTTACCGTCCTTTTCAATCCGGATCTGATCGAACCCGACCAGGCGACCTACGAACTACCTGTGGTTCCGTGGTATGATCCCAACGGGACAGACAGTCGTGCGCTTGTCGTCGCAGATCCCGCTGGCGGCCGAATTGATGTGGCTATTACGCGGATCAATCAGGAGGGTGTCGACGGGTACGGTTCACTGGGGATTATGTCCTTCGTGATCATTGAAGATGTGGTCGGAGAGTTTGTCGAATACGAAACCTTCCTGAGCATCGAAAACATCAAAGTGATTACCAACGAGTTGGTCGACATCCAGGTTTTCGATACGGTTGAAGCGAAACTGACCCCGGTGACCGAAGTTTGGGAGCCCGAATGGCATCTGTATCCCAACCCGGCATCCGAAACGGCCATCCTGGAAACCGGAACCTTGAATGTCGAACGGGTGAATATCTACAACATGCTTGGGCAGGAAGTACAACGGTACGTTCCAGCAGGACAGCAAGAAATACATACGATACCGGTCAGCGATTTGCCAGGAGGCACTTACTTCCTCGAATTGCAAACGACGAAAGGCCGATGGGTGAAAAAGCTGATCATTCGCCCCGGACAATAGGAAAAAACGAATAATCCCATTTACCGATACTTATAATCCCATGACCGATTTAACTTTTTATAATCCCATGCCGATACCTTTTTCATACTAATCCCGTGAGCATAGTAGAAGTCGGACAAAGGTCCGGCTTCATTTTCCTGACTTTCTAGTTATAATCCCATAAAAAACCTGCTAACAAATTAGTCCCATGAACATGTGGAAGCCGGTGAATCCGGCTTCTTTTTACCCCCCATTTTTTCGCAAACATACGAATGAGAGATATTTTCCCGCGAGCAATGTAGAAAGGGCCAGATGTGAATCTGGCTTTTTTTTTAACACTACGAATGTAAATGAAGACGGGGTCGCGCTAATGAAGTGCGACCCCGTTTCTTTTTGGGAGAAGATCAATCTTTTTTAAAACGATAGTATTCTTCATTGGCCTCCTGGGCCTCTTTCGAAAGGCCTAAACGGTTAAAAGCGTCCCTTTTCACCAGAAAAACCTGGGGATCGACTTCTTCGATTCCAACTTCTTCGATCAGTAAATCGAGTTCTTCCAGGGCCCATTTGGGCTCTCCGATCTCCAGATACCCACGAGCGATCTCATAATATAGAGAGGGATTTTCCTTCCGGGATACTTTCTCGGTTAAGGGTTCCAATATATCCAGGGCCTCAAAAAAGCGGTTGGAATAGTTGTAGATGATGGCTAGCAACCAGCGGGTTTCCTGGTCGGCAGGGTTCATTTCCAGGATCTGGCGACAGGCGGATTCCGCCCCTTCCCGCTTCTCAGTGGAGGAAGTGGTTGCAAAATCGTTCCACTGGTCGAAAGCCTGTTCTTTCAGCTGAGACAACAAGTTGGCCTTGTCCTGTTTCGCCTGATTTTTCTCTTGGACAAGCCGGTCTATTTCGCCTGAATTGCCGATCTTCTCATAGATGCCCTCCAGAAAGTCGTAGGCATAGGTATAATTGGGGTCGATCCCGATCAGTTTCTCCAAAGTTACCCGTCCTTTTTCCAGGTCATTTTTGTAGACGTAGTTGGCGCCGGCTTCGTAGAGGTAGCGCGTATCGTTTGGATTGAACCCGAGTAATTTATCGAAGGCGACCTCCGCCTCATCGTATTTTTTGGCATCGCGCAGGGTTATGCCCAAAGAAAGCCAGGCGGGCTGAAAATTGGGATCGCCCTCTACCAACTTCCGGAAGATCTTTGCGGCCTCGTCATAATTTTTTTCATCGTAATAGCTCATACCCAACTCATACTGTAGCCGAGGGTCGTCTCCATCCAGTTCGACGGATTCTATGTACAGATCCTGGGCGGCTTCGGTCTGGCCTTTGGCTTCCAATACATAGGCAAGGTTGCTTTTCAGGTATCCCTGCAACTCTTCAGGGGCAACTTCCAGTGCTTTTCGCATGGTGGTTTCGGCATCGTCATATTTTTTTAACATAAAGTAGCAGCCGGCGAGGTAATCGTAGGGCATGGCCCATTCCGGCGCCAGCTCGATGGCTTTTTTGAAGTTCAGGAGGGCATTGGAATAATCTTCTGCGTCGAACTGCAACACCCCCATTTCGAAGTAGGCGTCGGCTGTTTGTTGTTCGCCTTCAAACTCCAGAGATTCCTCCTGTTTGGCGATGGCTTCCTTCAGGACTTCCTTGTCCTTTCCCGATTCGAAATACTCCAGGCGTTTGAGCAGCCCTTCAAAGTACAATTCTCTTGATTTCAGGGTGTTGTACAGGTAATGGTCCTTGCCCAGCAAATCGGATGCCCGTTTGAGGTAGGCCGGGTAAAGGGTGAGGTTTTCGTCCGATTTGTACATTCGCGCCAGGTCGAGGGAGTCGGATTTTGCGTACGTATTGTAGGCGGTCAGCGAGGCGTCTTGCAAGGCTCCTGCCAGGTCGAGTTTGTAATCGGAATATTTCGGGGCAACGCTTTCTTCCCCGAGGAGTTTTTGGTAATAGTAGTCGGCGCAGTCGCGCATCGGCATGAGCAGCCGGCCTTCGTCGATGGCTTTTTTGAATTTCTCTTCCAGGGCCGCTGCTTCGGAGCTGGCTTCCTCCGCGCTTTTGGGCTGCAGGTCGCCCCCATTTTGGGCGGGAACATTCGTGACGGTCAAATTTCCGGCGCCGGGCGTGACAATAGAGATCACCGTCTCTTTACTGCCGACGGCAAAAGGCATTTGTTTTTTAGGGGCCACTTCCCGGGGCACGTTGCTCTCCAGGTAGTTCTCGATCTCCAGCAGAGTGATCTCCCCGTTGCCGTCGGCATCGGCTTTACCGGTCAGGCCTTCAATGAGCATATAGGAAAATACGCTCCGTCCGCCACCCCAGCGCGCATCTTCCCAGGAGTACTGCCCAGGTTCACAGGAGAGGATCTTGACCTCGTTGACGAACTGTTCTTTCAGGCTGGCGGTGGCTGCGTCCATGCCCTGGAGCTGGTTTTCGGTGATCATGCCCGAGCGGCAGGCGTCGGTGATCAGGAGCACCTGGGCGCCTTGCTGGGAAATATCGTTGACCATGGCTTTCAGATACTGGATACCGAAAGCGCCGGCCGGGTAATTTCCCTTTGGGGAGTTGTAGGTGAGCAAAAACCCCATCCCGAGGCTGGTCTGTGTTTCTTTACTCCCATGGCCTGAGAAATAGATGATCGCCCGGTCGCCTTTTTGGCTTTTCTCCTTTAGCCAGGTCAGGTCTTTCCAGAAATTCCCGGTAGTGGCATCCTGGTTGGTGCGCAACCGGATGTTGTCGGCGGGTACGTTGGAATAGGTCGTCAGGTAGCTTGCAAACGCTGAGGCATCCCGGTCGGCGAACTTGAGGTCGTTAACCTCCTGGTAGTCGGAGATGCCATATACGACGGCCCATGTATTGCCTTTTCCTTCCTCTCCGAGTAGTTGGGCCCAGGCCTGGAGTGAAAGGAGGATCAATAAAAGCGCCACACTTAGCTTTTTCATAATAGATGGATTGGGGGGTTAAAAGATGAGAATTGCTTACAAATATCGTATTAAGTTCTCTGACATAATTAATTTATAAACACTGCGGCCACCGGCCGCAGTGTTTATAAATTAATTATGTCAGAGAACTTAATGTCCAAAAAATGGACTCTTGACTCCTTTCACTCCCGGAACCGCCTTAAAGATCGACCCGGCATCCGGGAAGGAAGCTTTTTCCTCCTCCGTCATATCCTCGCTTGCCGTGGTGATGTACAGCGTATCCAGATGGGGACCGCCAAAGGCGCAGGCGGTGACGTTATGTGCAGGTACTTCAATCCTGGATAGGAGTTGCCCCGTCAGTGGATCGAACTGTGCCACGCAATTGCCGTTCCATATGCCGACCCATAACTTGTCGTTTTCGTCGATGGTCATACCGTCGGGATAGCCTAGGCTTTCGGGCACCTCCACCGCAACCCGTTCATTAGAGATGTTCCCGGAAGAATTATCAAAATCGAAGGCGCGGATTTTTCCGGTCGGCGTATCGATGTAATACATGGTCTTTTGATCGGAAGTCCAGACGATGCCGTTGGAAATGGTGATGCTGTCGAGCATTTTCGTGGCTGTACCGTCGGGATCGACCCGGTACAGGGCGGCGGTGGGATGGGTCGTTCCGAAGTCCATCGATCCTACCCAGAGCCTTCCGGCCGGATCGCATTTCCCATCGTTGAAGCGATTACCGAGCAGGTCGGCTTCGAGCGGACAAAACGGGCTGATCGCTCCGGACCGGGTGTTGATCAGGTAAATGCCGTCTTCCAGGGCAATGACTGCTTTCTGTTCATCGACCGGTACGACCGTGCTCACCCTGGTTGGGGTTGGAAAAAAGCGGTCGGTTTTCGTGGCCGGATTATAGATGTGTAGCTGTTTCCCTTCGATATCTACCCAGTAGAGTTCGCCGGTTTGGTGGTTCCAAAAGGCGCCTTCGCCGAGCCGGGCGGGGGTGCGGTATTCGAGGGTAGCTTGGATGTGCTTCATTTCATCGGAGGTTTTTTCAGGTCTGGGCAAACATCCCGTTGCCAGAAGCAGGAAGAAAGCGAGGTATTTGTACATCGGCGTTCAATTTTTTAACTATGAACAGGAAAGCATTTCAGCTGCAAGATAAGGGATTACTCAAAGGGGGCCATTCTCAAAACATCTCATCATTTTGCCGCAGGTCTCGCTTAGCGAAGCCGTGTGTCCATGCGTTGCAAAGGCGAGTTCGTTTTCATTGGGGTGGTTTGATGCACCCGATGCATTTGAAACGGGGAAATTGGGCGTGTTATCGGAGAAATAATAATCCGATGAGAACTGTGCGAGTCCCATGCCGTTGACAATGAGCAGAATGATGTCCTGCTCTGTCAAGGTACCGCGTTGGAAACATTTTGGAAAGACACAAATTGTAATGCTCACTTCAATCAGCCGGACTCAATTCCGGTTCGATAAGGGAAGGTTAGCGTTTAATACCAGTGATTCAATTGCATCCTACTTCAGGAGTATATTCATAAACCGAGGAATAATACGTCACCGAATAGGATTCGCCCAATCCGACATAGACCTTGTCGTCGATTGCAAACAAAACGCCATTACTTCTTTGGCTACCCTCCATAGGAATGTACGTTTTAACCGTCCAAGTATCGGTTACCGGGTCAAATTCATAAAAATGGTCGACAAATGAATTTTCAAAGAAAGTTCCCAATGCATACCCTCTTTGAGTGGTGGCCGTTCCAACAAGAGGCGAGCTGTATGCCGATACTACGGGATAAGTTCCGAGCGATACCCAAATTCCACCTTCCTGTATTCTGTAAAAGTCTGAAAGATCTGTATTCCCATAATATCCAAAGCCCAAATACCCGATATTTCCAAGAGAAAAAGCTACAGGGGATACCCGTCCGGTGGAAAGGGAAGGGACTGAACTCCATTGGTTCGCCAGGGCGTCATACTTCCAGAAATCTGCGTAAATGGTTCCGCCATTTGATCCTGCACCAACATACCCTTTTTTATCGATAGAGAAAGCTCCGCTCTTTTCCCTTCCGGACCCCGGATAGTTGGGTATGGGATACCAGTTATCTTCATTGGGGTTGTACCGGAAAAAACTTTTTGGATATCCAAACAGTGCATCTACACCTAAGCCTGCATAGGCCGAGCTATCGATGACAAAACTGGCCATAAAAGCCCTCTTCCCTCCCGGGAAGTCTTTTTTTTGAGTCCAGGTATCGGTGGCCGGATCATATTCCCACAAAGCGGCGAATTTCGTGCTTAGATTTCTCCCGCCCAATACAAAGCCTTTTCCATTGAGTGAAAAGCTGGTGGCTCCGGCCAGCCCTTCCAAAACGGGAAGATCGCTTTTTTTTCGCCATATACCGCCAATATGAAAGCAACTCTCCTCACTGAAATAATAGGTGTTTCCGATCTGCAGGAAGGCACGGACGTAATAGGACCCAGGATTGAGGTTTAGCAAGGAAATTGAAAAGGTCTGAGCCGGCCCCGGGATCGTAATGGCACCCTGGGTGAGGAAATTATTATTCCGGGGGTCGGGATCCGGTTGTTCGGACCAGGTTACACCAATGCCCCATACTTTTAAGCCATTTTCCGTTTCCGGCAACCCGCTGACCTCATAGCTTACGTCAGCGCTGGAGCCGTCGGGGTCCGTAACGATATTGGTTATTTCCAGGATATTCAGTGATATAGGGAGATCGGGTACGGTAAAGGAGTAGGTCGATCCGTAGTAAGAAGTGCCTTCAACGATGGCGAATGCCCGAAAATAGTAGGTTTGTCCGGGCGATAAGCCGGGAATGGACGTTTCAAACCGGGCCTGATTGCCAATTCCGGATCCATCAGAACGGTAGTCGTATTGATCTAATGAAGGAGTGCCTTCTTCCGCTAAAAGCACATGTCCAAACTGTACCAGGGTTTCTTCTGACCCAAGACCATCCAGGCTTCCTGAAAAAATATAGGAAGAATTATCGGTTTCGGGCACCGGATTTTCATTTGTGGTTACCAATGGGAAATTGGAAGGGTTTAAATCCCAGTTTTGGCAACCGGAAACAGAAAAAACAGCAAAGGTAAATGCAATCAGATACCTCCATACCTGGAAACGGGAGAAAAAAGGTCTCATCGGGAATTATTGGTTTAGGTTTTTGATCAATTGGGGTCGTATTCCCAGAAATCACCAAATCTATTTGCGGGATCGCTACCGGTTCCAAAGTAAAGACGATCATTAATTACAAAGCCGGCCATGTAATGCCGGCCACCAAAAGGAAAAGTATTCTTTTTCACCCAATCGTTCGGGGTCAAAGCCGGGTCAAATTCCCACAGATCATCGAAATTCCCCGATGCGGTAAATCCAACGCCGGTTCCCCCGCACAAATATCCATTGGTACTGGTCGCCAATCCCAAAGCATGATCCCTGTTTCCCAAGTTCATATAACCAAGAAATTGCCAGCTTCCTTGTCCGGAGGAAGGGGTGTAATTATACATTTCATCGGTGACAAACAGGTTCCCGTCGACATAATTTCCTCCCAAGCAATAGCCTTTTCCATAAAGGGCGAAACTGGAGGAATTGGCTAATACAGCACCCCCGGGCAGAGGGGATACTGAAGTCCACGTGCCTCCGCTCTGGTTGGGATCGTATTTAAAAAAATCACCATAATTCTCACCAAATAAAGCGCTTTTGCCCCCTCCAACATAGGCCTTTCCATTGATGACAAATGCGATTGCACCTTGACGCGGAACCCCGGGGAAGTTACCTGGAGGAGTATCCCAGGTGTTGGTAAGAGGGTTATATCTCCACCAATCTGAAAGAACCTGCTGGCCACTGCTATTCAGACCGGTGCCGACATAGCCGTAATTTCCGATAGAAAAGGCAACGGCAAAGGCCCTGTTGGTACCTATAACGGGATAGCCCAGATCCTGGATCTGGGTCCAGGTGTCCGTGGATGGATCGTACTGCCAGAAATCCCTTAAGTAGATCGAACCGTTTCTCCCGGATCCGATATACCCTTTTGACCCGATGGCAAAGCCTACCGCTCCCTCTCGCTTGGTCCATCCGGGCGACGATTTCCGGGTGTAGGCATCTTTCAGATCTCCATCGAAGAAAAGAACATCTCCGTAGAGGGTGTCGGTTTCCAGTCCCGATTGCAAAATGCCGAAGGCTCTGAAATAACCGCTAGAATCATTGGGCCAATCCTGGACTTTCAGAGAAAAGTTATTCGAATTTTGCCTGCTGCCCAGGTTAGCTGATGAGTCTGCCAGGCTGGGATCGGGGTTGGAATAAGACCAACAGAACCCATGCGCAATGGCCAGCACACCCGCCTCTGCTCCGGTTATCTGTCCGATCAATTCGATGGTGCTGCCCCTTTCATAGATCAATTCATGGGAGAAAACTTTACCGGTTTCCGTATGTAGCGTCACGGGCTCGCTGAAAAACGCTTTCGATCCCGCCACTGCGTAGGCTGCAAAGGTATAGGTCTTGTTGGGCAGCAATCCGGAAATTTCAGTAACAAAGGAGGTGTCCTGCAAAGAACTAAGGAACCCCAGCGGTTGCTTGCCATCGTTCAAAAGTAAGCTCGGCGCCTCCGTGCCTAAGGCCCAGATCAGCCCATAATTGTTGACGGCATTTTCGCTGAGGTCGCCGATCGATACGGATATTCGAACGGAATCGATACCTGTCAGGGTCGCATCGGTAATCTGGATGTTGATGAAATCTTTTTTTCCCAAATCCCATTTACTGCACGAGGCAAAAAGGAATGGAAGGATCAGGAGGAAAAAGGGACAGATTTTCATATGGGGTTATTAGTAAACTGTCGAATATATGGAATTTATTAAAAATCGTTAACCGGTTGACGAAATTTTCTTTTATTTTAATAGAATAAGCTAAATTAATCCTCACGTGCTATTGAAATGAAACAAATAATCCTTTTCCTCCTCGCCTTGCAACCGTCTTTCTCCCCCGCTCAGATCGGCGTCAACATCAGCCTCCCCGAGCGAGGCGGCACTTACATCGATCTGGCCCGCGAAAACTACCGCTGGCACGATCTGAATACCGGGAATGAGCTTAACGCCGGACAGGTTGATGCCAAGGGATGGCCCGCAACCGATGCACGCTACGTCGTCGACTTCCGACCGGTGGCCGAATGGGCAGGCTCGATCGACGATCCGGAAGTGTACCGGCTCGATGTGAGCGGTATTTGGAAATGCTCATTCGCAGGACAGGGTGTGGTCGCATCCTCAACGGGCGGTTCGGTACAAAACCTGGTATATGACCCGCCATCCAATGCGACTACTTTTGATTACGTGGTCGCCCCCGGGAGCAACGGCTTATTTCTGATCGAATTCAGCGATACGCGTCGCACGCCCTCCGACCCGCTGCATTCCGGGTTTACCGATTTCAAAATGCTGCGACCCGGATATGCCAATGATAGCGGGGTCTTTCACACAGCCTTTCTCGACCTGTTCGATTCCATCCATTTTAGCGCTATCCGCTTCATGAACTTTACCAATACCAACGGAAGCAATCCGGTTTTCCCAGTCCAAACGGAGTGGGTCGACCGGAAGCTGCCTACGGATGCTTCGCAATCAGGGATCGCCCAGATCGGGAAAAGGGATGGCGCCTGCTGGGAGCACGTCATCGACCTGGCCAATCGTACCCATACCGATGCCTGGATCAACGTGCCCATTTCGGCCAGTTCCGATTATGTGGATCAATTGGCCACCTTGTTAAAAAACAACCTCGATCCCGACCTGAATATATACGTGGAAAGCAGCAATGAGGTTTGGAACACTGCTCCCGGTTTTGAACAAAGCCAGTACAATCAGGCGCAGGCAGCCGATCTCGGCATTGGCGAGCACGAAAACCACGCTCGCCGGACCGTCGAACTGGCGCAGATCTTCGAAACAGTTTTCGGCGCCGGTTCACTGAACGACCGCGTCCGCGTTGTCTTATGCAGCCACCAGCCCATGCTCAAATGGTGGGTGGAGCCCATGCTGCAATACATCAATGCACACTTCGGCCCGCCGGCCGATTACCTCTATGCCATCGGCTGTCAAACCTACTTTTCGGGCGGACATGAGGCCGGGGAGAGCGTCGGTAAAATCCTGGACGACTGCCATTTGAGCATTACCAACCAGATCACCGACACCGGTGTCAACGAGGCGGGCCGGACGCAGTGGATCGCCAAAGCCATCGCCTGGGGACTGCCGGGTGGATTTGTGTCGTATGAGGGCGGATCCGACCACGGCGGTGGCAGCACCACCAACATCGCCAACCGCATCCTGGCCGAGCGAAGCGAAGGGATGTGCGAAGAAATGCGCTACAACCTCGACGACGCTTTCATCCAGCTCGGCGGCACGCTCGCCATGCAGTTTACGCTGACGAGCGGCTACAATCGCTACGGCTGCTGGGGGCTGACCGACGATGTGAACGTGCCGCACCGCAATTACAAATTCGCTTGCCTGCGCGATCTGATCAATGAAACGACCGTTCAAACAACGGAACTAAAGCCAGACAGACCTGTGGTTTCGGTTTCCCCCAATCCGGCATCGGATGTGGTGCATTTTTCTTTTGAATCGGCCGTTCCCGGCAATGTACAGGTCGCGATTTTCAATCTGTTGGGACGGGAAGTATTTGATTTTGAAGGAGAAAACAGGGGCCTCATTCAGGTACAGACCGGCGATTGGGAAGCCGGTTTATATTTTTACCTTTTGGTCATTGGAAACCGGCAGATAAGCGGGATGATCCTGATTGAATAAAAAATATTCAAAAAAATTGGTTTTTGGGTCGCTGTGAAAACTTAAGAAAGAAGGGCGGGTCTTTTCCCGCCCTTCTTTCTTAATGGAGGATCAGTTTCGCAGCTTGCGAAACCGGCGATTCCACCAAACGTACAAAATACATTCCCTTTTCCAACCCCTCCAGATCCATTTGCAGGAATTCCTGGTTGTCAGCCACTGCGGTGCGGACCATTCTGCCAAGCCCGTCAAACAGAGCAACCTTTCCTGAATATCCGGAAGGTAATTGGACTGTAACTACATCCTTGGCGGGGTTTGGGAATAGGGGAAGTGAATTTTTTTCCGGTACTTCCCGGGAGGAGGTCGGCACATTGGGGATCATCCACAGTTCACCGCCCACCACTCCGTCGCTGGCGGTAAAAAAGAGGTTCCCGTCGACCATGGTCAGTTCGGTCGGCGCGGACGAAAGGCCGCCTGGGTAAAGGTCCTGCACCAGCACGGTGCCGGCTTCGGTACCATTGCTTTTCCAGAGTTCCACACCGTGGACATCGTCTTTTGCCTGAAAATAGAGGGTGCCATTAGCATCTGTTAGCCAGTCGATATCGGAATCAAGCAAGCCAGGGTATATATCTTTGACCAATACGGTGCCGGCTTCGGTGCCGTCGCTTTTCCACAGTTCATGGCCGGAGTTGGTGGTGCCGTCGAAAGCGCTGAAGAAAAGGGTGCCGTTGACTATGGTCAGATGTTCCAGGTCGGAGCCCGTAGCGCCCGGGCGGATGTCTTTGACCAGTTTGGTTCCGTTCTCCGTGCCATCCGAAATGAACAGTTCCTGGCCTGTGTTGCCATTGTTTGCACGGAAATAAAGAAGACTGTCACAAGTGGGCCAAGGGGTACATTGTGCAGTAAGCAGGGTAGGATCCGATCCATTTCCTCCGGCATAAATATCCTTGACCATAACCGTTCCACCCTCCGTGCCGTCTGATTTCCAGAGTTCGGGGCCATGGGTTCCATCATTAGCATTGAAATACAGTTGGCCTTTAAAACGGACCAGGTTGTTGGGGTTGGAGCCCGCGGCGCCCGGGTTGATATCTTTGACCATGACCGTGCCGTTGGGCGTTCCATTGGTCTTCCAGAGCTCGTCGCCGTGGATGCCATCATCGGCCCAAAAGTATATGATGTCATCTACGTTGGTCAGGTAGGAGGGGTAAGAATTGCCAACACCTTCATTAATGTCTTTGACGATCGTGGTCCCGGTCTCCGTGCCGTCGGTTTTCCAAAGCTCGTGCCCTTTTGTCGGCGAATTGGCGCTAAAAAGGACCACCTCGCCGATGTTAGCCAGGAATACGGGATTGGAGCTCCCGCTACCAGGCATGATGTCTTTGACAATCTTGGTTCCGGCTTCGGTGCCGTCGCTCATCCAAAGTTCTTCGCCAAGACCGGAAAAGTTGAGGGTAAAATACAGGAAATTGGGGGTTGTGAAAAAGTTGGTGGGGAAGTTAAAACCCATTACGATGTCTTTGACCATGTAGGTCCCGGCTTCGGTGCCATTGCTTCTCCAGATCTCATTGCCGAACATGCCGTCGTCGGCAGTGAACCAAAGCAAGGAGTCGTTCCAGGCTTTAAAATTATAGGGAACAGAGGTAGCGGCGCCCGGCCAGATGTCTTTAACCAGTTGAGGGGATTGCGCAAAGGAGGCTCCTAAAGTCAGGATGACCAGTGCGCTTGGTAGAACGAAGCGGATCATGGTTGAGTGGGATTAATGAGTGACGAAATAAAATACCAACCTTAAAGATAAGGAATCGGAAAAATTTAACACTTCCGGAAGCGCATTTTAAGGTATAACTTTTTGGAAAAAAAGGATCGCCTTAATAAAATTGCATACCAAATAAAAGTCGCCATGGATATTATCATCGACAATTTGACCAAAACCTATGGCCACCAAAGAGCAGTTGATGATATCTCTTTCGAAGTCAAAACCGGAGAGATCCTGGGATTTCTCGGGCCTAACGGAGCCGGAAAAACGACCACGATGAAAATGATCACCGGTTACCTCGGCATCGAAATGGGAGATATTCGAATCGGAGGGGCCAGTGTGCGTGAAAACCCGGATGGGGCAAAAAAGCATATTGGATATTTGCCTGAACACAATCCGCTTTACGTGGATATGCCCGTAATTGACTACCTCGAATTCTGCGCAGCTTTGGAAGGCGTGCCCAAGAGCAATATCTACTCGCGGGTGCGGGAAATGGTCAAAGTATGCGGGCTCAATGCCGAAAAGCATAAAAAGATCGGGGAGCTTTCAAAGGGATTCCGCCAGCGTGTTGGCCTGGCGCAAGCCATGATCCACGATCCCGCCATCCTTATTCTCGATGAACCGACAACGGGGCTGGACCCCAACCAGATCATTGAGATCCGGAAACTCATCCGCGATCTGGGCAAGGAGAAAACGGTGATCCTGAGCACCCATATCCTGCCCGAAGTAGAGGCGACCTGCGATCGCATTCTTATCATCAACAAGGGAAAGATCGTTGCCAACGGCACCGCAGATACCCTGCGCAAACAAGCCCAGGGACAAGAGGTTCTGAAGGTCAGGATCGAAGACGCAGCCGATCCGAAAGCGATCACTCAGGCCCTGCAACAGCTCCAGACCGTCGCATCCGTGGATATTGCCGGCCGCGATCAGTTCCTTTTTGAAATTCAGAGCCTGCCCGGACAAAGTTCGAAGAGAGCCGTTTTCCAACTTTGCGTAAATCACAACTGGACACTAACCGAAATGACGCCTTTGGAGACCAAGCTTGAAGATATCTTCAGGAATCTGACAATGAATTAGTCAATTGCGGGCAGTGCGCCTACGGCCGCGATGCCGCAACCCAATTTGAATGGATATGCAAGCGATTTGGATCATAGCTAAACGCGAACTGGCCGCCTTTTTCGATTCGCTCATCGGCTACATTATCATCGGATTGTTCCTCGGGTTCAACGGATTTTTTACCTGGCTGCAAGGCAGTGATGTTTTTTTCGTTGGCCAGGCCAGCCTCCGCGGCTTTTTTGTCGTGGCATCCTGGACGCTATTCTTTTTCATTCCGGCTATCACCATGCGGATGCTGGCCGAAGAGCGGAAGTCGGGTACCCTGGAATTGCTTCTGACCAAAAACGTGACCGACCGGCAGGTCGTTCTCGGCAAATTTGTCGCGACCCTATTGCTGATCGGCATTGCATTGGCGGCGACCCTCCTCTACCCCATTACCGTGTCCAATATCGGCGACCTCGATACGGGTGGGACCATTTCCGGGTACCTCGCACTATTCCTCATGAGTATGGCCTATGCGGCAATCGGACTGTTTGCCAGCAGTTTGACCTCCAACCAGATCGTGGCTTTCATGGCCGCCTTGATGATCGGCCTGTGTTTTCACATCATATTCGGGGTGTTGGCCGGTAGTTTTACCGGCTTCTTGGGTACCCTGTTCGACTCGTTGAGCACTACGTCGCACTTCGAATCGCTTTCGAGGGGCGTGATCGACAGTAAGGATATCCTGTTCTTCCTTTCGATCACCGCCCTGGGGCTTTTCCTGGCAGAGATCTCTTTGGCACAACGACATATAAAAGGATAAGAGCCGCAAATCATGAAAAAAACAACTGTAACCATCATTTTGCTGGCGGGAATCATCATTATTATCAACCTGATTTCCAGGCAGTTATTTTTCCGATTTGATTTAACCGAAGACAAACAATACACCTTGAGCAAGGCGACCAAAAATATTCTGAGATCGCTGGATGAACCGGTCACCGTCAAGGCCTACTTTAGTGAAGATCTGCCGCCGAATATCAGTAAAACGCGAAAGGATTTCGAAGATTTTCTCATCGAATACAACCGGCTCTCGAACGGCAATGTCGTCTACGAATTCATCAACCCCAACGAGGATGATGAAAAGGAACAGGAAGCCCTGAAGGCAGGTGTGCAACCGGTGATGATCAATGTGCGGGACAAGGACCAGGTCAAACAGCAGAAAGCCTTTCTGGGCGCTGTATTGGAGCTGGGCGAGCAGCGGGAGGTCATCCCCTTCATCCAGCCGGGCGCTCCTCTGGAGTACGCCATGTCTACCTCGATCAAAAAAATGACCGTAATCGATAAGCCTTCGATCGGATTGATCCAGGGTCACGGCGAACCATCCCTCGGCGAAATGTATCAGGTGCAAGCCGGGCTCAATGTCCTTTACGACGTCGAGCCCTATACGATCCAGGATACAACGCCCATCCCAGAGCGGTTCCGGACCCTGGCCATCGTTCGTCCGACGGATTCGATCCCGCCGGGTCAACTGGCCCAGCTCGATGCCTTTCTGGAGCGCGGCGGCAATCTTTTTGTCGCCCTGAACAGGGTCGAAGGCGATCTCCAAAATGCGATGGGTACTGCAGTTAACACAGGTCTGGAAACCTGGCTGGCATCCAAAGGGATCATCGTAGACGATTATTTCATCGTCGATTCCAAGTGCGGCGCGGTGACCGTGCAGCAACAGCAGGGTTTTTTCCGTATCGCCTCGAAGGTCAAATTTCCCTTTCTCCCCATCATTTCCATCTTTGCCGATCATCCCATTTCCAAGGGATTGGAGGCTGTGGTGTTGCCTTTTGCAAGTCCCGTCCGCTTTTCAGGCGATACGTCGGCCACTTTTACCTCGCTGGCATTTACCTCCGGGAAATCGGGAGCCCTGAAGGCGCCGCAGTACTTTGACATTCAAAAACAGTGGACTGATAACGACTTCCCCCTGCAAAACCAGGTGGTTGCCGGGGTGCTGGAAAAAACCGGACAGAATGGGCAGACCTGGCGGTTATGTGTCGTCGGCGACGGCGATTTTGCGGTCAACGGTCCGAGGGAACAATCGCAACAATTGCAAGACGACAACGTCAATCTTATGGTCAATGCGATCGATTGGCTCAGTGACGATACAGGGTTGATTGAACTCCGAACCAAAGGGATCCAATACCGGCCTCTCGACGAATTGGACGAGGGAACCAAGTCTTTTTTGAAATACCTCAATTTCCTGCTCCCGATAATCCTTTTGGCCGGATATGGGGTGGTGCGCAGTCAGATCAATCGCAATAAGCGAATCAGAAGAATGCAGGAGAACTATGAGTAAGAAATTTAACAACAAGGTATTACTCGGCGTACTTGCCGGGCTCGTCGTCATTTTTTTTCTCACCAATTACCTTCGGGACAGCAGGCGAAAAGCCAACGGCCTTCCCGACGAACTGATCACCCTTGACACGGCTGCGGTGGAGACGATATTCCTCTATCCGCAAGTGGCAAAAGGGCAGGAGATCAAATTCACCAAATCAGGAGGGCAGTGGCAGGTGGAGAGCGGTGGCCTGGTTGGCGAAGCCAATCCCGTCGCCGTAAAACAGCTTCTTTCCGACCTTCAGGGACTCAAGCCCAAACGCTTGGCCGGCAGAAGTAAAGATACCTGGGAAAAATATGCCGTCACCGATTCTTCCGCTACCCGGGTAAAAATACAGGAATCGGGCAAAGGCGATGCCGCAGACCTCTATATCGGGAAGATTTCTTACCAACAGCAACCCGGCGGCAATCCATACGCGGGCAATCAGGGGATCAGTGGTACAACCTATGTGCGAAAAGGAGACCGGAAGGAAGTCTACGCCGTTGACGGGTTTCTCGGCATGACCCTCAACCAGGAATTTAGTGCCTGGCGCAAATCCGACTTTCTGAAGGTGGATAAAGCCGCCGTGAACAACCTGAAATTTGACTATCCTGAGGGTACCGGATTCGTCGTCTCGAAGGCTGACTCACATTGGCTAGTCGATGGCATGGCAGCCGATTCTGCTGCCGTGGAAAAATACCTCGGCCTGCTCGCCAACCGCCCTGAACGGGATTTTGCAGATGTCTTCCAGCCGGTCGCTTCACCGGATTACGCACTGACGGTTTCCGGGGTTTCCATGAACCCCCTCGTCATTCAGTGCTGGGCGGATACCACCGCCGGGCATTATTTCCTGCACTCTTCTCTCAATGCCAACGCGTATTTTAGAAGTCCGGCCGACGGCCTGTTCAAGGAGCTGTTTGTGGAAAAGGGGGCGTTTTTGAAGTAATTCCATTACCAGCCCTTCAAAAAAACATCCTGAGCTGCCAGGGGCATAAAGCTCATGTCATGGCATTGCAATAATGTCAAATCTTTTTTATCTTTAGAAAAATGACCACCCCGGTAGAGGCCCATTAAAAAACCAAATGTTACCCATTTGAACCTGCTTTACCCATTTTTCTCCAGGAGAGACCTATCCAGCGCGAGAAAATGCTGCTCCATTTTCTCAATTTTTTCTATTTCTACCATCCCAAACAAGCTTTTTTTCGATAGACAGACTCATGGCAATGCCATAGCTATCATCTATTTTATTGGTCATTTTTCTTCTTGGAGTAAGAGGGGTATTTCAGAGGCAATTTATTCCCCGCACTATGAAATACCAATTTATTTTATTCATTCTGCTCTCGAGTCAAACAGTCTTTTGCGTCAATAGAGATTGGATCGGTGGAATAGGAGATTGGGCCGTGGCCTCTAATTGGAGCCCTGCGGGCATTCCGGATTTTAACGACTACCTCACAATTCCAAACGGGCAAGCTACTATTTTCGGCGCCACCAATGCTCAGGCGAAAGGCCTGATCATTCAAAACGGGGCTACGGTAATTCTGAACGGTTCCCTTCAGATTGACGGTTCCGGCACCTGGGGATTGCAAGTAATTGGAACATTTAAAAACCTCGGAGGAAGTTTGACCGTCACCAATACCATTCTTTCCGATGCTATTTGGGTGACTACCACAGGGGTATTTGAAAATAGCGGAACTGTGGATGTCAGCGGTGCATATGGCAAATTAATTAATAACAGCAATTACTTTCACAACATGGCAGGCGGAAGTATTAGTGCTTCCACCAATACTATCGGGGCTGGAATTTACAACAGCGATTCCCTGATCAATGCGGGGTCCATTTCTGTCTCGAATACAAATGGGGATGGAATTTCCAATTGGACTACAGGCTTTTTGGTGAATTCGGGCACCTTCACCGTTGATGCAACCATAGGACAAAGCGGGTTTGAAAATGCCGGGACAGCTGAAAATTCCGGAACCATGCATATAAAGAATTCAGCTAACGGTTTTGCCGGGGTCTATCAATTGTTCACCGGCACATTTACCAATTCCGGAACCCTGGATATCGATACAAATATTGATGGGGATGGCATATCGAATTTTTCCGGCACCTCATTTACCAATACCAGCTCAGGCATTATCAATATCTCGGATATCGATTGCAATTGTGGGGCCAGCGCGGTGGATAATTCCGGTTTTTTTTCAAATGCCGGGACGATTAACGTAACGGAAGGCACTACCTATATTTCTACCAATGCCATACAAAACAGAGATGGGGGGATCTTTGACAATCAAGGAATTCTTTATCTGGAAGACTCCAATTTTACGCGGCTCGTGAATGCTGGCAGTGGAACCACCTTTTCCAATACCGGTACAATCACGATCCCTGCCACTACCAATAGCTTTGGGCAGCCTTTTAGCAATTACGGCAGTGCTCTTTTTACCAACGACGGAACCTTGATCAATGAAAAACAGGGCAGTCTCGTAAACGATGAAACCGCTACCCTTATCAATAATGGCACAATAGATTCACATTTTGGCCTGGCCAATTACGCCAATTTTACCAACAGTCCCGGGGCCCTGTTGCAAATAGATTCCTTTTCCTTCCTGAACAGTACCAACTTTTCGGGAACCAGTACCGGGACCACGACAAACCAGGGCACAATCCAGGTCCAAAATGGTTTCTTTGGCATCCAAAACAATCAAGATGCTTCCTTTGATAACCAGGGAATGATTAGTATCAGCAATACGCTTACTTCCGGGCTCAGCAACGACGCCTTCGGAGGGACCTGGAACAACACTTACTTTGAAAATTCCGGAACCATTACGATCAATAATACCGGGGGCAGGGGAATTTACAATTTTGGAAACCCTGAATTTCTAAATTCAGGATCCATTGCTATTAGTAATACGGTTCAGGAGGGCATTTACAACTCCTATGAGGCCGGCACTTTATTTACGAATTCCGGGACGATCAATTTAGGACCTTCTATCGGGACGAACGGAACTTCCAGTGGCATTTACAATAGCGCCCCATTTGTGAATTCAAGTTCCGGAACGATCAATATTTCCAGTGCCGGGAATCACGCTATCGAACTCTGGAGCTTTTCCTTTACCAATGCAGGTATGGTCGCGATCAATACGAGTATAGCCCAGGCCGGGATCAAACTGAGAAATGGCGCCACCTTCGACAATCAGACGGGGTCGGATCTGGGGATCGATGATACGGGTGGCGAAGCCGTCTTTCTGAACAGTGGAACGTTTACGAATGCAGGTAAGGTCACCTTCGGGCCCAACCTTGGGGCAGATGCCATTTTAGGACCTACTGGAAGCTTTACCAATCAAAACACGGGGGAGCTTTGGGGGTTGGGCGGTATTGACGGATATGTGTTTTCCAATCTGGGGTATTTCCGGCCGGGTTATTCACCGGGACAATTTTCCATTACCGGGCCCTATGATCACACCAATGCCATCTTCGATCTGGAAATTGCCGGGAACGGTGGCCCCGCTGTCCCAAATGGCCACGACCAACTTCAGATCAATACCGGAGTGACTACTTTGGGCGGCACCCTGAACGTTTTCCTGATTAACGGTTTTACGCCAACCATTGGCGACAGCTATATCATTGTGGTTTGTACCGGCGGTTGTAATGGGACCTTTTCAACGGTTAATCTCCCGATCGATCCAACGTATTGGGAAGTGACCTATAATCCCAACAACGTCATTTTGAATTATTTCGGACAACCGGTGGCTGTCGAGGCAGGGAACAATATCACCATCTGCGCCGGAGAGAATGCCAGTCTCAATGCAACAGCTACGGGGGGAGATGGAAACTATTCTTTTTCCTGGGATAACGGCTTGGGGGGAGGTCCCAGTCACGTAGTCTCTCCTGTCACAACCACTACTTATCACGTGACGGTCACAGACGGGTTTAGTCATTCTGCCCAGGATTCCGTAACGGTCACGGTTCTGTCCAGCCCGGTAGTAACCATTAGCGGAGACCTGGAATTCTGTTCCGGAGAATCCACTACGCTCGATGCGGGGCCGTTCAATTCCTATGCATGGTCTACCAACGAAAATACCCAGCAGATAACTGTAACCGCCCCCGGCACATACAGTGTTACCGTCACGAATGCCAATAACTGCAGCGATAGCGATCAGGTGACCGTCGTCGAACTCCCCGCTCCATTGCCCGCTATTACAGGAGACTTAAATATTTGTACGGGGGAGTCAACCACGCTCGATGCGGGGACTTTTTCAGGTTACCAGTGGTCGACCAATGAAACGACCCAAACCATTATCGTTTCTACCACTGGAAACTATAGTGTGACGGTTACCGATGCAAATGGGTGTAGCGGTAGTTCCTCGGTTACTGTAAATGAATTTTCGATACCTACGCCCAGTATAAACGGTGATCCCGGTTTCTGTACCGGTGAATCGACTACCCTGGATGCGGGGTCGTATGCGAGTTATTTGTGGTCGACCAATGAAACAACTCAGACCATCGCCGTTTCCGCACCTGGAAATTATGGCGTTACCGTCACGGATGGGAATGGGTGTAGTGGCAATACTTCCGTTACCGTAAACGAATTTTCGCCACCTAACCCCAACATTACCGGCGATCTTACCTTTTGTGAAGGTGAGTCGACTACACTTGATGCTGGATCTTATTCGTCCTACAGCTGGTCAACCAACCAAACCACGCAAACGATCTCCGTTTCTGCCCCAGGTACGTACGGAGTGACCGTCACGGATGGAAATGGGTGCAGTGGAGCTACTGCTACTACTGTTAACGAGTTCCCGGCCCCCACCCCCGTCATCAGTGGGGCACTCAACTTTTGCCCCGGTGAGTCCACCCTACTGGATGCAGGTTCCTATGTATCTTACCAGTGGTCGACCAATCAAAACACCCAGACCATTGCGGTTTCTGCTGCCGGAACCTACAGTGTAACGGTCACGGACGCAAATGGGTGCAGTGGAACTACCGCTGTTACAGTAATTGAATTCATTGCTCCTGTACCCGTTATTTCCGGTAACACGGCATTTTGTACTGGCGAATCAACTATCCTGGACGCAGGTTCCTATGCATCCTACAACTGGTCGACTAACCAAACCACGCAAACCATTACTGTTTCCACGTCCGGTACCTTTAGCGTGACCGTTACGGACGGCAATGGGTGCAGCGGGAGTACATCTGTAGTCGTAAACGAATTTTCGCCACCTACCCCCAACATTACCGGTGATCTTACCTTTTGCTCGGGTGAATCGACCCTGTTGGATGCGGGTTCCTATGTATCTTACAATTGGTCGAATAACCAAAACACGCAGACCATTGCGGTTTTCGCGCCCGGCGCATACAGCGTGACGGTCACGGATGGGAATGGATGTAGTGGAAGTACATCGGTTAATGTTACTGAGTTGCCGGTCCCGACTCCCATCGTCAGTGGAGATTCCGATTTTTGTTTCGGTGAATCGACCACGTTGGATGCGGGTACATATTCGAGTTACCTATGGTCGACCAATGCGACAACCCAAACGATTTCCGTTTCCACGCCCGGTGCATACAGTGTGACGGTTACGGATGGAAATGGATGCAGTGGGAGTACCACGCTTACCGTTACGGTCCTGCCCGCACCTACCCCCAATATAAGTGGGGACACTGAACTTTGTTTCGGTGAATCGACCACGCTGGATGCGGGTACATATTCAAGTTACCTATGGTCGACAAACGCGACGACCCAGACGATCATGGTTTCCATTCCCGGCGCGTACGGCGTAACGGTCACGGATGGGAATGGATGCAGTGGTAGTGCGACGGTCAATGTAAACGTATTCCCAACTCCCGTTCCCAACATTGCGGGGATTCCCAATTTCTGTTCGGGCGAATCCACCACATTGGATGCAGGCGCATATTCGAGTTACTTATGGTCCAACAATGCGACAACCCAGACGATCGGTGTTTCTACTCCCGGCGCATACAGCGTAACGGTCACGGATGCGAATGGATGTAGTGGAAGTGCCTCCGTGACGGTAAGTGAGATACCGGCCCCGGTTCCCAGTATTAGCGGCGATCCAAATTTTTGTGCCGGGGCGTCCACCCTACTGAATGTGGGCACGTATTCGAGTTATCTTTGGTCGACTAACGAAACGACTCAGGCTATCACGGTTTCAACCGGAGGTACATACGGGGTGACGGTCACGGATGGAAATGGATGCAGTGGGAGTACCTCTGTCACTGTAAATGAATTTCCGGTTCCATCCCCCGAAATATTGGGGGATCTCACTTTCTGTGATGGCGAATCAACCACGCTGGATGGGGGAGTGTATGCAAGTTACCTTTGGTCCAGTGGGGAATCAACCCAGACCATCACCGTTACCAGTACCGGTCTTTACGGTGTTACGGTTACAGATAATAACGGCTGCTCCGGTTCGGACCAGGTCACTGCGATAGAGTTCTTACCTGTGGAACCGCAGATCACCGGTCAACTCAGCATTTGTGTCGGTACCCAAACAATCCTGGATGCCGGCAATTTCTCTAGTTATCTGTGGTCGACCAGTGAAACGACACAATCCATAACGGTTTCTCAGGCCGGTACTTATGGAGTAACGGTTACGGATGGTAACGGCTGTACCGGGTTCGACCAGGCAACGGTCATAGTGGCGGATAGCCTTCAACCCGAAATATTGGGACCTTCAGTATTGTGCAGTGGCGAAACTGCCCAGCTAAATGCAGGTGTTTTTTTTAGTTACCAGTGGTCGACCAATGAATCGACCCAAACCATATCTGTCAACAGTGGCGGCAGCTACAATGTGACCGTTATGGACGTTAATGGTTGTACGGGCTACGATACATTCACGCTTTCTGAGGTTCCAAACCCCGTTCCCGAAATTGAAGGGACGGCGGCATTTTGTCAAGGAGAGAATTCGGTGATCGGGGTTACGGGGACATATACTGACTACCTATGGTCCACGAATGAAATCACCCCGTTTATCGTTGTAAACTCGCCGGGGAACTACAGCATAACGGTCACTGATAATAACGGTTGCATGGGATCTGACCAAATGTCGGTTACCGTGTTAATGGCTCCATCGCCCGGAATTGCCGGCAATTTAACGTTCTGTAACGGCTCTTCCACCCTTTTGGATGCAGGGCCATTCAATAGTTACCAGTGGTCCACTGGAGAAACCGGCCAAACGATCGAGGTGACGGAGTCGGGTGATTATTCCGTTACCGTGACGGACATCAACGGTTGTGAGGGGTTCGACCAGGTTACCGTGACGGAAAATGCAGCATTGCAGCCCCAGATCAGCGGACAGCTCAGCTTTTGCATCGGCTCTTCCACCATTCTGGATGCAGGCACCTTTGACGGCTATTTATGGTCCAACGGCGAAACGACTCAGACGATCATTGTTACACAGCCGGGTGATTATTCCGTTACCGTGACGGACATTAACGGTTGTGAGGGGATCGACCAGGTTACCGTGACAGAAAATGCAGCATTGCAGCCCGATATAAATGGACAGCTCAGCTTTTGCAATGGCTCCTCCACCATCCTGGATGCGGGCATCTTTGATGGCTATTTATGGTCCAACGGCGAAACGACTCAGACGATCACGGTTACAACGCCTGGCAATTATTCCGTTACGGTCACGGATGGCAACGGCTGTGAAGGAACGGATCAGGTTACCGTGACGGAGAATGCCGAGTTGCAGCCCCAGATCAGTGGAGCGCTCAATTTCTGTTATGGAACATCGACGGTTCTGGATGCAGGCACTTTTGACAACTACTTATGGTCTAATGGCGAGACAACCCAGACGATCACCGTTACCGGATCTGGAGATTATGCCGTGACGGTCATGGATAATAGCGGTTGTGAAGGATCCGACCAGGTGACGGTAACAGAGAATTTAGAGGTGCAGCCGCAGATCAGCGGACAACTCAGTTTCTGCACAGGGGACTCCACTACATTGGATGCAGGCATTTTCAATAGTTATCTATGGTCTACCGGCGAGACAACTCCGTCCATCACGGTCACAGAATCGGGCGATTATAGCATTACGGTGACCGATAGTAATGGTTGTGAAGGAACCGATCAGGTGACTGTTTCGGAGAATGCCGAGTTGCAACCCCAGATCAGCGGAGCGTTTAATTTCTGTTCCGGAGCGTTCACTACTCTCGATGCAGGCATTTTTGACAGCTACCTTTGGTCCAATGGCGAGACGACTCCGTCCATCACAGTAGGAGTGGCGGGCGATTATAGCGTTACAGTGACCGATAATAGCGGTTGTGAAGGAACGGATGGGGTTTCGGTAACGGAAAACGCCCCGGTACAGCCTCAGATCAGTGGGCAACTTGTTTTCTGCTCCGGCGATTCCACGACCCTGGACGCAGGGACCTTCGATAGTTATCAGTGGTCAAATGGAGAAACAACCCAGACCATTACGGTCACTGAGTCGGGCGATTACAGTGTTACCGTATCAGACAGCAATGGTTGTGAAGGAGAAGATCTGGTAGTTGTTTCAGAAAATATACCACTGACTCCGGAGATCACCGGGACGCTCAATTTTTGCGCCGGGGACTCCAGCACCCTTGATGCAGGGGTGTTTGACGCCTATCTATGGTCCACGGGCCAAACAACACCAACCATTATTGTCACGGAAACAGGGGATTATAGCGTGACCGTTACCGATAATAATGGTTGTGATGCGGTTGATCAGGTGAATGTGATGGAATACACAGAGGTCTTGCCCCAGATCAGCGGACAGCTCAGTTTTTGCATTGGAGCCTTTACTGTGCTCGATGCGGGTATTTTCGACAGTTATCTTTGGTCAAATGGAGAGACAACCCAGACGATCACAGTCACA